>NZ_CP123278.1:5697500-8965000 GCF_032612255.1 Myxococcus sp. MxC21-1
CGCGGACTCATCTGAATGTGATAGCTTGTATACAGAGGCCACCTTTTCCCTCAGTCTCCGAAGAAACCGTGGGCTTATCCGGTATTAGCCAATCTTTCGACTGGTTATCCCGAGCACTCAGGCAGATTATCCACGTGTTACGCACCCGTGCGCCGCTCTACTAAGGGTTGCCCCTATTCGCGCTCGACTTGCATGTGTTAGGCACGCCGCCAGCGTTCGTTCTGAGCCAGGATCAAACTCTCCAATTGAATTTTTGAAGATTTGAACCGGCGTCAGTCTCAGGCCCGGCTAAGGAACCTGAAACTCGCTGATTCGTTACAGTGCTGCCGGCTGCGCTTCGCAGCGCGACCTGGCTGGCACCGTCTTAAGAAATTGACTGCGGCTTCCGCAATCTAGCTTCTTCTTGGGCTTGCTATTTGGTTTTCAAAGAGCGAGTCGCTTGTCCCGCCAGCGACTTTCTGCTACTGTCTTCTTCGTTGCTGCCTCGCCGTCTTTTTTCTGCCCGGCGGGGTGTCAGCTTCTATTTCAACTCGGCGTCTTTTATCAAGCTGCTTTTTTTCGCCGTCCTGCTGGCTTCCGGAATCTTCAGCGCCGCCCAGTGGCTTCCGCTGTTTTCTTCCGGAGGGGCGCGGCTTCTACCACCGCCGCGTCTCCTGTCAACCTCCTGCGTTGACCGCCGTATTCCATATTTTTGCACTGACTCGCTCGAAGTACCTTCCGCGCCAGTGCGCGGGCTTCTTTGCGAGGGGCGCGGCTTCTATCACCGCCGCGCTTCCTGTCAACCACTGGAGCGTCTCACCCCTGCCCGCTCCCCTACCACCCGCCCGTTGGCCTACTGCACCTTTCGGCCGACCGTCCATCGCGCTTTCTCAAACGCTCCGGACCCGGCGAGCATCCTCATTCGCGAGGAACTCGGACCAGGTCCGCGGCCTTATCTGAATGCCATTCAGAAAACCCAAACACTCACACACCTGATTCCGCTCCCGATGGAGACGGGACATGTGAGTAACCGCCACCGAGCGGACGCCTGTGTGACGTCCGCGCAACGCGGCGAGGTGTGGCCGCTTATCCACCAAGAGATCGGACTGCGCAAGAAGTTTGATTCTGAGCACTTCCGCCGCGGTGGTCAGCCGCCGATTCCCAGGCCCAGCTTCGACACGTCCACACGTTCGCGCCGGCAACGTTCCGCCACCACCACCGAGCGCAGGTCACTGAAAGCACGCTCGAAGTCGTCATTCACGACCACGTAGTCGTAGGAAGCGATCCCCCGCTCGATCTCAGAGCGAGCCGCCAGCATCCGGCGCCGGATGGTCTCATCGGAGTCCGTCTGACGATCCCTCAGGCGGCGCTCCAACTCCTCCATGGACGGTGGCAGCACGAAGATGGTCACTGCATCCGGGTGCTTGCGCTTGATGGCCTGCCCGCCCTGCACGTCGATGTCGAAGATGGCAGCGCTCTTGCGGGCGCGCGCCTCATCCACCACCGACTGGGGGCTTCCATAGAAGTGGCCATAGACCTCCGCCCACTCCACGAACTCGCCGCGCTCGATCTTCGACTGGAAGGTCGCGACGTCGACGAAGTTGTAGTCCACCCCCTCGCGCTCCTTCCCCCGAGGCCTTCGGGTGGTGACGCTGATGGAGAACACCGCATCCGGCGTCTCCTTGAGGAGCCGGTGCGCGAGAGTGGTCTTCCCCGCCCCGGAAGGAGCGGAGAGCACGAGCAACAAGCCAGGTGGGAGCACGGTATTCGCGTTCATTCGACGTTCTGCACCTGTTCGCGGATGCGCTCGACCTCGGCCTTCATCGCCACCACGCGTACGGAAATCTCGGCGTGCTGGCTCTTGGAGCCGGTCGTGTTCACCTCGCGGTGCATCTCCTGCACGAGGAAATCCATTCGGCGGCCAGCGGGCTCGTTGCTGGCCATGAGAGCCCGGAACTGCTCCAGGTGGCTCGCCAGGCGGGTAACCTCCTCGGCGATGTCCGTGCGCTCGGCGAAGAGCGCCACTTCCTGGGCCAGCCGCTGCGGGTCCACCGCGACGCCGCTCGCGAGCTCGGCAATCCGGTCGGTGAGCCGCTGCTGGTACTCCTGCACGGCCTTCGGAGCGAGCTGGGCCACCTCCTTGCTCCACCCTTCCAGCAGCTTCACCCGGGCATCCAGGTCGGCGTAGATGGCCTCGCCCTCGACCTGGCGCATCTTCTCCAGCGCCGTGAGCGCCTGGTCCAGCGCCGCCTGGAGCGCCTGGGAGGCGGAGTCCAGCTCCACGCCCTTCTCTTCCAGACGCACCACGCCGGGCTGGTTCGCCACCTGCGACCAGGCAACGTCTCCCGGCAGACCCAGCTCGCTGGCCAGCTCCCGGAACGCGCGCACGTACTCCCGCGCCAATCCGAGGTCCACGGTGGGGACCGTTCCCGAGGCGGTGGGGGCCTGCCGCTTCACCAGCAGCTCCACCGAGCCTCGGGCAAGCCGGTCCTTCACCTGCTTGGACACCAGCGGTTCCTGGGACGACAGCTCCCGGGGAAGGCGAACCTTCACTTCACAGAACTTGTGGTTGAGCGAGCGCAGCTCCACGGAGACTTCTTCGTCCCCCACGCGCGCGCGGCCCGCGCCAAACCCCGTCATGCTCTTCAACATTGGGCGGTTGCTAGGGGCTTTCGGGGCCGAGGTCAAGCCGCGCGCTTGCACCGCCCCCAGTTCTGTGTAGGGTCCCGCCGCGAGATGTCCTGGCACAAGCGGCTCGAATTATGGGCGAAGCTGGCACTGGCGCTCGTGGCGTCCGCCCTGCTGTGGCGCCCGGGCCGCCGGCGGCGTCCTGGCACCCCACTTCCTGGTCCTCGCAAGGTGCTGCTCGTGCGGCCCGACAACCGCGTGGGCGAGGCGCTCCTCACCACGCCGTTGATGCGAACCCTCAAGGCGCACCTCCCATCCGCGCCCGAGGTCCACGTCCTGGTGCACGCGAAGGTCGCTCGAGTCCTGAACGGCCACCCGGACGCGGACGTCATCATTCCCTTTGACCGGCGCAGAATCTGGATGGGCCCCCTGGCCCCCGGCATCGCCGCGCTGCGACGTGCCCGGTATGACGTCGTGGTCGACTGCGCCAACTGGGAGTCGCCCTCCGTCACGAGCGCGCTCGTGTCCCGGCTCGCGGGCCCCGGGGCCGTCGTCATCGGTCCAGACCTCTGGCCGGTGTCCCGCCTGCACTCCCTGCCCGTCCCCGCTCGCACGGACACGCGGAACGAAGCCGTTCAACGCACGCACCTGTTGACCCCGCTCACGAACGGCGCAGTGGCGCGTGGTTTGTCCTTCCGCGAGCCCTCCGTAGGCCCCGCCATCCGCGCCTATCTGGACGCCCTGGCCGGGAAGCCCTTCGCGGTCATCAACCCCGGTGGGCGGTTGGGACCTCGGCGGATTCCACCCGGGGCCTTCGCCGCCGCGGCTCGGGCACTGGTGGCGCTGGGGCGTACCCCCATCGTCACCTGGGGTCCCGGGGAAGAAGCGTTGGCACGAGGGGTGGTGGAGGCAGCCCCTGGCGCCGAGCTCGCGCCCGCGAGCAACCTGGACGAACTGGCCGCCCTGATGCGCGCGGCCGGCTTCACCCTCTGCAACAACACGGGGCCCATGCACCTGTCCGTCGCGGTGGGTGCCCCCACGCTGGCCTTCTTCCTGCGGATGGACATGGAGCGCTGGGGCCATGCGTACGCCCCCCACCGCATGGTGGACCTCACCCCTCTGGTCGATGGTGCAGGCGGTCAGGGGTTGGAGGAGCGGGCGGCCGAAGAGGTTCGGGCGTTCGCGGCGAGCCTCCCCTCCTGAGGCTTCACGTCCCGGACACGGGAGGCTCCGCCACCGCGTGTTCGGGGGCCAGCCTGGGGATTCCCTCTTCCACGGGCCAGCTCAGACGGCACGGCGCGCAGGTGACCCGGGTTTGAGCCTCCTGCGCCTGAAGGGGGGCCTTGCAGTGAGGGCAGCCCAGGACGGCCCACACCTCCTCTGCAATGAATGCCACCGGCTACCCCGGCCCCTCGCGGCCCAGCCGCCGGGCCAGGTCCGTGGTGCTGTGGTCCTTCGGGTCTCCTGAGACGGCTGTCCGCCCACCATAGGCGCGAACCTCGTCGGCCTCGGGGATGCTGTCCGGGGTGTAGTCCGTGCCCTTCACGTGCACGTCCGGCTTCAACGCCCGGATGATGACGCGAACGTTGGACTCGTCGAAGACGATGACCCGGTCCGTGCAGGCCAGCGCCGCGACGAGCTCCGCCCGCTCACCCTCGGGGATGTAGGGCCGGCCGGGGCCCTTGTAGGCCCGGGTGGAAGCGTCCGAGTTCACCGCCACCACGAGGACATCCGCCAGGGCCCGCGCCCCTTCCAGGTACCGAACGTGCCCGACGTGCAGCAGATCGAAGACGCCATTGGCCAGCGCCACCGTGCGCCCTTCGGCCCGCCAGCGCTCACGCTCCTCCGCCACCTTCGCGAGCGATTGGATTTTCTCGAGGGTGCTCATCTCGCGCTCCGAAGCTCTTCGAGCAGTTCATCGCGGGACACCGTCGCGGTGCCCGGCTTCTGCACCACCAACGAGCCCGCCACGTTCGCCAGCCGCGCCGCATCGCCGAGCGAGGCCTTCGCGGCCAGCGCCAGGGCAAACGTCGCAATCACCGTGTCTCCCGCGCCCGTCACATCCACCGCCGCCTTCGCGCCATGGACGGGGATGAGGTCCACGCCCCCGTCCGCATCGAAGAGCGCCATGCCATGGCGGCCTCGCGTCACTAGGAGCGCGCGGCACGCCAGTCGCTTCAACGCGGCGTGCCCCGCCTCCAGCATGTCCTCCTGGGTCCGCACGGGCCGCCCCGCGAGCGCCTCCAGCTCCGGCTCGTTGGGCTTGCAGACCGTGAGTCCCGAGAAGGATGACAGGGCATAGCGGCTGTCCACACACACGGGCATGCCGTCCGCAGCCAGGCGACGCAGCACATCGCGCACCTCGTCCCCCAGCACACCCGCGCCGTAGTCGGACACCACCACCGCGTCCGCGTCCTGGGCAGAGGCTTCGACCTGCCGCGCCAGCGCCTTGCGCATCTTCGGGGGGAGCGCGCCTCGCTGGCCTCGGTCCAGCCGCAACATCTGCTGCCGCGTGGTGCTCACCCCACCGGCCAGGATGCGCGTCTTCGTCTCCGTCTCGATGCCGCGACCGCTCACCGCATCCAGTTGGATGCCGGATTCGGCACAGAGGCGGCGCAGCTCCTTGCCCATCTCGTCCTGGCCCAGCGCGCCGACGGCGGAGACCTGACCGGACAAGGCTCGCACGTTGGCCGCCACGTTGGCGCCACCTCCGAGCTTCACCTCCGCGGACTCGTAGCGGACGATGAGCACGGGCGCCTCCCGGCTCACCCGGTCCGTCTGTCCATAGATGTAGTGGTCAGCAACGAGGTCGCCCACCAGCAACACCTTGCGGCGGGCAAACGCGTGCGGCAGGCGGGCGAGCGACGGCATCGAACGAACGGGCGAGACTGCGGCCATGGCGGCGGTTTGTCCCACAGGCGACCCCACCTCACAAGCCGCGCGGTGCATCCTCCAGTCCGAGCGCCCGCCTCAGATGGGATTCGCCTTCCAGAACCTCGACCCCCAGGCGGACCACCCAGGCCTCGAAGCCCTGGGGCAGACGCACTGCGTCCTTTTCCGTCGTTACCACCCGAGCTCCCTGCCGCACCGCTCGCGCCTGGACGTCGCGCAGCTCGTCCGCGGTGAAGCGATGGTGGTCCGGAAACAACGCTGCGTCGCGCACGTCCGTCCCGAGCGACTGCAGGGTCTTCAGGAAGCCCCCCGGCCGGGCAAGGCCCGCCAGAGCGAACACGGGCTGTCCCGTGAGCGCCGTCACGGGATGAAGGTTGCCCTCCGGGTCCACCCAGGCCGTGGGCCGATAGCGTGTCCTCACCCTGGGAATCCCCGGGCTCGAGGGCAACCACCCGCCGAGCGTGTCAGAGAAACGCTCCGACCGCGCTTCTGTCGGCACCAGCAGGTGCGTGGTGGATGGGGGCGTGCGCGTGTCCTTGGGCATCGTGACCGGGAGCACAGCAGCATCCGAAGCGGTGGCGGGGGCCCTGAGCCAGAAAAGCGTCGCGCGGCGGAGTGACGCAGGGGGCTCGCGCAGCGGCCCCCGGGGAAGCATGTGGCCGTTGCCCAGCCCCACCGACTCATCCACGACCACGAAGTCCTCGTCTCGCGCGAGGCGGCGGTGCTGGAACCCATCGTCCAGCAGCACCGTGTCCAGGCTGAACTCGTCCCGCGCACGGTAGGCACTCGCGACTCGGTCCGAGCCCACGAAGAGCCGGACCTGGGGACAGCGACGCGCCAGCAGGAGCGGCTCATCGCCCGCGAGCTCCGATGAAGGGAGCGGCTCCGTCCCGATGAAGGTCAGCGGCTCACGCGAGGCGCGGCCATAACCGCGCGTCAGGATGCCCACCTTGCGGCCCGCTTGGACCAACTGCTCTGCCAGATGGAGCACCGCGGGCGTCTTGCCCGTGCCCCCCACGTTGACGTTGCCCACGGAGATGACCTTGAGCCCCTCCACCCGCTCCGCGCGCAGTAATCCCGCGTCGAAAAGCGCTCCCCGTACATGCACCGCGGCCGCGTACGTCCACGACAGCAACGTGAGCGGCGATAGCAGGGCGCGGCGGCCCCAGGGCTCCGGCGACGGCGGGTAGAACACCCGCTCGATGGCGGTGGGGGCATCCGGGGACGTCACGGGGTGCATCTCGCTCGCGCGTAGAGCGCGAGGACCTCCGCGGCAATCTGCTCGTTCGTCGGGTGCCGCACGGGCGCCCGCTGGTCGGACAGCGCCGCGGCGACCACGGCGTCCGGCGTCGGTCTCTCCACCCGCACGTCCGTCAGGTCCGGCAAGGCGCCTTCATCCACCGCCACCACGCGGACGCCGCACGCACGGGCCTGGGCCGCCGCGCGGGCGCTCCAGTCATTGCCCAGGCCGAGCAGCCAGACCTCATCCAGCGCTCGCAGCCACCGCGCGAAGGCGTCCCCCTGTTGGTAGCCCGCGAACGTCACGGCATCCGCCAGTCCCAGGTCCTGGACCTGTCTGCGCGTCTGCTCCAGCAGGCCGCCGTCCCCCACGAACACCAAACGCGCCTCGGGCCGCTGCTTCCGATACAGGGCAAAGGCGTCCACCCCCACCGCGTGACGGCGTGAAGGCTGGAACGTGGAGACCATTCCGATGACGGGAGTGCCTTCGAGCCCGAGTTCTGCTCGCAGCGACCGCGCGTCCGGCGCCGGCTGGAACCGGGCGTCCACCAGGGCTGGCAGCACCTGGGCCGTCGCGCCCTTCTCCAACAGGCGGGGCAGCAGTGCGCTCGCGGGGACCGTGTAGGCGTCCGCGGCCGGGAGCGAGGAGCGCAATGAGCGCGGGGCGTGCAGCGAGCGCACCAGGATGGCGCCTGATGGCCGTCCCCACCGCCAGCAGGTGGTCATGACTGAAGTGCGCGTGCACCACGTCCACCGTCCGCGCCTTCAAGCGGCGCAGGTCGCGCCACATCCGCCACGGCGGGGACTTCACGGACAGCTCCAAGCCCCCTTCGTCCAGAAGACCGAGCTCCTCGAAGCGCGGGGCCGCGGGCTCCTCGGCCAGCACCTCCTTGCGCCGGCGGTCCACCGCCACCGTGACGTCGTGTCCCGCGGCGCGCTGCGCCTGGGCCAGGAGCGCCACGTTCTCGGCCGGGCCGCTGTAGAAGGGACTCGCGAGCAGGTGGAGGATTCGCATCCGGTCAGCGCTCCACGGTCGCCCGGTACACGTCGGCCAGGGCTCGCGCCTCGTGCTCCACGCCACACCGACGCCGGGCCTCCTCTGCCGCGTTCTGGCCTATCTGCCTGGCGCGCTCGGGCTCTCGCATCAGCATGTCCAGCAGCTCGCGCAGGCCCTGGACGTCTCCGGGTTCGAAGAAGAAGCCCGTGCGGCCGTGCTCGATGAGCGTGTCCAGGTACGGCAGCTTCGAGGCCACCACGCAGCAGCCCGAGGCCATGGCCTCCACGTGCACCAGCGAATAGCCCTCCGCATACGAGGGGTGCACCAGGATGCTCAGCCCCTGATACCAGTGCTCGATGACGGACTGCTCGCCGGGCAACGCGATGCGGTCCTCGATGCCCGCCATCTGCTGATTCAACCAATCCAAGTCCGGCCCCTTCGCGAGCCCGACCAGCACGGGTTGCCAGTCGGGGTGCGCGGGCAGGAGCGGGCGGATGGCCTGCACGAAGTCCCCCTGCCCCTTCTCCTTCCGGATGCGTCCGATGACGCCGATGCCGTAACGCCCGCCCAGGCCGAGCTTGCGCCACGCCGCGTCCCGGTCCTCGGGCGGGTGGAAGCGCGTCAGGTCGATGCCGTGAGAGACGACCGTGGACGGCAGCGCGATGACGTCCGCGACCTGCTTCGTCAACGAGACGAGTGCATCCGCACCCCTCGCGATGAAGCGGGTGAAGCCACTGGGCGCCATCGAGGTGTGCCGGGTGAAGACGAGGCGGACCTCTCGGCCCAGCAGCTTCAACAGCATGCCCACCAGGAGCTCGTTGTTCCGGTGCGCATGCCACACCACGGGCTCGCGGCGCAGCCGACGGAGCAGCTCCGGCCAGGTGATTCTGGGCAGCCCCTCACTCAAGCCCGAGCCGATGACGCGCGTCTCCGAACCTGAATCCCGGACGAGCGCGGGTACCACCGTCTCCACGTGGCGCGTCACGCCCGTGTAGCGGTGGTGGAAATGCGGATGGACGATGAGCGTCATCGCGGGTCCGGCCTCCCGTGCGGAAACAACGTCGTCATCGCTTCCGCGTTCCTTTCACTGGCGCCCGAAATCCGGCCCACCGTCTCCAGCGCCTGGGCGCCCAGGCTCGCGAGCCGCTCCGGTGACTCGAGCAGCGACCCGAGCGCCTGCTCCAAGGCCGCGGCGTCCTGAACTTGGAGCCCACCCTGCCCCGTCAGCAACGCCACGCTGTCCCGGAAGTTGTCCATGTGCGGTCCGTAGAGCACCGGCTTCCCCTGCCCCGCGGGCTCCAGGATGTTCTGCCCACCGCGCGTCGTGAACGAGCCGCCGACGAACACCACCGTCGCCAGCCGGTAGGCCTTCGACAGCTCGCCGATGGTGTCCAGCACCACGACCTGCCCTCGCTCCGGATTGCCCTGCGAGCGCAGCCCCACGCTCAGTCCCGCCTCGCGAGCGAGCGTCACGATTCGCGCCGCCCGGTCCACGTACCTGGGGGCAATCACCAACCGAAGGTCCGGCCACCGCTCGCGCAGCCGCGCGTACACCCCCAGGAGCTGGGCTTCCTCGCCCTCATGGGTGCTTCCGGCAATCCATACCCGCTCGCCCGGCGTCAGGCCCAGCGCCGTGCGAAGGTTCTCGTCCTCGGGCACCGGGCCCGCGGCGAGCGCGTCGAACTTCGTGTTCCCCGTCACCTTCACCCAGTCCGGCCTGGCACCGAGCTGCCGCGCACGGACGGCTTCGTCCTCCTCGCGCATGAGGAGGAGGTCCAAATCCCGCAGCGGGTTGCCGATGAGGCGGAACAGCGTCTGGTACTTCCCGACGTTCGCGGGCGAAAAGCGCCCGTTCGTCATCACCACTCGCGCCCCACCCCGCTTCGCCGCGCGGATGAGGTTGGGCCAGATTTCGGTGTACTCCAACACCAGTACGTCCGGACGGATGGCCCGGACCGCTCGCCGCGTCGCGCCCCAGAGGTCGTAGGGAACGTAGACGACCCCGTCGATGTCGTTGGCCAGCCGGCCCTTCGCCATCGCGTAGCCGCTGTCCGTCATGGTCGACAGCAACAGGCGGCAGCCCGGGAAACGAGCCCGCAGCGGGCCGAACATCGGCGAGAGGGCCAGCAGGTCCCCGGCGCTCGCGCCATGCAGCCAGAGGATGGGCCCGTCCCCGGGAGGCAGGTGGCTGTGCGGGCCATAGAAGCCCAGGCGCTCCATCAGCCCATGGCGCGTCTTCCGGTGCAGTGCGAGCACCGGGAACAGGACTGCGAAGAGCAGGTAGGTGGCGAGGACGTAGAGGACGCGCATGGGCGGCTGGTCGCGCCGTCTATCAGATGCCCGGCCCCGGGGGCAGCACGCGCACGGGGCTGGGCACCAACCAGGGCCGCCATTCCGTCCCGAAGAAGCGCCCGGGCGCCCGCACCCACACTTCCACCTGCGCCACCCCCGGCTCGGTCAGCTCGACGGACCGGCCGTCCGCCCCAGCCGGGCGCTTCCCCACACCCGCACCTGCACCGACTCCGCGTCGGGATGCCCCGGGAGCCGGACCTTCAGCGTGTCGCCCACATGCGCTTCACGCCGCACACCGTCCAGGCCCTCCAATGCGAAGCCCCCAGGCTCCCCCAGGGCGCGGAAGGCACACAGGGCCTGACCACCGCCCAGGGCCCGGCTGACCTGCTCCGCCGCTTCCTTCGCGTCCGGGGGCAACGGGAAGGGCACCTGCTCCGGTGGCAGGTACATGGCCAGGGATTCGAATACGGCCCGGTACGGCGGCAGGCCGTGTGCGTCATGTGCGCAGAACGCCACGCGCGGCCGCTCACTCGACAACTCCAGGAAGCGGGCCGTGGGCTCCGGCTCCGGCACGACGAGCAACATCACGCCATGCATCGGGTTGGTCAGCGAGGCCCCCACCGCGGGCACCAGGCGGCTCACCGGATTGCTCACCGCGTGCCGGAAGAAGGTGTCCGCCGAGTACAGCTCGAAGCCGGGGACCTCCTTCGCGCTCGCCTCGTCCTTCCAGGGGTTGCGCTTCTGGACGGGGTGGGCCAGCACCGCCGTGCCTCCCGCCGCCGCCACGGCGCGCACCGCGTCGCCCGGCGGCATCCACGCGCGCATGCCCTCCAGCGGGCGCGACATGCCGAACGCCACGAGGTGCCCGTCCGACGTCGAAATCTCCACGCCGGGCACCAACAGCACGCCCTGGACGTAAGCGGGCGCTCGGAGCGCGAAGTCGTTGTGGTCGGTGAGCACCACGAAGTCCAGGCCCGCCGCCTTCGCCGCCGCCGCCACCGCTTCCGGCGTGCCTCGCCCATCCGAACGCGTGGTGTGGACGTGGAAGGCCCCTCTCGCCCACCGGGGTGCATCGTCCTTCGGGAGCACCACGGGGTACCGCGCCATGGACGCCGAGAGCGCGAAGAAGCCCACGTACGCCAGGACCAGCAGCACCAACCCCAGGACGGCCCGGAGCCCCTTCCCCACCGCTACCCTCAATCCGCTCACGCCGCGCCTCGCTCCGAGGAGCCCTCCGTCTGCATCCTCCACAGCGCCGCATACCGCCCGCCTCGCTGGAGCAACTCCGCGTGCGAGCCACTCTCGACGACGCGCCCCGCCTCCATCACGTTGAGGACGTCCGCGTTCACCACCGTGGACAGCCGGTGCGCAATCACCAGCGCCGTGCGGCCCGGAAGGACCGCCGCCAGCGCCGCCTGCACTTCGCGCTCGCTCTCCGGGTCGAGGCTGCTGGTCGCTTCGTCCAGCACCAGCACGGGGGCCTGCGCCAGCACCGCGCGGGCGATGCACAACCGCTGACGCTGGCCTCCGCTGAGTGACACGCCCCGCTCGCCAATGCGCGTGTCATAGCCTTCGGGCAGCGCCCGGATGAAACCATCCGCGTGCGCCACCTTCGCCGCGGCCTCCACCTCTTCCCGCGTGGCGTCCGGCCTCGCGTAGCGCAGGTTGTCCAGCACCGTGCCGTGGAACAACAGCGGCTCCTGCGTCACCAGCGCGAACTGGGCCCGGACGCTCGTGGCCGTGTACCGGTCCGCGTCCACACCATCCAGGAGGAGCTGGCCCTTCTGTGGCCGCTCGAAGCGCAGCAGCAGCGATGTCACCGTGCTCTTGCCTCCGCCGCTGCCCCCACCAGCGCCGTCACCTGCCCCGCCTTCAGCTCCAGCGTCAGGCCGTCCAGCGCGGGCCGGTCTCCATAGGCGAATCGCACGCCCTCGAACTGGATGCTCCGCGACAGGGTCGGCGCGGGCACCGCGTCCGGCGCATCCTCCACCGGGTGCTTCATGTCGAGCAGCGCGAAGAGCCGCTCACCCGCCGCGCCCGCCTGCACCGCGAACTGCGTCACCCGGCCCAGGTCCTTCACCGGCTGGTACACCAGGATGACCGCCGTCAGCAGCGAGAGCAGCGCCTCCGGCTCCATCAGCCGCGCGCTCGCCGCATACGCCAGTGCGCCCGCCAGGGCCGCCGCGGCCAGCACCTCCATCAGCCCCGGCACCGCGCCGCGCGCCCACGCCGCGCTCACCACCGCCTTCTCGTGCGCCTTCGCGAAGGCGGAGAAGCGAGCCAGCTCCGCCGCCTGCCCGTTGAAGGCCTGGATGGTGCGCAGACCGCCCAGCCCTTCGTGGAGCTGCCCCGCCAGGTTGCCGAGCTGCGTCTGACCTTCCCGCGTGCGCTTGAGCACCTTGCGCGTCAGCTTCGAGGCCGGCAGCGCCGCCAGCGGAATCACCAGCAACATGAGGCCGCCCAGCATCGGGCTCATCGCCAGCGCCACGCTCGCCAGGATGATGACCTGGAGGCTGTCGCGCAGGTACGAGCCCACCGTGTACATGGCCGCCGCTTCCACGGCGCTGACGTCCGAGGAGAAGCGGCTGAGCAGGTCGCCCATCCGCTCACGCGCGAGTTGGGCGGGCGACAGCGCGGTGAGGCGCTGGAACAGGTCGCGCCGCAGGTCCTTCACCACGCGCTGCGCGAACAGGCCCATGAAGTAGAACTGCGCCAGGTACCCCACGCCCTTCGCCGCGCCGACGATGACCATCACCAGCGGGAAGCCCCACAGGGCCGCCTCGCGGGGCAGGTCCGCCAGCCAGGGCACGCGCTGCGCGCTGGCGAAGCCTTCTTCACCGCCCGACAGCAGGAAGCGCAGCGCCGGGCCCGTGAGATACGCGTACGCGCCTGTCGTCAGCCCCACCGCCGCCATGCCGACGAAGGCCAGCAGGAGCACACCGAAATGCGGGCGCGCATAGCGCAGCAACCGCCAGAGAACCGTCTGCATCGCTAGCGTCCCACCTTGCGCAACGCCGCCTTCGCGAGCTGGGAGTACGGGTTGTACTCCAGCACCCGCTGCAGCTTCTTCCGCGCCAAGGGCGCGTCTCCCAGGTCCATGTCGATGATGGCCGAAATGATGTGCAACCGCTCCACGTACGGGCCCAGCGACAGCGCCTTCTTCAGCACCTGCTGCGCCTTCTGCGCCCGCACCACCGGCGCCCCCGTGGGCATCCGGTACGTGGCCCAGGCGAGGAAGGGGTAGTACTCCGGCTCGTCCGGATTGAGCGACACCGCTTCCTCGAAGGCCTTCGCCGCTAGCGGGAAGTCGCGGCGCTTCAGGGCGGACTCGCCCCGGCGCAGCGCGATTTCCGCATCCACGACCACCGCCGTGTTCCGCCCCACGTCCATCCGGCTGAAGAGGTACTGGAGGTAGGCCTTGCGCTTCTCCTCCACGCTCAGCACCCGGTACGACGCGGACAGCCGGTCCTGCACCGACTCCAGCAGGTCCTTCAGGTCGGAGATGTCGAACTCGGCGTAGGTGTCCGGGTGAAAGCGCATCGCCGTCTCGTGATAGGCGCGCTCCACCGCCTCCGCGTCCGCCGCGATGTCCAGCCCCAGCCCGCCGAAGTAGCTGCGGGTGATGATGCGCAGCGCTTCCTCCCGCAGCGAGGCCGCCGTCTCGGGCGGCAGGGCCTTGCGCTTGCGCGGCGCGATCCGGTCCGGCAGCACCGCCGCGGACAGCACGTCCGTGCCCGTGGCCACGGGCGTCGAGGAGAACGTCACCCCCGTCAGCGTCAGGAACCACAGCAGCGAGTACGCCATGCGCAGCTCGCCACGCCCGTGCGCCAGCAGGTCCTTCAGCGCAATGCGGCCGTTCACCTGCATGGCGATCTTCAGGTCGTCCGTGTCCAGCCCCATGGCCTGCAGGTCGCGCCCGAACTCCTGTGAGCGCACCGGGTAGTCGCCCATGTGCGCCCGCAGCGCGGCCGCCATCACCTTCATGGTGAAGCAGCGGCGCGCGCCATCCAGCACCGGCGCCAGCGGCGGAACCTCCACCGACGCGACCTCCGACGTGAATTCGTCTCCCGCGTAGAAGGCGTAGCGGCCCTCGCGCATCCCCAGCACCCGCTCCACCCCGTCCCGGTTGTAGTCGCGCAAGAGCTGCAGCAGTTCCTCGCCCGCCGCCTCCACGCCCGCATCCGCGAGCGCCGCGCCGATGCGCAGACCGGAGTCCAGCGCCTCCGTCACCCGCTGCGCCTGCTGCGGGTTGAGCACGTTCCGGGTAAGCAGGTAGCCCGGCAGCGAGTCCGCTTTCGCCGTGGAGTCATAGCTCACGGACCCGCCGCGCAAGAAGTATACGCGCCGGCTCAAGCCCCGGTGCGCCACCACGAGCACACCATCCCGGCGCAGCCGATAGATGGAGTGGAACAGCGCCGGCAGGGGGTGGCCCTTCAGCTCGCCTGAATTGACGGCGGGCCGGGACAGCGTGGCCGCCAGCCCGGTGAGTTGCACCGCCTGCGCCGCGCGGACCAGAGACTCCAGCCGGGGCACCAGCTCGCCCGGCTTGAGCGGGTCCGAGACATAGGCGTTCACCTTGAGGTCCAGCACCGAGCTCACGCCCCGCGCGCGCCCCAGGTGGCCCTTGTCGATGGCGACAATGGGCACCCTGCCGCCCTGTCCGTGGCCTCGGATGAGATGCACCACGTGTGCGCCTTCCACGCGCGGAAGGTCCACCGACAGCACCACCACGTCCGGGTTGTCCGCCGCGAAGTGCTCCAGCGCCGTCACCGGATCGTTCACCGCGCGAACGGTGTACCCAGCCTGGGAGAGCAGGCCTTTGAGGTGCTCGAGCGTGGGGGGATGGCTCTCGGCGAGCAGAAGCGTCTTCAAGGGGGCCACAGTCTACACCTTCACCCGCGCCCGCATCAGGTACGATGCGCGACTCTCACATGACGAATCCACCCCGCATCCTCGTCGTCGCCGGCGAGGCGTCAGGCGATACCCACGCCGCCGAGCTCGTCGCCGCCCTCCGGGCCCGCCGTCCCGACCTCACCTTCTTTGGCATGGGCGGTGCCCGCCTGGCCGCCCAGGGAGTGGAGCTGCTCTTCGACGCCCGGGAGGTGTCCGTCATGGGCATCACCGAGGTCCTGCCCCGGATTCCCCGCATCCTTCAGATTCTGAAGGGCCTGGCCGAGGCCGCCGCCGAGCGCAAACCGGACGTCGCCATCCTCGTGGACATCCCTGACTTCAACCTGCGCCTGGCCAAGAAGCTCAAGGCGCTGGGGGTCCCCGTCGCCTACTACGTGTCGCCCATGATCTGGGCCTGGCGCCGGGGTCGGGTGCACACCATCAAACGGTTGGTGGACCGGATGCTCTGCATCCTCCCGTTCGAGGAAGACTTCTACCGGGAGGCCGGCGTCAGCGCCCGCTACGTCGGCAGCCCGGTGGTGGAGCAGGTTCCCTCGCCGGATACGGCCACGGCCTTCCGCGAGCGGCTGGGGTTGGCGAAGGACGCCCCCACGCTCGCACTGCTGCCCGGCAGCCGGATGGGCGAAATCCGCCGTCTACTTCCCGACATGGTGGAGGCGGCGAAACGCCTCTCCGCCGAGCGGCCCGGACTCCAGGTCGTCGTCCCCCTCGCGCCCACCATCGACCGGGAGGAGATCACGTCCCGCTTTGAAGGCAGTGGCGTGACGCCCATCCTGGTGGAGGGCCGGGCACCCGAGGTCGTGGGCGCCAGTGACGCCGCGGTGGTGGCCTCCGGTACCGCCGTCCTGGAAGCCGGGCTGATGCAGCGCCCCCTGGTGGTCGTCTACCGGGTGTCCCTCATCACATACTGGGTGGGCCGGTTGATGTTGAAGGTGGCCTTCGTGTCCCTCATCAACCTGCTGGCGGGCCGACGCGTCGTCCCCGAGCTGCTCCAGGGGGAGATGACGCCCGAGCGCATCGCCGAGGAGGTCCGCCGCGTCTGGATACCCGGTGCTCCCCGGGAGGAGATGCTCCAGGGGTTGGCGGAGATGCGCGGCCGGCTGGGCGAGACGGGCGCGGCCACCCGGGCGGCGGAGTCCGTACTGGAGCTGCTGCCCCCGGGCCGCGTTTAGGGTATGTCGGCCGGGCCATGAACCCAGCCCTGGTCTGCATCCCCACGTACAACGAGCGGGAAAACATCGAGGCCATCGTCCAGGCGGTGCTGGAGGCCGACCCCCGGGTCGACATCCTCATCGTGGACGACAATTCGCCCGATGGCACGGGGCAGCTCGCGGATGGGCTCGCCGCGCGGGACTCGCGCGTACGCGTCCTCCACCGCGAGAAGAAGGAGGGCCTGGGCCGCGCCTACCTCGCCGCGTTCCGTTGGGCCCTGACCGAGCAGTACACGTACATCCTGGAGATGGACGCCGACTTCAGCCACGACCCGCGCTACCTGCCCGGCATCCTGGATGCGGCCGAGGCCGGCGCGGACCTGGTGCTCGGCTCGCGCTACGTCACGGGCGGCGGCACGGTGAACTGGGGCGTGGGGCGGCAGCTCATCAGCCGCGGTGGCAGCCTCTACGCACGGTCGATTCTGGGCGTGGGCATCCAGGACCTCACCGGCGGCTTCAAGTGCTTCCACCGCCGGGTGCTGGAGGCCATCGACCTGGATTCGGTGAAGAGCACCGGTTACGCGTTTCAAATCGAGCTGACCTACCGCACGCTGCGCAAGGGCTTCACCGTGCGCGAGGTGCCCATCGTCTTCGAGGACCGGCGCGTGGGTCACTCCAAGATGAGCAAGAAAATCTTCGCCGAGGCTCTCACCATGGTGTGGAAGCTGCGGCTCACGGTGTAAGTCCAGGCTGTCATGCCGGAATACGCGTCACTGTTCCTCGTCTCGCTGTCGGCCATCTTCTTCGTGGTGGACCCCATTGGCGTCGTCCCGCTGTTCCTGGCGATGACGGCCGGGGACTCGCAGGAGAAGGTGCGCCGCACCGCCATGCGCGCCTGCCTGGTGGCCTGCGGGATGATGCTGTTCTTCGCCCTCTTCGGCGGCGTCATCTTCAAGGTGTTCGGCGTGTCGCTGGGCGCCTTCCGGGTGGCCGGCGGCATCCTGCTGCTCATCACCGCGCTGGACATGCTTCGCGCCCGTCCGGCGGAGACGCGCACCACGCCGTCCGAGGAACAGGAAGGCGTGGTGAAGGAGGACGTGGCCATCGTCCCCCTCGCCATTCCGCTGCTGGCGGGCCCGGGCGCCATCGCCACCGCCATGGTGCTGATGGCCAAGGGCGACACGCTCGTCTCCGCCATCCCCGTGCTGGCCGCCGTCGTGCTGACGTTCGTGGCCAGCTACTTCATCCTCCGCGCCTCCGGGCTCATCCAGCGCGTACTGCGCCAGTCCGGCGTGGCCATCGTCGAGCGGGTGATGGGACTCATCCTGGCCGCCATCGCGGTGCAGTTCATCGCGGACGGCGGCAAGGAGCTGTTCAAGTAGGTCCGGGGATGGCCACCCATTCCGGGCCCCTGCGCTTCAGCAGGCCCTGCGGCTTTCCCTCCAGTGACAGCTCGTCGTGGCTGGCGCGGCGCGCGTCGTACGCGTAGCCGCCCTGGACCTCCTGCAGGTACACCACCACCGCGTCGAGCACGTTCTCCTGCACCACCTTGAAGGTGGCGTCGCCGCAACTGGGCGCATCACCGGAGAAGAAGCGCTCCAGCATCGCCTCCTCCGGACGGCGCACGTACACCACCACCGGCGCGGGCTCATCGCGACCGGCCGCGACGACTTCGCGGACGACCTGGGACGGCACCGGCTCCCGCAGCAGCCGGTGCACGAGCTCACACTTCTCAGCCTCCACGCCCTGACGCTCCGCGAGACGCGCCTGGTGCGCGCATCCCGTGCTCCCCAGCACCCCCAGCCCGAGCAACGCCCATGCCTTCTGGTGGAATCGGTCCATGCGTCCTTTCCTCTCCCTCGATGACTGCGCTACAGCTTCCGCCACCGCGGAGGGCGAGGCGCGTGCTGAAGCACCGGATCCTCCACTGCGATGATGTATTCCGCGCGGCGGTTGCCCGCCTCCGCTGTCTCGTCGGGCGTCGCGACGGCCGGGGCCTCTTCTCCCAGCCCTTCGTAGTACACGGGCACCCGCAGGCCCTTCTTCCGGAAATAGGCCGCCAGGCTCTTCGCCCGCCGCACCGACAGGTCCAGGTTCTCCGCCGCGGCCCCCACGGTGTCCGTGTGGCCCATCACGTAGAGCCGCAGCGACGCGAAGCGACCGTACTTCGTCAGCGCGTCCACGATGAGGGCGTGGCTCTTGTCCAGCTTGCCCCGCTCCGCCGCCGGAATGTCCGCGCGGCCCGAGGCGAAGTTCACCTCCTCGTGCGGAATGTCCACCTGCCACGGATACAGGTCGACGCCCGTGTAGAACTCCGCCGTGTCGAACGCACGGAGGGAGATCTTCATCACCCGCCCCTCCGCCGCCGGCCACGTCAGCTCCAGGGGCGTCCCTCCCGCCTCCCCCTTGAATGGCACCTCGCCCTCGAAGGCCTTCTTCCCGGTGTCCATCAACACCGTCAGCTCCGCGCGCTTCGCGGGCCGGGACAGGACGAAGCGCAGCCGGCGCGAAGCCACGTCCACGTCCTCCTTGCGCACGTCCAGCTTCAGCGTGCCGTAGAGCTCCGTGTCGAAAGACAACGGCATCACGCCGGATTCCGCATCCGGGAAGCGCACCGTGAGCGCTCCCTCGTAGCGGAAGCGGCCTTCCGGCTGATTCAGCTCGATGCGGCGCGTGAGGCCCGGACTCCCGCCTCCCTTCACCTCCACGTCCTGGCCGTCGCTGCGCTTCAGCTTCACCTCGAAGCCCGCGATGGGCTCCTCGATGTGGACCAGCAGCGCCGGGAGCTTCTCCCCCAGCACGGCGCGCCCCTCCAGGGAGACTCGAACGGCGTCCGCGAGCACCGGCATCGGCGAAGACAGGACAAAGGCGAGGAGCAGCAGGCGGGCGTTCATGGCGCGGTGTAGGCCTCTGGCGTCACGTGCCGCGACCATCCGCGGCAGGTGTGGGTCGAATCCTCCGCGAGGGTAGGACGAGGTGGCGTGCAGGGAAACGCTCCCCGTGGGGGACGTTGGAGGTGCAACGGTATTCAATCGCCCCCCGTCCCAGGGGAGCCCGGACAGGGGAACGAGGCCCTGCTGGTCGCAGGCCGTCCCACACCTGAACGGGCAGGTCCCGCTCCGTCACCCGCCGTTGGGGCTCAGGGCACGCCGACGATGGTGATGCCCCTGGACTCGGCGCCCGCGAAGAGGGCCGGGGCGTCCAGCAGCACCGTGCGCCCCACCTCGAGCGCCAGCACACGCGCGCCCACCTCCTGCATGACTTCCAGCGTGTGAGGGCCCACGGCCGGCAGGTCGAAGCGGAGGTCCTGCTGCGGCTTGCAGCGCTTCACCACCACAGCGCCTGCATTGCCACCCAGCCTGCCGCCCCGGAGAATGGCCTCGTCCGTGCCCTCCACCGCCTCCAGCGCCAGGACGTGGCCGTTGTGCACCACCACTGTCTGCCCCACGTCCGCCTGGCCCAGCAGCATGGCGACTTCGCGGCCCAGGGCCACGTCCTTCTCCTGCGCCGGGTGCAGCCGAGGCCCCGCGAGGTGGCCCTCCGGGCACAGCACCTCCCCCAGGAAGTCCGTGGGGGCGATGATGGTGACGCCGCGCGACTCGAAGTCCGCGGCCACCGCGCGCAGCAACGCGTCATCCCGGAAGCTGCGCAGCCGGGAGATGATGCGCACCGCGCCCAGGTCCGGCCGGGCTTCCGCCAGCGCCCGCACGCGGCCGATGCCGCCCGCCATGACCGCCTGCTTCACGCCCGCTTCCCGGAAGGCCTTCTGGATGCGGTCCACCTGACCGACACGCACCCACGTCAGCAGGTCCACCTCCGACGCCAACGCCGGGTCCGTCTCTCCCCGGTGCGCCACGGCCACGACTTCCAGGCCCTTCTTCCTCGCGGCGCGCGCGAAGAGAAAGGGCAGCCGGCCGTTGCCCGCGATGAGGCCAATCCGATCCACCGCCGATGCCCCTCCGTCGCTCACGGCGTCAGCGCGTGAGGCCGCGCTTGCTCTGCTGGATGAACTGGATGAGGTGGTCTACCTCGGAGTGGCCCGCCAGCTCCGCGCGCAGCCGCACCATGGCCTCCTGGAGCGTCAGCTTCGAGCGGAACAGGATGCGGTGCGCTTCCTTCACCCGCTCGATCTGCTCCTTGGAGAAGCCGCTGCGCTCCAGGCCCACCGTGTTGAGGCCCACCAGCTCCGCCCGGTCTCCCTGGGCGGTGGCATACGGCGGGATGTCCATGGTCACCATGGCGCCGCCGGAGATGAAGGCGTGCCTGCCCAGGCGGGTGAACTGATGCACCGCCGCAAGGCCGCTGATGATGACGTGGTCCTCCATCGTCACGTGGCCCGCGAGCGCGGAGCCATTGCCGATGCGGCAGCCATTGCCCACCACGCAGTCATGCGCGACGTGACAGTTGGCCATGAAGAGGTTGCCACTGCCAACGCGGGTCGCGCCGCCACCACCGGCGGTCCCCTTGTGCAGCGACACGAACTCGCGAATCTGGTTGTCGTCGCCGAGCACCAGCTCCGTGTCCTCGCCCGCGTACTTGAGGTCTTGCGGGTCGGCGCCAACGGAGGCGAACTGGAAGATGCGATTGCGCTCGCCCAGCGTCGTGCGGCCTTCGATGACGACGTGAGGCCCCACGCGGGAGCCCGCACCGATCGTCACCTGGGGACCGATGATGGAATAGGGGCCGACCTCGACGGTTTCGTGAAGGCGGGCGTCGGGATGAACCACCGCGGTGGGATGAACCTGAGCCATGAAGTCTCCTCGTGCTCGCGGGGCGCGAATCAGGATGCCGCGCTCTCAGCCGCGTCGGCGTCCTTGTCCACGACGGTTGCCAGGAACTCGCCTTCGGCGACACGCGCGCCGTCGACCGTCGCCAGGCCCTTCGTCTTCCAGACAGCGCCCTTGTGACGCACCACCTCGATCTCCAACTGGAGTCGATCCCCCGGCAACACCGGCTTCCGGAAGCGCGCGCCGTCCACGCCCATCAGGTACGTGAGCTTGCGCGACGGATCCATGTTCTCGCTCTTGTAGGCGAGGATGGCCGTCGCCTGCGCCAGCGCCTCCAGGATGAGCACACCCGGCATCACCGGGTGACCGGGGAAGTGGCCATTGAAGAAGGGCTCGTTGATGGTGACGTTCTTGTAAGCCGTCAGCTTCTGGCCCGGGACAATCTCCACCACCCGGTCCACCAGCAGGAACGGGTACCGATGCGGCAGCAGATTGAGAATCTCTCCGATGTCCATCACGGCCCCTTTTCCTTCTCCAGCGTCTCCACCCGGCGCCGCAGGGCGCGCACTTCCTTGAGCAGGTCCGCCATCTGGCCCGCCGCGGCGCTTGCCCGCAGCCACTCTCTGTGGGGAACGGCGGGGCTACCGCTCACCACCTGGCCGTCTGGCACGTCGTGCGCGACGCCGGACTGCGCGCCCACCTTGGCCAGGTCACCGACGCGGATGTGCCCCACCACGCCCACCTGCCCCGCGAGCACCACGCCCGTCCCAACCTCCGCCGAGCCAGACACACCGGCCTGAGCGCAGATGAGGGACAGCGGACCCACTCGCACGTTGTGGGCAATCTGCACCAGGTTGTCGAGCTTCGCGCCGCGCCCCACCACGGTCTCGCCCACCGTCGCGCGGTCGATGCAGGTGCACGCCCCCACCTCGACGTCGTCCTCGATGCGGACGATGCCGACCTGGGGAATCTTGAAGTGCTCCGGCCCCGCCTCGCCTTCCGGGTTGAAGGCGAAGCCGAAGCCGTCCGCGCCCACCACGCTGGAGGCGTGGAGGATGACGCGCGCGCCCACGATGCAGCGCTCGCGCACCGTGACGTTGGGATACAGGACGCAGTCCTCCCCCACCTCGGCCTGTTCACCCACGTAGGCGCCCGGGTACAGCACCGTGCGCGCGCCCACCCGTCCGCCCCGGTCCACCGACGCGCCGGGCAGCACCACGGCCTCCGGATGGACGGTGGCCTCGGGATGGACCCAGGCGCCGGGCCTCACGCCCGCGGCGGGACGCTCGGGCGCGTGGAACAGGCGCAGCAGCTTCGCGTACGCCAGATGTGGGTTGGCCACCCGGACGAGCGCCACGCCCTCGCGGGGGGCACGTCGGCGCCCACCAGCACCGCCGAGGCACGGGTGGCCTCGAACTGGCGCCGGTAGCGCGGGTTTCCGTAGAAAGACACGTCTCCCGGGCCGGCTTCTTCAAGCCCGTTGAGTCCGTGAATGAGCTGTGAGGGGTCACCGAGGAGCTCTCCACCCACGTGGGCGGCGAGATCCCCGAGCTGGCGGGGCATGGGAGCGGTCGGCACGAGTTGGGAGTGACGGCTACTTCTTCGTCGGGGCGTCCTTCGCCGCCGTCTTCTTCGAGCTGTTGTACGCCCGGATGACTTCGTTGGAGATGTCGTGCTGCGAGCGGGCGTAGACGATGCCGGAGTCGCGGCGCTCGAGGACGAAGCCCAGGTCATCGCGCTCGGCGATGGTGTTGATGATGGAGTCGATCTTGTCGATGATCGGCTTCATCTCCTGCTGCTCCTTGTTGGCGGCCTCGGCGCGGCTCTTCTCCCACTTCTGGGCGAGCAGCATCACCTTGCGCTGGAGCTCGGCCTCCTTCTGGGCCTTGCTCTCCGCGCTCATGGCGCTGGCCTGCTTGTCGAGCGTCTCCTTCTCGGCGCGGAGCGCGTTCTGCTCCTTGTCGATTTCCTTCTGGCGGTCGTCGAGCCACTTCTGGAGACGGGCCTTGGCGGCCTTTCCGTCATCCACCTCCAGCATGACTTTCTGGAGGTCCACGTAGGCGACCTTCAGCTCGGCGGCCGAGGCGGCCACCGGGAGGGCGAGCGACAGAGCGGCGGCCGTGGCCGCGATGGTGGTGCGAAGCGACATGTTCAGCAACTCCTCAGGAAGGGTACAAGCTCCGACGTACGCCTATCGGGCATCTTCAATTCCCTCCGCCCGTGGGCGCGGACGCCGGACGACGGGCCAAGGGCTTATCAGAAGAAGTTGCCGATAGTGAACTCGAACAGGATGTTGTCGTCCTCCGGCCGCTTGGTGAGCGGGATGCCCCACTCGAAGCGCAGGGGGCCAATGGGCGAGAACCAGCGGAATCCAAAGCCGGCGGCATGGAAGAGGCCGGCCGGCAGCCGGTCCTGACGGTCCTCGAAGAAGCGCTCATTCGCCGCGAAGGCGTTACCCGCGTCGTAGAAGACGACGCCGCGCAGGCCGGCCTTCTCGAAGATGGGAAACTCCAGCTCGAAGTTGAAGATGAGCTGCTTGTTACCGCCCACCCGGAAATCCGTGATGGTCGCGTCCGGACTGCCGGAGCGAGGAACCTTCACGGACGGGCTGATGCTGCGCAGGAAGTACCCGCGGACGCTGTTGATGCCGCCCACGTAGTAGAGCTCCGAGATGGGCAGCGGCTTGTTCTGGTCCAGTTGCTGGATGTAGCCAATGGTGGCGTTCGTCTTGAAGACGAAGCCCAGCGGCATGGGGAAGTACAGCCGCGAGTAGGCCGTGTACCGGTTGTAGAGGAACGTACCGCCCAGGAAGTCCGGGGCGAGCTCCACCGAGCCGTAGTGGATGAAGCCACGCGACGGGAACAGGCGGTTGTCGCGCCGGTCGAACGACAGCGACAGACGGGCCGCGCTGGTCGTTCCGGACAGGAACTGGTTGGCCAGCAGCACCGCGCCCAGGTTCTGCCCGGCCTCCACGTTGACCCACTCACGCGAGTAACCAATGGTGCCCAGCAGGTCGTCGATGAACTGGTAGCCGATGGACACCGTGCCACCGGTCGAATTGCGGATGAAGCCTTCGTAGTCCGCCTGGATGCGGAAGAACTCCGCCGACAGCAGGTAGCGCGTGTCCAGGAAGTACGGGTCGTAGAAGGACAGCTGCACCAGGGAGCGCAGACCGGAGATTTGCGCGGACGCGGAGACGCTCTGGCCCCAGCCCAGGAAGTTGTTCTGGGCGATCTGCGCCGTGAAGATGAAGTTCTCCACGTTGGAGAAGCCCAGGCCGACCTGGAACGTACCAGTCGCCTTCTCCTTCACCTCCACCTGGAGGACGATGGTGTCGTCCGCCGAGCCGGGGCGCTGGGTGATTTCCACTGTCTCGAAGAAGCCCAGCGCGGTGACGCGCTCGCGGCTGCGGCGCACGCCGGTGCCGCTGTAGAGCTCCCCTTCGTAGACGCGCAGCTCGCGGCGGATGACCTTGTCACGCGTCTTGCTGTTGCCCACCACGTCGATGCGCTCGATGGTGACCTGGGGCCCCTTCTGCACGTCGAAGGTCAGGTCCACCGTGCGGCTGTCCGCGTTGACGCTGGTGATGGGGTTGATGTTCGCGTAGGCGTAGCCGCGGTCGTAGTAGACGTCCGAGACGGAGAGGATGTCCTGCGACAGCTGCGAGCGGTTGAAGCGCTCGCCGGTGGCGGACTTCATCATCGACGCCATCTGTTCCTTGGTGACGTCGTCGAGCAGGTCCCCGGAGAAGTCGATCTTCCCGATGTCGTACGGCTCGCCCTCCGTCACGCGGAGGGTGATGAAGATGAAGCGCTTGTCGGCGGAGAGCTGGACGGTGGGCTTGTCCACCCGGACGTTGATGAAGCCCTTGTCGTAGTAGGCGATCTGGATGACGGCAAGGTCGCGCTGGAAGGCCTCCTCGCGGTAGGTGCCCTCACCGGTGAAGAAGGAGAGGAACCCGCCCTCGCGGGTGATCATCGTCTCCTTCAGCTCCGCGGCGGACAGCTTCTCCGCCCCGAGGATGGTGATCTGCTTCACCATCACCTTGGCGCGCTCGTTGATGTTGAACACCACATCCACGTTGGCGCCGCCCTCGACGGGCTTGAGCTGGTGGCTGACCTCGGCGAGGAAGTAGCCCTTCTCCACGTACTTCGCCTGGATCTTCTGCACGCTGGAGCGCACCAGCTCCATGTCCAGGATGGTGGAGGGCTTGACGTCAATCTCCTCCTTCAGGTCGTCCTTGCTCAGCTCCTCGTTGCCTACGAGCTGAACGAGCCGGACGGTGGGGCGCTCCTCCACGCGCACCACGTAGGCGACGCCGCGGGCCAGCCGCTGGACGAGCAGCTCCACGTCCTGGAAGTAGCCCAGCGCCCACACCGCCCGGAGGTCCTGGGCGGTGCGCGTGGGGCTCAGTTCGTCGCCCACACGGGTCCGGAGGGCGCGGCGGATGGCTTCGGCCTCGACGCGCCGGTTGCCTTCGACGCGGACCTCCACCACCCGGCGGGCATCCTCCGGCGACACCGGGGCGTCATCGGGGAGCGCGGGCTCGGAGGCCACGTCGGCAGGAGCAGCGGGAGCGGTCACCTCGGGCACGGCAGAAGGCGCGGCGGCGCCCTCATCCTCTTGCGCCAGCACGGAGCCGGGCACGAGGGACCACATGGCGACCGCCAGCAGCGGGAGCAGTGACTTGCGCGACAGAACGGGGTGCCTCAAGGGGAGACCGGCCAGGAAAAGGCGGGGCAATCTACGGGAAGGCCCATCAGGGCCTCAATGCAAAATTGCCAGGACATCACGCCTCCGACACCTCGCCCCCGGCCAACCGGAGGCGGCGGGGCATGGAGCGGGCAAGCGTCTCGTTGTGGGTGACGACCACGGCGGTGATGCCTTGCTCGCGGTTGACCTCCCGAAGGAGCTGGTGGATGCCCTCGCCCGTCGCCGGGTCGAGGTTGCCGGTGGGCTCGTCCGCCAGCAACACCGCGGGCTTGAGCACCAGGGCGCGCGCCAGGGCCACGCGCTGGGCCTCACCACCCGACAGTTCCCCTGGACGGTGGTCCACGCGGTGTCCCAGTCCCACCCGCTCCAGCAGTTCACGGGCATAGGCGTAGGCGGCGGTGCGGTCCTGTCGCCGGATGAGGGCGGGCATGGCGACGTTCTCCAGGGCGGTGAACTCCGGCAAGAGGAAGTGGCTCTGGAAGACGAAGCCGATGGTCTGGTTCCGGAACTCGGCGATCTCCGCGTCGTTCATGGAGAACACCGCGCGGTCCTCGAACATCACCTCGCCGGCGGCCGGGGCATCCAGGGTGCCCAGGACGTGCAGGAAGGTGCTCTTCCCCGCCCCGGACGCGCCCACCAGCGAGACGAGCTCTCCCCGCTGGATGTCCAGCGACACGCCTCGAAGGATGTCGATGCGCTTGCCGTGCAGGAAGTAGCTCTTGAAGACGTTGCGGATGGACAAGAGCGCCATGGCTACTCCGCCTTGAGGCCTTCCACCGGCTCCACACTGCTGGCCTTGAGGGCCGGGTAGATGGAGGCGAGGTAGGTGACGAGCACCGCGATGACGACGGCCAGCACGGTCTGCACCGGCTCGACGCGCACCGGCACCGCCGGGATGTAATAGACGTCCGGGTCCAGCTTGATGCCGACCTTCTCGATGAAGACGCACCAGGACAGGCCGGAAATCAGACCGAGGAAGCCGCCCGCGACGCCAATCTGCAGGCCCTCCGCGAGGAATATCTTCACGATGCCGCCATCGGGGACGCCCAGTGCCTTGAGGACGGAAATCTCCTTCCGCTTCTCCAGCACCAGCATGATGACGGTGGCGACGATGAGGCCCGCGGCCACGATGATGATGATGGAGAGGATGATGCCCATCACCAGCTTCTCCAGGCGCAGCGCGGAGAAGAGGTTCTTGTTCATCTCTCCCCAGTCGCGTGCCCGGTAGGGATAGCCGCCCAGCACCTTCACCACCTGCGAGGCGATGCGCCGCGCATCATCGATGTCCGCCACCTTCAGTTCGATGCCCGTGGCCCCCTTCACGCCGAAGAAGTCCTGGGCCTCCTTGAGCAGGATGTAGACGAACTTGGAGTCGTACTCGTACATGCCCGAGTAGAAGATGGCCGCCACACGGAAGGCCCGGCTCTTCGGAATCGGGCCGGAGGGGCTCAGCTCGGTACCCAGCGGGGACACGACGTTCACCCGGTCTCCCACCACCACGCGCAGCGAGGCCGCCAGCTCACGGCCAATGACGATGCCCGGCAGCACTGGCGCCTTCTTGGGCGTCCCGGAGCGGCGGATGATGTCGTCCTCCTCGACCCCGCTCTCCTCCGCGGGCTCCTCGTCCGGCAGGCCGCGGTGGACGATCTTCTCCGGCGTATAGAGGATGTCGAGCGAGCCGCCACCGAGGATGTTCTTGGGCAGGTCCGTCACCTCGCCCACCGTGCCCGGGTCGATGCCCTTGATGATGACGCCGTCCACGTTACCCTCGGACGCAATCATCACCTGGTTGATGATGAAGGGCGTCTGCCCCACGACGCCGGGCACCTTGCGGACGGACTCCATGACCTTGGCGTACTCGGGCAGGTCGCCCGCGTACTTGGACACCACCGCGTGCGCGTTGGTGCCCAGGATCTTCTGCTGCAGGTCGGCCTCGAAGCCGCTCATCACCGACAACACGATGATGAGCGCCATCACGCCCACGCCCACGCCGCCCACGGACAGGGCGGTCATCATCATGGTGGGCGACTGCTCCCGAAGCTTGAGGCGGTTGAGGTCGGAGGCGGCCGCCAGCGGGTCCTTCAGGCCCAGTTCGCGGATGCGGGTGCGCTCCACGGCCGCTTCTGCCGAGCGGATGATGAAGTAGATGAGCAGCGGGGGGATGATGCCGAGCATCAGCACCGCCAGCGTCCCCAGCAGCAGCGACGGCCGGAACACCGCCACGTGCCGGCGCGCGACGAAGAGCTCGAACCCCAGCTTCAGGTCCACCCGGCCGCTGCCGGCGGCGATGAAGCCGGTGTTGATGCCCAGCACCAGCGCCAGCACCAGGAAGGTGAAGACGAGCCAATACCCCAGCTCCGGGCGGCCAATCAGCCCCGCGACGTACGTCACCTCGCGCAGCCGGTAGCCCAGCGCGAGCTGCAGCCCGGGCAGCCGCTCCATCAACGTGAGGACGATGGGGATGGGCAGGCCCAGGTACAGCACGCCGATGGTGGCCTCGGGCAGCGACAGCCGCTGCGCGCGCGACGCGCCGATGAAGCCGGAGATGAAGGCCACCATGCCACCCGCGAGCAGCGCGATGGCGAAGGCCCCGGTGGGCGGCAGCGACAAACCGCCGCTGGCGCCCTTCCCCGCCGAGCCCAGCTCCGTGGCGGACACGCCGCTGGACAGCACCGTCTGCAGGAGGATGAGGACCACCTCCGCCAGCAGCATGCCGCCGCCGTAGGCGCCCAGGGTGCTCCAGTAGAAGTCCCGGTAGCGCGCCAGGCGCGGGTACAGCGTGGCGCCCGCGGCCGGGCTGGGCCCTTCGGTGGGCTCCGGCGCGCGGCGGATGCCGGCGGCGATGAGCGCCCACCCCGCGAGCCAGACGACGGAGCCCGCGACGAGGAGGCCCGTGTTGGGCACCGGCGCGACGGGCTGCTCGGACACGAGCAGCAGCGCGTTGAGGGCCTGGACCAGCCCGCCCCACCCCAGCAGGGACAGCCCTAGGGAGGAGCTGGTCTCCAGCCAGGCTTGAGAGGACGTGAGCGCCACCCCGAGCAGGCTGAAGCCCACCAGGGCGACCAGCGCCCCAATCCAGATGAAGGTCCAGCGATGGACGGTCTGCCGTTCGGCGGAGTGCACGCGGCCTCCTGGCTACTTCGCCAGTGGCTTGAGGAGGGGAAACAGGATGACGTCCCGGATGCTCTGCGAATCCGTGAACAGCATGGCGAGCCGATCAATCCCGATGCCTTCACCGGCGGTGGGCGGCATGCCGTGCTCGAGGGCCCGGATGTAGTCCTCGTCGTAGTCCATGGTCTCCTGCTGGCCCCGCTGCTTCGCGTCCAGCTGAGCCTTGAAGCGACCCTTCTGGTCCAACGGGTCGTTCAGCTCGGAGAAGGCGTTCGCGATTTCGCGGCCCGCAACGTACAGCTCGAAGCGGTCCGTCACGTCCGGGTTCTGGTCATTACGCCGGGCCAGTGGCGAGACGGCGGTGGGGAAATGGGTGATGAAGGTGGGATGGATGAGCGTGTGCTCGACGTGGTGCTCGAAGAGCGCGCCCACCAGCTCACCGTGATTCATGGTGTCGATGGCCCGCCGCTCGGCCTCCGAGTGGCTCGTCTTGAGCAGCTCGTGGCGCAGCCGGTCCGCGTCCGCCATGTCCTTGTCGGACAGGCCGCTCACCACCTCGCGGATGGCCTCCGTCATGGAGATGCGCTTCCAACCCTTGCCGAAGTCGAGCACGTGGTCGCCGTACTTCACCTTCGTGTCGCCGGTGACGGCCTTGGCGGCCTCCGAAATCATCTCCTCGGAGAGGTCCATCAGGTCCTCGTACGTGGCGTACGCCTGATAGAACTCCAGCATCGTGAACTCGGGGTTGTGCCGGGTGCTGATGCCTTCGTTGCGGAAGTTGCGGTTGACCTCGTAGACGCGCTCCAGGCCGCCCACCACCAGGCGCTTGAGATACAGCTCCGGGGCGATGCGCATGTACAGGTCGATGTCGAGCGCGTTGTGGTGCGTGGTGAAGGGCCGCGCCGCCGCGCCGGACACGAGCGGGTGCATCATCGGCGTTTCGACCTCGACGAAGTCACGCGTGTCGAGGAAGTTTCGGATGAAGCGGATGAGCTTGTTGCGCCGGAGGAAGGTCTGCTTCACGTCCGGGTTGGACACGAGGTCCAGGTACCGCTGACGGTAGCGGACCTCCACGTCCGTCAGGCCGTGCCACTTCTCCGGCAGGGGGCGCAGGGACTTGGTGAGCGGGGTGAACTTCGTGGCGGAGAGCGTGAGCTCACCCGTCTTCGAACGGAACACCGGACCGGTGGCGGCCAGGAAGTCGCCCAAGTCACAGAGCTTGAAGGTCTCATAGGAGTCCCCCAAGGCGTCCTTCTTCATGTGGACCTGGATTTCGCCCGAGCGGTCGCGCAGCTTGATGAAGGCGGCCTTGCCGAAGGAGCGCATGGCCACGACGCGGCCGGCGACGTCATAGGGCGGAGGCGCGGCCTGCTCGATTTCCTCGGCGGACTGAGCGGCGTGCTTCTCGTGGATTTCGGCGGCCTGGTGCTGGGGACGGTAGCCGTTGCCGTACGGATTGAAGCCGGCCTCGCGCCACTTCGCGGCTTTCTCCAGCCGCTGGTCGTAGATTTCCTGTTCCTTCGTCCCGAGGTCGCCCTCGCCCGCACTCTTCTCGCTCTTGTTTTCGGTCTCGGCCATGACGCGCTTTCCCAAAGGCGCGGCACCGTAGCCAAGCCTCCCCCGGGAAGCAACGCAACACAGCGGATGGCCGCTCAGGGAGCGACCATCACGAGGAAGGCGGCCACGGCGGCCGCCAGCAGCAGCGGGATGAGGACCTCCACCGGGAGCCGGTGGTTCATGTGCAGGGTGTGGAGGCCCCGCAGACCGAAGCGGCGCTTGCGGCGCACCCGGTTCATCACCAGGGAGGCGAGCGCGGGTGGGGCCTTCTCACGCTCCACGCGCTGGAGCCGCTGCACCGTGCTGGAATAGCGCTGCCAGCCCTGGCGGCAGTCGTCGCAGCCGTCCAGGTGGGTGCGAACCTCCTGCGCCTTGGGGGCGGGAAGCTCGTCGTCGGCGAGCGCGAGGAACAGGGCCCTCGCCTCGCGATGGTTCATCCGCGGTTCCACGTCCCGCAGTCTGCGATGAATGCCGTTCATGGCTCAAGCCGCCCCAGGAGGTCCGCCAGCTTTTCCCGGGCCCGGTGGAGCCGGCTCTTCACCGTGCCCTCCGGAAGCTCGGTGATGTCGATGATTTCGTCGTAGCTGAGGCCTTCGATGTCGCGCAGCGCCACCAGCATGCGCGCGTCCGGCTCCAGTTGGGAGATGGCCCACTGCACCCGGGCGCGCTCACGCGCGGATTCCAGGGCCGCATCCGGGCCGGGCGCGGTGCCCCCGCCTTCGGAGAGCAGGGCCGCGGCCTCGTCGAACACTTCGGAGCGGCCCCGGCCCCGGCGCTTCAGGTACTTGAGCCGGTTGATGCAGTGGTTGCGGGTGATGCGGAACAGCCAGGTGGACAGCTTCGAGTCCTCGCGGAAGCGGCGGACGTTCTGGTGCACGCTGACGAAGATTTCCTGCACCAGGTCGTGAGCTTCCTCACGATCTCCCACCATGCGGACGCAGAAGTCGTAGAGCCGGTCCTGGTGGGTGCGCACCAGCAGCTCGAAGGCGTCCGGCTCACCCCGGCGCAGGCGGGCCAGCAGCGCCGCGTCCTGGCGGCGCGACTCGGACGCGTCCGCGGCGGCCTCTTCCTGTCCGATTTCGAGCACGCCGCCCGATGACACCCGTGTCCTCCCGCGACAGCCCCTCCGCAGGAGGTGCCACCGTCCCTCAGCCTACCTTGGTCCCCTGCCCCGCGGCCCTCCGACAGCAGGGCCGCGGAAAAGGTTCCGGGCGAAGGCGAGGAAACGGAGAGGCGCGGTGCCTAGTCCGCGCCCGCGCTGCGGTTGGGGTTCTTCACGCCCAGCAGCTGGGCGGTGACGAACTCCTCCAGGTCCCCATCCAGCACGGCGTCCACATTGCCCGTCTCGATGCCGGTGCGCAGGTCCTTGACCATGCGGTACGGCGCCATGACGTAGGAGCGGATCTGCGAGCCGAAGGAGATGTCCTTCTTCTGCGCCTCGGCGGCGTCGCGCGCGGCCTCACGCTTCTTCATCTCCAGTTCGTACAGGCGACCCCGCAGAATCTTGAAGGCCATGTCCTTGTTGGCCGACTGCGAGCGCTCCGTCTGGCAGGTGATGATGATGCCGGTGGGCAGGTGGCGCAGCTGCGCGGTGGACGACGTCTTGTTCACCTTCTGGCCGCCCGCGCCGCCGCCGCGGATGAACTTCAAGTCGATGTCCTTCTCCGGGATGTCGATCTGGATGGTGTCATCCACCTCCGGATAGACGTCCACGGACGCGAAGGCCGTCTGCCGGCGCGCGTTGGCGTCGAAGGGCGAAATCCGCACCAGCCGGTGCACGCCCACCTCCGCCTTCAGGTAACCGTAGGCGAAGTCGCCTTCGATGCGCAGGGAGACGTTCTTGAAGCCCGCCTCTTCCCCCGGCACCTCGTCGTTGATTTCGACCTTCCAGCCCTTGTTCTCGCAGTAGCGGGTGTACATGCGCAGGAGCATGGCCGCCCAGTCCATGGAGTCCGTGCCACCGGCGCCGGCGTTGATGTCCATGAAGCAGCTGCTGCGGTCCTGCTCGCCGGACAGCATGCGCGCCAGCTCCAGCTTGGCGACATCGCCCTCCAGCCCGGTGAGGGAGCCTTCCGCCTCCTGGGTGGTGGCCTCGTCGTTGGCCTCGGCGGCCAGCTCGAAGAGCACCTGCGCGTCATCCAGGCCGCGCATCACCTTGTCGTAGGCGCCGACGCTGGCCTCCAGCGTGGACTTCTCCTTCAAGAGCGCCTGCGCCTTGGTGTTGTCGTCCCAGAAGGTGGGCAGCGTGGAGTCGCGTTCAATCAGCGCGATGCGGGACCGCTTGCGGTCGAGGTCAAAGATGCCCCCGGAGCGCCAACACACGCTCCCTGAGGCCGTTGATCTTCTCCATCGAATCGTTCGCCATGGCTTCTTTCCGTATCCTCTAGGGAGTCTTCAGCGATGCGACGGCATCCCGCCGTCCGGCTGACGCGCGGTCCGCCCTGGGGAGGCGCGCCAGTACTCGATCCAGACCGAATGCGCCCGCCATGCCCAGGGAGATGGGCAGGATGAGCGCGATGAGCCGCCAGTTGTCCTGGTCGAAGGGCGGCAACACCTTGAGCACCACGCCCAGCACCCCCAGGACGGCCAGCAGCGTCCACACCTTGAACAGGCGCGTGCGGGCCTTCTGGCTGCCCCACGTCAGCGCCACGCCGAAGGGCAGCGCCAGCAGCGTCAGCGGGTTGGCCAGGAAGAGATTCTCATTGCGGTACGTCACCGTGTGGTCCGTCACCAACCCCATGATGAACAGCGCGGTGCCCGGCAACCCGAGCGCCAGCCCCACCACGGCGTTCTCCAGCCCGAGCAGCAGGCGGGCCACGCGGCTGCCCCGCTGGCGCTCCCACACCGCCAGCCCGACCGCCAGGCCGCCCAGGGCCAGGCCCAACGCGAGAAGCCACGGGCCCCACGGGGGAGGCTCCGCCGGCGGACGCCGACGCGTGGAGGATTCGTAGTAGTTCCAGCTCTTCGCCGCGAGCGACGCCGGCTGCCCGTCCGCCCCCTTCACCTGGAGCGCCGCGACCTGGGCCTCCAGCTCATCCGGAAGGAAGGCCTCTTCCCACTTCGTGATGGGACGGTCGATCTCGTCGTTCATCATGAAGTCGAGCAGCACGCTCATGGGCGCGTTCACCGCGGTGTAGCGACGGGTGTGCTCGCGCAGCGTCATCCGCCCGGGTGCCCGGTCCGCCTCGCGGAGCTGGCCGCCCGTGGCCACGTCAATCATGTCCCGCAGCCGCGTGACGCAGTTGTCGTTGTAGTGGTGGTACAGGTACTCGCGGTTCTCCGGCAGCACGTTCTCCGCCAGCCGCTTCGCCACGACGACGCGCTGCTCGGGCGTGAGGTTGAGCTCCTGCACGCGGACGTCGCGGTCCTCGGCCTGGTAGTAGCGGAAGGTGCCACCCACTGACGACTGGCCCACCCAGAACTCCAGCCGGCCCATGGCGAAGCGCGCGAGCATGGCCTCGTCGAAGGAGAACATGCCGTAGTTGTAGAGGCGCGACATCTGCCGCCGCCGGTCCTCCACCACCAGCGAGCCGTGGCCCCACCAGGACGGCACGTCATCCCCGGGACTGAACGTCACCAGGAGGATGGCCAGGTCCTCGCCCTGGCTTTCTCCCGTACCCCACGGCGGCATGGAGGCCGCGCGCGCGGGCGCCGCCAGGAGCAGCAGGCCGAGCAGGCAGGAGGCGATGAGTGATGGGCGGAGCATGGCTTGGTCCAACACGCGGGAGGCCGCCTACCTATCACGCACGCCGCCCGGCTCAACGGGATGGATACTGGATTGTCCAGCGGGGAGCCGGCGGAGGGCCTACATGAGGCTGCGAGCGCGGCGGGCCTTGGCATCCACCTGGAGCGAGTCCGCCACCATGCCCCGCTCGCCCAGGAGCTGTTCCTCCAGGGCCGCCATGCGCTTGGCGTCCCGGGGGCGCTCGTGGTCGTGCCCCAGCAGGTGGAGCAGGCCATGCGCCAGGTAGCGCGCCATCTCCGCCTCCAGCGTGCGGCCATACTCCTTGGCCTGCCGCTTCGCCGTGTCCAGGGAGATGACCACGTCCCCCAGCGGGCGCGGTCCAGGTGTGCCCTTGGGCAGGTCGCCCGCGGGGAAGCTCAGCACGTCCGTCGCCTTGTCCTTCTGGCGCCAGGTGCGGTTGAGCCGGCGGATGGCCCGGTCGTCCACCAGGGACAGGGACAGCTCCACGCCGGACAGCTCGAGCTGCACCAGGTACGCCCTGGCCCAGGTGGTCAGCAGGCGCGCGAAGTCCCGGCCCTGGCCATGCGCCACCTGGATGGTGACGTGGTTTTCCTGCACGCGGGGCTTGGGCGTCTCCATGTGCGCCAGCTCCGGGCGGAACGCAGGCGCGCACACCGACCAGTAGTCACACGCCCCCTGGCCGTCGTTGCGGTACACCACGCGCTTGCCGCGCGGCACCAGTCCGACCTCGCCCGCGGAGATGCGCTCGCGGCGCCCCTCCACCACGATGGTCAGCTCGCCCGTGAGGACGATGACGACCTCGTCGAATTCGGGCGCTGCGCGGGCTCGGACCACCCGGGGGCGCCAGCATCCGCGCGACGGACGCGGAGTCCGTGCTGGTGGTGGCCGCGCCCACGAACTCCTCGATGCGCTTGCCGTCGTCACGGGGAATCAGCTTCCCCTTGCGCAATCTCACGCCATTGCCCCTTCGTGCTGCGCTCATGCGCCCCCGCGGTCCGCGCCTTGTCCTTGCCTTCCGCGGGCCGATGCACCGCGCCCGCCACCACCAACGGCGGCGCCTTGCCCCCACCCACGGCGCCCGCCGGGTAGGCCGGACGCGTGTGGTAGATGCCCTCGAGCGTGTGCAGGAAGGACTGCGAGATGAGGTTGAGGTCCTTCAGCGTCAGGTCACACTCGTCGAGCTGACCCTCGGAGAAGATGAGGTTGATGATCTTCTGCACCTGCGCGAGGAGCTTGGGCGTGGTGGGGTCCGCCATGGAGCGCGTGGAGGCCTCCACCGCGTCGGCGATCATCACCAGCGCCGCCTCGCGGAACTGCGGCTTCGGCCCCGGGTAGCGGTAGATGCTCTCGTCGATGGGCGGAGCACCTTCCTTGCCCTCCTGCTCCTTCAAGGCCTTGTGGTAGAAGTAGCCCACCGTGCGCGTGCCGTGGTGCTGCGGAATCGCATCCGCCACCAGCTTGGGCAGCCGGTACTGACGGGCCATCTCCAGGCCCTCCGTCACGTGGCGCTTGATGATGACCGCGCTCATCGCCGGCGCGAGCGCGTCATGGCGGTTCTCCCCCTTCTGGTTCTCCCCGAAGTAGAGCGGATTCCGGCCCTTGCCGATGTCGTGGTAGTACGCACACGAGCGCGCCAGCAGCGGGTTGGCCCCAATCGTCTCCGCCGCGTTCTCCACCAGCGAGCCGATGATGATGGAGTGGTGGTACGTGCCGGGCGCCTGGACGATGAGCTCCTTGAGCGCCGGGTGGTTCAGGTTGGCCAGCTCCAGCAGCTTGATGTCCGACGCGTAGCCGAAGGTGGCCTCGATAAGCGGCGTGAGCGCCATCACCATCACCGGCACCGCCAGCGAGGAGCCCGCGAAGGCGCTCACCGCGGTGATGAGGGTATCGGCCGACAGGCCCTTGCCTTCCACGAGGAAGAGGAAGAGCACCGCCACCAGATTCACCGCCCCCGTCACCAGACCCGCGCGGAAGATGCCCACGCGGTCCTTCGCCTTCACGATGCGGTCGGCCGCCACCAGCGACCCCACCAGCGTGAAGACGCCGAAGGCCAGCGAGTTGCCCAGCATCACCCCGGTGAGACAGGCGAAGACGAGCGCGAAGAAGAGCGCCAGCTCCTGCGTGAGGATGAAGCGCACCAGCATGGCGCCCGCCGCCACCGGGAAGGCGTAATAGAAGGCCTCGATGGGCAGCGCGGTGTAGCGGTCCTGCACCGCGTCCGCGATGGACACCCAGATTTGCAGCAGGCCCAACAGGCCCAGCAGCAGCAGGCCCAACAGCACGCCGTCCTTGCGCGTGGGACGGAAGCGCCGGAACGCGGCGCGGCAGAAGAAGTACGTCGAGACGATGAGAAGGCCCACCAGGCCCGTGCCGCCCACCTGGAGCTGGACCAGGTCCAGCCGGTCCGTCTCCGCGCGCATGCCGCGCAGGATGACCAGGTGCGACTCATTGACCAGCTCACCGTCGCCAATGACGCGCTGGCCCTTCTTGATGGAGATGACGGCGTCCTTCACCGCCTGGGCCGCCTGGTTCCGGCGCGCGTCCGACTCCGCGATGTTGATGGTGAGGTTCGGCCGAACCAGCCGCTGGGCCAGCCGGAGGATGGCGCGGCGCTGAACGCCCGGCGCGTCCGGCATCAGGTTGCCGGGCACCGAGGCGAAGCGCTCCATCTCCTGGTGCGCCTCGGGGACGTCCACCACCTGGGTGGAGCCCCCGACAGGGACTCCTCGGCCTTGTTCACCACGTCGCGGACGGTGAGGCCCTGATGCGCCTCCCGCGCCAGCTCCTCCCGGGAGCCCGCCACATGGACCGCGCCGCGCTCGGAGCGATACGCCCGCTCCAGCACCAGCAGCGTGGCCGTCTCCGCCTCCTGCGAGAAGCGGGTGGCATAGAGCGCCTGGAAGTCCTCGGCCTCCAGCACGGCGTCGCGCTTGCCGAAGAAGCGCTCCTGGAGCTCCGCCCGCATCTTCTCGCGGGTGCTGCGCTCCAGCTCCAGCATCTCCGGGGACGCGGCGGGCTTGCGCCGGCGGGGCGTTTCGCGCTCCTCGGGTTCCGAATCGGACTGCGCCTCCGCGAGTTCGTCCAGATGCAGCCGCATGGACGCGAAGGCGGAGCTCACCGTCGACCGCAGCTGCCCCAGGACGGCGGGGTTCAGGTCGTACACCGGCTTGACGGCCGCGCGCGCGTCCTGGCGCCGCTGCTGCGTCATGGCGCGGTGGACGACCTCGTAGTCCCGCGCGGCCTTGAAGCCGGCGGGCGAGCTGGCTCGGAACGGCTTGCCGAGGTTCTCCTCCGCCAGCGCCGGAATCTGCTGGCTGTAGAGACCCGGTGAGATGACGAATCCCGCGCCAATGGAGACGGCGAGCAGGAGAAGGACCTGGATGGCGCGCCGCCCCCAGACGCCGTTGTCCAGTCCGAGGCGTTCGGCGAGCGCGTCCAGTGGACTGCGCCCGGGGGGCTGCGTTTCCGGTTCGGCCATGGGGGTCCTCACCCTAGATAAGGCGTCGCGGATCCTTCAAGGACGCAGCGCCTGGGAATATTCGCAAGGGTGGGATGGAGTACGCCCGCCCGGCAGGGTACGCGCGGGTGGGCGCAGGTAGGTATCGGCACCGTTATTCGACGGCAACGGGCTCGGCGGCGGTGGCCGGCGCCGCGGTGGGGGCCTGGGCGGCAGCGGTTGCTGCTTCCCGAGCCGCCTGGGCTTCGCGCTGGGCGACGTCCGCCCGGTCGTAGGCGCGGATGACTTCCTGGACCAGGGGGTGGCGAACGACGTCCACCTCCGAGAACTCCGCGAAGTGGATGCCGTCGATGTTCTTCAGCACCGCGCGCGCATGGTTCAACCCGGACATCTTCCCCGTGGGCAGGTCCACCTGCGTCACGTCACCGGTGATGACGGCCTTGCTGTTGTAGCCCAGGCGCGTGAGGAACATCTTCATCTGTTCCACGGTGGTGTTCTGGGCTTCGTCCAGGATGACGAACGCGTCGTTGAGCGTGCGGCCACGCATGAAGGCCAGCGGGGCCACTTCCACCACGCCCTGCTCCAGCAGGTGCGCGGCGCGCTCGGCCGCCATCATGTCGTGAAGCGCGTCGTAGAGCGGCCGCAGGTAGGGATTCACCTTCTCCTGCAGGTCTCCTGGCAGGAAGCCCAGCTTCTCACCCGCCTCCACCGCGGGGCGCGCCAGGATGATGCGCTTGACCTTGCGCTCCTGGAGGAAGGCGACCGCCATGGCCATGGCGAGGTACGTCTTGCCCGTGCCCGCGGGGCCGATGCCGAAGACGATGTCGTGGGAGCGGATGGCGTCCACGTAGCGCTTCTGGTTGATGCTCTTGGGGGAGATCTGCCGGTTGCCGGAGCTCTTGAGCACCGGGCCCAGCATGACTTCCTGCAGGGACTCCGCGCCGCGGCCGAGCACCTTGATGCCCTGCTCCACGTCCTCCCGATAGACGGGACGGCCGGCGCGGATCATCTCCTCCAGGTTCTCCAGGAGGCGGACGGAGAAGGCGACGGCATCGGACGGGCCGGAGAGATGGAACTCGGTGCCGCGTTGTCCCACCCGGACTCCGAGGCGCCGCTCCATCAACTTGAGGTTTTCGTTCTGGTTGCCGCAGAGGGCCAGGGCGGTCGCGTTGTCACGAACGTCCACCTTGGCGGAGGCGGTAAGCACTTCGGGCGCTTCCAACGTGGCGGGATTTCGCAATGCGGATTCTTCCTCGGTCTATGTCGCTACGGCTGACACCAACGTAACGCCGCCCCCAGGGCCGCGAAAGACGACTTTGTGTCAGGGCTAGCGCAAGGGTGGCAGGAGAATGAACTGCCGAGCGGCCAACCGCCGGTAATAGTACTCTTCCCGCCACGGGTATTTCAGTTCGCCCGGTTTCAACAGTCCAGCCTGCACCAAAGAATCCAGACGTTCGGGCAGTTCACCGCGTTCCAGGCGAAACACCTCGAGCGCGGCCTCGATGCGGACGCGCTGGGCCTGGGAAACATGACGTTGGGCCGCTGCGTCCGCAAATACCGCGGGAACGCCCGCTTCGGGGTCCGGGCGCACGGCCCGGGGAACCACCAGCACTACTGCCGCCAGCACCCCCACGGTGGCGACGAGGCGCCCCAGCGGCCCCGCCACGCGAGCAAGCAGGCGCTGGTCCCCAGGAACGGGGGCCGGGGCGCCCTCCGGGAGTATCGGCCGGACGTACTCGCCCTTCACCAGGTTGTAGAGCGCCTTGCAGGTCTCGAATTCGCCCAGGCAGGAGATGTCCACCAGCTTGCGCAAATCCCTCCCGGGCGAGAGCTCATCGTAGATGCGCCGCTCCGAGGGACCGATGGCGCCCAGCTCCCCACCCTCTTCTCCACGCGGCTGAGGCAGGGCCTTGATGCGCTCGAAGACCAGGTCGTCGCGGTGGATTTTCTGCCGGATGACCGGCCACTCATCCACCATCCGGAAGCCCTCCATGAGCACCGTCTCGGCGCGCAACGGATGGATGGCTTCCGCGTCCGGCTCCACCGGCTCCTGGATGAATTCGTAGGTGCCCGACTTCCAGGTGAAGAGACGGTAGAGGGTCTCCGTGGCCTGAAGCTGCATCATCGCCTGGAAGCGCTCGGCGGTGAGGGCCTGGCTGGAGACGAGCACGTCCCCCAGCCGCTTGAGCGTGCGGCGCTGCGTCTCCAGGGCCGCCTCGAGCTGCGTCTCGGTGATGAGCTCCGAGCGCACCAGCATGGCGCCGATGAGCTCCTTGCGCTTCCGGGTGACGCTCTCCGCCTTGATGATGTGGCCATCGTTGAAGCCGATGCGCACTTCCTGGTCCTTGGCGCGGACGTGGAGGGTGCCCGTCTTCTGCTGCTGCCCGATGAGCTGCAGGATGTCGCCAATACCAAAGTCCTTCAGGGTGCCTTGCAGGGACATCGCCGTTCACTCCCCCCGCCGCAGTCGGCGCAGACCGCGCAACGACAGCAGGTGGACACCCAGCAGCAGCAACGCCGCGGGCGCGAGCTTGAGGTAGAGGGGGGCTTCACCGTAGGGCCCTCGCACCAGGCCCTGGTGCAGGAGCACCGCGGCCAGCGCGAAGAGGAAACCAAACGCATACAGCGCGCCGCGGACCGGCACCCCCGAGGCCACGTGACCGGCGCCGGATAGCACCGCGCCCAAGGCGTACGCCACGCGGCCCGTCCAGGCCTGATGCCGGTCCACCTGGAGCTGCTTGCGCGCCCTCAGTTGCTGCGGCACCAGCCCCCGGCGGGAGAAGACGTTGACGCACTGGCCACATTGCTTGCTGCCGATGCCCAGCTCCGGGTCGCAGCGCACGCACACCGCGCGGCCACAGCGCTCACACACCTTGGCCGCCTTCAAGCGGTCCCCCGAGAAGCCCCACAGGGCCAGCAGCACCGCCAGCGCCGCGGCCCCGCGGAGGCCATGGGCCCAGGTGGAAGCCCCGGGAGCAGCCAGCGCGACACCTGCGTCTCCACCGCGCCCCGCCCCCGTGCCATCCGCGAGCGGAAGCCAGTCGGACTCCCCAGCTGCGGGGCCAGCAGCAGCAGGTTGAGGAGCAGCCGGTCCTCCGGCGGCGGGTCCCGGACCAGCAGCGTTCCATCCAGCGCCTGCGCCGAGGCCATGGCCGTGGCGGCGCGATCCAATTCCTTGCCGACCTCCGAGTCCGGCAGCGTCTTCGCCCTGCGGCGGACCACCTGCGCCAGGTTGTAGTGTGGAGCCGCCGGTCCGGCGCCGACTGCGAGGCCTGCACGTAGAGCAGCGCCGCACCCTCCGCGTCTCCCAGCGCGACCAGGGTGTTGCCGAAGCGCGTGAGCAGGCGCGCATCCGAGCTCTTCAGCGCCGAAGCGGCCTTGAAGTGCGTCCTCGCCTCTTCCAGCAAGCCGCGCCGGGATTCGAAGTACGCCAGCGACAGCACCTCCGCGAACGTCGCCGAGCGGGACGCCATCCGCGCCAGCACGCGCGCCCGCGCCTCCTCGGCGGACAGGCCGCCCCGCTCCAGGAGGTACACGTCCTCGGCCGGCGTGCCCGCGAACGCCGTGACGCGCGCGAGTTGCCCCGCCGCCAGCGGCAAGAGCCCCACGCCCGCCACCAGCACCGCCGCCACGACCCGCTCCTTGCGCGAGAGATAGAGGGACACGGTGGCCAGCATCACCAGCAGCGCGGGCAGCACGCCCAGCCCCAGCACCCACGGCAGGCTCAAGAGCAGCAGCCCCAGGACCAGGGACTGCCACCGGGAGACGACTCGCGGCAGCAGATGGTGGAAGTCATGCAGCGCGTAACGGAGCTTCCGTAGGAAGAACAAGCCCATCAGCAGCACCGCCGTGGCCCCCAGGCCAGCAGCACCAGGGCGCCCAGGTCCGCCAACGCGGGCCGCCGATAGCGGGCATCCTGCGCCAGTGTCGCCAGTGCCTGCCGCACCTGCCCCAACGTGCGGGACACGTCGCCCGGCTTCTCCAAGGCGTAGAGCTCCGCGAGTTCGAAGCGCGCGTAGGGCAGCCCCGGCGACAGCTCGACCGCCACCTCCGCCAGCCGCACCGCGCCGGCCATGTCCCCCGCGCGGCGACGCACGGCCGCCTCGCGGAGGAAGCCCACGCTCAGGGGCTCCAGGTCCGTGGCGGCCAGCTCGACGCGCAACGTCCGCAGTTCCTTGAGGGCCGCCGCTGCGGCGTCTCGATCATTCGTCGCGCGGGCCTGCCGCCACCGGTTCCAGAGGGCCTCCAGGTCCGCATCTGTCACCCGCGGCGCCAGCACCGGGCTCAGCGTCACCGGCCTGGGGGTGATGACCGTGGGTTCATCGACCGGCGGAGGACTGGCCACCGCGGGAGTCCGGCCATTGGCGGGGGCCGATTCGGCGGCCCTGACATTGCGCGCGGGCGCCCTGGGCGCTTCGTCGGCGTCCTCGGAGGAGGCATCCTCCGCGGCGGGGACGTCTTCTTCCGGCACGTCCTCCGCGTAGGCGGCGTCATCCACCGGATCCATGGACTCATCCCGCAGGTCGGGCTCCATGGGGCCCGGATCCACCTCGGGAAGGCGCGTGGGGGCTTCCAGCTGCGCGGACGCCACGACGGGCACCAGAAGCGTGAAGCCACTGAGAAGGAGGGCAAGAAGCGGCAGGCGGATCATCCAGAGGGTGGATTGTAGGCGACCCAGGGCCAACCGCGAAAACGAACGCCAGCCCGGCCGCCCACCTGCCGCGTTTGCCGGACAGCACCCGACCCGTGCGTGCTACAGGAACGTGCATGGCGGACACGACGCTGAACCCCGGGGCGGAGCTGGAGCGACTGGTCGACATCATGCGGAAGCTGCGCGCTGAAGGCGGCTGCCCGTGGGATCGCGAACAGGACCTGCGCTCGCTGAGGCCCTACCTCCTGGAAGAGGCCTTCGAGGTCCTGGAGGAGATGGACCGGGTCGCCTACGGCGGCTCCTGGCGGACCTTCTGCGAAGAGCTGGGAGACCTGCTTTTCCAGATTGTCTTCCACGCCCAGCTCGCCTCGGAGCTTGGGGAGTTCTCCCTGGCCGACGTGGCGAAGGCCATTGGTGACAAGCTGGTCAGCCGGCATCCCCATGTCTTCGGCGACGGCCAGCGCATGGAAGGCGCCGAGCAGGTCCTGGACAACTGGGCCAAGCTGAAGGCCGCGGAGAAGAAGCGCAAGACGGGCCGGGAGGGCTCGGTGCTGGACGGCGTCCCCGTCGCCGCCCCGGCGCTGATGCGCGCCGAGCGGCTCACGGAGAAGGCCAGCCGCATCGGCTTCGACTGGCCGGACGTCGCAAGCGTGCGCGCCAAGCTGACGGAGGAGCTGGGGGAGCTGGACGAGGCCATCGCCGCGAATGATCGGGATGCCATCGAGCACGAGCTGGGGGACGTGCTGTTCTCGCTCGCCAACCTCGCGCGCTTCGTCGGAGCCCCCGCCGAGGACGCGCTGCGGATGGCCATCCGCCGCTTCACCGCCCGCTTCCAGCACATCGAGTCCGCCCTCCGCGCCGAGGGTGTCGCCCTGGGGGATGCCACCCTGGAGCACATGGAGCGCCACTGGCAGGAGGCCAAGGCGCGAGAAAAGGCCCTGCCATCTCCAACCTGGGTTCCTCGCGCGCCCGTCACCACGCTGCGGCTGGGCGTGGCGGATCTTCCCGCGCAGCGCGCCTTCTGGGATGCCCTGGCGCCCCGGCTGGGGTGGATCACCCGACGGGCTCCGGCGGATCAGGCCCTCTATGAGGACGGGGGCATCCTGATCGCCTTCGAAGCCGCCGGGACGCCCACGACGGGCTTGCGGCTGGCCCTGACGGCCCCCTCCCCGGCGGCGGTGGAGCGGCTCCCCGGCATCCTCGCGGAGATTCCGGGGAGCCGGCTGATCCAGCACCAGGCCGGCCGGCTCACCTTTCAAGATCCTGCGGGGCTGGTGTGGGAATATACGACTTCGGTAGAGTGATTTTCCTCGCAGGTGCCCTCGGCGGGGCGTCCAGAGCCCGGAAATCCCGGCTGGAGGCCCACACCCGCCTTGACGCCTGCGAGGCGTCGCAGTAAGGACGGCCCCTCTTTTTAGCCTGCCATTACCGCTGGAGATTTCTCTTGGCCAACACCAAGTCCGCAGAGAAGCGTCACCGTCAGTCCCTGAAGCGCCGTGCGCGCAACATCACCGTGCGCGGTGAGGTGAAGACCGCCGTCAAGTCCGCCCGCGAGGCGCTCGGCAGCAAGGATGGGGCGAAGATGACGGACGCCATCAAGTCGGCCGCCAAGGCGCTGAACAAGGCCGCCACCAAGGGCGTGCTGCACAAGCGCACCGCTTCCCGCCGCATCTCGCGTCTCGCGAAGGCCGCCACCAAGGCCGCCCGCGCGCAGGCCTAGTCGAAGCCTCGGGGCCACCTCGCGTGGCCCTGCTTCATCCGTGCAGGCTGCCGGGAGGAGGCTCTTGCCTCCTCACCAGGCGCCCGCGAGCCGGTCGTACCCATCCCGCATCAAGACCTCCGCGAGGCGCTCGAGCGCGACCTGCCGGTTCGCCTCCGCCTCCAGGATGTCTCCGCTCCCCAGCACATAGTCCTCCGAGCCGAAGACCTCCGTCTGCTTGAGGACCTGTCCGTCCTTCACCACGCGGATCTGCGCCCGAGCGGAGACACGGAAGAAGAAGCCCGGGCTGGTGCTCTTGCCCACGACGGTCGTGGGCGTGTTCGCCACTGACAGCACCGTGCCCTCCATGCGCCCGTCGCAGGACTCCGCGCTGCCCAGCCGGCCCACGCGGATCAGCTCCTGCCGCAGGAAGCGCGTGAAGACCGTTTCCAGCGTGGGCTCGGGCGTGGCGTTGACGAAGACAGGCGCGCAGAGGGACGTCACGCCAGCCGGGAGTCCGTCTCCGCGAGGCGCCAGGCGGTAGCCACAGCCCGCAGCTACCCACATTCCCACCACCACGCCAATTCGAAGACGCCGGGGTCCGACAGCGCAGGGTCGCGACATGCGCGGCACCCTACCCGGCCCGATCGGCCCGTCAAGACAGAGGGCCACCGTCTTGTGTCGGCGGAGGCGGCGGCGGTGACGACTCGCCGACAGCCACGCCGCGCACCCGCAGGGCCTCCGCCAACGACGTCCACGCCGCCAACAGCCGCGTGTCCCGGGGAGAGCCCCGCCGCGCCAACCCCAGGGGCCAGCGCACCTGCGCCCCTGCCGAGGCACCAGGACGAGCCCGTGTGAACGGCACGTCAACGCCAGCAGGCCGCCCAGCGCCGCCATGCCCAACCCCAGCACCTTCAGCGCGACGGGCTGCGCCCACAAGCCCAGCAAGGCGAAGACGGTCAACGCCAGCGCCTCCCGGAAGTAGCGCGACTCCAGCCGCGCCTCCCGCAGCGAGTCCAACTCCACGGGAGGCACCATGACCGACGGGTGCGGTTGATAGAAGAGCCGCGTCCCCTGGCCGGAAAGCAGGCGCCCTCCGCCCAGGTCCGCGACGAAGAACGGCTCCTCCGGTGCCGGCCCCCGGGGAGGGGCGCTTCGGGAAGCACAGCCTCGCAGGCAATGCACCGCGGGCGGCCCGCGGGTTGGGGCCGCCCACATGCACCACACATGATGAGGACCTCGGCCGGCACCCGGGTCCCCGCTCAGGTCGCGACGAAGTTCACGAGGCGCTTGGGGACGAAGACGAACTTGCGCAGCGTCTTCCCCGCCAGGGCCGCCTGGACCTTTTCGTCCGCTTCCGCCGCGGCGCGAACATCCGCCTCCGCCGCGTCCGCCGCCACGCGAATCTCCGCGCGCAGCTTGCCGTTCACCTGCACGGCGTAGGGGATGACGTCGTCCACCACCAGCGCCGGATCGAACTCCGGCCAGGACTGCGCGACGGTGAAGTCCTTGCTGCCATAGGCCTCCGCGATTTCGTCCGCGATGTGCGGCGCGAACGGCGTGAGCACCGCCGCCAGCAACCGCACGGCCTCCGCCATGGCGGCCTTCTCCGCGGCCGTTTCAGGCGTCCCCTGCGCGTAGAGCGCGTTGAGGCCCTCCATGATGCCGGCGATGGCCGTGTTGAAGGACAGGCGCTCGATGGCCTCCCCCACCCGCTTCAGCGTCTTGTGGGCGGCGCGGCGGATCTCCAGCGACTTGCCCTCGTAGGGCCCGTCATGGGTGGCACCCGCGGCCGCCGCCTGGTGCGTGGCGGCCAGCGCCCAGACGCGCTTGAGGAAGCGGAACACGCCCTCCACCTGCTCGTCGGACCAGTCGAAGTCCCGCTCCGGCGGGCCCGCGAACAGCACGTAGGCCCGCGCCGTGTCCGCGCCGTACTTCTGGACGATGGAGGCAGGCGCCACCACGTTGCCCCAGCGCTTGGACATCTTCCGGCCATCTGGACCGTTGACGATGCCCTGGGTGATGAGGCGCTTGACGGGCTCATCCACGGGGCTCAGCCCCAACAGCTTCATCACCCGCGTCCAGAAGCGGAAATAGAGCAGGTGCATCACCGCGTGCTCGGGCCCCCCCACGTAGATGTCCACGGGCAGGAAGCGCTGGGCCTCCTTCGGGTCGAACGGTGCCGCGTCGTAGTGCGGGGACAGGTAGCGCGCGAAGTACCAGCAGGAGTCAACGAAGGTGTCCATCGTCTCCGCCTCGCGCCGGGCAGGCCCGCCGCACTTCGGACACGAGGTGTTCACCCACGAGGCCACCTTCGCCAGCGGCGGCTCACCCTTGCCGGTGAGCACCGCCTGGGTGTCGATCTCCGGCAGGCGCACGGGCAGCTGCGCCACCGGCACCGGGATGCCGTTACGGTCCGGGTCGCACTTCTCGCAGTAGACGATGGGGATGGGCGTGCCCCAGTAGCGCTGGCGGCTGAAGCCCCAGTCCTTCTGGCGGTACGTCACCGTCGCCTTGCCCTTGCCGTCCTTCTCCAGCGCCGCGGCCATGGCCTGACGCGCCTGCTCGGACGTCTGGCCCGTGTAGGCGCCGGAGTCCTCCAGCACGCCGTACTCCGTATAGGCCGCCTCCAGCTCGTCACCCGGCGGGAGCTTGTCACCGGACGCGGGCTGGATGACGACCTTCACAGGCAGGCTGTACTTGCGCGCGAAGGCGAAGTCGCGCTCGTCATGCGCGGGCACGCTCATCACCGCGCCGGTGCCGTAGTCGCTCAGCACGAAGTTGGCGATCCAGATGGGGACCGCCTGGCCGGTGAAGGGATTCTCCGCGTAGGCGCCAGTAAAGACACCCTCCTTCTCCGTGCCCTCGCCCAGGCGCTCCGTCTTGGACTGGGCGGCCATGCGCCTGACGAAGGCTTCCACCTCCGCGCGGCGCTCCGGCGTTGTCACCTGGGCCACCAGCTCGTGGTCCGGCGCCAGCACCACGTAGGTGCAGCCGAAGAGGGTGTCGATGCGGGTGGTGAACACGCGCAGCGCGGCGTCGTGCCCCTGCACGCGGAAGTCGGCTTCGGCACCGTCCGAACGGCCAATCCAGTTCCGCTGCGCGGCGGTGATGCGGTGGGGCCACTCCTTGAGCGTGTCCAGCGCGTCCAGCAGCTCCTGCGAGAACCGGGTGATGCGGAACGCCCACTCGGGCATCTCCTTGTCCACCACGGGGGAGTCACAGCGCTCGCAGACGCCGTCCTTCACCTGCTCGTTGGCGATGACGGTGTGGCAGCCGGTACACCAGTTCACCTTGCTGAAGCGGCGATAGACGAGCCCACGCTCCAGCATCTGGATGAAGAACCACTGATTCCAGCGGTAGTACTCGGGATCGCTGGTGTTGACCTCGCGCTCCCAGTCGTAGCAGTAGCCCAGGCTTTTGATTTCCTTCTTGAAGGACGCGATGTTCTCGGCTGTGCGCACCGCCGGGTGCACGCCGTCCTTGATGGCCGCGTTCTCGGCCGGCAGACCGAGCGCATCCCAGCCCATGGGATGCAGCACGTCGAAGCCCTTCATCCGGAAGTAACGCGCGTACACGTCCCCGAGCAGGTAGTTGCGGACATGCCCCATGTGCATCTTCCCGCTGGGGTACGGCAGCATCTCGAGCACGTACTTCTTGGGTGCACCGGGGCGGCTGCCTGCCCGGAAGATGCCCGCGTCGTCCCAACGGGTCTGCCACTTACCTTCAATCGCCTGCGGCTCGTAACGCTCGTTCATCACCATACCCATCGAGTCTCTTAGAGGAGGGACGTGCCCCAGGCAACAGTCTCGCCCGGAGAAATCCGTCCCGAACGGACGGCGGCCCCAGGATCGGCTGACGGGGTGCCCCGGGGCCTGGCTGCGGCGCAGGCCCTAGACGCGCAGCGGCCTCGCTGAGGACAGACGCAAGTCCAGCAGGCTCCAGCGGCAGGCAAACATTCCCGCCAACCTGAATTCAAAGATTAACAATAAAAGTAAGGATATGCCGTTGACGGCCAATCGTTGAGCCAGTGACGATTCGCCTCACCGGCATCCTGCCTTGGGGGGAGCCGTCCATCCGCAGCGAGTGAGGACCGAATGACGCTGAGAAGGGCGTTGATTCCGGGGTGCGTGTTTGCACTCTTCTCGTTGGAAACGCTGGCGCAGGACGAAAATATCGCGCCACCCGCAGCCGAAACACAGACACCGGCGGCACCCGCGCCAGGGGTTGCGCCGCAGCCGGCGCCCACGGCCCCCGCGCCCGCGCCGGTGAGCGGGCGCACGGTGAAGGGCCGCGTCGCGGACCGGCTCACCAACGAGGGGCTGCCCCTGGTGCGTGTCATCATCAAGGGCACCACCCAGGGCGTGGAGACGGAGCTGGACGGCACCTTCACCCTGCCCAACGTGCCGACCCGAGCGGTGACGCTGCTCTTCTCCAGTCAGGACTACGGCGAGCGGGAGGTGCAGATTGGCGCCAACCAGCGCACCGTGGAGGTCGCGCTGGAGAACATCTTCGCGGAGGAGATGGTGGTGGTGGGGCGCGCCAGTGAGGTGGCGCGTAAGAACCTGGCCAACTCGGTGGCCTCGGTGAACTCCGAGGAGATCAACCGCGCCCCCGCCCAGACGGTGGACCAGGCGCTCCAGGGCAAGGTCGCTGGCGCCAACATCCAGAGCAACGGCGGCGCGCCCGGTGGCGGTCTCCAGCTCCGGCTGCGCGGCGTGTCCACCATCAACGGCTCCTCCGCCCCGCTCTACGTCATCGACGGCGTGCTCGTCAGCGACGTGGCCATCGCCTCCGGTGTGTTCGCCATCACCGAGTCCGTGGCCGGCTCCAACGCGAACCCCACCCAGGACAACCAGGTCAACCGCATCGCGGACATCAACCCCAACGACATCGAGAGCATCGAGGTCCTCAAGGGCGCATCCGCCGCCGCCATCTACGGATCCAAGGCCGCCAACGGCGTGGTCATCATCAACACCAAGCGGGGCCGCTCCAGCGAGCCGCAGTTCGAGGTGACCCAGCGCCTGGGCATGTACACGCTGGCCAACAAGCTTGGCACCCGCCGCTTCAACAGCGTGGAGGAGGTGCGCGACACCTTCGGCGAGGCCGCGGTCCAGTACTACGAACAGGGGCGAAGGTTCGACCACGAGGCCACCCTGGCCGGCCGCCGTGACCTGTCCTCGGAGACGCTGGCCAGCGTCAGCGGCGTGACGGGCAACACGAAGTACTTCGCCTCGGCGATGATCAAGAACGACGAAGGCATCATCGCGAACACCGGCTACGAGAAGCAGTCGTTCCGGCTGAACCTGGGCCAGAAGCTGGGTGACGCGGTGGAGGTCAACGTCGCCACCAACCTGGTTCACTCCCTGGGGCAGCGCGGCCTGACGAACAACGACAACGCGAGCATCAGCAACTACATGGTGCTGCCGCGCGCGCCGGAGTTCCTCCCGCTGGAGCCCAACTCGGACGGCGTGTACCCGCAAAACCCCTTCCTCTCCAACCGCGCCAACCCATTGCAGACGGCCGCGCTGGTGAAGAACGACGAAAACGTGTGGCGCTTCATCGGGTCCGGAGACCTGACGTGGCACCTGTGGAAGACGGAGGCCCACCACCTGCGCGTGCTGGCCAACGCGGGCGTGGACCGGTTCCAGCAGGAGAACTCGCTCTTCTTCCCGCCCGAGCTCAACTTCGAGCCCATCGATGACGGCCTGCCGGGCTCGTCCCTCTTCGGCACCAGCCAGGTGCGCAACCTGAACTCCGGCCTGAACCTGGTGCACACCTACAAGCCCACGTCGGGCGGCATCGTGGCGACCACTTCCGGCGGTCTCCAGTTCGAAGAGCGCAACATCGATTCCGTCTACATCGTCAGCAAGAACCTGAACGCCGGCCAGCAGAACGTGGACAGCGGCACCGTGGTCAACCTGCGGCAGAACCGCTCGCTGGTGAGAGACCGGGGCTACTACGTCCAGGAGGAGGTCCTCCTGCTGGACGAGCGCCTGACGCTGGTGGGCGCGCTGCGCGGCGAGCAGAGCAGCGCCAACGGCAACCCCAACGCGCTGTTCCTGTACCCGAAGCTGGCCTCCGCCTACCGGATTCCCTCGTTCCACCCGAAGGTGAACGAGTTCAAGGTCCGCGCGGCCTACGGAGAGACGGGCAACCTTCCGCTGTACGGCATGAAGTTCAACGGCCTGCGCGCCACCGGCAACATCGCCGGCAGCCCCGGCCTGGTGGGCACCGGCATCGCGGGTGACCGGAACATCAAGCCGGAGCGGCAGCGCGAGATTGAAGCCGGCGTGGACGCCCTCCTGTTCGGCGGCGACGTGGTCGCCGAGGTGTCCCTCTACCAGCGAAACATCAGCGACCTGCTGCTGCAGCGCGCCCTGGCCCCGTCCAGTGGCTTCGCCACGCAAATCTTCAATGGCGGCTCGCTGCGCAACCGTGGCGTCGAGGCCATGGTCCAGGTAACGCCCGTGCGCGGCGGCTTCGAGTGGACCAGCGGCGCGACGTTCGCCCTCAACCGCAGCCGGGTGACGGACCTGCCCGTTCCCGCGTTCCTCGCCGGCGGGTTCGGCACCGGACTGGGCGCCTTCCTCATCGAGGAAGGCGCGACGGCGACGCAGATTGTCGGCAACGACGGCGTCGACGAGAACGGCCGCCCGATTGTCCGGAAGATTGGTGACACCGAGCCCACCTTCCGCATGTCCTTCACCAACAACCTCAAGTACCGGGACTTCAGCCTGTCCTTCTTGTTCGACTGGCAGCAGGGCAGCGACGTCATCAACCTGACGCGGTACATCTACGACAGCGCAGGGACGTCACCGGACTTCACGACGGGCGGGCGCGAGCGGCTCGCACGGCGCCGCACGCAAGCGAGCGCGTACCTCGAGGACGCCAGCTTCCTCAAGCTGCGTGAGGTGACCTTCATGTACCAACTGCCCAAGGACTGGGTGTCCATGGTCCCCGCGGTGAAGTCCGCCCGGCTCAGCCTGAGCGGGCGCAACCTCATCACCTTGACTGGCTACTCCGGGTTGGATCCCGAGGTGAGCAACTTTGGCAACCAGGCCGTCGCCCGCAATGTGGACGTGGCCCCCTTCCCTCCCAGCCGCAGCTTCTGGACCTCCATCGACGTCGGGTTCTGAGCCATGACCATCCAATTGACCAAGAAGACATTCGTGGGGCTCTTCACCGTCCTGGGCCTGAGCGGCTGCGGGAGCATGGACGTTCCGGACCTGAACAACCCCAGTCTTGATGACTTCCGCGAGCGGCCCTCGCGCCCCGCGGTGCTCACCGCCGCCACGGGCCTGCTCGTCGGCCACCGTGCGGGCGTCGCGGCCCCCAACGGCTACGTGGCCCAACTGGGCATCATCGGGCGCGAGGTGTACGTCATCGACCCCGCGGACCCGCGCTCCATCGATGAACTGCTGGGCCCCACCATGGACCCCGGCACCCCGGCGTTCGGCGGCAATCACTGGACCAACCCCTACCTGAACATCCGCAACGCCAACGCGCTGCTGGAGTCCCTGGACAAGGTCCCCAACACGCCAGACGCCGAGAAGGAAGGCATCCGCGGCTTCGCGAAGACAATGCAGGCCCTGGACTTCCTCGTGGTCATCAACACGCGGGACACCCACGGGGCGCCCATCGACGTCAACCTGCCCATCGGCCAACTGGCCCCCATCGTCGGCAAGGAGGCGGTGTTCGAGCGCATCGCCGCGCTGCTCGACGAGGGCGCCACTCACCTGGAGAACGGGGGTGAGACCTTCCCCTTCCAGCTCAGCCCGGGCTTCGCCGGATTCAACACGCCCACGACGTTCCGGCAGTTCAACCGCGCGCTCGCCGCGCGGGTGGCTGTGTACCGGGGGCGCTACCCCGAGGCGCTCACCGCCCTGAGCCAGTCCTTCCTCAACCCGAGCGCATCGTTGGACCTGGGCGTCTACCACTCCTTCGGGACGAACTCCGGCGACACCGACAACGGCCTCATCAGCGTCAACGTCTACGCGCACCCGTCGACCGTCACCGACGCGGAGTTCCAGGAGAATGGCACCGTGGATGACCGCGTCGTCCGGAAGCTCACGCGCCTGCCCGAGGCCGCGACCGCGGCGGACGGGAAGGTATCGACGGAGTGGCGCTTCCGCATCTACCCCACGAACAGCTCGCCCGTGCCCATCATCCGCAACGAGGAGCTCATCCTCCTACGCGCCGAAGCCAACATCGGTGAGCGGAACCTCGGACCGGCGGTGGACGACCTCAACTTCATCCGCACGACCTCCGGCCGGCTCTCCCCGCGCCTGGACATCGATGAGAACAATGCCCTGGACGAGCTGCTGAAGCAGAAGCGGTACTCGCTCCTGTTCGAAGGCGGCCACCGGTGGATTGACCTGCGGCGCTACAACCGGCTCGACACGCTTCCCCGCGTGCTGGACCCGAACTTCGCGCCCCACGAGCGCTTCCCCATCCCCGCGTCGGAGATGAACGCGCGGCAGTAAGCGCGGCTCGCAATCCCTGAAGCTCCAGGTGCACGGCAGACAGGCGCACACCTGGAGCGCGGGCGCTCAACCGCCCTGCTTCAGCCCGGCCCGTTCGGCGACAAGCGCCCCCAGCGCGGACCAGTCCAAGTCGCCGTGGCCCTGCGCGACGCCTCCCAGGAACTGGTCCTTCACGAGGCTGGCCAGGGGCATGGGCACCTCGGCGGTGCGCGCAGCGCTCAAAACGAGCTCCACGTCCTTGAGGCCCAGCCGCATCTTGAAGCCCGCCGGGCTGTACTTCTCCTCGGCGATGAGCTGCGCGTACCCCTCGAAGATGGGGGAGCGCGCGAAGACGGACTGGAAGACCTCCAGGAACACCTTCGGCTCGATGCCGGACTTGCGCGTCAGGGCGAAGGACTCGGCGAGCGCCTCCATCATCGACGCGATGAGGAAGTTGCCCGACAACTTCACGACGTTGGCCGCCGGGGCTCTGTCACCCAGCACGGTGAGCCCGCGCCCCAGCGCCTCCAGCAGCGGGCGGCAGCGGTCCACGTCCTGCTTCGGACCGGCGGCCACCACCCACAGCTGCTTCGACGCCGCGGCGGTAGGGCGGCCGAACACCGGCGCGGAGAGATACCGCTGGCCGGCGCTCGCATGCGCCTCCGCCAACCGTTCGGAGAGTGCCACGGAGAGCGTGCTCGACGAGACGTGCACCGCGCCCGGCGCCAGTCCCCCCAGGAGGCCGTCCTGGCCGAACACCGCGGAGGTCACGGCCGCATCGTCCGCCAACATGCTGAAGACGACCTCCGCGCCGCGAGCCGCCTCCGCGGGGCTGCGGGCGACGCGCGCCCCTTCTCCTTCAACGGCGCGGCCTTGGACTCGGTGCGGTTCCACACCGTCAACTCGTGCCCCGCAGCCGCCAGGCTCCCCGCCATGGGCAGCCCCATGTTGCCCAGGCCAATGAATCCCACCTTCATGCGCGTCTCCTCTCCGGAAACGGCCCGGATAATCCGCGCCCGGGAGCCCCACCACCGCAAAGCACGCGCACGTCCAGGAGCGAACGGGACGACCTATTCTGGCCGGTCCTCGGAGACATCCAGGCGCTCGAAGGCGTGGCCCAGCGCCATGACGCCCAGCCACACCTCTCCCACCAACACCCCCGCAGCGACGAAGCCCGCCACGGGCAGGGCCCAGGGGCCCAACAGCGTCGACACAGGGAGGCCCACCACGAGCGCCACCAGCCCCGCGGGAATCAACCCCACCAGCATCACCACCAGCGTGCCCACGACAGCCAGCAGGCGCTGGCCCATCGCCTCGATGCCACGTGCCCGCTCGCCTGTGTCCGCCGGCACCCACGAAGGAAAGAGGACCACCGCCGCGTTCTGCACGAAGAGGCCCGACAGCGACACGGCCGGAAGCAGGAACGCCAGCGCCAGCCCTCCTGGCCACCACCAGCCGCCCAGGCGCGACGCCTCCACGCCGGGCCCCAGGACGAGCGCCACCGCCAACAGCGCGAGCTGGAACGAGGCCAGGGCCAGTGAGGATGCCGCCAACTGCGCGCGCACCACCTGCCGTCCTGTCAGTGGCATGGCGCGCAGCAGGTCCAGCTTGGGCAGGTCCATCCGCAGGTCCATGCGGAACGCGCTCGGCCCCACCACCGTCAGCATCACCGACAACGCCAGCGCCACCGGCCCGAGCACCCGCCGCGTGTCCGTGAACAGACGCGTGTCACCCATCATCGCCGCGATGACACCGCCCAGGATGATGAAGGCGAGGAACACCGCGAACCCGCCCCCCATCCGCTTGCGCGCAATCAGGTTCTTCCAGATGAGCGCCACCTCCGGTCGGCCTCGAGGCAGCAGCCGGAATGGAGGGCGGCTCAACGTGAGCGAGCCCACCCGCGTCATCCGCCCCGAGGCCCGCAGCATGCGCTCCCGTGAGCGGGACTCCGCGCGCACCACCGCCGTCTCCTCGAACGGAACTTCGGCCCAGAGCACCCAGCCGTAGTGCGCCGCCATCAGCGCCAACGCCGGTGGCAGGGCCCACAGGAAGTCGTCCACGCTCTGCGCCAGCGCTGGCGCCACCAGCAGCCGGCCCGGCCACAACACAGCCGCCACGCCGGGAGACGCCATCAGCGCCTGCAACCAACCGCGAAGCGCGCGGCCTGACGACAGGTCCTCGGGCACCGGATGCTCTCGCAGCGAGGTGAACACCGCCAGCGCCACGAGCGCCAGGACACCCGCCACCGCGCCCCAACGGACCACCTGGCCCCAGAGGCCCCATGCCGACAGCCGCGTGCGCACGAAGGACGCCGCCGTCGAGTGCAGATAGAGCGTGCCCAGGGCCAGACACGCCCCCACGAAGAAGAGGACGGGATTCGGGCTGATGGTCCTCCCGAGAAACAGCGTGGCGAACAGCGCGCCCAGCGACGTGCCCAGGAGCCCGCGCACCAGCTTGTATTGCAGCAGGGCCCTGCGAGGGACGGGCGCGGGGAAGAGTTGCACCACCTCCGTCTCCGAGAAGGTCAGCGACGGCCGGTCCCGGCCCAGCGCCCACGCGGCGAACAATGTCCCCAGCGCGGAGCCGACCAGCGACAACTCGGCGAACAACCGCACACCTTCGGGCACCGTGCCCACCGACCCACGGAAGTCCAAACGCCGGAAGAAGACGGAATAGAGATACGCCACGCCCACCAGCACGCCCAGGAGGTAGCGCGGCTTGCGCAGCCGCTCCAACTGCCGCCGGATGCGATTGCGCCAGGTCGCGGCCCAGAGGAAGGCCACCGCGCGAGGGAAGCTCACGGCGCCTGCGTTCCCGCGCTGGTGATTCGGACGAAGAGCTCTTCCAGCGAGGCGCGCTCCCCTTCCGCGCCACTCAGTCGCGCGCGGATGTCTTCCAGGCTGCCCAGCACCATGGCCTTGCCGCCCGCGATGACGAGCAGCCGGTGGCACAGCTCCTCCACCAGCGGCAGCAGATGCGAGGACAGCACCAGGGCCGCGCCCTCCTCCGCCCGGCGCCGCAGCGACGCCTTCATCCGCCGGATGCCGATGGGGTCCAGGCCGGTGAGTGGCTCGTCCAGGAGGATGAGCTTTGGCGAATGCAGGAAGCCACAGGCGATGGACAGCTTCTGCTTCATGCCTCGCGACAGCTCGCCCGGCAGGGACTTCTCCTTGCCCGTCAGCTCCATCTCCTCCAGCAGCGCGCGGCCCCGCTCCTCCCAGTCCTCCACGCCGTAGAGCCGCGCCGTGAAGTTCAGGTGCTCCCACACCGTGAGGTATTCGAAGAAGCGCGGCTCGTCCGGCAGGAAGGCCAGCGCGCGCTTCGCATCCACCGGCGTCCGCGACAAGTCATATCCCGCGACCAGGATGCGGCCCGAGCTGGGCGGCAGGATGCCCGCCAGGCACCGCAACGTGGACGTCTTCCCCGCGCCGTTGGGCCCCACCAACCCGAGCACCTCGCCGGGCGCCACCTCGAAGGTGAGCCCCTGCACGGCCTTCACCTCGCCGTACGCCTTCTCCAGGCCCTCCACCCGCAGGACGGAATCCATTCGTGCGCGCTCGCCTTCAGTCCAGCTTCAGCAGGTCCCGAACGGTATCCAGCACGACCTTCGCCTGCACGGGTTTCACCAGGTACGCGCTCGCGCCCAGCTTCATCGCGCGCTCCCGGTCCGCCGCCGCCCCCTCCGTGGTGACGACGATGATGGGGACGTTCCGGTACTCGGTCGCCTGTCGGATGTGGCTGATGAGCTTCAGCCCATCCATCAGCGGCATGTTGATGTCCGTGAGCACCAGGTCGAAGCGGCCCTGCGTCAGCTTCTTCAAGCCCTCGGCGCCGTCCTGGGCCTCGGTACACACCACGCCGGACAGGCGCTGCAACGCGTACATGATGCTGCGCCGCATGGCCTGCGAGTCATCCACCACCAAGGCTCGAATCTGCTGCGTCATGGGCCGGGGACGTTAGCACCCGTGCGCCAGGGGCCGGAGTTTCAGCGCCGCCGCCGCGCCAGGGCCGCGAGCGCCGGGCCGATGTCACCCAGTGGAATCACCCGCTTCACCGCCCCGGTGGCGATGGCCTCCCCCGGCATGCCGAACACCACCGAGGTCTCCTCCGACTGCGCCCAGACCTCGCCGCCAGCGTGGTGCACCGCGCGCGCGCCCTCCGCGCCGTCGGCGCCCATGCCGGTGAGCACCACCCCCAGGGCCTTGGCGCCGAGCACCTGCGCCATGCTGACGAAGAGGCGGTCCACGCTGGGCGCGTACTTGTCCACGGGCGTGGACGGCGGCGTGTGCAGCTCCAGCCGAGAGCCCCGCTCGGCCACCACCATGTGCCGCCCGCCTGGAGCGATGTACACGTGCCCGGGCTGGACCAGGTCTCCGTCACGGGCCTCCGTCACCGAGAAGGGGCCGATGCGGTCCAACCGGTCCGCGAAGGCGCGGGTGAACTGCGGCGGCATGTGCTGGCAGACCAACACGCACGGCGTGGGCTCCACGGCCAGTCCCTCCAGCACCCGCTGCACCGCGGGGGCCCCCGTGGAGGCGCCCACGGCCACCACCAGCGGCGGCTCGCCCGCCACCGCCATGGCGCGAGCCCCTGGCGCCGCGTGCCGGTAACCGGGGCGCACGTGCCGCGCCGCCCGGACCTTCTCCAGCAGTTCCACCCGAAGCGCCTCCATGGCCTCGAACGTCGGGTGCTGCGGCTTGGCGATGAAGTCGAACGCCCCCAGCTCCAGCGCCTTGAAGACATCGGAGCGGTGCGAATAGCTGGAGATGACGATGACGGGCGTGGGCGCCGTACGCATCAGCAGGCGGAGGAATGTGTACCCGCCGAGCTTCGGCATCTCCAGGTCCAGCGTCACCACGTCGGGCTTCAGGTCCACGACCTTCTTCAAGCCCTCTTCGCCATCCGCCGCGCGGTCCACCACTCGCACGTCCGGCTCCGACTCCAACATCGTGGAGAGGGTCCGCCGGTTGTGGGCCGAGTCGTCGATGACCAGTACGGAGATGACGCCCTTGCTGCTCATCGACGCGCTCCTTCGTCCAGCTCCGGCCTCCGGTACACCAGGTCCCCGCGCAGGTGAACGAACTCGAAGTCCGAGCCCAGGTTCAGCAGGTTCTCTGAGTGTCCCAGCAGCAGGTACCCCCCTGGCACCAGCCGGTCCCGAACGATGCGCAGGAACTTCCGGCGTGCCGCCAGGTCGAAGTAGATGAGCACGTTGCGGCAGAACACCACGTCCATGCGTGGCACCAGTTGGCTACCCACCTCGTCCAGCAGGTTGTGGTGGCCAAAGGACACCCAGGCGCGCACTTCGTCCCGGACGCGCACGCGGCTGTTGCCCAGCGAAACGAAGTGGCGTTCCAGCAATTCCGGCGAGGTGGCACGCAGCGCGGAAGGCCCGTACTCCGCTCGCCGCGCCATGGCCAACACGCGCCGGGAGATGTCCGTGCCCAGGACCTCCACGTCCCAGTCGTCGAAGCGGCGGCTGTCCTTGAGGAGCATCGCCAGCGTGTAGGCCTCCTCCCCGGACGAGCACCCCGCGGACCACACCCGCAGGCGCCGCAGCCGCGCGTTGCGCTGCGCCACCACCGGGAGCAGTTCGTCCGTGAAGGCCTTGAGCTGCGTGGGCTCGCGGAAGAAGTACGTCTCGTGAGTGGTGAGGGATTCGACGGCCGCCTCCAGCTCGGCGTGCCGGTTGGCGTCGTAGCGCAGGTAGCGGTGGTACGCGCCGTAGTCCGGCAGCCCCAGCAACTCCAGCCGGGGCCACAGCCGGCGCTCCATCACGAACTTCATGTCCTCGTGCACCAGGATGCCGCAGTGCGAATACACGTGGTCCCGAAGGAGACGGAACTCCTCCGCTGACATCTCCGGACGTCCGTCGTCGAAGCGTGCCATGGAGCCCTCTCAGCGCCGGAGCAGGCGCTCCACGGCATCGGAGAGGGCTCGCAGCGCCAGGGCGTCCGACTCCGCCTCCAGCGCCTCCCGGGCGGCGGACAGACACTCCGGCCCCGCCGAATCTCCCAGCACTCGCGCCGCCGCCGCGCGGACATCCCAGCGCGCATGACGCAGCAGGGACAGCGCCATCGTCACCCCGGCCGACGACTCCGCTCCCGCCACCAGCGCCGCCTTCACCACCTCCACGTCCGGATGCCCCGCGGCCTCCCGCAACACCCCGGGGCCCGCCGCTCCCATCCGCGCCAGGGCCCGCACCGCGGCCACCGCCAGCGCGCCATCCGCATCCCGCGTCAGGGCCACCAGGTCCGGCACCCGGTCCAACGCGCCGCAGTCCCCCGCCGCCTCCACCGCGGCCACCCGCACAGCGGGGTCCTCGTCCCTCAGGACCGGTGACAGCAGCGCGCCCGCGTCAGGTCCGCCCAGTCGCGCCAGGGCCCGCGTGCCCGCGATGCGCACCGGCACGGACTCATCCGCGAGCGCCGCGCGCACCAACTCCCGGCCGACGTCGCCATCCAGCTCACACGCCGCCACCACCGCCGCCGCGCGCCACCGAGGGTCCTCGTCTCGCGCCAGCCGCTTCAACGTGGGCAGAGCCGGCACGCCGCCCACACGGGCCAGGGCGGCGACCGCCGCGGGCGTGGCCCTGCGCGCCACCGCGTCCTCCAACGCCTCCAGCACCGCCGGCCGGCACGACTCCGCCAGCCCCGCCAGGGAGCGCGTCGCCGCACCCGCGAGGGATGGCTCTTCCAGCAGGGCGACGAGCGGCGCCACCGCCGAGGCCGCGCCTGTCCGCCCCAAGGCACGCACCACCACCGCGCGAAGCTCGTCCTCCACCCACTCCAGCAACGCGCACAGCGGCGCCACCGCCGAGGCGTCGACCAGGTCCACCAGCGCTTCGGCCGCGGCAGCCCGCGCCGGCAGGGACAGGTCCGGCAGGCGCTGAAGCAAGGTGCGCCCGCCGTCCGGCCCCAACCTGCCCAGCGTACGCAGCACCTCGCGCAGCAGCCGCGCCTCGCGCGCACACTCCGCCACGGGCACGGCCAGCGACGCCTCGCCCAGCGAGGCCACCGCCACCAACGAGCCCGCGCACACCATGACGTCCTCGGACGCCAGCGCCTCGGTCAGTCGCGGCGTCAGACCGGGCAGGGGCAAGAGCGCCTTCCGCACCACCGCTTCGAGCGCCCCACGCCGCGCGTCCGCGGCACGCGCGGCCTGGGTCCCCAGCGCGGACAGCGCCGCCTCTCGCACCGAGCGCAACTCCGACGTGAGCCCCTGGCAGATGCGCACCGTCGCGTCCGCCTCCGGAAGGAGGCCCAGCATCCGGTAGGCGCTCCGCTGAAGCCGAGGGTCCTCCAGCAAGGCCTTCACCACCGGCAGGGGCGCCGCATGCTGAAGGAGCGTCAGTCCTTCCAGGGCGGACAGGCGGAGCAGCGGCTCCGGCTCGGCCAGCAGCGCCTCCAGCGCGGTGACGGCCTGCGCGCCGCCAATGCGCCCCAGCGCCTCCGCCGCGGAAACACGCACGTTGAGGTCCGCGTCCGACAGCGAACGCACCAGGGGCCCTCCGCGTCGCGCTGCCCCAACTGCCCAAGGATGTCCGCGGCGAACTTGCGCTGGTCCGGGTCCGGATGGGCCAGCAGGTCCACCAACGGGCCCAACGCGACACTGCCCAACCCCGCGAGCGCCTCCGCCGCCGCGTTCCGAGCCCCCGTCTCCCCTCGCTCCCCCAGCACGGAGATGAGCCGGGCCGCGAGCTCGCTCGAGGCGGGCATCCGCTTGAGGGCCTCTGCCGCGACGTGGCGCACGCGCCAGCTCTCGTCATGCAAGCCGACGACGAGAATCTCCAGAACGCCCGCGGTGCACGGGTCCAGCGACTGGAGTGCGAGGTAGCGCGCCTCTTCCTCGACCGGGGACTCGGAGTGGGGGCTCATGTGTCGAAGACCTGGTCAGACCCTGGTTGGAGGTAGAACCAGAGGGCGTAGGCCCCCAGGGCCGTGCCCAGGGGAACATTGGGAATGGCGAGGATGCCCAGCACCAGTGTCAGCGTCCTCGACCACGCTTTGCGATACAGCAGCCCGAAGCCGGTGATGACACCCGGAAACCCCAGCAGCGCCAGGCACCCGCCCACGCCCATGCCCATGGCAACAATCAGCGCCCGTTCCTCGGGCTTCGCGCCTGGCAACATCCCGCCCATCGCCCCGAAGAACAGCATCACTCCCACGGCGATGAGCACCGACAGCCCGTTGATGACGATGAAGAGGATGCCGAGGATTCTTCGGTGCTGCTCCAGTCCTTGATGGCCCACCTCAATCCCCCATGTGTGCGCCTACGTTGTGTTCCTTGAAGACTCGCGCTCCAACTCCACGCGCAGCAATGCCTTGAGGTCCAGCAGCAGCCGGAGCCGGTCCGGTGGTCCACAGACACCGACGACAAAGGGCGTGTGTCCCGCCACCCTCAGCGCGGGCGCGGGCTTGATGTCGCCGCGCCGCACGCGCAGCACCTCCGCCACCCGGTCCACCTTCACCGCCACGCGCCGCGTGCCCAGCTTGCAGACCAGCAGCCGCGTCTTCGGCGTCTCCGGCCCCGGCGTGCCCAGGAGCCGGCACCGCAGGTCCACCACCGGCAGGATGAGGCCGCGCAGGTGGAGCACGCCCTCCACGAACGCCGGGGCGTGGGGGATGGGGGTGATGCGCTGGAGCGGGAGGATTTCCTCCACCCGCATGATGTCCAGCACGTACTCCTCGGCGCCGATGAAGAAGGCACAGAGTTGCACCACCGTGTCCGCGGCCGAGGACACTTCATCCGGGACCGCGTGGGGACGCCGTGACAGCAGGTTGACAGAGTCCTTCATGGGGCGAGCGCCTGTTCCGCGTCCAAGAGGATGTAGAGCATGGGGCCACGCCGGCCCATGCCCACCACGCAATCCCTGTCACCCACGCGCATCCCCGGTGGTGGTGCCTCCAGCATGGACGGCTTGAGCTTCACCACGCCCACCACGCCATCCACCCACACCCCCGCGGGCCCCGTCTCCGTGCGCAGCACGAGGATGCGAGCGCTCCGGGGCGGCGCCGGCGCGTCGGGCCCGGCGACCAGGGGCGCCCGCTCCGCCAGCCGCAGCCGCACCTTGACGTCGTACACGGGCAGCAGCTCACCGCGCAGGTTCATCACCCCCAGGAGTTGAGGCTCGGCGCGGGGAATCTCCGTCAGCGGCGGAACCTTGGAGATTTCACGCACCCCCCGGATGGGGACCGCGTAGCACTCCCCTTCCAGGCGAAAGGCCAGATACTCCTCGGGCACCTCTTCGGGGGCCGCGGGCAATACGCCGTCGCTGCCCGCCGCGAAGTCCTGGAGCCCGGAGACGTCCTCGTCAGGACGGTAGAAGAAGTCGTCGAGCAGTTCCGAGAACCGGGACACAGCGACGCAGGATAGCAGCCGGCGCGCCCGTCCGCAGCGAGGGTCAGGCGCGACGCCGCTCCACGGCCATGCCCTCTTCCAGGAGCGCCGCCACGTCCAGCACCAGGACGGTGCGCCGGTTGCCCAGTTCGGTGGCGCCGGAGATGCCCCGGACGGACTGGAGCCGGCCCCCCAGGGGCTTGGTGACGATGTCCTGCTGACCGTGCAATTCGTCCACGGCGATGCCCAGGCGCTCCTGGGCCAGGCCCACCACCACCACGAAGTGGCGACTCACCGGGCGCTCCGGCAAGGCGAACATGCGAGCCAGCCGCACGAAGGGCAACGTCTGTCCGCGCAGGTCCAGGACCTCGCGCCGCTCCACGGTGCGGATTTCCCTGGGCTGGACGGAGATGATTTCCAGCACGCTGTTGAGCGGCACCGCGTAGGTGCGGCCACTGACGCCCACCAGCAGCGCGCGAATGATGGCCAGCGTGACGGGGAGCGTGAGGTGGAAGGCGGTGCCCTTTCCGCGCTCGCTCCACACGTCGATGATGCCCGACAGGTTGCCCAGGTTGTTCTTCACCACGTCCAGGCCGACGCCCCGGCCGGAGAGCTCGGACACGCTGCGGGCGGTGGAGAAGCCGGGCTGGAAGATGAGGTTGAGCAGCTCCCTCCGGCTCATCTCCTGGGCCTGCGCGAAGGTGATGAGGCCGCGCGTGATGGCCACCTCGCGCACGCGCACCTCGTCGATACCGGAGCCGTCGTCACTCACCTCGATGACGACGTGGTTGCCCTTCTGCTCGGCGCGCAGGCCCACCACCGCGCGCCGGGGCTTGCCCGCGGCCAGACGGGCGTCGGGGGATTCGACGCCGTGGTCGATGGCGTTGCGGATGAGGTGCATCAGCGGGTCGCTGAGTTCCTCGACGATGAGCTTGTCCAGCTCCACCTCGCCGCCGCTGATGGCGAGCTCGATTTCCTTGCCCGCCTCGCGGGTGATGCGTCGCACCAACCGCGCCAGCTTGTCGAACACCTGGCCCACGGGGACCATCCGCGCTTCCAGGAGGCCTTCCTGGAGGGCTTCCAGCTTGCGCTCCAGGCCTCGCGTTTCGCGCGCCAGCTCCTGGCCGAACAGCTTGGAGAGCGCCACCGCGCCGTCCTGCCGCGCGGACTCCGCGAGCCGCTGGAGGTTGGCCTTGATGAGCAGCAGCTCGCCCACCATGTTGATGAGGCCATCCAGGCGACCGATGTCCACCCGCACGGTCTGCGTCAGGGAGCGCAGCGACGTGTCCGCCGTCAGCGCCGCTGGAGTGCTCACGGGGGCGCCGGCCGGTGCCGCTGGGGCCACCGAGAGCCCCTTGGGTGATGCCTTGGCGGCGCCCTGGAGGTAGGCGACGACGGGCACGCTGGAGGGGCCGGGCGCGGGAGTCGGTGAAGACGAGCCGCCGGCATTGGCAGGCACGTCGGCGTCCGACGTGGGCCATTCCAGGGGCCCAGGCTCCGTGTCTTCCGGTACGTGCGGAAGGAGCGGCTGCTGCGCCTCGGGAGGCATCGCGGCGGGCGTCGCGCGCCCCCTTCTTCTTGCCGCCGCCCTTGGGCGACGTCGAATGCCCCGCTGCGGGCAAAGCCTTGGCGTCCGTGGACGTACCCCGGGAGCCGCGCGAGGGCGTTGCGCCCTTCCGCGACGCCTCTGGGGCCGCATCCGTCACGCGGATGGGCACATCAGGTGCCGCGACGCCCCCTGCCGCTGCGTCCTGAGCAGCGCCTGCGTCCCCATCCTGCGTCGCCGCGTCTCCAGGCCGCGTCTCCGACTTCGCGCCCCCGGACGCGCGAATCGTCGCGGCGGGTTGCGCGGCCTGAAGCAGCGCGCTCGTCGCAGCCGCCGCGGCCGGGCGCACCGTCAGCGCGGACAGCTCCGCGGGCGTCCCCTTCAGTCCCGTCTCCAGGGACACACGGTCGACCTGCGCACCGAAAATCAGGTCGAACGCGATGCCATGCGCGCCACCCGGCTGCGCGGACGGCAACGTGCTGATGACCTCGCCCAGCGGCTTGAGCCTCGCGTTGAGCTCCGCCAGTCCCTTGTCGAAGTCGGACAAATCAAAGGCGGCCCGCACGCGCCACAGCGACACACCCCGGCGCACGCTCTCCCGCAGCCGGTGTTCCTCGTACTCCGTGAAGACGGAGCGGACCTGCGCCTCCAGCTCCAACCGGTCCAGCGGGTCGTCCGCAGCCACCTCCGCCGGAGCGCCCATCGACGCCATCCGCGCGGCCATCGCCTCCACGCGGGCGGACAGGCTTTCGCTCTCCGCGCCGCGAGCGGCCTCGCCCAGCAGCGCCTGGAACGCATCCAGCGCTTCAATCAGCGCATCGAGGACCGCGCCGTCCAGCAGCAGCTTCCCCAGCCGAAGCCTGTCGAGCAGGTCCTCCGTCCCATGCGCCAGCCGGGAGATGCGCTCCTGGCCGAACAACCCGGACAACCCCTTGAGCGAATGCGCCGCGCGGAAGATGCCGTTGACCAGGTCCGGGTCCGCCTCGTAGCCCCGACGCTCGTCGAGCACGAGCAGGTCCCTGGCCAGGGCGTCGAGAATCTCCGTCGCCTCGGCCACGAACTCGGCCAGCGCCTTGCTTCCCGGACTCACGGCAGCTTCAGGTAGCGCCGCAGGAGCGCTTCGAGGCTCCCGGGGAGGAAGGGCTTGACCAGATACTCCGCGGCGCCCAGCGCGAGCCCGCGCTCGCGGTCCTGATCGCGCCCCTCCGTGGTGATGATGAAGAGCGGCACTTCGCGGTAGTTGGGGTTCTTCTTGACGAAGTTGATGAGCTCCAGCCCGTTGATGTCAGGCATGTTGATGTCGGTGATGATGAGCTCGAAGCGGTGACGCGGCAGCAGCTTCAGGGCCTCGAAGCCGCTCGAGGTCACCACCACCTCGACGCCCTCCACGGCCTCGACCATCGCGGCGATGTACTCGCGCGATGCTTTCGAGTCCTCGACAATCAACACCTTGACACGCATGTGCGCTCGCCCCGGGCGAGACATGCTAGCAGAAGGCCCGCCCGCCCGCCGAGCGTCAGCCCTTGCGTGCAGGCAGCGACTTGACGAGTCCCTTGTCCGCCAGGACGGCCACCCGTTCGCCCTTGAACGCGGGCAGGAAGCCCTTCTGGAAAGCCGCGGCCCGCGCGGCGTCCTCCACCTGGCCACCGGCGGGCACTTCCAGCGCCACGGACTCCACCCGGGCCTTGGACAGCACCCGTCCCGCTTCAGCCATCGCGTCGTTCAACGTGCCCGCGTCCAGTCGCTGACGCGCGCCCAGCCCCACGACGAAGATACGGGGCACCGCCAGCTTCCCGTCCGAGGGCAGCAGCAGCCAGTCATCCTTCGCGCCCGTGAAGAAGCCGGCCTTGAGCACCCGCGAGAGCGAGCCACACAGCCGCCAGTCCACGAAGCCCGCGGAGGACGGCAGGGGCCGGTCATCCTCGGCGATGAAGAGGCAGAGCGCGTCCACCCCGCCGAGCGTGTCCAGGCCCTCCAATCCGATGTCGTGCGTCGTCGTCTGGCTCACGGCGCGTCCCTCGCGGCTGGCGTCAGCGGCTCACGGCTTGTTCAAGGCGACCGCGACGCGGTCCAGGAGCCCGTTGACGAACGCGCTCGATTCTTCATTGCCGAAGTTCTTGCCCAGCTCCACCGCCTCGTTGATGGACACCTTGCGGGGGATGTCCGGGCGGTACTTCAGCTCGAAGATGCCCAGTCGCAGCACGTTCCGGTCGATGCGCGACATGCGGTCCAGGCGCCAGTTGTGGCTGTGGCGCTCAATGAGCTGGTCGATTTCGTCCCGGTGGGACTGCACACCTTCCACCAGCTCCCGGGCGAACTTCACCGCGTCCGGGTCCCGCTTGTTGCTCTCCTCGGCGGCCGACCAGGCCGACTCCAGCGCCTCCGCCGTCGTCGCGGTGGCCATCTCCAACTGGTAGAGCGCCTGCAGCGCACGCTCACGTCCCGTTCTTCGCGCGCCCATGACCTACGCCTTCCTTCCGTCCGTCGCCGACATCTTCGCGTACAGATTGACCATCTCGATGCAGGCCAGTGTGGCCTCCGCTCCCTTGTTCCCCGCCTTCACGCCCGCCCGGTCGATGGCCTGTTCCACCGTGTCCGTCGTCAGCACGCCAAAAGTCACCGTCGTGGCCGGGGTGGCCGCCGCGGCCTCGAAGGCCACCGCGCCAATGCCCTTGGCGCACTCGCCGGCCACGTAGTCGAAGTGCGGCGTCCCGCCCCGGATGACGGCGCCCAGGGTGATGACGCCCACGTACTGCCGCGTCTCGGTCACGCGCCGGACCAGACCGGGCAGCTCATAGGTTCCGGGGCAGCGGTACACGTCGATGTCCGCGTCGGCCACGCCGTGGCGCACCAGCGTGTCCACGGCGCCCTTGGCCAGCTCCTCGGTGATGAAGCCGTTGAAGCGGGCCACGCAGATGGCGAAGCGGCCCTTGGGGGGTAGAAAGTCACCGTCGAAGTAGCGAGGCATGCCGCGCTTCCTACACCACCCCGGGGCCCGGCGTCGCCTGCTACGGCGTGCCAAACCCCGCAGCCGCGATGGCCGCCGCCGTCAGCCCGCCACCTCCTCCGGGAACCCCCTGGCCCCGCTGGAGCGCGAACAGCCGCGCCACGTACTTCCCTATCTGGTCCGCCTCCAGGTTCACCTTCGACCCCACCCCCCGCGCCTTCAAGGTGGTGCGCTCCTGCGTCTCCGGGATGAGCTGCACCCGGAACCGGTCCGCCTCCACCGTGTTGACGGTGAGGCTGATGCCGTCGATGGCCACCGAGCCCTTCTCGATGAAGTACGGCGCCAGTTCCTCCGGCAGCCGGAACCCCATCACCCAGGAGCCTCCCTCCGGGTACGTCTCCAGCACCTCACTGACGGCGTCCACGTGGCCAGAGACCAGGTGCCCGCCCAGCCGGTCCCCCAGCGCCAGGGCCCGCTCCAGGTTCACCTGGTCTCCGGGCTTCACGGAGCCCAGCGTCGTCCGGCGCAGCGTCTCCGGCGCGGCCTGCACGCGGAAGCTGTCGCCGGTGCGCTCCACCACCGTGAGGCAGGCGCCGTTGACGGCAATCGACTCGCCCAGTTCGAAGGCCGCCGCGCCCAGCGCGGTGTGAATCCACAGGTCGGTCATCCCGCCGGGAATGACGCGCTCCACCCTGCCAAGGTCCTGAATGAGGCCGGTAAACATGGGGCCGCTTATAACGGACCGGCCCCGCCTGCGCCCACGGTCGCTCGTGTCCTACAACAGCGCCTGGAGCAGGATGTCGTCGCCGTGGCGTTCAAAGGCGAGGTCCTTCACCGCCAGGGCCTGGGCCATCTCCTTCACGCCCAGGTCGCCGGCCCACGACAGGCCCGGGCTGCCAATCAGCTTGGGCGCCAGGAACAGCGCCAGCGAATCCGCCAGGTGCCCACGCAGGAAGGAGCCGTACATCTCCGCGCCGCCCTCCACCATGACGTGGTTGTGGCCGCCCTTCGCCAGCCGCCGCAGCAGGGCCTTGAGGTCCACCTGCCCTGCCTTCTCGCGGAGCTGCCAGACGTCCACGCCCTGGGCCAGGAAGCGCCGCGCCTTGCGGCCCTCCGGGTCCTCCAGCGTGGCCACCACCGTGCGCGCGGGGCTGCGCTGCGTGAAGATGGTGTAGCCCGGGGAAAGGCGCAGGTGGCTGTCCACCACCACGCGCAGCGGGTCCTTCCCACCACCTCCGGGCAGCCGCGTGGTCAGCTTCGGGTCGTCCTTCCGGACGGTGTTGGCCCCCACCAGGATGACGTCCACCGAGTCCCGCAGCCGGTGGACCCAGGCGCGCGCCGGCGCCCCGTCACCCAGCGCGAGTCACCGGTCGCGGTGGCCAGCTTCCCATCCAGCGTCACCGCCGCCTTGAGCGTCACCCAGGGCAGGCCCGTGCGGATCATCTTGAAGAAGGGCCGGTTGAGGCGGTCCGCATCCTCCGCGAGCACGCCCGTGAGGACCTTGAGGCCGGCGCGCCGCATCCGCGCCACGCCCTTGCCACTCACCTTCGGGTTGGGGTCCGCCGACGCGCAGATGACGCGCCGGACGCCCGCCTCGATGATGGCCATGCTGCACGGCGGGGTACGCCCGTAGTGGTCGCACGGCTCCAGGGTGGTGTAGAGGTCCGCGCCCTTGGCGCGCGCACCGGCCGCCTCCAGCGCGACGACCTCCGCGTGCGCGCTGCCCGCCTTCTTGTGGTAGCCGCGAGCGATGATGCGCCCGCCCTTCACCAGCACCGCGCCCACGACGGGGTTGGGGCTGGTGCGGCCCAGGCCCTTGGCGGCTTCCTCCAGCGCGATGCGCATGAAGAACTCAGCCACCGCCCGGTCGAAGTCCGCTGCTCGCTTCGCCCGGGGCGCCCGTGTCGCTTCCAACCTTGCCCGTGTCAACAGCCGCATGTGCTTTCTCTAACCGCCCTTGTCCACCGGTGCCGAGGGAGGCGCCTGGCGCTGCTCGCGCGCCTCCGCCTCGCGCAGGGCCTTCAGCTCGTCCATGAACTCCGCGATGTCGCGGAAGCTGCGGTACACGGACGCGAAGCGGACATAGGCCACCTCGTCCAGCTGCCGCAGCCGGCGCATGATCTCCTCGCCGATGACGGACGAGGGCACTTCCTTCTCGCCCATGCCCTGCAGCTGCCGCTCGATGGCGACCACCGTCTCCTCGAGCTGATCCGCGGACACGGGCCGCTTCTCACACGCCTTCTTCAGCCCGTTGACGATCTTCTCCCGGTCGAACGCCTCGCGCCGCCCATCCTTCTTCACGATGAGCGGGTAGAGCTCCTCCACCCGCTCATACGTGGTGAAGCGGCGCTTGCAGGTCAGGCACTCGCGGCGCCGCCGGATGACGGAGCCCTCGTGTGACTCACGGGAGTCGATGACCTTGTTCTCGGCGTCCTGACAGAAGGGGCAGCGCATGGAAGGGTACAGCCCGCGAATCTACTTCAACCGCGAGGCGTAGAGCGGGAACCCCTGCGAAAGCTCCTTCACCTGCCCCTTGATGCGGGACAGCGCGGCGTCGTCCTGCGCGGCGTCCAGCGCCTCGCCGATGAGCCGCCCCACCACCGCCATCTCCGCCTCGCGCATGCCGCGCGTGGTGATGGCCGGCGTGCCCACCCGGACGCCGGACGTGGTCATCGGCTTCTCCGGGTCGAACGGAATCATGTTCTTGTTCACGGTGATGCCGGCCTTGTCCAGCACCGCTTCGGCCACCTTGCCCGTGAGCTTCTTGGGGCGCAGGTCCACCAGCATCAGGTGGTTGTCCGTGCCACCGGACGTCAGCCGCAGGCCCGCGCGCTGGAGCGCCTCCGCCAGCGCCTTCGCGTTGGCGACAATCTGCCGCTGGTACGCCTTGAACTCCGGCGACAGCGCCTCCTTGAAGGCCACCGCCTTGCCGGCGATGACGTGCATCAGCGGGCCGCCCTGGATGCCGGGGAAGATCTGGCTGTTGATGGCCTTGGCGTAGGGCTCGCGGCTCAGCACCAGGCCACCACGCGGACCGCGCAGCGTCTTGTGCGTGGTGCTGGTGACGATGTCCGCCACCGGCACCGGCGAGGGTGCACGCCCGCGGCCACCAGGCCGGCGATGTGCGCCATGTCCACCAGCATCGCCGCGCCCACCGCGTCGGCGATCTCACGGAACTTCGCGAAGTCCAGCGTGCGCGGGTACGCACTGGCGCCCACGACGATGACCTTCGGCTTGTGCTCCTTGGCCAGCGACTCCACCTGCGCGAAGTCGATGGTCTCCGTGTCACGCGTCAGGCCATAGTGGACGACCTTGTAGAGCTTGCCGGAGAAGTTGAACGTGGCGCCGTGGGTGAGGTGGCCGCCGGAGTTGAGGTCCAGCGACAGCATGGTGTCGCCCGGCTTCATCAGCGCCATGAAGGCGCCCATGTTGGCCTGGCTGCCGGAGTGCGCCTGCACGTTGACCGCGTCCGCGCCGAACAGGTCCTTGGCGCGGGCGATGGCCAGGTTCTCCGCCACGTCCACCACCTCGCAGCCGCCGTAGTAGCGCTTGCCGGGGTAGCCTTCCGCGTACTTGTTGGTGAGCACCGAGCCCACCGCCTCCATCACCGCCGGAGAGACGAAGTTCTCCGAAGCGATGAGCTCCAGCCCTTCCTCCTGGCGCTGGGTCTCCTCGCGGAGGACGCGGGCAATCTCCGGGTCCACTTCGGCCAGCGTACGGATGTTCTCCATGGCGGACTCCCTCGAACGACGGGTACGGCGGGGCCGTTAGCCCTGGGACTCGGCCTCGCGAATCATCTGGACGCGCCGCTCGTGGCGGCCGCCTTCGAAAGCAGTGCTGAGGAACGCCTCCAGGATGGCGCGGCCCACGCCGGCCCCCACCACGCGCTGGCCCAGGCACAGCACGTTGGCGTCATTGTGGGCCCGGGCCATCCGGGCCTCGAACTCCGTGGTGCACAGGGCCGCCCGGATGCCCTTGTGCTTGTTGGCGACGATGCTCATGCCAATGCCGGTGCCACACACCAGCACGCCCAGCGTGGCCTCCCCGGACGCCACGGCGCGGGACACCCGCGCGGCGAAGTCCGGATAGTCCACCGAGTCCCGCGTGACGGGACCCACGTCTTCGTGGGCCACGCCCCGCGCGGTGAGCGCGGCCACCAGTTCCTGCCGGAGCTCCAGGCCCGCGTGGTCTGAAGCAAGGATGACTTTCACGCGGGTTTCTCCTGGGACGGCTAGAAGCGCTTGAACACCAGCACGGCGTTGGTGCCGCCGAAGCCAAACGAGTTGCTCATCACCGCGTTCACCCGGGCCTCACGCGCCTGGTTGGGCACGTAGTCCAGGTCGCAGTCCGGATCAGGCGTCGTCTGGTTGATGGTGGGCGGCAGGATGTTGCGCGCCAGCGCCAGCGCGCTGACCACGCCCTCGAAGCCGCCCGCCGCGCCGAGCATGTGGCCCGTCATCGACTTGGTCGACGACACGGCGAGCTTCCGCGCGTGGTCGCCGAACACCGTCTTGATGGCCTTGGTCTCGTTCGCGTCGTTGAACGGCGTCGAGGTGCCGTGAGCGTTGATGTAGCCCACGTCCTCCGGGTTCATCCCCGCGGACTGGAGCGCCAGCCGCATGCAGCGCGCCGCGCCCTCGCCTTCCGGCGCCGGCTGGGTGACGTGGTACGCGTCCGAGTTGGCACCGTACCCCACCACCTCCGCCAGGATGTTGGCGCCGCGCTTCTTCGCGGCCTCCATCTCCTCCAGCACCAGGATGCCCGCGCCCTCGCCCATGACGAAGCCGTCACGGTCCTTGTCGAAGGGACGGCTGGCCCCGGCCGGATCATCATTGCGCGTGGACAGCGCCTTCATCACCGAGAAGCCACCCAGCCCCAGCGGGGTGATGGCCGCCTCGGCGCCGCCGGCGATGACCGCGTCCGTCTCACCCAGGCGGATGGACTTCCAGGCCTCGCCAATGGCGTGGGCACTGGTGGCGCACGCGGACACCGGCGCCCAGTTCGGCCCCTTGCAGTTGTACCGCATGGAGATGAGGCCGGGCGCCATGTTGATGATCATCTGGATGATGAAGAAGGGCGACAACCGGTCGAACCCCTTCTCCAACCCCTTGCGGTGCTGCTCTTCCAGCGAAGAGATACCGCCGATGCCCGAGCCGACGATGACGCCGACCTTCTCCGGCATGTAGCCGTGCGGCGCATCCGGGCCAATGGGAATGCCCGACTCCGTCACGGCCATCTGCGCGGCAGCCAATGCGAACTGCGCATACAGGTCCATCCGGCGCACTTCGCGCTTTTCGATGAACGCCTCGGGCTCGAAGTCCTTCACCTCGCCCGCGATGCGCGTGTCGATTTTGCCAACGTCAAAGCGCGTGACCTGGGCAATACCCGACTTGCCGGCGATCAACGCCTGCCAGTTCTTCTCGGTTCCGGTTCCCAGAGCCGAAACAAGCCCGGTTCCGGTGACGACGACTCGACGTTGTGACACGGTCCTCTCCGGTGGCGCCTGGGACACCGGGGACGCCGCGCATCACGCGGCGCCGCCCCGCACCCCGGCACGCCGTGGTGCTACCTACTTCTTGTGGGTGTTGATGTAGTTGGTGGCGTCGGCGACGGTCTTGATGTTCTCCGCCTCTTCGTCGGGAATCTCGACCTCGAACTCCTCTTCCATCGCCATGACGAGCTCCACGATGTCGAGGCTGTCCGCGCCCAGGTCCTCGATGAAGGAGGACTCCGGCTTGATCTCATCCTCTCCGACACCGAGCTGGTCGGCGATGATGGACTTGACCTTGGCCTCAATGGTTGACGTCGACATAAGTGTAGAACCCTCCAGGAACCAGATGTGGCCCGGCTGGCTTCCCGGACCATGTCGAAAGCGGGCGCGGTATATCCCACGCCCGGCGGCAATCCAACCGTGGGTTACATGTACATTCCGCCGTTGACCTTCAGGACCTCGCCGGTGATGTAGGACGCGGCGTCCCCCGCCAGGAAGAGCACGGCACCGGCGACCTCCTCCGGATTGCCCAGCCGCCCCAGGGGGATGCCCTCCAGCATCTTCTGGCGCATCTCGTCATTGATCTGATGCGTCATGTCCGTCCCGATGAAGCCGGGGGACACGGCGTTGACGCGGATGTTCCGGCTGGACAGCTCGCGCGCCACGGACTTGGTCAGGCCGATGAGCCCCGCCTTGGACGCCGAGTAGGCCGCCTGACCGCCGTTGCCCATCTCCCCCACCACGGAGGTGATGTTGATGATGGCGCCGCCCTTCTGCTTCATCATGGGCCGGCTGACGGCGCGGATGAGCGAGAAGGCGCCCTTGAGGTTGGTGTCCAGTTGCTTGTCCCAGTCCTCGTCCTTCACCCGCATCACCAGGCCATCCACCGCGACGCCCGCGTTGTTGACGAGCACGTCCAGCCGGCCGTGGCCCTTGACGATGCCGTCCACGGCGCTGGCGCAGGCGGCGCTGTCGGACACGTCGAAGCGGATGGCCTCCGCCTTGGCGCCCTCCGCCTGGAGCAGGGCCACCGTCTCCTGGGCCGCCGCCTCGTTGCCCGCATAGCTGATGACCACGGTGGAGGCCCCCGCCTTGGCGAAGGCCACCGCGCACGCCCGGCCGATGCCGCGCGAGCCACCCGTCACGAGCACGACCTTGTCCTTGAAGCCGCTCATGGTGCCACCCCCAGTGCCGCGAGCGCCTTGTCCAGGCTCGCGGAGTCCTCGACGTTGAACAGCTCGATGTCCTTGGTGATGCGCTTGACCAGGCCCACCAGCACCTTGCCCGGCCCCAGCTCGATGATGCGGGTGACGCCTTCGGCCTTCAGCGCCTCCACGCACTCAATCCAGCGCACCGGCGAGCTCACCTGCTCCAGGAGCAGCGGCACCACGCGGGACGCGTCCGCGTTGGGACGGGCCTCCACGTTGGTCACCACCGGCACGGACGGCGCGGACACCTGGATGCCGCCCAGCACCTCCGCCAGCCGGGGCTGCACCGGCGCCATCAGCGCGCAGTGGAAGGGGGCGGACACCGGCAGGGGCATCACGCGCTTGGCGCCGGCCTCCTTGCACTTCACCCCGGCGCGCTCCACGGCCGCCGCGTCCCCGGCGATGACCGTCTGCTCGGGCGAGTTGTAGTTCGCCGGCGACACCACCTGCCCCTCGGCCGCCGCGTCACAGGCCGCCTTCACCTTCTCCGGAACCAGGCCCAGCACCGCGGCCATGGCGCCCACGCCCGCGGGCACCGCCTCCTGCATGAAGGTGCCGCGCGCGCGCACCGCCCGGACCGCGTCGCCCAGGTCCATGGCGCCCGCCGCCACCAGCGCCGAGTACTCGCCCAGCGAGTGCCCCGCCACGAAGGACGGCGCCGGTCCCCGCTTCGCGAACACCGCGTGCGCCGCCAGCGACACCGTGAGGATGGCCGGCTGGGTGTTGGCCGTGAGCTTCAGCGCCTCGTCCGGACCCTCGAAACAGAGGGTGGAGAGCTTCTCCCCCAGGGCGGCGTCGACCGCGTCGAACACGGCCCGGGCCTCGGGGAACTTCTCATACAGGTCCTTGCCCATCCCCACGGCCTGGCTGCCTTGCCCGGGGAACACGAACGCGACCTTCGACATGCGGACTCTGCCTCCTCTTCAGCGGCCGGGGCCGCAGGCTGGACGCCCTGTTGCCGTACCTGACCAGGTTGAGCCAGCAATTTCCGCGAGGCGCCCCGCCACCAACCCGAGGCGGCCTGCACGCTCCGGGCGAAGGCTCTAATCGGAAACGCCCGCGTCTGTCGCTCTTTTTCCCTTCGGATGGGTCGGAAGCCACGCCGCCGCGCGCCCGATGCAACGCGTCAACTCCGCCTGCACGCCCCCTCCGCCATGGCCAGCGCCGCGCCCAGCGCGTTGAAGAGGGCCCGGGGCGTGGAGCGCCCATGCGCGACGATGCCCACCCCTGGATGCCCAGCAGGGGCGCCCCGCCGTACTCGGCGTAGTCCACCACCCGGCGAAGCCCGGCCAGCGCGGGCTGGAGCAGCATCGCCCCCACCTTCTCCGCCAGCCCGCCGCGCCGCTCGATGGCCTGACGCAGCATGCCAATGACGCCCATGCCCACGCCCTCGGATGTCTTCAGGACGACGTTTCCGGTGAACCCGTCCGTCACCACCACCTGCACCTCGCCGGAGAAGAGGTCCTTGCCCTCTACGTAACCCACGAAGTCCAGATCCGAGCGCCGCAGCAGCCCACTGACCTCCCGGGTGAGCGGCGTCCCTTTGGAGGACTCCTCTCCATTGGAGAGCACGGCCACCCGGGGCCGGGCCACGCCCATGCGCGCGCGCACGTAGGCCTCTCCCATGACGGCGAACTGGGCCAGGTGCGACGGCTTGCAGTCCACGTTGGCGCCCGCATCCAGGAGCAGGCACCGGCCGCCGCCCTTGAGCGCGGGGAAGAGCGCGGCGATGGCGGGACGCTCCACACCCGGCAGCCGTCCCAGCGTGAGCAGGCCCCCGGCCATGACGGCGCCGGAGTTGCCCGCCGAGACGAGCGCCTCCGCCTGGCCGTCCCGCACCAGCTCGAAGCCCACCCGGAGGGAGGAGTCCCGCTTGCGGCGGAAGGCGGTCGAGGCGTGCTCGTCCATCTCCACGACTTCAGAGGCGTGGTGGACCTGGAGGTTGGTTGGAGGCCGCAGCTTGCCCAGCAGGGGCGCCACCTTCGCCTCGTCTCCCACCAGGAGCACCTGGTGACCGGGGTGGGCCCGCGCGAAGAGCACCCCACCCTCCACGGGGGCGGCGGGCGCGTGATCGCCGCCCATGGCATCCAGCACCAGCCTCATCCCCACCCTCTCCTTGCCCGCCGGCGCCCCGGCGGCTGTCGGTATCGGTATCCCACCCGCCGGGGGCGGGCGGCGCGCAGCACAGCAGGAACCCTGCAGGGGGGCAACGACTGGCTGATGCGCCCTGGGGCACGGCCGGAAGAATGGCGCCCGCGCCATGGGCGTTGTCACCGGGCACCGTCCGGGATAGACGGTGCCCGGGAGATAACGGGCCCTCCCGCGTTGCCACATTGACTCGGGGGCTTGGAGCCGCTAGGGTCCGCCGCCTTCCGAAGCCGGACATGGAGTACGGGAGCCTTCGGCGACCGCCCCAGACCGGTTTCGAGCAGAGAGTGTTGCGCACGGAGCCGGGGACCCCGGCACAGCGCGAAAGACATTGGACTCAACCGGTCCGGACCGGCGCGAACGCTCCGGGTCGGCGTCGAATATAGAGGTGAGCCGTGGGTGTCCCCAAGAAGCGTACTTCGAAGATGCGTCGTGACCGCCGCCGTGCGGCCAACAACAACCTGCGGAGCGCCGTGCAGGTGACCAAGTGCCCGAACTGCAAGGAGCCGGTGATGCCTCACCGCGCCTGCACGTCCTGTGGCCAGTACAAGGGCCGTGAAGTGGTGGCTCAGGCCCAGGCCTGACACACAGTCGCATACAGCGCCCTTCCCGGGCGCTGCGAAACACGACGGGCCGCGTCTCCATCCAATGGAGGCCGCGGCCCTTGTCGTTCCAGGGCCCCCTCTCACGAGGCGGCCCTGCCCTCCAGGCTCACTTCAGTTGTTGAGCTTGATGTTCTTCAGCGGCGCCAGGCGCGGATCCACCGGCCGGGTGTCACAAGTGCAGGCGACGTCGTTGCGGTTCGCGCCGCACTGCGAGCACAGGCCCTTGCAGTCGTCCCGGCACACGGCGTTCATCGGCAGGGCCAGCAGGAGCTGCTCCCGGACGATGGGATCCAGGTTGATGGTCTTCCCGTCGAAGAGTTCCTGATCCGCGTCGTCCAGCTCGAAGGAGCCGCCAGACTCCCCCTGGCTGCGCTCCTTCTTCTCCATGGCCTTCTCGTCGTCATCCTTGAAGTCGTCGCCCCGAGCCAGGGACTCCGGCACCAGGTTGAGCGTGAACTCCACGGGGACCTTCATGGCCACGTCGGCGAGGCAGCGCTTGCAGGGGCTGGTGACGTCCACCGTGAAGCGCCCCTCCAGCAGCACGCCGCCGCTCAGCTTGCGCAGCGACGCCTTCAACGTCGCCGGGGCCGTGGCTCGGAATCCGGTATCCTCGCCGGAGGCAGCGCCTCCCAGCGTCTCACCGAGCAGCTCGAGATTGACGGGCTCCTCGAGCTTCAGCCCTGCGTCCTTGATTTGATCAACCTTTACGAGCATTTACGCTACTTCCAGGCCAAAAGGGGCGCGCAACATAGAGGGTGGCCCCTCCAGCGTCAACACGCCCTCGTGCAACACCGCCACGAAGATGTCACCGCGCCGTCACCCCCGACGGGCCGGCCTTCGTGGATTCTCTCGATAACGTTTTGATAGGTTCGAATCGATGCACGCACATGGCTGGCGGTTGCGCGGGTGGGCCCTCATCCTGGTGCTGGGCCTGGGTGCCCAACCGGGCTGGAGCCGGCCCCTCTTCCCTGAGCCTGTTCTCTCGCAGCTCGGCCCGGCCAGCCCGGCCATCACCGAGGCCCGCGAACAGTTCGACCAGGGCGAATTCGAAGACGCACGTCGCACCCTCCTGGAAGGCCTCAATGCGCCGGACCTGACGGATGATCAGCTGGTGGAGATGTACCGCCTGCTGGGCCTCACGGCCCTCTACCTGGGGGACGAGCCCCAGGCGCGCGACGCCTACGAGAAGCTGCTCCAGGCCCGGCCGGACTACGAGCTCCCCCGCAGCTCCCCGCCCAAGCTGCGCGCCCTCTACGCGCGCATCCGCGAGGACATCAAGAGCCGGCGCGTCCGCCCAGTCACCCTGGACGTGGACCCCATCCCCGATCCACCGGGTGGCGAGCCCGTCGTCGTGGAGGCCGCCATCCAGGACCGGCGCTGGGCGCCCGCGCGCGCCTCTTCTACCGGCGCGCCGGAGACGAGGCCTACAGCTCGGTGGACTTCGCGCGTGAGCGAGGCCCCGACGGCCGCCCCCTCGAGCGCTACCGCGCGGTGTTGCCGGCCTACGAGGTGCCCACCGAGGCCGAGGCCTACGAGATGGAGTACTACTTCGAGGTCGCGGACGCGGCGCAGCGCCGGCTCGCGGGTCGGGGAGACTCCTTCCAGCCGCTCATCTTCCAGGTGGCGCCCCGGGCCGTGCGCGCCGGCGCCGCCGCCGACCCGTCCTCCCGCCCCTGGTACAAGAGCCCCTGGCTCTGGGTGGGCGTGGGCGCGGTGGCCATTGGCGCCACCGCCGGCATCGTGGCGCTGACCTCCGGCGAAGAGCGGGGCCGCGTTCCCATCACCATCCGCGTGGAGCCCCCGCCCCATGAGCCTGCGCCTCCTGTCCCCACTGTTGCTGCTCGGCCTTGGCGCGTGCGGCCCTGACGCCGAGCCCGCGGGCCGCTTTCCGCTCGCCCTGACAATGGAGCGCGCGGTGGCCAACGACGTCCAGGCCCTGCAGGTGGCCGTGGTGTCGCGGGGCTCCAGCCGCAGCTGCACCGAGATTCAGCGCACGTGCCTGGGCACCCAGGTGCGGCGTGACGACCTGGTGGTGCTGAAGGACGCCCAGGGGCGCGAGGGCAGGGCCCTCCGCTTCCCCGTGGACCTGGCGACCCTCCAGTCGGGAGGAAGCCTGGAGCTGGCGGTGGACGTGCCGGTGGGCCGAGATTACGCGCTCGTCATCGAGGCGATCACCACGGGGACCCCGCCCGGCTTCCTGGGGAGTTCGTGCAACTACCTCCGTGAGGTCAACGCGGGCGACAACGCCCCGGTGATTGCCGCGCCCCTGACGCTGACCGGTGGAGATTGCAATCCGTCCATCGCGCCCTGAGCGCGGAGGGACTCGAGAGGGCTTCATGTCGCGCATCCTGATTATCGAGGACGAGCAGGACCTGGCGGGTCTCGTCGACTACAACCTGCGGGCCGCGGGCTTCGAGACGGAGACGGCCAGCACCGGCGCGAGCGGGCTCGCCAAGGCGCGCGCGCATCCGCCAGACCTGGTGCTGCTGGACCTGATGCTGCCGGACGTGGCGGGCAGCGAGGTGCTGCGCATGCTCAAGACGGACACCGAGCTGCGCAAGGCGTCCGTCATCATCGTCAGCGCGAAGGGCCAGGAGTCCGACCGGGTGCAGGGCCTGGAGCTGGGCGCGGACGACTATGTGGTGAAGCCCTTCTCCGTCCGCGAGCTCCTCCTGCGCGTCAAGGCCGTGCTGCGCCGCGCGGACGCGGAGGACGGGCCCTCCGCGGTGCTCGCCTCCGGCGACATCAGCCTGGACACCACCCGCCACCAGGTGCGCGTGAAGGGCGAGGAAGTGCTCCTCACCGCGCTGGAGTTCCGCCTGCTGCGCACGCTGCTGGAGCGCTCGGACCGGGTGCAGACGCGCGAGGTGCTGCTGTCGGACGTCTGGGGCATCCAGGCGGAGATCCACACCCGCACCGTGGACACGCACATCAAGCGGCTGCGCGAGAAGCTGGGCCCCGCCGGGGACATCATCGAGACGGTGCGCGGCGTGGGCTACAAGCTCAGCCCTCCGTGAGGCCGCCCCGCCCATGCCCCTGCGCGCCACACTCCTTCCGCTCCTGCTGCCCGCCGTCGTCGTCGCGACGCTCGTCGCCCTCCTCGACGGGCCGAAGGAGGTCTTCGCCGCGGCGCTCGTCGCGCTCGCCGGCTCCCTCATGTCCCTGGGCGTGAGCCGCGGAACGCTGCAGCGGCAGCTCGACCTGCTGGCCCGCCACACCCGGGAGCGCGCCGAGGGCGGCCCCCGCCCCGCCTGGCGTCCCCGAGCGGCTGGACGAGGTGGCCGGGCTCGAAGGCGCCATCGACTCGCTGCACGCCCAGCTGTCCGCGCGCAACGCGGCGCTCACCCAGGAAGCGCGCACCCTCACCGCCGTGCTGGACGGCATGACGGAAGGCGTCTGGGTGACGGACGCAGAGGGCACGGTGGTGCGCCACAACGACGCGCTCCGCCCCCTGCTGGCGTCCACGAGCAGCCCGCTCACCGGCCAGCGCCCCCTGGCCCTCATCCGGAACGAGGCGCTGCACGACGCCGTGATGCGCGCCTGCCGGGAGAGCGCTTCCAGCCACCTGGAGCTCACGCTGGACGGCCACTTCCCGCGCACGCTCTCCATCCGGGTGACGCCGCTGGCCAAGGATTTGCCGGGCAGCGCCGCCGTCTTCCACGACGTCACCGAGCTGCGCCGGCTGGAGAAGGTGCGCAAGGACTTCGTGGCCAACGTGTCGCACGAGCTGCGCACGCCCATCACCGCCATCCGCGGCTACGCGGAAACGCTCCAGGGCGGCGCCCTCAATGACCCCGTCATGGCGCCGAAGATGGTGGAAATCATCCACCGCCAGTCCGAACGCCTGTCCGAACTGGTGGAGGACCTGCTGGAGCTGTCCCGCCTGGAGTCGCGCGAGGCGAGCCTGAAGCTCGCCCGCGTCACCCTGGCCGACGCCGCCGCCCGCGCCGCCGACACCGTGCGCCCCAAGGCCGAGGGCAAGGGACAGGCGGTTTCACTCCACGTCCCTCCAGGTCTACTCGCGGTGGGGGACCCCCGGGCCGTGGAGCAGGTGCTGCTCAACCTGCTGGACAACGCGGTGAAGTACACGCCCGCGGGTGGCCGGGTGGATGTTTACGGTGCGTGCGAGCAAGGCCGCTGCGTGGTGCGGGTGAAGGACACGGGGGTGGGCATCGAGCCCAAGCACCAGTCGCGCATCTTCGAGCGCTTCTACCGGGTGGACAAGGGCCGCAGCCGGGACATGGGCGGTACCGGACTGGGGCTCGCCATCGTCAAGCACCTGCTCCAGGCCATGGACGGCGAGGTCAAGGTGGAGAGCGAACCCAACGAGGGGAGCACCTTCACCATTTTTCTGCCCCTGGCGGCTTCATCGAGCGCGGCGACAGGGTAGGATGGAGTGACCATGCGGGTCGCCATCCTCGCGGACATCCACGGCAATCTTCCTGCCTGCGAGGCCGTCCTCGAGGACATCGCCCGCTCTGTGGCCCCCGACTACATCGTCGCGGCCGGAGACCTGGCGCTGCGTGGCGCCCATCCCCGGGAGACGGTGGACCTGCTCTTCGACCGGTGTGACTCCGTCCTGATGGGCAACACCGACTGCTACCTGGCGGGCAACTACCTGGGCGGCGCCTACCGGGAGAAGGACCATTGGAAGACGGAGCTGCTGCGCTGGACGCGGGACCAGCTGGGCGGCGCGCTGCTGGAGAAGCTGGGCGCCCTGCCCTTTTCCGTGCGCTACACGCCGCGCAAGGGACAGGACCTCTTCGTCTGCCACGCCAACCCGCGCAACCTCGAGGAGTCGCTGGACCCCACGCTGGATGACGTCGCGGTGCGCCGCTTCTTCAGCCACCTGGACGCGGCGGCCTGCGCCTTCGGGCACCTGCACTTCCCCTACCGCCGCCGCGTGGGCCGCATGCTCATCGCGGACGTGGCCAGCGCGGGCATCCCCCGGGACGGAGACCTGCGCCCCGCCTACGGCGTCTTCACCTTCACGCCCAAGGGGTGGCGGGTGCAGATTCGCCGGGTGCGCTACCCGGTGCGCAAGGCCACCCAGGCCCTCACCGCGCGCCGCGTCCCCGGCGGACCGCTCCTGGTCCACAAGCTGGTGGAGGCGCGCTACCGCCACCACAACGCGCTGATGGAGGCCGCGCGGCGCCACTCCGGCCTGCCACCGCCGGGCCCGGTGCTCCGCCCGCCGCCAGGAGCCGCCTCGCGCGCCGCGGCCACGCCCATGGACAGTCGTCCCTCCCCGGAGGTCGACCCCGCCTCGTTGCCCACGGACCTGGACGGAACCGTGACGGGCGCGGCGCCGCTGCCCCTGGACGCGCTCAACGATTTCGAAGGGTAGACGTTGTCGCCAGTCCGTTGCTTGCGTGGGGACGCCCGGAGTGATTCACGGCGCTCACCATGTCTGCACGCGAGCTGCCGCTGCTGTTCATCCGCCACGCCGTCGCGGAGGACTCTCACGTCCTGGGCGATGAGGCGCGCGCCCTCACCCCGGAAGGCCGCGCGGCCTTCCGCCACCACGCACGCAAGCTGGCACGCCTCACGCCACTGCGCGGCATCATCACCAGTCCGCTGGTGCGCGCCGTCCAGACGGCGGAGCTGCTCGCCGAGGCCTTCGGCGTGTCCGGCGTGGAGGTCCACCCCGCCCTGCTGCCCCAGCGCGGCGCGCACAAGCGCATCGTCGACCTGGGCCGCGAGCGCGGCGCGGGCTGGGCCCTGGTGGGCCACAACCCCTCGCTGGAGCGCGCGGCCATTCGCGCCCTGGAGCATGAGCTGCCGGACAAGCTGCGCAAGGGCGCGGCGCTGGCGCTCCATCCCCTGAAGAACGGCGGCTTCACGCTCGCGTGGTGGGCCACGCCGGGCAAGCCCGTGAAGCGCCCCGGCGACCTGCGCTGACGCGCCTCAGTGCGCCGCGCCCAGCAGGAAGGACAAGACGAGCATGGCCAGCACCGTGGCGGTGATTCCCACGTAGAGCCGGTCCTTCTGCTGGCGGAAGATGAGCAGCGACAGGGCCACCCGCATCACCGGCACGGCCATCATCACCAGCAGTCCCGCCATGACGAACGCCTGGCCCCGGGCAGCCAGCGCCCCCGCCACGACGTCCCTCAGGGTGTGCGGCACCGGGTGCGGCGAGGTGAGGCGCAGCAACGCCTCGGACGAGACGAGGTAGTCCGGGTGGCGGAAGAAGGTCACCACGGTGCCCAGCGTCACCAACGCCAGGCTGGCGGCCACGCCGTACCGCAGCAAGTCACTGATGAGCTGCTCCGGATGGAGCAGCGAAGCGTCCTCGCCGTCCTGCACCGCCGCGGTGGCGGCCTCAGGGCTTCGCGGCGCCGGCTTCGGTGCCTCGCTCATGACGCCCACCCCTTGCGCAGCATCTCGAAGGCCACCCACAGCAGCACGCCGACGAAGAGCGCGCGCAGCCACGTGCTGTTCACCCGGGCCATCAGGTGGCGCGAGCCCAGCCACGCGCCCAGCGTGACGCCCACGCACACCGGCCCCGCGATGAACGGGTCGATGTTGCCGCGCGCGAAGTAGACGCCCGCGCTGGCCGCCGCCGTCACGCCAATCATGAAGTTGCTGGTGGCCGTGGACACCTTCAGCGGCAGCCGCATGGCCAGGTCCATGGCCGGCACCTTGAGCGCGCCCGAGCCGATGCCCAGCATGCCGCTCACCGTGCCCGCCACGTACATCAGCCCCAATCCCGTCAGTGGCCGCGTGACGCGGTAGGACACCTCACGGCCCTGCGACTCATCCCAGTAGCTGCCGTGCAGGGCCAGCCGGTCCGCCAGCGCGTTCGCGGGCACCGGCGCCTCGGCGCTCGCCCGCATCCGCCGCAGCATCACCAGCGCCGACCACGCCATGACGCCGCCAAAGACGAGGTACACGCCGCGCCCACCCACCAGCCCGGACATGTACGCGCCGCTGAGCGCGCCCGCGGTGGTCGCCAGCTCCAGGAACATGGCCACGCGGGTGTTGGCCATCCGGTCGCGCACGTAGGCCGCCGCCGCGCCGCTGGACGTGGCGATGACGGAGACGATGGACGCCCCCACCGCGTACTGGATGTCCACTTTCAGGAGCAACGTGAGCACGGGAATCAGGATGAGCCCGCCGCCGATACCCAGCAGCGAGCCCAGCAGTCCCGCACCCACGGAAAACCCCAGGACGACGAGCATGAAGAGGAAGGGAGTCATCGAAGCTGCGCCCCATCCTCTCCCCCTCACCGGCCTTTGGCCACCAGGAGAATGACTCGATTCGAGCCGCTCCCCTGGTTGCCTGCTTCCACCGGGCTACTGCGCGCTGGCCACCACCGCTATGCGCTGAGCACCGTTGCCGTTGGCGAGCGCGCCGGGGGCGTGGGTGTCCGCGCCCAGCTCGCGCAGCAGGGCTTCGCCCACCAGTTCGTCCATGGGGATGAAGCGGCCCAGCAACGGGCGCCAGGCGTGGACCTGCGCGGTGGCGATGTCGAACCACCAGCCGTGCAGCCGCAGGGTGCCCGCGTCGAGACGCTCCTTCACCCACGGATAGGTGGAGATGTGCTCCATCTGCACCAGCACGTTGTTCTGGGACAGGCGATCGTAATCCGACCGGCCCTCCCCCAGCGTCGGGTTCGCATCCATCCGCTGGAGCGCGTCCTTGCCGTGCTCCAGCCAGCCCTTGAGGTTCGGGTTCTCAGGACCCACGCCGCCAGCGAGGATGGCCTTCATCGCGCCGCAATTCGAGTGGCCGCACACGACGATGTCCTCCACCGGCAGGTTGCGGAGCGAGAACTCCAGCGCGGCCGCCTCGGACTGGTCGCCCGTGGACTGCCCCTTCGAATCCGACGGCGCCACCATGTTGCCGACGTTGCGGACCACGAACAGGTCGCCCGGGTCCGTGGACACGAGCAGGTTGGGAACCACGCGGCTGTCCGCGCAGGCGATGAAGAGGCAATCCGGCTTCTGCTCCTGCGCCAGCAACGCGAACTTCTCCCGGTAGCTAGAACGGGCGTTGAGCTGAAAGTCCAACAGACCGCGAATGAGCTTCCTCACTGCGCACCTCCAGAGACAAGCGAGTTGTGATTGGGACCGCCAACGGCCACGGGGCTGCTCGGCTTCACCGTGCCCTTGCGGCTCCAGACGTCTTCGAGCGACTCGGCGAACACCGAGCCACCCGTCTTGCGATGCGTGTCACACCAGCTCTCCAGGGCTTCGTGCCCGGAGTGGTCCAGCGTCTGCACCGCCAGGTCCAGCTCCACCTTGGAGCCCGACGGAACCTGCGCCAGCGCGGTGGACAGCTTGGGGACGCCGACGAACGTCAGCGCGCCCGAGATTCGAACCAGATAGGACGCATGCGCCTGCTGGTGCACGTCCACCTTGACGCTGCCCAGGTGCCACAGCAGGCGCAGCACCGCGAACGCCAGGCCCATGCCGATACCGGCCAGCAGGTTGACGCCCACCACGCCGGCCACCGTCACCAGGTACACGGCCAGCTCCCCGCGCTTCTGGAGCTCACGGATGTGGTGCACGTTCACCAGCTTGGCGCCGACGAAGACGAGCAGACCCGCCAGCACGGTGAGGGGAACGAGCCCCGCCACCGAGCCGAGCAACGTGATGAACAGGAGCAGCCACACGCCGTGCAGCGTTCCCGACAGGCGCGTCTTCGCGCCGGCGGTGATGTTGGTGGCGCTGCGGACGATGACGCCGGTGATGGGCAGGCCGCCCGCCAGACCCGAAATCGTGTTCGCCAGGCCCTGGCCGAAGAGCTCGCGGTCCAGGTTCGCACGGGGGCCCGTGTGCATCTTGTCCGTGGCCACCGCGCTCAAGAGCGACTCCGCGCTCGCGACCAGCGCCAGCGACAGCACCGCCGTGCCGAAGGTGACCCAGTCGCCCTTGGGGAAGGTGGGCAGCTGGATGCTGGAGAAGATGTTCTCCGGCAGGTCCACCCGGACCACGTCGGCGCCCATGAAGGTCGCCGCCGCGGTGGCGCTCACCACGGCCACGAGCGGACCGGGGACCTTCTTCAACTTTCCGGGAACGAACTGCCACGCCACCATCAAGCCGATGGTCAGCAGGCCCAGCAGCGTCGCGGCGCCATGAAGGTCCGCAATCTGCCCCGGCAGCTCCTTCACGTTCTGCCACGCGCTCGACTGCGGCGCGCCACCCATCACGATGTGGACCTGCCCCAGGACGATGAGGATGCCGATGCCGGCCATCATCCCGTGGATGACGGCGGGAGAGATGGCGAGCGCGCCGCGCGCCACCTTCAACCCACCGAGAATCATCTGCACCACGCCCGCGACGGCCACCGCTGCGCACGTCATCGCCAGGCCCATCTGCTGGATGAAGCCAAACACCATGACCGCGAGGCCGGCCGCGGGACCGCTCACCTGGAGGGGCACGCCGCCAAAGAGCCCCACCACGATGCCGCCAATCACACCCGCGATGAGCCCGCTGACGATGGGCGCGCCTGAAGCCAGCGCGATTCCCATACACAACGGCAACGCCACCAGGAACACCACCAAGGAAGCAGGCAGGTCCGTGGCCAGCGCCTTCCAGGGGGAAGCAACGCCCTCAGGACTCTTCGAAGTCGACATCACACCTCCACACAAGTCGCCGCGACTGCCGCGTGCGCTGGTTCACGTGGAGGCCCTCCGCAAAGAGCGTGCCGTCCGCCTTTCGACAGGCTCAGAGGGAACGCAAGGTGATTGCGGTCGGGAATATGAAAACGATTTTAAGTCCCGAATCCAGACTTAAAAATCCTTGAGGCCGCCGGCCTCAAGAATCTTGAAGCGCCCTCGCCTACTCCTCCTCGAGCCGGCGGAGGAAGGTGGGATAGGAGAGTCCCAGCACCCGGGCGGCCTCCATCCGGCGCCCATCCAAGCGGGCGAGGACGTGCCGGACGTACAACCGCTCCACGTCCTGTAAGGGGCGCGGAGCCCCGGAGACGACGAACGCGTCGGGGTCCACATCGGGCGGGCCGCTGGTGCCCTGCGGCTCCAGGGAGGCGAGCTCCAGTTCGGGTCCGGCCTCCAGCACCAGGGCCCGTTCGAGCACGTTGCGCAGTTCACGGACGTTGCCGGGGAACGGGTAGCGCTCCAGCCGGGCGAGCGCGGCGCTGGAGAAGCTCACGGTCCGGCGCCCCAGCTCGGCGCCCAGCTCCGCCACCAGGGACTGTGCCAAAGGCAACAGGTCCTCGCGGCGCTCGCGCAGCGGCGGAATGTCCACCCGGAAGACGCTCAGGCGGAAGTAGAGGTCCTCGCGGAAGCGGCCCTCGGCCACCTCCTTGGTCAGGTCGCGGTTGGTGGCCGTCACCACGCGCGCGCTGCTGCTCAGCTCGGCGGTGCCACCCAGGCGGCGGAAGGCGCCCTTGTCCAGGAAGGTGAGCAGCTTCGCCTGGAGCTGCAGCGGCAACTCGCCCACCTCGTCCAGGAAGAGCACACCGCCCGCGGCCACCTCCACCAGGCCGCGGCGGGCGGTTCGCGCGTCGGTGAAGGCGCCGCGCTCGTGGCCGAAGAGTTCGCTTTCCACCATGGTGGCGGGCAGCGCGGCGCAGTTGACGTGGACGAACGAGCCTTGCCCGCCTTGCAGCGCGTGCAGGTGGCGCGCAATCACCTCCTTGCCCACGCCCGTCTCGCCCAGCAGCAACACCGGGCTGCGCGGCGCCTTGGCGATGCGCTCCAGCATCTGCAGCGCGGCGAGCATCTTCGGCGAGTGCGGACGCGACAGGCGCCGCCGTCCACCCAGCTCGCTCTCCGCCAGACGCAACCGCTCCTGGAGCTGCAGGTCCGCGACGGCGCGGCGGGCGCGCAGCACCAGGTCATCCAGCTCCACCGGCTTGGACAGGTAGTCGCGCGCGCCCGCCTGGATGGCCTCCACCGCGCTGGCGATGTCGCCGTGCGCCGTCACCATCAACACGGGCGTGTCCGGAAGCTGGGCGCGCAGCTCCGGCAGGAAGTCGATGCCGTCCCCGTCCGGCAGGCGCCGGTCCAACACCACCAGGTCCGGCGCCTCGCGGGACATGGCCCCACGCGCGTCATGGAGGGAATGCGCCAGCGTGACGCGGAAGCCCTCGTGTCGCAGCACGGAGGCCGCCAGCGAGGCGAAGGTCCGGTCGTCATCGACCAGCAACAGATAGGTGCTCATCGGGCCACCTCCAACGGAAGGCGCAGTGTGAAGCGGCTTCCCAGCGGACTCCGGACATAGTTCAGACTGCCACCATGGGCCTCCACGGAGGCACGCGCCATGGGCAGCCCCAGCCCCACGCCCTTGGCCCGCCCGGTGGCGAAAGGTTCCCACAACCTGGGCTCAAGACGCGGATCCACGCCGCCCGCATTGTCCTCCACCACGAGCACGGCGTCATGTTCCTCCCGCGTCAGACGCACGCTCACCCACGGCGCCAACTGCATCCCTGTGTCCTTCGCCACCGCGCCTGCCTCCACCGCGTTGCGCAACACGTTGTCGATGGCGGACACCAGCAGCGCGGCATCCCCCTGGACCCACAGGGACTCCTCCAGGGACGTGGTCAGTGCCACGGCCTCTGACTCGGGCAGCAGCTTCACGCCCTGGAGCGCGTCCTTCACCAGCAGGTGCACCTCGCAGCGGCGGCGCAGCGCGGCACGAGGCGCCCCGAAGGACAGCAGCGAGCGCGCCAGATGGCTCAGGCGCTCCACCTGCGAGCGCAGCGCGCCCACGGGCAGCTCGCTGCCTGCGGGGGTATGCCGGAGCACGGACAGCGCGGCCTGGATGCCGTTGAGGGCGTTCTTCACCTCATGCGCGATGAGCGAGGCCGCGGTCCCCAGCGCGGCCATGGTCTCCTGGCGTCGCAGCCGCTCCTCGGCCGCCAGCAGCGACCGGTAGGAGTGCCGCAGCAGGAGGATGAAGATGATGAGCGTGCTGCTCAGCAGGGCGATGTGGAACGCCAGTTGCCGCAGGAAGCGCGCCCGGAGGCCCGCGGTGGCCGTCTCCTCCTCCAGGACGACCAACAGCAGGTCGCTCTTCCCCACCCATGCGCCCGCACCCATCATGTGCTTGTCATCCAGCGTCAGCGGCCCCGGCATGTTCGCCAGCGCGCGCAGCCGCCCCGTGATGTCCCCGGCGCCCAGCTTGAACCCCACCGGCATCAGGACCTGACCGTGGTCATCCATCAGCACCAGTGACGTCTGCGCGGTGGGCCGCGTGGGCAGCGCGCTGGCGCGGAGCTCTCCCAGCAGCACGCCCTTGAAGCGGCCGTCCTGGAACATGGGGACGGCGACCACGATGGGCCCCCCTCCCCTTCCAGCAGGTCGATTTCCGGCTGGCGGCCCTCCACCATCCGGCGGAACCAGGGCCGCTGCGTCAGCGGCGAGCGCCCCAGCGGCATGTCCGGAGGGTCGCTCCAGACGCGCTCGCCCCCGGGCGTCAGCAGGGCCACGCCCTCCGAGAAGAGGGACGAATGGTAGAAGGCACTCTCCAGCAGGGCCAGCTCCGCCGGGGAGGCGCCGTCCTCGGGAGACAGCGCGGGGTGCCCGGCCACGCGAGCCAGCTCCGCCTCCAACAGCCCCAGGTGGACGCCCAGCGCCTCCGACTGCACCTGCGCCTGGTTGAGCAGCCGGCTCAGCAGCTCCTCGCGCGCGTTGCGCACGTCCTCCACGTAGCCCAGCACGGGGCTCGTCAGCGCCACCAGCCCCACCAGCCCCAGACCGACGAGCGCGGAGCGCCCCCGCGCCGCTGCGCGTGGGCCAGCTCGCCCGGCGTGGGGGTCAGCGTCGGGAGTGGAGGTGGCGTCGGCGGCAGGTGGGCGGAAGTCATGACAGAGCTCCCTGGGGTTTACCCCGGCGCGGAAGCACCTTCACGCGCAATCAGGCCACCGGGCTGGGGGCCCGCCCGCTGGAGGGCCGGCCATCGCCCCGGGGCGCCCGCTCCCGCGCGTGTTCCCCCCCATGACGAAGTTGTTGCACATGCGTCACACGTTCGGAAAAGGGGGCGCGCAGAGTGGTGGCCCGCCATGCCCCATGTCCTCATCATCGACGACGAACGCGACCTCGCGGAGCTCATTGATTTCAACCTGCGGGGTTCCGGCCTCACCACGCACGTGTCCCATACTGGCGAAGAAGCGCTGGTGGCCGCGCGCGAGCAGAACCCCGACCTCGTGCTGCTGGACCTGATGCTACCGGACATGTCCGGCATCGATGTCTGCCGGCAGCTGCGGGCCAGCCCCCAGTCCCGGGGCGTCCTCATCGTCATGCTCACCGCCAAGGGCGAGGAGTCCGACCGCATCCGCGGCTTCGAGGTGGGCGCGGACGACTACGTGGTGAAGCCCTTCAGCGTGCGGGAGCTGGTGCTGCGGCTGAAGGCCATCCTCCGCCGCGGCGCGCCCTCGGCTGGGAGCACGGCGCCGCTGGCGCTGGGGCCCCTTCGCCTGGACGTGGCGTCCCACCGCTTCTTCGTGGAGGAGCGCGAGGTGGCCCTCACCGCGCTGGAGTTCCGGCTCCTGGAGCACCTGCTCGCCCGCCTGGGCCGGGTGCAGACACGTGAACAGTTGCTGGAAGAGGTGTGGGGCCTGTCATCCTCCCTGGAGACGCGCACCATCGACACCCACGTCATGCGCCTGCGCGACAAGCTGGGCCCGGCGCGCGCGCTGCTGGAGACGGTCCGCGGTGTCGGCTACCGGATGCTGGACCCAGCCGCGGGCTGAGCGACGTGACGGTGATGTCACGTGGCGGACGCGAAACGGACACCCACGTCACGTAGAAGCGCGGCGTCTTCGCGCAAGCCTCACACCGCGTCCAGATTCCAATTCACATCCTCCAGCCACGAGAAGTCCCCCATGAAATCGCTCCTCAAGCCCCTGCTCGCGGTGTTCCTCCTGGCGCTCCCCGCCGCTGCCCAGGCGGGCACCGTCACCATCAAGGGCTCCGACACCATGGTCATCCTCGGCCAGCGCTGGGCCGAGGCGTTCATGAAGAAGAACCCCAACATCAAGGTCCAGGTCACCGGCGGCGGCTCCGGCGTGGGGCTGGCGGCGCTCCAGAACGGCACCACGGACATCGCCATGTCCAGCCGGGAGATGAAGAAGGCGGAGGCCGACAAGCTCCGCGCGCGCTACAAGGCGCCGCCCGCGCAGCGCTCGGTGGCCAAGGACGGCGTCACCTTCTACGTCCACCAGGGCAACCCCGTGAGCGCGCTCACCACCGAGCAGCTGATGAAGATCTACGTGGGCGACATCACCTCCTGGAAGCAGGTGGGTGGCGCGGACGCGCCCATCGTCGCGTACTCCCGGGAGAACTCCTCCGGCACCTACGTCTTCGTGAAGGACATGGTGCTGGACGGCGAGGACTTCGCGCCCGCCATCCAGACACTGCCCGGCACCGCCGCGGTGGTGAACGCCGTCTCCAAGGAGAAGAACAGCCTGGGCTACGGCGGCGCCGCATACGCAGAGGGCATCAAGGAGCTGAAGGTGAAGAAGGGCAACGAGGAGATCGCCCCCAGCGCGGACAACATCAAGAGCGGCAAGTACCCGCTGGCGCGCGACCTCTTCTTCTACCTGCGCGCCGAGCCGACCGGCGACATCAAGGCCTTCATCGACTTCGCGCTCTCCCCCGAAGGTCAGGCCATCGTCACCCAGGTCGGCTACTTCCCCGTGAAGTAGCCACGGAGCGTCACACGAATGTCACAAGAGGCGCTGAATCCCTATGGATAGACAGGCGACCATGGAGCAAGGTCTCACGCGGGTCGTGGCCGCGCCGCGCCTGTCCGCGGCGGCGCGGAGGCGTCAACTGCGGGAGAAGGCCGTCGCGGGCTTCATCACCCTGATGGCGTTCACGGGCATCGCCGCGCTCATCCTCATCATCGTCTTCGTGGCCAAGGAGGCGCTGACGCTCTTCACCGACGCGGACGCCCGCCACGAAGCCAGCCTCGCCAAGATGTTCCTGCCGCAGGAGGGCCGCTACCCGTTCCGGTGGCAGCCCGTGTCGGACACGCCCAAGGTCAGCATGATTCCGCTGTTCGTGGGCACGCTGAAAATCACCCTGGTCTCCATGCTGGTGGCGGTGCCCATGGGCGTCTTCAGCGCGCTCTTCGTCGCGGAGTTCGCCCCGCGCCGCCTGCGCGAGCTGCTCAAGCCCATCATCGAACTGCTGGCCGGCATCCCCTCGGTGGTGCTGGGCTTCTTCGCGCTGATGGTGCTGTCCCCCGTGGTGAAGGACCTGTTCCACCTGGACCGGCCGCTCAACGGCACGCTTGCGGGGCTGGCGCTGGCGCTGGCCATCGTCCCGGTCATCTTCACCGTGTCCGAGGACGCGCTCACCGCGGTGCCCCGCAGCTACCGCGAGGCCTCGCTGGCGCTGGGCGCCACGCTCTGGGAGACGGCGTGGAAGGTGGTGCTGCCCGCGGCGGCCCCCGGCATCCTCGCCGCGTGCGTGCTGGGCTTCGGCCGGGCCATCGGCGAGACGATGATTGTCCTCATGGCATCAGGCAACGCGGACATCGTGTCCTGGAACCTGGGGGACTCGGCGCGCTCGCTGTCGGCCACCATCGCGGCGGAGATGGGTGAAGTGGTGGTGGGCAGCCCGCACTACTCCCTGCTCTTCTTCATCGGCGTGGAGCTGTTCATCTTCACCTTCGTCCTCAACATGGTCGCCTCCACGTGGACGAAGAAGGTCCTCCAGCGGCTGACCGGGAGCGCCTCGTGAAGTACACCACGCGCCGGGCGGTGGGGCTGGGCCTCACCGGACTGACGGCCCTCGCGGCCTTCTCCATCGTGGGCATGCTGGCCCTCATCCTGCTGGACGTCGCGCGCAACGGCGCCCGTCACCTCTCCTGGACCTTCCTCACCCAGCCCCCCAGCGACGGCATGATGGGCGGCGGCATCTTCCCCGCCATCTTCGGCACCGCCGCGCTCACGCTCCTGATGACGGTGGCGGTGATGCCGGTGGGTGTGCTCACCGCCGTGTACCTCCACGAGTACGCGCCGCCAGAGTCACGCTTCGCCCGCTGGGTGCGCGTGGCGGTGGTCAACCTCGCGGGCGTGCCCTCCATCGTCTTCGGCCTCTTCGGGCTCGGCTTCTTCATCCTCTTCGTCGGCGGCAACCTGGACCGGATGCTGGGCTACGAGGAGATGCACTGGGCCCAGCCGGGCATCCTCTGGGCCTCGCTGACGCTGGCGGTGCTGACGCTGCCGGTGGTCATCGTCTCCACGGAGGAGGCGCTGCGCGCGGTGCCGCTGGAGCAGCGCACCGCCAGCCTGGCCCTGGGCGCCACCCAGTCACAGACGCTGGCGCGGGTGGTGCTGCCCGGCGCCCTGCCCGGCATCCTCACCGGCGCGGTGCTGGCCATCTCTCGCGGCGCGGGCGAAGTCGCCCCCATCCTCTTCACCGGCGCCGCCTACTTCCTGCCGGACCTGCCCACGCACCTGGACTCCCAGTTCATGCACCTGGGCTACCACACGTATGTCATGGCCACCCAGTCACCGAACGTGACGGAGGCCAGTGGTCCGCTGTATGCGACGGTGCTGGTGCTGCTGGCGCTCACCTTCGCCCTCAACCTCGTCGCGGTCATCATCCGGACGCGCACGCGCCGCAAGGCCGCCAGCGCCCACTGACGGTACGCCTGCCATGTCCCTCCAACCCCAGAATCCCCGAGCGAAGATGGAAGCGCGGGAGCTCACCCTGCGCTACGGCCCCAAGACGGCCATCCACAAGGTGTCCCTGGCCATCCTCGACCGGCGGGTGACGGCGCTCATCGGCCCCTCCGGCTGCGGGAAGTCCACCTTCCTGCGCTCGCTCAACCGGATGAACGACCTCATCTCCGGGACCACGCATTCGGGCACCATCCTGCTGGACGGCATGGACATCCATGACCGCGGCGTGGACGTGGTGGACCTGCGCCGGCGCGTGGGCATGGTCTTCCAGAAGTCCAACCCCTTCCCCAAGAGCATCTTCGAAAACGTGGCCTACGGCCTGCGCGTGGGTGGGATGAAGGACAAGGCGGAGCTGGCCACGCGCGTGGAGAAGTCACTGCGCGGCGCCGCGCTCTGGGACGAGGTGAAGGACCGGCTGGACGAAAGCGCCCTGGGCCTGTCCGGCGGCCAGCAGCAGCGTCTGTGCATCGCCCGGGCGATGGCGGTGGAGCCGGAGGTGCTGCTGATGGACGAGCCCGCCAGCGCGCTGGACCCCATCGCCACCGCGAAAATCGAGGAGCTCATCCACGAGCTCAAGTCGACGTACACCATCGCCATCGTCACCCACAACATGCAGCAGGCCGCGCGCGTCAGCGACCGCACCGCTTTCTTCTACATGGGCGAGCTGGTGGAATGCGGCCCCACCGAGCAGATCTTCACCAACCCGCGAGAGAAGCGCACCGAGGACTACGTCACCGGCAAGTTCGGGTGAGCGGAAGAAAAAGGGGACCGGACACATGCCGTCGACGCATACGGACAAGGCCTTCGAGGCGGACCTCAGGGATTTGCGGGAGAAGCTGCTCGCGATGGGCGCGAAGGTGGAGAACCTCATCGTCCAGAGCATGAAGGCGCTCACCGACCGCGACAGCACCCTGGCCGAGAAGGTCGTCGCCGCCGACAAGGACGTCAACCGGCTGGAGGTGGACATCGACGAGCTGTGCCGGAAGATTCTGGCGCTGCGCCAGCCCGCCGCCAGCGACTTGCGCCTCATCACCACGGCGCTGAAGATCGTCACCGACCTGGAGCGCATCGGCGACCTGGCGGTGAACATCGCCGAGCGCTCCATGGACCTGAATCAGGCCCCCCCGCTGGCGCCCTACGTGGACACGCCACGGCTGGCGGAGCTGGCCCAGCGGCAGGTCCGCATGTCGCTGGACGCCTTCGTCTCCAGCGACGTCGCCAAGGCGGAGGAGGTGCTCCGTGGCGACGATTTGCTCGATGCCCTCTTCCTCAAAATCTTCAACGAGCTCCTCGCCTACATGATGGAGGATTCGCGCAACATCCGCCGCGCCACGGCGCTGATGTTCATCGCGAAGCACCTGGAGCGCATCGGCGACCACGCGATGAACGTGGCGGAGATGGTCGTCTACATGGTGCGCGGCAAGGACATCCGCCACCCGCAGAGCCGCAACCTGGCGGAGTAAGCCGCGGGCGAGGGCTTCACCGCCCTGTCACCGCGAATTGCCCGGCCCGCCCCGGGCGCTTCGCGGGGCTGACGTGGAAGGCCTCTAGCGTGGCAACCGTGGTCGCGCCATGACGGCGCACCGGCCCCGGGGATTGCCCGCGAATGTTGCTCGCCTCCACCGTCCTGCTGCTTGCCGCCTGCCTCGGATTGTTCGTCCTCACCGTCCAGTTCGCGCTCGTGCTGCGCCACCGGCGTGGGCCGTCCCCCACCGCGCAACCGGGCACGCCCCGCCCGGGCATCTCCATCCTCAAGCCGCTGTGCGGCGTGGATGACGACCTGGAAGCCAACCTGGCGCAGTTCGCGGGGCTGGACTACCCGGGCGCGTACGAGGTGGTGCTCGGCGTCAAGGACGCCAGGGACCCGGCCTTCGCCGTGGCCCGAGCGGCGGTCGCCCGCTGGCCCCACGTCATGCGCCTGGAGGTCCAGGAGGGCGAGCCGGGCCGCAACCCGAAGGTGAACCAGCTCATCACCCTGGCGGACCGGGCGCGCTACGACGTGCTGGTCATCAGCGACAGCAACACGCGGGTGGCGCCGGGCTACCTGGAGGAGATTGCCCAGGCCTTCGAGGACCCGGAGGTGGGCTGTGTCACCCACCCAGTGGCGGGCATGGGCGAGCGCACCTTCGGCTCGCTCCTGGACAACCTGCACCTGGGTGCCAGCGCGGCGGCGGGGATGATTGCCGCCAAGCGGCTGGCGGGCCGGGACATCGTGGTGGGCAAGTCCATGGCGCTGCGCCGCGAGGATGTGGACGCGCTGGGGGGCTTCTTCTCCGTGAAGGATGTGCTGGCGGAGGACTACGTCATCGGCCAGTGGGTGACGCGGAAGCTGGGCCGGCGCGTGGTGATGGCGCACACGCCCGTGTTCAACGTGTCGCTGCGCAAGAGCGTCCTGTCCTTCTTCCAGCGCTATCTGCGCTGGAGCGTGATTCACCGGACCGCGGTGTCTCCGGGCACGTACCGCCCAGGCCCTGCTGAACCCCACGCCGCTGGCCCTGCTGGGCGCGATGCTGGCCCCTCCTCGGACACCGCGGCGCTCTGCCTGGGGGTGGCCCTGGGCAAGGTCGCGGTGGACCTCTCCACCGTGCGCGCCCTGCGGCCGCAGGCCCTGTCGTGGGACGCGGTGCCCGCCGTCTTCGCCAAGGACACCCTGCTCTTCGCGGCCTGGAGCTACGCGCTCTTCTCCCGCACCGTGAACTGGCGCGGCACCCGGCTGCGCGTGGGCCGGGGCACCCGGCTGATGCCGGTGCGCACGGCAGGCCTGACGTCCGAGCCCGCGCTGCCCCAGGGTGACCGCATCCTCGCGGGCTGACCGGCGACGCGCCCTTCCAGGGCCTGCCTGCCCGCATGCTGCGGCGAGCACCATGTCGCCGCTCGCGGAGAATGATGGCGCCCTTCAGCAGCGTTCATCTCAGGTCGGGGGAGGACGATTGGCGCGACTGGCAACGGATAACGGCGCAAGAAGGGTCTTGGTCGTCGATGACGACGCGGACTGGAGGGAGTTCCTCCGGCTCAGCCTGGAGGACCTTGGCTACGAGACGACCGAGGCCTCGGATGGGCAGGAGGCCCTGGAGACGCTGAGGCGCGGCGGACGCTACGGGGTGATGCTGCTGGACCTCAACATGCCGGGCATGTCCGGGCTGGAGGTCGTGGAGCATCTGCCACGCGGGCCGCATCCCCGCATCGTCTTCCTGACGTCCGCGGCGGCGCAGGATGTAGGCAGTGCCCTGCTCTCGGGGCCACACTACTACCTTCCAAAAGGTGCGAGCCGCGACCAATTGTCGCTCCTCTTGCAGTCACTTGGTGAGTGAGCAGCCCGCCTCCGGCGTATAGGGTAGAGGGCCCCTGAGAGGAGGGCCATTATCGTCACCGAGCTTCTCATCATCCTGTTGCTGGTCCTGGCCAACGGCATCTTCGCCGGTGCGGAGCTGGCCATCATCTCTGTCCGCCGGACGCGGCTGCGGGAACTGATTGAAGAAGGCAGCACCTCCGCGAAAGCAGTGGAGGCCCTGCGCGGCAACCCTGAGCGCTTCCTGGCCACGGTGCAGATTGGCATCACCGTCATCGGCGCCACGGCGGCCGCGTTCGGTGGCGCGAGCATCGCCACGCGTCTGGGTGACTTCCTCACGAGACTGGGAGTGCCCGAGCAGCAAGCGGACGAAGTCGCCCTGGCGGGCGTGGTGGCCTTCGTTTCCTACCTCTCGCTGGTGCTGGGCGAGCTGGTGCCCAAGTCGCTCGCGCTGCGTGCCGGCGAGCGCTATGCGCTGCTCATCGGCCGGCCTCTGCGCGGCCTGGCGTGGCTGATGCAGCCGGTGGTGTGGTTCCTCACCGCCAGCTCCAACGTGGTGCTGCGCCTGTTCGGCGACCGGACGAACTTCACCGAAGGCCGCCTGTCCGCGGAGGAGCTCCAGCAGCTGGTGGAGGAGGCGGCGAAGCAGGGCACGTTGGATCCGCACGCCGGCGAAATTGCATCACGCGCCTTCGAGATGGGCGACGTGACGGTGGGCGAGCTGTCGGTGGCCCGGGACGAGATGGTGGCCCTGCGGCGGCACTCCAGTCCGGAGGAGATTCGCCGCGTCCTGCTGGAGGGCGGCCACTCGCGCATGCCGGTGTACGAGGGCACGCTGGACAACATCGTCGGCTACGTCATCGCCAAGGACCTGCTGGGGGTGGCCTGGGAGGGCAACCTCATCATCCTGGAGGACGTGATGCGTCCGCCCTTCTTCGTCGTGGAGACGATGCGGGCGATGGACGCACTCAAGGAGCTTCAGCGGCGACGCATGCAGCTGGCGGTGGTGGTGGACGAGCGCGGCGGTGTGGTGGGGCTCGTCACCGTGGAGGACCTCGTGGAGGAGCTGGTGGGCGACATCCTCAGCGAGTCCGAGGTGCCGGAGGAGTACGTCAAGCGCGAGGGGCCGAACACCGCCCTGGTGCTCGGCACCGCGAGCATCCGCGACGTCAACCGGGAGCTGTCCCTGGACCTGGACGAGGACCAGGACTACGCCACGGTGGCCGGCCTGTGCATCGCCCTGTCCGGCGGCGCCATCCCCGAGCCGGGCACCAAGGTCCAGACGGAGGGAGGACTCATCCTGGAGGTGGTGGAGTCCTCTCCCCGCCGCGTGGACACCGTGCGCTTCCACCTGCCGCAGCGCGAGGAGCCGGCGGAGGCGTGAAGCCTGGAACCCCCGGCCTTTGGCTCCGGAGGCCAAAGGCGTCGGGAGGTACGGCGCGGCCTCAGGGGCGCAGCGAGTCAAAGTAGCAGTAGAGTTCCACGGAATCTCCAGCCCCAAACGCACTCCGGGCGACGAGATAGAACCGCATGGGGTTCCCTTCGCGAGGAATCTCCGGGAGGACGTAGCGCAGCTCGGTGGTGAACCACGCGGTGTAATTGCCGCCGAGCAACGTCTCGATACGGTAGTCCACCACCGGGTGCCCATAGTCGAACTCGGGCGGCGTCCAGGCGAAGGTGATGTTCCCGTCCGAGGTATCGCAGGTGACATTGCGCGGCGCTGACGGACGTCGGGATGGCATGCTCACGATGCGCTCTGAGACGGTACCCCACCCCGCCTCGTTCTGGGCGACGACCGTGAAGTGATAGGTCGTCGCGTTGAGCAACCCCGTCACGTTCAACGTCAATTCGGTCGTCTCCACGGTCCGCAGGACCTCGTCGTTCAGGTACACCGTCACCAGATAGCCGGTGATGGGACGGCCTCCCGTGTCCTCGGCGGTCCAGCGCAAGAACACGCGCTCCGTGTACGGATTGGCCGTCAGCGTGGGAGCCCCTGGCGTCGTGAAGGGTGTGGAGGAGACGGAAATCCCAGCCCCCTTCGCATGTCCGTTGTTGGCGACGACAGTGAACGTGTACGCCGTCCCATTCGACAACGAGGCCAACGTGGCCTGCGTCTCCGTGACGGTGACGGTCACCGGCTCGGCCTCAGCCCCCGCATCCTCGGCCCGCACGGTGATGACGTAGCCGGTCAGGGCCATGCCCTTGCTATCGGCGGCCTCCCACGTCAGCACGACCTCCTGGTTCCCAGGCACGGCCACCAGGTTGCTCACCGCGCCGGGCGTCACGTGCGGCGTGACGAGGGCCGTGCGCGTGGACGCAGCACCACGGCCCCGGTCGTTCACCGCGAGCACGCTGAACGTGTAGGCCGTGCCGTTGGTCAGGTCAGGGATGAGTGCCTGGGTCGCGGACGCCGGCAAGGTCACGACCCGGACCTCGGTCTCCCCGGAGAAGACCTGCACCGCATATTCGAGAATCGCGCTGCCACCGTCGTTCGCGGGCGCCGCCCACGTCACCGTGACCTGTGAGTCCCCCGCCACTGCCGCCACCTGGGTCGGCGCCTGAGGGACTGTCACCTGCGGTCCCTGGGGAGGCGGGTCATCCGAACCGCCACATCCCATCCCGCCAAACAGCCCCAGCAGCACCGCGGCCAAAAACCGGATTCGTCCGTTCATCACGACAGTCCTCCCCCATCCCTGGGAAACGCAGGCCTACAGCATCACGCCCGCCTCCGGGAAGAGAGGCTGCATGGACCCTGCCCTTCAGGAGGAAGTGCTCGCACAGCCCTGGCGCAGGACAACCGCCCACCTGAACTGCGCTGCCCGTTCTTCGGACCATGCGTTACGAGAGTCCTGAAGCGAGGCCTTTGCCCATCGCACCTGCGCAATTGCAGCCATGAGCGAGGGCATGGAGCCCGTCTTGTCAGAGTAGAGCCCCGCTCACGAAGAGGGGCGGCATTGCTTCAGCGCCTCCTGCCAAGCACGCTCGAATCCGTGCAGTTGGCTCGCATGCTCTTCTCCAGGCTCCAGAGTACCGGGCAGCAACTGGCGCGCCGACAGACTGCTGGCCGCGCCCATCACCATCGGGCTGCACGGCGTCGCCACTGAGCATCGCTCGTTCGGGCGCCCTGCGGCCCACGCCTGACGTCAAGTGGGCCCCACTCGGAGGTGGCCAGCCTCGGCCTCGGGTAGCGCCCCGATACGGGCTGCCCCAGCCGGATGCCACGTCGAGCCAGGTCCAGAAGGTGACGCGGAGCGCCTCTACGGCGAACACCCGCCAGAAAAGCGAAGGGCCCGGAATCAGCGGGGAAATTCCCCAATGATTCCAGGCCCTTCTACCAGTGCGCGATGCAGGATTCGAACCTGCGGCCTTTGGCTCCGGAGGCCAACGCTCTATCCAGCTGAGCTAATCGCGCAACCGCCTTTCGGCTGAAGCGGGGCCACAAGTAGCCGAAGTCCACCGCCGAAGCAAGCACGCAATCCCACAACGGACGCCAGAAGACGTCTCATCCCAGCGGGGTGGGATGAAGCCCGCCTGCTCACACGCGCCGCCGCCTGGCGGCCATCAGGCCCCATCCTGCCCAGCCCATGAGCATCAAGGGGACATGCCCTTCGCCACCCGCGGCACAGCTCAATCCGCCGCCTCGCGAGCTCACCCGACGGATGATGTTGATGGACGGATCCACCGTGAACGAGGACGCCTGCGACTCGGGGCCCATGTTCTGGGCCGCATCGCGCGCCAGCGCGCTGACCGTGTGAGGCCCTTCGCTGATGGCCGTGGTGAGGGTCAGACGCCACTGCCCGGATGGCTCCACGGGCGCGACACCGCGCTCGACGCCGTCAATGAAGAGCACCACCTGACTCCCCGGCTCTGCGCTGCCCTGGAAGGTCGGCGTCAGAGAACCCACGACCCCCTCAGGGGCCGGCGCGGTGATTTCCGGCGCCAACGGAGGCGTCATGTCCACCCTCCAGACATAGACTTCCGGTGTGGTGTCCACGTTGGTCGCTTCATCGCGGGCCCGGACCGCCAAGCGGTGCTCACCTTCGGCCAGCTCGTTCACCGGATACGGCGAGGAGCAGTCCGCGAAGGGGGCACCATCCAGGCTGCACTCGAACCAGATGGGCGCTTCGTTGGACTCGAAGCGGAAGTCGGCTTGCGGGGCATTGGTGTCGACCACCGGCTTCTCGACGATGCTGGTGCTCGGCTCCACAGTGTCCACGCGCCAGGTATGGGTGCCGGCCTCGTCCGCCACATTACCAGCCCGGTCGATGGCACGAACGGAGAACAGATGCGTCGCATCCCCTACCGAAACAGAGTACGGCGAGGTGCAGGCACTGAAGTCCGAGCCATTCAGGCTGCACGCGAAAGTCGACCCCTCCTCATTGGACGCGAACTCGAACGTCGCCTGGGTCTGATTCGTCAAGCCATTGGGCTTCACGGTAAGCGTCGTCACCGGTTTGATCGCATCGATAATGAAGAACCGGCTCGTCGTGGGGCCAACGTTTCCTGCCCGGTCCTTGAAAGAGAAAAGCAACGTGTGCTCGCCGTCAGGCAGGGCCACCGGGTGAGTGAAGCTCCAGACCGAGCCGGCGCCCTCAATGACCACCGAGTGCACGAGCTGCGTGCCACGATAAACGTCGACGGTGCCCGCCTTGAGGGAGTCATCATTTGGAACCAATCCCTGGAAGAAGGGAGAGCGTTCCTTGATGAACATGCCATCTGCGGCAGGGCTCGTGATGTTCGGCACCACAGGCGGGGTCAAATCGACGGTCCAAGTGAACAAGTCGGGCGACAGGTCCCGGAACTCCCCCTCCGCCGCAAAGACACTCAAGGTGTGCGTTCCCTCCGACAGGTTATCAAACATCCTCTCGGGGTTCGCCGAAGTAGCGCAATTCTGATCAACTGCTCCGTCCAACTCACATGTGTAGACGACGTTGGACAGGTTCGAGGAAAACTGGAACCGCGCAATCGTTTCCTGGGTGAACTCGCCCAACATGACAGCCTTGATGAACGTCATGACTTCCCCCACCGCGACGGACCACGAGTGCGCAGCCGGAATCAAGTCACGATTTCCCGCCGCATCAATGGCCCGGACGAGAAACTGATGTTCCCCCTCGCTGATGAGCGGGTATTGGTCATTGGGCAATCCATAAGGACTGACACACGAGAAGTAGTCGCTCCCATCATAACTGCATTCAAATTGGACGCCGGGCTCCACCGAAGAGAACTCGAACGTCGCGACCAGCTTGTTCGTCAAGATGGCAGGCTTTGAGTCAATCTGCGTCTCCGGCGGCGTCCGGTCCACCGTCCAATCGTGGTGGCGAGGATCGTTGTCCACGTTCCCCGCGGCGTCTCTCGCACGTACCCACAACCTGTAGTCACCGTCTTGCAACGGCGGCGTCAGGTAGGAGTACGCACAATCCACCCAAAGTGGGCTCACCTCCGCAGGCGCCTCGGGAACAGGGGGTGGTGACGAATCCAGGACACACTGGTAGCCCACCACGTCGTCCGCAGCAGAAGAGAAGGTGAAGAGCGCCTGGTGGGCGTTGCTCAACGTGCCTACCGTGGTGTTCAAGATCGTATCGGGGCGGATCTTGTCCTTCCGCCACGAATGAGTGGCGGGCGTCGGGTCCACGTTGCCCGCCGCGTCACGGGCTCGCACCAGGAATGTGAATGCCGCGTCGTCGCCTGGCGTCGGGAAGGAGTCCCCGCTCTCACAACCATCGAAGTCCACCCCGTTCAGGCTGCACTCGAAGTCACTCGCGTCACCCACCGGCTCCGACTGGAACGTGAAGACCACCGAGTCCGCGTTGTTCACCGCCGCTGGCAGCGTCCCTGTCAGCCGCGTATCCGGCTGCGTCAGGTCCACCGTCCAGGTGTGGTGGCGAGGATTGTTGTCCACGTTGCCCGCCACATCCTTGGCCCTCGCCCATAGCGTATAGGTACCGTCGGTCAGCACGCGCGTCAGGTAGGACGCCGTGCAGTCCTGCCACTGCGAGCTGCCCTCCGCGGGCGCCTGGGTCGTCGCCGATTCATCCAGGACGCACTGGAACGTCACAGGACTCTCGTTCGAGTCGAACTCGAAGCCCGCTCGAGGCTCGTTGCTCAACGTGCCCACGGAAGCAGTCAACGTCGTGGTGGGGCGAATCTTGTCCTTCCACCACGAATGAGTGGCGGGTGTCGGGTCCACGTTGCCCGCTGCGTCACGGGCCCGCACCAGGAACGTGTATGCCGCGTCGTCGCCTGGCGTCGGGAAGGAGTCCCCGCTCTCACAACCATCGAAGTCCGCCCCGTTCAGGCTGCACTCGAAGTCACTCGCGTCACCCACCGGCTCCGACTGGAACGTGAAGACCACCGAGTCCGCGTTGTTCACCGCCGCCGGCAGCGTCCCTGTCAGCCGCGTATCCGGCCGCGTCAGGTCCACCGTCCAGGTGTGGTGGCGAGGATTGTTGTCCACGTTCCCCGCCACATCCTTGGCCCTCGCCCATAGCGTATAGGTACCGTCGGTCAGCACGCGCGTCAGGTAGGACGCCGCGCAGTCCTGCCACTGCGAGCTGCCCTCCGCGGGCGCCTGGGTCGTCGCCGATTCATCCAGGACGCACTGGAACGTCACAGGATTCTCGTTCGAGTCGAACTCGAAGCCCGCTCGAGGCTCGTTGCTCAACGTGCCCACGGAAGCAGTCAACGTCGTGGTGGGGCGAATCTTGTCCTTCCACCACGAATGAGTGGCGGGCGTCGGGTCCACGTTGCCCGCCGCGTCACGGGCTCGCACCAGGAATGTGAATGCCGCGTCGTCGCCTGGCGTCGGGAAGGAGTCCCCGCTCTCACAACCATCGAAGTCCACCCCGTTCAGGCTGCACTCGAAGTCACTCGCGTCACCCACCGGCTCCGACTGGAACGTGAAGACCACCGAGTCCGCGTTGTTCACCGCCGCCGGCAGCGTCCCTGTCAGCCGCGTGTCCGGCCGCGTCAGGTCCACCGTCCAGGGATGTCCCGGAGGCGCGTCGTCGACATTGCCCGCTTCGTCCTTGGCGCGAACCCACAGCGAATTGGTGCTGCCATCGCCCCGCGCGGACGTGAAGTATGGATTGCTGCACGGTGCCCACCGGCTGTCGCTCTCAGCGGGGCGCTCCAACTCTTGTGGTGAAGCCAGGATGCACTCATACGTGACGGGGGACTCGTCCGATTCGAACCGGAACAGCGCGACCGCCTCGTTGAAGTCCGAGCGAGGCGTCCCCCCCATAGCAAACCGCGTATTGGGCCGAGACAGGTCGACCCGCCAGACATGCCGAGCGGGCGTCGTATCGACGTTCTGCGCCGCATCCTTTGCCCGAACCCAGAACGTGTAGGACTCGCCATCCGCCAAGGAGGTCGTCGTATGGCTCCCCGCCGCAGAGCACGAACCATCCTGCCACTCCGGTGAAGTCACCGCGGGTGGTGCGGTCACAGTGCCTTCCTGGAGGATGCACTGGAAGGTCACGCCCGAGGTCTCATTCGACGCGAACTGGAACGTCACTGTCGAGAAACGGGATGGAGACGCGGGAGTACCGTTCGGCGTGAAATGCGTGTCAGGCGCGGTGGTATCAACAGTGTAGATGACCGGGTTGCTCTCCTCCCCTTGAATCCCCTGGGCTTCCGTGACGGCCACCAGCGTCGTGTTGCCGGTTCGCAACGCCCGGTTGAGCGTCACAGCGAACGATGCAGCACCTGCCGTCGTACCGACGGCGGCACGGCCATATTCCGGGCCTGTCACTCGCCCAGCAACCCACTCGTAGATCACCACTTCGGTCCCTGGCACGCCCGTTCCCGTCAGCGTGGGCAAAGGATTGTTCGTCGTCACATTCGTGGCGGGAACAATCTCTGGCTCGTCCGGTGCAGCCAGTGCTGAATGCATGAGCGTGGCAATGCCCGTATGGGGAAACGCATTGTTCGAGGGTGTGGCATCAAAGCGGCTACCATCGACCGCGCTGCCCGCGACGCCGTTCGCCACGTTGACCGACACCGCGCACGCATTCGCACTCGTTGCCTGAACCAGAACTCTGCCGCCACCACCACCGCCACCAGGGCCGCGCAAAGCTGAATCGGCGTCGTTCGTGTCGCCGCCAGCGCCACCGCCGGCGTTGAGGTAGTTGGCCGCTCCGCATGCGACTTGCGCGACCGTCCGGACATAGATGGTGCCACCCGCCCCGCCCCCACCCGCGCCTTCCGCTACGTTACGCCCACCCACGTGCCCCGATGCGTTGAACGCGCCACCCGTTCCCCCACGGAGCGGGCGCGAACAAAGATGATGCCGCCGCCATGACCTCCGTCCGATGCCGCCGACCCGCTCCGGCCATGCCCCGCCCCGCCTCCTCCGCCCATGAGCAGATGCGTCAGCGGTGAGAAGCTCAGGGCCGCGCCGCCAGCCCCCTCGCCACTTGCCGTCCTCCGTCGGACGCGTTCCCTCCCCAACCGCCAGCCCCCGCGTTCCCGCCGCCGCCGCCACCTGCTCGGACACAGACGCCACCACCGCCGCCATTGGCGACGTTTTCAACGCCCCGCGCATTGGGGTGCGTCACGTCGATGCCCTCGCCTGACCTCGCTTTCGTCTCGATGGGATCTGAACCCACAGGGCATCCGACATACGGGGTCTGCCCGTTGAGCGCCGTGTCGGCTTCGTACTTGCCCCCCCGGAACCCCGCCCCCTCCGCGCTGAGTTCACTGCCACTGTTCAGGGTCACGGCCCCATTCGCCACGAAAGCCAGGATGCCACCGGTCCGGCGCTCAGGGTCCCAGGCCTTGGCGCGCACCTTCGCGTTGGCGCTCACGGTCAGCGTCGTGAACTCCGGCACCCGGACCACCTGCGTGACTTCCGCCGCGTAGGAGTGCTTCAGCGGCCGGTCCAGCGTCAGGGTGAGTTCCTCCTCTTCCACGTCCGTGATGACGTTTGTCAGACGTGCCAGCTCCCACCGGCCCACGGCTCCTCCTTCGAGGTAGATGGGCCCGGAGTTGCCCGGCACCGTCACTGGCACCACCCCAGTGGTCTGGATGATCAACACCAGGTCACCCTCGGTGTCGGTGCCCCCCCTCGGCCCACTGAAGTCGAGGATGGGGGGTGTCTCGGATGTGCCGGTCCCCAGTGCCGTCTTGATGGTCATGTCACCCGGTGCCACCGGCGCCAGGACCTGGGCGTAGTTGTTGATGACCGTGCCACCCGGCCCGCCGCTGATATTCCGGGCGCCATCCTGGCCATTCCCCACCAGATAGGTATCCGGACCCGGCAGGGCCGGCAGGGCCCAGAGCCCCACGGCCACCATCAGCACCTTCGTCAGAGCATTCGTTCTCATCGAGATGGTTCTCCGCGGAGGCGCACGTCAGCGCTGACCGCGCTCGGACTTGTCTTGCTGAGGGTCCGCCAGCAGGAACTCCACGCGGCGGTTGTTCTCACGGCCGTTCGACGTCGCGTTGCTGTCGATGGGGCGCTCCTGGCCGTAGCCCAGGGCCTTCAGCCGCTCGGGCGCGATGTCCCGGCCGATGAGGTACTGGCGCACGGCCTCCGCACGCCCCTGCGACAGGCGGCGGTTGTCGTCCGGGAAGCCCCGGTCGTCCGTGTGCGCGCCCACCACGACGAGCGGAATCTCCGGGTGCTCCCGGATGACGCGCGCCACCCAATCCAGCAATTCATAGGAGCGCTTCTGGATGCGTGCCTGCGTCGGCTCGAAGAAGACCTTGCCCATCACCACCAGGCGGTCCGGGCGAATCTCCACCAGCGGCAGGATGTGCAGCGGGCAGCCCAGGTTCTTGGCGTCCCCCGGCTCATTCACACAGCTGTCCGCGCGGTTGGGCACGCCATCCTTGTCCGAGTCCGACTCCGGGCAGCCATTGCGCTCGATGGGACCGGCCTCGTTCGGGCACTCGTCCTTGTCGTTGTCGATGCCGTCACCGTCCGTGTCCCGCACCGGGCAGCCCCGGTTGTCCGCGGGCCCCGGGTCCGACGGGCAACTGTCGATTTCGTCGGGGACCTCGTCACCGTCCTGGTCCGGAATGGGGCAGCCCTGGCGCGCGGCGGGACCGTGCTCCAACGGGCAGCCGTCCAACATGTCTTCGATTCCGTCGCCATCCGTGTCCTGCGCCGAGCAGCCCTGGCGCGCCACGTCTCCTGGAACGAGCGGGCACTTGTCGTCGGCGTTGCGCACGCCATCGCCGTCCTCGTCCATGTCCGGGCACTCGTGAATCTTCGCATCGGGCGGAAGCCCCATCTCACAGCGGACGGAAGACTCGCCCGGGCCACGCGGCGGCGTCACGTTGCCAAAGGCCCCGCCCACCATCAGCCGGAACAGCGGTGTCCCCGGCGCGGCGCCCACACCGACACCCGCCAGCGCGAACATCTCCAGCGACGAGCCCACCAGGTAGCGCGCACCGGGCAGCACTTCCAGGGAGGTCGGCTGATCCGTCAGCGGCACCATGCCCCGCACGTTGAGCTCCCAGCGCAACCGCTTTCCCGTCGTGGCCAACGCCACGCCCAGGCGCAGTTCCTGGCCCACCTCATCCTCGGTTTCGCCCGTGCGGTCCGTCAGCAGCACGCGAGGGCGCTGCAGATAGCCAACCTCCAGGCCCGCGCGGATGAAGCCGAAGTGCCGTCCCACCATCACCCGCGGCGACAAGCGGAGCCCGCCATCATCGCGGGCAAAGGCCCCCTCGCTGCCCAGCGGCAGCCCCGCCGCCAGATCCAAGGCCAGGTCCACCCCACCCGCTTCCGTCTGCCTCAGCAAGCCGAAGCGCGCGCTCACCACCGGCGTGGACAGCGCCTGACTGGCGGGCACGGCAATCCCATAACGCGCCATGCCAACGTCATCACCGCCCTGGAAAGCCACCATGGGAACCTGCAAGCCCACCTGAAGCCAGTCCAACGGGGCATACGCGGCGGCCAGATGCGCCGTGGTGCGTCCAGAGACGATGGCCACCTCGGGCTGCTCGCGAATGAGGTTGTCCATGTAGACGAGCGGCTGATGCGCGTAGTGCATCATCACCGTCGCGCGGAACGCCCCTACGGGAAGCAGTTCGCCCATGCCGACGAGGAGCGAACCCTCCGCGCCGGGATTCAGCTCCAGGCGCTCCAGGTCGAAGCCTCGCAACACGGGTGCTTCCTGCGCCCCCGCGGACAGCGACGTCAGCGCGAGTGCCAGCGCGAGCCCGCGGTGCAGGAGCTCTTTTCTTCTCATGGTTCTCCCCGAAGCCGTCTGGGTACCCCGGGAAGACCCGCAGTTTCAAGCCAGCCCCCCTTTTCCACTCTACACCGAAGTCCGACCTGGAATGGGGTGGCCCCAGCGCCAGCGCACGTCCGCAATGAAAATTTCGTGTCAGGCCCCCCTGGTACGCCAATTCGTGGCATGCTGCCGCACCACAATCGGGCCAAATCCCATGGACGAGGCCCTGCGCTGGGGGACTGTGGATGATCGCGAACGCCGCCTTGAAAGCCAACCAGGCTGAGTTCGAGTTCCAGGCAGGTTCCTTCACCGCCGGAGAGCTGGCCGTCCTTGGATTTGAAGCCGAGGAGACGCTGTCCCAGCCTTACGCGGTGGAGGTGGCGCTCGCCGCCCGGCCGGACGTGGACGTGGATGAGAAGGCGCTGCTGGGTCAGGATGCCCGGCTCACCATCATGCTCGGAGACGGCACCGCGCGCTTCTTCCACGGCATCGTGTCACGGATGTCACGGTGGGATGAAGGCAACGGCCCGGAGCGCCGCCGCTACCGCGCCACCGTGGTGCCGCGGCTGTGGACGCTCCGCCACCGCCGCAAGAGCCGCATCTACCAGGAGATGACCGTCCCGGACATCGTCCACAAGGTGCTGGACGAGGCCAAGGTGGAACACCGGCTTGCGCTCACCGGTACGTACCCCAAGCGCGACTACTGCGTGCAGTACCGCGAGTCCGACCTCGACTTCGTGTCCCGCCTCCTGGAGGAAGAAGGCATCTTCTACTTCTTCGAGCACGGCGAGGACGCCCACATGATGGTGATTGGCGACGGCGCCTCCGCCAATCCCGAGATGCAGGGCGAATCCAAGCTTGTCTTCCGCGAGCGCAGCCAGATGGTCGCCTCGCAGGAGTACGTCCACGAACTGGTCTCCCGCATGGAGGTGCAGCCCGGCGCGGTGGCCCTGCGCGACTACAACTTCCTGCGTCCCGCCCAGGACCTGGGTGCCAGCTCCGAGGCGGAGGACGGCGAGGCCGCGCTCGAAATCTACGACTACCCCGGCCGCTATGAGGAGCCCGCGCCCGGCCGCAGCCTGGCGAAGGTGCGCCTGGAGGAGCTGCGCGCTCGGGCGGAGACGGTGACGGGCGCCAGCTACAGCCGCCGAATCTGCGTGGGCCACTCCTTTGAGCTGGCGGAGCACCCGGACGAGGCCGCCAACCGCAAGTACCTGCCCGTCTCCGTGCGGCACCTGGGCCACCAGTCGGAAGCGCTGAGCATCGAGCAGGGCTCGCTGCGCAGCCGGGAGGACTACCGCAACGAATTCCTCTGCCAGCCCGCGGAGGTGCCCTTCCGCCCACCGCGCGTGACGCCCCGGCCGGTGATTCCGGGCGCGCAGACGGCCATCGTGGTGGGCCCCAGCGGTGAGGAGATCCACACCGACGAGCACGGCCGCATCAAGGTCCAGTTCCACTGGGACCGCGAGGGCAAGAACAACGACAAGAGCTCCTGCTGGATCCGCGTCAGCCAGGCCTGGGCGGGCCCGGGCTGGGGCGCCCTGTACCTGCCACGCATCGGCCATGAGGTTGTCGTCGAGTTCCTCGAGGGCGACCCGGACCGGCCCATCGTCACCGGCAGCGTCTACAACGGGGCGAATCCGACGCCCATCGACCTGCCCGGCAACAAGACGCAGAGCACGCTGCGCTCCAGCTCCAGCCCCGGCGGCGCGGGCTCCAACGAGCTGCGCTTCGAGGACGCGGCCGGCAGCGAGCTCGTCTATCTGCACGCGCAGAAGGACTTCAACATCGTCGTGGAGAACGACAAGACGCAGGAGGTCCGCGGCAACGAGACGTTGCTGGTGCGCAAGGACCGCTCCCGCGTCATCGAGGGCAACCAGGCCCTGCTGGTGAAGAAGAACGACGACAGCACCGTCACCGGCAACCAGACGCTGGCCGTCACGCAGAACCGCTCCACCACCGTGGGTGGCAACCACACCGAAGCGGTGGCCGGGGACCAGTCCATCAGCGTCAGCGGCAACCAGGCCCTCACGGTGGCCATGGCCTCCGCGGAGACGGTGGCCCTGGGAAAGATGCTCAACGTGGGCGGCGCGCTCGCCGTCACCGTGGGCGCGGCCTTCAACGAGCTGGTGGGCGGCCTCAAGTCCGAACAGGTGGGCGGCGCCAAGGTAGAGGTCGTCGGCGCCAAGAAGTCAGAGACGGTCAAGGGCGCCCGCACGCTCCAGGTGGGCGGGGACCTCTCCGAAGAGGTGGGTAAGTCCCGCACGCTCAAGGTGGACAAGGACATGCTGGTCAGCGTGGCCGGCAAGGTGAACCACGCCGCCAAGGACGCCTACACCCTGTCCGCCAAGGAAATCTCACTGGTTGCCCAGGAGCAGTTCACCCTCAAGGTCGGCTCCGCCACGCTCCAGGTGAAGAAGAACGGGGACGTGGTCATCAAGGGCGCCAAGATCGAGGTCACCGCGACGGGCGACGTCGTCATCAAGGGCTCCAAGATTTCCGAGAACTAGGAGCAGACAGAGAACCGCCATCTGGGGGGTGGCTTGAATCCTGTCCGTCCTGTCTGGCAGTTTACGCTTCGCACGGAAGTTGTAAGGACCCGTGCGTTCTTTCAAGGAATACGAATCTTGGCGCTAGGACACACAGGCGCCGGTCGGGTGTGGAATGCCGGCCGGAACCTCCGGTGGGGTGTGGTCATCGCGCTCGCGGCCGCCTTGAGCGGGAGCGCGGGCTGCGTGAAGCGTGTGCCCCAGGCGTGTGAGACGCCGCCGCCGTTCCAGGTGGTGGTGGATGCGTCGGAGCAGCTCAATCCCGACGCGCGCGGACGCTCGCTGCCCACCGTGGTGCAGATCGTCCAGCTCAAGGACAGCGTCCGGCTGGAGCGCGCGGGCTTCAAGGACCTATGGGGCAAGCCGGAGGAGTTCCTCAAGGAGGACCTGCTCCAGGTGGCCGAGCTGGTGATTCCGCCCGGCCGCCAGGTGAAGCGCTGGGTGCAGCGTGATCCGAAGGCCCGCTTCGTCCTGGCCATGGGGCACTTCCGGCAACCGCTGGGCTATTCGTGGCGGACGGTGGCGGCGCTCCCCGTGGTGGAGGAAGCGCGCTGCGTGGAGCGCCCCGCGGGTGACCAGGGCGACCCGAAGCCGGGGGACGAGGTCTTCCGCTACCGGCTGCAAGGCTATCAGATTGACCTGATGTTCCGGCCCATGACGCAGGCGCCGGAGCCTCGACTCCAACCCCAAGCAGGCGACGGCGTGTCGCCGCGGAGAGGTGTATGAAGTCCGTGCAGCGAGTCGTTTGGTCGGAGGGCATGTTCATGAGCCCCCACCACCTCCAGCAGCAGGACCTCTACCACGAGCAACTGCTGGATCAGCGGTTGGCCTCGCTCGAACCGTATCCCTGGGGCGTGGTGGCCCTGGAGTTCGACATGGAGGCGCTGCGCGCCGGCCAGGTGCAGCTGACCCACTTCACCGGCATCCTCCCCGACGGGCTGCCGGTCTCCTTCGAGTCCGGAGACGCGGAGGCGCCGCCCGCGCGGCCCGCGGATGGCTACTTCCCGCCCGCCCAGCGCACCCTGGACGTGTACCTGGGCGTGCCGCGCGAGCGCAGCGGCGTGGAGAGCTTCGGCAGCGGGGAGCGGCTGGGCAGCAGCCCGCGCTACACGCCCACCTCCCGCCCCGTCAGTGATTTGACGGCCTCCACCTCCATCTCCCAGGTGGCCTTCGGTCAGCGCAACGTGCGGCTGCTGTTCGGCACCGAGCCGCGCGACGACTTCGAGTCCATCAAGCTGTGCGAGCTGTCCCGCGACCGCTCCGGCAACCTGACGCTGGTGGAGTCCTTCATCCCGCCGTGCCTGCGCATCGACGCGTCCCCGTTCGTCATGAACGAGCTGCGGACGATGTTGCGGCTGATGGTGTCCAAGCAGCGGCAGCTCTCCTCGCGGCGGCGGCACCGGGACGCCTCGGCGCTGGAGTTCACCGCGGGCGACGTGACGCTCTTCCTGGAGCTCAACGCGCTCAACGGCACCATCCCCTTCCTCCAGCACGCGCTGGACGCAGGCAACCTGCGGCCCAGGGACTTGTACCTGGCGCTGGCGCAGTGCGCGGGGCAATTGTGCACCTTCTCCGTCAGCGCGGACCCGTCCACGCTGCCCACCTTCCAGTTCACCAACCTGCGCGCCACCTTCGAGGAGCTGTTCCGCCGCCTCTCCGAGCTGATGCGCGCGGTGGCGCTGGAGCAGTGCCTGTCGGTGGACCTGACGGCGGGCGCAGACGGCATGTTCCGCGGCCGGCTGGAGGACGACCGGCTGGAGCGCTGCGGCCACTTCATCCTCGCGGTGCGCAGCGAGCTGCCGGAACGCGTGGTGGCCGAGCAGCTCCCCAAGCTGTCGAAGGTGGCCGCCTGGGAGGACATCCGCGCGCTGGTGCAGGCCGCCGCGCCCGGTGTGCCGCTGGCGGTGACGTACCGGCCGCCGCCCGAGGTCCCCGTGCAGCCGGGCACCGTCTACTTCAGCCTCTCCATGAATGACGGCTACTGGAGGAACGTGATGCGGGACCGCAACCTCGCCATCTACCTCCCGCAGCCGTTCGACGCGAGCCGAACGACCGTGGAACTGCTCGCGGTTCCCACCGCCAATCGCTGACGCCCCGAGCCGCCCATGGACCGAGTCACCGAAGCCACGAAGGACTGTTTCGACGCCGCCATCCAGCTGCGCGGCTCCGAAGCCTCGGCGGTGCCCCCGCCCGAGACGCTGCACCACCGCCTTCGCGGCGTGGTGGACGAGACGCTGCGCCGCGCCGCCGTGCTGGGCTTCAGCCATCAGGATGCCCAGGACATGGCCTACGCGCTGGTGGCGCTCATCGACGAGGTCGTCCTGGGCCGCCCGGAGGAGTACCGACAGCTCTGGATGCCCCTCCAGCTCCACTACTTCAATGAGAACGTCGCCGGCGACGGCTTCTTCGCGCGCCTCAACACCGTGCGAAAGGACCCGCACCGGCACGAGGTGTTGCAGGTCTACTACCTGTGCATGCTCTTCGGCTTCCAGGGCCGCTACCGCATCCGCGGCGGCGAGCTGGAGCTGATGACGCTCATCGACACGGTGCAGAAGGACCTGGAGCGCGCGCGGCCCTTCGACTTCGACGTGCTGTCGCCGCACGGGGACCGGCCCACCGAATCGCTGCTCTCCAAGCGCAAGAAGGCGTCAATGGTGAGCATCTCCGCCGGGGCGCTCGCGGTGGCCGTCCTGTTCTACGGCGTGCTGCAGTTCTTCCTCAACGACAAGGTCGGTGAGCTGAGAAGCCGCATCGAGGTCCACGCGGCCCGCAACACGGCGACGAGCGCCAGCCAGACGCAGGCAGCGGGAGGGGCGCAGTGATGGCGTACCTGTTACCGCTGTTGGGCATCGGCGCGCCGATGTTCGCCCTGATGACCTACCTGGGGCTCTCCATGCAGCAGGCGGCCATCGTCGCCGCGCTCGCGGGCATGCTGGCCGCCGGCGTGGTGTGGCTGGTCAAGCGCATCCGCGCGCGCGCCGCCGCCAAGAAGCTGGAGGGCGCGCTGGCGGCGCAGGCGGATGAGCAGGCCACCACCGTACGGCCGGACCTGCAGCCTGAAATCAAGGCCATGCAGTCGGAGTTCACCAAGGCGGTGGAGGCGCTCAAGGCCTCCAAGCTGGCGCGCGGCGGCAAGGACGCGCTGGCGGTGCTGCCCTGGTACCTCATCGTCGGTCCTCCGGGCGCAGGCAAGAGCACCGCGCTGCGCAACTCCGGGCTGAAGTTCCCCTACCTCTCCGCGCGCGGCGGCGTGCGCGGCGTGGGCGGCACGCGCAACTGCGACTGGTGGCTGACCAATGAGGCCGTGCTGCTGGACACGGCCGGCCGCTACACCAGCGCCGAGGAGGACCGGCCGGAGTGGCTGGCCTTCCTGGACACGGTGGCGAAGCACCGCCCCAGCCGTCCCATCAACGGCCTCATCGTGGCCATCAGCGTCAGCGAGCTGCTGAACGCGGACCCGCAGGCCGTGGGGGAGATGGGGCAGACCATCCGCGAGCGCCTGGATGAAATCACGACCCGGCTGAAGATGCTGGTGCCGGTGTACGTGATGATCACCAAGTGCGACCTGCTGCCCGGCTTCGTGGAGATGTTCTCCGACCTGTCGCGCGTGGAGCGCGGGCAGATCTGGGGCTTCACCGTGCCGCTGGAGCAGCAGCGCGAGGCGAGCACGGACCTGTTCCGCGAGCGCTTCGACCAGATGCTCTCCGTGCTGGAGCAGCGCTCGCTGCGCCGGCTGGGCCAGGAGCGCCGGCTGGAGACGCGCGAGAAGATCTACGGCTTCCCGCAGAAGTTCGACGCGCTCCGGAAGAACCTGGCGGAGTTCCTCCAGCCGCTCTTCCTGGAGAACGTGTTCCAGGACACGCCCGTCTTCCGCGGCCTGTACTTCAACAGTGGCACGCAGGAGCTGCGCCCGGTGGACAAGGTGTCCCCGTCCGCGGCGGAGATTTTCGGCAGCACCAACGGCCGGGCGCAGACGGATGGCGCCACGGACGGCCGCAGCTACTTCCTCTGGGACGTCTTCACCAAGGTGATGTTCCAGGACCAGCAGGTGGCGGTGCGCAGCTCGCTGGAGGAAGCGAGGGTGCGCCGCCAGCGGATGATGTTGGCCAGCGCGGCCTCCGCCGCCACGGTGCTGCTGCTGTCGCTGCCCACGGTGTCCTTCTTCAAGAACCGCAACATGGCGGAGGCCGTCACCGAGGCCATCACCAGTGTGAATCTGGACCCGCGTGACGACATCCGCCGCGTCGAGGACCTGATTCCGCTGCGCAACCGGCTCCAGGAGCTGACGGAGTACGAGGAAGGCAGCGCGCCCGTGTTCATGCGCTTCGGCCTCTACCAGGGCCAGAAGCTGCTGCCGCAGGCGCGCCAGTTCTACAACGCGGCGCTGCGCCGGGTGCTGCTCGGCAAGCAGTTCGAGCTCATCCAACAGCGCCTGGACAGCTTCGGGAGGAACCCGGACCTGCTGACGGTGCGCAGCGACGAGGACTACAGCAAGCACTTCGACGCGTACCGCCAGTACTTCGACGACTTGAAGATGTACCTGCTGGTGACCACGCCCCGCGACCCGCGCGAGCCGGAGCTGGACGAGCTGCAGCGCAAGTGGCTCCAGGACGAAATCGTCAAGCACTGGAAGCGCGTGCGGGGCGACGCGGTGGACGAGCGGGCGGTGGCGAACCACGCGGAGACGTTCCTGCTGATGCTCGCCAACGAACAGATGCTCCCCGAGGAGCAGAAGCCGGCGCGCGAGCAGCGCATCGCCTTCAGCCGCGTCACCGGCGTGGTGCAGTCGGCGCGCCGCTCGCTCAACAACGTGCCCCTGGTGCGGCTGGAGCTGGCGCAGCTGGTGGCCAACATGAGCGGCGCGTACCCGGACGTGACGCTGGAGCAGCTCGTGGGCTCGGTGCCGCAGATGAGCGCCACCTCGCGCGTGCGGGGCGCCTTCACGCGCAAGGCCTACGACGACGTCATCCGCGAGCGGCTGGACCTGGCCTTCCAGGACCAGCAGTCGTGGGTGCTGGACCGCGATGAGAAGGTGGACACGGTGAGCTCGCGGCGCGAGCTGCGCACCCGCTACTTCGAGGCCTACACCCAGGAGTGGAAGGACTTCCTCGGCTCCATCCGCGTGCAGGCACCGGAGAACCTGACGCAGATGGAGAGCCTGCTGACGAACCTGACGCGCGGCAAGCCCAAGCCCTACGGGCGGCTGTTCCGCGCGCTCACGTACAACGTGGTGCTCGACAAGCGCGACGCCAAGGCGGCGGAGGCCGACACGGGCTTCCTGGCCAAGGCGGGAAAGTTGTTCGGCTCGGAGCCCGGGAAGGACGTGCCGCAGAAGCGCGAGCTGCTGAACGCCAACTCACCTTCCGGCGCCCAGGAAGTCACGGCCCGCGACCTGGAGCGCGAGTTCGCCTCGCTCATCCGCTTCGCCACGGAGACCTCCAAGACGGAGGACGGCGAGGAGTCCCTGACGGCGCTGGATTCGTATGAAGACCAGCTGGCCACCGTCCAGACGACGCTGCTGGCGGTGAAGGACAAGCCGGCCGAGTCCGGCCTGCTGCTGGACAAGATTGAGTCCACCCGCAACAACGTGGAGATGATGGTCCGCAAGCAGACGGACAACGTCGCCATCTTCGAGCGGCTGCTGCTGCCGCCGTTCCAGGAGATGCGCTCGGTGGTGTTCGTGGGCGTGGCCTGCAACAAGAGCAGGCTGTGGCAGGACCAGGTGGTGACGGCGTGGAGCAGCGCCTTCAAGGGCAAGTACCCGTTCGACCGCGCGTCGCAGGCGGACGCGCCGCTGCCCGAGGTCGCGGAGTTCCTGCGCCCCGAAGGCGGACTGGTGCGCAAGTTCGTCAAGGAGCAGCTCCTGGAGGACGTGGTGGCCACCGGACGCCGGTGGGAGTTCACCTCGTCGGGCGGCGTCATGTACCGGCCTGACCTGCTCGGCTTCCTCGAGAAGACGGGCGCGCTCTCCACCACGCTCTTCCCCGGCGGCGACACGGTGGACCCGCTGGTCCGCTTCCAGGTGCGCCTGCGCCCGGGCGTCTCCGCGGACGGCATGGCGTCGCAGATTTCATCCATCACCCTGACGCTCGACGGTACGGACGAGACGTACCGCAACGGCCCGGACACGGTGTGGAAGCCGATGATCTGGCCCGGTCAGGCAGGCAAGCTCGGCGCACGCATCACCGTGCAGAGCGCGGACGGCTCCACGGAGACGACGCTGGAGGCCGAGGGTGACTGGGGCCTGTTCCGCCTGCTGGAGCGCGTCAAGCGCATCGAGCCCAGCGCGGACGGCCGCTACTTCACCGCGACGTGGGAAATCGAGGAGATGAACGGCGCGCTGGTCTCCATCGACTTCCGTCCGGAGCGCACCGCCAACCCGTTCTTCGGGATGTCGGGCAACACGTCCAAGCTGCTGGCCATCTTCCGCGACCCGGGGTTGCAGCCACCGACGACCATCGCTCGCAAAGGCGAGTGCGCGCCGCAGGCCATCGCGGCGGATAGGGTTCATTGACATGGCAGTGCAGTCGCCGCGCATCGGCCTGCTGGGCAAGACGCCCCGACAGGCCGAGTTCATCCGCCACAACGCGGCCACCCCGCTGGCCCTCCAGCTCTACGGCTGGATGGAAGCGGGTGTGGAGCGTTCGCGAAGAGCCCGGGTGGACCTACCCGCCGAGCCCGTCTGTTTCGTCTTCACCGCGCCCGGCCAGAAGCAGGCGCTGGTGGGGTTGATGGCGCCCAGCCAGGACAGCGTGGGCCGGACATTCCCGCTGGCCATCTTCACCGAGGTGTCCTCGGCGGAGACGGCCTCGCGGCTCGCGTTGACGCCGGAGGCGTACCAGCCCTTCCTGCGCGCCGCCGGTGCGCTGGCCCAGTCCGCCGCGGAACTGGAGGTGCCACAACTGCTGGAGCGCGTGGCAGCGCTGCCCCTGCCGGGACCAGGGGATTACAGCCTCGCGAAGCGGCTGCTCAACGCCGTGCTGGCGGAGCACCACACCGTGGACCTCCTGAGCCCGGTGGTGGAGGGCACGCCGGAAGGTGGGCGTTACTACGCGCTGCACACCTTCCTCACCGCTTGCGCGGGCGAGCGCGGCAAGGAGCAGTCACCGGCTGGCGTCACCCTGGACTGTCCGCTGACCACGCGCGTGGGCCCCGTAGCCTGGCTGGAGCTGTCCTCGCGGCTGCTCAAGTGGACGCACCAGCCGCCGGCCTTCTTCTGGTCCGAGGGCGAGAAGCCCCGGCTGCTCATCAGCCTGGGAGCGGCCTCCCCTGCCCTCTTCCTCGCGCTGGCCCAGCCCAGCCGTCCGGGCGCCCAGGTGTGGCCACTGCGCACCGAGCGCCCCGCCGCCATCGACAACGCGCGCAAGGGCCTCACGGCCTCGGCGCGACAGGTCATCGACGCGCCGTCCACCACCCTGGAACAGCTGTTGCAGACGCTTTCGCGCTGAAGCCCACCACGCCTATGCCTCCCTCCCTGGAACAGCTTCGTGAACGTGCCCGCCCCTGGGCCGAGCCCGTGCCGGGGGCGTCTCCGGCCGGCGTGCAGGCGAAGCATGAGCCCGCATACGAGGCCGTCGCGCTGGAAGTCGCGAAGTTGGAGTCTCCGGCCAGCAACGCCGTGCGCTGGGATGACGTCGTCGAGGGCGCCAGCGAGCTGCTGAAGCACACCACCAAGGACCTCTGGCTCGCCTCGTACATGGCCTATGGCCTGTATGCCACGCGAGGCCTGGACGGCGCGGCCACCGGCACGGCCGTGCTCGCCGAGGTGACGGAGCGCTACTGGCAGGACCTCTTCCCGGAGGCGAAGCGGCTGCGCGGCCGGGCCAACGCCGTGGCCTGGTTCGTGGACCGGCTGGGCCGCATCCTGCCCACTGTGGACCAGGCCTCCGTGAGCGCGGAGCCCCTGGATGCGCTGGCGGTCGCGGTGAAGCGCCTGGCCCAGCTCTCACGCGAGCGGTTCTCCGACATGGCCCCTGCGTTCGGGCCGCTCCAGGACGCCATCGCCCGGCTCCGCGCCGGACTCCCCGAGCCCGAACCCGAGAGCGTACCGGAGGGACGCACCGCGTCCTCGGAGGACGCAGACGCCTCGCAGACGCCGGTGGATGGGACTGCGCCGTCCCAGGACGAGGACACCCCGTCCGGCGAGGATGGAGAGACCGCTGTGCGCGCGGCGGACGCTACGCCTGCCTCGCGGCCAGGAGCGGCTCCGGACAACACTGAAACGCCCACGAACGGCAATGGCAACCGCTCCGCTCGGGAGGCGGGCAATGCCAGCACCAAAGGCAAACCTGCTCAAGCCAGCGGTGCTGGAAACAGCGCCGCCCCGGTCAAAGGCAACACCGCCCAGGGCAATCCCACGACAAAGAGCGCCCCCGCCCCGGCCAAAAGCAGCACCGCTCAGGACACCGCCAAAGGCAGCGCAGCCAGCCAGGGCGGCGCCTCCGCTAACGGCACACCCGCCCCACCGCGCGCCGCCATCGAAGTCCCGCCTCTCCCCGAGCTTCCCGCCGCGCCGGATCTGTCCAGCGTGGAGGCGATCACCGACTTCCTGCGCACCGTGGGCGGCGCGCTGCTGGGAGCCGCGGGAGCGCTTCGCCGGGCAAGCCCCGAGGATCCGCTCTCCTACCGCCTCAACCGCATGGGCCTGTGGCTGCACCTGACCCAGCCGCCCGCCACGGATGGCAATGGCCGCACCCAGATTCACCCACTGCCGGACCTGCTGGGAAGCAAGCTGGAGACCCTGGAGCAGAACCAGCGCTGGGGCGAGCTGCTGGACGAGTCCGAGTCGGCCCTCGCCCGCCACCGCTTCTCGCTGACGCTCCACCGGTACAGCGCCACCGCCCTGGAGGGACTGGGTGCCGCGTACGCCGGGGCTCGCACCGCGCTGGTACAGGAATTGGCCATCCAGCTCCGCCGGATGAGCGGCGTGGAGACGCTCCTCTCCACCCTGGGAAGCCCGCTCACGGATGACGCCACCCAGGACTGGCTGCGCGACCACGTCCTCCGCGCGAGCGCGCCCCCACCGGCCCCTTCCGCCGCCGTGGCGTCAGTGTCCACGGCCCTGTCGCTGGGGCCCCTGTCGCTGGGCCCGTCTGTCCATGCAGACAGCGCGGCGCTGGAAGCCGAAGCCTGCACGTTGCTGGAGGAAGGCCGCGTCCACGAAGCTGTCACCCGGTTGCAGGCTGCCGTCACGGCCGCCAGCACCGGCCGCGCCCGCTTCATCTCCCGGCTGGAGCTGGCGCGGTTGTGTGCCAATGCGGGCCAGTTGCCGCTCGCGCGCGCCGTCTATGACGCGCTGGACGAAGAGGTCTCCACCCACGCGCTCGACACCTGGGAGCCAGCGCTCGCCGCCGCGTGTCTGGAGGGGTGGCTGCAAACCCGCACCGCCGCCGAAAAGGAGTCTGGACCGGTGGCAGTGAAATTTCGAAACCGGTATCGTCGTCTAGCGTTGCTGGACTCTTCCGCCACGCTGCGCGTCGGCGCTTGAAAGACACCCGTCGTACCGCGGCGAAGCTCTCCCTCATGCGACGCCCGCGTCTTCTACGCAGTTCTCAAGGAGAAAGCCGCAGATGAGCAAAGAGAGTTCCGTCGCCCCTACCGAGCGCGTCAACATCGTCTACAAGCCCGCCACCGGCAATGCGCAGGAGCAGGTGGAGCTGCCGCTGAAGGTGCTGATGCTGGGGGACTTCACGGGTCAGGAAGACGCCCGTCCGCTGGAGCAGCGCGCGCCCATCAACGTGGACAAGGCCAACTTCAACGAAGTCATGGCCCAGCAGAACCTCAAGGTCACCCTGACCGCCGCCGACAAGCTTTCGGCGGACCCGAACGCCACGATGAACGTGTCGCTCCAGTTCAAGAACCTGAATGACTTCTCGCCCGAGAGCGTCGTCAATCAGGTGCCGGAGCTGAAGAAGCTGCTCGAGCTGCGCAGCGCGCTCAACGCCCTCAAGGGCCCCCTGGGCAACCTGCCGGCGTTCCGCAAGAAGCTCCAGGCCCTGCTCGCCGACGAGGACGGACGCAAGGCGCTCATCAAGGAACTGGGTCTGACCGAAGAGACCAAGTAGCCCTTTCCGGGGGAACCGAATCACCATGGCCAACGAGACCCAGACCCAGAAGTCCACGGGCGTCGCCAATGACGCCTCGCTGTCCCTGCTCGACGAAATCCTGTCCGAGGCCAAGCTGAAGCCGAAGGACGAGGGTTACGACGTCGCCAAGCGCGGCGTGCAGGCCTTCATCACCGAGATGCTGGCGCCCAACCGCTCCGAGGAGCGCGTGGACAAGGCGCTCGTCGACGCGATGATTGCCGAAATCGACAAGCGCCTGTCCTCCCAGGTCAACGAAATCCTCCACGCGAAGGAGTTCCAGAAGCTGGAGTCCTCGTGGCGCTCACTGAAGTTCATGGTGGACCGCACCGACTTCCGCGAGAACACGCGCGTGGAGATGCTGAACGCCTCCAAGGAAGACCTGCAGAAGGACTTCGAGGACGCGCCCGAGGTCACCAAGAGCGGCCTGTACAAGCTCGTGTACTCCAACGAGTACGGCGTCTTCGGTGGCAAGCCCTACGGCATCATCTCCGCCAACTACGACTTCAACGTGGGCCCGCAGGACATGGAGCTGCTCCGCAAGTGCGCCTCCGTGGCCGCCATGGCGCACGCGCCCTTCATCGGCAATGCCGCGCCGGAAGTGTTTGGCGAGGAGAGCTTCCTCAAGCTGCCCGACTTGAAGGACCTCAAGTCGCTCTTCGAGGGTCCGCAGTACGCCCGGTGGCACTCGTTCCGTGAGAGCGAGGACGCGCGCTACGTGGGCCTGGCGCTGCCGCGCTTCCTGCTGCGCCTGCCCTACGGTGAGAAGACGGTGCCGGTGAAGGCCTTCAACTTCACCGAGGACGTCGTGGGCCACCACGAGCGCTATCTGTGGGGTCACGCCTCCGTGGCGCTCACCAGCCGCGTGGCGGACTCGTTCGCCAAGTTCCGCTGGAGCCCGAACATCATCGGTCCCCAGTCCGGCGGCGCGGTGGAGAACCTGCCGCTGCACCAATACGAGGCCATGGGGGAGATCCAGACCAAGATTCCCACCGAGGTCATGCTCACCGAGCGGCGCGAGTTCGAGCTCTCCGAGGAGGGCTTCATCGGCCTGGTGTTCCGCAAGGACTCCGACAACGCGGCCTTCTTCAGCGCCAACTCCACGCAGAAGCCCCGGTTCTTCGGCAACACCCCGGAGGGCAAGGCGGCGGAGACCAACTACCGCCTGGGCACGCAGCTCCCCTACATGTTCATCATGACCCGCCTGGCGCACTACATCAAAGTGCTCCAGCGCGAGCAGATTGGAAGCTGGAAGGAGAAGTCGGACCTGGAGCGCGAGCTCAATCACTGGCTCAGCCAGTACATCTCCGACATGGACGACCCCGCTCCCGCCGTGCGCTCGCGCCGCCCCCTGCGCGCCGCGCGCGTGGTGGTGGAGGACGTGGAGGGTCAGCCGGGCTGGTACCGCTGCAGCCTGCAGGTGCGCCCCCACTTCAAGTACATGGGTGCGTCGTTCACCTTGTCCCTCGTGGGCAAGCTGGACAAGGAGTAGAGCCCGTTTCACCCAGCGTCGGTCATTTCAGCTAGTTTAGGGGCTCCAACAAGCCCAGGCTCAGGGTGAGCCTGGGTCCACCAGCGCGCGGACGCGCGCAAAGCGACGAGGTTGAAGTCATGGCTGAATCAGTACACCTGTACCTGAAGGCGAACGGCAGCGACATCAAGGGCGACAGCACGCAAACCAGCCTGGGCCGCGCGGATTCCATCGAGTGCGTCGCGTACAGCCAGAAGGTCTTCACCGCTCGCGAGGCCGGCTCGGGTCTGGCCACGGGCCGCCGTCAGTACGAGGGCATCGAAATCACCAAGCGCATCGACAAGTCGTCGCCGCTGCTGATGAAGGCCCTCTGCGAGAACCAGGTCATCGACGCGACCTTCAAGTTCTTCCGTCCGAACCCGACGGGCGACGGCACCACCGAGCAGTTCTACACGGTGTCCATCAAGAAGGCCCGCATCAACGCCATCCAGCAGACGGTGCCGAACTCCTTCGTGCCGGCGAGCACCAACCTGCCCCCGATGGAGACCATCCAGCTGGTGTTCCACACCATCAACTGGACCATCACCCAGGGCGGCGTCACGCACGAGGACACCTGGGACACCCAGCGTTGATGTCCGTCCCTCCACCGGCCGTCCGTGCAAGTGGGCTCCGCGGGCGGCCGGGGGTTGGGGTACTCCGTTGTTGAAGGAAATCCATGGGCTCCCGAGGCTTGTTGTCGCGCATCGCTGAAGGCAACGGCACACTCGCCCCGCCTGGCGACGTCGTTGAATCCATCGCCGAGCACCTGCGCAACCTCCTCAACACGCGCAAGGGAGAGTCCGTGGCCTCACCGGGCTACGGCATCCTGGACCTGAACGACATCGTCCATTCCTACCCGTCGGCGATACCGCGGATGACGCAGTCCATCCGGCAGGCCATCCAGGAGTTCGAACCGCGCCTGAAGGGCGTGGTGGTGCACTACAACGCGGACCCGGTGGACCCGACGGCGCTGCGCTTCGACATCACCGCCCAGTTGGCCACGCGGGATCGACGAGGCATGGTGCGTTTCCATACCCAGGTGCACCCGGGCGGACGCGTGGACCTGTGGTGAGCCGGGTGAATCCAGGGGTGCGTGGCGGAGGGCGAGGATGTTCAGCAAGTATTACCTGAGCGAGCTGTCGTACCTGCGGGAGATGGGACGAGCCTTCGGGCTGGCCAACCCCTCTGTCGCCGGCCTGTTGGTGGAGCGCGGCGCGGACCCGGACGTGGAGCGGCTGCTGGAGGGCTTCGCGTTCCTCGCGGCCCGCATCCGCGAGCGCGTGGACGACGACGTACCGGAGCTGGTGCACGGGCTCACCGAGCTGCTGCTGCCGCACTACCTGCGCCCGCTGCCGGCCTCCACCATCGTCGAGTTCACCCCGCACCTGCGCGCGCTGCGCGGCCGCTCGCGGCTGGCCGCCGGGGCGGAGGTGGCGTCCCAGCCGATTGACGGCACCAGTTGCGTCTTCCGCACCACCACGGACGTGGACCTGCTGCCGGTGCAGCTCACCGACGCGCTCCTGGACCGGTCGTCCATCACCGCGCCGGTGCTGCGCCTCTATTTCCAGACGACGGAGCAGGGCCGCGCGGAGGTGTTCCGCGAGCAAGGCCTGCGTCTGTTCATCCACGCCGACCTGTCCGCCGCGTCGGTGGTGCTGTTGTGGCTGCTCCGCTACTGCCGCCAGGTGCGCGTGCGCGGCGCGTCTGGCCAGGGCGACGGCATCAAGCTGCCGGCGAATGCCATCCAACCGGTGGGCTTCCACCGGGACTTCAAGCTGCTGCCCTGGCCGCGCGCCAGCGAGGGCTACCGGCACCTCCAGGAGTACCTGACGCTGCCGGAGAAGTTCCTGTTCTTCGAGGTGCGCGGGCTGGACGCCGCCGCCGGGCTGAAAGAGGACCGCTTCGAGATTGCCTTCCACCTGGAGCGACCGCCGCCCCTGGATGCGCGCATCCACCGGGAGATGTTCCGGCTGCATTGCGCCCCCGTGGTGAACCTCTTCAGCGTGCCGGCGGACCCCATCCTCCACCGCACGCTGGACCGAGAGCACCTGCTGCGCGCGTCCGACCTGCCCCCCAACCACGCGGAGGTTTACTCGGTGGACTCGGTGACGGGCCTGAAGGCCGGGCGCAACGAGCGGCGCGTCTATCGGCCCTTCTACGAGTTCACCCACACCGCGGGCGGGGACGCCGAGCAGTCCTTCTATCGGCTGCGCCGGGCGCCTTCGCCGCTGGACGAAGGAATCGACACGTACATCACCCTGGAGACGCCGCGGAACGTCGCGCCGGAGGTCAACGCCGAGGAAGCGCTGTCCATGGACCTGACGTGCACCAACCGCTCGCTGCCCTCGCGGCTGCAGGTGGGTGACTTGACGGCGTCCACCTCCGCCAGCCCCACGCAGGCGAAGTTCAAGAACATCTCCCCGGTGAGCCGGCCCGCGCGCGCGCCGCTGGGCACCGAGCTGCACTGGCGGCTCCTGTCGCACCTGGCCATCAACCAGCACTCGCTGGCGGACGCGGCCGCGCTGCGCCGGCTGATGGACCTGTACAACTTCCATTCGCTCACCGACAACCTGGCGGCGCGCGCCAGCCGCCTGCGCATCAACGCCATCCGCGCGGTGGAGACAAAGCCGGTGACGCGCTTCCTGGAGGGCGCGCCGCTGCGGGGTCACCGCACCCGCGTGGACCTGGACGAAGAGAACTTCATGGGCGTGGGCGATTCGTTCCTCTTCGGCTCCGTGCTGGAGGAGCTGCTCGCCTCCCACGTCACCATCAACTCCTTCAACGAGCTGAGCATCCGGCTTCACCCCTCGCAGACGGAGTTCGCGTGGCTTCCGAGGAACGGCTCCCAGACGCTTTTGTAGAGACGGCCCAGAAGCTGGCCGAGCTGGCGCCCCGGGTGGGCTTCTTTCCCCTGGTGGCGTTCCTGGAGCGGCTGACGTCGCAGGCCACGCGCGTGGGCGGCGCGGGGCCCGTCAACGAGGAGATGATTCGCTTCCGGCACGACCCGTCCCTGGGGTTCCCCTCGGGCGACGTGTCGTCCGTGACGCTCCACCAGGTGCCGGTGCGGGCGGAGGACCCGTATTCGAAGCGGCCACTCTTCGAGGTGGTGACACGCTTCCTGGGCCTGACGGGCTCGGTGAGTCCCCTGCCCCATTACCTGGCCGAGGAAGTCGCACAGGAGGACCCGGACCACCCGGTGCGGCGCGAGTTCCTGGACCTGTTCCACCACCGGCTGCTGTCGCTGCTGTACCGCATCGAGTCGAAGTACCGCGTCACCAGCGAGACGGACACGTCCTTCTCGGACCAGTGGTCCCGGCGCCTGCTGGCGCTGGGCGGGTTCGACACCTACGAGAAGGCCCTGGAGGGCACGCTGCCGACCTGGCGTCTGCTGCGGATCGCCCCGCTGCTGGCCAGCCGGGCGAGGACGTCCGAGCAGTTGGAGGTCGCGCTCGAGGACGTGCTGGGCGACGACCTGGAGGGCGCGAGGGTGTCGGTGCGCCAGTTCGTGGGCCGCTGGGTGGACATCGACGCCCGGGCGCGGCTGGGCCACTCCAACCACCAGCTGGGGCGCAACATGCTGCTGGGCGGCAAGGCCTTCGACCGGACGGGGAAGATTCAAATCCACATCCGGCCGCTGCCGCCGCGCGCCTACAAGCGGCTGATGCAGGAAGGGGACTTGCTGCCACTGGTGAGAGAGGTGGTGGCCCTCTTCGTGAGGGACCCCCTGGAGTACGATTTGGAGCTGGGGCTCACCGAAGGCGTGCAGCACCAGTTCCGGCTCTCCAGCCGGGAGCCGAGTCAGCTCGGGCGGGACACGTGGCTGGGCCTGAGTCAGCAGACGCAGATGAGTGTCCCCGTGGTGAAATGAGTTGTTAGAGCAGGCGGGCGCGGCGCGCGGGGATTTACGCCGCCAGGGCGCGCCCGATATATCGTCCATCACCGCTTTCCTTTTTGGGGGCTCCCATTCGCGTCGATCCGAAAGCGCTTGTCCGTCGCCTGACGCCCACCTCTACCCGTCTGCTCGAGGCCGCCGTGGCCCGGGCCAGCGCGGGACGGTTCTATGAAATCGTCCCGGAGCACATGCTGGTGCAGATGCTGGAGCCGGAGGACTCGGACGTCGCGCGCATCCTCCAGCAGTTCGGCGTGGACCGCCGCCACCTGCTGGCCAGCATGGAGCGCGCCCTCCAGGGCCTGCGCGCGGGCAGCTCCGGCCGACCCGTCTTCTCCGAGACGCTGTTCCAGTGGTTCGAGGAAGCGTGGCTCCTGGCTTCCGTGGAGCAGGGCGCCACGCGGCTGCGCTCGGGCCTGCTGTTCGCCCAGTTCGTCAGCCGGCGCGCGCGCTACACCGCGGAGCTGTTCCCCGAGCTGGACGCCATCAGCCGCGACGAGCTGATGAGCTCGCTGGACGTGGTGCTGCGGCCCTCGCCCGAGAATGTCGAGGTCGCCTCCGCGGATGCCGCCGCCAGTGGCGCATCAGGAGGCGCGGCCGGTGGCGCGGGCGGCCGAGGGGATGAAGCCCTCAAGCGCTTCGCCACGTCCTTCACCGGCCGGGTGCGCGAGGGGAAGATCGACCCCATCTTCGGCCGGCACCGCGAAATCCGGCAGATGGTGGACATCCTCTCCCGCCGCCGGAAGAACAACCCCATCCTGGTGGGCGAGCCCGGCGTGGGCAAGACGGCGCTGGTGGAGGGCCTGGCCTGGGCCATCGTCCGGGGCGAGGTGCCCGACGCGTTGAAGAACGTGGAGCTGCTGGGGCTGGACCTGGGCCTGCTCCAGGCGGGCGCTGGCGTACGCGGCGAGTTCGAGAACCGCCTCAAGGCCGTCATCTCCGAGGTGAAGGCCTCCCCCACTCCCATCATCCTGTTCATCGACGAGGCGCACACCATCATCGGCGCGGGCGGCTCGCAGGGCGGCACGGACGCGTCCAACCTGCTCAAGCCGGCGCTGGCGCGCGGTGAGCTGCGCACGCTCGCGGCCACCACCTGGGCCGAGTACAAGAAGTACTTCGAGAAGGACGCCGCGCTGGAGCGGCGCTTCCAGCCGGTCAAGGTGGAGGAGCCCAGCGAGGAGGACGCGGAGCTGATGCTGCGCGGCCTGCGCCCCACGTACGAAGCGGCCCACGGCGTCATCATCCGCGACGAAGCCGTCACCGCCGCGGTGCGCCTGTCCAGCCGGTACATCTCCGGCCGGCAGCTCCCGGACAAGGCGGTGGACCTGCTGGACACGTCCGCGGCCCGCGTGAAGATTGAGCTGTCCACCCGGCCCGAGGAGCTGGTGCAACTGGACCAGGAGATTTCGGCGCTGGAGCGCGAGCGCGACACGCGCAAGCGCGACCTCGCCGAGGGCACGGGCGGCCCGGACGAACAGACGTCCCTGGAGGCCGCCGAGGCGAAGCTGAGCGCCACGGTGGATGCACGTGCCACGCTGCACGCGCGCTGGGAGACGGAGCGCACGGCCGTCGCGGCGCTGATGGCGGCCCGCAAGGCCCTGCGCGAGGCCGCTCCGGACACGGACTCCGCGCCACTGAAGGCGGCCGTGGACGAAGCGGCGGCGAAGCTGGCGGCCACGCGCGGCGAGGTGCCGCTGGTACACGCGGACGTGGACGCGGACATCGTCGCGCGGGTGGTGGCGGGCTGGACAGGTGTGCCCGTGGGGAAGATGCGCAGCGACCTGCTGGAGTCGGTGCTCAACCTGGAGGACAAGCTCCGGGGCCGGGTGCGGGGTCAGGAGGCCGCGCTGAAGAAGGTGGCGGAAATCATCCGCATCTCCCAGGCCGGCATCCGCAACCCGGACACGCCCATTGGCGTGATGCTCTTCGTGGGCCCCAGCGGCGTGGGCAAGACGGAGACGGCGCTGGCGCTGGCGGACGCGCTCTATGGCGGCGAGCGCTTCATGACGACGCTCAACATGAGCGAGTTCCAGGAGAAGCACACGGTGAGCCGGCTCATCGGCTCGCCGCCGGGCTACGTGGGCTACGGCGAGGGCGGCCTGCTGACGGAAGCCGTGCGTCAGCGGCCCTACTCCGTCGTGCTGCTGGACGAGTGCGAGAAGGCCGACCTGGAGGTGATGAACCTCTTCTACCAGGTGTTCGACAAGGGCTCGCTGACGGACGGCGAGGGCCGCGCGGTGGACTTCAAGAACACCGTGCTCATCCTCACCAGCAACCTGGCCTCGGACCTGGTGATGCGGATGTTCGAGGACGGCGCGCAGCCCACCTCCGATGAGGTGCTGTCGGTGATTCGCCCCGCGCTCAGCCAGCACTTCAAGCCGGCGCTGCTGGCTCGAATGACGGTCGTCCCCTTCGGCCCGGTGCAGCGCGACGTGATGCGCCAGATTGCCGAGATGAAGCTGGCCAAGCTGGTGAGCCGGCTGCGCACGGCCCACAACGTGGAGACGACGCTGGCGCCAGAGCTGCTGGACGAGCTCGCGCGCCGCTGCACGGAGTCGGAGATGGGGGCGCGCAACATGGAGCAGATTCTCCAGGGCTCGCTGATGCCGGCGCTGTCCCGCGAGCTGCTGCAGCACCTGGTGAGCGGCGCGGTGCCCCCGAAGCTGCATGTGGCCCTGACCGAGGGAGGCGACTGGGACCTCCGGTTCGCCGAGGCCTGAGAGAATCCATGAAACGAACGCTTCAGGCCTCCGCCGTCGCGCTGTCGCTGCTGGCCGGCTGCGCCACCGTCCCCAAGCCGTCGATGTGCTTCGCCGAGGCGGGCCCCAACGCGCGCTCGTTCCCCACGCCGGACACCTGGTTCGCGCTGCTGCTCCACGGCTACGACAAGGACACGGGCGCCAACCCGCGCCCCAGCGTGGACTGCGCCGGTGCCCCGGTGTGGTGGCAGGACCCGGCCGCGGACGAGTGCGTGGAGGCCGGTCCGGACTCGCAGGCCCTGCCTCCCGCGGAGAAGCTCTCCGAGGAGGACCTCGTCCTGGAGACGCTCCAGGCGGGCCAGCGGCTGGTCTGGGTGCAGACGCGGCGCTTCACCAACGGCGAGGCCCTGGGCCCGGTGGCCCTGGTGGAGAGCACCGAGCAGGGCTTCCGCGTGGAGGCCCTGGGCTCGCTGCGCGCCATGGCGAAGCACACCAAGCTGCGCCTGGAGAAGGTGAAGGGCACGCAAATCCTCGTCGCGGAGGGTGACGCGTGCACCTCCGGCGACGAGGAGGTCTGCCGCCGACACGCGCGCATCATGCCGCTGCGCACCAACCGCTTCTTCAGCGAGTCCGTCTCCAACGCGAGCCGCGCCTGCCTGGGCGCCGCGTGGTTCCCCCTGTCCCGGGAGATGACCTTCGAGCTGCCCAACGGGCTGCGCCGCAAGTTCGAGCTGACGTCCACCCTCACCTTCGCGGAGGAGGGCATCAGCGTGCAGGAGCAGGTGCAGGTGAGCGACTCCGACCCGGCCCAGCCGGACGTGGCCCCACGCCTCTACCGTCGCGCACAGGACACACGGACCCTGGAGTTGGCGAACAACGCGTTGGTAGGCAACAAGGCGTCACTGTGGTCGCGCATGGTGGAGCAGCAGGTGCGCATTGGTGCCCGCGCGGTGCCGGAGGCCCCCATCTGGGCCATGCCCGCGAAGAAGGCCCCCACGGACGCCGCGGCCCCGGAGGCGGCCAGCAAGGCACAGGCCCCCGCGGCGGCGGGCGCAGCCAGCCCACCCGCCAAGGCGGCGGCCAAGAAGCCCGCGGGCAGCGCCGCGACGTCCAGCGGCCCGTGATTCCAGGGCCTCATGGCCCCGCCACCGGCCCCCGTGAACCTTCGGTTTTCCGAAGCGCTCACGGGGGCTTTTCCTATTTGCGGCAAAAGCGTCACGACGACAGAGATAGAGGCGTGGGCCCATGGTGGGCCCCGGAAGGAGCGTCCTGGATGCGAGTCGAAATCCGAGCCCGGAACATCCCCCTCACAGAGACCCTTCGAACCTACGCCGAGCGTCGCGTGCGCTTCGCCCTGGACCGGCTGTCCGACAGGGTGAAGGAAGTCGTCGTGCGGCTGGAGGATGCCAACGGCCCCAAGGGCGGCGTGGACCAGGTGTGCCGCGTGGCACTCCGCCTGGAACACGGGCGGGAGCTGGCCATCGAATCCTCGGACACCAACCTGCTGGCGGCCATCGACCGGACGCTGGAGCGCGCCAGCAACGCCGTCACGCGAGCGGTGGGCCGCGCGCAGCGCCAGGACGGCGCCCGGCTGCGTGACGCAGCATGGCAGCCCGATGAGGCCGCCGCGCTGACATGATGTGACGCAGGCACGGCCGCCCCTTTCCGGGCGGCCGTGGCCTGTCCCGAATCGAAAGGATGCACATGCAGGGCGGCACGGGGATGTTGGCGAGGCTGAAGTCCACCTGGGCCCGTGCCCGGGAGCGGCGATGGGTGCGATGGGGCGTGGACCTGGCCGTGTTCGCCCTCCTCTTCTCGGCGGTGGCCGCGTGGCAGGCCCGGAACCTTCCCGGAGCGGGGACACCCGCGCCCGCCTTCACCCTCCAGACGCTGACAGGTGACACCGTGCGGCTGGACGCGCTCCGCGGCAAGCCGGTGGTGCTGGCTTTCTGGGCGCCCTGGTGCGGCGTCTGCGGAATGGAGTCCTCCAACCTCTCGCAGCTGCGCAAGCTCGCGGGGGACTCCGCGCATGTCGTGTCCGTCGCCGTGGCCTATGAAGACGAGGAGGCCGTGCGGCGCTTCGCCCGGGAGCACGCGGTGGACTACCCGGTGCTCCTCGGGGACGACGCCATTCAATCCGCCTTTCGCGTGAACAGCTTCCCCACCGTGTTCTTCATCTCCTCGGAGGGGCGCGTGGAACGCGCGGCGGTGGGCTACACCACCCTGGCCGGACTGTTCTGGCGAATGGTGCTTTAGCCCTGGCTCACGCCGTGACTAGAGGCGGATGAGCTCCACGTCATCCATGTGGATGAAGTTGGCGGAGTTGCCCGACGTGGCGCGGGTGTGGAAGCCCAGCTCCAGGTAGCCTCCCGTCACGGAGATGGGCGGCGTCTCCACCATCGTCCAGTCGCCATGGTTCCCCAGGTTGGTGAACACGGGCGCGCACTCGCCACACGTCTTGGCCTGGAGACGCGACAGGTCGAACCCGCCGTTCTTTCGCACCCACGCGCGGACCTTGTACGTGCCCGACGCGAGGCCCGACACCGGCTGGTATGTCCAGACCTCGAAGGGCGTGCCGTTCGTCCAGTGCGTCAGGTGATAGGCGCCGGTGCGGCCCCCGTTGTACGTCTCACTGAAGTCCGCGGCCTCGGTGCCGTTGGGGCTCCAGGTGGCCCAGCCCGTCATGCCGTTCTCGAAGCTGGCGTTGGTGAGTGACGCGGGCGGCGGCGTGCTCCCTGGCTGGTACCAGCGCACCCACTCCACCTCCATCGTCTTCGTCTGGCCCCAGGGCAGCGCGATGGCGTCCGGGTGCGGGTGGCCGTACCAGTTCCCACCCAGAGCGAGGTTCAGGAGGATGTAGTGGTTCTGCTGGAAGGCCGCCTCGTTGTGGGCGAACTCGTTGCCGCGAATCTCGCCGTCCAGGCGGAAGATCATCCGGTTGGCCGTCCACTCCACCTCGTACGTGTGGAAGCCGTCCGCGATGCTGTACCCGCGGTTGGCGCCCGTGCCCCAGCTCTGCTGCGCGCCATTGGCGAACCAGTGCGCGGCGGACTTCATCCACGACGCGTCGTTGGAGTGCCACTCGAGGATGTCGATTTCGCCGCTCCGGGGCCACCCGACGTTGGAGATGTTCGCGCCCAGCGTCCAGAACGCGGGCCACATGCCATAGCCGGACGGCACCTTGATGCTCGCTACCAGCTTGCCGTAGCGGCGCTCCACCTTGCCCTTCGAGTGGATGCGGCCCGAGTAGTACGAACGCGGCCCGTAACCCGCGCAGCGTGAGTCAAACGGCGCGTCGGCCGTCCGCTGCGCGGTGAGGATGAGCTTGCCGCCAGCGACGGTGACGTTCTGCGCGCGGGGGAACTCCAGCTCCCCCGTGCCGAAGTTGCAGTTGTTGGTGACGGGGTCGAAGTTGCTCGTCAGCACCGTCCAGTTGGCGGAGTTGAGGCTGTTGCCCGTGAAGTCGTCCTGCCACGCCAGGTTCCAGCCCGGCCCTGGGTCATAGGCCCGCTCGCCCTGCGCCTGCGTCACCAGGGGAAGGGCTTCCGCGTCGGACAGCTCCGGCTCCGGGGAACAGCCGCCAACCAACGCCAGACTGCTCGCGGCCCACAACATCGAACGCAATGCGTGTCGTTTGTGCATGTCTCGCTCCAGGGGTTCCCCTGGGACATAGCCGCCCTCCTCCGCCACACAAGCAGCTTTAGTTGAAATATCAGATTTCAAAGACTTTCCACCTAGATGGAGTAGTCCCCCACGAAGACGGTGGCGGACCGGACGTCGGCGCGCACGGAGTCCCCCTCCGCCACGCCCAGCGCGTCGAACTCCGAGCGCGGTACCTCCACCGTGACTTCGTCCCCGCTTGGTAGGCGGAGGAACACCTTCACGTAGCCTCCCACCGGTTTGAGCCGCTCGACGCGGCCGGTGGCGGTGGAAGCGCTCGCCGCGCCCGCGACTGCCTTCGCCAGCTTGATGTCATGCGGACGGACAAAGGCATGCACTGGTTCGCCCTCGCGCGCAGCGGCGGGAGCCGTCACGGACAAAGCCCCCATGGCCGCCCTGCCCGCCTGGACGTGGCCACGCAGCACGCTGGCGCCTCCAATGAATGAGGCGACGAAGGGAGACGCGGGCCGGTCGTAGATGTCCGCGGGAGAGCCCGCCTGGGCCACGCGGCCCTCGCTCAGCACCACCACGTGCTGGGAAATCTCCAAGGCCTCCTGCTGATCGTGCGTCACCAGCAGCGTCGTCAGCCGCGTGCGCTCGTGCAGGGCATGGAGCCATTCCCGAAGCTCCTCGCGCACCCGCGTGTCCAGCGCACCGAAGGGCTCGTCCAGCAGCAGCACGCGGGGGCGGATGGCCAGCGCGCGCGCGAAGGCCACGCGCTGCCGCTGCCCGCCGGAGAGATGGCCGGGATAGCGGCCGCCCAGGTGCTCCAGTTGCACCATGCGGAGCATCTCCTCCACACGGGCCTCGCGCTCCGCCTTGGGAACGCGCCGGACCTCCAGGCCAAAGGCCACGTTCTGGCGGACGGTGAGGTGCTTGAAGAGCGCGTAACTCTGGAAGACCACCCCCACGCCACGCTGCTGCACTGGCATTTGCGTGCTGTCCACGCCATCGATGAGGACACGGCCCTCGTCGGGAATCTCCAGCCCGGCGATGAGCCGCAGCAGCGTGGACTTGCCCGCGCCGGACGGTCCCAGCAGCGAGGTGATGGCACCCTCGGGGGCCTGGAAGGACACCTTGGACACGGCGGGACTGCCACCCCGATTGAACCGGCGGGCGACCTGTTCGACGACGATGCTCATGACGGCTGACTCCTCCACTCCACAAACTTCTTCACCACCAACGTCACGAGCGCGAGCAGCGTCAGCAGCGACGCCACGGCGAACGCGCCAGCCAGGTCGTACTCGTTGTAGAGAATCTCCGCGTGCAGCGGCAGCGTCGTCGTCACTCCGCGCACGTGGCCGGACACCACGGACACGGCGCCGAACTCCCCCATTGCTCGCGCGTTGCAGAGGATGACGCCGTACAGCACGCCCCACTTCACCTTCGGCAGCGTGACGGTCAGGAAGGTGCGCCAGCCGCTCGCGCCCAGCGTCAGCGCCGCCTCTTCTTCGTCGCTGCCCTGGGCCTCCATCACGGGCAGCACCTCGCGTGCGACGAAGGGGAAGGTGACGAACACCGTGGCCAGGACGATGCCGGGCACGGCGAAGATGACGCGGACGTCGTGGTCCAGGAGCCACGGCCCCAGCCAGCCCTGCCGGCCGAAGAGCAGCACGAAGATGAGCCCCGCGATGACGGGCGACACGCTGAAGGGCAGGTCGATGAGCGTCATCAACAACGAGCGTCCCCGGAATTGGAACCGCGCGATGAGCCACGACGCGGCCAGGCCGAAGACGAGGTTGAAGGGCACGGCGATGGCCGCGGCCAGCAGCGTCAGCCGCATGGCCGCCAGCGCCGTCGGGTGCGTCAGGGCGGCGACGTAGGCCTCCCAGCCCTTCTGGAAGGCGAAGGTGAAGACGGCCACCAGCGGGACGATGAGGAAGACGCCCAGCAGCAGCACCGCCGCGCCGATGAGCCCCCAACGGACGAACGCCGGGCCGCTCAGACTGCGCGCGCTTCGGCGCAAGACAAGGGTGGATGGATGCATGGCGCTCACGCTCCCGGCCGGGCTTCCAGCCGACGCTGGCTCCAGCGATGGAGCAGGTTGACGGTCAGCAGCAGTGAGAACGACGCCCCCAGCATGACGATGGCGATGGCCGTCGCCCCCGCGTAGTCGAACTGCTCCAGCCGGGTGATGATGAGCAGCGGGACAATCTCCGTGCGCAGCGGCATGTTGCCGGAGATGAAGACGACGGAGCCGTACTCCCCCAGCGCGCGGGCGAAGGCCAACGTGAAGCCGCTGAGCAGCGCGGGGAAGAGCGCGGGAAGGAGGACGCGCCGGAAGGTCTGCCACGGAGAGGCGCCCAGCGTGGCCGCGGCCTCCTCCACGTCCACGTCGATGTCCTCCAGCACGGGTTGCACGGTGCGCACCACGAAGGGCAACCCGATGAACGTCAGCGCGATGGCCACGCCCACGGACGTGTAGGCCACCTTGAGCCCCAGCGCTTCGAGGTACTGGCCGTACCACCCCTTCGCGGAGAACAGCGTCGTGAGCGTGAGCCCGGCCACGGCGGTGGGCAACGCGAAGGGCAGGTCCACCAGGGACTCCAACACGTCGCGGCCGGGGAAGCGGTAGCGCACCAACACCCATGCCACCAGCAGGCCGAAGACGACGTTGGCGAGCGCGGCGGCCAGCGAGGCCCCGAAGCTGAGCCGGTACGCGGCGAGCGCGCGCGGCGTCGTCACGGTGCCCCAGAACTCCTCCCAGCTCAGGGAGAAGGTCCGCAGGAAGAGGCTGGAGAGCGGAATGAGGACGATGAGGCCCAGGTAGAACCAGCTGAAGCCCAGCGACAGACGGAACCCCGGGAGCACCCGGTGGCGAGTAGGATGGGACATGGCGGGGTGTCCTCAGTCCGCGCGGGGCGCGTAGATGCGGTCGAAGAGGCCGCCGTCGGCGAAGTGCGTGGCCTGCGCCCGCCGCCAGTCGCCCGCGACTTCCGCCAGCGTGAGGCGCTTCAGACCGGGGAAGGCGGACGCATGCCTCGCGGCGACGACCTCCGAGCGTGGCCGGAAGTGGTGCCGCGCCGCGATCTCCTGGCCCTCGTCCGAATAGAGGTACGCCAGGTACGCCTCCGCCACGGCCCGGGTGCCCTTGCGGTCCACGTTGGGGTCCACCACGGCGACGGGTGGCTCGGCGAGGATGCTCACCGAGGGAATGACGACCTCGAAGCGCGCCTGCCCCACCTCGCGGATGAGGAGGAAGGCCTCGTTCTCCCAGGCGAGGAGCACGTCCCCCAGGCCCCGCTCGGCGAAGGTGGTGGTGGCGCCCCTCGCGCCCGAGTCGAGCACCGGTACGTTGCGGAACAGCTTCTCCACATACGCCTGGGCCCGGGCCTCGCTACCGCCCTCGCCTCTCAGCGCCTGTCCCCACGCGGCCAGGTAGTTCCACCGCGCGCCGCCCGACGTCTTCGGGTTCGGGGTGATGACGGTGACGTCCTCGCGCACCAGGTCGTCCCAGTCACGGATGGCTTTTGGGTTGCCCTGGCGCACCACGAAGACGACGGTGGACGTATACGGCGCACTGTTGTGAGGCAGCCGTGCCTGCCAGTCCGCCGGAAGGAGCTGCGCCTTCTCGTGCAGCATGTCCACGTCGTACGCGAGCGCCAGCGTCACCACGTCCGCCCGCAATCCTTCGATGACGGACCGGGCCTGTTTGCCGGAGCCTCCGTGGGACTGCTGGATGGACACCTGCTGGCCACGCGTGGCCGCCCAGTGCTTCACGAAGGCCGCGTTGAGGTCCTCGTAGAGCTCCCGCGTGGGGTCATAGGAGACGTTGAGCAACGTCACCGTCCCGTCGGGTGACGCATCACTGGAGGCGCGCGAACAGCCCGCCACGGACAGCAGCAGGGCCAACGGCATCCAGTTCCTGGCGCGCAACAGCGCGAGACGTTCCATGCGGGACCTCGGGGTGAAGCAAGGGGCCACGCGAGAAAGTCAAAAGCCCACTCCCTCGCGGGCAGTGGGCTTTCCGGAAACAGCTCAGCCAGGGGCGCTCAGGCCACTGGCGGACGGACGCCCACCGCGGATGCCGGACAGCAGCAACACGTCTGGTGGGTCGAGCGCGTCATCAGTCCCCACACGATGCCCCGGCACCCGCGACGCTGTCAACGCGACCACCCGGGCCCTCCAGGAACGCCCTCTCCTTTTCCACCCCGCCCCGACGGTGCGCTGGCGCTTCGCCCTTGATGCATCCGACGGCCTGTCAGGCCGGGCCCGCATCGTGAGCAGGTCCGGTCAGCTCCCGCTGGCTCATGCCGTCACGCACGGCACCGTTTTCACCTGAGCCCTCACCCATGAACTTCCGTTTTCAATGCTGGTTGCAGCGGCACGTCAGCGGCCGGGTGACGCTCACGCCGTTGGCGCTGCGCCGTCTCGCGGTGCACGCGGACTCGCTGGAGGCCGCCACCGAGGAGCTGACGCTCGCGCTGGATGACCAACTCTCCCGCGTCCACCCGCGGCGCGTGCCGGAGTTCATCGCCCCCACCGGAGGGACGCTCGAAACGGTGGAGCTGCCCGCGATTCCCGTCTGGGGCGCCGAGCAGAATCACTTCGCGCCGCTGACGCTGTCCGCCGTGGTGGCTCCCACGCTCAATGCCTTCCTGGGCCTCCACGCGCCCCGCCTCAACAGCCACCACTGGTTCCAGGGCAAGACACTCCCCGCCGAGGCCCAGGAGCTGCTGGGAGATCGCCTGGAGGGAATGTCCGACGCGGAGCGCCTTGCCCTGCGCCCGGATGGCCCCGAGTCGCTGCTGGAAATCGAAGTGCGGGCCACCCCCGTGGCCCTGTCGGACCTCACGCCTCGCGAGCTGCACCGTGACATTCGTCCACCGCCGCGCCCTCCGGACGCGCCCGCCGACCTGGAGGACGACACGCGAGAGGACGACGAGGACGAAGACACGGAGGCGCTGGACCTGGACAGTTGGGAGCCACGCCGCCGCACCGCGCATCGGGGCCCGGGTGAGCCGCCCGCGAAGCCGCCGCCTACGCCCACCCTGGACAGCGTCGGCGTGGCCGGCACCGGCTCGCGCAGGAAGGGCAGCTCGACTCGGCCTACGAACAGGATGCGCTGGTCGCCCTGCTCCGCACCCGGCTCGCGGCCAAGGACGCCGAACCGGTGGTCCTGGTGGGGCCTTCGGGCGTGGGCAAGACGTCGGTGCTCCACGCGCTCGCCCAGTCGCTGCGCGCCCCCACCGCCACCGAGGCCGAGCGCGCCCGCCCGTTCTACTTCCTCGACGGAAGCCGGCTCATCGCGGGCGAGGGCTTCTTCGGAGACTGGCAGCAGCAGGTGCTGCGCGCCTTCCGTGAGGCCACCGCGGCCCGGGCCCTGCTGTCCCTGGGCCATGCCGTGGAGCTCCTCGACGCGGGCAAGAGCGCCCACAGTGACCAGAACGTGGCCCAGCTGCTGCTCCCCTCCTCGCGGCGCGTGACGTGGCCGTCGTGGCTGAGGCCACGGAGGAGACCTGGGCCCAGGTGGAGCAGCGCAACGCCAGCTTCGCCCGGCTCTTCTCGGTGGTGCGCGTCGCGGAGCCCACGCCCGATGCGCTCGGCCGCATCGTCGCCAAGGTGGCGGAGGACGACGCCTTGGCCGCCGCGATGCAGGTCCAGCCCGACGCACTCGACGAGGCGCGCTTCCTATGCCGCCGCTTCCTCCCCTACGGCGCCCAGGTGGGCAACACCGTGGCCTTCGTGCGCCGGCTGCTGGCGTCGTGTGCCCAAGCCTCGCGCACCTCAGTCACCCGACTGGAGGCCACCCGCCAGTTCGCCTCGGAGTCCGGCATCCCCGAGCACCTGCTCCGGGACGACCAGCCGATGGAGTCCGCACACGTGCGCGACTTCCTCGCCTCGCGAGTGATGGGGCAGGACGCCGCCGTGGAGCGCGCGGCCTCGGTGGTATCAATCCTCAAGGCCGGCATGTCGGACGTGCGGCGCCCGCTGGGGGTGCTGCTCTTCGTGGGCCCCACCGGCGTGGGCAAGACGGAGCTGTCCAAGGCGCTGGCGGAGCTGCTCTTCGGTGCGAAGGAGCGCATGGTCCGCCTGGACATGGGTGAGTACGCCGGTCCGGACGCCCTGCTGCGGTTGATGGGAGACGGAGAGACGCCGGGCTATCTCACCTCGGCGGTGCGCCGGCAGCCCTTCTGCGTGGTGCTGCTGGACGAGGTGGAGAAGGCCCACCCCGCCGTTCACGATGCGCTGCTGGGCGTCTTGGGCGAAGGCCGCCTCACCGATGCCTCCGGGCGCTTCACGGACTTCCGCAACGCCCTCATCATCCTCACCAGCAACCTGGGCGCGGACACCCTGCGCGCCCGCGTGGGCTTCGATGCGTCGGGCGGTGCCCCGGACATGGCCTCCCTGCGCGCGCACTACCTCTCCGAGGTGCAGCGCTTCTTCCGGCCGGAGATGTTCAACCGCATGGACGACGTGGTCGTCTTCTCGCCGCTGTCCGCCCCGCTGCTGCGCCGACTGGTGGTCCGCGAGCTCGAAGCCGTGTGCCGCCGTCCCGGCCTCTCGCTCCATGATGCCCTGCTGGAGGTCACCCCCGCCGCCCAGGACTGGCTGGCCCTGCGAGGCTTCGACGCGCGGTATGGCGCCCGCCCGTTGAAGCGCGCGCTGGAGCGCGAGCTGGTGGTCCCCGTGGCGGACTGGCTCGCGGCGCATCCCCGCACGGGGCCGGCGAGCCTCACGGTGGACACGGGAACCACGGGACTCGAACTGCGCGCCGAGTCCCTGAGCGCCGCCGCCGAGGGTGGAGGCCGAGAGGCCATCGAGCGGATCCTCGAGGAAGCAGCCACCGTGCGCGCGGAGGTCCAGCGTTGGAGCCGCTGCGCGCCCATGCACTCCCTGCGCCGCGTCCTGGCCGTCTTCGACAAGGTCTCCCGGCACACCGCGTACTGGGAGGAGCGGGCGCTGGCCGAAGAAAACTCGCGCAAGTCATCGGAGGCGCGAGCGCTGGAACAGTCGCTTCGCGAGTGCGCCCAGCAGGCGGAGGCCATTGAGGACCTGCTCTTCGAGGCCCACCTGTCCAGGACCGTGGAGCAGGTGGAGTCCCTGAGCCGCGAGGTGAGCCAGGTGAAGGCGGCCTTCGCGCGCATCCGGCAACGCATCTACTCCTCCCTCTTTCCCCCGTCACATGGCGCGACCCTCTACCTGGTGCCAGGCCGCGGCGCGTGGAGGCAGGCGCGCATGCTCGCCACGGCCTATGAGCGGTGGACCCAGAAGGCGTCCATGGAGAAGCGGCGAGGCCTGCTCGCCGTCCCCGAGCGCAAGCCCAGCGAAAAGGCCCATCGCACCCCTCCGCCGCCGCAATGGCGGTGGACCGACGATGAGACCTTCGACAAGCTCGTCGTACAACCGGTCGCCTATGCGATTCAGGTCAAGGGCGGCCCCCACGCCCTGCTGCTCGCTGGCGAGCACGGCCTGCATCGCTTCATCGAAGGCAGTCAGATTTCGATGGTGCATGCGTACTTCGAGCCGCGGCCCCTCTCGCTGTTCGACCTCGCCTCCCGGGAGGCGTTGCAGAAGCAGTTGCCGAAAAACGAGGTCCGTCAGGTGCGCCTGTCGGGCAGCGGTTCCGGCCAGGGGACGCTGACGGACCTTCGCACCGGGGTGCAGCAGCGCTTCGGCCTGGAGGGGCCTGACCTGGAGCCCCTGCTGGAGCCCTGGATGCAGTGGCGCGTCTTCAACAGCCGGGACGAGGACTGACGACATGGACCTGAAGCTTCCCTTCGTGGTGGCCCCGCTCAGCGGCCGGCTCGTCGAGGCCTGGGTGCCCACCTTCTTCCCGGCGCTGCACAAAGCAGGGCCCAGCCTCTCCATGCTGCGAGACGAACTCGCGCTCGCTGTCATGGAGCGCTTCGAGCGCGAGTCGCCCTCCCAGGTGGCGCAGTACCAACTTCCCCCCCACTTCGCCCTCAAGCACGTCACCGTCGATGCGGAAGGAAGGGACCGGGAGAAGAACCGGCGCGTCGTCCTCCAGGGCACCATGTCCGTGCTGCTGGAGAAGTGGCCCCGTGACACCTTCTGGGTCGTCACCCCCACCCGGCTCCCCGCCGCGCGCTTCGCGCTGAACCAGCCCGGGGACCTGCCCCAGGCGCTCGCGCGACGGCTGGTGGCCTGGTGTCTGGAACACAACCTGGACTCCCTGGACGCGCACTGGGCCCAGGGCCGGGAGCAACTGGAGCTCCTGGAGGTGGATGCCTATGCCCCCTCCGTCCTCCCGCGCACGCCGCCGCGACCGGCCCTGCCCGCGCGACGCCGCCGGGCGAAGAACCCGGAGAAGGAAGACACCGCGCCCGAGACGCCAGAGCAGCGGGAGCAACGCCGCAACCGGCGGCGCCTCACCCTGGTGGAGCTCCGGGCCGTGGCGCGCAACCTGAGCCACGGTGCCCGAGACGGCACGCTGGAGCGTTGCTTCGGCCGGGAGGCGCTGGTTCGCGAGCTCGTAGAGGCGCTCGAAGGCCGCGAAGGCTCCGCGCTGGTGCTGGTGGGTCCCCTGGCGCGGGCAAGACGGCCCTGATTCATGAAGCGGTGAGCCGGCTCACCGCCCGGCAGGACGCCGCGGGCGTGCGTCGCGACGTGTGGCGCGTGGACGGCAACCAGTTCATCGCAGGCATGATGTACGTGGGCCAGTGGGAGGCCCGCGCGCGGGGCGTGGTGAAGGAGCTGATGGAGGTCAGCGACCTGCTCTACGTGGACGACCTGGCCTCGCTCGTCTACGCGGGCCGCACGCGCAATGAGCGCACCAACGTCGCGCAGTTCCTGGAGCCCCACATGGCCCGGGGCGAGCTCACCGTGCTCGCCGAGTCCACACCCGAGCGCTTCGAGCGCGTGCGGGAAGAAGCCCCCACCCTCGCCTCGCTCTTCCGGGTCATCCACGTCCCCGCGCTGGATGCGCGTGCCACGCTGCCTGCGCTCCTCGGCACCGTGCGCGAACTGGAAGCGGAAGGCACGGACAGCTCGGTCCGGCTCTCGCCGCTGGCGCTGGAGACCCTGCTCTCGTTGCAGGAGCGCTTCGTGTCGCACGAGGCGTTCCCGGGCAAGGCCGTCCGTCTGCTCCGCCGGGTCATGGCCCGACAGGGCGTCAGCACCTCGGGCACCCGGCGATTTTCGTCAGGGGACGTCATCGACGCGATGCGGGAGCAGACGGGCCTACCGGACTTCATCCTGGGCAGCGCCCAGCCGAAGAAGCGCGAAGCGCTGACGTGGGAGATGCAGCGGCAGGTGGCGGGCCAGCCCGAAGCCGTGGAAGCCGTGGTGGACGCCATCCTCACGTTGCAGTCCGCGCTCCAGCCGTCCGACAAGCCCCTGGCCACCTACCTCTTCGTGGGCCCCACGGGCGTGGGCAAGACGGAGACGGCGAAGGCGCTCGCGCGGACGCTCTTCGGCGGAGAGCAGCGGCTCATCCGTTTCGACATGTCGGAGTTCGTCACGTCCTCCAGCATCACCTGGCTGCTCGGGCGGCCCGGCGCGCCCGACGGCGAGCTGACCACCGCGCTGCGCACCCAGCCCTTCTGCGTGGTGCTGTTCGACGAGGTGGAGAAGGCCCATCCCCGCGTGTTCGACGCCCTCCTCCAGTTCCTGGGTGAGGGACGGCTGACGGACGGAGCGGGACGCACGGTGGATGCCCGGCAGTCCGTCGTCGTGCTCACGAGCAACCTCGGCGTGCGCGAGGCCGCCACCCACACCGGCTTCCACCGCGCCGCGGACAGCGCGGAGGCGCACTACCTCTCCGCCGTGCGTGCCTGGTTCCGCCCGGAGTTCTTCAACCGGCTGGACCGGGTGGTGCCCTTCCGTCCGCTCACGCCCGCCGCGCTGCGCGTGGTGGTGGACCTCGCGCTCGAAGCCCTGCTGTCGCGCCATGGCATCCGGCAGGGCAACGTGCTGGTGGAGGTCGAGCCGCGCCTGCTGGACCTGCTGGTGGAGGAGGCCTACGACCCGCGCTACGGAGCCCGCCCCCTCAAGCGCGCACTGGAGAAGCGCCTCACGTTGCCCCTGGCCCACCACCTGGTGCGGCGGAGCGCGGACGACCTCGCGCGCGTGGAGCTGCTACGGGACGGCAATGACCTGCGCGTGTCGGTGGAGGTGCTGGTCAACGCGCCTGCGTGGGCACCCGAGCGGCCTGCCTCTGCATGGAGTCTGGCGGAGGTTTCCCGCCTGCTCGAGGAGACCCGTTCGCGGCTGGAGGCGTTGATGTCGAAGGAGGTGCCCGAGGCGGGAGAACTGGCGGAGCGACTGCACCGCCTGGCACTCGAGGCCACGGACATCCGCGACTACGAGCTGGTCCCGCGCGACTTCCAGGACGCGCCGTCGCCCGCGTCCACCGTGAAGCAGATGCTGACATCGCACTCGAGTCACGTGGGCCACCTGGGCCTGCGGCAGCGCCCTGTGTATGAGGAGCGCCCGCTGCACGTCTCGAACGAAGAACAGCTCCGCCGCGCACAGCCCCGGGTGTTGGCCCTTCGCGACGAGACCGCCTGGGTCGAACATCAGCTCACGCACCTGGCGCGGGGGACGGACGTCGTGACGGTGTTGGTGGAGGGGCTCGGCGACGCGACGCCATCCGCGGTGTGGACCGTGGCCCACTCCCTCCCCAGCGCGCTCGGGGAGTCGGCGATGTACCTGGAAGCCGTCCATGCCGACGGGCGCACCGAGTGGTTCCAGTCCGGAGACGAGCGGTCCGAGGACCTGACGCTTCGGCGTGTCGCCGTGCGGATGTCAGCCATCGGCCTGCGCGAGGTGCTGGCGCCCCTTCGAGGCTATGCGCTGGTAGACCTCGTCCATGGCGATGGGCCGCGTCAGGTTCTGGTCCGCCTGGAGCACCTGTCCGAAGACATCGGGAGTCTGGAAGACGTGCCGCGCGTGATGGCGGCATGGGATGAGGCAGTCGTCCGCGAACGCGATGCCCGTAGAAGCGGCGCCGCGTCAGCGGGCGCGGCCAGCCACGTCATCCTGCGTGGCCGCGAGGGTGTCACGACTGGACGGCCGCACGACTCGACCGAACTCACGCACGTCGCGAGCGGACGCCGCCCCAGGGAGGCGCTCGCATGGGCCGCGAGGGTGCTCCGGGAACCCAGCCAGGGACACGACTGACATGGAAAAGAACGTCCACCTCTTCGTGCGCACCTATCCCGGGCTGGGCGTGGCGGCGCATGTCCTCACCCACCCGCACCTGGCGGCCTTCGCGCCGACGCTGCACGCCGCGAGGCTCGACATCGCGGCGGTGGTGGGACGGCTCCTCAAGCGAGGAGAGCTCTGGGACGAGGAGACCCACTGGAGCGATTTGCGCCAGCGGAAGACGACGCTGACGGTGCGCGCGCTCGAACACGGGAAGATGCTGTCCGTCCCCCTGCGCCTCACCGTGCTCACGCACGGGGTGAAGGCCCGCACCGCACGCAAGGGAGCACCGACGCGCCAGTCCCTGCGCGTGTGGGTGCCCCGTGTGGACGTCAAGGGCACGCTGCACGATGCGGCGGACCTGGAGCCCTTCGTCGAGGAGCTGGTCCGCCACGAGCTCTATCTCGCGTCGCTCGACCGACTGCACTCGCTGGCCTATGTGGGCGAGGAACAGGTAGAGACGCTGTCAGTGCCCGTCCGCTTCCGGGACACGCCGCGTGCCCGCGCGCTCGATGCCGCGAAGCCGCAGCGGCGCCAGGCGCCACCACCGGGGCTCGCGGAAGCCAGCCGGTGTCTCAATGAGGAAGCCCGCGCGGGTTTGCTGGAACGCGCCTGGGAACGGGACCTGGAGGTGTCTCGGCTCGCGGAGGCTGTCACCTCGCGCACCCGAGCCAGCGTGCTCCTGGTGGGCCCGTCGTCCGTGGGCAAGACGGCCCTGGTTCATGAGCTCGTGCAACGTGCGGAGGCGGCCACCACGGGTTCGCCGCTTCACGGGTTGGAGGTCTTCAGCTCCTCCGGAGGCCGCATCATGGCGGGCATGCGCTACCTGGGGCAGTGGCAGGAGCGCGTGAAGCACATGGTGGAGGCCCTGCGTGTTCGCCGGGCCGTGCTGCACCTCGACAGCCTGTCGGAACTGCTGTCCCTGGGGAGCGGCGACACGGGGCTGGATGTGGCGCGTCAGTTGCTCCCCGCATTGGAAAGTGGCGAAGTCTCTCTCGTCCTGGAGGCGACACCGGAGGACGTGGCCCGCGCGGAGCGGACCCACGCCGCGTTCCTGCAATCGCTCCGGCACATCGCCGTGGCGCCCCTTTCGGCCCAGGCCGCACGCACCGCGCTTCAGCAGGCCTCGCATCGGGTGGGCCGCGCTCGCAAGGTGCGCTTCACGCCCGACGCGTTGGACCGGGCTGGCGAACTCACGGAGCGCTTCGGCTCGGGCCCTTCGCCCGGAGGCGCGGTGTCCCTGCTGCGCGCCGCCAGCACGGAGTCCGGCGCGACCGGAGAAGTGAACGCCGCTTCGGTGACGCGCGCCTTCTGCACCCGGACCGGGTACCCGCTCGAGCTGGTGGACTCCGCCATCCGGTTGGACCCGGATGCCCTGCTCCGCCGCTTCCGCGAGCGCGTGGTGGGCCAGGACGAGGCCACCCTCCTCCTGCGCAACCTGGTCGTCACGCTGAAAACGGGCCTGGCGGACCCCTCGCGTCCGCTGGGCGCCTTCCTGCTGCTGGGCCCCACCGGCGTGGGCAAGACAGAGTCGGCGCTCGCTTTGGCGGAGTACCTGTTTGGCGACGTGGCCCGGCTGGCGCGCTTCGACATGGCGGAGTACGCCGCGCCGGCAGCGCCACCCGGCTGGTGGGAGAAGCGGGAGGCCAACAAGGCAGCCTGGCGCGGCGCGTCCGCGAGCAGCCCTTCGGCGTGGTGCTGCTGGACGAAATCGAAAAAGCGGACGCGAGCGTCCATGACCTGCTGTTGCAGGTGCTCGGCGAAGGCCGGCTCACGGACGCCACTGGCCGCACCGTCAGCTTCCGCAACACCGTGGTGCTGCTCACCAGCAACCTGGGCGCCGACAGCGCGGGGCGCTCGCTGGGCTTCGGGGAGCGCGGCGCGCTGGAGCGGGCGGCGCACTACCTGGGGGCCGCGGCGGCCTTCTTCCGGCCGGAGCTGCTGAACCGGTTGGACCGGGTGGTGCCCTACCGCGCGCTCACGGAGGACGTCATTGAATCACTCGCCCGGCGCACGTTGGAGGCGGCCCTCTCTCGCGAGGGGCTCAGCCGCCGGGGCGTGAAGGTGACCTTCGGCGAGGACGTGGTGAAGCACCGGCGCGCAGCGGCTTCGACACACGCTATGGGGCCAGGCCTCTCAAGCGCGCCGTGGAGCAACAGGTGGTCGCGCCCCTGGCGCGGTGGTTGGCGGCTCAGGCCACCAGCGCTCCGCCCCAGGTGGTGCTCCGAGTGGGGGCTGAGGGGCGGATTGCGTTGAGCGGCCTCGAATGACCTCCGAGGCCGCCCAGGCCAGCGATGGACGCTGTGCGGTGCGACCTAGCCCTTGAAGTTCTGGGCCACGAAGTCCCAGTTCACGAGGTGCGTCAGGAACGTCTCGATGAACTTCGGACGCGCGTTCCGGAAGTCGATGTAATACGCGTGCTCCCACACGTCGATGGTCAGCAGGGCCTTCTGGCCGTGCTTCATCGGCAGGTCCGCGTTGCCCGTCTTGGTGACCTTGAGCTTGCCGCCCTCCAGCACCAGCCAGGCCCAGCCCGAACCGAACTGCGTGGCCGCGGCGGTGGAGAACTCCTCCTTGAACTTCTCGAAGGAGCCGAAGTCACGGTCGATGGCCGCCGCGAGCTCCCCCGTCGGCTTGCCGCCGCCAGCGGGCTTCATGCACTGCCAGAAGAAGGTGTGGTTCCACACCTGCGCGGCGTTGTTGAACACGCCACCGTCGCTGTTGAGGATGACCTCCTCCAACGACTTGTTCGCCTCCGGCTTGCCGTCCAGGAGCTTGTTCAGGTTGTTGACGTAGGCGGCGTGGTGCTTGTCGTGGTGGAACTCGAGCGTCTCCGCGCTCATGTGCGGCGCGAGGGCGTCCTTCTTGTAAGGCAGATCAGGCAACGTGAACGGCATGGTCGTTTCCTTTCGGTGTGAGAGGTCAGGCGCCATCGCTATCAGACGGCGGCAGAGAGGTCACGGTTCGATAGCCCCGCGCCCAATAAAGAAGGGGCTCCTGCGGACGTCCCTCATGAAGACGTGTGACGCGGCCGACAATCAGCGTGTGGTCACCGTAACGGTGCAGGCCATGGACCTGGCATGACAGCCCCACCAGGCTGTCCCGCACGAAGGCGTCCGCGTCGAAGAACTGCGCATCCAGCTCACCCTTCGCGCACTGCACGGAGATGGAACGTTGTGCGGCGGACAGGATGCTGAGCGTGAAGACGCCGGAGACCTCCACCCGCTTCAAGGTGCGGGACGCATCCGACAACGCCACCACCACCAGCGGCGGGTCCAGCGACAGGGAACTGAAGGAGCTCACCGTCGTCGCCCGCAGGCCTTCGGTGTCCCGTATCGCCACCACGGCCACGCCGCTGGCCCACCGGGCCATGGCATCCCGGAAGCCGCGCGCGTCCACACCTTCTGGCGTGCTCTGCGTCATGCCCCCTGGATACAGGCGCTCCGCCCACCTGTCATCACACCTGCCAATAGATTGGCGGGTTGTTGTTCCAATGGCAGGGGTCTGGTGTACCCACCAGAAGACCTGCCCTGAACGAAGTCAACGGACCTCCGTGGTCTGCGAATGACCCACACCTGGAGTGAATCCACCCAAGTCCCCCGCGCCTCCGCCTTCTCAATGAGGACGGAACGATGCGTCGGAGCCGGAAGGGAGCACTGCTGTGGAGCATTCCGCTGGGCGTGCTGAGTGCCTGCGGTGGAGCACCTGACGCAGCCTGCGCCCGAAACCCGAGGCGCGCCGTCCTGGTGCCTGGAGCCCCCCAGGCACCGGACGTGACACTCAGACGGCCAGCGTGCGGGACACCGGCAGCTCGCGGATGCGCGTGCCCGTGAGCGCGAAGATGGCGTTGATGATGGCGGGCGCCACCGGAGGCACGCCGGGCTCGCCAATGCCCCCGGACGGCAGCTCACTGGGGACGATGTCGACATGAATCTTCCGCGGCGCCTCGCCGATGCGCACCAGCTTGAGGTCGCGGAAGTTCGACTGCTCCGTCACGCCGCCCTTCATGGTGACGGCGCCATGCAACGCGATGCTCATGCCGAAGATGATCGAGCCCTCCATCTGGGAGCGCACGCGTTCCGGATTGAGAATCGTCCCGGCATCCACCGACACCCACGCCTCGTCGACGCGGATGCGCCCCTGGTCATCCTTGACCACCGAGGCCACCACGGCCACGTAGCTGAGAAAGCTGCGGTGCGCGGCGAGCCCCAGTGCCCGGCCGTTCGCCTTGCGCGCGTCCCAGCCGGACATCGCCGTCACGCGCTCGATGACGCCGCGCAAGCGCCCCGCGTCCACGGGGTGGTCCTCCACCGACGCGCCGTAGTTCCGCAGTGCGGTGATGCCCAGTTCCTGGAGCGACGCCTTGCGCGGCGGTCCCAGCACCTCCAGGAGCATGTCGCGCGAGTCCGTGCCACGAAGGTGCGCCAGTTCGTCCACGAACGCGTTCACGGAGAAGGCGTGGAAGATGTTGTAGACGGACCGGAGCCAGCCGATGCGCACGTGCGGAGGCGCCTCGCAGGTCTCCGCCCGGACGTTGGGCACGGAGAGCGCCAGGTCGAGCACGCCCTGCTGGAGGTCCGACGGGCTGGGCCGCGTGGCCTGCCCGAAGGTGGACGCGATGGGCGGGAACGCGGTGCGGTGCCGCCACGCGATGACCTTGCCGGATGCATCCAGCCCAGCGGTGAGCTGCTGCGCGCTGACGGGGTGGTAGTAGTCGTGCCGGACGTCGTCCTCGCGCGTCCATTGCACGCGCACCGGAACGCCCGCTTCCTTCGCAAGCCACACCACCTCGGCGATGAAGTCCGCCTTGGACTTGCGGCCGAAACCTCCGCCCAGGAACGTGACGTGGACCTGGACCTTCTCCTCCGGCAGCTCCGCCGTCGCTGCCGCCACGCTGCGCGCGGCCTGCGGATGCTGCGTGGGCGCCCAGACCTCACACGTCCCGTTCTCCACTCGCGCCAGGGCCACGGGAGGCTCCATGGGAATGTGGGACTGGTGGGGAACGTGGTACTCGGCCTGGACGACGCGGGCGGCGGAAGCGAGCGCCGCGTCGATGTCACCGACGTTGCGCGCCACCGTTCCCGGCTCGCGAATCGACGCCGTCAGCAGCTCCCGGTACGTCGTCGAATCATAGGAGGCGTTCGGCCCGTCCTCCCAGGTGATGTCCAGAGCCTCGCGCCCGCGCATCGCCGCCCAGGTGTTCTCCGCGAGCACCGCGACGCCGCCCCAGAACTGGAACGTGAAGGGCGGCTTCGGCGCGGGCAGCTCGAGAACCTTCTTCACCCCGGGCACCGCGAGCGCGCGGGTGGCGTCGAAGCGAACGACCTTGCCGCCCACGACAGGCGGGCGCGCCACCACCGCGATGAGCATGCCCGGCAGACGGATGTCGGCGCCGAACACCGCGGTTCCCGTCACATAGGCCGGGCCATCCAGCAGCGGCATGGGCCGGCCCGCCATCCGCAGCTCACTCTTGGGCCGCAGCTTGACGTCCTTCGCCTTCGGGATGGGCAGCCTCGACGCATCGGCCACGAGTTCGCCAAAGCCCAGCGAGCGCTTGCCGTCGCGGAGGAACACCGCGTGGTCGCGGGCCTCGCACGCCTCCGGCTTCACCTTCCAGCGGCGGGCGGCCGCGGCCACCAGCATCACCCGAGCGGTGGCACCCATGCGGCGGATGTCGTCGTACACGCCCCGCACGCTGCTGGAGCCGTCCGTGTTCTGGTCGCCGTAGACCTTGTCACCGTCGGCCTGGGCCACCGTCACCCGCGCCATGTCCGCGCCCATCTCATCGGCGACGAGCACCGGCAGCGAGCTGCGCACGCCCTGCCCCATCTCCGAGCGGGCACAGACGATGGTGACCGCTCCGTCCGGAGCCACGTGGACGAACACGTTCGGGTTCAACCCCGGAGCGCCCTTCGCCGTGGAGGCATTACTGGCCGCCGCGGCCAGGCCCCCGGAGAAGACACCCAGGGCAAGCCCTCCCACGGACAGATTCAGCCCTTCCAGGAACGAGCGCCGGCTAATCAACGTGAGCAGCTTCGTCATGGCGGCCTCGTCACTCCTCGGACATGCCCGCGGCCTTCTTCACGGCCGAGCGGATTCGCGTGTACGTCCCACACCGGCAGAGGTTGCCTGCGAGCGACTGGTCGATCTCCTTGTCGGACGGCCGCGGCTTCTTCGCCAGCAGCGCCGCCGCGCACATGATCTGCCCCGCCTGGCAGAAGCCACACTGCGGCACACCCAGCTCCACCCAGGCCTTCTGCAGCGGGTGGTTGCCGTCGGGCGACAGCCCTTCGATGGTCGTCACCGAGTGCCCCTCCGCACGGCGGAGGGGTGTCACGCACGCGCGGACTGGCAGCCCGTCGAGGTGGACGGTGCACGAGCCACACAGCGCCTGGCCGCAGCCGTACTTCGTGCCGGTGAGCCCGAGCACGTCCCGCACCGCCCACAGCAGCGGCATCTCCGGGTCGACGTCCAGCTCCTTCTCCTCACCGTTGATGCGAACGCGAACCGTCACGGCCGTGCCTCCTCGCTCGGGCACTCCGAGCCCGTCTCCACCCAGGCCGCGACGATGGCGCCGAACTGCGCCTGCGTCCCCGGAGCGGGCTCACGCCCCGAGCCCGGGCTCCATCCCCAGGCCACCAATGCGTCGTGGGCGTTGTGTTGAATCATCTGCTCGGGCGTCTTGCCGCCGTTGCGCTTCATGTCCTTGAGCTGCTCGCACACCTCACGAGGGCTCTTCCCCACCCACGCCATTTCGATGGGGGCGACATGCCACTTCGGCGCGCCGGGCACGCGTGCCAGGTCCTGGTTCTTGTCCTGGTGGCAGCTGATGCACTCCATGCCCACCACGCCCTGGTCCTCGGGGCCGCGCACCACGGGCGGGTCATGAAGCTGGCCGTCGTCACCTTGCAGCGGGCTGTCACCCGCCGGGTGACAGTTCGCGCACCGCGGGTGGAAGAAGACGCGGCTGGCCTCCAGGAAGAGCGCGCGGGAGCGCTCCTTCCGGTCCAGGATGGCCGCGAAGGCTTCCACGGGTCGCAGCGCGTTGGGGGCAACCTCGGGCAGCGCGGGAATTTGCGCCGCCGCGGCATCGGGCTCCCGCTTGCACCCTCCCGCCAGCAGGAGAGCGGAGAGCGAGGCCATGACCGGAAGAGATGGCTGCATCACGCCAAGGCTCCGGCATGTCTGTACCAACTACAAGGCGAATGTTCGGGGGCCAGGATGACCCCACACGTGACGGTTCAGTGAACGGCACTCGCTTCAACCTGCTCGCCTTCCGCCTCAGCGGCCTCCACTTCGTCGAACCGGAATTTTCCGTCCTTGAAGTCCGCTCTCACGCGACTGTTCTCATGGATGTCGCCCGAGATGAGCTTCTCCGCGAGCGGTGCCTCGATGGCGCGCTGGATTTCACGCCGCAGCGGACGCGCGCCGAAGGTCGGGTCCCATCCCTTGTCCACCAGCGCCTCCAGCGCCGCGGGCGTCACCTCCAGCTCAATGCCCTGGCCGTGCAGCAGGCGGCGCGTCTTCTCCAGCATCAGGTCCACGATGGCGCGCAGCTGCGCGCGGTTGAGCGGCTCGAAGACCACCGTCTCGTCGATGCGGTTGAGGAACTCGGGCGGGAAGTGCCCCTTGAGCACGCCCATGACGCGCTCCCGCATGCGCTCCTGCGGTTCCTTGCGCGCGGTGGACTCCTGGATGAGGTGCGAGCCCAGGTTGCTGGTGCCGATGATGACGGTGTTCTTGAAGTTCACCACCGTGCCCTGCGCGTCCGTGAGCCGCCCGTCATCCAGCACCTGGAGCAGCATGTGGAACACGTCGGGGTGGGCCTTCTCCACCTCGTCGAAGAGGAGCACGGAGTAGGGCCGCCGCCGCACGGCCTCGGTGAGCTGCCCGCCCTCCTCGTAGCCGACATAGCCCGGCGGCGCGCCCACCAGCCGGCTCACGGTGTGCTTCTCCATGTACTCACTCATGTCGAAGCGGACGAGCGCCTTCTCGTCACCGAAGAGCAGCTCCGCCAGCGTCTTCGCCAGCTCCGTCTTGCCCACGCCCGTGGGGCCCAGGAAGAGGAAGGAGCCGATGGGGCGCGACTCGTCCTTGAGCCCCGCCCTCGCCCGCCGGATGGCCTGGGACAGCACGCGGATGGCCTCGTCCTGACCGATGACGCGCTCATGCAGCCGCGACTCCAGCTCCAGCAGCTTCTTGCGCTCATCCTCCGTCATCTGCGTCACGGGGATGCCCGTCATGCGCGACAGCACCTCCGCCACGTCCTCGGCGCGGACCTCCGGCGTCTCACCGGACTTCTGCGTGCGGCGCTCCTTCTGCGCGCTCTGGACCTCGCGCTCGGCGGCGCTCAGCTTTGACTCCAGCTCCTGGATGCGCGGCCCCGCCTTCCGGCCGCGTGCCTCGTCGAGCGAGCGCTTCACCTTCACCACCTCATGCTCGGCGTTCACCAGTCGCTCCGGTGGCAGCGTCAGCCGCAAGCGCACGCGGGCCGCCGCCTGGTCCACCAGGTCGATGGCCTTGTCCGGCAGGAAGCGTCCTGTGACGTAACGGTCCGACAGCTCCACCGCCGCCACCAGCGCCTCGTCCGCGATGCGCACGCGGTGGTGGGATTCGTAGCGGTCCTTGAGGCCTCGCAGAATCTCGATGGCCTGCTCGGCCGTCGGCTCCGGGACGACCACGGGCTGGAAGCGGCGTTCGAGCGCGGCATCCTTCTCGATGCGCTTGCGGTATTCGTCCAACGTCGTAGCGCCGATGACGTGCAGCTCGCCGCGTGCCAGGGAAGGCTTGAGCATGTTGCCCGCATCCATGGCCCCCTCCGCCGCGCCCGCCCCGACGATGGTGTGAATCTCGTCGATGAAGAGGACGATGTCCTCGCTGTGCTCCTTCACCTCGTCCATGACCTTCTTCAGCCGCTCCTCGAACTCGCCGCGGTACTTGCTGCCCGCGAGCAGGCCGGACAGGTCCAATTGCAGCACGCGCTTGTCGCGCAGCGTGTCCGGGACCGCGGCGGAGATGATGCGCTGGGCAATGCCCTCCACGATGGCCGTCTTGCCCACGCCCGGCTCACCAATGAGCACGGGGTTGTTCTTCGTGCGACGCGAGAGGATTTCGAGCGTGGTCTCGATTTCGTTGGCCCGCCCCACCACCGGGTCCAGCTTCCCTTCCGAGGCCAGGCTCGTCAGGTCTCGGCAGTACTCGTCCAGCGTGGGCGTGGGCGACCGGCGTGCCTCGGATGAAGGTGCCAGCGCTTCCGCGACGGCCGCGCGCGCCTTGCCGTGCTGAGCCCCTTGCTCGCGCAGAATCTCCGACGCCAGGCCTTCCCCTTCGTGCAGCAACCCCAGCAGCACGTGTTCGGGCCCCACATAGGAATGTCCCAGCTCGTAGGCCTCCTGGTACGCGAGCTCCAGGGCGCGCTTCGCATGCGGCGACAGCTCGGGACGCTCCATGGGGCGCTTCCCACGGCGCATCTCGGACTCGGCGCGCTCGGCGACGCGGGCCGGGTCCAGCTTCATGCGACTGAGCGCGGTCCGGCCCAGCGGATCCTTCGCGAGCGCCACCAGCAGGTGCTCCGTGTCGATGGAAGCCGCACCCGCGCTTCGCGCCGCCTCGAAGGCCGCTTCCAGGACGCGCCGCGTCTCATCGGAGAAGGCCTCGGTGATGTCGTAGCGCTCCACCGGCTGCTGAAGTGAACGCGACAGCCCCCCGAAGTCCTCGTCTCCGAAGTCACTGAAGAACTGGTCGAAGAGCGACGTGCCCAGGCCCATGCGGCCGAAGCGCGAGCGCTGGCTGCTACAGACGTCACACAGGGACTCGGTGGTCCGCCGGTTCCCCATGACGCGGGTGACTCGGGTGGTCGCCGGGCGCTGGTGGCAGAGGTCGCAGACATTGGCCATGGTTTCGGGTCCCCCGAACGACGGTTCAATGCCAACGCTAGGGACGGCCGGTGCGCCTCACCTCGGCCCCAGGGCAGGACCGGGCGTCCAAGGTGGCCCACCATTGCAGGGGACGCTAACCTGCCGGAAGAGCCGTTTTTCTATGCCCTCCGGGAGTCCCCGACATGTCCGAGCAGAAGCCCCGCCTGAAGCGCCCCGTGGAGAATGTCCGCGCCGAACTGCTCGCGGACCCAGACACCCAGCGCATCGCGAAGTCCCTGGATATGGAGCTGGAGGCCTACGTCGAGCTGGTCCTCGACTACGCCCAGAACCCGGACAAGGAGCCAACGCTCATCGTTGCGCCGGACGAGGAGCTGCGTGCCGCCGGCTACAACCCGCCGACCACCCAGGACGTCGCCAACTTCTTCATCGCCGCCGCCAATGGCGAGCTGGGCATTGGCCCGCCCAAGTCCTATTACAGTGGCTTCGAAGGGAAGCAGGACGACGCGAACAAGCCGTCACTCCGGGGGGATGAGGGCCAGGAGCCGGTGAAGGTGGACGAGGAGACCAGCCAGAAGCTCCGCCAGCACGTGCCCAAGGGCGGGCCTGATCGCGTTTAGGCGGATTTGACGCAACTTTCTCCCACGCTCCCCGACAATCCTTACATTCACCCCCTTTCATAGAGGTTTCCCCCATGTCCGTTGGCGGCGCAGGTGGTTCGAACGGTAGCCGTGGCTCGAATGGCGCGAGCAATGCTGGCCGGAGCGCCGCTGCAGGTGCGGCCAACGCGGCGGGCAAGGCGGCGGGCGGCCTCGCGGGCGCGCTGGGCGGTATCGGCAAGGCGCTGGGTGGCATCGGCAAGGCGGTAGGCGGCCTGGCGAACAGCATCGGCGGCATCGCCGGCAAGATTGGCAGCGCGCTGAGCCAGGTGTCCGGCCTGGTCGACAAGGCGATGAGCGCCATCACCGGCCCCCTCAAGAGCATGATTGGCGGCCTGCTGGACAAGATGCCCTTCGGCATCGGCCAGCTCGCCAAGCCGTTCGTCGACAAGTTCATCGACAACGGGCTGGCCATGGTCGCTGGCGGTCCGCTGGGTGGCGTTGCCTCGATGTTCGGCAAGGCTGGCACCGTGGGCAAGCTGGCGGACATGGTGGAGACGGTCCGCACGGGCGCGAAGACGGTGGGCGACATCGCCGAGGGCCGCTTCAACGCCCAGCAGATGGCGGCCTTCGCCCAGGCCCAGCTGATGCGCGGCCTGTAATCCCGAATCGACGGGTGAAGCCCCCAGGGCCAGCTCCCACACACGTGGGGGTTGGCCCTTCGTTCGTTTCCGAGTCCGTGTGCGCCCGCACGCTGAGTGGCCACCCGGGGCGTGAGGCCGCTTGTTGCTGGCGACCCCCGCCCGCAGCCGTTAAGGAGGGCCTCTCCCGCGCCGGCGTCTTCATGCGAACCACTCATCGTCCCCTCACCACCTTGGCCCTGGCCTTGAGCCTCTTCATGGCCGCCTTGGAAGCCACTGTCGTTTCCACGGCCATGCCCACGGTGGTGGGCGAACTGGGCGGCATCCAGCACTACGCGTGGGTCTTCACCGCGTACATGCTGTCCTCCACCATCACCGTGCCCATCTACGGGAAGCTCGCGGACCTCTACGGCCGCAAGCCCGTGCTCGTGTTCGGCATCGTGTTGTTCCTCGTGGGCTCCATCGCCAGTGGCCTGTCCACGTCCATGGCCATGTTGATCGGCTTCCGGACGCTCCAGGGCCTGGGCGCGGGCGCCATGCAGCCAGTGGCGCTCACCGTCATCGGGGACATCTACACGCTGGAGGAGCGCGCGAAGGTCCAGGGCGCGTTCAGCGCGGTGTGGGGCATCGCGGGCCTGATTGGGCCCATCACCGGTGGCTTCATCGTGAAGTACCTCACGTGGCACTGGGTCTTCTTCATCAACGTCCCGGTGGGCGTGGGCTGCCTCATCCTGCTCCTGAGCTACTTCCATGAGCGCGTGGAGCGGAAGCCCCAGAAGCTGGACTACGCGGGCGCCGCGCTGCTCACCGGCTGGGTGGTGGCGCTGCTCGTCGGCGTGCAAGGTGTGGGCGTGAATCTGTGGGGCCTCCCCGTTGCGGCCGTGCTGCTCGCGGCCTTCGTCGCGGTGGAGCGCAAGGTGGCCGAGCCCATCATCCCCATGTCCATCTTCAAGGTGCCGGCCATCGTCATCTCCTCCATCGCGGGAGCGCTCTTCTCCGCGGCGATGTTCGGGGCCACCACCTACGTTCCGCTCTTCGTCCAGGGCGTCCTGGGCGGAACGCCCACCGAGGCCGGCGGGATGATTACGCCGATGATTGTCGGCTGGCCGCTGGCGGCCCTCGTCGCTGGGAAGCTGCTGCTCAAGACGGGCTTCCGCCCGCTCATCGTGGGCGGGCTGGGATTGACGGTGGTGGGCACGTCGCTGATGGCGCTGCTCCTGGGGCCCCAGGCGCCCAAGCTGCTGCCGGAGGTGGCCATGGGCCTGTTCGGCATCGGCATGGGCTTCGCGTCCACCGCGCTGCTCATCGCCGTGCAGACCAGCGTGGGCTGGGAGCTGCGCGGCGTGGCCACCGCCAGCAACATGTTCTTCCGCACCATCGGCGGCGCCATTGGCGTGGGGCTGATGGGCGGCGTCATGGTGTCGCAGCTCCTCAAGGACCCGACGGTGCCGATTTCGGCGGCCAACGCCCTGATGAGCCCCGACCATGGCCAGGACCTGCCCGCGGACCTGCTGGCGACGCTGAGCGGCGCGCTGGGCGACGGGCTGAGCATCAACTTCTGGCTGATTTGCGCCTTCACCGTGGCCGCCTTCGCCGCGGGACTGTTCTTCCCCAAGGTGCCACGCACCACGACGGTGTCCTCCACCGAGGTGGCGGCGCCGCACTGACGTCCGTGCGGCGCCCCGTGCGTCGCTCAGAGGCCGTCAATCATCCGCAGGGCCACGTCCGGCATGAACGTGCCTGCGGGTGTGTTGGGCGCGACGCCGCACTGGCCGTCGGAGTCTCCGGGGACCTTGATCCACAGGGTCATCTCCGCGCCGCCCACGCCCACCTGGTTCGTCGTGCCAATCTTCCGGCCGGCGGGGTTGCACCACTCACCGTTGGAGCCATTGCCGTTGCGGCTGGTGTCCACCACGAAGGGCCTGGTGTAGCCGTACCGGCTGTTCAGCGAGCTGTTGACGGAGCCCGCGTACGAGGCCGACTGCGCGGTGGTGTAGAAGTTCGACACGTTGAGCGCGAAGCCTCGCACGTTGCGCACACCCATGTTCTCCAGCCGCTGGGCCATGGTGTCGGCGTTGATCCACAAGGCGTTGCCCGCGTCCAGGTAGGCCCACGTGTTCGGCGCGCGATCCCTGAACTGCTCGGTGGCGTAGCGAATCAGGCTGATGCGCGTCTGACGCTCGGCATCGTTCGCCAGGCAGTCGAGCTGGGCGACGGCGTCCGGCTCGATGATGACGACGGCGGGACGGTTGCCAATGGCGGCGGCGAAGGACGAAATCCACGTCCGGTACGCCTCTGGCGACCCCGCGCCTCCGCCCGAGTGGCTCCCGCAGTCCCGGCCAGGGATGTTGTACGCCACCAGCACCGGAAGCTTGTCCGCCGCGTCCGCGGCCGAGACGAAGCTGGACACCGCCGTGGTGATGTCTCCGCTCCAAGCGGCGAACCAGCGTGCGGCCAGGTTGTTCGCGATGGAGGACTGAATGCGCGCAGCGCGCGAGTCCCCGCTGTTGGCCCGGACCCAGTTGGCGGGGTTGGAGTTCGGGTCGATGTAGAAGCCACTCGTCATCGACAGCGGCCCGCCGCCTCCGCCGCCGTCCTCCGTGGTGAGCGAGATGTCATCGATGAACGCGCTGAACCCCGTCGCGCGGCCTCCCATCTGGAAGGTGACCTGTCCCGCCTGCGTGGCCAGCGTCGACGTGAAGGGGAACGTGAAGCGCCGCGACGTGCCGTCCAACGTAATCTGCCGGTCCAGCGGCGCGGTGTACGGCGCGCTCTCCAACTGCACCGTCACCCGGACCGTCGTCGACACCGAAGCAGAAGCGGTGAAGGACAGCGTGTACGCCCGGCCATTCACCAGCGGAATGTCATCCTGGCCAATCAGCGCGTCCCAGGGGTTGGCCGTCCCGCCCCCCACGTCCACGCGCAGGCGGGCGTTCTCCACGCGGGACTGTGTGTTGGGGCCGCTCCACCAGGGCGACACGGTGCCGCCGCTGAAGGTGCCATTGGAGACGAGCTCGGTCAGCGCGTCGGTGCGACTGCCGAGCGCCTCGGCCTCCGCCGGGTCGGGCGGCTCCGAGGGACCACAGGCAGTCGTGAGGGCCGCCGCGAGCATCAGCGCGGCCGGAGCGGTGAAGCGACGAAACGGCGAACCGGCGGAGTTACTGGGTTGCACGAAGCCATTCCTCCCGCCCGCGCGAGGACGCCAGGGAGCGGCGCCCGGAGTGACGCGGGCTGTGTCGAGTGCGTGGCCCGTGGGTGGCCCCGCGAGCACGCGGCGCCACACTTGCACGTTTTTCTTGTTTTTCAGCCCTTCAATCCGCAGCCTTCACCGAAGTGCGCGCAGATGAACAGGCGGGACGCGGTACTCGGAGGCCTGCTCCACCACGCGGCCCAGACGCAGCAGCAGGTGTTCCTCGTAGGGGCGGCCTGTGAGCTGGACACCCACCGGGAGCCCCTCTTCGTCGAAGCCGGCTGGCACCGACAGCGAGGGGAAGCCCGTCAGGTTGGCCAGGCGCACGAAGCGCATCAGGGCATCGACGACAGGCAGGTTCGACTCGCCATCCGGAAGCGCCGCCTCCGGAATGAGGGGCGCCGTGGTGGCCGTCGTCGGCGTGACGAGGACGTCCACGCCCGCCATTTGCGCCAGCAGCTCACGCGTCAGGCGATGCCGGTGCCGCAGAGCGTGCACCAGGTCCGTGGCCCGGAAGTGCCGGCCAATGGCCAGGTTGGTGCGCGTGTCGAGCCCGAACTCCGACGGATGCGCCTTCACGTGGGGAAGCATCACCTCCGACATCTCGCTCAGGATGATGCAGCTGTGCGTCCACAGCACGGTGTTGAGGTCGGGAGGCGGAATCTCCACCACGCGCGCTCCCGCAGCCGACAGCGCGGCCACGGCTTCCTTGCAGCGGGCGACGACGTCCGTGTCGGCGTCCTCGAAGTAGTCCCAGCAGATGCCCAGCCGCACGCCGCTCAGGCCGTCATCCTCGTAGCCAGACAGGTGATGCGGCGACTGCCCCTGTGAGACGAGGTCGTGTCCATCCGGCCCCGCGAGCACCGCATACGCCGCGGCGACATCGTCCACGGTGAGCCCCATGGGCCCCACGTGGCCCACGTTCCAGCACAGCGGGGGCACGCCCGTCTCCGGGATGCGGCCCCACGTCGCCTTGAGGCCCACGATGCCGCACAGGGCCGCGGGGATGCGGATGGAACCGCCGCCGTCGGCACCGATGCTCAAGGGGCACAGGCCCGCGGCCACGGCGGCGGCGGAGGCACTGGAGCTGCCACCGGTGATGCGGCCCGTGTCCCAGGGGTTGCGAGCGGCGCCGTGATGGGGATTCAACCCGATGGGGTTGATGCCAATCTCATTCATGTTGGCCTTGCCGAGGATGATGGCGCCCGCGGCCTTGAGCCGGGCCGCCACCGTCGAGTCCGCGGCGGCCACCTGCGTGCGGAACCGCGTGCCCAGCGTGGTGGGGAACCCGGCCAGGTCGACCTCGTCCTTCAGCACGACGGGAATGCCGTCGAGCACGCTCAGCGGACGCCCCTCGCGCAGCCGCTCGGAGGACGCCTCCGCGGCCCGGTGCACCTCGTCCGGCTTGCGGGCGATGAACAAGCCCAGGCGCTGCTTCCCACTGTCCATGCGGGCGATGGACTCATGAATTCGATTCACCACGGCCACCGGGTTCGTGGCGCCCTCGCGGTAGGCGCGGACATAGGCCGCGACGCTCTCACGCTCCGGTGGACTGGCGGACGCGGCGATGGCGCGCGCGGCCTGCTCCGTGGGCGTCTGCGGCTCCGTGGCGGCGGTGCCCTGGGGCAATGGAAACTGGAGCGGCGGCGCGTCCCCCGCCGAGAGCTCACGCCATCGCTCGATGCCGCTGTCCCGCGTCAGCTTGTCCAGCATCACCGACCCGACGCCGCTCTCGAGCGCGTTCACGAAAGCCTTGAGCGCCAGGCCCGACACACGGGGCGCCTTCACGGGGTTGCGTTGGTAGGTCATGGCGCCGCAGCCTATCCCCGAGCCGGCGATACCGCATGGGCGATGGTGGCCAATTCAGCGGCACGCATCGTTCGCGTTCTCGTGGACTTCGTGGCTACGCTCTTCCCTCTGTGAGCAGGGACGGAGTCGCTGGACTGGACCCATGGAGGGCGTGGGTTGCCGGAGTTCGCGAGTTAAAGGAGCTTCATGCACAGGGCAGATGGCGCACGACACAGCTCACTCGATACCGTTCTGCGCGAGCGGTTCGGCCTGACGGACTTCCGCCCTGGCCAGCGTGAGGTCCTCGATGCGCTGCTCGGTCCGAAAGCCGCGGCGCTCGCGGTCTTCCCCACAGGTGGCGGCAAGTCGCTCTGCTATCAGCTTCCGGCGCTGCTACTGGAGGGCATCACGGTGGTCGTCTCCCCGCTGATCGCGCTGATGAAGGACCAGATTGACGCCCTGGCCCGGCAGGGCATTCGTGCCGCGCGGCTGGACGCCTCGCTGTCGGTGGACGACTCACGCGAAGTCACAAAGGCGCTGCGCGATGGTTCGCTCAAGCTCTTGTACGTGGCGCCCGAGCGCTTCAACAACGAGCGCTTCACCGCCCTGCTCCGCGAGCTGCGCATTTCCTTGTTCGCGGTGGATGAGGCGCACTGTGTCTCGGAATGGGGCCACAACTTCCGCCCGGACTATCTGAAGCTGGCGAAGGCGGCGCGGGATTTATCGGCAGAGCGAATCCTCGCACTCACGGCCACGGCAACACCCTCCGTCGTGCGAGACATCTGCCAGGGCTTCGGCATCCCCGAGGAGAACGCGGTCGTCACGGGTTTCTACCGGCAGAACCTCACGCTGGAGACGACCCCGGTTCACGCCGAGGCCCGCGACGCGCTCCTCCTGGGGCGGCTCGGCTCCCGAGCGCCCGGCCCCACCATCGTCTACGTCACGCAGCAGAAGACCGCCGAGCGCGTGGCCGCGTTCCTCTCCGCCGAAGGGCTCCCCGCCAGCGCGTACCATGCGGGACTGGAGCCCGAGGTCCGTGAGCGGGTGCAGGAAGCCTGGATGGCCTCCGCGAATGGCATCGTCGTAGCGACCATCGCGTTCGGGATGGGCATCGACAAGGCGGATGTACGGGCCGTGTATCACTACAACCTGCCCAAGGGCCTGGAGAGCTACAGCCAGGAAATCGGCCGAGCCGGGCGAGATGGAGCGCCATCGGTGGTGGAGCTCTTCGCGTGTCCGGACGACGTCCCCAGCCTGGAGAACTTCGCGCTCGGAGACACACCCACGCGGGAAGCAATTCAAAGTCTGGTGACCGAGTTGCTCGGCCTGGGTCCCGAGCTGAGCGTCGACATGTTCGCTCTGTCCACCCGGCATGATGTGCGGCCGCTCGTGCTGCGCACCGCGCTGACGTACCTGGAGCTCGAAGGCGTGTTGAGGCAAGGCACGCCGTACTACGCGGGCTACAAGGTGCAGCCGCTCATTCCCCTCGACGCGCTCGTGGGGCGCTTCCAGGGAGAACGGGGGCAGTTCCTGCGCGACGTGTTTACCCAGGCGAAGAAAGGACGCACCTGGTACTCGCTCGACCCGGCCGAGGTGGCGAGTTCGCTTCGGCAGCCCCGCGAGCGCGTGGTGCGGGCCATCGAATATCTCGAGGAACAGGGGCTCGTGTTGCTCCAGGTCTCCGAGCCGCGTCAGCGCTTCACACGGCTGCGGCCCCAGGAGGACGCAGCAGCGCTCACCGCACTCCTCCATCAGCGGTTTCAGCAGCGCGAGGCCCAGGAGGTCACGCGTGTCCGGGACGTACTGAAGCTCGTCACCCATGCGGGGTGCCAGAGCAATGCGCTGGTCGCCCACTTCGGTCAGCGACGGGAGCAGCCGTGTGGGCACTGCACCTTCTGCCGGACCGGGGAGGCCCAGGTGCTTCCCGCGGTGCGCCGGAGGCCGGCACTGCCCGCAGGCCTCGACGTGGCGGGCTTCCGAGCCCTGGCCGCGAAACATCCCGAGTCACTCGGGCACCCGAGGCAGGCCGCGAGGTTCCTCTGCGGATTGAGCAGCCCCGCCCTCACGCGAGCGAAGCTCGGCGGCCACAAGTTGTTCGGCGCACTGGAGGGCTGGCCCTTCGAGGAGGTGTTGGACTTCTGTGGCCAGTTGGCCGTGGCTTGACGACCATCACCCCTGGTCGAGCACGCCCGCGCGATAGTCGTCAAAGGCCTGCTGGATTTCCTCGCGGGTGTTCATGACGAACGGGCCGTACTGGACGATGGGCTCACGCAGGGGCATCGCCGCGGCGATGAGCAACTCGCTCCGGCGATTCCTCGCGCGCACGCGAAGCCGGCTCCCCGGGCCGAGCAATGCCAGCGAGCCCTCGCGCACCGGCTTCGACGTGTCTTCAGGTCCCAGGTCGACCTCGCCCGTGGACACGAAGGCGAAGGCGGTGTGGTCCGACGATGTGTCGAGTTCGAAAGGACGGTCGTCCTCGAGTGCCAAGGTCAGCAAGAGCGGCTGCGTGGGGCGCTCGCGCACGGGGCCCTGGAGCCCGTTCATGTGGCCCGCGATGACACGCGCGCGGTTCCCCGAGGGAGACAAGCGCTCCTCCGCGAGTTGCTCTGGCGTGTGGTCCTGGTAGGCCGGCGGGCACATCTTCTCCTTCGCGGGGAGGTTGAGCCAGAGCTGGAAGCCGGACATCAACCCCTGCACCTGCTCCGGCATCTCCGAGTGGATGAGACCACGGCCCGCGGTCATCCACTGCGAGCCACCTCCGGCGATGAGCCCGCTGTTGCCACGGCTGTCCCGGTGGCGCATTCGCCCCTCGAGCATGACCGTGACGGTCTCGAAGCCCCGGTGGGGGTGATTCGGGAAGCCGTTGATGTAGGCCCCGGGGTCATCGGAGTGGAACCGGTCGAGCATGAGGAACGGGTCGAGGTTCCGCAGCGAGGGCTGCCCGATGACCCGCGTCAAGCGAACGCCGGCTCCGTCCGTCGCGGGGATGCCCTCAAGCGTCTGCACCACATTGCGTTGCGACTGCAGGATGACCGCGGGAGCCTCCGAGCGCCGACACCCGATGGCCGAGGCGGCCACGAGAAGACCCGACTGAAGGAGGAAACGGCGGCGCGAGGTGGCGTTCATGAAGACCTTGCCGGAAACCGGGTGTGCGTCCCCCCGAGCCTCCTCCGGGAGCCGCCCGGAGTCCATGCACGAGCCGGGGATCGAACCCTGGGCAGGGCGATAGAAAACCTCAAGCAGGACGCGCCTTTACCCGCTATCGCCTTGATTTTCCTGGGGTTCGTCATCCCGGCCTGTCCCACCTTGTACCCCCTGGTTCCGCCTGATTCCGCGCCGGAGGGGCACATACGGGGCACATGGAAGCAGGCTGCTTTGGCTCCCCGTACTTGCAGGGCTCGCGTGTGCAGGTTGGCCGCGTTGTGCAGGGACACGCGCAGGCGGGGGATCTGCCCGGCGTCACCATGCCATAGCGCACGTATACCAGCTTCCCCTCGCGTCGCTCATGCGCGGTTCTCCGTCTCGATGAAGCGGGTGGCGCCCCAGGCGCACGAAGTCGCGGTCCGTCATGTCCCAGGTAGATGAGGTCTCAGCTCCACATCTGGTTGGGCCCAGTGGCGGTGTGCTCGGCCCGAGGCCTGGGCGTGGGGGCCTTGGCGCGGCCACGCTAGGCCAGCCGAGAACCCTCTGCTTGGGCGCGGCGTCCCGGAACTCCTCGCTGTTGGCCAACTCCAGGATGCGGCGCCGCTCCACTTCCGACAGACGGTTGGCCAGTTGGGTATGCGGGCCGCACCGCCGGTCCTCGCCGTTTCCGGCTTCCTCCAACGTTGAATGGTGCGTGGGGCCACCCCGAGCCGCTCGCACACGGCCTCCCAGCACACGCCATTCTCCAGGGCTTCGCCCACGAGGGCGAGCGTCAGTTCTCGCTCTTCTCGTCCCTGCGTAGTCCTCGTCGGCCGGCGGCTTCTCGTCCCAGCCCAGCGCCTGAAGTTTTTCGGGCACCAGTAGCGCGGCCGTCTCGGCCAGCGCCTTCTCCTTGCGGTGCAGCTCGCGCTCAAGCTCCTTCACTCGCTTCTCGGCTGCGGCCCCAGCCGCTCGCGCTCCTTTGCCGGCAGAGGCTCCGCGGAAGCGCCCGAGAGGGCTCCGGCGGCGGCCTGCAGCCACTCCTTCATTTGCGCCTCATGCAGCCCCTCGCGCCGCAGCAGCGCTCCCAGTTCCTCGCCGATGAGCCCCTGAGCCGCTGCTAGCACGCGCAGCTTCTCCTCGGGCGTTCACTTCTTGGGCTAGACGTCCAGTTGTCAGGAGGCAGGCTCCGACAGGGGCACATCCCGGACCTGCGCGCCACTTGAGCGCTGCTGGCATTGGGCGCAGGAGCACACTCCACAAGCTGAGCAGATGAAGGTGCCGGGCTCCAAGGAGCGTACGCAGGGGACGGCCAGCACGTCTCCTCCCAGCACTTGGTCCACCCAGCCGGGTGTGGGGTCGCCGGGGCTCCAATCCTTCAGGGCAGGCAGGAGCATGGGGAAGCGCTCTCCACAGGCGCCACAGCCCCGCGTACCCCAGCGCGCCTCGCAGTCGGGGCATTCACACTGGAAGTGCCCCCCTGGGCTTGGGTGGAAGTTGCGCTGGGGATCCACCGACTTCGCGCAGGTGGGGCACTTCAGCTGAAGCTTCGCCCTTCGCACCGCCCGCTCCAGGGCGTTGTGAAAGGACTCTGCCTGCCCGAGGGCCTTCTCCGCTCGGGCGACCTCTGCATTCGACTCGCTCTTCTGCGCGTTGGCCGTGCCCGTGCCCCTGCCTTTGAGTGCCGCTGCACGGGCCTTCTCCGAGGCCTGTTGATGCCACGCCTGGGCGCGCTCAAGCTCGCGCTGCGCCCGGAGCACCGCCTCTCCCGTATTGAGCGCCGACCACTCATGCTCCGCGGGAGGCCGGAACACCACCCAATTCCTCCCGCTCTGCTGGAGCCAACCTGAAGCCTGGGCGAGCGGCAGCCCCTCGGGCGATGGGCACTCCACCTCGGGCGGATAGCTCAGGAAGAGCGGGGCACTGAGCGTCCAGCGCAACGCGCGGACCACCCGCTCGACGCTGCCGATGTCCCACGGCGCCACCGGTAGCATGCTGGGGCCCCCGCGCTCTTCTTTCTTCAGGTCATTGCCCAGCGTGTGCAGGCGCTGGAGCAGCTCCGGGCTCAGCCGCTCTTCGTCTTCCTCCGTGTCCGTCGGGTGAAGCACCAGGGTGGACGCCATCTCGCCGGGGCTCAAGCGTGCCAGGCTCTCAAGATGCTGCCGCGCCCCCCCCTCGTCCGGGCTTGCCGAGATGAGCGCTGGCATGGGCACCACGCGCAGGCTGCTCCCCACGTCCGTGGAGAATATCAGCACCCCCTCCTGCTCCCACCGCAGTTGGGCCAAGCCCCCAGGGCCATCGAGCGTTATCTCCACCCCGGGACGGATGGGGACCTCAAGCTCTCGCGGCTCGTACCCCATCTGCTCAAGAGCCCGGATCACCAGCAGCAGGCAGAAGACGTCGAAGCCGCGGCAGAATTCCTGCTGGCCGCGATACACCTCCTGAGGTGTGAGCGTCCGCTTGCGGTTGAACTCGAGCCACTCACGCCACAGCTGCGCCACGTGGCGGTAGTGGGGGTCGTTGGAGAGGATGTTGGTCAGGATCAGCGCGTCGCTCACCTGGGCCCGGCGGGGGACTCCTCGGTAGAGCGGCGTGTCCATCAACGCCAACAGCTTGAGCCGGAGCCGTTCCAACTGCTCGAGGGTGAGTTCCGCCTTGCGGTGGCGCTCGTCCAGATCAATGGCCTCACCCCACAGTCCACAAACCCGCTTGCGCCGCCAGTGCGAGCCCGAGAGGGCGGCCTGCGCCTCGTAAGCCTTCGTCCTTGCGAAGACATGGCGCATCTTCCGGACGCGGCGGATGCGCCCACGGACATAGCGCAGCAGGTTATCCACCAGCCGCGCCGCCACCCGGTTCTCGTAGATGTCCAGCAGGTCGTCGCGCACCAACGACTGGATACGCTTGGGGTGCACGGCGCGCAGAGTGGGCCGCTCCCAGTCCTCCGTGTGCGCGGCCAAGTACTGAGCCGCCGACTTGGGAATACGCCGTGCGCGAGAGACAGGCACCCGCTCGATTTCCACGCGCAGGTGCGCGCGAGGCCCGCAGCATACCTGCTTCAGGTGTCCCAAGTGCTCGGCAATGGCCCGATCGAGCTTCTGGAGTTCTACCTCCTCCGACATCCCCGGGACGACCGGCGTCACGTCCGACCACTCCAGCCAACCCTTTCCTCCCGCGATGAGCGCCTGGAGCCCTCTGCCCATCTCGCGCAGGCTCTGTGCCTCCAGTTCCTCGGGCAACTGATACCGGCCGAAGCTTCCGGCCTGCCGCCGCCCGCTGCCGCTGTCTAGCAGGCTCCAGTTCCCCTGAAGGTCAGGGACCAGGAAGTCCCCGCTCGCCAGCGGCACCGTGTTCAGGAAGATCTCCGGGCCCTCACTCACCACTTGCCAGAGCCCCATCAGGAGCGGCAACTCCGGCTCCAGGGCAACCTCCTCCGTGAGGCGGTTACGGTACCGGGGACTCATGCGGCCTCCTCCTCGTCAGGCGCGCCCAGCCGCTTGAGCTGATCCTTGATGAACTTCAGCGATGCCTTGGGCTGAGCCTGATTGATTGGCGGCTTGGCCCAAGCCGTCAGCAACCGCTGCTGAAGCTCGATCAAATCCTCTGGGCGCGTGTCATGCTGGTTGCGCAGACCGCGCAGTAGCTTCGTCGCGAGGATGTGGTCCACCGCCTCTCCCAGAGTGCCTCCCGCGGCGATGATCACGGGCACGTAATCCATCAACTGGCGTTCCAGCCGGTTGCTCATGCCGATGCGGAAGCGCTCCTTGAGCAGCGGCGAGAGCTCGCTGCGTAGAAAGAGGTGCGCCTTTTTCGCCTGATCCGCGTGCTTCTCCTTCGCCTGCGCGAAGGCCTTCCTCAAGGCCTGGAGGCTCAACGGCGGGGCTGCCTCGTAGGGCTTCGCCTCGAACTGCTGTTGATGCTGCGCGCTGTCGAACTCCATCACATGCGCGCGGTCATACGTCTTGGGGGCGAACTCCTTCGTTGTCTCGTCATGGTTGGCCGTGCCCACGAACCAGACATTGGGCGGCAGGGGCAAGAGCTTGCCCTTCTCCTCCAGTCCATGGGGCGCCGGCTCCACGGACGCAGTCATCAGGTGGAGCTTCTGGCTACCCGCCTCACGCTCCATGGCCGAGAGCAGATCGGCGAAGTACTGCTCCGGGTGGGACAGGTTCATCTCATCCAGCACGATGAGAAAGGGCACGTCCCTGAACTTCGGGCACCGGGCCCTGTAGAGCGCCCGGAGGAAGGGTTCCTCGTAGAAGCGCCGCTCGAAAGCATTGAAGTGGCCAATCAGATCATGCTTGTCACGCCAGCCCGCCTGAACCTCGATGACCTCGTTGCCGGCACCAATGGCCCGGGCGAAGGCGAGCGGCAGGGTCGTCTTGCCTGTACCGCTGATCCCCTGCAGCAACAGCAGCGGGCTCATGGCCACCCCGCCAAGGAAGCTGCGGATGATGTCCACGGGATAGATCAGCTTCTTGCCCGCCTTGACCGCCTCGGGGTCCCGCGCGATGCGGTGCTGGAGCTCGTGCACGAACTCATCGAGCTTCGGCAGTTCCTCGCGCACCAGTTGGGGGTTCTGCAGCTCTTCTGTGGCGTCCATCTCGCTGAGCGAGGGGAACGGACTGCGGCCGTCCGAGCGGCGGATGCGGTCATCGACGTCCTTGCGCAGCTCGTTGATGTTGGCCTGGAGTAGATTCCGGCTGCTCTCCAGCATGGCCTTCTGGTCGCGGATAGTCTCCAGCTCCACCACCCCCATCCGGTAGCGTGACAGCTCGTGTTTGAGCGACTGGTTCTCCTGGTAGAGCTGGGTGCGCGCCTGCTCCCACTGGTCCTTCTCGGTCTCCAGCGCCAGCAGCCGCTCCGCCGCGTGGGTGCTGGGCCTGGCCGCGAGCGCCTGCTCCAACTCGGTCCGCTTGCCGCGCAGTTCCTGCAGCTCCGTCAGCACCTCCTCGGGAGCCATGTGCCCAAAGCGCCGGTCCACCTCCTCACGCTGAGCGAGGACCTTCGTCAGCCGATCCCGCTCCGCTTGCGCTTCTTTCAAGCGCTCCTCGGCCGCGTTGCGCACATGCTGCAGCGCCTCCACTTGCCGGGCCGCCAGTTGCTGCGCCCGCTCCTCCAGGTGCTTCCGGTCGTCCTTCAGGTCCTCGCGATCCCACTGGAGTTGCCGCTGCTCCTTGGTCAGCTTGCCCTTGTCTTCCTCGAACTGGGCACGGTCGGCTTCGAACTTCCGGCGCGCTTCCCGCAGTGCGGACTCGTGCTCGTTCCACGCGTCCCGCAGCTTCGCATCGTGCGCGGCGCGCTCCCCGCGCAGTTCCTCCTCGCGCTCGGCGCGCTCCTTGCGAAGCTGGTTGCCGTGCGCGGTGGCCTCCTTCTGGAGCTCGTCCTCGTGCCTGGCGCGCTTCTGGCGCTGCTCCGTGTCGAGCTTCTCCCGAGCTTCGGTGCGCTCCTTCTCCCACGCCGCCCGCTCGCTGGAGATCCGCTCCCGCTGCTCGGAGAGCTGCTGGTGCAGCGCCTGCGCCTCCCGCTCCAGCTGCTCAAGCGAGTGCCGCCGCTGCTCCGCGAAGCCCGCCTCCGCGTTCAGCTCTCGGGTCCTCAGCGCTTCTCGCTCACGGAGCAGTTGGCCTTGTGAGTGCTTGAGCTCCGCCTCCCGCGCCTGGAGCCACGTCTCCTGCTCAGACACCGCCGTGCCCCGCTGCTCCAGCGCCTGGAGCCGCTGCTGAACGCTGGCGTTTTCGGCCTTCAGTTTCTGCTCCCACTCCGCCAGGCGCACCTGCTCCGCCTGAGCGTCCTGCTTGGCGGTGCTCGCCTGCTGCTCTCGCTGCAGGCACGCCTCGAAGGTCAGGCGGGTCTTCTCCAGCGCCTCCTCAAGCCGGGCCTCCAAGGAGGCAATGGCAGTGGACGCGGAGTCCGCTTCAGGCTCAGGGGTGCTTGTCCCCGTCACGGACTGGAAGAGCCCTTTGGCCTTGGCGAGCAGGGAATCGGACTTCGTCCCGGGGAGCTCCGGCCCTGGAGGTTGTGCACCCAGTTGCTCCGGCTTCTGGGCCATGGCTGCTGCCGGGGCGGGCTGCCGCGGAGGCGGGGACTGATTCTTGTTCTTGTTCTTGTTCTTTCCCATGTCCCTTACCGAAGCGGTGGATTGCGTGAACCGTCATCGAGCCCCGAGATGAGCCCCACGACGCGATAGACCCGGTGCACCGTGTCCTGAACAGCCCTCCCCCCAAGTCCCTTGGAGCCATGGTGCATCTGGCTGCCCAGGACAGTGGCAATGTCGTCCAGTTCAGCGAACAGCCGTTGCTCGAGGCGAGCCACCTTGCGCAGTGGATGCCGGGAGTCATCCCGGGCCGCCAGCAGGTTGGCGACAATCAATGAGCGCAGGCGCCAGAAGTCCTTGCGCCTGACGATGGCTTCGATATCCGTGCGCCTCACATTCGCCAGCGCCCGTGGCAGCGGTGTCTGGAAGCCAAGCTCCTTCGCCGTGAAATCATAGACCCTGGCGCAGTGCTCCTGCTCGTGAGAGAGCCGCCGGGTCAGCCCCACGCCGGGATACTCCTCGAACAGCTGAGCGAAGAGCGCCTCGACGACCTTGCGCGCCGCCAGCAGCACCGTTGGGAATCTCGAGGCTGCCTTGTCCTCCCCCAGTTCCTCGGCCTCGACGTACGCCAGCATCAGCTCCAGCAGTTGCCCATGGTAAGGCAGCCGACGAACCTCGGGAGTCAGCCGCCTCTCAAGGGCCAGCTCCGCCTTGCTCTGAAGCCGCTCCATCCAGGCGCGCACTTCCCCCAGGTTTTCCTTCAGCGCGTCGCTCAGCAAGCCTTCCACCCGCTCACGCAGCAGGGGGGAGTGCTCCAGTTGCCGGATGATGGCCCGGCGCAGCAGGGGGCTGGAGCCCAGCCCGAACGGATCACACACCTGCCAGTCCACCGACTTCTCGGAGTCTTTGGGCAGGTAAATGTGTGTGCTCAGGAAGACGCGCAGGGGCCGCTCTTCGATGAGCGAGACGCGGTCGATGTCGACGGGGTTCGGCTCGAACGTGCTGCTGTCCTCCTCGTCCGCATCCACCGAGCGATCCTGATGGCGCAGGGCGCGCTGATGACGGCGCGCCACGTCGATGATGTCCTGCGCATCAGGGCTGGAGGCGGGGTTCACGTCCACTGGCAGGTGCATGTAGGCCGGGCGCGGCGGCTTGGGATCACCCGTCGAGCCCAGGATCAGGTCTGGAAAGCCTTTCTTTCCCGGAGTGGTCCGCGCGTACTCCAAGGTCTCGACGAAGCGCGGCCAGAGCTCATGGCTCCATGGATCCTGAAAAACGAAGCCGGTGACCAGCTTGCGTGACTGAAGTGTCTCCTCCTCCAGCACCTGCCGCCCCTCGGGGGTAATCTGCCCTTTGGAGTCGGTCCACTTGCGCTGCAGAAGCTCGCTGGCGATGAAGGCTGCCAGATCCAGCTCGAGGCAGAGCGTGCGGCTCACCCTCTCGGCGGACACCACCCCCGCCTGGCTCAGGCTCAGTACGGCCTTCTGAAGGACGTTGAGCTGCCGGTCGCGCACCTCGGGAGCCACCACACGCCACGCCCAGGCGGGCCAGAGCAGGTAGCGGCGATCTCCCGCTGGCGGGTCCGGGCGAAGCCGAAACAAGAGGATGGGATCCTCACGTTGAAATAACGCGGCCATGGTTCCCCTCACATAGCTTGCGGAACTCCACCAGCTCCGGAACCGCCGAGGAGGCCTCCTTGGTGGCCAGCATGCCCTCGTCGCCTACCATGATGAGCAGGCGCTGCTGGCGGCTCATGGCCACGCACAGGCGGTTCTCCAACATCAAGTGTCCGTACTTGCGGCGCTGCGAGAGCTCGTCCGTGGCGCGCACGTCGTTGCTGCGCGTCATCGACAGCAGCACGACATCGAACTCCTTGCCCTGAAAGGCATCCACGGTGCCCACCCGTAGCTGCTCCCGGTGGTCCTTCGTCCACCGAAGGGAGGAGGCGATGCGGTAGTTACCATCCTCGTCCTGGTCCGCCAGGCCCCGCTTCTCCAGCTCCTGGAAGATGAGCTGCACCTGCGCCGCGTAGAAGGCGATGATTCCAAAGCTCAGATCGTCCCGCGCCTTCGTCAGCCGCTGCACCTCGTCCGCGATCCACCGCGCCTCGGCCCGGCGGGACTTGCTGCGCCCGCTGATCTCCCGACCCTGAGCCATCGGGATGTTCACCCACGCGGCCACCGCTTCTCCATAGCCTTCCAGCCCATGCACGAACTCGGACGGTGGGCGCTCGGAACGGAACTGCTCGCCGTCTTTGTAGAAAGTCTTGCTGACGAAGTCCCCCAGCACCGGGTGCATGCGGAACTGCACGTCCAGCGTGACGGTACGTGGAATGCGATCCTTGACCTCGAGTTCCTTCAAGAAATCGAAGAGTCTCTGAAACAGGCTCTTCTTCAGCGTCTTCCGGGTCCCAAGAGAGGCCATCTCAAGCTGGCTCTCCACGTCCGGCTCGAGGATGTGCGGCAACTGTCGCTGGTCTCCCACGAGGATGACGCGGCGCTCGGCCCGGGACATGGGAATGAGCAGGTCCAGCGGGTTGGCGCGGGCGGCCTCGTCGACGATGACGTTGCGGAACAGGACGCCGTCCCCCTTCGCCTGGCTCATCTCGTAGCCCACCGCCTGCTGGCACGTGGCCGCCAGCACCACCGTGTAGTTCATGACCGCGTCGCGCACGCCCCCCACGTCATGCTCCAGATCATCCAGGTAGTCGTGGAGCACCGCGTCCGGCCCCGCGGCGGACTGACGGACCCGCTGATAGAGCACGTCCACGATGTCCGTGAGTAGCGCCTCCACATCCGCGTGGACGGCGGGCGCACCCGCGGGCAGCGCGCCTGGTGACAGCCGGTCCAGGAGCCGATCCTGCAACCCCTTGAGTTGTGCTAGTAGGTCCGCCGCCGGCGGCGGCCCATCCGGGTCCAACCCTGAGGCGTGCTCAAGCAGCTGTCGGTCCCCGATCGTGAGCAACTGGAGGGGCTCCAGCCGATTGAGCAGCTGGCGGGCGTTGCGTGGGCCATCATCCGAGAAGGGAATGGCCTCGGTGCGCAGGCGCCGCACCGCCTCCAGCGCCCGCGCCTCATCCTCCTGCTGCCCGCTGGGGCTCGCTGGCCCGCGCTGCAACTGCTGGAGCAGGCCCAGCAGCCGGTCTTGCAGCGGCGGCGGCAGGTGCTCTAGCGCCAACTGGGACACCTCGCGCAGCAGGGACACCGCCTCGCCCTCCTGGCGAGGCGCCCCCACATAGGCCGCGGCACGGTTGCGCACCGGCGGAGTACCTCCGACACGGGCCGCTCGGACACCCGAGCCAGCGCGGCGCGTACGGCATCGACGCGCTCTCGGCGCCACTTCTCGAAGCCATCCATCGCATCGGCCTCGGACTGGCCCCGCCTGCGCCCCACCTTGATAGCGGGCAGGCCGAACACCCGCGTGCGGGAGGCGGCGTTCTCCACCGCGTCATGCTGGTAGCTCGTCAGCAGAGTCTGCCCAGAGATGATGTCCATGTCGTCCAGCTCTGCCAGCCGCACCTGGAGCGCGGTGATGACCTTGGTCTTCCCAGTGCCGGGCGGGCCCTGGATGAGGGCGATATCGGGGGTGTTCAGCGCGATCTCCAGGGCCCTGCGCTGCTTCTCGGTGGGGTTGCCCCCGAAGATCTCTAGCACCGCGGGTGTCAGCACCTTCTCCTGGCGGCGCCGGCGCTCGGGCACACTCTCCCCCTCGATCAGCAGTCCCAACTGCGGCATGGGGTTCTGGGCCGAGGCGATGAGCCGCTGAGCTTCCTCTCGCCGCTCCAGGCGCTTGTCATCCCCACTCTTGTCGATGGAGAGAACTCCCTTCTCGGGCGGCTTCACACCCTCCTCGAAGCGAGGGCGGATATCGAGCACGCGCTGATGGGACTGGAACCCCACGAAGGTCCCAGCGAAGACGCGCTCGCGCCGCTTGCGTTGCTGGGGCTTCGCCAGCGCCCCCTGCTCGGGGGACACCTCGTTTCTTGGCTCGGAGAAGTGCGCCACCTTGGCCTCCAGGTCCACCTCCTCCAGTTCCTGCAGTTGCCGCAGCTTCTCCTCGGCGCCCTCCCCTTCCGGGAGGTGAAAGCGCCACAGGCCATTCGGCTTTTGCTCGCACCGCGTGTAGCGCAGCGTGCCAAAGGCCTGTGCCCGACGCTCGATGCTCTTGCGCTCCAGGGCGTTGTACTCTTTCCAGAGGTGGAGGTAGCTGTCCGCCCGCTCCACCAACTGGTCGAGCTGGGTGCGCGCCGTGCCGCGGAACTCGCCCGCCAACGTCATGTCACAGAAGCGCCAGCGCCCCTCCACCATCAGCACGGGCCGGCGCTCGTCGCTGCGCTCTGGCTGGCGCTGCTCGACCACCCGGGTGATGCGCAGCCGTTCGTCGGGCCCCCTCGCCACATCCACGTTGAGGCCATGGCCATACAACCGGAAGGCCCCCAGGAGTCCCGCCTGAGGTTGCGTGCCTCCAGAGAGAAACACCCGCTCCGAGCCCGGCTCGCGAGTGGCCAGCAACACCCGCTCGGCCAGCCAGGGCACCACGCGCTGTACGGAGTCCAACTGCGGACGCTTCTTCCGGATGTCCTGCAGCAGCTTGTCGTCCACGCCCAGGTCCATGTCGCCAGGCCAAGTGTAGGATTGGGGGAACTCGTGGACCTGGAGCATGAGCCGCTGGGTGTCGCCCAGCTTTGGCAGCACATGGGCCACCCAGCACAGGCGCGGGAGATTGCGCTCAGCGAGCTTGGCCAGCAGGCCTTCGCTCCGGGAGTCCGTACCCTCGACGCTCCAGGCTTGGTTCCCCACCTGCAGCAGCACCTGGTCCAGGCCCTCGGGGAACTGGAGCCGCGCCTCGGCCAGGCGGGCCACTGGCTTGCCGAAGTCCCTGGCCCCTACGGCCCTGACCTCGAGGGTGGTCTTCTCTCCGCAGGGGACCTCGTGGATCTTCATGTGCCCTCCTGACGAAGCTCGAAGTTGACGATGCGGTGGAGCTTCTCCAGGCTGCCCAGGTGCAGCCGCCACGTGCCCCGGCCTGAATCAATCGGCACGTTCATGGCCTGAGGGCCGACCGGCAGGTTGCGGCTGCCGCTCATCGAGACGAGCGTGTACACCACACCGTCCAGGCTCCGGAGCCACAAGCGGCCCCCCTCGAGCCGTACCTCGACCCTGGGGGTGTGGGAGCCCCGCCCCATCTGGCCTTTCAACAGCCGATCGCTGATGAGCAGCGGCGAGTGCTCCGTGAGCACGGCTTGAGTGAGCCGCGTCCGCTTCGGGTCTGGCCCCCGCACCAGCGCCAGGCGTGTCACCCCTTCGGGACGGGGGGCGCGGCAGCGGGGACACTCTGCCTCCTCCACAGTGTAACCAGCCTTGCAGCTCTCGCAGGAGACCACCGCCGGGTCCGAGAGGAAGAAGCTCGCCAGCACGTAGCGCGGCTTGGCCACCCCGCACCAGGGACAGTCCGGGGAGTTCACATAGTAGGTACTGGTACACCCCGGGCACGAGAGCGTGGCGTCCGCGGCGGCATGCAGGCGCTCGGCCCACAGCGAGAGCCCGGGGCGCGCTGTGCGATCTCGCAGCCCTTTGCCGAAGGCAAGCTGACAGAGTTCTTTCAGCCTGTTCGACAGGACGAAATCCCGAGGCAAGCCCACGCTGGAGCGATTGCGCTCATCCTCGGGATGATCGATCCAGGGCAGCTCACCCCGTAGCGCCTTCTCCTCTTGCTCCGGCTCGCCCTGCGCAACGGCGTCGCCCAGCAGCGGATGCACCTGAGCTAGCGTCTGGAAGGCGATGACTCCAAAAGCGTGCGCATCCGTAAGGGTGTCCACGCCCCGCCACCCGGCCATCAACTCCGGCGCACCGTAGCCTGGCGTGTAGATGCCAGGGCCGCCGGTAGACGACTGGTAGGAAAGGTTGTCGGCATCGATGAGGCGCACCTCATTGCCAGTGACACCGGCCGAGACGAAGAGGTTGTGAGGCGACGGGTCGGCGTACACAAGGCCCTTGCCATGAAGCTGCGCCAGCAGATCCGCTGCCCGCGCCAACAGCCGCAGCCGACGCCGCAGCCCGCCTCCAGCGATGTACCAGGGCACCAGGGACTTCTCGCCTCGCGGCATGTGCGCCAGCACCTTGAGCGGCACCATGCCCGTCAGCAGTTCCATGATGTAGCCCAGGTAGGGCTCTCGCAGCATCTCCAACGGCTGGGCGATCTCCAGGTCCCCGAGCGTGAGCCGCTTCACGTGGATGAGCTGGTTGCGCAGGCGGTCACGCCGGGACGGCGAGTCGTCGAAGACGAGCTTCGCGGCCAGCCTTCCACCTTCCACCTCGAAGACGGCGCCCTGCCCGCCGCGGCCCAGTTGCCGCACGAGCCGGTAGCGCCGGCCGTTCATGTCCACGACCTGGCCGGGACCTTCAGTCACTGGCGCCTCGCTTCTCAAAAGTCCAGCTCGCTCAGGTCAGTAGGGTTCACCGCGACGACGCTGTTGGGGTTGATGCTGCGCGAGCGGGCCGTCACGCTCATGGTCACCCAGCGGAAGAACTGGCGTACCTGCCGGGCCTCATGCGCCTCGAAGACGCGCGCCTCGGTGTCCGCCAGGAAGGCCTGCAACATGGCCTTGTCTGCGTCCGCGCCGATGCCCATGGCGAAGCGCAGTGCCTTGGACGCCCGCGCCGAGCCAAGAAGCCGCCGCAGCGGCTCCTGCCACGTGTCTGTCGGCTGCCCGTCCGAGACGAGCACCAGCGCGGGGCGGTAGGAGCGGCTCGGCACCTGCTGAGGGTCCTCCAGCATGGCCGTCGCCACCTCCAGTGCTCCCCCCAACGGGGTGCCTCCCGCGGCCGCCATCTGCTGCCACTGGGTCTGCGAGGCGGGCTGGAGTGCCTGGTGCAGCTTGGCGCCGCCCTGGCCGAAGGTGATGACGGCGACGTGGATCTCCGCCCGGCTGTCGTCCTCGCGGGCGAAGGTCTCAATCATGTCCTTGACCGCAGTGTTGAGCGTGCCGATCTTCCCATTGGAGTCCATGCTGCCGCTGACGTCGGCCAGCAGGATGACGGGTAAGGGGCGGGCGGTAGACGCGGTGAATTCCTTGAGCTGGGTCATCGTAGGTTCCTCCGAAAGTCGCTGTAGAAGGTGGGGCCTAGCGCAAGCCTCGTTGTTGCCAGTGCGGGCGAAACCTGCGCGTCCGAGGGCGCAGGTGGCTCAGATCCCGGTTGCGGTAGACGGTGACGATATGGCCATCGGGGCTGCACACGACGTGCACTCCCTCGTAGGCGGACAGGTCGATGCCCTCGGTGGCGTAGTGGTGAACCTCCTGGTGGCCGATTACATAGAACTCGGCGGCACGGGTGTGGATGACTCGCCCGTACCAGAGTGCCGCGCGGAGCGCCTCGGCGGGCAGTCCGCGCATGCGCATGCGCTTCAAAGCGTGCTCACTGAGGGCGTAGCCCTCGCTGATATGGGGTCGGAACGTTGGGGGGGCGGTGTGCATGGTTGGAGTCCTCACAGCGCCGCAGGGGGATCCGCGGAGCTCGGACAGCCCCAAAAGCGAGGACCGTGCCACGCGCCGGCATGGTCCTCGGCTTCCTATAAGTGGCCGTTCTGACAGCACTTTTGGCAATGAGTCCTGCGCCCCCATGAAAACCCCCGCTGGTGACTGCCCCGGTTCCGGAATCAATCTTCCGGGCCATCGGAAGACTTCTCCTCCTCGCCCTTAAGCCAGTTGCGCAGCGTCTTCTCGCTGACGTCGCAAAGCGCCTCCACGGCAATGCGGCGCTCGGCGGCGATGCGGCGCAGTTCCCTGGCAAGGTACAGCTTGAGCTTGAGCTCAAGACTCTTGGTCCCCAGGCGCATGCCGGGGAGCAGCACGGCTTCGAGCGGCTGAGCGAGCGCGAATGAGCGGGCCACCTCTCGCGACAACTCCAGGTCCTCGGCTTCTGCTGCCCCGGTCTCCAGCTCCGCCAGGGCATAACCGACGGCATTCTCGACGTTGAGCGGCTCATGCGGGTCACTCCTCGCGGCAACCAGCCGGTAAGCCACCCGGAACAGGTCCCGGAGGTTGCCCGGTAGTGGGTGCTTGCGCAGCACCTTGACGATGCGCTCGTGGTGCGCATGGCCCAGGCGGGCCTGCTTGTCGCTCGCCCTCGAGCGCAGCGCGGCCTGCTGGTAGACGGTCTCCCACAGCCAGGACATGTCCTCGGGCACATCGCGCAGGGGGGGGAGGCGCAGTTGTAGCAGGCCAATGCGATCGAGGAAGTCTGGGTCGAGTCGCTCGCGCAGTCTCGACAACGGCAGGTTCGTGGCCGTCAACAACCGGAAGTCACTCTTGCTGGGCTTGTCGTCTCCGAGCTGGACAAAGCGCTTCTCCTCCAGCGCTTTGATCAGAAGCCGCTGCACGTCCTTGGACACATCCCCCACCTCATCCAAGAACAAGGTGTCCCCATTCGCGGCGGCGAGCAGCCCCGGCCGGTCGTGCACCGCCCCGGTGAAGGCTCCCTTGAGGTGGCCGAACAACTCGGCGCGCATGGTCTCAGGGGTGTACTGGCCACAGGCCACTGCGGGCCAGCGTTCGTCCTGCTCCTCGCGACGGTAGGGACTGTGCAAGCGCATCCAGTTGGCCAGCGTCGTCTTGCCGGTGCCACGCTCACCCAGGATGAGGACAGGCACCTGGAGGTGAGCAAAGCGGCGGGCCTCCGTGTACAGCTTCTTGAGGACAGGGGACTGGAAGCGGGCTGGATCCCACTGCAGGGCCTGCTCCTCGGAGGCAACCTGGCTCGGCCGGGAGGCTTTGTAGACCTTGTAGAAGGTCTCGATGCCCACTTCTACCGGAACGACAGCAGGCCGGCCCCGGCGATCCTCCTTGCGGTAGGACTTCACCAGTTGGAAGGGCGTATCGATGAAACCCGTCTCGGCCATGAGCACCCAGATGGTCTGCATCGATGGAGAGCCAGGACTGGAATGGATGATGAGTTCCTGATCCTTGTAGCGCTTGCGAAGCTCTGGCACTTTCTGCCGGAGGAACTCGAAGATGGCCCTGTGGTCAGTAGGGTCATCGCCCTGCCAGGTCACGTGCTGGATGCGTGCGTCCGTCAGCCGTGACTGGATCTCTTGGGTCGTCTCTTGCAATGCCCGCTGCTCCAGGGCGTTGTTCCCATCGGAGCTGTGCCGGTGTAGCAGAACGATGTCGTGGATTCGCCCCTTGAAGGGCGACTCGTCGTCGAACAGCAGGGCGAGCGTGGGCCCGAAGACGCGTTGGTTGCCTGCCTCTCGGGACTTGTCGCTGCGCTGCTCGCGCTCGAAAGGATCATTCTGTCGAGCGACCCATGAGATGAGGACAGGTGTGCCCGTTCTCATGAGGCATTCTCCGCGTATACCCCACCCGCCAGTTGCAGCCCCATGCGTTGCCTCTGAGTTATGAATTGCCGCGCAAAGCGACTCACTGCTCTTGGGACGCTAATACGTTCCCTACTTGAGAGGCATGTGGCATGGAGGGCAAACTCCCCTTTGCTCCAGCCGTGTGGGATGCGCCCTCACCCTGAAGCTCACGGGGAGCTGCGCAGTAACCTCACGAACTCGCGTTGACAGGTTCCGCTAGATGGGGCCGGGCTGCTGCGCAGGACGTTCATGCTGGAGGTGTTTGCCTGCGCCCGGTGTGAAGGCAGGCGCATGGGGCTGGCGTACTTGACGGCACCCGGTGGGGTCCGCGCCATTGTAGATCACCCAGGGCAGCCCGCCTGAGGCAACCCACACAGCACGAATATGGATTCTAAGGTCAGGTAGGCAGGTTCAAATCCAGAGGTTCCGGTTGGTATCAGCTAGTACCCGGGGAACTTCCCCCGGGGCCTAACGTCAGGAGCCCCACCATGTTCGTCGTTCCGCCCATCATCGCGAACAACCTCGGGAAGATTGCGCTCACCGCCGCCGCGACCACGCTCGGTGCGCTCGGCTACGCCCACCGCGAACGCATCCGGAGCTGGTTTTCGGAGGAGGACGACGACAACCTGGACCCACGGGACCAGCGGCGCAAGCAGGCCGAAGCAGAAGCGCGTGAAGCGGCGCAGTCCCTCAAGGACCTCCATGGCAAGCTGACTCCAGACGAACTGAACAGGAAGCATGCGGAGCTCCTGGAGAAGATCTCCGCGACGACGGCCACCACGGTGAGTGAGTTCAAGACCCTCATCAACGACGTCCACGATGAGCTCGGCACCATGGCGGATAACTTCCAGGGCGAGTTGGACGGGCAGAGACGCGAGGTGCGTGCGCTCGGCAAGGAACTCCGCGAGGCCATAGCGAGCCTCACGGCCCGGCAGGACACGCTGGAGGCACTCGTCCGCGGCAGGCCCCGCGAGGAGCGAGTCACCGATGGCCAGGGGGAATCTCCCTCCTCCCCTGCCCCTCTCCAGCCTACGGGCAGCAGCGCCGCGCCAGGTGGCAAGCGCAAGGGGAACGGGCGTTCGGCGCCGGACTCGCGTCCGGCCTGAAGCGCCTGGCTTCCCAGTCGTAGGAATCGAGGCTCATCCCATCCCTATCCGCGCCCCATCGGCGCGCTCTCCAAAGCGCGCCACGCGGGCTCATCTGCCCTCCGAGCGTGCGCACACTCGGAGGACACCATGAAGCGCATCCTCACCCTCCTGCGTAGCCACCGCCTCGTCCGGCCGATGACGGAAGAAGAAGCGAAGTCCATCAGCATCGAGCTGCTGCGCCCGCTAGCCCTTGAGCACGAACGGGCCTTGAAGGCCGGGCTCAACGACGAGGACCTCCTTGCCGCCCTCCGTCACCTCGGCCGGATGAGTCTTTACGCGGTAAAATCGAACCTGACGCAGCGCAGCATCCTGCTCCATCTGCGCCTCCTCGTGGGTAGCAAGAAGGAGCGCGCGGCGATCATCAACGGCTGCCTGGATGCCAGCTTCGAACTGATGCTGAAACCCCCAGCCCCGACCAGTTCGAAGGGCCCCACCCTCCATTGAGGTCAGGACCGCCACGGCATCAGTGCTCCTGCCGTGGCGGCTCCGGGTTGGTGCTTGATTTTGCCCCGAGAGGCGCGGCGCTCACGGGAACATCACGTTGCCGAGGGTGATGGTGCCCTGGCCGCCCTCGTCCCACAGCTTGAGGGTGAAGGGACCGCGGGCCTCCTTCTCCGTCGCCTCCGCCTCCACCACGACATGGACGCGCTTGGGCGAGTCCATGGAAACCTCCTGCCACACTGTCAGCCCCTTCAATTCCTCGCCCGCCTTGCCCCGCAGCACCACGCCCTCCGCAACCCAGGGTGCTGCATCCTCGAAGCCGTCCAGCCACAGTTCCACCGCTACGCGCCCGACCGAGCGGAAGCTCGTGGCGGTCTGCACGCGCAGAGGAACGCCGGGCCGCTCGGTGATGGCCTTGAGCAGGTTCCTGACCGGAACGCCCTTCTTGTCGAGTTGCCCGGTGGCCAGCAGGCCGGTGAGCCCTTCCGGGTGCTTCAGCTCCGCTCGCAGGAGTTCGACCTTCTCGCGGCACTGCTGGAGCTGCGCGTCCTTCTCCTTTAGCTCGGTGCCAAGGGACTCCGCGGAGCGCCGCTTCCTGTAGACCTCCACCTGTCGCTCGGCCACAGCCGGATGCACCACCAGCGCGAAGACGGCGCTGCCCGGAAGTGCCCCGTCCTGGAAGGGGACCGTCAGCCGCAGCCTCTCTCCCGGAACTGCCTGTTCCGAGGGCACCAGGAGGATGGCGTCCTCCGCGATGGCCACCCACATCCGCTCGCGTCCCTCCAGCAGCACCCGTTCCCGGTCGATGCTCGCGCCATGGAAACGGAACGCGGTGGTAATCCCCTGGCTGATCCCCACCTCGTGCACGCGGCTGGCCGTGTCCTCCATCAATTCAAGGTGCCGCACACCCGGAACCCAGGAGACGGGGCGCGGCTGCGCGGCCACACCACCTCCTACGAGAAGCGCAAGGAGGAAGATGGCTAGGAACGGTAGGGGCACTGGGAGGAGACTTCCTGGGTTGGTCCGGTAGCGTCCTCTCCTAGCACTGCTCCCCGCTGCGCGTCGCCCGCCGGCCCTTGCACGTCCTCGCCCGCTCTCACTCGAAGCGGTCTACAGCCTCAACATCCCCACCACTGAAGACCCGGGCGGAGTCGGGGCCTCCATCGGGCTCGCGCGCAAGGCCGCGTTTGCCGTCCGCGTCATAGAGTTCCAGGCAGACAGGGAAGCGCTCGCCTCCTGGAATGCGTGCCTCGATGAGGCGTCCGTACACGCGCCCGTCCCCAAAGATGAGCCGCGCCACGAACCGAGTGCTGTCCGGCAGCTTCCCGAGCGGGCCTATCAGCTCCAGTTCGGTGTAGCCCTCTCGCACGGTGATGAGCTCACGGTGCGTTCCCGGGAACAACACGGGCTGACTCTCCCCGATATCAATGTCGAGCTTCTCCATGGCCTCTAGCGCGCCAGGAGGACAGCTCTCTGACGGCGGCGCAGGACGCACCTGGGGCCCGCTACAGGCCAGTGCCGCGGATGTGGCGCCCACGCAGAGCGCTTTGCCCATGAGCCCCAGGCCCGGTGCCTTGGTGTTCGGAGTCGGAGTGGCAGGGGAAACGGTGGTCTTCAGCATCTTCACGGCAGCCTGGACCTCGGCGTGCGTCGCGGGCGCGGCGGCCGCAGGAGTAGAGGCCGCCAGGGGCGGAGCTGCGGCGGCGGCAGTCTCAGGGGACTCGACCTCCTGCGCCACTTCATGGCTGGACGACCTGGAGGGTTGATTCACAAGGACAGCTTGAGGAGCGGCGGGAAGCTCCTCGGTGGGTGAAGATAGCAGCCACCCACCGGGCCCCCTGGCCGCCCAGGTGGCGCAGGCCAGCACGGCCACCAAGACGAGCCAATACGGCCACCCACGCCCCCGCAGCCGGAGCACCTGCGCGCCCTGCGCCCTGCTCGGTACGGCCAGGGAGCGCCGCAGGGGAAGCCTCGGCATGGTCAGCACGGGTCCCAGGATCATCCTGCAAGGTGGTGGCGTCCGGGACGCGGTAGGCCAATCGGGTCGCCGGATGCGCCGACGCGCCCCTCCGGGCACGCCCGTGGCGTCCGGCGCTTCCTCCCACTCGAAGGTGGAGAGTTCCCACTCCTCAGGCGTGCCAAAGGCCACCGCTGCCACCAACGCGGCATGCACCTCGTGGCCGGCCTGGAAGCGCGCTTCGGGCTTCTTCGCGAGCAGCCGCATGATGACGTCGCTGAGCGCCCGGGGCACTCGGCGGTTGACAGCCGCGGGCGCTGCCGGGAGCACGGCTTCAATCTGCATGTAGAGCAGGTCTGGCGGCAGCTCAGGCGAGAACGGCCAGTACCCGGTCACCACGCGGTACAGGCAGACGCCCAGCGCGTACAGGTCATCGGTGGCCCGGGCCTCGTAGCGTGCGCCGGGCCGCTTGTAGTGCGTGCGGAAGAAGTGCACCGCCTCGGGGCTGAGCAGGTGCAGGGTGGCCGGTGGCAACACGGCCGTGGTGACGGTGTCTGCGCCGGCGTACCGCCCCACTCCGAAGTCGAGGAGGATGGGCTCGCCGTCCTTCTCGCGGATGAGGACGTGCTCAGGCTTGAAGTCGCGGTGCAGCACGCTCCGCTCGTGCAGGGCCCCCAACGCCAGGGCCACAGTGCCGGCCTTCTCGGCCAGCTGCCGGAACGAGGGGTTCAGCGTCTCCACCCAGGTGTGCAGCGCCAGGCCCGGCACCCAGTCCATGACGAAGAAGAGGAAGCCCGTCGCCGGGTGCGGCCACCGTCCGGAGGCGTGCAGGCGCACCACGTTCGGGTGCACACCCTTGGACATGAGCAGGTGCACCTCCCGCTCAGCCCGCTCGTCTCCGGGGCGCAGCGCCAGCTTCAGCGCGTAGAAGTCCCCGGGACGCGCCATGTCCTCCACGCGGTAGACGGCCCCGTAGCCGCCCACACCCAGCCGCTCCACCACGCGCCAGGAGCCCACTTCCGTCCCGGGTCCCAGGGCGCCTGGATGCACCTGCCAGTTTTCCGCATGCACAGGCACTTGACGTACCACCTCGCTTCCCGAGTGCGTAACCTATCAGGTTGACAGCGGCTCCATGGAAGCCCGGCTGCTCCATCGCCGAGGCACACCGCGGGTGGGCGAATCACTCTGCCGCGCGTGGGTATAAGGGACTGGCGGGTACTCCCTGCCGACGCGTGGTGGCGAGTGGTGCTCCCGCGTCCTTCTCCAACCCAATCCCGAAGCAACCCGCGCCTGGAGCGTGAACGTCACGTCCTGTGGCCTGGCGCCGCTTTCGTCACGAGGACACCATGTCCCATGAAATCAACCAGATGGCGTACGTCGGCAAGGAGCCCTGGCACGGCCTGGGCACGAAGCTGCCGGCCAACGCCGACTACGACTCCATCGTGCAGGCCGCCGGCTTCTACACGGCCATCGAGCGCGACGTCTTCGCACCGCCCATGGAGAGCCCCATCCCGGACAAGAAGGCGCTCTTCCGTGAGGACAATGGCTCGTACCTGGCGACCGTCAACCGGGGCTACGAGGTCATCCAGTTCGCGGATGTTGCTCGGACCCTGGTGGAGGCCGCGGGGGACGTGCGGTGCATCTTCCACACGGCGGGCACGCTGGGTCGCAACGGTGTGCGTGGGTGGCTCCTGGGCGAGCTTCCCGAGCCGATGCGCGTGCGAGGAGATCCAAGCCCCATCAAGCGCTACATCCTGGGCTACTGCGGCCACGACGGCACCACGGCCATCACGCTCAAGAACGTGGCCACGCGCGTCGTCTGCCAGAACACCATCGGCGCCGCGCTTGGAGAGAAGGACGGAGCCGAGTGGCACATCATCCACACCACGAGTGCCCGGGTCCGGCTGGAGGAGGCGGGCCGTGCGTTCCGTCGCCTCGTGCAGGGCTACGAGCGCTTCGCCGCTCTGGGGGACCACCTGGCCATGACCCGTTTCTCCGAGCACCAGCTGCGGAACGTGCTCGACGCGGTGCTGCCCCTGCCCCAGGACGCCGTCGAGCACCCACGCCTCGAGAAGGCGCGCAACAAGGTGGTGCAGTTGTTCCACGCAGGCACCGGCATCGAGGGCCGCATCCAGAACACTGCGTGGGCCGCGCTCCAGGCGGTCAGCGAGTGGGCGGATCACCACCGGAACACCCGGTCCGTCAAGGGGAAGCCCATCGAGATGATGAAGCTGGAGTCCATCTGGATGGGCAAGGCGGCCAGCTTGAAGCGCCAGGCGCTGGCGGCCATCGCGAACACGGCTCGCATCCGGCTCGCGACATAGGGCGGCGGCTACCGCCCTGCGAGCACAGTGCCCTGGGGTGACGTGAGCGCCCCTTGCGACAAGAGGCAGGCGTCGTTTACGGCGCCCGCTTTCTTTTGGGGGCCGTGCTGGATCATGCAGTGAAGTCCCCTCCTCCAGAGCACAAACACCAGCAGGGCAATGCTTCGAGTCTCCATTCCCGAGCCATTTCTTCCTCCTTGCGAAACTTCGCATCGAGGCGCAGGTAACGGAGCCCCCAAGGTACATGCCTCGGGGGCTTCGTCTTTTCTCCCCTGATTTCCCGAGGGTTTGCGCGTCGCCGAGCACAGCGTACGCCGGGATGCCGTTCGCGCAGAGAGCACCACGCACGCGTGCGAGGGCTCGTCGACGGCGCGCGGGACAGCATTCGTGCTCTCTTCTTGTGCCCACGGAGAGAGAAGCCGAGACGCGGTTAACAGCCGCCCCTCTTTCTCCGGGACGGTGACCCGGCGATCAACTGTCCAGGCGGATGCGGGCCTGTTGATCGTCGGGGCGCTGTCCCGCGCGAGCGCCGAACGGCGCGAACGTTGGCGCGTGGTGCGCCGTTCGCGATGGCCCCGAGCCTTGAGCGGACGCGGGCAGAACGCGCCCGTGGGTCCGTCCTGCGCGTCGGGGGCGGGACTTTTGATCGCCAGGACGCCGTCCCACGCCGGTCACACGCGCTGGGCCAACTGGGCCTTCACGGCGCGGTCGTAGGCTTCGAGGAGCAGCCGCAGGTCGCCCACAAGCGCGTTCGTCGGCGGCACGCTGCCGGTTTTGTAGAGGCGGTGAGCAACGGTGCCGTGCTGGTAGTCATTCCCGAGCGCGTGCTTGGTGTGAAGGTCGATCTCGTTCGTGAGCATGAACCCGGCCTCGTCGAGTTCGGTGGCGAAGCGACGCAGCTCCTCCGAGCGCTGGCGGATCGCGGCTCGCCCTGCATCGGCACCGAGTCGCTCCTTCGCTCGCGTGATGCCCTGGTTGAGCGTCGCATAGACGCCCGACATGTCCTCGCGGAACAGGTAGATGACGTAGATGCCGTCGCTCGTGGCCTTTGCGACGCGGTCGTCGAGCAGCGCCAGCCATGGGATGCGGGCCCACGCCCCCTGGCCGAACGACCATCGCACCTTCATGTGAGGGCGTTCGCGAACAATGGACGTTGCCTCGAGAGCGGCCCGCAGGCGCTTCGCGTGCCCCCAGAGCGGATGGCTGGAGTCGAGGCGCTCCTCCGCACGCGCTCGCCGGTAGCGGCCAAGAATTCCGTCGAGCCCCTCTCGGAACCAGTCGTCGCCCTGGGACGCTCCTGTCGTCGAAGTCGTCATCGCGTCAGCCCATGCCCATCGCGAGGATCGCGGCTCGCGTAGGCGAGTCGTAGAACTGCCACTGGATCGCTGTGAGGATCGCGTCCGGAACCTCGGCGAGGTCACGTTTGTTCTCGCTCGGGATGAGGATGCGTTTGGCGCCGGCCTCGACAGCCGCCTGCATCCTCTCGGGCAGCGCGGAGACCTTGAGCAGCATGCCTTGCACGCTCATCTCGCCCAGCACCACCGTCCGGTCGAGGATCGGCTTGCCGAGCAGCGCGGAGACCATTGAGAGGAAGAATGCGACCGCCGTCTCCGAGCCCTCCTTCGCCTGATTCAGGTTGATCGCCTGAACCGTGAAGTCGTAAGCCTTGAGATCCTGATCGATGCCGAGGTTCTTCAGGTTCGCCTTGAGGTAGGCGTCTGCGGTCTTGATCGCCTCCTTCATCTTGCTCGAGAGGTTCCCTAGCGGGACGATCCGACCCGAGCCCCGGTTCATCTGCGTCTGCAGCAAGAACATTGCGAGGCGGTTGTCCGAGGCGTCGGTGCCGATCGTGTAGATGCTGCCGGGAGGCAGCCCGCCTTCGGCGATGATGCTCCCGCTGCCCATCTCGGCGACGGGCACGAACGTCTCCTGGCCGCTCTCGATATCGACGTAGGAGAACGTGGTGTCCCAGTACTCGAGGCCGCCCATCTTCTTTAGCTGCTCTTTGACCCGTCGCCGCCCCTCCATCGCGTAGGCGAGGTACTCCTCCACTTCCGACTTCGAGACCTCGCCATCGGGATGCAGTAGCTTGATGAGCCCCGACACCGTCTTGCGCACGGCCTTCTGGTCGCGGCCGCCCAAGTGCTGCCCGAAGCGGAAGTAGCGCTCGGCAAGGTCGCCGTAGCTGCGCTTGCGCACTTCGCGGAAGACCTCCGCGAGGTAGTCGGTCACGAGGCCAAAGTGATTCGTGTACGTGGCGTCCGAGGTCTTCTGGAACTCCCAGCCGGGGATGTACGCGTGGATGCGGTCGTAGAACGCGGTGTCCATCTCCTTTGGCATCGGATAGAAGAGGTTCGACGTCCGGATGATGGTCTCAATGTCCCCGTCGATATTGCCCACGAACACCACCGAGCCCTCGGCAGTGATCACGTCGCCTCCGCGGCTGAAGGCGCCGTCCTCCATGTAGCCCTTCATGATGTTGAGGCCGTTCTTGTCCGTGAACTTGATGCCCGCCGCCTCGTCGAACGCGACGACGTCCCAGAGCGCCACGAGCCCGCGCTGCCCCGAGCTCAGGTTCACAAACATCTGCGCCGTCGTCGTCTGCCCGCCCGAGACGAGGTGGCAGTATGGGCTGAGCTGCTGGTAGACGAAGCTCTTGCCTGTGCCTCGTGGCCCGAGCTCGATCGAGTTGTAGTTGCGCTCGACGAGCGGGATGAGCCGCTGCAGGTAGTGCAACTTGCGCCGCTTCGTATAGTACGGGTGATTGGGCTCGTAGCCCATTGAGCGCATGAGCAGGTCCAGCCACTGGTCGCGCGTGAACCGCTTCCGGCCCTCGATGAAGCGCTCGATGTTGCGCGTCGAGAGCTGAATGGGCCGGATGCTCTCGACGAAGAACGGCCGGTTCTGCCCCTTGAAGACGTACGCATCGTCGTAGCGCAGCTTGATCTCGGCCCACACGCCGCCCATGAGCAGGCGGTCATGCTCGCGAACCTGGCTCTCCTCGACGTTGATGAAGTCGAGGTCGAGGTTCGCCAGCCGCGCCCAGTACTTGTCGTGCGTCTCGACGAGGCGAACGGAGATCTTGTCGATGATCTCGTAGGTGCTGTGCTGCTTGATCGCCGACTTCACCGCCTCGCGTTCGTCGGGCTTGACGTACTTGCTGCTCAGCGTCTCGCGTACAAACTCAAGCCCTTCGCGAATCGCCTCTTCGTCGGTCGACGCGCAGTACTTCCCGAGCAGGAACTCAATCACGAACGCGGGAACGCCGAACGCGCTCCGCATGCGGCGAAGCAGGTCCTTGCGCACGACCAGACCAGGGAACGCTTCGTTCGCTAGCCGATCGAGTTCGTCGAGTTCGATGGTTCCGTTACTCATGCGTCCTCACATGTCTCTTCCAACGGTCAGCTTGATGCCGCCCGGGGGGAACTGCTCGGTGGTCTCGACGTCGCGGATGTCGAGTTCGAGCAGCTCGCCCTTTTGAAAGCTCGCTGCCGTGTGGAAGAAGAGCGTCACGCTCTGCTCCTTGTCCTTCGGTTCGATACGGAGCTCTTTCGCTTTGCTGGCCAGCACGGACGTTGCGCTACCATCCGCAGCCCGGCGAAGCACCTCAAGCGAAAGCGTGCGCCCCGATTCCGAGAAGATCGGCAACTGTGCATCCTTCTGAGCTGCCGACGCAGCCACTCGGACCGTGACCTTCACCGCCGGGCGCTGCAGCTCGAAGGTCGGAAGCACGACCTCCAGCGCGACGCGCTTGCCTTGCGGCGCCTGGCCTCGCGACACGAGGTGCGGGATGACGAGTTCTTGGAGTGCCGCGCCACCGTGTGAGAACGACTTCTCGGCCTTGAAGAAGGCGAGCCCCGGCGGCACCGCAACTCGGTACTCAGGCGCCCACGACAGCGGCAACGTCACGAGCGGGATGTCGGCGCTCGCGGGCACGATGGCGTAACGCTCCTTGAGGACGTGGCACCACGACTTGTCGCACTCGACCTCGCTCGGGAGCTTCTGCTCGTCGAGCAAGATAAATCCGTGGTCCGTGACGATGTGGACGTGGCCGTAGCCCCAACGATGGAACTTTCGCACGAGCCGCGCGAGCCGCTCGATCTCGAGGTGGACGTGACGAATCAGCGTCTCGGCCTGACCGTGGCCGATGCTGTCGACCTCCTCGTGGCCGTAGACGACCAGCAGGTCGCCGGCGTCTGGAAGCACAGACGCAGACTCGACCTCCGAAATGTCCCGGCAATCCGCTCCGAACTCGTCCAGGAAAGTCAGGCGAGCCGCGCGCGCTGCGAAGTCCTTCCCGCCCACCTTGGGGTGCAGCGAGTTCTGCTTGAGTTCGACCTCCACGGTCGAGCCAGAGAGAGGCAGCATCGCCGTCATGCCGACCGGCGTGATCGTGGGGAGCATCGCCAGCACTGGCGTGATCTCGACGCTCTGGCCGCGCAGATGCTCGCCGATCGCGACGGCGCAGTCGTAGCGAAGCGCGTCGACGATGATCACCGCTCGTCGGCCATGTCCCTTCCAGATCGATTTCTCGAGCTGCTGCGTGACGCCGGGGAGGCCGAGGCCGTCGAGGCTCTTCGCCGCCGCGATCTGCTTGAAGAACGCTTCGTTGAGGGCGTTGGTGTACGAGGCGTAGGCGCGGTCAGCGACCTTCGCGACGGCGGGCAGCCCAGCCTCCTCGGCGGCGTAGCGAATCTCCAGGTGGGCACCGTCGATTTCTCGGGCGTGCTTCACAAAGAGCGCGACGTGGGCGTGCGGCTCGTCGGACGCGTTCACGTCCTTGCGGGCACGTGCGCAGGCGGTGACCAGCGCATCGAGGTCGCGCAGGAGCTGCCAGTGGCCGATTTCCTGGTCTCGCGCCTTCAGGAACTCGGCTTGCTCCGCAAGCACCGCACGGGTCTTGGAGAAGAACGACTCGGTCGATGACTCCTTCGCGGAGGCAGCCTCGAACTCCTGCCAGGTGCGCCGCCAGCGCTGCCAGACGAGGTGCGGGAACGCGACGGAGCGACCGGCTGGATGACCATCGGCCCACGCGGAGAGGTCCACGTCGGTCTCGACCTCTTCCACGCGGCGGTCCCAAGCGGGGCGGTACTCGGCGTCGCGCAGCCAGCGATGAACGAGCGCGACGTGGTGCGCGCGAACGGGGAGCGGTGGAAGCTTGTTCTTAAGGGGAAAGTCGGCGGGCTCACCATAGCCGAAGAACGTCTCGGTGAGCGCCACGGTGGTCACGAACTCGCGGACCCACTCGGTCGGCGCACGCCCCGGCGCCTCGAAGCCGTAGCGCTCCTTCACCATCACCGCGAGTTCCTGGCCGAGCCCCTTCTCGTGGAGCGCCGCCCACGCAGTGTCGGGATCTGCGGCCAGCTCGAGGATGGTCTGGTCGACGTCGCCGATCAGGCGAGACTGCGCGACGTCGGGAGTGAGCGTCGTCTCCCAGAACACCGGCGGCCGGTCGACGAACTTCGCGCTGTACTTTGCGAGCAGCGAGTCGCGCCCACCCTCGTAGAGGCGCCGCTGGTCCGAGGGGCCATCCGGCAGCGCGACGCCAGCCTGCTTCAGGAAGCTGAACAGAGTCGGCCGCTTGCCGCCGATGCGGAAGAAGACGCCAATGGCACGGAACTCCTCGAGGAGGTCGAGGCACACCTCGTCGTCGCGGTTCGTGGCGTCGAGGCGTTCCTCCGGCAGCGGGACGTAGACGACGACGCGCAGCGATGCCCGCTCGGCGGGACTCGCGGCTTCGAACCGCTGATGCACCTGGTGCTTCAGCCAGATCTGGCCGTGACGCTGCGCCTTGTCGTAGGCGAGCAGCACGAAAGGCGGCTTCGTGCGCGACGCGACGTGTGCGTCGAGCAGCGGCAAGAGCCTCGCGAACTCGCTCCGCTCGTCGAACCACAGGCAGATGCGCGCACGCTTCTCGTGCTGGAAGCGCTGCTCGAGCTGGCTGACCAGTGCTTCGAGGATCATCCCGCAGCCCCCGAGACGCGCAGCACGCCGGCGCGGTCGAGCGGCGCGATATTGACCTTCACGCCGTCGTCGAGGTCAGGCGCCCAGCCATGAGGACGGGCGGCAGGCTCCTTCCACGGAGTGAGGATGCGGAAGTCTCGGTCGCCGCCCTCGGGGCCTTCGTGGTGCCCCTCCTGGATGAGCTGCAGCTTCTTGTCGAGCGCCTGCACCTCTTCGAGCTTCGCTTGCAGCTCGACCCGGTCGTCGGCCCGGCCCGCCTTGTCAGCGAGGCCCGCGTCGCGGCGCAGTTCCTCGATGGTGTCGCGCACGTAGCTCGCACGCAGCTTGGCCATCCGGTTCTTGTCGAAGCGGTGGTAGTGGACCAGTGCGCCGAACGCGAAGGGCGCCGTGCCCTGTACCGAAGCGATGTGCCAGTAGATGGGGCGGCTCTTGTAAAGGCTTGCGTGGTACTCGAAGAACGCGTTGGCCAGCCAGTCCTCGAGGCTCGCGCATTTGCGGTAGCCCTTCACGCTGCGCTTCAGCTCGTTGACGATCTCGACCTCGAGCTGGCTCTCGTCACGACCGGGGAAGAGCGCAGCGAGCTCGGCGCGGACTCGCTCTGCCAGCGGTGTCTCGCCGGTGGACCGGTTGAACGGGACGATGCCGTCGTCGTCTGCGTCGATGACGCGCTTCACTGCGTACGAGAGCAAGCGCCACACGTGCTCCATGCGCTTTTGCTCGGTCGTCTTGCCTTCCATTTGAGGCCAGAGGAACTCCGGGGGCCGCTCGCTAACGGCATCCTTCATCGTCCTCATCACCTCGCCGCGCACACCGTAGGCCGAATAGACCTCTTCATTCAGCACGTTTGCGAGCGTTCGGATCCGCTCCTCCTCCTCCGATTCGCGGCGCGAGACATCCTCAAGGCGCTCAGCAAGCGCGCCATCCGCTCCGAGCACCCACGGCCGCTCGAAGCTGCCGGACACCTCATTCCCGCTGTCCCAGGCGGCCTTCAGGTCGTGGATTGCCCGAGCGGCTTGAGCGACTGCTCGACGCCGCTCCTTGCTGCAGCTCGGCACAGGCAGTCGCTTGACGACCCCAACCTCCCACGAACCGAACGACATTAGCCCGCGTAGAATGAACTCAGCGCACTCTGAACTTAGAAGTCCGAGGATGAAGTCCAGGTCTGCAGGCGTTTTTGCGAAAACGGCTGGCCCTTTATCTGCGAAAATATGACCCGGCGGCATCTTCCGAATGTTGAAACCACGCTGGGTTCTCCTGGGCCAGGTGAGACCTTCGAGTCCGTAGCGGTCTCGGCTCCTCACTTGGCGTGACCAGGAACCCTCGCCGTAGAGCTGCTCGTTGAACCGCTTGATCGCATCGCCGTCGTCCTTCCAGAGAACCACGAGGTCGAAGGACTGATAGAAGCGCGAGAAGTCGCCCCCTTTAGCGAATGGTGCCCACCCGCTGTCGATGCCGACACTGCAGACGGGGACCTCCCATCGGAAGCGAACAAATCTAGAGTCGTCAGCGGTGGACAATCCCTGCCGGACTTCGGCCACCGAAGGCTCCAGTGGCGCATTCTCCCGAAAGAGATGTGCAACGAGTCCCAGTCGTTGGTAGTTGAGTGGCGTGCCATCAATCGCTGCGAAGTCACGGCGCGCTACGTCATGCCTGACATGATGAGCCTCGTCGCGCAGCGACCTCACGAACATCTCGTGGCGCTTATCCTGCTCGCCCTTCTTGCCGCCCTTGAAGCGTTCGAGTTCGAAGAAGGCCGCGCGCTCGGCCTCGGTGACCACGTAGTACGCCCGGTCCGCCTGCGCGGGGCTCGTCTCGATGCCCTCGCGAGCCTGAGTCGCCTGGATCGTCGAGACCATCAGCTTTCGGCGAAGGTCGGCATCCGCGAGGATGGCCTTCACGTTCACGCGCTTACTGGCCATTGCCAGCCTCCCATCGCTCCTGCGCTGCCTGCTCCCACTCGGCGATGAGCTTCGCGAGCGGCGCGTAGTTCTTGTGGACGCGCACGTCCTCGCACGCTGCGTAGTACCGGGCCTCGTCAGCTCGCCGGTCGTAGACGTCGAGCGGCAGGAAGTCGTTCTGCATGAGAAGCAGGTTGCCGATGATAAAGGCCGTGCGGCCGTTGCCCTCCCGGAACGGATGAATGGCGATGAGCTCGCCCATTACCTCTGCGACGAAGTTGAAGACCCTGCCGTCGTCGTCGGAGAGGAAGGGAGAGCGCGAGAACACGTCGCGCTCGAGGACGGTCATCTGCGGCTCGATGCCGCCGGGCGGCAGTGGCCACTTCGTCGGGCCGTCGCCCTTGTGCAACGAGACCGTGCGCCACTGTCCTGCGAACGGGTAGATGGCACCCATCAGCTCGGTGTGGACGTGCTGGACCAGGATGGAGGTCAGCGCGACAGGCTCCGCACGATCGAGGTACGAGGCCACCAGTTCCATCGCGCGCGCGACGCCTTCGTCTTCGCGACGGTATATCTCCTCTCGGTCGAGGCAGCCTGCAAAATTCAGGAGGATGCCGTCGGCGGTCGTGATCCAGTCCCACTCACGTTCGTACTGCTGCCACGGGATCGGGACGACACGAGGCGACGTCGGGACGACGGCGGCCGCCAGCTCCTCGATGCGCTCTTTCTTCAGCTTCCGATGCTTCGCCGGCACCGTGTAGAACGCGCCTGGCTCGCTCGCCTGATAGTACTCGGCCTTCGCCTTGCCGCCGCCTCTGTGGAAGCGGAAGCCGAAGTCCTTCTCGGTCCATCGCCAATGCACGCGGCTCATCGGACGCCTCCGTGGATGACGAGCGCGGCCGCCTCTACCGTCGCGTCGTCGAGAATGCCGAAGCCGAGGTCGAGCATCACGACCAGCGGGTTGCGCTTGAGAAGGATCTCCGTGCGCAGCTTCTCGAAAGTCGTGAGGTTCACGAAGGTCGCGGAGACCAGTGCACCCACGTAACCTTCCGGCTCGGTCAACTGCGTGCCGCGATCAATGAACGCGGCGTAGATGTCGTTCGAAGTAAGCGGATAGGCAGCCTTGACGAACTCCTTCACCTTCGGGACGAACGAGCCATAGGGCGGGTTCATCACGGCGATGTCGTAGCGGCGAGCCAACATCTGAAGCAGCTTGAGGCCGCGCGCCGTGTCCTCGGCGAAGAGACGTTCTGCCGGGTCAGCAGAAGACTGGGCAGCAGCTTCCTCGATCGCGACGAGCAGCTCTTGCTGGAGTTGCGTTGCCTCGTTCTCGAGCACCTTGCGTTCGAGCTCAAGCTGCCGTGCCTTCTGGCGGTCGGAGTCGGTGAGGATGCTGCCGAGCTCTTGCTGCGCGGTAACTTTACGGCGGATGAGCTTCGTCAACCCCTTGTCCTTCGCCTGCGCATCGACCCAGTCGCCGAGCACCTGGCCGACACCCTCGCGAACCTGGACGAGGCTGCCCAGCTCGCCCACGTGCTGGAGGTTGTCCCAGAGCGTCTTGAACAGCCGCTGGCGCAGCTCCGACGAGCCGAGCTTGGAGCCGACGCGCTCGACGAGCTGCCTAAGGCGCTCCGCACCGAGGTCGACCGCGTTCGCGACGACCAGGTTGCTTCGTCGCACTTTCACATCGAGCGGAGAGAAGCCGTGCCTGAGCGCAGCCTCCTTCGCCGTCAGCATCAACGACAGCGAGGCAATCTGAATCGCGCGCGGGTCGATGTCGATGCCGAAGAGGTTGCGCTCGAGGATGGCCGCAGGGATCGCGCGCGGGTCCTTCACCGAGGGTTCGGCAGGCCAGCCCGGCTTCCCTGCGTTCTCGATCTCGTCGAGGTACATGCGGTGGAAGAGACCGAAGGCGTACTGACCAAAGTGCATCGTGCCGCACGCGGGATCGATCAGCGTGATGTCGATCGCGCGCTTGGACTCCTCGACCTGGCCGTCGTCCGTCAGACGCTGATACCGAATGCGCTCGCCCGTGCGCGGCACGAGGTAGTCCGCGACCGGCGCGTCGCTCGTGCGCTGCCCCGGCAGCGGAGGCGCCTCCTTTGCCGCAAGCGCTGAGTCCGGGTGCATCTGCAGCCACAGGCGGCCGAGCGTGTTGTCGACGAGCGCTTTGACCACCCACGACGGCGTGTAGAACTGGTTGATGACGGCCAGTTCATACGAAGAGCGAGGCGTCCCCTTGTTCTCGTCGCGAACGCGCTTCTTCTCGTCGCGATTGAAGAACTGGTAGACCCAACCGAGGAAGTCTTGTGCGCGGTAGGCGTCGGCGGGCAGCCCGTCGTTGATGAGTTGCAGCACGTTGGTGAGCGCTGCGTGCGTGGGCCACACGCACGCGTACTCGTGGTCGGGATCGAAGAGGACCCTGATCTCGCTCGTGACGTGACGGAACGCCGACGTAAGCCCGTCGCGTAGCAGCGCCTCCTCGGCGTCGTCTTCGTACTTGTAGCGGCTGCCCCCGGCGGCACGGAAGTCGCGGAGGTAACGCGACCGCGCCTGGCCGGCGATCGGTGTGATGACCTCGGTCTCCTCGGGAGTTCCTGCCGCATCTCCGGGGGGCGGCAAGTACAGCAGCTTGCGCGCCTCCATCCCTTTCAGCCCCACGAGCCTGTTGAGTAGTGTATAGGTCAGCTCACGAATGACGTTGTCATAGCCGCGCTCTGGCGTTCCCTCGGAGAGCGACTCGCGCGTGACTAGCGCCTCGACCCGCTGCCGAACGATGACGGACGCAGGCGGCAGGTTCATCTTGTCGAGCGGCACGTGCTTGCCGTCGCGACGAAGTCCGAGGCGCCCAAGTTGTCCTTTAGATTCCTTCGGTCGCGCGGGGTCGACCGCGCCGAACTCGTCGTCGAGCGCCTTGCGGACCTTGGGCACCCACGACTTGACCGCCTCCTTGAGGCTGTCCGAGAGCGCCTGTGCCGACGCCGGGCCGCTGCTGTTCTGATCGCTTGGGCTCACTTCACCACCACCGTGAAGCCCTCACGTACCCGGGCCTTGAGCTCTTTGGACATCGTGTCGAGCGCAGCGTCGACGTCTGCCTCGGTCGCGAAGCGCTTCCCGACGAGAACGGAGCCAGGACGCCACTCGAACACCTTCTCGCCGGGAGGAGGCGGCGGCAGGACGAGCGCGGCCAACTCGGACTCCACCTGGGAGCGATAGGCAGGGAGCGCCACGAGGGCCTGCTCCAGCGTCGTCAGGCTGCGCTTGCCGGCAGCGTCGAGCAGCGACTCCACAGACGTGAGTGTCAACGGCGGGTAGTGACATGCCCGACCGGTGCCGAAGACCTTGGCGACCACCGACTCGCGCTGGCCCGCAGGAGCGTTCTTGTAGGCGTCGCTGTCGTGGATGGCAGCGAGCGCCATCTCGGCTGCCTGGCGCACCTCGTCGTAGCTCTGGACAAACGCGTCACGGTACGCCGCGAACGCGGCGTCGAGCGCGGACCGGTAGTCCGACCAACGAGCAACGACGGCCTTGTCCGCGACGATGGCCGCGAGGTCCTTCGCAGCCTGGTCGAACCCCGCGCGCTTCGGATGCGCGTCGGGAAGAGGATGGTCTGCCGCGAGCGACACCAGACGACGCGACAGCTCGAAGTCCTTGTGCCGGTTCGCGTCGAGGAAGTGCCGGAGCGCCTCGACCGACTGGAAGAGTGTCTTCCAGACGTCCTCCTTGGCAAGGAAGGCGGTCACTACCGCCGTCGGATCCTTCGCCGTCGTGGGCTCGGTCAGCGCGCTTTCGGCGCTGAGGATGGCGTCGGGCACAGGAAGGCCCTGCTGCGCGCGAATGCGTGCATCGTCGATGCGGGACTTCAGCGTGAGCCCGAGGCTCCGCACCGCAGCGGCGATGGCATTCCCGGACTCCGGTGTGCCGCTCACCCCCATCGCGATCAGCGCCTTGCTCGCTTTCTTGATCTGATCGACCGACAGGCTCGTCTCGGCGATGCGGAACGTGGCCTTCTTGAAGGACGTGATCTTCGAGAAGAGCTCGTCGGCCCCCTTGTAGTCATAGAGCGCGGTCGGCCCGGCAGCGCTCTGCTGCTCGATGTAGACGGCACCTGCGCGGAAGCAGGCCGCGAGGAGCAGACGAACCAACTCATCGGGCCAGCCGAAGGGCGCCCGCGAGAAACCCTTGAAGCCCTTGTCGTCCTTGGCGTCGAGGAGGCGTGCCCCCTCAGCGTCGGCGCCCTCGTCGCGGAGATCGGTGAGAACTTCGAGCACCTGCGCCACGAGGGCCGACTCGCGCTGAAGGCTTCCCTGTGTGTCGAAGAGGCTCAGGTCGGGAGCGACCTTGTGCAGCTCCGACGTCGTCGGGCTGAGGAGCGCCTTGAGGTTCTTGGCGAACTCGAACGAGCGATCCGCGATGGCGAAGCGCGGGTACACGTTCGGGATGACCGACGAGAGCGCGCTCTTGATCGGCTCCTTGAGGTCTGAGACGCCCTCGAGGCTGATCTCCTGCCCGCCGTGGAACAGCGTACCCGTTAGGAACGCACGCTCGAGGTCGCGCACCAGCGCGCCTTTCAGCTCGTCGCGCTCCTTGCGCTTTTCGGAGAGCGCATCCTGCGTTTCCGACGAGCTGTCCTCCGTGAAGCGCTTGTCGCCGGTGACCTTGACCAGCGCCTCGTAGCGCTTGAAGCGGGACTCGAGATTCTCGGGGGCCTCCGCCACCCACCACACGGTCTTACCCTTCGCGCCGGCCGCCTGGTTCTTGCGGCGCACTTCTTCGAGATCCTGCTTGCGTCCGGGTGCGAGCGGGCTGGTGATTACGACCTCCAGCTCCGGCCCCGTTTCGACCGCTTCGCCGTCGAGATGCACGCCGAAGGAGAACGGCACCTTCGTGATGCCGTGGGTCACGGCGAAGTTGGCGAGCTTCTTCCTCGTGACGACCTCGTCTTTGCAGAGCTGCTGCGCCGTGCGCCGGACCGCAGCGATGCTGATGCTCTTCGGACCTCCGGGACGCACCATCTCCTGGATGGCCTGTTCGATAGTGCGCTCCCGCTCGTTGAGGAACTTCCACTCGCCGGTCGCTTCATCACGGGCGACGTAGCCCGCCTCCTGGAGCGCGATGAGGGTCGCTTCGACCTGACTGCGGAGCGGCGCAATCTCGGTGGTGAGGTCGCGCACCAGCAGCTTCGCGAGCGTCTCGGGAACACGAGGAACCCAGGTGATGCGCTGGAGCAGCCAGAGCACCTTGAGGACGCGCGACGACTCGACGGGCATGTTGGGCACACGCTCGTCGGACTCGTAGATCGAGCGGACGCCCGACGCGCCCAAGTACTCCTGCGAGAGCAGGTCGTTCTCCACGGCATCGAAGACCTGGTCGAAGCTGACGATGACGCCGAGCTGCTTGTCGGCGAGGTCCTGGAGCGCATCCATGACCACGGCGATCATCGAGCGAACGCCGCCCGAGATACGGAAGCCCGAGAGTGCCTCAAAGATGTCCTGCGCCAAGCGAACCTGGTGAGGCAGGAACGGATAGGCGTCGATGAAGGAGCGCTCCGTGATGCTCGCGAGGCGGCGACTCGCCTTGATGTCGGCGAGGTCTGCGATGTGGCCTTCGTGCTTCGCGTAGAGCGCCTTGAGTCCACCCTCTTCCGCCGGGCGCTTCTTGAGGATGCGCTCCGACACGACCTTGTTGATCTCATCGGAGATGAGGTGGGGCTTGAGCTCGAAACGCGCGTTGAGGCGCCCGACGAGGGTCGGCTGGAAGTTCGTGCGGTCGACGACCTTCTCGAGGTCCTGCTGGCTCGTGACGACGAGCCAGACTTTGCCCTTGCCCTTGTTTCCGATCATCTCGGCGAGGCTGTTCAGCTCGCCGATGCGCTCGTTCGAGTCGCCGATGAACGTTCCCATCTCGTCGATGACGAACACGAGGTGCTGCGACTTGCCGCCCATCGGCTTCTGCGCATCGACCCAAGCGACAAGCTCGTCGGCAATGCCTTCCGCCGTGAGCTTCTCGTGACGGAACATGTCGGTCAGCGCCTGCAATGCGGACTGCTCGTCCGGGTACTCCTTCGGATCGATCTTCGGCAGAACCTTCGAGAGGCGCCGACGAACAGTCATCAGGTCGCCGCGGCCTTCGGCACTGCGCCAGGGCACACCGTGGAGCGATTCGAAGGTCTCGGCGAGCTTATCGAGGAGGCCCCGCTGCTGCAGGCGACGCTCGATGCGAGCGACGATGAAGTTCTCGCCGAACCCAATGTCCCGATAGAACTCCGAGAGGAGGATCTCGCCGACTGAGTTCGGGTTGGTCAGAGACTGGCGGCTCTTGATCTCGAACGCGATGGTTCGGACTTGCGTGTTCAGCTTGATCTCGCCGAGGCGCAGGCGAACGTCCTTGCCGCGCTGGCTGTCCGAGAGGTGCTTCACGAACGCGTCGATGCAGCGCTCGCCGCCGCTGCCAAGCTCGTCGTTCTGGAGCAGGTAACCGAGAACCTTGGCGAAGTGCGATTTGCCGGAGCCGAAGAAGCCGGAAACCCACATGCCGACGACATCGCGCGAGGCACCGCCGCGCCGGAGCGTCTCGCTCACCTGCGTGAACGTGTCGACGATGCGCTTCAGCTCGTCTTCGATCTTGTCGGTGACGACGTACTCGCGCACCTCGTTGGCCAACGCCGAACGATCGAACACCTTGACGACGCCTTCGATCTTCACGCCGATGTCGCGCTTGATGATTTCTCGAATGGTGGTCATGTGCTGGCTCTCTTCCTCGATGGCATCGTCCAGGCTCTCAGCGCGCGAACAGCTTGACGGCCAGGTAGTTGGCGCCGTCCGCCTGGTTCATGAAGTGAAGCTTCCCGCCGCGCTCCTCTCCCGGAAACCCGAGAACGATGCGCGCTTCGAGGTCTCGCATACCGCGAAGGACCTCTCCGTATCGGACCACGGGATAGAGGGCGACGGTCGCGAACACGAAGACGTTCCCTCCGGGGATCTTGGCGGCTTCCTCGGTGAAGCGCGCTTGAAGGGCGGCCTCGGACCGCCTCGAGAGCCCTTGCTGCATCCAGCGGTAGTCCTCGAACTCGTCCTCCTGGAGTGACGCGATCTGTTCCTCACTGAGACCTGAGAAGAGGAACCCGGTCAGATCCAGGAGCCGGTACGGAATGGCTTTGGCATCTAGTTCGGGCACAAAGGTGTCGAGGAGGTGCTCGCGGAAGTCGAGCTCACGACTGGGCGGGTAGATCAACAGGATCGAGCTGTCGGTCTTGACTCCCCGGTCGTGGCGAAGTGGCGTCTTCAGGATCTCGAGAAGCGCGGTGAACATGCTCTCCATCAGGCGCCCCTCACGTCCAGCTCTACAACATCACCCTGCATGCGAAAGCGAAGGGCGCCGACACGGTTCATCTCACCCAGCGCATCGATCACCTCAGTGGTGTCGAGGCAGAGCAGCTTGAAGGCGGGCGCTCGTACAATGTCGAGCGGCGCGACGCCGGCGAGGCGAAGCGCCCGTACCAGCAGGCGCACGGGAGCGCCGTAGAGAGCGGGCCGGACCGAGGTCTTGCGAATCGTGCCCCGCGCAAGTCCGAAGTCCCGGATGCTCGCCGTGTACTTCTGGGCGACGGCCACTCGCGTCTCGTCCGACCATGCGCGCGCTTCCGGGTGCGCGCGGTACGCGCGCTCGATGAAGGCCAAGACGTCGGCAAGGCGGACTTCGGCAGGGGCACGACGAAGCAGGGGGTAGAGCAGCTCGAGACCAAGGTCCGTCACGAGACGATCGTTGAGGGCGAAGAACACGTACGCGGTGAGACTGCGCTCCGGCTCTGAGGTGCACCGCTGCCACTCCGCCCAAAACGCCGCGAAGAGGGGGTCTTCGGCGTCGAGGCGGTACCGCGCCTTCAGCTCCTTCCACAGCTTCTCGCGCGCAGCCTTGGACGGCTTCGCGAGCCGGTTCTCGTCGACCACTCGGCGCCGGTACTCGGCAGAAGTGAGAGCCTTCGTCTCGCCGTCGAGAAGCTGGTGAAGCTCCGTGAACAGAGCCGAGCGCGCGGAGAGTCTCGACGAGTACGGTGCTGCCGGATCCAGACCGGCGACCGCGGCTGCATGTGCCGGTACGTGCGCACCGGTGGTCTTCGACTGTGGAGGGCGGGCCGTCATCGTCCCTGCTTTCCGCCAGGGTCGACGCCCTGGCGATCCGCCGCCTCCCCGGCCTTCACCCAGCCGTCCACCTCGTCGCGCTTGAACTTCCAGAGGCGACCTACGCGATGTGCTGGCATGCCCTTCGCGCTGATCCACGTGTAGACCGTGTCCTTGCTGACCCCCAAGTACTCCGAGATTTCGTCCACTGAGAGCCATCGGTCATCCATGCGTCACCTGGTTCAAGGCCGGGCGGTCGAGGGACGCAGGGGTAGCAGAGGATAACGCCAGCTTCAATCGGGTTTAGCCGAGTATCGTCGGATGCAGCAGGGCGTGCCACGCCGCCCGCTGCTCGGCCCACGTGCTCGCGTGGGCCACCGCCCGCAGGGTGCGCTCGGCCATCGGCTCGGCGCCGTCCACGGCTTCGAGGGCCAGGACGGCGTCCTGGAGATCGGGCGCCAACATCAGGAGATCCAGAAGCTGGGTGATCCGGGCCGCGCGTCATCCCCAGCTTCCGCGCGACGGCCGCGCGGTCGGCGATGGGCCGCCTGCCGATGACGTCCTGCAAGTAGTGCGCGAGGGCGAGCGTCGGGCCATGTGCGGCGGCCAGCAGGTGAGCCCAAAGTGGGAATAGAGGAGTCTTGAGGAAGACCTCGCTACGACGCTGGCCCTATCTCCCCCTACGCAAGCCGCGGTCCGTCCTCTCCAGTAGGGGCTATGCGCTCGCTTGGCCACTGTCGCTGGAGGTCGGAGTAGCGCTGCCGCAGCGCGTTGGCCACGTCCTTCCCTTAGCGGCCATCCAGCCTGCCGCAGACCCGGCAGCGCCCAGAGCCGTACATGATTTCGATGAAGTTGCGCTCCGTGAGTACCTCCTTTTACGGATCCTCGACCTGCCCTGTTGGGCAGCGGCCCGTCTCCATAGTCCAAGGCAATGGTGGCGGCGTGACGATGCGCCGCCGGTTGCGCCCGCGCCAGCGCAGACACTTGGTACAGCCCCAGCCGATCCACATCGCGCAGCCCAGCACGTTGACGAGGGAGCCGCAGCTCAAGCGAGGGCACTTGAAGAACACGCGCTCCCCACCGTAGCTGGTAGGGCTCGGCACGCGGGCGAGGTTCACCTCAACTGTGAAGCCGAACTTCTCTAGCCAAATCGACCGTGCTTCTCGGAACCGCGCAGGCTTCAGCTGCGCCCGCACCATCGGAAGGCTGATGCGCGAGAAGGTGTCGCGGTAGAACGCCATGACGCGCTCACCCTCCCCCACGGACGGTCACCGTGTCCGCATGCGCAACGATCAGCTGCACGGGTTTGTCACGGCCCAGCTCGATGCGGTGCTCCTCCAGCAGCATCTCGAATCGCCGGGTCATGCTGTCCGCCAGCTTGGTGAGAGCCCTCACCGATTCAAGGTCCCGCCGGCCCAGAGCCTCGCCCGCCGCCGTGTCGATGAGGTCCATCTGGGTGCGGGTAACGGCCAAGGTGCGGGCAATGGTGCGCCGCCGGGTACCATCCCCATCTGGCCCCGCGAGCGCCTCAGCCAGGCCACGGGCGTGCTCCACGAGCTGTTCTGCGCCGCCGGTGGTGAAGCTGGTGACCGCGAGCTGGTCAAGTGCCGGCAGGCCCAGCCGGGGCTGCTGTGGCGGCTCCGCGCGCGCGAGGGCGGGCTCCTTGGTGTCGGGAGCGCATGGAGCTAGGGAGAGATGACGGGGAACCGTGGGTGTTGTCACCTATAGATTGTAGGACATCTCTTGGAATCGCAGGAGGCGGGCACCTCGTCCCCGAGATGCTCTCCACCGTGGCCATCAGGCATTCACGGCCCCGGAGCAAGAAGCGCCCGGAGCATCCGACGAGCCGCTGCACCCGTCGGCCCCGCCGACATAGGGAGCAAGCGCTACCCTACCCCGTCCCAGATCCTCAACGGTGATGTCGCCACGCCGGAGCCCATCGGTAACTGCCTGGAGGTCATTCTCAACGCCGCGGAGCTGGCTGGCGATGTGAACGAAGTCGATGCCCCGCGAGTGGAGGAGAAAGGCAAGAAGGCGGAGGAGCATGCTCAAGCATAGGTCACCGGTGAATTCTTCGTGCTGGAGACCAGTCATTCATGGGCCCGACGCTTCTCGCGAAGCCGGTGCTGCTGACGCACATGAAGCGCAATTTCCTCGCCAACGACAGCTGCAAGGTCCAGGTTGCGGAGAAAGCTCGTGAAGGTGGGCGGCTGCCTCGGCCGCTGGCGGTGGAGAGACTGGAGAACCTCGCGGTCGTACAGCGCGGTGAGCACCAGTTCAGCACCGCTGAGCTTGTCAGCCAGATTCGCGCCGTGCCGGATGAGCCGGTCGCCGTCCGCCTTCTGGCGCTCGCGTTCGCTGTAGCCTGCTGGCCAGCGGCCGAGGTGAGCGGCCAACTTGTCGACCCGGGCGTGGTAGGTGGCGTGCCAGCGCCGGTCCTCGGCGGAGTACGGTGCGTAGCCAAGGTCGCAGAGGGAGCAATGAACGAGAGAGAGGGCGTTGTCGTACATGGGGAGGAGTCTCTTGGTGCAGTAGGCGGGAGAAACACAGCAGGGGCAGGAAGTTCCCGCAGGCGCGGGCGGCCGAGGAGTGGGGGTGTTGCGAGGGGCGAGACACCGGCCATCTCGCTGTCTCGTCGGTGTCTCGCCTTTTTACCGATCAAACCCCTTATAATTACTGGACTTTTCAGAGTCTTGAGACACCCAGACACCGAGACGCCGACTTCTGGCTTTCAAACGGAGGCTCCCTTCCCTTCGGGAAGAGAATGTTTTGACTGCCGGTGTCTCGCCGCTCCGCCCACAAAACCCCAGTCCTGTAAGGGGGCTAGCAGGCGAGACGCTGAGACAGCGCCCTGGCCACCAGCACGCATCGAGATGAGAACGGCAGGCGGTGACGCCTCGCCCACCGCCCCCATCAGCGCCGTTAGCGTCATCAGGCCACGGCAGGTGGCTGGGTGGCCCCATCGGAGAAATCCGCGTCGTCTCCTTGCGGCGTCTGCCCGGGGGACGGCTGCGGCTGTTCATCCGGCCGCTCGGAGTCGTCCGACGCCCACATGGGGATTCCGGCCCACGCCCGCACCTGCACGCTTCCATGCCGCGGCTTGCCCGACTCCGCCTCGGGGATGACCTCCCGGAGAGCTTCCCACAGCTTGTTGCCCCCGGTGGGCTTCAGCTGGTGACGTCGGCACCAATCCGCGTACACCTCGCGGGCCACGTCGGAGGGCACCCAGTCCTTCCCGTCCCACTGGAGAGTGGGCTCGCGCACCTCGTCCCGGCGAACCGGCGACTTCCAACTGCTGGCGACGCTCTGCCAGCCGTCCTCCGCCACCTCGCGCCAGAACTTCAAGTCGCTCGCCTCGCACTCGCGCAACAGCCGCTTCCGGGCGTCGGTCTCGAAGAGCTCGCCGACCTGGACCTTGACGTCGCGCTCGAGCAAGTGCGCATAGAAGGCCGCCAGCTGCACGCGCGGGCCCTGCCGGTCCTCGGCGATGCGCCGGCCCAGCTCCCGGTCCAGGGGCTTGTCCTGGTAGAAGAGGACGTTGCGCCGGTCCCCCTTCTCCAGAATGAGCGGCCGCGGGTCGTTGGTGCAGTTGAGCAGGTTGAAGGTGTTGGTGAAGGTGCCGGCCTCCACATGCTTGGCCTCGCCGGACAACCGCGTGTCGGTGGCCATGGCCTTGAGTTTGTTCGCCGTCTCGCGCGAGCGGTTGGTGTCGCTCATCGTCTCGTTGAGCACCACGAAGAGCTTGTTCTTCAGCATCCCGGTGAACTTCGAGTCGAGCCGATCCTGGTCCAGCACCACGCAGTTGGACTCGCCGTACATGGGGAAGAGCCCTTCGTAGAGCAGCTGCTTGCCCGAACCTTGCGCCGGGTAGAGCGTGAGGATGATTCCCGTCTTGAGCGGCTTGCCCTCCTTCGCCAAGCGCTGTAGCGGCATGGCGAGCTGGTCGAGCAGATAGTCCTGGGCTTGCCGGTCGCCCCCTACCAGATGGAGGGTGAGCGCGTCGTAGTCCGACCAGTCACCGGGCACCGGCTGGAGCGTCGGGGGCCGGTACTCGTTGAAGTGCCAGATGCCCTTGTGCAGGACGACGGGCTCTCGCGAGTCCGGAAAGAACCCGCGGCGGCTGAAGCGCCGAATCTTCGCGAGAAAGTCGTGCGCCATGGAACCTGTCACCGAATAGAACCGTGGGTTCCAGTACGCCTCGAACATCTTCATGGCCGTGACTTCAACGTCCCACTCCCCGTCATCATCGCGCTCGAGGTACCCATTGCGCTTGACGTCGAGGAGGAACCGGTCCGGCTGCGCCTCCCGCTCGAACTGGAGCTCCTGGAGCACCTGTTGGAGTGGCCCCTGCTTCTCTACGGGGCAGCAGTTCGCCGGAGCCCCGAGGTCTTCAAGCTCCACGAACGAGACCGGCTGGGTGGGTGCGGCATCGTACAGGCTGCCGCACTGGGCGGCGAGGGGCGTGCTGGCGAAGAACGCCTCGAATTCGGCCTTGCCCTCGGCCACGAGCTCGGGCACGTCGGCAGCGGTGGCCTTGATGATGAAGGCCAGGGCCGCCAGCAGGTCCAGGCTGAGGCGCGAGGGACGGTCCTTCAGCTCCGCGAAGAGATCGGTCTTGAACAGCCGTCGCCGCACCTCGACGACATCCGCGGCGAACACCGCGACAGAGCAGGCACTGGTCATAGCACACCTCCCCCGCGGGCACGAAGGCTGAGCCGAGCCGCGTGGATGAGAGTGGTGGCTCCGGCGGACCAGTGCTCCTCGGGCATGCCACTGGCCACCATGTGCGCGAAGGTCATGGGACCAACGGTGCGCACGGAATCAATGGCGCCCAGGAACGTCCTCTCTGCCTCCGTCCACGAGTAGCCCGAGTAGCCCTCGCTCAGTTCGTGGAACTCCTTCCGGGCCCGCTCGAGCAGGTCCGGGTGGTCTACGACTGCGCAGGCAAGGTTCTGGCCGACGCCCCGCCACGTTTCGCGATCCACCGCGTCCGGGTCCTCCTGCATCCAACGAGCGATGGGGTGGCGGAGCATCTCCTCCAGCAGCGCCTTGGCCTCCCGACGGGGCATGGGGGCTTCGTGCGCGCCCTGCTTGCTGTGACGCTTAGACTTCGCGCCTATCACCACAATCGACGATGCCGGCGGCTGGAAGCCTTCAGGCGCCGGGTACGCCTTGAGCACATCGGCAATGTGGTAGCGCTCGTGGCCAGCGCGCACGAGTTGCACGAAGGCGGGGTTGGACGGGTCCTTCATGTGGAAGAAGCCCGGTACGCGCATGACGCGCGGTAGGTCCTTCACCGCCGGATCCGTCCCGAAGTGGGAGGTGGAGTTGCCCCCGTCAAATCGGACAGCTCAGGCTTGGGAATTAGCAGTACGGAACTCGCGGGGTGACATCATCTTCAATCCTCGATGAGGGTGGCAGCGGTTGTAGTCGTCGAACCAGGCGGGCAGCTGGGCGAGGACGTGGGGAGCCGAGGGCAACTCATTGACGTACACGTAGTCACGCTTGAACGTCTTCACGAAAGCCTCGGCCATGCCGTTGCTTTCCGGGGAGTAGGCGGGCGTGGTGCATACCAGCAGGCCGAGGCTCCGGCCGAAATCGCGGGTGTCCGTGGCCGTGTAGACGGGCCCGTTGTCCGACAGCCACTCCACCGGGTGTGGCACCCTCGAGGTGCCCGGGCCGAAGCGGGCCTCCACCGTCTCGGCCATCAAATCCTGGATGGTGAGGCCGGTGGGGTGCTCGGCGGACGCACGGTACGCGATGAGCTCCCGGTCGCAGCAGTCGAGGCTGAATGCCACCTGGACGCGCTCGCCGTTCCAACAGCGGATTTCGAAGCCATCGCTGCACCAACGCAGGTTGGACTTCAACGTGATGATGGTGCCCTCATGGGTGCGTGTCGGCTTCCCCGTGTGCCTCTGCAGGAGGAGCTGGGCGTCGCGCATGAGGCGGTAGGCCCGCTTGTGGTTGACGGGCGATTTCCCCGCCGCCCGGCGCTGCCGGTTGAGGAGGGCACAGGCTCTGCGGTAGCCGTACGTGGCGCGCTCCTGAGCGACGGCCTTGAGTCCCTCCAGCACCTCGGCGTCAACATGGGCGTCTGGGTTGCGGGGCTCCCGAGGGCCCAGGGGCCGGTGCAGGGTGGAGCGGGCCACGCCGAGGGCCCGGGCCACCGCGCTCACAGAATGCCTCCCAGCTTGGACAAGGCCGCGGGCGACAGTAGTTTTTTTCGCGGGCCAACTCCACCGCGTCCCGGAGCACTTCCGCCTCCTGCGTCTTCTTGCCCAAAAGCCGCTGGAGCTCACGCACCTGCGCCTTGAGCGCCTGCACCTCGGACTCGGGCACCACGGCCTCCCCGGCCTGCAGCCCGGATACGCCGCCCGCCTCCTTCAGATGCCGCCAGCGGAACAACTGGCTGGGGCTGATGCCGTACTTCCGTGCCACCAGGGACACGCTGCTGCCAGGCGCCTCACTCTCGGTCACCAGGCGCAGCTTCTCCGCCGCTGAGTACCGCCGACGGCGCTTGCCCTTCTCCGCCCCCTCCGGGGCTCCTTCTTGGGTCTTCTTCTCCATCGTCAGACTCGCTTTCTAGCCGAACGAGCCTGTCCGACTCTTCAGGGGGCTACACCAGGAGGCAAGTGCGGCCTGGGCAGGCGTGAAGTCGGACAGCTTCTCGCCCGGCACTAGAACCCAGTAATGGTGCCAGCCTTTCCGGGTGCGCACCGTGAGAGTGGGCGGCAGAGCGGCCAACCGCAGCGAGTCCGGCGGCAGCATAGCCTTGTCGTCATCGATGAAGAGGGCGCGCACGGCCACCACGTTCTCGGTCTTTCGCCTCTCGCTGTTGCCCTCGTTCACCTGGATGAAGACCCCCATTCTGCAACGGGCGTTCTCGCCGCTCAGCCAGTCTCCTGCCTTCTGGGTGAGGGCCCACCAGTGCGTTGCGTTGCGCGAAGCGGGGGCCGAGGCGGAGTCGGCCACGAGTTGCCAGAGGACTTCAGTGTCCGGCGAGCCGGTGAGGCCGGCGATGAAGGCACGAGCCATATCGAGGTTGGGAATCACCGACGATGGCTGCCGCGCCACGGTTACTTTTGTGATATCATTCATTTTGCATCTCACCTTGTCGCGATCAGCCCTCGGGCGCGTCAGGAGCGCCTTGAGGGCTTTTCTTTCTCGCGCCCCGCCGCGTTACCGTTTCACCTCATCCAGTTCACGCTCCAGGAGCTCCTCCAGCCCTTCCAGGATGAGGGAGCGCAGGGGCGGCGGTGCGCCCCCCTCACGCTGCGCGCGGGCCAAACGCAGGGTGTCCAGCCGCGACCGCACCTCACGCGGCAACGCGAAACTCGTTACGTAAGACTCAGCCTTCCCAGGTGTCCGCATCGGAAATTCCTCAAAAAATCGAGTATGTAATTACATAAATAACATAGGCAATCAGTCCCGAACACCCAACCGCCCCGAATCCTTTCAAGGATGATCTTCGCAACGTCCCCCCGTCTGCGGAGAGTTGATCACGAGTACCGGCGTAACGCAGGGGCCTACGCACCCTGCCGTCACCTCGCCTTATCAGCAGCGAGTGCACCGGAGAGGCCACGCCGGACACCTCATTTCGCCGCAGCCCCCCCGGCACGCGAACCAGTCGCAGTGTTGGCCTCGCCACGCCTGGTGCTCCCCCAACGAGACCGCGCGCCCGCCAGTTGCATGGAACGGGCGTCTATTCTCCGCCGTGGATTAGGCGTTCTCGTGACCCTTGGAGGCGCCGTCCTCTACCGCCACTTCCGCCTGCGCGGAGCCGCCGTTCTCCGGGACGTCCCGGAGAAGTTCCGTCCCGCCGCCGCTCTGCTCCTGCGCATTGACATCCGAGACCTGGCTCACCAGCTTACGCTGGTCCTGAATGGTCCCGTCCAAGCGCTCCAACTCGAAGCGAAGCTCGCGCAGCACATCAGCAATAGAGTCGAGCTGTTCTTCCTGGCCTCTCATCGCGGTCTCGGCAGCCCGGTTACTCACCACGTCCGGCCACTTCTTTGCCTGAGTGATGACACGCCGAAGCTCCGCCGCGACTTTGGCTAGAGGTGATCTCAGAATTGCCTCAAGAGGATGAGGATGCAGCCGAGGTGGAGGAAGCCGAGGAAGTTCTCCACCTTCACCTCGTAGCGGGTGACGAGACGACGGAAGCTCTGAAGCCAGGCGAAAAGCCGCTCCACCTTCCAGCGGCGGCGATATCGACGCAGCTCACGTTCATCCTGAGTCTTCGTCTTGCGCCCTCGACGGTGCGGGGCAATCAGCTTCACTCCCCGCTGGTGCCACAGTCGCTCGTCGAGTTTGTCAGCGTCATAGGCCTTGTCGCCGATGAGCCGCTCGGGAAGCTCGTCGATGAGGCTCTCGTCGAGCGTAGCTTCGAGGAGTTTGGTTTCGTGGGGAGAAGCGCTTGCCGCGCCAATGGCGAGAGGAAGACCAGCGCCGTCTGCAGCTGCCATGACCTTCGTCCCTTTGCCCCGCTTCGTTTTCCCGACGCAGGGCCCCCTTTTTTCTACGCCGGCAAAGCTCTCCTGAGCTCCCGCTCAATCGCTGCGAGGTAGGCGTTCGGATTGGCCCGGAATCGACGGCCCAAGACTCGCGCGTGTTGCCGTCTTCGAAGGGAGGCACGCAGCTTCCTCCACGCGATGATGTCTTTGGGGGCCAGTTCCGCGCCGACAGTGGGGGCAAGTCGGGTCGCCACTGCGGCGACGACTCGCACCTGTCCGCGCACCACCAGGCCCTCGCTTCCGCGGCGCCGACCCGAGGCCCGGCGCTCGTGGTAGCGGCAACTGCCAAACAGGTGCTCCAAGTCATTGTCCGTGCGCGGCAGGCCGGGTACGTCGTAGCAATGGAAGAGGCCGGGCCAATAGCGACGCGTCTCCAGGAGGAAATGTGCCAGCGCGGCGCGGTGGGGGAGCGGGTGCGTCGCACGGCATGCTCCAGTGCGCCGACAAGGCCGGCCATGCGCCTTTTGACGTGACAGCCTTTCTGGCCGGAGGCATTGGTGAGGATTTCGGCGACACGCTCTACCCACCGGTAGGCCGCCTTCAGTGGTGGCCACATCCTCGCCGTCTGCATCAGGCCGCGCCTCAATAGCAGGCGCAGCCGTTTCAGCTCTCTGGCGCGCGCCCCCTTTTTCTGACCGGCGGAGACTGGCTTCAATCGCTCGCAGCCGACGGTGCAACTCCAGTCCGGAGGGCTTCAGGGGTGGGCGTCTGTCGTCCGTCAAGGCGCTTCGCACCGCGGCGCAGTAGCTGCGGACAGCTTGTGCTTGGGCGTCCTGGCGCCCCTCGACGGCGCGCTCGATGACGCGCACTCCTCGCACATGACTCTTCAGCAGCTTCTTGGCGTGCCGGTCCGCCTCGTAGAGGGGGCGGGCCGCTTCACGCAGGTAGTGGAAGTGGCAGAGTTGGTGAGGCACCCCAGGCAGCGCCGAGGCTACCGCGTTGCGGATGGAGCGCTGGCCATCCGAGACGACTCCGGCAATGGGCACCGCCAGCGCCGCTTTCACTTCCAGGAGCAGCGGGGCCAACTCCTGCTCACCACTGCCCAGCAAGCTACGGGCTGCCAGCACCTCACCGGAGAGACAGTCGCGCACCACCCACAACACCTCATGGGCCACTTCGGGTTGCAGGCCGTCCATGGCCAGCACCACCCGGCCCTGCTGACGTGTCACCTGCTGGAGTCGTCGGCTGTCTGTCATTCGCAGCGCCAGCAGCTCGTCATACCGGTCGAGTTGGTTGGTGACACTGCGCTCGGAAATGGAGACGCCCCGTGCGCGAAGGAGTGCATGGATTTCCGGGACGCTGCGATGCTCGTGGTAGCGCAGTGCCCCAATCAAGGCGATGACGTCCAGGCCAAACTCATGGTCCGGCAGTGCCCACCGGCCCTCTTCTTCGGCACGCACGGGCTTCAAGTATAACGGGCAACCCTTCCGGTGGCACACTCGCACCTGTACCTTGAGGGCGACCACCGCCTCCAGCGTCACCACGTTCCGCCGTGCCCGGTAGTCCGCTGGGGCGGGCCCTCCGCACGCGGAGCACCGCCGTCGATGGTTCTCCAACCCCACCTGCCTGCTCGCCGGTGGGTGGGCAGTCGTGCGTCCCATGGTGCCACCTCCCTATTGAGGCAACACCGCGGAGGGCAGGAGGTATTTGCCGGCGTAGCTTTTTTCGCCGAGGCGAAGTACGCGTCGACGAAGCCTTCCTCCAGGTCGAATCCTCCGCGCTCTTTGAGGTCCAGGGCCAAGGCTCGCAGGACGGCGCGGAAGGTACCGTCCCTTACCCAGCCCTGAAACCAGCGGTGGACCGTCTTGTAGGGCGGATACTTCTCCCGCGGCAGCTCGCTCCATTGGGCCCCGGTGCGCAGAATCCACAGGATGCCGGCCCACAGCGCCCGTGAGGGCGTGGGCGTTCGCCCAGGCCGGTCCTCCCGCTTCAGCTTCCTCGCTGGGAGTAGCGGCCCAATCAGGCTCCACTGTTCTTCAGTCAGGTCCACCGGGCTGCTTCGAACATGGCCATCCCCTCCATGTCGATCAGCGGCCTGGTTATCGCCCCCATGCCTGCTCGCTCAATTCTGAGACCACTTGTAGTGACGGCTCCTTGCCAGTAGGCACTGCTTTTACCAGCCTCTTCAACTCCTTCACGGTAGGCTTGTCTCGGAACGCTTGCTCTACCAATTCGGTGCGCCGGGCAGACTGTTTCACCTTAGCCAAGACCACCAGATGATTGAAGGACAGGGGTGTGTTCGCCTCCCCGTTGCGCCTGACGAGAGCCTCGAACTCCTCTGGGATCCAGGCCTGGGCAACCCGCTTGTAGTCGTAGAGCGTATCCACATCGCGCCTGACCGCTTTGGCTGCCCTCTTGACGACCTCCAGGCCGTACTTCGACTTGCGCATCTCTTCGAGGACAAGGCGCCCCGTTTCGTAACGCGCGCGCATGTCGTCCTGATCGGCCTTGGCGAGCTGAGTGCGGAGCTTCTTGCAGAACTCCTCGTAAGTCCGCTCCTGTTCCTCTGGCGCCGCAGCCTTCGACCGTGTTGGTCCGGTGCCTCTCCGTTGCGCCTTCTGCTTTGCCTTCATCACCCACTCCTCTTGTCGAAATCGGCGGCTCCATTGCCGCCGCCGGCAGTGACAGAGGCAACGCGCAAGCCAACAAGTTTACCCAATAACTTCATTAGGTTGGCTTTGCCAAGTGTGCGAGCGGCTCTCTAGATGTAGAGTCTCCTCGCAAGATGACGAGCCATCCTCGACGAACAGTCGTTTTCGGTGTTCTGGGTACCAAACTCGATGCCCATCATCTGGGCAGCGACGTACGGCGCAGCCACTGGCGCCCAACAGTGGCGCTCTGCGCTCAACAGCATCAGAAGCCGCCGCTCAGGGTCGACGAACTCGTCCTGCTCCACCGTGCACGGAGTGAGGAACTCGCCGCGCAGGTAGCAGATGAGGTCCGCTCCGTTTCTTCCGCGACGCAAGTGACGCAACGGCTACTCGAGCTTGATGACACCTTTGATTTCGAAGAGGTGTTCCCCAAGCTCCATGCCTTCGCCCACGGCTACGACTTCCGGCCCGACCAAGCGGACTACTACGTCCACCTCACAACGGGCAGCCATGTCATTCAAATCAGTTTCTTCCTGCTGACATACCTGCGGAAGATTCCCGCACGTCTCGTGCAGACCTTCCACCCACTCTGCCAGATGGGCCTCTGCCGGGAGGACCAGTCCCCCGGAGATCCAAGGGGCAGCCATCGCGTGGTGAGCCCCGACCTATCAGGCTTCATCAGCATTCGAGACGCTCGGAACGAGGGGATTGCCTCGGTCGAGAACCATCTGAAGGGACGCATCAATACCCGGAATGCTACGTACAACTCGCTCATCGCGCTGGTGGCGAAAGTGGCGACTCGGTCCGCGGACCCCATCCTCCTTGAAGGGCCGACAGGCGCCGGCAAGTCAGAGCTCGCCAAGCGCATCGCTGAGAGCAAACTGAGCGCCCATCAGCTGAAAGGGAAGTCTCTCAGAGAGAACTGCGCGACGTTCCAGGACACTACCCACGCCCACTCCACGCTCTTCGGCCACGTCAGGGGCGCGTTCACCGGAGCCAGCGGGAGAAGGGATGGCCTCCTTTACGCAGCCAACGAGGGAGTGCTGTTCTTGGACGAAGTGGGCGAGCTCAGCCCCAATGTGCAAGCCATGCTTCTCAAGGCTCTGGATGAGAAGGAGTTCACTCCTCTGGGGGCTGACCGCCCTGTTAGAAGCAACTTTCACCTGATTGCCGGCACGAACCGCGACCTCGACGAGGAGGTTCGCCAAGGACGGTTCCGCAAGGACCTGCTCGTCCGTATCAGCACATGGCGATTCCGGCTGTCCTCTCTTCGCGACCGTCCAGAAGACATCGAACCCAACCTTGATCACGAGCTAGAAAACAGCCGGAGGAGCGTGCAACTCGCCCCTTCCGCCAGGCGCGCATTCCTTGAGTTTGCCCGGTCCGCCGAGGCTACCTGGGATGGAAACTTCCGCGACCTTGCCGCAGCGGTGCGACGAATGGTCACGCTGTCGGATGATGGCAAGATCGATGTCGACCTCCTCGAACCGGAGTTCAAACGGCTGAAGCACAGCTGGCAGGGACAACACGCCAATCCCGATGATGAAGTTCTCACCCGGTATCTCGGCCTTGAAAGGAGCGCAAACCTGGACCGCTTCGACCGCATGCAACTCGCGGCGGTCTTACGCGTCGTGGAGAAGAGCCGGACACTCGCCGAGGCGGGACGGAAACTGTTCGATGTGTCGGGCCCTCAGCGCAAGCAGCGGAATGACGGCGACCGGCTGGCGAAGTACCTTCAGGGTTTCGGGCTCGTCTGGCGGGATGGGCAGCTTCTCCAGTGCTCTCCTCCGTCACGTAAGCCCCGGCGGACGTGACAAGAGCCAGACGAGCCTTTCGGAAGAACACGCTGATGGTGCTGTCAGCGTCCAAACCTTCTTCGAGCCCCCACTTCCCCACCGGCATGTTGCTCTCCGCAGGCTGATGCAACAGCGGCCCACTGCGTTCGACGTGCTGACGCCGGCGCAGCGGCGCCCGAAGGCACGCAGGGCCCGTGGGTATAAGAGCAGAAGGAAAGCTGATGTCGGTGGCGCCGCCTTCTCTGGGAGGCATGGCTCCGAGATAGCCGTTTTCATGAAGGGTCCATCCATCAGTCCCAGGGCTACCTCGCCCCTTTCTGCGCCGCCCTCCCCGTTCACCCTTCTCCCAGGAGACCCCATGCAGGTCCACCCTCAGCTCCAGCAGCTGCGCGACGAGCTACGCGCGTGCTTTCCCGAGTGGCAGGACGTGATCGACGGCGCCATCGCTGCCCTCCTCTGCGGCGAACACGTCCTCCTCGTCGGACCGCCGGGCACGGCGAAGTCGGCTCTCGTCCGAACCATCGCGAGCGTCTTTGGCACTGTCCTCTTCGAGCGGCTTCTCACCCGGACCTCCACCCCCGAGGAGCTGCTGGGGCCGATGTCCCTCCAGGCGCTCGACGAAGGCCGCTTCACCCACGTCACCACCGGAATGCTGCCCGAGGCCCTCTTCGCCTTCATCGACGACGTCTTCGCGGCTAGCAGCCCCGTGCTCAACTATCTCCTCTCGTTGATGGACGAGCGCGTCTTCACCAACGACGAAGCGCTCGTGCCCGTCCCCCTCGTCAGCCTCTTCGGCGCGACCAGTAAGCTGCCCACGGACGCTGCGCAGGAGCATCTCCTCGACCGCTTCCTCCTGCGCTTCGACGTGGAGCTACTCCACCAGCCCGGTAACCTCCGGGCCGTCCTCACCGCGCCCGAGCCCACCATTTCCACCGTGTTGGGAATGGAAGCGCTGCGCGCCATGCAGGCGGCCGTTGCCAACGTGAAGCTGACGGAGGAAACGCTCGATGCCATCGTTGTTCTGCGCGACGCGCTGAAGGACGAGGGTCTGGTGGCGTCCGACCGCCGCTGGAAGAAGTCGCTGCGCCTGGTCCAAGCCGCCGCCTTCCTCGAGGAAGAAGCGGAGACCTCCCCCGAGGACCTCACCATCCTGGGGAGCGTGCTCTGGCGCTATCCCCACGAGCGCCCCCGCATGTCCCGCCTCGTGAACAAGCTGATCAACCCGGCGGTCTACGAGGCCAGCGAGATTCTGGAGGACGGACGCGAAGCCGCGGCGAAGGCGAACGCCCTCAAGCCGCAGCATAGGCGCGCCTACCTCGCCCAGGCGACTCGAGCGCTGCTGCTGCTGCGCGCTCAAGTGGAGATGCTGGTCCGGCTTTCCGAGTCCGCCAGCCGCCGCACCCGCAGCATCATCGACAGTGCCATCAGCGAGCTGAACGAGCTACACGCGACGCTCGCGCGCGATGTCCACTCCACCCAGGGTCTCAAGCTGTTGAAGTGAAAACCCGGCGCGCCCACCTCCACGGGCACGTTGGGCAGCAACATCGCCCTCCTCCCGTCCGGGAGAGGGCCACGGCAATCCTCGGGCTGCCGCGTCCTCCCGCCAGTTACCGCAACCCCAGCCTTGCCGGCCGGCAGGACGGGAGGAAACCCTATGTTGTGGATTCGCCTGAAGCGGGCCCTGTCATCACGAATGGCTCGCCGCATCATCGCCGCAGTGCTGGCCGTTCTCGTCGAGGAACTGACCAGCGGCGCTGACCGATACGGGAAACACAGTCCTTACGGCAGCGATGCCTACGGCACGGCAAATCCCGGGTGGTAGCCCGTGGAGAGGAGGGCGCTGGTCCATACCCGACGGCGCCCTCCGTTTTTCACGCAGTCCCACTCCCCTCTCACGAACACGAAGGAGGTCCAAGCATGACCGCGCCATCTGATGCAGATACATCCGCTGAATCTGCGGCGGGACTCGCCGAAAAGGCCGAGGAACTCGTCAGTCTCGCTGCGGAACTGGCCCACGTTGGCGATGCGGTGAACGCGGCCGCCATCCTCAGCGAGTGCGTCTCCCAAGATCTGCTCCCCTCCGAGGAAGCGCAAACCCAGGCCCCCACCGCTATCACCGCCGTGCTGGGCCTGGTGCACGCGCGCCTGCTCCAGGTGCGCCGCGTGCTGCGTGGGACCGAGGACCCCGCCGCGATTCGCACCTCCCGTTCTGCCAGGGGCGAACCGCAACTGGGCGACGACCCCGATGTGGTGCTGCGCCCGTGGACGCCCGCTCAGCGCGCCGCCCACCACGCCCGCCAGCAGGAGAAGGCCGAGCGGGACGAGGAGGCCGAGAGCCCCTCCGCTCCGCCTCAGGAAGGATGACCGTTCCGCTTTCCTGGACCGGCAGTCATCCTGCACCAAGTCGCAGGCCGCCCCGCCCGGAACAGCCAGCGAGGGCGGCCTTCTTTTTTGGTTCAGGGATGCCCTTGACGGGCAGCCGTCTTGAGATGAATGTCCCACTTGAGAACGGACGAGCGAAACGCACGCCCGCCTCATCGAGGGCCCGCCTTGGCGGGCTGCGGCGCTCCGGCGGCACGGCCGGAACCGCGACCTCACCAGCGCAAGGGATGCTCCGGCGAACCTTGGCACATGGCAGTTGAGACTGACTGGGTAGCCACACACCTGCCGTTGCAGGGTGCCCCCTGATGACACGCCGGTCCCCGCGGTGCATCGCCGCGACCGGACGGACCGGCACTTCGTCGTTGGACGCGCTTGTGCCAGCGCGCGTGACGTCGTGTCTCAGCAGAATGATGGGGCGGGAGCCCCTGTCCCCTTCCCGGAGATGCTCACCGTGGAGGAAGCCGCAGCCTTCCTGCGGGTGAACCGGAAGACTCTCTACGAAGCCGTCCGTCTGGGCAGCGTCCCGGGTGTCGTCCGGCTGGGTAGGACCATTCGCATCAACAAATCCGCCCTGATAGGTTGGGTTCAGGGTAACGGCAGTCCTGCGCTCGGAGAGAAGCAATGAGCGTGCGGCTGCGGAAGTGGAAGTCGAAGGAGGGCAAGGTGCAGGAGGCGTGGTGGGTGGACGTGAAGTTCCAGCATGCCGACGGGCGCGTGGAACGCGTGCGCAAGGCGTCCCCGGTGAACACCCGCCGGGGAGCCGAGCAGTACGAGCGGGAGCTGCGCCAGGCGATCCTCAATGGGGCGCACACGCGCGGAGCGCCGCCACCAGAGGTGCCCACGGTGAAGGGCTTCACGGAGCGGTTCCTCACCTACAGCTCCAACCACAACAAGGCGAGCACCCTGGCCGCGAAGCAGCAGCTGCTCGACAGCCACCTGCTCCCGGCCTTCGGGAACCTCCGACTCGACCGCGTCGGGCAAGCGGACATCGAGTCGTTCAAGGCCCGGAAGCGCAAGGAGGGCCTCTCGCCCAAGACAATCAACAACGCGCTCACGGTCCTGCGCACCCTGTTCGCAGTCGCCGTCGAGCAGGAGGTCTTGCCGCATGCGCCGCGTGTGAAGCTGCTGAAGGCGGAGAAGCCGGAGTTCGACTTCCTCACCTTCGAGGAAGCGGAGCGCCTTGTCGCCGCCGCGGAGCCGGCGTGGCGCACGATGGTCCTGGTGGGGCTCCACACGGGCCTGCGGCGGGGCGAGCTCATCGCCCTCCAATGGGACGCGGTGGACCTGGTCGCAGGCCGCCTCGTGGTGAAGCGCAACGTCTGGCGGGGCCACTTCGGCAGCCCCAAGGGGGCCGCTCACGCGAGGTGCCCCTCAACGCGGTCGCCCTCGACGCGCTCAAGGCGCACCGGCACCTGCGGGGGCCGTTCGTCTTCTGCGACGACCAGGGGGCCTTTCTCAAGAACGACACCTGCCGGAACGCCATCCTCCGGGCCAGCAAGCGGGCCGGGCTGCGCCCCATCGGATGGCACACGCTGCGGCACTCCTTCGCCAGTCACCTGGTCATGCGAGGCGTGCCGCTCAAGGCCGTGCAGGAGCTGCTGGGGCATGCCTCCATCGAGATGACGATGCGGTACGCGAATCTGAGCCCGGACGTGAAGAAGGACGCCGTGCGGGCCCTGGAGCAGCGCCCGAGGGGCACATACGGGGCACATGGCGCGACCTAGCCAAAAATCCCCAATGCCTCTGGCCGGTTAGAAGTGCACGAGCCGGGGATCGAACCCGGACGGCCCTTACGGGCCAGCGGATTTTAAGTCCGCTGCGTCTGCCAGTTCCGCCACTCGTGCCCTGCTGCGGGCAGCACCCTACAGGGCCTGTCCTACCTCCGGCAAAGGCCTCGTGCAGCCCCAGGCTCTCTTCCCTCTCCGCTGGGGCTCCTGGCAGGCCTGGGCGCCTCATTTCGCGCCCGGCGATGCCTCGAGGCCCGCGCCAGGGTGCTCAGGGATGCGCCAACCCCTCAAGAGCGTTGAAGAATCCAGGGCCCCGGGTCGGATTCGCCGCCAGGGAGGCCGGTCCGGGCCCCCTTCTCTTCACAGTTCGACGGCCGGAATGTGCTCCACCGTCGCATCCCGCCTGACCCTGTTATAAAGCGCCCCCCATGCTCGAGACCGTAACCAAGGGCTTCCGCGCCGCCAAGAACCGCCTCGCCGGCAAGAGCGAGCTCACCCCGGAGCTGGTCGACGAGTCGCTGCGCGACATCCGCGTCTCCCTGCTCGAGGCCGACGTCGCCTTCGACGTCGTGAAGAAGTTTGTCGCCCGCGTCCGCGAGAAGTCCGTGGGCGAGCTGGTGCAGACGACCATCACCGACACGGCTGGCCAGAAGCGCAAGGTCAGCCCGATGGACCACTTCATCAAGATCTGCCACGACGAGCTGGAGGCCCTCATGGGGCCCGTCGACACCAGCTTGAAGCTGAAGCCCAAGGGCCAGCTGTCCGGCATCATGATGGTGGGCCTCCAGGGCTCCGGTAAGACGACCACGACCGGAAAGCTCGCCAGCCGGCTCCTCCAGGAAGGGCGCAAGCCCCTGCTCGTCGCAGCCGACATCTACCGGCCTGCCGCCGTGGATCAGCTCAAGGTCCTGGGCGAGCGGCTCAAGGTCCCCGTCTACCACGAGCCCGGCATCCAGCCGCCCGAGCTCGCCAAGCGGGGCTATGCCGCCGCGCGCGAGCAGAAGTGCGACGTGGTGCTCATCGACACCGCAGGCCGGCTCGCCATCGACGAGTCCCTGATGGCCGAACTGGAGTCCATCAAGGGCAACGTCCAGCCGGACAACATCCTGCTGGTGTGCGACGCGATGATTGGTCAGGACGCCGTGCGCACGGCGGCGGAGTTCGACCGGCGGCTGACGCTGGACGGCTTCATCCTCACCAAGCTGGACGGTGACGCCCGCGGCGGCGCCGCGCTGTCCATCAAGGAAGTCACGGGCAAGCCCATCAAGTTCCTCGGCATGGGCGAGTCCATGGACAAGCTGGAGGAGTTCCGCCCGGCCGGCCTCGCGGGCCGCATCCTCGGGTTCGGCGACATCGTCGGCCTGATGAAGGACTTCGAGAAGGTCGTCGACGAGAAGAAGGCCGAAGAGGATGCCAAGAAGCTCCTGTCCGGCCAGTTCACGATGAAGGACTTCGTCGAGCAGATCCGCATGGTCCGGAAGATGGGACCGCTCAAGGACCTGCTGGAGAAGTTCCCCCTCTTCGGCGACCTCACCGAGCACCTCAATCCGGACGAGAAGGAGCTCACGAAGATCGAGTCGATGTACGACTCGATGACGGCGAAGGAGCGCCTGCGGCCAGATACCGTCAACAACAGCCGCATCAACCGCATCGCCAAGGGCAGCGGCCGCAAGGTCGAAGAGGTCAAGGAGCTGCTCCAGAAGTTCGGGATGATGCAGCAGGTGATGGGCACCATCGGCCAGAATCCGGGCCTCTTGGGCCGCATCCCCGGCTTCAAGCAGTTGGGTCAGCTGTCGCAGATGAAGAACATGGACCTCTCCAGCATGTTCGGCGGCGACCCGAAGATGATGGAGAAGATGATGAGCGGCGGCATGCCCGGCATGGGCATGCCCATGCAGCTGCCGCAGATTGCTCCCGGCTACACGCCGCCCATGGGCCAGGCCGCCATGGCCAAGGCCCGGTTGATGGGCTACGCGCCGCCTTCCGCCGCCGGCAAGAGCGAGGACCGCGACGCCATCAAGGAGCGCCGCAAGCGGGAGAAGGAGAACAAGAAGAAGAACCGGAAGAAGAAGTAGGCCGCTCGCGGCCCCGGTGCCCACGCCCGCCTCCCCGCATTCGTGCTGGGAGGGCGGGCGTTCGTGTTTTCGGGACGGCTGTCCAGAAGGTGAGATGCCCGTCCCGACTGGTCAACGGTCAGCTTGGACACCTGCGGCGGCTTGCCCTCCTCACGTAGGAAGAGGCAGAAGAGAAGTGGTCGCCGCACATCTCGGCCAGCATTCCGAGCGCCTATGCCCGGAATGGTTCTTGCGATGAGCAACAGCATGCACCATCGACGACGCCTCATTTCCCTGCTGTTCGCCTTCTCCGCTGCAACGGCCTGCATCAACGTTCCAGAGGTCGAATCGCCCCCGAACGAGTCCGAAGCGGATGCCGGCACACAGCCCGACGCAGGCTCCGAGGAGCCGCGAACGCTGACCTTGCTCAATACCCTGCCGGCAGGAGGGTCGACGCAAGTTCCCATCGACACCCAATTCGTCCTGACGTTTTCGAGTCCCATCGAAGAGGACTCGCTGAACGTGATGATTCAGCCCCAAGTGACGCTGGCCCGCACAGAATGGGCCCATCAGGGAGCAACGGCCATCGTGCATCCGGCGGCAGCATTGGCTGAGAACACTACCTATACAGTCATCGTGAATGCAGAGAACGGCGCTGGTCAATCATTGACAGGAACGCGCTCGTTCACATTCACGACGACGGGCCCAGCCCCCGACACCACTGCGCCTACCATCCTCAACACGACGCCGGGACAGGCTTCCATCGGCGTAGCTCGAGACACAGTCATCGAGGTTCTCTTTTCAGAACCCATGGACAAGAACTCCGTCCAGGCGGCGTTCGCCATCACCTCGCCTGCGGGACTCAACTCAGGAAGCTTCTCATGGAACGAGGCAGAGACGGTGATGACCTACACGTCACCTGCAAGCGCTGCATATGGCACCACCGTCGCTTGGCAGATCTCCACCTTTGCCAAGGACAAAAATGGGAATGCGTTACAGGATATCGCCAAACAGGAATTCCGCATCGTCCGCCAGGCTACGATGACCATGCCACTCATCTACTCGGCAAGCGGAACCATCACAGCAGGGTCATCCGTACGCCACTACCGGTCCTACAACTCGTACGAACTTGAGCGCATCGGCGATAATGGTGCCCAACAGGGCAGTCGGCTGTTCCTTGCATTCAAGCTCGACACATTGCCTTTTGACACCATCCGAATCAATCAAGCGACCATCAGGTGGTGGTTGTCACTTCGACTGGGCAATCCCTTCGAAAAGCTTGGGCCTCTCCTGTTGGAACCCGTAGACGTGGGTGAATCGCTTCCCCAATCGCATGCAGAAGAGACCGAGAACCCGGTACTCACCGCAGCCTACACCGCCCGCCCCCTTGCCCCGGGCTTCACCATTGCCGAGGCAGACACGGGAACCCCAGGGCAGTTCGACGTAACGTCGTACGTGACCACGAACTGGGCACGCCGGGACGAAGCAAACTACAGGTCCCAGTTCCGCATCCGGTTCACCTCGGAAACAGATAACGACAGGGACACTGACGAGCTGCGTTCAAGCCCAACTACACATCCTACGCTGGCCGAGCTTGAAGTCATTTACGAGTATCCTTGACACAGATCGCGAGGCGAACCATTAGCGCTCGGTTCGCCTCCCAGTTCCTGGAGGAACTCTTATTCTTGTCGCTTGGGCACCACGAGTCCCTGGCTCAGACGCTTCAACACTCGCTGTTTCTGGCGCCGTTTGTAGGCCTCGTGCGCATTGTCTCCACGCTCATTAAGTCGCGCGGTTTCTTCATCGACGATCTGGAATTCGACAAGCGAGATGATGATTCTCCCCTTTCGCTGCCGGGTGTCTTCTTCCGGGGTGGGCAGATAGGCATCCATTCGCATGGGGAGGTCGACCACGAAGTTGAGCGCGCGGTAGGTATTGCCCGAAAAAGTGTTTCCCCCAGTGTTCTCTCGATCTTCGTAGTCACGATCCAGATGGAGTCGTGGGATGTACTGCTCGAAGTGAGGGTTCTCAGCGAGCACAGCCTTGAACGGCATCAGCGTGTTTTCAGTTTGTCCCGGGACCACCAAGTGAAAGGGGAAGAGGCGCTGGGAGAGATAGTAGAGAACCGGCAGCAAGTCCTCCCGCCTCTTGGTCACCACCCGGAACCGGGTCCTATCGTAGACTTGGGCGGCAACGGTCTCCTTCTTCGCCAGCAACTTGGTGACGAGCGAGTCCTGGGTCTTGATGGAGTGCGCGAACTCCACAATGGGCAGCCCTTTGGACTGCATCTCGGCGGCAACTCCCATCACCCGCTCCATGATGAGTTCTGCCAACTCCACCTCTGACACAGGTAGCCGGAAGAGCAGGTCTCGCCCTTCAATGTGCTGAATGACGTGCATCACCTTCAGGACGACACACGCAATCCGTCGGTGACGGGGCGCCCCCTTGACGCCAGACGCGTAGAGGAACAAGTCATGAATTTCCGCTGGCCTCGCCACCGCATCTGCGACGCGGTAGTTGAACGTCTTCCGAAGGTACTCAACAGCTTCAGCCAAGACGGCGCGCGCCCACTCATCATCACAGGGACGAGACACATCCAACTGGAGCAACCTGAGGAAGTTGTCCACCTCCCCACGGGACTGGAAGTGCATTCGCCGCCAGTCGATTACCGACCCTCCGCGGAGAATCAACCGGATGCGCTCCAGTTCACGCAGCCCCATCCGCTCCACCGTACAGATGGGGATGTCCGGCAAAACAGGTGTAAGCGAAGGCGCCTTCACACTTGAGCTTCCTAGCCGAGCCCACTCGGATGGGGAAGTCTTCTCAAACGAACGAGGGCCCTCCCCCATCGGGAGAGGACCCTCATTACGACCAAACGGCCAACCAGCTACTGGGCAGCAACCTCGCGGTTGTTTTCGTACCGGACTTGGCTCAATACCCGGCCGTCTTCAGCGAGCTCCTTGACCACGCCATTTTTACGGCCGTTCTTGTACTCCTCGATTCTCTGGGGCTTGCCGCTGGGGAAGTACATGACGCGCTGGCCATGCCAGCCGCCATCCTTGAACTCCGCAGTGCCGCGCTTGTTGCCTGACGCATCGTAGAAGGTCCAGGTGCCAACCTTGAGACCGTTCTCGAACTGCCCCTGTGCCGCCTTCACGCCATTCGGGTGGTACTCAACGTACGCACCGTGTGAGGTGCGGGCGCCTGCCTTCGTGCCGGACTTCACACACGACAAGCCCTCCTCCTTGGAACCGAGCTGAACCGTGCCCTCAGCGCAGTTCAGCCGCTCCGAAGCGCCTTCAGCCATTGCCGCCGGAGCAACCAGGGTCAGACCGAGGGTCAGCGTTCGCATCAGCTTGGTAGACAGCATCGATTCTCCTTTTCAAGACGCCGGGATTTCCGCGGCATGAGTGGGACGCATAGGCCCAGCCGAAATTCAGCGTACCTCTCGCTGGAATGAGCGAGCCCCGCCCCTACAACCGGAGCGGGGCTCGATGACTCACGTGCCCAATCGATTACTGGTAGTTCGACTGCTGGCAGACGAAGTTGCCGTCGCTGAAGTAGAAGCCAGCCGAGTTGGTGGTGCTATTCGCGACGACGCAGAGGTTGACGATGATCTCCGCGTTGCTGCGGTTGGCGCCAGTGACAATGTAGTTGCCCTCCGAGCGGCTGATGGACGCGTTGCTACGACCACCGTCCGTCTGGACGTAGAAAAAGCGGCTCAGCTCGGTGGAGGTGTCCGGGAACGGCGTGTTGGAGTACGCGTTGATGCGGATGCGCAGACGCTTGGGCAGGGAAGCAGGACAGAACGCAGTGTCCGTCGTCGCATTGACGAAGCCCACCTTGTAGATGATCGGGCCCGTGGTACCGAGGTCCGCCTTGTTCGGGAACTCGTTGTAGTTCTGGCACGTCGGAGCGGGCGGCGCGGAGCAGGTGCCGCTGGAGCAGATCTGGCCGTAAGTGCAGGTGGACAGGCCCTCGCCGGTGCAGCTCGCGGGCCCGGTGTCACCCTCTTCGCACTGACCGGTGGTCGTGTTGCAGGTCCGGTCACCGGTGCACTCGGCGTCGGACGAACAGGCCGTCACGCAGACGTTGTCCAGGTTGGAGCAGACCAGGTCCTTGGACTCGGAGTCCGTGCCACCGTTGCAGAGCGCGTCCGTGGAGCACTGGCAGATGCTCGTGGTCGACGTGCCGCCCAGCGGGGCGCAGGTCTTCGCCGTGGAGGGGCAGTCCGAACCAGAGGTACAGGTCTGCACGCAGATCTGGGCAGTCGGGTGACAGATTTCCGACTCGCCGCACTCGTCATTGCTGGAGCACGCCCCCGGGGACGTCGTGTCGTCACCGCAACCAGCCATGAGACCGCTCATCGCGCCAAGCGCAGTGAGCACCAACATCATCTTGCGAAGCTGCATGTTGAGATTTCCTCTTGTTTGGAACGCCGCCCGGGGGGCCTCCGGCCACTGACTACAGGCCCCAACAACCATGCGAGCAAGTGAGGCTTAGTCCCGCCCGTCCGGACGTGTCAACGAGTGTCGACGCCACCTGGACGGCTGCTCGGCCTCGAAATTCACCCTTCGCGCAAGCAGACAGCGGGAGCGGAGGCCATCGCGACGTTCATGTCGCGATAGCCTCAGTGGACGCCCCTCACCTTTCAGAAGGTGAACGGGAAGTCGATGGGCTCGCCCTGCCGCTTGTGACGAGGGAATGACCAGCTCTTGATGAGCCCGGAGATGCAGCTCGCCATGTAGGTGGTGCGGAACTCATCCGTGCGGCACGACACCGCGCTCGTCTTGCCACTCGTCTGGATGGTCCAGCGCATCACCAGCTTGCCGCTCAACGACGGGTCCTTCTTCTTCTGCTCGTTGACGCACTTCACGATGGCCGACTTGTTGGCCAGCACCACCGCCATGATGTCCGACTGCTGCAGCCGGTCCGGAACCCCGCCCCCAGGCTCAGGGGGGACATAGGCCGTCGGACGCGCCGACGACGACTTTGCTTCCGGCGCCGACTTCTTCGTGCCGAAGAGTTCGTCGAAGTCATCATCCGAATCGCTCGACGAGGGCCGCTCCGCACGCGCCGGCGCGGACGTGCGAGGCTCCGGGTCCTCCCGACGCGACGACGACGAGGTGCGTCGATTCGTGGGCCGCTCGACCTTCGCCACCGCCGTCTCCGCAGGCTTCGCCGTTTCAACCGGAGGCGGCGTCGGCGTGGCCACGGGCGCCGCCGCGACGGCCGTGGGCGACGTCTCCGGCGGAGGCGAGTTCACTGGCGCCGCAGCGACCTCCGTGGGAGGCGGCGTCGCGGGATTCACGGGCGGCTGAGCGGCCGCCGCGGGGGCTGTGTTCGCCTGAGGCGGCGGAGCGTTGCTGGGGGCGGCGTCGGCGTGGCCACGGGCGCCGCCGCGACGACCGGGGGATTCGCTGGTGCCGCGTCCGCGCCAGAGCCGCCCTTCAGGAAGAGCGCCGCGGCGCCACCACCGACCAGGAGCAGCCCCGCGGCGATGCCAACGAAGAGCCCCGTCTTGCCCTTGCCCCCACCCGGCGGCGGATAGGCGGCCGGGTAGCTCGGCTGCGGCGGGTACGGCGCGGGCATGGGCTGCGCATACTGCGGCCCCGGCTGATGCCCATACGGCATGGGCGCCGGCTGCGGATACTGCTGCATGGGCTGCTGCCCATACGGCATGGGCGAGGCCATGGGCTGCGCCATCGGCACTTCCGCGCCCCGCAGGGACGGCGAGGACACCGGCTCCGGCGGCGGCATGGGCACGTCCAGCAGTCGCGACTGCGACACCGGCTCCCGGCCCAGCGCGGGCGCGGGCGTCGGAGGCGGCTTCGACAGCGCGTCGTTCTCTTCCTTCACCAGCGAGGCCAGCACGCTGGCCGCGGACGGCTTCCAGCCCACGGCTTCCTCGGAAGCGCCCGCGGGCCCGGAATCACCACGCCCCCTTGCCCGCGCTGAAGGCGGACTGCACGGGGCCTGAGGACACCGTGGGCGTCGAGCCGGACACAGGCTCGGGCGCGACGATGACGGGCTTGGAGGGCCGCGGCGCCAGCACTGACGCCAGCTCCGCCGTCTCCGACAACGGAATCCAATCACTGAAGCCCGAGCGCCAGCAGAGGCTGTCCGGGCCCACCTCGCCGCGGTCCCACAGGTCCTTGACCTTCTCGACATTGAAGGGGCCGACCTGCTTCTCGTCGATCGCCACGTACCACTCGTGCGCCGCCGCGTTGGCCTTGGCTTCTTCCTTGTCCGGCTCAGCCTCGGCTTCGGCCAGCTTGCGCACGTTCTCCGCGGACGCTTCGCGCGCGGCGGCTTCGTTCGCGGCCTCGGTGGGAATCTTCTGCGTGCCGGAACTCAGCACCTGGTCGAAGACGGCGCCAATCTCGTCCTCTTCCACGTCGGTGAAGAGACCGCCTTCGGGCGGCGTGCCCAACGTCGCCGGCATCGTGGCGGCGGACGTGTCACTCCCCTTACCCACGTCAGTCGAGGCGGAGGCCTCGGAGGTCGAAGACTCAGACGCGGAGTCCTTCGCGGCCGTCGCGCCAGCGGGACGCACGGTGATGGTGTGGCCGCACTTCTTGCAACGAACCTTGACCCCTTTGGGGCCAATCTTGTCGTCGCTGATCATGTACTGCGCGCGGCAGCTGTCGCAGACGAAACGCATCGTTCCCGTAAGCCTCGGAAATGACGGGAGAAATCCCGCCTGAATCGTAGAAGTGGCAGACGGAGGGGTCAAGGTTCGGAGCCAAGTCCGCCCGCCTGCCTTTTAACGTACGAACCCCACGTCGGGGTCTGTCCCTACCTGCGCACCTGTACCTCCACGTGCGTACCCACGGCGACGCGCAGCTCGTGCAGGTCCTCGGAGGTGGCGAACACCAACAGTTCCCGCAGCTTGTTGCGCACCGGGACGCGGAAGGCGGAGCCCGTCTCGCCCTGCACCATTCGGCGCACCGGCTCCATCTCTCCCGCGGCGAGCAGCCCCGCCCGCGCCGCAGTGAGCTCCGCGCCCTCCAGGTACTGCCGCACGGCCTGCGGCGTCGCGGTGGGCAACCAGGCACGCGCCGCCTTCGCCAGCGCCGCGCGGTCCGGCTCGTTGAGGCTCCGCTCCAGCAGCCGACGCTCCGGCTCCACCAGGTGCTGCGCTTCCGCGATGCGCACGTTGCCCACGACGAGGCTCAACGCCGCCTGGAGGATGGCCTCCAGCCGCTCGGGGGCCACGCGCTGACTGAAGGCCAGCTCGGAGCGCGCCAGCGCCAGGGTGCGGCCCAGGAGGTAATAGACTTCCTTCTGGCCCTGCTCCGCGAAGTACTTGCCGCCCACGCGCAGCGAGGCCGGGTGCGTCTGGAGCAACTCCACGTTGATGAGCGGCTCGGGCGCCGGCTCGTTGGAGCGCTTCGCCATCCGCTCGCGCGTCGCCACGAGGAAGGGCGAGTACAGCTCCACCGCCTCCATGCCCAGCACGCGCGCCACGTACCGGTAGTGGTGGACGTGGTACTCGGGCGCACTGGCCACGTCGATGCGGTGGCGCTTGGGCACCAGTTGGTACTGCTGGGACGGCACCGCGTACAGGTGCCCCACCTTCGCGAAGAGGAGGCCCAGCAGCTCCGCCAGCGGGCCGCGCGCCTTCGGGTGGAACAGGTGGTTGTGCCACAGCTGGTCGTTCAGCGGCCGCGGCTCCACCTTCTCCTTGTTCTTCGCGTAGGGCCCCAGCTTGGTGAGGATCTCCTGCTCGTCCTCCCCTGCCTCGCCCAGCAGGCCGGACACCGCCTGCGCGGCGAGCCAGGCGCCGTCATAGTTCTTACGCAGCGCGGACAGGCGCACCAACGCGCCCACCACCTTGCGCGGGTCCGTCGTGTTCGGCAGCGCGCGGCGGAGCGCGGCGATGGCCTCGTCCTCCCGGCCCGGCATCTGTCCAGCGAGGTCCGCGAAGGCCTCCTGCACCGCCGCGTCGTCGGGCAGGCCCTTGGCGGCCACGCCGTACGCGGCCACCGCGCCTTCCGGGTGTTTGAGCACCTGGAGGTACAGGTCGCCGAGCGCGCGCCACAGCGCCATGCGCGCCACGTGCGTCTCCGGCGTCTTGGGCAGCCGGCCCAGCATCTTCGTGTAGTTCTCCTCCAGCTGCTTCCACTGGCGCGCCGCGCCGAGCATCGCCTCCAGCGCGCTGAAGGCCTCCACGAAGCGCGGGTCCAGGTCCAGGGCGGCGTTGAAGGCCTCGGTGGCGCCCTCCACGTCCTTCAGGTCATCGCGGCGCAGCTCGCCCAACGCGAACCAGACACGCTTGGCCTTGTGCGGCTCCAGGCCCAGCGCGGGAAGCGCCAGCATGCGCGCCAGCACGTCCGCCGCCTTCTGGCCCTGACGCGTCTCGCGCAGCAGCACGTAGAGCTGGTCCATCACCTCCGGCGCATCCGGCTGCGACTTGAGCGCGTTGGTGAAGGCGTCAATGGCCATGTACGGGTCGTGCAGTTCGTCACGCGCGATGCGGCCCAGCTCCAGGCACACCTTCGCGCGGGCCTCGCCCTCCAGCACGCCCACCAACTGCTGCCGCAGCTCGGCGGACTTCTCGTACTGGCCCTGCTTCTCCAGGAGCGCCACCAACGCGCGCAGCGTCGGCTCGTGGCCCGGGTCGATGGCCAGCGCCTTCTCGAAGTGGTTCTGCGCGCGGTCCGTCTGGTTCAGCGCGGCGTGGATGTCGCCGAGCTGCCAGTACACCTCCACCACCTCCAGGTCCGTCAGCTCCTCGCGGTGGTGGATGAGGATGGTCTGGAAGACCTTGAGCGCGCCTTCGTAGCGGCGCGTCTGCACCAGCAGGTTGCCGTAACCCTCCAGCGCGGGCAGGTACGTGGCGTCCAGCTCGTAGGCCTTCTCGTAGCAACCCAGCGCCTTGTCGCGCTTGCCCAGCTTCTCCGCCACGTAGCCCAGGCGATAGAGCTGACGGCAGAGGTCCGCGGCGGAGACGGAGTCCTTGTCCGCCACCGCCATCTCCGCCATCTTCCGCGTGACGATGTCCAGCATCCGCTCGCCGGAGGCCCAGTCCTCGTGCGCGATGTACACGTCCGACAGCGGGCGCGCGGCCTCCAGGCTGTCCGGGATGTGCTTCAGCGCTTCCTGCCAGTAGCCGGTGGCGGTGTCCCGGTCCTCGCGCGTCTCCGCGTGGTAGCGCGCGACGTCCAGCAGCGCGCGGCCCTTGGCGGCCGGGTCCTCGGTCTGCTCCGCCTCCTGACGCAGGGTCTGCTCGTAGCCGCTCCAGTCCTTCTCCTGCTCCTGGATGCCCTTGAGGGCGCGGATGCTGGGCAGGTGGCCGGGGTCCACCGCGAGCGCCTGCTGATAGGCGGTCCGGGCGCTGCCCGTGTCCATCAGCATGTCCTCGTTGATCTTGCCCAGGCGGTAGTACAGCTCCACCGCGTCCTTGGACTGCCCCGCGAGCTCCGCCTCCTTCGACAGCATCTCCAGCGCGAAGGGCCAGTTGCCGCTGCGCTCGTACATCGTGCCCAGCGCGTGCAACGCCGGACGGCACTCAGCGTCCACCGCGAGCGCCGCGTGGTAGTTGTTCACCGCCCGGTCCAGCGCCTTGAGCTGCTGGTACTGGACGTTGCCAATGTCCACGTAGAGCTCGGCCTGCTCCTGCGGGCTGACGGCCAGCGCGAGCTGCCGCTCGTACGCCGCGATGAGGTCCTCCCACCGCGCCTGCGCCCGGCGCAGCCGGATGAGCGTCTTGATGGCCTGGACGTTCTGCGGATCGATGGCGAGCACGCTCTCCACGCAGACGTCCGCGTTCGCCGGGTTCTGGTACTTGTCCTCCCAGATGGTCGCGCTGCGGAAGAGGACACGGATCTTCTCGCGCCAGTCCTCGCTCAGCTCCAGCATCCGCTCGTAGATGGCGAGCAGGTCCGCCGGGTGGTCCAGCCGCGTGTGGAGCCGCTCCAGCGACTCCAGCGCCTCGCGGTTGACGGGGTCGAACTCCAGCGCCTGCCGGTACGCGGCCACCGCCGACTCGTCGTCGCCGATGTCACGCTCGTAGACGCCCGCCACCTCCACCTGGATGCGCGCGCGCTCCTCGATGCTGTCCGCCAGGTCCCGGGCCCGCAGCAGCGTGGACGCCACGTCCGGCCACGACCGCTGACGACGGTACAGCGCGGTGAGCACGCCGAGCGTCTCCGCGTCGGGCTCGAGCTCCAACGCACGCAGCAGCGCGCTGGCGGACTCGACAGGGTCCTCCAACTGCTCGTCCCAGACGCGGGCAATCTCGCGGAGGATGCCCTTGCGCTGCTCGATGGAGCCGGCGGCCTCCAGCTTCTGCTCCAGCGCCACTACGTACTCACGCTGACGGCCACGCCGCTGGAACACCGCGGCGAGCCCATCCAGCGCGGTGGCGTTGGTCGGGTCGAACTCGAGAATCTTCCGGAACGCCGCTTCCGCCGCCTGCGGGTCATCCAGGTGCGTGTCGTGGACACGCGCCAGCGTCGCGTAGAGCCGCTCGGCCAGGGCGCCACGCGGCAGTTCGTCGGCGACCTCCTCGTAGACGGCGGCCAGCTCCTCGTGGCTGCCCGTCTCGTCGGCCAGCCGCTCCACCTCCTCGCGCAGCGTGTCGTCCGACGCGTCCAACTGGAGCGCGCGGCACAGCGCCAGGAAGGCCACGTCCTTCTGTCCCAGCCGCACTTCCTGCACCCGGGCCAGCTCGCGCAGCGCGGCCAGCTTCTCCTCGTCCGTGACGAGGTGGGGCATGTAGCGGTCCATCACCTGGGCGTACGCACGCCAGTCGTTGTGCGTCCGGTACAGGTCGCACGCGCGCTCGTAGGCGGTGCGGTTGGCGGGGTCCAGCTCGAGCACCTTCTCCAGCGCGCCCGAGGACAGCTCGGGCTTGCCGCCCTGCCCCACCCACAGGTCCGCCACCGCGAAGTAAGCAGCGACAGCCTGCTCACGCTCCTCCGTCAGGAGGTGCACCTGCACCTTCAGCTCCAGCGCGCGCACCGCGTCGTTCCACGCACGCAGGGAGACGAAGAGTTCGTGCACGCGGTCCAACTCGGGAATCTGGTGCGGCTCCACTTCCAGCGCGCGCCGGGCGGCGTCCAGGGACTCCTCGCGGCGGCCCATGCCGGCGAGCACTTCCGCCAGGCGCAGACGCAGCGCCTTCACGCCGTCACTGCTCTCCTGAAGAGGAATCAGCCGGCGCAGCACGCCCACCAGCTCTTCACGCTGGCCCGTCTCGTCGTAAAGCTCGCGCAGCGTGTCGAGCACGCCGCGGTGACGTGCATCCCGGTCCAGCGCGGCCTTGAAGAACGGCACGGCCTGTTCCGGCTGCTTCAGCAGGCGGTACACGACGCGGCCCAGGCGCTCATTGAGGCGCACGACCTCGCGGGGGTCCAGCGTCACCGCCAGCCGGCCCTCCAGCAGCTCACGCAGGTCCTGCGGCCGGTTAGCGCGCTCGTAGAGAGACTCCAGCGCGGAGAACGCCTGCTCGTTGCGCGCGTTCTTCGCCAGCAGCTCGCGGTACAGCTCGATGGACCCGCCCAGGTCCGCCAGTCCTTCGGCGGAGACCTGCGCCATCTTCGCCAGCACGCGGTCGCGCTCGGCGCCCGACACCTTCTCCGCCTGGAGCTTCAGGATGCCGTAGAGCTTCTCCGACGCGCCCGCCGACTCGTAGATGCCCTCCAACAGCCGCGCCGACGCGAGGTGCTCCGGGTCCAACGCCAGGATGCCTTCGTAGGCACCCGCCGCGCGGTCCGGGCTGTCCAGCCGCTCCTGGTAGAGCTGGCCCAGGCGGAACAAGTAGCCCACCCGGTCCGTGGGCTCCGTCACGCCAGCAACCAGGGCCTCCAAGATGCCCGCCAGCTCCGGCCAGGCCTCCAACTGGAGGTACAGCCTGTCCAACGCCACCAGCGACGGCTCCTGCACCGTGGGGTGCAGCGTGCGCGCGCGCTCGTAGTAGGAGACCGCGCGGTCCGAGTCGCGCAGCTTCGTCTCCAACATCTGTCCCAACCGGAGGCAGACCTGCGCGGCATCCGCGGCCTCGGCCACGCGCGGCAGCGCTTCCTCGTAGGCCGCCAGCAGTTCGTCATAGCTGGCGGACGCATCCGCCGCGTTCTCCAGCCGAGCACGGACGGCGGCGTCGTTCGGGTCTTCCTTGAAGGCGCGGAAGAGGGCCAGGAAGGCCAGCTCCGACTCCTCCTGGGACTCCCGCAGCGTGGCCAGCTCGCCCAGGAGCGCCTTGCGCTCGAATGCGTCGCCCGACACGCCTACACGCGTCTCGATGACCTGCGCCAGACGCGTGATGTCGCCGCTGGCGCGGAGGGCGCGCAGCAACGTCTCCACCGCGAGCAGGTTCTGCGGCTCGCGGGTCACCAGCGCCTCCATGCGGCCCACCGCGCCCGCATGGTTGGCCTGCACGGACAGCACCTCGCCGTACAGCGCCAGCGCGCCTGTGCGGTCCAGCAGCCGCGACTCACGCACGATGGCCAGACGGAACTTCAGTTCCAGTCCCTCCTCCGTGGAAATCAGCGCGATGCGGCGAGCCAGTGCGTCCGCCAGTTCCGGCCAGCGCTCCTGCTTCTGGCAGAGCGCCTCCATGCGCTCCAGCGTGGGCAGGTCGTCCGGCTTGATTTCCAGCAGGCGCCGGAAGGTGGCCAGCGCGCCCAGCGCGTCATTGAGCTGCTCCTCCTGCAGCGTGCCCATCTGGAAGAGCACCGTGGCGCGACGCACCGGGTCCTCCGCCACCGCGAGCTGCCGGCGCAGCACCTCCAGCAGCTCCGTGGGCTTGCCCTGCGACGCCACCAGTCGCACGGTGCCATCCAGCGCTTCGGTGTCCGTGGGCCGCAGCTCCAGCACGCGCTTCCACGACACCAGCGCCTCGGAGGCTCGCCCAGGTCCGTCTGGATGCGGGCCAGCGCGCGGTACAGCTCGGCGCGGGACGCATCGCCCGCCTTGCCCACCACCTCCGTCAGGATGGCGGCCAGTTCCTCGGGCGCCTCTGCCTTGTCCACCAGCGCGACGCACAACTCCAACGAGCGCAGGTCATCCGGCAGCTCGCGCAGCGCGCGCGTGGCGGCCAGGAAGCCCATCTCCGCGTTCTCCAGCGAGCCGGCGTAGATTTCCGCGATGCGGCGCAGCAGCGCGGCGCGCTCCTGCGGCACGGCCTCCGCCGAGGCACGGGACTCCAGCATCTCCACCTGCTTCAGGTGGTTGCCCACCGAGGCGAAGACGGGCTCCAGCGCGCTGGCCGCGGCGCCACGCAGCGGGCTCTCCGAGCGCGCCATCTCCTCCAGCGCGCCCACCGCACCGGCATGCCCCTCCCGGCGCGCCAGCACGGCCTGGTACAGCTCCAGTGCGCCGCGCGGGTCGTCCAGACGCGACACCTTCAGCCGGCCCAAGCGCACTCGAAGGTCGGACGCCTCTTCCTGGGCGCCGCGCTCGTCCGCGAGCTGGATTTCCCGCTCGATGTGCTGCGCCAGCTCCGGCCAGCGCTCCATCTCCGCGAGCACCCGCCCCAGCAGCTTCAGCGCGTTGGCGTTCTCCGGCCGCAGGCCGAGGATTTCCCGGTACGACTGCGCCGCCAGCGACTTGTCCGCCAGCGTCTCCTCGGCCGGTGCGCCAGCTCGAAGAGCAGGTTCACCTGCGAGGACGGGTTCGCCTCGGCCGCCACCTGACGGCGCATGACGAGCGCCAGCTCGCGGTGCGCGCCTGTGCGGCGGTGGACCCGGGCGATGGCGTCCAACACCGACTTGTTCTTCGGGTCCCTGCGCGACATCTCCTCCATCGCACGGACGGCCAGGTCATAACGCTTGAGGCGGTTGTCGTAGATGCCCGCCAGGCGCCGCCACAAGTCACCGGCGAGCGGATCCTGCGCGCCGCGCTCCAGCTGGTCTTCGTAGGCCGCCGCCACTTCCTCGAACGCACCGGAGTCGGCCGCGAGCCGCTCCAGCTCGTCGCGCACCGCGGCTTCCTGCGGTGCCTCGTTGAAGGCGCGCAGGCGTGCGACGAAGGCGAGCGACGTCTGCCCCAGCGCCTCGCGCAGGGTGGCGATCTCCTGGAGGTGCTCCAGCCGCCGCTCGGGCGCCACGCCCGGCAGCAGCACCTCGAGCACGTCCACCAGCTTCCGGGTGTCGTTGACGCCACGGTAGACAGGCTCCAGCAGGCGCGCCGCTTCGGAGCGAGGCGCCTCGTGCGCCATCAGCCGCTCCAGGCCCGCCACCACCTGTCCGTCTCCAGGCGCCAGCTCCAGCAGACGCCGGTACACCGGCAGCGACTCCGCCGGCCCCACTTCCTTCTCCAGGAGCTGGGCGCGCTTCAGCAGCCAGTTGCGCCGTGCGCCTTCATCCGCGGCGCCATCCGCGAGCTGGTCCAGCACGTCCGCCTGCTCCACGAAGCGCCGAGACTTCGCGTAGAGCTTCTCCAGCGCGAGCAGGCCCTCGGGCACCTTCCGGAGCGCCAGCGCGGAGCGATACGTCTCGATGGCCTTCGCGTCTTCACCCGCGTTCGCGTACGCCTCGCCCGCCTTGAGGAGCAGGCCCACGCGCTCCTCCGGGTCGGTGGAGAGCTGCGCCTGACGCGTGTAGACCTCCGACAGGCTCTTGGCGTTCTGCCCCTTCTCGTACAGGCGGGAGAGGGCCTCCAGCGCCTGCCGGTCCTGGGGCGCGTCCGCCAGCAGGCTCTTCCACAGCCGCGCGGCCTCTTCGGGCTGGTCCAGCGACTCGCGCAGCTCCGCCGAGCGCCGCAGCAACTCCAGCGCCGCGGGGTCTCCCGCGTTCAGCTCCGTCGCCGCCGTCTCGTAGATTTCGGCCAGCACCTCGTGCGAGCCCGTCTCGCGCGCCAGCCGCTCCAGGTCCGGCTGCACGCCTTCCCGGTCCAACCCCTGCGCGAAGGACTTCACCGCGGACATGAACGCCAGCGAAGGCTGGAGCATGTCGCGCTCGTAGATGCGGCGAACCTCTCCCGAGAGGAGGATCTTCTCCACGGTGAGCGCGGAAGTCATCCGCGCTTCACGCAGCGCCACACGGCGGGCGTGGTCGCCCACCTGCACCAGCACCGGGTCGAGCACATCCAGCGCCGCGCCGCTCGCGGGCACCGCTGCCTTCACCCAGGCCTCGAGCGCCGCGCGCGCACCTGGATGGCCCGAGTCCTCGGCCAGAATCTTCCGGTAGAGGCCTAGCGCCGCGTTCGGGTCATCCAGGACCGTGCGCTGGAGTTCCGCCAGACGGAAGGAGACTTCACGCCCCTGCGGGCTCTGCCCTTCCTGGTTGCGGCGCAGCGCCAGCGCCCAGGCCGGTCGGAGTGACGGCCACTCTCGGTGTAGAGCCGGTCCAGGGTCGCCGCGGCTTCACGGCTCGCAGGGTCGCGCTCCGCGATGACGCGCCAGGCGTCCGCGGCGCTCTCCTTGTCCATCAACTTCGTCTCATGCAGCAGCGCCGCCTCGCGCAAGAAGGCCAGCTGCTCGGCGGGCTCCGGCGACGCCGCGGCCAGCTTCTCCAGCACCTCGGCGAGCGCCGCCCATTCCTCCCCGCGCGATGCAACCGCTGAAGGGCGCGCAGGCAGTCCAGGTTGCCCGGCTCGATGGCCAGCAGATCGCGCAGCGCCTTCACCGCGCCGGCCTTGTCGTCCAGCTTCTTCTCCTGCACCTCGGCCAGCTCGCGCAGCAGCGCCAGTCGCGCGGGGCCGACGTCCCCTTCCTCCGCCAGCTCCGCGATGATCTCCGCGTAGCTGTCGAGCGAGTCCGCGTCCTCCGCCGCCTGCCGTGCCGACGAGCGCAGCCCCGCGTCACCGGGCGCCAGGCGCAGTGCGCGCGCCAACGCCGCGAAGGCCAGCTCCGGCTGCCGCAGGTGCGTCAGGTGCACCTGCGCCGCGTGTCGCAGCGCCTGCACTCGCGCGGCGTCGTCCTTCGCCACTTCCGCCAGAACATCCAACGTGGCCACCAGCTTGCGGTGGTCCTTGGTGCGCTCGAAGGCAGGCACCAACACACGCGCAGCGGCCTCGCGCGCCGGGCCCGAGGCAAGCATGGCCTCCAGCGCCGCCAGCGCATCCGGGTCCGTGGGGCGCTGAAGCAGGATGTCCGCGAAGCTCTGCACCGCCTCCGCGCTGCCGTCCTGCGACTCCTGCAGCAGGTGCGCACGACGCAGCTTCAGCCGCGCCACTCTGTCCGCGTCACCCGCGGACTCGGCCAGCGCAATCATCCGCGCCAGCGTGTCTCCCAGCTCGCGCGTCCGGCCCGCCTTCTCGTACAGCTCCGCCAGGCGCGGCAGATGCCGGCCTTCCTCGGCGCCGTGCGAAAGCGCGGACTGCAGCGCCTCGGCCGCCTGCGCATCGCGTCCCAGCTCCGAGTTGAGGTCCACCAGCTGAAGCAGCAGCTCCAGCCGCTCCTGCCCACGCGCGCCCTGGATGCGCTTGCGCAGCAGACCTTCCGCGTCCGCGGACCGGCCCGCGCGCCCGTACAGACGCACCAGCCGCTGCAGCACCGCGTTCGACTCGGGCGCACGGGTCACCGCCGCTTCCAGCGCCGCGATGGCCTCCGCGGCCAGCGCGCCCTCTTCCGCCAGGCTCGCGGCCTCGAGCAGCAACGGCACGGCCACCGCGGGGTCCTCTGACTCGGAGGCCAGCGTGCGCAACACACGCCCCAGCTCCGCGTGCGCGGACAAGTCCCTGGCCAGCCGCAGCGCCTCCGCGCGGGAGCCCTCGTCCTTCGCGTCCTCGCGCAGCGCGCGCACCTGGACGTCGAAGGCCGCGCGGCTGTCCGCGAGCTGCTTCTCATGGATGCTGGCCAGCAACGAGAAGAGGCGCTTGCGGGCCGCGGGCTCCGTCGTCACCTCCAGCTGCTGCTGGAGCGCCGCCACCTGCCGCTGGTGGTCGCCGCTGCGTCCGTAGTGCGCCGCCAGCGCCTCCGTCACCTCCGCCGTGCGAATGCCCGCCGCGGCCAACCGCTCCAGTCCGCCCACCACCACGCCGGTGGAGACGTTCTCGGAGAGGAGGCCAAGGAACAGGTCCGTCGCGTCCTCCTGACGCCCCAGCCGCTCGGCGTACAGCTTCGCCTGGCGCGCCGTCCACTCGTTGCGCTCCAGCTGCGTCTCCGCCAGGCCCGCCAACCGCCCCGCGAGCGCCGCCGCCTCGTCGAACTTCGACAGGGCCACGCACAGCGCCTGCAGTCGCTGCACGCCCGCCGCATCCTCTGGCGCGAGCTGCACCAACTGACGCACCAAGGGCTCCAGCTCCTCGGGCGCCGCGCCGGCCGCCTCGCGCCGGGCCACGTCCGCCTCCAGCCGCGCCTTCGGGTCGTCCGCGAGCGCCGCGGCCGCCTGCAGCGACTTCACCGCCTCCACGGCGGCCGCGTCACCCGGCGCGCGCGCCAGCACTTCCCGCCATGCGGCCTCCGCGCGCGACGGATCCGCCAGCGGGCCCTGGAGCAACTGGGCCAGCTGCCGCCAGATCGTGGCCGCCACCTCCGCCACCGGCGCCGCCTCCGCCGCGCGTTGCAGCGCCAGCGCCAGCGCGGGCTGCGCCTGGGCCTTCTCCGCGTGCTCCACCACCGTGCCCAACAGCAACGGACGGCCCGGCTCCAGCTCCAGGGCGCGCGACAGCACCTCGAAGGCCCCGCGCGCGTCGTCCTTCTCCTCGAACATCAGCGCGAGCGCTTCGCAGAAGGCCACCCGCTCCGGGCGCGGACGCGGCGCCAGCAGGGCCAGGTCCAGCAGCGGCACCACGGCGTCCAACTCGTCGTCCTCGGCCAACAGCCGCGCCAGTTGGAAGGCCGCCAGCGCCTGCGTGGGGTCCAGCTTCAGCGCCGCTTCCAGGTGCTCACGCGCGGCGTCCGCGTCCTTGAGCTGCGTCAGGAACAGGTCCGCCAGCCGCAGCCGCATGCCCGCCTGGGTGGAGCGGTCCTTCACCGTGCCCAGGTAGCGCTCCAGCACCGCGACGGCTTCCGGAGCCCGGCCCTTCTCCAGGAGTTGCTCGGCCGTCAGGCTGGCCGCGTCCGCGCGGGACGGGTCCGCCGCCACGGCCTTCTCGAAGGCCGCCAGCGCGCCGTCCGCGTCATTCATCCGGCCAAGGCGCAGCGTGCCCACGCGCAGCCACAGGTCCACCTGCGCGGTGCGGTCCTTCACCTCGCCCGCCATCGCCTCGATCTGCTCGATCGCCGGCGCGAAATCACCGCCCGAGCGCGCCGTCAGCTTCTCGATGAGCGACAGCCCTTCGGGCATGCCCGGCCACAGCAGGAAGCAGCGGTCCAGCGCCTCCTTCACCTTCGCAGCCGCGCCCGGGTCGTACCAGGCGAAGAGCTTCGCCACGAGCAGCGACAGGCGCGCCGCGCTCTTCCGGTCGCGCTCCTCCAGCGACATGCTGCGCAGCATCCGCACGCGGTCACGCCACGTCTGCTCGAAGCGCTGCAACGCGCGCGCGGCCTTCTCCAGCCGCGCGTTCTGCGGCTCCAACGCCTGGGCGACATCCACCACCCGCTGCGCCAGTTCATGCTCGGTGGGGTCGTCCACCAGCCGCTCGGCGAGCGCGGCGTACTCCTCCGCCATGCCCGCGTCCCCCAGCGCCGCGCGTTCGCGCTCCAAGGCCTCGAAGGCCGGCTGGAAGCGCTCCTCCGACAACAGCAACTGACGCACGCGCCGGAAGATGGCGCGGTCCGGCTTCGCGCGCGCCGCACGCTGCAGGCACAGCACGGCGCGGTCGCGCCGGAACAGCTTCTGCTCGTAGACGTCGGCCGCCTTCAGGTAGTGGCCCGCGCACTCCTCACCCTGCGTGACGCCACCCAGCCGCTCCAGGACGTCCGCCAGCGCGGCGCCATCCTGCCGCGACTCGTGCAACCGCTTCAGGCCTCGGAGCGCGGGAAGCGGATCCTTCGCCACCAGCAACGCGCGCTTGAGCAGTTCCTCCGCGCGCTGCGTGTTGCGCTGCCGATCATGCGCGAGCTCCGCGGCGCGGCACAGCAGGCGCACCGCTTCATCGGAGACGACATCGCGCGAGCGCCCCTCGTAGAGGCGAATCAAATCCTCGACACGGCCGGCCTTGTCGAGTGCCGCTTCGGTTTCGACGAAGGTGCGGTCATCGGACACGCGCAGCGTGGGACGCGACGAGGGCGTGGGCTGTTGCATGGAGGGGCGGGCCTTGGAATGGAAAGAAAAAGCAGCGAGGGCGCCAGAGACCGGAACTCTACCGGTCGCCAGCGCCCCCGAGCAATCGTGCAAAACCCGCCAAACGGCGGGAATCATTGGCCTTCTTGCTACCCGGCCGAGGGAGCGTCCGGCGGCGTCTCGCCACCTTCGCCACCCTCGCTTCCGTCCGCCGCATCCGCCGCGGGGGCCTGGGCAGGTGCGGTCGTCTCCGGAAGCGCCTTCGCACGCTCCACACCCGCGCTGTCGTTCAGCTGGGTGTAGAGGGCAAGGGCCTTGTCACGCTGCTGCAGCTCCTCCGCGAGCTGAGCGGCGCGAGGCAGGTTGCCAAGCTTCTCGTGGAGCGGGAGCGCCTTGTCCTTGCGGCCAGCGCCCTCCCACGCCTCGGCGGCGGCGGCGGTGTCACCCAGCAGCTCCAGCCACCGGGCGCGGCCGGCCGGCTTCTGCTCCTGCTCGGCCCGGGCCAGCTCCTTCTGCGCCAGCTCCTTCGCCTCGTCGTCCAGCTTCAGACGCTGCATGAAGTGGAACGCCTTGGGCGGAGGCAGCGGGCTGAGGACCTCCACCGCCTCGCGGCGCTGGCCCACGGCCGCCAGCAGGGTGGCGGCACCGAGCCGGTCACCCCGCTCCACCAGGCTCTTCACCTCGAGCCCGCGGATGCGGTTGGCGCTGGCGATGTCCCGGGCGCGCTCGTACGACTTGCGCGCCAGGGTGAGCTTCCCGGAGCGCTCGTAGGCGAGCGCCGCCTGGTCGAACTGACGGGCGCGCTCATAGAGGCGGGCCACGTTCTCGAAGTCACCCTTGCCGACGAAGTGCTCCATGAGGAGCTCGTAGGCGCCGGCCTTCTCCAGCGTGGGCGCGAGCTGATCCGGCGGCAGCGTACCCACCAGACGGCGGGCCGTGTCGTTGTCGCTCCCGGCCAGGGCGTTGCGCAGGGCGCTCTTGAGGTCGCCACCCGCCTCGAAGAGGCGAGCCGCCTCCGCGAAGGAGTTGTTGCGCTCGTGCAGCCGGCCCGCGTCGCGGGTACGGCCCATGGTCTCGAGCTGCTTCGCCTGCTCGTCCCAGGTGCCCGTCAGCTCCGGCAGCGGACGCTCGCCACGCTCCGGACGCTCACCCCGGGCAGGGCGCTCGCGGCGCTCCGGACGCTCCCGGCGCTCACCCGAAGCGGCACGCTCACCGCGCTCGGGCCGAGGGCCACGCTCACGGCGCTCCCCACGCTCGGGACGCTCGCCCCGCTCACGGCGCTCCTCGGAGCGAGGCGCCGCGACGGGCTCCTCGACCTCGGGACCGGGCTGGCGGCCGCTGGCCGCGAAGGCCGCCTCCGCGCGCTCGGCATCACCCGCGGCACGCCAGGCCTGACCGACGAGGAAGATGACGTCCGTCCACGCATCGAACTTCTCCCGCGCCGGGTCCACGGCGGGAGCAGCGGCCTCGGCGGGCGCGGCGGCCTCCCCCTCGGCGGTGGCTGGTGCCTCGGCGGGCGCCCCACCCTCGGCGGGAGCCTCACCCTCGGCGGGCGCGGCGGCCTCCACGGGAGCCGGCGCCTCGGAGGGAGCAGCGGCCTCCGCGGCGGCGGGCGCCTCGGGAGCGGCCGGCTTCGGTTGACGCTGCACGCGCAGCAGCGTGGTGATGAGGCGGCCACGCGTGTTCAGGTCCAGGTCGTCCAGCGACTTCAGCCGCATGGGCCGAAGCGAGCGGACAATGGCCTGCAGCGGCGCCTTCTCCGCCCCGAAATCCGTCTTGGAGAGCGCCTTCTCCAGGATGCTCAGCTCGGAGATGACACGCTGGCCAGGGCCCACGGGGCCCTCTTCGCGATCGCGCCCGCGTCCACGGCCATCTCCACGCCCACGGCCGTCACCGCGTCCGGGCCCGCCACGGCCACCAAAACCACCCGGTCCGTCACGGCGAGGACCTTGGCCCGGTGCACCCCCGTCACGACCACGCCCACCCGGGCGCGGCCCACCGCTTCCATTCTCCTGAGGCACGTCTTTCTCCCGCTAGAACGCGTAGCGAATGTTCGGCGCCACCGCGAACCCGAACGAGCCCCCGGAGACGAGGTACTGCCCCGTCACCTCGAGCCCTACGGAAAAGTGGCGCAGCCGTGTGTAGTACTCCACTCCGGGCCCGGCAAACACAAGAATGTCGGAATCGGGGAGGAGCCGCTGCGGCGAGAACATCGCATAGCCAGCACCTGCACGGAGATAGAACCAGGTGCGCTTCACTTCCTGACTGTCAGCGAACCCCACCAGGCGAGCACGCAACACCGCGCCGGGAATCAGGGTGGAGAAGTCACCCGACACCGCGCCGCCAGAGTTGCCCACGTACTGAGCGCCCGTCCGCACGCTCGAGCCCATGAGGAACAAGCCGACGGATACGTGCTCGCCCAGGTCCACGCCCACCTCCACCTGCGCCATGGGCCCGGAGGAGAACGGACGCGGCGTGCCTTCGGCCGCCGGCGGGTTGGTGATGAACAGGGGACCACCGAGCACCGCGAAGTAGATGCCTCGCTCGATTTCATCGAACGTGACAGCCGGGCGGTCGCCCTGGGCAGTGGTGGGCTGCTGGGCGCTCGCGACCGTGGGGAGAACGAACGAGGCGCACAGGGCAAGTGAGGCGAGGGCTTTCATGCGGTCCTGACGTTGGCCCGGCCCCCTCGGGGGAGTGGGAGCCGGGGAAAGGCGCGGTGGGCAGACCTGCGTCAGGCCTGCCCACCCGGAGAAAGGCCACCCGGCGCTATTCGCCGGACTGCTTGAAAATGAACGGATACGTGACGACCACCACGCCGCCGCCCTTCGGCTCGGGGAACTTCCAGGTGCGAACGCGTCCGGCCACGCACGTCTCCAACTCCGCGTTGGCCGCCGTGGACTGCGCCACCGACGACGAGGCGACCGAGCCATTCCCCGCGATGACGAACTTCACCGCCACCTTGCCGCCCAGCTTCGGGAAGCGGTTGAGGAGGCTCTCGAAGCAATAGCGGATCTGTCCGCGGTTGCGATGGATGACCTGGCGGATGAGCTCCTTGTCCAGCGAGCCCATGACCTCCGGGTCGGACGAGGTGATGCCCACGTCGACGCTCTGCTTGCCGCCCAGCACGCCCACGCCGCTGCCGTAGGTGCCGGTGCCGCCGCCACGGCCCTTGGTGCCAATGCCGCCAATGCCGATGGTGTCACCCGTGCCGCCGCCGCCGCCGCTCGTGCCGCGCAGGCCCATGCCACCGAAGCCGCCGGAGTTGCCCGCCTTGGCGCCGAACATGTTGCCCATGGCGCTCTTCAGGTCGCCGCCCAGGCCGCTCTTGCCGAACACCGTGGAGATGCCGCCCTTGCCGCCGCCGAAGATCTTCGCCGTCAGCGCGCGCGCCTCGTCCTTCTTGTTCGGGTCACCCTTGGGCGCGGTGCGATTGTTGGTCTTGGGCGCGTCCTTCTTGCCCATCTGACCTTCGTCGCCGCTCTTCTTCGCCGCCATCTCCCCGCTCTTCTTCTGCTCCTTCTGCTGGTTGAGGCGCTCGAGGAACTTGTTCTTCTGCGCCTCCGGCGGCTTGATGATGAGCTTGGCGATACGGGCGTTGTCCGCCGACAGCTCGTCCGCGTATTCGTCCCCCGCGACAGTGCGGTTCATCGCGGTGATGACGAACGCCGTCGCGATGAAGAACAGCACCAGGAAGATGTTGAGCGCGGTGTAGTCCATGGACTCGCCCAGCGGCACCACGACGCGCTTGGGCACGGGCTGGAAGGCCACCTCGAGCGTCACGCCGCCCAGGTCCACCCAGATGAAGTCCTCAGCGTCCAGCGTGAGCGAGTACGCCTCGCCCTCATGCGAGGCCTTGCCGGACTCGATGACGGCCTTCAGGTCCAGCGTCTCGCCCTTGCGGGTGAGCTCGCCCTTCATCTTCGCGGTGAAGCGAATGGTGAAGGACTGACCGTCCGAACGAACCACGTCGAACCTCGGGGCGCCCAGGCGGGCGTCCCCCATGACGAAGTCCACGCCCGCGGCGCTGCCGACGACGAAGGCCCCCTTCCTGCCGGGAGCCAGGAAGAACTCACCCACGCGCTGGTCACCCCACGCGAAGCGCAGGCCCACGCCCAACGGACCGCTGGACTTCGTACGGCGAACCCTCCGCACGCGCGGCGCGGCTTCCTCCGGCGCTGCCTCGACGGGGGCTGGAGCGGGCGCGACGGGAGCGGCCACCGGGTTCTGCTGGGTGGCGGCGAAGGACGGGTCGATGGCACCCGCGGCCGGAGCGGCCACCGCGGCCTGCGCCGGCCCTCGGCCGGCGCCGGCGCGGCGATGACCGGATTCTTCTCCGTCACCACCTCCGAGCTGGCCGCCGCGGCCGCCAGGTTCACCGCGGCCACCGCGGCCGGGTTCTCCAGACGAATGGTGGTGCCACCCACGCGGATTTCATCACCGAAGGAGAGGAGCCCCTTGGTGACGCGCTTGCCGTTGACGTACGTGCCCTCGACGCTGCCCATGTCGATGATGGACATGGTGCCGTCGCTGGCGACCTCGATGACGGAGTGGATGCGGCTGACCTTCTCGTCCTCCAGGCACAGGTGCGCCGAGGAGAGACGGCCAATCTTGATGATGTCGCGCTCGTAGTCCTTGGAGGCGACCAGCGAGTCGCCCTTGAAGACCTTGAGTGTCAGAGGAACGGCCATGGGGGCTCCAACGTAAAGTGGGTACGGCGTCAGACAACGCGCGCGGCGGTGGGTTCCCGCCGCGTTGTGGCGCTGGCTACAGCTCGCCCACGGACTGCATCACCTTGTCCTCGAAGTCCTCGCGGATGCGGATGAGGTTCGAGTGCTTCACCCGCTCACGCGCATCGATGTACTCGCCATCCGGCTTCGTGAGGTCGCCCTCGATGGTGTCGTCCTCGAAGTCGATGTTGGTCGTCTTGGAGTAGCGCACATTGCCCTCCCCTGGACCACCCGGGTTGGAGCCCTCGTCCTGGGCCAGGGCGGGCGTCACCGCGAGCACCGCACACAGCATCAACGCCTTACGCATCACTGCCTCCCGGAAGGGACCCGAAGGCCCCTTCGCACACCGAATCCCCGGATGAGGGGGAAACACAAGGTTCGCATCATCCCCCGTGCCCCCGCCACAGCGAAGGCACTCGGGGGCGTCCCAACTTTCACAGCAGGTCGTCTTCCGGCTCCCCGGGTTCCGCCGAGCCTGCATTCTTCTGGTCGGAGTTTCCGTTCGCGGGGGCGGGCGCTGGCGGCGTGCTGCCGCTGGCGGGGGTGACCTGCGGCGCGGGGCCCGTGCCGGAGGCCGGCGTCGCGGCGGTGGTGGGCGGGTTCGCCGCCCCGGCCGCCTTCTCCGCGGCCTGCATCTGGGCCTGCTGCTGCTTCTGCAGCTCCTCCATCTGCTTCGCCTGCTCCTCGGCGAACTTGGCCTCGCGCTTCGCGTTGACGACGACCTCCACCTCGCGCAGCAGGGCGAACACGGGGGCCTCGGCGGGCAGCGCCACCTCACCGCCGGCCATGGCGATGTACTTGCGGTACAGCTCCGAGGCGCGCTCAGGCGCGTCCTTCACCTTGTGGAGGATGATGGCGCGGTTGAGGTTCACGGCCGCCAGCTCGGGGTCGAGCTTCTCCGCCTCGTCGTACTCCTGCATGGCCTTGTCGAACTGGCCCATGCCCTTGTAGGCGACGCCCAGGTCCAGGTGCGCGGCGGCGTTCTTCCCGTCCGCCTGGAGGATGCGGCGCAGGTGCTGCTCGGCGGCGGGGTAGTTCTCCGCGGCCAGGGCCAGCTGCGCCAGCTCCACGTGCGACGGCACGTAGTCCTCGCGGACCTCCAGCGCCTTCTTGAAGGACAGGCGCGCGTCATCCACGTCCCCTTCCTGCAGGAGGATGAGGCCCACGGCGTGGTGGAGCTCCGGGTCCGCCGCGTCCAGCTTCACGCCGCGCAGGGCCACCAGCTTCGCCATGGCGAGCTGCTTGCGATCCAGGTAGCTGCGGATCATCACCTTCAGCGCGGTGGTGGACTGCGGGTCGCGCATCAGCGCGGCGCGCGTCAGGTCCATGGCCTTGGTGTGGTCCCCCTGCTGCCGGAAGATCTCCGCCAGCCGCGCGCGGGACTGCGCGTCATCCGGGTAGCGCTGGAGCACCTCCTGGTACAGCGCCACCGCGCCGGCGACGTTGCCCGCGTTCTGCTCCATCACCGCCAGGTTCTCAGAGGCCTGACGCAGCGAGGGCTTCTTCGTGAGCGCCGTCTTGTAGTGGTTGCGCGCCTCGGTCAGCTTGCCCTGGCGCTCGGCGAGCACGCCCAGGTTGTAGTCGGCCTCGGCGAGGTTCCCGTCCGCCTCCAGGGCGGACTGGAACTTCCGCTCCAGCGACGGGTAGTCGATGGCCTTGGCCTTCTTCTGCGTGTCGAACGCCTTCAGCGCGTCCTCGAAGCGGGCCTTGGCCGTGTTGGAGATGGGCTGCACGGCCTCCGTCTTGCCGGCGTTCGGATCCGCCGTCTTGGCCGTGCCGGGGCCGGTGGCCTTGGAGGAAGTACAACCGGCGGCGGCCAGCGAGACAGCCGCCAACAGGGGGAACAGGCGCATGGTGCGGGTCGTCCGGTTCATTAGAGGAAGTCCTCCGGCTCCTCGTCATTCCCGCCCTGCTTCGCGGGAGTGGCGCCGTCGGTGGTGGCCGCCGGGCGGGCGTCCACCTGAGTCTCGGTCTGCGAGCGCAGCTGCGCGGTGAGGTCCGTCAAGTCCTCCTGCAGCGTCTCCGCTCGGGCCTGCTGCGCGTCCGACGCCGCCTTGGGCGCCGGCGGCGGCACGTCCTGGATGGTGGCCAGCAGGTCGCCGCCAATGAGCTGCACGCGGCCCTTCAGCGCCACCTTCTCTTCGGGCATGTCGGGGTAGCGGTCCGGCTGGTACGTGGTGCGCAGCAGCTTCAGGCTCTCCGCGGCGCAATCGTTGTAGACGTCCAGCTCCCGGCTCTTGGCCACCGTGGCGGAGAACGCCTCGGTCGCCTTGTCCTTGAGCGGCTGCGCCTGGTTGGCGAACTCGTCGCGCAGCGCCTGCTCCGACTCCTCGTCCAGGCCGCGCGGCATGGGCGCGTTGATGAGGCGGTCGGCGAAGTGGTCATACGCCAGGCCAATGCGGTGCAGCGCGCAGATGGCGGGCTCGGGCGCGCCCAGCGTCACCGTCTGCACGTACTTCTTCTCCACCACCTGGAGCGCGCGGCTCTTGTCCTGGATGCTCGCCTTGAAGCGGTCCGGCGACGGCGGGACACCCCAGTACAGCTTCAGGCGCCGGTACTCGTTCCAGTCCAGGTCCACCGACAGGAACTGCGCCTGCGCGGCCGTGGCGAGCGCCGGCTTCTCCAGCGAGCCCTGCACGCGGCGGGGCAGCTGGTCGAAGTGCTCGAAGATGCGCTTCTGCATGCGGGCCACATCACGCGTCTTGCCCATCTTCTTGTACAGGTCGACGATGCGGCCCTCGGCGGCCAGGAACCGGCTGGGGGAGCGCATGTTGTCGCGCTCGTATTCCTCCAGCATCTTGATGGCCTTGAACGCAGCGCCGCTCTTGGCCGTCAGGTCGATGATGGAGAGGCGGATTTCGTCGGCGTCCTTCGCGCGCGGCCACAGCGTCAGGTAGTGCTCGCGGTTGCGCAGCGCCGCCTTCACCTGGCCCAGGCCCTCGCGGTAGGTGGCGGCGTTGAAGAGCGCCACCTGCGCCTTGGACTCGTCCCACTTCTGCACCACCGCGGGCTTGTTGTCGTCCGCCGCGCCCCGCTTCTTCTTGCCGCCACCACGCGCCTTGGCGTTGCCCTTCTCACCCAGGCTGCGCTCGTAGCCGCGCACGTAGGCCTCGTACGTCGCCGCCGCGTCCTCGAAGTCGCCAATGGCCTCCAGCGCCTCCGCGTTCGCGTAGATGGAGTCCGGCACGTGCTTGGAGCGCGGGTACTCGGCGAACAGGCGCTTGCGCACCTCGATGGCCTTATCCAGGCGCTTCGCCTTGTAGTAGTCGACGGACGCGTTGTAGAGCGCCAGGTCGGCGATCTCCGTCTGCGGGAAGTCCTTCACGAAGGCGAGGTACGCCTCGGCGGCCTTCTCGAACTCCTTCTTCTCCTCCAGCTGGCTGACGAGCTTGAAGGACGACTGCTCGATGAGCTTCGCCAGGTCGTCGCGGAACTTGCCCACCGCCAGCTTGTCGTTGGCGTAGAAGCGCCGCGCCCACTCGTTCACCTTCGCGTAGTCCTGCAGCAGGTGGTACGAGTCGAGGATGAGGTTGGCGGAGATCTCCGCCGCGCGCTCGCCGTTCTCGAACTTGTACTCGGGGTAGCCGAGCGCGATCTCGCTGAAGCGCAGCACCGCCTCGTCGAAGTGGTTGTGGCGGTAGTAGATGTTGGCCGCCTTGAAGGCGATCTCCACCCGCTTCTCGCCCTTGGGCACGTACTTGAGGTAGCGCTCACACGCGTCGAGCAGCGCCTTCTTCAGCGTGGGGATGGCGGCCTTCTTGGTGATGTCCGAGCCCACCGCCTCGCTCTTGCCCTCGCCCCGCGCCTCGCCCGCCTTGACGACCTCGTCGTAGGCCAGCACCGCGTTGTAGGCGGCGTTCTGCAGCCACTTGCCCGGCTTGCCCGGCTTCGGCTTGCCCTTGTCGTCCTTGGCCTCCAGCACCTTGGCGTCCTGGAGCACGACGAGCGTGTAGTTGGCGGCGGCCTTGTCGAAGTTCTGCAGGTTGTCGTTGAGCAGTTCGGCCCAGAAGAAGCGCAGGTCGTACGCCTTGGGGTTCTCCGGGAAGAGCGTGAGGTAGTCGCTGTACACCGCGTCCGCGTAGCGGAACGTCTCCTCGTTGCGCGTCTTCTTGCCCTCGTTGTGCCAGGTGACGGCGAGGTTGGACAGCGTGCGCTCGGACAGCTCCTTCGCCTCCGCCAGCAGCTTCTTGTCCTTGTCCTCCTTGATGACGCCGGAGCCCTCGACCTCCTTCATGATCTTCACGAGCCGGCGCACCTGGACCACGGTGCGCTCCTTGTTGCCCATGCGGAGGATGCAGTCGACGATGCGGCCCTGGAAGCCAGGCGCCTCGGGGGACAGCGGCTTCTCCTTGATGAGGCCGTTGTAGGTGATGGCCGCCTCGCGGTCCTTGCCATCGCCGTAGTACAGGTTGGCCAGCTGCTTCAGCATCGTGAAGCGATCATCCGGGTTGGTGGCCACCTTGCCGAACTCCGCCCGGGCCTGCGCCACGTCACCCTGGTGCGCGAACGCCCGCACGTAGTCGGCGCGCGCCTCGCGCAGCAGCGAGCTTCGGCCGCCGCCCTTGCCGCCGTCCTTCTCCAGGGCGTTGGCGCCAGCGAGCTCACCGTAGAGCACCACCGTCTTGAACTTGTCCTTGGCCGACTCGAAGTCGCCCATGTTGTAGTGGCACCAGCCCTGCTTGTAGAGGGCGAAGGCGTACACCTGGCTCTCGGGGAACTCGGCGGCCTTCTTGTACGCCGCCAGCGCCTTCTCCAGCTCCGGGCGCTTCCCCTTGGAGTTGTTGAAGTAGTACTCGCCGAAGGCGAAGTAGGCGTCCGGGATGTACTTCGACTGCGGGTGCTTCTCCACCAGGCGCTTGAAGGCCACCAGCGCCTTGCGGTCCTGGCCATCCTCCATGAGGTACTGGCCGAGGAAGAAGAGCACCTCGTCGGTGCGCTCGAACTTCGGGTACTCCTGGACGATCTTCGTGTACTGCTCCACCGCGAGCTTGCCGTACTCCTTCTGCTTCGCGATGAACTCCGCCTTCTCCGCCTTGGCCCGCTGCTGGCCCGCGGCGTCGTTGCGGTTCATGGCCTGGATGAGGTCGTCATCCTTCCGGTTGGCCTCGAAGAAGAAGAACTTGGACTCCTCCCAGTAGAACTCGCCCAGGCGGAACAGGAGGCTGGGGGCCTCCTTCGGATCCGGCGACAGGGAGATGATCTTCTTCAGCGACTGGATCTGCTCGCGCCGCTTGGAGGCCACCTGCAGCTCGACGCCCAGCCGGAACTGGTCGTACTGGAGCGCGGGGGCGACCTCTTCTTTCTTCTTTTCACGGGTGATGTCGCCAGCCAGGGACTTGTCCACCGCGGTGGCGGACTTCCGGCCGAGATCGGCATCGCGCGGGGCTTTCTTCTCCTGGGCGGCGGAGGCCGTGGCCAGGAGGACGAGGCAGACGAGAAGCGAACGGCGCATGGTCTTCCTAGGAGAGGGGCACCGGCGTCCCCAGTTGCTTGCTTGGTAGGCAAGTGTCCGGGAATCTTCGGGAATTTCCATTCGGGGACCCTCACTATGCGCGGTTTCCGCGCGGCGGGTCAACACTGACTGGCCGCCTGCTTTCCTCGGGGAGCGTCGGTTCAAAATCTTCCAGATTCGCTGTGAAAATCGGCGCCCTGGAGTTGCCATGTCGGACCTGCCAGGTATGGGGGAACGGACGGTCGGTTGCCCGGCCTCCCTGCACTGGAGTACGCGTCGGATCATGAGTCTCCTCCCCGAAAGCGCCAGCTTCGAAGAGCTGGTGCAGGACTACTTCCTCGCTGTGCGTGGTGCGGGGCTGATGCTCTCTGCGCTGGACACCGAGCTTTTGACGACCTGGGCCCGGGAAGGCGTTCCCTTCGAGGTGGTGGCGCGCGGCATCTCCCGCTCGGCGGAGAAGGCCCTCTGGGACGCGCGGCCCGGAGAGCCGGTGCTGCGCTCGCTGCGCGCGTGCCGGCGGCAGGTGGAGTCGGAGATCAAGAAGTACCGGGAGCTGGCGGCGGGCGCGGGTGAGGAACCCTCCTCCAGCCCCAAGCGCAAGCGGGCCCGTTCCTGGGAAGAGACGCGGCACGCGCGGCTGTGCGCGGCACTCGAGGACCTGGCGGGGCGGAACGAAGCGCTGTCGCACCGTGTGCGCAACCTGCGCATCACCGTCCTGGCACATGTCCCGGAAGAACCGGCGGCCATGGATGCCCAGGAAGCGCTGGCGTTCCTGCTGGTGCTGCGCGCCCTGCCCTTCCTGGATCGGTGCGCCGTGTGGCGTGAGGCCCTGGCGGCGTCCGCTGAACAACAGGTGATGTCGCCGCGCGCCCGCAAGGTGTCCCGGCGCTTCCGGGTGCTGGCGACGGTGCGCCGGCGGCTGGGCGTGAAGGAGATGTAGGTGGGTGGGACGCCTGACTGCCCGTTCAGTGGACTGACGGCCGAGGAGAGGCTCTGGTATGGCGGTGCGTGAGATGGCTCCAAAGGCGAATGGCGAGGCGTGTGGCGTGTGCGGCGGGCGGACCTATGTCATCGAGCGCCGAGGGGACCAGGCCCAGGCGCGCATCTGCGCGTGCTCCGAGCACTGCTCGGTGTGCGGCGGGCGCGGGCACGTGCTGGTCGAGCGCGAGGGCGAGTTCAGCCAGAAGATGGGCCCCCGGCGCTATGAGGTGATGGAGACGTGCACGTGCACCAAGCTGCGACAGCGCATTGCACGCTTCGATGCGCTGGGGCTGCCTGCCTCAGCAGCGCATGCGACCTTTGAAAACTACCGCGCATCCAAGGAGGAACAGGACAGGGGCCGCAACGTGGCCATGCAGTTCGCCTTCCAGTATGTGCCGGGTGGTTCGTCCAAGGGCTTCATCCTCAGCGGGCCCGTGGGCACCGGGAAGACACACCTCCTGGCGGCGACGCTGGCGCACCTGGCTCTGGAGTTGGGCGTGCGTGGGCGCTACGTCGAAATCTCCCTCCTCTACGCGACCATCCGGCGTGGATTCCAGGAGGGCAAGAGCGGCGGCGAAATCATCGGGCCCCTGTCGGAGGTGGAGGTGCTGGCCATCGACGAGATGGGCAAGGGCCGCGGCAGCCCCTTCGAGATGGAGACGCTCGATGAGCTGATCGCCCGCCGCTACAACGCGGGCCGCACCACGCTGTTCGCGTCGAACTACTCCCTGGAGCCGGAGAAGCGCGCCATCCGAAGCACGGCGCCGACAGGCTACCGCACCACCGAGGACTCACGCAGCGCGGTCCGCGACACGGAGCTGCTCCGAGAGCGCGTGGGTGAGCGCATCTACAGCCGGCTGTGCGAGCTGTGCACATTCGTAGAGTTTCCGAAGGACACGCCGGACCGGCGCCGCACCCGGCAGGAGATGGACGCGCCCATGCACCATGCGACGGGCGGCGGACGCACGCTGGGACGGTAGACACGCGGGACGGCGGTCTGCGCCATCCCGCTCGACGGCCGGCGGAGGCTTCGCGCATCCTGCCCCCATGACTGACGCCATCATCGTCCTCGTCACCGCGCCCACCGCGGACAAGGCCGCCGAGCTGGCCCGCGCGCTGGTGGAAGCGCAGCTCGCCGCGTGCGGCAACATCGTCCCCGGCTTGCGCTCCATCTACCGGTGGGAGGGGAAGGTCCAGGACGAGCCCGAGGTCCTGCTCATCCTCAAGACGCGCGCGGCCCTCTTCGAGCCGCTGCGCGCGCGCATCGTCGAGCTGCATCCCTACGACGTCCCGGAGGTGCTGCGCGTGGACATCGCGGAGGGGCACGCGCCGTACCTTTCCTGGATTCTGGGCAGCACCCGCGCGCCGGACTGAAGTCCTGCTCCCCTGCTCGGCTGACGGGCGCAGCCAGCGCCCCGCCTGCGGCTGGAACAGTGAGGGAGCGGCTCCAGGGAAGGGCTCGTGCGCGGCCTCCGACAGAATACGGCACGGCGAAAGGAGCGTTGTCGGCTCGCCCTCTTCCCCCAGGAGCCGACCCCCATGTCCCGACTGCGCAGTTTGTGCCTCCTCGGACTCGTGTCCGTGGGTGGCGTCGCCTGCTCCAACGGCGCGCAGGCACCTGCTCCAGCGTCCGATTCGAGCCCCCTTCCCAGCTACCCTGGCTCGCGGCGGCCCTCGGCCCCCAACATGCCGACGCCCCCGCCGCGGAACGACAACGACGACGTTTCTGGCCACGACGGCGATGACGAAGACGACACGCCCGTGGTGCAGCAGCCGCCTCCCGTCCCTGCGCCGCAGGCACCGGAGCCGCCCGCCTACACACGGGAGTGGTACGTCAGCCCGTCTGGCAACGACTCGGCGAATGGCTCGCGTGAAAAGCCGCTGCGCACCATCTCCAAGGCCCTGACGCGGGTGGGCCCGGGGGAAATCATCCGCGTCCAGAAGGGCACCTACGCAGAGAAGCTCATCATCGACGCCAGCGCCAAGGCCGGCACCGCCGAGGCCCCCATCACCCTGCTTGGCGAGGGCCTGCCCAAGCTCGTCCCCACTCACAGCGGCTGGTTCATGGCCCACGTGCAGCGTCCCCACTGGCGCATCGAGGGCTTCGAGTTCGACGTCCGGGGTCAGCGCCAGGTCGCCGTGACGTTCTCTGGGAACACCACGGGCACCGTGCTCGCGGGCAACGAGCTGCACCACGGCGCGTTCGGCAGCGGCATCAGCACCGACGCGGGCGCCAACGGCATCACCATCGAGAACAACCACATCCACCACTTCGCGCGAGGCAACGACGACTCGCATGGCGTCGTCATCGCGCCCACGTCGGTGGACATCACTGTGCGGGGCAACGACATCCACGACAACTCGGGCGACTCGGTGCAGTGCCTGGGCCCCGAGGGCTTCAGCAACAACGCCCCGGCGCGCGGCGTCCTCATCGAGGACAACGACATGTACGACAACCGGGAGAACGCGGTGGACCTCAAGACGTGCCACGACGTCGTCGTGCGCGGCAACCGCATGTACGGCTTCGGGAAGTCCACCTCGTCCCGCGGAGAGGCCGTGGTCGTGCACTACTCCGCACGCAACGTCGTCATCGAAGACAACGACATCTCGGACTCCTCGCTGGGCATCGCCGTGGGTGGCAACCGCGTGGGCGCGCCGCCCACCAACATCTCCATCCGCCGTAACCGCATCCACGACTTGAAGACGCCCGAGGGCTCCGGCATCCGCATCGAGAATGGCAGCGACGTGCGCGTGCTGCACAACACCGTGGTGGGAACGGACGGCTTCGCCTTCGTGGTGGGCCACGGCACCGGTGGGCCGTCCACCAACATCGCGGTGCGCAACAACCTGTTCGCCACGCGCAACGCCGTCAGCATGGGCCTGTCCGCTCCCGGCCTCAGCATGACGTCCAACCTCTACCTGGCCGACGCCGCGTTCAACACGGGCATCTTCGTCGCCCCGCAGAGCGGGTGGGTGGGCAGCACGCTCGCCCACTGGCTGTCGAACGGCGTGGAGCTGGACTCGGATGAGAGCGGCGAGCCGCTGGTGGACCTGGACACGCTGATGCCCGGCGAGCGCGCGGTGGACCGGGGCATGGACCTGGGGCTGCCCTACTGCGGCGCCGCGCCGGACATCGGCGCGGTAGAGTCGGACTGCCCCGAGGCCACCGCCGCCGCGCTCATGGAGTAATCGCGCGCACCAGCGAATTGCCGGCGTCCGCCACGTAGAGGCGGCCGTCCGGCCCCACCGTCAGACCGGCCGGGAGGACGAGGTCCGCCGCGTCGCCCGGCCCGTCCGAGTGGCCGTAGCGCCCGCTGCCGGCCAGCGTCGTCACCTTCCGCGCGCTGCCGTCCGCGTTCAGGACGACGCGGCGCACGCGGTAGTTGCCCGGGTCCGACACCGCGAGCGAGCCATCCTTCAGCACCGCGATGCCCAGGTACGGCAGGAACTGGGACGACTCCGGCGCGCCGTCACGGAAGCCCGGCGTCGTGCCCGCCACCACCGACGTGAGGCCGTCGCGGATGCGCACCACCCGGGACATGCCGGACTCGACGACGAACAGCGTGTTCCCATCCGCGCTCACCGCCACGCCCGAGGGCCGGTAGAGCCAGTCACCCTGCAGCGTCGTCACCGGGTGGCCCTCCGCCACCAGGTCGATGCGGCGAATCACGCCGTTGTTCATGTCCGCCACCAGCAACGCGGTGCCATCCGGCGTCACCGCCAGCCCCGTGGGCTGGTTGAAGGCCGCCTGCTTCGCGGGGCCGTCCATCAGGCCCGGCGTCCCGCCCGCGAACACCTCCACCTTCCCTTCCGGGTCGATGCGGCGGATGACGTAGTGGTCCGTGTCGGCCACGTACACGTTGCCCGCGGCGTCCGCGGCGATGCCCATGGGGCCATTGAGGCCGGAGGCCACCGTCTTCACCTCGCCCCCGGCGTCACGCGCTTCACCGTGTTGCCCAGGCCGTCCGCGACCACGAGGCCTCCATCCGGAAGCAGGGCCACCGCGGTGGGCGCCCCCAGCGAGTTGCCCGCCACGGGGACACCGGCGCGGACACGCTTTCCGGGCACGCCCGCCACCGTGCGCACGTCGGCCGCGGAGGGCCCCTGGGGGCTCGACGCGTTCTGCCGCTCGAAGCGCACCAGCGTGTCGGGTACCGGCCGGCCCAGCGCCTTGTAGAGCACGTTCGCGACGATGCGGGCCGCGCGCGGGTCCGCCATGTCCTCGGAGGCCAGCGTGCGCACGAAGTCGATGCCGCCCGCGGAGAAGATGTAGGCGCTGCCCTGCTTGCGCAGCACCATGTGGCCGAAGCCGAAGGCGCCCTGAAGCGACAGCAACGGGGACTCGGCCAGCACCTCCAGGCCCTCCGGCGAGTTGCCGTTGCTCACCAACTGGTCCACTTCGTAGCCGTTGGCCATCCACAGCGTGTCACCGGCCTTCAGCCCCGAGCCCGCCAGTGCCCAGTGCCCCGGGTTGGTGATGACGGCGGGGAAGCCGAACTGGTGCCAGCGGGAGGAGAACTGCACGCCCAGGAGCGCGTTCTCCGGACGGCCCACGACGCGCTCGCGGAACTTCACCGTGCGCTGGGCGCCCGTGTACGGGTCGTTCGCGTGGCCCTTGTAGCAGGCGATGATGCGCCGCGGCCGGCCGTCCTGGGACGGCTCCATCTGCGCCTGCCAGTACGCATTGTTCGCGCCCAGGTTGAGCAGCGACCGGCCTTCCGCCACCGCCCGGTCCGCGTGCTCGCGGATGCGCGGGCTCCAGTACTCGTCGTGGCCCGACATGATGAAGGCCTTGGCGCCGGCCAGGAAGTCGTAGCTGGCGTCCAGGTCCTCGTCGGTGAAGTAGCCCACGTCCAGGTCCTGCGACTCCAGCCACTGAACCAGGCTCAGGTCGTCCGTCAGCAGGTGGCCACTGCCATGGCCCCGATAGTGGGGCCGGTCATAGGACACCCGGAAGGCGCGGCTGACGCCGTGCTCGCGCATCACCCGGTCGCGGTCGTCATAGAGGCTGGTGCCCCCCCAGGTGTTGTAGGCGGCCCAGGTGGCGGTGGGGATGAGGACGGCAACCTCGGCGCGCGGATTCGCGTCGCGCACGAAGAAGGGCACGTACCGCTGGTGGTTGTCCTCACGCACCAGCTTCACCACGTACACGCCGCGCACCCAGTGTTCACCAATGGGTATCTCCAGCGTGGGCGCCCAGCGACAGGCGACGAGGCCCGTGGACCGGTCCGCGGGACAGTCGCCCTGGCGCACGCCGGCCACCGGGCCTCCGCGTGCCAGCTCACGGGCGCCCGTGCCGCCGTAGTGCCCCATCCGGTACACGTACCAGCGGAAGGTCCGGGCCTCGGACACCGACACGGCGACGCGCAGCGTCTCGCCCTGCGTCAGCGTGGCCTTCAGCGCATAGCCTTCGATTTCGCGGCTGTGGGCGTTGCGGGTGATGCGCCACGCCGTGGTCCCCGGGCGGCGGTTCTCCTTGCGCACGGCGTCCGCGTCTCGCGCGGGCAGCTCCACCGGGCCCGCGTCCGGAGGCTCGGGCTGCCCGGTGCCGGCGTCCGGCACACCCGCATCAATGAGGCCCGGATGCGGCTCGCCGTCGCCGCCGTCATAGCCGTCGTTCAGGGGAGGCGTGTCGTGTTTGTCACCCGGTATCACCGGGCGCAAGGCCGCCTCCTCACAGCCAATGCCACCGAACATGAGCGCAAGCCCACACACCCAGCCCGCCCAACGGCCTGCTTGAGCCATCCCGTTCCTCCAAGCCACGGCGCTTCGACCGGAGGGTAGCCACGAACACTCAGGAGGGAAGCGGGTGCCCTCCTGGAGCAATGATTGGGATGGATCACCCGGACAAAAGCCCAGGGTAGGAAAAGGCCTAACCTCCCAGGAGCTCTCGGTGCAGCCGGGCCGTCAGCGCCTTCAGATGTGCTTTGTCCACCAGCAGCGTCAGTTGCAAAGGCGACGTACGGGCCGCGTGGACGTGAGCCCCCAGCTCCTCGGCGGCAGCCAGCGCGCGGCGCAGCGGCGCCCAGTCCGCGTTCAACCCCACGCCCACACAGGTGACGGTGCCCAGGTCCTCGCGCCAGGACACGGCGTCACCGAAGCGCGTGGCCAGCTCCCGGCGCAGCGCGTCCGCGCCGTGGATGTCCGCCAGGGGCACGGTGATGACCGTCCTGCGTGCCCCACCCACCGGGCCCTCGAAGTCCAGCGTCCGCCCGCGCACGGCGCGCGCATCCAGGAACTCCAGCAGCTCCGCCAGGCGGACCGGCTCCGAGGCGGCAAGCACGGCCATCTCCGCGTCGGCGGTGACACCCTTGAGGCGGTGGTCCGTGGGGACGGCCAGCTCCTGGACCGCGGTGCCCGTTCCCTGGCCGTGCGCGGTGCGGGCGAGGATGGTGATGCCCCGCGCCTTGGCCCACTCCACCGCCTGCGCGTTGAGCACCTTGGCGCCCGCGCTCGCCAGCTCCTGCATCTCATCGTAGCTCAGCGACTCCAGCTTGCGCGCGTCCGGCACCACCCGGGGTCCGCGCTGAAGACGCCGTCCACGTCCGAGTAGATTTCACACGCCTCCGCGTCCAGCGCCGCCGCCAGCGCCACCGCCGTCGTGTCCGAGCCGCCGCGCCCCAGCGTCGTCACTTCCTTCTTGAAGGAGACGCCCTGGTAGCCCGCGACGATGACGACCTTGCCGCGCGCCAGCTCGTCGTGGATGCGGTACGGCCGCACCTCCACGATGCGGGCCTGCGCGTGCGCGTCCGTGGTGATGATGCCGCTCTGGCTGCCGGTGAAGCTGATGGCCGGCACGTCCATCTCCTGGAGCGCCATGGAGAGCAGCGCCATGGAGATGCGCTCGCCACACGTGAGCAGCATGTCCAGTTCACGACGGGGCGGGTCCACCGAAACGCCCTTCGCCAGCGCCAGCAGTTCATCCGTGGTGTCGCCCATGGCGCTCACCACCACCACCACCTGATAGCCCGCCTCGCGCTTGTCCTTCACCCGCTGGGCGACCTTGCGGAGCTTCTCCACGCCGGCGACCGACGAGCCGCCGTACTTCTGGACCACGATTGGCATGATTCGACTCACTACCCTTGTTCGGCGTGTCCGGAAAACCACACTGGCAGGCCTCCCTGCAGAAGTCTGGCCAGCCGCTGAACGACGCCCACACCCGGAGTCGGTGTCGCCTTGACACGCCAATGTCGGGTTTAATGCCGCGCCCATGCCGATGATCGAGGTCCAGCACCTCACGAAGCGATACCGAGACCGGGTGGCCGTGGACGACCTCACCTTCCAGGTCGAGGCGGGTGAGATTCTCGGGTTCCTGGGCCCCAACGGGGCGGGCAAGTCCACCACCATGAAAATCCTCACCGGCTTCCTCCCGCCGTCGGAGGGGGTGGTCCGCGTCGGGGGCTATGACGTGGAGGCCCAGCCGCTCGAGGTGAAGCGCCGCATCGGCTACCTGCCGGAGATGCCGCCGCTCTACGTGGAGATGACGGTGCGAGGCTACCTGCGCTTCGTCGCCTCGCTGAAGGGGCTGTCGGGGAGCGCCCTCAAGGCCGAGTTGGAGCGGGTGGCCGCCCTCATGGGCGTGACGCACGTCATGGACCGCGTCATCCAGAACCTGTCCAAGGGCTACAAGCAGCGTGTGGGAATCGCCCAGGCGCTGCTCGGCTCCCCGCCGGTGCTCATCCTGGACGAACCCACCGAAGGCCTGGACCCCGCACAGCGCGCCGAGCTGCGCGCCCTCATCAAGGGCCTGGCCGGCAAGCACACCGTCATCCTCTCCACGCACATCCTCCCGGAGGTCACGATGACGTGCCAGAAGGTGCTCATCATCCACCAGGGAAAGATGGCCGCGTACGACGACATCTCCCAGCTGGCCCGCATCCACGGGCAGGCGGAGAACGCATCGCTGGAAGAAGTCTTCATCAAGCTGACCGCCGCCTGAGCGCGGCCCCTTTTCGAGGACCCCGCCTCCATGCGCACCGCCCTGGCGATTGCCCGCAAGGAACTGTCCATCTACTTCACCACGCCGTGGGCCTACGCCGTCTTCACGGCGATGGCGGCGCTGACGGCCTTCTACTTCATGGACCTGCTGCAGGCGTTCAACGACGTCCAGGGCGTGGCGCGCCGGGTGGGCTGGGCGCAGATGTCCCCGGACTTCAACATGTACCGCAACCTCACGGACGGGGTGGTGGTGGAGCTGTGGGGCAGCGTCCTGGTCATCACCCTGGTCGTCACGCCGTTCCTGTCCATGCGGCTGTTCGCGGAGGAGAAGCGCAACCGCACCTTCGAGCTGCTGATGACGGCCCCGGTGCGGCCCATTGAAATCGTGCTGGGCAAGTACCTGGGCGGCCTGGGCATCATCTCCGCCACGCTCGCGCTCACGCTCGTCTTCCCGCTGCTGCTGTCCGCGCTGGGCCACAGCGAGTCCGGGCTCGTGCTGGAGTGGTCCACCGTCCTGCTGGGCTACGGCGCGCTGCTGCTGTGGGGCGCCACCTGCATGGCCGTGGGTCTGTTCATCTCCGCGCTGACGGAGAGCCAGATGCTGGCGGCCTTCCTCACCTTCTGTGCCCTGCTGGCGTGGATGCTGCTGGGCCAGGTGGCCCGCCGCGCGGAGGAGCCGCTGCGCTCCGCGCTGTCCTACGTCGCCTGCGACCTCCAGTTGCAGGGGATGATCAAGGGCGTGCTGGACGCGCAGTCGCTGGTGTTCTTCGCCTCCGTCATCGGCTTCTCCCTCTTCCTCACCCACCGCACGGTGGATGCGCAGCGGTGGGCCTGACATGAAGGCGGCGCATGTCGGCAAGGTCCTGGGCGCGTTCGGACTGCTGCTGTTGCTGTCGAGTCCGTTCACCCTGTTCATCACCTCGGACAGCGCCGTCGCCGCCGCCGTGAAGGCGGGCGCGGGGCTGGTGCTGGTGGGCATCTACGGCGCGACGAACTACCGGCAGTTCGGCCAGTTCGCCACGCGCCGCTCCAGCAGCTTCTTCGCCACCACGGTGCTCACCACGCTGGGCGTGTTCGCCGTCCTGGTGGCGGTGAACTCCCTGGCCTTCAAGCAGAACCGGCGCTGGGATTTGACGCAGGCGCGCATCCACACGCTGGCGCCGCAGACGGTGTCCACGCTGGCCGCCATTCCCGACCCGGTGCGCGCCATCGCCTTCATCACCCCGGCGCATGCCCAGTACGGCCAGTTGGAAGCGCTCTTCGCGCTCTACCATGCCGAAGCGCCGGGGAAGTTCGAGTACACCTTCAAGGACCCGCGCCGAAGCCCGGACCTGGCCGCGAAGTACCAGGTGCGTGAGGGCCAGACGGCGGTGGTGCTGGTACGCGGCGAGGGCGAGCACGCCACGCACACGCTGCTCGCCACCGTATCCGAGCAGGAGCTGACACACGCGGTCCTCAAGCTGAACGCGGTGGGCACCCAGAAGGTCTATTTCGTCACCGGCCACGGGGAGTGGCCCCTGGACAAGGAGCAGGCGCCGCCCCATGACCCGGGCGCCAGCCTGTCCGAATTCCGGAGGCAGTTGCTCCAGGAGGGCTACACCGCGGAACCGCTGAACCTCGCGGGTGTCCAAGACGTGCCACGGGACGCCGCGCTGGTCATCATCGCGGGGGCCCGGGGGCCCTACACCGCGCCGGAGAAGGAGCTGCTCCAGCGCTATCTCGCCTCCGGAGGACGCATGCTCTACTTCGCTGACGCCGGTCTCCGTGATGGCCTGGACGGACTGCTGGCGGAGCACGGCGTGCAGGTGGACGAGGGCATCGTCGCGGACGCGCAGTACAACAGCGGCAATCCCTTCGTGGTGCTGTCGCTCTTCTACAGCGACCACGAGATTGGCAAGCCACTGCACCAGCGGGGACTCAACGTGGAGTTCCCCACCCCGCGCAGCCTGACCCTGCTGCGCATGGGGATGGCGCCGGGCGTCCAGGTGCAGCCGGTGGTCCTCACGTCCCAGTACGGCTGGGTGGAGAGCACGCCAGAAGAGAACGCGGTGCCTTCGGATGGCGAGAAGGCGGGCCAGTTGGTGCTGGTGGCCGCCGTGACGCGTGATACCCAGGCCTCGCCGGGCAAGCGCTTTGATGAAGCGCGCCTGGTGGTGATGGGGGACTCGGAGCTTCTCCTGGACCCGAACTGGGGCCATGAGCCCAACCGCAACCTGGTGATGAACGCGCTGGGCTGGGCGTCCAACCAGCTCACGAAAATCACCATCCGCCCGCCGGACCGCGAGGTGTCCACGCTGGAGCTGGACGCGGCGACGCTCAGCCGCATCCGATTCTTCGCCACGGACCTCATGCCACTGTCGCTGCTGGGCGTGGGCCTGGCCATCTGGCTGTCGAGGCGCAACAAGTGACGCCGGCCCGCGGAAGGTGGCGGTGGAGCATCCTGACCGTCGTCACGGCGGGCCTGGGGCTCACCGCATGCACCGGTGAGAAGGCATCCGAAGCGAACGAGGCCCGGCGGAAAGCCGACGCCCAGCAGCGCCTCTTCATCACGGGGACGGAGGAGACGCGCGGACAGGACGACGGGGTACCTGCCGAGAAGCCTGTCTTCACACACTTGACGGTGCGGGCCCGGGGCGACACCACCGAGCTGGTTCGTGAGCAGGACGGTACCTGGAAGCTGACGGCGCCCGTGTCCGCTCGCGCGGAGGCGGCCGTGGTGGAGACCCTCCTCGGCACGCTGGCGTCTTCGAGCTTCAGCGCCACCGTGAAGGAGGCGCCCACCGACGCTGACCTGGAAGCGTACGGCCTGAAACCGCCCCTCTTCACCGTCACGGCCCGGGCCTTCGTGCCAGATGCCCAAGGCCAGGGGGCGCAGGACCCCGCTCGCCAGCGCACGGTGACGCTGCACTGTGGCAAGGAGAACACCTACGACGGCTCCGTCTACGTACGCCGGGACGCGGAGCCGGCGGTCCACGCCGCCGCGGGGACGGTGCGCTGGGCCCTGGACCGGGACACCTTCGCCCTGCGCGCCAAGGACCTCCTGCCCCCCTGGACGAGCGTGCGCTGAAGGGCATCGAGGTGAAGGCGCCGCAGGGTGCGTATCAACTGGCGCGGGACGCGGACGGCGCGGGCTGGCGGCTGGTCGCGCCGGTGGCCGCCAACGCGAACGCGACGCGTGTCGCGGAGCTGCTGAAGGCCCTGGTGGAGCAGCGGGCACTGTCCTTCCCCGAAGACACGCCGGAGTCCCGGAAGCGGTTGGGTCTGGAGGCCCCGGTGGTGGACGCCCGCTTCACCGGTGGCCCGGGCGAGCCGGTGCGCGTGCGGATGTCCCGCGTGACGGAAGATGGCGCCGTGCGCGCCTATGCGTTGCGCGAGCAGGGAACGCAAGCCGTGCTGGGTGAGGTGCCCGAGGACGCCCTCGGCGTGCTGGACGTGAGCGTCCGGGAACTGAAGGACCGGCGCGTGCTGGAGTTCCGGCGCCAGGACGTCCGTCGCATCGTGTTCCATCCGGGCGGTGGCGCGCCCGCCATCACCGTGGTGAGCACGTCGGAAGCCAACGAAGGCGCCGGGCACTGGGACATGGAGTCCCCGCAGCGGGGCAAGGCACAGCATTTCAAGCTCGCCTCGCTGCTGCGCGCGCTGGAAGGTCTGAAGGCCACGGGCTACGGCGAGACGAACCCCAAGAATTGGGCCCGGTATGGCGTGACGGAGGACTCCCCCGGCGCCGTGCTGCTAGGCGCGGACGGACGCGAACTGGCGCGGCTCTGGCTCGGCGCTGAAGTCCCCGACGAGCCCGGCACGCTCTACGCCCGCGGCTCCGGCCCCGACGTCCTCGAGGTGCCCGAGTCACGACTGACGTTGCCCACCAGGCCCGAGGACTTGCAGGAAGCCCCGAAGGCCCCCGACGCACCGAAGCCGCCCGCGAAGACGGAGCAAGCTCCCTGAGCACCCCGTCCCCGACTCACCATCAGACAGCGCCCATTCACGCCAGGTCAGCGCCCGTCACCGGCATCCCTTCACGAGCGCCGGCGCGGAACAAGGACCTGGCGCAGCTCACAGCTTGATGACCTCCGTCCCTCGCCGGGGCAGGACGACGCGGAACACGGTGTGACGGCCGGAGCCGGACTCCACGTCCACGCTGCCGTGATGCGCGTGAATGATTTGCTGGACGATGTAGAGCCCCAGCCCCAGGCCTCCGGTGCGAGCCCGCTGTTGTGAGCATCCCCGGAACGGGTCGAAGAGGTAGGGCTGCTGCTCGGCGGGAATCACGCCCACGTTGGACACGGAGAAGGTGATGGAGTCCGCGTGGCTGCCATCCAGCCGGAGCTGCACCGGCTCGCTGGTGTCCCCGTGCTGAAGCGCGTTGCCAATCAGGTTCGAGGCCACCTGCGCGAGCCGGTCCGAATCCCAGTCCCCCACCAGGTCCCCTTCCTTCCGCACGTCGAGGGAGTGCTGGGGGAACGCCGCGTGGTGCTCCTGGACGATTCGCTGGACGAGCAGACCGAAGTCCGTCTCACTCCGGCGCAGCGGGATGCCACCCGCGAGCCGGGCCCGCGCCAGGTCGAGAACGTCCTCAATCATCCGGCCCATGCGCTTGCCGCTCGTCAGCATGCGGCTGGCGCTCTTGCGGACAGCGGGGTCCTCCGTGCGGCGGAAGAGCAGGTCCGCGGCCGTGAGGATGGCGCTCAACGGGTTGCGCAGGTCATGGCCCAGCACGGCGGTGAACATCTCGTTGAGGCGAAGCGTCTCCGTCAGCTCCTCCAACTGGTGGGCCAGCTGCTGCTTCTGCCGGTGGAGCTGGAAGAAGACCTCCGCCTTGTTCCGCAGGACGTGCGGCTCCAGCGGCTTGTAGAGGAAGTCCACCGCGCCCGCGTCATAGCCCTTGAAGCGCCGACGCTGGTCGTGTGCCCCCGCGGTGACGAAGATGATGGGAATGTCGCGCGTGCGCTCCGAGCCGCGCATCAACTCCGCCAGCTCGAAGCCATCCATCTCCGGCATCTGCACGTCGAGGAACGCGAGCGCGACGTCGTCGTGCTCCAGCAGCAGCTCCAGTGCATCCGCGCCCGAGCGGGCCTGGAGCACCTCGACGTCCTCACGGCGCAGCAGGGCAGCGAGCGCGATGAGGTTCTCCTCGAGGTCATCGACGAGGAGGCATTTCACCCGGGGCGTCATGGGAACGGAGTCCTTCCCGATACCGTCAACCTTCATGTCCACCTCCTACCCTCCGCAACAGGTCGGCCAGCTGTTCGAGCGAGAGCACGAAATCCGCGGGGCCACGCGCCAGCGCCGCGGCGGGCATGGTGGCGACGTGGGCCGTGTCGGGGCGCTGCACCAATGTCACGCCGCCTGCGTCCCGCACGGCCGCAAGCCCGCGCGCACCGTCCGAATTCGCGCCCGTGAGGATGAGTCCCGCCAGGCGGTGACCGTAAACGTCCGCGGCCGACTCGAAGAGCACGTCGATGGACGGCCGGGAGAAGAGCACGGGGTCATCCGCGGAGAGGGCCAGCGAAGGTCCTTCATCCACGAGCAGGTGGTAGTCGGGCGGCGCGAAGTAGATGGTCCCTGGCTGGACGGACTCCTTGTCCTGCGCTTCCCGCACGGGGAGCGCGCAGCGCGCGGAGAAGATGTCCACCAGCATGCTGCGTCGCTCCCGGGGTTGGTGGATGACGACGAGCACCGAGGGGCGGAACGCGCGGGGAAGCGAGGGCAACACCGTGACCAGCGCTTCCACGCCCCCGGCGGAAGCGCCCACCACCACGGCGTCGATGCGGCCCCGGAGGCTTTCAAAGTCCACGAGCGCCCTACACTTTCTGGAAGAGGCGGTCCTCCCAGACGAGGGAGGAGAAAGCCGACGCGTGTTGAGAGAATCGCAAGGACTCACGGGCCCCCAGGCCCAGGAATCCCCTGCGACAGAGAGAGTCCTTGAACAGCCCGAGCGCGCGCTCCTGCAGTTCGCGGTTGAAGTAGATGAGGACGTTGCGGCAGGACAGCAGCTGGACCTCCGCGAAGACACTGTCGGTGGCCAGGCTGTGGTCCGAGAAGACGATGTGCTTCTTCAAGGTGCGGTCGAACACCGCGTTCCCGTAGGCCGCCGTGTAGTAGTCGGAGAGCGAGGCCGAAGCCCCGGACTGGCTGTGGTTCTGGGTGAAGGCGGCGATGCGGTCCACGGCGTAGACGCCCGCCTCCGCCTTCTGGAGTGCCTGGGTGTTGATGTCCGTGGCGTAGATGAGCGTGCGCTCCAGCAGCCCCTCTTCGCGCAGCAGGATGGCCAGCGAGTAGACCTCCTCGCCCGTGCTGCACCCCGCCACCCAGACCTTGAGGGACGGGTACGTCCTGAGCAGCGGGACGACACTCTCACGCAGCGAGCGGAAGTAGGACGGATCCCGGAACATCTCGCTCACCTGCACGGTGAGGTAGTTGAGCAACTCCGGGAACAGGTCCGGCTCGTGAATGAGGCGGCCCTGGAGCTGTGACAAGGTGCGGCAGCCGAAGTGGTCCGCGGCCAGCGTCATGCGCCGCTTGAGCGACGCCATGGCATAGCCACGGAAGTCGTAGTGGTACTTCAAGTAGATGGCGTCCAGCAGCAGCCTCAACTCGATGTCCAGGTCCTTGGATGCCCTCATGCCGCCCGCCCGTCCCTAGGCCTTGGGCATCCAGACGCGGATGAGCGACAACAGCTTCTCCACATCCAGAGGCTTGGCGATGTAGTCATTGGCGCCAGCGGCCAGGCACTTCTCCTGGTCATCCCGCATGGCCTTCGCAGTCAGGGCGATGATGGGCAGCTTGTGCCATTCGGTGCGCTTGCGGATTTCGCGCATGGCCGTCAGCCCATCCATCTCCGGCATCATGATGTCCATCAGCACCAGGTCCACCGTCTGCGACGGTTGGGCGAGGCTGCGCGTCAGACGCTCCAGCGCTTCCTTTCCATTGCGGGCAATCTCCACCTTGGCGCCCCGCGGCTCCAGGACGCTGGACAGGGCGAAGATGTTTCGCACGTCGTCCTCCACCACCAGGATGCGCCGGCCCTCTAGCGCCGCCTCCCGGTCGCGCGCCACCTGCAGCATGCGCTGCCGCTCCGGGGGCATCCGCGCCTCCACCTGATGGAGGAAGAGCGTGACTTCGTCCAACAGGCGCTCGGGCGAGCGCGCGCCCTTGATGATGATGGACTTGGAGAAGCGCCGCAGCCGCTGCTCCTCGTCGCGCGTCATCGAGCGGCCCGTGTAGACGATGACGGGCGGGAAGGAGACGTTCTCCAGCGCGGCCATCTGTTCCAGCAGCTCGTAGCCGCTGAGGTCCGGCAGGTTGAGGTCCATCACCATGCAGTCGAAGGTGCGCTCACGCAGCTTCTCCAGCGCCTGCCCCGCAGTGGCCACGCCGACGATGCCCACCTCGTCGCTCTCCAGCAGGTGCTGGATGCTCTCGCGCTGGCGGGCGTCGTCCTCCACCACCAGCACGCGCCGCACGCCGGGGGAGAACTTCGTCTCCAGCTTGCGCACGGCATCCATGAGCTGCTCGCGCTGCACCGGCTTGAAGGCATAGCCCACGGCCCCCAGCTCCAGCGCCTCGCGCGAGTGGTCCGCCACCGAGATGACGTGCACGGGGATGTGCCGCGTCTTCGCGTTGCGCTTGAGCTGGTCCAGCACCGCCAGGCCCGAATGGTCCGGCAGGTTCATGTCCAGCAGGATGGCGCTCGGCTGGTACCGCACGGCGGCCTGGTAGGCGTCACTACCGTTGTCGGTGACGATGGCCAGGAAGCCCAGCTCCCGCGCCAGGTCCCGGAGGATGAGGGCGAAGCGCCGGTCATCCTCGACGACGAGGATGACGCGCGCGTCCGGAGCCAACTGCTCGCGGTCGTCCTCCACCGCGCTGGCGGCCAGCGGGCGCGGCGCGGTCTCCACCCACGACGCGGGAACGGGCGCGGGCGGCGGGGCCACCGGCGCACGGAAGGAGGCCACCGCGCCAGGAGACTCGCGAGCCACCAGCGTCCGGTCGCCGAGCGCCACCGGCAGCGTCACGGTGAAGGTGCTTCCCTGACCGGGCGTGCTCTCCACCGACACGTCGCCGCCCAGCAGCCGCGCCAGGTCGCGGGAGATGGAGAGGCCCAGCCCCGAGCCGCCGTACTTGCGATGGGTGCTGCCATCCGCCTGCCGGAAGGCCTCGAAGATGAGGCCCTGGAGGTGAGCGGGAATGCCGATGCCGGTGTCCGTGACCGCGAACGCCACCCGGCCCGGACCGGCGGGAAGGACGCGCAGGGACACCGCGCCCTTCTCCGTGAACTTGAGCGCGTTGGAGAGCAGGTTCTTCAGCACCTGGCCCAACCGCTGGGGGTCCGTCTCCACCGTGGCCGGCGCTCCCGGCTCCACCTGCGCGGTGAAGCCGATGCCCTTCTCCTGCGCCAGCACCTCGAAGGTGCGCGACAGGTTCTCCACGAAGCGCGGCAGGCTCACCGCCTCCGGCAGGAGCTCCACCTTCCCCGCCTCGATGCGGGACAGGTCCAGGATGTCGTTGATGAGCGCGAGCAAGTCGTTGCCCGCCGCGGAGATAGTCTGCGCGAACTTCACCTGCTCCTCGGTGAGATTCCCATCCTTGTTGTCGGCCAGCAGCTTGGCCAGGATGAGCGAGCTGTTGAGCGGCGTGCGCAGTTCGTGGCTCATGTTGGCCAGGAACTCGGACTTGTAGCGGCCGGTGCGCTCCAACTCCTCGGCCTTCTCCGTCAGCTCCGCCTGGGCCCGGGTGAGGACGTCCTTCTGCTTCTCCAGCAGCTGCGTCTGCGCCTCCAGTTGGGAGTTGGTCTGCTCCAGCTCCGCCTGCTGCTCCTCCAGCCGGGCCTGGGACTCCTTCAGGATGCGGCTCTGCTCTTCAATCTCTTCGTTGGAGACGCGCAGCTCCTCCTGCTGGGCCTGGAGCTCCTCGGACTGGCGCTGCGTCTCCTCCAGCAGCTCCTCCAGCCGCGTGCGGTCATGGGAGGTCCGCACGGCGATGGCCACCAACTCCGCCACCCGTTCGAGCAGCGCCAGGTCGGAGGGGTGGATGGGGTGGAGGAAGCCCAGCTCCAACACCGCGTTGACCTTGCCGTCCACCTGCGCGGGTACCACCAGCAGGTGCCGCGGCGTCCCCTGTCCCAGGCTGGAGCTGACGGGCAGGTAGCCTTCGGGCACGTCCTGGACGTGGAAGACGCGACGGTGCTTGAGCGCCTGTCCAACCAGCCCCTCTCCTGGCTGGAGCACCGCGCCCGAGCTCGGGAAGGTCGCGGGCAGCGCATAGCCCGCGAAGCGGCGGAAGCGCTCCGCCTCATCCGCCAGGTAGAGGGCGCCCACCTGCGCATCCAGGTACTCCGCCAGCAGGCGCAGGACGTTGTCGCCCAGCTGCTCCAGGCGCTGCTCGCCCTGCATCGCCGCGCTCAGCAGCGACTGTCCCTGCTGCATCCAAGCCTGGATGGAGCGCGCCCGGAACTCGCGCGACGTCATGTACGCTGCGATGAAGATGAGCACCAGCAGCAACGCCGACCCCAGCCAGGTGACGGTCAGCGACGTGGTGGCCGCGCGCTGGAAGTCGCCATCGCGCAGCTCGAGCAGCCGCCGCTCCTCCGTCTCCATCTGCTCCACCAGGGCTCGGATGCGGGTCATCAGCTCGATGCCTTCATCGGTCCGGACCAGGGCCAGCGCGGCATCCGGCTGGCCCGTCTGCTTCAGCTCCACCGTCCGCTGAATCTCCGCCAGCTTCTCGGTGATGAGGGCGTTGAGCGTCACCAGCCGCCGCTGCTGAAGCGCGTTGTCGCCCATCAACGTCTGGAGCTCCGCCAGTTGAGTCGGCAGCAGCCGGTTGGCGTTGGTGTACGGCTCCAGGTAGCTGTCCTCGCTCGTCAGCAGGAAGCCGCGCTGGCTGCTCTCCGCATCTTTCACCGAAGAGAGGAGCGTCTTGAGACGTTCGACCACCCCCATGGTGTGGCGGACCATCTCCACTGCGTTCGTCCGCGTCTCCAGCGCCTGGTAGGTCAGGACGGCGATGAGCAACACCGCCAGCGCCGCCACCACGTAGCCAGCGAGCGTCGGCGGCGGCAGCGGCGGTCCAAAACGATTGACGCGAGGGGTGGAGGAGCTCATCGAACCTCCCGCACGGTCGAGAGGGCGCGCTCACTTCCGCGACGGCACGAACGGCCAGCCAGGTCGCTGTTGAGGCACTGAGGAACACCTGTCATGTTGAGACGCGTCCGGTAGCGGGGGTCGACGCAGCAGGTCACCGCGTACCACAGGCCGCGCTGGGTCCTCAGGCGCCCACCCGCCAGACACGTCGCACAATATCGGCTACGCGACACTGTGCTGCCCCGAGGGGTGGCTACACCTCCAGCAACACATACCGCTGGTCCGGGGTGTGCTTCGCCAACAGGGGCATGGCCACGTTGTAGACGGGGATGCCGCTCTTCGTCTTTCCGTTGCGAGCGCCGTGGTGCGCGTGCCCGTGGAACACCGCCTCCGCGCCGTAGTGGTCAATGGGCATGGACAGGCGGCTGGTGCCCAGGAAGGGGCGAATCTCGATGTTCTCCCCCTCCAGCGTGTCCGGCACCGGGGCGTAGTGCATGATGACCACCTTCTTCTCCACGTCGAGGTGGCTCAGCGCGGCCTCCAGCTTGAGCGACTCCGTGACGGCCTCCTGCACGAAGGCCTTCGTCTGACCCTCGCCAAAGGCCTGGAGTGTCGCGTTGCCGAAACCGCCGCCAAAGCCCTTCACGCCCGCCACGCCCAGCACCTTCTCGAAGATGAAGTGGTCCCCGTCCAACACGTGGACGCCGACCTTGGCCAGCTCGCCGCAAATCTCCTTCACCTGGTTGTGCTCATAGTCGTGGTTGCCGAGCACCGCGGCGCAGGGAACGCGGAGCGCGGACAGCTCCTCCGCCAGCACCTTGCCCTCTTCAATCATTCCGCGGTCGGTGAGGTCGCCGCACAACACGAGCAGGTCCGCCGTGGCGTTCACCTGCTTGACCAGTTGCCGGAAGCGACCGTGGTGGTCCTCGCGGCAGTGCAGGTCACCGACCGCCGCCAACCGAATTTTCGAGCCCGGATCGCGCGCCACTCTCGTCCCCTCGCTGTCGTTCGTTCTCGTCCCAGGACCTCCCGTCACTGAAGCCCCAGTGGTGGATGTCCACGTGATAGTTCACGCGGGAAATCAGGTTGCCGCGGCACAGCTTCTCTTCCCAGCACCCCTCGCGCAGGGTGTGCAGCGTGCGGCTCATCAGCTCCGCCATCACCCATTCGGGAATGGCGTCCCGCTCGGACGGATAGGCGAAGCGGAACATCATCAGGTGACTGAGCAGGACCTCCCAGTACCGGTCGAACCGGCGCATCATCCGTTCCCAGTCCATGTTCCGGCCCGCCTTCAGCAGCAGGTGGTTCACGTCCGCGCCGTCATAGCGCTCGCGCTCGTTCACGAACGCCTTGGACCAGATCATCTCCTCGGCGGGAGCCACCAGACACTCGTGCCCGAAGATGGTGGCGCGCGGGGCGTGTTCGAACCACTCGTCGTCCACCACCGCCACGCCGTTGCCGGAGGAGAAGATGAAGTCGACGAAGTAGTCGCCCTTGAAGGCCTTGTAGAGCCAGACCTCGTCCGCGCGCTCGGTGCGCCAGCCATCCTTCTCCAGGACTTGCAGCGCGCGGAGCGCGTCCGCCTTGCGGGGGAAGAGGTCCAGGTCCTTCGTGTCGCGGTAGATGCCGGTGTACGTCGCATAGGCGTAGGCACCGCCCACGACGAAGGGCACCCCGGCGTCGATCAGCAACCCGACGGCCCTGGCCCGGGCGTTGAGTTCGTCCGGGGCCCGCTCACGCTCTGCCAGCTGCGCGTCCGTACCCATCTCGCCGGGATGGTTGGGGTGTCTCTTTTCCATGGCCGAAAGGTAGGACTGAGAATTTCAGCCGTCCGCCGGTGCGGAATAGATGCCTGGGGAGCGGGCAGCCAACCTACAAGCATCGTGATTCCGGACGTTTCACGCACCCTGCAGGCGCCTTTTCCGTTTTCCGGCCGAGCTGTGTCCATACAGGCAGACACGCTGCTGCACGGCCCGCCGGGGGCCGTTCGAAGGGATCGTGGACCATGAGCCTGCTATGTGCCGCCCTGCTGGTGACGGGCTGTGACAACGCGACGAGCGACCAAGACACCTTCCGGGAAGGACTGCCCTCCAAGGCGATGGTGGAGATGCGCTCGCCCTCCAGGAACAACGGGCAGGGGCTGACGGCCTCCTACGGTGAAGGCCAACGGGCCGGGTACCATCCTGCAGGCCATGGCGGGCAGGAGGCCATGGAGACGCGGGAACTGGTGCGCGTGGACGTGGAGACACAGGCCGCCGCCATCCACCACCACGTCGATGGAATGACGCTGGATGAAGTAGCCGCGCTGCGGAGCCGCTCGGTGCCCACCAGCCGCAAGCAGTTGGAGCACTTCGCGGCGCTGGGCAGAGAGGAGCTGAAGGTCCCATGAGCGCGCACGAATCGGAATGGACGCTGCGCCGCCTGAGCGCCGGAGAGCTGACCACCACCGAGGCCGCCCGCGTCCAGGCCCATGCGGCCTCGTGCGAGTCCTGCGCCCAGGCCCTGCGCGGCATCCAGGCAGCCCAGACACGGCTCGAAGCGGAAGGCCCCTTCGGGCGCTTCGAGGCCGGCGTGGAGCAGGCCCTGCGGCGGCAGCAGGACTCCGCCCGGCCACCGCCGCGACGCTGGGTGGCGACGACGGTGGCCATCGCCGCGTCGCTGCTGGTGGTGGTGCTGGTGCGCCCGCTGCTGGGCTCCAGCGCGGAGTCGGGCGCCATCGAGGGACTCAACCGCCTCAAGGGCGGCGCGACGGCGGAGTTGCTCATCGGCGGGGGCTGGGGCCACAGCGGGAGGCCATTCCGGGCAGGCCCGAGGCGCTCGACCTGGGTGAGCGGGTGACGGTGGGCTACAAGGCGGGGACGCACCGCTACGTGGCGGCGCTGTCGGTGGACGCCATTGGCGAGGTGACGCCGCTATTTCCGGAGGCGGGAGCCAGCGCCCCCGTGGCACCCGGCAGCGGACAGCACTGGCTGCCCGGAGGATGGGAGTTCACCGGCTCCGGAGCTGAGCGCGTCATCGTCGTGCTGAGTGACGAGCCCCTGCCCCAGGAGACGCTGGTGGAAGCCGCCCGGCGCGCCTTTGCCCAGGCGGATGGCGACGTCGGCCGGATGGCCGAACTGGAAGTCCCCGGAGCGCAGACGCACTGGGTGCTGCAGAAGCCATGAGCCGTCTGCCCTGCCCCACGCGCGCCCTGGCGCGGGTGCTCGCCCTGTCCGCGTCCGCCGCGGACGCGGACACGCTGCGCTGCTTCGCGCTGGTGGCCGGCAATGACCAGGGCGGCGCCGACACGCGTCCGCCGCGCTTCGCTCGGGACGACGCCCGGAGAATGCACCCGCTCCTGCTCCGCCACGGCTCGGAGCTGGGATTTCTTCAATCCCACCGAGGGTGAGCGCGCCACCTGGCCAGACTTCTCCGCGCCGGACGGCCAGGAGGGCAGCCGAGCGGACATTCCCGCGCATGAATGGTGACGCGCGGGGTGGATTCTCTATGCTGGCCGCTGTTCTCCCGCGCCCTCCATGTCCAAGCCCTCCATCCTCGAAGTTCTCAAGAGCCCGCGCATCTGGCTGCTCGTGGCCGTTGGTTTCGCCTCGGGCCTGCCCCTGTGGCTGACGGGCGTCACGCTGTCGGCGTGGATGAAGGACGAAGGCGTCAACTTGAAGACGATTGGCGTCTTCGGCCTCGTGAGCATGCCGTACACCTTCAAGGTGCTCTGGGCTCCATTGATGGACCGCTACACCCTGCCCTTCCTGGGCCGGCGGCGCGGGTGGATGCTGGTGACGCAGGTGCTGCTCATGGGCGCCATTGCCGCCATGGGTCTGGTGAATCCCAAGGACGCGCCGGTGACCATGGCCGCCATGGCGGTGCTGGTGACGTTCCTGTCCGCCAGTCAGGACATCGTCGCGGACGCGTGGCGCACGGACATCCTCACCGTGGAGGAGCGCGGCCTCGGCAACTCCACGTACATCACCGGCTACCGCCTGGGCATGCTCACCGCGGGCGCCCTGGCCCTGACGCTGTCGGACATCGCCGGCTGGTCCCAGACGTACTTCATCATGGGCCTGCTGATGGCCGTGGGTGTGGTGGCCACGCTCCTGGCCCCGGAGCCCCAGGGCTCGAAGCCGCCGCGCAACCTGACGGACGCCGTGGTGAAGCCCTTCGTGGAGTACTTCACGCGCAAGGGCGCAGTCGCCGTCATCCTCTTCCTGGTGCTCTACAAGCTGGGAGACGCCATCGCCGCCGGAATGGTGACGCCCTTCTACAAAGAGCTGGGCTTCTCCAACACGGAGATTGGCGCGCTCAGCAAGGGCCTGGGCATGGTGTCCACCATCGCGGGTGGACTGCTGGCCGGCGTGCTGATGGTGAAGCTGGGCACGCGGCGCAGCCTCTTCGTCTTCGGCGCGGCACAGGCCCTCACCAACCTGATGTTCATGGGGCTGGCGCTGGTGGGGAAGAACGACCTGATGCTGGCGGCCACCATCACCGTGGACAACCTCTGCGGCGGTCTGGCGGTAACGGCCTTCGCCGCCTACCTGATGTCGCTGTGCCACAAGAGCTTCAGCGCCACGCAGTACGCGCTCCTGTCCGCGCTGGGCACGGTGGCCAATCGTCTCATCTCCGCCTCCTCCGGCTACCTGGCTGAGTGGCTGGGCTGGCCCACTTTCTTCGCCGGCACCGTGCTGCTCGCCGTGCCCGCGCTGGTGCTGCTCGCGTTCCTCCCGGAGAACGCCGCCACCCCGGCCGAGGAGCCCCGGAGCCCGCGCCCCAAGGCGAGTCCTCATCCAGCGCGGCGGCCGTGGCCCGTTGAATCGCCACCTGAATCCCGGGGCCGGCACGGCCCGGATGTAACGCGGTGCACGCTCGCCAGAATCGTTGAGCCGTCCTCCTTGCGGCATGACTATGTTCCGCGGCCATGGCACACCCGCTCGCTGGCAAGCCCCCACCGGAAGACTTCCTCATCGACCCCGAGAAGCTGCGCGCCGCCTACTTCTCCGGCCGGCCCGACGTGGGCGTGGCCGAGCAGCGCGTCGCCTTCGGCACCTCCGGGCACCGCGGCTCCTCCGCGCGCAACAGCTTCAACGAAGGCCACATCCTCGCGGTGACGCAGGCCATCTGCGAGTACCGCCAGCAGCAGGGCATCGACGGGCCGCTCTTCCTGGGAATGGACACCCACGCCCTCTCCTCCCCCGCGCAGCAGACGGCGCTGGAGGTGCTGGCGGCGAACGGCGTCCAGGTGCGCTTCACCGACGGCGCCACGCCCACGCCGGTCATCTCCCACGCCATCCTCACGTACAACCGCGGCCGCACGGCGGGGCTCGCGGACGGCATCGTCATCACCCCGTCCCACAACCCGCCGGAAGATGGTGGCATCAAGTACAACCCGCCCAACGGCGGCCCCGCGGACACGAACGTCACCTCCGTCATCGAGAAGCGCGCCAACGCGCTGCTCGGCGCGGGCAACGTGGGCGTGCAGCGCATCCCCCACGAGCGCGCGCGCACCGCGGCCACGGTGAAGCCGTACGACTTCATCACCCCGTACGTGGAGGACCTGGGCACCGTCATCGACATGGAGGCCCTGCGCGGCGCGAAGCTGCGCATCGGCGCGGACCCGCTCGGCGGCTCCAACGTCGCGTACTGGGAGCCCATCGCCACGCGCTACGGGCTGAACCTGCACGTGGTGAACCCCACGGTGGACCCGACGTTCCGGTTCATGCCGCTGGACCACGACGGGAAGATTCGCATGGACTGCTCGTCCCCTCATGCCATGGCGAACCTGGTGCGCCTGAAGGACGCGTATGACATCGCGTTCGGCAACGACGCGGACTCAGACCGGCACGGCATCGTCACCCGAAGCATGGGGCTGATGAACCCGAACCACTACCTGGCGGTCGCCATCGACTACCTCTATCGCAACCGGCCCGGCTGGAAGCCCGGCACCGCGGTGGGCAAGACGCTGGTGAGCAGCAGCCTCATCGACCGCGTGGCGAAGGACCTGGGCCGCCGCGTCGTCGAGGTGCCGGTGGGCTTCAAGTGGTTCGTGGACGGGCTGCTGGACGGCTCGCTCGGCTTCGGCGGCGAGGAGAGCGCTGGCGCGTCGTTCCTCCGCCGAGACGGCACGGTGTGGACCACGGACAAGGACGGCATCATCCTGGACCTGCTGTCGGTGGAAATCCTCGCGCGCACTGGGAAGGACCCTGGTGAGCACTACCAATCCCTGGCGGCGAAGTTCGGCGCGCCGCACTACACGCGCATCGACCAGCCGGCCACCGCCGCGCAGAAGGCCGCGCTGAAGAAGCTGTCCCCGGAGGCGGTGAAGGCCACCACGCTGGCCGGTGAGCCCATCCTCCAGCGCCTCACCCGCGCGCCCGGCAACGACGCGGACATCGGCGGGCTCAAGGTGGTGGCGGAGAACGGCTGGTTCGCCGCGCGTCCCTCCGGCACCGAGGACGTCTACAAAATCTACGCGGAGAGCTTCCGCGACGAAGCCCACCTCCAAGACATCCTCCAGGAGGCGCGCGCCATCGTCGGCGAGGCGTTCGCGTCGACTTGAGCGGCGTGAAGCTCGTCCTTCTGTACGTGCTCGCCCTGCTGATGGTGGGCGCGGGGCTGAACCACTTCCGCGCCCCGCGCATGTACGAGCGCATCATGCCCCCGTACCTGCCCTTCCACGGACCGTTGGTGTTCTGGAGCGGCGTGGCGGAGGTGCTGCTGGGCGTGGGCCTGGTCATCCCCCAGACGAGCCCGCTGGCCGCCAGGGGCCTCATCGCCCTGTTCATCGCCGTCCTTCCGGCCAACCTCTACATGGCGCAGCACCCGGAGCGGTTCCGGAAAATCCCCCCGGCCCTGCTCTGGCTGCGGCTGCCCCTGCAGGCCGTCCTGATCCTCTGGGCCTGGTGGTACACCTGAGCCGGGCCGCCCGCCCGGCTGCCCTCCGGTGCGTCCTTCCTTGACTCGCAGGGGGGTGCTCTTTAATTTCAGAGGCTTCCAGTAGCCCCACCGAAATCCGAAGGACGTTCCATGGCTCGCGTTACCGTCGAAGACTGCCTCCCCCTCGTCGACAACCGGTTCGCGCTGGTGCTGCTCGGCGCCAAGCGCGCGCGGCAGCTGATGGCGGGTGCCCGCCCCATCCTCGAGCAGTCCAAGAACAAGCCCCCGTGCTGTCCCTGCGCGAGGTGGCCACCGGCCGCGTGAAGTTCGACCGTGACGTGCGCGAGGCGCTGTCCGGCAAGTACACGGGCGACGAGCCCAAGTAGCCCCCGCCGTTCCCTTCAGCCCCCTTCCTTCCCGGCAATGCTCGCCGGGGAGGGGGCCTCGGGGAGCAGGCCCTGGGAGCGCAACCAGCGCACCGCCCGCGAGGCAACGGCCTTCTCTCCTTTGTAGCCCAGCAGTGGCACCAGTTGGACCACCGGCACCCAGCGCACCTCGTCCACCTCGATGCGCGGTCCCGGCAGCGGCCCCAGCTCTCCCTCCTGATAGCGGAACAGGAAGAAGTGGACGCGCTTGAAGATGCGCTGTCCGCGGAACTGGTACACGTAGCGAATCTCGCCCAGCGGGGCCATGAGCGACACGGACAGCCCCGTCTCCTCACGCACCTCGCGGCTCGCCGTCTGTTCCGGCGACTCACCTGGGTCCACGTGCCCCTTGGGGAGCGCCCACAAGGTGCGGCCATGGGGACGGATGACGGCCACCTCCCAGTGGCCGGCGCTCTCCCGGATGACGACACCTCCTGCGGACGCCTCGCGTGGCATACCCGCCCACCCTACCCGATGCGGAAGGAAAGGTGCTCACCCGCCATGCGCGAAATGGCGAAGCTTGGCCTCCGCCCCCAGCCGGTAGGCGTAACGCAGGTCCCCCAGCAGCCGGTCCAACCGCCGGGCGGCGACGTGCCCCATCAGCCGCGAGCAGAAGCGGCGTGACAGCCGGTTCGCCTCCTCGTAGCGCCACCGCTCCTGGACGGAGAGCTGCTTGCGGTAGGACACCCGGTCGAAGAGACGCTGGAGCAGCTCCCGCGCCCAGGCCCCCACGCCTTCGCCCCACCTGTGCAGCAGGCACACCGCGAACTTGTCCACCTCCGCCTGCGCCTCCAGCTCCAGCAGCGACACCGTCCGGCCGTGGGCCGCCGTGTGGGCCACGTAGAGGAAGTGGCTCACGCCTTCGGCCAGCTGGCAGTAACCGGCCAGGTCGCTGTCCAGCACGTAACCCAGCGGACCGGATTCGTAGGGCTTGAGCCTGTCGAGCAGCGCCGGTGACAGGTAGAGGGCCAGCTCCAGCGCGTCGCCTGCCTCGTGCACCAGCAGCTCCTCGTCGGCGCGGCCGGTGCCTCCCAGTTGGGCGGCGGCCTCCGTGTCCACCACGAAGACCTCCGCCCTTGCCTCGCACGTGAAGCCGTAGATGGCCTCCAGGTGGTCCTGAACGCGGCCAATCATCCCCACCTCCGGCTAGTTGGCGAGCTGTCCCTTGGGCCGCGGCATCATCCCAGCGTCGAGCAGCACGCGCTCCAGCCGGTCACTTCCGGTGCGGACCCACGCCTCATAGACTTTCAGCACGCCGCTGGGGCCGGCCCTCACCATGCCCCGCGCGGAGATCTCCTCCAGCACCTCCACCACCTTGCGGAACTTCTCGCACAGCTCCCGGTACACCTGCGCGAAGCCCGCCGCCGGTGTCAGCTCCGCCACGTGGCCATACGCCGTGCCACCCATCTGGATGTAGTAGTCCGGCCCCACCACGCCGCCCTCCAGCGCGCCGGAGAAGAAGCCCACGGTGTACAGCGACACGTCGCCCAGCCGGCGCAGCGTGCGGATGCGCTCGGCGCGCTCCTGCTGCAAGGCCTGGTGGTAGAGGATGGCCAGGGGCTCGTGGTCCTTGCGCCCGTCCTCCTCGCGGGTGAACAGCTTGTCGGTGACGGCGAACTCGGACAGCAGGTTCACCAGGTAGAACTCCGTCACCTCCGCCAGTTCTACCCGCTGCCGCCCCGTGACCTCGCCCAGAAGAGACTTGAAGAACTCCTTCAGAGACAGGGACGCCACCAGTCCACTCATGGACACCTCCCGTCATTCCCCGGGCGGACGTCGCCCGGAGGAGACCTGGGAAGCGTAGCAATCGGGTGCGGATGCGGCAAAAGCCACTCTCAGTGATTCCAGGCACTTGCGTTAGCACTCTCCTATCGAGAGTGCCAATCCAGCGCCCACGGCAGCCCGCCGGGCATGAAGCCACGGGTCGAGGACGTCACGGAAAAACCCCAGCAATGCCGCGCAGTTGGCACGTTCGGGAGCGGTCAGCCAGCGTCGCTTGACGGGTCGACTTCGGTGGTTATTATCCGCCGCGCCTGGGCGTTAGCACTCATGAGGTGCGAGTGCTAACCCCATGGGTCGCGAGGCCCTTTTTCAACCCCCAAGCAGCTTTCGGTTGCCAACGGAAACGGCGCCGGAAGCGACACGTAAGGAGCAGGCCATGAAGATTCGTCCCCTGCAGGATCGGCTCATCGTCAAGCGCGTCGCCGAGGAGAACAAGACCAAGGGCGGCCTCTTCATCCCCGACACGGCGAAGGAGAAGCCCCTCGAGGGCAAGGTCATCGCCGTGGGCAACGGCAAGGTGCAGGAGGACGGCAAGGTCCGTCCGCTGGACATCAAGGCCGGCGACACCATCCTGTTCAGCAAGTACGCGGGCACCGAGATCAAGCTCGACGGCGAGGAGCACCTCATCCTCCGTGAAGAGGATGTGCTCGGCGTGATCGAGAAGTAATCCGGCTTCCCCCACTCTTCCTTCAAGGAACCATCCAAATGGCGAAGGACATTCTTTTCGACGTGCGCGCGCGTGAGGCCATCCTCCGCGGCGTCAACATCCTGGCCGATGCGGTCAAGGTCACCCTGGGCCCCAAGGGCCGCAACGTCGTCATCGAGAAGAGCTTCGGCTCCCCGACCATCACCAAGGACGGTGTGACGGTCGCCAAGGAGATCGAGCTCGAGAACAAGTTCGAGAACATGGGCGCGCAGATGGTCAAGGAGGTTGCCTCCAAGACGTCTGACGTCGCCGGTGACGGCACCACCACGGCCACCGTGCTGGCGCAGGCCATCTTCCGCGAGGGCGCGAAGCTGGTCGCCGCGGGCCACAACCCGATGGACATCAAGCGCGGCATCGACAAGGCCGTGGGCGCCATCGTCGCCGAGCTGAAGAAGCTGGCCAAGCCGACCAAGGACAAGAAGGAGATTGCCCAGGTCGGTACCATCTCCGCCAACGGTGACGAGACCATCGGCACCATCATCGCGGACGCGATGGAGAAGGTGGGCAAGGAAGGCGTCATCACCGTCGAAGAGGCCAAGGGCCTGGAGACGACGCTGGACGTGGTCGAAGGCATGCAGTTCGACCGCGGCTACCTGTCCCCGTACTTCGTGACGGACCCGGAGCGCATGGAGGCGGCGCTCAACGACGCGCTCATCCTCATCAACGAGAAGAAGATCTCCTCGATGAAGGACCTCCTGCCCATCCTGGAGCAGGTCGCCCGCGCCGGTAAGCCCCTGCTCATCATCGCCGAGGACATCGAGGGCGAGGCCCTGGCCACCCTGGTGGTCAACAAGATCCGCGGCGTGCTGAACGTGTGCGCGGTGAAGGCCCCGGGCTTCGGTGACCGCCGCAAGGCCATGCTCGAGGACATCGCCACCCTGACGGGCGGCCGGATGATCGCCGAGGACCTGGGCATCAAGCTGGACACCATCACCCTCCAGGACCTGGGCCGCGCGAAGCGCATCACGGTGGACAAGGACAACACCACCATCGTCGACGGTGCCGGTGGCCAGCAGGAGATCGAAGCGCGCGTGAAGCAGATCCGCGCCCAGATCGAGGAGACCTCCAGCGACTACGACCGCGAGAAGCTCCAGGAGCGCCTGGCGAAGCTCGTGGGCGGCGTGGCCGTCATCAACGTCGGCGCGGCCACCGAGACGGAGATGAAGGAGAAGAAGGCCCGCGTCGAGGACGCGCTCAACGCGACCCGCGCGGCCGTGGAAGAGGGCGTCGTCCCTGGCGGCGGCGTGGCCTACATCCGCTGCCTCAAGGCGCTGGACGGCCTGCAGCTGACCGGCGGTGAGAAGTTCGGCGTGGACATCATCCGCCGCGCCGTCGAGGAGCCCCTCCGCCAGATCGTCGGCAACGGCGGCCTGGAGGGCAGCGTGGTGGTGAACAAGGTCAAGGAGTCCTCCGGTCCGTTCGGCTTCAACGCCGCCACGGGCACCTACGAGGACCTGCTGGCCGCCGGCGTCATCGACCCGGCCAAGGTCAGCCGCACCGCGCTGCAGAACGCGGCGTCCGTGTCCTCGCTGATGCTCACCACCGAGGCCATGGTGGCGGAGCGTCCGAAGGAGGAGAAGGACCTCCCCGCCGGCGGTGGCATGGGCGGGATGGGTGGCATGGGCGGTATGGGCGGCATGGGCATGTAGTGCGCCCCTCACCCCGGCATCCGTCCGGGGTGACGTCCTGAACGCGGCCTCCGGCTCCCTCATGGGGATCCGGGGGCCGTCGTCTTTGCGGGCTGGGTGGCGGCACGCCCTCCTGGCCCTTACTTTGGTGAATACGAGGGAGGAGACACCCGTGAAGCCCGTGAAGATTTTTACGACCACCTACTGTGGCTACTGCGTCCGCGCCAAGGACCTGCTCAAGCGCAAGGGCGTGGATTTCGAAGAGGTGGACGTCACCGGAGACGACGACCTGCGCGCGAAGCTCGTGGAGATGAGCGGTGGCCAGCGCACCGTGCCGCAAATCTTCATTGGCGACACGCACGTCGGCGGCTACTCCGACTTGTCCCGCCTGGACACCGAGGGCCGCCTGGAGCCGATGCTCCAGGCCTGAGCACCCCAGGCAGGCGGGCAGCCGCCCCCGCCAAGGCTCCCGGCTCGCCGTGCATAGCTTTTTCTCCGTGGCACTTCACTCATCCACGGGAGGCGGCATGGCAGGCGAAGAGCGGCAGACGGGGACCCGGGACGAGCAGTACAACCTCATCAGCGTCCTGTACCACCTGCTCAAGGGGGCCTCGACCAGTGAGGCGTACATCCGGGATGCCGAGGAAATCGGCGACCCCGAGCTCGCCCAGTTCTTCCGCGATTGGCAGGAGGAGCAGCGAAACCTCGCCGAGCGGGCCAAGAATCTGCTCGGCGCCCGCATGGCGGGCGTCTCCAGGGCGGGCACCGGCCGCAAGCGTTCGGCCCAAGGGGGCAGGCGCGGCGCGGACTCGGTGGAGAAGCAACCCACCAACGCGAGCGTCGCATCGGGCGGCAATGACACGACGCGCGACGCCGTGGACGAGGAGCTGCTGGAGAGCTTTCCCGCAAGCGACCCGCCGGCCCGCTACTGAGTCCCCATCCGGATTCCTGCGCCCTTCCGCGAGGGAGTGACGCAGGACTCTGGATTCTGGCCGAACGTTCGTCTTGTATGGGGGGTCGTGAAACACACCGCTCCCTTCCCTTGCCCGCGCCTGATGCTGCTCATGGTGGCCATCCTGGCCGCGGCCTGCCGGAGCACGCCGTTCCAGGTACGGGGCGCCGTGCCCGAATCGCTGGGCGCGTCCGCGGTGGTCGTCCAGCCCTTCGACTTCCAGTGGGCGGAGCCCGACTGGCGCGCCGTGGAGTTGTCACAGCGGCTGGTGAATGTGGCCCTGGCGCAGACGGGTGACGCGGCCCTCTTCTTCGGCCCCACCGAGTTGCAGGTGGCGCGGCCCGGCGAGGACGGCGGTCATGGGCTGACGCGCGCCGTGGTGGCGGCATTGGCCTCCTACGGCGTCCGGCCTGACGGGTTGATGGTCCTCCGCCCCTCGGCGGAGAAACGAATCCAGTCCGGTGAACGTGAACTGATTGACACCGAGGGCTACTCGGTGGGCCAGAGCGCCACCGAGGTGGTGATGTACGTGGGCCGTGTCGAGGTCCTCCACCCCGCCACGCACGAGGTGGTGATGGAGGTCTTCGGGGAGGCCACCGTGAATCCCTACGCAGACATCCTCGATGAGGACGCGGACCCGGCTCCGGCGCTGACGAGCCTCATGGAGGAGCTCACGCGCGAAGCACTCCGCGGCCTGTCGAGCCACCTGAAGCCACCCCGCGCGCCATCCCCCGCGCTGGCCACCTCCCTGGCGTGGGCGCCGTGGGACGTGCTCGACACGGCGGCGTGGATGCCCAAGGACATGACCGACCTGGAAGCGCCGCTGCGCACAGAAGCCGGGCAGGACCCGCGAAGCCTGCGCATGCAGCGCCTGCGCTTCGCCAACCCGCACGCGGACGCCGCGCTGCTGGAAACACTGGCGCGGCGCCCCGGCGGCCTCTATGTGCGCGCCGCACCCGAGGGCGCGAAGCTCTCCACGGGGGACCTGGTGCTCACGCTCGACGGCCGCCCCGCACTTCCCCAGACACTTGCCCGCGCACGACTGGCGCTCGTGCCAGTCGAAGCGCGCGTTCAACAACCCTCAGGCAGGATTGTTCCACTCGTACTGCCTTGAGTTTTCCCGATGTGAAGAGGCTCGCGTCGGGCTTGCCCGCCCATGCGACTCGCACCTAAAGAGGACCCGATATGGATAGGCCCGAGGTCACCCAGACCACTCAGACGGAGCAGGAAGGCCGCACCACCCGAATCCCCATCCCCGAATGGACGGTGGAGGTGGTTGCCGGACCTGACAAGGGCAAGAAGGTGAAGACGCAGGACGGACTGGTCCGCGTGGGCTCCGACAGCGCCTGCGACCTGGTCCTCACTGACGCCACGGTGAGCCGCCGCCACCTGGAGGTGGAGCGCACCTCGCGCGGGCTGCTGCTGCGCGACACCGGCAGCCGCAACGGCACCTTCCTGGACGGCCGGCAGGTGCTGCAGGCCTACCTGACCAGCGGCGACAAGGTCGAGCTGGGCAAGACGAAGCTCTCCGTGAAGGTCGCCCCGCGTCCCACCGAGGTGGATGTGGCGGGGGCGGAGTCCTTCGGCGCGCTGGTGGGCGCCTCGGAGAAGATGCGCTGGGTCTTCACGGAGCTGCGCCGCATCGCCCGCGAGGACATGAGCCTGCTCGTGGAGGGTGAGACGGGCACCGGCAAGGAGCTGGCGGCGCGCGCGGTGCACCAGCACTCGGCGCGGCGCCACGGCCCCTTCAAGGTCGTGGACTGCAACCTCATCTCCGAGGAGAAGGCCGAGCGCGAGCTCTTCGGTGGCCTGCGCGCGGGTGACGGCGAGGACCGCGAGGCGCGGGGCGTCTTCGAGGCGGCCCGGGGCGGCACCCTCTTCATGGACGAGGTGGGCGAGCTGCCGCTGCCCGTGCAGGGCAAGCTGCTGCGCGTGCTGGAGACGCGCGAGGTGCCGTCGCTGGACGGCCAGCCGGTGGCGGTGGACGTGCGCGTCATCGCCTCCACGCACCGCAACCTGGAAGAGGACGTGCGCCAGGGACGCTTCCGCGCGGACCTGTACTTCCGGCTCGCGGTGGCGCGCGTGCGCCTGCCGCCCCTGCGCACCCGGCGGGACGATTTGCCCGCGCTGGCCCAGGCCCTGGCCCAGACGCTGCGCGCCAGCATCACCCTCACGCCCCAGACGCTGGCCCTCTTCGAGGGCTATGAGTGGCCGGGCAACGTGCGCGAGCTGCGCAACGTGCTGGAGCGCGGCGCCCTCATGGAGGAGACGGGCAACAGCAGCTGGCTGGACTTCCTCGCCCAGCCCTCGCGACGCGCGGAGGGACAGCCCCCCACCACCCAGGTGGCCACGCTGGTGGGCACCCTGCCCTACCACGAGGCCAAGGACAGGGTGCTGGCCGACTTCGAGCGCCTGTATTTCGCCGAGGTCATGAAAACCGTGGGCTTCGACATGAAGGCCGCGGAGCAGCGCACCGGCCTGTCCATGCAGAGCCTTTATCGCCTTTTGAAAAAGAACGGGCTTCGGCTCAAGGACCTCAAGAACGCCGAGGGCCTGGAGAAGTAAAGAAGTCCGCAAGCAGGTCCACCTCTAGGGAGAACAACCGCATGTTGCGTCGTGTTGCCGTAGCCTCCGTCGTCTTCACTGCCGCTTGCGCCGGCCAGCAGAAGCCCGCAGCCCAGGCCGGACAGCCCACGTCGACCGAGGAGCGTGTCCGCATCACCAACCAGCCCCCGTTCGACCTGGTGAATTGCTTCCCGCGCGAGCTCCAGCTCCCGGAGCAGGCAAGCCAGGGCGTCGTGCTGGGCGCGCTGCTCACCACGCGTCCCCAGGTGATGGAGTGCCTGGTGGACCCGAAGCACCGGGGCGCGGAGAAGAGCACCACGGTGGAGGTCAAGACGACCGTCACGGACCAGGGCGCCTCGCACGCCGTCACCGGGACGAACCTCACCCCGGAAGGCCAGGCCTGCATCCAGAAGGTGGTGGACAGCCAGGTGAAGCTGTCCGCGCTGCCCAAGGGCGCGCAGCCGGTGGAGGCGGCCATCCCCTTCGAGCACACCACCAGCGGCCTCAACTCCGTCACCTTCAACATCAACGAGGGCTCGGACTTCACCGGCGCGGTGCGCCTGGCGCAGCCGACCTGGTGTGAGTGCTACGCCAACTTCAAGGAGCAGGTCCCGCCGCCGCTGACGGCGAAGATCAAGCTGCTGAAGGCGCAGCCCACCCCGGCCGAGGTCACCTTCGCGCCCTCCGGCAACACCGAGGCGGACCAGCTGGCCGCCTGCCTCCAGCCGAAGATTGCCGCGCTGCCGGCGAAGCTGACCTCCGACGAGCTGGGCTTCTCCTACCGCTTCGTCCACTTCGACTCGTCCGCGCCGGACGCCGCGTCGGCCGCCCTGCCGCCCGAGCTGCGCTTCCTCCAGTTGGACCTCAACCGCACCCAGCGCGCGGCGGACTCGGCCATCGCCGATGGCGCCCGCACCCCGGCGGCCCTGGCCTACGCCGAGGTCGTGGACCGCTACCAGAAGACCAAGAACTGGCGCCTGTTCGACGAGATGTCCAGCAAGTGCGACGCGCTGGTGAAGGCGGACACGGACGTCATCGAGTCCATCAAGGCCCGCCAGTCCACGGACCAGGCCGCGCTGGCGCTGGCCACGGAGATGGCGGCGAAGGACGCGGAGAACTGGGGTGACGTCGTCACCGCCACCCAGAAGAACGTCGACGAGTCCGTGAAGGAACTGGCCGACGCGGAGAAGATGGCCGCGCAGGACAAGGCCGCCTGCCCGAAGAAGAACTTCAAGTAGTCCCCCGCCCCACGGCGGAAAACACGAAGGCGCGGGAGCCCGGAAGCCGGGGCCCGCGCCTTCTGTGTTTCTGGGGGGAAGCCGTCGCCGCGGGGCGGACACCGGAGGCCCGGTGCCCTTCCCGCCCGGGACGGGCCTACGCCGCCGTCACCTTGTCGTCGTTGGCCGCGCCCGCCTCGCGCATGCGCACGCTGACGAGCTTGGAGATGCCCGGCTCCTCCATGGTGACGCCATAGAGGGTGTTGGAGACCTCCATGGTCCGCTTGTTGTGGGTGATGAGGATGAACTGCGACTGCTTGCTCATCTCCTTCACCATGTCGTTGTAGCGGCCCACGTTGCCCTCATCCAACGGCGCGTCGACCTCGTCGAGGAGGCAGAAGGGCGTCGGCTTGATGAGGAAGATGCCGAAGATGAGGCCCACGGCGGTGAGGGCCTTCTCGCCACCCGACAGCAGGTTGACGCTCTGCAGCTTCTTGCCGGGCGGCTGGGCGACGATTTCCACGCCCGGCTCCCCACCCGGCCCCTCGTTGGTGAGGATGAGGCTGGCCCGGCCACCGCCGAACAGGCGCGGGAAGATGGCCTGGAACTTCTCGTTCACCACGTCGAAGGTCTGCTTGAAGCGCTCGCGGCTGGTGGCGTCGATGCGCTGGATGGCCTCCTTCAGCTGCTCGATGGAGGACTGCAGGTCCTTCTTCTGCGCGGTGAGGAAGTCGTAGCGCTTGGACAGCTCCGCGTGCTCGTCGATGGCGGTGAGGTTGATCTCCCCCATCTTCTCCACCTGCGCGCGCAGGTCCTTCAGCTCCGCCTCCGTCTCCGGGGCCAGCGCGGCCAGCATGTGGTACTTGTGCAGTTCGTTCGCCAGCTCCACCTGGTGCCGCTCGCGGATGCCCGCCGCCAGGTGCTCCAGCTCCAGGGCGATTTCGCGCTCCCGCAGCGAGATTTGCGACAGGCCCTGCATCAGCTCGTCCACGCGGCCGCGCAGCTCGCGGAACGTCGCGTCCTGCTCACGCACTTCCGCGGAGGCCGCGGTATGCGCCGCGCGGCGCGCCTCCAGCCCTTCCGCGGCGAGCCGGTGCTCCTCGGCGCGCTGGGACAGGCCGCCCTCGGTGTCCGTCGTGCGCCGCGCCAGCTCCTCGACGCGCGCCCCACCCTCTACCACCGTGGCCTGGAGCCGGGCGATGCGCGTCTCCATGTCCTGACGCTGGGAGACGAGGCTGTCCAGCTCCTTGCGGGCCGACTCGCCACGCTCGCTGCCGGCGGCCACCTTGATGCGCAGGCCCGTCAGCTCGCCGTTGGCCGTCTCCGCGCGCAGGCGCAGAGACTCCTGTTCGGACACCAGCTGCTTCACCCGCTCCTCGCGGCCCTCGCGGTCCGCCTGGCCGTGCGCCACCTCGCCGCGGCTCGCCTCCTCCTCGTGCTCCAGGGCTGGTGGCTCTGGGCGAGCTGCCCCTCCTCCACCTCCAGGGCCCGCACCCGCTCGCGCACGCGGGCCAGGTCCTCGCCCGCCTTGTGCAGGTCCTTCTCCTGGCTGGCGAGGTTCAGCTCCTCGGCGTGCTGATTCTTCGCCAGCCCCTTGAGGACGCCCTCCGCGTGCCCCATCTGCTTCTGGAGCGTGTAGTGCCGGGTGAGAATCTCGTTGTAGCGCTCCTCCACGCGGGCCACCTCGGTGGCCAGCTCGGCGATTTCGCGCTTCTTCTGGAGCGCGCCCACCGCCGCGCCCTCGCTCTCACCGCCGACGATGGTGCCGTCCGGGCGGAACACCTCGCCCTCCACGGTCACCAGCGTGCATTTCGGGCCGCCCGACTCGGTCCACGCGCGCGCCGTGGCCACGTCCTGGACGATGACGACGTCCCCCAGCAGCAGCTGGACGAGCGGCGTCAGCGCCTCCTCACACGTCACCTCACGCAGGGCATGCGCGAGCACGCCGGGCTGGCTGAAGTCCGGCTCCAGCGGGGCCGGCAGCGCGTCCAGCGCGGGCACCGGGAGGAAGCTGCCCCGGCCCTCGGCGTGGCCCTTGAGGTAGTCCACCAGCTCCACGCCCTTGTCGCGGCTCTCGACGATGACGTGCTGGAGCCGCTCTCCCAGGGCGGCCTCCACCGCGCGCTCGTAGCGCGGGGTGACGTTGATGACGTCCGCAACCAGGCCGAAGATGCCCTGCTCACGGGCCTGCACACCGGCGCGCGTCATCACGGCGCGCACGCCGCGGTCGAAGCCGTCGTAGTTCTTCTGGATGTCTTCCAGCGTGGAGAGGCGGCTGCGCTTGTCGCTCAGCTCCTCCCGCAGCGCGATGACCTCGATTTCGTTCTCCGTGAAGGCCGCGCGGGTGCGGGTGAGCGCGTCCTCTTCCTGGCCCTTGCGCTCGGCCAGCTCCGCGGCGAGGTGCCGGGTGTCCTCCACCCGCTTCGCCACGTCGCCCCGGACGTTCTCCAGCGTCTGCTCCTGGGCGCGCAGGGTCTCCAGCTCGCCCTGGAGCTTCGCGCGGCGGGCGCCCAAATCCCCCGCTGGCGGGCGAGGTTGACCAGGTTGCTCTCGTGGTTGGCCAGACGCGTGGCCACGGCCACCAGGCCGGCGCGCTCCTGCTCCAGGCGCAGCGCCACCTCCGTCTGGAGCTGGGACACGCGGCGCAGTTCCTCCTGCGCCACCTGCATCGCGACCTCGTCCTCCTTCCACGAGCCGGCGATGCCCGACAGCTCCGCCTCGCGGGCGGCCATGGCCTCGGACATCTCCGCCTTGCGCGCCAGGAGCCCGTCCAGCTCCACCTGGGCGGCAGCCACGCGGGCCCGCGTCTCCTCCAGGTCGCGCTTGCCGTAGGTCATCTCCTGCGTGTCGCGCTGCAGGGAGCTCTCCAGCGTGTGCACCTCCGCGGCCAGCGCCTGGAGCGCGGCGGTTTCCGCCTCCAGCTCCGTGCGGCGCCGGGTGATGGTCTCCTCCAGCTCCTTCACCCGGTCCAGGCTCTCCCGTTCCTCGGAGCCCAGGTTCTCCAGCCGCGACTGGAGCATCTTCTTCTCCGCCATCAGCTCCAGCTGGCGGTGCGTGGCCGCGTGCAGGTCGATGTCCCGCATGCGCGCCTTGAGCTTCTTGTACTTCTCCGCCTTCTTCGCCTGGCGCGACAGCGCGTCGAGCCGCTTCTCCAGCTCGTTGGTGATGTCGGTGACGCGCAGCAGGTTGGCGTCGGTCGCCTCCATCTTGCGCTCGGCGGCCTTGCGGCGGGCCTTGTACTTGGTGACGCCCGCGGCCTCCTCCAGCAGGTGGCGCCGGTCCTCCGGCTTGCTGGACACGATGAGGCCCACGCGGCCCTGCTCGATGATGGAGTACGCCTTCGTCCCCACGCCGGTGCCGAGGAACAACTCCGTGATGTCCAGCAGGCGGCACAGCGTCTTGTTGATGAGGTACTCGGAGTCGCCGTTGCGGAACAGGCGCCGCGTCACCGTCACTTCGGAGAAGCCCTGGTACTGGGGCGCGAGCTGGTCCGTGTCATCCACGATGAACGTAAGCGACACCTCCGCCATGGACAGCGGCGGCTTGTTCTCCGAGCCGTTGAAGATGACGTCCTCCATGCCGCGGCCACGGAGGTTCTTCGCGCTCTGCTCACCCATCACCCAGCGGATGGCGTCCACGACGTTGGACTTGCCACAGCCGTTGGGCCCGACGATGCCCGTCACGCCTTCGTCGAACGTGAAGACGCTCCGTTCCATGAAGGACTTGAAGCCGGTGATGTCCAACCGCTTGATTCGCATGCCAGCGGGCTCCTAGAGCGGGCTCGGTACGAGGAGAAAATCGCGCGCGAGGCCGAAAAATCGGCCTCGGAGCGTTCAGCAGAAAGGAGTACCAGCCACCTTCCGGGCGATCAAGCATGGCCATGCCACGCATCGCCATACGTTCGGTTGCCTGGTCTGCGACAGAGCAGACGTGCTCTGTAGCTGTAGCGCGCGCACTGCGAGGCGGCGGCATGTGCACCGCGCTTCTACGCTCCCATGACGTCCTCCCGCCGGTGTGGCTGCTTCAGCCCTGTTGAGTCCTGTTGCGCCACGCGAGCGCGTGACCTTCCGCGGGACGTAGCATTCCGGTCTGACATGCGCTCGGCATGGCCCCACCCGAGCCCACACGAACGCGCCGCCCATGCCCACCTGACAGGCAGGCGTGCCGACGCGGTGCGGGAGTGCCTCACGCGCGCATCATGACCAGGGGAAGGGTGAGACAGAACCGCCGCGTCGTGAAACGCGGGTCGCCCGCAGCGAAGAAGCCCAGCCAGGAACCAGCGCCTCCGGGCTCAGGACTCGTTCGAGCCGCTCGGGGGCGGCTCACCGGAGCCGTCCGACACGTTGCGCGCGGGCGCCGTCCGCGACTGCGGCTCCACGGTGACACGCACGACGCGTGGCCCTTCCACCGCGTCCACGACGATGCGCCACATGTCGAGCCGCAGCGTGTCCCCTTCACGGGAACACGGCCCAGCCGCGTCATGAGGTAGCCGGCGATGGTCGTCACTTCGCCCTCTTCGTCCTCGTCCAGGTCGAAGCTGACGTCCAGCCGCTCCTCCAGGTCATCGAGCTGCGCGGTGCCCGGCAGCTCGAAGCGGCCGCCCGGCAGCGCGCGGACCTCGTCCATGCGGCGGCCCAGCTCCGCGACGTCGCCCACCACCTCCGCCACCACGTCGGCAATCGTCACCAGCCCGGACGTGCCGCCGTGCTCGTCCACCACCAGCGCCGTCTGCCGGCGCCGGCGCCGGAACTCCGCCAGCAGTTGCTCCAGCGTGGCGCCCTCCGGGATGAACAGCACCGGCCGCTGCACCTGCGCCAGGCTGCGCAGCTCGCCCCGGGACAGCAGGAAGAAGAGGTCCTTGGCGTTCACCACGCCTTCGACCTCATCGAGATTGCCCCGGCACACCGGCAGCCACGTGTGGCCTGACGCGCGAGCATCCGCGATGCACTTCTCCAGCGGCTCTTCCACGTCCAGGAACTTCACCTGGTTGCGCGGAACCATCACCTGCCGCGCCGTCTTCTGCGCCATCTCCAGTGCGCGCTCCAGCAGCTCCGCGCGCGCCGTCGTGATCGCGCCCGCCTGCGCCGAGCTGTGGAGGATGACCAGCAGCTCATCCTCGCTGTGCGCCTCGTGCGCCTCCCCCACCGCCTGGAGGCCGAAGACGCGCAGCACCCACGCCGCCAGCCCGTTGAGCAGGACGATGGCCGGATAGAACAGGACGTAGAACACCCGCATGGGCAGCGCCACCGCGAGCGTCGTGTCCTCGGGCCGCTGAATCGCCAGGCTCTTGGGCGCCAGCTCACCGAGGACGATGTGCAGGAAGGTGATGATGCTGAAGCCAATCACCACCGCCGCGGAGTGGGCCAACGTGGTGGCGGCGCCCTCCGGCACCAGCTGCACCAGCACCGGCTCCAACAAACGCGCGAAGGCCGGTTCACCCAGCCAGCCCAGGCCCAGGGAGGCCAGGGTGATGCCGAACTGCGTGGCGGAGAGGTACGCGTCCAGCTTCTCCACCATCTTCATGGCCGTGGGCGCGCCCGGCGCACCTTCGTCCACCAGGGCCTGGAGCCGCGTGGCCCGAATCTTCACGATGGCGAACTCGGTCGCCACGAAGAAGCCGTTGGCGAATACGAGGAGGATCGCCAACCCCAGGAACAACCATTCGTTGCCCATGGCTCAGAACAAGGCTTCGAAGTCCGGGTCACCCTTGAGGGCGTCGAACATGGGGTCGGTGGAGAGCCACCCCATGACCTTCGGCCGGTCCGCGGTGAGCGACTTCTGCAGGTACTGCACGGCGTCCTTGGGACGCCCCCACAGCGCGAACAGGGCGGACAGGTTGTAGTTGAGCAGCAGGTCTTCCGGATTGAGCGCCCGCGCCCGCTCATAGGCGCGCTCCGCCTCTGCGTAGAAGCCCTTCTGCGCGTAGCAGATGCCCAAATCCAGCTGCGCCTCGAAGTTGTCCGGCTCCAGGCGCACCACTTCCTTCAGCTGGGTGATGGCGGAGCGGTAGTCGCCCTCGTCCATCATCAGCGCGGCCAGCTCGTGACGGGGGAAGGCATCCTGGGGGTCCAGCTCGATGGCCGTCTGGAGCTCGCGCATCGCCTCCTCCACGCGGCCCTGGTCCGCGTAGGTGAGGCCCAGGTTGAGGTGGGCATCCGGATACTCCGGATCCAACTCGATGGCTTCCTTGTACTCCTCCACCGCCATCTCCCCCGCGTGGGTGGAGAGGAAGCAGGCCAGGTTGTAGTGCGCCGTGGCGCTCTCCGGCTCCAGCTTCAGGGCGGTGAGGTACTCCGACAGGGCCTCGCGGAAGAGCTTCTTCTCCGCGTAGACGGTCGCCAGGTTGTCGTGGGCGTGCGCGGAGCTCGGGTCGAGGTCAATGGCCTTCTTGAACTCCTTGATGGCCTCGTCGAGCCAACCCCGGTCCGCCAGCTCGATTCCACGAGTATTGTGCTCGTCGGAGAGAGCGATGTTGTCCTTTTCGCGGGCCATGAGCGCGCGGGCAATCTACGCGCCGCGCTCCAAGAGGTGCAAGGTAGAGTTTCCCCTCGCCCATGCGCCACGTCGCCCTGCTGCTGCTCCTGTTGTCCGCCTGTCACCCCCGCGCCATCCCCCCGCCGGAGCCGCTGCCGCCGGAGGAGCCCGCCGGACAGTCCCCCGCCCCCGGGGATGCGGGCCGGCGCCCGCCCCTTCCCCCGAGGCGCCAGAGGCCGAGCCCCAGTCCCGTTCCGTGTCCATCATCGTGGGCGGCGACGTGACGCTGGGCCACAACTACCAGACACACTACGACGCGGAGACCGCCAAGGGCCGCCCCCGGGACGCCCTGCTGGCCTACGGGTTCCAGGAGGTGAAGCCCCTGACGGACGCCGCCGACCTGTTCGTCGTCAACCTGGAGTGCCCCTTCACCGAGCGCGGCGAGAAGCTGCCCAAGAACTTCAACTTCCGCGCGAAGCCGGAGCTGGTGGGCATTCTCACCGCCGGCGGCGTGGACGTGGTGAGCCTGGCCAACAACCACCTGATGGACTTCGGCGCCCAGGGCCTGCTCGACACGCTGGACACCCTGGACGCGGCGCGCATCCCCTACTTCGGCGCGGGCCGGAACCGGCGGAGGCCCGGCGCCCGGCCATCGTCACCGTGGGCGGTCAGCGGGTGGCGCTGCTGGGCTACTTCTTCCTGGGCACGCGCAACATCGAACCGCCCGGGGTCTACGCCACGGAGACGACCCCTGGGGTCGCCGGCCACTTCTCCGACGAGGCCATCATGGAGCAGATGCTCCGGGAGGACATCGCCGCGGCCCGGGCCCAGGCGGACATCGTCCTGCCCTACTTCCACTGGGGACGCGAAGGCACCTACACCCCGGAGCCCTACCAGGTCCGGCTGGCCCACGCCGCCATCGACGCGGGCGCCGCGGGTGTGCTGGGCGCCCACCCGCACGTCCTCCAGGCCATGGAGCTGTACCAGGGCAGACCGGTCGTCTACTCGCTGGGGAACTTCGTCTTCGGGGGGAACTGGAACCCTCGCGACAAGCGCGGCGCCTTGTGGAAGGGCCACTTCGGGCCCGACGGCGGCTACCTGTCCAGCGAGATTCTGCCCTTGAGGACCGACCGCTTCCCGGAGCTGCCCTTCCAGCCGGTGCCCGTCACAGGCGAGGCGGCGGAGGCGGTGCTGCGGCTCCTGGCGGAGTCTTCAGAAGGCGTGGAGCGGATGCTGCCCGAGTTGGAGCCGTGGGCCCGTCCGCCTCCCTCCCCCGAAGTCCGAGGGAGGGAGTAGCCAACGCACTAGACCTTGTTGTTGGACTGGCCCTTCTTGGCGCGGCTGCGGCGGCGCTTCAGCTGGGCCTTCCGGCCCTTGGCGCGGTTGGCGACCTTCTTCTTGGAACGATTTCCCTTCTGGGCGGGCATGTGGAAGGACTCCGTGTAGGTGATGTGAAACCGACCGCTGAGCGCGGTGAGGGCGGCCCTTTTTTCATGCTCCCGCCCAAGCGTCCAAGGAATTTCTTGACTCCGCCCGCCCTTGCCAGAGGCCGTGCAAAGGGGCAATACCCCCCGGAACGACGATGATTGACAAACTCGAAGACGTCGAACGCCGGTTCGAACGCCTGACCGCCGACCTGTCGAACCCCGACGTGCTCGCCGACTCGGCGAGGCTGCAGAAGGTGTCCAAGGAGCGCGCGGGCCTGGAGAAGCTGGTCGAGGCCTTCCGGGCCTACCGCAAGGTGCTCGCCGACCTCAGCGAGGTCGAAGCCTGGCTCGGCAGCAGCGACGCCGACGAAAAGGCCTTCGCGCGCGAATCCCTGCCCGGACTGAAGGAACAGCGCGACGAGATGGAGGCCAGCCTCAAGATTCTCCTCCTGCCCAAGGACCCGAATGACGAGAAGAACGTCATCCTGGAAATCCGCGCGGGCGCGGGCGGTGACGAGGCCGCCCTCTTCGCCGAGGAGGTCATGCAGATGTACCTCCGCTACGCGGACCGCCGGGGCTGGAAGGCGGACATCCTGGACATGAGCCCGGGCAACGCCGGCGGCGTGAAGGACGCCACGGTGACGCTGTCCGGTGACGCCGTGTTCAGCAGCATGAAGTACGAGTCCGGCGTGCACCGCGTGCAGCGCGTGCCGGCCACGGAGACGCAGGGCCGCATCCACACGTCCACCATCACGGTGTCGGTGATGCCGGAGGCGGAGGACGTGGACGTGCAGGTGAACCCGGCGGACATCGAGATGCAGGTGATGCGCTCCACGGGCTCGGGCGGCCAGAGCGTCAACACCACGGACTCCGCGGTGCGCCTCATCCACCACCCGACGGGCATCGTGGTGAAGTGCCAGCAGGAGAAGAGCCAGCTGAAGAACCGCACCATGGCCATGCGCATGCTGCGGGCGAAGCTCTACGACATCGAGCAGGAGCGCATCCGCAACGAGCGCGACTCCGCGCGCCGCGCCCAGGTGGGCACCGGCGACCGCAGCGAGAAGATTCGCACGTACAACTTCCCGCAGGACCGGCTGACGGACCACCGCATCGGCCTCACGGTGCACAACCTGCCGGGCGTCATGGCCGGTGACGTGGAAGAAGTCATCACCGCCTGCCGGACCTACTACCAGGCCGAAGCGCTCAAGGCGCAGACGGCCGGCGGCCCGAAGCCCTCCGCATGAGCAGCGAGCCCTGGACCATCCGCAGGGTCCTTACCTGGACGACGCAGCACTTCGAGAAGCGACAGGTGGATGCGCCGCGGCTCACCGCGGAAATCCTTCTGTCGCACGTGCTCGAGCTCAGCCGCGTCCGGCTGTACGTGGACCTGGACCGCCCGCTCTCCAAGGACGAGCTGGGCGCCTACCGTGCCCTCATCGAGCGGCGCATGGCGGGCGAGCCCACGCAGTACCTGACGGGGGTGCGTGAGTTCTACAACCGCCCCTTCAAGGTGGACGCCCGGGTGCTGATTCCGCGCCCGGAGACGGAGCTGTTGGTGGAGGCGGCGCTGCGCATGCTTCCCAAGGACGCGCCCGGCCGCGCGCTGGACGTGTGCACCGGCTCCGGCTGCATCGCCATCAGCCTCGCGGCCGAGCGGCCACAGGCCACCGTCATCGCCACCGACCTGTCTCCGGACGCCTGCGCGCTGGCGCGGGAGAACGCCCAGGCGCTGGGCGTGGCGGACCGGGTGACGGTGCTGCAGGGCGACCTCTTCACCCCGGTGCCCGCGGGCGAGCGCTTCCAGGTGGTGGTCTCCAACCCGCCGTACATCGCCTCCGGGGAGATTCCCGGCCTGTCCGCCGAGGTGCGACGCGAGCCGAAGCTGGCGCTCGACGGCGGGCCGGACGGGCTGGTGGCGGTGCGCCGAGTGGTGACGGGTGCGCGCCAGTGGTTGGAGCCTGGCGGCCTCCTTGCATTGGAGATTGGCGAGGACCAGGGCCCCGCCGTCCTGGAGCTCCTGCGTGCCGCGGGTTACGCGGACGCGCGGGTGGAGAAGGACCTGGAGCGGCGGGAACGGATGGCATTTGGGACACAGCCCGTGGCCAGCGAGCCACAGGGCTGAAGACGCAGGGAACCATGGACAAGATCGTCATCAAGGGCGGCCAGGCGCTGCACGGCGAAGTGCTGGCCTCGGGCGCGAAGAACGCGGCGCTGCCCATCCTCGCCTCGGCGCTGCTGGCCGACGGCACCTCCACCTACCGCAACGTGCCGGACCTGGCGGATGTCGCCACCATGCTCAAGGTGCTGCGCACCATGGGCTGCGACGCGGAGCGCGACAAGGAGACGACGGACGTCTGCCGGGTGGGCGTCAACGGCCACATCACCCCGGAGGCGCCGTACGACTTGGTGAAGACGATGCGCGCCAGCGTGCTGGTGCTGGGGCCGCTGGTCGCCCGCTTCGGCCGGGCGAGGGTGTCCATGCCGGGTGGGTGCGCCATTGGCGCGCGGCCCATCGACCAGCACCTCAAGGGGCTGAAGGCGCTGGGCGCGGACATCCACCTCACGGAAGGCTACGTGGAGGCCACGGCGAAGCAGCTCAAGGGCGGCACCGTCAACTTCGACGTCATCACCGTCACCGGCACGGAGAACGTGATGATGGCGGCGGTGCTGGCCAAGGGCCGCACCCTCATGGAGAACTGCGCCCGCGAGCCCGAGGTCGAAGAGCTGGCCAAGGTGCTCAACAAGATGGGGGCGCGCATCGAAGGCGCGGGCACGTCCAGCATCATCATCGAGGGCGTGGACGGACTGAAGCCGGTGGAGCACGCCATCCTCCCCGACCGCATCGAGGCCGGCACCCTGCTGGTGGCGGCGGCCATCTCCGGCGGCGACGTGCTGGTGAAGCGCGTGGTGCCCGAGCACATGGACGCGCTGGTGGAGAAGCTGCGCGAGGCCGGGTGCACGATTACCACCGAGGGCAGCGGCCTGCGCTGCAAGGCGCCCCAGCGGCTGGACGCGGTGAACATCACCACCACGGAGCATCCGGGGTTCCCCACGGACATGCAGGCCCAGTTGATGGCCCTCATGTCTGTCAGTCAGGGGACGTCCGTCATCAGCGAGAACATCTTCGAGAACCGATTCATGCACGTGCCGGAGCTGCACCGGCTGGGCGCGGACATCACCATCCAGGGGCCCACCGCGGTGGTGAAGGGCGTGAAGGGCCTGAGCGGCGCGCCCGTCATGGCAACGGACCTGAGGGCGAGTGCGTCACTCATCCTGGCCGGGCTGCGAGCGGAGGGCCGCACCGACGTCAGCCGCGTCTACCACCTGGACCGGGGATATGAGCGCCTGGAGCGCAAGTTGAGCGCCCTGGGGGCGGACATCCGCCGCGAGAAGGCGTAGGGCTGAGGGGCTGGGGGGCGACGGGACGGCGCGTTGCCAACAGAAGGCACAAGGCGGGTTGCATCCGAAATTTCGCGCGACCTATCATTCTCCCATCGACTGGGGAGAACACCACTCCCCCCCAACAGGAGAATGGAACCGCCCCATGGATTGCCCCAGCTGCAACGTCGAGATGTCCGATCTCGAGGGGGATGATCAGACGTTGCGAAAGTGTGGAGATTGCGGCGGCCTTTGGATTGACGTCGCGGACCTCAACCGGGTCCTGCTCCACAACAACCTCCCCGGGCTGGAGAGCCAGGGCGGCAAGGTGGATGCGGAGGCACTGACCGGTCAGTGCCCCGAGTGCCAGGTCGACCTCGTCCGCGTGGACGGTGGCGACCGCCAGCATCCACTGCATTACGACACCTGCGAGTCCTGCGGCGGCATCTTCCTGGAATCTGAGTTCCAGGACGCCACCGACGTGAAGGTCGCGGTCGAGGAAATCATCGCGTTCTTCCGCCACTTCGGCGCGAAGCGGAAGATGGCCGCTCTGTAGGCGGAGTGCGTCGCCCCCCCGGGAAACCGGGCGGGCGGCAGCCACCCCGTCTGCTCACCGCTGGCTGCGGAACTCCTCGCCCCAGGCCTCGGCGACGGGCCCGTCGAACGCCAGTGACGCATCTGGCGAGCGTGTCCCCTCGGAATCCCCTCGCGGGAAGCGCACCGTCACCCGCCCGTGCGGGGGAACGTCCAGGGACAGCTTCTCTCCGGACAGCGTGTAGGCGCCGCTGACTGTCGTGGACACCTCGCCCTCCAGGGGCTCCTCGGTGAGGCTGTAGGTTCCGTCCAGGTAGAAGGACAGGAAGCGGTGCGGTGCGCCCTTCAGGCCACCGAACCAGGTGCCGAGCAGCGGCGCCAGCCGGCCGTTGTAGCGCAGCTTGGGCGCCAGCCAGGTGCCATTGAGGGCCTTCCCGCCGGAGTAGAAGACGATGTCGGTGACGCACACGGGCGCGTCGTCCTTGGCACCCGGGAAGCGCTCCGACACCTCCAACGTGAAGCGGGCGCCCCGAAGTCCGGGCTTGAGGGGCACCACCTGGAGCCCGCGCTTGTCCTCCACGCTGACGCTGCGTGCTTCCTTGATGCCAGTCAGGGTGAGCTTCCGCGCCCGCGCGCGGGCCTTGAACGCGGCCCGGTCAGAACCATCGCCCGTGTACACGCGGACCTCGTCCACGGTGACGATGTCCTTGAAACCGAAGGTGAAGGACGCGGGCGCGTCTCCGCTGACACACCACGCGGTGGAGTCGCGGCCGTCGAGCACGTTGAGGGGCCCGTAGCGCTCCGGCTGACTGGTGCGGTCGAGCCAGTCGGAGGCCTGGACGTAGCCTGGCGGGACATTGGGTGCGGCGGAGGCCGCCGTGGCGGACAGGAGGGAGGCGAGGAGCAGGCGTCGCATGTCCCCGCATCTTTGATCGCCTCGCGAGCGCGGCTCCAGTCCGAGCACGCACGGAGCGGCCGGGTGGATGCGGATGAAAGCGCCCGCGCGGATGTTGGGGTGCTTGACACTCCGTCCCTGACGGGAAGGATGGCGGCCTGTGCTGGAGGAGACCGTGATGAGACGCTGGGGGTGGGCCTGTGTGCTGGGGCTGATGCTGGCCGGCTGCAAGGAAGACAAGGCGCCGGAAGCTCCGGACGCGGGTCCGGTGGAGACGGGACCGGCCGCTCTCACGGAGAAGGAGCCCAACGACCGGCCCGACCAGGCCCTGGACATCACCCGCAACAGCACGGTGAGCGCGGAGCTCACCGCGCAGCCGAACAAGGCGGACGAGGACTGGTACCGGCTGGCGCCCGGCGCGCCGCGCATCGCGGACGTCACCGTGTCCGGCCTGCCCGGCGGGGACATCACCCTGGAGGTGTATGACCGCGACCGCAACCGCCTGGTGGGCATCAACAGCGAGGGTGAGGGCAAGCCGGAGCGGTTCCCCAACCTCTACGTGGAGAACGAGCGCTTCATCCGCGTGGTGCCCACCCGCAAGGGTGTGGGCGGCGCGTACACGCTCGAGGTCCGCATGCGCGCGCCCGAGGACGGCGAGGAGCGCGAGCCCAACGACCGCGCCGTGGACGCGGTGAGCCTGACCTTGGGCCAGACGGTGACGGCCTTCCTGGGCCATGCCGGCGACGAGGACTGGTACCGCATCGAGCTGCCGGACCCGACGCAGCCCTCGGCTCCGGAAGGCGCGGGCCCGGGTGGCTCGGCGGAGGACCCCGCGACCGCACCTTTCGGCGATTCGCCGTCGCAGGGCACGCCGTCCCCGGGAGATGGCACCGCGCCGCAGGGGATGGGCGGCACGCTGCCCGGAGCTGGAGGCACAGGCGCCCCCTGGGGCAGGACGACGCGATGGGCGGCGGCCTTGCCGGTCAACAGGGCTCGGCCGGCGCTGGCGCTCAGCACGGACAGGGCAACCCTGGCGCGAGGCAGGACCTGACCGGCAACGGTTTCGAGACCGAGGAAGGCGCGGCCCCCGGGGCACCGAAGCAGATGGAACGCCCGGCCTCACGGCCCAGGAGGGCATGCGGGGCGCGTCGCTTGGCCAGGGTGGAGTGGATGACTTCGCGCGTGACGAGGCGCCGCCCTCCCCTGCCGTGGAGGGCACCTTCGCGGGCAGCGAGCCGCCGCCCGTGGGCAGCCAGGCGGTGGGCGAGGCCATTGCCCGCGCGCTGGACGCAGGCACGGCGGTGCCTCCCGAACCGCCCTCGGTGGCGCTGAAAATCGAGCTGACCGGCGTGGACGGTGTGCGACCGGAGCTGTCCGTGCTGTCCGCGGCGGAGGCGCCGCTCTTCACCCTGCGCGGCAAGGAGGGCGAGACACTGTCGCTGCGCAACATCGGCGTGCGCGCCACGGACCGGGTCGTCTACGTGGTGGTGAAGACGAGCTGGGTGGGCACTGGCAAGGAGGCCCGCAGGCCGTTCAACGCCACCATGCCGTACACGCTCACCGTGTCGCAGGAGGAGGCCGGCGCCAGCGCGGAGCTGGAGCCGAACGACGAGCTCCACAAGGCCACCCCGGTGACGGCCGGCGGCTACCGCCAGGGCTTCCTGGCGCCCAAGGGCGACGTGGACCACTTCGTCCTGAAGACGTCCGAGCCGGTGCTGGCGAAGGTGGAGTTGACCGGCGTCGAGCGGCTGGACCTGGTGCTCTCCATGGTGGAGCCCCCGGAGGGGGAATCCGGAAAGGAGACGGTGCTGCTGCGCGCCAACGACGGCGCCATCAAGGAGCCCGAGCGCCTCAACAACGTCGCCTGCAACGGCGCCTGCTACTTCCGAGTGGAGGGCGCGTCGCGCAAGGTGGACGGCAAGTGGGTGAAGGACTTCGAGAACGCCGAGCAGCCCTACCGCATCACCGTCACCACGGTGCCGGACAACGGCGGCGAGGAGCGCGAGCCCAACAACACCGCGGACCGGGCGCAGGACCTGATGCTGGGGCAGCCGGTGCGGGGCACGGTGTATCCAGTGAAGGACACGGACTTCTTCCGGTTGGACCTGTCGGACCGGCCGGTGCGCACGCCCATCCGGGCCACGCTGCTGGGCATCCTGAAGGTCGATGTGGGGCTGTACCTGCACCGCGTGCAGCCGGACGGGAAGCTGTCGCTCGTGCAGACGGCTGACCGGGCCAAGGGTGACCAGCCGGAGAGCATCCGCTACAGCGCCGAGCCGGGCGTCTACCTCTTCGAGGTCCGGGACGCGCGCAACCGCGAGTCCAACTTCCAGGATTCCTACCAGCTCACCGTCGAGGAGTCGGAGTAGCGGCCTCACTTCCCGTTGACAAGCCACGGGGCGGCCCGTACTTTGCGCCCTGCTTCGCCTGCGGTGGTAGCTCAGTTGGTAGAGCACGAGCTTCCCAAGCTCGGGGTCGAGGGTTCGAATCCCTTCCGCCGCTCACAGATAAAGGCCGGTGGTCCTTGAGGAAACTCAGGACCGCCGGCCTTCGTCTTTTCGGGCCTCGGGGCGTCTTGCAGCAAGGATGCCGTAAACGGCGCGAAGCGCTGGCCTGCTGGACGTGCGGAACGGCCTCGCTGGTGCTCCAGCATCGCGCGCCGCCTCACCAGTCCTGCCCCGACCACTCGCGGCCTCCCCGCTTTCATCGGCGCCTTCCTCGCCGCTGCCTGGAGCGCCACCCTCGCCTCCTTTCCTGCTTTGTATTGAAACACAGCCACTGCGGGAGGGCGCATCCGCAGCAAGGGTGAGAATTTTCAGCGGAACTGAGAGGGATTGCCGCACGCCTGTCTGCAGGGCGAGTTCGATATCCATTTGAGAAATGGCCATGGGAATACCATTTCAAGTGAAAGGGTATTCGCGCCCGCAACACCGCTACCGAGTCGTAAACACCGCCGGTCCTGACGGAAGCGAGGCGCCCAGCGCGGGGCGTGGGTCGCTGACGGGGCGCGGGCCTGCGGTCTGGAAGCCAACGCGCCGCTGGGGGATCGCGGCGCGCCGGTCCGGCATCGTCCGCCCGGTGAGTCGTGGCTCCTGATGGTCTCACCTGAGGTATCAACTTGAATCCACACCACAGGACCTCATCCCGGGGGGGATGGATGCACCTGCGCGAGCCTGCCCGTGTGCTCGCGCTGACTGCCCTTGCGCTCGCGACGCCCACGCTAGCCGCCGAGGGATTCATTTCCGTCACGGCCAGTGGGGATGACGGCAACGTCCCCGCCAACGCCATCGACGGAGACCCCACCACGCGCTGGTCCAGCGACGGCGTGGGCGAATGGCTCACCGGCGACCTGGGCGCCGTGAAATCGCTCAGCGCCGTGGACATCTCGTGGCACCGTGGCGACGAGCGCGTCAATCGCTTCGTCATCTCCACCTCGACGGACGGCACGAACTTCACGCAGGTGCACTCCGGCAGCTCGTCCGGCACCACCGCTGCGCCGGAGCGTTACTCGTTCTCCGCGGTGAACGCACGCTACGTGCGCATCACCGTGAACGGCAGCTCGATGAACACCTGGGCCAGCATCGCGGAGCTGGCGGCCGTCACCGACGGCTCGACCCCGCCCACCGACCCGCCCGGCGTCCTCCCCGAGCGCTTCACCTCCGTCGCCGCCAGCGGAGATGACGGCAACGTCCCCGCCAACGCCATCGACGGCGACCCCGCCACGCGCTGGTCCAGCGACGGCGTGGGACAATGGATTACCGGCGACCTGGGCACCGTGGCGCAGTTGAGCGCCGTGGACATCGGCTGGCACCGTGGCAACGAGCGCATCAACAACTTCGTCATCTCCACCTCGACGGACGGCACGAACTTCACGCAGGTGCACTCCGGCAGGTCATCCGGCACCACCGCCGAGTTGGAGCGCTACTCGTTCTCCGCGGTGAACACACGCTACGTGCGCATCACCGTGAACGGCAGCTCGATGAACACCTGGGCCAGCATCGCGGAAATGCAGCCTGGCACCGGCTCGACCCCGCCCACCGACCCGCCCGACGTCCCTCCCGAGCGCTTCACCTCCGTCGCCGCCAGCGGAGATGACGGCAACGTCCCCGCCAACGCCATTGACGGCGACCCCGCCACGCGCTGGTCCAGCGACGGCGTGGGGCAATGGATTACCGGCGACCTGGGCACCGTGGCGCAGCTGGGCGCCGTGGACATCGGCTGGCACCGTGGCAACGAGCGCGTCAACAACTTCGTCATCTCCACCTCGACGGACGGCACGAACTTCGCGCAGGTGCACTCCGGCAGGTCGTCCGGCACCACCTCCGCGCTGGAACGTTACTCGTTCTCCCCGGTGAGCACGCGCTACGTGCGTATCACCGTGAACGGCAGCTCGATGAACACCTGGGCCAGCATTGCGGAAATGCAGCCCGGTACCGGCTCGACCCCGCCCACCGACCCGCCTGGCGAGCAGGGCCAGGACAAGTTCGGCGTGACGATGATCTATCCGACCAAGTCGGGCGGCGAGCAGTGGTTCCTGGCGGACAACGCTACGTCCGACAAGCGCTTCGACCCGCAGAACACCATCAGCCGCAACTCGGACGGCTCCTGGAAGATGAAGAACAGCAAGGTGCGCATGTCCGTGTTCACCTCCACGGGCTACAGCGCGTCCAAGATTCCGACCTACGACCGCGACGTGCTGGCCAGCCGGGGCTACATGCAGGCGGCGAACGACTGGCGGAACATCGAGATGACTGGCTTCGTGAAGGTCAACTCGGTGTCCGACGTGTCGGACAACTTCGCGTGGTACGCGCGAGGCGGCAAGCACAACGACAACCACTCGGGGTGCGAGGGCAGCAGCTACAAGGGTTCGCTGCACTATGACGGCCGGGTCCGCTGGCAGAAGGAGACGTGGCACGTCTCCTACAACCAGGCGGCGTACAAGTCCGGTACCTCGGCGCTGCGCGGCCGCTGGGTGGGCTTCAAGTCGGTGATGCGCAACACCAAGGTCAACGGCAAGGAGGCCGTGCGCCTGGAGATGTACCTCAACGAGAACGCCGACAAGAAGACCTGGAAGAAGGTCTACGACATGGTGGACTCGGGCAGCTGGGGTGGTGACGCCAGCCACTGCGGCGGCGCGGTGAACGCAATGCCGATTACCTGGGGCGGCCCCATCGCGGTGTTCCGCTGGGACAGCGCCAACGACGTGGACTTCAAGTGGCTGTCCGTGCGCGAAATCTCGCCGGAGCAGTGAGCCGCTGACCACGTGACGCCCGCCCCGGTGCTCCTTCCTTGGAGTGCCGGGGCGTGGCGTTTTCAGGGCATTCGATGGGCGCCATTACCGGCGTCCGAGCACTCCACGGGGACCGCCAGCAATCCCCCATCACTGCGAACTTCGCCACGAAGAGCGGCCATCTCCGGTGCATGGCACAGCAATCGAGCAATCCAATATCAGCCCAACAATGAGCCGATTTCCGGCCAGCACCGACCGAGCCTGCGACGAGCAGAGTCCGCGCCCTCTCGCCATGGATTGATGGCGGGCCCCCCTCCGGCTCCGCCGCCGGATGAGCGGTCTCGGGTCCCGTGGGTGCGGGGAGGCCAGAGCTGGAGGTGTCTCCACATGGAATGCCCGCATGGATTCGCGAGCCCTCCCGCACGCTGCGGGAGATGCCCTGCGGGACGAGGCGTGCGCCGAAAAAGTGTTCTCCACTGCGTGGAGGTCACGGCCCCCAAGGCGGTTGTGATGGAAGCGACAGCACATCATCCTCCGTAGCCGCAACAATTATCGGAAAGGCTTGCGGTTCATGCGGCCTGACCGGTTCCGGGGGGTACCATGAACACACTGAAACAAAATGTGCGGATGGCTTGCGGTCTGATTTTCGGCTCGCTGCTGATGGCGGCCTCGCCAGGCTTTGCCCATCCCTCTGATGCAGCCGGCTGCGCGGACCGTCAGCGTGAGGGATTCAAAGACATCGCGCGCTGGCCTGACATCGCGGGGTGCGCCGGTGCATGGCGGATTCCGGGCCTGCACACGGACAACCCGGGGATTGCTCCGGCCTGCCCGGGCCTCGTGACCTTCGACACCCTGACCCCCGCCTGCGGCCGTAAGGGCGGTGACGATGGCCCGAAGCCGGGTGGCGCCGGCTGCAACGTGGCCGACCTCTGCGCGAGCGGGTGGCACGTCTGTACGAGCGACGCCGAGGTGATGAGTCGGTCCTCCACCGGTTGCAAGGGAGCCACCAAGGCGGGAGACCAGGCCCTCTTCTTCGCCACCCGGCAGAGCACCAATGGCTGCGGCGTCTGTGCCAACGGGACCTCGACAGGTCCGGAGTGCGACTCCGACAGCTGCACTCCTGGCTGCCTGCAGACCGCCCGGACGTCGAACGACTTCTTCGGCTGCGGCAACTTCGGAACCGAGGCCACGTGTGGCCCCCTCAACCGGTTCTCGGAGAACCTGTGCTCGGGGCTTGAAGGCTCGCCATGGTCGTGTAACGCCGCGACGACCGCTGACGACAACGGCCTCTGCGAGGCCTACACGGCCATCAAGACGGGCTCCCGCTTTGGCGGTGTGCTCTGCTGCCGCGACACCTGCACCGATTCCGACAAGGACGGCGTCTGCGATAGCGCGGACCGCTGCGCGGGCACCGTGCTCCCCGAGTCCCTGTCCACAGGCTCCCTGCCGGGCATGAACCGCTTCGCCGATACTGACGGCGATGGCACCTTCAACACGCTGTCGTCGAACGACGGCGAGCCGGAGCGCCGCTTTACCCTCGTAGACACCGCTGGTTGCAGCTGCGCGCAGATTGTCGATGCGCTGGGGATGAGCCAGGAGCACGCCCAATCTGGATGCAGCCTCAGCACCCTGGAGGGCTGGGTGTCGCGCGTGAAGGAGAACTAGAGGGTCTGAAGTTGCCCCCATCCTGATGGCCCCCCCATCTCTCTTTTGATTTGGATACGAGTTGTGCCGCGCCTTCTGGTTCCAGAGTAGGAATTCTCCTGGCAGACGCCAATGACCGGCGACTCTCCTCCATCAGCGAGGTCTCCGTGGCGGCCGGAGCAGGCACGTCCAGTCTGCCGCCCACGGCCATTACCTTCTCACGTACATTCCCACAGGGACGTACCACATCGTGCTGCTGGCGGATGTGCATGAATGGATTGCCGAGAGTGATGAGAACAACAACGGCGCGCACCGCGGGGGCTCGGCGGAAGAAGTCGTGCTCGGTGAGGAGAGGTGGTCGTCAAGGTGCCTTCCATTGGGCTCTGGCTTCGTCGCGTGGACGGACAGTCGCGTGCTGTTCAACTCACATGGAGAGCGCCGCTCGCTCGAACGGGAGTCGCGCAACGAGAGCATCCCCGGTGATGTTCAAGCCAGGCGGCGTCGCGTGGATATGGGACGCTCCGTTCAGCATCGCCCAGCCCCGTGTGCGAAGCCGTAAGCCCTGGCACCATGCGGTCCGCTGTCCCGCTCCCCACCCAACAAACCGTTGAGGTCAGCTCACGCATGTCCAAGACCAACGCCCCTTCAGGACTCGGGTCCGAGTACCACCCGCTCGACTCTCCCCAGCTCGAGAATCCTCATCCGTTCCTCGCGCGTGCACGGCGGGAAGAACCGGTGTTCTTCAGTCCGGCATTGGGGGCGTGGGTGGTGACGCGCCATGCGGACATCAGCGCCGTGGTCGCCGATACCACACGCTTCTCGTCCGCAGAGTCCATCACGGTGGGCGCCGCGACGACGCCGCCGGAGGTGGTCACCGCGCTGATGGACGGTTACCCCCTGGTGCCCAGCCTCGTCGACAATGATCCGCCAGCGCATGGCCGCTTCCGGAGCCTCGTCAGCAAGGCCTTTACCGGGAGGCGCCTCGCGGAGAAGGAGCCCTTCATCCGCACCCTCGTGGACGCGCTCATCCACTCCTTCAGGCACGAGGGGCAGGCGGACCTGTTCCTCCGGTTCGCCCATCCGCTGTCGTGCAGCATCATCGCGGAGATTCTCGGAATCCCCAGCTCGGACATCCACCGGTTCCGGCGCTGGTCCGATGACCTGTCCACGGTCCTCGCGGCGCATGGCCCCATCGAGCACCAGGTCGCGTGCGCGCGAGGCGTGGTCGAGTTCCAGCGATACCTGGCCTCGGCGCTCAAGGAGCGGGAGGTGTCCCCCCGAGAGGACCTGCTGAGCGACATCGTCACCGGGGCGCAGGGGATGACGCCGCCCATGAGCATGGCGGAGCTGGTGAGCCTGCTGATGCAGGTGCACTTCGCGGGACATGAGACGACCGCGGGCCTCATCGTGGGAGCGGTGGAGCTCCTGCTCGAGCATCCGGAGCAACTGCGGGCACTTCGGGACGACCCGGGCCTCATCGCGGGCGCGGTCGAGGAGGCGGTGCGGATGATCTCTCCCGTGCATGCCATGTTCCGTACGGCGCTGGAGGCGGTGGAGATTGGGGGCGTGCCCATTCCCAAGGGAGCCCACATCCGCATCGTCTACGCGTCAGCCAACCGCGACGAGGCCCGGTTCCACGAGCCTGAGCGCTTCGACATCCGGCGGCCTGACATCAAGAAGCACCTCGCCTTCGGGCAGGGCCTCCATTTCTGCATCGGCGCGCCGCTCGCGCGGCTCGAGGCACGCCTGGCAGTGGAGGCATTGATTCGAAGTCTCCCGGGGCTCCGGCTCGTACCTGGGCAGAAGCCGGGCTTCCTGAGGAGCGTCACCGTCCGGAGGCACGAGAGCCTCGATGTCGCATGGGACACCCAGGCGCTTCAGGCCCTCTGACGACCCGACGCACAGGCCGGTGAAGAGACGGCCCTCCTCCAGCCCGGACATCAGATACGCGACGAGCGCGTCGATGTCCGCCTGGGACAGGTGGGACGCCTTGCCGTGCGTGTCCTTGAATGCTCTGGACCCCGCCGGCCGCCAGCGCGGGGTTGGCCAGTACTCGCCCAACGAGGCGAGCACTGGGGACCTGCTGTGCTCCGGGCGTCAGTAGTCCCAGCGGTAGACTTCCAGCTCCTTCACGTCATACCGGGTCGCGCCGCTCATGCTCAGGCCGAAGTACTGGTACGTCTGGTCCGACGTGAAGGAGTGGACGTGCGTGCCACCGCCCGCCCCCGTGCGGGTGGCGAGCGTCACCCAGGAACTCATGCCCGGCGTCCAGCCCATCAGCGTGTAGCCGGGGGGCACGAAGCTGCCCCATTTCACGACGACGCGGCGCACGGCCTCCGCCCGGCCCAGGTTGACGTTGAGCCACACCGTGTCCGAGGTGTTGGCGTGGTACGCCGAGCGCCATGCGCTGCGATAGTTCTCCAGGTGGTAGGCGCCATTGCCGTCCACGGCGGCGCTGGGGGCGCTGATGCCCGTGTTCTCCGAGTCGCTCGCGCTGGCCGCCATGCCGAAGGCAAGGTTGGGGTTGGAGTCCAGATCGAGTGAGCTGCCGAGGTCGTTCACGACTTCGAAGTCGACGATGAGGTTTTCCGTCTCCGGCTTCGTGCTGCCCAGCACCTGTTTCACGCCCGGGGTGACGTCAATCCAGCACCCCAGGGGCTTGTAGGGGGATGCCGCGCGGCCTCCCAGCGCGGCGTCACTGAGGATGCTGTCGGCGGGCCCGGAGTCCTGGAGCGTGGTGAGGACGCTGCGGCCGTAGCCCGCGTGCCCCGGGTGGCGGTTGGTGATGCGAACCTGCGTGCCCCACTTCAGCGAACGCGTGCTGCTGGTGCGCAGGTCCGACTGGGCCGCGGTGACGCCAGCCAGGTTGACGATGGTGTTGTTGGCGGCGTTGTAGCCGTAGTCCAGGGGGAGCGCGACGTAGAGCGCGCTCCAGGAGATGGTCTTCCCACTGGCGCCGGTGCCGCCCCAGAAACTGGAGGCATAGGCGCGGCGCTTGCCGGTGAACTGCGCGTTGGCGGTGCCGCAGAGGAGCATCGCAAGCACGAGCGTCCAGATGGGCAGGCTGCCGCGGGACAGGGATGGGAGCATGGAGCGAAGCCTCTCGAGGGAAGGGACGCGGCGAGCTTCGGAGCCATTCGGTGCGGGTGTCAAAAACCCGGGTAGACGGTGGCGGACCAGGCCTGGACGCCGAAGCGTGCAGCGGCTGGAACGCAGTTGCGTCCTCCCGTGACGCAGCAACGCCCCGCTTCCGGATGAAAACGTGCGCCCGCCCCTGGAGGTCGTTGGGTGCGCGAATTGCAGTGAGTCTCGGCTGGGGCTTCTCCCTGAGAAAGAGACATCAATGCCAAGCACGAGCGCTTCTGGAACCTGGGTGCAGTTCTTCGACATGTGGGGCTACCAGCACGCCTACATCAACTTCACGGGCGCCCAGAACGTCTCGGACTTGGATGACTACAAGTTCACGCTGTTTGGCTCCAGCTCCCCAGGCAGCGCCAAGGTGGGGGACCACATCGAGTCGCTGGTGACCGGCCCCCAGACCTGGCTCATCGTCTACGAGGATAAGGACTACAACAAAAAGCACCCGAGCAAGACAAAGCTGTATTTTGGCCCCAACACGCTCGTGTCCAACTTGGAAGGCGAGTACCGCTTCAATGACAACATCGACAGCTTCCAGATGTTCAGCGCCCAGCCCGCGGACTGGCCCGGTGCGTCCGCGGCACGGAATGGGGCCATCACCCAGTTGGCGATTGTCGAAGAAAAAGCGCTCTTCGCCACCATCTCGAGCGATCTGGAGTCGCTGGTGGGGGCACTCCTCAACCTCATCCCGGACATCGGAGGGTTCCTCAGCAGCCTGATGGGCATTTTCTGGCCCTCCACCACCAACCCCAACCTCATCTGGGAAGCCATCCAGCGGTACATCGTCAAGGCCGTGTACCTCGGCGTTGAGTCATCGGTGATGAGCTCCGTTGAGAACGAGTTCCGGGGCATCCTCAACGCCATCAAGCTGTATCAAAACGACCGGCTCTACAATGAGTACGACGGCCTGTGTCAGCTCATCGCGGACCGAGCCCCGTATTTCACCTACAACGCCAACTACCCCGCGTCGCAGTACCCCTCGCAGAAGCTGCCCTATAGCTCCGCCTATTTCACGATCGCGCTGGCCGTCTACAGCGCGCGCTGGCGTTACTTCGACCAGATCTACGCCTCGGCGCCTTGGTATCCGACAGAGGGGCACGCGAAGCGCGAGTCCTTCAGGTTGGCGCTGGATTCCATGCTGGAGCAGGCCACGGCCGCGCTGAAAGTGATGGCGAAGCAAGCCTTCAACGAGCAGAAGGCCTGGGCGGAGTCGAAGGCGGAGAACCAGCACCGCGAGCGGGAGGCGTTCCTCTATACTCAACAGTTCGCCGTCAATACGCTGGGGTGGTTGGCGCCCTCCTTCATGTGGCCATGCTTCGGCTCCACCGGCCAGCTCCCCGTCCAGAGCGTCATTCACGCACTGACGGGGCCCTACGGTGGCGCGGAGAACATCTCGGGAGGGGGCCGTGCGAAGGACGCCGCCGCCAATGGTCAGAACATCTCCCGCGTCCTCCTTCGCACGGGCAGCCGGGTGGATGGTCTCCAAATCTGGATCGACGGCTCCGAGCAACCCATGCGGGGTACCGCCGGTGGAACCAATGTCTGTGACGTCACCTTCGCGGAAGGAGAGTATGTCGTCGCGGCCTTCGGGTATGGCGGCACCCTCGACGCCGGCTCGCTCAATCAACTCTACCTCCGCACCAACCTGGGGAGGCAGTTCGGCGGAGGCGCTCCGGGGAGCACCCGGTTTCAGTCGCTGGCGCCCCAGGGCGTCGATGCCCGCCTGTCGGGTTTCACCAGCGCGCTCCAGCCCAATACCCTCAACAGCATCTCCTTGATCTGGCGCTTCGAAACACCCACCACGCCCGGGTTCGACCCTATCGCGTGGCTGGACCTCCCTTGGCTCACCGACAGGTAGCGACAGCCCGGCCGACCGTCCTCCTGGTGCCATCGCCTTCGAATGAGGCCTGGGAGGTCGGCGTGAGTTGCCGCTGCTGGACACGCTTCGAAAATGGGGCCTCTGAACGCGAGGGGGCCCCATGAAGAAGCCTCCAACGCGCGAACGGCGTGTCCTATCGCCGGCCGCGTCTCACGACGAGCGATAGCGCGAGCAGGGCCATGGGGAACAGCGCGGACGGACCACCCTGACAGCCGCAGCCAGACTCCGGCTCCGAAGGGTTTTCCAGCGAGCCTCCATCCACAGAGCCCGCGTCCCCGGCCGGAACTCCCGAGTCCGCCGTTGGATTTCCACCGTCCGTGCCCGTGCTTCCCCCATCCACGCCAGGGTGGGAGCCGCCATCCACCTCACCGGGCCCACCTGCGTCCGTCGCGCCCGCATCCGTCGCTCCCGCATCGAGAGGCCCCGCGTCCGCCTCTCCCGCATCCGCCTCTCCAGCGTCCGCCTCCCCCGCGTCCGCCGCTCCCGCGTCGGGAGTCCCCGCGTCCACGGGCCTGCACTCGCCCTGCTGGCAGGTCCCTCCCGTGCACTCCGTGCCATCCTCCACGGGAGTGGAGGCGCAGTTGCCCGTCTCCGTGCAGATGGGCAGGTGGCATTCATCCGGCGCCACACAGTCATTCGCATCCTGACACTGCGCGCAGACGAAGCCCTCGGTCTGACTCACACAGTACGGCGTCGATGCACCGCACGGAGAGCACGACTCCCCACAGAAGAGCGACGAATCACAGGGAGCGCACAAGGCCGCCGCGTTGCAGCGGTAGCCCGTCTCGCATCCCCCATTCCCTGGCGCGTTGGCGAACTGACGGTTGCATTGGGCGCACTCGGTGGGAGTTGGGAACGAGGGCTGCCCCGATTCCGTCTGATGGAACATCCCGGGCGTGACGAGCACGAAGCCCTCGGCAGCCAGATTGATGATGGGCGGCATGGTCGCTGCCCTCTCGAAGTCCGTGAAGACGCCGTCGTAGACCGACATCTCGAGCGCGGCGTGCTCCCCGACGTTCGTGTGGAGCACCTCCACGCCGTAGAGTCCCGACTGCGCGAAGTGGACCGTGTTGGTGGCGCGCCACGTCGGTACGCCGAGCCTCGACGGACGGTTGATGACCGGGTAGCTCGTCTGGTCGCGGTCGAAGAGCGCCAGGCTCACCGAGTCGTCGGCGTAGAGCCCGAAGTGCAGGGGCCTGTCGACCATGTCTCTCGTGACCGCGATGAAGCCACGCAGGCGGGTCGCGAAGGATGTGACGGCATCGCCGTAGCCGAAGTCACACCCGCCGACGGGGCAGCCCGCGACAGCCCCGGTGAAGTCCCCGTAGCTCAGCGTCCTCCCGTCATTGAGATTGTTGGACAGGTCCAAGGGCGTCCGCAGCACCGAAGTGACGCGGTTGCCCCGGTTCGCCTCCATGAAGGCATTGATACCAGCGATATAGGTCGACTGAGCCTGGGGGAAGTCAGCCGCGGGATTCCGCGAGACGCTCGTCGCGACGCAGAGGCCCGCCCCCGTCGTCTCGGGAAGGGGCGCCACGGGAGGTCCACTCACCATGACGGCCTGAGCGCTGGCGGTGCGAGGAATGGACAATCCACACAACAAGAGCATGAGGATGCGGAGCAATCGCATCCGCGCGTATTACTCCTGGCAGCCGGACTCCGACAAGAACGGCCGGATACCTCCGGCAGCAGGCCAACGGCAACACCTAAACTACGAGCGCACCGGCTTCAGGCAGTAGAGCGTGGTGCGCTCGCGAGAGCGCGCCATGTGCAGCGGGTCTGACGTGTCCTTCGCTTTTGAATGCCGCGCCGGGGTCGACCGGGCCCACTGCACCGATAGGCCGCACCGTTCGAACTCCGCTTCGAGCCACCCGGGTGGGCGCAGGCCGAGCAGCACCGCGAGGTCCGACAGGAGCAGCAGGCCCACTCCCCCAGGAGCAAGCGAAGCGGAGAGTCCTTCGAGAAAGCGCCGCAGGAACTGGCTGTCCTCGTCGAACACCGCGCGGTCCACCCGGTTCTTGGGCGGTTCGGGAATCCAGGGTGGGTTGCACACCACGAGGTCCGCCGTGCCCTTCGGGAACAAGTCGGCCTCGGCCACCTGGAAACGATTGCCGAGCCCGAGCCGCTCCGCGTTCTCCCGGGAACAGGCCACGGCGCGAGAGTCACAATCAGTCGCCTGCACGGACGCCGCGCCCCGCTGGAGGAGGATGAATGAGAGCACGCCGGTCCCAGTGCCGATGTCGAACACGCGCTTGCCCTTCACCTCCGTGAAGGAGTTCAGCAACTCCACGTAATCCGTGCGGGTCGGAAGGTAGACGCCGTAGTGCGGGTGAAGCAGCCCAGTGAGGCCAGGAACAGCGAGACCCTTGCGACGCCACTCCGCCGCCCCGAGCATGCCGAGGAGTTGCTTGAGCGGGACCACGGTGGTGTCCGTCGTTGAAGCCCCCCATACCTGCTGACATGCCAGTGAAGTGTCCGGTGCCCGCGCGAGCCCGAGCCGGTAATCGCGGTCGAGAGACACCACGATGCGCGACAGCGTCTCGTGTTCGAGCTGCCGGGCCCGCCGCTCGGCGCGGAATGCTTCCAGCGGCGAGCGCGCCTTCGCTGGCCGCGGCAGCCGCCGGCTCAGCGCGCCGAGGAGCTGCTTCGCGTTGTGGAAGTCACCGGAGTACAGCAGGAACTCGCCTCGGCGCACCCGCTTGAGCGCCGTATCCGCGCTGAGTCGGTCATTCACGGGAGACAGCCGAGCAGGCGCGGGTTCCGAGCTCTCTGAGTGCCGGTGAAGGCGGAGTCCTGCGGCGGCGCGGACGGAGAGGTGGAGGGGTTCGGCCCCTCGGGCGAGGCATCGGTTCGGGGAGCGCGAGGCATGGGGATGGGGTAGCACGTCCACGCGCTCCCGTCGCGTGTGGGAAACCACCGGCGCTCACCGCGCCCTTAGCGCTTCTGGCGGCGACGCGGTCGTCCTGACGCACGGCGCTTCGAGCCACCGGCAGGCGGGCCGTGTCTGAAACGTTGTGCGCCGGAACGCTGCTCCGGGGCGGGGGCCGGCTGCGGCGGCCTTCGCTCTCGCCTCCCGCCGCCGTCGCCCTGTGATGGGCGCTTCGAACGCTTCGAACCGCCCGCTTGCATCGAGCCACTGAGCGCCTGGGTTGCGTCTTTCGCCACGCCTTCGGGCCCGACCGTGCCCTTCACGGCGTCTCGCACGGGTCCACCAGGCCCGAGTGCCTGGTCGGCCACGCGGTTCACCGTCCCGCCGGGTTCCAACGCCCCCTTCGCCGCCCCGCCCACGTCCTGGACGGCCTCGGACACCGCTCCGCCAGGCTTCAGGCTCTCATGGGCGGCTTCCCCCACCTCGCCTATCGCATGCCCCACGGGCCGAAGCAGGCTGGCGAGCAGTTCGGGGTTGCTGTCGAGTGTCTGGAGCGCACGGTCCAGGATTTCATAGACACGCTGGAGCCGGACCTTGAGCAGCGCCTGGGCCTCCACGCCTTTGATGGTCAGCTTGACCCGTTCGATGCCCACGTCAGCGCCCACATCGAGTCGCACGAGATTGGCCAGCTCGGCATGCAGTGAGACACGTGCACGCACGTTCTCCACGTCGAGCGTTATCTCATCCACCTTCACCGTCGGGACGTCGAGCAGCACGTCGGGCACGATTTCGATGGGCCCTTCGTCGACGCCCGCCTGCGCGAGCGCATGCCGTGTGTCCTCTCGCGTGGCTCCGCCTTCCCGCTGTGAAGGCCGCTCCTCGGGATTGTCCTGCTCCGTCTTGTTCGCGGACTTCGTTCCCCGGAATCGCCATGCCCCCCATCCTGTCTTTGCCACGTTCGACCTCCTCCCTCTGCCAAGGGTGAGGAGCGGACGACGGGCCTGACACCCGGCGAGGCCAAGGGCCTCGTCCCATTGGCCTCAGTCCCTCGAAAGGCACTGCCGGCAGGCCGCAAGGCTTCTCACGCAGGCAGCCAGGGCCCCCACGGGAGCAGGACACGCCCGCCTTGCCACAGCCTCCCGAGCAACGCGTCTCCAGATTGAAAGGGAGCTGTTGGCCCATGCCCCAGGGAGTTCCCCATGCCGGTACGTCGACCACCGCAATCAAGTCACGCGCGTTTCCAGAGCGAGCCATTGAACGACCAGGAATCCGAGCTGAACGATGACGTCGCCATTGCCGCACGTGCCCGGGGCGAATCGCTCGTCGTGCATGCAATCCATGGCGTTCATGTTCGCACCTGGTCGTCGCCTGGCGTCGAGAGCGTCCACACCTCACACCGGACAGGCGTACCGGCCCCTCTCACGACAGGGCACTACGGGCCCTTCGAAGCAGCCATGCATGTGGGAACACGGTTTCAGGAGCCTTCAGCGCCCCCACCGTCCGGCAGGGCCCAGCCCCCTCGGAAGCGCTCCGGGCGGCGACGCGGCTGAACCGCCATCGGTAGCCAGGGCGGGCGCCCCCGTCCCCCACCCGCCCGGCAATCACCCACCCTTTCGGTCCACCCGCTCCAACTTGCGCCGCGGAGGACCTTCCTCGGGCTTGGGCCGTAACGAGGCCAGCTGCTCGACCGCCGCGTCCGCCGCCATGTGCCGTACGGTCGCCAGGACGTCTTCGAATCGCCCCGATGCGTCCAAGCGGTCGGCCAGGTCCCGCGCCTTTCCCGCCGCACGTGTATACGCGCGACGCTCCAGCGCCGAGGCCGGCAAGAGGGAAGCCGACAGGAAGCCCAGGGCCAGGACCCCAAGTCCCGCCCCCACGGGATGCTGTCGCATCGTCTGCGCTGTCCACGTCTGGGATCCCACCGCGCGGGAGCGCGCATCGCCTCGCGAGGGAAACTTCTCTCGGAGACTCCCGGCAACCGCCCGGCCCTTGTCGCGGACCGTCCGCAACGGCGCCAGCCCCCCTTGCGTCTGACCTGGAGCGCCGCCGTTCCGTCCCTCGCGCGCAGCCGTCTTGTTCGCGCTACGTCTCATGACTCAGCCTCCCCTTCCACATCGCCAGCACCGCTGGCGCGAAACATCCGCCCCGCGAGCAGGCCTGCCCCCAGAAGTCCCGTGAGCAACACTCCCGGGCGCTGCCGCACGAACTGTCCCGTGCGGTCCAGGAATGCCTCGACGGATTGCGCATCCAGCCGCGAGGAGGCGCCGCGGAACATGCGCTCTCCCGTCTCCAGCATGCGTTGCGATGCCGGGCTCGGTGCACGCCGGGTGGCGGTGCTCAACCCCTCTGCCATGTCCGCCAGCACCGACACGAGCAAGCCCCGCTGGAAGTCCAGGCGCTCCTTCACCCGGCCCCGCGCGTATCCCGTGACCTGTTCGAGCTGCTTCTGCGCAGCTTCCATCCTGGGTGATGCGTGTCGCGCTGGGCCGCGCGAGCGCTTCCTCTCCTTTGTCTTCGTCGAGGCCATGATGTGCGTCCTCCTGACACCGAAGGTAGACACCTCCGCGTCACGTCCGGGCAACCAGACCACTCACGGCGTGGTCGTTCGCACGCACGTTCCGTGGGTACCTTGCGGACATGGCCGTCGCCACGTTGATTCATCAGGAGGCGAACATGAAGCCAGAGCAGGAGAAGGCGCTTCACGAAGAGGCAGTGGCAACGGTGGACCGCGTAGTGCTCAAGCACCCGGAGCTGAAAAAAGAGCTGGAGCAGGTAGAGGGCTATGCCGTCTTCCCCTCGCTGGGCAGGGCATCGCTGGTCCTCGGCGGCTCGTACGGCCACGGCGAAGTCTTCGAGAAGGGCAAGCCGATTGGCTTCGCCACGCTGAGCCAGTTGACCCTCGGAGTCCAGGTGGGCGGACAGACCCTGAGCGAGCTCATCTTCTTCCATGACCGTGATGCCATTGAAGCGTTCAAGGGAGGAAAGGCGGCCTTCGCCGCCAACGCGTCCGCCGTGCTCGTGAAGGCGGCGGCGTCCGGAACCATCAACTATGCGAAGTGCGTTGCTCACGCCTACTCACGTGGCGGCATGCTGCTCGAGATCTCCCTGGGCGGACAGAAGTTCACGTTCATTCCGCGTTCGTCGGACGCATCGGAGCGAGGGAACGGAGGCCTGGTGCAGCGCTTCCGCAGGCAGGATGCCTCCGAGGAGAGCGGGGCCGATGACACCGGGCAGCGTTCGCGGCTGCAAGCGTCGCAGCCCCCTCCTGCCCTGACCACGGGGCTGACGGCTGCCGCCCTGCTGCTCACCCGGATCCTCAAGGCGCAGGCCAGTGCTCGCCACGAATGAGGCGCCCATCCGAAGCAAACTGGCGATCCAAGGCCAGCGTCTGTTGAAGCTCGCGCGGAAGGAGCTGGACGTACACCGCAGACTGCATGGTGACGCACGGGCGGCATTGCACCGGCTGGAGGCCCGCTCACCGGAGCTGGCTCAGGCGAGGGCTCGGGCCTACGCCTATGCCGTCTTCCCTTCGCTAGGCCAGGGGAGCGCCGTGCTCGGAGGCACCTGGGGGATGGGCGAGGTCTTCCGTCGGGAGCGGCTGGTCGGATACGCGGCGCTGGTCCAGCTGACCGTGGGAGTTCAGCTGGGTGGACAGACATCTTCGGAGGTCGTCCTCTTCGAGGACCAGGAGGCTTTCCAACGCTTCAAGCATGGCGGGACGGGACTGGCACTCAACGCGGCCGCGACCCTGGTCAAAGCAGGCGCGGCGAAGGCGCGGGGCCCGGCTGGCAGCACGGCGGTCGCGCTGGCCACGGATGGAGGAATGTGGGCGGGCGCCGCGCTCGGCGCCCAGCGCGCCTTCGTCGTGCCGGCCGTCCTCACCCGCAGCAGTACATTGCGCCGGCTTCTCTTATCCATACCTTCTTTGACACGAGGAACGCCGGCCCCCAACGAGGGCGAAACGAGGGAGAGCGCGATGGCCAAGCCGCAGACGAGTAAATCCGGGGGAAAAAGGTTGGGCAAGTTCACCGCGGCCTGGAAGCGCCGCAAGGCCCAGGCCGAAGAGAAGACAGGTCCCCAGAAGGTGGCCGCGAACACACGCGAGGCCATGCAGCGGGTCAGCACCCGGGGGCGCGAGACACTGGAGCATCTGCGAGACCGGGTCCCCAGTGGAGACAGACTCCGTGAGCGAGCAGGCAAGGCACGCACCTGGGCAGCCGACCAACTGGGTGAACACGCGGTGGCCATCGGACTGACCACGCTGGCAGCAGGCGTCGCGGGAGCGGCGCTGCTCCCCGTGTCGGACCGGGAGCGCCGCGCGTTGAGCTCCGTGTCCCACAAGGTGCAGGGACTGACCCATTCTCTTGGAGCCGCCCCCAGGTTGCGCGGCTGACCCGGTCTGTGAGCCACGCGGTGGCACGCGTCCGCCGCGGTGACGGCGCTGCCACGGAGGAGGAGAAACCCCGCGCCCCTCGCCCCAAGAAGGTCGCGGCGACGCGTGGCAAGAAAGCCGCGGGGAGGCCAGCGGCGGCCGCCAAGACATCGCGCCGCTCCCGGAAGGGCAGCCCTCCGCCCCAGGCCAGTAAGTAGGGACGCAGGCCGGAGCGCCCAACGGAACATCGCCTGTTCCCGCTGGGCGAAAGGTGAAATCGGACGGGGCGTTCGTGGAGGGATTGGCCACGAATGTCCGCGTCCGCATTCACCCGGCCACACAGTCAGGAAGCTGGCCCCACGGCATCTCGCTAGACGCCTCCGCGGCCTGAATCAGGCGCCGTGCAGGCCCTCGGCCATGCACGCCCCGCTGGCGCCTGAAAGGATTTCAAGGGCGGCGCGTTGGCCTGACAAGAGCGCTCCCTCCATCCAGCCGGACATGGGCGAGGTTTGGTCTCCGGCGAAGTGGACCCTGCCTTCGCGCGTTGCGAGCGCACGTCCCCACTGTGTGAGCTGCCTCGGCCGGAACCACGCAAAGGCCCCCCGAGCCCAAGGGTCCAGATCCCATGCGTAGGAGGTTCCGCACTGCACTTCGGAGGACAGCTCCGGCGCGAACTGGCTCAGGCCCCGCATAGCCATGGCAATGCGCTCCTCCTCGGAGAGAAGGCCCGCCGCGCGGGCGCACGGGCCCACGCGATACGCTTCGAGGATGCCTGACGGCGGAGGTTGTGTCGGAGCGGCGTCGAGGACATGCATGATGGGGAGGTCCGTCAGCCACCCACTCGACCACCCCCACTCTGTCCAGAGGCGGCGCCGGTATTGAATGAAGGTGCGCACGACGGACGTATGCTCGAGCTCGCGAATCGCCCGCAGCTTGTCCGCCGAGAAAGCAGGGACGAGCTCAACGCCACGAAGGACCGAGAACGGAATGGCGCACACGAGCCGCTCCGCTGTGAACGTTCTGTGTTCTCCCGTGCTGTCGCGGCAGTACACGCGGACGGTCCCCTGTTCCTGCTCGATGCGCTTCGCAGCCCATCCGAGCTGAATCCTTCCACCGAGCGCTTCCGCCAGGGCGACGGGAAGCCGGTCACTTCCGCCCCTCAAGGTGTAGGCGCTCGAGCCGCCTCTGCCGACCGTCAGCAACTCCCGTCGAAGTACCCCAAGCGCCGAGCTCGCGTCGATGCCATCACCCACGAGGTCAAACCGTCCCAGGCTCACCGCGTCAATGGCCGCTGAAGAAGCGCCCCGTTCCGCGAGGGCCTCACGAAGGGTCAGGCCATCGAGGTAGGTCGCGCCTGGACCGGGCCAGGACTCATGGAAGGGGTCGCCGACAGCCTCCACGAGGGGAGACACGTACCTCCGATAGAGGCCAGAAAGGCCGAGCTGCTGCTCATCCGCCCTCAGGACATGCGGGAGGCCCGTGTCATCACCGAAGGGGGCCAGGATGCGACGTCCCCGAAGATGGAAGGGCCGCAAGGCCGACGTGTGCGGAACTGGCAGCGGGTCGAGCTCCAGGCCGAGCCTCCTCGCCAAGCCGAGGACCGTCGAGTGCCCGCTGAGGACATACTTCGCGCCCGCCTCGGCGTACATTCCGTCCACGAACGGCTGCCGCAGGGTCAGGACCCGGCCACCAACTCGAGAGCGCGCCTCGAGCACGACGACGTCCCGGCCTGCGAGGACAAGCGCATGCGCTGCCGCCAGTCCTGCGAGGCCCGCGCCCAGAATGATGACGCGGTCGCTCATTCGAGACGTCGCCTCGCGCCTTCGGTGGGACTCATGCCAGCGGAAGCAGGTACGGATTCAGCAGCCCTCGCCTGAGCTTGAGCGGCGATGAGGGCGGCTTGGGATTTCGCGGGGGAAGGCGGCGCGGCAGCAGCCCACTCCCGAGGCGTAACAGGCTCGGACAGAACGCCAGAGGCTGCGTCCCAAGGACCAGCGCCTGGCAAGTCCGGAACGGAGAGGCCGCCGCCAGTGTGAGATTGATGACCAGGGTGCGCAGCCCATGCTGTCGGAACCTCGTGACGAGCTCCCCCGCCGTGTCGGGGACTCGAACACGAGGGAGCGCCACCGGGGGGCCTTCCAGGAGCAGGTCGACAGCGCTCCGCATCGCGGGGTTCAAGTAGAGCAACGTGATGTCGAGGAGGGAGTCGATTAGCCAGTAGTTCTCCAGGACCGGGGGCCGCCGGAGCGCCTCGAAATCAATCGCAAGCTCCCGACGAAGGGCCACCGCCTCCGTCAACATTCGCATTTCACGGAGCGCTCGGTGCACGGCCACTGCCGGGTCTCCCGCGGCTGCGGCAGCGAGGAGCGTCCCTCCTTTGGGGAACGCCCCCTCTCCTGTCGCCTCGGCGATGAGTGCGATGACGTGAAGGCCGGCGCGACCGGGCAGGTACGAGAAGTGGAGAGTCCAGCACGAACCCTTGAAATGACGCGACACCCCCTCATCAATGTCGAGCGTAGCCATGTCGAGGCGCCGCGCCCCTTGACCGCGGTACCAGGCGAGCTGGAGCGCATCGCGCTCTACCACCTCCAGGAGAGCGGACCGCAACGCGGCGTCATCGCTCGTATGTGTCGCGACGCCATTGGATGAGGCACACAAAAAGCGCGGGCCCACGAGCCGTTCGGAAGTCGTGAAGGCTGCAGGAACGAGCAATTGCTCACCGGTCTCCGCATCCGTGGCCCTGACCCAATCCAGTGGCGTGTCCTGGGTGACTGGCGCGTAGGGAAACCCCGGACTTGCGTACTGCTCGGGCGTGTAGAGGTCCCAATCACGCATGGGCAGGAAAGGTTGCTCGAGCGCACGCGCCGGAGTCGCGCAGATGTCAGGCACACGAAGGAGGGACGAGGCACGCTCGATGGCCTCTGCTCGCGCGGTCAGCCTCCGCTCCTCCAGGGATGCTCCGACGCCCACCTGGGCCAGGAAATGTCCTGACACCACGGGACGACCTCGTTCCCGAAGACGCAGGGTGGCGGCTCCCCAGCTCAGGGTGACAATGGGAGGAGCCCCCCGCCTGCCACGGACCGTGGCTTCGCGCGTCGCGATTCCCACGCGACCCAGCGCGGCACCGGCCATCCGCGAGCCATCCAGCTTGCCGATGTGGTTCGCCGCGCCCCGGTTCGCGGAGCACGCGCATCCCGCCGCGGGCCGGGACCGGATGCGTCTGGTGCCTGGCCGCCCGTAGGCGCCCTCTGTCCAGGCACGCGCATCGAGGGAATGCGGCTTCATGGCTTTCCGGAGCGCCGTCAGATCGGCTGTCCCCAGCGCAATCACGGCGCGGCGCGGGAGCGCATTCGCCACTGCGGCGGCCTCATCGGGCGCATCCGCGCTCTGAACCTCCCAGAGCAGACCACAGGCGATACACACACCACTGCCAGCGCTTCGCCAATGTGTGGCGCTCAGCTGGATGAGTGCTCCGCTGTTCTCGGAAAGGTCGGCCGTGCGAAGAGGTCCCAGTCGCAGCCTGCCGGTGATTCCCAATTCCTTGCGGAGGGTTTGCTCGTCCATCCAACGTGGCGAACCTCGCCCCAGCGCCCCTTCCTCTTCGAGCCGCGCTCCGAGCTCCCTGGCGCCGGTAGGGTCGACGCCCGCCTTCACCAGCGCGCGGACGACCGCGGCGCTCCCTCCGCGGCGAACGTCTCCGAGGATGGAGACGAGAAGAGCAAAGGGGAGGCCCCGTATCTCCATCAGCGCCCTGCGGGTCTGAAGGATGGAGCTCCCCCTCGCCATTTCGAGGAGCACGACACCTGATTGAACGCCCATGTCGTGCCCAGGACGCCGCTACTTCGAAATGTGGGAAATGCTGGACACGTTGGTTTCAAAGGCCTTGAGCGCGGATACCTTCAGAACGCGCACCGTGACCTTGAGAGTCTTTGCACGCTTCATACGAGCAGGCTTCTTCATGTTCGGCCTCCCTTGGTGAGCGAGAAGTGTCTCTTCAAGCCAGACTCCGAGTCAACGACATGACAGGGCACTTTCGACCGTGATGGGAATTTCCGTGGCCCACACAGGAGATGGGCCTACCTGTCAGAGCGCAACACCAGGAGATCTGACAATCCATTTCCGTGTCGAGCTGACCTCAAGTCAGTCCGCATCCGTGCAGCCCTCAACCAGGCGCTACGTCGCTTTGGATTCCGCATGTTCGGGCACCACCGCCTTGAGTGACTGGCTTCCGGCGCTGCTTCCACGAAGCGAACCCTCGATGAACACGGGACGATATGTCCGCGCCGGGCCCTTCGTTCTGAGAGGGCCAGCCCCTTCCCATTCAGGGGGCGTGTCACATCCCGTCTCGAGCGCACATGAAGGGCCCCGAATGTCCAAGCTTGGTCTTTCGTTCATCATATTGTTCGCATGCAAGTCCGCATTCGCATCTCCACTTCCGCGGATTGAAACTGAAGCGGAATCGCTCGCGTCAACGCCAACACCGTTCGCGGCGCTACGTGAGTTCGTGACCGAAGACATCTATCACTACCGATTCGACATTCGTGTCGGCACTGCACCAAACGCCATCGTGCGGGTCCATCGCGTGGTCCGAGAGCGCGCGCCGTGGCGGCCACGGTCGCCCGCCCACGCGATGATGTTGCTTCACGGAGACTTCGCCAACTTCGTCACGAACTTCGTGCCGACACTCGGCAATCCCGCGTCATCGTCGCCGGGGCTCGCTCCGTACCTGGCGGCCCGAGACATCGACGTCTGGGGCGTTGACCGTCGCTGGACGCTGCCCTCCGCCAACGGAGACATCTCCGACCTGGGCGAGATGGGCGTTGCCCAGGAGCTCGGAGACATCACCGTCGCGCTCACCTTCGCACGGGCGGCACGGCTCAGCAGCGACCGTGACAAGGGCCGAATCGTGCTCGGCGGATTCTCGCATGGCGGGGAGCTGGCCTACGCGTATGCCGCCGCCAACGGCCGCCACGTGTCGGCGGTCGCCGTGCTCGACGCCTACTACGACATCGCGCCCGAGCACGCGGAACTGCGCGAGCTGGCGTGCGCCAATGCCGCCGCGGGACGTGAGGCGCTTGCGCAAGGCGTGACCGACATTGACAACAGCTTCTTCATCACGTTGGGCGCGCTGGCCCGGAGCGCGCCCCAGGCGCAGTCTCCCGTGTTTTCGAGCTACACCAACCGCGGTGCACTGCTCGCGATGAATGGCCTGACCTACCTTCTCGCGCCGTACACGCCGCTGTACCACTTGAGCGCGCCCATCCTCGACGCCAACGGCGACGTCACGGCATTGCGCGAGTCGCCCGAGGACAGCGTGAGCGCGTGGTTCGCCAGCGCGCCGCCGCACCAGTCGCTGCGTGAGACCGTGGAACTCGACGAAATCTGGTGCGGGACGACTCCAAGGCCCGAGCTCTCGAACATCCGCGTCCCATTGTTCTACCTCGGTGCCGCTGGCGCATTCGGTGACTACGGGTTGTATTCGACGACCCGGGTGTCATCGACGGATGTCACGGCGCTCGTCGTCCGCCGCTTCGGTCCGGAGCGAGTGGCCGAGGACTTCGGCCATGGCGACCTCTTGTACGCGGCGGATGCACCGACGCTCGCGTGGCAACCGCTCGCGACGTGGTTGCTGAGCCATTGAGGAGGAGCATCTCCGTTCGTGGCCCCACGCATCCAGCAGCCGCACCAAGAGGCCGCAAGAAGAAGGCGCTCGGCTCGCGCGCGTGGCAGTGGGAGCCCTTCGCATCGGACGAAGGGCTCCATCACCTGAAGTGCCGTTGGGATTACGGCCCGTCCAGCACAGCCAACATGCGCGGCAGCACGTCGAAGAACGCGTAGTTCCAGCAACTGAAGTTGTGCCCGCCGTCACAACCGAAGGGCTTCTGGCCCGGCGCGGGGCGGCCATACATCTCGTAGTGGTGCGGCACGCCCGCGGCATTCAGCGCATGGTGGAACCGGTCCGTGGACGCCCCCGGGACGCGTTCGAGCACATCCCCATCCCAGATGCCCGACCCCGCGTACAAGGCGACGGCCACGCCCCGCAGAGACGCCGCACGCGGAATGGGGTTGTTCATGTTCCAGGCCTGGTCGAAGGGCCAGAAGGGAGAACCGAACGCCCCATCCGGGTTCTGCAGCCACCGTGTCCCCTCCTCCGTGATGGTGGCGCGGATGGCGGCGTCACCCAGGTCCAGGGCCCCCGAGAAACTGGCCGCATAGGCAAAGAGGTCGGGGCGGCGCGCGGCGTAGCTGATGGCCCCGAAGCCGCCCATGGACAGCCCCGCGATAGCCCGGCCCCGCTTGTACGCCAGCGTGCGAAGGTTCTGGTCCACCCACGGAATGAGCTGGTTGAGGTGGAACTCCTCCCACGCCTGATTCACCCCGCGAGGGAAGACCCAGTTCGTGTACCAACCGACCTTGCCGCCATCCGGCATGATGGTGATGACGGGCATGTTCTCGGTAATCGCATACGCCGCACCGAACTCCACCCACTGAGCCGAGTTCGCGCCTCCTCCCCCGTGCAACAGGTAGACCGTGGGGTATCGCACGCCCGGGTTGTTGTAATACCCCGTCGGCAGGAGCACCCGAACGTGGTGGCGAGGGTCATAGACCGCGTGAGGCGCGATCAGCGGCGTGGAGATTTCCACGTCGATGAGCCTATCCGTGATGTGCCGCACCGCATGAACCGTGATGCCATGCCCCGAATAGAAGTTCGGCGCGAGCGAGGCATCGGATGCCTCCGCACTGCCTGGTACTCCGAGGAACAGGGCGACGAACAAGACTCCCACGAGTCTGCGTGCGGCACGGGCGGGAGACTCGCATCGTTCAAGAGCGGTGCTGGAAACAAAGACGTCCTGGGGCAGCAATCTGCGCATCCTCTGACCTCGGAGAGTAGGTGGAGCGACAACGGCTCTTCATCCGCCAATGACAGGTGCGACGCTAAGGGGCGTATCTGGCCATGGCAACGCACACGTTGGAGCGACCGCATCATTCCCTGGCGAGGGCCGCTGAGGCTGTGTCTTTTCCACGACTATGGACGCGAGCTGTCCATTAATTGCATTCCGTGGCGACTCACTTCATCCCGGAAGGCCCCACCCTCGAATGACGGAGGCCTCGAACGGGACACAGCCGCGCCCTCGCCCAAATCGTCCTCCTCCACGCAACTCCGTGCGCAGATGGAGGATAATTCGCACAAAGGCATGAAGGAACGCACCTCATGCTTCAGACCAGGGGGGGGTCTACATCATGGGTACCATCACGAGGGTAACGACGACGTTGTTGAAGCAAGGCGCACGAGGAGTGTCCCGCTCCGGCGGCCACGGGGCACCCACCCGCGTGCTGACGCAAGTCGCCCATCACTCCACCAAGGCACCAAGCCCGTCTCAAATTGCGAGCGAGACGCGGGCGCGGAACAACAGCCTGGACCTGATGAGCGACATCATGGATGCCATGGATCGCCGTGATGGCGGCAACAACGCTGCCACGCCTCGTATCAAGCCGGATGTTCCGCTGTCGCGCCGTGAGAACTTCGCGTTCGACGCCATCCAACCGGGGTACGGAACATCGAAGTCCGCCATCGACAAGCACGGCAAGCTCCAGCCCGCGGGCGACAGCGTCACCACCAGCGCCTCCGACCACGTCGATGGCGAAAAGTCCATCAAGGCGAAGACGCCGTACACGTCATTCAGCGGTCCGCCGGTGGGCGTGGACGGCACGGCCACGGGGCCCCTGGTCGACAACCCGCTCTACGGCAAGGACCGCATCGTCACCAACCCGGCCAAGGCCCCCAAGAGCGGTGTGGTGCTCGACCAGTTCGACATCCAGCGCGACCTCCGGACGAGCACCAGGCCCGGCTTCGACGAGACCGCGGTGCTGCGCTCCGAGCCACGCCCGCAACCCCTCTGGCAGCCCACACCCGAAGAGCGCGCCATCATGCCCCAAGTCGGTGTGGACCCCGAGAAGCCCTCGTTCACGTTTCGCGAACGCGCGATGGTGAACTCGGCGCGGGACAAGGAGTACCTGGTCAAGGGCACCATCCACGAGTTCGACTTCTTCCAGGGCCAACCAGACGGCTCGCTCAAGCCCCTCTCGAAGCAAGAGGTGATTGACGAAGCCAGGAAGAAGTCCTGAGCCACCGCGCATCGTCCCATCACCGTGCCAGGAGAACCCCGACCCTCGCGGCGCCGTATTGCGCCGCGAGGGCGGTGAGTCCGCCAGCTCATGATGTCATTCAGCGAGCGACAGCGTCGGTCCCGGCTACCTCATGACACAGACGCCCGACGAGCAGGTCTTCGCCGCCGGACAGACAACGCCGCAGGCGCCGCAGTTGTTCACGTCCGACGATACATCCACGCACTGCGCGCCACACTGCACCCGGGGAGCCGGACAGGAGCCACCCTCGCACTCATAGCCACCCGGTGTGTTGACACACACCTGGCTGGGATTGCACGCGGCAGTCCCGTTCGAGCACTCGTCGATGTCACTGCACGTCCAACCATTTCCCCAGTAGCCCGGCTTGCAGGTGCAGGTGTAGCTTCCCGGCGTGTTCGTGCAAATCGCATTCACCGAACACTGCGCAGTGCCATTCGTGCATTCATTGACGTCCGTGCAGACACTGGGCTGCATGCCATTGCAGGTGTACCCCGGCTCCACCCGGCAGGTGCTGCTACAGCCATCCGACGAAACCCGGTTGCCGTCGTCACACTGCTCCCCATTGTTGATACGGCCATCGCCACACACGGCGCTCGCACCACCGCCCGTATCCTCCACCGCGTCCAAGCCGTACAACGAGGCAACCCCACCGCGCAGCCTCACGTAGCGATACGGCGTGGAGTTGCTGAATGGCACCAGCGTGGAGTGGGTCCCGAGCCCCAGGTCCAGCAGGTTCGCCTGTCCCGTGCTGATGATGCTCATGTCCCCACGAAGGAATTCCACCTGGGCGATGACCGCCAGCGAAAGGCCCTGGTAGTAGACGCGCAGCGGCCCTGTGCCCTCTTCGCCCAGGCCCATGTCCAGAACCATGGAACCGCCCAGGAGCCCCAGGAACGTCGCGGCGTTCCCATCCGGTGCGCCCACGGCGTTGTTCGGATTGAGGACGGCAATGACACCGCTTTGGATGACTGCGTTGGCATAACGGTCACCGCCCATCGCCGACACCGAGTCCGATGACGACTCGCCGTCCACCGGTGCCTCTTCGGAAACAACGGATTCGTCCTCCAACTCAGAACCGCACGCGCTCATCATGCCGAACGCCAGGGCCGCACTCAGCATTCGCCACAGGGGGGCCACTCGACTGACCTTCATTGTCTTGCTCCAATCCGCTTGGACTTGGGGATGGCGGTCCGGCGTGAGGACTGTCACGCCGGATAACCGCCACAACAATGAACGCACGAATTCCATTTTCAGCTTTAAAGGCACGCACTTCGAATCCAGAACGCGTGTGCCATTGGACAGCTTTTTCTCCAGGTATCGCCGCGTCGACCGCAAGGCGACACCCACCCTGGACACGAAGGCTGCGACTCCTGTCCCAGCATGAGGAAGCCTTCTCGATTCTTGGGAGTGAAGAGAAAAGACAGCGGTGGCGCGCCCCCTCAATCCCAACCGCGAAGCTGGACGCGGACCCGCCGCACGAGCAGTTCCCACTCCTGACGCTTCAACGTCGTCAGGACGCGCCCGCCAATGAGTGTGAGCCCGGTGAGCGTCATCACCAGGAAGCCGATGCGGTGGTCCCTCAGCCCAGCGTCGAGCAGCGTGGCCGCGACGTCCAGCGTGAGGAACAGGGTCCCCAACGCCAGGTAGGCGCGAATCTGGAACACCATGCCCGCCACCACGCCGAGCAGACACACCCCGCCGAAGACGAGCGCATACGTGCCGTCGGGAGACTGGCCCACCTGGACCGCGATGCGCGCCGCCGCGGGCACATACAGCAACAAGCCCCCGAGGATTCGCACCGTGTTGCGCGCGGCGTGCGGCAGGCTCTCCGCGAAGAGCTGGCCCAGCATCAACAACAGCAAACCCATGGGCGCCAGGTAGATTTCCAAACCCTCCAGGCCAAAGGCCAGCGCGGAGATGAGCAGCGCGAAGTTGCACGCGGCCGCGGCGAACGCACCGAACAGCCGGCTGCGCTCCACCGCGCCCAGCGTCGCGTACAGGAGTCCGGAGCCCCCGCGAGCAGTGCCGCCTCCTGCGTCGCCTCGCCTGGCAGCACCAGCGCCATGCCCACGGGCAGCAGTGCCGCGAAGCGCCGGGTGGCCGCCTCCACGGGCTGCACGCCCGCCCGCCGGGCCAGCACCGTCACGCCCACCAGGATGAAGCCCAGGACCAGCGCGAAGAATGCGTCGTGCTCGGCGCGCAGGCCCGGTGCATACAGATTGCGCACCAGGGCGTAGACGCCGACCACCGCTGTCTGCACGAAGTAGACGTGCCGGCCGGTGTGCTGGATCCAAGCGCAGTGCAACGCCACCAACACCAGGATGCCAATGGAGGCGATGGCCAGCGGAAGAGCGCCGTCGGAGGCGGCGCCCCCCACCGCCAGGGCCGCGAGCATCAGCCCACTCACCACGAACCCTGTGTCGCGCCCCCACGACAGGCCGCCCGCGACGTCCGGTCGACGCCTCCGCACCCACTCCTGGGCGGCATGGAGGGCCAGCACGCCCACAGAGGCGGCCAGGGACAGGGCCGCGCCATGGAGGATGAAGAGCGCGCCATAACGCAGCCACGGGCCGACCAGACTCGCGCGAATCGACAGGAAGGCCATGAGTGAGGCGACGAATGTGCCGCCCACCACCCAGGCCCCCAGCGTCGCGACGAGCGAGGCGAGCGTGCCCTTCCACTGGAAAGCCGCCACGAGCACCGACGCGGCGACGAGCGCCAGTGTTAGAGGCAACGCGGGAGAGACCATCCAGCTCCCGCCCATGTTCAGCAGCATCTCCCACAGGAGGTTGAGCGCGGCGAGCGTCGACGACGGCGTCCCATTCGTCGCCAACGCGTACACGAGCGCTGCCAACAGATAGATGGCGCTGGCCTGGTGGATGCGCATGCGAGCGGCGCTCTCGGACAAGCCCCTGCGCCGGACGATCCACGGCCCCAGCGTCACCACCGTCAGCCCCACCAGCGCGAGCACCGGGCCGGGCCACACCTCGAAGACGTCCTCACGGTGCGCCAACGCGTGGACCAGCAGGAGGACGCTCGCGCCGAGCACACCACGCCCCTGCGCCCTGGCCCCTCCGAGGAACAGCACCAGACCGGCGATGCAGACCAGGCCTGCCGCCGTGAGCCCGGGCTGGAAGAGGGCCGCGACGAAGACCACGCCCACACTGATGACCGAATGGCGCTGCAACAGGCGCTGGAAGGAATCGGGCAGCCCCCGGAGCGAGGCAACGGCATAGACGAGCCCCACGGCGGCGATGCCCGCGAAAGCCCGCTGCCACAGCAGGAACACCGTGTCTCCTGGTGCGAGCCACGCGTCCTGATCGAGCCAGTGCAGGGACTCGGCGCCGATGCGCACCCACCTGCCCTCGGACGACCACGCGTGCGTGAGTCTGGGCCCGAGCAGCGACTGCCTCGCGGCCCAGAGCGCCGCACCGGGCAGCCCGAGCCAGAGCCCCACGCTCGCGAGCCGCACCGAGCGCGCGGACACGGAGAGCAGCAACATCAACACCGCGGGCCCCAGCAACATCAGGGGCGGAATGAGAGCCAGCGCACGGGACGGCCGGGGCAGGCCGACGAGGAGCGCGCCTTTCAGCAGCACACATGCCAGGACGGCCACGCCGAGATGGGGAACCCAGTGGTAGAGCTTGCCGTGACGAGGCTTCTCCAGAAGCCCGGCGACCCAGGGCCCGAAGCGCCGTGTCGCCAGCGCGACGCCCCAGAGCGCGATGCCGATGAGCGAGGTCCGCAGAGCCGTGACGTCCGGCGGCGACGGCCGACCCGCGCGGTTGAGCAGAGCGGTAAGCGCGATGAGCGCGCCCAGCGACGCGAGCGTCACCACCGAGCCGCGCAGGTGCCAGGCCTCGAATCCGCGCGACACGAAGGCCACCAGCGCGACCACGAGGAGCAGACCAGCCGCGAGCAGGCACGTGACGCGCTCGGCATCCGTGGGCCTGGCCAGCCACCCGGCCAGCGTGAGCGCGGCGATGACCGTCTGCACCAGCGCCGCCGTGGCGAAACCATCCGTGAAGAGCGGCAGCCCCCGCGCACCGAGCGGCAGCCTGAAGAGGTCGAACATCCTCCGGCCCTCGCGCCCGGCAGCGGTGTCCGCGGCATCCAGCGGAGTGCGGCCACGCAGCGCGGAGAAGGCAGCGAAGCCGAGCGCCAATGACGCGGCGACCAGGGCGGCTCGCGGGGATGCGAAGTCGGAGACGGTGCCCATCACCTGGGAGACCGCGAGCGCGAGCCCCGAGGCCGCGAGGAACCCGACGAGCCTGCTGCCATCCCGCCGGACACGCAGCAGCAACCAGGCCGTGACCACGGCCGTGGGAAGCGCGGAGAGCACACTGGCTGACAGCCCCGTGGCTGACACGAGCAGGCTCGGAGCGCTCGGAGAGGAATCCACGGCCAGGAGGACTCCCGCCGCGGCCAGGCTGAGGGCGAGGTCATCCAGGGGCAGCAGCCCGTCCCTTCGCGACACAGGCTGCGCCCACGCGCCCTGCACGAGCCCCGCGACACCGTAGAGTCCACTCACGAGCGCGAAGACCGCCAGCCGGCCCCAGCTTCCTCCAACGCCGGGGTCCCCTCGACGAAGGCGAGCACACCGAAGACAAGGCCCACGCCGCCCAGGTAGTGCAGGCCCCGCCAGCGCCAGCCGCCAGCAACGTGCGCGGCCCCAGCGATGACCAGCCCCGTCAGCACCTGGGGCCACGGCGAGGTGGCGCTGCCCACCTGGCGCACCAGGGGCATTGCCACCAGCGACCCAAGGATGGTCCAGGCGAGCAGGCGGATACGCAGTCCCGGAAAGGCACTCCAACGCGCCAGGAGCATCAAGCCCGCGGTCGCCACCGTGCCGCCGAATACCCACCAGCCCGGCTCCGTCGGCGCCTGCGTGCGAGCGAACAAGACTCCAGCGAGGAGCGTCGTCATCACCATGAGGTGGACCAGGGCCCGCCGCCGTGGCTCCAGCAGGAAGAAGACACCCGCCGCGATAAGTGGCGCGAGCGCCGAGGCCAAGTCGACCTGGAAGTCCCCTCCGGGCTCGCTGGAGAACGCGCCCAGCGCGCCCACGACCGCGCCACTGGCGAGCACCGCGTAGGCCACAATCTCCAGCACCGGACTCACGCGCGGATGGGCGTCGCGCGCGGCGTCAGTGGTCGCGGCCACGGCGATGACGGTGGCCAATGCCTGAGCCCACAGCGTGAGGCCCGCGAACAGGGCGCTACCTGGCTCCAGGGCGTCGAAGCCCGACGGCGCGCTCACCACACAGAAGACGGCGAGCCAAAGCGCGCCATAGATCGCGGCGCTCGCGCTGACGAGCGCCGTGTTTCCCTCCGCCGCCTTCCGTGCGCGCCATACCGTGGCGGTCAGGGCCATGACACCCACGGACGCACAGAGCGTGCGCAGCCAGGGCGCGTCCTCGAGCGCCATCAGTGGAAGCCCCGCGAGCAGGGAGGGCAGAAGCGCCAACCCCAGGGCCGCGGCGGAAGTGCCATGCAGCAGACGTCCCGCCGACCTCAGCGGCACCATGCCCAGCGCGGCGGCGCCAAGCGCCACCGCGGCACCGAGCCCAGGTGACAGGGCGAACAGCGACGACAGCGCGATGAAGGCGACGGGGAGCAACGCGAGGCCAATGCCCGAGAGCACGCGCCCCACCGGCATGGAGCGCCGGGACAGGAACACACCGAGCCCGATGAAGCCCGCGTGGTATCCCCACAGAGCGCCCGTGACGAGGAGCTGGCGCGGAACGCCGCCGAGTGCCTGCCAGGCCTCGCGCACACCCATGAGTGAGCCGCCCAGCACCAGCATCGCGCCAAGGAACCACCAGATGAACTCCTGGAACCGGGGCGCGCTCTCCGGCCGTGCATCGAGCGCCACGACGGCCTCGAGCCCTCCACTGAACGGGCCTGATGCATCCCTGTCGAAGAACGTCTGCCCGGAATCCAGCGCCGCGCCCAGGTCGTCATCCCCCGCCTCCGAGTCAGGCCGGAGCCCTCGACGCTTGCGCGCTCTCTGCTCCCGCTCCGCCTTCGCGGCTTCGTCCAACGAGCGCGCCAGCGCGGCGCCCCAGCCCCAGAGCCGCCATTCTCCCCCGTCGCGAAGCGAGGTCGCGACACCATCGGACCAGGCTTCCGCGCGGGTCGCCGCGTCCGCGGAAGGGACAGCGACCGCTTCGAAGAAGTCCTGGGCGGGGACCTGCTCACCCGCCTCTGCCTTCGGCGTTTCGGGGTGACGGTCGTCCGTGCCAGGCACGAGGGACTCGGCGAGCCGGGTCGCGGTGACGACGTCGATGAGCGCGCTGGCCTGCCAGCCTTCGATGTGACGGCGCAGGGTCTCCCTGACGAGTGCGTCGAGATTCGGCTCGGTGGCGGGCACGAGCGGGGCACCGCACTCCTGACACATGGCCCCCAAGGCCACGTCACGGAGCCGAGCGCAGGCTTGGCAGATCATGATGCGGCAGCATAGCCCCAGTCCCGCGAGACCTGCTTGACGCACGTCGATGCCGTGGCTGTCTCACTTCCGCGGAAAGTGGCCCATCACCTGGTCCCTCGCGGCGACAGGCGGTGCCGCGAGGGACCAGGTCCCATCAGCACATGACGCCCTCTACGGACCACCGGGGTACGTGAAGGACACGACGTGCGTCGGGTGCTCCGGGGAGCATTCTGCCCCCAGGTCGGCGCTGGTGGCGGCGCTCCAGACAATCAGGTCCGGCCGCCCGAGCCACCTCACTGTGACGGTGTACGAGACGGGATTCTCAGCGCTGGGCGGCGGAGAAAAACCCGCCGCCTTGAAGCAGACGTCGTACTGGCCAGCCGGCGGGGGCGCACCAGCGTTCCAGATGACCCGCTCCGGCCCCCACCCGGCTGACGCAATCCGGTCCAGCGCCCCATAGTCCGTTTCAATGCCGGGCCCCCGGTTGCCGCCGTGGATGAGCTTCCCCGAGGGAGTCCGGACGACGAGGTCCCCATCACCCGCGCGCGCCCACGACGTGGCGATTTGCAGCTTGATGCCATCCGCCACACAAGCGCTCTCCAAGCAGGTCTGCCCAGCGTCACAAACATTTCCACAGGCGCCGCAGTTGGACGCATCCGACGACACATCCACACACTGCGAGCCGCACTGCACCGTGGGCGACTGGCAGGCACCGGCCACGCAGGTGTAGGCACCGGATTCGTTGACGTCGGTGCAGACACTGGGCTGCGTGCCGGAGCAGGTGTAGCCCGGCTCCACCTGGCAGCTGGCACCGCAGCCATCTCCCGATATCAGATTGCCATCATCACACTGCTCCTCCGTATCCACCTGGCCATTGCCGCAAAAGACACCCCTCCAAAGCCCATGTCCTCCACGGCATCCACGCTGTACAGGGCGGCCAGCCCACCGCGCAGCCGCACGTACCGGTAGGGCGTCGCGCTGCTGAAAGGCACCAGCGCGGAGTGCGTCCCGATGCCCAGGTCCAGGAGGGTCGCCTGCCCCGTGCTGATGAGGATCAGGTCCTCCCGAAGGAAGTCCACCTGGGCAATCACCGACAGCGACAGCCCCCGGTAGTAGATGCGCAGGGGGCCCGTGCCCGCCTCCCCCTCGCCCATGTCCAGCAGCAGTGAGCCTCCCAGGAGGCCCAAGAAGCTTGCAACATTCCCATCAGGCGCACCCACCGCGTTTCCCGGGTTGATGACGGCGATGACACCACTCTGGACGACCAGGTTGGCGTAGGGGTCAGGCGCCAACACCGACACCTTCGAGGACGACCCGACCTCCGTCAAAGCCTCTCCGGCAACAAGGGACTCCTCCTCCACCTGAGGCCCACACGCGGCCAACATTCCGAACGCCAAGGCCATGCGCATCCATCGCCACTCGCGGGCCAGTCGACGAACATCCATTATCTGCTCCATTCCACGTGAATTGGGGGATGGCGGCACGGCACGAGGACAATCACAACGAAGCGCCGCCAATCCATAGCAATGCACGAGGCGCCGGCGTGGCCTCAAACACATGCGCGCTGACCTTGAGACACGCATTCCATTGGACAGCATTTTCGCCCGACGGCTCCGCGGCGAACACCATGTGACATCCCTCCTGGACATGAGGGCCGGCACCTTCATGCCAGCGGGAGAAAATCCTCTCAATTCTCGAAAGTGAAGAGGCCGATCCATGGAGCGATGAACACACCGCAGCGATGCGTGTTCAAATGCGTGTCCGACATGAGCGACATCACCCATCGAGCACGCTGACACATGCCTCGCGAACTTCCCGTCGTCCTACCCCCGTCTCTCTGTCGTTGCTCCTGCATGCGAACCCGTGGGCGCTGCCCCTCGTGAAGGAGGAGGGCTACCCGCTCGCCACCGCCGCCCTCCCAGCCAGCCAACGCCACACAACGAGCGCCAGGGCGGAGCTGCGTTGAAGCGGACGGCGCCTTGCTGTCACGAACAGTGATGGAAGCCGGCCCAGTTGTACGTGGTGCAGCCGCGCCCCACGTTTGAGCAGAGCCCCCCTGCCCCACGTCATGCGGCCAGGAGGAATCAGGTGGCGACCGCCACGTCGGCCGCCGTTCTGCTCGAGCAGGGAGGAGTGGCGCCATGCCAGCCGAACCACACAGCACCGCCAGTTACTCGGAGGAGGTCTTTCCCTTCCTAGCGGGTGACGGGCGTGCGTTGCACCTGATCCGCATCCGCGGTGATGCAGAGCCGAACAAGGGGCCGGTCGTCTTGGTGCACGGCGCAGGCGTCCGTAGCAACATCTTCCGCGCGCCGGTACGGCAGACGCTCGTCGACGCGCTCGTGGCCGACGGATACGACGTGTGGCTAGAGAACTGGCGCGCCAGCATCGACGTTGAGCCCAGCGAGTGGACGCTCGACCAGGCGGCCGTTCTGGACCACCCGGCTGCCATCCGCACGGTGGTGCGCGAATCCGGGCACGACACCGTCAAGGCCATCATCCACTGCCAGGGCTCGTGCAGTTTCGCCATGGCCGCGGTGTCCGGGCTGCTCCCTGAAGTAGACGTCATCGTCACCAACGCCGTGTCTCTTCACCCGGTGGTACCCCACGCGGCTGCGGTGAAACTGAAGCTCGCCGTCGCTCCGGTGGCCAGGCTGACGCCTTACCTGGATCCACAGTGGGCCTTTGGCGCGCCCACGCTGACGGCCAGGCTTCTCACGCTCCTGGTCCGGGCCTTCCACCATGAGTGCGCCAACCTGGTGTGTCGCTGGTCCAGCTTCACCTATGGCGTCGGGTTTCCCGTGCTCTGGCGCCACGAGAACCTCAATTCCGAGACACACGACTGGCTCCAGCAGGAGTTCGCCAAGGTCCCTCTCTCATTCTTTCACCAGATGTCCGAGTGCGTGCGCGCAGGACACCTGGTGCCGGTAGAGGGCTTCCAGGCGTTGCCAGAGGACCTGGCAGTGCGTGAGCCGGAGACGGATGCACGCTTCGTCTTCCTTGCCGGTGAGCAGAATCGCTGCTTCCTCTCGGAGAGCCAGCGCCGCAGCTTCGAGCACCTGGAGCGATTCCGTCCCGGCTACCACATGCTGCATCTGGTCCCCGGTTACGGCCACCTGGACATGTTCATGGGCCAGGACGCCTCCCGAGATGTTTTCCCCCTCATCCTCGCCGAACTCGACAAACCGGTGTGAAGGAGCGCCGCCATGTTGTTCCGCCTGCCCAGCCGCATCCAGGCACAGTCCGGCCGTTACTCGCGCGTGGACGGCATCCCCTACACGCTGCCAATCAATTCCAAGTCCTCGCCGGCGCTGATGGCCGCATTCACTGTCGATGCCGAGCAGGCCGCCCGGCTGCTACCCGGCAACGAACTGCACCCACTTCGAGTGTCACGCCGGAGAGGCGTACTGCTCGTCACCGTCATCGACTATCGCACCACCGACATCGGCGCATACATCGAGTTCAGCATTGCCATCGCATGCACTCGCGGTCCCCGGCCATCACGCCCGCTGCTGCCCCTCATGTTCCAGAAACGCCACGGTCTGGGCCAGTACGTGTTCGACCTTCCCGTCAACACGGAGGTCTCCGTGAAGGGGGGCAAGGGCATCTGGGGCATGCCCAAGCACCTGGCAAACCTGGACTTCCGCATCCAGGACGGCACGGTGAGCAGCCGCTATGACGAGGGCGGCCAGCGGGTGGCCCTCATCGAAATCGACCGGCCTCGCCGCGCGTGGCTGCCGCTGTACGCCACAGCCGTCAACTACTGCGCGTTCCGCGGCATGCTCTTCAAAAGCTACATCTACTTCCGAGGAAAGTTTGGCTTCCGGCTGGGGAAGCGCGCAGGTGCACGGCTCGTCATGGGTGACCATCCACGCATTCGACCACTCCGGGCGCTAGGCATCTCCCGGCGCGCGTTCTTCACGAGCTTCCTACCCACATCCAGCGGGGTGCTCGACGACCACTTCGAGACCTGGTTCCTCAGTCAGGCCGTGCTGCCTGCGGAAACGTACCCGGAGGGGCTGGAGAGCGTGATGGGGATGGGCCAGGGGAAGACACCTCTGAAGCCGCCAGGGCCCCCACACACATGAGGCGCCACGAACCCGTTCCTCCTTCGACCTGGGCTGCTCGGACGCCTGGCGCTACCTCACAGTGGCCGGCGAGCACGGGCTGCCCTCACCCCGGAGATGATGCACATGACGTCCCCCGCACCCGACCTCACCTTCAAAGAGCGCATGTCCGGCCCCCTGGCGATGGGCGCAACAGACCCCATGAAGGGGGCGACCCAGGGCAATGCCGCGCGCTTCACCATGCATTGCACCATCAGCGTAGATGACCTGGACGCCTTCACCCGCGATGCAGCTCACGCTGCCCGGCTGGAGGCGCGCGTCAGCTACCCACCCCTGGGCAAGGAACTCCCCGTGCAACAGGGCCACTTCAACCTCTTTCGCAATGCGGATGAGCCTGGAACGAAGCTCATGAGCTACGGCCTGCGCTTCGGCGCGAAGGGCCGCGAGTACTTCCTGGAGGGCACCAAGACGCTTCGCGATGAGCCTGGGTTCGACCTCTGGCGGGACACCACACGACTCTACTGCTACCTCCACGAGGGCCAGGATGCCCGAGGCCCCGTGGTGGGCGCGGGCGTGCTGACGCTTGGTAAACGGGCACTCATCGAACTCCTCGGCAGCATGCGCTCGTCCCGCCATGGCACTGCGGGATTCGGCGCCGTGAGCCACTTCGGCAGGTTCTTCCTGGGGACGCTTTGGGACGTCTACGCGCCCAGGGCCCGGCAGGCGGGGGAAGCGCCATCCGCCGCGTTCATGGAGAGGAGCTTGTAATGGCATTTCGTCCCGAGCACTTCGACGCAATCATCGTGGGCTCTGGTTTTGGCGGCTCGGTGATGGCGTACCGACTGGCAGAGGCCGGCCTGCGCGTGTGCGTTCTGGAACGAGGAAAGGCCTATCCACCTGGCACATTCCCGCGCAGTCCCTACGACATGCGCAACAACTTCTGGGACCCGAGCAAGGGGTTGCACGGCCTGTTCAACCTCTGGTCCTTCCGGGGGCTGGGCGGCGTCGTCTCCTCCGGACTGGGTGGGGGCTCGCTCATCTACGCCAACGTCATGCTGCGCAAGGACGAGAAGACCTTCGTCCATGAGCATCCGCAGACCGGCGGTTATGAGTATTGGCCTGTCACCCGTGACGACCTCGAAGAACACTACGCCGCCGTCGAGCGGATGATGCACGTCCAGCGATATCCGCTGGCCTACCCTCCCTACGACGCCACGGCAAAGACGCTGGCCATGAAGCTGGCCGCCGAACGCCTGGGCCGTGCTGCCGACTGGCAGCTTCCCCCGCTGGCCATCACCTTCGCCAACGCCGGGGCGGCGCCCGCGCTCGGCGAGCCCATCTGCGAGACGGCACCGAACCTCTTCGGTCGCATGCGAACCACCTGCCGGCTATGTGGCGAGTGCGACATCGGGTGCAACTACGGCAGCAAGAACACACTCGACTTCACGTACCTGTCCGCGGCGCATCGCGCGGGGGCTGACCTGCGCACCCGCGCGGAGGTGAAAGAGTTCTGGCCCGCGGATGGAGGGGGCTACGTGGTTCAGTACGTGGACCATGCCGAGGCCCGCGAGGGCGAGCGGCGCGAGGTGGCCTCGGACCAACTCCAGCGAGTGACGCTCACCGCGGACCGGCTCGTACTGGGGGCGGGCACCTTCGGCACCACGTACCTGCTGCTGAAGAACCGGGCGCACTTCCCACGACTGAGCGCCCGGCTCGGCACACGCTTCTGCGGCAATGGAGACCTGCTGGGCTTCCTGCTTCGCAGCGTGGACAGCAGCTCTGGGACCCGCCTGCCTCGGGTGCTGGATGGCGGAAGAGGCCCCGTCATCACCAGCGCGCTCCACTTCCGTGGCAAGGAGGAGGGCGGCACCGGGCGCGGCTACTACATCGAGGACGCGGGCTACCCGGAGTTCATCAACTGGCTCTATGAAGGCTCGCAGCAGGCCCCCCTTCTGAGGCGGGGCATGCGCCTGGCCTGGCGCCTCATCAAGGGCTGGATCGGCCTGACGCGCGACACGGATGTCAGCGAGGAGATTGCTGAAGCGCTGGGAGATTGCCTGGGCTCGGCCACGTCACTGCCGCTACTCGCCATGGGTCGGGACATCCCCAACGGGAACATGCGCCTGACACGAGATGGGAAGCTGGACATCGACTGGCGCATGCATGGTTCGCGCGAGTACTTCGGCCGTGTGCGGAAATCCATGGAGGACATCGCCGACGCGCTGGAGGCGAAGATGGTGCACAACCCCCTCAGCTACTTGAGCCGGGTCATCACCGTGCATCCGCTGGGTGGCTGCCCCATGGGACGGACGCCAGCAGAAGGGGTGGTGAACGCCCATGGCGAGGCGTTCCACTACCCCGGCCTGTACGTGGCGGACGGCTCGGTGATGCCTGGCCCCACCGGCCCCAACCCGAGCCTCACCATCGCCGCGCTCGCGGACCGGTTCTCAGACCACTTGATTGCGCAATGGCCACGAACGACGGCGCTCCGCAAACACCCCACCACGGAGGAACGCATATGACGATACGAGCTGCCGGTGGGGGACGCCGCGAACCACGCAAGCCGCATGGCAAACCGATGGTGCGGTGGTTCCACCCGAGTACCCTGGTCAAGACGGGGGTAAAGGCCTTCCTCTCCGCTGTCATTGGCAAGCAGGCGGATCGCCGCCTTCTGGATGCGCTGACCAACCCGAAGCAGCCACTGGAGCAGCCTTACTTCGACTGCACCGTGGACAACGAGAATCGGCCGCGCGACGTGCTGTGGATGGACTACGTGTCCGACCTGGGTGATGGCTGGAACGCCACCTATGCGGTGGCGACAGCTGTGATGAACCCAGACCTGGCGCTGGAGGATCCGGAGGGGGTCACTCACCACACGAAGGGAGGCGAAGTGCTCATCTTTGGTGGTGACGAGGTGTACCCCACCGCGAGCGTACAGGAGTACTACGACCGGACAGTGGGCCCCTATGAAGCGGCGCTGAACCACCGACGGTGCCGGCCCTACCTGTTCGCCGTGCCGGGCAACCATGACTGGTACGACGGGCTTGTCTCCTTCGTTCGGCTGTTCTGCCAGGGCCGGACATCGGAGGCGTGGAGGACGCGCCAGCGACGTAGCTACTTCGCCATCAAGCTGCCGCATGGCTGGTGGCTCCTCGGCACGGACATGCAGTTGGAGTCCGACCTGGACAACGCGCAGGTGGAGTTCTTCAAAGACGTGGTCAGCTACATGCAGGACGGAGAGCGCGTCATCCTGTGCAACGCGGAGCCGGATTGGGCCGTCAGCAAAATAAAGGCGATCGCCGGGCGCAAGGCACTGGAAGGCAACCTCCAGTTCCTGGAGCAGTTGGTGCTGGGCAAGAAGGTGAGCATCTTCCTTTCGGGAGACCTTCACCACTACATGCGGCACTCGGACAGGGACGGACGACAAAAGATCGTCGCTGGCGGAGGCGGGGCCTACCTCTACCCCACACACCTGCCGCGCGAGAAGCGAGAGGCGGAGGGCTTCGAGCTGCGGCAGTGCTTTCCGCCGATCCAGAAATCACGGCGTCTCACGTGGCACAACCTGGCGTTTCCCGTCCTCAATCCATGGTTCGGCGTCTTCATGGGTGCCTTCTACCTGCAGCTTGGGTGGGGGCTTGCATCTGACATGAACAGCACGGGCGCATCGGACAAGCTCTCACGCGTGCTTCACCGGGCGCTCAAGGGGACAGGGACGTTGTTCCTCGGGGGCCTCACCCTTGTGAGCGCAATCACGTTCGCGGACGCGCGCCGGGGCGCACCCTGGCGATGGCTTGCGGGCGGATTCCACGGGTCGGCCCACCTGCTCACGGCAGGACTGCTTACTCGGGCGGCCGTCACACTGGTGAAGCAGCTCGGCGTGGGAGCTCCCGGAAGCCTGCGCCGAGACATCGCAAGCTGGCTGCTGCTATTCTCGTCTGGCTGCCTGGCCGCTCCGTTCCTGGTGGGGCTGTACCTGATCAGCTCCCTCAACATGTTTGGTTGCCACGCGAACGAGGCGTTCTCTTCACTGGCCATTCCGGACTGGAAGTGCTTCCTGCGATTGCGCATCGACGCCTCCGGATTGACGATCTACCCAGTAGGCATCCGGCGCGTCCCCCGCGCGTGGAAGCGAGGGGCGCCTGGCGGAGCCCCGGTGTGGGTGCCGGACCCTGCGGACACACGGGCCACCCGCCCGGAGCTCATCGAGAAACCCATTGTCATCGACCCCAACCGGGCGCGTCCCGTGAGGGTAGGCGTCGGATTGCGGCCACTTGTGAGCGTGCCCTGAACTGTAGCAACCGCATGTCCTGGCGTCGTTCGCACCGCGGTTGAGCATTCCGCAACGCCTCACGCCAGCGAACACGCCCCGCCTCAACTCCCAGACGCGAGCCTCACGCGGTGGGTCGGCGACAAGTCTTGTCGCTGCAACGAGACGGCCCGTATCTCCGGATGACAGACGTCATTCGCCGTGACGGACTTCTACTCCGTCTGTCGTTAGCCATTATCCCGCGCCCCCAGCGCCCGGCCCTCTCACCAGAAGGGCCGGGGCGTTCCGGCCATGACACAGACACCGCAACGCGTCATCCAGCGACGCAATCCGTTTCAACCCACCGGGTGTCAGAAACACACCATTTACATTAGGTGAAAACCCCCATACACACCGCGCGTCTCCAATTCGGGGACAACTCGCAATGAGGGGGAAGTCATGAAGAAGCTCAATACGTTGGGAGTTATGGGTCTGCTGTCTCTGACTGCCGTTGGCTGCGGTGGGGAGTACACGCCGGAGGACGCGCAGGCCATGCAGCAGCCTGAGCTGAGCGAAGTGGAGCAGGCCATGGAGTCCGCGTGGATTGACGCGGGTCAGACGCGCGATTTCTCGACCTGGCTGTTCGGCGTGACGCCGTTCTCCATCCAGAACGTCGGTACCGCCCCCACGTCGTATTACGCGTACTGCGGGAGCAACAACATCTCCGGTACCGTCAACGTCGGCCAGACGCACAGCAACCTGAACCTCAACTGCGCGTGGCCCGGGGCGCGGCTCTACGTGAGCAACACGAGCGGCACCGTCGGCACCCACAAGCTCTACGTCTGGACCTGGTAGCGCGCTGTTTCGGGAGCCCGCCATCCGGGTGGCGCAACGGGGGGAACTCTCTGCAGGGGGTTCCCCTTTTTCAGGGTCGCTCGCCCCTTGACTGAACGTGCTTTCAGGCCCACGGTGGGCGTATGAAGGCGCGTCCCATCGACAATCCGCCCAACCCCTGGGCGAGCACCGCGGTGGAGTACCTGGACGAAATCCCGCCGTCCAAGCTGGAGGTCTTCGAGGACCACAGCCGGCAGGTGCTGTCGCACAACGACAGCCCGGACGTGGGGTTCAGCTGGAGCGTCAACCCGTACCGGGGCTGCCTCCACGCCTGCGCGTACTGCTACGCGCGGCCCACGCACCAGTACCTGGACATGGGCGCGGGCACCGACTTCGAGACGAAGCTGGTGGTGAAGCCCCGGGCGCCGGAGCTGCTCCGCGAGGCCTTCGAGAAACCCTCCTGGAAGGGGGAAACCGTCGTCTTCAGCGGCGTCACCGACTGCTACCAGCCGCTGGAGGCCTCCTTGCGGCTGACGCGAGGCTGCCTGGAAGTCTGCGCCGAGTACCGCAACCCGGTGGGCATCATCACCAAGGGCGTGCTCGTCGAACGGGACCTGGACGTCCTTCAACGGCTGGCCCGGGACGCGCGCCTGTGGGTCAGCATCAGCCTCCCCTTCCACAACGCGGAGCTGGCCCGGGCCATGGAGCCCTATGCCGCCTCCCCCATGCGCCGGCTGCTGACCATCCGCCGGCTCACCGAGGCGGGCATCGACGTGGCGGTGTCGGTGGCACCCATCATCCCGGGCCTCAATGACGAGGACATCCACCGCGTGCTGGCCGCGGCACGTGAAGCTGGCGCCACCCGCGCGCACCACATCCTGGTGCGGCTGCCCGGCCCGGTGAAGGACGTCTTCGCGGAACGGCTGCGCGCGAAGCTGCCCCTGCGCGCGGAACGGGTGCTCCACCGCATCCGGGAAACCCGCGGCGGGGCGCTCAACGACAGCCGCTTCAAGCACCGCATGCGCGGTGACGGCCTCTACGCGGAGACCATCCACCGCCTCTTCCACACGGCGGCGCGCAAGGTGGGCATCCGCGCCTCCTACATCACCGAGGACGCCCCGGACACCTTCCGGCGCCCGGAGCGCAAGCCGCCGCCCACGCCGCAGCTCAGCCTCTTCTGAGCGCGCACGCAGGCGGCGGGCGTCATTTCCGGATGGCTTGGACAATGGTGATGAGGATGACGGAGCCCACCGTCGCCACCAGCAGTGACCAGAGGTTGAAGCCCGTCACCCCGGTGCCGCCCATCAGACTGAAAACCCAGCCGCCAATCATGGCCCCGACGATGCCGGTGGCGATGTTGGCGAACATGCCCATGCGGGCGTTGGTGCCCTTGATGATGCTGGCCAGCCAGCCCGCGATGCCACCCAGCACCAACCACGTACAGATTCCCATGACGACCTCCTTCGTGCCCTCCGGTTGCTATCAGACCTCCCGCCCTCGCGCAGCGGCCGGCCGTCCTCATCTTGTACGCGCGAGCCACGGACGCATTGCATCCCGCCCCTGAAACGACGACGCCCCGTGCCTCGCTCGGAGACACGGGGCATCCACGCCGCACGTGGCGCGCACCGGCGTCACTCAGTCCTTGCCGAGCATCCCGTCACGCAGGCTGCCATCCACCGGGCTCTTGCCCACGAAGACGGAGAAGAGCGCGTCGGAGAAGTCCTTGCCCTCGACGGAGATCTCCTTGCCCGTCTTGCTGGACACCTGCGTGCCCTGGCCGGGGATGTACGTGAGGATGAGCTCGTCACCCTTCTTCACGTCCGGGATGGCCGCGTTGAAGGTGTCCAGCTTGGGCTGGAGCTCCGGCAGCTTGGAGCCCGCGTTCTTCTTGAAGCCGTCGCCAATGGCATCGACGATGGTCTTCTTGTCCAGGTCCCGCAGCATGTACATGCGCACGCGCTTGATCTGGTCCGAGCTGATGATGGCGGCGCCATCCTTGGACGGCGTCTCCAGGTAGAGCCCCGCCGTGTAGACCTTGAACACCAGCTTGCTGCGCAGGCCCACGCCGTTGAGCTTCAGCTCCTTACCGGCAACGGACGCGGTCTCCGGGTACTTCACCCCCGCGACCTCCTTGGCGAAGGCCGGAGCGGCGAACATCAGGGACAGCACGACGGCGGTCAGCGTGGCTTTCATGAATCCTCCGGGTGTGGGTAATCCGTGCGGTTGGACGCAGCCTACCCGCGCGTCTTCACGAAGTGGTCCATGAAGGCGGCCAGCGTGCGCACATTCTCCACGCTCACCGCGTTGTACATCGAAACGCGGATTCCTCCGGCCGTCCGGTGCCCCTTGAGGCCCACCATTCCTTGCTGCTTCGCGTCAGCGACGAAGGCCGCATCCAACGCTTCCGTGGGCAACTGGAAGACAGCGTTCATCACTGAACGGGACTCGCGCTCCACCGGCGCGCGGTAGAATTCCGGGTGCCGGTCCACGGCCCCGTAGAGCAACGCCGCTTTCTCCCGGTTCCACTGCTCCAACTGCGCGAGCCCCCCCACCGACTGAATCCAGGCCAGGACGTTGCGCACCAGGTAGATGGCCAGGGTCGGCGGCGTGTTGTAGAGCGAGTTGTTCTCCGCGTGGGTGGTGTAGCGGAAGATCTTCGGAATGTCCGTCCGGCCCCGCGCGATGAACGCCTTGTCAGCCACCACCAGCGTCACGCCGGAGGGCCCCAGGTTCTTCTGCGCGCCCGCGTAGATGAGGCCGAAGCGGCTGACATCGAAGCCCTTCCACAGGAAGTCCGAGCTCATGTCCGCCACCAACGGCACGTTCCCCACGTCCGGGAAGGTGTGCCACTGGGTGCCGAAGATGGTGTTGTTGCTCGTCAGGTGGACATACGCCGCGTTCGGCTCGAGGCGCAGCTCATCCTGGCGGGGCACCCGCGTGTAGCGCTTGTCCGGCTGCGCCGTGCTCACCGCGACGCGCGGCGCGCCGTAGTACTTCGCCTCGTCGAAGGCCTTCTCGCTCCACACGCCTGTCATGAGGTAGTCCGCGCTGGCGCCGGGCCGCAGGAAGTTCATCGGCACCTGGGCGAACTGCTGGGAGGCGCCGCCGGTGAGGAACAGGACCTGGTGGGTGTCGGGAATCCCCAGCAGCCGGGTCAACAGGGAGATGGCTTCGTCGTGGACCTCCTCGTATTCCCGCCCCCGGTGGCTGTGCTCCATCACCGACATGCCGGAGCCCTGGAAGTCAATCAGTTCGTCCCGAGCCCGCTCGAGGGCCGGTAGTGGCAATCCGGCCGGGCCGGCATTGAAGTTGATGACGCGCATGTCAGTGTCCCTTCTTGAAATGAACGGCCGCGGCGACATTCTTCCCCCCAGCGCCCCCCCGGGTGCCAGCGAGAAGAAGGTTGCCCGCTTGCTTCCATGGAGACGGTAGCGTCCACCGGCCCTGTGGCCGGCGGGCCTTTACGAGGGTCTGGAGGACAGGTGGGTGCGTCGGAGGGACTGACGGATTGGGTGCGGCGGGCAGCGCATGGGGAGGCGTCTGCCTATAGCGAAATCTACCGGCGCACACGCCCCCTGGTGGCGCGGCTGGTGGGCGGTTTCGCCCAGCTGGACTCGGATGAGGTGGAGGACGTCATCCAGGAGACCTTCGTCCGGGCGTTCCGGGCGCTCCCGAGGCTGAAGGAGCCGGGGGCCTTCGAGTCATGGCTGCTGTCCATTGCCCGAAACCGGGCCCGGACGCGGCTGGAGCGGAAGTCCAGTACCCGGCGGCTGGAGGAGGACGTGGCGGACCCTGAACCGGAACCGGTCCCCCACATTCCCGAGGCGCTGCAACTGGAGCGTGACATCGAGGTGGTACGGCGACTCATCGCGGAGCTGCCCGAGGGCGAGGAGAAACGGACGGTGCACCTCTTCTACGTGGAGGGTGAGCTGTCCGCGCGGGAGATTGCGGAGAAGCTGGGCGTGGGAAAAAGCGCGGTGACGATGCGGCTGGAGCGGTTCCGGTCTCGAATCAAGCGCGAGCTGCTGCGGCGAGTCCTCGCCGGCCGGTGGGAGTGAGTGTTCATGAAACACCTGAACGATGGCGCACTGCGCGCCCTTTCCCGCCGAGAGCCCGAGGCCGTGGCGTACTTCGCCACGCACCTGGCGCACCCCTGTGAGACGTGCGAGGCGTTCCTCGCCACGCACCCGGGCCCGGGCCTGCTCGACGGCCGGTGGACTCGCTGCTGCTGGGGCTCGCTCCGACGGGCGCGTCCGCCCCGCCCCTGGATGACGTGGGTCTGGCGCGCGTGCGGCGCGCGCTGCGAGCCCATCGGCCCGCGGCCGGGCACTGGGGCCTGGTCGCCGGAGGACTTGCCGCGTGCCTGCTGGCGGTGGTGTTGCTACCCCGCATGCGGACGGCGGACCCGGCCGGCCAGGAAGGCTCCGCGGCGGAATGGACGGGTGAGAAGGGACGCCTGGCACGCATCGCCCTGGAGCTGTCGGTGGTGGCACGCGACAGCGCGGGAGTCCTGCGGCGTCTGGACCCGGGCAGCTCGGTGGAGGATTCGGAGGTGTTGCTCCTGCGCTACCACGCCACCGAGGCGGGCACCGCCCTGCTCTTCGAGCAACGGCAGGGCGCGGCGCCGGAGCTGCTGGGCCACTTTCCCCTGGCCGCGGGCACCCACGACCTGCAGGGGCCGCAGGGGCTCGCGGGCGTGAGCCTCGCGGGAGAGGAAGGCCCGGTGACGCTGTGGCTGGTGGGCTCCACCGGTGCGCCGCCTGAGGCCGAGACGGTCAGTGAAGTGTTGGAGGGACGAAACGAGGCAGCCCCCCAGGGGCAGGACCCACTGGCCATCATCCGGTTCGACGTGAGCGTGCGAAGCAGCCAGAATCGTCCTTGAACGGTTCCACGTGAGGCGACTCCTTCCCATCCTGCTGGCCTGCCTGGCCGCGTGCGCGACGCCCTCCTCCTCCGGGGAGAAGGGCGGACTGGTCCCGCTGAAGCTCGATGAGGCGTCGCTGTCCAGCGCCTACAAGCCGCGCCGGATGGCCCTGCTGGTGGGCATCGCCTCGTTCGACGACCCGCGCTGGAAGGGGCTGCGCTACACCGTCAAGGACGCCCATGACCTGGGCGCCGCGCTGAAGGACCCCGCGCGCGGCGGGTTCGACCAGGTGCGCATGCTCACCCGCCGCGAGGAGACGACGCGCGAGGCCATCCTCGCGGCGCTCCGGCAGCTCAAGAAGGACGCGAGCCGGCCCGACGACGTGGTGGTCGTCTACTTCTCCGCGCACGGCACGCTGGCGCGCGACGCGAAGGGCGAGCTGCGGCGCTACCTGGTCACCCGCGACGCGGCCTACCGGGACATTCCCCAGACGGCGCTGAGCATGGACACGCTGAAGGAGGAGTTCGACGGGCTGGCCAGTCGGCGCCGCATGCTGGTGCTGGCCACCTGCCACAGCGGCAGCGGCAAGTCGTTGCTGCCCAAGGAATTGAAGGCGGAGCTGGAGGGCATCAAGTCCGGCTTCTACGCCCGGCCGCTGGAGGAGTCGTCGCGCGCGTCCATGGTCTTCGCCGCCTGCGACTGGGGCGAGACGGCGCGCGAGGACGAGAGCCTGCGCAACGACATCTACACCCACTTCCTCATCGACGGCTTGAGCGGCGCGGCGGACCGCAATGGTGACGGCGCCGTCACGGCCACTGAGGCCCATGACCACGCACGCCGCCGCACCTTCGCCTTCACCGAGGGCGGCAGCGGCCGTCGGCGGAAATCATGGAAGTGGGCGCGGACCCGGTGGTGCTCTCCGGCAGCATCACCCGGACGGGCCGCCCCGAGCTGTTCTCCTACAACCCGCGCCTGGATGGCTTCACGCTCAAGGTGGACGGCGAGGAGCGCACGGACCTGCCCGGCGGCGCGGCGGTGGCGCCCGGCAAGCGGACGGTGGAGCTGACCAAGGGCGACGCCGTCCTCATGCGCCGCGACGTGGAGGTGGGCCAGGGGGACCGGCTCCCCTGGAGCGCCTGATGGCGGAGGCCTTCCCGCGGCGCTCGCTGTCGCTGCTGGGCGGCATGTTCAGCTTCGCGGATGCCCGCAGCCGCGCGGAGCTGCTGCCCATGTCCCCCGAAGTCGCCCTGTCATTGCGGCTGGAGGACCAGCCGCTTCAGGATTTCGGACTGCTCTTCGACGTGGCCTTCAGCACTGGCGACCGGGCCCTGCAGCTGACGCCGGGCAGCGAGGTGCCCTTCCGCTACACCACCCTCTCCGCGGGCGTGGCCCTTCCCTACCTGTGGCGCTGGGAGCGGCTGACGTTGTTCGCGGGGCCGCGTGTGGCCGGCCTGCACCTCAGGCGGTCCTTTGACGTAGAGGCCGCCGTCAACGGGCAGCGGTTCTTTACCGTCAGCCCCGGCGTGGTGGGCGGCATCGTGTGGCGGGTGGGTGAGCGGCTGGAGCTGATGACACAGGCCCAGTTCATGCTGACGTATGTCGTTGTGGATGGGCAGGGGCAGGCCGTGGGTTTCACGGGTGGCTGGGCCGGCGCGGGATATCGATTCTGATGCGCTCGACGATTCACATCGCGGTAGCCACCCTCGTGGCCTGCTGCGCCGCGGGCTGCGGCAACCTGGAGAACGCCCCCTTCCGGGTGGGCACCGTGCATGGGCAGCTCACGGAGAGCGACCCCGCGGTAGCCATGGTGTCGCTGGTGGGCCAACCCGGCGTGAGCAGCCCTGTCGACGCGGACGGGCGCTTCACCCTGGAAGACGTCCCCACGGGGATGGCGGAGCTCTTCATCATCGCCACGACCGAAAAGGCCGCCCGCGTCCAGGTGCGGGTATTGGGAGGCCAGTCCGTCCAGGTGCAACCGGTGGCGCCCACGCCCGCGGGCTTCCTCGACTTGCACGTGAAGACGACCAACGGCTTCCGGCTGACCGCGGCGGAGGCGTCCGTGGAGGGCACGCCCTTCCAGCGGCTGCTGCTGGACGCGAAGGGGCGGCTGCGCGTGGGGCCCCTTCCGGACGGCTGCTACACGGTGACGGTGACGGCCCTGGGCTTTCCAGCCACCCAGGTGCAGGACTGCGCGGGCCCGGGCGAGAAGAAGGAGCTCAAGGTCGACCTGGTGGTGGACGAGTCGCTCCTCGAACAGGGCTGCCAAGAGATCGGCTGCGAGGAAGGCCTGGTGTGCGCGCCGAACAAGAAGTGCCTGGAGTGCTTCGGCAACTCGCACTGCGGCGAGGGATTGACCTGCAAGGGCAACCGCTGCGAGGGCCCCGGTCCCCTGTGCGCGCCCTGCACGGGCGACTGGCAATGCGCCGCTGGGACGTACTGCGAGGTGCTCCCCGAAGGAAGCGCCGCGTGCGCCACCCGGTGCGGCGGCGACGATGACGCTCCCCCTCCGTCCAGGCGCTGCCGGACGACGTTGGGTCGGCACAGTGCGCGCCGGGCTTCACCTGCCAGTCCGGGCGGTGCCTGCCAGATGCCGCGAACTTCGCGGGCTGCCATGCCCTGCGGCGGATGGACGCGCCCTGCACCGACGACGCGAGCTGCCACGAGCTGGGACTGCTCGAAGGGCGCTGTGTCAGCGGGGCCTGCACGGCGCCCTGCGCAACGGACCTCGACTGCCCGGGCAACCGGCGGTGCGTGGATTCATCGGCGGGCCGCGTCTGCCGGCCGGGACGTGACCCCGTGGCGAGCCAAGGCCCCCTCGGCTCCGCCTCGTGCTGGTCCCACTGGTCGCCGCCACGTTGTGGGGCTGTGAGCCAGCCCCCGCCCTCCGCCAACGACTCACAACACGCCTCCCCGGCTCGAAGTCAGCCCCACCCTGGACATCATCCCGCTGCGCGTGGGCCGGCCGTGGAGTTCGCGGCCACCGTCGAGGATGCGGAGGAAGGCGCAGCGCTGGGCGCCAACGTGCTGTGGGTGTCCTCCGTCGAAGGGCAACGGGCCCGCGGCGCACGCGCCACCCTCGCCTTCCACGAACCCGGAGCGCAGCGGCTGACCGCCTCGGTGGTGGACGCCGGTGGACTGGCCGCGAGCGCGTCACTCCACCTGAACGTCCTCGCGCGGGGTGCTCCCGTGGCCACCGTGCTGCGCCCCGCGCCGGGCAGCACCTTCAACCTCGGCGAGGAGCTGGGCCTGGAGTGCATGGCGATGACGGAGCGTGGCGTGCGGCTCCAGGGGCGCGCGGTGCAGTGGACGTCCGCGCTGTCCGGGCCGCTGCCTGCCGGCGACGTGGTGCGGGCGACCTTGTCCGTGGCCGGCGAGGACACCCTCCGCTGCACCGCGGTGGACTCCGCCACGAAGGTCTCCGCCACCGCCGACGTGCGCGTCACCGTCCGCGCCACGCGCGCCCCCAGCGTGCGCATCCTCCGGCCCGAGCCCACGGAGGTCTTCGTGAAGCAAGGCGAGGCCCCGCCCCACGGCGCCTCCGTCCGCTTCGCGGCCACCGCCCAGGACTTCCACGCCGAGGGAGGCGCGGGCAACCTCGACGGCGCGGTGGAGTGGAGCCGGCGCCCTCGGGGCATCCGCTGGGCCGAGGCCCGGCCCTGACCCACGCCTTCACCACGCCCGGCGTCTACACGGTGAGGGCGCAGGTGGTGGATGGGCGCGGCAACACCGCCTCGGACAGCGTGCGGGTGCGGCTGGTCACCAACCTTCCGCCCCGGTGCGAGCTGGAGCTCCCCACGACCGAGAATCCACGCGTGCTCGTGGGCGTCCCCAGCCAGCTGCGGGCCCGCTGCGTGGACCCGGAGACGGAGCAACCGGTGGAGCCCATCTGGACCACCAGCGCCGAGCCCACGCCCCTGGGCACGGGTGAAGCCGTGAGCGCCGTGCTGTCCGTGGCCGGTGCGCAGGTGTTGTCCGCGTGCGCCGTGGACCCAGAGGACACCGCGTTGCGCGGCTGCGTGGAACGGCCGGTGCGCGCCATCATCAATACGCCGCCCACGGGCTGCGCCATCCAGGCACCGCTTCCGAACGCGGTGGTGAACGCGGGTGTGCCGCTGGCGCTCACGGGTTCGGCGTCGGACGCGGAGGATGCGCGGACGGGCCTGCGCTACACGTGGGTGTCCTCGCGGGACGGCGCACTGGCCCAGGGTCCGAGCACGCACACCGTCCGCCTGTCCACGCCCGGCCACCACGTGCTGACGCTCACCGCGACGGACCCGTGGGGACTGGCCTGCGCGGCGGCCGTGGCCGTCACCGTGAACGGCGCGCCCGACGTGCGGGTGGAGAGCGTGATGCAAGGACTGCTGGATTGCGGCAGAGGCCCATGCCAGGAGGGGCAACCCGTGGTCCTCACCGGCTTCGCGAGGCCCGCGGTCCCCCAGGGCCACATCGCGGAGCTGGCGTGGCTGGACAACCTGGCGGGGAGCCTCTTGGCGGTCGCGCTGCCGCTGCCCACCGCCACCCTCGCCTTCCCCCTCGCCGGTCGCCATACGACGGTGCTGGCCGCCACCGACCAGGACGGCCCCGTGAGCCGCGCGGCGACGTCCTTCACGGTGCTGCCGCTGGGACGCGCGCGGTTGATGGAGGACGTCCCGGACGCGCAGCGGCCCGTGGTGGCCCTGGCGCTCACCCCGGATGGGCTCCGCTACGCGGATGGCACTTCTCCCCGGGTGTATGCGGAGCGCGCGTCCACGACGGTGCTGGACGTGAACGCCCCGGCCCTGTCGCTCCATGCGTTTCAAGGTGGCAACGTGCTCTTCGTAGGCACCGACGGCGGCGGCGTGCTCCGGTGCGTCCAGCGCACCTGCACCCGGCACACGGGCGCCATGCTCGGGGCCACGGGCGCGGCGGTGACCGCGGTGGCCGCATGGGAATCCCCGGACGTGCTGCTGCTGGGCACCCGCCGGGGCCTGGTCCTCACACGCGCGAGCGACCCCGCCTCCGGAGGACGCGCGGGCACCGTGGGAGGCCGCCGCCTGCTGGAGGGACGCGAGGTGCGCCAGCTCGCCATCTCCCCGGACTCCAGCCCGGAACGCGTGACGGCCTGGGCGGCCACGTCGGGCGGCCTCGCGGAAATCACCCTCTGGGCGGACGACGACTTCGAGCCCGGGCTGGCCGAAGTCTCGGTGCGACTTCACGCTCCGCCGGCCATCCCCGATGACGACGTCCTCTCCGTGGCCGTGGGGCCGGAGGGCCAGGTGTTCGCCGGCACGAGGAAGGGCTTCAGCGCGCTGGGACAACCCGGTCCCGCGCTGCGCGACGCCCCCTGGAGACTGCAGGACGAGGAGATTCGCACGCTCCTCTTCGAACGGCAGGCCGTAGACGCGCGCACCCGGGACATCCTCTGGGCCGGCACGAAGAACGGGCTGGTGCGTTATGACGTGTCAGCAGACATCGCCTCCCACTTCGGAACGGAAGAGGGCTTGCCGGACCCGGACGTGAGCGCCCTGCTGGTGGCTCCGGGAGGACCGCGCTACGTGGGCACGGCGCGGGGCCTGGTGACGTACCCCTGGCACTGAGCGCCCAGACAGCGCGGGCACTTCATCCCCCGTCGCTGTCGTCCGGGAGGAGCACCAGTCCGTCGCGGCCGAAGCGCGTCACCGTCGCGCGCAGGTCGGCTTCCGCCATGCCCGTGGCCGCCACCACGTCCGCCAGGGCCAGCCCTTCCACCGCCATCTTCAACACCAGCAGCGCCGGTGGCGTGGCGGCCATGTAGAGCGTCTTCAACTGCTCCGGGTGGCGCCACAGCAGCGCCAGCTCCGCGCCTGCCTCCGGTGACGTCGCGGCGCCTCGGGCCCGCACGTACGCGCAGAGGTGGAAGTCGTGCTCCAGTGCCACCAGGGTGGGATTGGCCGTCAGCCGCGCCACGCGCTCGGGCGAAGGCTCCAGGGACGCGAACACCGCGAAGTCGGTCCACTCGAAGCGGGCCAGTGCGGGCACGAAGGGCGCCAACCCCCACGAGGCCGCCGCGTCCGCGAGGAACGCGGGAAAGCCTTCGCACAGGTGGTTGAGCTCATGGTGCCGAGCCGGCCGCGTCCGCGTGAAGGCCACCACCAGGCCGTCCCATGCGTCCTGCCCCAGGGCCTGGCGCGTCAGCGGAAAGACCTTGTCCAGCGCGGAGCGCACATGGCCGAGCACGAAGCCGCCGTAGAGCGACACCCGCTCACGCGGCGCCTCCCACCCCGGGTGCCTCGCGTACAGCGCGGCCAGCGACTCCGGGCCGGGCTCGGCGAGGTAGTCCCCCATGCTGTCGAAGAAGTCGCGCAGGGACGGCTTCATGGGCCGGCGACCTCCCGCAGCGATGCGCGCGCAATGTCCGCCTCGTCCAGCACCGCGTCCAGGGAAGGAAGGTCCTGGTCCCACTCGATGAGCGTCGCCACCGGCCCGGTGCGCGCCAGCACGTAGCGGTAGAGCGACCACACGTCGTCGCAGACGCGGTCGCCATGCGTGTCGACGATGACGTCCGGGTAGCAGGTGTGGCCGGCCAGGTGAATCTGCACCACGCGCTCCAGCGGCAGGGCATCCACGAAGGCCCGCGCGTCGTAGCCATGGTTGCGCGCGTTGACGTAGACGTTGTTCACGTCCAGCAGCAGCCCACAGTCCGCCTGCTCCACGACGCGGCGGAGGAAGTCCGCTTCCCGCAACGTGCCGCCGGGCATCCGCGCGTAGTAGCTGGGATTCTCCAGCAGGAAGGGACGGCCCACCCGGTCCATCACCTCGCGCACGCGGGGCACCACGTGCTCGACAGCGGCCTCGCTGAACGGCAGCGGCAGCAAGTCGTGCAGGTACACACCGTCCAGCCGCGAAAAGCAGAGGTGGTCGGAGAAGAAGGGCGCGTCCACCCGCTTCACCAGCGCCGCCAGTCCCCGGACATAGTCGTCGTCCAGCGCGTCCGGGCCGCCGATGTTCAATCCCACGCCGTGGGGCAACACGGGCCACCGCTCCGCGCAGGCGTCCAGCGCGCGCTGCGAGCGCCCACCCAGCGACAGGAAGTTCTCCGGGATGATCTCCACCCAGTCGAGCGGCCGTTCGGTGCGCGGCAGCTCCGCATAGAAGCTCCTGCGCAGCCCGATGCCCGCGCCCAGCGGCTTCAGCCCATGTCGCTGTGCGTACGTCACCACGGCAGAAGCCCTCTCGAAGCGTGGGAAACAACCCGGGCGCCGGCGGCGCTGCTCAACCGCCCGGCAGCGAGGGCCCGGCCTTCACCAGGCCCTCGGAACCTCCGTCCAGCGGAACTACTCCTTCTTCTGGCCGCCGCAGGAGCCGGAGCCGCACGAGCCGGCGCCACAGCTACCCTCGGCGCCCTTCTCCTCGGTCGCGGCCGGAGCGGCCTCCTGCGACTCCGTGGCGCCGCTGCTCTCCGCGCCAGTCTCCTCGGCCGTGGCGGGCTCCATCTCCGCCGACTTCTTGGTCGCACAACCCGTGGCCAGCGCGGCCAGGGACAGGGTGCCGACAACCGCTGCAAGCGCCTTGACGTTCATGGATGAGACTTCCTTTCGGTACTGCGTGGGGGTGTTGTGTAGAGGTCGCGGTTGCATTCAGGGTGTTTCGCCGTGGCTGCGCCGACCGACCACCGAATCACGCAACAGACTGTCTCGAGCAGGTACCAGCGAGACGCCGTTGGGTCCTTCCTGGACACCCAGCGCTTCTAGCAGACCGGCCTGCTCCGCAAAAGCAGGCCGCGGCAAGTGCCGCTCCAGCAGAGCATTGAACAGCGGCTGTCCCGCGACGGCATCCACCGCGGCACCGAATGCCCCGAAGGTCGAGGAACTGCCGCGAGCCGCGAGCAACTCCAACACGTCATCCAGCCCGCGCGTGTTTCCAGTGATACGGCGCAATTCCACATCCAGATGCAACGCGAAGAGCGCTCCCGTCCAATAGACAGCGAGCGAAAAGCTGTCTTGAGACACGGCCTCCTGCATGGTTCGCGTGTCATTGCCCTCGAGCCCCCGAGCGAAGCCGCCCAGCAGCTCCTCCCAGGCGCGCCGCGAGTCCTGCCGCCCGGAGCGCGCACGCGCGACCTCCGTGTAGTAGGTGGCCAGCCCCTCCGACAGCCACGGTACGCGGGGCACGAAGACAGGATGGGTCAGGTGCAGCATCTCGTGGACGGCCACCCAGTCCCGCGCGAAGTCCTCCGGCCGCGCCTCCTGCCCCACGCTGATGGAGATGCTGGGCGGCGAACTCCAGCGCACCATGCCGAAGACGCTGGGCCCGTGGTGCCCGGGCGCGGGGATGACCCGCACGGTGATGCGCGGATGCGGGAAGGCGCGCCGCACGGTGCGGACCTCCTCCGCGGCCTTGCCCAACCAGGTGCAGACGGCCGCGTCGCTCAGGTGCGTGAAGTGTCCCAGGATGGCCACGTCCAGCACCGCGTCCGGCAGGCGCACCGGCATCGGCGGCCGCCGAAGCCGTGGAAGCCCGAGTCCACCAGGTCCTCGCCGCGCAGCCGGTACACGCCATTCTCCCCGGGCTGCCACGGCAGCAATGCATCGGTGCCCACCAGCGACAGCTCCACGCGAAGGCCCGGTTTCACCACCCGCGGCCGGATGAGGTAAGCGCGGCCCGCGACGTGCCGCGCATCGCCGTCTCCGGAGCCTTGAAAGAAGTCCGGGCCGCGCTCGCGAATGGAGGCGTCCAGCGCGTAGCGGTAGCGCAAGAAGCGCGTCCCCCGTGGCAGCACGACGCGGCCCTCCTGGACGGGCAATGTCTGGACGCCCCCATCCTCCCGGTGCGCGGACACCGTCGTCACGGCGCCCGGCTGGCTGAAGAGGAACTCGCGCGGCGTGCCTCGCACCAGCACCACCTCCACGTCCACCGCGTGCTCGGGCTCGCGCACGTAGGTGAGGTTGTAGCGCAGCGCCGCCGCATCATCCCTGGGGTGGTGGCGCAGCGGCGCCTGACACGACATCAACGACAGGCCGAGCAGGATGACGGCGGCGGCCCGGGCACGCATGCACAGCGGCGCCCTGCTCCACCTTCGCGGCCCTCCATGCCCACCGTCCATACGCGGCGAAGGTTCGCCCATGACGCGCCGGAGGTGAATCGCCCCCTGGCAGCGTGCGCCCCGCTCAGCCCCACGTTCGATCGCACCCGAGCCCCGGACTGTTCTTGTAAACCGGCGTTTTTTCCTTTACCGCAACGCGCCCCGCCCATGCCGCAGTGCAGCAGTAAATGCTTGACAAGGCGCTGTAGCGAGCGCGACGACAGGTTCCCCACACGCCCAAAAGGGCTGTGATTTCATGAGGTTCAAGGTAGCAGGCACCCCGGCTCCGACCGCGGTCCAGCCGGTCCGTCGCAGGGCCGACAGGGGTCCTCGTGGATGAAAAGGATCATTGCAAATCGGTAAATCGATTTGCAGAGTGGGTAAAGAGCCCGAGGCGCGCGCGGCCATTCGCGATCGCCGGAGGCGTCAACGCACCCGGCCATGAACGACAACGCACTGAACGCCAACGTGGGCCTGAAGCTTCGGGGACTGCGCCTTGCACGGAACATCAAGCAGGCGGACGCAGCCAAGGACCTGGGCGTTTCCCCCGCGTACCTGAACCTCATCGAGAAGGGTAAGCGGGTGATGCCCTTCCCCCTGCTCTGGAAGGCCCTGCGCTACTTCGACCAGGACCCCGAGCAGTTCATGTCCACGCTGGGCGAAGGCCGCGTGGACGAAGCGCTCGCGAAGCTGCTGGACGAGCCGCTCCTCAAGAGCCTCGACATCGACCCGGAGTCGCTCCAGTCCCTCTCCGCGGAGCCGAAGCTCGCGGGCACGGTGGCGGCGCTCTTCAACCTCTACAAGAACACCCGCACGCAGTTGGAGAACGTGCTGGCACAGCTCAACGTCGAGGAGCGCACGCGCACCCAGGGCGGCCCGGGCAACGGCACCTCGCCCGGCGTGCGCTTCGACTACTCGCCCTTCGACGAGGTCAGCGACTTCCTGGAGAAGCACCGCAACTACTTCCCGGAGCTGGAAGAGCAGGCGGACGCGCTGCGCCGCGACGTGCGGCTGGAGCGGCAGATCACCAGCGGTCAGCTCATCCGGCTCCTGGAGGAGCGCTTCGGCTACCGCGTCCTCTTCGACGACCCGTCCCCCTCCGGCTCATCCGTGGTGCGGCGGTTGGACCCGGAGGAGCGGACGCTGACGCTGTCGCCCTTCCTCACCGAACAGCCGCTGAAGTTCCAGATTGCCGCGTCCATTGGCCTGCTGGTGATGGACCGCGAGAAGCTGCTGGAGCGCGTGCTGGACGCGGGCCGCATGCGCCACGGCGAGACGCAGCGGCTCATCAAGGTGAACCTGGCCAACTACTTCGCCGGCGCGCTGATGCTGCCCTACGGGGACTTCTTCAAGGAGGTCCAGCGCACGCGCTACGACGTGGAGCTGCTGTCGAGCATCTTCGGCTCCACCTACGAGACGGTGGCCCACCGCCTGTGCAACCTGTCGGACCCGAAGCGCCCCGGGCTTCCGTTCCACTTCCTGCGCGCGGACATCGCCGGCAACATCTCCAAGCGCTACAGCGGCACCGGCATCCGCTTCGCCTCCGGCGGCGGCAGCTGCGCCAAGTGGGCCGTGCACCTGGCCTTCCTCAACCCGTCCCAGCTGACGCGGCAGTACTCCATCATGCCGGACGGCACCGCCTATTTCTGCTTCGCCAAGGTGCAGCTCCAGCCGATTGAGGGCTCCATCGTCAAGGGCACTGCGTACTCCATCGGCCTGGGCACCCACGCGGAGAACGCCAAGTACCTGGCCTACGGCCTGCCCACGACGGACCTGCGCAAGGACGCCATTCCGTCCGGCATCTCCTGCCGCTTCTGCGAGCGCACTGACTGCAACCAGCGCGCGGCGGCCAGCTACCGTTTCGCCTTCGCCTTCGACGAGTACACGAAGAAGGACTGCTTCTTCTCCCCCATCCTCGTCCACGAAAAGGCTGACAAGGTGGAGAAGGACCGGCACCCCAGCGCCCATTCCCTGGCCGTGGCCGCCAACGGGACTGACGGGAGCGAGAAGGACGATTCGTTGGACAAGACCTCCCGCCGCCGCAAGGGTGGCGACGCCTGAGGCCCCCCATGCACCACCCGCCCGAAGACACCCAACGCACCCACATCCTCGACGCCATCCAGAAGCAGAAGAACGCGCTGGCGCCGCTGCGCATCACCGGCTCGCCCACCGAGGTGGGACAGGGTCTGGTGAACCTGGCCGAGCTGCACGGTCTGCTGGAGGACCACGCCGCCAGCCGGCAATTCTACGAAGAGGCGCTCGAGAAGTTCCAAGAGGCCAAGTACAAGCCCGGCCAGGCGCAGGCCCTGATGGGGCTGGGCGTGGTGAAGGCGAACTTCGAGGATCACCGCGGCGCCATCGAGCAGATTGCCCGCGCCGCCATGCTCTTCAACGAGTCCAAGGACCGTGAGGGCGAGGCCCTGGCCCGCGCCTGCATCGGCGAGTCCCTGCGCTCGCTGGGCCAGCCAGAGGCCGCCGAGGAGAAGTACCAGGAGGCGCTCATCCTCCTGCGCCAGACGCGAAACACGGAGCGGGTGGCGCGGCTGCTCATCGACATCGGCGACATCCGCATGGAGAAGGGCGACTACGAGCCCGCGCGCAAGCGCTTCCTGGAGGCCGTGCCGCTGCTGGAGCAAGGTGATGACCCGGAGGCGCTCGCGCTGGGCCACCTGCTGCTGGGCGAGTCCGAGGGGCTTCTTGGCAACCACGAAGGTGCGCGCCCGCACCTGCTCCGCGCGGTGGAGTTGTACCAGGAGGTGCACGACCATGCGTATGAGGCCCGCGCCCGCTGGGACTTGGGGCTGTCCTGCTACTACCAGCAGGACTTCGCGGCGGCCCGCAAGCAGTTCGAGACGCTGATTCCCCTCTACGGAGATCTGGGTCAGACGGGCGAAGTGGCCAAGGTCCAGAACATCCTGGCCCACTTCACCGCGCGCGGCGTGTGAGCGCTCCTCCCTGACACCGGGGAGAGCGCCGTCACACGCGCTCTTCCTAGGCTTGGATGCCGGTGCCCACCGCGATGGCGAGCAGCCCCAGCACGCCCGCGGCCATCACCATGTAGCGCCACTCACCCCGCAGGCCCAGCAGCGTGCCCGCCACCGCGAGCCGCGCCACGGGCGTCACCAACAGCAGTGACGCGGCGCCCTTTCGCAATAAGTCGATGGCGACGTGCACGCGCTCGGATTGGGGCATGGCCTCCAGCCCCAGCGACAGGACGAACATTCCGCCGCTGACCACCGCGCCGGCGCGCAGCACCCGTGCGATCCACCGGTCGCCCACCACCGCACGCTCACGGTGATGATGCCGCACCTGCCCCGCCGCCCCCGCGTCCGGTTGCGCCATGGGCGCCCCGTCCATGGGGGCGTCAGCGACGCGGCCCCTCCCGTGACTGCCACGTTGCGCGCGACGGCGGGATGCTCCGCTGTCACCGCCGACACGGAAGCACATGCCGCGCGTGCCTCCTCGGGTTCACTCACTTCAGGATGCTCGGCCACAATCCCTCCCCTCCCTTCCACAGCATCTGTCCCGCGACCACCAGCAACACCACCGCGAACAAACGCTTGAGCACCGCCGTGGGCACCCTCGGCATCAGCCGACTGCCCACATATGCGCCTCCCAGGACACCCACCACCAACGGTGACACCAGCGCCAGTTTCAGATGGCCCCTCAACGCGTACGCGGCAACGCTCGCGGCGCCCGTGACGCCAATCATCAGGTTGCTCGTCGCGCTGGCCACCTTGAACGGCACGTGCATGCCGTACGCCATCAGCGGCACCTTGAGCGGTCCTCCGCCCACCCCCAACAGCGAGGACAGGCCACCGGCCACGAAGGAGCCGGAGATGCCCAGCGGGTAGTTGGCGGGCGCGTAGTCGTCCATCGCGGCGGGCTCCTGGCGCGGCGAACGCAGCAGCAACATCTGCAGCGCCACGTAGAGCGTGAAGAGCCCGAACACCACCGCCACCATCGCCGGCGCCACCATGGCGGCCACCATGCCGCCAGCGATGGCGCCCAGCACCGTCGCCAGTTCCAGCGACAGCCCCAGGCGGATGTCACTCAGGTGTTTGTGCACATAGCCCGCGGCGGCGGAGCACGAGCTGGCCACCACGCACATGAGGCTCGCGGGGATGGCTTGCTCCAAGGGAATGTCGAACCCCAGCACCAGCGCGGGCACCAGGACGATTCCGCCTCCGATGCCGAGCATCGCACCCAAGGTACCCGCGAGTGCGCCCACCGCGATGAGGAGTAGGACCGTCATTCCTCTTCGAGGATAGGAGCGGCATCGCGCTTCGGACAGCGCCATTCCCCGAGGGAAACCGGGCTCGCCAGGACGCCTGCTCTGCGGGTGTCACGCCGCCCGTGCGCCCAGCGTCCCTTCGGGGAAGGCCTCCAGGAAGCGGGCTCGCGTACGGGGCGTGAAGGTGCCCCTCGCCATGTAGCCGTGCAACCGACGCAGGACGCCACGCGCCGTCTCCAGCGTGCCTTCCACCTCCGCGGCGAAGTCGAACGTGTCGTTGCGGTACAGCTCCTGGAACGACAGCCGCGCATAGGCCGGCAACGCGCGCGCCCGGCCCATGGGACTTGAAAGGAAGAGGCCGGAGACGTACAGGCCGCGCACCCAGCCATCGACCTCCGACTTGCTGGGCGCCTGGCCCACACGCTCCTGGGAGGACAAACGGACCAGCTCGTAGAGGCCGCCGCCAATGCCCCGCCAGGGGAAGCCCAGGCTCTTCACCACCTGACACTTCTCCCGCACCCGCGGCGTGCCGAGCAGCTCCATGCCGTGCAGCTCGCGCAAATAGAAGAGCGTCTGCGCCCATTCGATGTCGCGGTGCGCCTCCAGGGCACGCTCACCGCGGCGGCGGTGTCGCACCACCAACCTGTCCACCACCGGATACAGACGGCGGTCCAGGCACAGGTGCGTGAAGTAACCCGCGAGCACCGCGAGGCCGGGCTCGGTGCCCACCAACGCGCCGGAGGCCACCAATTCCGCCATCTTCAGCCCGAAGCCCACCGGGGCGCGCTCGTGGTACAGCCGCGCGAAGTGCGGCAGCTCCCGTTCGGGCAGGAAGGCGGCGAGCCCGCCCCGGATGCCTTCGCACAACGGGAGGTCTGGCAGCGCCGCGCCGAAGCGCGCATACGGCAGGTCCTCCGACAGCGCACGCACCCAATCCGCCGGCAGCTCGCCCGGGTTGGCGGCCATCCGTTCAATGGCGGTCAGATGCATCAGCAGCGTGGGCATTCCCCACACTGCTACCCAGTGCAACGAAGCAATGCAATGCTCGAATGAAATCCAACGCTTTGCGTGTAACAGGGCGGGCGTTACAGTCCGCGCCCTTTCCACCAGCCCAAGCCTTTTCACTGTTCAGGAGTTCCACGGCCCATGAACTTCAGCTTCGTCTCCGGCGATGCCACACGGACGAGCGGCGACCTGCTCGTCATTCCCCTCTTCGAGGGCGAGCTGGGAGACAGTGCCCCGTCCTCCCTCTCCTCGGCGGACGGCGCCCTGGAAGGACGCCTGCGCGGCGCCGCCACCCAGGAGGGCTTCAAGGGACGCGCGGACCAGAGCCTGGTGATGCACACCCTGGGGCGCACCGCACCCGAGCGCGTGCTGCTGCTGGGCCTGGGAAACCGCGCCCGCTTCCACCCGGAAGTGCTGCGGCTGGCCGCCGGCCGCGCCGCGAAGACGGCGCAGCGGCTCAAGGTCACCTCGGTGGCGTTCGCCCTGCCGGCCACCGAGTCCGCGCAGGACGCGGTGCGCGCCGTGGTGGAAGGCGTGGCGCTGGGCGTCTACCGCTTCGACAAGTACAAGTCCTCCGCGCGCGAGGAGAAGAAGGGCGCCGCGAAGCTGGGCAAGGTGTTCCTGGTGCTCCCCGAGGGCACGGAGCGCACGCGCGAGCTCGATGACGCGCTGACGCTGGCGCAGCGCGTCGCGGAGGCGACCAACTGGGCCCGTGACCTCGTCAACGAGCCGCCCAACGCGGTGACGCCCACGGTGCTGGCCGAGGCCGCGCGTCAGGCCGCGAAGGAAGGCGGGCTGAAGGCCACCATCGGCGGCCGCCGCGACATCGAGAAGCTCGACATGGGCATGTTCCTCGGCGTCACCGCGGGGAGCACCGAGGAGCCTCGCCTCATCCACCTGGCGTACACGCCCAAGAACGCGCGCGACGCCAAGCAGCCGCCGCTGGCGCTGGTGGGCAAGGCCGTCACCTTCGACTCGGGCGGCCTGTCGCTCAAGCCGACGGACGGCATGGTGGACATGAAGACGGACATGGCGGGCTCGGCCGCGGTGCTGGGCGCCATGAAGGTCATCGCCGCGCTCAAGCCGCCCTTCCCCGTGCACGCCTTCATCGGCGCGTGCGAGAACATGCCGGCCGGCAACGCCTACAAGCCGGGTGACATCCTCACCTCGCGCCTGGGCAAGACGGTGGAGATCACCAACACGGACGCGGAAGGCCGCCTGGTGCTGGGCGACATCCTGACGTGGGCCACCGAGCACAAGCCGGCCGCCATCATCGACCTGGCCACGCTCACGGGCGCCTGCGTCGTCGCGCTGGGCAACTACATCGTCGGCGCCTTCGGCGACCACGAGGAGACGGTGACGCAGGTGCTCCAGGCCGCGCGCACCGCGGGCGAGGAGATGTGGCGCATGCCCATCAGCGACATGCAGAAGGACGCCCTGCGCTCCGAGGTCGCCGACATGAAGAACTCCGGCGAGCGCTGGGGTGGCTCCATCAACGCCGCCATCTTCCTCCGCGAGTTCGTGGGCGAGACGCCGTGGGTGCACCTGGACATCGCGGGTCCGGCGAGCAGCCCCAAGGAGCGTGGCTACCTGAGCAAGGGCGGCACCGGCGTGGGCGTGCGCACCCTGGTGGAGTACGTCCGCCTGCGCGCGCAGACGCAGGACACCGCGCCCATTGAAGCGGCGCCCGAGCCCAAGGCCGGCAAGGCCAAACCGGCCCGGAAGCGCGCGAAGTAGCGCGGCCTTCCAGACAGAGGGCGTCCCGGATGAAGGGGCGCCCTCAGCGCTGGGGAACCTTCCACGCCGTCGCCGGCCCCGCGAGCGGGCGGACGCCCTGGATGAGCGCATCCACGCTCTGGGGCACGTCCGCCGCGGCCTGCGCCGGCCAGGTGGCCAGCATCATCAACACGCGCCCGGGGATGCCTTCACGCACGGCCACCTTGCCGTGCACGCCATCCCCCACCTGGAAATCGAAGCCCACCGCGGTGTCCGACAGCGGAATGGGCGCCGGGTCCGTGGTGGTGAAGCCCGGGTGCTGGCGGAGCCCTTCGGTGAGCCGCTCCGCGAACTGCGTGGGAGAGGCCACCGCGGGCGCCACCTGCAACACCACCTGCGCTCCGGAGACGTTGTGGCGGAGGATGACGGGAATGGCGAGCCCCTCCGGCGTGCGCTCATTCGTCTCGTCCAGCTGCCAGTCCGCCGTGGGCCGGATGATTTCGAAGCCCAGGTCCTCGTCCACGTAGCGGCGCGTCGTCGAGCGACTGTCCTCGCTCGCGGCCTCCGCTGATGGGGCAGGCCCGGAGCCGCCGGTCCCCCCGTGCTTCATCGCCTGGCGAGCGCCACCGCAGGCCGTCGTCAGCGCCAGGAGTCCCCACACCCACTTCCGCATCGCGACCATGCCCGCTCCCCGCCCCGAACGCCGTGACGGCGAACGTGGGCACGGGCGAACCCCTAGGCCAGTCCTCCTTGGAGGGTGCGGTAGGTGTTGGACAGCCGCTCCGCCACGTCCGCGGGCAGGACGTTACGAGCTGAAAACAACGCATAGGACACGAAGGCGTCCAGGGCCTCCAACGTGAGGGCCCGGCCCACCGCCTCGCCTCCCGTGGAGAGGTTGGCCCTGAGCCGCGCCACGTCCACGCGCCCGTCCGCCGCCAGTGTCACCCCGGCGTACGCGTCCTCAAGGCCCTGCGGCGGCGCGTCGAGGAAGCCGCGCAGCAGGTCCGTGTCCTTTCCGGCCTCGCGCAGGGACCGGTGCACCAGGGACAACAGCAGGTTGTAGCGCTCCTCCGCGGACAACAGCTCCCAGGCCATGCCCTCCACAGCGGGCGCCTGTACTGGAGGCGGCGCCGCGGGGTGGACGGCCACGTTGCCGCCGCGCACTGCTTCCTCAAGCCACGTGTAGAAGGCGTGCGGGCCGCCTTCATAGGACGCGCGCAGGCTGGCCAGCGGCAGCCCGTCCGCCAGCCGGGCGAACAACCGCGACTCACCGGGCAGCGGTCCTTCGGGCCCCAGCGTGACGCGCGTGTCGTCCGGGAAGCGCCGACGCAGGCGCGACACCAGCTCCGCCCGTTTGATGCCGGTGAGGACCAGGTCCCGCGTGCGCTCAGGCAGCTTCACCACGTCCGCCATCGGCGCGGGGCCTTCGACGAAGACGAAGCTGCCGTCCTCCAGTTCGAAGAGGCTGAGCACCACCTCACGCACCACGTACGTCATGGCGCTGTACAGGTTGGCTTCGGAGACGAGCCCTTCCGACGTGAGCACCTGGCCGATGCGGCGCGACGGCGTCACACGCGACAGGGCCTGCGTCAGCTGCGCCTGCGTCAGCAAGCCCAGGCGGAGCAGCGCCGCGCCCAGCCGCTCCCAGCGCTCGGTGGAGGTGGCGAACACCACCTGTCCGTCCCGGAAGGACACCGTGCGGCGCCCCGTGGCGTGCTGCACCGCCAGCAGGCCGCTGCGGATGCCGGACAGGACGTGGGCGAAGACTTCCTCCACCGACAGGGTGCGCAGGCTGCCGGCGAGGAAGCCAGCGAAGCCGGGCGGCTCCTGGAGGAGGACCATCCCCTCCGGCCCATGGAACCAGGCCTGGAGGGGACGGGAGGGGGACAACCCCTGGGCGAGCGGTCGCTCCAAGTCGAGCGATGCCGCATCACCCGCGAGGCGGGGCGTGGCTTTGGGTCGTGTCGCCACTGCCCACCTCTCCGACTGCCGGGAACTACTTCTTCGGCGCGTTCAGCTCCGCGTCGATGATGCTCTTGAACTCTTCGAAGGGCTGCGCGCCGGACAGCAGGATGCCGTTGATGAAGAAGGCCGGGGTGCCAGACACGCCCGCCTGCTTGCCCTCGGCCAGGTCCTTCTGAACGATGGCGCCCTTCTCACCCGAGTCCAGGCAGGCGTTGAACTTCGCCGTGTCCAGCTTCAGGTCGGCGGCGTGCTTCTTCAGCGCGTCCACGCCCAGCGCCTGCTGGTTGGCGAAGAGCAGGTCGTGCATCTCCCAGAACTTGCCCTGGTCGCCCGCGCACAGCGCGGCCTCGGAGGCCTTCGGCGCCTCCTTGTGGAAGTCGAGCGGGAAGTGGCGGAACACGATGCGGACCTTGTCGCCGTACTCCTGCTGCACCTGCGCCAGCGCCGGGTTGGCGCGGCTGCAGAACGGGCACTGGAAGTCGCTGAACTCGACGATGGTGACGGGCGCGCCCTCAGGACCACCCTTGGCGGCGCCCGTGGCTGCCACCTGCTTGCGGACAACCGGGGGACGCGGCGGCTCCGGCAGCGTCAGCTTGACATTGGCGGACTTGCGCAGCTCCTCGAAGAGGGCCTGCGCGCGCTCCTGCTTCGGCTGCTGCGTCAGGAACTCCACGATCTGCGGCTTCATCTGCTCGTAGGTGGAACCCTCCGGCAGCTGGCCAGCGGCACCGTCGTAGACTTCCTTGATGCGCTCCTCGGTGGGCGCGGGGACCTTGTCGTCGATCTCCGCCTTCAGGTACTCCTCTTGGGAGAGGCCGCGCTTCTTGGCCTCTGCATCCACGAGCTTCTCCGTCACCATGCCGTCCAGGCCACGCTTCAGGAGCTGCGACTTCTGCTTCTCCAGGTTGGCCAGCGGCTCCTGGAGGCGCTCGCTGAGCTCCTTGTAGGTGATCTTCTGCCCGTCGCCGAACGTCGCGACGACAGTGTCGGGCGCGGGCTCACCCGCAGCCTGCTGCGCCGCGGGAGCGGTGGCCGGCGCCTTCTCCTTGTTACAGCCGGCGGTGAAGGAGGCCGCCAGGAGCGCGGCGAGGATGACGCGGGTGGGACGGTTGAGCATATCCCGCCCACTTAGCCGAGCCTTACCGGACCTGCAAGTTAATGACGTCAGGCGACAAGCGGCTCGAAGTCCAGCGCGCCGGCCAGTCCAGAGAAGCCCAATCCCATGCCCTCCAGCTCGCGGCGGCGGGCGGGAACGATTTCGTAGCAGCTCGGGTCGGACATCACCTTGCGCACCAGCTTGTGGTTGAGCGCGTGGCCCGTCTTGTACGCCGTCATGTGGCCGATGACGGGCCGGCCGAACAGCGACACGTCGCCGATGGCGTCCAGGATCTTGTGGCGAACGAACTCGTCCGGGAAGCGCAGCCCGTCCGGGTTGAGGATGGAGACCTCGTCCACGACGATGGCGTTCTCCAGCGAACCGCCCCGGGCCAGGCCCATCTGCTTCAGCTTCTCCACGTCCCGCAGGAAGCCGAAGGTGCGCGCGCGGGAAATCTCACGCGCGAAGTCCCGGTCACCGAAGTCCAGGTCGAAGGACTGGCCCTGGATGACGGGGTGCTCGAAGTCGATGGTGCAGCTAATGCGGAAGTGCCGGGCCGGCGTGAGCGAGGCCTGCTTGTCGCCGTCCACCACCGACACCGCCTTGCGGATGACCAGCAGCTCCTTGGGCGCCTCCTGCTCCCGCACGCCCGCGCTCTGGATGAGCGCCGCGAAGGGCGCCGCGCTGCCGTCCATGATGGGGACTTCCGGACCGTCCAGCTCCACCCGGAGGTTGTCGATGCCCATGCCGGCCAGCGCCGCCATCAGGTGCTCCACCGTGCCCACGCGGACACCGTCACGCCCCAGCGTCGTGGCCAGCGACGTGTCCACCACGTACTCCGCCAGCGCGGGGATGCTCACCGGGCGGGCGAGGTCCGTGCGCACGAAGACGATGCCATGCCCCGGGGGCGCCGGGCGCAGGGTGAGCGTCACCCGGGCACCCGAGTGGAGTCCCACGCCCTGCAGGGAGGCGATCTTCGAGAGAGTGCGCTGGTTGTAGGAGGACGGTCGCATTGTGGGTGTCGCCTCGTGGCTTCTCGGTGCTGCGGAGCTTCCGCTCCAGACCCGCCGGAGGGCTGGAAACGTTCATCAGTGGTCTGATGTGACGCGCGAGTCCAGCAATCAGCATGCCACTTCCCTGTGACATGCCTGGCAGCGCCGCGGGCTTGAAATTCAGCTCCAACCCCTTGGAGTTGCTCGGCTTTTTCGTGCGTCTTCAGGGGCACCGGTTCCGGCCTGGCGCCCCTCCCCCCGTGGCGGATTGCTGATTCCCTCCTGAACCGCGACACCGATGTCGGGGATTTGTCATCCCCGTCCTTGGCATCCCCGCGCCCTCCCCCTCCTCACCAACCCCTGTCTTCCATGCAACACGGGCGCGTCCATAGCGCAAGGAACTCAACGACGCAAACACCCGCCGTGACAACACCTCCCACACAGGGGCTGTCATGCGGGGTGGCCAGTAGCACCACGACGGGGCTGTATCAGCGTGCGGGGGTGGTGAGGAACCTGTCCCGCAGGGCTTCTGCGTCCTGGCGATCAAAGCCACGGCCCTGGAGGTGCGTGCGGCGGCTGACGGAGTGGAAGGTGGACTCCAGCGTCTGGATGAAGCGCCGCAGGTCCTCGCCGAGCCGGGCGCGGATGCCAGGCCCTTCTGGAGGCCAGGGCAGCTCCACCAGCAGCGAGGTGAAGCGGTCGAAGGCGTCGTAGTCGCCGTAGCGCAGCAGCTGGTAGCTGCCGTCGTGGAAGTAGCCCAGGAAGCCCTTGAGGGCGTCCAGCGCGCGCTCGGCGGCGGGGACGTCCTCGGCGCGCAAGTGGGACTCCGCGGCGCGGCACAGCTGGGCGTAGACCCACAGGTCCTTGCGCAGGCGCAGCGCCGCCTCCTGCGGGCTCATCAGTTCGTCGAAGACGCCGTCGGCCAGCCCCCGTTGGGCGCCAGCGCCTCCACCAACGCCACCACCTGCGTGCGCAGCACCGCCGTGAAGGCGGACGCGGCGCGCAGGGGGCTTCCGCGTCGCGGTCCAGGTTGACCAGCACCTCGCGGGCCACGCGCTCCGTCTCCCGGGCGATGTCGCGCGCGGCGCGCAGCGTGGCGGCCTGCAGGGACTTGGAGCCGGCCTTCGGAGACAGCTCCGAGTGCATCCACGACGCCAGCGCGGTGGCCTCGCTGCGCACCAGCGCCAGCAGCACGCGCACGCGGCGGGAGAAGGGCGGCTGCTCCTCCGCGTCGACGTAGGCCAGGTAATGCAGCAGCCGGAAGAGGCCCAGGAAGGCGGTGGTGAAGGCGGTGCGCTGCTCCTCCTGGAGGGTGACCAGTGTGTCCAGCAGCCGCACCGAACGGAGCCGGTCGTATTCGACGCGGAACTCCAACGGGCGGAAGGGACGGAAGTAGCGGTTGAGGACGATTTCCCGCAGGGACAGCTTGCCCACGTCCTGGAACAGGCCGAGGTTCGCCGCCGGCAGCTTGAGCAGGTGGTCCAGCAGGTTCTTCAGCGCGTCGAAGGCCTCGCGCAGCACGAAGAGGCTTTCGGGCGGCGTCTCCTGGTCCAGTTGCTCCTCGATGAGCGCGCGCCGGACGCGGTCGTCCGCGAGCTGGGTCTCCACATACTTGCGGAAGACCATCTTCTGGTCGCTGTCCGGGTCCTGCAGGTGGCGCGCGACGCGGATGGCGCGGTCCATGGCGTCGCGCACGTCCGCCAGCTCCTCGCGGAAGTCACGCGTGACGAGCGGCCTGTCGCGCGCGTCCACCACCGTGTTGAGGTTGAGGTAGCGCTCCACCGCGCGCAGCAGCATCTCGAACTCGAACAGCAGCTCCTCCCGCCCCTCCACGGGTACGCCGCGCAGCCAGCGCTCGCGCTCGGCGAGGAAGCCGGCGCGCGACGTCTGGGAAGCGCGCATCAGGTCGGCGTAGAAGTCGCGGGGGACGCGGGGCGGTGAGGAAGACGTGTCCTGGCTCATGGCATCTCAGAAGAGGCTGCCCTGGGGCGTGGGCGGTGGTTGCTTCTTGAAATATTGGTACGTGCGGTGCGTGGCCATCCGGCCCCGCGGCGTACGCTGGAGGAAGCCTTCCTGCATCAGGAAGGGCTCGTACACGTCCTCGATGGTATCGCGCTGCTCGCCCACGCTGGCGGCGATGGTCTCCACGCCCACCGGGCCGCCGCCGAACTTGTCGAGGATGGTCAGCAGAATCTTGCGGTCCATGGAGTCCAGGCCGCTGGCGTCCACCCCGAGTCTGTCCAGCGACTTCTGCGCCAGCTCCAGGGTGATTCTGCCATTGCCTTCCACCTCCGCGAAATCACGCAGCCGGCGCAGCAGCCGGTTGGTGATGCGCGGCGTGCCTCGCGAGCGGCTGGCCACCTCGCGCGCGGCGTCCTTGTCCAGGGGAATGCCCAGGATGCGCGCGGAGCGGTGGAGGATGCTCTCCAGGGCCTTGGCGTCGTAGTACTCCAGCCGTTCCTGAATCTGGAACCGGTCGCGCAGCGGCGAGGTGAGCAGGCCGGTGCGCGTGGTGGCGCCAATCAACGTGAAGGGCGGCAAATCAATCTTCATCGCCCGGGCGGCGGGCCCGGTGTCGATGGTGATGTCCAGCCGGAAGTCCTCCATGGCCGGGTAGAGGTATTCCTCCACGGCGGCGTTGAGGCGGTGGATTTCATCGATGAAGAGCACGTCGCGCGCGTCGAGGTTGGTGAGCAGGCCCGCGAGGTCCCCCTTGCGCTCCAGGGCGGGGCCACTCGTGACGTGGATGCCCACGCCCAGCTCGTTCGCGATGATGTGCGCCAGCGACGTCTTGCCCAGGCCCGGCGGGCCGGAGAACAGGCAGTGGTCCAGGGCTTCGCCCCGGCTGCGTGCGGCCTGCACGTAGACCTTGAGCTTTTCGACGACGGGCCCCTGCCCCACGTACTCGTCGAACGAGCGCGGACGCAGGGAAGCCTCGAGCCGGACGTCCTCGGGCAGGACGTCTTCCGAGAGTGTGTCGGACTTCCTCGCCATGACCATCCGGACCCTATACAGGAAGGCCGCGCGTGTCGCCGCACATCTGGCGGCGATACATCCAGACGCCCGCCGGGCCCGCCGGCCGGCGGGCGCGGGCAGGGAAGGTGGGGCCCTCCCCCAGCGTTCCAGGCTCAGCCCCCGCCGATACTCCGAGGCGATTGAAGTGCGCCTGCCGTGTGCGAGAGTCGAGCCTGGAGACCGCATGAACACGAGCCCTGCGTTTCGTCCCCTCCCCTCCCTGGCCGGTGCGCGCGCCGAACCCGTGCCCGGGCTCCGGCTCCAGAAGCTCCGCCGGGCCGCGTTGGATGCGAGGGAGGCCTTTGTGAGGGAAGGCCCGGTGGCCGCGGTGGCCACCTGCGACCTCGTCACCTTCCCCTACCCCGCCCAGTTCGCCTTCAGCGGCGCGGCGTCGTCTCCGGCGCCCTACGTCATGCTGACGAACCGGATGCAGGTGGTGCAGTTCGTGGACCGGGAGGGCGCGCGGCGCACGCTGCTGTTCAACCCCTCCGACTACGAGCGCGGCGTCTCCGCCCCCTTCTACCGCGCGTTGCGCGAGCGCTACGGCGCCTTCGTCTCAGACAAGGTGATGTCCACGCGGCACGGCTCGGTGCAGAGCCACCTGGCCGCACTGGGCCTCATCCCGGCGGATGTGGACTACCGGCCTTCGACCACCTCCACATCCAGGACCTGCGCGGCTGGCTGGGCGGTGACGGCATGCCCGCGTACTTCCCCGGGCCCGGCTGCTGGTGCAGCGCGCCGAATGGGAGGTGGCCCTGGAGCCGCACCCCATGCAGGCGGTGTGGCTCGTCCCCGGCGGCGCCGACATCCCCCGCGAGCGCGTGGTGCTGCTGGACGGTGACGTGTGGCTGGGCCAGGGCGCGGCGCTGCTGAGCACGCCCGGCCACACGCGCGGCAACATGTCGCTGGCGGTGGCCACCTCGCGCGAGGTGTTCGTCACCAGCGAGAATGGCGTGGCCACGGAGAGCTACACGCCGCTCCAGTCCGCCATCCCCGGCGTGCGCCGCTTCGCCGAGCACATGGGCTGGGAGGTCGTCCTCAACGGCAACACGCGCGAGGACTCCCTGGACCAGTACTCCTCCATGGTGGTGGAGAAGCTGTTCGCGGGCACGTCCTCCGTGGAGGGCGCGTTCATCAACTTCCACCCGTCCTCGCAGCTCACCGCGCACGTCATGGCGCCCGGGTTGTCGCCCACCATCGTCCTGCCCGCGCCCAACTTCGGCGACGTGCGGCCCACCCCCGCGTCACGGCGGGCCGCCTAGCGCTCAGCAGTCCCGGCTGAAGCAGAGCCACCAGGGGCGGAAGGGCACCGCGTACAGCTCCTGGTCCCTGTCTCCGTCCGACGCGGCGAAGAAGAGGTTGAAGCCGGCGCGCACGAAGTCGAACGGGTTCGACGACGCGGCCCCCGGCGCGATGTCCAGCAGCCGGCTCGTCACCCAGGGGCGGCCGGCGCTGTACCAGACCTCGCGCCCGTGCCCCGCCGTCTCCGCCGAGAAGAACAACCAGCCAGACTCGGCCTTGAGCCCCGTGGGCACGCTGCCCACCGGCCCCGGCGCGATGTCGCGCACCATCATCGTGCCCTGCGCCGTGCCGTCGGTCCGCCACAGCTCGCGGCCATGCACGCCGTCGTCCGCGGTGAAGTACAGCTCGCCGCCCAGCGCGACCAGCTCCTTGGGCATCGAACCCTGGGGGCCGGCCAGAGGTCCCCGACGAGCCCCGTGCCCTCCGCCGAGCCATCACTGCGCCACAGCTCGCCGCCGTGCACCGCGTCGCCTGGGTTGCCGTACCAGTCGCTCGCCCCCGCCAGGAAGTACAGCGTGTCATCCAGCGCGGCGAGGTATGCCGGGTAGTCACCTGGAAAGGTCCGCACCCGCTCGGCGGACGGCGGCGCCGTGCGCGCCACCCACAGTTCGCCCTGCTCCGTGCCCGGGTCCAACAGGAAGAACAGGTGCCGGCCCGCCGGCGTCAGCCCGAAAATCACCCCGGCGCCCTGCTGGGAGAACAGCCGCGTCGGCCGGCCCTGGCGGTCCACCCACCAGAGCACCGTCTCCGCGGCGTTGGCGGACACCAGCGCCAGTCCCTTGCCCCACGCCGTCAACTGGCTCAGGGCGAGCGAACCCGCGCCAGGCAGGAAATCGTGCACCCGCTCCGTGCCCTTCTCCGTGCCGTCGGTGCGCCACAGCTCGCGGCCGGACAACCCGTCATCCGCCGTGAAGTAGAGGGCGCCGTCCACCTCGGTGAGGAACTCCGGCGCCGCGCCCACCGTCCCACGCCGCACGTCCCGCACCAGCACCGTGCCGTCCGCCGTGCCGTCCGTGCGCCACAGCTCCGCGCCATGCACGCCGTCGTCCGCGACGAAGAAGACCCAGGGCCCCACCCGCGTCAGGTTCCGAGGCTGCGAACCCGCCGGCCCCGGCCGCAGGTCCTTCAGCCGGAGCGTCTGCCGCGCCCCGTCGATGCTGGCCCACAGCTCGCGGCCACTCACGCCGTCATCCGCGCTGAAGACGAGCACCTCGCCCGCCCGCGCCAGCTCCTGCGGCTGCGAACCTGTCAGTCCCGGTCGGATGTCACGCAGCCGCTGGGCCGTGTCGCTGCACACCGCCCAAGGCTGCGGAAACAGGACGGGCGCATTGCGCCCCGACGACTCCGTCGACATGTCGACAGGTGCCTGCGACCCAGGAACGGCCCGCGCCCATTCCTCCCCCGCATCACCTTCCACCAGCGGCTCACACCCTGCAGCTCCCCCGCAAAGCAGCAACAGCCCCACAGGAATGGCACGCCATGACGTCATGTATGCAACCCTCATCCTCGGCGCCGTGCCGGCCCTCGCCGCTGGAACTGGAAAGTGTCACCCATGCCGGATGCTCCTACTCGGACTCGGGTAGGAAATCGCGTCTGCTGTCCGTCATCACGCGACGCCTGACGACTTCTGAAGACAGGGCAACACTGGGGCGTTCTGGCCCCAGCATCTTTCAAGCTCTCAACGGGAGAGAGGACCGTACGGCCCAGCCGTTCTCCCGGATTTTGCCGTCACAGCGCCGTCACACCCGGTGTGTCGTAGCGATCAGCCGCCGGAGCGGAGCGCCTTGAGGGCCTCGCGGAACAGTACCTGGAAGGTGGCCTCTGCCCCCAGCCGTTCGCTGGCCAGGTCCGCGGCCTTCTCCGCCTGGGGCTGCTTGTAGCCAAGGTTGAGCAGCGCGGAGACCAGGTCCGCATGGGCTCCGCTGACGGCGGCCGGCGCAGTCCCTCGCGACACCGCTTCCAGGTGAATCGTCTTCACCTTGTCCTTGAGCTCCAGCACCAGCCGCTCGGCGGTCTTCTTGCCCACGCCGTGAATCTTCGCCAGCCGCGCCACCTCGCCCCGCGACAGCGCCGCCACCAGCTCCGGCACTTCCATGCCGGACAGCACCATCAACGACAGCCGGGGTCCCACCCGCGACACGCTGTTGAGCAGCAGGAACACCTCTTCTTCGCTCTTCGTCAGGAAGCCGAAGAGGTCGAAGGCGTCCTCGCGCACCACGGTGCGCACGCGCACGTCCACCGGCTGTCCCTCCGCCGGCAGCTTCCCCAGCGCCAGTGAGGAGAAGTTCACCCGGTAGCCCACGCCGCCCACGTCGATGGTGGCGTCCTCCAGGTCCTTCTCCAACACCGTCCCACGCAACCGCGAAATCATCTCGCCTCCGGACGCCGGTACGCGGGCGCCAGCCGGTCCGCCAGCAGCGCCGCCGCACCCTTGCGCTTCTTGCCCGACGCGGACGCCGCCGGTACCGCGGCCCGCCCATGGTTGAGGTGGCACAGCGCCACCGCCAGCGCATCACTCGCGTCCGCGCGCTCCAGCACCGACGCATCCAGTTCCAGGAAGGTCCGCACCATCCGCGCCACCGCGTCCTTCCCGTCCGCGCCGCCCGCCCCCACCGCCTTCTTCACCTTCGCCGGCGCGTATTCGAAAACGGGCAGCCCCGCCTGCGCCGCCGCCAGCAGCGCGACACCGCGCGCATGCCCCAGCACCAGCGCGCTGCGAGCGTTGCGGAAGGTGAACACGCCTTCCACCGCCACCGCGGCCGGGCGGTATTTCACCAGGGCCGCCGTCAGCGCGCCGTGCAAGTCCCGCAGGCGGTCCGACAGCGGCAGCGCCGGATCGCCCTTGATGACGCCGTGGCCCACGTGCACCAGCCGGCCCCGCTTCTCCTCCACCACCCCGAAGCCCATGAACCGGCTTCCCGGGTCAACGCCAAGCACGCGCACGTTCCACTCCGTTCCAGCACTCCGCTACTGCAACAACGAATCCAGCATCGCGTCTTCGATTTCGTAGTTCCCGTGCACGTTCTGCACGTCGTCGCTCTCCTCGAGCGCATCCAGCAGCTTCAGGAGCTTCTTCGCCGTGTCCACGTCCAGCGCGACGGTGTTCTGGGGGAGGAACACCCACCGCTGCTGCCCCAGCGGCAGGCCCGACTCCTGGAGCCGTCCCGCCACCGTGTGCAGGTCCGCCGCCGCGGTGCGCACCTCGGCGCCTTCGTCCCCCAGCATGATGACGTCCTCGGCGCCCGCGTCGATGGCCTGCTCCATCAACTGGTCCTCGGAGGGGCCGTACTTCACGCTGATGACGCCCTTCTTCTGGAACATCCAGGCCACCGCGCCCTCGGCGCCCAGGTTGCCCCCATACGCGCTGAAGGTGGAGCGCATGTCGGCCGCGGTCCGGTTGCGGTTGTCGGTGAGGCACTCCACCAGGATGGCGACACCGCCGGGGCCGTAGCCCTCGTACGTCACCTCCTCGTAGTTCTCTCCCTCCAGCTCGCCCGTGCCCTTCTTGACGGCGCGCTCGATGGTGTCCTTCGGGATGTTGGCCTCGCGGGCCGCGGCCAGCGCGACGCGCAGGCGGGCATTGCCGGAGGGCTCACCGCCACCGAGCCGCGCGGCGACGGTGATTTCCTTGATGACCTTGGAGTACAGCTTCCCCTTGGTCGCGCCCATCGCGGCCTTCTGGCGCTTGATCTTCGACCACCGATTGTGACCGGACATGGTGGGTGTGCCTCAGCGGGCGCCCAGCGGATGGAGCACCCCGCGCCGGGCCTTGTCCCCTACCGAGGGCCGCCGAGTCAAACCCTTCAAACGCCCGCGTCGTCGGACCGGACAGCCCCTCCAGGCCCTCCGCGCCACTCGGCGCGCAGGGGACCTGCTTGGGGAAGTCCAGGATGACGGGAGGCTGCGAGCCTCCGACCAGGGTGAAGGGCGCGGAGGCCCCATCCCCACCGGAGGCAGCGGGGGCCGGCTCCCGCGCATCCACCGGCACGGCGTCCACGGAGGGCGCGGGCTCGAAGAAGCCGGGCACCGTGGCGCCACAGCGCGCCCGCTCGCGTTCCTCCAGCAGGCACGCGGGCACCAGGATGCCCAGCGCGAACAGCCGCGTGGACGCCTCGTACGCCACCGCCTCCGGGAACTGGCACTCCAGCAACATGGCGCGCAGCGTGCGGCGCCCGTCGAAGAGGCGCACCACTTCGCCCACGTCCTCCGGCAACGACGCCAGCATCTCCGCCAGCCGGGCGAAGTCCACCGTCAGCCGAGATGCCAGCGGCAGGCCTCGGGCACGCAGCGCGTCGAAGCGCTCCAGGCCCTGCAGCACCGTCTCGCACAGGTACGGGCGGTCCATGGTAAACGAGCCCTTGTGCAGCTCGGGCCCCAGCATCACCGAGTAGTCCCCCGCGCCGAAGCAGAGCATCCGCCGGAAGGCCAGACTGCCGCGCTCGCCATTGAAGACGGCGTCCACCACCAGGCCGTGCCGGAAGGCGAACCACCCCTGGCCCTCCGCCATCACCACGCGGCCAGAGCGGACGCCCGCCAGCAGCGCTCGCGCCACGTCCGTCAGCGGCAGCCGCTGCGTGTCTGACTCGAAGGCCGCGTCACCGCTGCACCGGCCCGCCTTGAGCCGGGCCAGCGCCACCACGTCTCGCGCGTCCACGGGATGGGCCAGATAGTCGTCCGCGCCCACGCCGCCCGCCAGGTCCCGGTGGAACTCCTCTTCACGCCGAGCCAGCAGCAGCACCGGCAGGTGCGCCGTGCGCGCGTCCGCGCGAACCTGGCCACACAGGCTGAAGCCGTCTCCGTCCTGGAGCTCCACCTCGGTGACGACCAACTGCGGCGCTGTGCCGCCTTCCGCCAGCGACGCCAACGCGGCCTGCGCGCCCGCGACCAGCAGGACTTCGAAGCCCGCTTCCGCCAGCGCAGCGGCCAGCACGGCCTGCGCGCCCGGCGCCGAATCCACCAGCAACACCCGGGGCCGGCTTCGTGACGCATGGCGACGCGCCCCCGCCTCGGCCAGGGCTTCCGGTCCGGCATACGTGGAAGGTTGTGGGAGCGCGGTAGCCATGAATTACTAAATCTTCGCGCCAAGCCGGACAAATACGCAAGGTGCCGACAAGCCCCTGGAATCGTTGGGGTTTCCGCCCGCCGCTCTGCGGGGTAGGGTGCATGCATGATGCGTCCTGGCTGCTTCGGCCCACTCGTGTCCGCGCTGTTGCTCGTTTCCCTGGAGTCCGCCGCCCAGGCGCCAGCCCCTGCTCCCGCCGACGAAACGCCGCGCGTCACGACGTCTGACACGGCGCTTCTTCGCGGCACGAGCGAGGACCCACTGGGCGCGGTGCTGGCGCCAGTGACGCTGCCGGACGGAGCCACCGCGCTCTATGGCTTCGTGGGCGCACCGGAGATTGGCGTGGGCTTCCGGCAAGGCATCTCCGGCTTCGAACTGGAGGCACGCGCGCGGCTCCAGTGGTTCCAGCTCTCCGCCGCGCTGGAGCTCGCGGTGCGGCGCAAGGTGCTGGAACAAGGCATCCTGTCCCTGGCGCCCACGGTGGGCCTGGGCGTGGTGCTCAACTCGGGCGCCACGTACATGGATGACCGGAACTACTCCGGCGTGCTGTTCCGCGTATCACCCGGGCTGGTCGCGGGCTGGCGCGTCGCGGACACGGTGTCCGTGCTGGGGCTGTTGGACGTGCCGGTGGACATCGGCCTGTCCAATGGCCAGTCGCGGCGCATCCAGGCGCTCGGCGGAGGCGGCGTGGAGGTGTACCTGGGCAGCAACCTGTCGGCGCTGGCGGCGGGCCAGCTCGGCGTGGAGTCCTTCCAGGAGCGCTCGGGCGAAAGCCACACGCGCCTGGGCTACAGCGTACGACTGGGCCTGGGCGCCCGGCTCTTCTGACTCACGTCAGTCCAAAGCGCTCCAGCTTCTTGAGCAGTCCCTGGCGCGACAGGCCCAGCGCCTCCGCCGTGTGCGTGCGGTTGCCATTCAGGCGCCGCAGGGCCTCCTCGATTTCGCGCCGCTCCAACGCTTCCACCTTCTGCGCCAGCGTCGTGGTGCCCCGCGTGCTGGAGGGCCGTAGCCGCTCGCTGCCGGTGAAGGACAAATCCTCGGGTTGGATTTCGCGCCGCTCTCCCGCCAGCACGGCGGCGCGCTGCATCTCATGGCGCAGCTCGCGCAGATTCCCCGGCCACGCGTGGGCCAGCAGGGCCTCCGCCGCGGCGTCCGACAACAGCCGGGCGCGCCCGTCCGGGCACAGGTGGGCGCACTGATTGAGGAAGTGCTTGGCCAGCAGCGGCAGGTCCGCGGGGCGCTCGCGCAGGGGCGGCAGGCGGATTTCAACGCCCTTCACGCGCCAGTAGAGGTCCTCGCGGAAGGCGCCTTCCTGAAGCATGCGCCCCAGGTCCTGGTGGGTGGCGGAGATGAGCCGCACGTCCACCTGGACGGGCCGGTCCGCGCCCACCGGCAGGATGTCACCCGTCTCCAGCGCACGGAGCACCTTCACCTGGAGGGACGGCGACATGTCGCCCAGCTCGTCCAGGAAGAGCGTGCCTCCGTCCGCCTCCGCGAAGAGGCCACGGTGGTCCTTGGTCGCCCCGGTGAAGCTGCCCTTCACGTGGCCGAACAGGGCGCTCTCCAGCAGCGACTCCGGCAGTGCGCCGCAGTTGATGGGGACAAAGGGCCCGTCGTGGCGGCGGCTCTTGAGGTGGACGGTGCGCGCGAGCAGCTCCTTCCCCGTCCCATTCTCGCCAGTGACGAGCACCGGCAGCTCACTGGCCGCCACGCGCTCCGCCAGGGACGTGGCTGCCAGGAAGGGCGCGCTCTGCCCCACCAGGGAGACACCGCCCGCCGCGCGCGTCAGCGAGCTGCGCAGCGTCTCCACCTGCCGCTCCAACGTCACCCGCGCGAGCGCCCGCTGCGCCACCACCAGCAGCACGTCCGGGTCCACCGGCTTGGTGAGGAAGTCGTACGCGCCCAGGCGCACCGCTTCCAGCGTGTGCCGCGTGTCCCCTGCTCCGGACACGACGATGACCTTCGTCCCGGGCTTCGCGCTCAGCAACGCCGCGAGCCCCTCCAGCCCCGCGGAGACACTCCCGTCGGGAGGCAGCATCAGGTCGAGCAGCACCAGGGGGAAGTCGCGCGCGTCGAAGGCGGCGCGAGCGGAAGGCCGGTCCGTGGCTTCCACCACCTCGTAGCCCGCCTCGCGCAGCAGCCCGCCATAGACTTTGCGGAACGCGGCGTCGTCATCCACGAGCAGCAACGGATGCGGTGCGGACATGCGTGTGGCCTCCACCTCAGTCCGGAAGCGGCGCCTGGCGTGGCGTCCCCATCAACTCCAAGGTGCGCAGGGCCACCTGGATGAGCGTCTGGGCACATGGCTCACACCCGCCGCCACAGCACCGCGGCCAGCGGCCTTCCGGGTTGCGCAGCAACGGGCGCACACAGGACTGGTAGTAGCTGGGGAAGCCGAGCTCCTCGCTGGCGCGGACCAGCGCGGCTTCGAACGGAGGTGGCGCGGGAGGGGTGACGTCGGACACGGGGCTGTTCTAACAGCCACCGTGTCCGCTGCCCACAAGCCCCGCGCCCGGCACGGACTCAAGGTGTCACGAGAATCCGGGAGCCCACACGGCCGTCGTTGGCGGGATTCGCGTCCAGCGCACTGCCCATGCTCACGTTCGCCCCCACGAACCACACGTCCCCGCTGTCCACGTTGTTGGCTCGCGAGGACACCGTCAGCGTCCGGCATTGGTGCCGGGAGAGCGTCACGCTCGTCTGGCCGACACGGACGTCTCCCGACTCATCAATGCGCTCATCCCGCGACAGATAGGCATAGACGGTGGCGGCCCCCGACGACGTGCCGCGATTGCACACCGTCACCGACGTCGAATACGAGGCCCCCGGGCTGACCAAGGGAGGGCCACTCACGGCCGTGACGGCGAAGTCGCTGCGGCCAGTGACGGCCAGTGGCACAGCGAAGGTGAATGCCCGCCGCACTGGCTCGGGCATCGCCTCTTCCGGGTATCCCAGCCTTGCCACCAGACGGTAGGCCCCGTCCAGGGGGACGCTGGCCGAGCCTGACAGCACCACCGGCGCGCATGCCCCCGTGGCCAGATTGGACGGCGTAGCCCGGACAGAAAGCGTAGTGACGGGGAAGCCATCCGTCGTCTCCAGCGCGAGGTGAATGGGCATCCCCCATGGCCATGTGGGGCCCCGATTGCACACGGTGGCCGTGGCGGTGAAGAACTCGCCCGGCCAGACGGCGGTTGGCGCCTGGAGCGCGGTGACGGCATGCCCCGTCACGGTCGTCACCCGGAACGCGTCCCCGAAGGCCAGGTTGTTGGATTCCACCGTCTCCCGGACGGCGTTCACGCCATCCACCATGGCTCCCAAGCGCCAGCCTCCTTCTGGTGGCGCATCCAACTCCACGTCCCACGAGCCACACTCGTCGGGCGCCAGGGACGGAATCGACACGGAGGCGCTCAAGGAGAACGCTGGCACGGTGTCCCCGTCCTCCCCCCACATGGGGAACACGTCCAGGGACGCGCGCAGGGAACGCGTGTTACCCCGGTTGCAGACCGTCGCGACGGCAGGCATCGGGGCGGAGGGCCAGGCCACCGAGAGGTCGGTCGTCACGCCCGTCACCACCAGGTCCGGGCCGGAGCCAATCCCGACTATGGGGCCGACGAGCGCGTTGTCGTCCAGGTTCATTTCCCCTCCTTGCGGCGCGACGAGTTCCACTCGCGCCTTCACATGCACTTCACCGACCAACTGCGAGGGAACATTCCCCATCACGGGCACCACGGCGCACCCCTTTGCCAGCGCGCCAAAGGTCCTCGTGCCAACGGAGGTCCCCACCTCCGGCTCCAGGCCATCCTCCGACATCAAGACGTGGATGAGCAGTTCGCTGGCGGCAACGCTGCCGGTGTTGCAGACGGTGACCTCCGTGATGAAGGGCTCCCCACCGGACAGCGCGTTCCGCTCCGGCGCGATGCGTGTCACCGAAAGCTCCGCATGATTTCCCACGCGCAGGTCCACGGCTTTGAAGTTGTTGTCCACGTGGGCCTCCGTCAACACCCCCTCAGGGTCCAGCTCCGCCTCCAACTGCCACAAGCGGTGCGCGACCGCGTTCAGCCCCAAGGGCTCTTCCCACTCCGCGCACTGGTTCGCGGCCAGGGAGGGGACGACCCGGTAGAAGGCGCGCACTCCATGGTGGGCCACCGTGCCGCCCGCTCGCAGTTGAAAGCGGACGTCGGCGGACTGCCCCGGAACATTGCCCTGGTTGCAGACAGTGATTCGGACCGGAAGCGGCCCATTGCTCGCCTCCACCCGAGGCGCCTTCAACGCGGCAATGACGTAGTCCGGCATCTCCCCCACCAGCAACGCGGACACCGGACTGCGGTTGTTGGCTTCGTCGTCCTCGGGCTGCTCATCCAGCGGGTCCGCGATGGCCGCCACATACCAGCGCCCCGGCTGCGACACCTGCCCCTGCAGCCGGACGGCCTCGCAGCGCCCGGCCGGAAGGAAGAGGCCTGGCTGCCGGTTCAACTCCGTGTCCGTCGCATCGACGTGCGCATCGGCGGACAGGAAGAGAGACACGGACGTCACGCCGTCCAGCCTGCCTCGGTTGCAGACACGAACGGAGGCGGTGAACGGCGCATCCGGGAACACGACGGAGGGAAGCACTGCCGACTCCGTGACGAAATCCGTTCCCGTGCTCTCGACATACACCTGCAACACGGGCCCCACGTTGTTCGTCTCGTCGTACTCGCGAACCGTGCCTCGGGTGCTGGAGATCGCTCCCAGGAAGAAGGTTCCCGCGGCCTCGATGACCGCGGGAATGGCGTGCTCCGCGCATTGGCCGGGCGCCAGGGTGCCCAAGGACGCCTCCCCGAGCACCGGGTCCTCGGGCGTCACCCGGGCAAGCCGTGAGGCATGCAGCGCCACCCACGCGGACGCAGGCCCCCTGCCGTCGTTGCATACCCGCACCGTTCCCGTGAAGGGCTGCCCCGGCTCCACCGTGGCCGGCGCGCGGACGGCCTCCGTCACGAGATCCGCGAGCCCATCCTCCACGGAGATGGGTTGGCTGAAGCCCTCGTTGTTGTGTTCGTTGAACTCCGCCACCACGTTATCGGGGTCCACGATGGCGACGACGTACGTGGAAGACCAGGACGACACTTCGGGAAAGAGATACAGCGACAACGCCACGCGCCTGCAAGCACCAGGCGCCAAGGACACAGTGGCCGTCGCGAACCCCTGGTCCAACCGGACCTCCGGCAGCGGCTGAACGCTGAATCCCACCAGCGCATGGCTGACGGACGTGGTCCCCTGGTTGCAAACCGTTGCGTCCGCCGCCAGCGGCATATCCGGCCGGGCTGCCGCGGGCGCATCCACGGCCGTGACGACCAGGTCCGGCTTGGAGCCGATGCCCATGCGGCGCCCGACACTGGCATTGTTCGCCGTGCTGGCTTCCTCTCCCCACCGCTGCGCATCCACCACGGCACCGAAGTACCATTCGCCTTCCCGGGAAGGCTGGGCGTGGATGGAGGCCTCTCGCAAGACGCAGGTCCCGGGCGCCAATCCCTCCACGAGCATCGAGCCCGCGACCTGCACATCATCCCGGGAGATGACCGCGTCCAACGACAGGTAGGGCGTCAGCACCGCGCTACCTGAAGCCGTTCCCTGGTTGCAGACCGTCATCCGCGCCGGGAAAGTTCCGCCGAACGCCACGCTCTCTGGCACCACGACCGAGGTCACGACGAAATCGGGCAGCGCCGCGAACCGCACGGGCACGCCGTCGTGCACGTTGTTCTCTTCCGCCAGCTCGGGCACCTGAGCGCTCCGATCAACCAGCGCCCCCACGAACCAGGTTCCCGACCGCTGTGAGTCCTCGGGAACGGTGACTGGAAGCGTGGCGCACTGCCCCTGCCCCAATTCGCCCGTCGGCACGGGGCCGAAATGCCCATCCTCGACGGAGTGGCTCGGGTCCCGGGACAGGAACACCGTCACGTCCGACTGCGCCTCCACGGTGCCCTGGTTGCATACCGTGACGTCGGCATGGAAGGCGTCGGCCGGCCGGACAGCCGTGGGTGCATCAACGGCGGTGACGACGAAGTCCGGCAACTGCCCGACGCGCACGGGAAGGACGGGCCCCGTGTTGTTCTCCACCACGAGCTCCCGCATGCCGTGGATGGGTTTGAGCTCGGAAGACAGGAACCAGAGACCCTCGCCATGGTTCGCAGTCACCGTGCTGGCCAGGGTGACGCACCGTCCCGGGGGCAAGTACGGCACATCAAGCTCCCAGGCCGACGCGCCACGCGAGGCCCCCGCCCCGCTCCGAGCAAAGTAACCACTCACCACGCCGTAGTAGCTCACCAGGTTGCCCTGGTTGCACACTTGGGTCGCGACCTGGAACGACGCGCCAGGCCGGACACCAGACGGAGCATCCATGCGACGGATGACGAGGTCAGGCCCCGAGCCAATGCTCACGGGGACCACCGGGCTCCCATTGTTCGTTTCGGACAGCTCGGCCCGCGTCTGCTCCGCATCGGCGAGCGCCCCAATGTAACGAACGCCCTCAATCCACTCGGGTGGCCTCGGAACGAGCGACAGCTCCGCCGAGGCGCAGCGTCCCGCGCCCAACGTGCCGAAGCTCCAAGTCTCCAGCAGTGCGTCGTGGGTCGTCACGTCCACGTCGACCGACTGATAGAAGGACACCTCTACGTCTCCCGCGACGGAGCCCACGTTGCAGACCTCGACGAGAGCGGGAAGAGACATCCCGAAATCCACGTTCGAAGGCATGGAAAGCCGGGTGACGACGAAGTCGGGCAGCGCCCCGATGCCGACCGGAAAACCCTTGCTCGTGTTGTTGTCCCGACGCAGCTCGGCTGCCGTGCCATACGGGTCCACCACCGCGCCCACGTACCAGACGCCACTTGAAGGCACCCAGAGACTCACGGGCGCGTCGACCGTGGTGCACGCACCGGGCGCCAGCGGCCCCACGGGCACCGCGCTCAGGGGCATGTCCGCGGCGGTGATGGTCGCATCCTCGGACAGCACGAGCGCCAGGTCCGCCTCCCCGGCCACGGTCCCCACGTTGCATACCTGCACGGCAATGGTGGCGGCCTCAGCCGAAGCAGCACGCGTGACGGGAACATTCACACTCCCCACCGTGAAGTCCGGCAGCGCGCCCACGCCCAAGCGCGCCGTGCGGACGTTGTCGTCTTCACGCGGCTCCGCCCAGGCGCCGTCCGGGTTCGCCACCGCGCTGACGGTGTACATGCCTTCGAACGACACGCCGGAGGCTGCTTGCACGTTCACCGTGGAGCACTGCCCGGGCGCCAGGGACTCCGTCATTGTCTCGCCCAGGGTGTGCTGCGCCGGTGCGTAGAAGGGAGACCAATCGCGGACCAGCCGCACAGGCGTGGCCCCGGAAGAACCGCCCTCGTTGCACACGGTGACTCGCGCGGAGAAGGCCTGCCCTGGAAGTACCGACGAAGGAACCTCCAGCCCGGTTACTGCGAAGTCAGGCGCCAGGCCGACGCTCAACTCCCGGACGTCGACGTTATCGTCCCACTGAAGTTCCTGCTCCCCATGGGAATACACCATGGCGCCCCAGAACCAGCGGCCTTCGGGGAGTTCCCATCCAGGACTGGAGACGGACACCGGGACGCGGAGGAGCACGCATTGCCCCTGCGCAAGCGGTTCGAAGTCGTGCATCCCCTGCACGGCATCCACATTCCCGTCAAACACAGCATCCTCCGACCGGAAGACGTACACGTAGCCGGACGCGCGCAATGTCCCTTCATTGCACACACGCACCTGCGTGGTGAAACGAACGTTGGGGGGTTGGACGGAAGGCATCTCCACGATATCAACGGAGAAGTCCGCCCCCACGGCCACGGACAGAGGACCTCCCGCCAGGGCGTTGTTGTCCTCCCGGGGCTCGCGCTCGACGTCCAGCGAGTCCACCAGCGCGCCCAGCACGCCCTGGATGGGCGCAGAGGGCGCGGTGAGCGAGACCTCCCGCGTGACACACTGACCTCGCTCCAGGGAGCCGACCGGCATGCCCCCCAGCGGCAGGTCGGCCCGGGAGATTCGCGAGGTCCGGGCCAGCACGATGGCGACGTCCGTCGAGCCTCGGGCAGCGCCCTCGTTGCACACCGTCACCTTCGCCGTGAAGGCAGTGCCCGGTGCCACCGTTCTGGGCGCGGACACGGCCGTCACGGCGAAGTCAGCCACGCGCCCGAGCGAGACCTGCCCTCCCGCCAGGGCGTTGTTGTCCACGCGCAGCTCATTGCGCGGGAACATCTCGGGATACGGGTCCACGATGGCGCCCACGGTGAAGACGCCCGGCCACAGCGAGCCAGCGTGCGATGGAACCTTGATGGACACGCACTGCCCCGCCTGTACAAGCCCGGTCTCCGCCCAGCCGGCGAAGAGGTCATGGACCGTGATGTCCGCGTCCTGCGAGAGGACGACCATCACATCCGTGTTCCAATCCCGGAGCCCCTGGTTGCACACCGTCACGTCCGTGAAGAAGCCCTGGCCCGGGGACACACCCGCCGGGGCCAGCACGGACGTCACCATGAGGTCCGGCCAATCTCCCACGTTCACGGGCACCAGCGGGGACGATGTGTCGTTCTCCTCGAATGCATCCTGCGTCCAGACGTGTGCATCCAGGAGCAGCCCCATCGGACGGGCGTACTGCAACTGCACCGGCACGTCGTGACGGACGCACACGCCAGGGGCGATGGAGGGCAGGAACTGGAATGCCAACGTCTCCGCCCACAAAGCGCCGCGCGTCATCCGGGAACGAATGTCCAGACTGCCGGCGGGAGATGAAGCATTGCCTTGGTTGCACACCGTGGCCCGGACCATGAACCGAGAAAGCTCGTGGACGCTGACAGGCGCCTCCAGGAACGTGACGGCGAGGTCATGGCCAAGCCCCAGGAACACGCGCCTGCCGACGAACGTATTGTTGTCCTCGTCCAGCTCCGCCCAGAGGCCGCCCGCATCTGCGAACGCCAGCAGGTACCGAGGCCCGGGAAGGGAATGGCTCGAGTGGATCGACACAGGCCCCGTCGCGCATTGCCCGGGCGCCAGGAAGCCGAAGCCCAGGCTGCCCGCGCTGGGCTCTGGGAGGACGAGTTCTTCGTCTGCGGACCAGTAAAGACCCACGTCCACGGGAGCGCCCACGGTGCCGTCATTGCACACCGTGACGCGAGCCGTGGCATCCGCCCACGCCGAGAGCGCCCCGGGCGCTTCAATGGCGACGATGCGGAAGTCCGGCGCCTCCCCAACCAGGATCCGGCTCGCCGGTCCCACGTTGTTGTCCCAGAAGGACTCCTCCCAACGCGCCCACTGCGCGTTCGCGACAGCGCCCACATACCAGATCCCGTCGACGATTCCGGGAACGGACGCCTCCACCCGCGTCCGGGCACACTGCCCCGCCGCCATCGGCGCCACCTGCGCAGAACCGATGTGACGGTCCTCGGCCACGACAACGGGATGGGCGGACAGCAGGAGCTCCACCTCGAACGACGCCGTCATGGACCGGGTGCCTTGGTTGCACACCGTGACCTCCGTCCAGAACGGCATGGTGCCTGTCACGCTCGACGGCACGTCCACCTTCGTGACGATGAGGTCTGGCATCTCCGCGAACGTCAGTTGTCCCCCCACCCAGAGGTTGTTGCCAGGAACCAGGTCTGCATGCAGCGCCCAGGGAGGGGCATCCACCAGGGCCCCCACATAGCCACGCATGAAGAGGCCCGTGCGGCTGACGTGAAGCTCCACATCCTCACAGCCACCGGGGGCGAGGAAGAGGCCGCCCGTCCAGGTCTCGACCTTGTCATCCGCCGTGAGGACGGCATCTTCCGAAAGCAGGAGGTCGACGGTGGCGTTGGCGACGAGCGTGCCGCGGTTGCACACCGTCGCCGTCGCCACGATGGGCCGCCAGAATTCGACGACGGCCGGTGCGCGGAATGCAGTGATGACGAAGTCGGGCCCATCCCCCACGCCCAGGGTTTCGCCCTGGAACACGTTGTTCGCCTCGTCGGCTTCTTCCACCTGCCCGTCCGCGTCCACGACGGCGGCGACGAAGTGTGCGCCCGCCAGCGCCGCGTCCATCCTCACCCAGCCTTGGACGCGCTCACAGGCAGAGGCCTCCAGCCCATCCACGGCCCGGCGCAGCAGCGTGGGGTCCGTGGACGTGGAGTCACGGCCCTGGGAGAGCCGCACCTCCACGACGAAGGGCCCTGCGGGAAACGGCATGCGGTTGCACACCTCGACGGAGACATGGACGTCGTCCCCAACGCGGGCCGCGGACGGCAGCGACAACCGGCGCACTACCAGGTCGGGAAGCGTCCCCGGCGCAAGCTGGGTCAGCGCCCCTTGCGGTCCCGGAGGAAGGCGCTCAACGGACGTCTCCTGCGGACCACACGCGACCAGCGACACTTGCAGCGCAAGTCCCAATACCCACGCAAACCTTGACGGCATTACGCCCCCTCCACGTCCGAGGCGGACCTGGACGACTGCTATCAACGCCCCTGACGGCTCGACAGCTCTTTAGCAAACAACCCCTACGCTTGAGGAGATGGCGCAGGACGAATGCGCGCGCGGGCCAGGACAGAACCCGGGTGTCACGAGGCACCCATGTCTGACAACTCCATGAGTCCGAGATGGCTGTCTGGAGTTACGGGATTCGAGCCCCGAAGAAGCGACGGTCGCGGCTCAAAGCAACGAGGATTGGGCTGACACTTCGGGCGCGCTCGTCAGGGGCTGGCACGAGGAACACCAGTATGTGTTCCGCCCACCGAGGCGTTGATGGGAGACCGGCGTGGCACAGCGCGGGCACGGCGCCCCCGCGCGGCCGAACACGTTGCGCCGGTGCTTCGCCTGGCCTTGAACGCCGAAGAGGTCTCGCTGGGTGCCTCGCATGCGGAGCCCTTCATCGAGCACCGCCTGGATGGCTCGGTCCAGCCGCACCACCTCATCGGCCGTGAGGGACGACGCCAGCCGGCGTGGGTCAACCCCCGCCTGCCACAGGCTCTCGTCCGCGTCCCGGTTGCCGAGCCCCGCCACCACCCGCTGATTGAGGAGCACCGTCTTGAGGGGACTTTTCCGCCGCCGCAACTGACGCCCCAGCACCGCTGGAGTGAATCCCTCCCCCAGCGCCTCCGGCCCGAGTTCGTCCAGCTTCAAGCGCGCGGCCAGCTCAGCGGAAGGCGCCAGGGCGATGCGCGCGTAGCCCAGCGAGTCCGTGAACTGCAACTCCTCGCCCCCCTCCAGCTCGAGCACCACCAGTGTCGAAGACGGGCGCTCACTCCCCCTGGGGCGCAGCGCCAACTCTCCGAAGAGCATGAAGTGCAGCGCGAGCGCCGTCCCGTCATCGAGCGCGAGCAAGATGAACTTGGCCCTTCGGTTCGCGGCGGTGACCTGCCGCCCCTTCAAGGCCTCGATGAAGTCTGGCGGTGATGGGAAGCGAACGACGGAAGGAACCAGGACCTCCGCCCCCGCGAAGCGGCGGCCCACGACAGCCTGCCGCAAGTCCCGGGTGATGATTTCGACTTCAGGCACCTCTGCCACGCGGACGTCTCCTCCGCACATGCATGGTGCCGGCGCCTCGCGGCGCGCCACGAAGACGCCCACCCGCCATGGGGCCGGCCGCCCTCCGAACGGAGCGCGCGACGCTCAGCCCCAGGGCCGCCCGCAGGCGGACGCGCCCCTGGGGCTCAGGCGCGGACCTCCACCTCACGAACCTCGCGAGACACCTCCCGCACCTCGACCTTCACATCCAGGAACTGGGCGATGGTTTGGAGCTGTGTCTCGGCATGCCCATCCAACGGCAGCGTGCGGAACACGCCGCCCTTCGCCAGCGCCACGAGGAGCAGCAGTTGGTCACACAGGTGCTCGCCCACCGGCACGTCCGCGTCGAGGTAGCGCTTCACCTCTTCAGCGACCTGTCCGGCCACGGCCTCCGCCCGCTTCCCCCGCTCACCGAATCCGGTGAAGACCTCCGTCACGTGCTCGCTCTCCACCTCGGCGACCAGCACGTTGCCGGGCCCCAGCGGACGCTTCAGCTCCTCCGTCCGGAGTTCATCGGGCCGCCACTTCAGCGCCGCCCCCGCCGTGCCCAGCTCGCGCTGCGCCACGTCGAACGGAATCATCGCAATCACGGCCTTCAAATCCCGGCGGACCACGCGCCCCGCTCCAGCAGGTGCAGTGGCTTCAGCGGCGCGGGTCGCACGTCGACCCGGAACCGCCCGCCCCCAGCCGGGAAGAAACCGGCACGCTCCAGGGTCGCCTCCACGGACGGACCCATGCGACGGACCAGCGGCAGATACGCCCGCTGGAGGAAGTCGAACGGTGGCGCCATGGGGTTGTGCGTTCCCCCTCCAACATCAGCGTGGAAGGCCCCTCCGCCAGGAGCAGCGCCGGAAGCACCGTCTGGAGCACCAGCGTCGCGCTGCCCGCGGTGCCCACCGCGAAGTGATAGTTCCCCGCGGCCAGGGCACTCGGCCGGAAGGTCAGCTCTCGCGAGCCGAGCTCCGCGCCCGACACCTCCGCGGCCCCCACGGCCTCCGCGGCCTTCACCGACGTCAGGTGCTGGCGCAGCAGGCCCGGCTTCTTCCGGCCCGCGCGGATGTTCTGGATGGTGAAGGGCTTGCCCGTCACCAGCGACAGCGCCAGCGAGGTGCGCAGCACCTGCCCCCCACCCTCTCCCAATGAACCATCGATGCGCACCATGACGACTTCCTCCTTGCTGCTCGCGACTCACGAACCACCCGGCACGCACTGACACCCCCGTGAAAATAGCGGCGCCCGCGTCCCCATCCTGGCGGCCTTTCGGCCTCTTGGGGAGCGCGGGCGCCTCGGTGTCTTCATCCCGGCATGGTCACCTCTGGGTTTCTAGCCCTTCACGCACACGACCTGCTTCAGGGTGTGGACCACTTCCACCAGGTCCGCCTGCGCCGCCATCACCGCGTCGATGGGCTTGTACGCAGCCGGCGTCTCGTCGATGACGTCCACGTCCTTGCGGCACTCCACGCCAGCGGTCGCCTTCACGTGGTCCTCCACCGTGAAGCGCCGCTTCGCCGCCTCACGCGACATCACCCGGCCCGCGCCGTGGCTGCAGGAGTGGAAGCTGTCCGCGTTCCCCTTCCCGCGGACGATGAACGAACGCGCCCCCATGCTTCCGGGGATGATGCCGAGGTCACCCTCGCGCGCCCGCACCGCCCCCTTGCGCGTCACGAAGCAGTCCTTCCCGAAGTGATGCTCACGGGCGATGTAGTTGTGGTGGCAGTTCACCGCCGCGTCCTTCAGCTCGAACGGAGGCAGCTCACCGCTCAACTGCAGCGCGTCCACCGCCTCTTGCAGCATCAGCGCGCGGTTCGTCGCGGCGAAGTCCTGCGCCCAGCTCACCGCGAAGACGTAGTCCTCGAAGTGCTCCGTCCCTTCCGCCAGGTACGCCAGGTCCCCGTCCGGAAGGTTGATGAACCAACGGCGCATGTCCTCCTTCGCCAGCTCGATGAAGTAGCTCCCGATGCGGTTCCCCACCCCGCGCGAACCGGAGTGCAACATCAGCCACACGCCATCCGACTCATCGAGGCACAGCTCGATGAAGTGGTTCCCCGTTCCCAGCGTCCCCAGGTGCGCCAGCTCCGGCCCACGGCCGATGCGCGGATGCTTCCCGACGATGCGGTCGTACCCCTCCACCAACCGCGCCCACTCCTTCTGGTGCCGTGCGGGCGCCACACGCCACGCCCCCACGTCGTTGCGGCCACCGTTGTCGGAGCGGCCATGCGGCACCGCGCGCTCAATCGCCGAGCGAACCCCACGCAGCGAGTCCGGGAGCTGGTCCGCCCGCAGCGTCGTGCGAACGGCGATCATCCCGCAACCGATGTCCACGCCCACCGCCGCCGGCACCACCGCCCCTACCGTGGGGACCACGCTTCCCACCGTCGCGCCGTAGCCGCGGTGCACGTCCGGCATCACCGAGACCCACTTGTGGATGAAGGGGAGGCCACGCAGGTTGCGGAGCTGCTTCTTCGCCTCGTCCTCGAACGGAACCCCTACCGTCCACGCCTTGATGGGGCGGCCCGCCTCGTCCGACAGCACCTCGTAGTTCCCGTTGATGCGGCTCATCGTCTCCACCTTTCAGTCGTCCGCCGGGCGCTGTGTCCCGGTCACGGAGGAGGCCTAGAGCAGCCGGCGTGCCAACATCGCTTCCGAGGGGAGCCCTCCAGGCGAGCTGGCATTCCCTATCTCCACGGATAAAGTCCTATCTCAATGGCGAAATCACGCGCACGTAAGACGGTGGTCCTGGGGATGCTCGGGACGACGCTGGACAACGGGCAGGGGCCGCAGCGCTGGACGCGGTGGCGGCCCACGGTGGCGCTGTGCCAGCAGGAGGACCTGTTGGTGCACCGGCTGGAGCTGTTGCATCCGCCAAACGCGACCTCGCTCGCGGCCACACTGGCGGGGGACATCCGCCAGGTGTCACCGGAGACGGAGGTGCGGGGCAGGCCCCTGGACATCCAGAACCCGTGGGACTTGGAGGAGACCTACGGCGCGCTTCTCGACTACGTGCGCGGCTATGCCTTCAACCCCGAGGCGGAGGACTACCTGGTCCACATCACCACGGGCACGCACATCGCGCAGATCTGCATGTTCCTGCTCGTGGAGAGCCGGCTCATCCCCGGCAAGCTGGTCCAGGTGTCCCCCGACCCCAGGGACCGCGCGGGCGCGGGGACACACACCCTCATCGACCTGGACCTGTCCCAGTACGACACCCTGGCCGCGCGCTTCCGGCAGGAGCAGCGAGAAGGCCTGGCCTTCCTCAAGTCCGGCATCGACACCCGCAACGCGGCGTTCAACCGCCTCATCGAGCGCATCGAACAGGTGGCCGTCCAGTCCCGCGCGCCCCTGCTCATCACGGGCCCCACCGGCGCGGGCAAGTCGCAGCTCGCACGGCGCATCTACGCGCTGAAGAAGTCGCGGCGCGGCGTGGCGGGCCCCTTCGTGGACCTCAACTGCGCCACGCTCCGGGGCGACGGCGCCATGTCCGCGCTCTTCGGGCACGTGAAGGGCGCCTTTACCGGCGCGCTGAGCGACAGGCCCGGTCTGCTGAGGCAGGCGAACGGCGGCGTGCTCTTCCTGGACGAAATCGGCGAGCTGGGCGCGGACGAGCAGGCCATGTTGCTCCGCGCGCTGGAGGACAAGCGCTTCTTGCCCGTGGGCGCGGACCGCGAGGTGGAGAGCGACTTCCAGCTCATCGCCGGCACCAACCGGGACCTCCAGGTCGAGGTCGAGCGCGGGCGCTTCCGGGAGGACCTGCTCGCGCGCATCAACCTGTGGACGTTCCGGCTGCCCGCGCTGCGCGAGCGCCCGGAGGACATCCCACCCAACCTGCTCTTCGAACTGGACCAGTCCTCCGAGGCCGTGGGCACGCGCGTCACCATGAACAAGGAGGCGCAAGAGCGCTTTCTGGACTTCGCCACGTCCACCGAGGCGAGGTGGGCAGGCAACTTCCGGGACCTCAACGCGGCGGTGCTGCGCATGGCCACGCTGGCGACGGGCGGACGGATTACTCGGGACGTGGTGGACGAGGAGCTCGAACGGCTGCGCGAGCAGTGGCGGCCCTCCGGAGCGAAGGCGGCGGTCGTCGCCGGGGACCTGGTCGCGGAGGTGCTGGGGGAGAACCTCGCCAGCGAGCTGGACCGCTTCGACCGGGTCCAGCTCGCGGACGTGCTGAGCGTCTGCCGGGCATCACGCTCGTTGTCGGACGCGGGGCGCGTGCTGTTCGCTCAGTCACGCGCCCAGAAGAAGAGCGTCAACGACGCGGACCGGCTGAAGAAGTACCTGGCCCGCTTCGGACTCACGTGGGCGGACGTCAGCGGGCGAGGCGCGTAGGCCGGGCTCAGAGCATGGGCATGCCACGCGTCGTCACGCCCTTGCCTCCCTTGGCGCCCTGACTTCGCTGCCCGCCCTGCCCATCGCGGCCCAGGAGGTAGAACGACTCCTGCCTGGACACGAAGAACTTCCAGCCCTCCTCGGTGAGGTAGGCCGGGTCCTCCTGCATCACGAAGACCTTCTGCCCGTCCCACTCCGGAACCGACGTGGCGGTGTTCAGCTCGATGGCGATGTACGAGCCCAGGCGCAACGTCTTGGCCTCCTCCTGCCGGCTGGCCGAACGGAAGTCGATGCTCGCGCCCAGCGCGTGGCCCTGGTTGCCCAGCGGGTGGCTGTACACCATGGCCTCGATGCCCTTCTCCTTCATCTCCGCCATCGTCTGCGTGTACACCTGCGCGGACGTGCGGCCCGGACGGGAGGCGCGCAGCATCAGCGCGTCCTGGAGTTCGATGGTGTTGGCCAGCGCCCGCTTGAGGCCCTCCGGCGCGTCCGTCTCCCCCTCGTTCAGCACGTAGGCCATCTTCTGCCAGTCGGAGTTCAGCCCCATGTAGGTGATGCCGAAGTCCACGTGCAGCAGGTCGCCGCGGAGGATGACCACGTCCTCCTTCGCGGGCGCCAGGAAGCCTCGCGAGCTGGCGCCATCCGCGCCCTTGCGCTGCACGCGCAGGTCCGGCTGGAACCACGTGTCCACGCCCAGCGCCCAGAGCCTGTCATAGAGGAAGCGGCGCACGTCACCGACGGTCGTCTTCCCCGGCACCACCACCTCCGGAGAGAAGGCCTCCTTCACCACGGCCTCCGTCAGCATCACCAGCCGCTGGTAGTGCAGCCACTCCTCGGGGATGCGCGTGTCCAGGTACTCCTCGATGAGCGGCGCGGCGCTCACGAAGCGGGCCTCCGCCTCCGCGCCCAGGGCCTCCACCAGGAAGGCATAGCTGTCCTTCGTCAGGCTGCGCGTCACCCCGCGCTTGCCGCCAATGCCCAGGGCAATCGTCCGGGGCTGATAGCGCGTGTTCAGGTCCGCCAGGATCTCCTGCGGCTTGCGCCCTTCTTCGGGCAGCTCGAAGAAGCGCGCGAGCGTGGCCTCCGAGTAGCCGGAGAGCGCGACGCGCTTGAGCCCCTCGGGCCCGGCGTCGACGAACACGAAGATGTCCCGGTTGCCCGCGTAGGGCCGCGGCGGCGCGATGAACTGGGTGAGCGGGTCGTCGTGGAACTCCTCGTTGACGACCACCCACATGCCCACGCCATGACGGCGCATCATGTCCAGCAGCATGCCGTGGCGCTTCTCCAGCCAGGCTTCGCGTTCGGCGATCTGCTCCGACCAGGACATGAGGCGCGGCGGCGAGTCGTCAGCAGCACCCTGGCGCCCCGTGGTGGCACAGGCGGCCAGCAGCAACAGCGGCAGGGCCGCCCACTTCGCGGACTTCATGTGAGGACTCCCATCGAGAAGGAGGCCGCACCGTATCGCATGAAAGCCAGGGGGCCTCCGCCTCCAGAGTCCTTGGATTCTCTGGAGACGGAGGGCCTGGGGCACGCCCCCTCCCTCACTCCCTGGAAGTCCACACTCCAGCGCCTCTCCGGATGGACGCGTCCTCGACGCCCGCGTCATGTGGTCGTCGGCCCCCCGGGCCCGACGCGGCCACCCTTCGAGATGACGGCTGTCCCCCGACGCCGTCTGCTGGAGCGGGGCCTCATCCCCCGCGCGCCGAACTCAGAAGCTGGCGATCCGGAACTCGAAGTCGCTCTCGTCGAACGCCTCCCGTTCCTGTCCCCCCAGGTCCTCCGCGTCCCCCCCGCTTTCACGACACTCCGCGCGTCCCCCGGACCGCCCCGCTCCCCCAACTGGAGCTCCCGTCCGACCAGGCCGCCCATCCCCCGCCCATCGCCCCACGCCCCTCCTCAGGTGCCCAGAAACCGCTCGCATCCCCTTGGCCCCGCGCGTCACCACGAAACATCTCTCCCCCTCTTCTCGGGGGCTCGCGACCAACGCCCCCTCAATCTCAGATACGGACCCAGCCCTTTTTATTGTGCATTCTGTTCAAAAAAATCCGGGGCGCCCCGAGCGGAGGCACCCCGTAAAACCTGTATCGCTGGCGCGATTCAGGATAATCCTGAAAATTGTTACTTATTTACGACGTGCGTTGTCCGAGCCGTCCGGCTGAGACGCCGTATTCACGGACGGGACGACGGACATCCTCGCCGAGAACGGCGGGTGCGCCGTCAGACCCGGGGTGGGCTCCGGCGGTGGGTCATGCGGGTTGATGCTCACCACCGCCCCATCGCGCTTCGACTTCTTCGAAAGCTTCTTCACCATCGCATCCCCCTCTGCGCGGCACCGGCGGGGCCCGGCGGCATGCCATCTCCCCGCCTCCGCCTTGGTACTACGCACCGGGTCGGATTCCTTGGCCATCATTCGAAGAGGAGGATGCCGTGGACCCAGTCCGCGGAGGGGTGGTCCGCCAGCCACGTGCGCCGCGCGTCGCGGAGCGCGAGGGCCGCCGGCGCGCCGCTCCGAATGCGCTCACGTACCGCTTCGAAGAAGCGCCCCGCCGAGTCGGGGATTTCCACCGTGGAGGCCAGCACCGTGGCCGCGCCTGCTTCGATGAAGGCCACCGGCAGGCTGAAGGACTCATGAAGGAAGGGCGTGGCTCGGGCCGCACTGCACGTGGCCAGAAGCACGAGCGGCGCGCGCTCCAGCTTCAGCGCGCGGACCTGGGGGCGGACAGCGCGTATCGGCCATCGGGTTCAGGCGCCAGCACCACCAGCGAGGCGTCTGACATCTCGGGGCTGAAAGCGCCGTGCGCGTGGATTTCCACCTCACTGGCCTGCGCCATGGCGGCCAGCACCCGGGTTGGCGTGGCTTGCATGCCCGACAGCTCGATTCGCTGCGGGTCCGGCGCGGGCGGCGGCTCCAGCGGAAGCAACCGCGGGAGGCCCAGCGCCGCGGGCGCCTCCACCCCATTGACCACGAGGTGCGGCCCGCTGCCACGAGCCGGCACGGGAGACGCGCCTCCGGGCCGCCCCACGCGGTAGCTCCAGGCGAGCTCCGCGGGCAGCAGCCCCGCAGGCCATGCACCGGCGGCAGCGCGAGCACATCCACCCGCTCGCAACCCTTCAAGGCGGCCTGGAGCGACGGCGGCACCAGCCCGGAGGCGTCCCGCCCCAGGGCTCCGCGCGGCTGGCGTCGAAGTGCCCTGCAGTTCACCCGTAGCGCCCCGCAGTGCGACCACCGAGCGCTCGTAGTCCACGGCGACGCCCAGCACACATCGCGCGGGGACCTCGACCTGAAGCGCGGCGCCCATGAGCGCCAGGGCCTCACCTGGGGCGTCCGTGCGGCCTGCCTCGTGCGCCAGGACGTTGTAGGCCCCCATGCGCGTCTTGCGCGCGTCCACATCGTTGGGAAGGGCCTCCGCCAGTTGGATGGCGCCGCGAAGCAGCTCCAGCCCGGTCGCGCGGTCGCGCTCCAGCACGAACTGCCCCTCGGCGAAGCGCATCTGCGCGAGCTTGCCCGGGGAGGGCTGCCCCCGGTGCAGCTCGGCCAGGGTGCGGCGCAACAGGTCCGCGTCCTGGCTGTCCGCGCCGAAGCGCGCCGGTACGACAACAACAGCGCGCCGGGAAGCCCCAGTGGCCGGCCACACTCCTGCGCCAGCTCCAGCTCGTTCCGCGCCTCGTGCGCGTCGAACTCCAGCCACGACAGGTAGGCCAGGTTGCGGTGCACGTAGGTGCGCTGCTCGCAGGCGTCGGGCGTTCGCGCCAGGGACTCGCGCAGGTAGGCGCGCGCGCTGGTGATGTCCAACCGGTAGCGAGCGATGTGCGCCAGCTCCTGGAGGAACTGTTGCTCCAGCTCCCATTCCTCCTGCTCCCGAGACGCCAGCCAGCCACTCCACGCCTGCTCGAAAGCCTCCGCCGGGCGGTTGAGCGCGAGATAGAGGTCCGACAGCCGCTTCTTCAGCGTGGCGCAGCGGTAGGACAGCCCCTTGCCCTGACAGGCCCCCACGGCCGCGCGAAGCCGCGCCTCCGCCTTCCACCATTCGCCCGCGCGCTCCTCGGCGCCCGCCAGCTCTCGCTCGGCCAGCAGCGACAACCAGGGGTCCTCGGCCGCACGGGCCAGCCGCGTGAAATCCTCCAGGTGGCGCGCGCCTGCCTTCTGATTGATGAGCCCGCCCAGGTACAGGTCGTCCTCGCCCGAACGCCGCAGCGTCTCCAGGAAGCGCGCTGGCGAGGACAGCTCGCCCCGGACGAGCTTCGCGTAGTCCGCCGCCAGGGGTGCACGGCGGCTGAAGTCCCGCTCCGCCACACGCTGCACGTAGCCCCGAAGCACCTCGCCGCCCTGGACGCCGTCCAACACGTCCGCCAGCGGAAGCAGGCGCAGGGTCCCCTCCCGCGACGGCGCGGCCCTCACCGCGTCGTAGAACGCCAGCCGGACGATGCCAGGAAAGCGCTTCGCTTCCTCCAGCGGGAGCCGCGCCTGCGCGTCCACCATCAGGTCCCGCACCGCCGCGCGAGCCCCCTTCCAGGCCCGCCCACGCGCCTGCGTCTGCTGCCGGAGCGCTCGCGCGCGGATCCGCGCCTCCTCGCTCCAGCCCGGCTCCCCGCGCTTCACCACCGCGTCGAACGCCTCCGCGGCCAGCAGCGTCAGCCCCATCTCCCGCAGCACCAGCGCCCGGTTCCACTGCGCCTGGGCGTGCTCGGGCGCTTGTCGTAATACCCCGTCCAGCAGCGCCAGCGCCTGCTCCGGGTGCCCCTGCTCCAACGCGATGATGGCCAGGTCGCTGTCCCGGTCCGGTGACGGCGACATCCGGTGGAGGAAGTCGGAGGCTTGCCGCAGGTCCCTGCGGACCAGGTACGCGGCGGCAATGCCATGCAGGTCCCCCTGGTCCTCCAGATCCGCCAGCGCCCGGAGCGGCAATGCCGAGCCAGCCCCGCCCGGAGGACCCCTGACACCCGCGCGCAAGGGCACATAGGGCCGGTGTCCGTCCGCGCGTGCATAGGCGACCCTCGCCTCGATGAGGCGCGACGACGTCTGCGCGAGCCAGACCTCCTGCTGGGAACCCCGCACATCGGCGCTCTTGACGACGAGCACCAGGACGATGGCTGCCGCCACGGCGCCCACCGCGAACGGGGCCCAGCGCCAGTGCGGGCGACCCGGCACTTCGGCCGCGTCACGTGTCCTGGGCGCATCGGGCGCCGTCCAGGTTTCGGGCGCGTCCTCCTGCTCGTGCGCCAACACGCGCGGGTCCCCCATCACATGGAAGCCCAGCAGCTCCAGTTGCATGGCTTCGTGCAGGCCGGACGCGCAGGGGTCACAGCGAGCGAGGTGATGCCGGAAGTTCTCCTCGTCCACGGGCGGCAGCTCGCCGTCCAGGAAGAGGGACAGCCTGTTACAGAGCGTCCCCATCACGCGCTGCCTCCTCCGTCGCTCCCGGTGAGCGGCAGCAGAAGCGCCTTCAACTCCTTGCGGGCCTGATAGAGCCAGCTCCCCACGGTGCCTTCGGGGACGCCCATGCGCAGGGCGATGGCGCGGTAGCGCAGCCCCGAGGCATGCAGCGAATACGCCTCACGCACCCTGGGATTCGACAACTGGGCAATGGCCGCCTGGAAGTCCTTCTCCGAGATGTGCTCCCAGACCTCCATGGCCTCCGGCTCAGGGGCCGCCACTCCCTCACGCACCAGCCGCAGCTCCGGACGGTCCTGCTCCAGCAACTCCGAGCACCGCTTGCGGCACTGGTCGAGGAAATGATTGGTCATCGCCCGACACAGCCACGCCCTGTAGACGGGCTCCGGCTGCGCGGCGAGTGCCCCGTGATGCAGCAGTCCGCGCGTGAGCGCCTCCTGCACCAGGTCTTCCGGATCGATGCCTCCCTGACCGCACAACCGTCTCGCCAGGGCCAACAGCATGGGCCTGACACGATGCGCGAACTCCTCGAACCCGTCGGGATGCACATCCGTACTGTAGGCCACAGGAATGCGAATGACTGTGGCAATGCGTTGGCCGCTCATCGACCCGGACTCCTTCCACGCCTCTCCAAACGAAGTCCGGGGCAATCCTTGGAAGGCCGTCGTGAAACAGACTCAATCGCGTCGAGTTGCGCTCGCTCACCGACATCCCTGCCGTCCCGCGGGCCAGGGACAGGCCGGCGTCAGGCCAGCGCGGCGGAAATCGAGGCAGGCTGCGCCACGGGTAATTCCAACGTCAACGCCGCGCCCCCCAGGGCTTCCGAGCGTCCCGCACTCAAACGTCCGCCATGCCGTTCGGCGATGCCTCGCGCGATGGCCAGCCCCAAGCCTGTCCCCGGCCGAGGTCCCTCACGCTTGCGACCCGTCACGAAGGGCTGGAAGAGCCGGGGCAGCAACTCCGGTGGAATGCCAGGCCCGCTGTCCTCCACCCGGACGAGCAACCGGCCGTTCGCCTGCTCAAGGGATGCCCTCAACCGCGGTGCGGGCACGTCTCTCAGGGCGAGCAGGGCATTCTCCAGCAGGATGACCATCACCTGTGAGAGCTGGGACTGGTCGGCCTCCACCGTGAGCGACGCGACCTCCTCGGACTCGAAGGCGACGTCGGGCGCGAGCGAGCCCAGTCCCTGCCGCGCGGTGGAGTACGCCAGCGCGACGGTGGCTGAGACATCCACGCGGCGCAGGTCCAGCGGGCGCGGGCGGCCATAGCGCAGCAGCTCGTCCACGAAGTGACTGGCGCGGTCGATCTGCTCCCGCATGGCCGCCACCGTGTCCGGGTCCCCTCCCCTTCGCTCCAGCAGCTTGAGGTGCGCGGCGAGCACGCCCAACGGATTGCGGACCTCGTGGGCCACCGCGGACGTGAATTGTCCCAGCTCTGCCAGCCGCGCGGCTTGGTCCGCGCGCGCCTCCTCGCGAGCGAGCGCCACGGCCAGCTCGTCACTGGTGGCCCGGCCCTTGAGGAGCTGGCGCCCCAGCCAGGCCTGAAGCGCCTGACGCACGGGCTCGAACGCGAGCGCGGCCAGGGCCAGGAGGAAGAAGGCGCCTACGCGGTACTCGGTGAGGAACGGCTGGCCGCTGCCCGACAGCAGCGTCAAGACGCCAAAGAGGAAGCCCGCGGACAACACCGCCGCCACCGCGGAATAGACGAGGCTGCGTTCGAGCAGTCGTCGGTCCGCGGCTGGCTGATGGGCATTGATGACGTGCACCAGTACCAGCAGCGCCGCCAGCACCAGGTACATGCCGAACGGCAACGCGTACCCGCCCGACAGCAACAGGGCGTTGCCAATACTGCCCAGGTACGCGAGCAGCCCGGCGATGCCCAGACTGAGGAGGATGGGCCGTCGCTCGGGAGCTTCGCCGCGGTACGCGCGCGACAGGTGCACCAGCGGCACGCTCGCCGCCGCCACGGCGAGCACCATGGTGGGCCAGAACAGGGGACCTCGCCCCATCGCCAGCGGCCCGTGCAGGACGTTGGGGAGGAACGCGCCAATGCCCGTCACCACCACCGCCACGCAGTACGCGAGCACCACCAGCCGATAGGAGCGCTGCCGGGTCACGTCATAGGCGGAGTGCAGGTACGCCGCCGCGACGAAGGCCCCACCCGCGACGAAGCGCTCCCCCACCCACGCCATGGACGGGATGCAGAGGAGCAGCAGCGCGCCCGTCCACCCCGCGGTCGCCAGACAGTAGAGCGCCAGGCCTCGCGCGTTGTGCCCCCGGAGCGCGGCCGTGAAGAACAGCAGCAGCGACACGGAGAGGACAGGCACGAGGCTGTAGGCGAACAAGGGCCCCATGCCGGTACTGTGACAGATCAGCGAGCGCCGTGAGGCGGACTCGCCGCCGAGGTATGGGCGGTGATGGCCCGGGTCATCGTCTCCCAGTCATCCGGGTGCAGGTCATGCCCCGCGTCCTGCAGTGTCACCAGGCGCGCGCCCTTGACGGCACGGCTCAAGGCCACGCCATGCGCATGGTCGATGACCGGGTCCACCGAGCCGTGGATGACCAGCAGCGGCGCTTCAATCTCACGAGTCCGGCCGTACCACTCCAGGCCACCGGACAGCCCCGCATGGTTCAATGCACATTGAGGCGCGAGCGCGCGCCGGTAGTCCTGTACTGCTCGCGCCCGCACCCGGGCCTCGTCGAACGACCTCCGCGCACGGCCCACGCACAACCGTGAGAGTTCGACCTGGAAGCCGATGGCCTCCGCCTCGTCGGACCAGTTCAGCGTGGCGGCCCGCTGGAAGTGCGCGAGCACCGCCGGGTCCATGCCCGGGTCCTCGAAGTCCGGCTCCGAGAAAATCTGAGCGCTGATGAGCGTCAGCGAGCGGACTCGCTCCGGGTACTTCAACGCCGCCATCTGGCAGAGCAGGCCCCCCAATGACATTCCCACGAGGTGGGCGCGCTCGATGCCATATCCATCCAGCACGGAGATGGCATCGGAGGCGAGGTCGTCCAGCGTGTAGGGCGTGGCGCCTGGCACACCGTGCGAGGAGCGCCCCGTATCGCGGTGGTCGTAGCGGATGACGAAGTGCCCCGTCCGCGCGAGCTGCTCCATGAGCCCGTCGGGCCACCCCAGCATCGAGCTGGCCGCCCCCATCAACATCAGCACGGGGGCGTCGCCCTCGCGCCCGAAGTGCTCGGTGCAGAGCCGAATGTCGCCCGATTCGATGATGCGCTCAGACATCCAGGGACCCCTTTCGACGGCCAGGAACTGGCGTGGACGACGGATTAATAACCGACGTGTCGGTTATATTCAACCCGCCCCTGTTGGGCGCCCCTCCAAGCGATGCAACCTTCAGTCGAAGGACTCTCGTGGAAACACGCACCCGAGCAACGTGCGCAAGCGAGCGAGGACGTACTCCGTCAACGGCGGCGTCCGCTCCACCAACCACTGCATCGTCGCACCCGCGATGACGTCTTGAAGCAAGGCGGACACCGCGCCCCGGTCGACGCAGGGAGGAAGCCGGACGGCGATGGCGTCGCGCACGAGCAGATTCCGCTCATGCGCCATCCGCCTCAACGTGGGGTCTCTCACGTCCTCCCAGGCCAGGAGCAGGTGTGCGTCGAGCGCCTCGCCCTCCCCCATCACCGAGACCAGCGTCTTCAGGAAACGCCAGAGGCCCTGTGCTCCGACTTCCACGGGCAGACCGGCGAAGTACTCGCGCTTCTGCTCGGCGGTCCGCTCCATGAGCCGGAAGTAGAGGTGCTCCTTGTTCTTGAAGCGCTGGATGAGCGCCGCGCGGGACATGCCCACCGCGACGGCCACGTCATTCAGCGTGAATGCGGCCGGCCCGCTCCGAAGCAACACGGACATGGCGGCGTCGAGGATGGCTTCGTCGCTGTGCAGCTTGGGCCGGGGCACGGGCCGTAGATAACACGCGCGGCGAACGCGCGCGCTCAGCGCACCGTGGCGAGAAAGCCGTCCAGCAGCCGATTCACCTCGTCCGGCGCGTCGAGCTGCACCCAGTGCCCCGTGCCCTCCACCTTCGCGTGCGGCAGCTCCGGCACCAGGTGGTGATACGCGCCCGGTTCCTCGTTGAAGGCCGTCACCACCGACAGACGCGGCCCCGAGTAGCGCCGCAGCGGCGTCACGGGGTCGAAGTCCAACAGGGCTCCCAGTCCGCCCCGGACGCCCTCCTGGGACGTGGCGCGCATCTCGGAGAGCACCCGCTCGCGCACCTCCGGCCGGGACGGCGCCAACATGGGGCCCCAGGCCTCCTCCACCACCGCGCTCCAGGCCTCGGTCCCCAGCACCGCCATCAAGCCCTGGGCCTGCTCCGCGGGCATCGAGCGTCCATCCGAGGCCGGGTCGAGGAGGAACAACCCCGCGACGCGGCCCGGATGCGCCCCCGCGTAGGCCACGCAGACGGCCCCGCCCAGGCTGTGCCCCACCAGCACGAAGCGCTGAAGCCCCAGCCCATCCACCACCGTCCCCACATCCCGCGCGAAGTCCTCCACGGCGAAGCCGCCGTCCCGTGGCAGCTCGGACTTCCCGTGGCCACGCAGGTCCAGTGCCAAGGCACGGCGGTGCGTGCGCAGATGCGACAGCTGCGCGGCCCAGTGCGTGGTGTTGCCGGCGCTGGAATGGACGAACACCACCGGCAGTCCACCCACGCCCCCATCGTCGACATTCAGCATTTCCTTGGAACCCATCATGACGGCCTCCTCTGGCCTCGAAGCGCGCAGTCGTGCGCGACCTGATGATTGTGGAGTACGGCCCATCCCTGACAGAAACTGTCAGCAATGGCACGAGTCGACCGGGTGATGCGACTGCTGGACTTCCTGCGGGGCCGGGATGGGACGACGGTGGCGGAGATCGCCGAGGCGCTCGACGTGAGCGCGCGCACCGTCCACCGGGACCTGGCGACGCTGCGACAACAAGGCATTCCCCTGAGCAGTGACACAGGCCCTGGGGGTGGCGTCCGGCTGGAGCGGGACCGGGGCGTGGCGGCCGTCCACCTGTCGCAGGAGGAGGTGGTCGCGCTCTGGCTGGCCGCGAACCTGTCCGCGACGGGCAGCACGTTGCCCTGGGGCAGCGCGGCGCGCTCGGGGCTCCAGAAGCTCTTCGCCAGCGTCCCCAAGGAGCGGGCCCGGGGCATGCGTGAGCTCTGCCGCCGCGTGGTGGTGGGACGGCCGGCGAGCGCCCGCGTGCTGGCGGATGTCGGAACACCGCCGGAGGAGCTGCTCGCCGTCTTCGAGCGGGCCTTCCGCGAGCAGGTCTGCCTGTCCTTCGAATACCGCGACCGGCACGGCAAGGCGACCCGCCGCATCGTGGAGCCGCACGGGCTGCTGGTCGAATCGCCCGTCTGGTACGTGCTGGCCCGGGACGTGGAGAAGGCCGCGGCGCGCATGTTCCGCATGGACCGCATCCGCCGGGCGCGCCTCGTCCCCGACCGCCCCTTCACGCCCGACATGGAGGGCCTGCGAGCCCAGGCCGAGGCCCAACGCGCGGACGATACGCGAACCGCTGGCTGAGGTAGGCTGCGCGCCCGCCGGAGCCGGAGTGCGCGCCGGAGTCACCAGGAGTCACACGGTGCGGTACTTCGCCATGGTCGCGGCCGGGGCCACCCTCTGGGGGTGCTGGGCGCTCTTCTTCCGCCCAGCGGGGCTCGCCGGGCCGCAGAACGCATTCCTCGTGCTCCTGGCCATGTCGCTCCCGGCGCCGTTCCTGTTCCGGCGCGATGCCCTGCGCGACCGCCGGGCCACCCTCGCGCTGCTCGTCGTGGCGCTGGCGGACGCGGCGAACACGGCCCTCTTCTTCGCCGCCATGGAGCGCGGGCCGGTGTCCATCGCCGTGCTGACGCACTACCGGCGCCCTTGCTGCTGGCGCTGCTGGCCCCTGGGTGCTGGGCGAAGAGCGCTCCACCCGGGCCCTGATAGGCGGCCCGGTGACGCTGGTGGGCCTGGCCCTGCTCATCGGCCGGCCCGACGGTGACTTCTCGGGGCTGACGGCGCTGCTGGGCGCGGGCAGCGCCTGCTTCTACGCCATCATCGTCCTGGCCGCGAAACAGGCGGCGCGGGCGTATTCACCCATGGCCGTGACATCACTGCATGCCCCCATCTCCGCGGGCGTGCTGCTGCTTTGTTTCGGAGACCGGGTACTGCCACCCACCGTGGATGGAGGCACGCTCCTCGTGCTCGTGGGCGGCATCGTTTGTGGCCTCATTGGAAACATCCTCTTCCATACCGGTCTGCGGCACGTTCCCACCGCGGCCGCGGCGGCGCTCACGTACCTGGAGCCACTCACCGCGTCGTTGGTGGGCTGGGCCTTCTTCTCGGAGACGCTGACGCCCGTCGCCCTGGGCGGAGGCCTGCTGGTGCTGGTGGCGGGCGCATGGGTGGCGGCCGAGCGACGCGCCATTCTCCAGGCCGTGCCGCTGCGCGCCGCGGCGCGCTGAAACACGGGCTCCAAATCACCGCTTGCATGTCTGGGGAGTCCTTTGGTCCTCTTGGGCCCCCGCACACACTCTCCCCTCCGTTCCTGGCGACGCCGTATGCCTATGGAAACCGCAGCCGACAGCCGTGAGTATCGCGTCGTCTTCTTCTGTCCCGCGTCGAGCGCCCGGCTCGAGCGGATGGAAGTGCCCGTGCGACGGCTGCTCACGCGCATCCATGCGCCGCCCGCGGAGCTGGCGCCGCTCCAGGAAGCCGGCGCGATTACCGAAGCCGGCTGGCAGGTGTTCCTGGTCCGCTCGCTGACGGAGCGCTCCGCGGCGCAGGCCATGGCCGCCTACGTCAGCGAGGCCACGTGCGCGCTGGCCGCGGAGCTGGACGCGGAGGTGCTGGGGCTCTACGTGGACGTGTCCGGTGACTCGGCGCGCATCTGCCGCTGCGGTCCCGAAGACGGGCCGGAGACCTTCGCGGGCCGCCGTCAGGCCGCGCTCAACCGCACCGCCGAATGGTTGGAAGTGACGCCCGTCAGCCTCTCCGCCCTCTTCCACCTCGACCTGCCCGACGCGGAGTACGAGCCGGACGCGGATGACCGCTTCGTCGAGGAGAAGTTGCGCGAGGCCCGGACCCTCATGGAGCGATACCGCCAGGGCAAATGAGGTCTCGAACACCCGAGGACCTCGCGGGTCGCTGCCCGCGCTGCTTCCTCCCTGTTGCCCTGTGTCTGTGCGCCGAGGTGCCGTGCGTCTCCACTCGCACGGAGCTGCTCATCGTCCGGCACCACAAAGAGACGCTCAAATCCACCAACACCGCGCGCATGGCGGCGCTCGCCATTCCCCGGTGCAGCATCGTCTCCTATGGCTCGCCGGGCGTCCCGTTCGACGCCTCCGTCCTGGAGGGCGATGACACGTGGCTGCTGTTCCCGGACGCGCACCACGAGCCCGCGTCCGGTGCGGCATTTCCCAGCAGGCTCATCATCCTGGATGGGAGCTGGGGACAAGCACGCCGCATGGTGCAGCGAGTCCCCGCGCTGCGGCGGCTGCCCGGCTTGAAGCTGCCACCGCCCGCTCCGGACTCGCGACGCCTGCGTCGCCCGCCCCACCCGGATGGCATGTCCACGCTGGAGGCCATCGCCGGTGCGCTTGCACACCTGGAGGGCGAGCACGTCGCCCAACCGCTCTACACGCTGCACGAGCAGATGATTGACCGCGTCCTCGCGAGCCGGGGACGGAACACCTAGCGCGCTCGGCTCCATCAAGGGCCGCCCCGGCCGGCGCTTCGCATGGGGTTGGCGCCAACAGGCGTGGGCTTCAGCGCGCGGTCAGCGCGTCCAGTTCGGCGATGAGGGCGGGCACATCGCCGCGAGGAATCGCCCGACAGGGCCAGAAGCCCGCGGCGCGGTCCGTGGCGATGATGGGGATGCCTTGCTCCCGCGCCTGCGCAAGCTCGCCCAGATGGCTCTCACACCACGCTGGCGCGAGCACCACGTCCACCTGCTGGAGCGTGCGCTGGACCTGAGCCGTCACCTTCCGCACCCCTGGGTGGTTCAGATGTCGTGGGTCCGTGCCCTCTGCGGGGCGCACCCAGAGGTTCCACTGGGGCCGTTCGTCGAGCACCGCCAAGGCTTCTCGCAGTCCGCCGCGCGCGAGAGCGGGCCCTGCGAGGAGGGCCACGTGCGGGCCGTGGCGCTGGGGCAGACGGGGCGCCTGGGGCGGTTCGCGGTCTGGTGGAAAATGCAGCCTGCGGAGCTTCTCCGGGGCGTGTCCGGCCAGCCGCAGCCGTTCGAGGGCGAGCTCGCCTCGCACCCAGATTTCATCCGCGAGGACGCGCTCCGCCTCCTGCCGCGCGACGTCCTCCGCGGAGGCGCGGTGGTTGCGAAGGAAGGCCTCCTCCGGGTGTCTCGCGGCCGCGGCGTCCAGGTCCGCGTGCAGTGCCCTCAAGGAAGGGAGGTCCTCCACCAGCACGCAGCGCGCGCCCCGGCGGCGTGCCATCGCGAAGACCTCCCGGGCACCGAGCGATGGCGCGAGCACCGTCTCCACCGACGCCGGAAGCAGCGCCGAGGCCGCCTGCGCCCACCGCCTGCGCAGGGTGAAGCGGGCCTGGAATGTCGCCGCCGTCGAGCGCGCCGCGACTCGCATCCCCGCCTCCACGGCCCCCCAGCCTGGCAGGCCCCAGACGCGGAAGCCCTCGGGCACCGGCAACGTCCGGCGGGTCCAGGCCTGACGCAGGCGGGTGGGGAGTGGTCCCCAATCGGGCAGTCTCGGCAGCGCCCAGGGGGCCAGCACCTCTGCCTCGCGCGTGAGCAGCGACGCGAGATGGGAGAGCCAGGGGCGGGCTCCGGTGCGAGGACCAGGTTCATGGCGCCCGGGCCTCCACCCGTGGGACTTCGACGCGGGCGTGGCATGCGGACTCCCCGCACGTCAGGCACGTCCGCTTCCGCGCCTCGGGGTTCAGCAGGCGTCGCCGGTTCTCGGCGATGGTGCGCTCCTCGAGCACGGCGCCAGAACCGATGTCTTCGACTCGGCGCACGACGCGGTTGATGCGCAGGGTTCCCTCGGGGAGTTCGAGAAGGGACTCGTCCTCGGACCACAACCGTGAGCGTGTCCGGGGAGCGTCCGCCCCATGGATGGAGAGCCGCAGCTTCCCGTCCGAGACGCGGGCTCCGAGCCGCACCGGTCCCTCACGAGGCGCCATCACCAGGTCCACATAGGGCCAGGCCACCGTGGCATCCATTCCCCACAGCGCGCCTGGCGGCGGGGGTACCGCCTCCATCGTGTGCCCCCAGCGCTCCAGGATGTGCCAGCCCTGGCGTGCGGCGAACTCGAAGAGCGCATTGGCCAGAAGGCAGATGCCGCCTCCGATGGACGGGGTGAGACAGCCACCGCTCAGCGCCAACCCATGCCGGTAGCCCTTGCGCTCCGTCAGCCGGCCCAGCGTGCGCCAGAAAGAGAGGGGCCTGTCCGGAGCGAGGAGGAGGCCATCGAAGGCCGGCGCCGCCAGACACACGTTGTGCTGCTTGCCCGCTTCGAGCACGGGGTCCGCGTCCGAATCCGAGCGCTCCAGATTCACGGTGTGCGAGCCAAGGAGCACGCCCTTCTCATGCGTGGGCGCCAGGAGCGGGCGCGGCCAGCGCTCGGGGGTCGCGGACCAGCGCGCCAGACGGTTCGCCTGAAGCATCCACTGCTTGCTCCGCCTCCACAGCAGGGCGGGGGCGGATAACTCCAGGAGCCGGGGAGCGATGGCAGGCGTAGGCATGTCCGACCATTCTGCAAGGGTGGCGCCAGGGAAGGAAACACCCGGGTCTGACACCGGGCATGCACGGGCGCGGCAGCAGGGACACCCGTCTGGAATTCCCCCGCCGCTTCGGCGTCACCCGACGGAGCGGGCTGTTAGACTTGCCGCATCATGTCCCGCGCCCAGCCCCCGGACACCGTGGTCCTCTTCGACGGCGTGTGCAACCTGTGCAACGGCACGGTCCTCTTCATCATCGACCGGGACCCGGACGCGCGCATCCGCTTCACGGCGCTGCAGTCCCAGCGGGCCGCCGCGCTGCTGGCGCCGCATGGCGTCGTGCCCAAGGAGGAACCGGACAGCTTCGTCCTCCTGCAGGACGGCAAGCTGTACGAGCGCTCCACGGCCGCGCTCCGCGTCGCGCGGATGCTGAAGGGGCCGTGGCGGTTTCTCTACGCTTTCATCGTGGTGCCCCGGCCGCTGCGCGACCTCGTCTACCGAATCATCGCGCGCAACCGCTACCGCTGGTTCGGCCGGGAAGCGCAGTGCCGCATCCCCACGCCCGAGCTGCGAGCCCGCTTCCTTCCGGAGACCGCGCCCTGAAGCCTCGCATCGCCGGACTGCGCTATCCGAAGCTACCGGACCCGATGCCCACCCTCTCCGACGAAGCTTGACACACGCCCGCCCTCAGCAGGCGTTGGCGTCCGTGCAGCGCGCCTTCTTCATCTCCGTGGCGAAGGGGCTGGGCGCCAGGAAGCCGGTAACACGTGGCTGGGTGAGCACCTTGCCCTCCGGCGAGATGAACGCCACGGTGGGCAAGCCCTCCACATCGAAGCGCTCCAGCAGCGCGTCCAGCGAGTCCTCGCTGTTCGTCGCGTCAATCTTGATGTTGAGGAAGCGCCCCTCGTCGGATTCGGAGATGACCTGCTGCGCGGGGTAGGTGTCGCGGTCCAGCTCCTTGCAGGCCGCACACCAGTCCGCGAAGAAGTCGATGAGCACCGGCCGGCCCTCCGCCTTCGCCTGTGCGAGCACCTGGTCGAAGGCCTCCGGGGAGAAGGTGGCCTGCTTCGCCGGCATGACGTGGTGCCACTGCCAGGACGGCGCGCGCGGCGGCTCGGCGAGCCCCAGGCTCACCCACAACGTGCCCACCGGGCCCGCGTCCAGCGCACCGCCGCGCAGCACCAGCGCCGCGACGACGAGCGCCACGCCCAGCGCCTTGAACGAGAACTCCCGCGCGCCCTCCTTGAACGAGCGGTGCACCGCGCCCAGGGCCACGCCCACCGCGACCAGCAGCGCGGCGATGACAGCCCCGGCACCCGGCCCACGTGGAGGCCCAGCCCCTTCACCACGTCCCGCGCCCAGGGGAAGGCGTCCTTGAGGTAGCTGAAGGCCAGGGCCACCAGCATGATGCCCAGCACGCTCTTCACCCACTCCATCCACACGCCGCCGCGCGGCAGCCGGACGGTGAAGACGCCAATGAGGAAGAACGGCACGCCGATGCCCAGCGCGTAGACGAACAGCAGCGACGCGCCCAGCGTGGTGTTGGCCGACTTCGCCACGAAGGCCAGGAGGCCCGTCAGCACCGGGCCGGTGCACGGCGCCGCCAGGAAGCCGGACACGCTGCCCATCAGGAACGCGCCCGCCACACCCGCGCCTCCCACCGCGTTGAGCTTCGTCTGGAACGACGACGGCAGCGCCAGCTCGAACGCGCCGAACATGGACGTGGCCAGCAGCAGCAGGAACACCGCCAGGCCCGTCACCACCGCCGGGTGCCCCAGCATCGAACCGAACGCCTGGCCCGTCTTCGCCGCCAGCACGCCCAGCGCGCTGAACACCACGCCCATGCCCACGATGTAGGAGGACGTCAGGAGCAGCGCGCGGCCCCGGCCCTCCGTCTTGCGCGCGCCGAAGACGGACACGGTGATGGGGATGAGCGGATAGACACACGGCGTCAGCGCGGTGAGCAACCCACCCGCGAACACCACCGCCGCGCCCACCGCGAGGCTGCCGGATTCGAGGAACCGGGCCGCATCCAGGTTGGCGTTGGGGCCCGTGGGCAGCAGCCATGGCACCACGGCCACCGCCACTCCGGCCAGCACCGCCATCACTCCGAGTTTCTTCGCATCCATGCGCGCGTGACTCCGTGGTCCCAGGCCCCCTTGTATACGCAGGCCGGGGGCCCCGGGCTACTGCGCTGGAGGGGCAAGCGGGGAAGCAGGCGTCTTCAGGCCGGCGGAGCGTGCCAGCCCCATGACGCCCTCCACCGCGGCGGCGATGTAACCAAATGGATTGGCCCCATCCACCGCGGTGACGTGCACCTCGCCCATCTTCTGCTGGAAGGCCGCGGCCACCTGCGGGAGCTGCTGCGCCAGGGTCATCTGGATGACCTCCGGGCTGACGCTGTTCTCGATGTCGCGCAGCGCACGCGCCTTGCCCAGCTCCAGGTCCTGCTGCGCCCGGTCCTTGCGCACACTCAGCTCAGCGATGACCACCTCTGTCTCCACGATGGACCGCCGGGCCTGCACCACCTGGAGCTCCGCGTGGAGCCGTTCGGCCTCCTGCTGGTGCGCGGCCATCTGCACCTCGTGCCACGCGGTGGCCTGTTCGTGCTCGCGGCGCAGGCGCTCCAGCTCCAGCTGCGCCTTGGCGCCGGCCTCCTCCTGCTCGCGGCGCAGCTTCGCCAGCTCCACCTCCTGCTCGTGCCGCTGGCGTGACAGCTCCAGCTCCTGCTCACGCTGCTGCCGCGCCAGCTCCATCTGCGCCTTGGCGTTCTCCGCCTCCTGCGCGCGCTGGAGCCGCACCAGCTCGATTTTCGCCTGCGCGGCCTCGGACTCCTGCGCCAGCTTCAGCTTCTCCAACTCCAGCTTCGCGCGACCGGCCTCGGTGTCCTGCTCGCGCTTGAGCTTCTCCAGGGCCACGCGCTGGCGCGCGACCTCCGCGTCCTGTTCGCGCTGGAGCTTCTCCATCTCCACCTGCGCGCGGCTGACGGCCAGCGCCCGCTCGGAGACGATCTTCGCGTCGGACAGGCGGGACTCCGCGGCCAGCGCATCCAACTTCGCCTGTTCGTCGGCCACCTGCTTCTTCTGGCGGACCTCCTGCTCGGCGGCCATCTTCGCCAGCGCCACCTCGCGCTCCACGGTGGCCTGCTCCTGCTTCAGCGTGCGCTCCTGGGCGAGCTTCGCCTCGGCCACGCGCGCCTCCACCGCCAGCGCCTCCAGCCGGGCCTGCTCCTCCGCTGTCTGCTTCTTCTGGCGCACCTCCTCTTCGGCCGCCAGCCGCTGGAGGCTCAGCTGCCGCTCGGCTTCTGTCTCCTCGCGGTGGACGAAGCGCTCCTTGGCCAGCTCCGCCTCACGCGCCTGCCGCTCCTGTTCATGGCGGAAGCGCGCCTGCATGTTGGCGAAGACGGTGGAGGACAGGACGCGCACGTCCTGGATTTCAATCGTGTCCAGGATGACGCCCCAGCCCGCGTCCGTCTGGTCCTCCAGGCGGCCTCGGCCGGAGAGCACGGGCGCGATTTCGCGCACCAGCTCCGCGGCGATGCCCTCCTTGCGCTTGGAGAGGCACTCCTCCACCGACATGTTCGCCACCAGCCGCCGCGCGGCGCCGACGAACATCTCCCGCAGCAGCTCCGCCAGCTTCTCCTGCGCGCGCTCCGGGAAGGAGAAGTTGAGCATGCGGAAGGCCACCAGCGGGTCCGCAATCCGGTACACCGCCAGCCCCGTCACCTGCACGCCCACCTTCTCGTGCGTCACCTGGTCCGCGGTGAACTGGAGTCGCTGGATGCTGGTGGGGACAATGGCCACCGAGTCCCCCGGCAGCTTGAAGCAGCTGGCGCCCTGGCCGCTGACCTCCCGCACCCGGCCGCGCCGCATGTGGACCAGGAACTCACTGGGCCGGGCGGTGACGAGCCCCCAGCGCTTCATCTTCTCCGGGTCCTCCGCGGGCTTGCCGGCACGCCATCCGTCCACGTAGCGCGGCTGTTCCAGCTTGCCTCCGCTCCCTCCGTCCATCCGGACCAGGTGGGTCCTCCCGCCGCCCTCCCCCGTCTCCTGCGCCTCCTTCGTGCGGGCCGTCTGCTTCGCGCTCATGTGCGTGCCTCCCTGTGGTAGCCCCCACCCGTGCAGGCGGCCGGCCAGGGAGGCGCTCGCCAGGAAATCAAGCGGTTGGCCGGAGGGTGTGCGCCATTCTGGGGCACCTCTTCCCAGGACGGCGCGCCCGGACTGATCCACGAAGGCGCGGCGTTGACTTAAGTCGTCCTATTGGGAGCACGCACCCACACCCGCAGCGCTCCTGATGTTCGCTTGACCCGAAGGCGCCCCTTTTTATATTTGACCAGTCCGGTCCACATTCAGGTGTGACGGTGTAGGTTCCCCTGCGGCAAAGGCGCTCCGAGGCGCCGGTCGACGTCCCCTCCAGGAAGGTGTTGGAAGCAATGGTGAAGCTGCCGATCTACATGGACAACCACGCCACCACCCCGCTGGACCCGCGGGTGCTGGAGGCGATGCTGCCCTACCTGCGAGAGGATTTCGGTAACGCGGCCAGCCGCAATCACGTGTTCGGCTGGAAGGCCGAGGCGGCGGTGAACAAGGCCCGGCAACAGGTGGCCGAGCTCATCGGCGCGGCCGAGCAGGAGATCGTCTTCACCTCGGGCGCCACCGAGTCCGACAACCTGGCCATCAAGGGCGTCATCGAGTTCTACAAGTCCAAGGGTGACCACATCATCACCCTCAAGACGGAGCACAAGGCCATCCTGGACACCTGCAAGCGCCTGGAGCGCGTGCGGCAGGAGCGGCTGGACGAGCTGAAGCTGCTGCGGCTGGCGCAGCTCGCGGGCCAGGACGTCACCGAGGACAACCAGTCGGAGCTGCTGAAGAAGTACGACGTGGACTCCGACGAGACGTACCGCAAGTGGGCCGAACTGCCCACCGGCGGCGCGCGCGTCACCTACCTGGACGTGGAGCCCGACGGCCGGGTGAGCCTGGAGAAGCTGGCCGCGGCGATGACGCCGAAGACGGTGCTGGTCTCCATCATGTTCGCCAACAACGAGATTGGCGTGGTGCAGCCCGTCGCGGAGATTGGCGCGCTGTGCCGCTCCAAGGGCGTGCTCTTCCACTGCGACGCGGTGCAGGGCATCGGCAAGGTGCCCTTCGACGTGGAGGCCATGAAGGTGGACCTGGCCTCCATCACCTCGCACAAGATGTACGGCCCCAAGGGCATTGGCGCGCTGTACGTGCGCCGCCGGCCGCGCGTGCGCATCGCGCCCATCATCGACGGCGGCGGTCACGAGCGCGGCATGCGCTCCGGCACGCTGAACGTGTCGGCCATCGTCGGCTTTGGCATGGCGGCCGAGCTGGCTCGCAAGGAGCTGCCCGAGGAGTCGGCGCGACTCCTTCGCCTGCGTGAGAAGCTGCGCAAGGGCCTCACGGACGCGCTGGACATGACCACCATCAACGGCTCGCTGGAGCACCGGCTGCCGGGCAACCTCAACATCTCCTTCGCCCACGCGGAGGGTGAGTCCCTGATGATGGGCATCAAGGACGTGGCGGTGTCCTCCGGCTCGGCGTGTACGTCCGCCTCCCTGGAGCCCTCCTACGTGCTGCGCGCGCTGGGCGTGGACGAGGAACTGGCGCACAGTTCCATCCGCTTCGGCCTGGGCCGCTTCACCACGGAAGAGGAAGTCGACTACGTGGTGAACCTCGTAGTGGACAAGGTCCGCAAGCTGCGCGACATGAGCCCGCTCTACGAGATGGCCAAGGAAGGCATCGACCTCAAGAGCATCGAGTGGACGGCGCACTAGCGCCTTCTCAGGTAGACAGGGGGGCGCGAGCCTCCTCGCCCGGAGGGCATTGCCCGCCGGAACCTTTGGTGAGAAGCATCCGTTGAAGGAGCAGGCATGGCTTACAGCGACAAGGTCATCGAGCACTACGAGAACCCCCGGAACGTCGGGACGCTCGACAAGGAAGACCCGAACGTGGGCACCGGCCTGGTGGGCGCGCCCGCTTGCGGCGACGTGATGCGCCTGCAGCTCAAGATCTCCGAGGACGGGCTCATCGAGGACGCCCGCTTCAAGACGTTCGGCTGCGGGTCGGCCATTGCCTCGTCGTCGCTCGTCACCGAATGGGTGAAGGGCAAGACGGTGGACCAGGCGATGACCATCTCCAACAAGGACGTGGCCCGCGAGCTGTCGCTGCCGCCGGTGAAGATTCACTGCTCCGTGCTGGCCGAGGACGCCATCAAGGCGGCCATCGAGGACTTCAAGAAGAAGCGCGCCGCGCGTCAGGCCAAGGCGTCCTGACGTTCGGGAAAGGGAGAGGCGAACCATGAGCGAACAGGCGACCCAGGAGACGACGCAGCGCCAGGCGCCTGCCACCGCGCCCGTGGCCAAGCCCCCCAAGGGCATCACCATTGCCGACAGCGCGGTGGCCCGGCTGAAGGAGCTGCTGGAGCAGCGGCAGACGCCTGAAGCGGGCTTGCGGCTGGCCGTGAAGGGCGGCGGGTGCTCGGGCCTCCAGTACTCCATGGAGTGGTCGGAGAAGTCCCGCGAGCGCGACAAGATTTTCGAGAAGGACGGCGTGCGCGTCTTCGTGGACCCGAAGAGCTACCTGTACCTCATCGGTACCGAGCTGGTGTTCGAGCAGACGCTCATGGCCTCCGGCTTCAAGCTGAACAACCCCAACATCAAGGCGGCCTGCGGCTGCGGAGAAAGCTTCTCCGTCTGACGCGACAGCAAGCGCTCCGCCCCTTCTGGGCGGAGTCGCCGCCACGCGGGCCCGGCCAGCCGCCGGGCCCTTTTCGTTTGTCCCCTCCCCGCATTGGAGAGCCCCCTTTGAGGACCCACTTCGACGTCTTCGGCCTGAAGCGCGCCTATGACGTGGACGTGCCGGCGCTGGAGAAGCAGTACCGCGAGCTGTCGTTGCAGCTCCATCCGGACCGCGTGGCACAGGCCGGCGCCCGCGAGCGCCTGCAGGCCCTGGAGGGCACCACCGCCCTCAACGAGGCCTTCAAGACGTTGAAGGACCCGGTGCGCCGCGCCTTCTACCTGCTCAAGCTGCACGGTATCGACCTGGACCGCGAGGACGCGGGCGCCCAGAAGGACATGCCCCTGGCCTTCCTGGAGGAGGTCATGGACCTGCGCGAGTCGCTGGACACCGCCATGGCGAAGAAGGACCTGGGCCGCGCCCGGGCCATGGCGGACGACGTGGAGGCCCGGAAGAAGGCGGCCCTCACCGAGGCGGCGGAGTCGCTTCGCACCCTGGAGGCGGGCGAGCCGGGGGACGGCGGGCAGGAACAAGTGAGAAAGGCATCGCACGCGCTGGGGCGGGTGCGCTACTTCACGCGCTTCCTCGAGCAGGTGGACGCGTTCGAGGAGGAGATTCAGGCGTGAGCAAGAACGGCTACCTTCAGATTCACGACCCGCTGAAGCCCAAAGGGCAGGCGGTGGGCATCGACCTGGGCACGACGAACTCGCTGGTGGCGGCGGTGGTGAAGGACCAGCCCGTCTGCGTCCCGGTGGACGAGGGCGACGCGCTGTTCCTCCCTTCCGTCGTGCACTACGCGAAGGACGGCGGCGTGGTGGTGGGCGCCCGGGCCCGGAAGCTGGCGTCCGAGCACCCCACTGACACCATCGCCTCCGTGAAGCGCTTCATGGGGCGCAGCCCGGACGACGCGGAGACGCGCAAGCTGGGGCACTACAAGTTCGCGCCCGGCGCCAAGGTGGTGCGCTTCGACGTGGCGGGCGGCACGCCGGTCACGCCCATTGAAGTCTCCGGTGAGGTGCTGCGCGCCCTCAAGCGCCGCGCGGAAGCGCACTTCTCCACCAAAGTGGAGCAGGCCGTCATCACCGTGCCCGCCTACTTCGACGACACCCAGCGGCAGGCCACCAAGGACGCGGGCCGGCTGGCCGGGCTGGAGGTGCTGCGGCTGCTCAACGAGCCCACCGCCGCCGCGCTGGCCTACGGCCTGGACAAGGGCAGCCAGGGCACCTTCGCCGTCTACGATTTGGGCGGCGGCACCTTCGACATCTCCATCCTCAAGCTGGTGGACGGCGTGTTCGAGGTGAAGTCCACCGGCGGCGACTCCGCGCTGGGTGGCGATGACTTCGACCGGGCGATTGCGCAGCGCGTGCTGGAGACGCTGGGCGCGTCCGAGGCGCCGGCTCCCGCCCTGGTGGCGGAGGTGCTGGCGGCCTCGCGCAAGGCCAAGGAAGCGCTCACCGACGCGGCTTCGGTGGAGTTCTCCGCGGGCGGGCAGACGCACTCGGTGAAGCGCGAGGACTTCGACGCCTGGGTTCAGCCCTTCGTGCAGAAGACGGGTACGGTGTGCCGGCGGGCCATGAAGGACGCGGGCGTGACGGCCGGGGAGCTGGACGGCGTCATCCTGGTCGGCGGCGCCACGCGCGTGCCGGCGGTGCGCCGCTACGTGGCGGAGCTGTTCGGCCGTGAGCCGCTGGGCGACATCGACCCGGACCAGGTGGTGGCGCTGGGCGCCGCGGTGCTGGCCAACCTGCTCACCACGGCGGACCGGCAGGACGACGTGCTGCTGCTGGACGTGATTCCCCTCTCCCTGGGTTTGGAGACGATGGGCGGCATCGTGGAGAAGCTGATTCAGCGCAACTCCACCATCCCCACCACTGCGGGCCAGGTGTTCACCACCTTCAAGGATGGGCAGACGGGCCTGGACGTCCACGTGCTCCAGGGCGAGCGCGAGCTGGTGGAGGACAACCGCAGTCTGGCGCGCTTCACCCTGTCCGGCATTCCGCCCATGGCCGCGGGCATGGCCCGGGTGGAGGTCCGCTTCCAGGTAGACGCCGACGGCATCCTCTCCGTCAGCGCGCAGGAGCAGAGCACCGGCGTCAGCCAGTCGATCACCGTGAAGCCCAGCCACGGCCTCACGGATGAGGAGATTGAGCAGATGCTGCTCGACTCCATCGACTACGCCGAGGACGACATCCAGGCCCGGCAGGTCCGCGAGCAGCGGGTGGACGCCGAGCGCGTCCTGGCCGAGGCGGACCGGCAGCTGGGCGAGCACGGCTCGCTGCTCCAGGAAGGGGAGCGCGCCACCATCGACTCCGCCATCGCCCGGGTTCGCGAGCTGATGAAGGGCGAGGACCACCTGAAGCTGAAGGAGGCCGTGCACGCGCTGGACGAGGCGTCCCGCCCCTTCATCGAGCGGGTGATGAATCAGGCCATCACCCAGGTGGTGGCTGGCCACTCCGTGGAGGACTACTGACGTGCCCAAGGTGACTTTCAAGAGCCCCCTGGCCGAGGTCAGCGCCGACGTGCCCACCGGCACCACCCTGCTGGACGCCGCCGAGGCCTGCGGCGCCCAGGTGGGGCATAGCTGTGGCGGGGTCTGCGGCTGCTCCACCTGCCATATCTGGATCCGCAAGGGCCTCGACTCGCTGAGCGAGCAGACGGACGCGGAGGCGGACCGCCTGGACATGGGCTTCGACGTCCGCCCCTATTCCCGGTTGAGCTGCCAGACGGAGCTGGGCGCCGAGGACATCCTGGTCGAAATCACCGAGGAGTCCCTCACCGCCTTCATGGACGAGAACCCCGTCCTGCGCCGTTCGCTCGAGGCCGAAGGAAAATGGCCGCTGAAGAAGTGAGGTTGTTACGTAGTGCTTGACGGGGCCGGGCAGTAGCTCTATACGTCCGGCCCATCGCAGCGCCGCACCGCGATGCCCCACCTGCCCAGGTGGTGGAATTGGTAGACACACTAGATTCAGGGTCTAGCGCCTGCAAGGGCATGGAGGTTCGAGTCCTCTCCTGGGCACAAAGTTGAGAAGGGGCCCCGGTTTCAAACCGGGGCCCCTTTTCGCTTTTCAGGGGTCAGGAACGCGCGGGCTCCACGGCATCGTGCGCCACGTGGTTCGCGGCCTCCCGCGCGAGGCTCCCGCCCTTGCGTAGGTCGCGGATGCGAATCTTCCGCAGGTGGACGGAGACGGCTCCCACGGCGACCTGGCTGATGACGGTGCCCAGGTGCGTGAGCGTGGCGAAGGCCGCCGCGTCCTCCGGCGAGGCCCCCAGGCTGCGGGCCGCCCAACTCGTGACGAAGTAGTAGATGCCCATGCCCGCTGGGACACCCGGGAGCGACTGCCCCAGGGAGATGGCCCCCAGCACCACGGCTCCGGCGAAGAGGCCGCCCGAGATGCCGATGCCGTGGAGTGCCAGACCGTAGGCCAAAGCGGAGGCCAGCACCGGCGCTACCGAGAAGACGAACACCTTCGCCATGCCGGTGAAGGAGCGCGCGGTGCCCAGGCCCTCGCTGACGTGGTGGAGGAAGCCCTCCACCCTCGGGAGCTTGTGGCGGCGGTGCAGCGCGAAGGCGAGCGGGCCGGACCAGTGCGCCAGAAGCACCACCAGCGCAACGAGCCCCACACAGAGTAACACGGCCGCTTTCAGCTCCCCCTCGAAGCGGGACAGCGTCCGGCCGAAGGGGCCCAGCAACGACAGCATGACGAGCAGCATCAGCGCCGCGAACTCCATCAGCTTGCAGACGCCCACGGTGCCCAGGCACCGGAGAAAGGGGATGCGCTGCGTCCTCGACAGGAGGAACGAGCGCATGACGTCGCCCAGCTTTCCCGGCAGCGCGTTGTGGACGAAGGCGCCAATGGCCACCAGGTGGTAGCGCTCCTTGAGGGGCACATGCCGACGGAGGGTGCGCTGCCACTGCACCGCACGCAGCGGGATGATGGAGGCCTGGAGCAGCATGAAGGGCACCAGCCACACGAGGTGGCCGGGCAAGTCCCTCACGAAGTCCCCCAGCGGGAAGCGCGGCTGGAGCAGCGGCCCCGTGCCGCTCAGGTTCCACTTGAAGAAGGCCGTGGACAGCAGGACGACGGACAGCACGAGCCCGAAGACGGCGAGCAGCGCCTTGAGCAACGCCCGGCCTCCGGCGTGCCTCGCCCTCCCCTTCACGGCACCAACCGAAGTCGTGGGGTGTTGTCGAGATAGGCCGCCGCGAGCCGCTCATGGAGCTGTACGCAGTGCGAAAGGCCGGACAGGTCCACGGGCGCCTTCGCGGGCCAACACACCAGGCTGTTGGCCTCCGTGCGAGTCAGTCCTCCGTGCGAGCCGAACTCCCAGGCAAAGCCCACGGTGCCACCGCGCTGCACGGCTTCGCCGAAGAGGACCAGGTCGCCCGCGGTGGACATGGTTGGGAGTACGCGGAGGAAGTCCGCCACCGCGCGCTTGCTGAATTCGGTGGACAGTGGGGCCCGGTCCAGCGTGTCCACGGTGTAGACACCGTCGCGCACGAGCGCGACCGCGCTGTTGCCCCTTCGCAGCGCGACGAGGCCGATGTCCGGGCTCCGCGTCACCCGGGCCAGGACCTCCGGGTGGCGTGCGAGCAGGGAGATGGCTTCCAGCGGATGGGGCTCGCCGGACAAGTACACATGGGCGAAGTTGCCGCAGTCGACGGCCACCGGCGTGAATGGCGCTCGCGGCCGGGTGTCCGGCTCCGGTCGAGTCCTTCCGTCGCAGAGTCCGCGGACCACATCGTCGGAGAGGGGTCCGTCGCCGTGGGGCGCCATCAACCACTGGTCCAGAGGTTGGCCCCTCCGCTGCTCCCAGGGCAGACAGTCCACGTGCCCGTGGTCGGAGAGGAAGACGACGTCGTAGGGCTGCTCCACCGCGCCCGCCACAGCGTACAACTCCGCGAGGTACGCATCCACGCGGTGCAGCTCGGCGCGGGCTTGTCCGGAGCGCGGCCCCCGACGGTGGGCAACCTCATCGTAGTTACCGTAGACCAGGTAGATGACGGGCACGCCTCGCGCCATGTCCACCAGTGACTTGGTGAAGGCGAAGCTCCAACCCAGCCGCTGGAGGAAGACGTGGCTGAAGAGGAAGGCCGGCTCGTGGCGCCAGTCGTGGAGCCCGCGAGCCCAGTGGATGACTTCGCGCGCCGCGGCCCAGGTGTCCATGCCCAGCGAGCGCAGGTAGTCCCAGATGCCGCGAGTGCGCGCACTGAGCAACCCCAGCATCTCGTAGGAGAACGCGCGTGACATCTGCTCGAAGCTGGCCAGCGTGCTCATGCTCAGCGCGTTCTCTGCTCCCGCTCGGAACAGGGAGAAATACCCGTGGCCCCCACCATCGAGCAGACTGGTGCGGCCCGCACCGCGCAGGCGCTGATCGATGGCCAGCGCATCCGCCGGGGTGTTCATCTGGACCTTGCGGCCCAGCTCGCGGTCGAACCACGAGTAGGCCGGCAGGTTGGAGTGGCGCATGCCGTAGAGCAGGCCTGCCTGGAAGTAAGGCGTTGACGTGGGCGATCCCCAGAAGGCCTCGTCCAGGTGGAAGGCCCCCGAGCGGACGAGCCGCGATAGGAATGGCATGCGCCCCGCGACGAGCGCTTCATCCAGCAGGCTCTTCGGGACGCCATCCAGGTGGACGAGGAGCAGCTTCCTCGCCCTGCGTCCTGGCGCGGGTGGAACCTTCTCCCGAACCCGGCGCACGAGGCCGTGAGCCCAGAGATGCATCGCTGGTGGAAGCACAGCGCTCACGGGTGTCGCCTCCCCTCCTCCGGCAGCCAAGATGAGCACTTGAGAGGACAGCCGCCCCAGGGAGTGAGTCGCCTTCCAGGAGAGCGGGCGGGCAACCGCCGAGGCTCATGGGCGCGGGAAGAAACGCCGCCACCCGGGCATCCCCCGCAGCCTCTTCATGCGCATTCCCGCTGCGGCCGTCCTCCTCGTCAGCCTGAGCGCTTCCCCGGGCTCGATCCCGCGAGGAACTCTGGCTTCGATGCGATTGCCATTCCCCTGGTGAGCTTCAGCTCGGACCTGGGCATGGGCTAACCGTGGGCGGGATGTACCTCTATGCACCAGGAAAGGAGCCCTACGCACACGCCATCAGCGCGCAGGTATTCTTCAGCAACCGGGGCGTGCAGAGCCACTCACTGCGCTACGACGGGCCGAAGCTGCTCGGGCCGCTGCGCGTGGAAGGTCGGCTGGATTACCGGCGAGAGATTCGCAACCCTTTCTTCGGCGCGGGCAATCGCGGAACCTGTCAACGCGAGTGAGACAGTGAGTTCGAGAGATTACTGCGTAGCTTTCAGTGAGGCGGAGAGCCGCGCGGGGTCGTTTATCCAGACGGAGGTAGGCGGTGCCTTCGGCATGGGAGCACCGCGAGGGAAGCGCTCAGGGTGAGCGGCGTAGGCAGCGGCGAGCACCGCAGCGCGGGCCGCGAGGCGCTCGGCCGCCGGCCAAGGTGCACGTCGTAGGGTGTCAACAGGCCGAGGCCGCCGTGGTGGTGCTCGTTGTTGTACCAACCGAAGAAGTCACTGAAGTGGCCGCGAGCGTCCTGGATGCAGCCGAAGGCCTCGGGAAAGTCAGGCCGGTACTTCATCGTTTTGAAGTGGGCCTCGCTGAAGGGGTTGTCGTTGGAAACGTAAGGCCGCGAGTGCGTCTTCGTCACGCCCAGGTCGGCCATCAGCAAGGCCACCGGCTTGGACGTCATGGAGGAGCCTCGGTCGGCATGAATCGTCAACTGGCCGGGTACTACGCCCTGGCGCTCGCACGTCAGCGCCAGCAGCTTCTTCGCCAGGGTGGCCGACTCGCGGTGGGCCACCATCCACCCGACGACGTAGCGGCTGAAGACGTCCAGGACGACGTAGAGGTAGAAGTACGTCCACTTCGACGGGCCGTGCAGCTTCGTAATGTCCCAGCTCCAGAGTTCATTGGGCTTCGTCGCGTGCAATTGGGGCACCGGGTGGTTCGGGTGGCGCAGCTGGTTGCGGCGCTCACGCACCTGGTGATTCTCAGCGAGCACCCGGTACATGGTGCGCTCGGAGCACAGGTAGCGCCCCTCATCGAGCAACTGCGCGTAGACTTCCGCTGGCGCCGCATCCTGGAATCTCGGCTCATGCAGCGCCGCGAGCACCTCGGCCCGCTGCTCGGGGGCCAGCGCCCGCGGTGAGCGGCTTCGGCGCGCCGGCCCGTGCTTGGGCCGTGCTCGTCGGTAGTAGGTGGCACGCGGCAGTCCCAGTGCCGGCACACCGGCGCCACGCCCAGTTCGCTCACCGCTTCCAGGGCCACGCCCATCAAAGCTCCTCGTCGGGCTTCGGCAGCTCCACTCCCAGGATTTCCGATACTTTTTTTGGAGGTCCAGCAGGGCCTCGGCGCGCTTGAGGCGCACCTGGGCACGGGCCAGTTGCTTCTCCAGTTCGGCGACGCGTCGGGCGCTCGCATCGGGAACCTTCGCCGGTGGGCCTCGCTTCTTCGGGCTGCGGGCTGACAGCTCTCCCGCTTCGCGCTGGCGTCGCCACGCGCTCAGCAGCGACGAGTACAGCCCTTCGCGGCGCAGCAGCGCCCCAACCTCACCGGGCTGCGTGCAACGGTCTGCCTCCGCCAGCACCCGCAGCTTGTACTCCGCCGTGAAGCCTCGTCGCCTCGCCTTCTCCTCCACCTCGGTCTCCCGGACCCGAGCCTCTTCCACCACTGCGCTCATCGTTCCTGCCTGGGTCGCCCTGCACACTAAACTGCTGGGTACGAACTGTCTCACTCACGTTGGCAGAGAGGGTCGGTCCGGGCCGGGATTCCGCGGAGATGTGAACAACGAACTGTACAACTTCGACAAGGGGACGCCGGGCTTCTGGTTCCGCCTGCGCGGGAACCCTTTCGGAGAGGAACATCCGCTCCAGTCCTATGTGACCTACGGCTAGGCGGCACATACGCGTGGAGGCCTACGAGCAGTCTGAGCCTGCCCCGATTCCGTTACACCCGAAATGTGGTGGAAAGTGTTTCCACGGAATCGGGGGGCAGCCCCACTTCACGAAGAACTTCGCGAAAACGGGCAACTTCACACCTCATCGCGTCTCTCACAGAGTTCGAGCGTGAGTTGATCCGCGACGGTGTGCGTGCCGGCCTGGCTTGGGTGAAGGCCACCGGTCGCACCTGCTTGGGCCGGAGCGTGGGCCGGCCCAAGCGGGAAGTAGACCTTCAAGCCGTTGCGGGGCTGCGGGGCAGAAGGCGGCAGTTGGAGAGACATCGCCCAGGTCCTACAGGTGTACCCCGACGGACGCTGGTCAAATTGTTCAGCGTCCTGCCAGTGCCCCCCCCCTGAGCTGGCTTCAGCGGCCTGAGTCCCTGAGAAGAAGGGGACACAAGAAAGAGGTTGTTCCGATCACGGTCCCTGCATCAGCTGGGGTTAGGCATCAACGTTGAGGTCAACAGTGTCACCCTCGATCTCAATCACGTCTCCGCTCTGAACCTCGATCTCAAGTCGCTGCAGCCCGTTTTGCTGGGCTAGGAGGCGGACTTCGTTGATCGACACGCTTGGGCCCCAAGGTTGTTCCCGGGGGCAACGAAGCAGCGTCGCACCCGTGACATGAATTTCGGCGCCTCGGGCAGCCTCCTCGCTCAGCCGCACCCGAACGTGAGTCTCGCCCGAGGCCCACTCAGTGGTCACGGATACCAGCGTTGCATCGTGAAGACGGTCCCATTTGATGTTCGCGTTCTGCATGACAATCACATATGGAAATCTGATGGGGAGATGCGCTGCCGGCGACTCCGATAGAGCACGCCGCAAGGAGATTGTCAGGCTGGTCCAGGGTTTCGTGATCATGCCCCTACAGGCCAAGACATTTCCCTGAGACGCCAAGTCTCTTCCGGGAACTACTCACAGGTCAGATTGAGAGGAACGCTACCGTTCTTGCCTTGAGCAGGAAGACAGATGGTAGGCGCGTAGCGGAAAAAGCGCACTCAGCGCAGGGCATCGACCCAGGTCCGCAATTTAGGAAAGGCCTGGGCCTCGCCACGGACACCGGGCTCGGCATCCAACAGCAGCGTGTGGAAGCCCCGGGCTTCCAATCCCTTGCACATCTCCGCACGGACCTGCGCATCCGGCGCGAACAGGATGCAACCGTCCCCACCACCCGCGCCGGACAGCTTGCCCGCGGCGCCGTACGTGGCCGCCAGCGCCAGCACGCGGCGCATGCTTTCCGTCTCCAGCGGCCCCAACTCCAGTAGCAGGGCGTGCTGCGCTTTCACGGCCTCTGAGAAGGCCCGGAAGTCACCGCCGCTCAGCCCGTCCTCAATCGCGTGGCCCAGCGTGTCCGAGCGCGCCACGAAGCTCCGGCGGCCTGACTCCTCCAGACGCGCTTCCACCTGGCCAATCAGCACCCGTGTCGAGGCGCTCTCGCCCGTGAAGGCATACGCCATGGACACCCGGGGCGAAGGCAGGCGCCACACGTCCACCGACGGGGACTCCGCCAGCGCCGCACGCAGCCGCCCGGTGTTGCTCGCCTCAATCAGAGGCGCCACGTCATAGCGCCGGTAGCGCAGCACGCCGCCGGCGAAGCTCGTCGCCACATCGCCGCCGCTGCCCTTCCCGCCCTGCCCCAGCGTGTGCGCCAGGAGCGCCAGCTTCAGCGCGTCGTAGCGTTCCTCCAGCACATAGCGCACGCCTTCCGCCGCCAGCACCGTCGCGCACGCACTGCCGCCCATGCCCAGCTTCTGCCCGTTCGGCCCCACCGCGGACGGGGCCACCGCCAGGTCGAACCCTGGCTCGCGCGCCCATGTGCGCGCAGGGCCTCGTCCAGCGCCCGCGCTACGAAGGCGAACCCCGCTGGGACTTCCCGCTCCCAGCGCACGCCCAGTGGCGTCGTACTTCCCGCCAGCGTCCCCTCTTCCAGGCACACGTGCACCCGGGCATCCGCGCGGCGGCGGACATACGCGGCGGTGCGCGGTGCCACCGCGGCCAGGCGCGCCACGCCGCCCCACAGCACGGCGTACTCCCCGGAGAGGAACAGCTTGCCCGGCGCGGAGAGGGCGCGCTCCATCAGAAGAGGTGCTCCGCCTTCAGCTCCGCGTCACCACCCGGCACGCAGCGAATCACATCCACCGCGCCGCACGCGCGGGCCAGCGCCTCCGCTGCCACCTCGTGCGCGGCGTCCGTCAGCAGCACCGGGTTCGGCCCCGCGTCCAGCGTGAACCACACCGGGATGCCTTTCTTGCGCTGCTCCTTCAGGTGCTGGATGAGCGCCAACGTGCCGGGGCTCATGTAGCTCAGCGGCGGATTCGCGGCGAACGACGTCGCGTGCATCCGCCACGCGTTGCGCTCACACAGTTCGCCCAGGGCCTGCAAATCTCGCCGGGCGATGTGCTCACGCACCTGCACCACCTCCACCTCCGCGTCCTTCACCCACGCCGGGTAGTACGGGCTGGTGTCCACCGTGAGCTTCATCCCGTCCCGCGACTTCACCTCTTTCTCGCCGCGGTCGAGAATCGCCACCACCATGCGCACGTCCGGCCAGTGGGCCGCGTCGAAGCGCTGCACCGCGAAGCTGTCCTCGCCATCCGGACGTTCGCCGCGCTGCCACTCGCAGAACCCACCCTGCACGCTCCGGCACGCCGAGCCGCTGCCCATGCGCGCCAGGATGCTGGCCGCGCGGGGCTCCGACGGCAACCCCGCCGCCGCGCGTCCCGCCACCGCCAGCGCCGCGAAGCCCGCCGCGCTGCTGGCCAACCCCGCCGCCATGGGGAAGTCTCCGCGAGACACCACCTTCGCGGGGCCCAGGTCGGCCTTCGCCTGGGCGCGCACCAACTCCAGCAGCCGCAGCACGCGGTCGCGCTCGCTGCCCTTCGCGGTGTGCCCGTTGAGCTCCACCTGGTCGCTCGCGGCGCCGAACTCCACCGTGGTCGTCACCGACAGCGGCGACAGCGTGAGAGACAGGCTGGACTGGTGCGGCAGAATCAACGCGTCATCCCGCTTCCCCCAGTACTTCACCAGGGCGATGTTGGGATGCGCCAGAGCTGTGGCTTTCATGGGAAGACTCACGACGCCCGCGGTCCCGCGAGCTGGCTGCTGAAGCAGCGCACGCCCATCCGGGTGAGCTTCGTCACCACGGGCTTGGGCTCCAGGAACAGGCCAATGACGGCCCCACCATCTCCACCAGCTCCGGTCAGCTTGGCGCCCAGCGCCCCCAGCTCCCGCAACCGGTAGACCATCTCTTCCAACGGCGGCGACGACAGGCCCAGCGCCGCGAGCAGGCCCTGGTTGACGTTCATCGCGTCGCCCAGTGCCTCCAAATCTCCCGCCGCCACCGCCTTCGCGCCCTCCGAGGACACCCGTCCAATCTCCGCGAACAGGCGCTCGTAGCGCGACGGCCAGCGAGCCTGCCGCTCCCGCAGCGCGCCCACCGTCTTCTTCGTGGGGCTGCGCTCACCCGCGAGCGTCACCACCACATGCAAGGGCTTGGGGCTCTCCACCACCTGCCCCGTCCCCTTGGCGGCCCCCGGCTTGCGCCAGTAGAGGACCAACTGCTCCGCCGCGCTGGTGGTGTGGTCCACGCCGGACGGCGTCCCGTGGAACTCCTGCTCCATCGCCCACGCCACACGCGCCGCGTCCTTCGGCGTGGGTACCTTCCCCGCCGCCTGGAGCAGCAACCGCGCGCACGCCACCGACAACGCCGCCGAGCTCCCCAGGCCCACCGCCAGCGGCAGGTCCGCCTCCAGCGACACCTTCACCGGCGGCGCGCCCGTCACCTCCGCTGCACGGGCGAACGCCGCCGTGAGCTGCGCCCGCTGCGGGCGGCTGAGCGTGGAGGGCAACGCGAGCTGACACGCCTTCGCCGGCACGGCGCGCGCCGTCACGCCCTGCGACAACGGCCCGGCCAGGGCCGGGTGCCCGTACACGACGCTGTGCTCACCCAACAGGATGACCTTGCCGGCGCCAAAGGCCGACAAGGATTCAGGACGAGGAGCCACGGCGTCAAACCGTGGTGCCGGTCGCGGCCGCGGCATCCTCGGCGGGGAGGTTGGCCAGCAATTCGCGGGCCTTCTCCACCTTCACGTGGCCCGCCTTCACCAGCAGGTTGGCAATCTTCTCCACCCAGTCGCCCCGCGCGCCCGCCGTCACCGCCACGCAGCGCGCGTGCATCGCCATGTGGCCCTTCTGGATGCCCACGCTGCCCAGCGCCCGGAGCGCCGCGAAGTTCTGCGCCAGCCCCACCGCCGCGAACACCATGGCGAGCTCTCGCACCGACGTCGTCTGCATCAGCTTGAGCGCCATCTGCACGCCCGGGTGGATTTTGATGGGCCCGCCCACCGTCCCCAGCGCCATGGGCAGCTCGATGCGGCCCACCAGGTGGCCCTCTTCCAGGTACCAGGTGGACAGCGGCCGGTACTGCCCGTTGCGGCAGGCGAACGCGTGCGCGCCCGCTTCAATGGCGCGCCAGTCCTGCCCCGTGGCGATGGCCACCGCGTCGATGCCGTTCATCACGCCCTTGTTGTGCGTGGCCGCGCGGTACGGGTCGGCCTCCGCGAAGCGGCTGGCCTGGGCGATGCCCTCGGCAATCTCCTCGGCCGGCATCTCGAAGTCCGCCAGCAGCGGGATGGGGATGCGGCACATGGCGCGCGCCAGCCGGCGGTCCGCCAGGTTGGAGAGGATGCGCAGGTACACCTTGCCGCCCGTCACCTGCTCGATGAGCGGCGCCACGCCCTCCGCCATGGTGTTGATGAGGTTGGCCCCCATCGCCTCCTGAGCGTCGATGATGAGGTGGACGATGAGCAGCGGCTCGCCGCGCGGCCCTTCCGGGGCCGGCAGCACGCGAACCTCGACGTCCTTGGCCCCGCCGCCGCGCGCCACCATGGCCGGGTGGAAGCTGTTGGCCAGCGCGAGAATCTGCTCCTTGTGCGCCAGGATGCGCTCGGTGGCCACCGTCGGGTCGCCGTAGCGCGACACCTGCACCTGGCCAATCATCAGCGACGGGTCGGCCTCACCGATGAAGCCGCCCGCCTCTCGGACAATCTTCGCCGCGAAGGACACCGCCGCCACGACGGACGGCTCCTCCACCGCCATGGGCACCAGGTAGTCGCGCCCGTTGACCTGGAGGTTGAGGCCCAGGCCCAGCGGGAGGGAGAAGGTCCCCACCGCGTTCTCAATCATCTGGTTCGCCAGGACAGGCTGGAGCGCCTCCGAACCCAGCAGCTGCTGCAGGTCCTCGGGCGTGAGCCGGAACATGCGGGAGAGGTGCGCGTGGCGCTCCTCCATCGGCAGCTTGTGGAACCCGGGAAGCCGGGACGTCACGGTGTCAGACATGTTCTTCCTTCCAGACTTCGGCGCGGCCACCCTCTACAGCGCCGCCAACCAATCCTTCAACTCTCCGGTGACCACCCGGGGCCGCTGTCTCAGTTCAGCGCAGCTTCTGCTTCCCGTCAGCACGAGCGCCTGCCGCAGGCTCGCCAGGATGACCTCCAGCGCCGCCTCCGCCGCCTTGAGCCCGCCCGCCTGCTGCGCCCGGAACAACGGCAGCGCCATGCCGGCCAGGTTCGCCCCCAGCGCCAGCACCTTGGCCGCGTCCAGCCCCGTGCGAAGGCCACCGCTCGCCACCAGGTGGACGTCCGGGCCCACGGCCCGACGCACGGAGGCCAACGCCGCCGCCGTGGGAATGCCCCACGCGCTGAACTCCGCCCCCAGCTGTGCCTGTACGCCTGACGCGCGAAGTTGCTCCACGCGCACCCAGGACGTCCCGCCCAGACCGGACACGTCGATGTTCCGCACGCCCAGGTCCACCAACCGCCGCGCGACGTCCGGGCCAATGCCGCAGCCCGTCTCCTTCACCAGCAGCCGGTCGCCAAAGGCCTTCACCAGCAGCTCCACCACGCGGTAGCCGCCCTGGAAGTCCCGGTCGCCTTCTGGCTGCGTCAGCTCCTGGCCCGCGTTGAGGTGCAGCGCCAGCCCGTCCGCGCCAATGCCGTCCACCAGCCGGCGCGTCCCCTCCACGCCCAACCCGATGGCCTGGAACATGCCGATGTTGCCCAGGAGCGCCACCGTGGGCGCCACCTGCCGCACCTGGAACGACGCGGCCCGCGAGGCGTCCTCCGACATGGCGCGCTGGCTGCCCACACCGAAGGCCAGGCCGTGGCGCTCGGCGAGCAGCGCCAAGTCGCGATTCACCGCACCCGCACGCTCCGTCCCACCCGTCATGCCGGTGACGAGCAGTGGGTAGCGCAGCCGCTTGCCCAGGAACGCCGTGGACAGGTCCACGTCCTCCACGGACATCTCCGGCATCGCGCAGTGGACCAGCTTGACGCACTCCAGCAGGGTGCTGTTTCCGCTGGGTTCGACGTCACCCTTCGAGCAAAGGTCGAGATGCGCGTCCTTGCGTCTGGCTGTGATGTCGTCGCCCATCTCGTTGAAGTCCGGTCCGCCCAGGTGCTACGGCGCGTAAGTGCCCGAATGACCGAGGTTTCCTAGCAAGCACGGCGGGCAAGGCGCAAGCCAAAGGGCCCGGGCGGTCAGTCCCGGCGTGTGGGTGGACGCTGGCGCCTTGTGGGCGGTATGAGCGCCGCGTGAGCGCCCCCCCGACCCACGTGGTTGTCTTCCTGCACAGCGGCGACTACGACCGCGTGCATCAAGGCCTGTCCATCGCCGCCGCTGCCGTGGCCTCTGGCCGCAAGGCGGAGGTGTACCTCTTCTGGTGGGCCCTGGAGCGCTTCCTTGACGGGGCGCTCGACGACCCGGACTTCACGGGTCGCGATGACGTCACCCACCGCTTCGAGTCGCGTGGGATGCCCACGTTGCGCGCCCTCCTCACACACCTGACGGATTCAGGACGCTTCACGCTGGCCGGCTGCACGGGCTCGCTGGGAGCCCTGGGTGCGGAAGCGCGGGCGGATGCCAGTGGCATCGCCCTGTGGCTGGGCTGGAGCGCCATCCTCCAGCGCACCGCGGGCGTGACGGACCGCTTCTATCTCTAGAAGCGAGACGCCGCCCGCGGGGGTGTCCGGGCTTCAGATGCCCAGCTTGACGCCCACGATGACGGCCCGAGGCGCGTTGGGCCGGGCACCGTAGGGACGGCGCGACACGACGGCCTGCTCGTCCAGGATGTTGCGCGCGCTCAGGTACAGCTGCCCCCAGCGGGAGAAGTTCCAGCTCGCGTTGACGTCGAACGTCAGCAGCGCGTCCGTCAGCTCTTCCGGAGGCACCTCGCCCTGCCCCGCCTGCTCACGCATGGCATCCACATAGAAGGCGCTCAGGGCCAGGCCGCCCCACGACGTCTCCACGCCCGCGGTGGCGTAGAGCTGGTGCCGGGGCACGTAGGGCAGCTCGTCGCCCGCGCGCACGTTGCCGAACTGCGGGTCCGCCGACTGGAAGTCCTCACGCAGCCGCGTGCGCGTGAAGGTGTAGGACAGCGAGACGGGGAACGTCACGCCCCCGCCCGGACGGAAGGTCTTCTCACCGAAGACTTCCAGGCCGTAGATGTAGGCCTTGCCCGCGTCCGTCTGCCGGTCGAGGGCGTCGTTGAGGCAACCGCTGGAGAACGTGCAGATGTCGGTGAGGTTCGAGTAGTCGTTGAAGAAGCCCACCGCCTCCAGCCGCTCGCCACGGCGGGTCCACCGCGCGCCGGCCTCGTAGTTGATGCTCTTCTCCGGCAGCACCGCGTCCGGCTGTCCGGGCGCCGGGGGCGAGAAGCCGCGATAGGCGCCCGCGAACAGGCCCAGTTCACGCGTCAGTGCGCCGTAGATGCCCATGCCCGGCATGAGCACCTCCAGCGCGCCGCTCGACTCGGTGCCCGTCAGGTGGTTCCGCGACGCCGAGCGGATGATTTCCATGCGCACGCCCGGCGTCAGCACCAGGGGCCCCCAGCCAATGGCGTCCGTCGCGTGCAGGGCGATGGCGTGCGTGGAGTCCTTGTTGTCGGCCGTCGTGTACGTGGGCTCGCTGGTCCGCACGAGCTGGCCGCCCTGCATCAGGAAGGCATCCTCGGTGTGGAGGCGGCGGATGCTGTCGTAGTGGAAGCGCGCGCCCAGCTCGAGGTTGTGGCTCAGCGGGCCGGTGGTGGCCGTCCAACGGGCGATGCTCTGGAGGCCCTGGGACACGTACGTGCGGTCGTTGGGGCCGATGAGCAGCGCGTCCTGGGACGACGACGAGTCCAGCTCGCCAGTGAGCACGCCGTAGTAGATGGCGTTGCGCGCGCTCGTGGGGTCCGCCAGCACGCTGGCGATGGAGGCGCCGCGGAAGCGGTTCACCTTGCGCCACGCCCGGCTCAGGTCATGCCGGTAGACGGACGTCGTCACGGCCAGCCCGCCCGCTTCGAGCTCGTGGCTGAGCACCACCTGCGTGCGGTGCCACTTCATGTGGTCCAGGGCGCTCGCGACGTAGCGGCGCAGCGGCGCGGCGGCGAAGTCCGCGCTGCTCAGGCCCAGGTACGTCTCGTTCGAGTCCTCGTCCGAGTAGCCCAGCTTGAGCTGGAGCGTCTGGCGCACGGGGCCCTCGGGGACGAGCAGGTAGCGGCCCTTGGCCATCCACTCGTTGCGGGTGAAGCCCGTGTTGCCGCCAACGGTGTCCAGCTCCTTGAAGCCGTCACTGCGCAGGTGGACGCCTTCGAGCAGGAAGCCCGCGCGCTCGGTGCTGGCGCCGAAGACGCCGTGGGCCTTGCCGTAGAGGTACTCGCCGCCCGCCACGTCCAGCCAGGCGGACTCGGACGCGGGGATGTCCCGGGTGATGAACTCCACGGAGCCGCCCACCGTCTGCGGCCCCTGCTGGATGGCCGAGGGCCCCTTGAGCACGCGGATGCTCTGCATGCGCGTGGCCAGCGGGAAGTAGTAGGCCGCCGGCGCGGAGTACGGCGCGGGGCCGAAGAGGACACCGTCCTCCAAAAGGGTGACCTTCTTGCTGCGGTCTGGATTGACGCCGCGCAAGCCCACGTTCGGCCGCAGGCCGAAGCCGTCCTCGCCGCGGGAGTACACACCGGGCACCGTCTGGAGGATGGCGGCCGGGTCATCGCGCTCGAAGCGCTCCAACTGCGCGGGCTTGAGCACGTGGATGGAGCCGCTCGTGCGCGCCTCCGAGGTGCCCACCACCACGCTCTCGAATCTCTTCTCCACCGCCTCGGGTGAAGGCTCCAACACCAGTGGCTCGCCCGCGGGGGCTCGGTGGCCAGCGGCGCGTCGCCCACGGGCGCCTGCGCCGGCTCGGCCTGCTGCGTCTCCGCGGCGGCGGTGTCCTGCACCTGCGGCGCTTCAGGAACGGCGACGGTGTCCTGCGCCTGCGGCGCTTCAGGAACGGCGGCGGCGTCCTGCGCCTGCGGCGCCTCAGGAACGGCGGCGGCGTCCTGCACCTGCGACGGCTCGGGAGCCACGGCGGCGGCGTCCTGGGGCGGCTCGGACTGCGCCGCGGCCGGGGAGGCCCATGCCAGCAAGAGCGCCGGAAGTGTCCAGCTCCGCGCCCACATCAGCTTCTGCTCGAACAGTGCCATCTGAAGCGTTTCGACCTTGTCTGACCGGGATGTCCGACGACTCAAAAGCCAGGAGCCAGGGATGGAGGCCCGCCCGCGCGCGGACCGCCTTCCCCGGCTCCTGCTTCTACACTGCGTCAGCGATTACCGCTTCTCAATGGGACCGCCGATGACGATCTTTCCATCCGTCTGGATGGCGATGCCGCGAGCGGCTTCCTCGGTGGCCGCGGTCGCGACGTTGATCTTCGCGATACCGCCGGTGCCGAAGGTCGTGTCGAGGTTTCCATCGGTGGTGAAGCGCGCCACCACCATCTGGTTGTCGCCACCCTCAGTCACGAAGCCCGCCGCGTAGATGCGGTTGGTCGAGTCGAAGGCGACGGACCAGAAGCGGTCGTTCTCCGTGGTGGAGATCGGCGTGGCCTTGATGATGACCTCCTCCGCCGAGCCGTTCGTGGGGATGATGGCGAGGATGCCGTCGTCGTTCTGGTTGCCACCCGCGCGGTAACCCACCGCGGCGGCCCAGTTGCCGTCCGTCGACTTGGCCACGCCGAAGAAGGCCTGCTCCGGGCGGTCGAGGCTGAAGGTCTTGTAGCCTTCCGGCGCGAAGGTCGTGTCCGGCTGGCCGTCCGGCGTCTGCACCAGGAGGAGGGCCTGGATGTTCTGCGCACTCGGCGTGCCGCTGCCCACGTGCAGGACGCGGTCGTCGTTCAGGACCACCAGGTTGCGGCCACGGTCGTTGTCACCGGCCAGGTCCAACGCCACGGCGCCGCCCGTGCCCCACGTCGGGTCGAGCGCGCCCGTGGTGGTGTAGCGGAAGGACACCAGGTCCACCGTGCCGGAGGACGCGGAGCGGCCGTAGCCGGTCGTCACGTAGCTGCCGTTGGACTGCATGCCCACGGCGTAGGCCTCGGCCATGCCCCACTCAGGGTTGGTCTCGCTCTGGGCCTGGAACGGCGCGGACGTCACGACGCCCTTCCAGCCGAACGCGTCGTCCGCCTTGCCGTTGTCGTTCAGGCGCTGCAGCACGATGCGGTTGGCCGCCTGCGCACCCACGCCGGTGGGCATGGAGGTGTAGCCGGACGTCATGATCTTGCCGTCCGCCTGGATGAAGCCGTAGCGCATGCCGTCGTTCAGGTTGGACAGGTTGAGGACGCTGAACCCGTTGGGCGTCTCGGTCGAGCCGAACGTCGTGTCCAGCGCGCCCGTCGCCGTCAGGCGGGCCACCACGCGGTCGGTGTCCGCGCGCGTACCGTCCGCGCGCTTGTTGCCGAACAGCACGATGCGGTCCGTGCCGTCCACGCGCACGTCCCACAGCGAGTCACGCGTGCCGTCGCGGCCGGTGCCAAAGTCCACGTGCGTCACGCCGCCCGCACCGAACGTCGTGTCGTGCGTGCCGTCCTCGTTGAAGCGGACCACCGCGATGTCGCTGTCCAGCGCGCCGGTGCCCGCGTCAGGCGTCGGGTTCGTGCCCGCGTCCGTACCGGCGTCCGTGTTGGTGCCCGCGTCAGGCGTCGGCGTGGGCTCGTCGTCGTCGCCACAGCCCGTCATGCACGCCAGCGTGAGCGCCAACGCGGCTCCACGCACCAGGAAGCTGCGGTGCTTCACCGTCTTCAACATGATGTTTTCCCCTCCTCAGGAAGTCGTCGAACTGCAAACGATAATCGTTATCAGTTTCTTCGTGTCCGCCTCGTACTCCGGAAGACCGCGACGGGTCAACACCCAACCTGTGGAAACCCGCACGTTTCCCCGGGCAAACTTTGAAGTTGATTGTCATTAACAACATCGGCGTGTTAGCGAGCCCGGACATGAACACCGAGTCATCGCGCCCCCTCTCCGTCCTGCGTGCGCGCGCCATCGCGCTCGCGGTGCCCGCCCTCCTCTCGCTGTCCGCGTGCAAGTCGGACAAGGTGACCCCGCAGGACGCAGGGACGGACAATCCGAACGACGCGGTGGCGGCGACGCGCGCCGCGCTGCTGGAGTCGTCCGGGGCCTGTGTGCTGCAGACGGCCCGTGAGTTCCAGACCGCGGCCACCGCGCTGGAGAGCGCCGTCGCGGCCCACGCGGCCACGCCGGATGCCACCACGCGAGACGCCGCGCGCGAGGCCTACCACCGGGCCATGGACGTGTGGCAGGTGGCGGAGGTGATGCAGTTCGGTCCCGCCGCGCCCCGCAGCCTCCCGGGCGGCGCGGAGATTCGCGACAACATCTACTCGTGGCCCCTGGTCAGCCGGTGCGCCCTCGAGGAGCAGATCGTCAACCGCAGCTACGAGTCGGAGAGCTTCGACAGCTCACTGGTGAGCCGCCGCAGCCTGTACGCGCTGGAGTACCTGCTCTTCTTCGAGGGCAACGACACCGCCTGCCCCGGCACCTCCGTCATCGTGTCCCAGGGCACGTGGGCGGCGCTGTCGGCGGACGAGCGGGCCGCGCGCAAGCGGGCGTACGCCGCCGTGGTGGCCGCCGACGTCCGCCGCCGCGCGGACGCGCTGGTGAACGCGTGGGCCCCGGACCAGGAGAATTTCAGCCGGACGTTGACGACGGCGGGCTCCGGCAATGCCGTGTACCCCTCCACGCAGGCGGCGCTGAACTCCGTGAGCGACGCCATCTTCTACTTCGAGCGCGAGGTGAAGGACCTCAAGGTGGCACGGCCGCTGGCGCTGCGTGACTGCGCCACGTCGACGTGCCCCGAACACCTGGAGTCACAGTTCGCCGCGCGCTCGAAGGCGAACATCCGGGCCAACCTCGTGGGCTACCGGCGCATCACGGAAGGCTGCGGCGAGAACTTCTCCGGCACGGGCTTCGACGACCTGCTCGAGGCCTCGGGCGCCGACGCGCTGGCGGCGAAGCTGCGCGAGCGCAACGCGGCGGCGGCGGCGGGCATCGAGGCTGTTCCGGGTGAAGACCTGGCGACGGTCCTGGCTCAGGACAAGGCCGCGGTGCGGACGCTGTACGACGCCATCAAGGGCGTGACGGACGTGCTCAAGACGGAGCTCGTCACCGTGCTGGACCTGGAGCTGCCCCAGTCCGTCGAGGGGGACAATGACTGAGGTGGCGTCCGGCGAGCGCCCCGCGTCCGAGCGCATCTGGAAGGTGCTGCTGGCGCCGCGAGACATCGCGGCGCTGGTGGCGTTCCGCGTGGCGCTGGGGCTGCTCATCTTCGTCTCAGCGGTCCGGTTCCTCGCCTACGGCTGGGTGGACGTGCTGTTCACCGGCCCCCGCTTCCACTTCACCTACTGGGGCTTCGGCTGGGTGCCCGCGCTGCCGGCGCCGTGGATGCACACTGTCTTCGCGGCGCTCGCGGTGCTCGGGCTCTGCATGGCGGCGGGCCTCTTCTACCGCGTGACAGTGGGCCTGCTGTTCGTCGCCTTCACCTACGTCCAGCTCGTGGACGTCAGCAACTACCTCAATCACTACTACCTGGTGAGCCTGCTCCTCGGGCTGATGCTCGTCGTGCCGGCGCACCGGGCCTTCTCGGTGGATGCCTGGCGCAAGCCCGCGCTGCGCAGTGACTGGCTGCCCTCGTGGTGCACGCTACTGCTGCGCTTCCAGGTGGGCGTGGTGTACGTCTTCGCGGGGCTGGCGAAGCTGACTGGTGACTGGCTGCTCCACGCCCAGCCGCTCAGCATCTGGCTGTCGGCTCGGACGAGCCTGCCCGTCATCGGTCCGATGCTCGACGAGCCCTGGGTCGCCTACGTCGCGGCTTGGTCGGGATTCCTCTTCGACACCACCATCGTCGCCTTCCTCCTCACCCGGAAGCTGCGGCCCTTCGCCTATGTGGTGGTGCTCGGGTTCCACGCGGCCACCTCCGCGCTGTTTCCCATTGGCATGTTCCCCGTCATCATGGTCACCGGGGCCCTGGTCTTCTTCGAAGCCTCCTGGCCGCGGCGGCTGTACCACGGGCTGCGTGCCCGCCTCGCGCGGACGTCCGTCGCGACTTCGGCCGCCTCGGAAACACCCGTGACGCCCGCCCTGAGTGCTCCCGGCTGGAAGGGACAGGTGGCGCTCGGACTGGCCCTGACCTACGCCGTCGTGCAGGTCGCCATTCCGCTGCGCACCCACCTCTACGGCGGCAACGTCCTGTGGCACGAGCAGGGCATGCGCTTCTCCTGGCGAGTGATGGCGCGCGAGAAGAACGGCAGCGTGACCTTCATCGTCCGCGACCCGGCGTCGGACCGGGAGTGGCACGTCGCGCCCAGCCAGTACCTCACCCGCCTCCAGGAGCGGGAGATGTCGGTGCAGCCGGACCTCATCCTCCAGTTGGCGCGGCACATCGCCCGGGACTTCGAGGCGCAGGGCAAGGGCCGCGTCCAGGTCCACGTCGACGCCCAGGTGTCGCTCAATGGCCGCCCCGCGGAGCTGCTGGTGGACCCGGACGTGGACCTCGCTCGGGAGGTGGACGGCCTCGCGCCCAAGCGGTGGATCCGCCCGGCGCCGGAGTCGCCGCCCATCCGCTTGCGCTCTCCGCTGCGCGGCGCGACGGCCGAGCGCCCGTAGGAGCGTGTCGCGGTAAGGGCAAGGGGTTGGGTGGAGGGTGCGCCGTTGCAGCCGGCCCCCTGCCCCCTGTCCCGGGGGCGTGCCGTCCCCCGTCATTGCCGAGCTCTCATGCTGGTTTACGTTTCCAGAGGGCCCCGCGGGGTCTTCCGGAAACGAGGCGGCCATGGCGCTCCATTCTTCCCAGGATACGGCCCGCGCCGGCGCGGACCGGCCAGCACTGCACGGCGGAGGCGGTTGGGGCCGGCTGGGCAACGCGCTCAAGACGACCGTGTTGCTGGCCGGGCTCACGGCCCTGGTGCTCGTCATCGGCGACCGACTGGGCGGCCCGCAAGGCCTGCTCTTCGCCGGCCTCTTCGCGGTGGTGATGAACTTCGGCTCCTACTGGTTCAGCGACCGGATTGCCTTGGCCATCCACGGCGCCAAACCGTTGCCCTACGAGCAGGCGCCCTGGCTGCACGACATGGTGGCGCGGCTGGCCTCCCGCGCGGGCATGCCCAAGCCCAAGGTCTACATCCTCCCCACGGCGGCGCCCAACGCGTTCGCCACGGGCCGCAATCCCAGCCACGCCGCCATCGCGGTGACGGCGGGCCTGATGGAGCTGCTCGACCGGCGCGAGCTGGAAGGTGTGCTGGCCCATGAACTGGGGCACGTGCGCAACCGGGACACCCTCATCGGCACGGTGGCGGCGACCCTGGCCGGCATCATCAGCTACGCCGCGCAGATGCTCTTCTGGTTCGGCGGCTCCATGCTCAGCCGGGGCGACAACGACGAGCGCGGCGGATTGGGCAGCGCCTTCGCCAACCTGGGCCTGCTGCTGGTGGCCCCCGTCGCCGCCACGCTGCTCCAGCTCGCTGTCAGCCGCTCACGGGAGTACGGGGCGGACCAGACGGGCGCCGAGCTGGCGGGCGACCCGGACGCGCTCGCCAATGCCCTGCTGAAGCTGGAGCGCGGAGCGGAGGCCATTCCCTACGACAGGGCTCCCGCCACCGCCCACCTCTTCATCGTCAACCCGCTCCACCGTGGCGGAGTCATGGCCCTGTTCTCCACCCACCCGCCCATCCCCGAGCGGGTCCGCCGGCTGCGGGAGCTGGGTGCCCGCCTGGGAGCCCGCACCGGTGGGCGCGGCGGCTGGGAGTACGCGTACTGAAGCGACGGCCGGCGCCCCGGACGCACGCCGGGCCGCCGACCGGGGCGACGCAGGGAGTGAACCGAGGCACGTCTAGCAGTGGACCCTTGACGCCCTGGGGGCTGACGGTAGGCTGCCCCGCTTTTTGCATTTCCCCGTGGAGGTCGTTCCCGTGCTGGTCCTGGTCCTCGCCCTTGCTGTCGGGCTCGCCATCTCGCTCTATTTCAATCTCTTCGCCGGCCCCAAGCACGCCGCGCTTCCGTCGTCGTCCACGTCGTCGTCGGCGCCCCGCGCCGAGCTGGTGACGGACACCCAGGCGCGTGCCAAGGCCGAGGCGGAGCTGCAGCGCAAGCAGAAGGAGCTGGACGAGCAGCGCACTCAACTTCAGGACGTGAAGGAGCAGCTGAAGCAGGCCAAGCGCAAGCTCTACGAGCAGAAGGAGTCCGACAAGAGCGCGCAGGAGCTGGCCAAGGCGCGCGCCGAGGTGGAGCGCAGCGCCTCCACGCAGCTCGAGCGGACCCGTGAGGAGCTGTCCCACGCGCTGGTGGAGAACCAGCGGCTGAAGGCGGAGATGGAGTCCAAGGGCCGCCGCCCGCAGCCCGCGCCGGCCGCCCCCATCGCCGTGCCCGCCACGCAGGTCGCCGCGCCTGCCCAGGAGGGCGAGGCCGTCATCGCCGCGGTGGTGCCGGTGGTGCCCACGGCGACGGAGACGGTGCCGCAGGAGCGTGGCCAGCGCCGCTACCGCGAGCTGAATGACGCCGACCGCGAGAAGATGGAGCGGCTGGAGCAGGCGGCGAACAAGGACCGCCTCCGCGCGGTGGAGCTGGAGAAGGAGCTGCGCCGGGTGAAGGGCCGCAACGAGACGCAGCAGCGCGTCTATGCCGCCACCAAGCACGACCTGGACCTGAGCCGCGACAAGTACAAGGCCCTGGAAAAGCGCCTCAACCGCACGCTCCTGGAGCGCGACCTGATTCGCCGGGCCATCAAGGACCTGGAAAAGAAGACGGGCATGCTCGCCGACCGCACGGAGCTGACGCCCGAGGAGGTCGCCGCCAGCGACCAGCGCACCGAGGAGACGTCGCGCGTGCGCGCCGAGGCCGAGGCCCAGTCCACCCCCAAGGCGGAGGCCCCGATCGACACCGAGCAGCAGGCGCCCGAGAGCGCTCCGGCCGACGCGGAGTCCAAGCCCGCGCAGGCCTGACGCACCCGCCCTCACTGGGCACCTTGAAGGGCTCGGCATCCTGGAGGACCTCCAGGGCCGGGCCCTTCGTCATTTCCACATCAGGAGTCGGATGCGCCGCAGCCGCCTTCCAGCGGCACCGGCCCCCGGGCCTGGATGAGGCCCGTCAGGAGCTTGTCCATGAGGCGCTTGAACTCCGCCATCTCCCGCGCCGTGAGGTAGCGAAGCAGCTCCCCGTCCGTCCATCGGAGCGCGTCGCTCAGCAGGTTCAGCTCCGTCTGCCCAGCCGGGGACAGCTCCAGGCGCGCGCACCGGCGATCTTCCGCGATGCTTCGCTTCACCAGGCCGTCCTCCTCCAAGCGCGCGACGAGCCGGCTCACCGCGGGTGCGTCCACGAGCAGCCGCTCCGCGATGGCGGCCTGGCTGCGCACACCGTCGGCGATGGATTTCAGCGCCAACAACTGCATGAAAGGTCTGCTGGTCTGCTCGCCCAGCCGCTCGGTGAGGAGGCGACGGATGGCGCGCCGCAGCGAGGCCATTTGCTCCGGGACAGTCATCTCCCCCTAAAGATGGTTGCAGACATCAACCATTGTCAATTACATCGACGCGACGCGTTTGGTCACAACGGGGGGAAGTTTTCAGCCCACACGCAGTTCCCTCATTTCCTCCACCTCGTATGGCCTCCCCTTCCGTCATTCTCTTGGCGCTCGTCGCAGCGTCGACGCTGACCGAGCCGTCACCGTCCATTCCTGCGCCCGTCCCCTTCCAGCCGAAGGTGGAGGACGCGATGCTCACGCCCGTTGCCCCCGCCGAGCGGCAGGTAACGACCTGGGACGAGGCGCTCGCGCTCGTCCGGGAGCGCTCCACCGACCTCCGAAGCGCCGAAGCCGGCGTGGAACGCGCCGCGGGCCGCTCCCGGCAGGCCCTGGCCGCGCTGCTCCCCAATGCGCGTCTGTCGTCCAGTGTCGGTGTGGACCTCCTCAACCCCGACCTCCCCGTGGGCGCTGGCGGCACGCCGCTGGTGGGCATTGGAGGTGGAGACACCCGCGGTCCCTCCACGCCGCTGCTCACCGCCACGGCGAACGTGACGCAATCCCTGGTGGACGTCAGCGCCTGGCGCGGGCGCGCCTCGGCCGTGGCCGCCGAGGAAGGCGCGGCGGCGACGCTGGGTGAGACGCGGCGGCTGCTCACGCGGGGGCTGGCCCAGGTGCTGGTGTCCACGGTGGCGGCGGAGCGGGCGGCGGAGATCAACCGCGTGGGCCTGCGGCAGGCCTTGAGCGCTTCGCGCTCGCGCAGCGCACCTATGAACTGGGCGCGGGCAACCAGTTGGACGTGGTGCGCGTGGAGCAGGACGTGGCGGTAGCGCGCAGCGCCCTCGTCGCGGGAGACGAGCAGCTGCGGCGCAGCCGTGAGGCCCTGGGTCTGGCGGTGGGCTTCGGCAACGCCGTTGGCGTCAGCCGGGACTTCAACCTCCAGGGGCTGGTGAACGAGACGCAGCGGGCCTGCACACCCTTGAAGGACATGAACGAGCGGACGGACCTCGTGGCCTCGCGCGCGCAGCTGGAGTCCGCGCGTGACAGCCGCCAACAAGCCACCGCCGGCTACCTGCCCACGCTGGGCCTGTCGAGCACCGCCGTGGGCCTCACCACGGACCCCGGCTTCGGCCGCGTGGCCATCTGGAGTGTGTCCGCGGTGCTCTCCGTCCCCATCTGGGAAGGCGGCTTGCGCGGCGGCTTGATTCGCGAGCGAGAGGGCTCGAGCGCCAGGCGGCGGAGACGCTGGAGAGCACCCGCCGCAACGTGTCGATTCAGGTGGCCCAGGCCCGGCGCGCCGTGGAGGTGGCCGAGGCCCTGGTGGCGACGGCGGTGGCGTCCCGCGACCTCGCGGACCGGACCGACCGCCTCACCCGCCGTTCTTTTGAAGTGGGCCGCGGCAGCAGCCTCGAGCTGGTGCAAAGCGGAGCGGCCCTGCGCCAGGCGGAGCTGACCCTGGTGCTGCGTGAATTCGAGCTCGTCCAGGCGCGCCTGGACGCATTCCTGACGGAGGCGCGGTGCGACTGGTGAATCAGATGAAGGCGATGTGGGGTGTCACCCTGCTGGCGGTGGTGGCGGGCTGCTCGGCCCAGAAGGCCGCCCCGCCGGCCCCTCCGCCCCGCGAGGTGGAAATCGTGACGCTCACCCCGCGCGAGGTGCGCGAAACGGGGGAGTACCTGGGCTCGCTGATGTCGCGGCAGAGCGTCAACGTGCTGCCCCAGGTCGCGGGCTACGTGCGCAAGATTCACGTGCGTCCCGGTGACAAGGTGGAGGCCGGCGCCGCGCTCATCGAGGTGGACTCGCGCGAAGGCACCGCCGCGCTCGACAGCGCGCAGGCGCAGCTCAACTCCACCCAGGTGAGCCTGGAGCTGGCGCGCCGCACGCTGGAGCGCACCGAGGCGCTCTACAAGGAAGGGCTCGCGAGCGCGCAGGAGCTGGAGCAGGGCCGCGCGCAGGTGGAGGCAGCCCAGGCCGCGGCGCGTTCATCCGCCGCGCAGGTGACGCAGCGCCGGTGCAGCTCCAGTACCACGTGGTGCGTGCGCCCTTCGCCGGCACGATGGGCGACGTGCTGGTGCGGCTGGGTGACTACGTGGGCATGACGACGCCGCTCACCAGCGTTGCGCAGGCGGACGTGCTCGAGGTGAGCGTGTCGGTGCCGTCGCCGCGCGCGCGGTCGATGAAGCCCGACACCGCGCTCGAAATCCTCGACAGCACGGGCAAGGTGCTGCTCACCAGCAACGTCTTCTACATCGCGCCCCAGGCGGACCCGCGTACCCAGTTGGTGGAGGTGAAGGCCGCCTTCCGCAACACCGTGGGCCTGCGGCCCAGCGAGTTGGTGCGCGCGCGGCTCGTGTACTCGGCCCGGGATGCGCTGCAGATTCCCGCGCTCGCCATCGTGCGGCAGAGCGGTCAGCCCTTCGCGCTGGTGGTCCTGGCGAAGGACGGGAAGACGGTGGTGGAGCGCCGCCCCATCACGCTCGGCGCGCTGGGTGAGATGGCCTACGTGGTGGAGAGCGGGCTCCAGTCGGGCGACCAGGTCGCCGTGTCCTCGCTGCAAGCGCTGCGTGACGGCATGGCGGTGAAACCCAAGCAGGCCAACGCCCCCAACGCCCCCACTGGCAGCGGCCCGCCCCGGGCCTCTGGCAATGGTGGCGGCACTGTCGGCGGGAGCCGCTGAACGAAGGGCCGGATAGAGCACCATGTTCGTCGATTTCTTCATCCGCAGGCCCGTCTTCGCCATCGTCTGCTCCATCCTGCTGACGCTGGTGGGGCTGATTGCCATCCCCACGCTGCCCATCTCCCAGTACCCGGACCTGGCGCCGCCACAAGTCACCGTGACGAGCACCTACGTGGGTGCGAGCGCCGAGGTGGTGGAGAGCGCCGTCACCATCCCGCTGGAGCAGGAGCTCAACGGCGTGGAGGGCATGCGCTACATCACCTCCACCAGCAGCAACGACGGCACCAGCCAGATCACCATCACCTTCGAGGCCACGCGCGACATCGAGGTGGCCGCCGTCGACGTGCAGAACCGCGTCAGCCGCGCCGCGGCGCGCCTGCCCTCGCAGGTGAACCAGACGGGCATCGTCGTCAACAAGGCCTCCAGCCAGATGCTGCTGACGGTGGGCCTGTTCAGCGAGGACAACCGCTACGACGCCAAGTTCCTCAGCAACTACGCCGACGTGAGCCTGAAGGACGCCATCAAGCGCGTGCCCGGCGTGGGTGACGTGCGCATCTTCGGCGAGCGCAAGTTCTCCATGCGCCTGTGGCTGGACCCCACGGAGCTGGCGCGCCGCAAGCTCACGCCCCAGGACGTGACGCGCGCGCTCCAGGAGCAGAACCTCCAGGTGGCCGCGGGTCAGATTGGCCAGCCGCCGTCCACCGAGGACCAGCCCTACCAGATCGCGGTGCGGGCCCGGGGCCGGCTGGTGGAGCCGGCGGAGTTCGGCGACATCGTCCTGATGCGGGACACGGATGGCACGAGCATCCGGGTGAAGGACGTGGGCCGCGTGGAGCTGGGCGCGGAGAACTACGGCTCCGTCCTGCGCTTCAACGGCAAGACGGGCGTGGGCCTGGGCATCTTCCAGCTGCCCACCGCCAACGCGCTGGACGTGCGCGACGGCGTGTACGCGGAGCTCGAGCGGCTGTCGAAGCAGTTCCCGCCCGGCATGCAGTTCCAGACGGGCACCGACACCACCCTGGCCGTCCGCGCCTCCATCAACGAGGTCATCAAGACGCTGGTGGAAGCCATCGTCCTCGTCATCCTCGTCATCTTCCTGTTCCTGCACGGCTGGCGCAGCGTGCTCATCACCGCCTTCACCCTCCCCGTCTCACTGATTGGCACCTTCGCCTTCGTCCACCTGATGGGCTTCTCCATCAACACCCTCACCCTCTTCGGCCTCACGCTGGCCACGGGCCTGGTGGTGGACGACGCCATCGTCGTCATCGAGAACATCGAGCGGTTGATGGTGGAGCGACGCCTGTCCCCCGTACAGGCCGCGCGCGAGGGCATGAAGGAGGTGACCGGCGCGGTCATCGCCATCTCCGTGGTGCTGGTGGCGGTGTTCGTCCCGGTGGCCCTCTTCCCGGGCACCACCGGCGCCATCTACCGGCAGTTCGCGCTGACCATCGCCGCCTCCGTGGCGTTGTCCACCTTCTGCGCCCTCACCCTCACCCCGGCGCTCAGCGCGAAGATGCTGAAGCACCACGAGGGACCGAAGTGGGTCTTCTTCCGCTGGGTGGACAAGGTCCTGGACGGGACCAAGGCGCTCTACGGCCGGGGCCTGCGCAAGCTGCTGAAGCGTCCAGTCCTGGTCCTGGTCGCCTTCCTGGCGTGCATCGGCGGCACGGTGATGCTCTTCCGCGTCGCGCCCACGGGCTTCATCCCCGATGAGGACCAGGGCTACCTCATCATCTCCATCCAGGGCCCCGAGGGCATGTCGCTCGCCCAGACGGAGAAGGTGCTGGCGGAGGCAGAGGCGGTCTTGCAGGCGCAGCCCGAGGTGCGCGCCATGTTCGCCATTGGCGGCTTCTCCATGATGGGCAGCGGACCCAACATGGGCACCATCTTCTCGTCGCTGACGCCCTGGGAGGAGCGCAAGGGCAAGGACCAGTCGGTGGCCGCGCTGGTGGAGCGGCTGCGTGCCCCGCTGAGCCGCATCGGCGGAGCGCGCGTGATGCCCTTCCAGCCGCCCGCCATCCGAGGCGTCGGCAGCGTGGGCGGCTTCCAGTACATCGTCGAGGACATCGACGGCACCAGCTCGCTGGATGACCTGGCCGCGGCCACGCAGATGCTGGTGGCGAAGGCCAACGAGCACGAGCAACTGCGCGGTGCCTTCAGCACCTTCAACGCGGACACGCCGCTGCTCGACGTGGAGGTGGACCGGCAGAAGGCGAAGGCGCTCGGCGTGCCGATTGAGCAGGTGTTCGGCACCATGCAGGTCTACATGGGCAGCCAGTATGTCAACGACTTCAACTACGCCAACCGCACCTACCGGGTGTACGTCCAGGCGGAGCAGCAGTTCCGCGACAGCCCGTCGGACATCGGCGCCTTCTACGTGCGCAGCGACACCGGCGACATGATTCCGCTGGAGTCGCTGGTGAAGGTGGAGCCCACCGTGTCCGCCCAGGTCATCCGCCACTACAACCTGTTCCGCTCGGCGGAGATCAACGGGCAGCCGGCGCCGGACGTGTCCTCCGGACAGGCGCTGGAGGCCATGGAAACGCTGGCCACGCAGCACCTGCCTCAGGGCATGAGCGCGGAGTGGACGGGCATCAGCCTGGAGCAGAAGGAGAGCGGCGGGCAGACGGCCATCATCTTCGCGCTGGGCCTGCTCTTCGTCTTCCTGGTGCTCGCGGCGCAGTACGAGAGCTTCAGCCTGCCGCTGGTCATCATCTTCTCCGTGCCCCTGGCCATCATGGGCGCGTTGGGGTTGCAGCTGGCGCGAGGGTTCGCCAACGACGTGTTCTGCCAGGTGGGCTTGGTGATGCTGGTCGGCCTGGCCAGCAAGAACGCCATCCTCATCGTGGAGTTCGCCGAGCAGCTCCGGGAGGGCGGGAAGAGCACCATCGACGCGGTGGTGGAGGCGGCGGAGGTCCGCCTGCGCCCCATCCTGATGACGTCCATCGCCTTCCTCCTGGGCGTGGTGCCGCTGATGATGGCCTCCGGCGCCGGCGCGGCGTCCCGCAACTCGCTGGGGACGGCGGTGTTCGGCGGCATGCTGGTGTCCACGGTGGTGAACTTCGTGTTCATCCCCGGGCTCTACGTGCTGATGCAGAAGCTCCGCGGCGACGCGAAGCGGGCCACGGGTGAGGACGAAGCGGTGCCCACGCCCGCCGCTTCCCACTGAGGCCCGCGGGCGCTGGAAGGAAAACGGCCCGGCTCCTCACATGAGGGGCCGGGCCTTGTCACTGGCGACTAGATCGGAATGCCGTTACCGCCGCAGCCGCAGACCCTACGGCTGCTCCGGAGGTACTCGGTGCACGTCTGGCCCTCCGGGTTGGAGCAGACGCGGTACTGGTTGCGGGCCTGGTACTGCGTCCCCGTCGTGTACATCGAGCAGTCCCACGGGCGCTCGGGGTCGCAGAGGCGGATCTTGCACGCGACGTCGTCCGGGTCACACGCCGAGATGGCGCCGCAATCCACGATGGCCGACCACCCCGTACACGCGCCGTACCCGGCGGCGACACAGGCACCTTCGGGCGTGGTACCGCACGCCTCCTGCAGCGCCTGCAGCATCTCCGCGTCCGGTACCGGAATCGAAGACTGGAGCTTCTCCAGCTCCTCCGACGAGAGCGTGGACACCTGCGCGCCCTCATCGACGGACGACTCCTCCAGCGGCCCGCAGGCCGTCATCAGCGCCATCACCACGGCCCCCACCAGCGTCTTCAGCTTCATCATGGCTCTCCTCTGACATCTCCCACCAATGGGAGACACGGACCCGCCCGCTCCTAAAAGGAATTGCGGGCTCGCTTGGCCATACGAAAGGGATGAGGAAACCTGGCTCGAATAAAAACCAATTCCAGACAAGAATTCGCCGGTGAAGGCGTCAGCCCATCTGCGCGGCGCACTCACAAAGAACAATTCCAAGGCCACCAAAGAGACGCCATCCATCCTCACGCATCCAGCGGCCAATTCCTGGCGCCGCGCCTTGCGCTCGAACCAGCACGGATTCGGACGGGTACCAGCGCGCCCCCTGGAGTACGCTGAGACCCACTGGAGGTAGCCCCTCCCCCTCGGCGGCCCCCGAGCAGGCGCCTGCGCCCCCTGGAGACGAGACTTGCGGTTGGACCGCCCGCCACGTAGCGAGGAATGCCCGTGAAGCTCTCCCTCGCGACACGCATCTTCCTGGGCTACGCCGTGGTGCTCGGCACCTTCGGGCTGGTGTCCCTGTTCAGCGTGACGGAGCTCCACCGCAACCGGCTGGAAATCCGGCTGGTGAGCCAAGGCTACCTCCAGCTCTCCCAGGACGCCGCGGAGCTGGAGACCTTCCACGCCACTCAGGAAAAGGACACCGAGCGCCTGATTCAAGAGGGCAACGTCGAAATCCGCCGCGCCTTCATCCGGCTGGCCCGGACCTACAACTCGCCCCTCATGACCCAGCGGCTCGCCGCCGCCCAGGCCAAGGCGCATGAAGTGCTGGCCTCCGCCCCCGACAGCGAGGTGCCCTTCATCCGAGGCCTGGAGGACCGCTTCGGCGAGCTCCAGGCCCGCTACCGCGACTACGGCCGCGCCGCGGAAGCCGTCTTCGCCGTCCTGTCCACCGAGAATCCGGACCGCGAACAGGTCGCCGTCGCCACCGCCGAGCTGCGGCAGGAGGAGAACGCCATCGGCCGCGAGATTCGCGTGCTGCGCGCCGCCCTGTCCAACCGCATCCGCGAGCGCGTGGACGGCGCCGAGGAGCGCGAGCGCACCACCGGCCTCTTCATCATCGGCTTCTCCGTGGCCGCCATCGCCGTGGGCGTGGGCGCCACCGCCTGGTCCGCCCGCACGCTGCGCCCCATGCGCAACCTCATCCGGGGCGTGTCACGCATCGGCCGCGGTGACTACAACGCCCAGCTCGGCGTGCGCGGCGACGACGAGGTGGCCGTCCTGGCCCGGGAGTTCGACCAGATGGCCCGCTCGCTCCAGGCGCGCGAGGCCCAGCTCAAGGCCCAGGCCGAGGCCCTCATGCGCGCGGAGCAGTTGGCCGCCGTGGGCCGCATCTCCGCGCAAATCGTCCACGAGGTGCGCAACCCCCTGTCCTCCATTGGCCTCAACGTGGAGTTGCTCCAGGACGGGTTCGAAACCGCCCGCTTCGCGACCCCCGAGGACGCGGCCGAGGTGAAGGACCTCATCTCCGCCGTCACCCAGGAGGTGGACCGCCTGGCGGATGTCACCGAGCAGTACCTGCGCATGGCCCGCCCTCCCCGGCCCGACCTGGACCCGCGCGACGTCACCGCCGTGCTGGACACCGTGCTCGACTTCACCCGCGAGGAGTTGGAGCGCGCCGGCGTGGAAGTGGTGCGCGACTTCGCCCTGGATACCCCGCACGTGCTCGCCGACGAGGGCCAGCTGCGGCAGGTCTTCCTCAACCTGCTGCGAAACAGCCGCGAGGCCATGCCGTCCGGCGGCCGCCTCACCATCATCACCCGTCCGGCGGAGGACGCCGTGGAAGTCACGGTGCGCGATACCGGACAGGGCATGACGGAGGATATCCGACAGCACCTCTTCGAGCCCTTCTTCACCACCAAGGAGGGGGGCACGGGCCTGGGCCTGGCCGTCAGCCAGCAAATCCTCCAGGTGCACGGTGGCTCGCTCTCCTGCCAGAGTATTCCCGGCCAGGGGACGGCCTTCGTGTTAAGGCTTCCTCGCGCATGAGCTTCACTACGTACCGGGACGTGCTGCCCTCCGGGCTGCGCGTCGTCACTATCGAGACGCCCCACCTCCACACCGCCCTGCTCGCCGTCTACGTGCGGACGGGCAGCCGCCACGAGACGCTCGTCAGCAATGGCGTCAGCCACTACCTGGAGCACCTCTTCTTCCGCGGCAGCGAGGGCTGGCCGGACACCGTGAAGATGAACGCGGCGGTGGAAGAGGTCGGCGGCAACCTCAACGGCGTCACCACCCGGGACCACGGGTACTACTACACGCCCATCCACCCCGCGCACCTGCGCGTGGGCCTGGACATCATCGGCGACATGCTCACCCGTCCCCGCCTCACCGACATGGAGGTGGAGCGGCAGATCATCCTCGAGGAGATGCTCGACGAGGTGGACGAGAAGGGCCGGGACATCGACCTGGACAACCTGTCCAAGCACCTGCTCTTCCCCGGGCACCCGCTGGCCCTGAAGATCGCCGGCACGCGCGAGTCCGTCACGAACATGACGCACCCGCAGATTCTGGAGCACTTCGCCCAGCACTACGTCGCGGGGAACATCGTCGTCACCGCCGCCGGCCGGGTGAAGCGCTCGGAAGTCGTGGAGATGACCGAGCGAGCCTTCGCCCGGCTCCCACGCGGCCCGTCCAGCGTCGAGGCGCCACCGCCCCCACCCCGGCCGGCCCACGCCTGCACTTCGTCAGCCATGACGAGTCGCAGACGGAGTTCCGCCTCAACTTCCGCGGCGTCCCGGAGCAGCACGAGGACTACCCCGCGCTGCAGATCATCCGCCGCGTGCTGGATGACGGCCTGTCGTCGCGGCTGCCGTTCGAAATCGTGGAGAAGCGCGGCCTGGCGTACTCCGTGAGCGCGTCGCTGGACGCGTACCACGACGCGGGGCTGCTCGAGATTGAGGCCGCCAGCGCTCCGGAGAAGGCCGCGACGGTCATCACCGAGGCCTTCCGCGTGCTGTCCACGCTCTGTGAGAACGAAGTGGGCGAAGAGGAGCTGGCGCGCGCCAAGCGCCGGCACCGCATGCTGCTGGAGTTCTCCCAGGACTCGCCGGGCGAGCTGGCCGGCTGGTTCGGCGGCACGGAGCTGTTCCGCACGCCGGAGTCGTTTGGCCACCGCGCCGACCTGGTGGACTCGCAGTCCGCCGCGCGCGTGCGCGAGGTGGCCCGGCGCTACTTCAACCGGGAGAACCTCACGGTGGTGGCAGTGGGCCAGCGCAAGGGCCTCAAGGCCCTGGAGCGCGTGGTGGCGGATGCCCCCGGCCTTCCCGGGCCGGAGGCCGCGCCGCTGGCGGTGGTCAGCGGCGGCCGCGGATGATGATCGGGCCCGAGGACTTCTTCTTGGGCTTCGGCAGCAGCGCGTTCAGCGCCTTCTGGGTGCGGAGGTAGTCCGGGTTCTCCGGCTCCCGCTTCAGGGCCTCGTCGATGAGCTTGAGGCCCTGGGTCACCTTCGTCTGCATCCGCGCATAGAGGGCGGCGAGCTGGGCCTTCTCCTCGATGGTGGCCTCGCTCATGCTGAGCAGCAGCTCCAGCGACGTCTCCGCATCCGTGATGCGGTCCGCATTCAAGTGGATGCGCCACATCCGGGCGTGAACGGGCGCGAAGCGGGGCTCCGCGGATAGCGCGAAGCGGTAGGCCTCCTCCGCGCCGCGGCGGTCCCCTTGCTCCTCCAGCGAGCGCCCGCGCACGTACTGCGCCCGGGCCAGCCGGGGGTTGAGCTGGAGCGCCTGGTCCACCAGGGATTGCGCATCCGCGCGGCGCCCCTGCACCCGCACCGACTCCGCCAGCCACGCCAGCGCGTCGGCGTTCTGCGGCTGCGCCTCCACCAGCTTGCGCAGGGCCTCCTCCGCGTCCGCGGCCCGGCCCAGAGCCAGCAGCACCCGTGCGCGCAGCGTCACCACCTCCGGCCGCTCCGCGTCAGCTCCCTTCACGGCGTTCAGGTCGGACTCGGCCAGGTCCGGGAAGCCGCTGACCAGGAAGTAGCGCGCGCGCAGCAGCCGCGCGGAGGCCAGCGCCGGGTCCTGGTTGAGGAGCCGGTCCATGAGGTTGGCGGCCAGGAGCTCGTCGCCCTTGAGCCAGAGCACCTCGGCCTCGACGGACTTGGCCTCGGCGTCGTCCGGGTTCTCCCGCAGGATGTTCTCCAGCGTCTTGAAGGCGGCATCAATCATGCCCTCACGCGCCTGGATACGGGCCAGCCGCAGCACGTCCGCGTCCGGCAGGTTTCCCGCGTCCCGCATGGTGATGAGCGCCGCGAGCGCGTCCTTGGTGAGGCCCTGCTGGAGGTAGATGTCGGCCAGCTGGCGCTGGATGGTGGGGTCCGAGCCGGGCGACATGGAGGAGGCCTGCTTCAAGGCCAGGATGGCGGCGCCCTCATTGCCCGCCATGCGGTGGGCCTGCGCCATGAGCAGGTGCGGCTCTGGATTGTCAGGCGCCGCGGTGGCGGCCCTGCTCAATGCGGCAAGCGCGGCGTTGGCCTGTCCGCTGGACAGGTGGCCGCGGGCTTCAGTCAATGCTGCCTGGGCCCGCTTGGCCTGGTTCTCCGCGGCGGCAACTTCCGGCTCTTTGCAAGCAAGCAGCGGAAGGAGCGCCAGGGTCCACGGTCTGATTCGAAAAAGACGGTGCATCGCTGAGGCGCAGGGTACCGGATGTTATCCTCCTTCGTCGATGGACCCATTCGTTCGGCGCCTCGTGGAGAGGCTCCATGACCCCAGCAAGCCGCTGTCGCGGAACCGGCACTTCCACACGTTCGACACCCCCGAGGGGCGAGCGGCGCTGAAGGTCGTCCGACGGCTGCGCAGCCTTCAGAAGGACATCCTCGCGTGCCACGCGGAGGGCTTCCGCGCGCGAATCTTCCGCCACGCGACTGGGAAGGGTGAACACCGCATCGAGCTCCTCATGGAGCGCCTCTCCGGCCGCCGCGTCTCCATGCTCCAGTCCGACGAATTCGAGCTGCTCACCGCGCTGCCCGGCGTGCGTGACGCGCTGGAAGTGTTCGACGAAGCGGCGTAGGCTCCTCGTCATGGATTCCTGTCGGCATCTGGCCCCCGTCTCCCTGCGCCGCCTGCGCGGCTGAGCGCGGCAGCAAGCGGACTGCTCCGCGCGGTTCGGACGCCGCAGCACTGCGTCCGTTCCAGGCGAGGTGTGCCCTGACAGGGCCTCCCCGGTCTCTTTGCTGCCTTCGTGCCCGCTTTCCGCGTCGCGGAAGGCCCGGGCGCGATGTGCCGCGCTCCTGTTCCTGAGCCACGGCCTCGCCTGGCGTGCGCCCCGTGCGTGACGAACCTGCGTCATGCGTGTGCGGCTTCCACGCGCGTGCGGGCTGCCGGGCGCTCACGCCAGGGTCCTGACACCCCGCGCCTGAGGGCCTCCCGCGACTCGTTCCCGGCCATGCGCCGCCACGAGCCTCTGGAGCCCTTTCCGCATGTCAGCGTCCGCCTCGCCCCGCTTTCCGCCGCCCCTTCTTCCACTGCTCTGCTGTCCCATCTGTCAGTCACCGCTTCGCCAGGAAGCAACGGCGCTGCGCTGTGTGGCCCGCCATGCCTTCGACGTCGCCAGGCAGGGCTATGTCAACCTCCTGCCGGGCCACCGCGCCCCGGGCAATGCCGACACCCTGTCGATGGTCGCCGCGCGAGAGGCATTCCTCGCGCGAGGCCACTACGAACCGTTGGCCGCGCGATTGGCGGAGCATGCCGCGCGGCTCACCGGCGCTGATGCGACCGAGGGCTGCGTGCTCGATGTGGGAGCGGGTACCGGGCACTACCCGCCCGTGTACTCGACCGGTGCCCGGCGCTGACGGGGCTCGCCATCGACATCTCCCGCTTCGCTGCCCGCCGGGCCGCCAGGGCCCACGCCCGGGCGGGTGCCCTCATCGCGGACGGCGAGCGGACGTTGCCCATCCGAAATCACAGCGTTGCACTGGCGCTCAGCGTCTTCGCTCCTCGCAACATCCCAGAGCTCCACCGCGTCCTGAATCGCCGAGGCGCACTGCTCATCGTGACACCCACGGACCAGCACCTGACACAGCTCATCCAACCCATGGGGCTGCTGAGCGTCGACGCGCACAAGGAGGAGCGGCTCCACGCGCGGCTGCGGAACACGTTCGAGCCCGGCGTCCGGGAAGCGCTGGAGCTGACGTTGCGGCTGACGCGCGACGACGCGTTCCACATCGCGGCCATGGGGCCCAGCGCGTTCCATGCATCCACGGAGGAGCTGCGGCGGCGCGCGGACGTGTTGCCCGAGCCCTTCACCGTCACCGCGTCCTTCACCGTGGCCAACTACCACCGCGTGGAGCGGAACGGCTCCGCGCCCGCCTGAGCAGCGCTCGCGCGAGGCGCCCAGACCGCGATGCGCCGCGCGGTCTGGGCCCCTGCCCCGCGCAGAGCATGGGGTTGAAGCCCAGGGAGAAGCCCGTCGTCCTGCCCCACGGGCTGACGCCGGAGCCCATTCGGACGATGAAGCGCTTCTCCCAGGCGACGCGCAGGCCACCGCCGGAACGGCTACTCCGGAGGTCCACGCCGGGGCGGCGGCGCGTTCTTCATCCGTTCGTATTCCTCGTCCGTGAAGACGCGGCTGCGGGTGAGGAAGCGCACGCCCAGCGGGGACTCCAGGCTGAAGCCGGCGCCCCGCCCCTTCACCACGTCCAGGGTGAGGTGCGTGTGCTGCCAGTACTCGAACTGCGCGCCGCCAATGTAGACGGGGCAGCCCTCCACCTCGCCCAGGAAGACGTCTCGCTGGCCCACGCGGAAGTCCCCCACGGGGTAGCACATGGGCGCGCTGCCGTCGCAGCAGCCTCCCGACTGATGGAACATCAAGGGCCCGTGCGTGGCGCGGAGCTGGCGGATGACCGCGGCGGCCTCGGGCGTCACGTCCACCCGGGCCACCGCCGTGGCGCCGTCCTGTCCGCCCGTGCCGGGGCCGGCACCGGCGCCACCCATCAGAAGAAGCCCATGGCCTTGGGGCTGTAGCTGACCAGCAGGTTCTTCGTCTGCTGGTAGTGGTCCAGCATCTTCCGGTGGTTCTCCCGCCCGATGCCGGACTGCTTGTAGCCGCCGAACGCCGCGTGCGCGGGGTAGATGTGGTAGCAGTTGGTCCACACGCGGCCCGCCTCGATGGCGCGCCCCGCGCGGTAGGCGGTGTTCCCGTCACGCGTCCACACGCCGGCGCCCAGGCCATACAGCGTGTCGTTGGCCTGGCGGATGGCGTCGTCGAAGTCCTTGAAGGTCGCCACGCTCACCACGGGGCCGAAAATCTCCTCCTGGAAGACGCGCATGCGGTTGTGGCCCTGGAAGACGGTGGGCGCCACGTAGTAGCCGTCCTTCAGGTCGCCGGGCAGCGCCAGGCGCTCGCCGCCCGTGAGGACCTTGGCGCCCTCCTTCTTGCCGATGTCGATGTAGCTGAGGATCTTCTCCAACTGGTCGTTGGACGCCTGGGCGCCGACCATGGTGTCGGTGTCCAGCGGGTTGCCCGGCTTCACCTTGCGGACACGCTCGAGCGCCTTCTCCATGAACTGGCTGTAGATGCGCTCGCTGATGAGGGAGCGCGACGGGCAGGTGCAGACCTCGCCCTGGTTGAGCGCGAACATGGCGAAGCCTTCCAACGACTTGTCGAAGAAGTCGTCGTCCCGCGCCATCACATCCTCGAAGAAGATGTTGGGGCTCTTGCCGCCCAGCTCCAGCGTGACGGGGATGAGGTTCTCACTGGCGTACTGCATGATGAGCCGGCCCGTGCTCGTCTCGCCGGTGAAGGCCACCTTCGCGATGCGCGGGCTGCTGGCCAGCGGCTTGCCCGCCTCGACGCCGAAGCCGTTGACGACGTTGAGCACACCTTCGGGCAGCAGGTCCTGGATGAGCTCGGTCCACAGGAGGATGCTGGAGGGCGTCTGCTCCGCGGGCTTGAGGACCACGCAGTTGCCCGCCGCCAGCGCCGGGGCCAGCTTCCAGGCCGCCATCAGGAGCGGGAAGTTCCAGGGGATGATCTGCCCCACGACGCCCAGCGGCTCGTGGAAGTGGTAGGCGACGGTGTCGTGGTCCAGCTCGCTCACCCCGCCTTCCTGCGCGCGGATACACCCGGCGAAATATCGGAAGTGGTCGATGGCCAGCGGGATGTCCGCGGCCAGCGTCTCACGCACGGGCTTGCCGTTGTCCCACGTCTCGGCGACCGCGAGCATCTCCAGGTTCTGCTCCATCCGGTCGGCGATCTTGTTGAGGATGTTCGCTCGGGCGGTCGGCGAGGTGCGGCCCCAGGAGAGCCGGGCCGCGTGGGCCGCATCCAGCGCCTTCTCGATGTCCTCGGCCGTGGAGCGGGCCACTTCACAGAAGGGCTTGCCCGTCACGGGGCTGATGTTCTCGAAGTACTGACCACGCGTGGGTTCGACCCAGCGCCCGCCAATGAAGTTCTGGTAGCGGGGCTTGAACTGCACCTTGGAGCCGGGCTGATTGGGGGCGGCGTAGATCACTGCACTCTCCTGGGCTGGTTTGGTGAACGGGCCACCCCAGAGCAGCGCGCGTGCCAGTGCTCGCGTCCGTCGACGTTGCGGCGCGTCGTGTCCCGCTCTGCGACACCTGTCCGGACACGCATGGCGCGGAGCGCGACAGGTGCGTCGCGCGATGGACACCGTCCTCCAGTGAACGTTCAGGCGCGCGAGGGCAGCGTGATGCCGAAGCGCTCCGCCATCCGGTAGAGCGTGCTTCGTGCGATGCCCAGACGCCGGGCGGCCTGCGCCACGTTGCCGCCACTGAGCGCCAGGGCCTCTTGGATGGCGCGGGCCTCCAGCTCGCGCAGCGGGCCGGTGGCGGCGGCACCCGCGCTCGGTTGACTCGGCGGAGTGGAAGCGGGCGGCGCGGCGGGCCGTGGTTCTACCTGGGCCCCGGGCGAGAGCGGGCTTCCCAGCCCTGACGGCAAGGCGTCCACGTCCAACACGGGGGCGCCTCCCGCGCGCACCAGCGCCAACCGCAGCACTGTCTTCAGCTCGCGCACGTTGCCGGGCCAGGGGTGGGCTGCGAGCCGGGTGAGCGCGGCGGCGGAGATGCTCGGCGTGGCCAGGCCTTCTTCTTCCGACAACCGCCGGAGGAGTGCATGGGCCAGTTCCGGCAGGTCGTTGCGCTCGCGCAGCGGTGGCAGCCGCAGCACCGCGCCCTGGAGGCGGAAATAGAGGTCGGAGCGGAACGTGCCGTTGCGCACGGCCGCGTCCAAATCCCTGCAGGTGGCGCCCACCAGGCGGAAGCGCGAACGTCGCACGCGGGACTCTCCCACGCGCGAATAGGCACCGTCCTCCAGCACCCGAAGCAGCAACACCTGGAGCGCGGGCGGCATCTCCGCCAGTTCGTCAAGGAAGAGCGTTCCGCCGTCCGCCGCCGCCAGCTTTCCCTCCGCTCCGCCGACACGCGCGCCGGTGAAGGCGCCAGGCGCGTGGCCGAACAGCTCACTCTCCAGCAACGCGGGCGACAGCGCGCCACAGTTCACCGCCACGAAGGGCCCCGTGGCGACCGCGCTGGCCGCGTGCAGTGCGCGAGCGAGGAGCTCCTTGCCCGTGCCCGTCTCGGACAGCAGGAGCACCGGCAAGCTCGTGGGCGCGAACCGCTCCGCTTCTCGCAACGTGGCGCGGTGCTGCGGGTCGTTCCCCTTGAGCGCCGCCCACGGTCCAGGTGGCACCACCGTATCCGCCCCCCACAGGTCCCGGGACAGCGTGCGAGGCGCACGGCCCTCAGAGGAAGGCTCCGCCACCACAGGACGTGAATCCGCGCGCCCAGGGGTCATGCCCAGGGACCGGACACCCGAAGACTCCAGCCGCACCAGCACCGCGAGCGCCGAGCTCCCATCCCCCGTCCCCACCGCCTCCGCATGGATGCGCCACGCCGGCCCCTGTGAAGCAAGACGCGTCTCCAGCGCCACGCCTCGCAACGCGGCGTCCGTCAGCACCCGCCACGAGACGCCGAGCGCCGCCTCCACCTCCATTGGCCCCTGCCCACCGAGCAACGCGCGCGCGGCCGCGTTGAAGCGACTCACCCGCCCCATCGGCTCGACGACGAGCACCGGGCCATCCTCACGCGACAGGCGCGCCTCCAATCCCCCCGCGCCGCCGCGGCCACCCGGGCCCAGGCGACCTCGCGCAGCCGCGCCTCGGCGGCATGGGCCACACTGGCCACCGCCACCAGCACCAGCGGATCCGCCGCGCCAGCCGGCCCCGTGACGTCCAGCACGGCCACCAGCTCTCCAAAGGGGTCATGGACCGGCGCCGCGTAGCAGACGAGCCCATGGTGCCGCTGCGCGTAGTGCGCCGGCCCCACCACCGCGACGGCGGAGGACTCCGCCAGGGCAGTGCCAATGGCATTCGTCCCGCGTGACGTCTCATCCCAGCAGGCCCCCTCCACCAGGCGCACGTAATCCGCGTGGTGGGTGAAGTCCCCGCCCGAGCTGCGCGTTGCCAGGATGACGCCCTCGCGGTCCGCGAGCAGCGCCACCCGCCCCGAAGGAAGGGGCGCCGCCGACAACATCTCCAGCATGCCGCCCAGCTCGTGCCACACCGGCTCCAGCCGGGCCCGGCGCTCGACCAGCGCCAGGCTGCCCACACTGGGCCCTTCGTCCGGCTGTCCGGTGCTCGGGGCGCCCAGCGACCGTGAGCGCTGCCAGCGGGGGAGGATGGAGCGCAACTCCGGGCGCAACCCCGCCTCCCCGTCGAGTGCCCCCACGAGGAACTGCTCCCACAGGAGCGGTGATGCGCTGAGCGTCAGCGTCCCCAAGGACCTTGAATCTTGGTTGAATCCCGATGGCGACAACAACCTGGGAACGCCGCAATGTTTCTGGCCCAACCTGACGCAGCGCATCACACAGTACGGGTCGCCTCCCACCCCACCTTCGACATCCGGTGCCGGGACCTCGCCTGACACGTCATTGACGCGTCAGGTGAAGACGCGACACGGCGCTGACACGTCAACCGCCCCCTTCCGGACCCAACCCACTCCCCAGGTCCCTCTCACACACCTCTGAGGTTCCCCCCCGTGGCAAACGTGGCGCGTTGCGTGCAGAACACCCCGCGCCTCAAGCATGGCGGACACACCCGCGTGCGCTTTTCCGGCGCCACGTTGAGGGGGAGGAACTCTTGTCTTCACATCCGTATCACCCGTGGCTTGGAGGTCTGGCCGTCCTCTGGGCGGTCACGGCTCAGGCCCAGGCGCAGCGCATCCCCGGCATCGAGCTGGAGCGGCTGCAACTCAATCCCGGTGCACGCGACAGCCTGGTGCTGTCCACCGGCGACCTCATGTCCCGCGGCGAGTACCGCCTCGGCTTCACCGGACACTATGAGAAGGAGCCCTTGGTGCTCGTCTCCGGTGGAGAGCAGCAAGGTGTCATCGTCTCCAACCGCGTGACGGTGCACCTCAGTGGTGCCTATGCCATCACCGACTGGTTGGAGCTCGGCGCGCAGGTGCCCATCGTGTCCCAGTGGGGACCGGACACCGCGGCGCTGGGTGTCGCCACGCCGTCCACGAGCGCGCTTGGCACGCCGTGGGTCCAGGCGCGCGCGGGAATCCTCTCCGAGCAGCGCGGCGGGCTGATGGATTTGGGCCTGCACCTCGGCGCGGCCCTGCCCATTGGCAGCACGGAGACGCTCACCCGGGACCAGGGCTTCGTCTTCTCGCCTCGGCTCGGCCTGGGCAAGCAACTGGGTGGCACGTGGCGCGTGGGCGCCGACCTGGGCGCGCTGGTGCGGACCAAGACGTATGCGCTGTCTCCCAACACGCAGCCGCACCTCGACGAGCTGGGCACGGAGCTGAACGGCGGCGTCAACCTGTCCGCCGGCCTGCTCGGCTTCCGCCAGGAGCTGGTGGTGCGCGGCACCCTGCCCGTCGCGGATGCGCCGGAGTCGATGGAAGTGCTGCTGGGCGTGCGCGTTCCCATGCCCGCGGGCACGGAAGTCTACGCCATGGGTGGCCCTGGCTTCGGCAGCACGCCGGGCACGCCGTCGTTCCGGGTGCTCGCCGGGCTCACCTTCGGCACCCCCGCCTCCACGCCCAACGCATGTGTGGAGGGTCAGCCGCATGACCCCGCCCGCTGTCCGGACTTCGACCTGGACGGTGACGGCATCAAGAACGCCGCCGACCGCTGCCCCACCGACGAGGGCCTGTCGGAGCTGCATGGCTGCCCGGACGGGGACGACGACGGCGACGGCCTGCCCAACCTGGCGGACCGCTGCCCGAAGGAGGCGGAGAACCTCAACGGCTTCGAGGACCAGGACGGCTGCCCGGATGACCCGGACACGGACGGGGACGGCATCTCCGACGCCAAGGACCAGTGCCCGGACCAGGCCGAGGACAAGGACGGCTTCCAGGACGAGGACGGCTGCCCCGACCCGGACAACGACAACGACGGCGTGCTCGACACCGCCGACCGCTGCCCCAACGAGGCCGGCATCAAGGAGAACCGCGGCTGCCCGGACAAGGACACCGACGGTGACGGCATCGTCGACCGGCTCGACAACTGCCCCACCGAGCCTGGCCCGGCGAAGAACCACGGCTGCAAGGAGAAGCAGCTCGCGCAGATTGGCGAGAATCGCATCCAGCTGCTCGAGGCCGTCTACTTCGAGAACAACAAGGACGTCATCATCGCGCGCAGCAACAAGCTGCTCGACACGGTGGCCAACATCCTCATCGCCCACCCGGAAGTGGAGAAGGTGCGTGTCGAGGGCCATACCGACAACCGCGGCAATCCTGACTACAACCTGGACCTGTCCCAGCGCCGCGCCGACGCTGTCGTTCGCTACCTGGTGAGCAAGGGCGTGGCCCGGGAGCGCCTGGATGCCAAGGGCTTCGGTACCACCCAGCCCATCGCGGACAACAACACCACCCAGGGCCGCGCAAAGAACCGCCGCGTGGAGTTCAAGATCGTCGGCGACGCAGAGGGCGTTCAGACGCAGCAGGGCGAGCCCTCTCCCGACACCCACTGAGAACCGAGGCAGACATCCCCATGAAAACGCGTGTCCTCTTCAAGACGGCGGCGCTCTGTCTCGCGCTGCTCTCATCCCTGACCGGCTGTGATTCGGGCGGTGCCCGGACAGCCGTGCCCCCCACCGAGCCCGTGCTCGTGAGCCGGACCGCCTCCCTCGTCGGAGACGGCCAGCTCGAGCCCGGCGAGGAATGTGACGACGGCAACACCACCAGCGGCGACGGCTGTTCCGCCTCTGGCACCATCGAAGCAGGCTACCTGTGCCGCGTGCCCGGGCGCCCCTGCTCGCTGGCGAGCCTGTGCGGCAACAACGTCGTCGACTCCGGCGAGGCCTGTGACAGCAACGTCCCCGGCTCCGACTGCACAGCGACCTGTGACCTGTCCCTGTGCGGCAATGGCGTGTTCGACAACCGCGCCCACCCGTCCTACGCGCAGGAAGTCTGCGACGACGGCAACCGCTTCGAGGGCGACGGCTGCAACCGCCTGTGCGAGGTGGAGCCTGGTTTCGCCTGCGCCGGCAGCCCCAGCCGCTGCGTGCGCGCGGGCGTGACGGTCTTCAACACCGGCGTGGACGAGAACAACCGCCGGCTGGAGGTCGGCCCGGATCCGCACTGGTTCTACAGCGGCACCCACACGGGCGCGGCCACGGGTCCGCGGACCGCCAACGACTGGCCTCAGGAAATCCAGACGGCTCGCTTCATGGCGGCGCCCCTGGGAGCGCCCGTCTGCGTGTACCAGGACTTCATGGTGCCCTCGACGACCAACGTCGCGCAGTTCCGCCTGCGGCTGGCCACCTTCAACGACAACGAGTTCGCCAGCGCACGGGTGAACGGGCAGGACTTCACGCCCACCGTCGTCAACGAGCCGGCGGGCCAGCCCTGGCAGAAGAACATCTTCCGCGAGTTCGGCACCAACGCGCCGTGGGTCGAGGGCCGCAACCGCATCGAGCTGTGCAACGAGAACGCGGCCACCGAGCCCAACGCCTTCCGCTACCTGTTCGTGGACGCGTACGACGACCGCTGCGGCGACGGCGCGGTGTCCCTGCGCGAAGAGTGCGATGACGGCAACACCACCAACGGTGACGGCTGCTCCGCCACCTGCGGCATCGAGGCGGGCTACGGCTGCACCGGCCAGCCCAGCACCTGCGCCCAGACGTGTGGCAACGGCACGCTGAACCCAGGCGAGCAGTGCGACGACGGAAACGCCTCGGCGGGTGACGGCTGCAACGCGAGCTGCCGCGTGGAGCCCGGCTACGCCTGCCCCACCCCGGGCCAGTCCTGCGTGATGACCTGCGGCAATGGCGCCATCGACCCGGGCGAGCAGTGCGATGACGGCAACGCCTTCGACTCGGACGGCTGCTCCGCTTCGTGCCGCGTCGAGCGCGGCTACGAGTGCCAGGGCGCGCCTTCCACCTGCGCGCCCCTGTGCGGCAACGGCACGCTGGACGCAGGTGAGCTGTGCGACGACGGCAACACCACCCTGGGGGATGGCTGCTCCAACGCCTGCACCCTGGAGCTGGGCTACGCCTGCCCCACCCCCGGCCAGGCCTGCGTGCGCTCCTGCGGCAACGGAAACGTGGACCCGGGCGAACAGTGCGATGACGGCAACCTGAGCTCGCAGGACGGCTGCAGCACCGAGTGCCGCGTGGAGGAGGGTTACGCGTGCAGCGCGCCCGTCACCGGCCCGTCCGTGTGCGTGCAGAGCTGCGGCAACGGCGCGCTGGACTCGAACGAGACGTGCGACGACGCCAACACCACCAGCGGCGACGGCTGCTCCTCCGGCTGCCGCGTGGAGGAGGGTTACTCGTGCAGCGGTGAGCCCAGCACCTGCGCCACCACCTGTGGCGACGGCACCCGCGCGGGCGCAGAGGCGTGTGATGACGGCAACACCACCGTGGGCGACGGCTGCAACGCCACCTGCGCGGTGGAGCCGGGCTGGAGCTGCCCTGGCGCTGGCAACCAGTGCTTCTTCACCTGCGGCAACGGCACGGTGGACAGCGGCGAGCAGTGCGACGACAGCAACACCACGGCGGGCGACGGCTGCAGCGGCAGCTGCCGCGTGGAGGACGGCTATTCGTGCAGCGGCGCGCCCAGCACCTGCGCCACCACCTGTGGCGACGGCACCCGCGCGGGCGCCGAGGTGTGTGACGACGGCAACCTCAACAACGGCGACGGCTGCTCCTCGCGCTGCCTCCTGGAGGACGGCCAGCCCTGCAATGCGTCCGGCGTCTGCGAGAGCGGCGTCTGCAACCCCAGCACCAACACCTGCATCAGCCCCAACGTCTGCGGCAACGGCATCCTCGACGAAGGTGAGCACTGCGACGACGGCGACACCACGGCGGGCGACGGCTGCTCGGCCACCTGCGCCATCGAGGACGGGTTCGGCTGCACCGGCATCCCGTCGGTGTGCGCCGTGACGTGTGGTGACGGCATCAAGGCGGACAGCGAGGCCTGCGATGACGGCAACACCGCCAACGGGGACGGCTGCTCGGCCACGTGCACCGTGGAGAGCGGCGCCGCGTGCCAGACGGCGGACGTGAGCGTGTTCATCACCCGCCAGGGCAACACGCACTGCACCCAGGTGTCGGACATCGACGCCCCCGTGCTGCCCGACGCGGCCATCCAGGCCGAGCTGGGCGTGCCGGGCCGCTACCGCATCCGGTACGTGTCCGGCGCGGTGAGCTACTCGGGTGGCACCAATTGGTACCCCGGCGTCATCGGCGTCAGCGCCAACGCGGGCACGCAGGTGCAGGGCTTCTCGCTGGGCTACACGCCCCGCGGCGGTCCGGGCTCGGCCACGCGCGCCGAGGCCATGCCCTGGGCTTCCCCTGTCCCGCGACTTCACGGCGGCCACGGGTGACGTGCGCATCGCGCTGGTCGACACCGACTGCGACCTGGCCAACAACTCCGACACGGCGGTGACGTACCGCGTGGACGCGCTGTCCATCTGCCAGACGGCCCCTGTCGTCACGTCTCCGACGCCGGGCGGCACCGCCGGCGAGGAACTGGAGGGCACCGCCACGCCGGGCGCCACCGTGGACGTGTACCTGGACGGCAACCCCGCGCCGGTGTGCACCGTCATCGCCGACGCGGAGGGGAACTGGAGCTGCACGCTGCCGACGGACCTGGAGGAAGGGCCGCACACCGCTGTCATCACCTCCACCTTCCCGGGCGCGCCGCAGACGTCCACGACGGTGGACTTCATCGTCGACTACTCGCCGCCGGCGCCTCCGGTCATCACCGGCCCCACGCCGGACGCGGTGCTGGACACGCAGACGCCCGTGCTGAGCGGCACGGCGACCCCGGGTGACGAGGTGACGGTGTACGAGGGCGGAACCGCCCTCTGCACCACCACGGCCGATGCGGCGGGCAACTGGAGCTGCACGCCCACCACGCCCATGGCCGAAGGCCCGCACACGGTGACTGCCACCGCCACGCCTCCAGGCGGCACCCCCGGCCCCACCTCCGCGCCCGTCACCTTCACCATCACCCTGACCACGACGGAGCCGCCGGTCATCACCGGGCCCGCCGACGGCGCGGTGCTCAACACGTCGACGCCGCCCCTGAGCGGCACGTCGGCGCCGGGCACGGTGGTGACGGTGTACGAGGGCGATACGGTGCTCTGCACCACCACCACCAACGACGTGGGCGCGTGGACCTGCACGCCGGCCCAGCCGCTGGAGGATGGGCCGCACACGGTGACGGCCACCGCCACCGACAGCGAGGGCCGCACCAGCGAGCCCTCCTCGCCCAGCGAGTTCATCATCGACACCCAGGAGCCCGACACGCGCATCTCGCGCGCGCCGCCCTCGCGCGGCGGCAACCGGACGGCGACCTTCGAGTACGGCGCCTCCGAGGAGGACGTCACCTACGAGTGCAGCTTGAACGGGGGCCCCTTCGAGCCCTGCCGGGACAGCTATGACGTGGGCGAGGGTCAGCACACCCTGCGCGTGCGGGCCACGGACCGCGCGGGCAACGTGGACAGCACCCCCGCGGCGTACTCGTGGACGGTGGAGCTCACCCGGGCCTTCGCCGGTGGCGGCTGCAGCACGGCGCCCGCCGCGTCCTGGCTGGCGCTCCTGGGCCTGCTCGGCCTCCGCCGGAGGAAGCGCGGCTAAGGGCTGACCGCTACACCTTTCCGCCGGGAGGTCCACACCTCCCTCTGAGGCCAACTCCGCCGGCCTCGTGGGCCTCCCGGCGGATTTTCCCCCCGCCACGCGCCAGCCCGTATGCTGGGGCCGTGCACGTGGCGGGGCGATTGAATGAGACGTACGAGGAGGAGCTCCTCCTCGCGATGGACGAAGGCCTGCTCTCCGGCGAGGAGGTGGCGGTCCTGCGTGAGGAAGCGCTCCGCCTGCGGCGTGGCCCCCTGGAGCTGCTGCGGGAGCGAGGCCGGCTGTCCGAGGACTCCCTGGTGGCACTTCGCGGCGAGCTCGCCTCCGAGAGCACGGACCCGAGCGCCGGCCGGCCGCTCGAGGCCGCCACCCTGACGCCCGTCACCCCGGGCGTGTCCCCGCCCCCCGCCGTGGAGCCGGACGGCCCCACCTTCCCGGTGCCGGACTGGGACCGCTACCAGCCCGTGCGCTTCCTGGGTCAGGGTGGCATGGGCCGGGTGTTCCTGGCGTATGACCCCATGCTCCGCCGCAACGTGGCGCTGAAGTTCGTGCGCGGGGACGACCCGGAGCTGGCCCGCCGCTTCCTCTCCGAGGCCCGCGCGCAGGCCCGCGTCCGACACGAGCGGGTGTGCGAGGTGTACGAGGTCGGCGAGGTGCGCGGCCGGGGCTACATCGCCATGCGCTTCGTGGACGGCCAGCCGCTGGGACAGCTGGCGCGCTCGCTCACGCTGGAGCAGAAGGTGCTGGTGCTGCGCCAGGCCGCCGAGGGCGTGCACGCCGCCCATGGCGCGGGCCTCATCCACCGCGACATCAAGCCCGGCAACATCCTGGTGGAACGCACCGAGGACGGCGGGCTGGCCCCCTTCGTCATGGACTTCGGTCTGGCGCGTGACTGGCGCGAGGAAGGCGCCGCGCCCAACGCCGTGCAGGGCACCCCGCACTACATGGCCCCGGAGCAGGCGCGCGGCGAGGTGTCCCGCCTGGACCGGCGCGCGGACATCTACGCGCTGGGCGCCACGCTCTACTCGCTCCTCACCGGCCGGCCGCCCTTCACCGGCGCCACCGAGGTGGAGGTCATCACCCGGCTCCAGCACGAAGAGCCGGCGCCGCCGCGCGCGCTCGACGCCGACATTCCGTCGGACCTGGAAGCCATCGTCCTCAAGTGCCTGGAGAAGCAGCGGCCCGCCCGCTACGACTCGGCGCGGGCGCTGGCGGAGGACCTGGAGCGGTTCCTCGAAGGAGAGCCCGTCCTCGCGCGACAGGGACTGGGCTACCGCCTGCGCCGCAAGGCCCGCAAGCACCGGGTGGCGCTGACGCTGGGCTCCGCGGCCCTGACGGTGGTGTTGCTGGCGCTCATCCAGGCGGGCATCGCCCGCGGCGAGGTGGCCGAGCGTGAACGCCTCACGCGCCGCTTCACCGAACGGGTGGAACGCATCGAGGCCTCCGCGCGCTACTCCGCCCTGTCCCGCCTGCACGACACCCGTGAAGACCGGCGCGAGCTGCGCGCCAGCATGGACGCGCTGGCGGCCGAGGTGCGCGAGGCGGGCCCCCACGCGCTGGGCCCCGGCCAGTACGCCCTGGGCCGCGCGTTGCTCGTGTTGGATGAGCGGGACGCCGCGCGCAAGCGCCTGGAGGCCGCATGGGCCCAGGGCTACCGCGAGCCCCGGGTGGCCTGGGCGTTGGCGCAGGTGCTGGGAGACCTCTACCAGGAGCGGCTGCTGCTGGACGTGGAGCGCCGCAGCCCGGAGCAGCGCGAGGTCCGCCGCAAGGAGCTGGAGCAGAACTACCGGGACCCGGCCCTGGCCTACCTGCGCCAGGCCGAAGGCCCCGACGTCCCCGTCCCACCGCTGTATGTGAAGGCGCTGTTCGCCTTCTACGAGGGCCGCCACGAAGAAGCCCTGACCCACCTGGAAGCCATGGGCCGCGCGCAGCCCTGGTTCTACGAAGCGCCCCTGCTGCAAGGCGACGTGCTGCTGGCGCGGGCCACGCAGCGCTGGCACCAGGGCGACAAGACCGGCTCACAGGAGGACCTGGACGCGGGCCGCCGCGCCTATGCCGCCGCCGTCGCCACCGCGGAGAGCCAGCCCATGGGCCACTACGTCCTGGCGCGCCTGGAGCTGGCCGCGCTGGTGATGGAGCTGTACGGCGAAGGCAACGTGCTGCCCCACTATGAGCGCGGCGTGGAGGCGGCGACCCGCGCGCTCACCGCCGCGCCGGATTACCACCGTGCGCTGGTCGTCCTCTCCCGCCTGCACCGCCGGCTCGCGGAGCAGCGCACCAGCCAGGGACGCGAGGACGCCGAGCCGCTGCTGGAGAAGTCCATCCACGCCGCGCGCGAGGCCCTGGTCCTGGCGCCGCCCAGCGACCGTGTCGCGCTGGAGCTGGCCATCACCCACCGGCTGTGGGCCCGCTACCGCCAGGAGCGCGGGCAGGACCCGAGCGAGCAGCTCCGTCTGTCCATCGAGGCCTTCGAGCGCCTGCGCCCCGAGGAGCGAGACTATGCCTTCCACGCCAACCTGGGCCTGACCTACCGGTGTGGGCGGACGCGGAGGCCGAGCGGGGCGTGGACCCGCTGGAGCACCAGGGCAAGGCGATTGACGCGTACCTGGAGGCCATCCGCGTGCGGGAGAACCAGGCCGACGCGTGGATCAACCTGGGCAACGCCCTGCGCCGCCGCGCGTCGAATCCACGCGCCACCGACGCCGCGGGAGATTTGATGCGGGCTCGTGACGCACTGGCGAAGGCGCTGGCGCTCAATCCCGGCAACGTCGTGGCCAGCTTCCGCGGCGCGGAAATCTCCGAGCAGTTGGCGCGCTGGCGCTGGAGCCACGGCGAGCCCTTCGAGGCGGACCTGGAGCAGGCGCTGTCCCTGTTCCGGCAGGGGCTGGGCATCAACGCGAAGCTCCCCCCGCTCCACAACGGACTGGGCGTGGCACTGCTGTGGCAAGCCGAGCAACGCTGGGAGGAAGGCGGCGCCCCCGAGCCCCTGCTCCAGCAGGCGCAAGCGGCCTTCGAGGAGGCCCGGACGCTGGCGCCCAGACAGGTGTACGCCCACAACAACCTGGGCGAGGTGTGGACCCTGAGGGCCACCTTCCAGTCCGCGCGCAGGGAGAATCCAGGGCCGAGTGGCCGCGCCGCCGTGGAAGCCTACCGTCAGGCACTCTCGCTCCAGCCCCAGGACGCCGACCTCTGGGCCAACCTCGGCCGCGTGCAGACACTGCTGGCGACGTGGAGCTTGGAGACCGGCGGCGACCCACGGGCGGAGCTGGCGAAGGCCGAGGAGTCCCTGGCTCGGGCCACCACGCTGAACCCCGCCAGGGCCACACGTGGCGCAACATGGGCGAGGCCCGCGCGCTCAAGGCCCGCTGGCTGGCGCACCGGGGCGCTGCTCAGGAATCAGACTTCGAGCTCGCGTCACAGGCCTTCCAACAAGCTCTGTCGCTGGAGCCGCGCCGGCATGACTACCGGCTGACCACCGCGCGATTCCAGCTCGACTGGGCCGCGTGGCGTCAGCAGCGGAACGAGGACGCCGCGCCGCTGCTGAACCAGGGGCTCGCGCTCGTGGCGGAAGTCCTGGCGGACCGGCCCAGGTGGGCGCGGGCCCAGGCGCTTCGTGGCGGCGGGCTGCTCGCCCTGGCGGAGACGCGCGCCTCCTCCGAGCAACGGCAGGCCTGGCGCATCGAGGGCCAGGAGATGTTGCGGCAAGCACTGGCCCGCAACCCTCACCTGGAATCCGAATGGAGAGGCCGGCTCGGCGCGGCTCGCGAGCCACTGGCCGGCCCTCCTACGCCCTGACGTGGCTCAGCACTCCTTGGGCGGGTCCGTCGTCACGTCCAGGTTGCCGTTCTTCGTCTCCAACTCGAGCCCGTGGCTGCGCGCCTCGGGGGAGCCGCCAGTCACCACCGTGAACGGGTACGAGCCGACCGCGGCCCCGTCGGAAACGGGGTCGTCGCGCTGGGCGGCGGACAGCGAGGTGTTGTTCAAGCTGAACGACGCCGTCGAATCCAGGCACGCAGGGGGATTCACCGTCACGTCCGATGCGCCGCCAATCAGTTCAATGGCGAAGCGGACCGTGTCTCCGTGCCGAACCTTGTTGTTGGGGATGTAGCTCAGGTTCCCGGACTTGCTGATGAGAACAGTGATGATGGCCATGGGCCGTGGCTCCTGTGCCCCGCTGGGGCGTGTGATGAACTGCTGCCTGCTGTGATTTGCACACACCATACCAGACAGGTCTGGTTCACAGCGCCCTCGAAGACTCACCACCGGAGCATGTCCTCAGCGGTACCTGGACGCGTCAGCCCCACCCATGAGGTCTGGCCTGACACGTCAGGGCGGCTCAGAGCTTCGGTGGATCCGTCGTCACGTCCAGGTTGCCGTTCTTCGTCTCCGCCTCGCCTCCGAGGTGCGGCTTCTCCGGCACGGGAGGGACCTCCACGGTGAACGCATACGTCATGAACGCGGCCGATTCGGAGACCGGGTCCTCGTAGATGGGGGGCGTCGCCGAGGACGCCTTGTCCAGGGTGACGGGGTTCGTTGAAACCAGGCAGGTGGGCGGATGCACCGTGGCCCACAGAGGACCGTTGACCGGGTCGAGCACGAAGCGGACGGTGTACCCGCGCCCGACCTTGTTGCTGGGTTCATAGACCAGGTCTCCCGACTTCTTGATGGTGACGGTGACAACAGCGGTCATGGGCGCGGCTCCCGTATCCTCAATGGGGCAATGAGAAGGATTGCTGCGGGCTGTGAGTTGCAGACACCGTACCAGCCAGGAATGGCGCGCGGCCCCCCTCGACCACCGACACGCGAGCCCCCCGAAAGGCGAATGGACGCGTCAACCGAACCCACCAGGTCCGGGTTGACGTGTCAGCCACCACTACCCACCACTGAGGCCCAGCTCCCGGACCCGCCGCTGGAGCGCGCGCTTGGAGACCTCCAGCCGCTGCACCATCTTGTCGAGGTCACCCTCGCACTCGTGGAAGCAGCGGGTGATTTCCTCGGGGCTCAAGTCGCGCGCGGTGCGCAGGAGCGAGCTCTTGTCGATGAGGACGTAGACGGACGGCCGGGGAATGCCCAGCCAGTCCGCGGTGGCCTTCAGGTCCCAGGAGCAGGCGCGCAATGCCTCCAGCAACTCCTGTTCACCCACCTCCGCGGGCTTGCGCCGCGGTGCCTTCGCGCCGTCGCCCCCTCCTCCCCCGTGCGCACGGTCAACGGACGCCCGGGGACTGGCTGCGCATCCGCGTCCAGGACCTGCTCCAGCCGCTCATCAGCGCGCAGCCCCGGCATGCCCCGGCTGCCAATGACGAGCTGACGGGTGACGTTGCGCAGCTGGCGGATGTTGCCGGACCACGCGTGGCGCACCAGCCGGACGGCCAGGGCCGCGGGCAACCAGGCTCGGCGCGCGGGTCCGCGGACGTCAACTGACCGCCCTCCCCCATGGCCTCCAGTTCCTGGCGAGCGAAGTGGAGGAAGAGCAGGCCCACGTCCTCGCGGCGCTCGCGCAGCGGAGGCACCAGGATTTCAAAGCCGGCCAGCCGGTGCAGCAGCGGGGCCTTGAAGGTGCGCTCCTGGATGCGGGCCTCCAGATGCGCGTCCGTGGCGGAGACCAGCCGGACGTCGACAGGCACCGGCGTATGGCCGCCCACCGGATAGATTTCGCCCGTCTCGAGCACGCGAAGCAGCGCGGCCTGCACCTCGGGCGGCGCCTCGCCGACTTCATCGAGGAAGAGCGTCCCGCCCTCGGCGGCGCGGAAGTAGCCTTCCCGGTCCCGGCTGGCGCCCGTATAGGCCCCGCGCTGCGCGCCGAAGAGCTCCGCGGCGACCAGCTCCTTGGCGAGCGCTCCCAGGTTGACGCTGACGAAGGGACCGGCGCGGCGGGGACCGCTGGCGTGGATGGCGCGCGCCACCAACTCCTTGCCCGTGCCCGTCTCGCCGCGGATGAGCACCGGCACGGCGAGGTCAGCCACCCGGATGATGTCCTCGCGCACGCGGTGGATGCCCTCACCGTGACCGACGATGCCCAGGTCCATCACGCCCGGCTGGCGGAAGGACGAGGCCGTGGAGCAACAGCACCACGCGCTCGGCCAGCACCAGCGGCACTCCAGCGGACAGCTCCTCGCGAGAGAACTCCCGGCCGCCCACGACGGGCTCGTTCGCCACGCGCACCTGGGTGCCGTCCTCCGGCACCAACATCCGGAGGCCGCCTCGTGGGCCGGGCTCGAACTCCACCGGCTTGCGGCTGAGGAATGGGTCTCCCAACGGGAGGGCCATGAGGCCCCGGGCCGGGAGAAGTCCGGCGCGTTGCGAGAAAGGGCCGCCGTGCGCCCCTGGGACGCGAGCACCTCCAGCAACAGCCGCTCGCCAATGCGCTGCGGCTGGGGATGGGACACGATCGTCAAGGCAGGCACGGAGAGCGCCACCGGGCTCTGCCCGGCCTGTGCGCGGCCCGCGGTGGTCGACATGTCTGCGGCGAGTTTCTGCTGCATGGGTATTCGTGTGAGTCCTGGGATACCCGTTGAGCCTACACCTCCGGACGCCCGAGCGCTGGGTTCATCCACCGAGGAAACGACGTGAGAATCCCGTGGGTTGGGGGAAGTGGCCGGTGCCGGGCCGCGACCTGTCCTCCTCCGCGGCCGCCAACCTCCGAACCCCATGGGATACGTCCACAGCCTCCGAGACTTCGCTTCCCCGCATGAGTGGGCGCACACGCACTGTCCGCATCTTCACACCCGACGCGTATGACGCCTCACCTGACAGGTCCTTTCCTGTCCTCTCCATGCAGGACTTGCAGAACGTGTTCGCCCATCCCGAGTCCGCGCGCTTCGATGCTTGGTGCACCAACCGCCGTGGAACGAGCCCCAAGGCAACGTGGCGGCCCGGACCGAGCCCTCCGTGCGCTTCGTCATTGAAACACTGAAGCCATACATCGAACGCACGTACCGCGCCCGCAAGGGGCCCTGGACGGGGCTACGCGGACCACGAGCGGGACTTGCGACGGCGGCTGCCGGAGGCCATGCGCTGGCTGCTGGGATGACGGCCCCGGCCAGCGCGTCACGGGAGAATGGTAGGGTTTCCGCCAGATGGACGCATTGCTCCCCGCCACGCCCACCGAGTTCTTCGTCTTCCTCCTCTTCGGCGGCATCCTCGCGTACGCCGCCTGGGTCGTCAGGCGCTTCGCCCGCGACGCGGCGGTGGAACAGCAGGTGCTCAAGCACGGCGAGGACGCCGAGGCCACGGTGCTTGAGTTGCGCGACACGGCCTTGCGCGTCAACCGCCGTCCCGTCTTCGAGCTGCTCCTGGAGGTCCGTCAGAGGGGACGCGCGTCGTATCAGGCGCGAGTGAGGAAGCGGCTGGGTCCACACCAGAGCGTCGAGTCGCTCGGCGTGGGGATGCGCCTGAACGTCAAGGTCGACCGGGACGAACCGAGCAAGGTCGCCATCGTCGGCGCGGTCATGACGGCGCCTGTCGGGGCCTTCGTGCTCCAGGACATGCCGTCCGCGGGGGAGCCGGTGAAGGCCATGCAGGACCTTCAGTCGCTGATGGACAAGGGACTCATCACCCCGGAAGAGTTCGAGGCGAAGAAGGCGCAGATTCTCGCGCGTATCTGAGAACGCGCATCGAGGTGCTGGGTGCTGACCGCGGTCCTGACGATGTTGCCCTTCCTGCTCTTCTCACTCGTCGGCCTCGGCGCTGCGGGGTTCTTCTTCTATTCGCACGCGCAGACGAAGCGCCTCCGCGAGCACGGAACCGATGGCGAGGCCACCATCCTCCGGATGGAGCGCACGTCGATGCAGATCAACAGAAGCTACGTCTACGACTTCCTGCTGGAGTTCGAGGTGCCAGGCCTCCCCACCTACAGGCGGCAGCACCGCAGCCGGGCGCATGATTGGAAGGCCTTCATCCTGGAGCCCGGCGTGCGCCTCAAGGTGAAGATCGATCCGAACGACCCGCAGCGGTTCGTCGTCCTGGGGCCCGTCAATCAGCAGCGCCCCCAGAGCATCCAGGCCCTCGTCGCGGCGGCCACTGGCTTCACCGAGGCCAGAACCGTGGCCCCCGCGGACCCGGTGAAGGCCCTGAAGGACCTCCAGTCGATGCTCGACAACGAGCTCATCACGCAGGACGAATACGCGCGGAAGAAGGCGGAGATTCTCTCGCGTCTTTGAAGCGGCCTCGCCCTACACGATGGACGCGGCGGCCCGCTGCACCTGGGGCACGCCGGGCAGCGTGGGCGCCGGGTTGAGCGCCTGGACCAGCAGCGAGCGCAGCGCGTCCGCCGGTCATCCGCCGCGCCCAGGGCTCCCGCGGGAGCCCCTGCAACGCCGCGGGGACCTCCGCGCCCACCACCACCACCGGCATCCGGACCTCCCAGGCCAGATAGTGCGCGAGCCGCACGGAGGGCTCGGCCACGTCCATCAGCAGCGCGCCCATGGCGCCCGCCGTGAAGGGACGCCACAGCGGCCGCGCCGCCTCCGCGGGGGCAGCACGCAGAAGTCCAGGCGCAGCACCTCGCTGAGCACCAGGCGCCCCAGCGTGCCGAAGCCGCTCTTCACCGCGGTGGGCTCGGCGGACAGCGCCTCCATTCCGGGCATGCGCGAGAGGACCCGCCGGGCGGCGCTCGCGCCACTGCCGCACACGAAGATCTTCGCGGTGGCCACCTTCGCGGGCGCTCGCGTGCGGAGAATCCGGCCGCGCAGCGCGTGCACCTCCGCCGCGCCCAGCAGCTCGCCGGATGCCGCTTCCACGCCGGCCCCGTCCGCGGCCCTCGCCACGCCCCGCTGCATGAGCGTGGTGAGGACGTTGAGCACCTCCAGGTCGGTGGCCGGCGCCGGTCCAGCACCTCGCCCAGGGCGCGTGGCTGGCGAAGCAGGTCCACCACCTGCTGCGTCACCGGATGCTGGTCTCCTTGCAGATCCGCGTCCGGCGCCAGCATCAGCCGCGTGTGGCGCGGCGGCAGGCCGGGCATCAGCCGGTTCACCTCGTCCGACTGGCGCATGCCCTCCAGCAGCGCGTCATCCATGCCGCGGTTGATGCGCGGCCGTGCCGCGTTGCCTCCGGGTGAGAAGGTGAACGTCCCGTCCACCCACGCCAGCAGGCGGAACAGGGCCTTCTCCCCTTCCACGCGCCCCAGCTTCGCGTTCACCGGGCGGCCTTCGACGACGGAAATCTCGCCCCGGTCGTTGCCGCGCTCCAGCGTCAGCCGGCCGCTGCGCCGGTTCATGCCCAACAACTGCATCAGGTCCGGGATGCTGAGCTGACTGAGCGAGCCTTCGATTTCCTGCTGCTCGCTCTTGAGGTCCTTGGCCGCCTCGCTGCGCCGGAAGATGTGCTCGATGCGGCTGAGCACCTCGTCCAGGTTGAAGGGCTTGCGCAGGTAGCCGTCCCGCAGGCCGCGCAGCCGGTCCGACTCGAAGCTCGCGGTGGTGAGCACCACCGGGATGTCCTCGGTGCGCGGGTTGGTGCGCAGAATCTGGATGAAGGTGCGCGCGTCCAGCAGCCGGCAGGCCTCGTCGAACAGCGTGAGGTCCGGGTGGCGCAGCACGGCCACCTCCAGGGCCCGCGAGCCATCCGGCGCGTAATGCACCTGATAGCCCTTGGTGCGCAGGGCCCGCGACAGCGAGCGCACGGACTCGAGGTCAGGGTCGGCGATGAGGATTTTCCGGACCGGGGCCACGGTGGCGCTCCGCTTCGTGTCAGTAGGGCTGCAGGTCGTATTCGGCCTGCAGCTTGGAGATGAGCCCGTCCACCACCGCGGTGTCCGAGGTGTGGAACCCCCACGTCGCTCCGTGGCCCCGCCGCTGGATGAGCGCGTAGGCCGCGTTCTCGGAGAGCCAGAGGATGAACTCGTGCCGCGCGATGCGGTCGTCGCCTTCCAGGAACACGGGCGTCAGCGCGGGGTGTGACTCCAGGTCGACGCGGCGGCCCAGCAGGTAGATGCGCGACGCCAAATCGGGAGGCGCGGACTCCAGCCCGGCGGCGATGTTCAGGTCCGTGCGAATCTCCGGCCCGCCCACGTACAGCAGGCCGCGCGAGCCAGGGTCCCGCATCATCTCCCGGGCAATCTCCGCCTGGAGCTCGTCGAAGAGGACGTCGGACACCTTCCCCGGCGGCTCGGCTCGGAGCGCTCGTCCACCGGCAGCCGGGGGCTGTTCGGCGTGCCCAGCAGCAGGTCCACCTCGTCCCAGAAGGGCAGCCCGTCCAGCATCAGCCGGCGCTGCAACGACGCGCGCCGCTCGTCCATGCGGCGGCGGCAGCGGTGCACCAGCTCGTCGAAGTCCTCGCCGTCCTTGGGGAAGGTGCTGGCCCCGCCCACCATCGCCAGCGGGAGGCGCTGGTCCACCTCCATGGCCTCGGGCTCCTCGCGCACGGCGGCCACGGCGCGGCGCACGAACATCAGCGCCCCGAAGAAGTCCGTCTCCGGCAGCAGGAGGTAGAACTCCTGGTCGCTCGCCTTCGCGATGACGTCCGAGTCGCGGATGATTTTACTGAGCGCCTTGATGATGCCGCGCACCGCCTTCTTCGCGTCCGCCGCGCCCTGGCGCACGCGCACCAGCGGCAGGTTGTCGATGGAGAAGGTCAGCAGGGAGAACGTCCGCCCGTAGCGCCGGGCCTTGTAGATTTCCTTGGACGCGTAGTCGGTGAAGTAGCTGAGGTTGTACGCCGCCGTCTCGCGGTCTCTCAGGCCCAGGCGCTGGAGCGCGAGCATCTTCCGGCCGTTCTTCAGGCCCACCGCCGCGAAGTCACCCAGCACGCGGGCATCGCGCGAATGCTCGGGCCGGAAGTCCCCCGACAGCGGGTCGGAGAGCTGCGCCAACCCGACGACCTCCCCCGACGCCACCAGGGGCACGTACATCACCGACGAGCGCTCGTCGCGGGCCAGCCACGGCTGGGCCTCGCGCAGGCGTCCGGACAGCGGCCCTTCCGGGCTCATCTTCTCCGCGAGGAACTGCCGGTCCAGCAGCCCGCGGTAGGCCCGCAGCACCAGGTCGCCCCGGTCGTCCACCACCCACAGCGCGGCGCTCTGCGCGTCGCAGATGGCCGCCAGCTCCGAGGTGAGCCGCTCCTGGAGCCACTCCAGGTCAGGATGGGACAGGAGCTCCAGGCAGCGCTGGTGCAGGTTGTGGAAGCGGGCGAACTCCAGGTTCTCGTCACGAAGCTGCGTCCGCTCGCGGCGCAGGGACGCGCGCTCCAGCGCCCGGTCCACGGCGAGCAGCATGTCGTTGGCGTCCACCGGCTTGGTGAGACAGTCCGCCGCGCCCGAGCGCAGCGCCACCTCCGAGTTCCGGATGTCGGTGCGATGGCTGACGAGGATGACCTCCTGGTCGGGGTCCCGCTCGCGCAGGCGCGCGGTGAGAGCGAAGCCGTCCACGCCTGGCATCACCACATCGGTGATGACCAGGTCGAACGACGTGCGTGCCGCCTCTTCGAGCGCGAGCGTTGCGTTCTCCACGGCCACCACGCGATGCCCGTTATGCGTGAGCAAGTCGCTGGCGAGCTGACGGAAGAACAGGTCGTCGTCGACGACGAGGATGGGTCCGGCCACGGCGCGTTCTGACCTGGGAGCGAGAGGAACGCGGGAGGTTACCGGCCCGAGGGAATCGCGACAACGCCCTCGAAGACGAAGGCCACCGGTCCACGGAGGCGGATGTCGGACAGGTCGGCGGGGACGCGGATGCGCAGGTCTCCCCCTGGCAGGGTGACGCGCAGCCAGGCATCGGCCGGGAGCCGTTTGGCCAGCACGGCGGCCACGGCGGACGCGCAGGCGCCCGTCCCACAGGCCTGGGTGAGGCCGCAGCCTCGCTCCCAGACCACCACGGTGAGGCCGTCCGAGTCCACACGGACGAACTCCACGTTGGTGCGGTCCGGGAAGGACGGGTGGTGCTCCAGCAGGGGCCCCAGGCGCGAGGCATCCTCCAGCGGCTGGTCCAGGAGGACCATGTGGGGATTGCCCATGCTCACCGCGTAGGCGCGCAGGGGCGGATGGCCCGGCACCAAGGCATCCAGAAAGGGCTGACCCGTGGCGCCCGAAGGCAGGTTGGGGGCGGCCAGCCGGGCGGGCCCCATGGAAATGTCCACAGCGACCACACCTCCCTCGCCATACGAGGGGTAGCAGGTGAGCACGCCCGCCCCGGTCTCCACGTCGAGGTGGCCTGGCGTCCGGCCCGAGTCATCCACCAGGAACTTCACCGCGCAGCGCAGGCCGTTGCCACACATCTCCGCGATGCTGCCGTCGGCGTTGTGCACGACCATGCGGGCGACGCCACGCTCGGAGGGCAGCAGCGCCAGCACCCCGTCCCCGCCGATGCCCAGGCGCCGGTCGCACATCCACCGCGACGTGGCGGCGTCGATGTCCTCGCCGGAGCCGCGCCGGTCCAGCACGACGAAGTCATTGCCCAGGCCCTGATACTTGAAGATGCGCTCGCGAGCTTCCACGGGCGCAATCCTAGTCGCGAGCGGCTATTCGCGCTCGCCCGGCTTCGGGGGCGTTTTCTGGGGCGGCAGGTCCAGCGCGGGCACCGCGCCTCGGGGGCGCCGCGCCGGGGCCTTGGCGCCCTGCTCCGTCCCGGCCGGGGGGACCAGCTCATTCCGGGCCGGCTCGGGCGCGTCCAACAGGGCGAAGCTGTCCGCGCGGGACGCCGGCCGCTGCGCCGCGGCCAGCTCGGCCTCGCGGTCCGCGAGCTTCTGCTGGAGGTCCTCCACCAGGGACTGGAGGAGCTCCATCTCCGCGGCCATCTCCAGCACGTCTTCGGGCTGGGAGGACACCTTGAGGGACTCCACGGTGGACAGGAGTTCGGTGCGCTCCGCCTCCAGCGCGTCCACGCGGGCCTTCTGGGACTGGAGCTGGGTTTCGAGCCCCCGGAGCTGTTCATCGAGCAGGGAGCGCTCGGTCTGGAGCAATGCGTGCTGCCCGGCCGCGCTGCCGTCGTGCTGCTGAAGCTGCTGCGTGGCCACTTCGAGCGCCTGGGACAGGCGGGTGCGCTCGGCACGCTCGGCGTCGAGGATCCGGACGGCGTCGGTGGACGCGGCTTCCAGGGCGGTGACGCGGCCTTCGAGGCGGACCCGGGCGGCGCGGGCGACGGACAGGTCGGACTGGAGGCGCTCGCGGTCGGAGTCCACACGGGCGAGGCGCTCCTGGGCGGACTGAAGCGTGGCCGCCCGCTCCGTGGCGGCGGTCAGGTCGGCGCGAAGCACATCGAGCTGGGACGTGAGCTCGGCGACGTGGGATTCCAGCGTGGCCCTGTCGGCTTGGGCACGGTCAGCGGTGTCGGCGAGCCGGGCCGCGCGGTCGCTGGCCTCTGCCAGTTGCGCGTTGAAATTCGCGGAGGCCTCGGCGAGCCGCGATTCCAGCTCCGCTTGCTGTGCCTCGAACCGGGCGTTGAGGTCCGCCATGCGGGTCTCCGACTTGGCGCGCTGTGCCTCTGCGGAGGCCGCGACTTCCGCGAGCTGGGCCTCCAGCGCCGCGCGTTCGGCCGCGGCGCGAGCAGTAGCCTCCGCGAACTGCTGCCCCGACTCCGCACGCAGCGCGTCGGAACGAGAAACAGCTTCCGCGAGCTGCGCTTCGAGTTCAGCGCGCTGCTGCTCCGTCTCTGCGCGGAGTGCATTGGCCCGTTCGACAGCATCGGCGAGTCGCGCTTCGAGCTCCGCGCGAAGGGCCTCGGAACGCGAGACGGCGTCCGAGAGCTTTCCTTCGAGTTCGGCGCGCTGGGCCTCCAGTTCGCTACGGGCCCGCGTCAGTCCATCAGCGGAGTCCGTGAGCTGGGCCTCCAGCGCGTTCGCCCTCGCCTGCTCCGTGGCGGCGGCCTCGGTCGCGCGGGCCAGCTCGGTCCGCAGCGTCTCCAGCGCGGCGCGCTCGGCTTCGAGCGAGGTCTCCATCGCGGTGGCCTTGCCCGCGAAGCGCCGCGCCGTCTCGAGCTGCACCATGAGCAACTCGGCGTTCTCCCGCTGCGCCGCGAGCCGGTCCTGCGCATCCACCAACTCGGCATCGAGCCGAGCGATGTGCATGCCCCGCTCGTTCAGGGCCGCCATGGCGCGCTGGAGCTGTGCCCCCAGACGCATGCTCTCCTGCCGCGCGGCGCCCAGATGCGCCAGTTCCTGCTGCGCCGCGGCCAAGGCCGTCCGTTCTCGGTCTCGCTCCGCCGCCAGCGCTTCGATTTCGCCCTGCTGCTGCTCCGCCCGAGCAAGCGCGTCGTCCAGCGCCCGCTCGACCGCGGAGAGTCGCTCCTGCGCGGCGGCTTCCTGTCGGGTCAGCGCCTCGCGAGCCTCGGCGGCGGCCTCACTGATACGGCCCGCCTCCGCCTCACGCGCCGCGACCTGCTCACGCAACTGGGCGACCTGCGTCTCCAGCGCCTCGATGGTTCCCGCACGCTCGGCGAGCTGGGCATCCGCCGCGCTTCGGACCGACTCGAGGTCCGCCAGGGACTGAGCCAGCGCGACCGCACGCGCCGCGTCCGACTCCTGCGCCGCGCGCGCCTCCGAGAGCTGGGACTCCAACGCCGAGCGCTGTTCCTTCGCGGTGTCCTCCGCCCACGCTCGCTCCGACTCCAGGCGCGTCACGGTATCGCGCAGCTCCTGCTCGCGAGCCTCGGCCGCCGGCGCTGCGCTTCGAGCGCGCGCTCCTGCTCAGCCATGACACGTTCGGCGGCAGCCAGCCGCTCCTGCCGGGCCTGGTCGCGCTCGGACGCCTCCGTGCGCAGCGTTTGCAGCGCGGACTCCGCTTCGGTTCGCGTGCGTTGCTCCGCTTCGAGCACCGCGCGGACCTGCGCCAACGCGGCTTCGGCCTCGGCACGGCCCTGCTGCTCGGACTCCAGTGCCGAGCGAGTCTGTCCAAGCGCGGCACCGGTATCGGCGCGAGTCTGCTGCTCCGCTTCGAGCGTCGCACGCGACTGCGCCAGTGCAGACTCAGCCTGAGCGCGAGCCTGCTGCTCCGCGGCAAGCGCCTCACGGGCCTGGGACAGGGCGGCCTCGATGGCCGCGCGAGCCTGCTGCTCCGCGGTGAGCGATTCACGAGACCGCGACAGGGCGGTCTCGAGCTCGATGAGCGTCTGCTGTTCCGCCGTCAGCGACTCACGCGACTGCGACAGGGCCGTCTCAAGCTCGGCACGAGCCTGCTGCTCCGCCGTCAACGACTCACGCGACTGCGACAGGGCCGTCTCAAGCTCGGCACGAGCCTGCTGCTCCGCCTCGAGTGCCGCGCGAGCCTGTGCAAGAACGGACTCGGTCTCCGCGCGAGCCTGCTGTTCCGCAACGAACGCCTCGCGAGACTGCGCCAGCACGGCCTCGGTCTCCGCGCGAGCCTGCTGTTCCGCCGCGAACGCCTCACGCGACTCCGCCAGCACGGCCTCGGTCTCGGCGCGCGTCTGCTGTTCCGCAGTCAGCGCAGCACGCGCCTCGGCCAGGGAGGCTTCGGCATCGGCCAGCGACTGCTGTTCCGCCCCGAGCGTCGCACGGAGTTGAGCCAGCGCGGCTTCCGCCCCCGTGCGGGCCTGCTGCTCCACCCCAAGCAACCCCTGCACGCGGGCCAGCTCGGCCTCGCCATCGCCGCGCCCCTGGCGTTCGACGTCCAGGTCCGCACGAACCTGGGCAAGCGCCTCACGCTCCGCTGCGAGCGCCTCCTGCGCCTGGGCACGCGCCTCGCGCTCGGAAGCCGCCTCGGCCTGGAGCCGGGTGACGACCTCGTCCGCGCCGAAGGCTCGCTCCCGCATCGCGGTGAGCTCTGCGGCCAGCCGTTCACGCTCCTCACGTTCGGAAGCGAGCGCCGTCTGGCCCCGAGCCTCGTGCCGGACCAGCGCCTCCTGGGCCGAGACCAGCTCCGCCTCGGTCCGCTCGCGCGCCGCCAGCGCCTCGTCCAAGCGAGCCTGAGCCTCTACAAGCGAGTCCTCCGCCTGAGCCCGTCGCTCCGACTCCGCGGTGAGCGCCACCTCCAACCGCGCGCGCTCTTGCCCCTCCACTTGGAGCAGCGCCTGCGCATCCCCGAGCGCCGCTTCCCACCGAGCGCGCCGCTCCTCTTCGGAAGCAAGCGCGTCCCGAACCTGGCTCAGCGTCTGGCGAGCCTCATCCAGTCCAGCCCGAGTCTCAGCGAGCGTCGCCTCGGCATCGCTGCGCCGCGACTGCTCGGCCTCGAGCTGCGCACGCAGCGCCTCCAACGCACGGGCCCGCCCCTCCTGCTCGGAGTCCAGCGAGTCCCGGACCTCCGCCAGGGAGTTCTCCAGCGCCGTGCGCCGAGCAACCTCCGCGTCCAACGCTTCACGGGTCCGCGAGAGCGTGGCCTCGGCCTCCGTCAGCCGCTGCGCCGCGCCCTCCAGCTTCCCACGCGCCAGCCGCAGCGCCTCTTCCACCGCGGCCCGGGCCTCACGCTCCGAGTCCAGTTCCCCGCGAACGCGCCCGAGCTGTTCCTCCGACGCCTGCCATTCCAGGTGCGCGGACTCCAGCTCCTCACGGGCGGTCCGCAGCGCGGACTCCAGCTCCTCCGCGCGCTCCGAGGACTGCCGCCCCGTACGAGCGTGCGAGGAAGCCTCGGCCTCCAGCTCCACCACGCGCCGGACCAGGGCCGCGCGCTCCTCCGCCAGCTCCTGCCGCCGGGCCTCGACCTCGCCCTTCGCGGAGACCTCATCAAGGACCTGCTGCTCCAGCGCCGTCGCCCGAGCCCGCTCGTCCTCCAGCTCGCGCTCCAGCGACGTCAGCCGGGCCTGGAGCGCGTCCCGCTCCGTCTCCAGTGCCTGCCCCAGGCGCTCCTCGGTCCGAGCGCGCTCCGCCTCCAGCGCCTCCAACCGCTGCGAGGCGTGATGAAGCGACTCCTCCCACTTCTGCGCCGTGGCCCGCGCGGAAGCCTCCGCGTGCGTCAGGGCCTCCACCTCCTGGCCCAGGCGGGACTGCGACTCGCGAGCGGCGGCCAGCTCCGTCTCCAGGCCCCGGACCTCCGCCTGGAGCGACTCCAGCCGCGACTCCGCGTCCTTCCGAGCTCCCTCCGCCGAGGCCGTCCGCTGCCGCGCGTCCACCAGCTCCCGAGCCGTGCGCGCCAGCTCCGCGTCCTTCACGGAGACGGCGGCGCCCGCGTCCCGGGACGTCTCCGCCGCCTGAGCCGCCTCGGCCTTCAGGTGCTCCACGGCCGCCAGGGCCGCCGAGTATTGCTCCGCGATGCGCAGCTCCCGCTCGCGCGCGGCCTCCGCGGCACGCCGCCGGTCCTCGGACTGCTCCACGGCGCGCTCGGCCGCCAGCCGGTCCCGCTCGCGCTCGATGCGCAGCGTGGCCTGCTCCTCCTGGAGGTCCCGCACCTGCGTATACGCCTGCGTCAGCCGCTCGCGGGCCTCCTCGAGAGAAGCCGCCGTCTCCTCACGACGAGCACGCTCCAGCCGCAGTGCCTCCTGGGCCGCCAACACCTGCACGCCCGCGTCCGCCTGGGCGCGCTGCGCGGCCTCCACCTCCAGCCGCTGCGCCGCCAGCCGCCGGTCCGCGTCGGCCAGCCGCTCCTGCGCCACCTGGAGCTCCAGCTCGCGGCGCCGCAGCTTCCCGGACAGGTCGTCCCGCTCGCGCTGTGCCTCCTGGCTCCCTCGCGCCTGCTCCAACTGCGCGGTGAGCCGGGCCACCTCATCACGGGCCGTCTCCAAGGAGGGACGCAGCGACGCCGCCTCCGCCTCCCGGTCCGTCAGCTCCGCGCGGAGCTTCGTCAGCGACTCCTTCAGCCGGCCGCTGCGCTCCTCCCAGGACTTCGCGCGCGCCACCACTTCATCGAGCTTGCCCCGCGTGAAGGCCAGCGGCTCGGGAGGCAGCTGCACCCAGGTCGGGTCCACCACGCGCGCCGGGTCCTGCCCCGCCACCACCAGGAAGTAGGCGGCCTCGCTGTGATTCACCAGGGTGCCGTCCACCTGGAGCCCTTCGCCCCGCTCGAAGGCGAGCTGGTAGCCCAGCACCGGGGACTGCGTGGCCACCTCCACCTGGGCGAAGTGGACCGACAGGGCGTCCAGCAGTTGACCATAGGTGGGCGGCACGCCCTCCTCGGCCTCCAGCAACTGGGGCAACGCGAGCCCCGCGACGTTGCGCAGGCCGCCCACGAGGAAGCCCTGCTTCGTCACCAGCCTCGCCAGCTCCGCCAGCAGCTCCGGCGCCTTCACGTACGGCGCCAGATCCGCGACCAGCACCACATCGAAGCTGCCCGACTCGAAGTCATCGTAGACGTTGGCCCGGAAGCGCAAGGCGGGACCGCCGTGCGCCTTTTGCGCGGCCTCGACTGCCGCTACATCCCTGTCGCACGACACGACCGCGCGCGCGCCTCTCTCCACGAGGAAGCGTGCGCTCTCGCCCCCGGTGGAGGCGACCGCATCGACTTCCAGGACCCGTCGACGGGCGAAGAGGCTCTCCGCGAAAATGTAGCGGGGCAGCAGCTCGCTGGGCCCCAAGCGGCGGAATGTGTGGTGCATCGGTGTGTTCGGGAGTGGGAGTATACCCCCGGGCAGGCGCGCCCCAAGTTAAGCGCCGGGGCTGGAAATGGGCCTCGCGCTCGTACGTCAGGAGGGCAGGCGACATGAACGGAACGGCACAACAGGGATTCGGCTATCGGGCGCGGCGTACCTTCACGCGGCTCCTCGTCTTCACTCTCATCCTGGGCCTGGGCGGCGTGGTCGTCTTCCTCCTCTCCCAGCTCAACGCGCGCACCTTCACCCTGGCCCTCCAGGACGGGCAGCTGGTGGTGATGAAGGGCCGCAACGCCCCCATGGGCGCGGTCCCCTACCGGACCGGGGACCCGCGGCTGGCGGACGCCTATGCGCCCGTCGCCATTGAAGGCCAGGACGTCTCGGCCCTCCTGACGCGCAAGTTCACCGACCGGGACGAGCTGGACCAGGCCCTGTTCCCCGTCCTGGAGAGCCTGGCCCGGCCGCGCATCGCGTCGGACGAGCCGGCCCGGGTCGACCAGGGCCTCTACTACCTCCGGCGCGCGGAGAAGCTCTCCGGCATCACCGAGGAACAGCGCCTGACGCTCCAGAAGCACATGGTGGACGTGGCCTACTACCAGGCCCGGCAGAAGCTGGAGGACGCCCGCCGGCTGGTCAGCGAGGCCCTCACCCAGCTCAAGCTGGCCGCGGAGAGTCAGAGCCGCCACGCGCGCAGCGCCAACCAGATGCTGTCCGTCGTGGCCCCGCCGGCCCGCGACTTGGAGGAGTCGCTGCGGCGCGCCGTGCACACCCTCAGCGGCCCCCAGGCGGCCCCCAGGCGCCGTCCCAGCCCGCGCCGCAGCCCGCCCCCACCGCGCCGCCCCCGGCCCCCACGCCGCAGCCGGAGACCACCGGGGAGGCCCTGGACGGAGCCCCCAGGCCCCCGCCGGGACGGATGCGGGCGGTGTGGTTCCAACCCCTCCGTAGGGCCCTTTCTGACCGTCCACGGTGGATTCCAGGTGGCCCACACTCCACGTTCCTGAGTGGGGTCACCGAGTGTTCACGGAATGACTGCGAGATCGTCTCGGAGATCGATCATAGATTGCACGGGCCATGCCGGACCGAGCACTAGATCTCGCGTTGACAGGCTGGGTACCCCCCCATAGCTTGTGGCTGGTCGATGGCGCCCCACCAGCCGATGTGGCTGAGAGCGGGGAAGAGGAGGGACTGTGGGTTTCTTGCTTACAACATCGGTCTGCCCCATAAATCCCCCCAGACACACCGTCGACTCCAGCCGCTAGTCCCGTCCCGCCGGAACGGGACTTACCTGAACAATTTTCCAGTAACGTGGTGGGGAAGTCCGCTTCCCTGGACAGGCCTCGTGTCTGCCCGAAGCGCCCTGCTTTTGTCTGGAGTGAGCCGCTCGTGAACTTCGATACGCCCGTGAAGCCGTCCGCCAACATGTCTGTCCCGCCCGTCACCTCCGGTCCGTCCACGCCGGCGACGACGACAGCGCCGACGGGCGCCGCTGCTTCGGGCGCGGTTGCTTCCGAGCCCACGGCGGGCGACTTCAGCGCCACCTCCATGCGGGTGCGTAAGCGCAACGGCGGCACGGAGACGGTGGACCTCAACAAGATTGTGCGCGCCGTGGGGCGCTCCTGCGTGGGCCTGCCCCGCGTGGACGCGATGCGCGTGGCCACCAAGACCATTTCCGGCCTGTATGACGGCGCGACGACGCGCGAGCTGGACAGCCTCTCCATCCAGACGGCCGCCGCCCTCATCGTCGAGGAGCCCGAGTACGGCCGCCTCTCCGCGCGCCTGCTGGCCACCTTCATTCAGAAGGAAGTCAGCAACCAGGACATCCACTCCTTCAGCCAGTCCGTCGCCGCGGGCCACAAGCACGGGCTCATCGCGGACCGGCTGCTCCAGTTCGTCCAGGCCAACGCGCGCAAGCTCAACGCGGCCATCGACCCGTCGCGCAACGACCTCTTCGAGTACTTCGGCCTGCGCACCGTCTACGACCGGTACCTGCTGAAGAACCCGCAGACGCGCGAGGTGCTGGAGACGCCGCAGGAGTTCTTCCTCCGCGTGGCCAGCGCGCTCAGCGGCGGCAATGTGAATGAGGCCATCGAGCTGTACCGGCTGTTCAGCTCGCTGGAGTACCTGCCCAGCTCCCCCACCCTGTTCAACTCGGGCACGCGCCACGAGCAGCTTTCGAGCTGCTTCCTGCTGGACTCGCCCGCGGACGAGCTGGACGCCATCTACAAGAAGTATTCGGACATCGCGATGCTGTCGAAGTTCTCCGGCGGCATCGGCGTGGCGTACCACCGGGTGCGCGCGCGCGGCTCGCTCATCAAGTCCACCAACGGGCACTCCAACGGCATCGTCCCCTGGCTGAAGACGCTGGACGCCTCCGTGGCGGCGGTGAACCAGGGCGGCAAGCGCAAGGGCGCGTGCTGCGTGTACCTGGAGACGTGGCACGCGGACATCGAGGACTTCCTCGAGCTGCGTGAGAACACCGGCGACGACGCGCGCCGCACGCACAACCTGAACCTGGCCAACTGGGTGCCGGACCTCTTCATGAAGCGCGTGGAGGCGGACGGCGACTGGAGCCTGTTCGACCCGAAGTCCGTCCCCCACTTCACGGACCTGTACGGCGACGCCTTCGAGCAGGCCTACGCGAAGGCGGAGGCGGACGGCCTGGCCATGCGCAAGGTGAAGGCGCGTGACCTCTACGCCCGGATGATGAAGTGCCTGGCGCAGACGGGTAACGGCTGGATGACCTTCAAGGACATCAGCAACCGCAAGAGCAACCAGACGGGCAAGGCGGGCAACGTCATCCACCTGTCCAACCTGTGCACCGAAATCCTGGAGGTGACGAGCCAGGGTGAGACGGCGGTGTGCAACCTGGGCTCGCTGAACCTGAGCCGGATGCTGGTGGACGGGAAGTTCGACTTCGAGCGGCTGCGCGCCAATGCCCAGCTCGCGATGCGGCAGCTCGACCGCGTCATCGACCTGAACTACTACCCCATCCCCACGGCGGCTTCGTCCAACAAGCGCTGGCGCCCGGTGGGCCTGGGCCTGATGGGGCTCCAGGACGTCTTCTTCCAGCTCAAGCTGGCCTTCGACTCGGCGGAGGCGCGTGCGCTCTCCAAGAAGATTTCGGAGGAAATCTACTTCGCGGCGCTGACCACGTCCTGCGAGCTGGCCGAGCAGTACGGCGCCCACGAGTCCTTCGCGGAGACGCGGGCGGCCAAGGGCGAGCTCCAGTTCGACCACTGGGGCGTGGTGCCCGAGGACACGGCGCGCTGGGACGCGCTGCGCCAGCGCATCATGAAGCACGGCCTGCGCAACTCGCTGATGATTGCCATTGCCCCCACGGCGACGATTGCGTCCATCGTGGGCTGCTACGAGTGCATCGAGCCGCAGGTGTCCAACCTGTTCAAGCGCGAGACGCTGTCGGGTGACTTCCTCCAGGTGAACCGCTACCTGGTGCGCGACCTCCAGGCGCTGGGGCTGTGGAACGAGAACATCCGCAACCGCATCAAGATGGCGGAAGGCAGCGTGCAGGACATTACGGAGCTGCCGGAGAACCTGCGCGCGGTGTACCGCACGGCGTGGGAGCTGCCGATGCGCTCGCTGCTGGACATGGGCGCGGACCGCGGCGCGTTCATCGACCAGAGCCAGTCGCTCAACCTCTTCGTGGAGACGCCGAACATCGGGAAGCTGTCCTCGATGTACTTCTACGCGTGGCAGAAGGGCCTGAAGACCACCTACTACCTGCGCTCGCGTCCGGCGACGCGGATTGCGAAGGCGACGGTGGGCGCGGGTGGTGGCGCCAGCATGGCGCAGGCGGCCCCTGCCCCGGTGGCGAAGGCGACCGAGGCCGAGGCAGTGGCCTGCTCGCTGGAGAACCCGGAAGCGTGCGAGGCCTGCCAGTAGGTCTGGGACGTTGGCGGTTTTGCTTTTTGAAGAACGACTGAGTCACCGCGCCGCAGCGCGAGGAGCACGGAAGCAATGCTGTTGAACCCTGGCCTCAATCTCACGCTGCGCCCGATGGCGTATCCGCAGTTCTTCGAGATGTACCGGAACGCCATCAAGAACACCTGGACCGTGGAGGAGGTGGACTTCTCCACGGACCTGGTGGACCTGCGCTCGAAGATGACGGACGCGGAGCGCCACCTCATCCACCGGCTGGTGGCGTTCTTCGCGACGGGTGACAGCATCGTCGGCAACAACCTGGTGCTGAACCTGTACAAGCACCTGAACGCCCCTGAGGCGCGGATGTACCTGTCGCGCCAGCTCTACGAGGAGGCGCTGCACGTCCAGTTCTACCTGACGCTGCTGGACACCTACGTGCCGGACCCGGCGGAGCGGGCGATGGCCTTCGCGGCCGTCGACAACATCCCCTCCATCCAGCGCAAGGCGCAGTTCTGCATGAAGTGGATGGACAGCATCCAGGGGCTGGACACGCTGCAGACGAAGGCGCACCGGCGGCAGTTCCTGCTGAACCTCATCTGCTTCGCGGGCTGCATTGAAGGCCTCTTCTTCTTCGCGGCCTTCGCCTACGTGTACTTCCTGCGCAGCAAGGGCCTGTTGAACGGCCTGGCGGCGGGCACCAACTGGGTGTTCCGGGACGAGAGCGCGCACATGGGGTTCGCGTTCGAGGCCATCCAGGTGGCGCGCAAGGAGGAGCCGGACCTCTTCGACGCGCAGATGGAGCGCGACGTGGTGGCCATGCTCCGCGAAGCCGTGGAGTGCGAGACGCAGTTCGCCCAGGACCTGCTGAGCGGCGGCGTCATGGGCCTGTCCGTGCAGGACATGCGCGGTTACCTGGAGTACGTGGCGGACCAGCGGCTCCAGATGCTGGGCATGTCGCCGGTGTTCGGCACGAAGAACCCGCTGCACTTCATGGACCTGCAGGACGTGCAGGAGCTCACGAACTTCTTCGAGCGCCGCGTGTCGTCGTACCAGGTGGCCGTGGGGGTTGGTGCGGCCACGGACGTCGTGCTCGACGCGGCGTTCTGAGCGGCTGTGCGATGTGTCCCGGGGCGCGGCTTCAGGCGCCCCGGTTGAGGTCAGCGCGCGGTTCAGTCAGCGTTCTGCAGTTAGACTCGCTCTGCAGCCTCAAGCCTCATGGCCTGCGTTCCCGCCTCGGTGAGCGCGATGGTGAATGGGCCCAATACAACGACTTCGGGTTGAGCCCCTGCTGCGATGGCGGCGTCGAGTTTATCAAGCAGAACGCTCCGGTTGATGATCGCGTCGAGCAGATTTTCGCTGAGCCCTCGACCGTCGAGAGTGCGCTTCGCAAGGCGGCTCGCCTCAAACCAGAGCGGGTCCTGGGCCAGCACGACGTCATACGTCGCCGGGCCGTTCCACTCGACGAACTGAACAGACGCGGGGACCTTCGCGCCCACGTTCGTAGCGCAAGCAGCGCCAAAAGCCTTCGGGATGTAGACCACGAGCTTTTCTGCCTCGAGCAGCGATGCACCTTGGGCTTGAAGCTCACGCTGAATGACGTCGACCAGCTGGTCAGCATGCTCAGCGAAAGCCGCGACCGCTCTGCTCACGTCGACGCCGCCCTGGAGGAGCAGGAACAGGCGGTTGCAGAGGAGCCCCTGAGCCCGAGGCAAGTAAGCCCGATATACTTCGGTGCACAGCCACAGGAAATGCGACCCAGATGCCTCAGAACTGTGAACATTCTCCGCAAGCAGGCATTCACACATCCACACATCCACACATCCACACATCCACACACCCAACAGCGCATGACCCTCCGACTTAGCTAGCCACTAAAGTCACCTGGCCAGGACAAACAACCCCAAGCACCAACCCGCACCCTTCCGCCCCGCTCCAACACACCCCAAAAACTCGATCACCATCCAACACGATGCCTCTCGAATTCAAAGACTTCCCACTCATAAAGTTCCTCAAAAAAGACAGCGAATACGCACAGCGCCTGTACTTCCTCCGGAAAGAACTAGACCAATGGCTTCAGCATACGGCCGACCTATTCCCCCACTACACCAGCCATGCGCGCGACCACAGCGAACAGATAATCCTCCAACTGTCTAATCTTCTATTCAAAAAAGGGAAGCCCACCGCAAGAGAATTTTCACAAGCAGAAGCATACGTCTTAGCCTGCGCTGCATATTTGCATGACGCAGGAATGGTTGTCTCGCCAGCCGAAATCGAATCTACACTGGGATCTGCGCGCTGGGAGAAGTTCCTTTCCACGACTCCCAACGGGAAAACATCGATACTAGAAATTCTCAAAACACAAAACACGCAATCCAGCGACATTGTCGCATACAAAGCAGGCATTCAACTGCGACTACTGCTAGCGGAGTTTTTCCGAAGAGAGCATCACCAACGCGCTCCACTCGTCCTAAAACTCCACCCTGCGCTTCGGCAGGTCGTGGACTTCAATGATCGCCGATACTTCGAGGCTATTTCATCGATCGCAATTGCCCATGGCCTGAATCGTGCCGAACTCAACGACCCCATTCGATTCAAGGAAACCGTCGACCTCGGCGGAGAAAAAGTCAACATCCGCTTCATGGCTCGCCTACTAAGAATCGGCGACCTGCTGGACATGCGCAGCTCGCGCGCCTCCCCATACGCATGCACCGCTGTCGAGCCACTGCCACTGGAGTCCAAGCCGCATTGGAAGCAATACTCCACTATCACGTCCGAACACGTCGCCCCAGCCAAAATTGAATATCACTGTGAATGCCAGGATCAGGACACGCACGCAGTGCTTCGCGACTGGTTCGGATGGCTCTGCGACGAAGTTCGCGATACTGGATTAGCAATGCACCACGCGGAACGCCACTCCGATTGGCGTCCCCCCAGGTGCACAATTGAGCATGACGGCTTACCACCGACAATAACAATTCAACCTGCCGAGAACGCTAACTATACGTTCCACAGATGGAAGCTTGAACTCGACCAAGAGAAAATTCTAGAGAGGCTCATTCACAACGTCTACGAGTATCCTGAGGTCTACATTCGAGAGCTCATACAAAATGCCATCGACGCCACGCGTTGCCGCCTCTACGAAGACTACCGCACCAGCCCCCCAGAAGCCCCACCTCCCCTCTTCCCAAACCATTTCCCTCAAGAGCACCTAGACAAATACCCTCTCTCAATTTCCATAAGCGAAAAAGAAATATCACTCCCAAGAACAGGAGAGAAAGCCCGTCGCCACATTCTCACAATCGAAGACAGCGGCATAGGAATGGACAGCGACACCATCCGCAGATTTCTCCTCCAAGTAGGGCGATCCTACTACCAGAGCGAAGAATTCAAGTCCAGATACACATTCATCCCGACCAGCAGATTTGGCATTGGATTCCTGAGCACATTCGCCGTCAGCAATCACATTACAGTCGAGACAGCCAAGTTCCCACTCCCCCAATCGGAGCCCCATGGGATACGACTGACACTACAGGGCCCTAGCACATACCTACTTACCGAACGATGGAGCCCTTTCGAAAGTCGACCACAGCACCGTCGCCATGGAACACGGATTCAGGTGATTCTTAGCGACCCCATGGAGCCAGGAGTCCTGACACAGCTAGTGAGCAACTGGTGCCAGCGCGTGGAAATCCCAATATACATATCGGATTTCAATCAAGAGACTCGCATCGTCTCACAAACCATCAAGGACCGTTCAGCCACAATCGCCAGCGCAACAGATCCAAGCGGACGATTTGAAATACGCGCATTTAGAATATCAGAGCCAGGTATCGAAGGGGAGATCTTCAGAGTTGCATACATCAACAACAACGGAGAGAGTTGGCTTCGCGAGTGGGACGAATCCAGGGACCTCACCGACAAACCACTGGAGACAATCCCTCAACTGCCACGTTCCAGTATATCACTACATGGAATCCTACACCGTTCACCTTCAAACATTATCCGAGACTCCGATTGGCATGCATCGATAGATGACCGACGACCAAACGCCCAAACCAACCTCGCAAGAACGGGCATTTGGCGCTCTCCTACAGCCTCCCCCGGAAGAAATCGACCCGGTTCCAACCCTGATTTGGAATCCAGCATCGAAGCGATACTAAAAAAACACATCAGCGCCGCCGTCAGTAATCATCTCCAGACCGAACCACGCGCACGCAAGCCTGACCATTGGCAGTATGCCGGAAAACTCCTTTCAGACCCAGGAGTGATTCCTGAAATGGCTTGGGCATGGCCGCAAACCACGCCCCTTCGAACCGGCAACGATGTTCAATACATTTCCGCCAACGAAGCAATGCATCTGCCTTCAGTGCACATTCTTCGCATACGAGAGCGCCACAGACGCACCAGCGACCATTCAGCGCTCCCAGCAATCGACGTTCCACACATCCCCTACTGGCTCGCGCCGCGATTTCTCCGCCACTGGATCAATCAACAGATAATGAATTCCAAATTCACCGACATCAAGCAAATCGACAATGACTGGGCACTACTCACGCTAACCAACACACCAATGCCGTCTCTTATACAGGGTGCCCTTGTCACAAACATCGAAGGAAAAAACTTGGCAGCTATATGCATATCAGCCGCTCGTTCCACGACCGCCTTCAACTCCAATCACGAAATAATCAAATGGCTCCTCGCGGTTCATCATTCAGCTGAGCGTGGCGACAGCGTTGTTACGCGAGAAATGTCCGCCAAACTGGCTGAGGAACTCCAGCGCCTCGATGTAACTGGCTTTGACGCCTATATTGAAAAATGGCGCAAGTTTCCTGGAATGCCCCAGAACCTCATTCCACCTTCGGATTGGAGCTGGCACACTGTCTACAGGGCCACGCTCCATCTTGAATAACGCCAGTCTTATGCCACGAGCGATAAAGTTCTACTTCAGCCGCCTGCTACCCCAGGAAGCAGTTGACGTAAGTCGGAAGGGTCTGTTCTTCATACGGGATGAGTGTTGGGCTTCCCACTACGGAGAATCTGCGGCAGGCCATTGTTCGAGCCTTCCATGAGGCGGGCCTGCCGAGTGGGCAGATTGCCCACCTTCTGGCTGGGCATTGCGAGGCAACGGTCAGTCGAGTGGTGCGGTTACACCCGGAGACCGGAGAAGTGACTCCCCGTCTGCGGGGAGGAGGTAACTTCTCGCCATTCGCGGCAAGGTGGCCGAGGAACTCAAACGCCTGGTGGCCAAGAACCGGAGGCCACCGTGGTGGAGTTGCAGGAAGTGCTGACGGCGCGTACCGGACTGGTCATCCGTCGGGCTTTCATGCAGCGGGCCCTGCGCCGGCTGGGTTTCTCACACAAGAAAAGTCCTTCGCCACCTCCGAGCGTGAGGCGCCGCAAAACCTCAGGCGCAGGCGTGTCCTCGTAGCACTATTGAACGTCGTAGACGTCCAGCGATTCGTCTTCCTCGACGAATCCTTCTGCAACACCTCCATTCCTTCCTGCAACTCAACTGATCTCGTCGTCAGTGTGTTCCACCGATAAGGGCCACAGCAACAGGCTGTTACAACGGCCCACATTTCGCCCACATGTGAATTAACTTTTATTCATCCATTGCAGATGCATGCGTTAAATGGACATTCCGCACCTACAAAAATTGGCATTACCGAGGCATCCCGTGAAACCACCACATCAACGCCCCCACCGCGAGCTGGCCACCGACGAACAGCGCCGCCCTCCACGGTAGGCGCACGGGCCGCCCCTGGAAGTCATCAAACCGCACCAGGGCGAACAGGGCCCAGACCAGCGTCATCACCCCACTGAGCACGAAGCCCTTTACCGGGCTCTCTAGCGGGGGGGCGAAGATGAAGTGGTAAAGCACCGCGGGCACCACCAAGGCCACCACCAGCACTAATCCCCAGACGCGCGCGGCAGGCACCAACGTGGCCGCCCTGCGCATCCTCCGGGCCCTCCCGAGCTTCGGCGCCATCTCGCTCACTGGCGTCGGCTTGGGCAGCACCTTCCCCTTCCACACCAGGTAGTGCGTGGCCATCAGCCTCGATGCGCGCGTCAGGTTGAAGCCCTCCACCGGCGTCCCCGCCGCCATCGCGCTGCGGCAGCTCACCGCCCAGTCGATGTAGTGGTGGACCTCCTCCAGCGGCAGCTTGACGATGCTCCGGATGACCTCGCGCGCCACCACGGGCGCCAGCGGGTCCACGCTCCACCCATCCGGCCCCAGCGTGCGCAGCGCCTCGTCCTCCCGCTTCGCACCCACGGGCACGCCCTCTTCGCCCTGGGACTCCAGCTCCCACGCCATGGTGCCCACGTCGCCCATCCACACCCGCGTGCTCTTGAAGCCCGCTTCCTTCGCCAGGCTGGCCACGCGCGTCAGGAAGCCGTCCTGCTCCGCCGCCTCCGCCTCGCCTTCGACGCGCGGCGCACCGAGCACCTGCACGTCGATGAGCGTCAGCGCCGGCCCGAACTGGAAGACGTCCGCGACGACGATGTCGCTCCGAGGCTGCTCCCCGAACGACGTCCCCAGTGCGGCGTCCATCCACTGACGGACCCTGGACCGGTCCGGGCTCCCATGAATCCAGAGGTGATTCGCGATGCCGTAAGCCATGAGCTCCTCAACCCGGATGCCTACCAGAGACGCGGCGCCACGCTCCAGGATGATTGGCGCCCCGCCCCTTCACGGATACCACCCCGGGTCATGGTAGACAGGGACGCACCGCATGGACCGCCTGTCCCAACTCCTCTGGCTCTGGATGCTCTTCTTCGCCGTCAACGCCCTCTGGGCGCTGGCGCAGACCGCCGTGGCCAGCACGCTGGGGGCACGGCCCGTGTCCGTCGTCCTCGGCTACGGCCCCACACTGCTCTCCGCCCGCCTGGGGAGCATCCTGTGGGCCTTCCGCCCCCTGGCGCTCGGCAGCGCGGTGAGCTTCGACGAGCCCATCGAGGGCGCCCCCGCCAAGAGCCGCCTGCTCCAGCTCTCCCCGCCCCTCCACGCCGCCGTCATCCTCCTGCCCTGGGCCGTGCAGGTCGCCATCGCCATGGCCTGCCTAGGGCCCACAGAGGCCCTGCGCCAGTTCGTGAGCGGCTTCGCCGTGCCCTTCGAGCCCTCCCTGCTCCCTGGCCGCGTGGAGCGATTCCTCGCGCTCCTCCGGGACGGCGACCTGCTGCGAGCCTGGGGCCTGATGAGCGCGAAGCTGGCCGCCCTCAACCTCCTGCCCCTGCCCGCGCTCGCCGGAGGCACCTTCCTGCTCCTCCCGTGGCGCAAGGGCTACCCTGTCTGGGCCGGCCTGCTCGGAATCCTCGGACTCCTGGCCGCAGTGCCGTGGGTGCTCTACGTGCTCTACGTGGTCATCAAGGTGCTCGTCTGACGCCTACTCCTGGCGCTGCAACGCCAGCCGAGCCCCCAGCGCGACGAACACGCCACCGGTGACGCGCTTCTGCCACGCCGCCACGCGCGGATTGCGCCGCATCCAGCCCCCAAAGGCACCCGCGAACGCAGCCAGCAGCACCAGCCACGACGTGCCCGTGACGGAGAACATCAACCCGAGCCCCAGGAACTGGAGCCCCGTCGAGCCCGCGGACGCGTCCACGAACTGCGGCAGGAAGGCCAGGAAGAACACGGCCACCTTCGGGTTCAGCACGTTGGTGACGACGCCGTCGCGGAAGATGCGCCACAGGCCAGCGGGTGGCAGCGCCTGCACCGCCTCGGCCGCGGTGTCCTTGCTGCGCAGCATCTGCACGCCCATCCACACGAGGTAGGCCGCCCCACCCCACTTCACCACGGAGAAGGCCAGCGCCGACGTCGCGAGCAACGTCGACAGCCCGAACGCCGCCGCCGCGATGTGGAACAGGCACCCAACGAAGATGCCCAGCGCGGAGACGATGCCCGCCTTGCGCCCCTGCCCCATGCTCCGGGCCAGCACGAACATCGTGTCCGGCCCGGGCGTCAGGATGAGCGCGAGCACCGCCAGGAAGTAGGCCGTGAGGCGCGTCGGGTCGAAGAGCATGGCGGCTCCAGTGGGGGCGCGGCTGGCCCCGATTGCCGTTCACCGTACCCGCCGGAGCCCGCCGAGCAAAGCGACCCGCAGCATCAGACAGGCGCGCGCGTGCCGGCCCGCTCGTCCGCGATTCGCGCCTCACGCTCGCGCCGCAGGGCCCGCTCGGCCTCCTCCGCGCTGATGGGCACGGCAGGACGGAACACCGTGCGATACACCGCCGCCGCGGTGGCGCCTCCCAGGAGCGGCGCCACGATGAACAGCCACAGCTGCCCCATGGGCACGCTCCCCGCGAACACCGCCGGCCCCAGGCTGCGCGCAGGATTCACCGACGTGTTCGTCACCGGAATCCCCACCAGGTGGATGAGCGCCAGCACCAGGCCAATGGCCAGCCCCGCGAAGCCCACCGGGGCGCGCGCATCCGTCGCGCCCAGCACCGTGAGCACGAGCAGGAAGGTGAGCGCCACCTCCGTGAGGAAGGCCGCTCCCATGTTGAAGCCGTCAGGTGAAGCAGCGCCGTACCCGTTGGTCGCGAGTCCCTCGGTCACCGCCGAGTACCCTCCGGGCATGCCCTTGGCAATCAGCAGCACCACGCCCGCGCCGAGGATGGCCCCCACGCACTGCGCCACCACGTAGCCGACCGCGTCCTTGCCCTCTATCTTCCCCGACAGCAAGAGGCCCAGCGTCACCGCCGGATTCACATGGCAGCCCGAGATGGGGCCAATCACGTACACCATGGCCAGCAGCGACAGGCCAAAGGCGAGCGCGACACCTTGGAAACCGATGTGGTCGCCCGCCAGCACGGCAGCCCCGACGCCTCCCAACACCAGGACGAACGTCCCGATGAACTCCGCAACGTACTTCCGGACGGCGTCGTTGTTGCGGGGGCTGCCCGCCCGAGCCAGCGCGCCCCTGTCCCTGGATGCATCCATGGTCAGCCTCGATTCGCGCGGCCAGATGCCGCGCTTCAGCGAATTCTTCCAGGCACGCTGTGCATGGACCGGGAGACGACAACGCGAAGCACCGCGTCATGGCCGCTGAGCGGCCCCTGTGCGCGGCCCAAGGCCCTCCGCCTCCCTTGATGCGCAAAGCCAGACCCTCTTTGACTTTCAGGTTTAGGGCAGACAGCCTGGATAGGCCGTCCCCACCTGGAAAGGACTTGTCATGAAGGCTGCAACGCTGCTGTTCGCCGTGACGACGATGCTGCTGATGGCCGCGTGTGGCCCCGTGGACGCGCCGGCGCCCGGCGGGGCCGCCGAGGAGCTGGGCCAGAGCACCGCGGAGCTCCACACCTGCACCAACAGCTGTTCAGCCACGGGAGGCCCGTCCATCAGCTGTACGGGCAACTCCTGCTCGTCCGCGAGCAACTACGTCGTCTGTGATGGCCAGTACACCTACTGCCAGCAGCCTCCGCCGCCCGGTCCGTGCGCCGACTTCACGCTCCACTGCCCGGGAAGCAGCACCATCCTCCGGTGCCCGACGCAGACGCAGGTCTGCATGGAGTGGACGAGCTGCTCCATCCGGTGCGACGGCGTGGAGCGCCGCTGCCCGACGCCCAGCGGAACGGTCTGCCCGCTCTAGCCAGACGTCGTGACCTGGGTGCGGCGCCGCGCGCAGTGGGCGGCGCCCGCACCAGCAAGGCACTACTTGTTCTTCATCACCCCGATGAAGGGGATGTTCCGGTACACCTCGCCGAAGTCGAGCCCGTAGCCCACGACGAAGAGGTCATCGATGACGAAGCCCTTGTAGTCGATGTCCACCTTCGTCCGGGCGCGCGAGGGCTTCTCCAGCAGCGTGCACACCTTCAGCGACGCGGGGTGCCGAGCGCGCAGGTTCTCCAGCAGGAACTGCATGGTGAGCCCGGTGTCGATGATGTCCTCGATGATGAGCAGGTGCTTGCCGGCCATGGGCTTGCTGACGTCGGTGGTGATGCGCACCTCGCCCGTGGACTCCGTGCCGCCCTGGTAGCTGGACACGCCCAGGAACTCCAGCTTCACCGGCAGGTCGATGTACTTCGCCAGGTCGATGGCGAAGAACGCCGAGCCCTTCAACACGCAGATGAGCGTCAGGTCCTTGCCCGCGTAGTCGCGCGTAATCTCCGCCGCGAGCTCGCGCACGCGCGCCTGCAACTTGTCCTCGGAAATCAGGACACCGACTTCCTGCTCGTAGAACGCCAAGGATTCCTCCGCTACACGTACGCGTTGTTCATGATCTCCCCGAAGCCGCCGCCTCCGGGGACGATGTACTGCCGGTCATCCAGGCCCCGCTCCTTCTCCCAGAGCGCGCCCGGCTCGGTGCCAAACACCTCCGGCGGGGACAGGCCCCGGTCCAACCGGAGCGCGTAGATGATGACGTCCGGATGGTCCGTGGTCATCTTCCGCAGGTACTCCGGCGTGACGATGAGGTTCAGGGTGATGATGCGCCGGGGTGTCCCGGGCACCTTGTTCTTGTAGAGCGAAATCGCCGTGGACAGGCTGCCCCCCGTGGCCCCCATGGGGTCGGGGAAGAGGACGAAGGCGTCGTCCACGTCGCCGCCAATCTTCGCGCCGCCAATCTCCGAGCCCACCACCGCCTCCGCGGCGTCAATCATGCGGCTCATGATGATGTGGTCCTGGCGCACCACCGTCGGGTCCAGCGTGGCGTTCATCAGGTCGTACGTCACCTGCGACGGCAGCGTGCCCGCCCGGGCGATGTTCACCGTCACCACCCGCACCTGCGGGTCGATGACCTCGCCCTGGTAGAGCCCCTGCGGGGTGGAGTCGATCATCCGCGTGGGCAGGCTGACGTTCTTCCGCGGGAACTCCGCGTTGAGCACCGTCTTCACCAGGTCGACGTACAGCGTCTCCACCAGGCGGTTGATCTGCGGCTGGATGACGCCCTTCGAACACAGCGTGGCCAGCTGGGTCAGGAGAAAGGGATTTCCCACCAGGTGGACGTGAGGCCCATAGTGGTGGGGCATCTCGTTCAGCTTGAAGGGAACGTTGGAGTACAGGGTGTCGCGCATCCGTTCAGCTCCCGCTCAGTCGAACAGTTCCAACGTCTGCGGCGGCGTGCCCTCCGCCGGCTCCGCCACGTGACACTTGCGGCAGCGCGGCTCGTACGCGCCCGCCGCGCCCACCACCACCCGCTCACCACTGGACACGATGCGCTGGGAGCGGTTGGCCGGGTTCCCGCACACCACGCAGATGGCCAGCTCCTTCGTCACGTACTCCGACACCGCCATCAACTGGGGCATCGGTTCGAAGGGGCGCCCCTGGTAGTCCTGGTCCAGGCCCGCGCAGATGACGCGCAGGCCCTTGTTGGCCAGCGCCTCCACCACGGCGACCACTTCTGAACCGAAGAACTGCACCTCGTCGATGCCCACCACCTGGGTGTCGGGCGCGAGCCTGTAAAAAATCTCTTCAGCCCGCTCGATGGCGGTGGACATCACCTTGTGCTGCGAGTGGCTCACCACCGCGGATTCGTCGTAGCGGTTGTCGATGCGCGGCTTGAAGACCTGCACCTTCTGCTTGCCGTAGACGGCGCGTTGGACGCGGCGGATCAGCTCCTCCGTCTTGCCGGAGAACATCGAACCGCAGATGACCTCTATCCACCCGATATCTTTGGGGAATTGGTGCAAGGAACGCTCACGGGCCGGGGGCGGAAAGGGCGCGGATAGTCTGCCACGACCCCAGGGGAGTCAACTTCCCGCCACGCCCGTCCCATAGCCGAATCGTCCCCGGATGTCGCCCGCTTCCTCGCCTGCCCGTCACCGGGCCCCGCGGGCGTTGGCAAGGCTCTTGAAGAGCATTGGCTACGGACTGGCGAAGGGGGATGGGCGTGGCGGCGACGATCGGACAGATGCGGGGTGGGGCGTGGGGCAACAGGGCTTCTTTCTACCTGTCACCGGCGTCCGTCGCGTTGTTGATGCTGAACCTGCTGGACGGGCTGTTCACCCTCTTCTTCCTCCAGTTGGGCGTGGCCGAGGAGCTCAACCCCATCATGCGGGAGGCCTATGAGCAGTCCCCGCTCTTCTTCATGTTCTCCAAGCTGGTCATCGTGAACGCGGGCCTGTGGCTGCTGTGCATCCACCGGCACCTCAAGGCCAGCCGCATCGCCATCCGGCTGGGCGCCGCCGTGTATGCCGTCATCGTGGTCTACCACCTCGCGTTCCTGACCCACCTGGTCATGCACTGGCCGCAAATGCTGACCTAGCCTCCACTCGCAGCGGCCGACTGTGGGGGCATTGAACAGTGGCGCAAATCTCTCTCGCGCCCGCGCTTGCATTTGGCACCCGGTATGTCCCAGGCTTCCCTTCAGCTCCGACCTTTCGGGTTCGGGGGGGGACCATGAACATCACCGACGTCCGGGTGTTTCCGGTCGAAGAGGACAAGCTCAAGGCGTACGTCACCATCACCTTGGACCACTGCTTCGTCATTCGCGATTTGAAGGTCATTCACGGCTCGACCGGGCTCTTCATCGCGATGCCAGCCAAGAAGCGGAAGGATGGGACGTACAAGGACATTGCCCACCCGCTCAACGCGGATACGCGGAGTCAAATGGAACGCGTCATCCTGATGGAGTACGAGCGACACCTCCATCAGGCGCAAGCCGGGATGCTCGTCGCAGCGCCAGCGGACCTGGACTAACGACTTCTTTCCTTCCGTCCGCGTCCAGGTTAGTCAGCGGCCCCACCATGCAGCCGCGTGACTTCAAGGTGTTCGCCGGGAACTCGAATCCCGGCCTGGCGCATCGCATCTGCGAGTACCTCAAGCGCCCTCTAGGCAAGGCGGAGGTCGGTCGGTTCTCGGACGGGGAGATTCACGTCGAGATCGGCGAGAACGTCCGCGGCCACGATGTCTTCATCCTCCAGTCGACCTGCCCGCCCGCGAACGACCACCTGATGGAGCTGCTCATCATGTGTGACGCGCTCAAGCGGGCGAGCGCCGGCTCCATCACCGCCGTCATTCCGTACTACGGGTATGCCCGTCAGGACCGGAAGGTGGCGCCGCGTACGCCCATCACCGCGAAGCTCATCGCGGACCTGCTGGAGTCCGCGGGCGCCGGGCGCGTGGTGTCCATGGACATGCACGCGGGGCAGATCCAGGGCTTCTTCAACATCCCCTCGGACCACCTCTACGGCTCGCCGGTGTTCCTGGAGGACCTGCGCAAGCGCTTCCCGGAGTCGCAGGAGCTGGTCATCGTCTCGCCGGACGCCGGCGGCGTGGAGCGCGCCCGCGCGTACTCCAAGCGGCTGAACACGGGCCTGGCCATCATCGACAAGCGCCGTCCCCGCCCCAACGCGTCGGAGGTGATGAACCTCATCGGCGACGTGAGCGGCAAGGACGCGGTGCTGGTGGACGACATGGTGGACACCGCCGGCACGCTCGCCCAGGCGGCCGCGGCGCTGAAGGCCAAGGGCGCACGGCGCGTGGTGGCGTACGCGGTCCACCCCATCCTCTCCGGTCCGGCCATCCAGCGCATCCAGGACTCGGTGCTGGAAGAGGTCGTCTTCACGGACACCGTGCCGCTGTCTCCGGCGGCGCAGGCCTGCTCGAAGATCCGCCTGCTCACCACCGAGCGACTCTTCGGCGAGGCCATTGCCCGCATCCACCGCGCCGACTCGCTCAGCTCGCTGTTCGTCTGAGCCGGCGCGCGCGTGCCTGCCGGGCGGCTTGACTCCAGGCCCTCCGGCTGGCATGTGCACCACCCTCCATCGGAGGCCTTCACAGGCGCCGTCTTCGGGGCCCGCCACTGGGGCGGGATGCCGAGGGCGCCAGGGCCGCCGGTGGCACCCGCAGTCCCATCCGTGAGGATTCCATGTCCGTCAATACGAGCACCCTCGAGGCCAAGCCGCGTGAGGGTTCCGGCAAGGGCGTTGCCCGCCGCCTGCGCGCCGAGGGTCTGATTCCCGCCGTCGTCTACGGAAAGCACCTGGAGAAGCCGGTGCACATCTCCGTGAACCCCAAGGCGGTCCGCCAGGCCATCAACACCCCGCACAAGTTCAACACCCTGATCCAGATCAAGGTGGAGGGCGGTGACCGTCAGGTGCTCCTGAAGGACTACCAGATGGACCCCGTCACCCGCGCCATCCTGCACGCCGACTTCCTGGACGTGCGCCCCACCGACAAGGTGAAGGTCAACGTGCCGCTGGTGCTCTCCGGCCGCGCGCAGGGTGTGGCGGACGGCGGTCTGCTGACCCAGGCCCGCCGTGAGATCGAGGTGTGGTCGCTTCCGGGCGCCATCCCCGAGAAGCTCGAAGTGGACGTGACGCCGATGAAGATCGCCGAGGTGCTCCACATCAACGATCTGAAGCTGCCCGAGGGCGTGTCGGTGAAGACGAACGTCAACTACACCCTGGCCGTCATCAGCGCGCCGGAGGCCGTGGAGGCGGGTCCGAGCGCGGCGGCTGCCGCGGCGGCTCCGGCCAAGGACGCGAAGGCGGCTCCGGCCAAGGACGCGAAGGCCCCGGCGAAGAAGTAGTCTGTCGCCTTCAGCGGTCCTTCAGGAGCGGGGCCGGCCCGGTAAGGGGCTGGCCCCGTTTCTCGTTTCGGGAGCCACGTCATGAAGCTCATCGTCGGGCTGGGCAATCCGGGGCGCGAGTACGAGCGGCACCGGCACAACATCGGGTTCATGGTGGTGGAGGCGCTGCTGTCGCGGGCGCGCGCGGAGCTGAACCAGGAGAAGTTCGCGGCCAAGGTCGGCCAGGGCACCCTGGCGGGCGAGCGCGTCCTCTTCGTGGAGCCCCAGACGTTCATGAACCTGTCGGGCCGCTCCGTCGCGGAGGCGGCGCGCTTCTTCAAGGTGCCGGTCGCGGACGTGCTCGTCATTCATGACGAGCTGGACCTGCCCCTGGGCCGGCTGCAGCTCAAGGCCGGCGGCGGCAGCGGCGGCCACAACGGCCTCAAGAGCATCGTCTCCAGCCTGGGCGACGAGGGCTTCATCCGCCTGCGCTTCGGCATTGGCAAGCCGGAGGGCCCCAATGCCCGCGAGCGCGTGTCCGGCTACGTCCTGTCCAACTTCGACGACGGCGAGCGCCGGGAGATGGATGCGCTCATCGACCGGGCCATGGACATGACGGAGCTGTGGATCCGCGAAGGGCTGTCAGTGGCCATGAACCGGTTCAACCGGAAGGCCTGAGGCGGGCCCCCAGGCCCCCCCACGGGCTGGCGGACGGGGCGCCCGGCCGCTTGACTTGGCGGGGGGCCCCCCATAGAAGGCCCCTTCCCTCATCGGGGATGACCCGGTGGGATGTTCTTTTCCAGCTTCCCGTGTTGGTACACGGGACGTAGCGCGAGGGTGACGGGCGCGCGGTTTCCCGTCCCCGGCGGTGGGCCTCTCAGGTCCGCTGGCCGTTTCCCCGCTCTCTGGATTCACCGGAGGGCACTCGACCCCAAGGGGAGAGAAAACAATGGCTGAGACGCAGGCCGCGACGCGGCTTCGTGAGTACGAGACCATCTTCCTGGTCAAGCCGGACCTGACGGACGACAACGTGGACAAGCTCAAGGAGCGCGTCCGCGGCATCGTTTCCCGCGAGGGTGGCAAGGTCATCCGCTTCACGGTGTGGGGCAAGAAGAAGACCCTGTTCCCCGTAGCGAAGCAGCCCCGCGCCATCTACGTGCACACCCACTTCCTGGGTGGCGCGAAGCTGGTGGCGGAAATCGAGCGCAACCTCCGCAACCTGGACGAGGTCACCCGCTACATCTCCGTGAAGCTCGCGGACGAGGTGGACCCCGAGACGCGTCCGGTGCTCGAGGACGTGAAGCTGGCCGGCGACGTGGAGGAGACCCGTCCGGGCGCTCCCGCGGAGCGCGAGGGTGGCTTCCGCTCCGAGGGTTCCGAGGAGCAGGGCGGCGACTCCGAGGAGGAGTCGTCCGAGGAGGCCTGAGGGCCTTCTGGGTCAATTCGCTAGAGACCATTCCAGGATACGAGAACGCTCATGAGCAACGGAACGGATAGCAAGACGGCCTCTGCCCCCGCCGCCCGCAGCGGTGGTGGCTTCGGCGGTGGTGGTTCGCGCGGTGGAGACCGGGGTGACCGGGGTGACCGTGGTGGTGATCGCGGCGACCGCGGCGGCGGGCTGGGCGGCGACGACGACAAGCGCGGTGGTGGCCGCGGCTTCGGCCGCAAGAAGGTCTGCCGCTTCTGCGCGGAGAAGAACGCGTCGGTGGACTTCAAGGACCAGGCGACGCTGAAGTACTTCGTGACCGAGCGCGGCAAGATCATCCCCCGCCGCATCTCCGGTAACTGCGCCAAGCACCAGCGCGAGGTGGCGGTGGCCATCAAGCGCGCCCGTGGCATCGCGCTCCTCCCCTACAACGCGGTGGTCGGCTAGTCCGCCGGTCCGCACAGGAGACTGAACATGAAGGTCATTCTGCGTGAGGACATCGAGAACCTGGGCAAGTCCGGGGAACTCGTCACCGTGAAGGACGGCTTCGGCCGCAACTTCCTCCTGCCCCGCAAGAAGGCGGTTCTGGCCAGCGAGCAGAACCTCCGCCAGCTGGAGCACGAGAAGGCGGTCATCGCCGCTCGGAACGCCAAGCTGAAGGGCGCGGCCGAGGAGCAGGCGAAGAAGATCGGCGCCATCAAGGTCAGCATCAAGCGCCGCGTGGGCGATCAGGACAAGCTGTTCGGCTCCGTTACGGCGCTGGACATCGCGGAGGCGGTTGCCGCCGAGGGTCAGAGCATCGACCGCCGCCACATCCACCTGCCCGAGCCCATCAAGGCCCTGGGCAACTACGAGGTGGAGCTGCGCCTGCACCGCGACGTCATCGCGAAGATCAAGCTCGAGGTCCTGCCGGAGTAATCCTCCGCGGGCTTCACTGAAGTGAGAGAGGGCCGTCCGGGGCAACCCGGGCGGCCTTTTCCTTTGCGCCCCACCCTGCCCGTCCGGCTCACACCCTCGTGAAACCGGCTGGCGACAGATGCGTGGAGCGCTCGGGGCGCGGTGCGTATCCCGGAGCGGAAGGAGGCTCGCGCATGAGCACCACCGCCACCCCGCACCTCACCGATGAGCACCGCCCGGACCTGGACTGGCTCCGCGTGGTGGCCATCCTCCTGCTGCACCTGTTCCACACCGGGATGATGTTCAACACCTGGGACTGGCACGTGAAGAGCGTCCACGCCCTGCCGTGGCTGGAGCCCCCCATGGAGGTGCTGCATCACCTCCGCATGCCGCTGCTGATGTGCATCTCCGGCCTGGGCACGGCGGTCGCGCTGCGGCGGCGCTCGCTGGGCACCTTCGCCGGGGACCGCGCGAAGCGGCTCCTGGGCCCATTGGTCTTCGGGATGTTCGTCGTGGTGCCGCCGCAAATCTACCTGGAGCGACTCCAACGAGGGACGTTCCAGGGCAGCTACGCGGACTTCTACCCGTCCGTGTTCGGCTTCGAGCCCTACCCGGCCGGCAGCTTCAGCTGGCACCACCTGTGGTTCGTCGCGTACCTCTTCGTCTACTGCCTGCTCGCGCTGCCCCTCTTCGCGGCGCTGCGTACGGCGAGCGGCCGGCCTGGCTCCAGCGCGCCGAGGCGTGGCTGAGCCGGGGCTGGAACGTGGCGTGGCTGTTCCTGCCACTCGCGCTCAACGAGGTGTTGCTGCGCCGCTTCCCCCAGACGCACGCGCTGCTCGACGACCCGCGAGCCTTCATCCACTTCGGCCTCTTCTTCCTCGGCGGGCACCTGCTGGGCCGGTGTCCTCGCGTCATCGAGCACCTGGTGGCCCGGCGCAAGGCGCTGCTGGGCGCCTGCGGCCTGCTCTTCGCCGTCATGGCGCCGCCGAACGAGTACGCCTTCCCACTGGAGACGCTGGGCCGCACGGCGCTGCAGTGGCTCTTCATCCTCACGGCCCTGGCGTGGGCGCGGGCCTGCATCCACGTCCGTCGCCCCTGGCTCCAGTACGCGCGCGAGCGGGCCTACCCGTTCTACATCCTCCACCAGACGGTCATCGTCATCGTCGGCTTCGCGGTCGTGGACTGGCCCGTGGGCCCCTGGGGCCTCTTCCTGGCGGTGCTCACGCTGACGTTCAGTCTCACCTGGGGCCTGTGTGAAGGAGTGGCCCGGGTGCCCTGGCTGCGAGCGTGCTTCGGGATGCCGGCTCGCTCGAAACGGGCCGCGCCCATCCATGCCGCCGCCCCAGTGCATACTGCCTGACGACGCCCATGACGCCCTCTCCGCCCCAGGCCGGCCTCGACTGGAAGTGGCCCCGCATCCGCGCGAAGCCGGCGCTGGCGCTGTTGGGCTTCTGCCTGCTCATCGGCCTGTGGATGGGGCTCACGCTGTGGCTCACCATCCTCGGGGACGGCGGCACCCTCCCGGGCTCCCGTCCCTTCCTCTGGGAAATCACCGGGGCGCTCGGCATCTGGGCCGTCATGCCCATCCTCTACACGGCGGTGGTCAACGCACCGAGCCCTCGCATGGGATGGGGGCGCTTCCTGGGCATCCATGCCATGGCCTTCGTGCTCTTCACCGGCCTGCACACCGCGCTGATGGTGGGGACGCGGCAGCTGCTGTACGCGCTGCTCGGCTGGGGCACCTACGACTATGGCGCGCTCGCCTTCCGCATCCCCATGGAGGCGCAGAAGGACCTCATCTCGTACACGGTCACCGCCACGCTCTGGAGCTTCCTCCAAACCTGGAAGGAGCGTCAGGCACGGGCGCTGCGGGAGGCCTCGCTGGAGGCCGAGTTACGAGCGGCCCAGCTCCAGTCCCTCACCGGGCAGCTCCATCCGCACTTCCTCTTCAACGCCCTGAACACCGTCAGCGCGGTGATGTACGAGGACCTCGCGCGCACGGACCGGCTGCTCAGCGACCTGGGCGGACTGCTGCGCGCCAGCATGGAGCGGCGCGAGGCCACGTGGACGCTGGCCGAAGAGCGAACCCAGGCCGCGCGCTTCGTGGCCCTTCTAGCCGCGCGCTTCGGCGAGCGGGTGACGGTGCACTGGGACGTGGCCCCCGGCCTGGACGGCGCCCAGGTGCCCTGCTTCGCGCTGCAAGCGCTGGTGGAGAACGCGGTGAAGCACAACCAGGACCGAACAGAGGCGCTGGAGGTGCGCATCCGGGCCCGGGAGGACGGCGCCGGGTGGCGGCTGGAGGTCGAGGACACCGGGCGCGGCTTCGGCACGCCGTCCCCCGCGTCCGGCCCCGGTGTGGGGTTGGCCCACCTCGAGCGCATCCTGACGCTGCTCCACGCGGGCCGAGCGCGGCTGGAGCGGAGCCACGGCCCCGAGGGCGGCGCGCGCGTGTCGCTCTGGCTGCCACGGGAGGCCGCGGCATGACGCGCTTCCAGGTGCTCGTGGCCGATGACGAAGCGCCCGCGCGGGCGAAGGTGAAGCGCCTGCTGGCGGAGGACGTGCGCTTCGCGCTGGCGGGCGAAGCGGCGGATGGGACACAGACGTTGAGTCAGGTGAGTGCCCTGCATCCGGACCTGCTGGTGCTCGACGTGCAGATGCCCGGTCTCACCGGCTTCGAGGTGCTTGAGGCCCTGGGCCCGGAGCACTGCCCCGCAGTCATCTTCTCCACCGCGTACGACGCCTTCGCGTTGGCGGCCTTCGAGGCGCAGGCGGTGGACTACCTCTTGAAGCCCTACGACGCGGAGCGCTTCGGCCGGGCGCTCGACAAGGCCCATGCGGTGCTCCGCAGCGGGCTGCCGGACACCGCGCGGCTCCAGTCCCTGCTAGCGGAGCTGGGGCGGGCACCCGCGGGCCGTCCGTTGGAGCGGCTGGTGGTGAAGGTGGGTGAGGCCTGGGTGCCCCTGCCGCTGGCGGACGTCTGGCGCCTGTCGGCCGAGGACAAGTACGTGCGGCTCTACACGGGCCAGGGCGAGCACCTGGTGCGACAGACGCTCCGCGCCCTGGAGGAGCGGCTGGACCCCTCACGCTTCGTCCGGGTGCACCGGGGCGACATCGTCAATCTGGACGCGGTGGCCCGCCTGGAGCCGTGGAGCCACGGGGATGGAATCCTCGTCCTCAAGGATGGGAGCTCCGTCGTGCTCAGCCGCACCTGGCGTGAAGCGTTCCTCCGGACGTGGGGACTGGAGGGGTAGGCGTCGCTGCTACAGGGCTGTGGCAGCAAATTTGGTTGTGTCAGCCCTGCCTGTAGAGTGGGCGGGCTGCCATGGAGAACGTCCACGAGTTCAGAGAGGGTCGGAAGGTCCACGAGGACCTCGCCGCGGAGCGCGCCGTACTGGGCGCCGTGCTGGCGGACAACACGCTCATCGCCGCGGTAGGCGAGGTCGTCCACCCAGAGGATTTCTCCAGCCCCGCACACGCCCAGATTTTCGAGGCGATGCTGAAGCTCGACGGCCAGTCGAGACAGGTGGACCACCTGACGCTGGCCGAGGAGCTGAAGGTGTTGGGCCACCTGGTGTCGGTGGGCGGCCCGGCCTACCTGATGCGTCTGGACCAGGTGGTGCCCATCGCGTCCAACGCGGTCCAGTACGCGCAGATCGTCAAGGACCAGGCCATCCGCCGCCGCCTGGCCCAGGCGGGCAGGGAGATCCAGGACCTCGCCAGCCAGGAGACGGGCGAGCTGGAGGTGCTGCTCGACGAGGCCGAGCGCAAGGTGTTCCTCCTCGCGGAGAAGAAGCGCGAGGGCGACCTGCGCCCGGTCAGCGAGCTGATGGAGCATACGCTCGACCTGCTCGACAAGATGAAGGCGGCGGCCACGGGCATCACGGGCCTGTCCACCGGCTACATCGACCTGGACAACCAGCTCACCGGCCTGCACGCCGGCGAGCTCATCATCCTCGCGGCGCGTCCCGGCATCGGCAAGACGTCCTTCGCGATGAACATCGCGGTGCACGCGGCGCTGAAGGAGAACAAGGCCGTCGGCATCTTCAGCCTCGAAATGCCCGCCGACCAGCTGCTGATGCGTCTGCTGGCCTCCACCGCGCGCGTGGACATGAAGAAGCTGCGCGGCGGCCGGCTGACGCCACACGACGAGGAGAAGTTCCAGGAGATGGCGGGCGCGCTCTACAACGCGCCCATCTACATCGACGACTCAGGCGGCCTGTCCCCGTTCGACCTGCGCGCCAAGGCCCGCCGCGTGAAGCAGCGCGACCCGCGCCTGTCGCTCATCGTCATCGACTACCTCCAGCTCATGCATCAGAAGGGCAAGGTGGAGAGCCGCCAGTTGGAGGTCGCCGAAATCTCCCGCGCGCTGAAGCAGCTCGCCAAGGAGCTGGAGGTGCCCATCATCGCGCTCAGTCAGCTCAGCCGAAAGGTGGAGGACCGCAAGGACGGCAAGCCCCTGCTGTCAGACCTGCGTGAGTCCGGCTCCATCGAACAGGACGCCGACGTGGTGATGTTCATCCACCGTGAGACGTCTGACGAGGGCCCCGACGGGCAGCCTGCGCAGCAGTCGAACACCGTCATCCCCGTGGAGCTCATCGTCGCCAAGCAGCGTAACGGCCCCATCGGCTCCATCGACCTGGTGTTCCTGGCCGAGTACACCCGCTTCGAGAGCCGGTCTCGAAGCGAGTAGCAACCCTCCGCGTTCGCGCGGGCGCGGTGTACATCGCACCCGCCCCTGCCGGTTCGCAGGGAGCAGCGGCTTCGACCTACTCCGAGCCCGTACGCAGGTAGCGCACGACCAGCGCGCGGGCCGAGCGCACCGCCGTCTCCAGCGTCCGTCCCCGCCCCAACTCCGTGGCGAGCGCGGACGCCAGCCGACACCCCGTGCCCCGGCGGCCGGGGGCGCGCGCCAATCTCTTGCCCTCCAGCACTCGCACGCGGCCCGGCGTGGCCAGGACGTCCGCCAACCCCTGCGTGTCCGGCAAGTGCCCGCCCTTCACCAGCACCGCGCCAAAGCCGTGCTGTGCCAGTGCCTCTGCGGCCTCGACAGCCTCGTCCACCGTGCGCGCGACGGGTCGTCCCAGCAACCAGCCCGCTTCATCCAGGTTCGGCGTGAGCACCACGCGCGGCCCGGCCAGAGACAGGTAGGCCCGTGCGGACAGGCGCGTCAGCGGCTCGCCTCGGGAGGTACGCACCACCGGGTCCACCACCCACCACGCGCCCGTGTCCTCCAGGGCCCGCTGCGCGGCCTCCAGCTGCACGCGCGCAGGCACCATGCCGCACTTCACCGCGTGCACCGGCCCCAGTTCGCGCGCGGCGGCCACCTGCGCGGACAGCACGCGCGGCGGCGAGGCCGTCCAGGTGAAGGTGCGGACACCCTGCGCCGTTTGCGCGGTGGGCACCGCCACCGGCTGGCCCCGCAGCGCGCGCACCGCGGCGACATCCGCCAAGAGCCCTGCCCGTCCCGTGGGCTCCAACCCCGCCAGCAGGAGGACGCGGGGACTCACCGGCGATGCTCGCGCGCCTTCTGCACGAACGCCTTGTAGAGCCCCACGTGCACCGGAATGGTCGTGGACATGTATTCGGGGTGCCACTGCACGCCCACGGCGAAGGTGTGCGCGGAGGACTCGATGGCCTCCACCACGCCATCCGGCGCCACCGCGGTAATCGTCACGTCCTTGCCCACGCCGCGCACCGACTGGTGGTGGGTGGAGTTGACCATCAACTGGCCATACCCCACCGCCTCCGCCAGCAACGTGCCGCTCTTCACGTCCACCGGGTGCTGCGGGTGCGTGCGGTCGTGCTTCTGCTCGTGCTCGCGAGCGCCCTCCACCTCGCGGCCGATGTCCTGGTACAGCGTGCCCCCCAGGATGACGTTGAGCAGCTGCATGCCGCCACAGATGCCCAGCACCGGCATGTTGCGCTTGAGCGCGCCGCGCATGAGCGCCGCCTCGAAAGCGGTGCGCCCTTCCTTCAGCGCCCCCAGGCCCTCGCGCGCATCCTCGCCGTAGGCCGACGGAGGAATGTCGAACGCGCCGCCCGTAACGAGCACCCCGGAGATGCGGTCCAGATAGGACTCCACGCAGGCCGGCTCGTCCGAATACGGCAACACGAAGGGAAGCCCGCCCGCGCGAAGGACGGCGTCCGCGTACGGAACCTTCAGCTCATAACGGGCAAAGGGCTGCTCTCCGGCCGGACTCCAGTCCGGGGTGATGCCGATGTTGGGGCGGCGCGGCGCCGGCCCGTGGTGACGCGAATGGTTGTTCATGGAAGCTCCTGGCTTCGAGGCTATGCCCCGGAGCGCCCCTGTTCAAACGCGGCCACCAGCCGCCTCACACGCTCGGTGATATCCGCGGAGAGCAGCGCGTCGGACACCACCGCCGCGCAGTGCGCCCCGGCCGCCGCCACGCTCGCGATGTTCACCAGCCCCACCCCACCAATGCCCACCACGGGCAGCGGGCTGTCACGCACCACGGACGCGAAGGCCTCCAGGCCCAGCACTGGCGCGGGCACCTGCTTCGTCGACGTGGGGAAGACAGGCCCCAGCCCCACATAGTCCGCCCCCGCCGCTTGCGCCGCCCGCGCGCCCACCCCGTCTCGCACCGTGACGCCCACCAGACGGGCAGGCCCCAGCAGCGCGCGCGCATCCTCGGCGGGCACGTCCTCGTCACCCACGTGCACACCGTCCGCGTCCGCCAGCAGCGCCAGGTCCACCCGGTCGTTCACCAGGCACAGCGCGCCTTCCCGGCGGCACAGCGCCACCACCTGCCGCGTGGCGGCCAGCGCCTCACGGACCGGGGTGCGCTTCATGCGCAGTTGCACCACCCGGGCCCCACCGGCCACCAGGCGAGCCGCCTTGTCCACCAGTGAAATCTCCGGCAGGACGGAGTCGTCGCACAGCAGGTAGGGACCGCTGGGAAGGTACGGGCGGGATGGTGCGTTCATCGGCTCTGGAAGGCGGGACGGCGGCGTTGACAGATGGCCACCCTGCTATAAGGTGCCGCGCTGTTTTCCAAGCAATTCTGAGGATTTGAACCATGGCGGATTCGGCGGACCCGAAGTACCTCGATAAGCGCACCGTGGAGCGGTACGTGCGCTCAGGCCAGCTCGACGAGACGGAGTACGAGCGCCACCTCCAGGGCCTGCCCGACGTGGCGGAGAAGTCCGTCCCCGTTGAGACGCTCATGCTCGACGACGCCGACGACTTCGACGACGAAGAGGATGACTTCGAGGACGAGGGCGACGACACGTCCGACGACAGCGATGAGGCCGAGACCTCCGACGCCGCCGAGTCGACGGATGGTGACGCCGACGACGACGCCGACGAGGCCGACGAGGCCGAGAGCGACAACGAGGCCGCCACCGCTTCGAACGAGACCTCCGACGACGAGGGGCCGGTCTCCGCATGAGCTCCGGGGACGAGAAGCGCGGCGAGACCTTCGTGATGCGGGGGGAAGCGCGCTCCGCGTCCGAGGAGTCGATTTCCTTCAGCACCTTCATCGTGGGGCTGGGCACCGCGGTGCTCATCCACCTGGGAGGTGCACCCAATCCTGAAACGGGTCAGACGGAGAAGGACCTGCCGCTGGCCCGGCAGAACCTGGACCTCTTGTCCATGCTGCGCACGAAGACGCGGGGCAACCTGACGGCCGAGGAAGAGAAGCTCTTCGACGGACTGCTCGCGGACCTCCGCCTGCGCTACGTGGAGGCGACCAAGCGGTGAAGCACTCCAGTAGGAAGGGCCTGCCCGGCGGCATCCGCTTCGCCGCCATCGTGGGCCTGGTGCTCTCCATCCTCACGGGCTGGGCAGCGCTGATGGAAGCCGTCGAGATGGCGAACTTCTACGAGGCGCGCTCGCTCCGGATGGAGCAGGAACTGCCTCGGATTCCCGGCGCCCCGGCACTCGACCCGAAGATTTTCGAGGTCTACTACGGGGCGCTGGAGCCCATGCGGGAGCCGCGCGCGGTGCTGCTGGGCTTGCTGGCCGTTGCCTGCGCCTTTGTCAGCGTGTCCGCGGCGCGCGTGCTGAATCCGGAGAACCTGCACCGCGACGCCATGAGCCGGGTCCTGAGCCGCGCGGCCATCATCGCCGCAGGGCTGCGCACCATCGACGGCGCGCAGATGTCCGTGGCCAAGCAGCGCCTCTTCGCGGCGTTGGCGGAGCCGATGAGCAAGATGCCCGAGTTCCCACCGGACATCACCGTCGAGGCCTCTCGCGAAATCCTGAGCGCGATGGGCGTGGGGAGCGCCATCTTCGGCACCGTGGTGGTGGCGGGCACCTTCGCGATTCTGGGGCAGTACTTCCGCAGCCAGCGCGTCCGCGAGGCCATGGCCGTGCAGGACGGGCCGCAGGCGGAGTAGCCCGCCTCAGAGGGCGTCGGACTCCGGCAGCGTCGCCTGGCAGGTCGGCAGGAGGGCCTCCAGGACGGCGGCCCCTTCTGCGTCACGGCCCTCCAGCGCCAGTTCGTGGCCCGGAGCCACGCGCGGCAGCCGCAGCAGCTCCTTGCGCGTCAGCCCGAACACGTACGCCGGTGGCCCACCGGCCAGCGCTCCTGCATGTGCTTGAAGGCCGCGTCGTCCATCTGGTCCAGCGGCACCGGGAGCTCCACGTCCTCGTAGACGACCCGCTCGCCGCCCACGCGCCGGCCGTTGCCGTACGCGATGACCTGCTCGCCTTCGTCTGGATCATAGACGTAGGCCTGGACGGCGGCGTTCGTCGCCCGGGAGAGCAGCCGGGGAGCGCGTGGTGGGCCGCGTACCAGTGTGCGCCCTGCCGTCCCTCCGTGAAGGGAGCCACGTACGCCAGACGGACCACCTTGCGGCGCCGGTTGACGGACACCTTCAGCCCCGTCGCGCCCATCGCGCCGTCCAGCGCCAGCGCTTCACGCGCCAACCGGAGCAGCTCCAGGCCGCCGAAGCTTTCGAGTCGTAGGAGATATCCGCCGTGTGCTTTCAGTTTCAGCCCCCCAGGGGATTGGGCGCCGCCTATACCCGGCATCATACCCGCTGGCAACTCCGGCACCCTGAAAAGCAGGTGGTTACCAGGAGTCCAAACAATTTCAGGCAAACGGAAACGCCGCGCCACGTGCGCTGCTTGCCAAGGGGTGGCCGACTCTTACGTTGGAGGCATGCGACTCGACAAGTACACAGTGAAGGCGCAGGAGGCGATCCACGAGGGTCAGGCCCTGGCCCGTCGGGCGGACAATCCGCAGTACGAGCCCGAGCACCTGGCCGCTGCGCTGCTCGGCCAGAAGGACGGCATCGTCGACCCCCTGCTCCGGAAGATCGGGGCAGACGCGAAGCTGTTCGCCGCGCGGCTTGGCGAAGCGCTCCAGAAGCTGCCTCGCATGCAGGGGGGCGAGAGCGCGATGCTCGGCCAGCGTCTGCTCAAGACTTTCGACAAGGCCGAGGACGAGGCCAAGTCCCTCAAGGACGAGTTCATCTCCTCGGAGCACCTGCTGCTCGCGCTCACGCACGACAAGGGCGCGGTGGGCGAGGTGATGAAGTCCTCGGGCGTCACGCGGGAGCGCGTGCTGTCCGGACTCAAGGACGTCCGGGGCTCCGGGCGCGTGACGAGCCAGGACGCCGAGTCGACCTACCAGGCGCTGGAGAAGTACGGCCGCGACCTCACGGAGGCGGCGCGCTCCGGCAAGCTCGACCCCGTCATCGGCCGTGACGAGGAGATCCGCCGGTGCGTCCAGGTGCTGAGCCGGCGCACCAAGAACAACCCGGTGCTCATCGGCGAGCCCGGCGTGGGCAAGACGGCCATCGCGGAAGGACTGGCGCGGCGCATCGTCGATGGCGACGTGCCGGAGGGCCTGAAGAACAAGCGCCTGGTCTCCCTGGATTTGGGCGCCATGGTGGCCGGCGCGAAGTACCGCGGCGAGTTCGAGGAGCGCCTCAAGGCCGTCCTCAAGGAGATTGCCGACGCCGCGGGCGAGGTCATCCTCTTCATCGACGAGCTCCACACGCTGGTGGGCGCGGGCAAGGCCGAAGGGGCCATGGACGCGGGCAACATGCTCAAGCCGGCGCTGGCGCGCGGCGAGCTGCATTGCATCGGCGCCACCACGCTGGACGAGTACCGCAAGCACATCGAGAAGGACGCCGCGCTGGAGCGGCGCTTCCAGCCCGTCCTGGTGGGCGAGCCGAGCGTGCACGACACCATCAGCATCCTCCGCGGCCTGAAGGAGCGCTACGAGGTGCACCACGGCGTGCGCATCCAGGACAACGCCCTGGTGGCCGCCGCCACGCTGAGCCACCGCTACATCGCGGACCGGTTCCTGCCGGACAAGGCCATCGACCTGGTCGACGAGGCCTCCAGCCGCCTGCGCATCGAAATCGACTCCATGCCCACGGAGCTGGACGACGTGCGCCGGAAGATGACGCAGCTCCAGATTGAGCGGGAGGGCTTGCGCAAGGAGACGGACCCGCACTCGCAGGAGCGCCTGGGTCAGATTGAGAAGGAGCTGGCCAACCTGAGCGAGAAGTTCAACGCGCTCAAGGTGCACTGGGACGCGGAGAAGACGGCCATTGGCGCGATCCGCAGCCTGAAGGAGAAGCAGGAGAAGGCGAAGAACGACCAGGCCACGGCCGAGCGTCAGGGCGACCTGAACCGCGCGGCGGAGCTGAAGTTCGGCGTCATCCCCTCGCTCGACAAGGAGCTGAAGGCGCAGAACGAGAAGCTGGCCGAGCTGCAGAAGAACCAGAAGTTCCTCAAGGAGGAGGTCGACGCGGAGGACATCGCCCAGGTGGTGGCCAAGTGGACGGGCATCCCCGTCTCGCGGCTGATGGAGGGCGAGGTCCAGAAGCTGGTCCACATGGAGGACCGGCTGGCGAACCGGGTGATTGGCCAGCGAAGCGCCATCGAGGCGGTGTCCAACGCCGTGCGCCGCGCGCGCAGCGGACTGCAGGACCCCAACCGCCCCATCGGTTCGTTCATCTTCCTGGGCCCCACGGGCGTGGGCAAGACGGAGACGGCCAAGGCGCTGGCGGAGTTCCTCTTCGATGACGACTCGGCCATGGTCCGCATCGACATGTCCGAGTACATGGAGAAGCACTCCGTGGCCCGGCTGGTGGGCGCGCCTCCGGGGTACGTCGGCTACGAGGAAGGCGGCCAGCTCACCGAGGCGGTGCGCCGGCGGCCGTACACGGTGGTCCTCTTCGACGAAATCGAGAAGGCGCACCACGACGTCTTCAACGTGCTGCTCCAGATTCTCGACGAGGGCCGGCTGACTGACAGCCAGGGCCGCACGGTGGACTTCAAGAACACGGTGCTCATCCTGACGTCCAACATCGGCTCGCAGGACATCCAGGCCGGCATGGCGGGCAAGGAGGAGCTGGACGAGCGCACGCGCAACGAGGTGATGGACGCGCTGCGCGCGCACTTCCGGCCGGAGTTCCTCAACCGCGTGGACGAGGTCGTCATCTTCGAGCCGCTGCGGAAGAAGGACATCTACCACATCGTGGACCTGCAGCTGGCGCGGCTGTCCAAGCTGCTGGCCGACAAGCGGCTGACGCTGGAGCTGACGGAGAAGGCGCGCGAGCTGCTCGCCGAGCGCGGCTACGACCCGACGTACGGCGCGCGGCCCCTGAAGCGCGCGGTGCAGAAGAACCTGTTGGACCCGCTGGCCCTCAAGGTCCTCGGCGGCGAGTTCGTCCCGGGCGACCACATCCAGGCGGATGCGGGCCCAGACGGGCTCACCTTCGCCAAGGTGCTGGTGGACACCTCGAAGGATGTGAAGCGCTCGGCCTAGCCCGGGCGTCCACGGATGTGCCCCGGCCCGGCGTCATCGCTTGACGCCGGGCCGCCTCCGCGCGAAGAGCCCGGCCATGAAGCCCTGGGAGACGCTGGAGCGCGCAGAAGTCCCGGACGTGGGGGAAGTCACCCTGGCCCGGCGCGGGGACGAGTACGTCTTCCGCGTGCGGGGCCAGACGCTGATGTCCAGCCGGCAGCACGGCTCCGAGGAAGCGCTGGCGGAGGCCGGCTGTGAAGGGCTGGCGGGCCGAAGCGGCGTCCGGGTGCTCGTGGGTGGGTTGGGCTTTGGCTACACCGCCCGCGCGGTGCTGGACCGGTTGGGGCCCGACGCGCGTGTCACGGTGGCGGAGCTGCTCCCCGTGGTGGTGACGTGGAACCGGGGGCTGCTCGCGCCGCTGGCCGGAGCGCCGCTGGAGGACCCGCGCGTCACCGTGGTGGAGCTCGACGTGGGCAAGCACATGGCCCGGCAGTCCGGGACCTATGACGCCATCCTGCTCGACGTGGACAACGGCCCCACCGCCCTCACCCACCCCGACAACCACGGCCTCTATGGGCGCGTGGGGCTGGCGCACGCCGTCCAGGCGCTGCGGCCCGGAGGCATACTGGGCGTGTGGAGCGCCGGGCCCTCCCCCGCCTTCGAACGCCGCATGGAGCAGGCGGGCTTCACCGTCCAGGTGCTGCACCCGGCGGCGCATGGCACCAAGGGGACGCGGCATACCCTGTTCATGGGCAAGCGGAGGCCCCAGGGACGGCGTTAGTAGGGGCCCCATGATTCCTTTCTCCGTCCTCGACCTCTCGCCCGTCACGCAGGGCTCCACCGCGGCCGACGCGCTCCGGAACACGCTGGACCTGGCACGGCACGCGGAGGACTGGGGCTTCAAGCGCTTCTGGCTGGCCGAGCACCACAACATGACGGGTATCGCCAGCGCGGCGACGTCCGTGGTCATCGGCTACGTGGCCGGCGGGACGAAGCGCATCCGGGTGGGTTCGGGCGGCGTCATGCTGCCGAATCACGCGCCGCTGATCATCGCGGAGCAGTTCGGCACGCTGGAGACGCTCTACCCGGGGCGCATCGACCTGGGGCTCGGCCGGGCGCCGGGCACGGACATGCTGACGGCGCGCGCCCTGCGGCGGGACCGGCGGCGAGCGCGGACACCTTTCCCCAGGACGTCGTGGAGCTGAAGTCGTACTTCGAGCCCACCGAGCCGGGGCAGCTCATCCAGGCGGTGCCGGGCGCGGGCTTGAAGGTGCCCATCTGGCTGCTCGGCTCCAGCCTGTTCAGCGCGCAGCTCGCGGCGATGCTGGGCATGCCGTTCGCCTTCGCCTCCCACTTCGCGCCCGATGCCCTGCTTCAGGCCCTGGACATCTACCGGGAGCGCTTCAAGCCGTCCGAGTCGCTCGAGCGGCCCTACGCCATGGCCTGTGTGAATGTCTTCGCGGCGGATACGGATGCGGAGGCGCAGCGCCTCTTCACGTCCGTGCAGCAGCAGTTCATCCGCCTGCGTCGCGGCACGCCCGGTCAGCTCCCGCCTCCGGTGGATGACATCGACACCGTGGCTTCGCCCCTGGACCGCGCGAGCGCCGACCACGCGTTGAAGTACTCCATCATCGGCGCGCCCGACACCGTTCAGCAGGGCCTGGCCGCGTTCATTCGACTCACGGGAGTCGATGAGCTGATGGTGACGGGCATGGTCTACGACCACGCCGCGCGGCTGCGCTCCTTCGAGCTGACTGCGCAGGCGCACCAGCGGCTCGCCGAGGCAGAAGCGGCGCAGCCGGCCTGAACGCCCTCCTCCCAGGCGGAGCGTGAGACACCGCGTCTGTAGCCATGAACGACACACACGCGTCCGCCCTGTAGCGGAACGCGCTACACGGCCACGCGCCTCGTCCTCGCGGACGCCGTTTCTCCCAGCAGCAGCCTGGCTGCGCGCCTCGTGGCGCGATGGGTGCACACCTCGCGGCCGCGGATGGCGCTTCGCCTCGAAGCGCGTCACGGGAAACGAGTAGGCTTTCCCTCGGGAGACGTTCTGATGCGCAGGCGGCTGTATCTTCCAGGCATTCCCATCGGAGCCATCGCCATCGCCGCTGTCTGGGCGAGCACGCACCGGCTGCCCCGGCCTCTCGAGCTGGGCGCACTGCCCGCCACGACGGAGGCTGGAGAGGAGCTGTCTGGCGGACAGGGCTCCGTGCCGGACCCGGGACGCAACGCCTTTGGCCGCGCCCCCATGAACATGCCGCGGACGCGCTGGGAGGACTTCCACGCGGGCAAGCGCGTCTTCGGCCGCGACTGGACGGACGTGGACGGCCCCATCCAAGTGGGGCCGCTGTTCAACGCCCCCTCGTGCATGACCTGCCACGTGAAGGATGGACGCGGCCAGCCCCCCGCCTCCCCGAGCGAGACGCCCGTCTCCCTCGCGTTCCAGCTGAGCGGGCCAGACGGCAGTGGGCCGCATCCGGTGTATGGCGCGCAGCTCGACGTTCGCCATGTCGACGGAACCGGCGCGGAAGGCAGCGTCGAGGTGACGTACGAAGAAGTCACCGGCCGGTTCGCCTCGGGCGAGACCTACGTCCTCCACCGGCCCCGCTACCGATTCACCCAGCTGTCGAAGGGGCCCCTCGGAGAGGAGACCCGCGTCTCTCCTCGCGTCGCGCCCGCGAACTTCGGCCTCGGCCTGCTCGAGGCCATCCCCGAGGCGGCGGTACTGGCCCACGAGGATTCCGAGGACCGTGACCGGAATGGCATCTCCGGCCGGGCCAACCGTGTGCGGGACGCGGCGACGGGACAGACGCGGATGGGGCGCTTCGGCTGGAAGGCCAACCAACCCACGCTGCACCAGCAGGTGGCACACGCGCTCGTCACCGACATGGGACTGACGACGGAGCTGTATCCCCGCGAGCAGGGGCGCGAGGCCGGCGAGGCCGCCCCACCCGAGGTCAGCCCCAAGGAACTGGACGCGCTGCTCCTCTACGCGCGATTGGTCGCCGTGCCCAAGCGCCGGGACTGGAAAGCCGCCGACGTCGTGCGCGGCAAGGCGGTGTTCGGCGCCATCGGCTGCGCGGGGTGCCACGTGGCCACCGTCTTCGAGACGGAAGGTGTGCCCGGCTTCCCCGAACTGTCCGGCCAGCGCATCCGCCCCTACACGGACCTGCTGCTCCACGACATGGGCGAAGGGCTCGCGGATGACCGTCCGGACGGGCTCGCCACCGGCACCGAGTGGCGCACCCCGCCGCTGTGGGGCGTGGGCCTCGTGAAAGCGGTGAACGGCCATACCCGCTTCCTGCATGACGGGCGGGCTCGCGACCTGGAAGAGGCCGTGCTGTGGCATGGCGGCGAGGCCGCGCCGGCCCAGGAGCGCTACACGCGCCTGCCGCTCGTGGACCGGCAGGCGCTGCTCGCGTTCCTCAACTCACTCTGAGCCCTCACCCACTCAAGAAGCGCTGACGCCGGAGACGCCTCCGTCGCCAGCGAGCCGCCGCATGGGCTGGACCTTTCCATACGTGAGCGAGCGCCACAGCCACTCCGCGGGACCGAAGCGGAAGCGCGCCAACCACAGATGGCTGAGCACCACCTGCGCCGCGAAGATGACGCAGCAGATGACGACGATGCGCGACGGCGGCAGCTTGCCGATGAAGCCCAGGCCCCAGCCGTCATAAATCCAGATGCTCACCGCGGACTGCATCAGGTAGTTCGTCAGGGCCATGCGACCCACGGGCGACAGCACGCCCAGCCAGCGGCTCCAGCGCTCCCGCTGGAAGAGCAGCGCGAAGGCCGCGACATATGCCGCGCCCATCGCGATGTAGCCGGGCTCCTGGAAGCCGTTGACGATCATCATCCAGGGCCCCTTCGGGTCCCACTCCAGCACGCCGGCTTTGCGCAGGCGGAACAGCAGCAACCCACCGCCATTGAGGACGAGGCCCACACTCAGCCCCCAGCCGAGAATCCGGCGCAACAACGCCCGGTGACGCTCCACGTCCTGCAACAGGAGCAGACGCCCCGCCAGCAACCCCAGCAGGAAGCGCCCCAGGCAGAGGCTCATCCAGAGCACGCGCCGGAAGCCGCCGCCGAGGTTCTCCAGGAAGAAGCGTGCGTTGCCCACCTGCGCCGTCCAGAACGACTCGCTCGACAACGCCACCAGGGTGTCGGCTCTCAAGGCCATATCCCGGGCCTGACTGGCCTTCGCGGCCTCGGCCGCGGCCTCCGCGCCGTGCAGCAGGATGGGCGTATAGCGAATGGCGGCGGGCACCAGGAACGGCATCACGGTGACGAGCCCCAGCGCCCAGAACAGCACCGTGCGGTTGGAGCGGGCCCGGAAGGCCATCAGCAGGAAGCCCACCATCGCGTAGGTGTGGAGGATATCGCCCGTCCACAACAGAAGGGCGTGCGCCAGGCCGATGCCGAAGAGCATCAGCAGCCGCCGGCCGTAGAGCGGCGCGGCGGAGACGCCACGTGACTCGGCCCGCGTGAACTGGAGTGCGAAGCCCAGGCCGAAGAGGAACGAGAAGATGGAGATGAACTTCTGCGTCACGAAGAGCTGATAGATGGCGCCAATCACCTGCTCCAGCAGGGGCGCACCCAGCGCGGACGCAGCCTCACGGGGCATGAAGGCCCGTCCACTCAGCCACATGAGGCTGTTGGACACGAAGACGCCCCAGAGCGCGAAGCCACGGAGGGCGTCCAGCAAGACGACTCGCTCGGAGGCCTCCACCGGACGCGCCACGGAAAGGTCGTCCGCCACGGGTGAACCAGATTGGGACATGCGTGAAGCAGACGCGCTCTGCCTCCTGGCCGTCAATCCGGCACCTTCGAGGGTGACGGGACATACGGGCTTGCCCCTCCTGGCACGGCGGGTGTGCTGTAGTGGCCCCCCGCTCCCCGACGGACAGGAGTCCGCCCCGTGAAGATTTCTCCCCTGCTTTCCCTGCTGCTCATCTCCCTGGCCGCGCCCGGCGGCCTCGCGCTCGCCGCGGAGACGCCGCCCGTCCTGGGTGGACTCGACGCCATCTACCCAGAGCTCGACGCGCTCTACCGCGACCTGCACCAGACGCCGGAGCTGTCCAACCAGGAAGCCAAGACGGCGGCGAAGCTGGCCGGCCGGCTGCGCAAGCTCGGCTTCGAGGTGACGTCCAAGGTGGGCGGGCACGGCGTCGTGGCCCTGCTCCGCAACGGCCAGGGCCCCACGGTGATGCTGCGCGCGGACATGGACGCGCTGCCCGTGGAGGAGAAGACGGGCCTGCCCTATGCGAGCAAGCAGAAGGCGAAGGACGCCGCGGGCGCGACCCACCCGGCCATGCACGCGTGTGGCCATGACGTGCACATGACGTCGTTGTTGGGGACGGCCACGCTGCTGGCCCGCTCGAAGGACCGGTGGCGAGGCACACTGCTGCTGGTGGGTCAGCCGGCGGAAGAGGTGGGCGCGGGCGCCCGGCAGATGCTCCAGGACGGCCTCTTCAAGCGCTTCCCCAAGCCGGACTTCGCGGTGGCGCTCCACGTCAACACCGCCGCGGCGGGCACGGTGGAGTTCACCCCCGGGTATGCGATGGCGAGCGTGGACAGCGTTGAAGTCACCCTGCATGGCAAGGGGGGACATGGCGCCTATCCCCACACCACCGTGGACCCGGTCGTGATGGCGGCGCGCGTCGTGCTGTCACTCCAGACGCTCGTCAGCCGGGAGAAGAACCCGCTGGAGCCCGCGGTGGTGACGGTCGGCTCCATTCATGGCGGCGCCAAGCACAACATCATCCCCGATGACGTGAAGCTCCACCTCTCCGTGCGCTCGTACAAGCCCGAGGTCCGCAAGGCCCTGCTGGACGGCATCGAGCGCATCGCCAAGGCGGAGGCCATGGCCTCCGGCGCGCCCCGTCCACCCGACATCGCCATCACCGAGGGCACGCCCTCCACCTTCAACGACCCCGCACTCACCCGGCGGCTGGTGGGCGCGGTGTCCCGCGTCCTGGGCGAGAAGAACCTCCAGGAGGCGCCTCCCGTCATGGGCGGCGAGGACTTCTCCGAGTACGGGCGCGCGGGCGTTCCCGCCGTGATGCTCTGGCTCGGCTCCACCGAGCCGCGGCAATACGCCCAGGCGATGGCCGCGGGGACCGCGTTGCCTTCGATGCATTCGCCCCTCTTCGCGCCGGACCGCGAGCGCACGCTGCGCACGGGCGTCACCACGCTGACCACCGCCGCCCTGGAGCTGCTCGACAAGCCGTGATGGCCGGGGAGCGCGCAGCGCCTTGCCCCCGGGCCGGCACCTGTTCGGCGGCGGGGTTCGCGAGACGCCCACGCTGATTTGACTCGGGGGAATGCGAAACCGTAGACAGGGCTCCTCTCGCATCGCGACAGGATGTCCCCCTTGCTCAATCGCAATCGTTCCCTGCGAGCCCTGCTGGGGGCTTCGCTGTGGTGGGTCGTCTCCGGCTTCCAGTCCGAGGCCATCGTCAGTCACGAAGGCACGGTCCGCAGTGGCACCTCCGTCTCGCTGAGCCTCCAGGTCTCCTCCGGGCCCAGCCAGACCTCCGCGCGCACCGGTCAGCTGGTGGCCTGCATCGCCCTGCCCGTGGGCTGGCAAGCGCCGGGCGGCAGTTACACGCATGCCGGCTCGGCGGCCACCGCCGCGCAGCCGGGCGCCGCTGCGCTCTCCGCCGAGGCCCAGTCCGCCTGGCCCGTCGACGGCGCCACCGGCACTGCCTGGTGTCGGAAAACGTGACCACGACGAACCAGGAGGTCCAAACGACCGCGCAGCTCACGCTCCCCGTGCCCGCGGTGGCCCAGGGGGCCTACCGGGTGCGGTACCAGAGCGGGTTCCGCGAGATGACGCCTCCGGTCGGAGGGGGCAGGCTCCGGCCTACCAACCCACGGACTTCTCGGGACGCCTGGAGCGCCTGCTCCACGTCAACGTGGCCCCCGCCACCACCTTCGACGACTGGCAAGCGGGCGTCGCCACCGGCATCCTGGTAACGCCGTCCGTGACGCGCGCCTGGCATGGCAACGGGACGTTCCTGGCGGCGGCCACTGGCAACCCGGAGCTGCTGCGCTCCTCGGACGGGCGCCAGTGGACGGGCTTCGTTCCCGTGTCGGAGGGGACCACGTCACCCCTCCCGCTGGAGCGGCTGGTCTACTCCCAGCGCAAGTGGTTCGGCCTGTCGAACGGGCGCATCGTCGTCTCGTCCGACAACGCGCATACGTGGGCTCCCGCCTACCAGGACCCGGCGCCCGGGGGCCGGCGCTTCCTGGAGCTCGCGCTCAGCGGAAACCGGATGGTCGCGGTGGGCACCGCGGGCCTCATCGCCAGCTCCACGGACGGCCAGCGCTGGACCGATGAGAGCATCAACAGCGCCTATGACGTCGTGACGCTGGTGCCCGGTCAGAGCAGCTTCCTCGCCGTGGCCCGCCCGATGGCGGGCGCGCCCTCCCAGCATCCTGTCCTCGTGCGGCCCCAGGGCGCTGGCGCCGCCTGGGAGGTGTTCCAGCCCGCCACGCTGTCCGGGCTCAGCGTCGCCCAGCTCATCGCCGGAAATGGTCGCGTCCTCGCCTTCGCCCGGCCCAACCAACTGCCCCCTCTGGCGCCCCAGGCGGTGGAACCGACGAGCGGATTCTTCCTCTCCGAGGACCTCGGCGGCACCTGGACGCGCGTGGAGAGCCTCCGGCTGCCCGCCGACGCTCCGCTACCCACCCCGCTCATGACATTCGTGGACCAGAGCTTCGTCGTCAGCTGGACGGCCGTCGACCCGCAAGTCGTGGGAGTGCTGCCCTCATTCGAGCTGCACGTGTCGGCGGATGGCAAGGAATGGACGGCGCACCCGACCGGCGCGGGCGGCAACTATGCATCCACGGCCTTCGCCACGGGCGACACCTCCGTGGTCGCGGTGAGCCAGCGGCGTCTGCTGGTGGCCTCGCGCCGGCCCTGGCCACTGCCGGAGCTCCTCACGGAGACGCTGCCCCCGTTCAGGCTGGGCACGGCCGCCAACGTGGAGCTGAGCACGCGCGGCTCGGGCACCCTGACGTTCGAGCTGGAGGGCACGCTGCCCTCGGGCCTGACGTTCTCCCCCACGACGGGTACCTTCACCGGCACGCCCGCGCAGTCCGGTAGCACCGCCGTCACCGTTCGGGTTCGCGACGCGCGCGGCGGTGTGGCGGCGCGCACGTACAGCGTGGACGTGGTGGGCACCCTGAGCATCTCCAGCGGCGCGATTGCGTCCGCGACCCAGGGCACCGCGTACGAGGCGCGCTTCACCGTCCAGGGCGGCCGGGCGCCGTATGCGTGGAGCCTGGACGGCGGCACCGTGCCCGGAGGCTTGACGATTCAGCAGCGCGACGGCGCCTACGTGCTGAGCGGGATTCCGACCGCCAGCGGCACCTTCCCGCTGACGGTGCGGGTAACGGACTCGGCGAACCAGACGGCAGCGCGGAGCGTGTCGCTGCAGATCGCGCCCACGCCTCCTCCGATTGAGGACAAGGGCGACGCGCCCAGCGGCTGTGGTTGCAGCGGCGGCGGCGCGGGCGCCCAGGCACTGGGGCTGGCGGCGCTGGCACTGATGGGCCGAGCCCGCCGCAAGCGCTGAGCCCGACGCCCCCTGATTCCAACCCGGCCCGCGTGGACGCGCGGGCCGTCAGTTGCCCAGCCGCGTCAGCAGCCACTCCCGGACGTAGGCCCAGTCGCGCTTGACCGTGACGGGCGACACGCTCAGCACTGCGGCGGTGTCCAGCAGGTCCAGGCCCACGAAGTAGCGCAGCTCCAGCATGCGCGCGAGCCGTGGCTGGAACGTGTCCAGCTCCGAGAGCGCTCGGTCCAGCTCCAGCACCTCCATGCTCAAACCCGCCGGGACATCCGCCTCCACGTCCCCCAGGCTCACCCGCTCCAGCCGGGCCTCGCGGAGCTGCGCCCTGCGCAGCCGCGCCCGGTCCACCATCACCCGCCGCATGGCCTGCGCCGCGGCGCTGAAGAAGTGACGCCGCGCCTCCACCGGGGCCCCCGCGCTGAACAGACGCAGCCACGCCTCCTTCACCAACACCGCGGGTTGCAGTGACGGCGTCGACGCCGCATCGGACATGGCCCGCTGCGCCATGTCCCGCAGCTCCCGGTAGGCCGCGGCCGTCAACGCATCCCGCGCGCCCTGCTCGCCCTTGCGCGCGTGGTCCAGCAGCTCTGTCAGCTCCGACATGCCCACATTCACCTCCAGGCCAGACGGGTTCGCCGCCCCCACAGAAACTACGCCCTCAACGAGAAATCTTGGAAAACTGGGGCGGATACCCCTCACGGTGCAACGATTCCCCCGTCCGGAGGGGTGGGAAACGACAGTGTCCTACAGTGGGAGGCGTTCACCCGCTGACGTCAGGCCGAGGCGCACCCGCAGGCACGGCGGAAGCAGGGCATTCCGGTATTTCCCCGGGTCGTGCTAGCGAGCCGCTCGCGTCCGGCGGGCCACACCCTCCGTCCGGGCGCCACCACCCTCCGTGCCCGGGAGTCGCCATGAAGCCGCTGCTGTCCGCCCTGCTGCCGTTGCTGTGTCTTGCCTCCTCCGCCTCCGCAGCGCCGCAAGCGCCCGTCGCCGTGCAGTCCGACCTGGCCTTCCTGTCCGGACCGCCCACGCTGACCTTCGCCGCGGACTGGAGCGTCACCCTCAGCGGCCAGCCGGAGGCGGGCGGCGCGCTGGACATCGCCTATGACACCTCGCGCCTGCCGCTGTGCCGGGGCACCGGGTGGACCATCACCGGCTTCGCCATGTCGAACCGGGGCCCGGTGCAGAGCTTCCCCGTGGCGGATGCCACCACGGTGGACGCCATCGCGCAGACGCAGCTGGCCCTGGCTCAGGGCGGAACGTTGGAGCTGTGGTTCCAGAACACGGACGCCACCGGCTGCTCCCACTGGGATTCGAACCTCCAGTACAACTTCCACACGTGGGTGACGCAGAACCCGACGATTTCGTTCCACCCCGCGCCGGCGTGGACGTACACGGTCCACGGCACGCTCCAGGGCGGCACCACGCTGATGGTGGACTACGACATCGGCCGCATCGCCGAGTGCCGGGCCCAGTACCTGAACTACAAGGCCTGGGGCACCACGGCGTACTACCGCATCAACGGCGGCCCGGTGACGATGCTCAGCCTGACGGCGAGCTGGGGTGAATGGGACGCCGAGTTCTGGAGGCAGATCCCCGCCTTCATTCCGCTGCCGCCCGGCCCCGCGACGCTGGAGCTGTGGTTCTCCACCCAGGACCGCAAGGGCTGCCAGCAGTGGGACTCGCGCTACGGACAGAACTACGTCTTCGCCATCCAGTGAGCTCCCGCGCTCCGGGACGCGTCGACGCGTCGAGCATGTGATTCCAAGTGATGCCCGTCGCGGTCCAACGGTCGCCGGCAACGAAGGTCGTGTTGACGGCGCCTGCGCCAGGGACGCAGCCCCATGACGAGCGCCCCCTGACGGGGCGCGCCTCTCACGCCCCCAGCGAGAGGAGCCGCTCCACCGCCGCGCGCACGTCGCGCAGCAGCGCCGGGTCCGTCACCGCGACGAAGATGGTGTCATCCCCCGCCACCGTCCCCGCGAGCCCCGGCAGCTCCCGCTCCTTGTCCAACGCCAGCGCGAGCACCGGCGCGAACCCCGGCGCCGTTCGAATCACCAGCAGGTTGGGCGGCGCTTCCAGGATGGTGACGCGAGGCCGCTCCGGCATCACCGCGGGCGTGGCCGGCGCGCGCTGATAGCGCCCACCCACCTTCAAGATGCCCAGCTTCTTCAGGCGCCGCGACAGCGTCGACTGGCTCGGCGCCTGGCCTTCCGCCTCCAGGAGCTGCTGCAGCACGGCCTGATCGCCGATCTCCCGCTCGGCGATGAGCCGCAGGATGGCCTCGTCCAGATTCATTCCCACCAACATGCATCCCCGTGAATATTCATGCAAGAACATGCATGCGCCTGTTGCGAATAATCCGCTTGCGCGGCGCGTCTTTCTGCATAATATCCGCCGCCTTTTCGCGGCAATGCACGCATTTTCACGCATATTCATCACGAATATGCAGGTAGCCGCTGCCGGGGAGGACAGGCCCATGAAGCACGTCACGCACATCAAGGATCTGGGGCCCGAAGGCGTGGAGGCGGTGCTCGCGCAGGCGTTCGCGTGGAAGCAGAAGGGCCCGGAGCACGCGCTCTTCGCCAACACGCTGCTGGGGATGGTGTTCTTCAACCCGTCGCTGCGCACGCGCACCTCGTTCGAGGCCGTCATGCTGCGCGGCGGTGGCAACGCCATCATCCTGGACGTGGGCGCTGGCGTCTGGAAGCTGGAGCACCGCGAGGGCGCGGTGATGAACGCGGACCGGGCCGAGCACCTCAAGGAGGCCGCGCCCGTCCTGTCGCGCTTCGTGGACATGCTCGGCGTGCGCACCTTCTCGCAGGGCGGCGGTGACGAGGAGGACGAGCTCGACCCCGTCATCAACGCGTTCCGAAAGTGGTCCACCGTGCCGGTGGTGAGCATGGAGTCCGCGCGCGAGCACCCCTGCCAGGGTCTGGCGGACATGCTGACGCTGCGCGAGACGTTCGGCAGCACGAAGAAGCTGCCGGTGACGCTGACGTGGGCGCCGCACATCAAGCCGCTGCCCAAGGCCGTGCCCAACTCCTTCCTGCTGAGCGCGGCGGCGGCGGGCTGCGAGATTCGCGTGGCGCACCCTCCCGGGTTCGACCTGCACCCGGCCGTCCGCGCCGAGGCGGAGGCGTACGCCAAGGCCACGGGCGGCAGCGTCACCTATACACACGACCAGGACGAGGCCCTGGCCGGCAGCCGCGCCGTCTACGCCAAGTCGTGGGGCCCCACGGCCGCTGCGGCGTTTTCGCCCAATGACGTCTCCGCGCTGCTCGCGTCCTATTCCGGTTGGATGCCCACGCGCCTGACGATGTCGCGCGCGCAGAAGGACGCGGCCTTCCTCCACTGCCTGCCCGTGCGCCGGAACGTGGAAGTGGCCGATGAGGTCCTGGACCACCCGAGCAGCCGCGTCGTAGACGAGGCCGGCAATCGCTACCACGTCCAGCGGGCGCTGCTGCACTGGATGCGTTCGCGTTGAGCGGCCCCTCCGCATTCTTCCTTTCCTGACTTCGAGGTCTCACGTGCCCCTTTCGCCCGACCCCTACTCCGCGCTTCGCCACGCGGCGAAGTACGTGCAGCAGTTCCGCCGCAAGACGTTCGTGGTGAAGCTCGGCGGCGCCATGCTCAGCGACCCGCGTCTGCGCCGCGCCGCCTGCGAGCAGATTGCCCTGCTGTGGACCTTCTCCATCCGCCCCGTCGTGGTTCACGGCGGCGGTCCGGAGCTGGACACGCTGTGTGACGCCCTCCACCTGCCGGTGGAGAAGGTGGCCGGCCGCCGCGTCACCTCCGCGCCCGTGCTGGACGCGGCGAAGATGGTGCTCGCGGGCAAGCTGCACACGGACCTGCTGGCGGACCTCCAGGCGGCGGGCGTGCCCGCGGTGGGCCTGAGCGGCGTGGACGCCGGTCTCATCAAGGCGCGCAAGCGCCCGCCCGTCATGGTGACGGAAGCCGGTGCCACCGAGGGCAAGCTGGTGGACTACGGCCTGGTGGGCGACATCGAGCAGGTGGACACCCGCGTGGTGGAGCACCTGCGCTCGGCCGACTACGTGCCCGTCATCGCCCCCCTTTCGGGTGGCACGGACGGCGCCGTGTACAACACCAACGCGGACACCGTGGCCGCCGCGCTGGCGGTGGCGCTGTCCGCCGAGAAGCTCTTCTTCCTGGTCCAGGTTCCGGGCCTGCTGAAGAACGTGAGCGACCCGTCGTCGCTCGTCACGCTGGCCAACCTCACGGACCTGGCCACCATGGAGAGCACCGGCGCCATCGCGGGCGGCATGAAGCCCAAGGCGCACGCCATCCGCCACGCGCTCGTGGGCGGCGTGGGCAGCGTGCACCTGGTCAGCGGCGTGCAGCCCAACGCGCTCCTGGAGGAGGTCTTCACCAACGAGGGCAGCGGGACCATGGTCGTGCGGGAGAACGCGCAGAAGCCCGCGGGGGCGGTGGGATGACGGCGGCGGAGCTGCTCCAGGCGCTGGTGGCCATCCCCAGCGTGTCAGGTGACGAGGGCCGCATCGCGGACACCGTGTCCGGGTGGGCGGAAGGCTGGGGCGCGCGCGTCCAGCGGCAGGGCCACAACGTGTGGTTCTCCGTGGGGAGCGGGCCGCGCCGGCTGCTCGTCAACTCGCACCTGGACACGGTGAAGCCGTGCGCCGGGTGGACGTACGAGCCCCACGCGCCCGTGTGGCGCGAGGACCGCCTGTACGGCCTGGGCAGCAACGACGCCAAGGGGTGCGTGACGGGCATGCTGCTCGCCGCGCGGACCCTGCTGGCCGAAGGCGCGCCCACGGGCGCGGAAGTCGTGTTCGCGTTCACCGCGGAGGAAGAGACGGGAGGCCAGGGACTGGGAACGCTGTTGCCCAAGCTGGGCCCGCTGGACGCCGCCATCGTCGGCGAGCCCACCAGCCTCAAGCCCTGCACCGCCCAGCGCGGCATGCTGCTGCTTCGCTGCACCGCGCACGGCAAGAGCGCGCACGTCGCGCACGCGCACGCCACGGAGGCCGTCAACGCCATCCACCTGGCCGCGACGGACATCGCGGTGCTGGCCGCGCTGCGCTTTCCGTCCCACCCGCTCCTGGGCGAGGCCCGGGCGCAGGTGACGCAGGTGTCGGGTGGCCTGGCGCGCAACCAGGTGCCGGACCAGTGCGAGTTCTTCGTGGACCTGCGCACCACGCCGGGCATGGAGCACGCGATGGTGGCCCGGCAGGTGGCGGGCGCGTTGAAGAGCGAAGTGAAGGTCCATTCGGAGCGCTACCTGCCGAAGGCGACATCGGCGGAGCAGCCCATCGTCCGCGCGGCGGTGGCCGCGTCGGGCGCGCAGCCGGTGGGCTCCAGCACGGCGTCGGACTGGGCCTTCCTGGGGGACCTCCCCGCGGTGAAGGTGGGCCCTGGCGACACGCTGCGCAGCCACCGGCGGACGAATTCATCACCCGGGCGGAGCTGGAAGCCGGCGCCGCCTTCTACACGCAACTGGTTCGGGGTTACTTCGAGGAGGCGGCTCGTGGCTGACACGCTGTGGGGCAAGGGCCTTCCCTGGACGCGGCCATCCACCGCTTCACGGTGGGCAACGACCCGGTGGTGGACCTGGCGCTGGCGCCGCATGACGCGCTCGGGTCGGCCGCGCACGCGCGGATGCTGGCGCGCGTGGGCCTGCTGAAGGACGCGGAGGCCCAGGCCCTGGTGACGGCGCTCAAGGCGCTGCACGACGAGGCCCGCGCGGGCACGTTCGTCATCCGCCCTGAGCAGGAGGACGGCCACACCGCCCTGGAGGCGGCGCTGGTGGAGCGCGTGGGCGAGCCGGGCAAGCGCATCCACCTGGGGCGTTCTCGCAACGACCAGGTGCAGCTGGCCCTGCGCCTGCTGCTGCGTGAAGAAGTGCTCACGCTGGGCGCGCGGGCGGCGGAGCTGGCGGGGGCCTTCCTGGACTTCGCGCAGGCGCACAAGGACGTGGCGCTGCCGGGCTACACGCACCTGCGCCGGGCCATGCCTTCCACCTTCGGTCTGTGGGGCATGGCGTTCGCGGAAGGGCTGCTGGAGGAACTCGAGGCGCTGCGCGGCGTGTGGGCGCGGCTGGACCGCTGCCCGCTGGGCGCGGCGGCGGGCTTCGGCGTGCCGCTGCCCATCGACCGGGAGTACGTGGCGGCGCTGCTGGGTTTCTCGCGCGTGCAGCGCAGCCCCATCGACGTGCAGAACGGACGCGGCCGTCACGAGTCCGCGGTGCTGGGCTGGGCCTGCTCGGTGGCGGGCACGCTGGAGAAGTGGCTGTGGGACGTGCAGCTCTACAGCATGGACGAGTTCGGCTTCCTCGGGCTGCCGGACGCGTACACCACGGGCTCGTCCATCATGCCGCAGAAGAAGAACCCGGACGTCGTGGAGCTGGCCCGGGGCCGCTGCCGCGAGCTGCGCGGGCTGGCGCATCAGGTAGAGGCCGTCGCGGGCGGACTGCCCTCCAGCTATCACCGCGACTTCCAACTGCTGAAGTCCCCCACCCTGACGGCGCTGGGCTCCACGCGGGAGCTGCTGGACGTGCTCACCCAACTGGTGCCTGCGCTCCAGGTGAAGGCGGACGCGGCGGCGCGTGCCAGCGACGACACGCTGTACGCGGCGCACCACGCCTATGCGCTGGTGGCCCAGGGACAGGCCTTCCGTGACGCCTACAAGCAGGTGGGCCGCGAGCTGGTGGAAGGAACGTTCCGTCCAGACCGCGGCGCCCTGACGGCCACCCACCTGGGTGGCGCCGGCAACCTGGGCCTGCCCCAGGCCCGGGAAGAGCTGGCCGCCTCGCGCGCCTGGCTCGATGAGACGCACCGCCTGGTGGCCGATGCCGCCGGGCGCGTCTGGACGGTTTGAACCGCATCCCCGCGAGGAGCGAATCATGAGCAACAAGAAGAACGTGGTGCTGGCCTTCTCCGGCGGACTCGATACCGCTTTCTGTGCCGTCTACCTGCGCGAGCAGGGCTACGACGTCACCACCGTCACGGTGGACACCGGCGGCTTCCCGCCCGAGCAGTTGGAGCGCATCGCCGCGCTGTCCAAGCAGCTGGGCGCGGTGGCGCACGTGACGGTGGACGCGCGCGAGACGCTCTTCCAGGGCTACCTGCGCTACCTCATCGCCGGCAACGTGCTGCGCGGCCAGGTCTACCCCTGAGCGTGTCCGCGGAGCGCGCGTGCCGGCGGCGGAGGTCGTCCGCGTGGCGCGCGAGAAGGGCACCCAGGCGCTGGCGCACGGCAGCACGGGCGCGGGCAACGACCAGGTGCGCTTCGACGTGGCCTTCCGCTCGCTGGCGCCGGAGCTGGAGCTGCTCACGCCCATCCGCACGCTGTCCCTGAGCCGGCAACAGGAGCTGTCCTACCTGGCCGAGCGCGGCGTGCACATGCCGCCGAAGCTGGGCTCCTACTCCGTCAACGAGGGCATGTGGGGCACCTCCGTGGGCGGCGCCGAGACGCTGGACTCCTGGAAGGCGCTGCCCGAGGCGGCCTTCCCCGGCGGCGAGCTGTCGCAGGACCTCAAGCCCCGTCCCCTCACGGTGTCCTTCGAGAAGGGCGTCCCGGTGGCGCTGGACGGCGAGAAGCTGGGCCCCGTGAAGCTGGTGGAGGCGCTCAACGCGCTGGGGCGCACCTACGGCATCGGCCGGGGCGTGCACCTGGGGGACACGATTCTGGGCATCAAGGGCCGCGTGGGCTTCGAGGCGCCGGCGGCGCACCTGCTCGTCACCGCGCACCGCGAGCTGGAGAAGCTGGTGCTCTCCGGCAAGCAGCTCTTCTGGAAGGAGTCGATGGGCAACCTCTACGGCTCGCTGCTGCACGAGGGGCACTTCTTCGACCCGCTGGTGAAGGACCTGGAGGCGTTCCTCACCTCGTCGCAGGAGCGCGTGACGGGTGACGTGCGGCTGGTGCTGCACCCGCGCACGCAGGTGGTGGAGGGCGTGCGTTCGCCGCACTCGCTGATGGACGCGAAGGTGGCGACGTACGGAGAGGCCAACGTGTTGTGGAACGGCTCGGAAGCCGCGGGCTTCGCCAAGCTGTACGGCGTCGCGCAGATGCTCTCGCATCGCGCGAAGTGAGGATGCCATGAAGGTTTTCGTCGACAAGGTGGGCAGTGTCACCCGCAACCTCGGCCTGGGCCGGACCGTCCACCTCGCGTCCGAGGTGAAGGCCGAGGAGGGCGCGGTGGTGGCCGTGCGCATCCACGGAGAGAAGAGCACGTACAACCAGCTCGAGGACGTGCACGGGCGCCTGGTGACGCTGCACGCCGGTGACATCGTCGTGGGCGCGCTGGGTCACCGCAACGCGCTGCACGGCTATGAAGGCGTGGTGCCGGCGTCCGTCACCGTGGGCGAGCGGCTGCACGTGCTCAACATGGGCGGCGTCATCGGCAAGTGCACGTCGCACAACCACGGCGTGGGCCTGCCCTTCGAGGCGGAGGTGCTGGGCCAGGTGCTGGAGTTCCCGGAGCTGATGTCGCGCACCGGGCAGCCGGCGCACGTGTCCTCCGGCGCTCTGAAGGGCACGTCGTCGCCGGTGAAGTGCCCCGTCGTCTACGTGGTGGGCACCTGCATGAACTCGGGCAAGACGTTCGCCTCGGCGGCCATGGTGCGCAAACTGGCACAGGCGGGCTTCCGCGTGGGCGGCGCCAAGCTGACGGGGGTGTCGCTGATGCGCGACACGCTGAGCATGCAGGACTCCGGCGCGGACGTGGTGATGGACTTCACGGACGCGGGCATCGTCTGCACGGGGCCTCGCACGGGCGCGCGCGTGGCGCGGGTGCTCTTCTCCGAGCTGGCGGCGGAGAACGTGGACGTCATCGTCGCGGAGACGGGCGACGGCATCATGGGCGAGTACGGCGTGCAGGGCATCCTCGCGGACCCGGAGCTCAAGAGCCTGGCGGGGGCGTGGGTGCTGTGCGCCAACGACCCGGTGGGCGCGTCCGGCGGCGTGCGCCACCTGCGCGAGGCGTACGGCATCGAAGTGGACGTGGTGGCCGGACCGGCCACGGACAACGCCGTGGGCGTGCGCTTCGTAGAGCAGGTGGTGGGCATCCCCGCTCGCAACGCCCGCGCGGACGCGGCGGCGCTGGGCGGACTCATCCTGGAAAAAATCGCCCCCAAGCTGGGCGCGGGGAGGAAGTCATGACGCAGGTCAACATCTACATCCTGGGTGCCTCCGGCTTCGGCGGCGGCGAGCTCTTGCGCATCCTCTCCGGCCACCCCGCGGTGGGCAGCATCCGCGCGGTGTCGCGGCACCACGCCGGCGAGCCCATCCACAAGGTGCACCCGCACCTGCGCGGACTGGTGGAAGGCCGCTTCGAGGGCGAGCCCGACTGGAAGTGGCTGGCGGACTGCGAGCAGCCCGTCGTCTTCAGCGCGCTGGGCCACGGCGACCTGGCCAAGCAGTTCGCGGGCCTGGAGAAGCAGTGGGCGGAGGTCGGCATCGCCGAGCGCCTGCTGCTGGTGGACCTGTCCTCCGACTTCCGGCTGGACCACCCGGGCCGCTACGCGGGCGCGTACGGCCGGCCCCACCCGTCCCCGGAGCTGCTGGGCACCTTCACCTACGGCCTCACCGAGTGGAAGCGCGACGCGGTGAAGACGGCGAAGCGCATCGCCAACCCGGGCTGCTTCGCCACGGCGGTGCAGCTGGCGCTCCTGCCCATCGCCTCCACGCCGGGCTTGGGGCTGCTCGCGGTGTCCGGCGTCACGGGCTCGTCCGGCTCCGGCTCGCTGCCCGGTGAGGGCACGCACCACCCGACGCGCGCGCAAGACTTCCGCGCGTACAAGCCGCTGGAGCACCAGCACGAGGCCGAGGTGGAGGTCATGCTGGTGGCCCACGGCGCGCAGCGGCACCGGCTGGCCTTCGTCCCGCACTCGGCGCCCATGGTGCGCGGCATCTTCGCCACCGTGCAGTTCGAGTGGCCGGAGCACGGCGGCGCCGTGGTGACGGCGTCGCTGATGGAGCGCTACCGCCGCTACTACGAGGGCTCGAAGTTCGTGCGCATCGTCGAGGGCACGCCGCGCATCGCCGCGGTGGCCGGCAGCAACTTCTGCGACATCGCGGTGGCCACCAAGGGCCGCTCGGTGGCCGTCATGGCGGCGCTCGACAACCTGGTGAAGGGCATGGCCGGCCAGGCGGTGCAGAACTTCAACGTCGCACTGGGGCTGCCGGAAGACACGGCGCTGCGCCAGGCCGCCTGCTACCCATAGGCCGCACGTCCCTGGGGCCTGGGCGCACGCGTCCAGGCCCTCCGCTCGCAACGGCCGCCTCCTTCGCGAGCAACTCCCGCATCAGCTTGCGCCCCAGGACGAGCCCCAGCAGCAGGCTCACCACCATGCCGGTGGCGGACACGGCCGTCATCCACGTCTTCCCCTGCCCCAGCGAGCTGCCGAAGAGCGTCGTCAGCAGCGTCCCGGGGAGGGTGCCCACCACCGCGCCCAGCGCCAGCGGCGCGTAGCGGGCGCCTGACGCGGACGCCGTCGCCAACATCACATCCGCCGGAATCACTGAATTGATGCAGGCCAGGAAGCCGAGCTGGAAGCCATGCTCGCGCGCCGCGCGCTCGAACACCGGGTGCTTGTCCCCGGCCAGCCGCCGCATGGGCTTGCGGCCCAGCCTGCGCGCCAGCAAGTGGATGAGGCCCGAGGCCAGCAGCGTCCCGACGAGCGCGTAGGCCGTGCCCGCGGCCATGCCGAAGAGGATGCCGCCCACCGCCGTGAAGAGCTGTCCGGGCAGCAGCGTCACCGGGCGCACCGCGAGGAGCAGGATGAAGGCCAAGGGCGCCAGCGCCCCCAGGGGCCTCAGCCAGCCCGACAGCGTCTGCTGATCCAGGTATTGCGGCCCCAGCAGCCGCAACCCCACGAGCAAGCCGACGGAGATGCAGAGCGGTCCGATGAGCTTGAGGCCCGCGCTCAGCCGTCCTCCCTTGGAGCGAGGGTGCTTGGACATGGCTCAAAGCTGGGAAGCCCCACGCGGGAAGGCAAGAGCAGCCAGGCGAGAGATGACGCCTTGCATTCCGCCTCACCCTGGCAATTTGCGATGCCCTCCGTGCGAGCAAGAACAACATCGAGTGCGTCTCTGTCCAGCTCAACTGCGCTATCGTCCCGCGCTTTGAGCCAAAACAGGTAAGGACGAATGCATTTCGAGTTGGCCTTCGTACTGATTTTCGCCATCGCGACCGCCGTGGCCATCGCCGCGCGGTACTTCAAAATCCCCTATACGGTTGCCCTGGTTGTCGCGGGCCTGCTGTTGGGTACGTTCAAGGCGTTCGAGCCGCCGCACCTCACGAAGGAGCTGCTCTTCGCCATCATCCTCCCAGGTCTGCTGTTCGAAGCGGCCTTCCACGTCGAGTTCCGCAAGTTCTGGAAGAACAAGATGGCCATCCACGCCCTGGCCATTCCAGGGCTCCTGGCCTCCGCGGGGCTCACGGCCTTCATCCTCACGCGCGTGGTGGATGGGTTGGACTTCGTCCATGGCTTCGGGATGCTGTCCGCGCTGGTGTTCGCGTCCGTCATCGTGTCCACGGACCCCATCGCCGTGGTGGCGCTCTTCAAGTCACTGGGCGCGCCCAAGCGGCTGCTCATCCTGGTGGAGGGAGAGAGCCTGCTGAACGACGGTTCCGCCGTCGTGCTCTTCACGCTCATCGTCGCGGTCGCCACGGGTGGCCAGTTCACGGTGGGCGGCGCCATGTTCGACTTCATCAAGGTCTTCGGCATGGGCGTGCTGATGGGCAGCGCGGTGGGCTTCGCCGTCGCGCAGGTCATCAAGCGCGTGGACGACGCCATGGTGGAAATCACCCTCACGGTCATCGCGGCGTACGGCTCGTTCGTGCTCGCCGAGCACTTCCACTACTCGGGCGTCATCGCGTCGGTGGTGGCCGGCATGCTGTGCGGCAACTGGGCCACGCACGAGGGCATGAGCCCCGCCACCCGCATCGCGGTGGAGAGCTTCTGGGAGTACCTGGCGTTCGCGCTCAACTCCGTGGTGTTCCTCCTCATCGGCCTGGAGGTGCAGCTCTCCTCGCTGCTGGCCTCGTGGAAGCCCATCCTCGCCGCCTATGTGGCGGTGATGGTGGCCCGCGCCGTGGTCGTCTACGGCGTGTCCGCGCTGCTCCGCTTCACCAAGGAGAAGATGCCGTGGACCTGGAGCGCGGTGCTCACCTGGAGCGGCCTGCGTGGCGCCATCTCCATGGTGCTCGTGCTCGGTCTTCCCACGGACTTCCCGCACCGCGAGCTGCTGGTGAACATGACGTTCGGCGTGGTGGTCCTCTCCATCATCTTCCAGGGCCTCACCATGGCGCCGCTGCTGCGCAAGCTGCGCATCACCGGCCTCAAGGACGCGTTCCAGGAGCAGTACGAGCTGGCCCGCGGCCGCCTGGGCGCCATCCACGCAGCGCAGGCCGCGCTGGAGGGCATGCGCCGCGCCCGGGAGATTCCGGGGGATGTGGTGACGCAGCTGGAGAAGGACTACCAGGAGAAGGAAGTCGTCGCGGAGAAGGAGCTGACGGCGCTGAAGCAGCAGTCGATGCGCTTCCACGAGGAGGAGCACCAGGAAGCGGTCCGCCGCGTGCTCATCGTGGAGAAGGCGGCGCTGCTCAAGGCCTACCAGTCCGCCACCATTGGCAAGGAGGCCTTCGCACGGCTGACGGCGGATCTGGATGAGCGCATCGCCGCCGCGGACGCCGCGGAGAACCACGTGCCGCCAGAAGGTGAGACTCCGGCCGTGGCCGGCGCCGCGAGCGCCTGATTCATCCGGGCACGGCACATCCGCCTGATGACATTCAGGCGGGTTTGCCGTGCCTGCTGCGTCTGGGCCTCCTAGACTCTCGTGTGTGAAACCACGAAAGCAGGCGTTCCCGAGGCGACTTCGCAGAGTGCTCGTCGCCACTGATTTCTCGGAGGCGAGCACCCACGCGGTGGGCAGGGCTGGACACCTGCCACTCGCGGACGGCGCGAAGGTGCTGGTGACACACGTCCTCCCCAGCCGCATGCCCGCGGAGGTGGGCACCCGAGCGCTCCAGGCCACCGCGCGCGAGCTGGAGCGGGTCGCCGACCGGCTGCGCAAGATGCTGCGTGCCGAGGGCAGCTCCGCCACGGTCGACACGCACATCGCTCGCGGCAAGCCCGTCGAGGCCATCCTGCGCCGGGCCCGGGCCTTTGGCGCGGAGCTCATCGTCCTGGGCCGGCATGGCGACAAGCCGCTGCGCAACATGTTCCTGGGCTCCACTGCGGAGAACGTCATCCGCGGCGGAGACCTGCCCGTGCTCATCGCCAACCGGCGGGCGCCTGGGCCCTACCTACGGCCCGTCGTGGCCGTGGACGCCGACGAAACGTCCAAGCGCGCGGCGAGCTTCGTTCCCACGCTGATGACGCCCGGCTCCGAGCTGACGCTGGTGCACGCGTATGACGTGCCGCTGGAGTACGCCGTGTTCCCCGGGCTGACGGCGAAGGAGCACAAGCACTACCGGCAGACGTTCAAGGCGACCGCGGAGCGCAAGCTCAAGGCGTTGCAGCGGGAGCTCGATGCAGTCGCCATCCCGTACCACCTGGTGATGGAGAGCGGCGGCTCACGCTCCATCGTCCTCGAGTTCGTGGACGACCAGGGCGCGGACCTGCTGGCGCTGGGCACCCGGGCGCGCTCCGGTGTGGCGTTCGCGTTGCTCGGCAGCGTCGCGACGGACCTCATCCGTGAGGCGAAGTGCGACGTGCTCGTCGTCCGCGAGGCCGAGCCCCGCGAGTAGCGTGAAGGCCCCCGCTCGTGCGGGCTCAGGCCTCGGGGGCCTTGCCTGCCTGGGGGTCGGTGGCGGGTGAGGCCCCTGCCTCTTCCGTCGCGGTGGGCTCCGCGCCCCCGGAGGCCTGCGCCTGCGATGCAGGAGCGTTCGCGTCGCTGGCTGGCGCCTGAGCCTGCGCGGAAGCAACCGTGGCCGAGAGGGCCGCGGCCGTGAGCGCGTCTCCAGCCACAGCCGTGGACTGGGCTTCTCGCTGCTCCAGCCGCGCCCCACCCTGCTCCGCCGCGCGGAGGAACTCGTCGTATTCGGACTTGCGCTCCGCTGCCTTGGCCTGGGTTTTCACCGACTGCTGTGCCGCGGCGTGCCGGCCCATCATCACCGCACGCGCGCTGAGCACGACGCCTCCAGCAAAGGCCGCCAGGCTGAACACGGAGCCGATGTCCCCGGCCCACAGCCCGTACACGCCGCTCTGGATGAAGGCCATCGCGTTCAGGAAGGCCGCGCCCGTGAGCGCCGCACCACCCGCCGTGGTCCACGGACGCAGCTCCATCACCCGCGCGGCGCCGTAGCACAGCACCGGCAACATCCCGAGCACCCACAGGTTCTCCAGCAGCACCGCCAGCGCCACCCGCAGCACGCCCACCGGCACCGCCTGGATGCGCACGCTCAGCCGAAGCGTCAGCGCCACGCTCAGAATCGACCCCGCGATGAGCGCGATGAACCCCAGTCCCATAATGAACTGGAAGCGACGGACACGGACGCGCAGCGGTTCGAGGACACTCGTCTTGGAGCTCACGGGCAGGCAGCCTACTCCACTTCAGCCCTCATCCTCTTCTGCGTCCGTCGTTCCCCCCGGCGTGCGGGCAGGCGGGCCGTCCCCGTAGAAGACCTCCTCCAGCACCAGCCCCTGAGCCGGCGCGGTGGGCCCGGCCCGCTTGCGCTCCTTGGAGGCCAGCACCTCCGCCACCCAGGACGCGGGCCGCCGTCCCTTCCCCACCTCCACCAGTGTCCCCGCCAGGTTGCGCACCATGTGCTTCAGGAACGCGGTGCCCTCCACGACGAAGGACACGGCGTCCCCCGACGTGCCTTCCACCGCCAGGCTCCGTATCTCCCGCACCGCGTGCTTCGCCTGGCAGTCCGCGGCCCTGAAGGCGGAGAAGTCATGCCGCCCCAGCAGGTGCGTGGCCGCCTGCCGCATGGCCTCCACATCCAACGGAGCGAAGACTTCCCAGTGCGTCATCCGCCGCAGCGGCGAGCGCGTGCGCCGGTTGCTCACGCGATACCGGTAGCGCTTGCCCCGGGACCACCGGCGCGGGTCGAAGTCCTCGGCCACCTCCACCGCGTCCACCACGGCCACGTCGGGCGGCAGCAGGCCATTGAGCCCCATGACGTAGGCCTTCATCGGCAACACCCGGGGCGTGTCGAAACACGCCACCTGCCCTGAGGCATGGACGCCCGCATCCGTGCGCCCCGCCGACGCCACCGACACTCGCGCCCCCAGCAGCCGCTCCAGTCCCGATTCCAGCACCGACTGGATGGAGGGCCCGTTGGGCTGCACCTGCCAGCCCACGTAGCGCGTTCCTTCGTATTCGAGCGTCAGCTTCAGCCGGGGCATGGGTCAGCGGTACTTGAGCCAGGACTCGAGCAGCTCGGCCACCATGCGGCCCGCGGGCACGTTGTTGCGGCGGGCCACCGCCTCCAGCGCTTCCGAGACAGCGGGACTCAGCGGCACGGCCAGGGTGCGCGGCTCGGTGCGGTCATCGTGGGCCAGGGGCTCCGGCTCCGGCGCGGGCATGGCCTTCGCGGTGTCGAGCGCGTCCGCCACATCCGACAACTCCAGGGCCTCCTCCGACGTGGGCGCGGCCGCGGCGCGCACGGCCGGCGGCGCTGCTCGGCGGCCAGCTCCTCCTCGAAGAGCTGCTTGATGAAGTTGGACAGGTGCAGCGCCGTGGGCGTGAAGTCGTACGCGTCCAGGAAGGCGTCCAGGTCCTTCTGCATCTGCGCGGCCGTCTGGTAGCGCTTGTCGCGGTCGCGCTCCAGCGCCCGCATCAGGATGGTCTCCAGGCGCTCCGGCAGGTCCTCGCGGAAGTACGACGGCGCGTAGATCTTCCCGTCCGTGATGCTGCGCATCACCGCGGCCTCGGACTCACCGGTGAAGAGCTTGAAGCCGGTGAGCCACTCGTAGAGCACCACGCCCAGGGAGAAGACGTCGCTGCGGCAGTCGAGCGGCTTGCCCAGACACTGCTCCGGGCTCATGTAGCTGAGCTTGCCCTTGATTTCGCCGTTGCGCGTCTGCTCCATCTGGTTGGCGGCCTTGGCGATGCCGAAATCCAGAATCTTCACCGAGCCGTCGAAGGCGACGACGATGTTCTCCGGTGACACGTCCCGGTGGACGATGTTGAGCGGGTTGCCGTACAGGTCTACCTTGGTGTGCGCGTGGTGCAGGCCCGCGCAGACGCACGAGGCAATCTTCACCGCGTACACCAGCGGGAAGGGAATCCCCAGCGCCTCCGCCTTGGGGACGACGCGGCGCATGTCCCGCCCGGACACGTACTCCATGGCGATGAAGTAGCTGTCGGCAATCTTCCCCAGGTCGTGAATCTGCACCACGTTGGGATGATTGAGCTGCGCGGCGAGCCGGGCCTCGTTGAGGAACATCTTCACGAAGGCCGCGTGCTTGGTCAGGTGCGGGCGGATGCGCTTGATGACGACGGGAGACTCGCAGCCGTCCTCCTGCTGCTGATGCGCGAGGAAGATTTCGGCCATGCCTCCCACGGCGATGCGGTCGATGAGGCGGTACTTTCCAAAGCGGCCGGTGTCGCGCTGCGGGGCGGCGGGAGGCATGGCCCGGCGAGCCTACCTGTGCCGAGCCGCGGAGTGGCAACAAACTTGGGCGGAGCTCGACAGGCCTCTATTCCTAACGGACCTGCACCCGGTGCACCTTCAGCGCGGGTTCCTGTCCGGGCGGCGGTGGGAAATCCAACGCGGACGGCGCCAGCGAGCCCAACGACTTCCCCTGGCGTCCCGCCTGGGACACCCCTTCGAGCACCATGGCCTCGAAGCGGCGGGCGGGCAGGCCCGCGTGGTTGCAGCACGCCACCAGTTGACCTCCCGGGCTGACGACACGCGCGGCGGCCTCGGCCAGCCGGGCATAGTCGCGCGCCGCGGAGAACCGGCCACTGCGCGTCGTCGAGAACGACGGCGGGTCCGAGATGACGATGTCGAAGGACTCGCCCTTCTTCGCCAGGCGCTTCAGCCAATCGAACACGTCACCGGCCACGTAGTCATACCGGTCCACCGTCTGGCCATTGAGGCGCGCGTTCTCCTCGCCCCACTCCAGCACGCGCCGGCTCGCATCCAGGTTGAGCGCCCGCTTCGCGCCGCCCGCCATGGCCACGACGCCAAAGGCACAGGTGTACGAAAAGAGGTTGAGCACGGTGAGGCCCCGCGCCTGCGACAGCAGCCACGCCCGCGTGTCCCGCATGTCCAGGTACAGCCCCACCGACAGCCCCTGCGCCGGACGGATGAGGAACGTCAGGCCGTTTTCGAGCGCGGTGAAGGACTCCACCGCTTCGCCCCGGGCGGGTGCCTCGGGTGCGAGCGACTCCTTGGCCACGTTGGCCAGGACACGCGCCTCCCGGGGCCGGCGCTTGAGGTAGAGGCTTCGAGGCGCCCAGGCGGCCATGGCCGCGTCGAGCAACGTCTCCTCCTCGTCCGGCGTGAAGTCCCGGTAGAGGCTGATGACGTACACGTCACCAAACACATCCGCCGTCACGTCCGGCACGCCGTCCGCTTCGGCGTTCACCACGCGCCAGGCCGTGGTCCGCGCGTCTCCCAGCAGCGGCCCGCGCCGGCCGCGCGAGGCGCGCAGCGTCTCCACGAGAGTAGAAGGCAATGTGCCCATGCCGCCGCTCAACTGCCCAGACGCGCGCGCGTCCAGACACGCTCCAGCGCCTGGGTCGCCGCGCGGGAAAGCGCCACGTAGTCGAGCCCCAGCAACTGCCCCTCCCGCACGCAGACCCGGCCGTTCACGATGGTCCACCCCACCGGCGAATGCGCCAGCTGCCCGAGCAGATAGGGCGAGTAGCCCGTCTCCGGATCCGCGGTGGGCACGACGTCATAGACGACGAGGTCCGCGATGCTCCCCTCCTCCACGCTCCCGGAGGGCAGGCCGAACAACCGCGTGCACAGCTCCGCCGGGCCGTTGACGAGCAGGTGCGCCAGCGCCCCATCCACGTCCGGCATCCTGCCGGAACGGGAGATGCGCAGCACGCCCACCAGCGCGGCGAGCAGTTCGTCCTGGAGGCTGCCATGGCCCCCGGTGCCGAGCCCCAGCAGGTGGACCCGCGACAGCACCGCGTCCATGGGGTCCGCGCCGCGCTCCAGCGCGCGCACGCCCCGGCCGCCAGCGCCACGAAGGCACCGCTCTGCTCCAGCAGCTCCGCCTCCGCGCTGTCCAGCACGCGCGCGTAGCCCGCGATGGCCCGCGGCCCGAGCAGCCCCAGCGCATCCAGCCGCGGAACCACGCGCTTGCCGTGCTGCGAATAGGTGGAGGCGAGGTCGTCCTCGCTCTCCGCGAGGTGGAAGACGGTGGGCGCGTCCAGCACCCGGCTCAGCTCCGCGATGCGGCGCAGCAGCGCGTCGTCACAGGTGAACGACGCATGGAAGCCAAGCGCGCCCCGGACCAGCGGGTGGTCCCGATGCGCGCGCGTGAAGTCCGCGTTGGCGTCCAGCCAGGCCTGCGCCTGCGCCGCGCCGTCCAATCCGTGGGTGGAGTGGCTCGTCACCAACCGCAAGCCCACCGCTTCCGCGGCGCGAGCCTGGGCGGCGAGTCCTCCGGCCACGTCCTGGCAGGACAGGTGCTCCACCGCCAGGGTGACGCCGTGACGCAGGGCTCGGGCCGCCGCGTAGCGGGTGAGTGCCTCCACGTCCTCGTTCGTGAGCAGCCGCGCCACGTGCCGGAGCCGGTCCAGTCGCTCGCGGGGCGGAAGCATCAGGAAGTGTCCCGTCGGCGGCAGCAACTGGCCGTTGACGAGGTGCGTGTGGCAGTCCACCAGGCCTGGCGCCACCAACCGGCCATGACAGGCGACTTCCCAGTCCCCGGGCAGCACGGGCACCTGGGCGTCCGGAGCCATGCGGCGGATGGTGTTGCCTTCCACCACCACGGCCATGCCATGGCGGACGCGTCCGTCCGCCCTGAACACGGCGCAGTTTTTCAGAAGCAGGCGGCCTTCCATGAAAGCCCTGTTCTAACACGGGCGCGGCGCGGCGCGAGCGGCGCCACCGCCAGCGAGCATGTTAGGGTCCGTACGGTATGACGCCGCTGAGCCCCGCCGTGAACTCCCCGCCTCCCGTGACGGCACCCTCCCCGGGAGGGGCGCTGGCCTTCCGGGACTTGTGGCTCTTCTCACCGCGGGCAGACGCCCTCATCGTCGCCCTGCCCCTGGCCCTGGCCCTATGCACGGCGGCCGCCAACGTCTGGCTGGCCCCGGGCGCCGCGGAAGGCGCGCACCGCCTTTCAGCCTGGACGGCGCAGAACCTGCTCGGCAACGCCACCCACGTCATCCTCACGTTCCTGCTCTTCGCGGTACACCGGGACGTGCTGACGTCCGCCCCGGGCCAACCCCGGCAGGTGCTGGCGGGTTCGCTGGGCATGCTCGCGGTGGGCACGGTGCTCTTCTTCACCTTCTACGCGGAGCGCACGGCGCACACGTATGGCGTGGCGGTGATTTTCAACGTCTTCGGCACGCACCACACCCTGTCCCAGCACCGGGGCATCTGGTCACTCCACGGGCTGCGCGCGGGCAAGGCCGGCCTGCCCGGCGCGTCGGCGCTGGAGCGCAAGCTGCAACAGATGTACGTCCCGCTGCTGCTCACGCTGCTGCTGGTGCGCATCTTCTTCGTGCCGGAGGCCCCCGGGCCCGATGCGCCGGCGTACCTCGACATTGGCCAGGGAGCGGTGCTCCCGCACGGCACGCTCGGGGTGCTGCTGGCGGTGTGGCTGGGCTACTTCATGCTGCTGTTCCGCACGGTGCTGCGCGCGGAGGCCGTCAGCGGGCCCAAGGTGCTCTACCTCCTGGCCATGGCGACGGCGACCGGGCTGGTGCTGGTGGCGCCCACCTGGGGCTACGTCATGCTGCCCGGCATGCACGGCCTGGAGTACTACATGCTCACCGCGCGGATGCTGGAGCCGCGCGAGGGTGACACGCCCCGGCTGCCGCGGAAGTTCATCGTCCCGGCGATGATTGCGTCCATGCTGCCCCTGTTGGCGCTGGGCGCGGTGCATGGCCTGCTCCAGCAGGGCGTGGTGCGCGGCGCGCTGGGCAGCAACATGGGCGTGGCGGAGACGCATCCCCTGCTGCGCGCCATGACGTCCCTGGGCTTCGCGGTGGTGCTGGCGCACTACTTCGCGGACGCGCTCATCTACCGCTTCCGGATTCCCTCCATCCGCGCGGTGATGCTGAAGCGGCTGGGCTTCAGCTAGCCGCAGGGAGCATCGGCGGCCCCCTGTCGCTCCGCGTTGGCCGCGAAGGCATCCCGGAGGAACAGCGACAGGCCAGGGCGCACCTTGTCGATGTTCTCCGTGAAGCGCGTATCCGCCACGTACATCTCCCCCAGGCCCCGGTGCATGGCGGGTGGGCACGCGTAGAACCACTTGCCCAGGTATTGCCGGTGCGCCTCGGCCAGGTCCATGGCCGCGGCCGACGCGGCGCTGGTGCCCGCCGCGAGCAGGTCCGCCAACGCCTGGAAGAGGGCGTCGCCCTCCTCCTTGATGCGCTTCCAGTCCTCCTTCTTGTAGCGCGCCGCCCTCCGGGCGGATTCCTTGTAGGCCTCCGTGTTCCCCCAGCGCTGCTTCGCCTCCTCCTCGTACTTCGAGGGGTCGAAGTCGCCAAAGGCCTCGAACATCGCGTCCTTGTCCACGTGCGTCCCCTTCTCCAGCGCGTCCAGCGCCGCGTCCACGGCATGCACCAACGCGTCCAGACGGGCGGCCCGCTCCGTCAGGAGCTGCCGCTGCATCCGCAGCGCGGTGCGCAGGTCGAAGGTGGGGTCGCCCAGGATGCGGCGGATGTCCTCCAGCGGGAAGCCCAGCTCCTTGAAGAAGAGCACCTGCTGGAGCTTCTGGAGGTCCGCCTGTGAATAGAGCCGGTAGCCGGCCTCGCTGCGGTCCGAAGGACACAACAGGCCCAGCTCGTCATAGTGGTGCAACGCGCGGATGCTGATTTTCGCCAACCGGGCGACCTGGCTCACCGTCAGGGCCATCTCCACCTCTTGATGAGGAGGTGTAGGGCCTCACGTCGCGTGAGGGTCAAGCCCCTGGGCGGGGGTGCTGCCACTTCCGGCCGGGCACCGGGCTGACGACTCAGCCCTCGACCTCAGCCGCCCGAGAGGAGCCACCCACACGAGGCAGGTATGGCTCCCCCCGGAAGGACACGGCTCAGTACGCGTTGTTCTGGCCGAACGTCTTGATGGTCTTCTTCTCCAGCTGGCGCTGACGCTCGGTGGCCTCGGAGTCGACGGAGGCGTTACCGGCCAGCGCGTCGGCGGAGGCGCCGAACAGCTTGCGGATGTTGTCGCCGAACAGGGTCACCACGCCGATGGCGGCGATCGCGATGAGGGCGACGATGATGATGTACTCGGTCATGCCCTGGCCACGAGCCTTGCGGAGCTGCTGCTTCTTCGAGATCGCCTTCATGGAACTCTCCGGGGATTGCAGTGGTGGAAAAAACACCCTGCTGCTTGGGTGATTCGCACCCTAGGGCAGATCCCACTTCCACCTCCATCGGTCATCGGGAGGATGCCAGGAATTCTCAGTGATTCCAGGCGATTGGCCCGATTGGGATGCTCCAGGCCCCCCATTTCAGGGGCTCCCGGGCGCGGCAACGGGCGTTTGGGAGCTGCCTTCGCAGCTCGAACGGGGCAGCGCCTCGCAGAGCGAGCGCAGCGCCCGGGCCAGATGTTCGTCGTCCGGGTGCCGGGACGCAACCTCGCGCCCCAGGGCCACGGTGTCGTGCAGGGCACCTACAGGCGTCCACATGGTGCGCGAAGCCCAGGTCTGAGCCGTCACCAGCCGGAGGTAGGCCGTCACCAGCGCGGGCTCGCGTCCTCCCCGCGCCACCTCGGGCTCCAGGAGTGAGGCGGCCAGCGTCAAATCCTGCTGGGCCAGCGCCGCCTTGCCCAGGGCCAGGGCGGACTCCGGGCTGTCGGGGGCCAGCCGCCGCCACTGCGCGGCCGCGCCTCGCACCATGGGGTCATTGGGCGCGTGGTAGCGCTCGATGTTCCGGTACAGCCCGGCGGCCTGCTCCGCGGTGGGCGGGTGCTGCTGGACGTAGTCGTGCAGGAAGAGGCGGTCCGCCCCTTCGGGCGCGCGCCGCTCGTCCTTCACGCGCACGTCCAGATTCGACACGAAGAAGGCGATGGGCGACGCGTACTCCAGCAGGTTGTGGTCGTCCGTGTTGATGGGGCCCTCACCGGCGAACTCGAGCTGGCCGGCCTCGCTGTGCACCTGCTTGGACAGCAGCGCGAACACGTCGTTGATGCCCACGCGGGACAAGTCCTTCCGCACCTCCGGATGCCCCATGCGCTCGGCCAGGCGCGCCGCATCGAAGGCCAGGGGCTTGCGGCTGGCCACCATCACCAGGTCATGCGGCCCCAGCCACGTGGTGGCGTGCGGGAAGGTGTCTCGCAGGGTGCGGACCACCAGCTTGATGAGGTCCTCGTTGCTCTCGTAGGTGTGAATCCACTGCACCAGCACGCCGTCGTCCGCCAGGTGCCGGTCCACCGTCTGGAAGAAGTCCCGCGTGAAGAGGCCGGACACGCCGGACACCCACGGGTTGGACGGCACGCTCACCACCAGGTCGTACTTGCGCGGCGACAGCGCCATGAACGTCTTGGCGTCGTCCACGTGCACGTGGGTGCGCGGGTCATCCACCGCGTTGCGGTTGTCCGCCTTGAACAGGCGCGCCGCGTCGATGACGGCGGGAGCAATCTCCACCATGTCCAGGTGCTCCACGGGGTGCACCAGCACGCTGCCCGCGGTGATGGCCGCGCCGGCGCCCACCAGCAGCACCGTCTTGGGCTCACGCGGATGCAACAGGGCGCCCAGGTGACCGGCCACCACCTGCGTCTCCACGTCGCTCCCGTTGGACGCGTCCACCTTCCCGTTGAGCTTCATGAACCGCAGGTTGTCCACGGGAACGTCCGCCACCATCACCGTGGCGAAGGTGTCGTCCTGGTAGAAGATGGGGCGGATGAGGGCCTCCGTCTCCGCCACCAGCTTCGCGTAGCTCTCCGGCGGCTTCTCATGGGAGCGGATGGAGGCGATGCCCGACAACCGCACGGCCCAGCCGCTCATCCCGCCCAGCACCACCAGCGCCAGCACCGCCGTGGCGGCCACCGGCCACAAGGCGCGCGCGTGCTGCGCGGGACGGCCGGGGCCGCGTGGAAGGCCAGCCCCGCGCCGAGCAGGTTGGCCGCCACGCCCGCGATGAAGTTGCCCTCCATGCCCCACCACGGCATCAGCACCAGCACGCCCAGCGCCGAACCCGTAATCGTGCCCACCGTGTTCCACAAGTAGACGCCGCCCAGCTGGCGCCCCACCTCGGACACCTTGGCCGTGGCCACGCGCGCCGCCGCCGGGAAGGCCGCGCCCATGAAGAAGGTGGGAACCAGCAGCACCAGGCAGCAGAAGCCGAAGGTCAGCACCTGGAACAGCGGCCAGGTGTCCAGCGAGCGCGTCATCATCCACTGCGCCTTGCGGAACAGGTGCGGCAGCCGGACGTAGAGCGGCAGCGCCACGCAGATGCTGGCCACCAGCGCGACCTGGAGCCGGCCGAACAGGCGCAGCGAGTCCACCTGTCCCTTGCGCGTCATCAGCCAGAAGCTGCCCAGGCCGATGCCCATGATGAACGCGGTGAGGATGAGCGTGAAGGCGTAGGTGGACGCGCCCAGGACGATGGACAGCAGGCGGATCCACGTCACCTGGTACAGCATGGACGTGAAGCCAGACAGCAGCACGCCGATGAGCGCCGCCCTCACCGCGATGCGCGGATAGGACACCTCCGCGTCGCCCGCTTCCGCGGGAGGCGTCTGTCCCGGCACCAGCGCGGGAGGGAAGCGCCGGGCCAGCCCCAGCGAGGCCAGCGCCACCAGGATGTTGAGCCCCGCGGCCAGCCCCGCCGAGGAGGACAGGCCGATGGCGGGCACCAGCTTCGTCCCGGCGATGAACACACCCACCGCCGCGCCCAGACTGTTGACGGCGTAGAGCCGCGCCAACTCGTAGCGCACCCCCGACAGGCTGGAGGCGAAGTGCCGCACCAGCGCCGGCAGCGTGCCGCCCATCAGCAGCGTGGGAATCAGCAGCGACGCGGAGGAGACCAGCAGCCGGGGCCCCAGTCGCCAGCCATCCGGTACGGACGGGGCCACGTTCAGCCACAGCGCCCCCAGCACATCGAGCACATAGGGGAAGGCCAGCGCGTACAGGCCCACGCCCAGCTCCAGCAGGCCGTAAAGGGCCAGGGGGTTCTTTGCCCGGTCGGCTGTCCGCCCGAAGACAAATGCCCCCAGCGCTTGCCCGCCCATGAACGTGGCGAGCACCACGGCATGCGCCTGGCCGCTGTTCCCCAGGACATTCCCGAGGTACTTGGACCAGACGAGTTCGTAGACGAGCGCAGTGCCCCCGGACAGGAAGAGGAGGCAGGCCACAAGGTTCTTAGGAAAACGCGCCGGAGATGACATGGGGACAGCGCGGAACCTTAGTCGGTATGTTTCAGGCCCATCAAATGAACACCCATCTCCTGCAAGCCGCGATGCTCGCCTGGACTCCAAGCCTGCGGGTGACACGCGCCGAAGGCGACCTCTCCAGCATCCTGCGGCGCCCCGCCGAGGCCCTGTTGGAGCAGCCGCTCCACGAGGTCCTCGGCGTGTCGCCCAAGCGCGCCCGTGAGCTGGACGCCCGCGCCCGCGAGGACCGCCGCGCGGTGGAGTTCATCTCCGCCAACCTCGGCGGCGAGGACGCGTGCCCCCTCCGCCTGTCCCTGGGACTGGACGACGGCGAGGCCAGCGCCACCGTGCTGGACCTCAACGCCGTGCTGGACGGCGCCCCCCCGGTGCAGATTTCACGGCTGTCCTCCTCGCTCAGCCACGAGATTCGCAACCCCCTCTCCTCGGTGAAGATGGCGGTGCAGACGCTGGCCCGGAACACCAGCCTCAATGACCGGGACAAGCGGCGGCTCACCATCGCCAACCGGGAGATTCGCACCATGGAGCGCATGCTCTGGCTCCTCTCCGAATACGGCCGCGACACCACCCCGAAGATGGACGCCCATCCGCTGCGCGGCGTGGTGCAGGAGGCCACGGAGATGGTGGCCCCCGAGCTGGCCGAGCGGCGCGTGGAAGTCCGCGTGGACGAGGAACCCGACCTGCCCCGCGTCCGGGTGGACCCGACGCGGCTGCGGCCCGTGCTGGCCCAGGTGCTGCTCAACGTCGCCATGGGCCGGCGGAGGGCAGCCCGATGGAGGTAGCCCTGCGCCGGGGCGGCCCCCACCAGGTGATGATGGTGCTCCACGACCCCGCCGCCGCCCTGCCCCCGAGGAGAACGGTTCGCTCTTCGAGCCCTTCGGCTCCCGGCTGGCCCGGGGCGCCGGTCTGTCCCTGGCGGCCCTGCGCCGGGTGATGACGGGCGTGGGGAGACGTGGCCGCCCGGGGCAGCGCCGAGCCGGGCGTGGTGCTGACGCTGACGTTCGCCACCTGAGAGCGCCATGGAGACCCTTCTCATCGTCGACGACGACGTCTCGCTCCTCGAAACGCTGAAGATGCACTTCGAGGAGATCGAGCAGGACGGCCAGCCCCGCTACCAGGTGGCCACCGCCACCAGCGCCGCGGCGGGACTGCGCGCCGCCCAGGAGGCCATGCCCAGCGTGGTCATCCTCGACATGATGCTCCCGGACCGCACGGGCCTGGAAATCATCGAGGAGATGAAGGGCCTGTGCGGGGACGCGCGCATCATCCTGGTCACCGCGTACCACGACATGGAGACCACCATCCGGGCCATGAAGGCCGGGGCTTTCGACTACATCCACAAGCCCTTCCCGGACCCGGCCGCCCTGGACCTGGTGGTGGAGCGCGCGCTGGAGTACCGCCAGCTGTCGCGCCGCGCGGACGAGGTCCACCGGGAGAATGCCGCCGCCCGCCTGGGCGACATCGTGGGCACCAGCCCGCTGATGCAGCAACTGGTGAAGGAGATTGGAAAGGTCACCGGCAGCCACGCCACCGTGCTGATTACGGGCGAGAGCGGCACCGGCAAGGAGCTCATCGCCCGCGTCATTCACAACTACTCCTACGACGAGCCCCGGCCCTTCATCGGCATCAACTGTTCGGCCATCGTCGACACGCTGCTGGAGAGCGAGCTCTTCGGCCACGAGAAGGGCGCCTTCACCGGCGCCACGGCGGGCAAGCCGGGCAAGTTCGAGCTGGCCGAGGACGGCACGGTGTTCCTGGACGAGATTGGCGACATGTCGCTGATGCTCCAGGCCAAGCTCCTGCGCGTGCTGCAGGAGCGCGAGTTCGAGCGCGTGGGCGGCGTCAAGCGCATCAAGCTGCGCGCCCGCGTCATCGCCGCCACCCACCGCGCCCTGGTGGAGGAGGTGGAGGCCGGCCGCTTCCGCGAGGACCTCTACCAACGCCTCAAGGTCATCACCCTCCAGATTCCCCGCTGCGCGAGCGGCGCGAGGACATCCCCCGCTGGTGAAGCACCTGCTCGAGCGCATCAACGAGAAGGTCCACAAGCGCGTCACCCGCGTGCCCGGCGAGGTCATGGAGCGCCTCACCCGCCTGCCCTGGCGCGGCAACGTGCGCGAGTTGGAGAACGTGCTCACCCGCGCCGTGGTGCTGGCCCCCGGTGACGTCCTCCGCGGGGACGACTTGCCCGCCCTGGAGTCTCCCCTCCCCTCGCCGGAGCCGGGCCGGGCCGCCTCCGCCCACACCGCCAGCGCCATGTTCGCCGCGCCGGCCGAGGACGACGCCAGCCTGATTCCCACTTTGGAAGAGGCCGAGCGCCAGCTCATCGCCCGTGCGATGACCGTCACCAAGGGGCACAAGGGTCGCACCTGTCAGATCCTTGGAATCAGCCGCCCCACCCTGGAGCGCAAACTCCAGAAGTACGGTCTTGCACAGGGCCAGAGCCCTCAAGTGCACACCTTCCCTGTGAAGGATGCGTTGTGAGCACTCTTGGACAGTGTCGCTGCTCCGACACTCACGCCCCCGGTTTGAACGTTTCGTTCAAATTGATCAGACTGTTTGAACGTTCTGTTTCAGGTTTTGGACACAGAACGGGCGCTGGTGCGGGCCTGTAGCGCTAAGTACCCGGCATTTCAGGAGGTGTTGTCCCGGCGGCATTTCAATTCCCGCTGGCACGAACCTTGGAGAAGGAAAGTCCCGTTCGCCGCTGAAGCAGACGGCCCGACTTCCCTACGCTTCCTTCCCAGGAGTAATGCCATGCACGGTTTCAATCGCCCCCTCGGCCCCATCGGTTCCAACGTCGTGGCGCCGCTGCAGACGACCAGCTCCGGGATGATGGTCACCGCCAACAAGCTGGTGCCCGGCCAGGAGGCCATCGACTTCAAGGGCTACTTCAAGGTCGAGTCCTTCCCGCACAACTCGACCATCTACCGCCCCGGTGACAACACCGACCGCGTCTATCTGCTGAAGTCCGGCCGCGTGCGCCTGATGCGCATCGGCAAGAACAGCACCCGCTCCGTGGTGTCCATCCTCCGCCCGGGCGACCTCTTCGGCGAGCTGTTCCGCCCCGAGGGCACGCCGATTGAAGAGATGGCCATCGCCGCCGGTGAGGCCGAGGTCTGGAGCATCGAGGGCCGCGACTTCCGCGCCCAGTTGGAGGCCCGTCCGGCCCTGGCGGTGGACGTGGTCCGCGCCTACGCCGAGCGCGTGCGTGCCCTGCGCAAGCGCGTGCTGGGCCTGACGTTCAAGGAGGTTCCGGCCCGCCTGGCGGACACCCTGCTCACCCTGGTTGAAGCGCACGGCGAGCGCTGCCCGCACGGCGGCGAGACGGACCTGCGCGGCATCACCCAGCAGGACCTCGCGGACCTCGTGGGCGCCTCCCGCTCCTTCGTGTCCACGCTCATCAACGAGATGAAGCGTGAGGGCGTGCTCGGCAACGTCGGCCGCATCCTCTGCGTGCGTGACCAGAAGGCCCTGCGGAAGATCGCCGGCAAGGAGAAGTAGTCCGCGCGCCCGCGGCGAACGGGCAGCAGGACACCCGACGGGCCTGACCATGCGCATGTCGCGTGGCCGGGCCCGTGGTGTTTCCAGCGAACGGCGCTCCCTGGGTGTGCCTAGGATGGCGCGAATGTCCCGCGCCATTGATTCCATCCTCGCGCTCCAGGAACGCCTGAAGCACGAGACAAAGCTCCCGCTCCGGTCCGTGTCGCTCACGCCGGTGGCCGCCCAGGACCTCCACATCCTGGAGTCCTCGCTGGGCGCGCTGCTTCCCCAGTCCTACGTCGACTTCATCTCCCGCCACGGCCTGTTCTCCGCGGTGGACTGGCAGGGACATGAGCGCGCTCGGATGTTGAGCCCCACCGAGGTGCTGGAGACGCTCCAGTGGTCCAAGGCGTACGTCGAGGAGGGCGCCTTCGGCGACAACGAGGACGAACTGGAAGCCGCCATCCTCGAGCAGAAGCTCCGCGAGCGGCTCATCCCCTTCCAGTACAGCGCCTACTCGAACGTGAGCGACTACTACTACTTCGACACGGGGATGCGTCGCGACACCGGGCTGCTCATCTTCCCGGCGCGCCACGACGACTTCGACCTGTCGACGTGGCTGCTGGACGGAGCGCCCGACGTCTCGGGCTGCACCTTCGACTTCGACGAACACCTGCGCTGGGTCCTCCAGGAGGGCCTGGAGGAGAAGGACTGGGGGCGCTGATTCAGACGCGGCGGCGCAGCTCTTCCACTTCGGCGCGAAGCAGCCAGTCGTCCGGGAAATCCGTGGCCGCCGCGGCAATCTGGCTCAGCCGCTCGGGCTTCACGGAGTGCGTCTCCCGCATCTTCCGGACCTCGCGGTAGAGCGCGGCCAGCGCCGGATGCAGCGCCAGGGCCTTGCGTGTGCGGGCCTTCTCCTCGCCATCCCCTTCCGCGAAGGCGCTCAGCTCGCCGTACCAGCGGTCCCACGTCGCCGGGTCCGAAGGCCCACCCGCCACCGAGGGCAGGTGCGTACTCACGAAGAGCTTCGCCACCGCGGGCAGCGCCAGCTCGCGCCCCGCCAACCGGCCGCGCAGCGCCAGCACCGGCCACCGTCCGTGGCGAAGCCCTCCAGCTCCAGCCCACTCTCCAGCGACAGCTTGAAGGGCCCGCGCTCCGGCAACGTCCCCGCGCCGAACGCCACCAGCGCCGGCCCGCTCCACGGCTTCTCGTCCAGGGAGCGCCCGCCGCGCGAGACCATGATGGGCCCCTCCATGCAGACGAGCGCGGTGCCCAGCCCCGGCGCCACCTCGCGCGGCGCGGCCAGCATCTCCATCACCCGGCCCGTCACCTCGCGGCCGTCCGCCAGCACCAGGTGATTGACGGTCCGCGCGCGCAGCGCCTCCGTCAGGCCGAAGTCACCGCCCCGCTTCCACGACAGCGTGGACTCGAACTCCGCCAGCACCTCGAACAAGTGCTCGAAGTCCCGCGCCACGAAGAGCTGCGGCTGCATGCGGGTAATGTCGTAGTCCATGTCCGCGCAGGCCACGCTCAGCGGCAGCTTCTTCACCGCCGGCGTCAGGCAGTGCTGCGCCTCGCCGATGCTGGACAGCAGCCCCGCGCCGTAGATACGCGGCGACGCCACGCTCCCGATGAGGCCATACTCCGCCGTCCACCAGTAGAGGCGGCTCGCCCGCGTGCTCTCGCTGACGTAGCGGCGGCTCGCGCTGGCGGCCTCCAGCCGGGCCTGCGCGTGCGCCGCCTCCTCCTCGCTGGCGTCCGGGTCCTCCTTCACCACCGACAGGTTCCGGATGGCCTCGAAGACGGCCTGGTCCTCCACGCTGGCAATGGCCTTGAAGCCCACCAGCCCGCACGCCTTGAGGTACTCCGCGTAGCGGCGGTTGGCGATGATGGGCGCGTGCCCGGCGCTCTCATGAACGATGTCCGGCGCCGGCGTGTACTCGATGTGCTCGTGGGTGCGGATGTCCGCGGCAATCGCCAGGACGCCCATCGCCTGGAGCTCCGTGAAGACGGCGGGTGGAATGAAGCCACGCACCCCCACACAGGCCCAGCCCAGGCGAGCGAGCTTCTCGTTCATCTCATCCAGGCTGGGGATGCACTCCGAGCCGATGCCCGTGGCCTCCAGGCCCTCCAGGTAGACAGGGTGCGCCTTGTCCGCCAGGTGACCCCTCAAGGAGCCCAGGATGTTCCGCCAGACGGCCTGGTCCCGCGACGTATACGCCGCGTAGTCCTGGCTCACCACGTAGCGACGCAGATGAGCAGGCAGGCGGGCAATCGTCCGTTCCGTGGGAGTCATCATCATTCACCTCAGGCGGAATCTTCTTCTTTTTGAAGATATCCCTTCTCTGGGTGAACGGAAATCCGTCATAATTCGACGTCTTCGTCGTTTTAACGTCGAACTAGCCTGGCTTGCGGCGAAGTCCATCCAGCACCAACCGGGCGCCGGGGCTGAGCGCTCCCGAAGGCCACAAGGCCACCACCTCGACCGCCTGGGGCTCCTCTTCCAGGAGGGGCCATGCATGGAGGTCCGGTGGAAACGGGTGCATGGGGCGCAGGTCCGGAGTGATGGAGCAGGCGCGGAACGCGCGCAGCAGCTCGTAGAGGAGAAGGAAGCTCTCCGCGCGCCCCACTTCATCCACCGTCACGCCGTGGGCGGCGAAGCGGGCGCTGTTGGCGCCGCCGTAGGGGTCATCACGCAGCCAGTCCACGAAGCGCTGCCCCTCCAGGTCCTTCACGTGCAGCGACGTCCGGGACGCGGCCTGCCGCGCCAGCTCGTTGTCCGGCCCGGCGAGCACGACGAAGGGCATGCGCAGCAGTGACTCCGACTCCACGCCTTCATGGGTAGGCAGGGGCGTGAAGTCGAGCGCCGTCGAGCTGCCGCGTCTGCACCGGCGCGTCAGCTCGTGGGGACCTCCGAAGCTGAGCACCAGCTTGAGGTCCGCGGCGGCGGCGTCCTCGCCACGGCGCCCACCAGGGACAAGGACAGCGTCGGGTTGAGGCCCAGCCGCACCACGGGCTCGGCGCTGGCCAGGTCGCGCAGCCGCTTCATGTCCAGTTGATGCAGCGGCGTCTGGGTGCCCGCGAAGAGCCGCTCCCCCGGGCGGTGAGCTGCAGGCGACGGCCGGCCCGCGCTCCAACAACGGCGCACCATCCGCCAGCGCCAGCTCCAGCGAGCGAACGTGCTCGCTCACCACCGAGCGCGCCACGCCCAGGTGCTCCGCGGCGGCCTCGATGCTGCCCGCCTCCACGGCGGCGGCGAAGGACTCCAACCAGACGAGGTGCCGAACGAGCTTGCGCGGAGGCATGAGCAGCATCCTTGCATGTCGCCATCAGCGGGGCGCGCCACCGGACTTCATTGATGCTTGCGAAGTTCCGGTATCCGGAATAGCTGCGCCATGCAATGTCACGGATGTCTGATGCGGCGTCCTCCGCAGCCGCCATTTTCCTCCAGCGCTTCGAAGCAGCCCGACCCTACCTGAGCACCGCGCTGACCTGGTGCGTGCTCCACGGGCTCGTCGCATTGCTGTACTTCGGCGGCGCGCTGCGCGTGGCCGTGGAGCGGCTGGCACCGGGGCTCCGCCCCCTCCTGCTCGCGGGAAGCCTCGCCCAGGCGTTGTTCCTGGGGCTGCTGGCCTTTCTTGGAACCCTCCCCCTGGCCGTCCTGTTCGGCCACCGCTACCGCTTCGCGCTCCCGGTGCTGACGGCGGTGGGCGGCGTGCTGCTCGGGCTGGACGCGCTGGTGCTCAACTCACTGGGCTTCCACATCAACGGCCTGGTGCTGGCGGTGGCGCTTCAGCCGCATGCCCTGGCGGAGACGGGGCTGTCTTCGTCGGAGGTGGCGCTGGTAGCCGGGGCGATGGTGGTCATCCTCGCGCTCGACACGACGGCGGGCATCTGGTTCCTGCGCCGGGGCTTTGGCCCTCGCCGGGTGGCGCGCACGGTGGTGCTGATGACGGCCCTGTGCACCGCCGAGCGGCTGATCACCGCGTCCCTCGTCTTCGCCCATGGCGGCGCCGTGCAGCATGCCACCACCACCCTGCCCCTCCAGGCACCGGTGCGGATGAACACCCTCCTCTCGCGCATCACTGGCAAGGCGCCCGCATCCGGCCTGCGCCTGGGCGTGAGCCCCGAGGCAGGCGTGCCCGCGGCGAGCATCGACCCCGCGGAGGTGCGCTTCACCCGCCGTCCCGACATCGTCGTCGTGCTCGTGGAGAGCCTGCGTGACGACTTCTTCACCGCCGACGTCATGCCGAACATGTGGCGCAGGGCGCAGAGCGGCACGCGCTTCCTGCATCACCACAGCGCGGCCAGCTCCACGGACTACTCGCTGTTCAGCATGTTCTTCGGGCTGGAGGCCCAGCGCCGCAATGCCGTGGTGGGCGCGGGCCGCACGCCCCTCCTCTTCCCCGCGCTGGCCCGCAATGGCTACCAGCAGTTCTTCTTCGCCGCGTCCTCCGTGGACTGGATGGGCCTCAAGGACACCGTCTTCCGCGACGTGACGGGAGGCCTGCGCACGGACTACACGGGCCGCAGCCACCTGCGAGACGAAGCCATGGTCCGCGACGCGCTGGCGGCCGTGGAGGCCACGCCTCAGGACACGCCGCTGTTCCTGTTCGTGTTCTTCGCCGGCACGCACTTCGACTACGACTACCCACCGCGCTCCGAGGTCTTCTCGCCCGCCTGGAATGGCAAGGGTGGACTCTCCACGGCGCGCGTGCCTCCCGAGCATCTCAAGGCCCGCGCGTGGAACTCGGCCTACGAAGTGGACACCAAGGTCGAAGAGCTGCTGGCGCGCATCGAAAGCCTGCGCGGCACGCGCCCGCTGACTCTCTTCACCGGCGACCATGGCGAGGAGTTCCGTGAGCACGGCCGCGTGGGCCATGCCAGCGACGTGACGGCCTCCCAGCTTCACGTGCCCATGCTCGTGTTCGACGACCAGCTTCCCGTGGGCCAGGTCGACGCCGTCACCGGACACATCGACGTGGTGTCCACGCTCTTCGACCTGCTGGGCGACACGCACAGCCCGGCGGTGCTGGGTGACGGCCTTCCGATGACCCGGCCGGACCCGCAGCGATACCTCCTCACCACCGTGGGTTGGGAGGCGCGTTACGCGCTCATCGGCAAGGACCTGAAGGTCCATTTCGGCGCGGGGCGGCCTGGCACTGTCATCACCGACCTGCGCGACCGCCCCCTGGCCGATGGCAAGGAGCGCCTCGCGGCCGAGGCCCCACGCATCCTCCGCCGCCTGAGAGGGACGTCGGAGTCGGCGGTTCCCGACTCCGCCACGGCCACGGACATGCCCTGACGGACCCTCGTGGCGGGCCCTGGGGCGGTGCTCACACGCGCCGCTTCAGAACCGGAGCTTCACGCCCAGGGCCAGCGTGAAGAGCTCGACGTTCACGGTGGAGGGATTGCGGATGAACTGCACCAGCCGGTAGTCGGTGGCGACGAGCTCGAAGTACCCCTCCACGAATCGCAGGTTCAGCGCCTCCACCGGGCGCCCCACGCTGGCGCCCAGCAGCAGCGCGGGCCGGATGGCGGTGCGGAACCAGTAGTAGCCCCGGTCGTAACGGCTGGGCAGGCCCGCGAAGTAGTCGTCGCCCACCGTGTAGCTGAGCATCGCGCCCACCATGAGCGGGCGGACGGTCCACCCCGCCGCATCGAGCAGGAAGGGCCGCCACTGCCCCTTCAGCGTGAAGGTGAAGAAGTCCTCCCCGCCAACGCGGGCGGCGCCCAGCCCACCAGCAGCGCGGCCTCCACGGTCTCGTCGAGGAAGCTCCAGCCCGGCCCCGCGGAGAAAGCCGATGGCGCCCGCGAACTGCATCGCCGCATGGTCGGGCACGTACCAGGGTGACGCCTCGTGCGCCGGCTCCGGCCGCGCCTCCCGTGCCGCCAACAGCAGCGCCGCCAGCAGCGAGGCTCGGAGAGTCCCGCGCGCGGCCATCAGAAGGTGGCCCTCTGCACCTGCACCGAGGTGCCATCGACGTCCACCCAGAGGTAGCTCCGGCCCTTCATCGAATCGGTGGTGACGTACCGGACATCGTGCGCGTGGACGTCGTGGTACTGGTGGACGTGGCCGTGGAAGGAGATGGCGACGCCCTTCTTCTGCTGGAGCTTCACCAAGGGCGCGACGAGCGCATCGTCAAAGTCCCCGTTCCCAGGAGGCACGTGGGAGAAGGTGAAGGTGTTCAGCACCGCGGGCTCGGGTGTGAGCGCCGTCTTCAACCACTGCAGGTCCGGGATGTCGCCCGGGAAGCCGTACTCGCGGGAGTTGGAGTCGAAGAAGACGAAGCGCGTGCCCGAATACGTGAAGGAGAAGGACTCCGGTCCGAAGGTGCGCCGGTAGAGCTTCTGCCCCATGCCCAGCGCGTCATGGTTGCCCATGACCACGAAGAACGGGACCTTCAAGCGGGACAGCAGCTCGACGCCCCACTCGTACTCCTGCGTGCTGCCGAACTCCGTGAGGTCGCCCATCTGCACCACGAAGTCGACGCCGCGCTGCTCCAGGTCCCGCATCGCCGCCGCGGAGTCATCCAGGAACAACTGCATGTCGCCCACCACCGCGAAGCGAAAGGCCTGCTTCGGTTCCGCTCCGAACAACCGCTCGAGCGAGCGCGCATGCAAGTCCCGGTGGGGTCCCCGGAGTTCATAGGGGTGGAACTCGAAGGCGCCACAGCCCGCGCACACCAGTAGCAATGTCACCCAGACGCGCACGGACGCACGCTAACGTCGCCCTCCCGATGCTTCCATGGAATGTGACGCCGGATTCAGGAGCACGCGGCGACAAGGAGCAGCCATTCTCACGCGCCATATGAACCGGACTCAGGCGTCCTCCAGCAGCCTTCTCGCCACGCGCATGACGGCGGTGCCGTGAGCTCACCTCTGTCGACATGGGAGCTGCTGCATTGGGTGGCCACGAAGCCCACCCGGAGCACGCGGGAAGACCTCGACGCACTGCTCGCGCGAGCGGATTTCACGCAGGTCGCCCGGGAGGTCCTGGCGTCGGGCACCACATCGGAGAAGACCACGGCCTTGCGAGTGCTCCGGGAGCTGGCGTCCCCCGAAGCCCATGCCCTGGCTCGGCTCGCGCTGCGCGACGCAGCCGCTGACGTCCGAGCCCCGGCGGCGCGAGCGCTTGCGAGCGCACAGGACGCCGCGGACTGGCGGAGCCTCCTGGAGGCGCTGGATGATACCGAGCCCTCCGTGCAGCACGCCGCCATGGACTCGCTCGCGAGGATGAATCCGGCGGCCGCGAGCGACCTCTTCCTCGAGCGCTTCGAGCGTGCTCCGGAGGCGGAGAAGCTGAACGCGCTCGCCACCGCGCAACGGCTGGGGCTCCCCGAATCCGGCGCCCTGGCTCGGCTCGGCCTGGCTTCGGCCTCTTCCACCGTCAGGGCCGCGGCGGTTGACCTGGTCGCGCGAGAAGGCGAGGCGACAGAGGGCCTGCTCATCCACCTGCTCACGGATGCCTCCGAGAACGTACAACTCCACGCCCTCCGCACGCTGACCTATCGTGCGCACGTACCCGCCAGCGTCTTCGTCCCGCTGCTCGCCGCATCGTCCTCCCCCCCCGTCCGCGCACAGGCGCTTCAGGCGCTCATCCTTCGGCGTGACGCCAGCACATGCGAGCCTGTGTGCCGGCTCCTGACCGACCCCGACGCCTCGCTCCGCAGAAGGGCGATTCTCGCCACCGAACGGCTCGGCTGCACCCGTGCGACGCCTACCCTGCTGGAGATGCTGGCCCGGACACGCGACGAAGATGAACGGGCGGACCTCGTCGCCGCGCTCGGCGGGCTCGGTGGTCCTGAAGCCTGGGAGGCGCTTCGCCAGGCGCTATCGGATGAATCCCCCGCGTCAGGCGCGCCGCCATCATCGCCTGGGCCTCGGACGTCGCGCCGCCCGACGCAACCACCGTGCTGCTGGAGCGCCTGCGAGGCGCCCCCGACACGGAAACACGGAAGGCCGTTGCCCTGGCCCTCATGAACCGCCGCCCGGAGGTGGCCCACCGAGCCCTGCGGCTTGCGCTCGAGGACTCCGTGCCCGAGGTCCGGCGGATGGCCGTGCGAGCCCTGGGCCTCGAGGCCAGCCCAGAGGCCCTTCAAACCCTGCGCGACCATCAAGCCACCGAACGCGACCCGGACGTTCTGCGACACCTGGACGCGGCGCTCGAACGACAGCAAGCGCCTGGCGACACGCCCATTTGGGCGGCCTCGCCCGCCGAGCGGCTCCTCTTCGACCCGGCGCGAACGGAACAGAGCGTGGCGCAGTGGATCGCGGTCCCCGAACGCTACCCCGCGACCGAGCGCTTCTACTTCTATGAAGGCGGACACCTGGAGCGGCAGGGCACCGATGGCCGGGTCGACGCCTTCCAGTACACCGCGATCGAAGACCAGCTCCGCGTCCACCCCCAGGGCGCGCCCGAACGAAGCACGGCCTTCACCGTCACGCCGGCAGCTCCGCCCCACCGCTTCCGCCTAGAGCTGGCCCAGGACGTCCTCACCGGCACGGAGGCGCCCCGAACGCTGCACTTCATCGAGCCCCGACAAGCCGACACGGAGCCGGTCGACGGCGACTGACGCGAGGGAACCGCTATGCCGCGGCGGACCGGGCGCCATCCCAGTCCTCGACCTCGTAGAGGAACTTCGAATCCCCCATCAGCTTCCGGTTGGCCGAAGTGCTCTGCACGAAGACGACGTACTTCTCCAGGCTGGCGGGCCGGATGCGCACCGTCTCCCCGGGCGGCAGCCCGAGCATCTCGCGGGCCCGCTCGCCGCTGTAGAGGTCCCCCGTCTTGCGGTCCATCAGCACCACTTCCTTGCGGCCCTGGATGGTCTCCGTCTTGGTGAACTCGTAGAAGCCCCGGCCCGTCTTGAAGCGCAGGCCGTTCTCCTGCACGAAGTCCTTGATGGGCTGGGTCCGGTCCACGTCCAGCACCTGGAAGCGGCCCGGTGGAACCGCGCGCAGGTCCGCCTCGCCGTAGAGCGGCGGCGCCGTGCGCTGAAGCATGGTGCTGAACATCACGTTGAGGCCGCGGCTCATGCGACCCTCGCGCACCACTTCCTGCTCAAACGATTGAAGCTGCGCGTCCGAGGACTGCTTGTAGCAGACGGCCAGCAGCAGGTCGGTGACGTGGGCGAACTGGTCCAGGCTCAGGTGGAAGCCGCCCGACTTCTCCGCCAGTTCCTTGTAGAAGGCCGTCGCGTGACGGCGCGCCAGGGCTTGCACGCCATACACGGGAATGCCCATCTTCCCAAGCGCGGCCACCTCCTTGCGCCAGTCCAGCTTGTGTGGATTCTGCGCGGGCCCGTGGGGAACGTCGTCGCCAATCAAGACCAGCGCCCGCGTGTATCCGACTGTCCAAGACAGGCTTTGCGCCTGATGCAGTACGAACTCGTAGCATTCGGGCGCATCGCCCCCGCCCGTCTGCTCCACGCGGTCCACGAAGCGGACCACGGCGCCCTCGTCGTCCGTCAGGTCCAGCATCTTGGTGACATACGTGGAGCCCGCGTCGCAGTAGTCCCCGTGGGCGATGATTCCAATGCGGATGCCCGGAATCTCCTTCATCAGCCGGGACACGGTGCCCCGCAGCTTCTTCCGCACCTGTGCAAGACACGGATACATGCTGCCAGTGGTGTCAAAGCTGAAGACGATTTCGACGCGGTTATCAATGACTGACGTGCTCATTCCGGTGCCCCCTCGTGACCGCCGACGAGGAGAAATCTACGCGCCGGGTCTGACATGAATCAGGCCAGGAAACGGGGTGCTGGCCGGGCCTCCGTCGACCCGGCGTCACGCATTTGCACCTGCCGCTTGCCCTGGACGCCGCGCGACCGCAGCATGCGTGCCCATCGTGTCCGCCACCGCCGAGCCCCCATCCCCGCATCGTACGTACACCGAGCGCCGAGCCGCCGCGCAGGCGGAGCTGACCGCGCTGGACCGCGTGAGCGCCCGCTACGCCAACTTGCGAACACTCGCCTTCCTGGCCGCGGCCGGCGTCGCGGGCTTCGTGTTGGCGGGGCGTCTGCCCAAGGTGTGGTGGTGGGCCAGCGCCGCCGCGCTGGTGCTCTACGGCGTGCTCGCCGTCCTCCACCACCAGGTCTTCCGCCGCGAGGCCCGGGCGAAGCTGTACGTGACGCTCAACGAACGCGGACTGGCGCGGCTGGGGCCCGGCTGGCACGACTTCACCGAGCGCGGTGAACGCTTCCTGTCCCCCAGTCACCTGTACACCCCGGACCTGGATGTCTTCGGCCAGGGCAGCCTCTTCCAGCTCCTCAACGAGACGGCCACGCGCGCAGGCGAGGAACGGCTGGCGGCGTGGCTCTCCGCCCCCGCGTCCGCCCAGGAGGTCGAAGCCAGACAGGGCGCCGCGCGCGAACTGGCGCCCAACCTGGACTTCCGCCAGGACCTCTGCGTGGACGCGCGGGACGCCTCGCGCGAGAAGGCGGACCCGGCGCTGTTCATCCAGTGGGCGGAGTTGGGTCCACAGCTGAACGCCATCCGCTGGGCCCGGCCGGTGGCGGTGGTGCTGCCCCTGGTGACGCTGGCCGTCTACGTCCTGGGCAAGTTCGAGGTGCTGCCGGAGTCGGCCTTCTGGGTGGGCCTGGCCGCGCAGCTGGGCGTGGCTGTCATCACCCGCCGCCCGCTGAAGGTCATGGACGAAGGCGTGGAGGTGGGTGAGCGCGGCTTCGTGCGCTACGCCCCCATCTTCGAGCGCGTGGAGGCCCAGCGCTTCGAACACCCGCGCCTGAAGACGCTCCAGTCCGGCCTCCAGCAGCCTGGCCAGCCGCCCGTGTCCGAACACTTCAAGCGCTTCAGCCGGCTGTTCTCCTTCATCGAATTCAAGCGCCACCAGTTCCACCCGCTGATTCACTGGCTCACGCTCTGGGACATCCACGCGCACTTCGCGCTGGAGCGCTGGCGCGAGGCCCACGGCAAGCAGCTGCGCCAGTGGTTCGAGGCCCTGGCCGAGCTGGAAGCCCTGTCTTGCGTCGCGGGCCTCGCCCATGACCGGCCGGACTTCACCGCCCGTCCTGGCGGCCAATGGCCCCTGTGTGGAGGCGACGGCGCTGGGCCACCCGCTGCTGGACGCGCCCGTGCCCAACGACGTGTCCCTGCCCGGCCCCCGGCACGCGCTGCTCATCACCGGCTCCAACATGAGCGGCAAGACGACGCTGATGCGCGCGGTGGGCGCCAACGTGGTGCTGGCATTGGCGGGCGCACCGGTGAGCGCGAAGCACTTCCGCCTGACACCGCTCCAGACGCTCACCAGCATGCGGGTGAAGGACTCGCTGGAGCGCGGCGTCTCCTACTTCTACGCGGAGGTGCAGCGCATCAAGGCGGTGCTGGACGCGGCGCAGGCCGCGCGCGGGCAGGTGCTGTTCCTCCTGGACGAAATCCTCCTGGGGACGAACACCCGCGAGCGGCAGATTGCCTCGCGCGAGGTGCTGCGCCTGCTGCTGGGCACTGGCGCCATTGGCGCGGTGACGACGCACGACTTGTCCCTGGCGGTGCTCGCGGACGAGCCGGGCGCCCATGTCGTCAACGTCCACTTCCGGGACCACCTGGAGGCCGGGAAGATGATGTTCGACTACAAGCTGCGCCAGGGCGTGGTGGACACCACCAACGCCCTGCGCGTGCTGCGCGGCCGGCGTACCGGTGGACGACCCGGACGAACCCGCGGCGGCGCGCTGAGCCCGAAACGACACGGGCCCCGGGGTTTCCCCCGAGGCCCGCGATTGAATCAGTGGCTCACGTCGAAGCGGTGACTACTTGGGCGCCTCGATGAGGGCGGCGAAGCCCATGCCGCCGCCGATGCACATGGAGACGACGCCGTAGCGGCCGTTGCGGCGCTTCAGCTCGCGCAGGATGGTGGCCACCATGCGCGCGCCGGAGACGCCCAGCGGGTGACCCAGGGCGATGGCGCCGCCGTTGGGGTTCACCTTGTCGACGGGGATGCCCAGCTCGCGCACGCAGTACAGCGCCTGCGCGCCGAAGGCCTCGTTCAGCTCGAAGACGTCGATGTCCTCGACCTTAAGCTTGTTCTTCTCCAGCAGCTTGCGGACTGCGGGAACCGGGCCGATGCCCATGATTTCCGGGGCACGCCCGCCACCGCGGCGTCGATGAAGTAGCCCAGCGGCTTGACGCCCAGCTCCTTCGCCTTGGCCTCGCTCATCACCACCGCGGCGGCGGCGCCGTCCGTCAGCGGCGACGCGTTACCGGCCGTCACCACGCCCTTGGGGTTGAAGGCCGGGCGCAGCTTGGCCAGGCCCTCCACCGTCGTCTCCGGGCGGAGGATGGTGTCCACCGTGACGGTGACGTTCTGCGCCACGCCGTCGTCGTCGTAGTACGTCGTGGTGACGGGGACGATCTCCTCCTTGAACTTGCCCTGCTCGCGCGCGGTGGCGGCACGGCGCTGGCTCTCGGCGGCGAACTTGTCCGAGTCCTCACGCGACACGCCGTAGCGCGACGCGATGTTCTCCGCCGTGGCGCCCATGGAGGTGTAGATCTCCGGCAGGCGCTCCATGGCCTCGGGGTTCGCGCTCGCCTTGTTGCCGCCCATGGGGACCATCGTCATGGACTCGGTGCCACCGCCGATGCCCACGTCGTACATCCCCGCCTGGATGGCCTGGGCCACCTGGGCGATGGCCTGCGAACCGGAGGAACAGAACCGGTTGATGGTCATCGCGGGCACCGTGACGGGCAGGCCCGCCAGCAGCGTGGCCACGCGGGCCACGTTCATGCCCTGCTCGGCCTCCGGCATGGCACAGCCCAGGACGACGTCACCGATGTCCTCCGGCTTCAGGCCCGGGACCTGGGCAACGGCCTCCTTGATGGCGACAGCGGCCAGGGTATCCGGCCGGGTGTCCTTGAACTCTCCCTTGTGCGCGCGGGTGAAGGGCGTGCGGACCGCGCTGGCAATCACGACTCGACCAGCCATTTTGATGTCTCCTTGCCCGGGGGGCACCCGGGCATTCAGCGAATCTCAGGTTCAGTAGCCTATGGATACTGGCCGGCCGTCAGTTCCGCAGCGGCTTGCCCTTCTCGATCATGTGCTGCAGGCGGTCCTGGGTCTTCTCCTCGCCGCACAGGCTCAGGAAGGCCTCGGCCTCCAGCTCCAGCAAGCGCTCTTCCGTCACGAGCAGCGACGGGCTGGTGTTGCCACCCGTCAGCACCTTCGCCAGCTTCTGGGCGATCTTCCGGTCGTGCGCGCTCACCTGGCCGTTGAGCTCCATGTCGTAGAGCATCATGTCGATGGTGGCCGCGCCGCTGGTGCCCGGCAGGCGGAAGCGCGTGGGACGGGGCGCCTTGAAGCCGGCGTCCGCCATGCCCAGCACGCGGGCCTTCGCGTCGGACAACAGGAAGTCCCGGTTGGCGCTGATGCCATCCGCCTGCGTCAGGAAGCCCGACTCACGGGCCTCCTCGGCGCTGGTGGCGACCTTCGCCATGCCGATGGTGAGGAAGATCTTCTTCAGGAAGGGGAAGAAGTCGAAGTCCTTGTCCGTGCCGAACGGGCCGTACACGTTGCGCAGCAGCTGCATGTTGCCGCCGCCGCCCGGGATGAGGCCCACGCCCACTTCCACCAGGCCCATGTACAGCTCGGCGCTGGCCTGGATGGCGTTGCCGCCCATCGTCACCTCGGCGCCGCCGCCGAGCGTGAGGTTGAAGGGCGCCGTCACCACCGGCACCGGGCTGTAGCGCATGCGCTGATTGACTGCCTGGAAGCCCGTCACCAGCTTGCGGATGGACTCGAACTCGCCGCTCTTGGCCGCCCACAGCAGCGCCACGATGTTCGCGCCCGCGGAGAAGTTGGAGCCGTCGTTACCGATGACGAGGCCCTTGTGGTTCTTCTCCGTCTCGTCCAGCGCGGTGTTCATCATCTCGATGATCTGGTCATCGATGGAGTTCATCTTCGTGTGGAACTCGAGCAGCGTCGCGCCGTCGCCCAAATCCCACAGCGTGGCCCCGTCGTTGCCGGCGATCTTCTTGTTGCCGCGCTTGAGGTACTCCACGCGCTGCGTGCGGGCGTTCTCCGGCACCACCTTCACGGACTTGGACGGGATGTCCCAGTACGTGTCCTTGCCGTTCTCCACGCCGTAGAAGGACGTGCGGCCCGCGGCCAGCATCTCCTCCACCCACGCGGCCGGCTTCAGGCCCAGGGCCTTCATCCGCTCCACGCCCTTCTTCACGCCGTAGGCGTCCCAGACCTCGAAGGGCCCCAAGTCCCAACCGAAGCCCCAGCGCACGCCGCGGTCCACGTTGACCACGTCGTCGGCGATCTCCGGGATGCGGCGGCTGGTGTAGGCCAGCACGTCCAGGGTGACGCCCTCGGCGAACTTCGCCGCCTTGTCCTCGGCGTTCATCACCGAGGCCACGCGCTCGCGCACGTCCTCGATGTCCCGCGCGGCGCCCAGCGACTCGTAGCGCACCTTCGCCTGCGGCCGGTACTCCAGCGTCTTCAGGTCGAGCGCGAGGATGTCCTTGCCCTGCTTCTTGTAGAAGCCGCCGCCGCTCTTGTCGCCCAGCATGCCCTTCTCCACCATCTTCTGGAGGAAGGCGGGGCTGGCGAACACGTCACGCTCTTCGTCGTGCGTCAGCGTGTCGTAGCAGTTCTTCGCCACGTGGGTGAACGTGTCCAGGCCCACGATGTCCGCGGTGCGGAAGACGGCGGACTTGGGACGGCCCATGGCCGGGCCGAAAATCTTGTCCACCTCTTCGATGGACAGCTCCGCCTTGTCCATGGCGGCGATGGTCCGCATCATCCCGTACACGCCAATGCGGTTCGCGATGAAGTTGGTGGTGTCCTTGCCGTAGACGATGCCCTTGCCCAGCACCTCTTCGCCAAAGCGGTGCAGCGTCTTGAGCACCTCCGGGGCAGTCTCCTTGCCGGCCACCAGCTCCAGCAGCTTCATGTAGCGGACGGGGTTGAAGAAGTGCGTGACGAGGAAGTTCTTCTTGAACTCCGCGCCGCGGCCCTCGGTCATCCCCACAATCGACATGCCGGAGGTGTTGGACGACACGATGGTGCCCGGGCGGATGAGCTTCTCCACCTTGGCGAACAGGTCCTGCTTGATCTTCAGGTCCTCCTTCACCACCTCCACCACCCAATCGCACTCGGCGATGCGGTGCAGGTCGTCCTCGAAGTTGCCGACCTCGATGTTGGTGAAGACCTCACCAGAGACGATGGTGCTCGGCTTCTGCTTGCGCAGGTTGGCCAGCGCGCCCTGGGCGAACTTGTTGCGAAACGCCTTCGAGGAGGTGTCCTCGCCCGGCGCGGCCTTGGGCGGAACGATGTCCAGGAGGAGCGCGCGCACGCCCGAGTTGGCCAGGTGCGCGGCGATGCCGCTGCCCATTACTCCGGCGCCCAGCACAGCCACTTTGCGGATCCGCGTCGTCATGTGGAAAAGGCTCCCTGTTGGGAAGGAGGGGATTGCACAAATGTAGGCGATTGACCCGAAAGTCAATCGGTTCGGACGGCCAGGACACTCGCCACCAGAGGACAAGCCGACTAGATACCGGCCCTCCATGGCTCGCCTCGACCCGCACTCGTACAACGACAGCACGCAGCCTGAGACGGAAACCCTGGACTGGAGGGCCCGCGTCGATTTCAAGACGCAGCGGCTGCACGCGGAGGTCACCCACACCCTCAAGGAAGCCTCGGCCGGGCCACTGGACCTGGATACCCGGGATTTGGAAATCCGTGACGTCGTCGACGCCGCGGGTCGTCCCTTGCCCTACATCCTCTCCCCTTCCGAGCCGATTCTCGGCAGCCGGCTGCGCATCGAGCTGCCGGTGGGACTGCGGCAATTCACCGTGCGCTACCGCACGGCGCCGCACGCCAGCGCGCTCCAGTGGCTGACGCCCTCCCAGACAGCCGGAGGGAAGCACCCCTTCCTCTACAGCCAGTGCCAGGCCATCCACGCCCGAAGCGTGGTGCCGCTCCAGGACACGCCGCGCATCCGCATCCGCTACACCGCGTCGCTACGGATTCCCAAGGCGCTCAAGGCCGTCATGGCCGCCAGCTTCCTGCGGCGCGAGGAGCACGGCGTGGAGGCGGAGGAGCACTACGAGATGCCCCAGCCGGTGCCGCCGTACCTGCTGGCCTTCGCGGTGGGCAGCCGGCGCCGAAGGAGCTGGGGCCGCGCTCGCGCGTGTGGGCGGAGCCGGAGCTGCTGGAGGACGCGGCGGAGGAGTTCTCCGGCGTGGACGACATGCTGCGCGCCGCCGAGTCGCTCTTCGGGCCCTATGACTGGGAGCGCTTCGACCTGCTCACCATGCCGCCCTCGTTCCCCTACGGCGGCATGGAGAACCCGCGCCTGACGTTCCTCACGCCCACGCTCATCACCGGAGACAAGAGCCTGGTCAACGTGGTGGCGCACGAGCTGGCGCACTCGTGGACGGGCAACCTGGTGACGAACGCCTCCGCGGAGCACTTCTGGCTCAACGAGGGCTTCACCGTCTTCGCCGAGCGCCGCATCCTGGAGGTCCTGGAGGGTCCGGAGGTGTCGGCGCTGCACGGCGCGCTGGGCCGCCGCGCGCTGGACTCCGCGCTGCAGCACTTCCGCGCGCACCCGCAGCTGACGTCGCTGCGCACCCACCGCCGGCGTGGACCCGGACGAGGCCTTCTCCCAGATTCCCTACGAGAAGGGCTACCTGCTGCTGCGCGCCATGGAGGACGCGGCCGGGCGGCCCGCCTTCGACGAGTTCCTCCGCCGCTACCGCCACCTACCGCTTCCGCGCGCTCACCACCGAGGAGTTCGTCGCCTTCGCGGAGAAGGAGCTGCCCGGCGTGCTGACCAAGGTGGACGCGGAGGCGTACCTGCACCGGCCCGGCGTGCCCCCGGGGGCGCCGTCACCGCGCTCGCTGCGGCTGGAAACCATGGACGCGCTCCGAGGCAAGGTGCCCACGCCGGAGCAGGCGAAGGATTGGACGCCGGCCGAGTGGCAGCTCTACCTGGAGTCACTGCCCCAGGAGACGCCGCGAGACGTCTTCCAGCAGCTCGACGCGCGCTTCAGCCTCACCCAGAGCCGCAACTCGGAGGTGCTGGTGGCGTGGCTGGTGTCGGCGCTGCGCGCGGGCTGGGAGCCGGCCGTGGCTCGCACCGAGACGTTCCTCGGCGAGGTGGGCCGGATGAAGTACCTCAAGCCGCTATATGGGGTGCTCTCCGCGTCGCATGCGCACCGGAGTCTGGCGCGCGCGCTCTTCAAGAAGCACGGGGAGCGCTACCACCCCATCGCCCGTCAGGGCGTGGAGCTCATCCTTTCGCGCGCCTGAGGACGCGCGAGCAGGACGGGACTACTTCGAGGCCGCCGCGTTCAGGCGCTTCTCCGACAGGGCGAGGTACTTCTCGTCCATGTCGATGCCCACGTAACGGTGGCCCAGCTTGAGGGCCGCCACGCCCGAGGTGCCGCTGCCGTTGAAGGGGTCCAGCACGAGCGCGTCCGGGGGGCAGCTCGCCTCGAGGATGCGCTCCAGCAACGCCACCGGCTTCTGCGTGGGGTGGCTGCCGAAGGCCTTCTCCTCGCCGCCGCGCGGGACGGTGAGCGTCCACATCCGGCCCTCGCCGTCCGCCGTCAGCTCGGCGTCACCGGAGGGCGGCAGCGCCCAGGCGTCGCGCATCTGCTTGCCGCCGTTCTCCGCCTTCATGCGCGAGTAGTTGAACGTGTGCTGGAGCTTGCCGCCGGACTTCGGCGAGGCCCAGATGAGCAGCTCCGTGGAGTGCGTGAAGTAGCGGCACGCCAGGTTGGGGCTCGCGTTGGGCTTGAACCAGGTGACGGTGTTGAGCAGCTTGTAGCCGAGCTTCTGCATCGCGAAGCCGGCGTTGAAGATGACGTGCTGCGTGCCGCTCACCCACAGCGTGCCGGTGGGCTTGAGCAGGCGCTGGCAGGCCGCGAGCCACTCGGTGGTGAACTTGTGGTCCTCCTCCACGCCGCGCGACACGTCCCAGCCGCCCTTGGCCACCGAGACGCGCTTGCCGCCCTTGCAGGTGGTGCCGCCGTTGGAGAGGAAGTACGGCGGGTCGGCGAAAATCATGTCGAACGTCTGGGGCTCGAACTGCGACATGAGCTCCAGGCTGTCACCGTGCAGCAGCGTATAGGCCTCCCCTTTCGCGTAGACGCTCTCGTTGAGCGAACGGCGGACGACTTTCAGGGAAGGGGCTGCTGCAGCGTGCGCGGACATCTCGCCTCCGTCGGACTCTTCGTCGTGGACGCGGCGGACTGTGCGGTCGCTTCGGTGCTACGTCTAATTTCTGGCCTGTAGCACCCTGAAACTTGACGGGTGATTCAGGCCGTAGAAGCGCCGCGAGCAGGGCGGGAGCGCCTCTCGTGGAGGCCCTCCGACACCCTGCTCGACGGGTACTGCCTGGACTGTGGCGGGGCCCGTGTGTGGCCCCGCGGCCTACGCCTTCTTGGCGGAGGTCGGCGACGCGCCGTACTTCTTGCGGAAGCGGTCGATGCGGCCGGCCGTGTCCACGAGCTTGTACTTGCCCGTGAAGAAGGGGTGGCAGTTCGAGCAGATTTCCACCGAGAACGAGCCGCGGGTGGACTTCGTCTCCACGACGTTGCCGCACATGCAGGTCACGCGGGACGGCGGGTAGACGGGATGGATTTCAGGCTTCATGACACGCTCCAGTATGCCTTGCCCCCACCCGCTGACGGGTAGGAGGTCCGGCGCTGAGGGATGGTCGGCGCTTATAATGGCGCTTGGACCGCTTCACAAGGCCAGCACGGCTCAATGGGCCGCCGAGCCGGGGGGCTCGACGCGTTCCACCCATTTCTGGACGACCGGATCCGCCGGGACGTCACTGCCAAGCTGGATGTACGACAACAGATGCGTGCGCCCGGCGTCCGTTGCGCCGCCGGCCAGCTCCTTCTGGTAGGCCGCCCGCGAGGCTTCCAGGCGGGCAATCGTCGCCTCCAGGGGCCGCTTCTCGGCCGGGTCCTGGGTCCCCGCCAGCCGCGCCTTCGCCCGGGTGAGGTTGCCTTCGAGCAGGCGCAGCTGCTGCCGCGTGCGCTCCTGCACGGAGGCGTCGGCGAAGCGGCCCGTCCCCTCCAACTGGAGCACCAGCTTCGCCAGCTCGCGGCCCCGGGCCCCGGAAGCAATCACCGTGGCCAGCGCCTGCCGCTGGGCGATGCCCTGCCCCCGGCCCTCGTGGGACTGCACCACGAAGTCCACGCCCTCCACCTGGTCGGCCAGTTGGAGCGCCTCCGCGTGGGGCACCGCCGCGAGCACCACCACCAGGTCCACCTTCGACTTCTCACGCAGGCGCTTCGCCTCGGCGGCCACGGCGGGCTGCACCGGCAGGCCCTGCACCTGCTCCTGGGGCTGGCCCGGAACGGCGAGCCCCACCGGGGTGGGCTTGGCCATGGCGGGAGAGACGCCCACCACGCCCACCTTCACGCCGCCCACCGTCGTCACCAGCGAGGCGGGGAACAGCAGCTTGCCCTGCGCGTCCGCGAGGTTCGCCGACAGGAGCTTCAGCTTCGCCTGCCGCGTCTGCTTCTTGAGGAAGCCCACGCCGAACCCGAGGTCGCGCGCGCCCACGGCCATGGCCGCGGTGCCCTGCGCGTCCATCTGCGACAGCACGAGCTCCGCGCGCGCCCGGGCATCCGGGGCCTGCGCGCTGTCCCGGCTCTTGAAGAGCGCATTGCCGGCGTCCAGCACCAGCACGGGCGTGCCCTGCTTGCGCTCCTTCTCAATCGCGACTTTTCGTCTGGCCAGACCGCCAGATGGGTTGTGCCTTCAACCACAGGGGGCGACTTCGCCCCCATTGTCTCCGGTGAAGAGGAGGACGAGCTGCTTGGGCGCCGCGCCCGCCACCAGGGGCAGCAGGAGCAGCAGCGCCAGCGCGGCCAGCTTCACCGGACGCGGGCTCACTTCTTGCCCTTCTTGGCCGGCGCCGCCTTCTTGTCCAGCTCGGCGATGCGCTCCTTGGCCGTCTTCGCCTCGGCGGACTTCGGGTAGCTCTTGATGAGCTCCTCCAGCGCCAGCCGCGACTCCTCCTTCATCTTCAGCTGGGCGAAGCAGTCCGACGAGCGCAGGTACGACTCCGGCGCGGACTCCGCCTTCGGGAAGTCCTGCAGCACCTTGCCGTACTCGAAGAGGGCCTCGCGGCACTTGGACTCGGAGAAGTACGTCTCACCGAGGCCGAAGTGGGCGTCCCCCACCAGCGGGTCCTTGGCCCACTTCTTCATGAACTCGTTGTAGAGCTGGCGCGCCAGCAGCACGTCGCCGGCCTTGGCCTTCGCCTTGGCGAGCGCCAGGAACTCCTTCTTGTCCGTGGGGCGCTTGAGCTCCTCGGCCTTCTTCTTCGCCTCGGCCTCCTTCAGCGCCGCCTCGCCCTGCATGGCGACCAGCTTCTGGTCCTGCGCGGCCAGCGCCGTCTCCAGCTCGGTGATTTTGTGGAGGTACGTCTCCACCTGGCCACGAAGCTGGGCGAGGTCCTCGACGGTCTTCTGGAACTGCACGCCGATGTCCGCGTCCTTGCGGCGCGCCGCGGTGTCCAGCCCCTTGAGGGCCTTGGTGACCTCCGCGACCTTCTCGTCGATTTTCGGGAGCGTGGCGGCGAGCTGCTCGCGCGTCTCCTTCAGCTCCGTCTGAATCTGGGCGGAGTCGGTGCCGAGCCGGTCGACCTTCGCCTCGAGGGCACGGCCGCGGTCAGCGGGATAGAAGCAACCAGGGAGGGCCAGCAGGGATATCAGCGCCAAGCTTCGCATCGGGCGCCATCTTAGGCGCAAACGCCCTGCCCGTCCGGACTTCTCTCGTCCCGTTGGGGCTCCCGCCAAGGCCTGCCCGGCTGGCCGGTCACCGCTTCTGGATGGAAAACTCCAGCCGCTCGGCAGCATGCGCGCAGGCCACCCGGAGGCGGTCGGGGTTGAGGAAGAAGGCCACGGGGCGCGAGCGGCCCGACTCCAGGGCCTGAAAGGCCCGGCGGTACTCGGCGGCAGCCTCGGCGGTGCGCCGGCACTGCTCCAGGAGCAGCCCGAGCAGATACCGGGCGGCGGCGTGGTCCGGGTCCAGCGTCAGGCAGCGACGCAGGTCCTGCTCCGCCACGGCGTCGGAGACACCCGAGGCGGCGCCATCCAGCACGCAGGCGAAGAGGAGGTCTGCTTCCGCGCAGGCCTCCGGGCTGGGCTCGGGCGCGGTGGCCACGGGCCCCCGGACGTCCCCCACCTCCAGGGGCGCCGGGACAGAAAGCCCATGGTGAGCCTCGGTGCGAGCGCGCGCGGGGGCTCGGCCTGGGGGCAGGGTCGTGCCACGCTTCCTTGAAGGTGACACAGCGTCGTTCCAGGAGCGCGGGGCTGGCGGCGGCTCGGACGCCCCTTCCTCCGGCCGGACGTAGAAGAAGGCCTGCTCGCCGCGCCGCACACGGAGCGTTGGCGGCACCCGGAGCAGCGGCTCGGACGCGGACAGCACCAGCGCGCCGCCGGGCGCCGGCTCCCCGCGAGCGCCTCCACGGTGCGCTGGAAGGCCTCCGCGGTGAAGTAGATGAGGACGTTGCGGCAGAAGATGACGTCGAAGCCGCCTCCGCCGGGCGCCACCGGATACGGCGACTCCATCAGGTTGTGGCACTGGAAGCTCGCGCGCTCCCGCAGCGCGGGCGTCAGGGCTTCTTTCGCGCCGGACCGGACGAAGTACCGCGAGCGCAGCTCCGGTGGGACGCGGCGCAGCTGCTCCCGGCCGTAGGCCAGCCACCGCGCACGGCGCAGGGTGTCCCCGGCGATGTCCGTCCCCAACACCGTGCTGTCCGGGTCGGCCCCTGCCTCCGCGAGCAGGACGAGCAGCGTGGCCACCTCCTCGCCCGTGGCGCAGCCCGCGCTCCAGATGCGCAGGGGCCGCCGATTCCTCGCCACCAATGGGGTGAGGACCTGCGCTCGAAACGCGGCGAGCTGCACCTCGTCGCGGAAGAGGTCCGTCTTGTTCACCACCACCGCGGCGATGAGGTCCTCCAGGTCCGTCACGCCCGACGGGGACTGGAGGAACATCAGGTATTGGTGCGGCGTGAGACCCTGGCTGCGCGCCGCCAGCCGCTCATCCAGCCGGCGGACCTGAGGGCCACTCAGGGCCATCCCCGTCCGCGCCGACAGGAAGGCGTGCACTCCGGACCATGGCGCGCCGTCAGCCACCCGGGCTCAGCGCCCCACCGAGAGGGACTCTCCCCGCGCCAGTCGCACCAACGTCGAAGCGACTTCGTCACCGTGGATGAGGTGGTCCACCGCCTTGCGCTCCACCGCCGCGCCCGGCATGCCGAACACCACGCAGGACTCCTCGTTCTGCGCCACCGCCAGTCCGCCCGCCTGCTTGATGGCCAGCAGGCCATCCGCGCCATCCGCGCCCATGCCCGTCAGCACCAGGCCCACCGCGCGCCGGCCATAGGTGCGAGCGGCGCTCTCCAGCAGCACCGTGCCGGACGGCATGTGCCCATCCCGCTCCACGCCCAGCTTGATCCCCACGCGTCCCCGGAAGGGGATGACGGTGTGCTGTCCCGGCGGAGCGATGAGGACGTGCCCCGGCATCAGCGGCTCTCCGTCCTGTGCCAGCCGCACCTTCAACTTGCTGGCCCCGGCCAGCCACCCCGCCAGGGACTCCGCGAAGGCGGCGTTGATGTGCTGGACGATGACGATGGGCGCCGGGAAGTCCGCGGGCAGCTCCGACAACATCTTGAAGAGAACCTGGGGCCCGCCCGTGCTCGCCGCCACCACCACCACGCCCATGGACACCGCTGGCAGCACCGACGTGGCCACCCGGGGCGGCAACAACGGGCCGCGCTGGGGCCGGCGCAGGTGGCGGATGACACGCACCGAGGACAGCAGCCGGATTTCGCGAACCAGGTTCCACGCGTCCGGCCCGGCGTCGATCGCAGGCTTGATTTGCAGGGCGAGCGCGCCCAGCTCCAGCGCGCGGTACGTCAGCTCCGGCGCCTGTGAGCGCGGGTCCGCCGTGAGCACCAGGATGGGCGTGGGGCACTCGGCCATGATGTGCTCGGTGGCCGTGAGCCCGTCCATGACGGGCATGTCCACGTCCATGGTGATGACGTGGGGACGCAGCTCCTTGGTCATCTCCACAGCCTGCTTGCCGTCCGCGCAGGTGCCCACGACTTCGATATCGGGGTCCTTGCTCAGCGCCTCGCAGATGAGCTGTCGGCAGATGAGGGAGTCATCGACCACCAGCACCGACACTTTCTTGCCCATGCCCTGTCCATACCCCGTGCGCGAGCCCGGGAGTATAGCCAATGCAGGGGCCTGTCAGCCCAGCAGTCGCCGCACCACATCCATCAGGTTGCCCTGGGCGGTGTGGCCAGCCCCCGCGCCGCCGGTCCTCCTCCCCCCACGGGTGGTGAAGGCTGACCACCGGGAGCCTCGAATGGACGGGGTGCCCCTCATACCTCGTGGTGTTGAGGCTCGAGCCGCCACGGCCAAGAGAACCCGCCCCCTGGCGCGCACCTCCTGGGCGCGTGGCCGGGGCTGGCGGGCACGCCATGGGGCTGCGCAGCCTCTTCACCGGCCGGGCTCGCTGCTCGATCAGCCCTCCCTCAGCGGCCCGCCTCCGCTCCGACTCGCACCCTCAATATGGTTTTTTCCATCCTATATAGATAAGCGGGGAAGTCATTGACCCGATGCGCGGGAGCCGGGATACCGCCGTCCGACCCCTCTGCCGCTCGAAAGGAGCGCATCTTGGTCCGGCGATTTCTTCCCTTCCTCCTCCCGCTGGTGCTGGTGGCCTCCACGGCCACGGCGCAGACCACCCCCACCTCCATCACCTTCGATGGCGATTGGAACGAGACGCCGTCGGTGGAGCTGATTCCCGTGGGCGGGCAGGTGGTCGTCAACTACGACATCAGTCGCCTTCCCCAGTGCCGGGGCACCACCTCCTCGGGCAACCCGACCTGGACCATCACCGGCCACGTCCAGGTGAACCGCGGCCCGGTGGTGAGCTTCTGGGTGGCCGGCCACGCGCCGGACGGCAACCCCACCCAGCGCACCCTGCATCTCCCGGCGGGGTTGAGCGGCGCCCTGGTGATGTGGTTCGACATCTCGAGCCAGGGCTGCCAGGCCTGGGACTCCAACCACGGGAGCAACTACCACTTCGCCATCGGCGCGCCGACCCTCTCCTTCAACGCGAACTGGGACGAGGCGGTAGCGGGCACGCTGCGCGCCGGCGAGCAGTTCATCGTCAACTACGACGTGGCCCGCCTGCCCGAGTGTCGCGCGACATACAACGGCCCGGCCTGGGCGATTGTCGCGCAGTACCGCTTCGACAACGGCCCCATCCACGAGACGGCCGTCACCGGCTCCGGCTGGTCCGTGCCGACGGCCATCACCGCTCCGGCCGGCGCCCGCCACCTGGAGATGTGGTTCCGCAACACGGACCGCAGCTCCTGCGTGAGCTACGACAGCGACTACGGCTCCAACTATCACTTCGCCGTGGAGTGAGCCGCACCTGCTGGGTCGCGACCGGCTGCAGTGTCATCACGTTCGAGACTGCAGGCGGCGGCGTGGTGGCCCCGGAGCCGAATCAACCCATCCTCATCGGCACCGCCGAGGGAGAGCGGAAGTTCAAGGTCCGCTTCTCCTGAGGCGCGCCCCCTCGGGTCAGTCCAGCGAAAACCGGGAGGGCGCGCGGACGGTCGGAACTCTGTCGACTTAAGGATGAACCGTCATGCTCAGGCGACGTGCAATCGCGGCGGCGAGTTCAGCGATCGAAAGCCATAGGTTGCGATTGGAACTGAAGCCGGAGCTGACAGAGAGCACGGCGTGCGTGCCTCTGGGCACCAGGCGCGTGAGCCCTTCATCCGGATTCGACGCGAGGATTGACCCATCGCTGTAAACACACGCATCCACGTACCGTTCGGTGAGCGATTCGACGGGCGACCAGTTGCCGCCGTCCCACCAGGCCGAGGTGCAAGTCCCCACCAGGACCAACGCGTCTGAGGAAGTACCTGCAAAGGCAGAGGGGCCCTCGACGCCGGTCCTGAGCACCGTGGCCCCGCCGCGGTTCCAGCGAACGCATTCGCCTTCCGCTGCCAGCCAGAGCTCGCCGCCACTTCGGAAGATGGCCTCGTACCAGGAGTGTTCAGCGCTGGCGCCGTCTGGAATCTCGAGCGGAACCATTTGCGAGCCTTCGAGCCGAAGCAGTTTCACGTTCGAGCCCGTCAGCCAGACCCCCTCGGCGTCGACCCACAAGCCATACCCCACTCCGAAATCGGGTGAAGGGATTCGACTCCACTGAGCCCCGTCCCAATGAAAGACAACCCCTTCTCCGACTGCCCATACGTCTCGCGCATGGCGACCGGAGACCCGATGAAGCGGAACGCCCGCCCCCGTCTCCACGCGCGTCCAGCCGCTGGGACCGAGGTGATACGTCTCGTCCCCCACGACCCACGCCACCCCCGGCTCTGGAGACCAGAGATCGTCGAGGAATCCTTCGGACACACGGGGCCCGTCGTGAACGGCCACGCCGTCCCACCGGCTCACCACTCCGTCGTCGCGCAGCATCAGCACGTCGTCTCCGGAGCGCGAGAGCGCGATGTAACCTCGCTCATCCGGAAAGTGTCGGAGGACCTCGAAACCACGCTGAGCTGAGGGGATGACGCTGAAGTGAATCTCGCCCCAGCACTCCCCTTCGTCCGGGGCCCGTTCCGATTCACCCGGTTGCACCTCGAGTGCGCTGCGCGGCAACTTGACGAGCAAGCGGGTCACACCGGCTCCGCGCTTGAACTCGACTTCGAGTCCTCCGCGCGCTTCTGCCTCCTGGCTGGCTGCCTTGACGAACGCCGCCGTGTGGAGCGTGTCGTCGTATCGAACCCACCTCACGTCGTAACTCATCGGCCTGGTCCTCGAGCGCGGTGAGCTTGATCGACACCGCCGCGATGGCTCGGCAGTCTACCCACCGGCCGGCCCCCGTCAGCGGCCCTCCTCGCCTCCTCCGCTCCAGCCCTCACCCTCAACCCACATGGCTTCCATCCCGCCGATACGCCGGCGGGGTACAGCCAATACAGGGGCCTGTCAGCCCAGCAGTCGCCGCACCACATCCACCAGGTCCTGGCGCACCAGGTCGCCCTTGGTGATGTAGCCGTCCACCCCAGCCGCCAACCCCCGCCGCCGGTCCTCCTCCCCGCCACGGGTGGTGAGGATGACCACCGGGAGCCTCGAATGGACGGGGTGCCCCTTCAGGCGCCGGGCCAACTCCAGGCCGTTCACCCCCGGCATCTCCAGGTCCGTGACGACCAGGTCCACGGGATGCGACTCCAGGACCTCCAGGGCCTCCGCGCCGTCCGAGGCGATGACGGTGTCGTACCCCACCGCCTCCAGCAGGTTGGCGATGAGCTCCCGGGTGAGGGGCGAGTCATCCACCACCAAAATGCGGCGCCGCCGGGCCTCGGGACCGGGCTCCACCGATGGGGGAGGACGCGGCAAGGCATTGCCTTGGTGAGCGCTGGCGGTGAGGAAGGCCGCCGAGAGCACCATGGCCAGGCGCCCATCCGCCAGGGACGTGGCCCCGGTGAGGTGGCCGAAGCGGCCCAGGATGCCTTTCAGGGGGAGGATGGCCTGGACCCGCTCCTCCAGGACGCGGTCCACCACCAGCGCCGCCGCGCCGCTCTGGCTCTTCACCACCAGGGCCAGCTCACCCTCGCGAGCGGGCCGCGGAGGCCCCAGCCCCAGCAATGATGACAGCGGGGCCAGCGGCAGGACCCGGCCTTCCACCAGGAGCGACGGGCGGCCGGCCACCTCGCATTGGTCCGCCGAGTCCACCTTCAGCGCCCGCGAGACATGAGTGGCGCTCAGGGCCAGCGTCTCCGTCCCCACCTGGATGAAGAGCAGCGGGGCCACGGTGAGGGAGACGGGGACGCGCAGCTCGAAGATGGTGCCCCAGCCCGGTGCAGACTCCACCCCGACGTCGCCGCCCAGGGCCTGGATGGAGGTGCGCACCGCGTCCAACCCCACGCCCCGGCCCGACAGGTCGGTGACGACGTCCCGCGAGGTGAAGCCCGGCAGGAAGATGAGCTCGCGGGCCGCGGCGTCCGACAGGGCGTTGGCGGCGCTCTCGTCGAACAGCCCCCTGCGCACGGCCACCTTGCGGAGTTGGACGGGGTCCACGCCCATGCCGTCGTCCTCGACACGGAGGTTGATGCGGTTGCCCTCTCGAGCGGCACGCAGCGTGAGACAGCCACGCGGCTTCTTGTCCGCCGTGACGCGGTCCACCCGCGTCTCCAGTCCGTGGTCCAGGGCGTTGCGGACCAGGTGCATCAACGGCTCGCGAAGCGCCTCCACGACGGCGCGGTCGGCGCGAGTGTCCTCGCCATCGACGACCAGCTCCACCTCCTTGCCCAGCGCGCGGGACAGGTCGCGCACCATGCGCGGGTAGGGCTCGAAGAGGACGGAGAGCGGCAGCATGCGCAGCGTCTGCACCTCCTCCACCAGCATGCCCAGGTCGCGCAGCTCCGCGTTGGAAAGCAGCTTCGACTCGCGGTGGAGGACCGCGGCCATCTCCTTGGCCGAGCCCAACCGTGCCGCCAACGCGGCGCCCGCGGGCCCCAGGTCTTCCGCCTCGCGAGCAAGCTGGCTCAGCTCACGGGCCAGGGCCGGCGCCGGGCATTGGCCAGCTCCCGGCGACGCGCCACCTGCGTGAGGTTGGTGACGGCGCTGGTGAGCAGGTCCAGGCTCTCCACGCCGATGCGCACCGCGGTGTCCGGACGTGACTCGGGCTGTCGGGGTGCCGTGAGGCCGTTGGCCCCCTGCACCGATGGAGCCGTGGAGGCCGCCCGGGCTCCCGCCCCGGAGGACGCCGCGGCGCCAGAGGCTTGCGGAGAGACGAGGCTCGGCATCGCGCTCCGGCCCGGTGGAGGCACGTGAGGCCGGCTCCCCTCCGCGACGGGGACCGTCAACAGCCGCCCCGGAGAAGCCCCCGGGTTCGTCTGCACGGCGGAGTGGGGGCCACCTTGGGCTCCTACGCGGCCAGCGGCCTCCGGAGTCGCGGGGGCGCCTTCTACGGGCGCGAGACTTCCGGGCGGCAGCCGCACCGACTCGGAGCGGACGCACTCCTGCAACCACGCGACGAGCCGCTCCACCGCGGGCGGCGGCTCATCGGCGGCCTGCGTCCCGGAGAACACGAGCACGGCGTCCGCCGTGGTCAGCAACGCATCCGTGGACGCGGGTGAGAGCGCGTAGCGCAAGGGCTCGGTGCAGCGGACCAGCTCCTCCATCTCGTGCACCAGCACGTTGACGTCATCGAAGCCCATCATCCGGGCTTCCCCCTTCAAGCCGTGCAGCTCTCGCAGCACGCCCCGCCCCGCCTCCGCGCTGGCGCCAGACTCCAGCTCCATCAAGGACCGGGTGATGCGCTCCAGGCGCACCGTCACCAGGTCCCGGAACTGCCTGAGCAGGCGCTCGCTCGGGGTCACCCGCCCTCCTCCCCCAGCGGCTCCTGGCCAATCTGGAAGCGCTCCACCACGCCCTGCAGGTCCCTGGCGAGCACGAGCAGGTCCGTGTTCGCCGTCGTCACCTGCTTGGTGGCGTTGAGGCTCTGCTGGGTGATGCGGAGGATGTCCGCCATCGTGTCGGCGAGCTGGTCGGTGCCCATCTGCTGCTGCTGCGTGGCCAGGGAGATGCTGCGCACCGCGTAGGACGTCTGCCCGGCCAGGTCGACAATCTGCCGCAGCGACTCGGACACCTGCTGCGCCAGCGTGGTGCCCGTCTCCACCGCGCGCACGCCGCCCTCGGTGGCGGACACGGCCGCGGCGGAGGCTTCCCGCACCTCCTCGATGAGCCCCTCAATCTCCTTCGTGGACTCCAGCACGTTCTCCGCCAGCCGCCGCATCTCCGCCGCCACCAGCGAGAAGCCCCGGCCCACCTCACTGGCCTTGGTGCCCTCCAGCTCGGCGTTGAGCGCCAGCAGCTCCGACTTGTCGGCGACGCCGTTGATGAACTCGACGATCTTGCCAATCTGCTGCACGCGCTTGTTGAGCCGCACCACGGCGGAGGAGATGGCGCCGTTGTCCTGGCGCATGCGCGCCATGGAGCCCAGGAAGGCCTCCGCGCTCCCCTGCCCCTGCTGCGCCGCGCCCAGCGTGCGCTGGGCAATCTCCGCCACCGAGCCCGCGTTCTCGGCGATCTGCCGCGCCGAACGCGCCAGCTCCTCCGTGGTGGCGCTCGTCTCGTCCAGCGAGCTGGCCTGCTCCGTCGCGCCCGCTTCGTAGCGTCCCGACGTGGTGAGAATCTCCTCCGTGGTCGCCGAAATCTGCGCGCCCGCGCGCTGCAACTGCGACATCACGTCCGCCAGATGCACGCGCATGGTGGTGAACGCCGCGGAGACGTCCCAGACCTCGTCCTCCGCGGGCACCACGCGCGGGCTGGCCAGTCTCCCTCTGCGATGCGCTTCGCCTCGCGCGACAGCTCCCGGAGGGGCCGCCCCAGCATGGTGCCGCCCAGGTAGGCGGCCGTCAGCGCCAGCGCGAAGACGAGCAGCACCAGCCCTCCGCCCTGCGTCAGCGCCTCGACTCGAAGCTCCTGCGCCAACACCACCTGACGGCTGACGTCCCGCTCCGCCATGAGCCGGGTGAAGATGTGGTTGCTCAGCGCCGACGCGAGCTGCGCGGACAGCACCGCGGGCGTCATCACCGCCACGAAGGCGAAGGCCGCCAGCCGCGCACGCAGCTCCGCGCGCCGGGGCATGGCCTCGATGAGCTGCGCGTGCGTCATGCCCAGCTCCGCCAGCCACAGCACCACCTTGCGCGAACGAAGCACGACGAGGCAGTACACGAGCAGCGCGGTCAACGGCCCGAAGAGCAGGCCCAGCGCGGCGATGCGAGCGGCCACCGCCAACTCCACGCCCACGCCCAGCCACATGCACGCGCCCAGGGCCAGCGTGGTGACCAGCCACAGTCCCAGCGAGCCCAGGAAGGCCTCGTCCGGCGCGCGCGTCACCTCCGCCACCGCCGACGCCAGCGTCTGCGGCGTGGTGGGCACATCCCCACGCTCCAGCCCGCGCAGGGTGCGCTGCCGTCCCAGGGACACAGCGGCCCCCGACACCAGCGCCGTCGCGCAGAGCGCGCCGCCCAGGATGCCCATCAAGCCCATCCGGCCCGCCAGCGGTTCGGCGAGGGTGAGTGAGGCGAAACGCAGGCTGAGCGCCGCGCCCACCAGGTTCGCCAACGGGACGGGCGCCATGAGGTGCCGGCTGAAGGAGGCCCGCCTGGGGCCCTTCTGCGCGCTCACGCGTCACCTCCCGGCCCGACGTGGAAGCGCTCCACCGCGTCTTTCAAATCACGCGCCAGGGTGGACAGGTCGGCGTTGGCCGCCGCCATTTGCTTGGTGGCCGCGAAGTTCTGCTCGGTGACGCGGAGGATGTCGCCCATGGCCGCCGCCAGCTGGTCCGTTCCCGTCTGCTGCTGCTGCGTGGCCAGGGAGATGCTGCGCACCGCGTGGGACGTCTGCCGGGCCAGCTCCAGGATGAGGCTCAGGCTTTCGTCCACCTGCGCGGCCAGCACCGTGCCCGCGTCCGTCGTCTTCAGCCCCGCCTCGGTGGCCATGACCGCGGCGTGCGTCGCATCGCGAATCTCCGCGATGAGCTGCTCAATCGCCTTCGTGGAACGGATGACGTTCTCCGCCAGGCGCCGCATCTCCGCGGCCACCAATGAGAAGCCCCGGCCCACCTCGCCCGCCTTGGTGCCTTCCAACTCGGCGTTGAGCGCCAGCAGGTCGGACTTGTCGGCAATCTCGTTGATGAACTCCACCACCTTGCCAATCTGCTGCACGCGCTTGTTGAGCCGAACCACCGCGTCCGCGATGGCCTGGTTGTCCTCCTTCATGCGCTGCATCGCGCCCAGGAAGGCGGCGGCGCCTCGCTGTCCCGTCTGCGCGGCGGCGAAGGTCGTCTCGGCGATGGCGGACACCGACTCCGCATTGCCGGCAATCTGCTGCGCCGAACGTGCCAGCTCCTCCGTGGTGGCGCTCGTCACGTTGAGCGACGCGGACTGCTCATCCGCGCCGGACTCCTGCTCACCGGACGTGGCCACCAGCTGCTCGGTGGTGGTGGAAATCTGGAGGCCCGCGCGCCGCAGTTGTGCCAGCGCCTGCCCCAGCTGCGTCTGCATCTGCGCGAAGGCGGCGGAGGTGGCCCACACCTCGTCCTCCGCGGCGATGATGCGCGGCGGGCGGAAGTCGCCCTGGGCGATGCGCGTGGCGTCCTCGGTGATGGAGCGCAGCGGCTCGGCGATGACGGCGCCGCCCACATAGGCCGTCATCATCACCAGCACCGCGACCAATCCAGCCACCGCGAGCCCGCTCGTCTCACTGGCCCGCCCCGCCACGTCGCGCTGCACGTGGGCGGGCGCGCCCACCATCGCATCCACCGCGTCCATCGCCCGCGTCACCGACGCGTCGAGGATGAAGAAGGACGGACTGAGCACGGCGATGGCGGTGAAGAGCACCATCCGCCGGCGGATGTGCAGGCGGCGCGGCGGCGCCGTGGCCACCACCTCCAGCGGGGACAAGCCCTGGGCCGCCACCAACTCCACCGCCTTGCGGGCGCGGCGAGCCACCATCAGGTAGACGAACAGCGCGCTCAGCGGCCCCAGGAACAAGCCCATCAGCGCGAGCCGCATCCCCAGCATCCACGTCCCACCCACCAGCGGAACGAAGACGAGCGCCACGCCCAGCGAGGCCAACAGCCAGCACTGAAGGACGAAGGCGAAGCTCCGCTCTGGAAAGGAGCGCGCTTCCAGCAACGCCTTGAGCAGGGCTTCGTGCGTGGACGGCAGCCGGCCTTCGCCCAGCGCGTACAGCACCCGCAGCGCGCGCCTTCCATGGACGCCGGTGAACCAGAGCGCCAGCGACAGCGCCACGCCCACCAGCAGCAGGAAGGGCCCCCAGGTGCCCTCGGGCACCGTGCCGGTGAGCTGGCAGTGCAGCAGCACCAGCACCGTGCCCATGGAACTGCCCAACAACGCGGGACGCGCGGTCCACCGCGCCGGCCCCTCATGCCCCCGGGCACCGTCATGCACCCTCCCCTGGATGCCCGCGCAGGAAGCGCTCGAAGTCCGCCAGTCCCACGAGGGGCCACAGCGCTCCTCGCGCCATCACGAAGCCCTGGAGGCTGCCCCCGACGCGCGCACCGTCACCAGCGGCGCGGGCAGCACCCGGTGCGGCTCCGCGTCGATTTCCAGCGCGTCCACGCCCACCGCCCCGCCCGAGGCGGACACCAGCACGCGGGCGGAACCCTCCGTCTCATGGAACGCCCGGCGCGCGGAGGCCGCCGCGTGCCCGGAGGGCGACGCGATGGAGGCCACCTCGTGCGCATGGAAGGCGAGCCGGTGGGGACCGGCATGGCACAGGAGCATTCCCCGGACGTGGCCCGGCGGCTCCATGACTCAGGTCCCCTGACTGAGGTGGTCGAAGAGCCCTTCCGGGTCGATGACGGCCACGTCCCGGGGGCCGCTCTTGGCGGGGCCGCGCAGGTGGACGTGGACGCCCGTGGGGCCCAGGGGCTCCAGCGTGCCCGTCACCGGGGAGACGCCGGCCACTGTACTGGCCGTGAGGGCCAGGGTCCCACGCGGCAGGCGCACGAGCACCGCCCTTCGGGAACCCTGACTGACGCCGCCCACCAGCAGGCCCATGTCCACGACGGGGATGACTTCACCCCGGTGCGCAAACACGCCCAGCAGGTGGGCTGGAGCGCCGGGCACCCGCGTGAGCTCGGGGAAGGTCACGACCTCCGCCGCGCTCTCCGCGGGTACCGCATACCAGCTACTGCCACAGGCGAAGACGAGATAGGACTGACGCGCTTCCGGCTCTTGGACGGCCATCACACGCGCAGCCTACCTCAGACTAGCGCTGGAACTCGACGCGGCGGTTCTCGGACCACGCGTCTTCGGACGAAGCGGAGTTCACCGGGCGGGTCTCACCATAGCCCACCGTGCCCAGCTGGCTGGCCGGCACGCCCAGGTCCGTCAGGTAGCGCTTGACGGACGCCGCGCGGCGGTTGGAGAGCTGGAGGTTGTACTCCTCGGTACCGCGCTCGTCGGCGTGGCCCGCCAGGGTGACGCGGCCCGGCGCGGTCTTCATGCACTGAGCCAGGTCGGACAGGCGCTGCTGCGCGTCCGCGGACAGGCCGGACTCGTTGAAGCCGAACGGGATGGGGCTCCAGTCGCAGCGGTCCGCGGAGGCCGTCACGCACTGGCCGGCCTGGCACTCCTGGCCCTCGCCGCAGTCAGCGCTGGACGCGCAGGTGTTCTCGGGGACCGGCAACGGCCGGACTCGCACTTGCCGCCGCCGGGGCACTGGGTGTCCTGCTGGCACTGGGCCTCGGCGCACTTGCCGGCCTCGCAGATGCGGCCGCTGCCACAGGCGCTGTCCGTGGTGCACTCAGGCGGCTTGGGGGCGCACTTGTTCGCCTGGCAGGTGAAACCCTCCTGGCAGTTGGCGTCGGTGGCGCACTCCTGGCACTGGCCCTGGACGCAAACTTCGCCCTTCTCCGCGCAGTGCTCGTCCTCGTTGCACTTCGGATAGGAAGGGGTGCAGCCGCCCATGATGGCGACGGCGAGGGAGAGCCCCGCCAAAAGGGAAATCTGACGCATTATTTCCTCCAGAATTCTGTAGTCGAAAACGCGCCCGCGCCCGCGGGGTGTAGTCGTTGGCGTGTAGTCTCACTGGCGGGGGTGAGTCAAAACATTTGTCCCTCTCTAGACACCCTCACGGCCGCCGAAACCCTTGAATCTCCAAATATTTTCCGTGAGATTGTCACGATTGACCCGCGTGTGGCGCGCCCTGTGGCGCGCCTCGGGGAAAGCCCGTCATGCCCGCCTCTGTCCTCATCGTCGATGACGAGAAGAACATCCTCCTCACCCTGAGCCAGTCGCTCCAACTGGCGGGGTATCAGACGCACCTGGCCAACAGCGGACAGGTGGCCCTGGATGTCGTCAGCGCCCGTCCCGTGGACGCGGTGCTGATGGACGTGAAGATGCCGGACATGGACGGCCTCACGGCCCTGGCGAAGCTGACCGAGCTGAAGCCGGAGCTGCCCGTCATCATGATGTCCGGGCACGGCACCATCGACACCGCGGTGAAGGCCACTCAGCTGGGAGCCAGGGATTTCCTGGAAAAGCCAATCGCCCGGGAGCGGCTGCTGGTGGCGCTGCGCAACGTGCTCAAGCACCAGGCCGCCATGGCGGAGCTCCAGGAGCTGCGGGCACAGCTGGGCCGCTACGACATGGTCGGCAGTGGACCGGCCATGCAGCGCATCTTCTCGCTCATCCAGCGCACCGCGCCGTCCGAGGGCCGGGTGCTGATTACGGGTGAGAACGGCACGGGCAAGGAGCTCATCGCGCGGGCGCTGCACCAGCACTCGAAGCGCAAGGGGCAGCCCTTCGTGAAGCTCAACTGCGCCGCGGTGCCGCATGAGCTCATCGAGAGCGAGCTGTTCGGCCACGAGAAGGGCGCCTTCACCGGCGCGGTGAGCGTGCGGCGGGGCAAGTTCGAGCTGGCCCACGAGGGCACGCTCTTCCTGGACGAGATTGGCGACATGCCGCAAGCGATGCAGGCCAAGCTGCTGCGCGTGTTGCAGGAAGGCGAGCTGGAGCGCGTGGGCGGCGCGGAGACGCACAAAGTGGACGTGCGCGTCGTCGCGGCGACGAACAAGAACCTGGAGGCGGAGATTGCCGCCGGGCGCTTCCGCGAGGACCTCTACTACCGCATCAACGTGGTGCAGATTCATTCGCCCCCGCTGCGTGAGCGGCGCGAAGACTTGCCGGACCTCATCAAGACGTTCCTCGACGAGGCCTGCGCCAAGAATGGACGCCGGCCGCTGACGCTGTCCCCCGATGCGCTGGCGGTGATGAGCGCCTACGACTATCCCGGCAACGTGCGCGAGCTGCGCAACCTGGTGGAGCGGCTGGCCATCCTGTGTGAAGGCCCCATCGTCACCCGGACGGATGCGCTGGAGCTGTTGCCCCGGGGCCGGAACGTGCCGCCGCCCGCACCGGTGGAGACACCCGCGAGCCCCCTGCCCCCTCCTTCTCCCGAGGCAGCCGTGGTCCTGGCGTCCAGTACGCCCGCGCCCGCCATCGCCGCCCCGGTGGCGACCGAGCCTCCCGCGCCCGTGGGCTTCCGGCCTCGCGCGGACCGGACGTTCCGCGAGCAGGTGGAAGACGCCGAGCGGGAAATCATCCAGCACGTGCTTTCCCATACACACGACAACGTGACAGAAGCCGCGCGGTTGCTCGACCTGGAACGCGGTCACTTCTACAAGAAAATGAAGGCCTTGGGCTTACGGCGGGGAAGCTCAGAGTCGTAACGCATTGGATTCATTGAGACCTCCATAGTAGTTGCGTGTGTGCTGCGTGAGTTGGCGGCACCCCGTGTGCTCGCCGCGTGCTCAACTGCGGAAATGGAAACCAGACGAAGGGCGCTGACTCGGCTGGCCTGATGCTCGACATCACGGCCTACGTAGTACGTGGCAGTGACGGCTGGAGTGGAGTGTCCGGCCAGCTGTTGCGCGACGGCGATGTCGCCCCCCGAGTCCCGAATCAGGTGGGTGATGAACGTCTTGCGGAGCGTGTGGAAGGTGGTGCCTTCCGGCATCTCCACTCCTGCGCGCTTGGCGATGCTGCGCAGCAGCCTGGCCGTGTGCCAGGCCTCGTGCCGCATCCCCCCCTTGCGAGGTGCCGGGAAGACGTACTCCGACGTCGCGGTGCGGCGGGCGGCCGCAATCTCCGGCAGCAGCGCTGGATGTAGTGGCACCACGCGCGCCTTGAAGCTCTTCGTCGTCGCACGCCCCCAACTGCGCTGGTAGTGGACGGTGCCAGTCGGCCCCTCATCGAAATGAAAGTCGCTCCATCGCAGCGCGCCGAACTCACCACGGCGGCCACCGGTGAGCACCGCCAGAAGAATGAGCAGTCGGAACTGCCCGGCCGCCTCAAGCACTCTCTCCACCTGCTCGCGGGACAGGAACAGGACATCCTTCTTGGCGACCTCTGGCCGGGGCACTGCCTTCCAAGGGTTTTCGCGCGCGACGCGCAGTCGGTTGACGCCGTACTCCCAGATGAGGCGCCCGCGGATGTGCAGCTGCCGCACCGTTGCCGCCGCCTGCCCTGCCGTGCGCGCCTTCGCGAGCAGCGCCTCGCAGTCCGCCGGCGTAACGTCGGACGTGGGCTTCCGGCCGAAGTGCGGGTCAAACCAGTTCTTCATCTGCGACTTCATCGGGTCCTGACTGGACAGGTGCGCGTGGGCCTCAAGGTACTGCGAGTGGAGTTTCGTGCAGGGGATGATGTTGAACGCCGCAGGCTCCAGCCCCGCGCGCCGCTTCTCCCCCAAGAGGTGAAGCTCCATTGCCCGCTTCGTCGCGGCCTCTTCCAGCGCCTCGCCGCACGGCTCGCGAACGAGGGCGCCGGCCGCGTCCTTGTAGCGCACGTACCAGGTACCGAAGTCTGGCGCCTTGCGATAGAGGCGCTTGCCGGCCGCAAGCACGGCCTTTCCAGCCTTGTTCGGCCGGAAGTAGGCGCCGGGCTTCACTGCGTTCCCCCGCTCGACCGCGACGCCACCCACGCGCGAACCTTGCTCGGGTCGAATCGCACATTCCGGCCAAGGCGAATGAAGGGGAGTCCGCTGTTCATTCGCACCTGACGCCACACCCAGTGGGGAGACACCTTGAGGTAGGCGGCCGTCTCAACAGCCGTCCAAAGGCCCCCCTCCGGCACCACAGTGAGGGTCGGCGCTCTCAGCCCCACCCCATCTCCGCTACCGCTGTCGCAGTTGCCCATCACTGGTTTTCCACCCCTGAACATCCTATCAGATATCTCGACGTACTGACGTCCACCGCCGGGCCGTGAGTGAGCAGATGCACGGCCGCTGCCAATGTCGAGATGGCGACTGCACCTGTCCTCGCCCGAGCGCCGCTATTCGCCATCTCCATGAAACACAAGGTGCGCCTCAATCCACCGCAGCCGATTTCACGCGACACCCACGCACTGCGACTGCCACACCTCTCGACAAATACGCGAAACCGGCATCTCTCCCGAGCAGCAGGACTTCACCCTGAGACACATCCCAACCACGCACTGTCTAATATTGTCAGCGACAGGCAATCCGGTGTCTTGGATTGGTGTCGCAATCCTGGACGGAAGCAAGTGAGGCACACCGCGCCCTGCGTCTCGGCTCAATGCGAATGGGGAGCTGGGCGGGCATGGCGCCACCTCGAAAACAGCACGCCGACGGCGACGGTCAGGAGCACCGTCGGGTGCCGGAGCGAGACACGCCCAGCGTACCGGTACGTGCGTCGCTCTTGATGTCGTGTGGACTCGGGCCGCTGACCGTTTACTGCCGGTCCGAGGATGGTGCTACGCACGTCAAGGTGCCCCCAGGTGAGGGGGCTTGTCAAGCGTCTACCGTCTGCTGCCTATTGGCGCGCTTTCGCAGTTCTGACGCAAAGGCGGCCACGGCCTCTCGGTACACCTCAATGATATCGCCCCCTCGGGCCTCGGCCTCCGCGCGGATGACATCCGCATCGTCGGCAGGGATGCGGATGAGCACGGGAACCATCTCCCGGAGGTCTGCGCCGTGGGCGCCCTTCAGGGGAGCGAAGGTCTTGCCGCGCCGCTGCTGGGCATAGTGGGCCCGGCAGAGGTCCGAGATTTCGGCGGGACGGTCGCACGAGCCGCCCGGCCAGCTTGCAGTGCAGAGATTCGCAGTCATCGCCCACGCTCCCGGCCGATGGACATGGGCACAGGGCGCTCGCCCTTGATGGGCAGGTAGCAACTGCCCTGGTGCTCGACGGAGCGCTCCGGGCAGTTCGGCGCCTTGGCGTCCAGTTTCGCCCAGCAGCCGCCTCGGATGGCTACGTAGCCCTTGGGACACGGTGGCGTGTCCTGCCCGTCAAGTGGGCCGTCGGGCATCACGATGCGCTTGCGAACGCTCCACGGCTCAGGCGTCGAGCTGCCGTGGAGGATGTCCGTGTACACCACGTTGGCCGCCGTCGCCTGCACGTCCCAGGTGTACTCGGGGCGTCGAGGATCCTGCACCCGAACGTGGACAGTAGCCCCGGGCCACACCAGCAGGGCCAGCCCCGCGGCGACAGCCAGCGCCGGCAGCCAACGGGGAGCGTGCGTGCCGGCTCCGTCCGCGCACGTGGGCGGAGCCGCGACAGGTGCCCGGCGACGGCCGGCCGGTGCTCGAGCGCGTCCAGCAGGTCGGCGCCAGCCTCCAACGCGTCCCTGACGACGCCAGTCGCCACGCCCTCGGGTGGCGGCTCACCCTGGACAGCGACGGCGACGCCACCTTCGCCGCCGAACGTCGTCACCAGCACCTGCACGCGTGCCATCCGTAACGCCGCAGAGCGCCCCGTAGGTACCTGCAGGACGGCAGGCTCCCCGTGCTCGCCGTGCGAGAGATAGACGCGTCCTGCTGACTCATCGAGCCCTCGCACCCGCGTGCCGTAGAGGTACGGCCCTCGACCGGCGGCGCTCACGTCTTCCCGCCCTTCTTGGCGGCCTTCTTCTTGGCGGGAGCCGGCTCAGCCGTCACCTGGATTGGGCCGTGCTCGGAAGCATAGTTCGACAAGAACAACTTCAGGGCCGTCCGGATGATGTCATCCCGGGAAATGTCTCGCCCGGTCCACGGGGACTTCCCTCCCCCAGCCCGCTCTCGTTCAGCGACAGCTCCAGCCTCCTCCAGTTGGCGTCGAGTGAACCGCACGCTCGTCCCTACGAGTTCGTTCGATGGGTCGTGCTTCTCGAACAGAGCCACGTCCTGCGTCCTCCGGTGTCGCGCTGCGTGTGCCGCCACCATGCCTGACTCTCCATGTGTGTGTGGGTGCGTAACGCGGCGACGCCTCTATCAGTCGCCCTGTCCCAACAGTACATGTATGGATGCGAGTCAGCAACTTGCACGCAAACCTAACTTGTAATACAACATGTCCTCGCAGGACGGCGGACGGACGGGGCTCCCGGGAGGGAGAGGGGCGATGGGCGGGCGCGAGCTGGGTGGCCAGCGAGGACGCCGAGGTACGCAGCACAGGGGGCCGCGATGACGCAGGAAGAGATGGCGAAGCTGGCGGAAGAAGCGTTGGAGAGGTGGCGGAACCCGCCCCCGCTCACCGAGGACGAGAAGCGGCAGGCTCGAGCTGCCGAGGAACTGCTGGAGCTCATCGGCGACGACGACGACTGAGTGGCCCGGCCCCGCGCACACCGCGGGGCCCGCCCGCCGGAGCGCATCCGGCCTCTCACCCCACTTCGAGTTGCAGGAGGCGTCCATGACGCTGCTGGCGGAGCTTCGCCTTGTCGTAGACAACCGAGAGGACCCGGGCCCCTGGGCGAGGCGCGCACTGCTGGCGCTCGAGTCCCGCGCCGCTGCGGCCGGCGTGCGCACCTGGATGGTCGAGCGCGCGGTGTACGGCACGCTCCTCCTGGGAGCCACGGTGGCCCAGCACCACGCGACGCTGGGCGCGGCGCCCCTGCCCCAGGCGCTGGCCCAGGTGGCAGGGCTGGCCGTGTCCCTGGTGGCCCTGCTGGTGGGCGACGAACTGGACTCGATTGCCGACCGTGAGCGCGAGAAGGCCAAGGCGGAGGGGCGCGAGCCGGTGCGCGTGGAGTGCTCGCCGCGCGCCGAGCAGTTGCGCACGCTCCTCCCGTGGCTGGGCCTCGCCGGCCTGGCGCTCGCGTTCGGCTGGCTGGGCGCCCTCGGCTTCGGGTGGCGGCTTGCGAAGCCCGCGTGGCGTCGCTGGTACCGCACGCACCGCCCGCTGGGCCGTGAGGTGGCACGATGACCACCACGCCGACGCCCACGGACTCGTCGCTGCAGGCCGCCTACGCCCGGGTGCGTAACTCCATCGAGGACCAGGGCCACGGGCGCTGGTGCGGCAAGCGCGAGCGGAAGGACTGCGACTGCGACCTCGCCCCCGTCCTCGCGGCGCTCAACCACCTCAACGCAGCCGCACAAGGTGGTGCGCGATGACGGCCGTGGGCGAGTTGGGCGCCGTGGCCAAGCGACTGCGCCGGTTGGAAAAGTGGTGGAGGCCGTCCGAAGTGGGAGGAATTCAGCAGTGCCTGGAGGAGGCAGACGCCCTCCCCGAGCGCAAGGCCCAGGCCCGCGAGGCCCATCGCGCGGCGCAAGACGAGCTGGCGCTGCTGCGTCCCGACGGCACGCCCAGCACGCAGTCTCGCTGGCGCGAGCTGCAGGGCACGGTGACAGCGCAGGCCAAAGTGCTGCGCGAGTTGGACGCGGAAGAGGCAGCGCTGCTCACGGCCCTTTCCGTTGAGGTGTGGCACGCGCGGACGCGCGCATGGGACGAGGGCGTGGCGCGCATCAACGCGTTGGAGCACGGGCTCCACTGAATGTCGGACTCAACCTCTAACATCCATAGGAAGGAGGTGAACCTGTGACGTGCAGACATTGTCCTCATTGCTCCGACACATCAATGACTCGGCTTCTGGCGAAGGCCATCCCCGAGCCGAACACGGGGTGCTGGCTCTGGATGGGTGGGTGCAGCCCAAAGGGCTACGGTGGCTTCGTCTTTCGGGGGCGCACAGTCGGCGCTCATGTCGCTTCGTACATTCTCCATCGAGGCCCCATTGCCAACGGGATGTACGTGCTTCACCGGTGCGACGTCCGAGCATGCATCAACCCCGACCATCTCTTCCTCGGGACTGCTGGGGACAACGCACGCGACATGCACAAGAAAGGTCGCGCCAAGCCACCACGGGGAGAAGCACACCCGCATGCGAAGCTGAAGGTCAGCGATATCGAATCGATTCGCTCAAGGTACGCATCGGGCGACGCCCAGTTGAAGCACCTGGCGGCAGAGTTTGGCGTTACGACGTCAGCAATCAGCGTCATCGTGAAGGGTAACCGCTGGCGCTCGGTGCCCCTCCAATCCGAACGGGAGCGGGTGGGACAGAAGGCGTAACGGCAGTGCGATTCGACGAGCGCTGCCACGCCTTCACGGAAGACCCTGAGCGCGCGTGGGCGCTGTGCGAGTTGCGGTACGGCCACGACGGCAAGCACCGCGCCGGTGACATCGAGTGGGACGACGAGGCCGACGAAGTAGAGGCCGAGTTGAGAGAGCTACTGCGCCGGGCCGAGCAGGCCGCAGGCGAGGAATACGAGTGAGAGGGTTTGACCAATGACGTCAGTAACGGCAGGACTCGTTTATCACCCCCCGGCGGAGCCTCTGCGGAAGCTGAGTCTCGTGCGGAAGCTTGCAGAGGTGATGGGGTCAGTCGGCCACGTCCCGAAGTCCGGGCGTAACAACTTCCACAAATACGACTACGCCACGGAGGCGGACATCGTCGCGGCTGTTCGCACGGGGATGGCGGACCGCGCCCTCATGCTCATCCCCACCGTCGTGGACACGAAGTGGTCCCCTCCGGAGCGTCAGAAGGACCGCCTCGTCACGCTGACCGTCCGCTTCACGCTGCATGACGGAGAGAGTGGGGAGGCGTTGTCCTTCGAGGTGTTGGGCGAGGGCCAGGACCCGGGCGACAAGGCGACGTACAAGGCCCTCACGGGCGCGACGAAGTACGCCCTGCTCAAGCTCTTCTTGATTCCCACGGGAGACGACCCAGAGCAGGACGACGCGAACCCGCGCGGCGGCCAGCAGGGGCAGCAACGTGGCGGGCAGCAGAGCCAGTCGCGCAACCGGCAGCAGCCCGAGCAAGGCCCCCAGGGGCAACAGCGAGGCGGCCAACAGAGCCAACCACGGAACGGCCAGCAGCCCCAGCAGCCCCCCAGGGGAAGCAGGGTTCCGCGCAGCAGGACAAGCCGAACCAGGTGGCGGAGCAGGGCGAGCGCCGCACCGCCTCCCCTGCCCCTCGCGACTCACGCCCGCCCGAACAAGCGAGCCGCACTGAGCCCCCCGCCGGGAGCGCGCCCACGGATGCCATCGGCTTCGGCAAACACAAGGCAGTGCGGCGCACGGAGGCAGCTACCGAAGTACTCGTCGAGGCAGCGGCAGAGGGCGAGGCCATGCTCAAGCGGCAGCCCAACATCTTCAATGCTCCGGCGCTGCGGGCCTCGCTTGATGCCATTCGCGACGAGCTGGCACTCCGTCAGAAGGCGCCGGTTGGGACGAGCGCACCGCAGACGGCCACAGCGGCGAAGTGTGGCTTCGGTCCGTGGAAGGGGAAGGCCATCTCCTTGATGTCGGACGAGGAACTGGGTGCGGCCGTGGACATGGCCAACCAGAAGCTGCTGGAGGAGCCCAAGGCGCAGTGGGCGCCGGCGATGGAGGCCAACCGGGATCTGCTGCTCGCGGAGATTACCCGGCGCGGAATGCTCGCTGTCCAGAACGGACGCGAGCCGGGCTCTGACGGCTGAGCATCACCACGCGGACGGAGCTGCGGCCCCAGCTCTCCGCGCAGCCGCCTCCCATCAGGCGGCCCCCGCGCCCACACGGGCGGGGCCTTCTCGTGGTGGCCGGGCGGGCCAACGCCTCTCGGCGGTGGGCCGATCTACCCCGCCCTTCACCACACCCGCCGGGCATCGGGCCCGGCGGTGCAGTCCTCACGGCGTGACGTAGACGCCACGCGGTGCCCGGTCGGATTCACTCCCCCCTGGCCGGCCGGGCCCGCGACTTTCCCACGCAGCACCTGGAGGCAAGGATGAAGAAGCTTAAAACGCAGGCCAACGACATCATCAAGGCGGGCCCCGCGGGCAACCGCATCGCCCTCAAGGTGGACGACGCCGACAGCTTGGCGGAGGTGCGGTTGACGCCCGCCGAGTGCCAGACGCTGGAGGACATGCTGCGCGAGGCGCGGCAGGTCGTCGCGGGCGTCACGGAGCCCGCGTAGCGCCGGACCAGTCTCAACCCCAGACGGAGGCAGCCATGTCGCAACCCACCCTGACGCGCGAGAAGTTGGCCAAGCACAAGGTGCCGCTCTACACGCTGTCGGCGCCAGTTCGGGGCTGGGACGTTGGCCCAGGAGGGAGCGTGGGCCCGGAACTCACCATCCCCGCCGGCGCCCAGGTGGCGCACATCACCCGGGAGACGTGCCACCTGTTGCTGGCGCGCTACGGCGACGACCAGAGCGTGGCCGACGTCATCTTTCCCGACGGGCGACACGAGTCGGTGTTCTACCGGCTATCGGATGCTGCCTCCGCCTTGCCCGAAAACGTCCAGCCCGTGGCGTGGTGCCCGGAGACGCAGACCTACGAGCCCGCCTGAGAGTCCCCGCCCGGGGACACGCCCCTGGGCCGCGTGACGGGCACGACACGCCCGTCCCAAGCAGTCCCCCACGCAGCAATCACAACCGGAGTCCCCCGATGCGATTGAGTCTCGCAGCACTACTCGTGTGTCTTCTCGCAGCCCCCGCCGCCGCCCAGCAAGTCACGCTGTACGAGGGCGGCAAGGTGTTCACCGCCCGCGACGACCGGCCCTTCGTCGAGGCGTTTGTCGTCCGCAACGGCCGCATCGCCGCCACGGGCAGCACGGGCGACCTCCGACTGCTGTTCCCCGCCGCGAAGCGGGTGGACCTGAAGGGGATGACGGTCGTCCCCACCTTGAGTGACTCGCACGCCCACGTGGCGCAGCTCACGGACGAGTGGTTCATTGTCGGTCCGCACCCATCCACCTGGGCGCCAGATGGTGGCCCCACCGTCCAGCAATGGGTGGGCTGGATTTCGGAGCGCGCGGCGCAGGTGCCCGACGGAACGCCCATCGTCGGGTACTACGGCCGCCAGCTCTATGCGGACCTGAACGCCATGGGCGTCACGGCCCGCGACCTCCTGGATGGCATCACCACGCGCCACCCCGTTGTCCTGCTGGAGTGGAGCGGTCACGCGAGCGCGTCCAACTCCACGGCGCTCGAAGCCGCGGACATCCGCGACTACCAGCCCGACCCGTTTGGCGGATGGAGTGGGCGCGATGACACGGGGCGGTTGACGGGCGTCCTCCAGGAGTACGCCATTCTGCCACTGGTCCGGCACCTGAGCCGGATGGTCCCGGATGCGCACTACGTCTCGCAATATGGCGGCTGGGTCGCCGGCGGGGAGTCGGTCGGCGTGGGCGAGACGCACGACTACATCTTCGTCGACGAGGACGAGCGCTTCGCGCCGGTCATCCAGCAGCTCCCGAGGCCGGATGCCATCGTCCCGCACTGCATCATCACGCGCGCGGGCAAGGAGTGCGCCCCGGGGCCGGACGGCATCATCCGCAGGAAGGTCTTCAGCGACGGGACGCAGGTGGCGTGCAGCGCCTACGTCACCGCAGCCTACCTTCGCCCGGAGTGGTGTCCCACCGGCTTCGATGTGAACGCAGGCTACGGCATCAAGAACCTGACCGACGCCCAGATGGACTGGGCCATCGACGACACCCTCCAGCGCGGCGGCATGCTCTCCGTGCACGCCATTGGCGATGCCGGCATCGAGCACATCCTCTCGCGGCTGGAGGCCCGGCCCGGCGTCGACTGGAGGGGCCGCATCAGCATCGAGCACTTCAACGTGACGGGCCCTGGGCAGGTGAAGCGCGCGAAGCGGCTCAAGGTGGCCATCAGCGGCATGGGCACCCACCAGTTCCTCATCCCCAGCATGATGCATGAGCAGCACCCGGGCCACCTGCACACGCACGCGCTAAAGCTCCGTTCCCTACTGACGCCGGAGCTGGACGACGACGGGGTGACGGTGCTGGAGCCGCTGACGCTCGCGCTCGGCTCGGACGCCTTCGGACCCCATGCCCCGTCCCCGTGGCTGGACGCGATGTTCCTGGTGACGGCGCCGTTCAACCCAACCGAAGCCCTGACGATGGAGCAGGTGGTGCGGGCATACACCCGTGGCACCGCGGAGGCGCGGCTCCGCGAGGACATCGGTGTGCTCGCCGCTGGGAAGCGGGCCAACTTCGCCGTGCTCTCCCAGGACGTCTTCACCGTGACGCCGGACAAGCTCCCGATGACCGGCTCGGTTCTCACGGTGATTGACGGCGCCGTGCGGTGGAACACGGACGTGCTGGACCTGTCCGCGCCCTGAGCCCTCCCCCTCGCAGGTGACGTGAGCGCGGGCGGTGCTGCCCAGGCCGCCCGCGCTGTCTCCCCTAACCCGTAGTCTTGGAGTGCTGACGATGCGCTGGTTGTTGTTGATGACGATGGTTGTGATGACCGGGTGCGCGGGCTCGAAGCCCAGCAGGTTCACCGACGCCCAGAATCGGAGGGCGCAGGCCTCGATGGACTGCGTCGACGCGGCCGAGGCGCAGGTGGCCAGTGGCAACTACGCCGGCTGGACCTCCGGCGAGACGACGTGCCTCCAGCGCCTGGTGGCGGCCGACTGCGCCAGCAGGGCGTGGGCGCAGGACGGGGACGCCCAGTCCTCCGAGGCCGCCGCGCGCTACCAGTCCCGCGTCGTCGAGGACTGCGGCGCCGACCTCACCGAGCGAGTCCGCGCCGCATTCGAGGCCGGCCTCTGAGTTTCACGGGGCTGGGTGCCACACCGCGCCCAGCCCTGCTGTTCCTTCACCGCGCTGTACCCGAGGTGCCTGCGATGACGACGAAGTGCGAGCGGAGCCCGGCGACGACCGGCGAGTTGTCGAAGGAGGAGATGGCCATGGCTGAACGCGAGGCGCGATACATCCTCGCGCCGGACCGGATGGGTGAGGTGCGGGACGAGTCTGCGGCGCGAGTCGCGCGCTGGGCGCTCTCCCTCGCCGCCCAGGCCGAGGCTGAGCGCGACGCCGCGAAGGGCGGGACCAACCCTGACGCCGAGGACGCCGAAGCGTGGCGACGAACGCACAGACTCCTGGAGGACGCGCGCGCCGTGGAGGGGGTGTTCTGGGCGGCGCTCCGCGAGGAGGACCCGACGCTGGACCTCGACGGCAAAGCGCGCTCGTCCGTCGAAGAGGCACTCGCCAAGGCCATCCGCTGGGCGCTGAACATCGACGGTGCGTCCGACGGCGAGGACCCCGCCGACGAGGACGACGACACGCCCCCGTCCGGGCCGGGAGGTGGGGAGCCCCCTCCCGTGACGACGTGCTCAACGCCTTCGCCGTGGAGGCGGACCCGGCCGGCGCGCTGGAGCGCTACCAGCGCGAGCACCCTGCCCTTGCCGAGGACCGGCGAAGTTGGCCCGCGACCTGGCCCAGCCCCTTGTGGAGCAGGCGGGCCCGCTGCCCGCGGAGGACGAGGCGCTCATCGACAAGGCGTGGGCGCAGCACGCCGCCGTCAAGCCGACGCCCACGCTCGACCTGTGGCCCACGCTGACCGCCTTCTCGGCGGAGATGCGCCGCCTGCTGGACAAGCACCGCCCGGCCAAGGGTGGCCGTGAGGGCTGGGTGCGAGACATGCCGGCCGCCCTCCTCCGCCGCGTGCGCGAGGAAGCCGACGAAGTGGAGTTGGGCCTGGCCGCGCGATTGGCCCCGGAGAGGATGCTCGTTCGGTGCGCCGACGTGGCCAACATGGCAATGATGGTTGCCGACGCCTACGCCCACCAGCGCGCGCGGATTATGCCCACGCCCGCGGTGCCGCCGCTCAAAGAGGCGTGCAGTCTCTGCGGGGGAAAGGAGGGCGCCCACTGCCCCGAGTGTGGCCCGGGCCCCTACCCCATCGCCGATGTCCTCAAGCCCTCCACCCCCGCCGTGGTGTTGGAGAGCGGCGGGGTGCAGGTAATGGAGGACGGCAGCGTCACGCTGGCGTCGGGCACCACCGAGTGGTGGGCGCTTGGCGTGCTCGGCAACGCGCTGGCCGAGGCGAAGCGGGAGACTGCCCACGCCCAGGACCTGCTCGACGTCGCCGGCCACGCGACAGTCAAGGCCGTGCGTCGCGCGACGGAGCTCGGCGCCGAGGACATGCGGGAGCGGATGGCGCGCGTTGCGGAGAACGTCGGGCTCAAGAACCGGCCTCTGTCATCCGCGCCGCGCCGCTGCTCGGGAAGGCGGTGCGCCGTGGGTAAGCGCACGTTCGCCGCCGGCACGAAGGTGTCCGTTTCCAAGACGGAGGCCGAGATCAAGGACCTGCTCCGCAGCCGCGGGGCCACGCGCACCGCCTTCGCCGAGGAAGAGGGCCGCGCGGTGGTGCTCTTCGACCTGCAGGACAGGCGCGTCAGGTTCACCATGCCCCTGCCCCTCCCCGTCCACCGCAAATTCACTCACGACGGACGCGGGAAGCAGCGGCCCCAAGCCGCCGCCACCCGCGCATGGCAACAGGCCTGCCGCGAGAAGTGGCGGTCCCTCTACCTGACGATGAAGGCCAAGTTCGTGAGTGTGGACAACGAGGTGGAGACGTTCGAGGAGGCATTCCTCGCACACATCGTCACGCCCAATGGGAGGACGGTGGGGCAGTACGCCTTGCCCGCCGTAGACCAGGCCTACCGCACGGGCACTCTGCCGCCGCTGCTGCCGTCCGGAGAGGGCCCGTCCCATGGCTGAGCCGACCGTCTACCAGTACCGGCTGCGCACGCCCACGGGGGACTGGCTCGCCGACGTCATCCTGCGCAGCGACGGGTTCTTCGCCACCGTGTCCGACTGGGGCAACTACGCGTTCCGGTGGACGCAACCTGGCTGTGAGTTCCGCGCCTTCGTCGCGCGCCTGGAGAAGGACCCCGGCTACGTCTGCAGCAAGCTGGAGAAACGCGACTGGTGGGACGGTCGCGCCACGCTGAAGTCCATCCGCGCGCACATCATCGAGTATCTCCGTGACGGCTCGTACTCGAAGGAGGAGGCGAAGGAAGCGTGGGAGTCCGTCGTAGAGTCTCTCGGCTGCTGGAGCCGCCGCGAGGCGCGCTCCGTTGACGAGATGGACGTCGGCCAGTTCATGGCGTGGTGCGCTGAGACGAAGGTCGAGATGCCATACGAGTTCGGCAGGTACGACTACCCTCCCGACGTGCGGAGCTTCGCCCGCGAGGTGATGCCAGTCCTGGCCGCCGCCATCCGCGAGCAGCTCAAGGCCGAGGCGGCCGCAGCCCCTGCGACGGGGAGCGAGGTGGTCCATGGCTGAGAGCACTTCCCCGACCACCGTGAAGAGCGCCCCGCCCAGAAAGACGCGCATCCGCGACCTCGTCAACGTCTACAGCAAGGCGTCATGCCGGGTGTGGCTCACGCTGGACCGTCGCACGTTGGAGTTGGTGGAGGCCGATTCGCTGGGCAAGCCGATGGACGTGGGCACCCCTCCTGAGTGGCTGACCTACGAGTTGGAGCAGGACGGCTGGGACAACCTGGTGGACTACCCCTATCGGGAGACAGCGCGCGTCGGATGGGCGCTGGCGCACGGCATCGCTCCTGGCCAGCCGTTCCTCGTGGAGGTGGACCCGCCCGTCCACAGCAAGCACTGGACGGACTGTGGCTACGAGTACGACACGGACTACAGCTCCGAGCTCGTCCGCGTGGCGCCACTGCCACCGGAGGACGTGGCCCGGCGCTGGGAGGTGTGGCTGTGGTGGGCCGCGCTGGAACGCGCATCGCGCGAGCGCGCCGACGCAGCGAGGGAAGCGAGGGAGGCAGCGCAGCACGCACTCGCACTCGCGGACCCGTCCGCGCTCTACCTGACGTCGGACATTTACTTCGGCCCCCAGGACTCCATCGACTACATGCCGAGCGGTCTTCGCATCTACCTCAACAGCGCACACCTGCAGTTGGTGAGCAGCGTGCTTGTGTCTGGTGAGGACGACAGGGGCGACCGGACGAAGGCCTTGGCCATGCTGCTGGAGCGCGCGGCCACGGTGCTGCCCAACGTGCGGCCCGACTATCTCCGTGCGCTGCCGTGGCACCGTCCGCATATCAACCGCGAGGAGGTGCGTCGTGGACTGGAGTGATGAGTCGCACCGAAGCCCCTGCGCGAAGTGTCCGTACCGGAAGGACGCGCCCCTCCACCTGTGGCACCGGGACCACTTCCGGAAGCTCCTGCGCGACAATGAGAATGAGGTTGGTGGCCCGCTCTATGGCTGCCACAACGACGGCAAACGTCCTCGGGAGAAGGTGCGCCCCTGCGTCGGCTGGCTGCTGGACCAGCGCCGCCGGGGCACTCCATCGATTCAACTCCGCCTCGCGCTCATCGGGAACCAGGCGGCGAAGGACATGTATGCGCGCATCAGCAACGCGGGGCTCAGGCTGTACACATCCATCCAGGCGATGTGCCGAGCCAACGGAGTGCGACGCAACGGAGGTGCCAGGTGAGTGCGCGCCCCATTGAGGTGACGGTGCTATCCCCCGCGGGCGAGCCCCTCGGCACGTGGACGGGTACGCCCACCAACGCCCTCTGGCGGGCCACGCGCCAGACGCCGCGCCTCACCGTGTCTGGTGCCACGCGCCCGTGCGAGCGTCACGGCGAGGGCTGGGCGTTGCGCCTGCGAGAAGGAGAGCGCGTCCCCACGAATAACGCGAGGGCCCGGCAATGAGCGCTCCCCTCGGAGGCCCCTACCGCTACACGCGCGAGGGGCGTGGGGTGTTCCATTTCCCCCTCGCTCGGCCGTGGACCTGGGCCCTCACCCACCACGGCATGTGGTCGGTGTTCGTGGCGGACGTCGAGCCCGCCCGCCAAGGAGTCCCTGCCCGCCGCCACCCGCTGCACCCGCCCGCCGAGCTCATGGGCTGCTGGCTGGCCATCTACGCGACGCGGGAGTACGACGCCGAAGCGGTCCGCTGGCTGCGCGAAGCACACGGACTGGAGGTCCCCGGCGGTGACGTGCTGCCGACCGACAGCTACGTGGCAGTGGCCCGGCTCGCCGAGGTGTCCACGGTGGGCAATGACTACCGGGCATTCGGCCGCGACCCGTGGTGGGCGCCGCGCAACGCCCCGTTCTGTCGGGGCACCATCGCTTGGTGGCTGGAGGAGATTCAGTACGTGGAGCCGCTGCCGTCAGCGCCCGCGAAGCGCCTGGCGCCAGTGGACCCGGGGCTGGTGCCGGAGCTGCGCGAGCGGATGCGCTTGGCTCGGGACAAGCTGTGGCGCCCGGAGGCGTACGCGGTACCGGCATCCCTTCCGGTCCCCCGCCAGCGCGGGTGGAGGAACCAGCGCCGGCACCGCCCCCTCAGCCGCCCATCCTCCCGGCGCCGCCGCGGGCCATCATCGACGACAGGCCGGTACCACCCATGCTCGCCGCGCCGGAGCAGCTCGGCCTGTTCGGCGAGGCGCCCCGCCGCGAGGAGCCGGCCACCAGCACGCCGCTCGTGAAGGACGCGCCACCGGCGGAGGCCCTGCCTGTGGCAGCTACGCACCTGGACGTGCTGGACACGCTGCACCAGCTCCAGCCGCACTGCCGGACCCCGCCAGCGGTGCTCATGGAGGGCGCGCGGCGCGTCCGTGCGCTCCTCTCGGATGGAAAGCCGCACGAGTGGCGGGAGCTGTGGGCAGTGGCCACCGTGGACCCGGCACGGGGCAGCCTCGCCTACCGGGTGACGGAGGCGCTCGCCGTGCACGGCCCGCTGCTCCCCTGGAGGGTACGCACCACCGGCATCTGTAAGGGCGACGGCTATGCGTGGTTCACGCTCGCGGAGGACGTCTCGTGCTCCGCCACACCTTGACGCACGCGCTTGAATCACTGCGCCACCGGGTGGCGGCAGGCTCGCCCAGCCTGACGGCGGCGCTCCGCTACGTGCAGCTGTCGGACAGGGCCCGCATCGAGCTGGACAAGCTGCTCGACGCCACGCGCTTCGAGGTGGAGCGCGAGCAACTCGCGTCCCCTTCGCCGGCCGCGAGGGCCAGGTGCCCACGCGCCAGTTGGTGAACTGGGTGGAGGCGAAGAAGGCCGTCTCCCACTGCGAGGGCCCACGTTCCGCTGGAGGACTCGGGCTCAGGGGCTGGGAGGACGTGGGCGGGCTAACCCGGCTGGAGGCGGTGGGCCTGCTGACGATGGCCCTGGAGCGGTTGGAGCGCACGCCCGAGGTGGGCGCGGGGCCGCTGTTCCCGGGACTGAACGGTCAGGGGCTCCGTTGAGCGCTACTTTTTGTGCACCTCGCGAACACCCTGAGTGACGCAACCCTAATCGAACATGGGGCGGCCGAATCTTTGCCACAATCCCTTTCATAAATTGCCGCAGGCTGCACACCCTATGCCATACCGAGCACCAGATCTCGCGTTGACACATTGGATTCACCCCCATAGCTTGTGGCTGGTCGAAAACAGCCATTCCCCGTCGACGCAAGTAATTGACGCAATCCCAGCCAACCGCCTGCGTGTCGCTGTCTCAAGTCCATCCCTGCGTCCGGCATCCGGTCGCGGACCACATTCTCGTGCCAGGAGGTACTCATGCCGTCATGCAGTCAACCCCCCATCCTCAAGGCCACCCACTCCGGCGTCTTGCGCATCGGGAACGTCGAGTTGGCGTGTCATGTCCTCAGTGACGGGACGCGCGTTGTCGCACAGAAGGAGATGCTCTCCGCCCTGGCCCTAAGCCGCGGTGGAGCTGGCGCTGGCAAAGGGGACCGACTGGCCACTTTTGTTGCCGGAACCAAGATAAAGCCCTTTGTTTCCGAAGACTTAGCAAAGGGGATCCACTCGGCAATCCGGTTCAGAATTGCCGGAGTAGCAGGACGCCCATCATTCGCCTACGAGGCCACCGTGCTAGCCGACCTCTGCACGGCCATCGTCAACGCGCACATGGAGGGCCGCCTCCAGAAACAGCAAGAACACATTGCACGAAGTGCGGCTCGGCTGCTGGGTGCCTTCGCGAAGCTAGGCATCATCGCGACCATCGACGAGGCGACGGGCTACCAGACGGAGCGGTCCCCCACGGCGCTGCGCGAGAAGCTCGCGGAGTTCCTCATGGAAGCCCCGGCCACGTGGTCGCAGCGGTTCCCTGACGGTTACTACCAGAGGCTCTACCGGCTCACCCGGCTGCCGCGAAAGGGTGGGAATCACCCGAGGCTGTTCGCGGCACTGACACGCGAGTTCGTCTGGAAAAGGCTCGACATCCCGGGGATTGTGGACGCATTGGAGCGCCTCAACCCCGCCAACGAGAACGGGGACCGGGCGCACCTGCACCACCTGTTCCTCACCGAAGGTCCAGGCGTCAGCGCGCTGGGCGCCCACCTCGTAAAGCTCCAGACCCTCATGGACCTGGCCAAGAGCATCGAGGAACTGCGATGGCTCGCGGCCATGGCCATGCCGGGCCGGGGTGAGAACCTCGCCCTCCCCTTCGTTGACGCCCTGCTCAACGGGCAAAGAGGTAATGCTCCTTGAGCGCTCCGGGGAAGTCGCGCCCCTATCCGTCCAGCACCAGCCAGTCCCCGCGGCAGGTGGAGCACTCGCGCCGGGTGAGCCCGGGCACGGCCACCGTCGTGTGGATGCGAGCGGTGTAGGGGTCGCAACGCCCACACCCCTCCGCCATGGAGCGCACCGGCAGCGTGTGCTCGTGGGGCGGCAGGCGCAGCATCTTGAGCCACTCCTCCACCCATGCCGCGTTGACCTTGAGGTCCAGCGTGTGCTCCGGGCCCTCGACCACCACGTTGTGCTGGAGCGCCAGCCAGTACAGGCGAAACAAGTCGGTGACGCCCTTGAGCGCCGGTCCGCGCGCAGCTGCCTCACGGCCCAACGCTGCCGGTGTTGCTTCAGCTCCTCGCGTGTCACGGGCGCAGAGAGTGCCACGGCCCGGCAGGTGGCGCGAGCAGACGGCCATGTCCACCTTCCCGGCAGGAGGCCCCATGCCCTGCTCCCGCCTGCCCGTCGTCCGCCAGCACCTCACCGCCGCGGCCGTGTCCCTCTTCGCGGAGGCCGTAGCGTCTGACGGAGTGCCGCCCGCACGCGTCCAGCGCGTGGCCCTCCTGGTGGACGAGGCCCTGGCGGAGCTCGACGCGCCCGCGCAACCGGTGGACGTGCGCGGGCCGTCGCCCGAGGACTGGCACGCGGCCAGGTAACAACCGCGGCGTAGGGCGTCCTACTGGCGTGAGCCATTCCACCTACCGCTGTCCCGGTTGCGGCGCCCAGCTCGAGTGCCGCGGCACCGTCCTCCTCTGCCGCAACGAGCGCGCCCACCCGCGCGACCGCACCACCCGGGCCTACCACCCTGGCCGAAGTGGGCGCCTCGTGCCTGCCTCCCGCGCGGCGTCGCCTTCGTGGCGGGCAGCCCTGGCCCAGCAGACAGGCGAGTCCGAGTAGTCACCTGTCCGTCAATCCCTCCCAGGTGGGATTGCAGGGCCCGGCCCGCGCCGGTAGCGTCCGTGCCGTGCCCAGTACGGGCGCCCCGGGCTCGCCGTGACGCCGCAAGGCATTGAGCATTTGGTGTCCGCCCAGGTGAGGTTGAGGAGCAGCAACCTCCCTCGCAGTGATGCCGCAAGGCGCTGGGCCGGGCCTCTTACGGGTCCGGCCCTTGTAATTTTGGTATGTTACGAGAGCGGGCAAACATTAGCGACGTCGCTATTGACCACAAATAGCGACGTCGCTATAACCCAGCCATCGACAGCGGCAAGACGCCGCGCGAACGCGGGGGCACGTCGTGCGAACCATCAGCAGCCAGGAATACCGGAACGCGGCCATCGTCGCCGAGAAGCGCGCCGCACGGGACTTCGAGGTGCTGTTCGTCGAGGTCGAGGTGGACGGCGAGGAGTTCCGCGTTGTGGTGGACGGCCACCACTCCCACGAGGCCGCGAAGCTGGACGGCGCTCCCGTGAAGTGGGTGCGAAGCCCCATGCAGAGCGAGGCCGACCGTAACGGCGCCGAAGCGTTCCTGACGGCGCATCGCTTCGACTGTGACTACCACGACATCGACACGGGCTACCCCGTCTTCTGAGACGGTGCCCCGCCCTGCGCCGACCGGCGCCGACTACCGGGCGCTACCCGGCACCATGCAGTCCCCCACCCGCACCACGCGAGGAATCCATGCAAGAGCCCACCATTGTCACCGCCGAGAACCTGGACGAAATCAGCCCCTCCGACCTCCAGAAGGAGGCCACCCAGGCCCTGGCGCGGGGAGAGCGGGTCGAACTGTACGAAGGAGACTGGAATGGGGTGCGCGTTAGCACGCTGGTGGTGGACGGCTACCGGGCCGGGCAGGCGTCGAACGGCAATGCCTCCTGGGGTGACTGGAACGAGGAGTCCCAGACGGTGACGCTGGACTCCGGCGAGACGGTGGACCTGGACGGCGGCGAGGTCGAAGCCGCCTGAAATCGACACCCACCCGCGATGGATTCCCCTCGCGGCTGACGTCTCTTGCAGTGATGCCTTCGGGCGATTCTCGCAGCCCCCGACAGTGCCGGGAGGGGAAGTCCAATGATTGCAGTGCTGGAATCAGCCGCCGCCGCAGAAGGATTTGGGAACTTCAAAGTGCAGTTGTGTCACGAGGTTTGGGCGGGGGACGAGTACTACTCTGTCCGTCTGGTGGCTGCGGACCGAACGGACCGTGAGGCCTCGCGGCACGAGTCCTTTCCCGCCGCCGTAACGGAGTGGAGGGAGCGGACTGGGAGCACGGACTTGATTCACGCCGAGGAGACGCGACGGGACGCACTCGGACACCCGGTGACGACCGTGTGGTTTGACCCGCCTCGCCCGCTCCAATCGGACGTGGAGTCCACGACCGTCGTGGAGGGACAGGCGCGCGAAGTTGGGACGCTTGCGGCCGGGACGCTGGTGCGCCGGCTGGAGACGAACAACCTGGGTGCGTTCGGGTGGCTGGAGGTCTCCACGGACGGGGGCAAGACGTGGTGGTCGAACGAGCGCGCGACCTCGGCCACCGACGTCCGGACCGCCCTGGGCCTGTAGTCGCCGTCCTCTCGCGAGCCCTGCGCCCGATGCCGCAAGGCGATGGCCGCCACCTGGAGTACTCGGGCCGACGCCCGCCCCACCCCACCCGGCCGCGACTGGCGGCCGGGAACCTGGAGAACCATGCCCAAGCACGACGCTTCCAAGACTCCACCAAGGGCTCGCAGACTCCGCGGCGATGGAGCGCTGACGCGCTTTGGCGGACGCCTCACGCCGGCTGGCAAGAGCGCCCGCGACTACCTCCTCAAGTACCTGGAAGAGCACCCGCAGAAGAAGTACCCGGCCACGGAATCTGGCGCGGCCAACCTCGCGCTGGAGGAAGCGGCGAAGGCTCGTGGGTGGACGCCGCCGAAGCCGCCGAAGCCGGAGGGCGAGTCCTAATGCAGGCCCTTGACTGGCCAGGACCGCCACCCGCGGCACGCGGCTACTGGCGGCGTGGCGGACTGGAAGCAGCACTCGCAGCTCTTGAGGAGGACGCGGCCGCCGGCCGCATCCCCACGACACAGGCGGACTTGGTGTTTGGCTCCCTCCCCTTCCTTGCGTTGGAGGACGCGGTACGGCGCCACGGGCCCACGCGAGTCAACGACGCCATCACCGACGCCGAAGTCCAGCGCGCCCTGGCGCGTGTCACAGGGGGGCCCGACCACCGCGAGAACTACAAGCTGCTCTGCATGGAGCGCTGGTTCAGCTTGGTGTACGTGGCCCATGGGCGCCACGACTACGAAGTGTCGCCAGGACTGGCGCAGCGCCTGCGACACACGGAGTTGCGCGGGCTGTCCTGCGATGACCTGCACCTCCCGCACCCGTGCATCCAGTTGAGGGTGCCCATCGAGGCCGGCATCACCCTGCCCGACACAGCCGGGCCCGACCTGCCGGTGACGGGGCTTCTCCTCGCTGAGGAGCCCGAGCCTGGGCGCTGCTGGCGCCTCTGCGTGGAGGCCTCGCGGCACGACGGGCAACGCACGCTCAACCTCATCTCCGTGTCCCTGCCGGCCGGGCAGGACCTGGACACGGCACTCGACTCCCACGAGAGCAAGGCCCAGCACGCCGGCGAGCACTGGCGCGCCATCTGGGCCTGGGCGATGAACGTCGTCCTCTACGCCACCAGCGGAGGCGTGCGCGAGGAGGTGTGGCGTAACCGCGAGGCTCGGCAGCTCCGTGACCGGCTGGAGAAGCTCCCCAAGGGCCCGAAGCGGGACAAGCTGCGGGAGCAACTCAAGGCCATGGACGTGCAGCGGCGCGTCGTCCTTGGCCCCGGTGCCGTCCCGCTCGAGGCCCCACCGCAAGGCACAACCGGCCGCCCACTGGTGGTGCGGACGCGCGTGTCCGGCCATTGGAAACGTCAGCCTCACGGCCAGGCGCTGGCGGAGCGGAAGCTCATCTGGGTCCAGCCCTACTGGCGTGGACCAGAGGATGCCACCGCGCCGAGCGGCACGATTCACGGACTAGTGTGACGCGCGGCGCGCAGACGCCCACCGCCCAACAGTTGCCCCACGGCCGCACGCCACCATCTGCGCGGCGTGGTGCAATGGCAAGACGTCCGCTGCCAGGGGGGACAATGCTGCTCGCCGCGCTCAATGACTATGCCCGCCGCCGAGGGCTCCTGGACGAGGTGCTCTGGGCAACCCGGCCTGTCTACTTCCTCCTGCGCATCACGCATGAGGGGCGCTTCGTCGCCCTCGTACCGACGGCCAAGCATGGCGCGGGCATGCCGATGCGAATCCCCCGCCCCCCACAGCGCGCATCCAACGTCGCCGCCGGGTTTCTCGTGGACAACCCCAAGTACGTCTTGGGCCTTGCCGAAGGCAGCGAGTCGCAGGAGAAGAAGGCCGGAGCTCGCGTCAGCGCCTTCCACTCCCTCGCGGCCATGGCGACAGAAGCTACACGCTCTCCCGTGGCTCGAGCTGTCGCCGCATTCACCGCAGACGCCAGCGCGCGCGCCCAGGCGCTCGCGGCGCGCCCCTCCGGCACGTGGACAGGTACAGAGCTCCTCGCATTCGTCGTGGAGGGCAGCGACGTGCCCGCCCACGAGGAGCCGGCCCTACGCGAGTGGTGGGAGAACCGCGGAGAGGCGGACGCGGCCGAAGGCGACGCAGGGCAGTGCTTGGTGTCGGGTGACGTGACGGTGTTGGCTCGGCTTCACGAGCGCATCCGGGGTGTCCCTGGGACGTTGGCCATGGGCGGGCGCCTGGTATCGACCAACAACGACGCATTCGAGTCCCACGGGCTGGAGCAGGGGGCGAATGCCCCTGTGGGAAAGCAAGCCGCGCTCGGCTACGTGCTCGCGTTGAACCACCTGCTGGAGCCGACCCCGAAGCGCAACTACCGCCACGGGATTCGCCTCGCCGAGGACACCGTCCTCGTGCTGTGGACGGATGGGCCGGCCGAAGAAGCGGAGCAGTTGCTTACGCTCATGGACCCGACGTCGCCGGAGTTGAAGCGTATGCCCACAGATGGAGTCCAGGCCCCCGAGGTGCGCCGGGGTGCGCGACTCTTCGCGGTGACGCTCTCGGGCAACATGGGGCGCGTCGCCATACGGGACATGCTTGAGGTGTCTCTCACCACAGCCGTCTCCAACGTCCGCCGGTTCCTGGACGACCTACGCATCCACAGCGCTCCCGCCCGGCCGATGCCGGTATGGCGGCTCCTCAATGCCCTGGAAGACCGCGCCGAGGTTGGCGTTCCCCCGGATTTGGCGACGCGAATGGTTCGCGCCATCCTCACAGGAAGCGCCTTCCCGCAAGCCCTCCTCGTCGCTGCGCTGAAAGTCATGACCGTCGAGCGGCGCGGTGATGACGCCGACGGTCTGCACGTCACGACGCGTGCGCAGCTCATCCATGCGTGTCTCCTCCGCAGTGGCGGTACGGCAGCCGCTGCGCTCTGCGTCCCACCAACGAAGGATGGGCCGGTAGCCCTGGTGCTGGGGCGCCTCCTGGCCGTCCTTGAGCAACTCGACGGCGGCGAGGGGTTCCGTGAGCGCCACTTCGCCCGGTTCTCGCACTCCCCCGCCAACGCATTTCCGACTCTCCTTCGGCGCGCGATCATGCAAGAGCGGAGGCACCCACGCCTCGCCAGACTCATGGGGGAACTTGTCGCAGCGCTCCCTGGCTCGGGATTCCCCAAAGCGCTGGGGACTGAGGACCGGGGGCTCGTTGCAGTGGGGTACGCAAGGCAACGCTGCGCCTTGTAGCCATACTCGGAGCAAAGCACTCCGCTGGTACGCCTCCTGCTCTGCACGGCGGGCATGATCAGGAAACAGCGGGAGGCGCTCGCGCAGCGCCTGGGAGCGGCGGAGCGGGAGCTGCAGGCAGCAATGGCAGGGCTGGACGAAAGTCCCACCGCGAGGACGAGGTACGCGCGAGCGCTAGCCGAGCACCAGGCGGCAGAGACGTGCGCTGTGCATGCCACGAGAACGCAGCTGCGGCCCCCGAACACGCCCTGGCCAATCGAAGGGCCGGAACGTCCAGCGAGAGCCCCTCGACGGCGAGATGCCTCCGACGCCTCCACGTCTCGGTGCAGCACTGCCGTCTCGGACGACGGATGGATGCGCCAAGACATCTGAGAGTGACAGGTGTGCGGCACGCCTCCTGCTCTGTGGGGTCGAGTCGAGCCGGGCTCGCGCGGACTTCTCTGGCGCAGCTCCGGCCGGAGGACTCCCCATGGCCCTCGGACGCCCAGCGCCCGCCCTTTTTCGCCTACTTGTCTCGGCCCTTGCCGCCGTTGCGTTCCTACATTGCGGACCAACAGAGGAGGATGAGGACGGTAGGGGCCCGCCGCCCGTCTCGCGAGACGGGGGCTCCGTCGAAGTAGACGCTGGGACGTCCCCTGTGGACGCCGGCATCTCCTGCACACCGAGGTGCTCGGGAAAGACCTGCGGTCCAGACGGCTGCGGCGGATCCTGCGGCTCCTGTAGGAATGGGACGGTCTGCGACTCGAGCGGACAGTGCGCATCAACCTGCACCCCGTCTTGCTCCGGGAAGACGTGCGGCAGCGACGGCTGTGGTGGGAGCTGCGGCTCCTGCGGCTCTGGCGAAGCGTGCGCGGACGGCCGGTGCGTTTGCGTCCCGAAGTGCGACGGGCGGCAGTGCGGCCCGGACGGGTGCGGTGGCACCTGCGGCACTTGCCGCTCGGGCACCACGTGCAACGCGTCCGGAGCCTGTGTCTGCGTGCCCCAGTGCCAGGACAAGGTGTGCGGCTCCGACGGCTGCGGCGGGACGTGTGGCACCTGCCCGGCCAACTCCACGTGCAATGCAGGTGGGGAGAGCTGCGCCTGTGCCGCAGGGTATGTCCCCAATCAGGCCGGTACGGGCTGCGTGCGCGTCGGCGGCGCCTGCCAGGGCGTCAACCAGTACGGGTACTGCACCGGCGACACCTGGGTGAGGTGTGACGCCCAGGAGGGCATCGTCGCCCTCAACTGCGGGCCTGGGCAGTGCAAGCGAATCGCCGCGGACGGCAGCGGGGCGTGCAGGTGCGGCAGCATCGACGCCAACGGCGTCTGCGCATCCGCCACGGGCACCAGCGTCGCCAACCCGCGCGTCCACTTCACTTGCGCGACGAGCGCTGGGGTTCTCATCGCCGAGAACTGCGCCGACGCCACGAACTCCTCGGCGGGTTTCTGCTCCACCTTCGTGACGGCCTTTGGCCACCAGACGAGTTGCTTTTGCAGCACATGCTCCGTGCCCAACACCGCGGGCCAGTGCCGACCGCTGTGCAGCAACCCAAACGACTGCCGGTACTTGTCGGGGCAGAACGTCCACACCTGCGGCTTCTAACGCGCGCCCCCAGCCCGGCGGGCCCCACTTCACCTCGCTTCTCTTGCTGTCCGGCTCGCCCCGTGGGCGCGCTGGCCGGACGGCTGCGCCTGCAACCTCTCGCACCACCAGGAGCACCTATGGACCCCATCACGTCACGTCACACCGCCCTCCCCGGCCTTGAACCCGAATCCGGGCCGCCCGAGACAGCAAGGGGCGCGGCTCGCCCACGTGGCGCAGTCGCCATGAAGGCGGGCAACATCGTCGAGTCATTTGGAAGCCGCGCCTCGGGGACCCAGGCACCGGCGGCCAAATCTGCGGGAACAGAGCTCGCCCTCGCCAGCGAGCATCCGAAGGCCGGCGCGGTGGCGGAGCACCTGCCTCAAGCAGGACTCAAGGCGCAGGGGGAGCGCGAGCGGGAGGTGCAGAAGGGGCTCCTCAGCCGCATCGGCTCCGCCGTCGCGGGAGGGCTCCGGCGCGCGGGAGACGCCGTCGGAGGCCTCGTGACGGGAGCGAAGGACGCTGTTGTGGGAGTCGTGCGCAACGGTGCGGAGGCGGCGCAGACGCTTTCACGTGGCCTGGGGCAGGTGTTCACCGGGCGCTTCCGTGAGGGCTTCGGCGAGCTCGGGCGCGGCCTGGTGCAGGTGGTCCAGACGCCCATCGACGCGGTGCTCCTGGTGGGCGGCCGGACCATCAGCGCCGTCCAGACACTCCTCGGCGTGGAGCCCGTTCGACGTGGGCTGACGGGCGAGGAAGAAGCCGTCCTCCGGCAGGTGTACGGAGACAGCCTCGACTACTCGCGCATCTCCATCAAGGAGGGCAACGCAGGGCTCCTGACTGCATCGGGCCGCCCGTTCGTGCATGGGGACACCATCTACATTCCGTCGAAGCACCTCCCACTTAAGGTGGGCACCCTCATCCACGAAGCTGCCCACGTGTGGCAGCACCAGCACGGGGGCACCGATTACATGAGCGAGGCTCTCTATGCGCAGCTCTTCGGCGACGGCTACAACCTCGGCAAGGCACTCAGTGAGGGGAAGTCCTGGAGCGAGATGAACCCGGAGCAGCAGGCCGAGCTGCTTGAGCAGGGCTACCTCGCGGGTTTCTTCGAGGATCCACCGAAGCGGCTCTACGTCAACGGCGTCGACTACACCGCGCAGCTTGAGGCCGCGGTGCGAGAAGTCCGGGCCGGACGAGGGGCGCCGTAACCATGAGACTGCATCGACTTCTGCATCTCGCGGCGGTGGCCGTCCTCGCAGCCGTTGTGGGGGCCTGCGAGCCTCCCATTCACATAAAGCTGGCATCCGCAGCAGAGCAGCTACCGTCTCCCGAATTCATCATCAGCGAGCCGTCGCAGCCAGTCGAGAAGCCACGCTACAGCTACGTCAGCGTCATGGACCTCGACGGCACCCTGATGTGGGCGTTCCGGAAGCGCCCTCCCAACTTCGAGGTATCCCCAGCGAGGCTCAGCTACGGCGTCCTCCCCGAGGGCTTCGAGGAATTGGAGCAGCCCAAACCGCTCGTCCCCGGCCGCACCTACAGCATCGGCGTTTCCGGAGAGGGAAGCGGAGGGTTTCACTTCCACGTCAGTCACGACGGGACAATCCGCGAAGCCCGATGACACCCCTTCTCCTGCACCCGAAGGCACCGTGCGCAGTGCTGGCCAAGGTGGACCCGCGGACCTGAGGCGCTCGCCAGAGCTGGCCATGTGCGCGTAGCCTCCCCTCGGGCAATGACGCCCAAGGGGGAATCCATGACGGCCAACATCGAACGGTACCGCCAACTGCGCGCGGACATCCTCGCCGACACCCAACTGCTGGAGATACTGAAAGCCGTGCCCATGACGCTGGCAACGTTGACTCAGAAGTCACCGGCGGCTCGCGTCGAGGACCGCCTTGCAAAGAACAAGCGCGACATTGCGCAGTGCCTGAAGGACCTGGAAGACGCAGGTTTCTAGCGACGACGGCCCGCTCCGATGTCCTGGAGCGGGCCTCCTCATTTCACCAACCGAACGTCCACCGCGCGCCAACGCCCGCCATCCGCTCGCGGGCGTTGGCCTCGGCGAAGCCGAACAGACCCAGGCTCGGTGTCAGCCGCGCGCCCAGCTCGCCGCGCACATAGGCGCCGGAGAGGCTGGACACTCCGGCCTGGGCCTCGAAATAGCCGGTACGGACCGGGACGTCGGACAACACCCGATCCAGCCCCGCGACCACGGCTCGCCGCGGGGCGTCTAGGGGACCGCCGCCACGACCTCCACGTTCAGCTTGCTCGAAGCAATGAGCGCCGCGGCTGCCGCATTCGCGCGCACCTTCTCCTCCGCCTTCTGGGCGCCGTGCATGGCGCTGAACTCCATCTTCGCGAGCGCCTGCTCGTGCGGCTTCAGCGGGCGCCAGCCGTTGGCCTTCAGCCAGTCATCGGCCAACTTCAGTCCCTTCGCTGCCTTGTCCGCGAAATTCTCCTTCGGGTCCTCCGCCGCGACATCCTCCACGATGTTGTACGCATGGTGGAAGGCCAGGGCGATGCGGCGCTTGCGCGTGGCCGTCAGCCAGGTGCCGGCGCCGAAGAGTCCGACCGCGCCGACGAGGACGCCCAGCGCGGTGCCGATGGCGGTGGGGGTGAGCAGCGAGTCGAGGATGGACGCAGGCGGCGTGCCCGTCGCCTGGGCCAGCGCGACGGCGGGACCGGAAAGCACCATCGCCACCGTGGCGACGGCGAGCAGCTTCAGCTTCTGTTTCATGGGGTACTCCTGGACTGCGGGGAAGCCCGGCGCCGAGACGCCGGGCAGGGAGGTATGTGCGGGCGCTCAAGCGCCGGACGCGGCGGGAGTGGGCGTCGAGCCAGCGAAGCGCTCGCGCCGCGAGAGGACGTCTCTGGCGTAGTCCTGTCCGGTGGTGACGCTGTCCACCATGACCAGGCGGTGCTCATCAGTGGCATCAACCGGGACGCGTGCCAGCACGGAGCGCACCCGGCCCAGGCCTGCGTTGTACGCAGCGAGCGCGCCGGCCTCGTATCCGTCCAGGGAGTCGATGAGGCGGCGCAGGAGACGGCAGCCGTACAGCACGTTGATGGCCGGGTCCTGCCACAGCGGACGGCCCAGGTCGTCCACGGCCGCGACGAAGCCCTTGTGGGCCCTGTCATCCACCTGCATCAGGCCGCGCCCGTGGCCATGGTCCCCAGTGCCGCTGGGGCCCTTGGGCGTGAGCGCGTCGCCACCCAGGGACTCCCTGTCCATGACGGCGAGCACCAGCAGCGGGTCCAGGCGGTACAGCGAGGCGATGGGTTCCACGGTGGGAAGCCAGCGCAAGAGACGAGAAGGGAGTTGGGACATGGGGACTCCAGTGGAAGAGGACGCCAGGGGCGTCGTGGGTCAGGATGCGGAGTCCTGCGTGGACGACGATTGCTGCGCCGCGCGGACGGCGCGAGCCTTCGCGAGCCACAGCTCTCCCTGCGCGCCGCGCTCCCAGACGCCATCCGCCGTCAGCGACTCGCCGGTGAGGTCGGCGCACGTGCGCATGTAATCGAAGGCGCGCTCGTAGCCGAACGGATGGATGGAGTGGCGGAGGAGAATCCCGAGCGACTCGGGGTTGCCTCCGTTCTTCGCGAGCATCTCTTCCGCCTCGGCCCGGAACTGCTCAACGGTCACCGGCGTCGTGTCGGGCACGTAGTCGTCGACATCATGCTCGTCTGCAGGCTGGGACATGCGGTGCTCTTGGGGTGCTGCGAGTGAAAGGGGAGCGCGCCACGCCACCACGGCGAGCGTGGAGACGAGAGCGCGCGGAGGGCGAAGGCTCACGGCGTGGACCTCGCCGCCTTCTGCGGGTCCACGAGGCTGGCCGTGTGCTGGTGACGGAGCGCGTTGCGCTCGCCCATCAGCGTGTGCGAGTCGTGAGCTGCGCGAGCGAGCTGCGGGCGGGCCTCGGCCTGCCACGTCTCCAGTGCCTTGAGGCGCAGGTCCACCAGCCGCAGTGCGGACTCGTGCTCGCCCACCCGGCGCAGGTCCGCCTTGATGTCCTTCACGTCCGCGGCAACGGCCCCCATTTGCTGGACGAGCAGGGGCACCTGACCGGCGTCCACCCTCTCCTTCTCCAGCGCCTTGAGCCGCTGCTCAAGGACAGGCACCTGCTCGACAGCCGCCTCGTGCTTCGCTTGGCGGCGCGAGAACAGGCCGTTGAGGATGGGGACGACGACGTTGCTGGCCGCGAACATGACAACCGCGACCTCGGTGGTAAGCTCCATGAAGCCGCATCGTCACGGGATGCGAGGACGCCGTCCGGTGAGCCCGGAGAATCGACGAAACGCCGCTCTATCCGGTCTCGGTGTCGCGAACTGCGCTCCGGTGGGGCTCGTCAGCGGAACGCCGACGAGTCGCCCCATTCCGCCACGGGGATGAAGCGCAGCCCTTCCGGCGGCGGTGACAGGGCGAGCACCCGCTCAACCACCGTCCGGTGAAAGACGTGGACCACGGACTCGGCGAGCCGAAACGCCAGTCGCTCTTCGAGCGGCACCTCACCGAGCACGGCCTCGTCGAGGAACAGCTTGTCGAGGCTCAGCAGGAGGTCGCCGTCCTCGTCGAACTCGAAGCGCGAGCGCACCCTGTCCATGCAGGCGAGCCGTCGCCACATGTGGAGCAGCCAGTAGCGCAACACGGAGTCACCCACCTGCACGTCCGCGGGCACGAGTTGGACTCCGTGTAGAGCCGCCGCCTCGAAGGCTTCCTTCAGCCGCGTGGACACGACAGGAGCAGGCAGGCTGTGAAAGTCGGCCATGACGGGCTGGGGCGGAACCGGCTCCCCAAGCTTCAACTTCACGGGCTCCTCGACCTGCACAGGCTTCGGCCGGAGGAACGGGAGGTACCCTTGGTCCCACGACAATAGGGGATGGTGTTGGGAGCGAGCGCGCAATAGGACGAAGTAGTCGTCTTGCATGGTCTACTCCCCCACCTGGAGCGCTCGCCGCTGGAGGGCCGCCCCGGTGTCTGCGTGAACGGTACGATGCTTGCGCCCTGTAGGGCATGCCCGGCGCGGCTTGTCCTGGATGCTCTCAACTCCAGCACAGCCGCTCCCACCAGGTTGGTAGTCCAGCCCATCGGTCGTGAGCGTCCACTTTCCGCCGGCCACCTTCCCCAGAATCGTGCGGCTCAGCCTGTCCAGCTTGGCCGTAAGCCCCGCGGGATTCGCGCAGAAGCCGCCACTCGCGGCCATCTCGGCGACGCTTGCCAGCAGTTGCTTCACGGCGTCTGGGTACGCAAGGTCCATGTCGAAGGCCCACCCACCCGAGTGGGGGCCGATGTGGACCGGGACGTGGAGTTCGCAGGCCACAGTCATGACCATGGGCAGCATGACGCCATTCTCTCGCCGGTTGATGTCGTAGCCGAAATCCCGGCAGAAGCGTTCCCACTGTTCGTCATCCGCCATGGCCTCCGAGCAGATGAGGTGGTGGGCCGCGATGGACCAGCGCCCTGTATACCAGGGGTGCTCCTTCGATTTGCGGCCAGCGAGGATGTTCCCACGTAACTCGGTGGGGTCCCCGTGGTGCCATCCCCACTTGGCGGCGAGCGTGTGCCACGGCCCCCCGCAGTACTCGCAGGGCGGTAAATCCAGCTCCTGCGGCCATTTTTTCGGCTCGGAACCGAACGTCCGAAGTGGAACGCTACGAGCGAGGGCGGGCATGCTCGGAAGCACACACGCGGGCGGCCTGGATTTGAATACCCCCTTGGGGTGACCGCCTGAGCACTATCCCACATGTTATAGATTCGCAGGCGTAGGGGTGTGTCAGCCCTCGTGATCGGCCCCCTTGCCCCACCCTGCAGGCCGTGGTGAGTTCCACTCCATAAACCGGAGGTGCACATGCGCGCGTGGTGGCTTGTCCTTGGACTGTCATTGGTTGGATGCAAACAGGAGACACCCTCCTCGACAGACCAAGTGAGCCCACCCATTGGGGAGGCACAAGCTCCCACCGAAGAACCGCCACCTTCACCGCCCGCGCCCATTGTTCCGCATGTCAGCCCGCGCGAGTTGTGGGAGGCCTACTCGGACAATGAGGTCGCCGGGGATCTGAAGTACCGGGGCAAAGACCTTGTGGTCACTGGGATCGTCCGCGACATTTCCAAGGATGTGGCCGACAACATCCTCGTCGCGCTCGACGTGGGCGAGATACTCCACGCGGTCATGTGCCATGTCCCCAAGAACGAGATAACAACCGTGGCCAAACTCTCGAAGGGGCAGCTTGTCGCGCTCCGAGGAACGGGACGTGGATTCGTGATGCAGCGTCCCGTCCTGGGTGGGTGTCATGTCATTTGGGCTGGGCCAAAGGCCAAAGACAAGATTGACCCCAAGGTCGCACTTGCCACGGCCCGCTCGTTGAACATTTGCGCGCACAAAATGGTGCGCGTGCTCATGCCTGAGTTGGCGACGGCTCGGGACGGCGGCCCGGTATCCGATGACGACCTGATGAAGGTATTGGAGGCACAACCCGCCTACAGAAGCACGGTGGACAAGGCGAATGCCGACCTGAGTGCGGCAGGACTCGTGCCGTTGCCATGTGACCATCCTTCCCTATTCGCAGCGAGTCGGTGTGAGTCGGAGTCCGTCGCGAAACGACCGCCTCCTGAGTGCAAGACCCCCTGGACCAAGGCAGTGATGGCCGCAATCCAGACGCAATGACGCCCACCGAATCAGCCCCTTGAAGCGGCGCCTGACCGAAGTAGGGCCACACGGACGAACTGCAGCAGCGGGGCCGGCGCGCCAAGCACCTCCAGAATCTCCTCGCGGGTGGCGAGTCCGCGCAGGTGAATCCCGTTGAGGCACCCGTCGCAGATGAAGTCCGCGTCCGGGACGAGCCCCCACGCCTCGCGCGTCGCCGGCGGCGCCATGGACACGTCCGCCATCATGTCCGCCTGCTGCCGCCGCCCACAGGGGCACGGCCGCAACGGGTTCTCCGGCTCGTCCACCTGGTTGGGGCGAAGCACCTCTCCAGCAGGACCGCGCGCCGGCTCGCTCGACTTGGCGCGCAGCAGCGCGGACGGAGCATGCATGCGAGCGGCATCCAGGTGGTCCTTAAGCGTCTTCATCTTCCACGGTGTCATGCGTCGAGCGCCTCCCAATAGAGCATGTCGCCCACGTCCGGCGTCTTCGACGCGTACTGGTCCGTGGAGGTGCTGTAGGTGACGCCCGCCCCAGCATCCACGCTGGAGTGCCAGACGTGCGCGGTGGGCTGGTTGCTGCCCGCGGGCACGGACACGGACTTGATGCGCAGGCGCAGCCGGTCCGCTGCGCCAAGCCCCGGCGCCGCAGCCGTCAGGACCTCCCCGATGTGCGTGTTCACGGACTGCACCCAGTTGACGGTGTTGTTGTTGGAGTTGGCCCACAGGGTGGTTGTCGCGCGCTCCACCCAGGACTGCCCCACGTCCAGGCTGTCCAGCGCCACGACGATGCTGCCCTGGGCGGAGCCCGGCTCCCAGCTCCCGCCCGCCCCCATCTCGCCGGTGCGCGGGGGCGTCAGCAGATAGATGGTGGCATTGAAACGGAGCGCGTACTGGTCGTTCGTCGCCGGGGCGTTGCTGAGCACCACCTCCACCGTGGAGCCGATGCCGGTGGCGAGGTTGGACGAGCTGGCGGGGTTGTTCGCCCGGGCCGTGACGATGCCGCCGCGCTGGCGCAGCCGAGCGCGTAGCGTGAAGCCGCTGCCCCCATTCATAATCGCCTGGGTGTCATCGTACGTCGGCAGCGCCGCGTTGTAGGTCCCCGTCTCGCTGCCGCTGCCCGTCGCCCCCACTTCGCCCGCGGCTCGTGCGTGAGTCCACCGCGCAGCAGCACCATGGGCGTGTTTTGAAACGGCGGGCTGAAGGCCACGTAGGCCCCGTGCGCGGCGAGCTGCGCCTGGCGGCCCTTCGCGATGGTGCGCGGCGCCCCGCTCCCGTCGGAGATGCCGACGTTGTAGGAGATGCTGCCGTCCGGGTTGAGGGCCGTGTACACGCGCGGGGTGGCGGACTCGTCGAAGACGTCCACCACTGCGGAGTCGAAGTCCGTCACGCCGTTGCCGGCGTCCAGATTGGCGATGAGCACCAGGGACACGTACCGCGTGGCCTGGTGCATGGGCCGAGGGTTGCGCGGGTCCTGCGAGGGCCAGTTCTCCGTGACGTTGGCGGACAGCCCCTTCACCCAGCCGGTGAATTCGCTGTACCCGGTGGACGCCGGCAGCAGCGCGCCGGAGATGCAGTAGTAGTGCTGGCTGCCCAAGTCATTGAGGCCGGCCGCGTTCACCATGGTGACACCGTCCGCTGCCCACCCGACGAAGCCGCAATACACCGCCTTCCCGCCGGACGTAGGCTCCTGAAACTGCCGCACGCGGCAGCGCAGGCGGTACAGCTTCGACGGGTCGTACGGCAGCTTCACCGTGGAGTAAATCCACACCGCGTTGGTGCACCGCAGGGCGTTGCCCCCGGAATAGCCCTGGCCGGAAACGAGGGACGCCGCCGGCGGCGCCAGCAAGGGGTTGCGCTCCCAGTTGCCCAAGTCGAAGGGCGAGCGCTCGAAGGACTCGGTGAATGCGCCCACGGCATTCCGGGATGCCTCCTGCGCGGCCGCAGCGGGGACATTCTTCAAGTTCGCGGTGGCCAGCTTCACCATGTCCGGGTCCGCCACCACCGCGCCCCCGAGAACGCGCCAGTCGCTCTGCGTGCCGTTGGAGTACAGGGCCTGGACGGCGCACTTCACCTCCACCGTGGAGGCCAGGCGCAGTGACACCACCGCGCGGCGCTCAGAGGGGCCCACTCGCACCGACTCCAGGAGGTAGGTGTCCGTGTTGTTGGGGTCGTCCCCCTCGTAGACGGCCACGCTGAAGCCCAGCAGGAGGTGCGCGGGCAGCGTCTCCACGTGCTCCCAGCGAATGTCGAAGTGCCGCGGCCGAAGCACGCGCGGGTTCGGCTCGCCCGGCGTGATGTCCACGTCGATGCCGCCCTGCAACTCTTTCTCGCGTGAGCGCATGCTTTCTTCTCTACGGTGGAGGGGTGGAGGACACCGTCATGGTGACGGACGCGGGGGTGGTGGGCGCCGCGCGCACGGTGACGGTGGTGGCGTTGGTGGAGTAGTTGCCCGTGGTGTCGACGGCCTTCACGCGCACCACGTGGTCCGCAGGCCCAGGCACGGGCCACTCATGCGCGGTGGCGCGCACCTTGGAGATGAAGGTGGCCGAGGCCCAGTCCGCCCCGCCGTAGCGCAGCTCGTAGGTGTCGCGATCCAGGTCCGGAATCTCGTTCCACCGCAGCGTGGCGGTGTTGCCGTTGAGGGTGTAGCCGAGTCCCTGCACGTCCGAGGGCGGCGCCAGCTTGCCTTGCACGTTGAGCGAGGCCTCGGCGTAGGCGGTAACGAAGCCGTTGAGGACGGCCGCCACCTGCACGGAGAAAGCGCCGGGGTTGATGTCGCGCAGCTCCCAGAAGTGCGTCTGCACCCCCGTCACCGTTGTCCAGTTGCCCCCGTCCACCCGCCAGCGCACCACGTACTCGGTGGCGCTGGGGCGCTGCGCCCAGCGGGCGTTGAGGGACACCTTCACCCCGCCATTCGTCGTCTTGTAGAGGCTCTCCCCCAGCACCAGCTCCGCAGGCGGCGCCGAGGAAGGCAGCACGGAGGTGGGCACCGGCTGCAACTTCACGCCGAGCTCCACCTCGTCGTACTTCCCCGGGTGGTGGCGCAGCGCCGTGACTTCGTAGAGGTGCGGCTCCACCTCGGCCACGCTGAGAATCCGCCACGTGGTGGGCGCCAGGTCCGACGCCGCCAGCACCCAGACGGCATTCCGGGCAGGCGCCACAGGGAATGGCGTGGCGACGGTGAGGGCCCGGTACGGCGCCGGCGCCGCGGGCGCCAACTCGCGCTCCACCGCCGTCCCGTCCGGCATCACCACGGATAGGGAGTACGTCTTCCCCGCCTCCAACGTGACGTCCGTGTCCAGTTCCACCTGGGTGGCTGTGGCGGCCACCACGCGCCCACCCCAGCGTCGCCCGGCCCGGTACGGGTCCTGGAGCTTCACCACAGCCCCGGGGTTGCGGAGGGCGCCCTCGAGGCCCGTGCGGAACACCACCGTCTCCGTCTCCAGCCTCTCAGTGAAGAGGAGCCACCGGCCCACCCGCTGCGCCTGGCCGCGCGAGGTGCAGCCCAGCGCCACCACCTCGGTGGGGTTGTAGCCGTACTCGCGCAGACCGTCCTCGTCCGTCACGTACTCCTTCGCCGACTTGTAGTGGTTGGCCGGGTCGTTCCACGTCACCAGCGCGACGGTGTGGCGCGCGCGCCGGCCGCTGCTGGAGTATGTGAAGAAGCCGTCCACCACGTTGGCAGGGGTGAAGAGGTACTCGGCGTCCCGGGGCGCGTCCTGGGCCACGTACACCGCGCCGCTGGCCCAGTACGTCATGCCCCGGAAGACGGAGGCGAGGTTGTTCACCACCTGGTACGCGTCCGCCTGCGTCTGGAGGTAGAGGTTGCAGCGGAAGCGCGGCTCCTGGCCGCCCTTCCCGTCTGGCACCAGCTCGTCGCAGTAGCGGCCGATGGTGTACAGCCCCCACTTGTCCACGTGGGACTCGTTGAGGAAGCGGCCCAGGCCGTAGCGGCGCGTCGTCAGCAAGTCGTAGAAGCACCACGCCGGGTTGTCCGTCCACTCCACCTTGAAGGTGCCGTCCCACGTGCCCGAGTACTCCCGCGTCAGCGGGTTGTAGTTGCTGGGCACCCGCACCTTCAGCCCCCGAATCCGGTACGAGCGCGTGGGCACCGTTTGAAACTGGTGCGCGGACACCTGGAGGGCGACCAGCGCGCTGTTGGGGTAGCTGAGCTTCTCGTCGATGAGGGTGGCGTAGGACTTCCACAGCGTCTTGTTCTGCAGGTTGGCCTGCGTGCTGTCCTCGGTGAGGCGCCGCACGCGGATGTCCCACGGCGCGCTGCCGGTGAGCTCCACCCGGTACGTCCGCTCGTAGGGGCTGGTGCACTTGCCGGCGATGACTCCCGCCCCCTCCAGGTCCTGCTCAACGAAGCCGCCGCCGTTGCTCTGCACGTCGATGGCGATGAGCACCAAGGACGGCATCAAGTCGCCGGTGAGGGCACTCTGGAAGGTGAGCTGCGGCACCTGCACGGTGATGCGCACCGCGTCCACGTTGGCGTCGCTGACGGTGCGGACGACGGGCTCGTTGCGCTTCACCTCTGTGTTGACGGAGAACTCCACCTCTGCGGAGGGAAAGCCGGGGATGTACTCCTGCCCCTGCGTCCCCTGCACGTCGTAGAGGGTGACGTCGCGGAAGTTGTAGGTGTCGTTGGGATTCTGGACGACGACGCCGTCCAGGTAGACGGACTTCAGCTTGTCCACCAGGCCAACGATTTCCCCCTCGCACAGCAAGTCCAGCACGCGGGCGTAGTTGGTGGACTTCAGCGTGTCCGGGAGTTCGACGGGCGTGCGCTGGGCACCACCGCCGCCCTTGCCCCCATTCGCACCGCCGTAGCCGATGACGGGGCCCAGCTCAGATTTCGACTTCATGAGGTGCCTCCGGGTCTGCGCGCTTGGCGTTGTGCGAGAGGAAGCCCAGCGTCTGGTACGTGTGCGCCCCGTCCACGGTGATGCGCACCACCGGCCCACGTCCGCACGCCACCACCTCCCGCACCACGCCTGGCTGGGCGCCCAGCAGCAGCGCGCCGGGAACCGGTGCCGCAGCTCCACCCAGTCCGCCTCGGTGCGCACGCGGTGGTTGTACGTGCCCACGAAGGCGCGGCCGTCCTCCAGCTCGAGCCGCCAGCACTCCGCCTCCAGGAAGGCCACGTCCGTGACGGGGTACGCGCCCCACCGCAGCGTCGCCTCGTGCTGAGTGAGGACGCGCATGCCCACCTCCACCTCACCAGCGGGCACCTCCCGCCCTTCCGCAAGGAGGATGGGCACCCACGGCGCCGGACACCCACCGCCCGAGGGCCCCTGCCCGCCTGGCCCCGTCTGCCCGCTTCCGTGCTTCCCGCCGAACCCTCCGCCCTCGCTCCACTCGGTGACGATGCCCGCAGAGATGACGCAGGAGCCCACCTCCAGCTCGCCGTAGCAGATGGGCACCGGGTGGCCCTGAGCCAGCGTGTTCACCGGCCCGTTGAAGGCGTAGTTGGGCTTGTTCTTCGGCTCCTCGTCCGGGGCCGCAGGCGCGGGCGGTGCGAAGAGCATCTGCGATACGCCGCCCACCACCAGGGACGCGCCCATGGTGATGAGGGGCGTACCCACACCGAAGCCGTAGGCCGAGAGCACCGCGCCGCCTGCGATGAGCACGGCCCCCATCACCACCTGGAAGACGCCCGCCTTCGCCCCGGCCAGGGCCGGCATGACGGTGATGACGGGCGCGTCAGCCGGGCGCGCCAGCTCGTCCTGGCCCACGTCGCGCTTGCCGACGAAGACGTGGAAGCCGGGCGCGCTGTGCTCCACCAGGTAGCGCGCGAAGCCCTCGCACACCGCCGAGAGCGCGCGCACGGCCTCCGCGGGCGAAGGCACGCTCAAGTCCAACCGCCAGACGCGGCCGAACTGCCGGCCCAGCGGACCTCCGAGAACCACCGTTGTCAGCATAGGGTGCGGTGTCGGACGACCTTCCGAGTGATTCGCTCCCAGAAGCCCGAGTACGTCTCCCTTCCAGAGAGGCGATTCTGGAGGTGGTGGAGGACGACGTCCGCCCCCAGGTAGACGCCCGCGTGGTTAGGCACCGGGGCGCGCAGCTGCATGAGGAGGACGTCGTGCTCACGCAGGGGCTGGCCGGTGACGTCTACGAAGCCCGCCTGGGCGTACCCCTCCAGGTAGAGGTTGCCGCCCTTGTCCCACCAGCCGTCCGGCCGATGGAAGTCGGGCAGCTCGATGCCCATCCGCTCCTGGAAGTAGTCGCGAATGAGAGAGAAGCAGTCGAGGACGCCGTGACTGAAAGGGCGGCCTACCAGCGGCGGCCGGTACCCGGTGGGGTGACACAGCTTCCAGTGGCCCACGGGGACGTTGACGATGAGCCAGGGCAGGCCCCAGCGCTCCATGCTGACGCGGTCCGCCTCGCTCGGCTCCGGGGCCGCGTTGGGGTGGGAGTGCACCACCGCCAGCACCTCCCCTTCCGCCTCCGCTCGTGCGTAGTCCTCCGGGTGGAGGATGAAGTGGGCCTGTCCTTCAGCCAGGTTGCGGCACGGCCGGTACGTCAGCTCGCCCGCGACGCAGACGACGAGGCCGCAGGACTCGAGCGGCGCCTCGGTGCGGGCATGATTGAGAGCCGAAACCACTACGCTTTCCGACAAATCGCGCATGGGGCCAGCATGACAGCGGCCAAGGACTTCGTCCGCCGCCCCAGAACGCCCTCACGGACTCCAAGAACGCCCCCCTCAACCCAGCAACCGACTCAGCCTATGTCTTCCTTTGCGTAATATCTTTGGCCGAGCCATCCGTAATATGAACAGAGTTCTTCACTGGCCCACCCAAACTCTCTTGGACAATATTGCCCGCATGAGATCGAAGCAGAACGACTTCCTGAACCGCGGACTCTTGAAGGAGCCCATAGACCTCGCGAGCCAAGGCGTCATCGGCTGCCAATAGCGCCCTGAGCTGCATCCGAAGAGCCCCCTTGGCATCCTCGTCGCCAGGGGTCCTATCGAGAACTTCAATGGCATCTCGAGAGCCAGGGCGCTCAAGCAGCCTCTTCCCAACCTTACTCCACAGTCGCTGCGCAGCAGAAAATGCCGACTCTCCCACCTTGTTGGCCGCCCCCTCCGCAACCTTCCTGCCAACACCGGCAAGCACCGGCAAGTATGGACCCATCACAACCATCGCATTCGCAACAACCGTCGAGAGTTCAAATTCCATATCAACCCCATTTCTCGCAGAGGCCACATTCTTCAAGCCTACAAGCGCATCAATCACACCTCGTTGATTGACGCGACCAATCTTTGACCCACGATCTGCAACAGCAAGATCCCCAGCCTCGAGCAGAGACCGCAGCGCCGGCAAGGTAGCACCAGACAAATCAAAGAAGTTATTATTGACCACATACGGACTCTCGCCTGGAATACTCCCTGGAGGGGCCTTGAGCTCCGGCAGGTCAGCTAGTTCTGGCTCGATGGGCTTTTTTTTTGCGGCGCTTCGTCGAGACGACTCTTCCACAAGCTCGTAATCTGAAAGCGAGGAAATACAAAATTCATGTACTCCTCATCTTCCTCATCTGCGCCGTCTTCGTTTGTGGGGCAATCTCTCCGCATGCACCGGTGAAGCACGTACTGACGTACTGTTGCAGGACTTCCTTCCGCAACGACATGCCGGTACGGACAAGTCAGCACGTCATACTCGCGGAGATTGCCGGCCTCATCCAGGTGGCGAAGTGCATCCATCACTTCCGCGTCAGAGCCAAGTTTCTCGGCCACAAAGAAGCCGGGCACAACAACCAACCGGCCATGCTCCCTGTATAGCTCCGCTATGCGTGCCTCGATACTCATGCGAATCCCCTCTAGGGTCCCCGTGCCCATAACCGAGCATTATATACGGTCAAGCGACATGCTCGTAAACCCGCGAAATCACGTGCTCCATGGCGGCTCGTGAGGCCCGACGAGGGAACCCAAGTCGGGTCTGGCGATGACCAAAGAGAAATTCGACCTCGCTGAGCTCTCTGAAGTCGTCGTCATCATGCGTGAGCGTGAAGTTATACGTTCGCGACTCATTCTCCATTTGGTCCTGCAACTGAACTCGCTCGTCATCCTCATCTAGCGGGTTGCGCTTGAAGGGGTTCGACGTCCTCCCCGAGTACCCAACGCGCCCCAGATTCCCAACACCGTCATCTCCGCTGACATCAACCCATTCCCATCCTTCGCTCAGCGCAAACTCCCGCAGTCGTGGTTCACTGAGCACTACAGCTTGCATGTATCTAGGTACGCCACGTCCCCTTTCTGGCACATCAAAACCCAGAAACCGCAACACTGTCCTAAGTGACTTCCGACCATCTGTCTGGGCTCCAAACACTCTCGTGAGTCGCGCCTCCGACTCCAGATCGGAGACAACCTGCACATCATATGTAACATCAATTTCTCTCTCTTCGTCCTCCTGCACGACCGTTATCGACCGCACGATTCGAACAATCGCCACAAGTTTCGATCCTTCGAAACCAATCTTATGAACTCGCTCCCGTGGTAACTCAGGATCATGGCCATCCCCACTTCCCGCTCTTTGGGCGGAATGCCGACCACCCCGGTACACGACCTCGTGCAAGGTCCCATCCCCACTTCGCAGATCCTTGGCGCCGATCCCGCTTGGCCCCAACCCTTGAAGCACAGAGCTTTTCACATCGCCAATTGCCCACTCGGCCAGCGCGGGAACCTTGAACAGGAACAGCGACTGCCGCCCATAGGCGGTCCACAACTTGCTCAATCGCTTCAGTGACCTGGGATCAAGCTGCCGGACGATCTCAAGGGCATTCCTCCTGGCGACTATACTCTTGGGATCCGCTTTTAACGACTCGATGATCTCCTTAACTTCAAGGTCCCTACGTCCCAATCGCCCGATGGTATGCAGCAGATGGTCAACGCGAATTCGGTCTATGTTCAACAACTGCCCCCGGAGCAACGATTGCGGGCAAACTGAACATGACCGAATCCCAATGTGCAACCATTCCGATCTCACCCACGTGGGTCATTTTTACCCCAATGCATTCACACCGCATCAGACGCTTCGATGCCTAACGGGAGTACTAGTGACCAACACCCTTCCCCAAGCCGGCTAAGTAGCTCAAAGAGAACTCTCTCATCGGAGCAAGCCAACCCCGGGAAAACCTCCGAAGGGCAGCACGGCGGTCTCCCCGAAGCGCAGCTTGCAGCTCTCCAGCCGCTTCCCGCACCGGTCCTCCGCTGGCGACGTCGTCGGGCTGTCGTCCACCTTCGCCACGGGCGGGCCCGCGTAGCCGCAGCCCTCCTGCCGGTACTCCCACCCGCACATCTGCGTGATGACGCGCAGCGGGATGCGGATGCCGTCCAAGTCACACCGCGCCGCGAGCGCGAACTCGATGAAGTGCTTGGACTCGGACGTCTTCTGGTCCACCACGAACTCGTCATCGGGGAAGGCTTCAACCGGACTGGCGGCAGGGTTGACGCCGCCGGGGAAGTTCACCGCGTCGAGGTAGCGGACGAAGGTGCGCTTGCGGAGGACGCGCGCGCCCAGCAAGTCGTTGAAGTCCCGGGCCAGCGCACCGATGGTGCCCACCACGTTGGCCATGGTGAGCGTGGGGCGCGGCAGGCGCCCCGTACCCGACTTCTCGAAGCCCCGCGCCTCCACAGGCCAGGGCTGGTACTCCGCGCCCTGCCACACCACTGGCCCGCCCAGCCCGTTGGTGCCGGCGTGGAAGTAGCTGATGCCCCCGCCAGGCAGCGTGGTGGCATCCAGGATGAAGAGCTCCACGAGGGCGCCCGGCTCCAGCTTCTGAATGTCCTCGGCGATGCTCATGCCGCGTCCCCAATGTCCGCGAGTCGCATAGAAGACGAGTAACCGTTCCAGCAAAGCCCCGCTGTCGAAGCCTCGCCCCTTTTTCGCGGCAGGAGAGGACACAATCCAAGGGGCAAGTGCCACCAGCACATACGGCACGAGCAAACGGGATGGACAGCAGACCGCAGCACAGTTCCCACCTTCAACATCTCACATCTCATCAACAGCAGCCCACATCAACGCAAAGAAGACAACACCGCCAAAAAAAATAAACCACCACACCCGTGACCCGACATAAACCGCACCACCCAAAGCCCACGACAAGGCGACCATGAGCACACACTGGATCACAAAGCCAACACACGACTTGCCCCTCACGCTCAGCATCGGCTCTGACTTCCATCTTGGGACAGGCATCATACTCAACGACCCAATCAATCCGCGCCGTGCCCCAATAGCCGCATTCAACAATATTACACAACCAACTCCCGCCCCGCACAGCACCACGACCCCTGACATCACAAACACAAGCACGCAATTTTTCGAATCATCCTCAAATCACGAAGAGGCACGCATATTAAATATTTACTTTCGAACAAGCCTTGGATTCGGCAGCGCCGGCGCGGCATACGACTACGCATCCCGCCAGCGCAAAATGTCGCGCACCATGTATGCAATCATTGAGTGGATCGGCAATGGCGACTCAATTGAACTCACCAATCCACCGCAATGGAACACGCCTCCGAATTCGGAATCGATAGCAGACGAAATCGACCGGCTCAATCAGTTCACACAGGACTATGGAACGCACTACATTTCAACTCTAAACTACGGCTTCCGCATTGCGGTCCGAGGGAGCATCACATCCCTCGAACAACAAAAGCGCATTGCCTTTGAGACTGCATTCAGGGCACTCGCTGTCCGAGGTTCTCTTTCCGGCGAGCAAACGGATCTCCTTCGAAGCACAACAGTAGACGTCAGGTGCGAAATTACCGCAGGGGGAATTACTCCGCCCCACCCACTAATCCTGACTGGGTTCGAACGGGTCCACAGCTTTTTGACATCCCTATCAACTGGAAGCATCGGCATAACCAAAGGACCAGTATCGGCAAAAATCACCTCATACTGGCACACCTTGATTTCATTTCCAAAAACCCGAGCTCTGTTGAGACCAGACCAACCACCAGTCATATCATCACCGAATGGAGTTCCTCGGGGGACGATTATTGCTTGGCATCCAACGCAGTCCGACCAAGCGCTTTTGGCGTCGTCCAACAACGCGCCTGTGACGAATGACCTCAACAACTTGGCAATGGAGCCTTTCCCTTTAATCATTCCTGATGGATGGGCTCTCTGCGATGGAACCAACGGGACTCCAGATCTGATAGAGCGACTTCCTCTTGGAACCCGCTCTAGCGATGATGTCGGGACGACGGGGGGGGAGGCAACCCACGACCACTACATTGACCTAACAACCACCCCCGGTGGTGGCGAGGGCCGGCATGGAGGCGGCGGCCCCTATTTATCCGAAAAAAGCCACAACCACAAGGTTAACGGATATACGCTTAAAGCCCCCTCAATGCCTCCATTCACACGGGTCTTCTTCCTGATGAAACTCTAGCAAGACCTCGAAACCGCCCCCGGCATAAAGACATCGCTCATTGACAATTGAAACAGCCGAATCGGCAAGGCAAAACGACCAAGCCCCCTATAAATAGCCGCATATAGACAACCACATCTACCCAGCCCTCACCCTGCTTCCTCCTGGAACTCGGCGGAGACGTCGTAGGCGTTGAAGCCCTTCATCGTGGTGGTCCACCGCTCGCAGACGACACGCAGCACCTGGGCGCCCGCCGCGGTGAAGGTGAGCTGGGCGCCGACGGGCGGCGCGGCCGTGAAGGTGGCGAGCCCCGAGGGCGTCAGCGCGTAGTCGGCCCCTGCCGCCAACAGCACCCCGGCGCGGTACACGAGCGGAGGGGACTCCCACCCCACGGCGGGCACCAGCTCGCCCACCGTCGCGTCCGGGGCAAGGGGGCGCTGCAGGAGGAACTGCGTCCTGACCCCGTCCCCGATGCCGAACGCTTGGCCAGTGACGCCCCAGGCGCTGTCCGGCACCACGAACTCGAAGGCGGCCACTCCGCGGTGCGCACGGAGGAAGGCGTCCACCGCGTCTGCCTCTTCCTTTCGGCGGGCGGTGAACTGGAGAGACCAACGCTGGAGGAGTCCGCGAGCTCCGTCCTCCGAGCGCTGGGAGTAGCCGTCGCCGAACTGGGCCTTCCTCACCCGAGGCTGGCTCTCAAGCTGGGCACCCCAGCTCGGTTTGAAGGGGAATCGCTCCATGGCGGAATTGTCACTGCGCGCGTGGACTGAGTCCATCAGCAGGTGTGCCGCCCGAACCTCCCGTTGATTGGCCGAACAGCGCATCCCCTCAACAACAGGAGCTATAGCTTCTCTGGCGGGGGCCCAAACTTCTGCCGAAGGTGATGCACCAGCGGCTTGTCGTCACTCTCCCATGTATCCTTTACATTCTCGACAATACCAAACCTCTTGGCGTCGACGGCGTTCCAATATCGAGCCGTCACGACTCGGTCTGTAGGGATGGGCCTGGAAGTGCTTGGCTGCCCATCAATTTGAAAGCTTCCCTTCTCCCAGCCTCTCGGGGTCAGGTGCCACTCCGTCCACTCTTCTCCAAGTGCCATACGGAAGAGCATACTTGTCCCACGCACAAACGCGAATGCAGCACGTGGTGCCGCCCAGGTGTCAATTGCGCCCCGGGTGCCGAGGACGCCCTGTTCGGGCCCCACTCAACCCAGAGCTCCTGTGCAGGTGGAGTATCGGACGCACCGCCGTCCCTTGCTCGGCACCGCCATCCACATGCCGGGACGCCCGTGTCGGGAACGGACGGCAGGCGTCCCGTGGCGCGCCTACTCCTCCAGCCAGAAAGAGCGACCGCCGCTGTTCAGCGCCCGGGCAAGGAAATCCTCGAAGGTCGGTGCAATCTGCTCCACCTTCGGGAACGTCTCATGGAAGGCGTCGAACAGCGGGTACATGGGAGCCTTCGCTTCCACGTCCACGACGACGTAGTTGGTGTCCTGCATGTCGACCAGGGCGTACAGCGACGGTGAGCCGTAGGCGTCCTCGTCGCGGCCGAAGATGGCGACACGCGCACGTCGAATCTCCGCCAGCGGGAGAATCCGATAGTCCGCGTCGGGGACAGGCTCGAAGAGCGCCGCTCCGTCGCAGTGGAGGTAGAAGGCTCGCAAGTCAGCGTCAAGCTTCCACCCCACGCGAGCCTCGAATTCCGCGATTTGGGCAGGCGTCGCGGGAGCGTTGGGGAAGTGGTGCCGCGAGACTTCGGCGAGCAGGGAGTCGATGGGCATGGCCGCCTCAGTCCACGTAGGGCCGCTCCGGCCCCACGGCTCGCCACTTGCCGGCAGCGTCGTAACAAGCCGGGTAGGCGCTATTGATGACGTGATGCACGCCGGGCGGCACAGGAATCACATTGTCGGGAGCCAGCGGTGCGCCCCCGTGCGCCAGGTCGAAGATGTGATGGCCAGGCCAATGCGCCGTCTCCGACTTCGGCCAGTCCCCGAACTCCGAGCTCCACTGCCTGCGGAACGTCTTCCGTGCGTCCTCCCACGTCTCGCGCCGATGCTTGAGGTCCGGCACCTTGGGGTAGTCGCAGCAGCAGTGGGTGACGGCGAGGCGTCCACCCGCCGCCGCCGGAAGCGCCATGAAGCGCCCCTGCCAGTCGCCCTTGATGTCCGCGAGCCAGATGCAGCCCAGCAAGGGCGCTCGCCCCTCGGCCACGCACCGACGCTCACAGCGCGCCATGAACGCGGCGCTGCACAGCCAGGGGCCGTAGTAGATGGTCGTCTGCACCGTCCCGCCCGCTGGGCTCGGGATGCTCGGGCCCACCCACTTCGCCGAGGGCTTCGCGCCCACGGCGCTGACGGTGGCCGAGCCGCAGCCGCCAAGGGCGAGCAGCAGGGACACGCTCACGAAGTACTGGCGGCGCCACAGCTTCACGCAAAACGTGATAGCGCAGATAAAGCAGACGCATAAGTCACGGACGCGGAGGCTTCCGTGGTGGGTAGGCCGCCGCGTGCCTTGTCACCCGGCTCGCGGCAGATAGAAGGGTGCCGTGCCCAGCCACGCAAGTCGAGGCGGCCCCCAACCGGCGCAAGGCCCCTGCCGGTGGCACCATCCGCCTCACAGGGCTGCACGTCTCCCACGCCGCAAGGGCCCGGCGGTGATGCTCTCGCGGCACTGACGTCCAGCGCCGGCCTGCGCGGAAAGGAGGGAAGAAGCCTTCCCGCGCAGGCACCTCCATGAAGACTGCACAAGCCAGACAGGACACACGTAGGCGACCGCACTCTGAGTCACTTTCACCCCTCACCACAAGGCGATTTCACATGTCGGATTTCGTCAGTACAACTCCCCCACTGTCGCACATCGCGACAGCTAGGAGGATCAACACATGGTGCTCAGAATCGGTAATCGAAACAGCAATACAAATCAGTCAGGAGGGACGTTCTCAGTAAGTGAAATTGAGGCTGTCTGGCAAAAGGCAACTATTGTTCCGGGCAACGACCCTCGCGTGTTCCGCAAGGATACTTGCGGGGCGTGGATTCAACGTGATGCATACGGCAACACGAACTCGGAGTACGGATGGGAGGTGGACCACATCTACCCCGTTGCGCTGGGCGGATCGGACGCCTTGGCCAACCTCCAGCCCCTCCACTGGCAAAACAATCGCGCGAAGAGCGATGACCTCAAGTGGACATGCGCGGTGTGGGCGAAGACTTAGACCGCAGTTTGCGTTGCGCGCCGACGCGTGCGTGCGAGCTATGAATCAAATAGATGATGGCGCCCATACAGCGACCCACCTCGGATGGTCGTGACGGTCCAATGGACTGATGATGAATCGCATAGAAAATACCCGGCCTACCCCGACACACTGGGGTGGGCCGTCGTATTTTTACCAGCCGAGCGTGTAGCGGGCGCCCATGCCGGCCAGCCGCTCGTGTGCGTTTGCATCACCGAAAGCAAAGAGGCCGCAACGTGCCGCACTATAGCGATGCGGCACAGGACGTCACCGCGGGGCACCACCCACTCAGGTAGGGGTCAGATTTGCCCCTACCGCCGCCGTCTCTCGTTGTGGTTGTAGATGACGCCGCCGGGCTGGAGCTGCTCCACCATCAGCTTGAGTACGGTGGCCTGGAGTTGCCGGGCCATCGCCCTCGACTCTTCCTTCGCACCAGGCGCCTGGACGTCCGCGAGCATTGAGGGGCTCCTTCAGCGCAGCTCCCGCCGGAGGAGCCCCTTGCGAGCCCGGCTCGACACGGCCCCGCTCCCAATGCGGCAACGAATAATCTCTCACGCCCCGCTACAGCGATGCCGATACAACTGCCGTGTTTCCTCCACTGGCGGACGTGCCTCGCGACTCATACACACCAGAGATGTAGCCGTCTCGAACCTCGGCCGTGCATGTTGTTGCACTGTAACACGTCGATCCACGGGACGCCGCCCGGCCCGTCGCGACGTATTGAATTTTGGCCGCGACCTCAAGTGCGGTCTGAACCGAATCACACACAACAGTAGCGGTTGCCGCAGCATGGCGAGGCAAACCAGTCGTGGAATCGTAAATTATGTAAGGCGGCGTAACGCTCGTTGAGCACCCCGGAACGACCGACTGCTCCTGCGCCACATGGCCTTCACCCATCTCCTCAGGCATGTCCGGCCCGCAACCAGCAGCAACAAGCATCGCACTTGCACTCAAAATCAGAACCACTGGCCTCTTCATGGAGTCTCTCCTTGGTGCTCGGGTTGAGGCGTCCAGCATAGACAGCTTACCTGGGGATACCAAAGGCAATGCGATGTCGGAGCAATCGTTGCGAAATGACCGCCAATTACCGAGCATCTTCAGCTTGACATTCTAAGCGCCGCACATGCTCCCATCCGCTAATGAGAAGTTTGAGCGGCTCTCGCTCTTCACCTCCGCCGATTGACGAAGTCGTAGACGAATCCCCCGGGCCGCATCTCCTCCAGCATCACCTTGCGGACAGCTCCGCCCAGGTGCTGGCCCAGGCGTCGCGACTCCTCCGAAGCGCGTGGCGCCTGGACGTCCGCGCTCACGGAGCCGTCCTGGTGCACGTGCACGTTCACGTTGATGGGCGGCACGGCGCCGGCCGGGAACGTGTCGGTGCTCGCCGGCGCGCTCGGCACCATCAGCTTCGCCGCGCCGTCCGCATAGGGCGCGCCGCTCTTCATCACGGCGGGCGCGGACATGTCGAACGCGGACTTGCCCGCCGCGACGCCTGCTCCTGCAGTGGCTCCTCCCGCGCTGAAGCTCGCCCCCGTTATGCCGCCCAGGAGAGCCGTGGTTCCGATGTCCACCAGGGCCACGAAGGCCTTGTGGGCCAGGAGCCGCGACAGGTCCTTGAGCATTCCGTCAATCATGCCGCGCCAGGTGAACTGCGTGGAGGTGGCGAAGGTGGTGATGGCGTCTTCCATGTGCTGGGCAGCGAAGCCCACTGCGTCCTGGGCAATGGAGAAACCGTCGCTCATCTGCCGGTGCAGGCGCACCAGTTCCTTCTGGTACGTCTCCATGCTGATGCGCTCGTCCTGCAACAGCTTGTTCAGCATCTCGACGCGCTTCCGCACCTCCTCCAGTGGGTTGAGCTGCTTCTGGAGCAGCTCCAGGTCCTTCACCAGTTGAGCCTCCTCCTTCCCCTCCTTCGTCCAGAGGGAGCGGGCCTTCGCGAGCTTTGCTCCATACTCCTCCGCCTTAATGGTGCCCGCAGCCAAGCCGGCGTTCAGTGCCTCCACGGCCTTGGCCATTCGGTCCGCGTCAGCGTCCCCGAGTTGCTGATTCAGTTGCTCAAGGGCGCGCGCGTGCTCCTCCGCCTTTTTCTTGGCTTCCTCGTCGGCCTTCTTCTTCGCCTCAAACGCTGCAATTTTCTCAAGTGCAGCGTCTGCTACTAGCCGCTGCGCGTAGTTCAGAGATTTGTACTCAGCCGTGAGCTTCTCGGCCCCATCTCGCGCGAGCCCCAGCGTAGCCGCCTCTTCCTCGAGCTTCGCCAGATACCTCGCAGCGGACTTCGCCAGTTCCTCCCTGGCCTTTTCCTCGTTCTGGAGGCGCTCCGCCTCCTGTTCGCGAGCGCGCGCGGTGGCCGCAGCGGCATCCGCCGCTCGCTGTTCGCCCTCCGGGTCCTTCGCGGCTGCCTCCCTGACGCGCGCGAGCGCCTTCTCCAGTTCCGCCGAATCCTGCGTGGCGGCCTGTAGGTCCTCCCGGAGGGTCTTGATGATCTTGGGCGCCCAATTCCCCCTTTCATACGCCTTCACGACATTGTCGAGGCGTGGGTCGTCCTCGTCCATCCGCTCCTTGAGCCGAATCTTTGTGCGGAACGACGCTTCCTCGGCTTGGAGCCGAGCCTCGATGCCCTTCACACGAGCCTGGTTGAGCTCCATCTCATGCGTGGCCACCTTCTCGAAGATGGCCAGCGCCTGTTCTGCGGTCTTGACCTCGTCGGTCATCAGGCTTTGGTAGTCACCGCCGAGCGCAGCAAGCTCCTTCCGGGCGATAGACAGCGCCTGCGCGGACTTCGCAGCATCGGTTGTCGCACGAGTCTGTTGGAGCAAGGCAGAGACGATGGATGCACCTTTGCCCACGCTGGTCGCCGCGGCTGTACCCATTTCCCGGGCCTTCACAGCAGCTTCCTCTGCCTTGGAGATGTAGGCGGAGATTCCCGCCGTCAGCAGGCCAATCGCGGTGATGGCAACCCCAACGGGCCCACCGAGCGCGGCCATGGCCCCCTGGAGCACGCGACCGGCCCCCGCAGCTCCGTACATCGCTTGCGCGGCGCGCACCTGCGCCAGCGCGTTGTCATTCGCGGCAATCGCGGCCTGGGCATGTGCGGCCCGCATGAAGGGCGCCGTCTGCTGGAGGGAGGACTGGCGAGCCTCAAGCTGGACGGCAGCGTTCCGCAACGCAGCCCGGGAACTCTCGTTGACTGCCTTGACGTAGCCGGCTTCTGCGAGCGCCGCATTCGTTGTCGCCTGCCGGCTCTGGACCAGTGCCGATGCCTTCGCAGCGGCGCTCTTCACCCATTCAGCCGCCCATGCGCCGCCTCTGGCTGCCAGGAGAATCCCCACGGCCTGGGCCGTCGCGCCAGCTGAACTCGACAGCGTGGTGAAGTTGCTGGAGAGCATCTCGATGCCGGGCATCAACTGCGCCAGGAGCCCCTGCCCCACCGCGATTTCGAGGTCGTCGAACTTCGCTTTCAGTTGGTCCAGGGCGAACTGAGGCGTCTGGGCCATCTTGCTGAAGGCGACCTCGGTGCGTCCTGCTGCCGACTCCATGTTCTTCAACGACGTGGCGAAGTCGCCAGCGCTGGACCCGGTCAGCGTCATTGCGGGCAGCAGCGCCTCCACACCACCTACCAGCTTGGCCAGCAACTCCGTGCTACCACCCGTTTGGACCTTGAGGTGCTCCAGGAACCCTGCGAGGCCCCGCGCCTTCAGCCCAGCCGTGTTGAATTCGATGCCGAGGGCACGCGCCAGGTCCCGGGCCTCGTTCGACGGCTTGGCAACCTGGGCAAGGATGGCTCGCATCCCTTCCATCGCCGTCTCCGTCTTGATGCCGGCCTTCGTGAGCGCAGCGTTCGCGGCAAGCAACTCCTGGAGCGACACGCCCGTCTGCGAAGCAATGGGCGCCAGCTTGCCGATGTGCCTCGCAATCTGCTCAACGGACGTTTTGCCATCCGCAGCGCTCACGAACATCGCATCGGAGGCCTCTGTGGCATCCCGGAGTTGAGAGCCGTAGCTGGCCATGATCGATGTGAGTCCGTCAGCAGCAACCCCCACCTCCGTGACACCGCCAATGGCCAGCTTGTTTGAGACGCGAAGCAACTCCGTTGCCTGAGAAGCATCGCTAGCACCGGCGCTCATGACCTCGTAGAGCGCCTTCACCTGCTCCGTAGGGGCTCGTCCAAACTCCACCCCCAATTCGCGCGCGCGCTCGGCGAGGGCCCCCATCATGTTGACCTGGTCGCCCTCCAGCAGGGTACTCACCTGGGCCATGGCCGTGTCGAAGGCAAGCGCCTCTGAAGCGGCACTCGTGAGCGAGGCGATTACCGTGGCGATGACAGCGGCAAGCCCAAGGAACGACTTCACGAGGCCGCCGAGCTCCTGCGAGAGCCGATTGACCGGTTTCTCGACTCCTTCAACTGAGCGTTTGACGTCCTGCACAGACGTCGCGGCTTGGGAGGACTCGACCTGCATCCGTGAGAGATGGGTGCTGGCCTTCCCCAACTCCCCCATGAAGCGGCTCACAGCAGAGGTGTCCGCGAAGGACGCATGGAGTTTGACCGCGGCGGCATCCAGTGCACCGATGCGTGCCTTGAAGCCGTCCAAACCGGAGGCGTCCTTCAACGCGCCCTGGAACGCAGTCGCGGCGGCCCCCATCGCCTCCATGTCCTTGATGGAGGTCCTCATTCGGGCCAGCGCCTGGTTCGTCTCGTTCGCCTCCTTCACCATCCGCGCCAAGCTCTTCGAGTACTGCTCGGTCGCGGTCTCGGTCTTCTTGGTGACTGTCTCCGTCTTCTCGGCCGCCGCGCTAAATCTCGTCAGCTCGACGGAGCCCGCCTTCGCGTCGGACGTATCGATACGAACTGAAAGCGTTGCGAGGTCCGTCCCACTAGACATTGCGATCCCCCATCTGACGGCCCACACACGACGCACGTGGTCTCGACCAGCACACTGAACACACGACCAGTGGAACGCTCCACGCGTTGTGTGGTGGCTTTGGCCGCATGCGCGCGCTTATCGGGCTACTGGCCATTTTCAGTTCCACTCTGGCTGCTGCTGGTGACGCAACGCCCCCCGCCGCCCTTGCCGGACTGGACGGCGTTGCGGTGCAGGTGTCGTTGCCCTCCATCGTGGCGGTGCAGCAAGGCTCCGCGGACGCATGGCAGAAACGCGTCGAAGCGCTTCTCGGCAGCCAAACCGTCCGCGCGGTGAACCCAGCGGGGGCCGGTGCAGCAAGCAACCAGCCCGTCCTCCACATCGAGATTCGCGTTGACCCTTCGCTCCCCGAGACGGCCGTCCTGGTCGACATCTCGCTCGTGCGGTCGGTGACAATTCCGGGCCAGCCCGGGACAGTCCGCGCCACTGCCTGGCGCCGTCACGAACTCGGCCGTGTGAAGACCGCGACGGCGGGCGACTTTGCCTGGACCCGGGCAACGACGATGCTGGAGGGCTTCGCGGCCGATGTCGTGGCCGCTAGACCACCTGCCATCCCGGCGCCGCCTGCGCCCCCCACTCAAGCCATCACACCACCCACGGCTGAACCAACACGTCGGGCGACGAGCGCGCCGTCGTCCCCAGTATCGGTGCGCAAGGATGCTGCTGCCCGAGGGGCACCCGAGGATGATTTCCTGAAGTACAAGGGGGTACCACTGGATAGCTGTTTTGGCTTTGACGGAGACACCGCGTGCTGCGCACACGTCGGAGAGTCCTGCTCGTACACCGTCTGCCAGGACACGATTGACTCGGAGTGGACCGAGCGAACCGCATCCTGCAAGTAGGGCTTCCGGATTCACGCTGCCTCCCTCACTTCTTCGGCTTCGGCGTCATCTCCACCCGGAACGCGTCGTCGAGCTGCCGGAGGAGTCCCACCTCAGAGGGCGTGGGCTGTGCCCCGGTGAGGCGCGCCCACGCCTCAATGTCCTGGTAGCTGATGGGCGCCAAGGCGAAGGCCCCAGGCGCCCTGGCGTTGGACAGCTCGCAGAACCACTCCCAGACGTGAGCGAGTGCTTCAGGCAACTCGTGCTCCCCCACCAGTTCGGCCGGCACCTCGCCGGTGGACTTGGCCACCTGCTCCAGGTGCGCCCGGAGGGGCACACCGGAATCGTCCGCCTTGCTCAGTCGGAATTGGTGCTGGGCGAAGCCGAGGAGCTGCTCGGCGAGGAGGCGAAAAAACTGGCGGCGTCCGTGACGGCGGCGTCCACCTGCCGGCGAAGCCAGGGGTGCTCCTCGTACACCCGGCGGGCGTTGTCCTTGGTGCAGGGCAGCGGCTCGCCGTTCTCCCGGAAGCCCTCCCACGCGGCCGTGCAGCGCACCAGCAGTTCCAGCCCGTCCTTGTCGGTGTCCTCCGCGGTGAGCTTCGAGGCGCGGCCGGAGTGCTGCAGCTTGTGGAGGCGGCGGTTGCGCAGCGCCCGGTCCGCCTCGCGGTAGGTGGGCGAGTCCACGCCGTGCACCACCACCTTCATGCCCGTCGCGTCGCCGGAGACGGGGTGGAGAATCTCCACGGTGGTGGTGTCGCTGCGCTGGAGGCTGCCGATGTCGAAAGCGGCGGTAGTCATAGAGGGCTACTCCTTCTGGGAAGCGGGTGGAGGCGCGGGAGCGCCGGTTACGGGTTGCTGCGCTGGTAGAGGATGGTGGCGCCGGAGGTGGCATCCAGCAGCGCGGTGAAGGGCATGCTGACGGTGACGGGGCCCGAGTTCGGGTTGTCGACGTCACCGCCCGTGTACTTGATGCGTGGCAGGTAAATGCGGTGGAAGTCCGTCCCGTTGACGTCCTCCAGGAGCAGCTCCAGGCTGGACTCCTCCTCGTTGATGAAGCGATTGAGGAGCACGGCGTCCTTGAAGTAGGCGGAGATGCTGCCGGTGACGACGAAGGCGCCCTCGTGAACCTCCTGGGGACTCTTGTGGCCGACGACGCCCTGGACGCTGCGCCCGTTGGCGATTTCCAGCTCCACGGCCGTCACGTTGGCCACCCGTTGCCCGCCCTCGTACAGCGCCCCGGTGAAGGCGTCGAAGGGGCTGCCGGTGCCAGCCGGAGTCAGCGTCACCGCGTGGGTGGCCGTGGCCTGCACCATGTCCTTTCCGAGGAAGGACATGCTGCAGGTGACGATTTCGCCGGGCGTCACGGAGAGAGACAGGCTGTCCACCGCACAGCCCCGGTACAGCATGAACTGGCTGATGTCGGTGAAGGCCCGCTCCAGCCCGAAGCTGACAAGCTCGGTGCCGTTGGCCAGGCGCTGGCCCACCAGGGCCACGGTGCGCCCCGCTGCGGCCGCATCCACGGTGAGGGCCCTGTCCACCTCCAGGCGCAGCGCGGACACGGCCACCACCTTCGCCCGGCCGTTGTTGCCCGCCTCGGCGAAGCCGGAGGCCACCACCATGTCCCCTGGGAGGAAGCCATCCTCGAGGAAGTTGCCCGAGTCACGGACGAAGGCGTCCGCTTCCGCCTCCAGCGAGGCCGCGCCCGTCGTCACTGCACGCCATGTGCCGCTGAGGGCGGCGGCCAGGAGGACGTCGAAGGTGCCGCGGGAGAGCTCGAAGGAGAAGTCGCCGCCCACGCTGCGCATGCCGTGGCGCAAGTCCGCCGTCTGCCTGTCGTCCCGAACCTCGTTGGACTGGTACGTCTCCTTCGCGAGGTTGAGGCTGGTGTCGGTGAAGCGGAGCACCGAGTAAGCCGTGCTGGGCACGCCGTACTCAATCTCCGGTGCGAAGCGCAGCGCGGTCCGCTGCCCAGAAGCTGAAGCCATGTCTCTTCTCCTGCCGCCCGCGAGGGGCAGCTCAGTCCAACGAGTGCACAAACCAGAAAATGCTGACGGGCGTGGCCCACCAGGGCTCGTCACGCAGCCCCGGGCCTGCGTCTGCGGACTGGATGCTCACCACCGTGTCGTTGCGCTCCAGCCGCGTGCCCCGCTTGAAGGCGTCGCACAGCGCCTGGGCAACTGTGAGGCTGGCTGCGGTGCCATCGCCGATGGGGAACTTGAGCGTCACCTGGAAGAGTCCCGGGCGCCGCGTGTGCGAGTCCACCCCGGCGCCGGCGGGTGACGTCCGGGCCGGGAGGCAGTCCAACCGGGCCCAGGGCACACCCGGCGTGGGGGTGAAGACGATGTTGGGATAGGCGAGGTTGCCCTCGCCCAGCAGCGGCGCCAGCACCTCCCGCGCGCGCAGCTCCAGCGCCTGGGGGATGTCGAGAAGCGGCGGGCTCACGTGCCGTCCCCCCTCTCCTGCTTCGCCGCGCCCACAGCCTCGCCCAGAATCTCAGGCAGGTTGGCCAGGGTAACGCGCACCATTCCGCTCGGCGCCTGCTGGCTGTGGCCAAACTCCAGCGGGTGCGCATACGGCAGGTTGTTGGCGACGTACACCGTGTCCCCCAGCTTGGCGGACTCCAGCGCCTCCTTCGCCGCGGTAATCGTGGCGCCCCCGTCCTTGTCCGTGGAATCCAGAGTGCCGTCGGGCCGGGCGCCCACGCCCGCGCGCCAGTTCGCCCGAAACTGGCCGGTGTCCACGGGCGAGGCGGTGACGACGTTGGCCAGAATGCCCAACGCCGTCTTCCGCACCACCGCGTTGGCGCGTTCCTCCGTCACCTTCACGAAGGCCTGCACCTGCTGGCTGAAGCTGCCTCGGCGTGCGCCTGTCTTCTTCATGCTGCCACCCGGAGGACGTAGAGGACGGGAGTGCCCTGCAACTGCACCGGCGGGTCCGTCCGAAGCACCCGCCAGGTGCACCCTTCCAGCGGCCCCACCTCGTCACCGGGGCCCGGCGTCACCGACAGCCCGGCCGCGGCAACCAGCAACTTGCGTCGGCCCACCTTCACCGTGCCGGCGGGCGCCAGCTCCTGGTGCCCGTTGTCGGCCTGCACCAGCACCTGCACCGCGTGCGTGGTGACGGTTGCCGGCGCCGTGGAGAGGGCCGGGTCGTACGCCCCCGTCGTCCGCTGCGTGAGGGTGGCGCCCTGCCCGTTGCGCTTCAGCAGCGCGAGTGCCTTGGCGGCCAGTCTGTCTGCCTGGACGCTCATCCTCGGAGAAGCCCCACGGTGCCGATGCCGCCCACGCGGGCGCCACGGAGGAATGGGCGCAGCAGCGTGGCCACCTGCTCCGGAATCGGCACGTGCCTCTCCGGAGACGTCTCCAGCGGCCCCACCTTCACGCCCTCGTCCACAATGGGCCCGAGTCCGGCCGTCCAGTCCTCCCCCATGAGGCGGAAGGCGAACTCCGCCGTCGCCCCGCGCACGCGTAGCGGCACCGCGGTGGCGGGCAGCGTCACCCCGTCCAGCACGACGCCGCGCCGGGGCCGGCCAGGGCCTGTTCCGCCTCGGCCCGGCTGCCCACGTAGCCGTAGTGGGTGTCCAGCAGGCTGGTAGCCCACATGAGGTGGCGCTCCTTCGCCTCCTGCGTGGCGGACTCCCACGCGGCGTTGTGGCCGCGCGCGGAGTGGTAGGCGTCCGCCTCCACCACCGTGCAGTACGAGTTCGCGGCCGGGCCGCTGGGTGTTGCGTCGAAGGGCATGGGCTTGTCTCCAGGGGGTGCCGGCTACTCCGCCTTCGCCTTGGCCTTGCCCTTCGCGGCGGGCGGCTCCTCGAGCGGAGCGGGCGCCGGGGCCGGCGGAGCCGCAACCGCGTCGCGCAGCTGCGCCTGCGCGGTGCGCAGCTCGGCCCTCAAGCGGTCCAGTTCGGACGTCACCTCCTCGAAGGCATGCCGCTGCTCGCGCTCCCGGGCGGCCGGTACTCGGTGTCGGCCTGGCCTTGCGCAGCCCCCTTGCTGCGCCGCTCCCACTTCGCCTCGGCGTCCTCGTGCTCGCGAGAGCCGCGCGGGTAGGCCGAGTGGTACTTGGCCAGGATGTTGAGGGCCGTCATGGCAGCGGCGGGCACCTGCGCCACGCCATCGACGAAGTCGAAGCCTGCGAGGCTGCACGTCTCCTTGGCCCTCGGGCCCACCAGCACCACATCCACGATGTTCCGGTTTCCAGTCATGTCACGCTCCACAGAGGAAGCACCCGGGCGTGCCGGGCGCGCATTCGGACGTGCGGCATGACAAGGCGCCCGCCAACGGGCACCCCGCCACGCGCAACGCTGCACCGAGCTAGTTGGTGATGCCCTGGGCCACGGCGAGCGCCAGGTCGGAGTACACAGCCAGGCCGCAGTAGAACTTCACGCGGGTAATCGACTCGTCCTTGTCCTCGGACTCGCCGATGTCCACCACCTGAATGCCCATCGCCTTACGCGCGTGCAGGCCGGCGATGCCCACCTTCCGGCTGCCGTCATCCAGACACCCGGCGATGATGCTGGTGCACGTCGTGCTGGTGCCCTGCGTCTGGTCGGTGGGCATCCAGTCGTTGCGGAAGATGGGGACACCCTCGTACACGATGGTCTCCTCCCCGCTCGGCAGCTTCAGCGTCTCCACGATGCCGGCACCGCCCTGCCCACGGAGCAGCGACTTCAGCGAGCGGATGGTCCGCGCGTGCATCATCAGGAAGTCCACCTTGCCGTCCTTCGCCGTGACGCGGTCCAGCAGCGCGTCCAGAATCTCGAACGACAACGCGGCGCCATCCGCCCCGGCGACGAGCGTCTGCCCCGGGCTCACCAGCCCCAGAAGCCCCTCGAACTCGTCATTGGCTCCGGTCCCGTTGAGAAGGAGGTTGGCGTACTTGCGGCCCACGGCCTTGGCCTTGCCGGCCACCTGCAGCGCGAGCTGGTCCGAGGTGTCGGACGTCGTCGCCTCCACGAAGTTGTCGAGCTCGGCGTCGCCGATGATGCGCTTCAGGGCGCTCGTCACCTGCGTGAATGTGGTGGGCGCCTTCGCAGTGATGGAGGAACCGACGCCCAGCATCTGCACGTCGCCCAGGACGTTCTCCCGGTTGTAGACGGCGGCAGGCCCCTCCACGGGCTCGAAGGGGAGGACGTCGTAGAAGCGGTCGACAGTGATGATGTTGGCGATGACGCCGGCGACCAGGTCGTTCTGCGACAGCTTGGACGCCTCGGCGAGGGTGATTGAAGCCATACCAGTGCGCTCCTCCTCGCAAGAGCGAGGGAACGAAGAAAGTCATTGGGCATGCCACGGGAACACGGGTCCAAACCCGTCGGCATGGTTCACGCTGGAGAGAGTGACTGCGGCCGGGAATCCCTCCCGGGTTGTCTCAGGGGCGCATCACGCGCTCCCGCGACGGGCTACTTCCGCTCCGACAACCCCTTCGACAACCGCTGAAGAGGCGTCAGAGGACCACCACCGGGAATCCCTCCCGGGCTGCCCCCTGGAGGCATCCCGCCACCAGAGGTACCCGACGGAACGAAGAGTCGGGCGAAGCGAGGGTCCTTCTTGAGCTCCGCGACGTACTCTCGAATCGTCATGGGGCTGCCCGGCTTGCTTTCGCGAGGCTCACCCTGCGCGTCGACAACCCGGACCAAGAATTCACCAGCTTCCTCCACGACTCTAACGTTGGGTGCTGCCCATGCCAAAAGCACATCGACAGGAGACGCACCGAGCGCGGACAACTCCGCAGTGAGTTGCGAATTCACCATGTGGGCGTGGAGCGCCTTGCGCATGCCGCTCAGCTCGGTGTCCTTCGCCTCCAGCGCCTTGGTGTGCGTCGTCTCCAAGTCGGTGCGCTGCTTCTCCCACGCGGCGGCCCCTGCACTGTCCTTCGCCTTCAGCGCTTCCGCGAGCTGGCCACGCAGGTCCCCCACCAGCTTCTCGGCCTCGTCCGGCGTCTTCGCCACCTTCTCGAAGGCCGCCACGAGCGTCTTCAGCGTCTTGGCGTTGTCCCGCTCCTTCTTCAGCGTGTTCGCCAGGGTGGACGTGTCCATCCGCTTCGCGACGTCGCCGTCGAGGAGGAACTTCGCCGTCTCTCCCTCCTTGGCCTCGCCCTGCGCGTACAGCCCGCGGAACTTCTCGGGGACGATGTCCAGCGTGTCCAACTCCGGTTGCCACTCGAACGTCATACCGCGTCCCTTCTCGGCCTCACGGGCCGGTTACAACTTCGCCTTCTTGAAAGCCTCAGCCTCCGCCTCGCGGAGCGCCTCCAGCGTCAGCGTCTTCCCGCTCGCGTCCGTGAAGCGCTCCACGCTGAGCCCGCCGTTGCGGAAGAGCTGCCCGCGCGTGGGGCCCAGCACCTCGTCCTGGAAGCTGGCGGACTGACGACGCAGCCAGTCCTCGTAGGACAGCCCCTTGGGCACCTGGCCGATGTTCTCCCGCGCCCACTTCTCACGGACGCGGGCGATGGCACCGCGCCGCTCCTTCTCGGACATGTCCGACCAGGCCGCGCCCGCCTTGGCCTTCGCCTCGGCGCGGAAGTCGATTTCCCGCTGGCGCCGGGTGCGCGCGTCGGTGATGGCGGGCCTGTCGCCCACCAGCTTCACGCCGTTGATGACTGGCACGGTGGAGGAGCGGCACCCCGGGTGCCTGGGCGGCCGCGGGCCTTCGCGCGGGGGGAACGTCTTCCCGTCCAGGGCCATGCAGCCCATGGTGGTGCGCCCGTCCAGCGTGGCTACCCAGCGCACCTCCTCGATGATGTCCTCGTTGGCCCGGTACACCTCTTCCCGGGCCTGGGTGGAGGTGTGGTTGAGGGAGGTGCGCACCAGCGTCTCCGCGCTGCGACGCGACATCTCCACCACGCCGTCCGTGTACGAGGCTCCGCGGGTGCCCACGATGTTCCGGACAATCTGCTGCGTCGTCTGCCCCTCCACGACGCCCACCTGCACGGCCCGGGAGATGCGCTCCAGGTCGGCCGGCTGGAGTGCATCCACCCAGTGCTCGAAGACAGCGCCGCCGAAGGGGCGCTCGAAGACGGCCGCGCGCAGCACCTCCGCGGACGGAGCCACCACGCCCAACTCGACGATGAGCGTCTCCTGGAGGACGGCTGCCTGCCACTGCGCCTCATAGGCCGCGAAGACGGACAGCTCCTCCCGGAGGAAGCCGGCCGCCGCGGCGTATGCCTCGGCGCGCACGCCGCCCACCACCTCCAGCAGCTCCTGCAGGCGCTCGGTGGTTTCCGGCCCGGCGTCGAAGCCACCCGCCGCAACGATGCGCTCCACGCGGACGGCGAGTTGCTCTTCGAGCTTCTCTTCCGTGGCGTTGAGCAGCTCCACCACACGGCGGACGGTGCCCGCCTTGTAGCGCTCCACCTGGACGGCGTGCGCGATGGTTTGTTCGAGGATTTCCTCGTTGGCTGTGCGGCGGGTGGTGGCCACCTATGCCCCTCCCCCCAGCGCGTTGCAGGCCGCGCGCGCCGGTGCCCATCGGGCCCAAAACACGGGACGCACAGACGTCATGCTGGCGACAGCACGGAAGAGCATGGGCTCTGAGCGTCAACCCGCGTGAGGACGGGGTCCGCCGTCCCTCTTCATCACGCCCCCGTCCACTATGGACGGGGCGCAGGGCCCTGCGAGCGTCGCTGGGCGCACGACTGCGCGGCCGTGAGCCCCAGCACCAGGAGCCCGGCCACGAGGGCACCGCCGATGCGCAACAGGCCACTCACCCGCGGTGCAGCTTCCGTCTCGGCCATGTCAGGTGTGGTTGCCCCAGGCACCGCGACGCCCTCCACCCTTGCTCCATCCTCGAGCGACTTCTCGATGACGGTGTCCCGCTGCTCGTGGATGGCCGCCCAGATGTCTCGGCCCAGGGGCTCGGCGAGGGTGATGGAGGTACGCGCGAACCGCCCGCCGTCGGGCTCTTCGCCGTAGCGGAAGTTCTCGTCCAGGACGAGGACGACGCGCCCCTCGGCATTGCGCTGCACCTCCCAGCTCCTGTCGAGGCGAACGGACGTCACGCGGCACCTCCAGCCGGAACAACTGGACCAGCGCCAGGCACCTGACCGGCTCCAGGGGCGCGCCCCGCTCCGAGCGCAGAGGGCGCCGGTCGGAAGGTGCCGAGGGCCGGGCCCTCCGCCCCCAGGCTCTCCGCGTCCAAGGTCGCGTCGAAGTCCGGCGCGAGGACGCCGCGGCGCTTGAGTTCGCCGAGGAAGGCCTCGCGGGAAATCTCCCGCGCCGCCCGGGCCTTAAAGAGGACGTCCAGGTCCTGCTTGTCCTGCTCCGTCAGCCCGAAGTCGGTGTGCACCTGCACCTTCAGCGATGCATCCGGCACCTGAATCTTCAGCCACTTGGCCGCATAGTGAAAGCCCAGCTCGAGCGCATCCCCGAAGCTCTCCGCCATGGCCTGGAGCTCGCTCTGGCTCTTCGCCTCGTTGATGGACGTCTCGGTGGCCGTAGGCGTGCCCGAGCGCTTGACGAGCAGTTCGATGCCGAGCGCTGCCATCTCGTCCTTCAGGTCCTCCAGGTCCTGCCGGCCCGCCGCGATGGCCGCCCCGGTGTGCTCCACGTAGTAGAACTTCCCCTGCGGGTTCTCCGTGGTGAGGAGCGTGCTCGGGCCGATGGTGAGCTTGCCCCTGTTCTCGCTCGGCCCGTCGTCACCCTGCCCCTCTCCACCGGACGGAAGTGTGATGCCCGAGGCCGCGAGCATCGGGAAGCGCGCCACGGTGAGGACGTGACGCTGGTCACTGGACGACTGCCAGTGCTCGACGTTCTTGTGGGCCAAGTCCAACAGCGGCGGGCGCGTCTGCATGAGCCCCTTGCGCTCCCCGGCGTACCAGGTGACGAGGGGGATGAAGCCCAACTGGTTCGTGCCGCTCGCCACCGACTTCCACGCGTTGTCCTCGGTGCGCTCGAACACTTCCCACTTGTCCGGCTCCAAGACGCGGATGCGCTGCACCGTCACTTCGTCGTAGCCCTTCCGGCGCACTTCCGACTCGTGAATGCGCACGTGGGTGAGGTGCTCCACGCCGTCCACCACCTCGGCGTAGGCGGCAACGAGAGACTCGGCGGGAATGTGGACGAAGTACGGCCTGGCGCCCGCGCGTTGCTCATCCTCCAGCGTCTGCACCTTTTTCGGGTCCACCTCGGGGAAGTCGACGAGGAAGTGGGTGAAGCCCTTCGCCAGGCCGTCCGCGAAGACAGGGCGCGCCCACGCGGTGACGTCGTGCCCCTGCCGGTCCACGTCATCCGTCAGGACGCGCAACTCCTGGGGTGAGGCATCCCCCAACCGCACAGGCTTGCCGAAGGGCTTGGCGGCGAGGCTTCCCACCACCTTGGAGAAGAAGTTGAAGAGGAAGGTGCGGTTGAGCCGCGCCCGGTACTCCCGCTTCGTCTCGCGGGGGTGCCTGGGCAGGTGCCGTTCCCCTGCCTCGCGCATGGCCCGGGTGCCGCCCATCAAGTCCAACACCAGCTGCCAGTCCGGCAACATGGCCTTGTACGCGCTGCTGGGCGCATTCACCTTGCTGTCCGCCACGTCAGGCCCTCCCCTCTTCCGCGTTGCCCCGGCGCCGCAGGTGGACGTAGGCCCAGGTGGACGTAGGCCAAGCGCGTCAGCCGGAGGTGACGCGGGTCATCCAGGTGCGCGGTGAGGCGCACTACCCCCCAGACGGAGTCACGCCGGGCCACCCGAGGCAGGCCTCGGCCACGCAGGCGCCGGCCACTCCCTGGGCGATGACGGGCGGCCTTCACTGGCCACCTCCCGTCATGCGCAGCGGGGCGTCCTCGCCGCACACCACCGTGAAGAGGGCCGCCTCGAAGGACGCCATGCCCGGCGGGCCCGCCAGCAGCAGCTCCAGCACCGCAGGCATCGCGGGGGTCAGCGATTCGCGCACGGAGGCGAGGTCCGTGGCGGACAGCGCGGCATGCCCGCCCGGGTGCGTGTGCCAGTCGCCCAGGTAGCGCAGGCGCGGCCACACGCGGCGCACCAGCCGGTTGTTGTGGGCGCCGTCGCCCTCGAAGGTGTAGCGGCCGTGCTTCGCCTTCGGCCCCGGCCCCGTCACCGCGAGGACGTGGGCCTCGCCATCCACCACCTGCCCCAGCAGCATGCCGCCCGTCTCCAGCGGCGCGGCAGCGCACGCCAGGCGGGCCGCCTTCGCCACCGCCGACTGGGACAGCCACGCCCGGTACCCGTCCGCCACGTACAGGGTGGCTGTCCTCTCCGCGGGCTTCGCACACGCGCCGGGCATCAGTACCTCCCCACGTTCATGGTGTTGGACGTCGTGCCCAGCATCAGCTCCGTCAGGGCCCACACCTCGGCGTCCAAGCGGTTGGGGCTCCAGTCCGACTCGCCCGGCACCCACGTCGTCAGCTCGTCCTCGAGGGCAGCCGGCGCCCCACGTGGTGGGCCGTGCCGCGCTCGAAGAGGGCCGCCACCGGCTCGGCGCGCTTCGCCTTCCCGCGCGAGGCCGTCACCACCTTCACCCGGACGTGCTTCTTCATCTCCCGGGCCTTCACGCGGACGTTCGTCTCCACCATGTCCCCGCCGAAGTTCTTCTCGCCGACGACGGCGTCCGCGTTCTCCTTCTCGTAGACGGCCAGTGCCTTCGCCGCCCACCCCTCCGCCGAGTACTTCCCGGAGTCGTCCCGCCACACGTAGGCGTGGCCGTCGCTGGCCTTCCCGGCACAGACGATGCCCACCTCGTCGTTGTTGGGCCCGTCCCCGCCGGCCGGGTCCACCGCCACCACCACGCGCAGCATGGGCAGAGGGTTGCCCTCCGCATCGCGCGGCAGTTCCTTCACCCGCGTGCGCTCCAGCACGTCCACCGTCCACAGGGCGCCCACCGCGGCGGCGGCGAAGGCCTCCTCCACCGTCGCCGGGTACTCGCGGCGGAAGTCGTGGACGCCCTTCTCGTAGACGGCAATCTTCCCGCGCCGCCACGCCAACTGCTCGTCGTCCAGCTCGTAGCCGTGCGCCTTCCGGCAGAGGGCGGCGTACTTCTCCTCCTCGGAGGTGCGCTCGAAGCCCGCCGGCACCGGGGAGCGGTACTCCGGCTGCCAGAACCAGGGCACGAAGATGAGCTCGTAGTCGCCCTCCCCCGCCAGGGCCGCCATGCACAGCCGGTGGAAGAGTCCCTGGGGCCCGTCGCTGGTGGACTCGAGGATGACTTCCGTCCCGGCTGCGTTGGGCACCGCCTCCAGCACGCCGCGCATGTGGGTGGCGGCATTCGGCCAGAAGGCCACCTCGGAGCCGTGGAAGTACTGGATGGTGCTGCTGCGGCCCGTCCCCTTGCTGCCCGCGGTGCCCACCTTGTAGCCCGAGGACAGCTTGTCGAAGACAATCTCCTTGGCGTTCGAGGCCCCCAGCGACGGGCGCACCAACTCCGGGCAGTTGTCGTGGTACCGCTTCGCCATCTCGAAGACGTTGGCGGTGGCCGCGTCCTCGTGGGTGAGGATGAAAGCGCGCACGCCCATGCGGTGCGACACCTTCCAATAGAAACGCGCCTCCACGTAGGTGGTGCACCCCTGCTGGCGCCCCTTGAGAATGATGGCGCGCACCCTCCCCGTGCGCTTGAGCTGCGCCTCCAGCCTCTCGTGGATGTAGAGCTGGGCCGGGTTCAGCTTCAGTGACGGCAGCTCCCCGCCAGTCACCTCCTTGGGGCGGATCCGCAGACACTTGGCCGCGTAGTGCTGGAAGTCGTCGCGCAGGCGCTTGCGGATGGCCTTCTCGCGCGGCGACAGCTGCGGCTTCTTCTGGGCCGGCTCGGTCCGCCCGTCGCGCGAGCGGAGTTCCCGGGGGCGCCGGCCACGCGCCAGCTGCTGGTGGAGAGACGGCCGCGGGCCGGTGGGGCGCGCCGCCATCATTCCAGGTCTCCCAGGGCGTCCTCGTGGGACACCTTCACGTCGCCGCCCAGCTCCACCTTGTCGGTGAGCATCTTCAGGTACTTCGCCAGCAGCTCCAGCCCCTTCTCCTTGGACCAGAGCTTCAGCTTCGTCACGGTGCCAATCTGGATGCGGTCGGAGCCCTTGCCCTCGTACAGCTCCTCCACCTCGATGCTGGAAATGGCCCGGCGGGCGTCGAGCGGCATGGCCCTCAAGTCCAGGACGCCACCGCCCTCGCCCACCATGTCGCCGACGTCGGAGAAGGCGATGCGCCGCAGCTCCCGCAGCACCTCGGCCACCTCGACGGTGACGGCGTCCTTCACCGCCTCGTCAATGGACGCCTCGGCAGCCTCGATGGCCGCCAAAACCTTGGGAATCCTTAGCAACTTCGAGGCCGTCACCTCGGCGGAGTGCTCGGAGTAGCCGGCCCGGATGGCGGCCTGTTTCCCGTTCCCGTCGACCAGGTACTCGCGGACGAAGGCCCGCTGCTTCGCCGTCAACTCGTCGCGTGACGACTCAGCAGGTGCCGTCTGGCCCGCGCTGGAGCTGGGCTGCATGGAACGCTTGCTTGCCACGGGGAGGAGTCTCCCGGGCAGCGTGGACAGCGTCCGCCGTCATATTCGCAGGGGTCAGCCGCAGGTGATGTACTCGCTGCAGGCCTACCTTGGAGTCCTCGTGTCCGACCTTCTCTACTGCCCCTGGTGCCGCGACTGGTATCCCCGGGGAACGAACCACACGTGTCTGGGCAAGAAGGAATACCTGCGCCAGGAGAAACTGCTCGAATCCTGCTCTCACGAACAGGCGTTCAAGATCCCCGGAAAGAAGCGCTGGACCTGCAACGGGTGCGGCGTCGATCTCCCCCAGCCTCCGCAGAAGCCCCAGACGGACTCGTAGCGTGCCTACCTACGTCACGCCGCAGGTTCACCCTTGCTCGAGTCCCCAAAGGTCGAGCTGCGCAGACGTAGGCGCCTTCCGGACCTGCGGATGTCGCTTACGCACCGGAGGAGACGGCTCAGCGCCTGCGTAGGCCAGGGCTGCCTTGCGGAGCCTGTCCCGGGCCTTGGCGAAGGCTTCGTCATCGTCTCCGGCGTCTGCGTAGGCCAGGGACGCGGCGGTGAGCCTCTCCCAGGGCGTCTCATACGTCGGGGCCAGCGGCGCCGACATCGACTGGCCCCGCGTCACCCGCTTGAGGTGCGCCCAGCACCGCTTGTGCCGAGGCGCTGCCGCGTTGCGACAGTCGGCCTCGGAGCACTGGGTGGGTTGGGAACAGGAGGGCATTGGCGCTTCCAGTATCACCCAGCGGATGACGGCGCACGAGAGGCAGCCCAGACGGAAGATGCAGAGCCCATGCACGCGCCCTGCATCTTCACGCTCCGAGCCATTGCCTGCCCCCTGAGCATGCGGGCTGCTACCGACCGGTACTCCGGAATCGGAGCAGCTTTGCATCCCGCTCGACCTTCTGCCGCATTGCTTTGAACGAGGGTTCGTCGAGATCTCGCTCCATGTCGCGCAAGACATGCTCGTCAACGACGGAGGGGTCTGCCGCGCGGCCGCGTCGGCGCATTGCCATCATGTTCGCTCTGCGCGCGTACTCCCTGCAGCTCTCTTCGAGATCCATCGCCTGCCTTGGCATACCGCCTCCCTACGCACTTGCGAGCGTCTAGGTCATGACGTTGAACGGCCGGAATGGCGGCCCAACCCACACCGCCTATGCCTATCGGCTGAAACGATTCAAGCCCCCTCGGCCACGACTTGAGGGCGGGGAGCGCGCGCGAGACGCAGGACCTACGTAGCGGGCTCGGCATCTCGCGGTGCGTCGAGGTCCCGGAGCGCCGCCTCCAACCACTCGACCTGCTGGCGCTGGAGTTCGTCTGACACCTCGTCCGCCCTTAGCTCGTCCAGCGCGGTTTGGAGCCTCCGTCGCTTGGCGGCGGGCGTCTTCAGTCCCGCGGCCTGCTCCAACGCCGCCACCACCTCCACGGACGAAGCCTCGTTGAGGAGCTGCGTCTTCGCCTCCTCCGTCCGCAGCGACTCCAGCGCGCGCTGGACCACCTTCCTCCGGCCGGCGGGCCCCTTCGCCTCCCACAGCCCCGTCACCGCATGGGAGATGATGGTGGCCTCGGAGGGCGCCTTGTCCGGGTGCACGACGTCCAGTTTCACGCCGAACCGCCCGCTTCCCCTTTCCCCGCGGGACCAACCCCCAACGATGGTGGCGGCGCAGGCGGCTACCTCGCCCCGCCCTTCCATCTCCTCGATGATGGGGCGGAACGCCACAGCATCCGCCCGGGACAGGTACCCCACCAGGCGCCCCTCGATGACGACGGCCACGGCGTTCGCGTCGAAGCGGTTGGCGCGCTCGCGAACCAGATGGGCTGTCGTGGCGATGCGCTGGCTCCGGTCCGTCCGCTCCGCTGCGAGGGCTTCCAGCGCCTCCTGGTAGTGGGACTCGCCGACCACCTCAACCACGGCCCCGCGCGGCAAGGAAGTCAACTTCCTCTGGGGCACGCTGGGAGGCGCTGCAGCAGCGCGGCGACGGGTCAGCCATCTCCCCAAAAGGTAGACGCACACGCCACACACCGCGGCGAACGATCCGAGAAAGCACAACAACTCCATGGACTCCCCCACCTCACGATGAACGAAAGGCCGGCGACCATAGGGAATCCGGAATCGGCACGTCCAGCATCGGCGACGACACGTGACAGACGAACACAAGGCTACAGCCAGCAATTCACCTCGTACCACCTAATGCTCTACATAGATGCAGGCCACATCTCACGACACTGCGAGCCTGCCGACACCAGCGGGTCTAATACGACCCCCGCAAACTCAAATCCAACCAGCGTCTCTCCTTTATAGACAAATCATCTAGGCACACCTTCGAGCGCCACATACAATGGCCTCGCAGCATCCACCTCTCTCACAACAACACCCCCAAAAACACATGACCATTTCCGTCGCAATCAAGACAGGCTCTGCAGTCGTATTCGCATCGGACAGTAAGGTCACAGTCTCTGCCCCGACAGGACTTGATCCAACAGGCAAACCGGTCTTCGTCAGCCAATCATACGACAATGCATTCAAAATCGTCCATGACACTAGCCAGTCCGCAATGGCCATGTTTATCGGCGCCGCAAACATTGGCGCAGGAAGCGCCATGTCATACTTCTCACGACTAAGCCTATCTCTCGACACTACTCCAGAAAAGCAAAATTCCAGAGTCACGGCCTTCACGCAAGATGTCGAAACCGATCGTCACTCGTATTGGAGCTCTTCTGGGTTGCCTCGAGAAAAATGGCCGGGACCAATAACAATCCTGGCAGCCCCTCCGACTGGCGCGCTAACGCCACGCGTCTGGCGACTTGATTTCACACACCAAGGAACACACCAGGAAATACTACCTATCCCCGGAGTCTGGCTAGAAGGTTCAAGCCGCCAAGCCTTCAACCTGCTCTACGGTATCGACCCACCAGTCATCGAATCCATCAAAAATGAACTCGAAGTGGATGAAGCCGAATGGAACGGCATTTTCGAGAAAACCCTGATTGCCCGTCCAGTCAGCCAGATCAATTTCTGGACAATGCCACTCCAGGACGCCATCGACTTTGCCGTACTTCTCGCGAGAACACAAATCGAGATGGAACGATTCCTCCCTGGACCGGCAGTATGCGGAGGACCAATCGACGTAATGGTTATGGAGATGGCTCCAACACCAATGATTAGGTCCTTCCCGGGGAAAACCATCCGCCATCCGATATACAGAGGAGGCTGAGCGAGTACTCTTCAGCATCATCGCCAAGCCAGATTATCGGGAGATCGACGCTGCGATTTGCCGACGGAGCCCGGGGCACGCTCGACTAGGCGCATCGCGCCAGTCGCGCCCACCTGCACCACGGAGGCACACGCCCTCTTCGGCGCCGCGCCGGCGCCGCGGTGGCGACAAGGGCAGCTCGATCTGGATGGGGCGCGCGCACGCCATGGCTACCCTTCCGCCTCTGCGCGGACCTCGGCGGCCCAGGTGTCAAAGGCAGGCTGGATTCGCAGCACGATTTGCCGGACAGCTTCGCGCGTGGTGAGTCCGGACTCGGACGCGAGCATCTCCAGCGTCACACCCTCAAAGCGGTAACGAAGGAAGATGGCGACGTCCCTCCGGACACGTGCCCGCTGGGTGCGAGTCGGCCTATCGCTCAGCTCCGCGAGGCGGAGACGCATCAGCGCCTCGGCTGCCTGGGCCATGAGGCGCTCACCGTCCCGGGCCTCCAGCCCATCCTCCGCCGGGGTGTGGGTGAACAGGTCCAGCCGCGTGGAGTCCGCCTCCTCGTCCTCCACTGCGGATGACGGCTGGTCGAGGCTCCACTCCCGCGGCGGTACCCATTCCCCTGCCGGGAGCGGCACGACGCGGGAGCCTCGCCTGTCGTACTTGCCGAGAAAGCTCCGCACCCACCAGAGGACGTAAGTGCAGAACTTCCCCAGCTCCGGGTTCCACGTCTGGGCCGCCCGTGCCACGGCGAGCCGCGCCTCCTGCAAGACGTCCTCGTCCTGCCGTCGGAGGTGCCTGGCCCGCGCGAGGTGCCGGTGGGCCAGCATGAGGGCGTACCCCTCCCACTGGAGGCACAGCGCCTGCTGCTCGTCGGTGAGGGGCTTCGCTGCGCACGTCACGGCCTGCTCCTGTGGACATTGGGGGTTGCGAGCTGCGCCCAGGACTTCGCCGGCGCCGCCTTCCCGGGGGCCGGGGCCGGCGCTCCTTCTTGGCCTTGGCGGCCGTCCGGGCCTTGGCCACCGGCAGCAGCGGCACGGGCGGCGGGGGCGGCTGCACCGCGTCCTTGGCGCGAATGGCCACGGCGAGCGGGTCATCCCCCCATGCCATCTCCACCACCACCGCGGCCGGGCCCTGGACCTGCTCATAGTCCCACCGGACCAGCGGCGAGGCGTCGTCCAGCCGGAGCTGGCGGGCCACCTCGTCGCGCACGGGCTTCAACGCGGCCGGCAGGTTGTCCCCGCCGTCCAGCAGCCGCGGCGACACGCGGGTGAGTCGCACCACCAGCAGTGCCGGCGCCGTCCACCCGGGCCAGGCCTCCGCAGTCTCGTCCCGCTCGTCCCGGACGCGCCGGGCCCTGGCGTGGTGGTGCTCCCGGGTGTTGGTGGGGTTGACGGTGCCGGTGGGCACGGTGAATTCGATGCGCGAGCAGCTCAACGGAGCACCTCCAGCACCACGCGCACGGCCCACTTCCCGGACGCGCCCCGGTGCCCGGTGATGATTTCTGCCAGCACCTGGGCCTTCCACACCTCGGACGGCAGCCACCCGCCGGCGCTCCCTGCGTTGCAGTCGTACACGTACAGCTCTCCTTTCTCCCTGTGCAGGCCCACCCAGTGCGTGTGCCGGTACTGGGCGCGCTCCGGTGCCGCGTCCCACGTGCCCCGGAGTTGGACGAAGGCCACTCCATGGACGTCCCCCTGGGGCATGCCCTGGATGATGCGGTGGCGCGCGCCCTGAGCAGCGAGCGCGGCGGCCATAGAGGTGGGCGTCGTCCAGGGCTTCGCCGGGAAGCCAGCGAAGGCCCGGCGCACGGCGGCGAGCGGCACGCCCAGCACCGCGGCGAGCGCTGACGGACCGCAGTTCGCCTTCCAGCCGTCGTTCGCGTCCCAGAGGTCCGGCGGCGTGTAGAGCCCAGGGCACGTCACTGGAGGCTCCTGTAGAATGCGGTCGTGGGCGCTCCAGCCCACGAGCATGGGGGACCACAGCCATGGCCGGCAGCAACGACAGCGCCGAAAAGACCGACTGGACGAAGGTGCGCAAGACGTGCCGGAAGTGCGGGAAGGAGAAGCTGGTGGTGCCCGACTTCGGACTCATGACGCTGGGCGGGCAGCCGTCCTACCCTCAGTCCATGTGCAACGTGTGTCGCATCGCCATCGTGACCAGCCACCTCTGACGTCATGGCTTCAGCCCTCCGTCCCGGATGCGCTCGTGCGGCAGGCATGTGCAGGCGCACCGACTCCTCCAGTTCGGGGTGCTTGCGACACGTCATGAAACGGCCTCCTCGGACACCACCTGTCCATCATGAGAGAGAATCAGGACGCGGCCCTTCCACCTCTCCGCCCGGCACAGCGCCACCATGGACCGCGTGCCCTTGCCCAGCCCCGGGTCCGTGTGCGCGGCCACCCAGCGCACCGTCCACCCGACGCGGGCGTACCCGCGCGCCGCCTCGCGCATCACCTCGTTGCGCAGTGGGCCTGCTATGCGCCCCTGCGTCTTCCAATGCGCTGGGAAGCGGTCCACCTCCTCCACCTGGAAGTCGGGCCACTCCACCGCGCACGCCACTTCCCACAACCGGTCCGCCCCCACGGCCGCCACTGGGTCGTCCCTGCGCCTGTCACCCGCACCGTGGATGAGACGCGCGCCCCGGATTCCCGCGAAGCGGCGCACGTAGGCGCGGAGCGCTGGCAGGTGCGCCACCGTGAGTCCGCTGCTGCCGCACGCGAGGAGGGCCAGCCGGGCGCAGGCCGTCATTGAGTGCCTCCGGCGTGGGCGGCGGCCGGCCAGCGACGGTCGCCCGGAGCTCCAGCCCCAGGGTGCGGACAGCGGCATTGAGCGCCGCGCCACCGAAGTCCTCGTCCAGCAGCGTCAGGGCGAACTTGTCCGGCGCCTCCAGCACGAGACAGCCCCCGGCCAACTCGACGGCGCGGAAGCGACCTTGGAGTTGCCCTGCGGCGTAGGCGGGAGCCCCGCCAGCCTCGCGCATTGCCCCCAGGACACGGCCCCACGCGATGCCTGCGGGCGTGTCCTGCACATCGAGCGCGGGCGGCGCCTCCCCTCGTCCCACGTCGGCGCTCGCCCGGCGCCGTGCCTCCGCGGGCGTCTCCTGCGCAGGCGCCGCGCCGTCGAGCTGGCCGGGGATGTGCCGGCGCCGGTGCCGCTGCCCTCACGCGCCCCGGTGAAGCCGACGACGGCGCACACGGGCTTGCACCGGTGCGCCCACGCGTCCTCCAGCCACGCCAGCCACGCCCCGCGCAGGCGCTCCTCGTCGCCGCCCACCGCGGTCAGCGCCTCGGCGTACCACGTGGCCCAGTTCGCGGGCGGACGCTCCGGGATGGCCCCCGGGAAGCGGATGGAACGCTCCTCCTGGGTCCACGCGAAGAAGAGCTTGTCGGGGCTGGGGGTGACGGGCTCCGCCCGCTTCCGGGCTGGCGGAGGGGCCACCGGGGCTGGGGCAGCCGGCGGGGGCGTCACGCTGGCCGCGTCACGCTCGGGCTGCGTGACGGTCGGCGTGACGGCGTGACGCTTCCTGCGTGACGGTCGGCGTGACGGCGTGACGCTTCCTGCGCCCGTAGCTTCAGCAGCAGCTTTTCTGTCTCTGTATCTCTGCGACCTAACAGCAGCCTGAAGACGTCTTCTTACTGCTGCTGGATCCTCCCCTCTTCCCCCTCCACCGTGACGGCGTCACGCTTCGTCACGCTTTCCGTCACGGTGGTGCGTGACGCGTCACGCACGGACTGCGTGACGCTGGGCGTGACGGACACCTCGGCAGGGCGCGCCGCCAGTACCTGGGCCAGCAGGTGGGAGGTGTGCTCCGCCAGCGCGTGGGCCTCGCGCTCCTGGGCGAGCGCGGCGCGCACCTCTGCCAGCTCCTCGCGGAGGCGCTCCACCTCGCCCCGGGCACACGCGCAGGATACGGCCTGGAGGTCGGCGAGGGCAGGCACCGAGGCGCGCTCCTCGCGCGACTGAAGGCCCATGCGCGGCGGCGGGATTACCTGGGCGGCGAGTTCGTCGGTGACGACCCGGCCGTTGCCCAGGCGGCGGTGGCCGGGAGGCACCGGATTCTCGTCGGGGGTGGGTTCGCGCAGGGGGCCATGTCTACGATTCCTCGGTGGAGACGGGCACGGTGGAGAGAAGGGGCGGCGGCACCAGCACGCAGGGCGGGCGCATGCAGCAGGTGGGCGGGACGGGCTGGCTGCGGCACCCGGCACGCCAGGGGTGGCCGTGGCGGCAGGTGGGCCACGGGCCCGGGTAGGCAGCCTGGACGGCAGCGCCCGCGGCCGTGGCCCCGTGCGGCGCCAGCTGGCCGGACTCGGTGAGGCTGGTGCCCAGCCGGACGGCACCGCACACGTGGCAGGTGGTGGCGCGGAGACGGAGGCAGCTCAAGAGTGAGCCTCCTGGTGGCAGGCGTGGGGCCCGCAATCCGGGTTGAGGCAGCGGAAGGCCTTGCACGAGGGGCACGGCGTCATGGCCCGGCGGCAGCTGCACAGGCGCAGCAGCTTGTCCTTCAGCGTCGGCGCGGGCTCGCGTTCCAGGGCCTTCGCCGAGCGGGCGCTGAAGTCGTCCCAGAGCGCCTTCGTCGCATCCCGGGCGGCCTTGTACCCGGCGCGCACCGCGGCGCGGACGTCCTCGGGGAGTTCCCAGCACTGCGCCACTGGACCGGGCTCAACGGGCACCAGCTCAGGCAGGCGGATGACATCGGCCAGCCACAGCCCCACCGGCCCCACGTACCAGCGAGACTCGCGGGGGACATCCGGCCACTGGGACACGGCCGCCACCCGCGCCACCGCGAGCACCGTGCAGGTGTGGACGTCCTCTGGAGCGAAAGGCCGAATCCCTCCGTGGACGTCCATCCAGTGGGCGATGCCTTCGTCGTACTCGCCCGCGCATACCGCGACGTAGCCGCCCAGTGCCTCCGCCGGAGGGGCCACGGACAGGTTCACCACGGGCGCCGTGCCCAGCTCCACGCTTCGCGCGAGGGGCTGGGGCACGGTGACGGCGAGCAGCGGCTTGCGCGTGGTGCAGGTGCTCATCGAGGACCTCCGGAGACGCGAGCCAGCGGAAGCCCGTGGAGCGGGTCCTCCGCCGGGGCCAGGCAGCCAGGGCTGAACCAGATGCGCTCACGCAGAGCGTTCTCGTGGTTCCCGCGCGCGGCCGCGTACCCGCCCGGCGCCTTCCACGCGACGCAGCGCCAACTCGCGGGCATCTCGTGCTCACCCTCGTAGCCGCAGAGGGCAATGCGCAGGCGGGGGTTTTCGCCGTTTGCCAGCGCCCACTCACGCACGCGATGGGCTACCTGCAGGTCCTCTTCCGCGTAGATGCTGGGGTCGCGCCCCGCGGCGTCGGAGTACGGTGGGTCCAGCAGCACGCCCGTCACGCCGATGCGCTCCGTGACGTTGGGCGAGAGGATGCGGCTCCAGTCTCCACAGCAGACGCGCACGTAGCGCAGCCGGTCCGCCAGGGCCTGCATCCATGCGTGGAGCCCGCCCTGCTTCCCGGTGGCGTGGATGCCCATGCCCGACGCGCCACCGTCGCCCCTCACCAGGGGCATCTGGTTCGACAGGCCATGCACGCCCCGCCCACCGCGGCCCAGGCTCGGGCGCTTGCCCCACTCCGACGCTCGCCCCAGGTCGCGCAGGCGCTGCGCATGCACGCCGATGCCGTCCGTCAGGTGTGGGCGCTGCTCGTGCTCGGACGTCGCCTTCCCGCGCACGGCGAGCTGGTGGACGCCCCGGCCCGGCTTGTCGAGCATCGGCCGCTTGGCGTACTCCGCTGTCGCGATGCCGCACGTCTTCTCGGCGCCGGCGGCGCCCTGGGCCTCCCAGGAGGGCTGGGCGCACCAGCCGCTGCCAATCCACTGGCAGAGCCCCCACACCCACCAACCGGCGACGCGCGCGTCGAAGTACTCGGCGTCCTGCCGCATCCGCTGCCGGAACTCCACCTGGGCCACCAGCCAGCGGTGGCGCGCGTGGAGGTCCGCCTCGTTGACGGGCCAGTCCGCGTGGTGCGCCACCTCGTCCGGCGCCGCGGACAGAGCCCGCCAGAAGTTGGCGAGGTAGCAGTCCAGGTCGTTGACGGTTTCCACGCCCGGCGCGGTGGGTCGGGCCAGCAGAATGGCGAGGCTGCCGGCGAACGGCTCCACGTAGTTGGCCACATCACCGAATGCTGCCCAGACGAGGTGGGCAGCGCGGCTCTTCCCACCGAACCAGGGGAAGGGAGCTCGGAGCGGAGCGCAGGGCGTGGTCATGCCGCCCTCCGGTTCTTCAGGAAGGCCTCGGCCAGGCGCCGGACGCGATTCTCATCCGTCTCCAGGCGCTCCATGAGGCTGGCCTGCGGGTCGCGGATGCCCTCCATCTGGTCCCGCTTGATGCCCAGCACGTCCGCCACCACCGGGTCCGAGCCGCTGTCGGACACGAGGAAGTAGGCCATGACGGGGTCCGTCTGGCCGTCCCGGTGCACGCGGCCGCACGCCTGCTCATGCACGCCGGGGCTCCAGTCAAGCTCGCCGAACACCACCGTGCGGCAGCAGTGCTGCAAGCCGTCCAGGCCCGCGCCGGCGCGCAGGGACATGATGAGGATGGGCGTCTGGCCGGACTTGAAGCGCTGGGCCTCCGCCTCCTTTTGTGCGGGCGACTCCTGCCCGGTGAAGATGGCCGGGGAGTACTCCTTCAGCCGCTCCCGCCAGATGCTGTACACCTCGTGGTGCCAGCCGTAGAGGAGGACGCGCTCCCCGTTCTCCACCAGCATGCGGACGAACTCGGCGACGAAGGGCGCCTTGCTGATGCCAGTGGCCTGGCGCAGCCGCCAGGACAACTCGCCCGAGGCGTGGAGCCTCTCTTCCGGCTTCACCCCACCCTGCGCCAGGATGATGCGGGCCAGCTCCGCGGCCTTGTCCTCCACCTCGTCCAGGACGCGCGTGTCCGCCTCCACCGTGTGGATGTCGCGAGTCAGCGAGGGCAACTCCCGCCCCACGTCCGCGCGGGTGCGGCGCAGCATGAGCCCCGCGTCACGCAGGTAGGTGCCGAAGGCGCGCGGGTCCTTGAAGGACAGCTTGTCGTCGACTCCCGTGCACCACTCGCGGCTGAACTCCTCGCGCGTGCCCAACACGCCCGGTTTGACGCAGTCCAGGACGTGGAACATCTCCCCGCCGTAGTTGTAGATGGGCGTGGCGGACAGCCCGATGACGAAGTTGACCCGCTGGGCGAGGAAGTGCGCCGCGCGGTACTTCTCGGAGTCCGGCCCGCGGCGCAGCTCCTGGCACTCGTCGAACACCACGGTGCGCACGCCAGCGTTGACCAGCGTCTCCGCCCAGCCCGACAGCTTGTGGTAGTTGAGGACGAGGACGTCCGGCCAGGGCAGCTTGCGCCCGCCGCGGCCCCGTGTGACGTCCTCCGGCGTCGCCTTCTTCGCGATGTGGACGCGCAGGCCAGGAAGGAAGCGCGCCAGCTCCTCTGCCACTGCCGGGGCAGGTGCGTCAGCGTCACCACCACCGCCGGCAGCGTGCGCTTGTCGGTGAACGCGGTGAGGGCCGAGGCCGTCTTCCCCAGGCCCACGTCGTCCGCCAGCAACAGGTTCCGCATGCGGAGGAACATGTCGGCCGCCCGGCGCTGGTACTCGCGCGGGGGGACGTTCATCTGGAACTCGGGCGGCTGGTAGTCCGCGGCGAGCAGCTCGGCCACGGCCGCCTCGCGCCGGACCTGCTCGCGCGCCCCGTGCTTGAGGAAGTCCTTCGCGTCCTTGCCCTGCACCTCCAGGGGGAAGCGCTGGATGAACCACTCCAACTCCCGCGCCGTCTCCGCGGTGGCCGCGAGCAGCACCTCGCCCACGTCCCCCTTGTTGACGCGGTCGAAGACGCGCTTCAGCCGGAGGGACACGTGGGGCTCGCACTGGATGACCCAGGCAGGCCGCTCGCCGCCGCGCGTCCCCAGCTTCCGCTTCTCCAGCCGGACAGTCCCGAAGCACCTGGTGCTCACAGCAAGCCTCCTCTCAGCACAGCGACACGCACGGGCTTGCCGCGCATGTGCGCGGGCATGCCGTCGTGGTGGGAACGGGTGGTGACGAGCAGGAGGCCGTGGACTTCCTCCCGCTCCGCATAGTCCAGGAGCTGCCGGGTGACGGCGGAGACGCTGCCGTCCACCTTCACCTCGACGCCAAGGGCGCCCACCATGAAGTCGATGCGGCCGGCGCCCCCCAGCACCACTTCGCGCTGGAACGGCAGCTCCGCTTCGGTGAACACCTGGGCCAGTGCCTGTTGAAGCTGCGCCTCACCCACGCACCGGAAGCGGTGGGCGGTGACGAGCGCGCGCAGGTGCGCCAACTCTTCGAGAAGGGGCGTGCTCACGAGGCGTACCCCTCATTCAGCGAAGGCGCGTCGAACCAGTAGTCCCCGCGCAACGCCCAGCCCTCGCCGAGTTCGGAGCGCAGCAGGGACTCCAGCAGCACCCTGCCCCAGGCCAGCGCACCACCCACGGGGATGGCGTTGCCGATGTGCTCCCGCCACGTGGAGTCGCTGTTGCCCGCCAGCACCAGCGGCGCGCCCCGGTGGACGTGCGGCAGTCCCTGGAGGACGGCCAACTCCAGCGTGGTGAGGGTCGGTGCCAGCAGCCCGACACCGGGGAGAGGATGGCCGGCGCCAACGTCCCCTTCGGCGGCTCCCACCCCTCGGCCAGAAGCTGGAGTGCCAGGCGGATGTCGATGACGACGCGCGGGTGGGGCAGACGCGGGTCCGCCACCGAGCACGAGCCGTTGTCGAGTTGCATGCTCCCGGTGATGGTGCCGGCGGTGGTGTCCCAGCCGATGACGCCGTAGAAGCCGTTGCGGCCGTGGCACCCCAGGCCCAGGCGCTCCACACGCTCGTCGGCCACCGAGGCCTGCGCGTTGCCCCCGCTCACCGTGGCCTTGCCGGTCACCGTCGGGCTCGGCGCCCGCCAGTCCCCGACACCGAACAGGCCCGGCCGGCCGGCGTAGCTGCCAGCTCCGTCCGCCGTCTGCCCCAGGCCGAGCAGCTCAAGCGCGCGCGGGTCGGCCACCGACACCGGCGAGCTGCCCCCCGACACCCAGGACGTGGCGATGACGGTGGCCGAGGGCCGGTTCCAGTGCAGCACCCCGGCAGCGCCCGGTCGGGCGTCCTTGCGCATCGCCAAAGCTTCCACCGCGCGCGCGTCAGCGACGGAAGGAGCACCTGCCGTCATCGACGTTACGCCGGTGACGCAGTGGGCAGGGTCCGCCCAGTCGCCCACGCGGTACTGGTTCGTGAAGCGACCATCCTTCCCGTAGCCCAACGCCTCCAGCGGGCGCGGGTCCTCGACAGCGCACAGGCCCGCGCCGCCCGGCCCGGACACCGTGGGCGACGGCGCCGCCCATGCCTGGACGGGATGCCGGCGGTGGACCTCCCGCCTCTTCTGCGAGGCCTCGACAGGGTTCCCGAGCTGCTCCTCCACCAGCTCACGGAAGGCAGCCGTGTCCATGCCCGTCGGCCACAGGCCGCGTTGCTGGAGCGTCTCCACCACGTGGCCGCGCTTCGGCAAGTCCCGCCAGTCGCCGCCCGGGGGATGACCGCTAGGCGCACGGCGTTGAGCCAGCTCACCCGGGGAGCCGGTGCATCCGGCCCGCGCGCGGGTCATCCGGCCATGGCAGCGGCGCCAGCACCTCGCCCACACCGCGCAGCCCCTGGTACGGCGGCATCGCCACCTGCACCGGGCAACGGCGGGAGTCCCGGGCCGACAGAGTGAAGCGCTCGCGCGACTGCGCCAGCCCACCCTCCTGGCCGAGGTCGTGCGTGGTGACGTTCACCTCGTAGCCCGCCTCACGCAGCAGGCGAATCGTCTTTCCAAGCACCTCCCGGCACCGCGTGCGGAAGCTGGGCACGTTCTCCACGACGATGAGGCGCGGACGGTTGTCCCGGTCCGGGTACGCCGCGAGCACCAGCTTCGCCGCGTGGAACATGAGCTGGTTCATGTCCTGGTACTTCTGCGTCGCGGCCATCTCAGCCGGCAGCAGCTTTGAGGCGCCCTTGCACGGAGGACTCCACTTCGTCATGTCGGGTGCGCGCGGGCCCCAGAACTTGCGCAGCTTCTCAGGCGCCAGCGTGGCGATGTCCGCACAGAGGGACGGCGCCCCCGTCAGGTACGTGTAGTCCTTGCAGCACCCTTCGTCGAAGTCGACGCCGCCCAGGTTGCGCCAGGAGGCGGTGCTGCCCGCCACTTCGACGGTGGCCATGTCGTTGCCCAACGCCCCGGGCCCTGAGCCACAGAAGAGGTAACCGGCGGTGAACTCGTAGTGGTTGGTGCACGTCATGAACGGCCCCCGATGAAGCGTGCGGCGATGGCGGTGAACGCGATGGAACAGCCCGCGGCCTTCGCCGCAGACTGGAGTTGCTGCTCGGCCAGCCGGGGCAGCACGAGCCCGACGGCGGTGGCGCCCACGGCGAGGCAGCCAAGGGCGATGGCGGAGGCGCGCGGGCTCAAGAGAGGGCCTCCATCCACGGCACCGGCGTGAGGTGACCGGGCAGGTAGAGCGGATGCTTCGGGTCCCCTCCCCTGGTGAGTCCCAGCGCGTGGACAGCGTGGCGCTGCCGCAGAGCCGAGAGCACGGCCGGGGCACGGTGGGTGGTGCCGCGGAAGGCGCCCCATGCGGCGACCACCGGTGGGCCTCCGTCGAGGCGCGAGCCAGCGAGGCGTCGTTCTCCGGGCCAACGCGGTCCACTCCGCGCACCAGGAGCTCGCCCGGGTCGGTGGCCCGGAAGGCGAACAGGTTGCAGACGGTGAGCGCGCCGAAGCCCCAGGACTGGGCGAAGCCCACGCAGCGGCGCAGCGTCGGGTCATCCTGGGTGCCATTCGCGGTGCTCGGGTTGAGCATGACGAAGAGCACGCGGCGCACGTCCGAGCCCTCCGCCCAGGTGCGCCAGAGGCGGTAGCGATACAGGCCGCACGCGCTGATGTCGGCGCCAGCATCCAGGTAGCGGCAGCTCATGGACGGGCCCCCGAGCAGCAGCCCACCCTGCGTGCACGCGCTCCAGGACGGACTCCGGCAGCGTCCACAGCCCCTGGGCGCCGCGGCAGGCCACGGGCGTCGGGAGCTGGACGACCTGGGCCAGCGTCCAGCCCACCGGCCCGCCGAACCAGGGCGACTCGCTGTCGCGCACCACCCCCGCGAGGCGAGCCACGGCGATGATGACGCCAGAGGGCTGCTCACGCTCGCTGGGCACCTGGACACCGAAGGTGTCGGCGATGGAGTCCGCCGCGTCCTGGTCCCACTTCTTGCCGGCGTGGATGGCGAGCCAGCCGCCCACCATCGCGCGCGGGGGCTCCCAGGTGCGGTTCTCCACGTCCTTGCCGGCGCAGGCGATGGCCCAGGCCCAGGGGCGGATGAGCGTCAGGCCGCGGATGCGCTCGGTGCTCACGCGTCCTCCCGGGGCTTCCGCGCGGCGCTCACCTCGAAGATGGTGGCCTGCCTGTCCCGGTACTCGCCCTTCTGGCGGATGACCTTGGACAGCTTGCGGGCCTTGGCGGAGAGGTCACCCTCCGTCTTCTTGAAGTCCTTCATGGCCGCGGCCTTTTCCTCGCGGACCTCATCAATCTTCTCGAGGACGCCGGCCAGTTCGTTGGACTTCTCCAGCAGCTGCTCGCGGCTGTACGGCACGAACTCCTGGGTGGACTCGCTCACGGTATGGCTCCTTCCTCGACATCGGTGGTGGCGGTGTCGCGCAAGTACTGCTCCGCGGCCTCGGTGCCAGACGCGGTGAGCAGCAGGGAGCGCGCCGCCTTCGATTCGCGGGTGAGGCGGCGCTTGCGCTCCAGCGCGGATAGGACGTCATTGACGCCGTTGGTGGAGGCGACGCCCAGACGGGCGGCCATCTCACGCACCGTGGGCGGGAAGCCGCGCTCCTTCGTCATGACGAGGATGAGGGCGGCCACCTCCTTCTGCCGAGGAGTCAGCGGCTCGATGGAGGCATTGCTATGCCCGGGCGGGGGACCGCGAGGCGCACGGGGTGGATTGGGACACGTCATTGGAACACCTCCTCCGGGTCGAACTGGGTCTGGACGGCGTAGTCCTCGATGCGGATAGGGCGGCCGCGAGCCTCCGACTCGTCGACCAGGCGCTGCAGGCTGGCGTAGGCGGCGGTCTTGGCCTCGTCGCTGGTGGGTGCTTCTTCGGACACGGGTGCCAACCCGTCAGCGGTGATGGAGACACGCCACCCGGAGGAGGTGCGCTTGCTGCTGTAGATGAGAGAGAGGCGGCGGCAGCTCATGACGCGCGCCTCCGCACGAAGGGCACTCCGTCCGGATGCTTTTCGGCGATGGACGCCAGCTTCGCGGCCGAGCGCTCCACCACGTGCCGCGCCTCGGACACGGAGGAGTCCCAGACGGACACGACAGGGTCGCCGCTCGCGTCGCGAGCAGTCACGCGGTAGCCGCTCCCGCTGCGCACTTCGGTGCGCGAGACGATGGCCGGCGCCGTCGCCTTCCGGGGCCCCTCGTAGACGGGCGGGGCCAAGACGATGAGGTGGAGGACGCTCACCGGGCACCTCCCACCCGCACCACCAGGACCGTGCAGTTGTCGGTGCTGCCCTCGTCCAGGGCGCGGCGCACCAGTTCCTCGGCGGCCCACCGCGCGTCATGCGCGGGCAGCTCGCGGAGGACGGCGCGAATCTGGGCGTGGCCCAGCGTGTCCGCGACGCCGTCGGTGGCCAGCAGCCACACGTCGCCCGGCTCCGCGTCCAGCACACGCACGTCCGGCTCGGAGGAGCAGTCCGGGCTCGTGGCTCCCAGGCACCGATTGAGGACGTGCCGGTACTCGCGGTGGTCCTGGGTGAGCTGCTCAAGGATGCCGTAGCGCAGCCAGTACACCCGGCTGTCGCCAACGTGCGCCACCACCGCGGACGTGCCCGCCAACATCAGCATGGCCAGGGTGGTGCTGCCGCCGGAGGCCAGGACGGACACCTCCGCCTTGGCCACGGTGCTGCGCGCGAGCGCGTCCGTCAGCGGCCCACCGGCCTGGGTGGTGAGGAGCACCGAGTCCACTGCGGCGCGGCTGGCCGGTCCCCGTTGGGGTGCCCGCCCAGCCCGTCCGCCACGGCGAAGACGGACACGTTCGCGCCCACGTCGTGGCCGACCGCGTCCTCCTGGTAGGAGCGCAGGCCGCGCTCCGTGCAGGCCCCGACGTCGTAGGACAGGGGCTGGACCTGAGTGGCGGCGCTCATCGTCCACCGCCCTTGCGCTTCCGGGCGTCCGGCGTGGTGGACGGCTGTCCGGCGGCGGCGTGACGCCGGGCAACCTCGGTCAGGACGTCCGCGTGGGACTCCTGGTAAGCGAAGGGTCCGGTTCGCTCAGCGGCAAACCCCGGGATGCTCGCGCGCCACCCGGTACCCGTCTGCTCGAAGTCGATGGTGAAGCGGGCTGGGAGGCGACGGACGGGCGACGATGGGGGAACGACGGTCGACGGACGAGTAGCGTTGTTGTCGGGACGAGACATAGGAATTCCCTGGCTGTGAATGGCGGCGCGAACGCCATCCGCGACATGCGCGCCCTAGAGAGTGACCACCGAAGCAGCGGGCAGACGGCTAGGAGCCGAGCGCCCGCAGAACGGCAAGCGCATGTGCCAACGCGTGGGGGTAGCACGCGAGGTCCGCACACTCGCGACAGCCAGGGATGGGCGGCACCTTGGCGCGATAGGCATCAGCGAGCTGCGTGTCTGCCACGTGCTCAACTGCGCTCATCGCGCGACCACTCAACGTCACTCCTGCAACTGGAGCGGCTTCGGAAGTGCGCGTACTTCCACCAGAATCAACAGGCGCCAACTCCCGCAACTCGTCGGATTTCTCCAAGAAAATGAAGGCCTTGGGCCTGCGCCGCGGGCAGAGCGAATCCTGACTGCCTGACAGTCATTACCGCCAAGCAATTCCAGACGCGAGAAAGCGAACGTGTGCCGCTCCAGCCGGGCGGCTCCCACACTGCGGGCGCAGGCCCGGAGCCTCGGCGTCTCCGCCGCGCTCCGGGCAGTGTTCGACACAGCGGGCTCAGCTCAGGGTCGCGATGCCCTCGCCCAGCAGATCCGCCTCGCGGCCACGGCGCGACGGGTAGCGGTCACCGAAGTCCTCCAGGTTGGCCTTCGCGTCGTCCCACCGCTGCTCCGTCACCTGCGCGAAGAAGTTGGGCGTGGCAGTCTTCAGCGAGCCGTACTGGAAGCCCACGGAGGCAATCACCGTCTGCATCTCCCGCGGCAGCTCCGCGAACTTCGGCCGGCTGCCACCGTCCGCGGCGTTCAGGCGCTCGACCTCGGTGTTGTACTCGTTGACGACGTTGTCCAGCGCCTCGCCCTTCACGGCCCGGTCCAGCTCCTTGACCTCTTCCGCCGTCAGGTTCAGCGGGTTCTCCGCCAGGAAGTCCGCGGCGTCCTGGCCCTTCTTGCCCAGGTAGGGCTCCAGCTTCGTCTTCAGCGCGTCCGACAGCCCCAGCCGGTCCAAATCGTTCATGTCCCGGGCGCCCAGGTCCACGCCCGTGCCCACCGTGACACCGCTCTTGCTCCCCGTGGCGTCCGGGACATAGCCATCCTGTACCGCCCGGCCCTCCTGCTCGGCGATGAAGTCCCAGTCGACGTCCGGCTCCGTCGCGGCGGCAACTCCGCCCTCCGCAGCCACGGCCTGGGCCTCGACCGCCGGTTGCGACTGCTTCGCCGCGTGGGCGGGCCGCGAGTCCCAGCCGTCCTTCACCGAATAGCCCTTGGCCTTGTTCTGCTCGGGCTGCCGCGCGTCCTCGCGCCGGTTCGTCTCATTCCGGAGGCCGCGGGCGGAGTCCCCTCCCGACACCCGCGATTCCCGCTGGGAGCTTCTTGAAGACGAAGAGCGATCGATTCCAGTCATGGCAGGTCCTCACTGAGTCCAGGAAAATTCGACTAACAGTGCGGAGCCTGCCACCCACATCATCCTTCATCAAGCCGCAGTGCGCGATTTAGCCAAAATTCAACTCACTCCTGACATTCGCAACAAAGCTGCAACACCTGCCGCCCCCACCACCACGACGACGAAGGGCAGCTTCCGCCACGCCAGCACGGCGCCAGCGAGCACCCCCGCCGGACGTGCCCAGCCCGAGAAGCCGCCGTTCGACGTCAGCGTGGCCGTGGCCACCAGCGCGGTGAGCAGCGCAATCGCGGAGAGGGACAGCAGGCCCTGGACCCGTGCGGACACCTGCATGCGCTGGCTCAGCAGCGGGCCCGCGAGCCGGAAGGCATAGGTGCCCGCCGCCAGAACCAGGATGGGGAGCAGCGTCATCGCAGCACCAGCCCGAGCGCCAGCAGCGAGAGCAGCACGGGAACCCCCGTGGGAAGAATCGGCGTGGTGGCGAGCGCGATGAGCGCCGCGCCCCCGCCACCCAGCGCGCCCGGGCAGCCGCCGTGCGGGCTTCGTGGGCGCGTGCTGTCTCGACCTCACCCTCCGTGATACCGGGCTCGGCGTTCGGAGGCTTGGCGGGGGCGGTCAGCGACGGCAGCAGCAGCGCCAGCAACCCGGCGGGAAACGCGGCATCGAGCACCATCGCCTCCGGGCTGCCCAGCGCCGTTCCCGCCAGGGCGCCGACGAGGACGCCCACGTTCCAGGCCATGAACAGCGCCCCACCGCACAGCCAGTACGCCGCCTTCCGGCGCTCCGGCGTGGGCTGCGCGAGCGCGAACGCCACGGACTCGTCCACCATCAAGTGCGTGCCGATCAGCCGCACGAGCCAGTGCTTTCCCAGCACGTCCGAAATCACCAGGCCGAACGGCAGGTGCCTCGCGTTGAGCAGCAGCCCCGCGATGACAGCGGCCACGGGACTGCCACCGCCCGCCACCACCCCCACGGCCATGAACTGCGAACCGCCCGCGAAGACGAGCACGGACATGGCCAACGCGACCCACACCGACAATCCCGACGCCACCGCGATGGCACCGAACGAAGCCCCGATGACGCCAGAGGCGGCGGCAATCGCCGCGACATCCCGAACCAGACTTCGATCCACATGCCCCATGGCCATGGCGCGCATCCATGAAACGAAGGCACGGGCCGGTCAACGACGAACACCGGCACGGACCTCGAGGCCCCAGCCTTCGAGCCGGCAAGCCCCCGCGTACGCGCTGCGCCCACCCAACGGCACATTTCTACTGCCCGTCGCCTCCCACCGCCGCCGCGGAGTGAAGCGAAGCGCAACCGGGATTCAAGTGACCCACCCACGCTGTACTCGACGGCATTTTCAGGGGCTGAACGTGCCCACGGGACGTGGGAGAGTCAGCGGTGATGAGTACGGGCTCCATCCTTGGCATCGACTTCGGGACCACCAACACGGCCGCGGCCTTCTTCGACAAGGCCGGCAAGCTTCGCGTCGTTCCGGTGACAGACAAGAGCGTCACGCTGCCTTCCGTCGTCTGGTTCCACGCGGCGGACAAGGCCCTCGTTGGCCACGCCGCGCGCCGGCAAATCATTGATGACCCGCGCCACACCGTCTTCGGCGCCAAGCGCTTCCTGGGCCGCCGCTTCCAGTCCGAGTACGTCACCCAGCACAAGGACAAGTACGCCTTCGAGCTCGTCGAGGCCGAGGACGGCTACACGGCCGTGACGATGTACGGGAAGCAGACGTCGCTGACGGACGTGGCGCACCTCATCATCAAGCAGATTCTCACGTTGGCGAACCACGCCGCCGGCACGCCCTTCCGCGAGTGCGTGCTCACCGTGCCCGCGCACGCCAGCAGCCGCCAGCGCGCGGCGGTGCGCCATGCCGCGGAGCAGGCCGGCCTCCAGGTGCGCGCCATCGTCAACGAGCCCACCGCCGCCGCGCTCTACTACGCCAACCTGCGCAACCCCGAGCAGACGGTGATGGTGTTCGACCTGGGCGGCGGCACCTTCGACGCCACCCTGCTCGCGGTGCAGAACAAGGTGGTGAAGGTGCTGGCCACCGGCGGTGATGCCTTCCTGGGCGGCGCCAACTTCGACGAGCGCATCGTGGAGATGCTGGTGGACGACTTCCACCAGAAGCACGGCATCGACCTGCGCGGGAACAAGGTGGTGATGCAGCGGCTCGTCTTCGCCGCTGAGTCCGCGAAGATGGCGCTGAGCCAGCGCGACGCCACGGTGCTCCGCGTGCCGTGCATCGCCCAGAAGGACGGCGGCTTCATCGACTTCGACTTCACGCTCACCCGCAAGCGCCTGGAGGAGATGGCCTTCCAGCTCATCGAGCGCACCGCCTCCGCCTGCGACGACGTGCTGGAGCGCGCGAAGCTGAAGGCAGACCAGATTGACGAGCTGGTCCTCGTCGGCGGCCAGACGCGCATGCCCGCCATCCGCCAGCGCTTCTCCCACTTCAAGCGCATGTCCTCCGACAAGGAGGTCAACCCGGAGCTCGGCGTCGCAGTGGGCGCGGCCATCCTCGGCCGGAACCTGGCGCGCGGCATCACCGGCCTGGCGGACGTGGTGCCCATGCCCATCAGCATCATGGTCCCCGGCGGCGCGCAGCACGAGGTCATCCCCGCCAACACCCCCGTGCCCGCCACGAAGTCCGTGACGCTGGAGCTGCCGATGATTCCCGGGCCGCTCTCCATCGCCCTCTTCGAGGCGCTGGACACCACCACCGTGGACCGCGAGCTGCTAGGCACCGTCCGCGTCGAGTTGGACTGGCGCACCACCTACAAGGGCCCCACCACGCTGGAGCTCCGCATGGGTCAGGACTTCGTCCTCAGCGCCGCGCTCGTCTCCCCGCAGGGCGCCCGGCATCCGCTGGCCATCAGCGACATGCGCGCGCCCAAGCGTTCCGCGTAACGCTGCGTGACGTACGTCGCCGTGCGAGGATGCGCGGGCAACCTGGGAGGTACACAGCATGGTGGGTAAGTCCGCGGTGGGTTTGACGTTGATCCGCGTGGTGTTCGGTCTCTCGTTGGCGCTGGGGCACGGCCTGCCCAAGCTCACCGGCGACATGAGCAAGTTCGCGGCGGGCGTGGCGCAGCTCGGATTCCCGTTTCCGACGTTCTTCGCCTGGTGCGCCACGTTGGCGGAGTTCCTGGGCGGGCTGCTCGTGGCCGTGGGCCTCTTCACGCGTCCGGCGGCGGCGATGGCGGGCTTCACCATGGCAGTGGCCCTCTACCGGCACCGCACGGACCCCTTCGGCCGCATGGAAATGGCGCTGCTCTACCTCGCCGTCATGGCCGGAATCGCGCTCATCGGTGCGGGGCCGTGGAGCCTCGACGCGAAGGTCCGCCGTCGCGCCTGAGCCACGCGAATCAGGCGGCCACGCGTTCCACACACTCCGGGGTGTCGTTGGCGGGGGAGTTCACCACGCGCGACACCTCGTAGGCGTCCAGCGACTCCTCGGCGCAGGGCACCAGCAGCGGGAGCAGCACCGAGGACTCCTGCGGCTCCGGACGCAGCCACACCTCCTGGGCCTCCGGCTCGAGGATGACGGGCATCCGGTCATGGATGGGCGCCATCAGCGCGTTGGGCCCGATGGTGATGATGGTGCAGGTGTTGAGCACCTCGCCCGTGTCGGGCGCGGTCCACTCTTCCCACAGCCCCGCGAGCGTCAGGAGCTGCCCGTCCTTGCGGTGGAAGTAATACGGCGTCTTCGGCTTCGTGGACTGCTTCCACTCGTACCAGCCATCCACCACGACGAGGCAACGGCGCCGCTTGAGCGCGGAACGGAAGCTGGGCTTCTCCGCCACCGTTTCGCCCCGTGCGTTGATGAGCTTGTTGCCAATGGCAGGGTCCTTCGCCCACGACGGGACGAGCCCCCAGCGGAAGGCATCCAGCATCCGTGCGCCATCGTTGGTCACCACGGGCATCAACTGCGTGGGACAGAGATTGAAGCGCGGGCGCTCCACGGCGGTACGGATGCCTGCGAGGCCCAGACCGGTGACAATCTGCTCAGGAGAGGTTCGAACGGTGACACGGCCACACATGGGCAGGAAGTATCGCCCTGGCTGGCCGAATGCCCAAGAAGACGCCTGGCCAGTGCAGCCGAACAGGCGGGTGGACGCTGCGGTAGCATGGGCGGCATGAGCGACGGCCCCAAGAAGAACCCGAAGGTGTTTGGCGTTCCGGTGAAGATCGACCCGTACACGTCGGTCCGGCCTGAGCACCCCACCGGCGAGTTCGGCATGCCGAGCGCGAAGAAGAAGGATGACAAGCCCTTCGACCCCTTCGCCGTCGTCATCGAGTCACCAAAAGGCGGCGGCTGAGCAACGGAATCCGGGGCCTGCCGCCTGTCTGCTGGACTACAACGGATGGGCCATGAACCGGACTTCTCTGTTTTCTCTCTGTGTCGCCGCCTCGCTCGTCGCCTGCACCGAGCGAACCTCGAGCCCCACCGCCGGAGTCGACTCGGGTGTCGCCGCCGCGCCTGTCGCCCCTGCCGCACCGGGCAAGGGACAGACGCCCTCCCCTGCTCCGAGCACGGAGTCCCAGGGCGCGGGCAGCCCGGATGCCGCGGTGCCGGGCTCGGCAACGTCCAAAGCGGCCAACGCCGATTCGGGCGTCGGCGAGTACACGGGAGCGCCGTCCGCGGAGAAGGGCACCTGCTCAGCGGCGAGCTTGTCTCCGCGCGCAGCACCGGCTTCTCCGGCGCTGCCAGCGCCCGTGGAGTCGATGCGTCAGCGCATCATCGCCGCGGCGGTGGCCTGTGATTACACGGCGCTCAACACCCTGGCGGACGAGAACGGCAAGGCCGTGCGGTTCACCTTCGGCGACGGCACCGACGCGGGAGAGTACTGGCGTGCAGCGGAGAAGCTGGGAAACCCGGAGCTGGCGCGCATCGTCAAGGTCCTGAACCTGCCCTACGCAAAGCAGGACAATCTCTACTTCTGGCCGGCCGTCCACGTCACGGGCGCGACATCCGACAAGGATTGGGGCGCGCTCAAGGGCGTCTACCCGGACGAGGAAATCGCGGGGATGAAGGACCAGGGCAGCTACCTCGGCCTGCGCGTGGGCATCACCCCCGAAGGCGACTGGCAGATTGCCGTCGCCGGGGACTGAGGCACGCCACGCGTATCACGTCGGCAGCTTGATGCCTGACAGCCGCTGGAACAGCTCCACGGCGAAGCCATCCGTCATGCCGGAGATGTAGTCCGTCACGCACAGCAGCCGCTGGTACTTCGACAGACGAGCCACCGCCTCGGTGATGGCTTCGTCTCGGGACGCGGGCTCTTCCGCCATGTCCCGGACGTGCTCCGGACGCTGGAAGAGGTCCAGTGGCAGCAATTGCCGCAGCTTCTTCTCCTCGCGGTTCGGCGTGTCGGTGACGACCGCCATCGCGAACATGTCCAGCAATCCGCCCAGCGTCTTGAAACCCGCGCTCTCAATCTGGAGCACGCGCTCGCTCTCGTAGCCGTAGCGCCGCGTGAGGTTGCGGATGGCCTTCAACGGCTTCGCCACGTCATCCCGCGCGGAGGCCAACGGCGTCTCCCACTTCCCGTCTTCCATCGCCTCCACGTTCTCCAGGAACACCTTCACGGAGGCCTGGATGAGCTCGCCAATGGCCCGCGCTCGCGCCTGCGCCAGCCGCGTCTCCGGATGCGACGGCGGCGGGCGCACCGGCCCTTTCACCGGACGAGGCAGCACCGCGTCCAGCAACTCACACGCATCCTTGATGGGAATCAGCCCCAGCTTCGCCGAGTCCTCCAGGTCGATGACCGCGTAGCAGATGTCATCCGCCGCCTCGACGAGGAACGCCAGCGGGTGCCGGGAGAACACGCCAGCCTCCCGCTCCACCAGGCCCACCGCGCGGTACGCCTCCAGCGCAAGGGCCTCGTCGTCCTGGAAGTAACCAAACTTCTTCTCGGACACGCGCCCCTTGTCCCGCTCACGCCCGCCCGGCAGCACCGACGCGCGCGGGTACTTGCTCATCGCCCCCAACGTCGCCGCGGTGTAGCGCAGGCCGCCCCGCCGCTCGCGCGACTGAAGCCGGTTGAGGATTCGGAAGCCCTGCGCGTTGCCCTCGAAGGCCTCCAGGTCCTGCCACTGCGCCACCGTCTCGAAGGGGCTCTTCCGCCCGTCCACCTCGGCACCGGGCCGCGCCAGCCGCTGTGACACCCAATGCTGGATGGCCGCCTCGCCGGAGTGGCCGAAGGGCGGATTGCCAATGTCATGCGCCAGGCACGCCGCCGCGACGATGGTGCCCAGGTGCGAGGGATTCACCATGACGTCGCGCGCTCGCAGCCCCCGCCCCGCCAGATTCCCCAGCGAGCGCCCGACACACGAAGCCTCGATGCTGTGCGTCAGCCGCGTGCGCGTGTAGTCGCTCGTGGACAGCGGAAACACCTGCGTCTTGTCGTGCAGGCAACGGAACTCCGCGGAGAAGACGATGCGGTCATAGTCCCGGTCGTAGTCGGTCCGCTCGTCCTGGAGCAGCGCGTCCATGTCACTCAGGACGGGCGCCGGCTCCTCCAGCGGCTTCTTCTCCGAGCCCACCCGGTAACCTGAAAGAAGCCGCCGCCAACGCTCCGTTCGACTGCTGCTGCTCACGCCTGCCTCGCTGTGCGAAGGGACCCGGGGTGACATGCTGCCCCCCTCACGCACCGAGGCAAGTTTTACCAGCCGGGCGGACGGGCCCCCGCCCCCCCTCCCATGAGACATCGCGCCGCTGGACGAAGGCGCGGCCCCCGGGCACCCTTCCGCCCGGCGAACACCGCCCATCCAACGGAGGCGTCCTCACGTATGAAGCTCAAGGCCCTGTGCATCACCGTGTCGCTACTCACCCTTCCCGGCGTGGCCTTCGCGCAGGGCGGGTTCGGCGCCCTCACCAAGGCCGCGGGCGATGCCGGCAAGTCCGCCGTGGAGAAGCGCGTCAACACCAAGCTGATGGACGAGGGCCGGCAGAACCAGTGCAGCTTCAAGACAGGCACTGCCCAGCTCGATGCCGGCTGCGACGCCAAGCTCAAGAAGCTGACCAACGCGCTCGTCGACGCCAAGAAGCAGCTCGTCGCCGCCGGCGTGAAGTCCTACAAGTTCGAGGTCTCCGGCCACACCGACTCCACCGGTGACGCGGCCAAGAACAAGAAGCTCAGCGAGCAGCGCGCGGAGACCATCGTCAAGGAGCTCATCGCGCGCGGCATCCCCCGGGGCGAAATCATCGCCGTGGGCTACGGCTCCGAGAAGCCGCTGGTGAAGCCCGACGACACCGCCGCCAAGAAGGCGAAGAACCGCCGCTACGAGCTCCAGGTCCGCCTGTAGCCTCAGCTCGCGCGGGCGCCCGAAGACACGGGCCCCGCAGGCGAGACCACCTCGTCCCGCGGCGCCGTCCGGGCCGCGGGAATGAAGGTCATCGCGCGCTCGGCCAGCGCCGTAATCGTGAGCGACGGATTGACGCCCGGGTTGGCGGAGATGGCGGAGCCGTCCACCACATACAACCCCTCATGGCCGAACATGCGGTGCCGTGAGTCGATGACGCCCGTCTCCGCCGAGTCCCCCATGCAGCAGCCGCCCAGGATGTGCGCCGTCGTCGGAATGCCCAGCAGGGTCTCGCTGACGATGGTCATCGGATAGCCATCCAGCTTGTCCGCCACGCGCCGGGCCAGGTCGAACGCCTCCGGCATGTTGGCGCTCGGCGCCGGGCCCTCCTGGAGCGCCGTGCTCAGCCCCAGCCTCCGCGAGCGCGTCATGCGCAGGTGCCCTTCCAAGGTGCGCATGTAGAGCAGAATCATTGTCCGCCGCGCGAAGTCCGGGACGAACCACGCCTTGAGGAAACGCAGCGGATGCCGGACCAGCAGGCCCACCAGCCGCACGAAGCGCTGGAGCATCGTGGCCCCGGACACCTGCGGCGCCATCAGCAACCGGAAGAAGCCCGAGCCCGCCGAGTAGCGCACCGGCTCCAGGTGGGACTGGGCATCGGTGTGCAGGATGGAACCGATGGCGATGCCGCGTGACAAATCCTGCCCCTTGCGGCCGCTCACCACCCCCACGAGCGCCTCGGAGTTGGTGCGCACGCCGTCTCCCAGCCGGTCCGACAGACGCGGCAGTCCGTCCGGGCTCGCCTTCAACTTGAGCAGCAGGTCCAGGGTGCCCAGCACGCCCCCCGCGAAGACGACGTGCTTCGCGGTGAACCGCACCTTCTTCCGGAAGAAGCGCCGCGCCCCTTGGAGCGCTTCGACCTCGTAGCCCCCGTCTGGCAGCGGTCGCACCCAGGTGACTTCGGTGTCCGCGTGCAGCGTGAGGCCGCGCCGCTCCGCCAGGTGGAGGTAGTTCTTGTCGAGCGTGTTCTTGGCGTCGAAGCGACACCCCAGCATGCACCCACCACACGCAGTGCAACCCGTCCGGTCCGGTCCCTCACCGTTGAAGTACGGGTCCTTCACGGTGACACCCGGCTCGCCGAAGTACACGGCCACGGTGGTGGGCTGGAAGTCGGTGCGGCCCAGGTCCGTGCCCACGTCCTGGAGCACCCGGTCTGGCACGGTGCGCAGAGGATTCGGCGTGGCGCCCAGCATCCGCCGCGCGGTGGTGTAGTGCGGCGCCAGCTCCTCCTTCCACGCGGCGAGGTGGCCCCACGAGGAGGCCTGGAAGAAGTCGTCCCGGGGGATGGGGAGCGTGTTGGCGTACACGAGCGAGCCGCCGCCCACGCCCACGCCCGACAGAACGGTGACGTGGCGGAAGAACGACATCTCGAACAGGCCCCGCCACCCCAGCGTGGGCATCCAGAGCCAGCGCTTCAGCTCCCAGTTCGTCTTCGGGAAGTCCGGGGCGCGCAAGCGCCGCCCCTTCTCCAGCACCAGGACGCGGTAGCCCTTCTCGGTCAGCCGGAGCGCGCTGACGCTGCCGCCGAACCCCGAGCCGATGATGAGCCAGTCGCAGTCCAAGGCCATCCTGCCTCCCGACGGGCACCACGCCACACAGGTCACGCACCAGCGCATGCCGGCGCCGCCACTCTACGACAAAGAGATGCAGCAGCCCGGCGCGGAGATTCAGGCGGTGCGGGGAACGAAGCGCCTGCCCGCTCAGCGCGATTTCACTCTGGGCATGTCTTTTTCTTCACAATCCGACCAGGACTCAGAAAGCCTTTATTTCTCGAAAAGCAGAGGCTCCTCTCCGCAGCACGTCCCCCGTGCTGCGACGCAACGCCGTCTCCCTGGAGGAGCAATGCGGATGAAGACCTGGATGCCGGTCTCGCTGTTGCTGCTGAATGCCCCGCTGGCCCTTGCCGAGCCGATCAAGGCCAAGCCAGCTGACAAGACTGTCTGGATTGCGATTGGCACGGATGCCATCACGCCCATGCAGGAGACCTTCGCGGCCGAAGGCTGGAACGTGCCCACCGCCCTCAAGCAGCAGGAGCACGCGGGCGTGTTCCAGCTGAAGGAGTCCCAGCTGTCGCGGCTGGCGCTGATGATGCACGAGAAGTTCGACCGGTGCGCGGGCTTCATCACCTACGAGACGAAGGAGGAAGCACTGGCGTCCCTGGCGCCCGTAGCCCCCAATGCGACCCAGAAGGCCGTCAGCTACACCCTCACCAACGCCGCGACCGTGAACACCCTGGTGGGTGAGCTCTCTGCCGCGAACATCCGCACCACCATCGCCGACCTGTCCGCATTCCCCACGCGCAGCCAGAGCTCGCAAGGGGGCGTGGACGCCGCGGCCATGCTCCTGGCGAAGTGGCAGGGCTACGTCACCGGCGCGGGGCGCACGGACGTCACCGTGGCGTACTACCCGCACACGGGCTGGCGGCAGCCCTCGGTCATCCTCACCATCCCCGGCACCGAGCTGTCTGGCGAGGTCGTCGTGGTAGGCGGCCACCTGGACTCCATCAGCTCCACCAGCGCCGCGCCCGGCGCCGATGACGATGCGTCCGGCATCGCGACGTTCACCGAAGTCATCCGCGCCGCCATGGCTCGCAACTACCGCCCCCAGCGGACGGTGAAGTTCATGGCCTACGCCGCGGAGGAGACGGGCCTGCGCGGCTCGCGGGAGATCGCCCTCTTCCACAAGAGCAACAACATCAACGTCGTGGGGGTGATGCAGCTCGACATGACGAACTACAAGCACCCCAACGCCACAAGGGATGTGGGCATCGTCATCGACAACACGAACGCCGCTCAGAACCAATTCATCCGCAACCTGATAACGACGTATGTCGGCGTGCAGTTCACCGACACGACCTGCGGCTACGGGTGCTCGGACCACGCCTCCTGGCACAACCAGGGCTACGCGGCCTCCATCCCCTTCGAGGGGACCGTCGTCCAGAAGAATCCCAACATCCACACCCCCAGGGACACCCTGGCGAACTCCGACAGCAGCGCCGCGCACGCGCTCAAGTTCTCCAAGATTGCCGCCGCCTATGTCGCCGAGTTGGCCAAGGGCACCGCGCAGTAGGCCCTGAAGCCCAGGGGCCCCGGCGCGAGACATGCGCCGGGCCCCCCTGCATCACAAGTTTTGTCGGGATTACAACTTTGGCGGCATCTGGACTAGCCTGCGTGAAATGGGCTTGATTCAGAATCCGCCGCTGAGCCACGCATCCCTTCGTCGCGTCCTGGCACTGGCTCGTCCCGAGTGGAGACTGCTCTTGCTCGGCACGTGCTTCCTCTTCATCGGGAGCGCGGGAGGCCTGCTCTTCCCACAGGCCATCCGGGTCATCCTCGACGAAGCCTTGACCACCGCCACGCTCGACATGGTGAACGACACCACCCTGTGGATGCTGGGTGTGTGTTTCATCCAGTCGGTGGCCATCGGGTTGCGCTTCGCCTTCTTCAACATCGCGGGTGAGCGCATTGTCAGCGACCTGCGAGAGCGGCTGTATCGCAGCTTGCTGGAGCAGGAGATCGCGTTCTTCGACCAGCACCGCACTGGCGGCCTCACCAGCCGGCTGTCCACGGACACCGCCCTCATCCAGGGCGCCGTCAGTACGCACATCGCCATCATGCTCCGCAACGCGACCACGTTGATTGGAGGGCTGGCGCTGCTGCTCTACACCTCGCCCCGGTTGACGCTCGTCATGCTGGCGGTCGTCCCCCCCGTGACGCTGGGGGCGCTGTTCTACGGCCGCAAGGCCCGGCAGCTCGCGCGAGACGCCCAGGCCGCGGTGGCCGAAGCCAATGAAGTCGCCGCCGAGTCCCTCTATGGCATTCAGACCGTCCAGGCCTTCGTCGCCGAAGACGCGGAGCGCCGGAGCTATGGCCGTGCCATCGGCAAGGCCCTGGCGCTGGCGCGCACGCGAATCGTCTCCTCGGGCTTCTTCATGGGAGGAACGGGCTTCACCGGCCTGGCTTCGACCCTGCTCGTCTTCTGGTACGGCACGCACATGGTCGTTTCGGGCGACATCACGGTGGGTGGACTGACCTCCTTCCTGATGTACACGCTGATGGTCGTCATGGCCGTCGGCGCCCTGAGCGAGCTGTGGGCGGAGTTCATGAAGGCCGGAGGCGCCACCGAGCGCGTCTTCGAGCTCATCGACCGTACGCCCGCCATCCCCGTCAACGGCGGCGAGCGGCCCGCGAACATGGAAGGCCACCTGCGCTTCCGCGACGTCAGCTTCAGCTACCCCACGCGCCGCGACGTGCCCGTCCTCCAAGGCCTGGACCTGGACGTCGCCCCCGGTGAAGTCGTGGCGCTGGTGGGACACTCGGGCGCGGGCAAGTCGACTGTCGCCTCGATGTTGATGCGCTTCTACGATCCGGACCGGGGGGCCATCCTCGTCGATGGGACGAACCTGCGAACGCTCGACGTCCGCTGGCTCCGTCAGAACATCGGCATCGTGTCGCAGGAGCCCACGCTCTTCTCGGGCAGCATCGCCGACAACATCCGCTACGGACGCACCGACGCCACCGATGCGGAAGTGGAAGCCGCGGCCCGCGTCGCCAATGCCCACGACTTCGTGAGCCGGTTTCCAGAAGGCTACCGCACGCGCGTCGGCGAGCGGGGCATCCAGCTCTCGGGAGGGCAGAAGCAGCGCGTCGCCATTGCCCGCGCGGTCCTCAAGGATCCGCGGCTGCTCATCCTGGACGAAGCCACCAGCGCGCTGGACTCCGAAAGCGAGCACCTGGTCAAGGAGGCGCTGGACCGGCTCATGGTGGGACGCACCACCCTCATCATCGCCCACCGTCTGTCCACCGTGGCGGGCGTCGACCGCATCTTCGTGCTGGACCAGGGCCGCGTCGTCCAGCACGGAAACCACGAAGCGCTCATCACCCAGGACGGTCTCTACAAGCGCCTCGTGGAACGGCAGTTCATCGCCGCCTGAGCCTTCACTCCTCGCGCATGGCCATGCTGGGCGGGACGCGCGCGGCGCGCCAGGCGGGCACGTAGCCCGCCACTAGCGCCACGAAGAGCAGCACGCAAGCCGTCCCGAGGAAGACGAGCGGGTCCGCGGGGCTGACCTCGAAGAGCAACTTCGACAGGCCCCGCGCCAGGACCAGCGCCAGCACGGAGCCGATGATGACGCCCAGCCCGGCGAGCCGCAACGCCTGGCTCAATATCAACCAGAAGATGCTCCCCTCTCGCGCGCCCAGCGCCATGCGCACGCCAATCTCCGTCCGCCGCTGGGTGACGGAGTAAGCCATGATGCCGTAGACGCCCCCGGCGGCCAGCAGCAGCGCCACGCAAGCGAAGAACCCCAGCAGCGCGGCCAGCAGGTGCCTGGAGCCGAACGACTCCGCGATGAGCTCTTCCAAAGGCCGCGGCGACGGCGGTGGTTGCTCGGGGTCCAACGACGCCATTCCCTCACGCAAGGACAGCGCCAGCGACGACGCCGCCGCTCCCGTCCCTCCCACGGTCACCATCATCACCATCGCGTCACGTGGGGCCTGCGCCAGCGACAGGTAGAACTCCGGCACGGATGAACGCACCTGCCCGCGCCACAGCGTCCGGACGTCACCCACCACGCCGATGACCTCCCACGGCTCGGTGCCGCCCGTGAAGAAGCGCTTGCCCAGCGGCGACTCCCCGGGCCAGAAGCGCCGCGCCAGGGCCGAGTTGATCATCGCGACCCGGGGCGAATCCTCCACGTCCAACGCGTTGAAATCGCGCCCCTCGTGCAAGGGGATGCCCATGGTCCGGAAATAGCCCGGGGAGATGACGCGCTGACTGGCCTCGGGCAGTTGCCCGGGCAGCGGCTTCGGCTGCCCCTCCAGATAGATGTTCGAGCTCTGACTGCGACGGCTGATGGGCGGCAGGCTGGCCGCCGAGACGGCCTGGGCTCCCGGAATGGAAGACAACCGCTCCTGCAGCGCATGGAAGAAGCGAACCCGCTCGGCGTCCGTCGGATACTTGGTCTCCGGCAGCGTGACGTCGAAGTAGAACACGCGTTCGGCGGCGAAGCCGGGTGAGGTCCCCTGGAGCTGGTAGAGGCTTCGAAGCATCAGGCTCGCGCCGACGACCAGCATCAAGGCCAGGGCCACCTCCGCCGTCACCAGGGCCGAGCGGATGCTCTTTCGCCCCGCCGTGGCGCCCGCCCCCTCCCGCATCGCCTCCAGCGGGTTCTGCCGCGACATCTGGAACGCGGGCGCCAAACCAAACAGCACCCCGGTGATGGCGGACAGCCCGACACAGAACAGCAGCGCCCCTCCATCCACCTGGATGGATTGCCACCCTGGCAGGCGCTCCGCCAACCCGGGCGGCAGCATGGTGGCAATCATGTGCGTGCCCCACAGCGCGCCCAGGATTCCCAATCCCCCGCCCAGGAGCGACAGCAAGACGCTCTCGGTCAGGGCCTGGACCATCAGGCGCGTCGGGCTCGCCCCCAGCGCCCCACGAATGGCCAGCTCCCGCCGCCGGGCCGCCGCGCGCGCCAGCAGCAGGCTCGCGACGTTCGCGCACCCGATGAGCAACACGAAGCCCACCGCGCCCGCCAGGGTGATGAGCAGCGGCCTCAAGGGCCCCAGGTAGGCCTCGCGCACGGACGTCAGCCGCACGGTGCGCTCCGAATCCGTGTCGGGGTACCGCTCCGCCAGTTGCCCCGCGAGGACCCGCAGGGCGTCCTCCGCCATCGACACGGAGAAGCCAGGCTTGAGACGGCCCACCACCCGCACCTTCCGGTCCCCGCGCGCATCCAGCTCCGCCTGGGTCGGCGCGAGCGGCACCCAGGCTTCGGCGCCAGGCGGGAAGTCGAAGCTCTTCGGCATCACGCCCACGACCGTGTAGGGCTCACCATCCAGTGTCACGGACTCACCCAGCACGGAGGGCGCGCCACCAAACCGGCGCCGCCACAACCCGTCCGACAGCACCACCACCGCCTCGCCACCCACGCGGTCTTCTTCCGCGGAGAACGCCCTGCCCAGCGAGGGCCTCGCCTCCAGCGCGGGGAACAGCGCGGCGCCCACCCGAAACGCCTGGAGCCGCTCCGGCTGCAGCGCGCCGCCCATGTTCAAGCTCCGCGGAACAATCCCCGCCACGTGCTCGAAGACCCCCGCCTGCGCGGTCCAGTCCTCCAGCGTCGCCAGGGATGTCTCGCTCCGCTCGACACCTGCCTTGGGAAGCGAGTCCCACACCATCACCAGACGCTCCTCATGCGGGAAGCGCATGGGTTGCAGCCAGATGGAGTTGACCACGCTGAATATCGCCGTGCTCGCGCCAATCCCCAGCGCCAGCGTCATCATCGCGACCAGGGTGAACGTCGGACTCTTGAGCAACAACCTGGCGCCAAACCGGATGTCCTGACGAATTGTATCCATGACCCTCTCACGAAAGAGCATGCCATGCGGCGTGCGCCTCGGCGACGCGCATCACCACAAAGGCTCAGGCCCGGCGCCCGAGAACACCCAAGTCCGCGAAATTTCACAGCTGGCAGACATTTCATCAAAAACATGTCTAAGCCTGGACATCCGCTCAAGGTTCGCCGTACTCTTGGAGATCCGAGCTGAAGGCATCAACTGGCGTCAGGCTCGGCACGTTCGGCGACAAGTTCGTGCCGCGCGTGTGGTTTGATTCACCTCCCCAGGAGTTCCTCATGGTTGAGAGCAACATCGTTCTGAAGCCCGAGGTGGTGACGTTCAAGCAGCTGGATCCCGCGAAGGTGGACGCGCTCCGCGGCCAGCTGAGCATGATCCTGGGCCGTGGCGAGTTCCCCACGCTCTCCGCTCGCGCGGGCGCCGTCGTCGTCAAGGAGCCGCAGGATCACACCAGCCACACGTCTGACGGCTGGTTCTAGCAGGTCTCTGCTCCCCGGCGCTCATCCCTGGGCACCGGGGAGCAGGTTGTCTTGACGCAAGGATTGCCCCCTTCCCGCCGCAGGAGCATCACTCGCTCCAAGCCCCGGTGGTGTTCCACCTGGATGGGATTGGAGACCGGCTCCTCGCCCTCCCCGACCCGCGAACCCTGAGTCAGCCGTACCCGGGTCAAACACGCCGAATCTCACGTGTAGCAGCTGTTTCAGCGAAAACACGTCTACGCCTGGACATTCGTTCGAGATACGCCGTACCCTTGGCGATCCGAGCTGCGAGCATCCACTGGCGTCAGACTCGGCACGTTCGGCGACAAATTCGTGCCGCGCGTGTGGTTTGATTCACCTCTCCTGGAGTTCCTCATGGTTGAGAGCAACATCGTTCTGAAGCCCGAGGTGGTGACGTTCAAGCAGCTGGATCCCGCGAAGGTGGACGCGCTCCGCGGCCAGCTGAGCATGATCCTGGGTCGCGGCGATTTCGCCCAGATCACCGCGCGCGCGGTCGGCCCCGTCAAGGACCAGGAGGAGCCGCAGGATCACACCAGCCACACGTCTGACGGCTGGTTCTAGCAGGTTCCTGCTCCCCGGTGCCCATCCAGGGGCACCTGGGAGCAGGTTGTCTTGACGCAAGGATTGCTCCCTCCATGCAGCAAGAACTTCGTTCTGCCCAAGCCCCCGTCGTATTTCACCTGAATGGGATTGGGGACCGGCTCCTCGCCCTTCCCGCCCTGCGAGCCCTGAGTCAGCTGTACCCGGGTCGAATCAGACTGGTGGGTGCGCCAGGTGATTCAAGCCTGTTCTTCTATCAAGAGCTCGGGCTCATGAAGATTCACGAGGTCCGCGCGACCACGCAAGGCACGGAGCGAAGCATCGACGCAGAGATGCTCCGGCAGGCGGTGGGGGCCTGCGACTTGTTTGTCTGTTTCAACACCTGGCACGCGACGGGTGTCTCCGAGCTGCTCGAGGGGTTTCCGGCGGCCACCGAGACGGTCGGCCTGTATCGCCGTTACAAGCAGTGGGTCCGGAGTGAAGAATCCCAGCATTCCGCGGACCGGCTCTTCTCGCTGGCCCAGCAGGTGGATCCCACCCTGCGGCTGGAGGACTTCGCCCAGGCCCCCGTGCTGACGGCCGAGGCCACCGAGGCCGCCAGGCACTTTCGTGACAGCGTCCCCGATGGGGCCAAGGTGCTCGCGCTCCATACGGAAACCGGCTCCCGGAAACAGTGGCCCGTCGCCCGCTACCGCGCCGTGCTGGATGCCTTCCTGGCAGCCCATCCCGAATGGCTCGTGCTCAACGTGGACTACAACGCCACGGAGCTGGCGCCCATGGTCCATGAAGGCCGCGTGCTGTCCATCCCAGGAGCCCCACTCGATGTCGCCATGGCGCTGCTCGGCGCCTGTGATGGCTTCCTCGGCATCGACTCCTGCATGCTGCACGCGGCGGACTTCTTCCGGCTCCCTTCGGTGGGCCTGTTCGGAACGACCTCCCCCCAGCAATGGGGCTTCCGTTTCACTCCGGCCTTCCGCGAGCCCACCGGGAACGGGAGCATGGACGACATCACCGAGGAAGAAGTCCTCGGCGCGCTCACGGACCTCGCCGCCGGGCGGCTGCGCCCCGCCTGAGCGGCGGCGAGGGCGCCAGCCCCGGCTGGCCTCAGCCGCTCTGCACGCTCAGCATCGGCGGCATGCCCTGCGAGGAAGGCTCTGTCGGCAGACCGTTGGCCATCTCCACCAGGGCGGCGTCCATTCCAGGCATCATCCGCAACAGGGGGATGGGGTCCTCCACGAGCTTGCGCAGGACCCACTCCACCACCGCCAACGTCTGCAGGCATTCCTCGGACGCATGGGGGCGCGGCGTCGCGTCCCCGGTCCGGGCATAGTCAAGCACCGGCAGCACGCCGCAGTAGGGATTGAAGGCGCACTCGCGGCACTGCGGGTCACGATCCCGCAGCGACAGGTTCATGGACCGGAACGTGGCCTTGTTGCGGATGAGCGCGTCATAGGTCGTCCCCTTCACGTTGCCCAAGCCGAACTCGGAGCGCATCGAACGGGCTTCGTCCGACGGCAGAATTTCGCCGTCATGGTCATAGGTGATGGCCGAACCGAAGTCTCCGACCGGGTTGCGCCAGTCCACGAAGCCCGTATCCGTCGACTGGAGAATCTTGGCCAGGACGACCCGGACCACGCGCTCGGAGTAGTTCTCGTTCTCCTGGCGGTTCTTCTCGTAGATGTAATCGAGCGCGTCCAGGTAGTAGTGGAGGAAGTCCTGGATGTCGAAGGGCAGCTTCTCCTTGCGGGCGTTGCCCAGGGCCTTGAGCTTCAGGATGGCGAGGTCCTTGAAGCCCTCCGCATGATAGAAGTCGATGGTGCGCTTCAACTCCTTGGCGTTGGAGGCCCCCACCACGCACAGGGGCGACGCGCTGAGCACCCCGGGGAATCGGTCGCGGAAGTGGGTCAGCCGCTCCATGACCTTGCGGAAGCTGCCCGCCCCGCTCCTCGTGACTCGGAATGAGTCGTGAATGTCCTCGGGACCGTTCAACGAATACGACACGTTGATGCGGTTCTCCTTGCAGTACGCGATGTGCTCGTCGGTGGCGACCATGAGGTTGCTCACCACGGAGAAGCGGAGCCGCTTGCCCACGGCTTCGTTCTGCCTGCGGGCCTCCTCGACGAAGTACTTCATGCCCTCGAAGTTCAAGAAGGGCTCGCCGCCCTGGAACTCGAAGCCCAGGAAGGGGGCCGGAGAGCCGAGCGCGAAGCGGATGATGGCATCCGCGACGTCGGGCTGCATGTCGAAGCGCTTGGAATCCGCGGAGATGTTCTCCGGGTTCATGTGGCAGTAGGTGCAGTTGAGGTTGCACCGCTTGGACAGCACGACGATGTGGAGCCCCGGCCCCGCGTAGGTCCGGTCATGCCAGCGCTTGAGGTCCTCCAGCACGCGCGAGGAGTTCTGCGCGGTGATGAGGTGGCTGGTCTGCTCGAGCCGCGCGAACAGGGCCTCATCCATGGAGATTTCGTCGAGCTGGGCATTCTCCGCGCCGGACAGCAGCTGCATGGCGCCCGTCCGGGACAGCCGCACGAAGTGGTCGGGGCCCACCTGCTTCGCGGGGAAGAAGTTGGGCAGCCACTCGTCGCGATAACGCAACCCTGGGACCCTCATGCGGCACCTCCGGCGTGCTGGGTATAGCGGGCCGCGAGCACTGCCGCCTCGCGCCAGTCCATGTATGTCTCGGCGTCATTCACCACGGGGCCGCTGCCGGCCACCCGCGAGAAGTGCTGCTTCATCCAGGCGTCGAAGGCCTGGTCCATGTCCGCATCCGCGACACGTTCGATGAGCGGGTGCTGCTCACTCAGGGCCTGAGCCATCTGCGCGAGGAGCACGCGCCCTTCGGGCGTGGGACGCTCGAAGTCCAGGAGGGTCCGGAAGGAGAGCAGGTTGCAGCGGTGTGACTTGAGCAGTTGGAAGCGCCACTCCCGCTGCTTGAACTCGGGCCTGTCCAGCGCCCGCACCCGGAGCCGGTTCACCGCCAGGAAGGAGTGCAGGCCCAGATGCACGCCTCGGAGGGGGCGAGGGTCGGTGCGGTAGGCGGAGACGAACTCGGGACGTGAGTCGTCCCACCGCCCGAATGCGCGCGAGTCGAGCAGCAGATACATGCGCTCGTGTTGCAGCTCGTGGACCAGGTCCTCCGCATGCTCCAGGCCGTGGGCCACGCGCGTGAGGAAGACGGGCGTGCCAGCCCCATACGAGGACGAGCAACGCACGCTCCGGTTCTCCGGGCCTCCCATGTCGACGAGCGCGGGGAGCAACACGCGGGCCCAGTCGAGCACTTCGGGCCACAGCTCCCTCAGGATGTGGAAGGCCTCCTCCGTGCTTCGCAGCAGGGGCATGGGCCGCCAGGTGCCCGTGCTCCCATCGTCCGGGATGCCCGCTTGCTCTCGTCGGCCGGTGATGCCGAGCATCTCACTGTCGTCCAGCACCGGAACGTTCCAGGTCTCGGACCAGGGCAACGGCTGGATGCTCACGGGTGCATCGCCCGTGAGCGGCAGCGGGATGCGCAGCCCGGGGCCGGCGTGCCCCTCGTCGGAGAGCAGGCACTCCGCGCCAGAGAAGTGCCAAACGACGCGCCCCTCACCGGGGCCGCGCACGTCGAGCCGCTCCCCCGAGGCAGGCAGTAGAGAGTCCGCGGCGTCACGAAGAAGGCTTCGCCGTGGGTGACCTCTCCCCGCAGCCGCTGGACGATGAGCAGGGACGCGAGGTTGCCCATCAGGCATTGAATCAAGCCAGGCCCGACGGCGGCGGGCCCCAGCAAGCGGCCGAGCAGCACCGTCGTGCTCCAGTGCTCCAGGAACTCACGCGCCAGCGCCGGCGCGCGCTCGACGAGCTCGAACGCCTCGGAGAGGAGGGACTGGAGCTCCGCGGCACATCCCCCCAACTTCCCGAGCCGCTCCGGCTGCTGGACCCAGCCCATGAGCAGGTCGAGCTGCCCCATCTGCTGCGCACGCAACAGCTCCCGCGCCGAGGCTTCCGTCTCGGGGGACAACGGCGTCGGGAACGTGAAGGCATCTTGGAATTGCATCAGTGACTCCAGTCGAGCACCAACGGCGACTCGTGCGACAGATGGGACAGGAACGTGAAGAGGGCCGACCGGACGTCATCGTGAGGCAGGGAGAGGGCCGCGCTCACGTCGCCGACCATCTCGGCGACCGTGCGTCCGTCACATTGGTCCAGCAGGAGTGCCTCGAGCGTCGACAGCGGCTGATGGCGGATGCCTGCCGGGCTCGCGTAACACAGGACCTCGGACGTCTCCGGCGACAGCGGGCGCGCGTCCAGCAGCCGCGCCAGGTCTCGCGTGACGCGCAGGTGGTAGGGCCCCAACACCGGGCGGCGCTGGAGGAGGCTGTCACGCAGGACCGACACGTGGGTCGCGCGAAGCGCCTCGGTGCGCTCGTCACGGCGGGCCAGCTCCTTCATCCGGCGTGACATGCACTGAATGTGGAACAGGCCCCGGTCCATCCACAGGCAGGCCGCCAGGTCCTCCCGCAGCGGCGCCTCGAGCGCCGGCTCAGACAGGAGCGCGGCCTCGACAGCGGCGAAGTAGCCAGCATCCATGTCCGCGGGCTCCGAGACCTTCGACGGGAGGAGCGAGACCACCCTCGCCGCGAGCTCGAAGGCCTTGCCCTCCACGAGGCAGCGGAGCGTCCGGGGCACCAGGACCGCCGCGGGGGTCTTGTTGACGGACAGCTGGCACCGCTCCAGCAGGTAGCGCAGGTCGTGGGTGGATGCGCGCAGCACTTCCCGGATGGCCTCGAACGGCTCCAGCCAACGCACGAGGTCGTTGTTGTCTCCCCATCCCCAACGCTGAATGGGTTTGCTCGGGTGATATCCCGTGAAGAAGGTCGTCAACAGGGCCTGAGGACGCCGCTGCCCCCGCGCCGGTTCGAAACGACGGCCGGGCTGCAGCAGCGCACAGCGCTCCAGGACGTGCTCGCCGTAGACGAGCCGATACGGGGGCTTCCAGGGCAGGAGCGCCGAGTCATGCGCGCGCGTGACCGCGGCGGCCATCCAATGCGCCCGGTCGACCGGGTAGCGCTCCAGGCGGTCTTCGCGCGGCCGCCCCGCCATGGACAGCGTGCCCCCACAGGTCGCGATACGCGCTGGCTTCAACCAGTCGCAGAACGCGAGCGCTCCCACGGAGTCCATCTGATTCCAGAAGCCCTGCCACTGGACCGAGGCCCCCGTGGGGACGAAGGCGACATCAACGCGGCCCCGGAAGGCCTCCAGCGCTTCGCGCGTCCGGGGTGAATCCGTCACGTCCACCGCGTCCAGCGCCAGCACATCCGGCGTCTCCACCAGCAGGGCACATTGCTCCTCGCCCTCCCCCGAACACTGCGCGGGCAGGATGTGGATGCGCAGGTCCTGGGCCAGCTCGACGACGTCCCCCTCCTGGAAGGGGTGGAGATTGCGAAAGCCCAGCGCCGTGAGAGTCGCGCGAGCGCTCGACTCGGGCGCCGCGCCCGGCTTCGGCCTGTCGAGGAAGTAGAGGGCGACGTCTTCGCGAAGCCCCAACAGGCTGGGTGGGTGGAGATGGTCGTCGTGCGCGTGGGAGAAGAAGACCGCGTCCACCGACGACAGGTCATCGAAGAACCACGCGGGACACGCAGGCTGCCGAAACTCCAGCTCCCGCAGCACCAGCACCGGGTCGATGAGAACCCTCAGAGGACCGCGCTGAATGACAAATGAAGTGTGGCCCAGGTGCTCGATGAAAGTCTGCACAGCCTGCCCATTATGAATATTCAGAATTCAACGTATCAATTCATATCCCCGAGCGTCAATGCAGGCTCCGGGGATGACGACTCAGCGCGGCCGGAGCAGCTCGGACGTGCGATGCGTGGCCAGATAGGCCTTGGCCTCAATCACCGGGGCCCCCGTCAAGCCCAGCTTGACGTGCGCGAGCCGCTTATCGAAGACACTCTCTCGCGTGGCCGAGCCAGCGGGCAGGTTGACCTGCGTGCGCCCCGGCCACGCCAGCAGCGCGTCACGCCGTGAGGGTGCGCAGAGCCCCCGCGTCACGAGCTCGTCGAGCAGGCGTTGCCACCGGGGCTCCTCGGCGGGCTGCGCACGTCCCTGGAACGAGCACTCGAGCCCCAGCGTCGGCAACAGCTGCGGCGCCAGGTCCAGGTTGAGCATGAAGCGATTGACGCCGAGCGGGAGGACCCACGCGAGGGTGTCCCGCAGCTGCTGGAAGTCTCCTGGCCACGCCACGGCTTCCAGGTACGCCACCACACGCTCGGGAGGCACGTTCTTGAGCGTGAAGCGCAGGTTCTTGCTGCGCCGCGACATCATCACGCAGGCCGCATAGAGGTGTGCACCGGGAGGCAGCGCCTCGATGCAGACATCCATTCCCCGCTGAAGCTCAGGCGTGAGCGGCGCCTCATCCCCACGCAAGAGCGGAAGCCCCGCGTGGAGCGTCGCGCGGTAGGTATCCGACTTCTGCCGATGGAGCGCTTCGTTGACGGCGACAGGCTGGTCCCGTGTGCAGAGGAACACGATGGGCAGCGGAGGCGAGGCGACTGGCGCATCCAGGTCGAACTCCAGCCAGAACGCGTCGACTTCCCGGTCGAGCAGCCCGCCCGGCTCAGCCCACGCTCGCGCGAAGTCGCGAATGCGCCGCCACTCGGGAGCGGCGAACAAGGGCGCTGGGAGTTCTGAGTGGGGATGCCTGCCAGCAAGCAGCTCCTGACCGTCGTGTTTGATCCCCAGGATGAAGTCCACCCGAGGCGTCCCCTCCAGCAACCGGACCTCGAAGCCCCCATCGCCCTCCAGCGCCGCGGGCAGCCATTCGCCCAGCGCGAGCAGGCGGGCTCGCGACTCGGGAGAAAACAGCGCGGGCGGATAATCATCGTCGAAGGCCGCCAACGTCTCCTTCCAGGTGCCCGACCGAGGCGGGAGCGCCCCCGGGAGGAAGTTGTCGGTCCGGTCCGCCGCGATGCGCGCGATTCGGACGTACCGAACGAGCGCTTCGACACACAGCGCCGCCGATGCCTCGAGCGAGCCGTAGACGACGTCCTCGGCCTCGTACAGCGGCGCCACGGGCCAGAGCCCCTCCTCGCTCTGCTCGCTCAGCAGCAGGGACGCCATGGAATCCAACGTCCGCTCGAAGAGGTTGACGTCCGTGGGGCGCCCCAGGTTCATCAGGGCGCTCATCGCGAGGGCGACATTCACCGCGCCGCGCACCTCCCCCTTCTCCCAGAGCGAAATGAGTTCTGCCCGAAGGGGGACCGCGAGCTGCCAGTGGTCACCCACGTGACGAACCCAGCGCGTCAGCAGGTAGCCCAGCAGGAAAGGCGAAACCGCGGGCTCGCCGCGTGCGCAGCCCAGAAGCCCCTGGGTTCGAACCTTCTCGGAAACAAGCGCGGCGCGGCCCGGTAGCGATCGCCCTTCGTGCGCCGCCAGGAGCAGGAGGTCCGCGGTCGTGGCGACGTCCGCTTCAGGAGGAACGCCCTCGATGGCCGCCGCCCCTGACTCGGACGATGTCTGGCCAGGCGCCCTCGCTGCGTCGCGCGACAGGAGCGCAGCGAGCGCCGAGGGTGGGTCCAGCGGCATGTTCCATTGCCTCAACGCCACCAGCGCGCGGGCCGACTCCCCCGCTTCCGACCGTGCCGAATCCGGGGAGAAACGCCAGAAGCCGGTCGACGCGCGACTGGAGAGCAGCCGCCGCACGCAGGACGCCCCATGCGCATTCGCAGCCCCCTCACTCTCAGCCAGCGCGAGGAGAACCAGCGTTGCCGCCGCCGGCGAGTCCACCGAATGAACGCCCGCTCCCGTGGAAGCCAGCATCTCCGCGACGGGAAGCTGCTCCAGTGCGGCAACCGCCGCGCCAATCGCGCCATCCAGCATTTCTGCCGTGGGCCGGATTGGCTCTCCTGGACTCTGAACAGACACGGGCTTCCTCCGAGCAACGCTGGCGAATGGACTCAAAGCGTGCCCGAGCGCGAAGCTCAGGGTCAATCACCTCTCCATGTAAATTGCTGAAATCAATTTAGACCCCCACTCCTTGTAAAATTGGCGAACTGATACTCTCGCGGCGGCACATCCTCCACCCGGCAGCGAAGGCCCGAAGCCCAGCGCGAGACACGCACCGGGCCCCTGGCGGGACGACGTGTCCGCCAGCGTCAAGCCGATGCGGGTGTTGCGCGCGGGGGTTTCCGGCTGCTGTTGCACGAATTGTCAGAGGAGTCGCTCCACGGGTTCCTGGTGGAGTGCAAGCACGGCCGCATGCCTCAGTAGCTGGTATCCCCCGCGCGCTACGTCCAGCGCCCCGCCGTCACGGGGATGCGCGGACAGGCGCCGAGGAGCGCGTCATGCGGACCAGATGGCTTCCACGCGGGAGCGCACCTTGCGCCGCGCCTCCGCGAAGCCGGGCTGCGCGCGCAGGGGCGTCAGCGCCGGGCAGCGGTCCATCCACTCCAGGTCGATGAGCGCCAGGTTCGCCGCCTGCTGGAGATAACGCAGCGCCTCGGCGGGCGCGCCCCGGATGCACATCAGCTCCGCCGCGAGCTGACACACCATCGACGCGAAGCGCGAGTTCACCTGCTGCCGGGTGAGCATGCCGTCCAGGGTGGCCATCGCGGCCTCCACCGATACCTCGCCCAGCGCCGCCGAGCAGTAGGTGGCCACGTAGGAGGCCATGTGGCTCGGGTCTTCGTTCAACGCGTCCCGGCACTGGCGGACGTCGTCCATGTCGCCCCTCCAGGCCGCGACCCGCATGCGGAGGATGAGGACCGCCATGCCCAGCAGGGGCTGACTGTTCAGACGCGCCATGCACCACTGGTAGGTCGCATCGTCGCCACGCAGCGCACTGCAACGCGCCACCTCGACCAGGCAGATGGCCATGGCCGGCTCCAGTGCGTAGGCCAGCTTCAAGCGCGGCAGGCCTTCATCCGCGCGCCCCGCCTCACATTGGAGGTTGCCGAGGAGTTGGAGCGCGGGCGCGAACGTGGGAGCCGTATCGAGCGCCGTGCGCAAGGCCACCACCGCGTCCCGCCACCGGCCTTCGCGGGTGGCCAGGATGGCCTGGGCCAGCTTCGTCTCCACGAGCTCCGGCGCCACCTGTCGGGCCCGTTCCAGGCTGGTCCGCGCCAGGGCATCCCAGTCAACCTCGTCCGCCAGGGTGCTGATGAAGCCCGCCCGAAGCGTCGCCACCGCATGCTGCGCCGCCGCGTGCGGGAAGCCAGGCACCGAGTCGTGAAGCTGTTCGAGCGGCGTGATGACCTCGTCCTTCAATTCCCGCGTCATCGAGTGCGCGAGCATCCGGGAGAGCGCCTGCCGGTAGAGGGCTAGGGCCTCCGCTGGCACGGTGGAGCGGTAGGCCAGGATGGTCAGCTCGCCGCGGAGGGCTTCCGCCAGACGCTGCCCCAGCCGGTCCTGGAGCTGGAATGGGTCGTCATCCGCATCGTCGAAACGGCCGCTCCACAGCTGCGTGCCCGACGCGCCCTCCACCACCCGGAGCGTCACGCGCACCGTCTTGCCCGCGGCCTGGAGCGTCCCATCCACCAGCAACTCCACGCCCAGCTCGCGCGCCGCGACGCGAGGGTCCCGCTCCTGCCGGAAACGCTCCGTGGCACCGCTGCTCTGCACCCGGAGCCCCCGCGTCTTCGACAGCACGTCGATGAGCGCCTCCGTCACGCCGTCGCCCAGAAACGCCTGGTCCGAAGCACCCAGGAAGCGCAGCGGCAGCACCGCCAGCGACTGCTCATCAGGGCGCAACGGCGTGCGAGATACCAGTCCGCCCGAGGACATCGAGGCGTGGCTGAAACCGCTGGGCTGTGGCGTGGACGTGCCATGAGCATGTTCGGGCTCGATGGCCTCACCGACAGAACCAAGCCACTGCCTCAGCGCATCCGCCACACAGGCCGCGTCCCGCGGCCGGCCGGAGGGCTCACGCGACAAGCACGCGAGCACCAACTCCGCCAGCGCATCCGGCACCGCCGCCAGCAGGCGTGGATCGGGCGGCGGCTGCCTCAAACGGGCCACGGCCACGGCCATGGGCGAATCACCGGCGAACGGAGGCGCTCCGGTGAGCAACTGGTAGAGCACCAGGCCCGTGGCGTAGAGGTCGGCGCGGGCATCCACCTCGCCACTCTCCAACTGCTCGGGCGCCATGTACATGGGCGTGCCCACCAGTCCCTGCGTGCGCGAAGCCCCCTCGCCCGCCAATGCCCGGGCAATGCCGAAGTCGGTGAGCACCACGCGGCCACGGACCTCCACCAGGACGTTGGCCGGCTTCAAGTCCCGGTGCACGACGCCCGCGGCATGCGCCGCCGCCAGGCCCTCACAGAGCGCCAGGACCAGCCGCGCCGCCCGCGCGGGAGGCACCGTGTGCTCGCGTTCCATCAACGTTTGAAGGCTCTCTCCCGCCACGTACTCCATGGTCAGGTAGAGGCGGCCCGAGTGCTCGCCCAGGTCGAAGGTCCGCGCCACGTGCCGATGGGTGATGCGCCGGGCCAGACGGACCTCGCGGCGGAAGCGCTCCAGCCACTCCGGCGCGGGCGAGGCGCCCAGCTCCAGCAGCTTCAACGCCACCACGTCGCCCACCAGCGTGTCCCGCGCCCGGTACACCGCGCCCATTCCACCGCGCCCGGCCAACTCCTCGAGGACATAGCGCCCGGCGAACAGCGCGCCCTCCGTCACGTCGGTGATGGCGGGACGCGGGTGCGGCGATAGCAACGTCGCATCGGTCCCCTCGGGTGGCGCACTCCGGTTTTTCTCCTCGGACACAGCGCGGAATCTACCCTGCCGGAAGTCGGGGCGCCCGGCATTCAGGATGGGCCCAGGATTCCTGGAATATCGAGTCCGGCGTCAGCGGGACACCGGGGGCGTCTCCGGCGGCTTCGGCTTGAAGAGCGCGCACGCGCGGACCGGCTGCGGCGGGTACTTCTGAGGCAGCAGCGGGCAGAGGATGAAGGTCGTGGTCCTCGACTGGACGTAGCGAGGTGGCGCGGCGCAGCGGTGGCAAAGGCTGTCGGGAAACGGCAGCGATTCGGGCGGGGGCGTCGTCATGGCCTTCGGTCCTGGAGCATCGCACGAATCCCACCACGTGCCTGGTGCTCGTGGAGAGCGGCCATGCCAGCGATGACATGGCCGCTCGCGAATACCGCTTCAGTCGCGCAGCTCGAGCCACACGGGAGCGTGGTCCGAGGGCTGCTTGCCCTTGCGCTCCTCGCGGTCCACGTCCACGACCGTCAGTCGCTCGGCCACGGGCGCCGTCACGTAGAGGTGGTCGATGCGCAGGCCCAGGTTCTTCGGGAAGCCGAGCATGCGGTAATCCCACCAGGTGAACTTCTGAACGCCAGGGTGCAGCCTGCGGAAGGCATCCGAAAGCCCGAAGGCGCCCAGGCGCTGGAGGGCATCCCGCTCCTTCAGCGTGAAGAGCGTCTGGCCTTCCCACAACTTCGGGTCATAGGTGTCGATGTCCTCGGGCGCCACGTTCCAGTCCCCGCCCAGCACCAGGGGCTCGTCGGGCTTGTGCCGTGTGTCCAGGTAGCGCCGCAGCCGGCCGTACCACTCCAGCTTGTACTGGTACTGCGGCGAGTCCACCGACTGGCCATTGGGCGCATACGCGCTCACCACGCGGATGCCGCCCACGGTCGCCGCGATGAGGCGCGCATGCGAATCATCCACGCCGTCGGACAGGCCCTTCACGACGTCCTTCGGCTCCTCCTTCGCGAGGATGGCGACGCCGTTGTACGTCTTCTGCCCGTGGACGGCGGCGTGGTAGCCCAGCTCCCGCACGGCCTCCATGGGGAAGTCGTCGTCCACGCACTTGAGCTCCTGCAGGCAGAGGACATCCGGCTGGGCCTTCTTCAACCAGGCGAGCAGCCGTTCCTGACGGGCCCGCACCGAGTTCACGTTCCAGGTGGCGATCTTCATCGCGCGGACCGTCGCATGCCGCCCGCGCCCCCCGCCATGCTTTTCCCCGGCCCTGTGGCCACAGGGCCACACAGCCCCCTCCGTCCCTCTGGGAGCATGCGTGGCACGCCAGTCGCAATGACGCCGGGTGGGAGGCCGGCACACGGCGCCCCGGAGTCCCCGTCCCGGGAGCTCCGCCAGCAGTCGAGGTCGCCGCCATGCGCCGCACCCACACGAAGCCCACGTCCCACACCCGATTCCGCCCGCCAGCCTCCGTGCGGCGCGCGCTGGTGCTGGCAAGCCTCGTGGTGCTCGGACTGGCCCTGGCGTGGGCGGATGCGCCGCTGCCCCGGGCGCTGCGCGCGTGGCTGGCCGCGGAGGAGCAGTCCACGTCCAACGCGGACGCCGCGGCGCCGGATGAAGCCAGTCCTCGGGGAGACGCCGCCGCGTTTCCGCCGGCTCTCGAGCCGCGCGCGCCGCGTAGAGACATCAGCATCGCGCGCCTCGGCGCCGCGTCCGGAGCCGCGTCGGAAGGTTCGAACATCGCGCCAGAAGCCGAGCTCGCGTTGCCACACAGACATGGACGGCGCGTGGACCACTTGAGCCGGGCCCACCTGTTGCGCGATTGGGACGACCTCGCTGGCGCGCTCACCGAGTGCCGCCGTGCGATTCATGACGCCCCCGACGACGTGGCCGCCTTGGCGCTGGCGGCGGAGCTCGCCGGGCTCACGGGCCGGACGGAGCTGGCCGTGCGTGCCCATGCCCAGCTCGGCCGCCTGCTTCCCCTGGATGCCCGCCCCCTGGTGCGTCAGGCGAGGCTGCTGGTGTCCCTGGGCCGCCATGCCGAAGCGGTGTCCGTGGGCGAGGAAGCCGTGCTGCGCAATCCCGAGTACGTGGAGGCCTACCAGGTGCTCGGGCGCGCGCACCTGGCGCAGGGTGCGCTGGCGAAAGCGATGCTGCGCTTCGAGCAGGCCGTCCACCTCCACCCCGAGCACGGCTACGCCCTCAACAACCTGGGCCTCACCTACCTGCGTGCCGGAGAAGCCCAGAAGGCCGCGGATGTGCTCGTCCGTGCGGCGGAGCTGCTCCCGCACGTGGCCTATGTGCACAACAACCTGGGCGTGGCCTACGAGCGGCTCGGACAGGTGGAGGAGGCCCGGGCGGCCTATGCCGCCGCCATGCACCTGTCACCGCGCTACGTCCAGGCCCGCGTCAACGCGGACCGGATGCGCCGCACGGCCCACGCGGACATGGCCGGCGCCCGGACGGTGCGTGAGCAGCCGCGACCCACCCAGGGAGAGGCGCCTGCTTCCCGGTAGCGCCTTCCTGCCTGGAGGCCCTGCGCCGGGCGGGCCTCCAGAGCGGTTCCCGTTCGGGGTCCCCCGGTCTAACCTGCGGACTTTCTTTCCAGCGCAATGACCACGGCTCCCCAGATGCCCTCTTCGCCTGATTCCTCCACACCCACTCCCCCCGCGCCGCCTTCGCGACCGGGGTTCGGTGCCCGGCTGTGGCGCTGGACGAAGCGGCTGCTCATCACCGGCCTCGTGTGCCTGGTGCTCGGCGCCATCACCTTGGCGGGCGGCTACGCGTACTACAGCCAGGACCTGCCCTCCGTGGACGCGCTGCGCAACTACCAGCCGCCGCAGGTGACGAAGGTGACGTGCGGCGACGGCACGCTCTGCGCCGAGTTCGCGCACGAGCGGCGCACGTTGATTCGCGTGGAGGACCTGCCGCCCCACGTCCGCAACGCCTTCCTGGCCGCCGAGGACGCGGACTTCTACAAGCACGAGGGCCTGGACTTCTTCGGCATCACCCGCGCGGCCATCAAGAACCTCATCCCCAACAGCCGCAAGTCCGGCGCGTCCACCATCACCCAGCAGGTGGTGAAGAACCTGCTGCTGTCCCCTGAGCGCAGCTTCTCCCGCAAGGCGCGCGAGTGGATTCTCACGCCACGCGTGGAGGAAGCGCTCACCAAGGACCAGATTCTCTCGCTCTACATCAACCAGTCCTACTACGGGCAGCGCCGCTACGGCATGGAGGAGGCGGCGCTCTTCTACTTCGGCAAGCACGCCAAGGACTTGAACGTGGGCGAGGCCGCCGTGCTCGCGGGCACGGTGCAGCTCCCGCACCGCATCAACCCTGTGACGAACATCACGCGGGCGAAGTCGCGTCAGCGCTACGTGCTGGACCAGATGGCGCGCAACGGCTTCGTGTCCGCGGACGTCGCGGAGGCGGAGAAGGAGAAGCCCATCGTCCTGGCTCCCCGGCGGGGCAAGGTGGTGGGGCCGTATTACACGGAGGAGATTCGCCGCACGCTCATCGCGCGCTACGGCGAGCAGGCGGTGATGGAGGGCGGGCTGCGCGTGGACATCGCCATGGTGCCCAAGCTCCAGCTCGCGGCGGAGCAGGCGGTGCGTGACGGCCTGGAGGCGGTGGACCGGCGCCAGGGCTACCGCGGTCCCCGTGGCGCGCTGGAGAAGGGCCAGTGGGAGCGCTACCGGGCCCTCATCGCCACGCGCATCGAGGAGGCGGGCCGCCGGCAGAAGGACCAGGGCTACGTCGCGGACCTGTCCACGCTGGCGAAGGTGGAGAAGGAAGAGCCGAAGACGCCCGAGACCGCGGGTGCGCCCCTGGACCCGCTGGAAGAGGAAGGCACCGAGGAGCAGCGGCCGGACCTGTCGCCCGAAGACGAGGCGCCCCTCTCCGCGGACCAACTCCTGGCGCAGTCCGTGCGCCTCAAGCCCATGGAGGAAGGCCTGCGCCTCACGGGCTACGTCATGCAGGTGGACGACAAGCGCAACGTGGCGCGCGTGGACCTGGTGGGCCGCACCGCCGAAGTGGCCTTCACGACCGTCTCCTGGGCGCGGCAGAAGGGCAAGAGCGCGCCGAAGAAGATTTCCGACGTCTTCACGGAGGGGCAGCTCGTCTTCGTGCGCGTGCTCAAGGCACCACCCGCGCCAGCCTTCGTGGAAGCGACGCTGGACCAGGTGCCCGAGGTGCAGGGCGGGCTGGTGGTCATCCGTCCGGAGAACCGGCACGTGGTGGCGCTGGTGGGCGGCTACGACGCGGAGCGCTCGTCCTTCAACCGCGCCACGCAGGCGAAGCGGCAGCCTGGCTCGTCCTTCAAGCCGTTCCTCTACGCCGCCGCCATGGGCAGTGGCCGCTACACGCCGCTGTCCAAGGTCAATGACGCCCCCGAAGCCGTCCGCGACCCGTACACGGGCAAGACGTGGAAGCCGCAGAACTACGACCGCCAGTTCCACGGGCCGATGACGCTGCGCGAGGCGCTCACCAAGTCGAAGAACACGGTGTCCGTGCGCCTCATCGAAGCGCTCACCCCGGCCACCACCATCGACTTCGCGCGCCGGGCTGGCATCCACTCCCCGCTGCCGGAGAACCTCACGCTGGCCCTGGGCACCGGTGAAGTCACGATGCTGGAGGCCGCCAACGCCTACGCCACGCTCCAGGCCAGTGGCCGCTATGCGGAGCCCCTGATGCTGCTGCGCGTGCGCGACGCGCGCGGCAAGGTGCTGGAGGAGCATCAGCCGGCCTTCGAGGAGACGCTGCCGCCCGCGGTGGCCTACCTCACCACGTCGCTGATGCGCAGCGTGGTGGAGGACGGTTCAGGCCGGGCCGTGCTCGCGCTGGAGCGCCCCGCCGCTGGCAAGACGGGCACCACGCAGCAGTCCCGCGACACGTGGTTCTCCGGCTACACGGCGGACTGGGTGGCCAGCGCGTGGGTGGGCTTCGACAACAACGCGCCGCTGGGCGGCAGTGAGACGGGTGGCCGCGCCGCGCTGCCCATCTGGCTCCAGTTCATGCGCGTGGCCCACGAAGGACTGCCCACGCGGGAGTTCGAGGTTCCCCCGGCGTCGTGCAAGTGCGCATCGACCCCATCAGCGGACTGCTGGCGGGCAACTCCGTCCCGGGCCGGCTGGAGCCCTTCCTCGAAGGCACGCAGCCCACCGCGGAGGCGCCGCCGCCGGGACAGGTGACCACCGACCAGTTCTTCCTCGACGAAGGCAACAGGCGGGGACTGTGAGCCCCGCCCGGGCCCTGCTGCTCGCCCCCGTGCTGGCCACGCTCGTGGCGCCGGCGGCGCCTGCGTCCGACACCACCACCGCCGCCATTCCCCGGCTCGCCCGGCAGGTGACGGGGGCCGTGCGCGCGCAGCGTGGCGTGGAGTCGCCGGTGGCGGTGAATGTCACGGGCGGCTCGGCCGAGCTCCGCCGTGCGGTGAGCACGATGCTCGCCTCGCAGCTCTCCTCCGCGGGCCTGCCGCCCGTGGTGCTGGAGGCGCCCACGGCCGATGCCGCCGAGGCGCTGGCGCGCGCGCAAGGTGCCCGGACGCTGGTGCGGCTCTCGCTGGACGTCGAAGGCGGCGCGCTGCGCGCCCGAGGTGATGTGATTGGCACCTGGGTGAACTTCTGGTCCGGCCGCACGCCCACGCGGCCGCCCAAGCCCGCCGCCACGCTGGTGGAGACGGTGCCCGCGGACCCGACCGTGTTGGCGCTCGCGTTGGAGGGTGCAGGCACTTCGCCCACGTCGCCCACGGAAACGGGCCCTCAAGGCATCCGGCTGCTGGGCGCGGCGCTGGCGCGACTGGAGCATCCCCTGGCGGCGCTCGCCGCCGGGGACCTGGACGGGGATGGCCGGGATGAAGTGGTGGCCCTGACGGAGCATGACGTCTCCGTCTTCGACGCCGAGGGGCGGCTCGTCGCGCGCAAGGAGCTGGACTCCCTGCCTGCTGGAAGCGCCACCACCCGGGAGCCCTTTGGCGCGTTGGCGTTCCTGCCGGGCCCCCCGGCTGGCCGCGTGGAGCACCCGCCATGCGCACGGCGAGTTGCTGGCGCTGGACAAGGCCCGCGCCACCCTGCGCGCCGTGGGGACGCTGGACACGGCGCCGCTGGGCGCCACCGAGCGAGGCACTTTCGTTCCGGGACAGACAGCCTTCGCGCCCACCCTGAAGCTGGCGGAGGGCCGCGCGCTGACGGTGCCCGCGCCCTTCACCACCGCGAGCATGGATGCCCAGCGGATGCTGTTCGTCCACCCGGATGGCACCGCGGCCTTCTACGCGCACGCGGGCGCGGCACCGTCGCGCTGGACGAACCTGGGCGCCGGCAGCGCGCTGGGAGACCTGGATGGGGACGGCGTGCCGGAGCTCATCACCACCTCGACTCAGCTCACCCCCGCCCCTGATGTGCTGCGCGTGCACGGCACCTCCGGGGACGACCCCGGCACGCACGAACCGCTGTGGCAGGGCGCCCTGCCCACGGGCCGCGCGCTGTACGTGGTGACGGCCCGCCTGGACGGCGACAAGCGCCGCGAGGTCATCGTGGGCCTCTGGAAGCCGGACGGCACCAGCGAGCTGTTCCTCCTGCGCCAGGGGGCGCCATGAGACTCCGCTCCACCCTTGCCTGCCTCGCGTTGCTCGCGTCCGCGTCCGCGCAGGCGGCCGGCCGTCCTCGTTACGGGGGTGAGCTGCGCGTCGCCCATGGCGGCCCGCCGGAAGTGGCCGAGCCCGCGCTGGCCGACACGCCCCTGGAAGCAACGCTGCTGGGGCTGCTTTCCCCACCGGTGTGCCGTGCCACACGGGACGGCGGCTTCGAGCCCGCGCTCGCGCGGGAGTTGTCACGCCCCACGCCCCAGTCCCTGCGCATCACCCTGCCCGGCCCCGCGTCCGCCACCGCGCTCGCGCGTGCATGGATGCGGCTGGCGAGCAACGACGGCGCATCCCCGTACCGGGCCCTCTTCCATCCGCTGCGCGGTGAAGCGCGGCAGGTGACGCCCCAGGGCGCCACGCTGGAGCTGACGCTCGCCTACCCCTGGCCGGACCTCGAGCACGCGTTGTGCCATCCGGCGCTGGCGCCGCCCGCCGCCCCCAACGCGCTGGGCCCCTTCACCGCCGCGGGACGCGGGGCCCTGGAAGCGCAGACGGCCTGGCCCCAGGGGCGCCCGTACCTGGACCGGTTGCTGCTCACCGCCACGGACCAGCGCGGCCTCTCCCGGCTGTGGTCGTCCCGGCAGGTCCAGGTGGAGCTGGGCGTCGCGTCGGAGACGGACACCACGGCCGGCGCGCCGCTCTACGCCACCTTCCTGGCGTTCTCCCCACGGCGGCTGCCCCCGGACTTCCGGCAGGCCGTGGAGAGCGCCATCGACCGCGAGGACCTGACCCGACTCTTCGTCCAGGCGCCCGCGCAGCCCATGCCGCACCTGCTCCCGCCGGTGATGCTGGACGCGCCCGCGCGCCCCCGTCCGTCCGCGCCGTCGGCGCGCCCCGCGCGGACGGTGACGCTGCGCTACGACGCCTCGGTGGAGGACCAGCGCGCGGTGGCGGAGCGCATCCAGGTGAAGCTGCACGAGCGCGGCTACACCGTGGCGCTGGAGGCGCTCCCGCGCGCGGCCCTGCGCGCCCGCTGGGCCCAGGGCGACTTCGAGCTGATGCTGCACGCGCTGCTGCTGCCCCCCATCCCCGGGCCTGCGCTGGCGGTGGTGCTGGATGCCGGTGGGCGCAAGGACTTGCTGGGCGTGGAGTTGCCCGCCATCGGCGCGCTTGCATCCTCCGCTGCGCGGGACGCGCGGGCGCGCGAGCGAGCCTGGCCCTGGCCGCGTCCGTGCCCCTGGTCCCCCTGTACGTGCAGGGGCTGGGAATGCGCTTCGCTCCGGACGTGGGCGGGGTGATGATGGATGCACAAGGCCTCCCCTCGCTGGACGGACTGCACGTGCTTCCACCGGAGGGGACGGCGATGGGAGGACGTCCTTGAGGAGAACGGCATGCGCTTGAGGACGCGGCTGGCGCTCGCCTTCGCCCTGCTGGCCCTGGTTCCGCTCGCGGTCGTCGTGCCCCCACCCTCACCCGCTTGCGCGACACATTGTCGCGCGAGCTGGACGCGCGCATGGAGGCCGCCACCGCCTCCGCGCAGGAGTCCCTGGAGCGCTCCAGCGCCACGGCCCGCCGCGCGGTGGAGGAGCTGGTGGACAGCACCAGCATGGAGGACCCGCCCGCGAGGCCCGCGACCGCCCCACCCGCGCCATCCAGGCCGGCACCGCCGAGGCCCTGATGAAGAGTCGCGGCCTGAGCGTGCTGGCCCTCTTCGACCGCGAAGGAAGAGTGCTCTCCTCCGGCCACCTGCCCGCGCGCCGGGGAGACCCGGACCCGGCCCTCTTCGCCGTCACCCAGCAGAAGTCACCCCGGCCCGTGCCAGTGCGCGTGGAGGTGCGCACGGCCTCCGGACTCCGTCAGCTTCCGGCGCTCGTCACCGCGCGCCCGGTGGACTTCGGGGACCTGCGGCTGTGGGCCGTGGGCGGCGTGCTGCTCGATGAGAGCCTGGCGCAGCACCGCCCGCCTCACCCAGACGCAGGTGACGCTGCTGGCGGGTGACACGCCCCTGGCCAGCGCGGGCACGGCCGAACCACCGACGGTGACGAAGGCGCTGCCGCTGGGAGAAGCGGCCACAGTGCGGCTCGTCTTCAGCCGCGCCGCCGCGCGTGAAGCGGAACAGGGCGTCATGCGCGCCTTCCTCCTGCTGGCGGCGCTGGGCGGCACTTTCGCGGTGCTGCTGGGCCTGCTGGTGTCCCGGTGGATGACGCGACCGGTGGAGGCCCTCACCGAGGGCGCCCGGCGCGTGGCCGAAGGCGCGCTGGAGTCCCAGGTGACGGTGGAGGCCAGCGGCGAGGTGGGCGAGCTGGTGCGGACGTTCAACCGCATGACGTCCGAGCTGAAGGCCACCACCGAGCGGCTGATGGCCAGCGAGCGCATCGCCGCGTGGCAGGAAGTGGCGCGGCGACTGGCCCACGAAATCAAGAACCCGCTGACGCCCATCCGCATGTCGCTGGAGACGCTCCAGGCCGCGCAAGAAGCGAAGCACCCGCGCTTCCCCGACATGTTCAAGGAGAGCGCGGGCGTGGTGCTGGAGGAAGTGGACCGGCTGCGCCGCATCGTCGACGAGTTCAGCCACTTCGCGCGGATGCCCAAGCCGCAGCTGGCGCCCGTGGACCTGGGCGAGCTGGCGCAGAGCGTGCTGGCGCTGTACGCCACGCCTCCGGCCGGCATCCAGATTCTGCCCACGCTCCAGACGGGCGTGGTGGCGCGGGCGGACCGCGACCAGCTCACCCAGGTGCTGGTGAACCTGGTGAAGAACGCCGAGGAGGCCATGGCATCCACGGGTGGCACCCTGCGCGTGCGCGTGCGCTCCACCGAAGCCGACGCCATCGTCGAGGTGGAGGACAGCGGCCCCGGCATTCCCCTGGAGCACCGCGCCCGGATCTTCGAGCCCTACTTCACCACCAAGGACGGCGGCACCGGCCTGGGATTGGCCATCGCCTCGCGCATCCTCCAGGAGCACGGAGGCAAGCTGGAGCTTGGCGGAGAGCCCGGCCACGGCGCGCGCTTCAGCCTCGTGCTGCCGCGCGCGGCCTGACTCAGACGCGGCGCTCCGCGAAGCGGACGTGGACCAGCGCGGGCAACCGCTCCTTCACCCAGGGCAGCATGTTGAGACCGTGGTAGCCGTACCGGAAGAAGCCCCGCGGGAAGGTGTAGGGCTTCAATTCCACCGGCGGATTCGCGGCGCCCACCGCCGCAGCGTCGCCTCCAGCGCGTCGCGGTTGATGCCCCAGGGCATGGGTGGCAGCTGGTACGCGAGGGTGCGGCGCAGCCCCTTGAGCGTGCGCCGCGAGAACCAGCGGGGAATCGTGTCGAAGAGGAGCTCGGCGCCCGGGAAGCGCTCGGCGATGTCCACGATGAGCCGACGGACGTCGTCTTCCTCGAAGTACATGAAGAGGCCCTGCGCGACGATGAACACGCCCTTGCTGGCGTCCACGCGGTCCATCCATGCGCGGTCCAGGGCGCTCACCGGGCAGTGCATCAGCCGCTCGTTCGGCGTGAGGAAGCGCTCCCGGATGGCCACGGCTTCCGGAAGGTCCACGCTCAGCCAGCGCAGCTGCCCGTTGTCCAGCCGATGCGCCTGCGTCTCCAACCCTTCTCCCAGCGACACCACGAAGCCGTCAGGGTGCGTGGCCAGCCACGCGCGAATGGTCCGGTCCATCTCCGCCGCGCGAATCGCGAGGGACGGCTCCGCGCGGCCAAAGGACTTCTCGAAGTCGTAGTCGATGGCGCCGTAGATGCGCAGCGCCTCCGCGTCGTTCAGGACGCCGTCCGGCCGCTTCGCCTCCCCTGCCCGGGAGTGCAGCGTCCAGAGCATCGTCTCCGGAATCCCCGTGAGGTTCGGCACGTACCGCGTCTGCATCGTCCCCCTCCAGATATCAACGACATCTCCCGGGCGAGCTCCGCCAAGCGCCTCAGTGCGCCGCCGACCTGGAGAAGGTGTTGATGACGATGACGCCCGCCAGGATGAGCCCGATGCCCACGAGCGCGGGGACGTCCAACCGCTGGCCGTGAAGGAGCCACGCCACGCCGGAGACGAGGACGATGCCCGCCCCGGACCAGATGGCGTAGGCGATGCCCGTGGGGATGGTCCTCAGCGCGAAGGACAGGCAGAAGAAGGCCACGCCATAGCCCAGCACCACGAGGATGGACGGCGCCAGCCGCGTGAAGCCGTTGGAGCTCTTGAGCGCCGAGGTCGCCACCACCTCGGCCACGATGGCAATCCCCAGGTAGACCGCGTTGTGCATGAAACGCCTCCGCGGGCCTCTATAACCACGGGCTCTGAAGGCGGCCCGCGCGAACGTCCGAAACGAGAAGGCCCGCGGCCTCTCGAGGAGACCACGGGCCTTCGGCGCTTCAGCAGCGGCCAGGGCCGCGCTCGGGCTCAGTCCTTGACGGGCGTGGCCTTGAGGGCCGCCTTGCCTTCCTTCACGTAGACCTGGAAGCGCACCGTCTTGCACGCGTACTTCTGGACGAGCTGCTCCTTGTTCTTGCGGAGCTTCTGCACGAACTTGTCGTACGTCAGGCCGTCGGCCGCCTCGCCACACCGCTCACGGGTGGTGAGGAACTCGCGGAAGACCTCCTGGAAGTGCTGCTCGTCGGTGAGCGCCACCGCGGAGTTGCCCAGGCCCGGCAGCGGAATCGCGGCGGGCTGAGGAGCGGAGCGCGGCGGCGGCATGGGGATGGCGTCCGACGTCGGAGGCCGCGCGCTGGCCTGGAGCAGCTCGCGCGGAATCGCCGCCACGCGCGTCGTCTCCGGGCTGTCCGGTGCGGCCTGGGAGGCCGCCAGGGCAAAGGGGTCCGCCGCCTGTTGCAGCGAGTACGCCGCCGTGGGCTGGTCCTCGAAGGCGAACGCGCCCCGGCGAGGCGAGGCGGGCGACAGCGGCTCGGGCCCACCGAAGGACTCGGGTGAGGACTCGAACGGCATCGCCCCCGCGTGCGCGGGCTGCTGCGGCGGCGCGGGGAACGGGAACGCCTCGGCCGAGCCGAAGGGGTCCGCCGCGGGCGCGGGCGCCGGAGGGGCAAAGGCAAACGGGTCCGCTGCGGGGACTGGAGGCGGAGCCGGCGGGGCGAACGCGAATGGGTCGCCCACCGGCGCCTGCGCCGGGCGCGACATCGCGAACGGGTCTCCCGACGGCGGCGGCGCCTGCAGCGCGAACGGGTCGGCGGCGGGCGCGGGGGCCGGAGGAGCAAAAGCGAACGGGTCGGCGGCAGGCGCGGGAGCGGCGGGCGGCGGCGCGAAGGCGAACGGGTCCGCGGCGGGGGCCGGAGCGGCGGGCGGCGGCGCGAAGGCGAACGGATCCGCGGCGGGGGCCGGAGCGGCGGGCGGCGGCGCGAAAGCGAACGGGTCCGCGGCGGGCACAGGGGCCGGCGGCGGCGTGACGGCGGCCGTTGCGGGCGCCGAGGCCATGGCGGCCGACAGGCTCAGCGTGTCGGAGCTGCCACTGGACGCCTCCGCGTCAGCCGCCTTGCGGCCAGAGCCCATCATCAGCGTCCACAGGAGGCTCAGGCCCAGCAGGCCCGCCAGGGCGAACAGCGCGTTCTGCTGATACGCGGCCAGCGTGCCCAGCACCGGCTGCGTGCTGGCGATGGCGAGCACCTCCAGCGGCGTGCCGGCCAGCGCGCGGCGCGAGCCCACCATCAACGGCGCGTTCCCACCCAGGGGGTCATTCTGGGTGAAGACAGGCAGCGCCACCGGGCCCAGCTCCAGGAACTTGCCCGTGCTCAGCACCACGCCCGAGGCATTCGCGGCGACCTTCGTCAGCGAGCCTTCCGCCAGCAGCTTCTGCGGACCGGCGACGCCCGCCAGCGCGTCGCCCTTCACCAGCGCCAGCGCGGCCGCGCCCGACGCCTGGACGGCGGCCTCCAGCCCGCCCTCGTCCAGCAGCGGCGCGCCCAGCACCAGCGTCACCGCCGGCACTCCGGCGTTCCACGACAGCGGCACCGCGGCGAAGGCATGCGGCGCACCGAAGGCATCCACCACGCTGGCCCCGGACTTGACGAGGCTCACCACGTCCAGCTTCGCCGCGTCCGAGGACGGCTCGGCCCCGGCCACCGCGTGAAACTGCGTGTCCTGGGCGACCACGGCCACCACCGCGCCCTTGAGTTCCTGGGGAATCAAGGCTTCGACGGCGCTGCGCACCGCGGCGAAGCGCTCGGCGGTGAAGGCGCGGGCGGCGGTGGCATCCACCTCGGCGCGCTCACGCTCACGCTCGCGCGGGTTGCGCGGCGCGGGCGGCTCCGGAAGCGGCGGCGCGGCGGTGGACACCACCTCCGGCATGGCCGCGAGCTTCAGCGCCAGCGACTGCACTTCGGCACGACGAGAATCCACACGGCGCGCCACCTCGGCGGCGCCCGCGGAAGCCTGGGCCGATGCACCGGCGACGGCGCGCTCGCGCAGCGGTCCCGACAGCATCGGCAGATGAGCAACGCCCAGTCCGATGACCAGGAATGCGAAGACGAGGAACTTGAGGCGGACCATCGCCGTCCTTTTAGCCCGAGGTTGAAGGGTTCCGCTTATAGCGTTCACCGTTCGGCCCCAGCAAGATTCGGGCACTGGACACGACGAGCCCGGCCGCCAGGTGTACGACCTGAGGGGCCGGGCTCTTGCCGCTGCCAACCGCGATTAGTAGGTGGGAACGTCGGCCGCCACGTCCTCGGGCAGGCCGTTGGTATGAACGTCGCGCCGTTTCCCCAGCATGCGCTTGAGGCTCGTCTCCAACCGGTCACGCGATGCGTCGATGGCGGGGAACAACGAGTCCGCCGTCTCCGTCACATGCACCGAGGAGAGCCCGGGCAGTCGCACCGTGACCCGGCATTCCTTGTCCATGCCGCCCTTGGGCCCGTTGGTGTCCACCAGCGAGATGTCGATTTCCGCTGCCTCGTCATCCGCGAACCGTTCGATATGGCGCACCAGGTGTTCGTCGACATACGACTTGAGAGCATCCGACAGGTTCAGGTGCACTCCACGCAGCAACACCTTCATGGCATTTCCTCCGAGCCCAAAGATGGGCAGCCTGACGCCCGGTGGTGAGCCACCCCCTGCCCATTAATGGAGCCCGCCTGACGCTCCCCTGCTCTCCGGCCGGGTGGGCAGCGAAGCGCTCGCATCCGGGATGGACGAATCCCCACCGCCGCGCGGGTTTCTCAAGGGCATGGGCGCTGAACGAATCAAGGTCTTGCTGGTCGAGGACGACGGGGACAGCCGGGAGCTGCTGGCGGAGCTGCTGGAGTCGGAGTTCGACGTGAAGACGGCCACGGATGGCCTGGCCGGCCTCGAGATGTTCGAGGCCGAGCACCCGGACGTGGTGGTGACGGACGAATCCCTCCCAGGCATGTGCGGCACCGAGCTCGCGCAGAAGGTCAAGGAGCGCGAACCCCGGGCCCGCGTCATCCTCGTGTCCGGTTACACACAGGTGCAGGGCTCTGAACACTGTGACGTGGTGCTGCGCAAGCCCATCGACGTGGAGCGCCTCAGCGCCGCGGTGTGCAGGCTGGGCGACGAAGCACGACACTGAACGAAGTGACGAGCCCCGGGTGCCGTCCACGGCCCCCCGGACCTACTATTTTCCTCCAGACACCCACGGGCTGGAGGGACGGCGATGAAATACTGTGCCAGGTGCGGCTCCGAGTATCAGGACAGCGTCAACGCGTGTGCTGACTGTCCAGGCAACCCGCTCCTCGTGAGCGCGGAGGAGATGCGCAGCAGGGGGCTGCCGCTCCCGCATGAGCTGGATACCCGTGTCTTCGTCCGGGCCGGCTCCGCGGAGGACCCCTTCACCGCCGAGGTCTACACGCAGCTCCTCCAGGACGCGAACATCCCCGTCCTGGTGCGCGCGGGCCGCTCGGGTGTCGTGGACAAGCTGACCACCGGCAACGTGCTGCCCTGGTGGGAAATCCACGTCCCCGCCGACCAGCAGGTCCGAGCCACGACGCTGATTGAGCAGGAGCGCCTGCGGGAGCTGGCCACCAACGACGAGGCCGCCGCCGCCGCGGAGGCCGAGGAGCGGGAGACCGAATCCCCTGCCGCCGAGGCCGAGGAGCGGGAGACCGAATCCCCCGCCGTGCCGCCACCGGCCTACTGAACGCGCTCAGGGCACCGGGCGCGCCACCGAGCCGCCGCTCGCCGTATCGGGGCGGCGTGGCTCGAAGAGGCTGACGCCCGTCACCTTCCACTTCGAGTAGCGGCCGTTGCGGGCCAGGAACGTCTCCAGGTCCTCGTCCACCACGCGATTGTAGCCGCCGCGTGAGGCGTGGCGCAGGTACGTGCGCTTCTTGCGCTGCACCACGAAGCCCAGGTGGGTGATGCGGGTGGCCTTCAGCGGCAGGTCCTCGCGCATCACCACCAGGATGGTGCCCGAGGGGATGTCGCGCGCGTGCGCCATCACCCGCTCCAGGGGCAGCATGTTCAGCGGGTACGTGCCCACCACCTGCTGCGCCTTGGGCAGGCCCAGCGCCTGCGACGAGCGCGACTGCCAGGTGACCTTCGTCAGCGACTTCGTCACGGTGACGGCGTCATCCCCCGCGTAGCGCCGCGTCACATCCGTCAGGAAGCCCTTGCGGATGTTGTTGGGCAGCCACTGCGCTTCCATGAGGTGGTTGCGGTCCTCATAGGTGGGCGAGCTCGCGTAGCGGATGCGCTCGAGCAGCGGCGCCACCTCGTCCTCGCTGCCCGCGAGGCTCAGCGCCATCGACTGCTCCACGAAGGTGAGGCAGTCCACCGCGTCCAGCCGGAAGGTGGGGTCGGGGTCGACGCCCTGGCCCTCGCCCAGCGGCGACAGGACGTAGGGTGTGTTGATGAAGCGCTCGCTCATCCGCAGCAGGCGTCCGGCCAGCGGCGCGTCCGCGTCCTCCGACACGAGCGCGGCGCGCGCCTCCGCGCTGAGCCCCACCCAGCCATTGGGCTTCACCGGACGGGCCGTGGCGAGCTGCTTGGACGCCGAGGGCGACTCCAGGAGCACTTCGGCACCGGGCCGGGTGTCCACGTCCTCCGGGGGCGTGGGGACCGCGGGCGCCTGCGACAGCAGGGCCGCGGCCAGGACCGCGACAACCTTCATTGCGCGACACCCGCCTTGCGGAGGATGGCCTTGCGCCGGTCGTCACGCAGCTGGAGCGTCTCCAGCTCCCGCTCGTACGCGAGCTTCTCGTCGGACTTCGCGTTCCACGACGCCAGCACCAGCCACTCCAACATCGACGCGTCCCCGCCCTCGTGGAGGATGCGGGCGGCGCTGGCGGCCAGCGCGCGGTCCTTGTCCTCCAGCAGCGGCTTGAGCGCGGGGGCAGCCTTCTTCGCGCTGACGCCTTCGTAGAGCTCCAGGCCCTGCCGGCGCACGAAGCGGTCGTCCGAGCCGAGCAGCTTGCCCGCGAAGGCGAAGCCCTCCGGCGCGCCCAGCCGGCACAGGCCACGCGCCGCCGCGAAGCGGGTGCTCTCCGAATCGCTGGCGAGGAACTCCTTGAGGGCCGACGCCTGCTTGGCGTCCCCGGCCTCTCCCGCGGCGGCGAGCAGGGCCGCGCGCACCTCCACCTCCGGCTCCTTCCGGGCGGTCTTCACCAACAGGGCGCCCATCTTCGGATTGCGCGAGGCGCCCAGGGCCCGCGCCGCCTCGCGGCGGACCCCGCTGCTCTTGTCCTCCAGCAGCGGCACCAGCACCTGGGTATGCCGGCTGTTGAGCTTCGCCGTGCCCTGCGCGGCATACATCCGCACCGCGCTGTCCTCATCCGACGCCAGGCCCGCAAGGGTGGGCTCGGCGGCGCGCGTTCCCAGCCCCGCAAGCACCGCGGTGAGGTTGCGGCGCAGCCGCTCCTCGTGGACGGTGCGCAGCGTGGAGGCGATTTCCCGGGCCGCGTAGGCTTCCTCGCGCAGGAAACGCAGGCGGGAGACGGCCGCGGGGACGGCGCCCCCTGCACCACGGTCTGGATGACCGCGTCCGTGTCCGCGCGCCGGGAGCTCCGTTTGGCGGCGGACGCGGGTCCGGACAGGGCGGTCCAGGGGAGGAGCAGCGAGAGCAGGAGGACGAGTCGGACGGACGGAGGCACGGGCCCCCGACGATGGCAAGGGCGGCGCCGGCCGTCAAAGTCCCACCACATGCCCGGTTCCCCGGCCGGCACGTCTGCCCGATTCTTGACCCTCCAGGGAGCGATTGATACGACCGCCAGGTTTCACCTCTCTCTCAAGGCGCCACCCTATGAAGAAGCTGATGGCGTTGGTGGCGGTGTCGGGGACGCTCACCGCGTGCGGCCCCGTGAAGTCCACCGCGAACATCCTCGACGCTGAAGTGCAGATTCAGGCCGCGCGCACCGCCGGGGCGGAGAAGCTCGCGCCCTACGAGTGGACCGCCGCCAACCTGTACATCGGCAAGGCCCGCGAGGAGGTGGGGTACTCCGACTATCAAGCCGGCGTCGACTTCGCCGTGAAGGCCTCCCGCTACGCCAACGAGGCCCGCGAGAAGGCCATGGCCGTGGCCGGAAGCACCGAGCCCGGCGGCCGGACTCCGAACCCGTGATGACCGAGCGCTTCCCGATGACGCGTCCTTCCCTGGTCACGCTGCTTCCCCTCCTCCTCTCCCTCTCCTGTGTCAGCGGCAGCAAGATTCGCGCGGACACGGAGGTGCTCGCGGCCAACGTGGAGCGCGCCCGCCGTAGCGGCGCCCTGCGCTGCGCGCCCGTGGAGCTGGCCACCGCCGAGGCCCACCTCGACTTCGCCCGTGGCGAGCTGAGTCAGGGCAACAGCGGCCGCGCCGACACCCACGCGCGCACCGCCGACGCCGCGGTGAACCGCGCGCTGGAGCTCTCCAAGAACTGTGGCCCGCGCCGGTGCTGGTCCGCGACCGGCCGGAGGCTTCGCAGCCGCAACAGCCCCAGCAGCCGCAACAGCCGCAAGTGGTGGTCCGTATCGAGGAGACGGACAGCGACGGCGACGGCATCCTGGACAAGGACGACCCCTGCCCCGACCAGGCCGAGGACATGGACGGGTTCCAGGACGAGGACGGCTGCCCCGACCCGGACAACGACAACGACGGCGTGCTGGACGGCAACGACAAGTGCCCGCTCACCCCCGGCGTGCCGGAGAACCAGGGCTGCCCGGCCGAGGCGCCCAAGGACCGCGACGGCGACGGCATCATCGACTCCGAGGACAAGTGCCCCGACCAGGCCGAGGACAAGGACGGCTTCCAGGACGAGGACGGCTGCCCTGAGCTGGACAACGACAGCGACGGCATCGTCGACACGGCCGACAAGTGCCCCAACGAGGCCGGCCCCATGCAGAACCTGGGCTGCCCCATCGTCGACAAGGACGGTGACGGCGTCCTCGACGTGGACGACAAGTGCCCGGACGAGCCCGAGGACAAGGACGGCTTCCAGGACGAGGACGGCTGCCCCGACCTGGACAATGACGGCGACGGTACGCCGGACGTCCAGGACAAGTGCCCGAACGAGGCCGGCCCGACGGAGAACGGCGGCTGCCCGGACAAGGACACCGACGGTGACGGCATCGTGGACCGGCTGGATGCATGCCCCGAGGAGCCGGGCGTCCAGGAGGAGCGCGGCTGCGCCAAGCAGTACAAGATGGTCGTCATCAAGCGCGACCGGATTGAAATCAAGAAGCAGATCCTCTTCAGCTCCGGCTCGCACAAGATCTACGGCAAGCAGAGCACCGCGGTGCTCGACGACGTGGCGCAGGCCCTGCGCGACGCGCCGTGGATCAAGCGCATCCGCATCGAGGGCCACACCGACTCGATGGGCAACGACGCCTCCAACCTGCGGCTGTCCCAGCGCCGCGCGGACGCCGTCATGGCGCAGCTCCTCCGCCGCGGCATCGACCCGGGCCGCATCCAGGCCGTGGGCTTTGGCGAGACGCAGCCCATTGCCCCCAACAGCACCAAGACGGGCCGCGCGATGAACCGCCGGACCGAGTTCAAGGTGGCGGAGTAGCAACCGCCCTGCCCCGGCCGCACCGGCCGGGGCACGACGCACCAGACGCCTCCGGGGCCTCACGCCCGCGGAGGCGTCGTCGCTTCGGGGCTCAGCCGTCCTTGAGCAGTTCGTGGAGGACCTCGGTGGCATACGCGCCCCGAGGCAGCTCGAAGGTGAGCCAGAGGTCCTCGCCGTCCGCCGTCTTCTCCGCGGTCAGCTCGGGCGAGCCCAGGCGGACGCGGTAGGGGCGGCGGCTGCCTTCCGTCTCACCACCGCCGCGCTTGAAGTCCTCCGGTGTGACGCCCGCTTCCGCCAGCAACCGCGCCTCGAGCTCGGCCACGGCTCCGGCGGAGGCCGTCATCTTCGGCCCGAAGAGCGGGCCTGCCGGGCTCACCTCGAAGGCGGCCACGCGGGGGCCGTCCACCTCGGGTGACTCGCACACGAAGAGGCCGCCCGTCTCCTCCTTGCGCAGCACGTCGCCGGCGAGCGCGGTGGCCAGCGTCCCCGCGTGCAGCCGCGCCGCCAGCGCCTGGTTGAAGAGGCGCGACTGGAAGGCGGACAGGTACAACTTGCGCTGGAAACGGTCCGGCCGCTTCGGCAGCCGCTGGCCCAGCACCAGCAACCGGCCCAGGTCGGCGTTGTCCCCTGCCCGGCCGAAGCGCTGCTCGCCGAAGTAGTTGGGCACGCCCTGCGCCACCAGCCGGGAGAACGTCTCCCGCGCCGCGCCCGAATCCTTCACGTCGCGCAGGCGCAGGCGGAAGCGGTTGCCCCGCAGGTGTCCTGTGCGGAGCTTGTTGCCGTGGCGCTTCGTCCACAGCACCTGGACGCCGTCCAGGGCGAACTCCGGCACCTTCGGCTCGGCGCGCGCGGGCACGGACACCAGCTGCCGGGTGATGGCGTGCCGGTCCTTCATCCCCGCCACGCCGATGTCGTCCTCGGACACGCCCAGCGACGCGGCCAGCGCGCGCACCAGCTCACGCGTGTCACGGCCCCGCTTCTCCACCCAGAGGTAGAGGTGCTCGCCCTCGCCGGAAGGCAGGTAGGCGGGAACCTCCTCGACCTCGAAGTCCTCGGGAACCAGCTTGAAGGCGCCCCCACAGCCGGGCACCTCCGCCGTCAGGCGCGGCCAACCCAAATCCGTCACGATACCTCGAGCGTGGACAGCAGTTCCTTCACGCGGCGGGCCAGGTCCTCGTCCGCGCGTGACTCCAGCAACTCACCGGCCTGGAAGAGCAGGAAGAACATCATGTCGCTGAGCGCCTGCCTGAAGGTCGCCAGGGGCTCACTGCCCAGCTGCGCGCGGTGGCGCTCGAAGCTCTCGATGAGCTTGTTCTCCGGGAGGCTGCCGTCCGGAGCGAAGGCCAGCCCTTCCAGCACCGGCGATGACGACAGGCCCTGACCGGAGAGGGCGGCGTTGGCCGCGGCGATGAACTCGCGATCCATGCCCTGCTTGGCCACCTCGTCGCGAATCTCCCGGAAGATGAAGTTGAAGACGCGGGCCACCGGGCGTGGATCCACCGTCACCACCGGGCGCGCGGGCGCGCGGGCCGGAGCCTGCGCCGTGCGCTCGGACGGCTGGGGAATCGGCGTCGGGACGCCCGGGCCAGGAACCATCAGCGGCTTGTCCGTCACCGAGGCGAAGCCGCCCTCCAGCAGGCGGAAGACCACCTTGGTGACGTCGAACTCCGACAGGCGCGCTGCGTGCCCCAGCTCCAGAATCGTGCGCCGGCCGTCGAGCAGGCCCAGCACCCGGTCCTCGTCCTCCTCCAGCTTGCCGTCCGAGGCGCGCTTGCGCGTCACGTACAGCCGGCCGTGGGGAATGCGCTTCCGGAAGTGCGCCATCTCGTCAATCTTCCGGATGCTGTCCATCAGCAGGCTCTGCGTGGACAGCTGGATGATGTGACCGGACTTGTCCTCCACCGGCTGGTCGATGAGGAAGAAGGTCCCCTCCCGGCACAGGACGATGGCGTGGAAGATTTCGCTCACCTGGTGGGTGACGCACTTGAAGAGGTCGTGCGACTTGAGCAGCCCCTTCTCCACCAGCGAGCGCCCCACCTTGGAGGGCGGTAGCTCACGCAGCGCCGCCTCCACCTGGGCGCGCTCCACGTAGCCCATCCGCACCAGCACCTCGCCCAGCCGGTCGGCCGGGTCGTCGGAGGAGGCGCCGCGCACCTCACCCTCGCGCAGGGTGACGGAGCGCTCTCCGCCCGGCGAGTGGACGCGCACCACGCCGCTCCAGCGCGACTGGCTGAGGAAGGCGATGAGGTCCGACAGCGGGAAGCCGCCCGCGTCCCCCGCCAGCACCACGCGCGGCACTGGGATGGAGCCGCCCTCCGCGGGCGTGCGGGAGAACACCAGCAGGTCGGGCGCCGTCGCCATCAGCGCGTACGTTCCCGAGCGCCCCGCCAGCGGTGAAGGCACATGCCGGTCCTCGGGGACGAGCTGCGCCGACGCGTCGATGCGGAAGCGGGGTGTCATGGCGGCGTCAGTCAGCCGCCCAGGCGTTCTTGTTGGCGGACCACTCCAGCTCGTCTTCCAGGCTGTGCGACAGCATCTCCGCCTCCACGAAGGACAGGTCCAGCGCACGTCCGTTGAAGTACACGGAGGGCGTGCCGCTGATGCCCGCCGCGCGGCCCTGGCTGCGGTAGCCGTCCAGCTCTTCCTTATACGCGTCCGTCTTCAGCAGCGCCGCCAGCTTCGCGCCATCCAGGCCCAGCGACGTCGCCAGGGCGGCAATCGCATCTGGCTTGAGGTTGGACTGGTGCTCGAAAAGGGCGTCGTGCATCTGCCAGAACTTGCCCTGGTCCCTCGCCCACAGCGCCGCCTGCGCCGCCGGCTTCGCGTTGGCGTGCATGGACAGGGGGAACGGCAGGTAGCAGAAGCGCACCTGCTGCGCGTGCTTCTTGGCGAAGGCCTCCAGCACCGGGCGGGCCTTGGCGCAATACGGGCACTCGAAGTCGGAGAACTCCACCACCGTCACCGGCGCGCCGGCCGGGCCCATGCACATCCGGTCATCCACCTTGAACTGCGCCCGCGGGTCGCGGAAGGCGGAGTAGTACGTCGACAGGGAGAGGATGACCTCGGTGGCCGGGCTGCCCTCGGACACCCTGCGCGCGGCCAGCTGCGCCATGCGCCGGGCGTGCTTGCAGGGAGTGTGCGACTTCAGACAGGCGCCCAGCGTGTGGGGGCAGCCGCAGTAGCAGAACTCGTCATTGAAGACCGTGCCCAGCTCCCGCTTCGCCGTGGGCGACAGCGAGGAGAAGTCCATGCCCGGGATGCCCGACACGGCCGCGGCCGGGTCCACGGGCGCGGCGGCGGGCTCGGCCGGGGCCGGAGCGGCGGGAGCCTGCGGGGCGGGCGACGCCGACTGCCCACCCGTCGGGGCCGCGCTCTCGGGATTCTTGCACCCTGGGGCCGTCAGGACCGCGACGGCCAGCAGGGGAACGACACGCTTCCAGCAGAAAAGGAGCACGCGGCGGGTCTTAGCGACGCGCGCGGGGCTTGTAAAGCAACGCCAGCCTTGGCAGGGAAGCGCCTGTTCATCATGCCCAGAGTCCTGCTGCTGCATACCGGGGGTACGCTCGGAATGGCCGGGGGGCGCCCGTCCGCCCTGAAGCCCGCGGCCTTCTTCAAGACACTCAAGGCCCGCGTGCCGGAGCTGTTCGAGCTGGCCGACATCGAGCTGGAGCTGTTCAGCAACCTGGACAGCTCGGAGATGCAGCCGGAGCTCTGGAGCCGGATGGCCGCGCACCTCCACGCGCGCCTGCCCCACTTCGACGGGGCCGTGGTGACCCATGGCACGGACACGCTCGCATACACCGCGAGCGCCCTCTCCTTCATGTTGCGTAACCCGCCCTGCCCCGTGGTGTTGACGGGGTCGCAGCGGCCGTTGGGCAAGATTCGCTCGGACGCGCGGCTCAACCTCATCGACGCGGTGCTGTCCGCGCTGCACGGGCCCCGCGAGGTCACCATCTGCTTCGACTCGCGCCTGTACCGGGGCAACCGGGCGCGCAAGGTGAAGGTGTCCGAGTACGACGCTTTCGACAGCCCCAACTTCCCCGTGCTGGGCACCCTGGGTGTGGACACCACCTTCGAGCCGGGCCTCAAGTCCCGCGGGGCCTTCCGCCTCTATGAGCGGTTGGACGCCAAGGTCTTCCTCCTCAAGGTGTACCCGGGGCTGGACCCCGCGCTGCCGCTCCAACTGCTACCGCACGTCCGGGGACTGGTGCTGGAGGCCTACGGGGCAGGTAACTTCCCCATCGACCCGGAGCTGGGGCGCTCGCTGACGCCCCTCTTCCTCCAGGCACGCGAGCGAGGCGTCCCGGTGGTGGTGGTGAGCCAGGCGCACCGGAATGGCGTGGACCTTTCCTTGTATGAATCCGGGGCGGCGGCACTGGAGGCCGGGGCGATGGGCGGCGCGGACATGACGCCGTCGGCGGCCCTGGTGAAGCTGATGCAGGGGCTGGCCTATCACTCCGGCACGTCCGGGGCCCTGGCGCGCTACATCCAGAGCCCGGTGGCCGGAGAATTGACCGTCGGAAGGCCGACAGTCGCCCCGGAGGCCCCCGCCGGCCCCCCCGCCACTCGGCGGCCCCGAGGAGAGTAGTGGAGAGTCGGGCAGTATGCTTGCCGCCGCGAAAAGGCGGCCCGTAAGATGGGTGCCGCGATGTCCGAGGAGAAAACTTCCGTCCATTCGATTTCGGACCTGCTGGGCAGTGCCCAGCAGCAGAGCGCGTATCTGATCGTCATCAGCGCCAAGTCCGCGGCGGGCATCGGGCGGATGTTCAAGCTGGACCGCTCCGAGGTCGTCCTGGGGCGCAGCTCCGAGGCGCAGTTCCAGGTCGAGGATGACGGCATCTCCCGCAAGCACGCCAAGGTGGTGGCGCTGGGAGACGGCCGATTCCAGCTGGTGGACCTGGCCAGCACGAACGGGACGTACCTCAACGGCCTGAAGGTCAACGCCGCCCCGCTCTACGACGGCGACAAGATCCAGATCGGCTCCAACACCGTCCTCAAGTTCTCCATCCAGGACGCGCTGGAGGAGCAGTACCAGCGCAGCATCTATGAGTCCGCCACGCGTGACGGCCTCACCCGCGTCTACAACAAGAAGTACTTCCTGGAGACGGTGCGCAAGGAGTTCAGCTACTGCCTGCGCCACCGGGTGCCGCTGTCGCTGGTCCTCTTCGACGTGGACCACTTCAAGAAGATCAACGACGCGTATGGCCACCCGGCCGGTGACTACGTGCTGACGCGCATCGCCCAGCGGGTGAGCGACACGGTGCGCACCGAGGACCTGCTCGCGCGCTACGGCGGCGAGGAGTTCGCGCTGATGCTGCGCGAGTCCGCCGAGGACCAGGCCCTGGCGTGCGCGGAGCGCTGCCGGTACGCCGTGGACAAGGCCGACTTCGTCTTCAGTGGCACGCCCATCAAGGTGACCATCAGCCTGGGCGTGGCCACGCTGCTGGACTCGGACTTCTCCCAGCCCGAGGACCTCATCGCCGCGGCGGACAAGTACCTGTACCGGGCCAAGCGCGCGGGCCGGAACCGCGTGGACGCGAAGGCCATCAGCGGGCTCTGAGTTTCGGGCGCGGCCCCCGCGCCTACTGGCCGAAGCCCAGTCGCCGGAGCGCCTCGCGCGATACGTGCTTCACATGGGAATCCGGGTCGCGCGCCGCTGCGTCCGATAGCGCGGCCGCCGCCTGCGCTCCACCAATCCGGCCCAGGGCCGTTGCCGCGGCCACCCGCACAGCGGCCTCCGTGTCCTCCCGCAGACACCCGGCCAGTGCCTTCACATGGGACGCGCGGCCAATCTGCTCCAGTGCCTCGGCGGCGGCGGTGCGCACCACCACATGGTCCGACTCCAGCAGCAGCGCGGCCTCATCGCCGCGGGACGTCTGCCGTTGAAACGCCAGCAACTCCAGTGCGGCGCTCACCACCTCGGGAGCCCCGTCCCCCAGCGCACGCGAGGTGGCCTCCGACACTCCTGGCTGCCGCGTCGTCAAACCGCTCAAGGCCCGCACGGCCCCTGCCCGCAACAGCGGCTGCTCATCCGCGAGAAACGGCTCCACCGAGGACACCCGGTCCCGAGCCCCTCGCCACAGTCCGCCAGCTGTGCCAGCGCGGCCCCTCGGACGGACGCGGCCAGCGCCTTGTCCCGAGCCTTCCCCAGGAAGAACGCCGCACACCCCTTCTCCCTCGCCATGGCCTCCAGCCACGGCCGAGCCTGCATCGCGTCACTCGACTCGATGCGCCGCTCCGCCGCCGTGCGCAGCGGGACGCCTTCCGCCTCGGCCAGCGCTCGCGCCGCATCCCGGCGCACCCATCGGTCGGAATCACCGAGCGCCCGCTCCAGCTCCCGCATCGCCAGCGGCCCATACACTCGCAACGACTCCACCGCGCGTCGGCGCTGAAGTGGATCCGCCACGGTCAGCTCCGGCTGCATGCCCTCCAGCTCCTTCGAATACACAGCGAAGAGCCGGTTGATGCGCGCCTCCTCCGCGGGCTTCGCCTCCTCCAGCAGCATCCGTCCAACCGACGACCGGCTGCGCCCGGCCACCACCTTGAGCGCGCTGGCGCTGACCGCATCCACGCGCTCCGGCCGCGTCGCCATGGCGTCCAGCAGGACGCGTGCGGGCTTGCGGCTCAGGAACGCGGCCAGGTGGGCCAGCGCCGAGCCCCGAACCGCCGGTCCTCCGCGTACAGCTCCAGCTCCAGCGCCTCGCGAATGGCCTCCCGCCGCCCCCACACGCGGGCCGCGGCGTTGGCGCCGCGAGGTCCGGCATCTCGCAGGAACTTCGCGGAGGAAGCCCCGGCCTCCGCCGCGGCGCGCGCCGCCGTCAGACATGCCGTCAGGTTGGACGACACCGGCTCCGCCATGACCCAATCCGCCAGGGCCCGGCGATCCGTAACGCCCTGACGTCTGGCATCCGCGCGCACCGCCGCCCACCTCACCCGCCAATCCGGGTCCTTCATCGCGGAGACGAGCGGCGCCCGGGGAATGGGCCGCTGCCCCGCCAGGCCTTGCACCCAGGAATCCACGCGGCCACCCGGCAGGCAGCTACCGCAGGTCCGAGCGCGCAGGGCTGGATCCGTCACGTGCCGCTGGCAGGACATCCAGCATTCTCGGGTCGGGGTCCCACCTTGCTGCTGGCCGGTCGTCAGGAGTACCACCAGGAGGAGGGCTGGGCTCACGAGGCGGACAGTGTAGTCCATCCGGCTTAGCCTTTTCGTCCAGCGTCCTTGCGTTTTCCCTCTCAGTGGGTCATACCCGCTGCCCCTTTTGATCTACACCCACATCTACGTACGGCGGAAGGAGGTGACTGCATGCCCGGTATCCGAGTGAAGGAAGGAGAGTCCATCGAGAGCGCCCTCAAGCGCTTCAAGAAGGCCACCGAGAAGGCTGGAATCCTTTCCGAGATCCGTAAGCGCGAGCACTACGAGAAGCCTTCCGTGAAGCGGAAGAAGAAGGCCCTCGCCGCCAAGAAGCGCGCTGTGAAGAAGGCCCGCAAGTCGTTCTAGGCGCGTGCCTCGCGCGTGGAGCCGGGGCGCCACCGATGTCAGGTGCCCTGGCTCCCGCCGTCGAAGTCCCCCTGAACAACGTCTTACCCTCCGGAGCTGCGACCATGGCCACCCTGAAGGAGCGGATCGACGCGGACCTGAAGGACGCGATGCGGTCCAAGAACGAGCTGACGCTCAGCGTGCTGCGGATGCTCAAGAGCGCGGTGAAGTACAAGGAAGTGGAGCCCGGCGCGTCCGCACTGGATGACGCGGGAGTCCTCACCATCATCGCCGGCCTCATCAAGCAGCGCCGTGATTCCGTGGAGCAGTTCAAGACGGGTGGCCGCCCGGAGCTGGCGGAGAAGGAAGAGGCTGAAATCAGCATCCTTCAGAACTACCTGCCCAAGCAGCTGACCGCCGACGAGCTGGCCGCCGAGGTCCGTGCCGCCATCGCCGAGACGGGCGCCAAGGGTCCCAAGGACATGGGCGCGGTGATGAAGAACCTGAACGCCAAGATTCACGGCAAGGCGGAAGGCCGAGCCATCTCCGAGGCCGTGAAGTCGGAGCTCGCGAAGCTCTCTTGAGCCTTCCACCGTTCTGAGGTCAGCGCTGGCGCTGTCGGGAAACCGGCGGCGCCTTTGCATTGAAGGGCTGGACAGGGATGCGGAAACTTGCTCCCTCGGCCCCTCGTCATTAAGTGCCTGGGTCAGTCCCGCCGTGCCCCCCGCTCCCCCCCAGCGGAAGTCGCGTGCAGGGGCCTCAGGAGTCCACCCCATGCCGCAACCACTCCCTGCCCTCGCGAGCGCTCCGGCTTCAGCCCCCATGGGGATGATCCGCCAGGTCGGCCGGTGGGCAGGCGACGTCAGCCCTGTCAGGCAGGATGCAGGGGCTGGGCCCGCCCAGGGGTGGGCCAGGGGGTGGGAGTCGTGATTCCGGAGCACAAGATCCAGGAGGTCCTCGAACGGGTGGACCTCGTCGGGCTCATCTCCCGGCATGTCGACCTGAAGAAGGCCGGGCGTGAATGGAAGGCCTGCTGTCCCTTCCATCAGGAGAAGACCCCCTCGTTCTACGTGGTGCCGGAGAAGCGCTTCTATTTCTGCCATGGCTGCCGCGCGAGCGGTGACGCGGTGTCCTTCGTCCAGCGCTACCTGGGCAAGACGTTCCTGGACGCGGTGCGGGACCTAGCGCGCGAGCTGGGCGTGGACCTGGAAGCCGAGCAGGACCCCAGCATGCGGGAGCGGCAGCAAATCAAGGAGGCCACGGACCAGGCCGCCGAGCACTTCCGCGCCATGCTGTGGCAGCAGGACGAAGGCCGCTCCGCCCGCGCCTACATCGCCAGCCGCGGCGTCTCCGAAGAGACGGCCATGGCGTTCGGCCTGGGCTGGGCGCCCCTCGAATGGGCCTCACTGACGGAGCGCTTCCAGAAGCTGGGCATGCTGGAGTGGGCGGCGAAGGCCGGCCTGGTCCTCAAGCGCAACAGCGGTGACGGCTACTACGACTTCTTCCGCAGCCGGGTGATGGTGCCCATCCGCGCGCCGGAGGGCCGCCCCATCGCCTTCGGTGGCCGTCTGATTGGCGCGGATGAAGGGCCCAAGTACCTCAACTCGCGCGAGTCCCGGCTCTACAACAAGAGCGAGACGCTCTTCGGCATGGACCAGTCCCGCGACGAGATTCGCAAGCGCAAGGCCGCCGTGCTGGTAGAGGGCTACTTCGACGCCATTGGCCTGCACCAGGTGGGCGTGCGGCACGCAGTGGCGCTGTGCTCCACCAACCTCACCGCCGGACACATGCAGGTGCTGAAGCGCGCCGAGGCCCGCGAGCTGATCCTGCTGTTGGACGGAGACTCGGCCGGCCTTGCCGCTGTCGAACGGCTTTCCGGTCCCCTGCTCGCCGCGGGGGCGACCGCGCGAGTTGCCCTGCTGCCGCAAGGGGATGATCCAGACACCTTCGCGCGTCGAGAGGGCCAGGAAGGCGTGGAACGGCTGCTGGAAGGCGCCCACCCGCTCACCAGCCACCTGTTCGCCTCGCTCCTCCCGGAGGGCAAGGCCGCGAGCTTCGAGGAGAAGATGGCAGCGCTCGAGCGGCTCAAGCCGGTGGTGGGACAGGTCCCCGTGGGCCTGGTGCGCGCCACCCTCTTCAGCGCGGTGGCCGAGCACTTCGGCTGGCGGCCTGCGGACGTGGAGGCGGCCCTGCGCAGCAAGGTGCCCCTGCCCAAGCCCGCCAGCGGGGACGCACCTCCTTCGAGCCCCAACCGTCCCGCCCCGCCCCTGGAGAAACCGCCCCCCGCGCTGGAGTGCTTCTACGTGGGCGCGGTGTTGAAAGAGCCACGGTTGATGGCGCGGGACACCTTCCGCGTGTGTGACGAGCTGTCCCACATGGGCCTGCGCATGGCGCTGGCGCATGCGACGTCGGGACACGGCGCAAACGATGCGCTCTTTGAATCCTCGGAAGCCGTGAAGCGCGGCATTGAAAGCGCGCTGCGGCAGCTCCCCTCGGAACCGGTACCCCTGGAGGCGGCGTTCCTCTCCATCTGCAGGGAAATCATGGTGCGGCGCATTGACGAGCGGCTCGTTTATATAAAGCGGGCGACGGAGCAGACGCCGGGGGCGTTCGACCTGACAGAGGAGACGCGCCAGCTCCTGGCGGAGCGCGTGGAACTGTTGGCGCTCAAGAAGCGTGTCCTGGAGGAGCTCAAGCCTGCCTCCTCGGGAACAAAGGCGCCCATGCAACCGGTTTGAGTTCGCGTTTGTAAGAAACCCTGACTTTGCGGTAGATCGGCCGGCTCGCCCAGGCCTCAAGCCCCTGAATTTGCTCAAGGAGAAGTACCCGAATGCCGACGCAGAAGCCCTCGAAGGCGTCCGTGAAGCCGACCAAGAAGAAAGTGGATCCGGTGATCCGCAAGAAGAAGGCTCCGGACGGTGCCGCGGCGAAGGGGGCCAAGACGGGCGCCGAGGAGAAGGAAGAACTCGTCGCGAGGGACGTCGTCGCCGAGGCGACGGAGAAGCTCAAGAAGAAGAAGAAGGGCGTGGCGCCGGCCATGGGCGATGACGTGGACCCGGAGGAGGCCGCGGAAGAGGCCGCCGCCGCCGTCCAGGTCGACCCCGACGCCGTCGAGGACGACATCGAGGAGGATCCGGTCGCCGAGCGCAAGGAGGTCAAGGACCTGCTCGCCGCGGGCCGTGAGAAGGGCTTCCTCACGTACGACGAGGTCAATGACGCGCTCCCCGCCGACATCGTGTCGTCCGATCAGATCGACGACGTGATGAGCATGTTCGGCGACAACGACATCGAGATTGTCGACGCGCAGAAGGCCGCTCAGAACAACGAAATCAAGCCCACCGTCACCGTCGAGGAAGAGAAGGAAGACGCCGACGAGGACGAGAAGGACGAGGACGACGAGCCGGGCGGCAAGTCGAACGACCCGGTGCGCCTGTACCTGCGCAAGATGGGCAGCGTCAGCCTGCTCACCCGCGAGGGCGAGGTCGAAATCGCCAAGCGCATCGAGGATGGCGAGAAGGAAGTCCTCCGCGCGCTGCTGGCGTGCAAGGTGGCCGTCGAGGAGATACTCGACATCGGCAACAAGCTGAAGACGGCCAAGCTGCGCGTGCGCGACGTCATCAAGGACGCGCCGGAGGAGACGCAGTCCGAAGGTGCCGAAGAGGCGCCCGAGGAGGTCGGCGAGGGAGACGCTCCGGCGCAGCTGGCGCAGAGCGAGCTCAACAAGATTGAGCAGATCTGCAAGCAGATCGAGCGCTTCCGCAAGTTCGCCCAGGACTGCGACGTCTTGGAGGAGGAGCTGTCCTCCAAGAAGAAGCTGACCGAGGTCCGCAAGAAGGAAGTGAAGCAGGAGATCAAGGACCTCCGGACCAAGATGATGGAGGTCCTGGAGGAGATGCGGCTCAACAAGAAGCAGGTGGACCGCATCGTCATCAACCTCAAGGCCCTCATCGAGCGCGTCGACAAGGCCGAGGACGAGCTGCGTGATTTGGAGCGCCGCTACGACTGCTCCATGAAGGAGCTGCGCCCGCAGCTGAAGGAGTCGCGGGAGAACCCCAACATCGGCAAGAAGCTGCAGAAGCAGCTCAACCTCACGCCGGAGCAGTTGGAGGTCCTGGACCGCGACGTGCGCACGGCGGTGCGGAAGATCAAGAAGGTCGAGGAGGAGGCCAACCTCCCCGTCGAGTCGCTGCGCCGCAACTACGACGCCATCCGTCTGGGTGAGCGCCGCGCCGAGCGCGCCAAGAGCGAGCTGGTGGAGGCCAACCTGCGCCTCGTGGTGTCCATCGCGAAGAAGTACACGAACCGCGGCCTGCAGTTCCTGGACCTCATCCAGGAGGGCAACATCGGCCTGATGAAGGCCGTGGACAAGTTCGAGTACAAGCGCGGCTACAAGTTCTCGACCTACGCCACCTGGTGGATTCGTCAGGCCATCACCCGCGCCATCGCGGACCAGGCCCGCACCATCCGCATCCCGGTGCACATGATCGAGACCATCAACAAGCTCATCCGCACCAGCCGCTACCTGGTGCAGGAGATTGGCCGCGAGCCGACGCCGGAGGAGATCGCGGAGAAGATGGAGCTGCCGCTCGACAAGGTCCGCAAGGTCCTGAAGATCGCCAAGGAGCCCATCTCCCTCGAGACGCCGATTGGCGAGGAAGAGGACAGCCACCTGGGTGACTTCATCGAGGACAAGAGCCTCGTGTCGCCGGCGGACGCGGTCATCAACATGAACCTGGCGGAGCAGACCCGGAAGGTGCTCGCCACGCTGACGCCGCGCGAGGAGAAGGTGCTCCGCATGCGCTTCGGCATTGGCGAGAAGTCCGACCACACGCTGGAAGAGGTGGGCCAGGACTTCGAGGTGACGCGCGAGCGCATCCGTCAGATTGAGGCCAAGGCGCTGCGCAAGCTGCGCCACCCGAGCCGCTCCAAGCGCCTGCGCTCCTTCGTGGAGAGCTGAGCCGGGCTTGAGCTGAGCTGAAACGTGGGCCCCCGCTCCATTCGTGGACCGGGGGCCTTCGTGTTTCTAGAGTCTGGCGCCGTGGCGCTCCGAGCGAAGACGAAGACACCGAAGGCAGAAGTGAAGAAGGCTCCCCTCCCCTTCTCCAAGGCGGTGTGGAAGGCGGTCCGGGCCATTCCGCGCGGGCAGGTGCGCTCCTATGCCCAGGTGGCGCTCTACGCGGGCCGTCCGGGCGCGGCACGAGGCGTGGGCCGGGAGATGGCCACCCTGCCCCAGCAGCCCGAGCTGCCGCTGCCCTGGTGGCGCGTCACCCGCTCGGACGGGACGCTGGCGCCCCAGGTGGCCCAGGAGCAGGCAGGGCGCCTGCGGGCCGAAGGCGTGGAGGTGACGCAGCGTGGGGACACCTTCCGCGTGAAGGTGCCCCGCGAGGCGCCGGCCCCTGGACTGGCAACGAAGCGGAAGCGCTGAAGCCGGGTAAAACGACGCCCCTTGCCAGGACTGCGCACCCGGCGATATGCAATCTGTCACGCGGTTGGTTGGCACATGAGGGCCCTTAGCTCAGCGGTTAGAGCTGTCGGCTCATAACCGATTGGTCCCTGGTTCGAATCCAGGAGGGCCCACTTCCCTCAATGCCGCTCAATTCCTTGGCAATCTCTTCAAGTGCGTCTGTCCATTGAGCGGCATCCGCGGTGTTCCGCACCACCGGCGCCACCCCCTTGGCATTGAGATAGGACGGGGCGCGCTTGGACACCTTGCGCCGGGCGGACGGCAGCCGCAGGGTTGTCGCCCTTCCAGAGCCCGCGCTGGATGGCCTTGGAGAAGAGGCACTGTGCGAAGCCGCACAGATTGTTGATCGACTTGGGCGAGCGCTCGGCGGCTGCGGCGGAGAACGCCCCATCAAGGCGGGCTGCGGTTCACCTCGGGGAGCGTCAACGCACCCAGGCGGGGCCGAAGGTGAGCATCACCCGCTTCGGTGGACAGGTTGGCTACGCTGCCTCAAGCCCCTCGCTCGCCTCCTCCTCACCTGCTTGAGGGAACTGGCTCACTCACCTTGGCGGAGAGAGCGCGGGCTCTTTCCCGCAAAGGGCCCTGCTGGGGACATATGAACCGGTCATTAAGAAAGTCTTGACGGAGCCCCCCTCGCTGCGTAGACATTTTAAACGACCGGTTTCAAAGTAGAGGGTGGACATGATGGCGTTCAGTGGCAAGGCGGCGTTGGTGACAGGTGGCACGCGTGGCATCGGCGCCGCCATCGTTCGGCATCTGGCAAAGGGGGGGGCGGACGTCGCCTTCACCTATGCGAACTCTGGCGACAAAGCGGCCACGCTGGTCGGTGAACTCAAGGCACTCGGCCGACGGGCAGTGGCCATCCAGGCGGACAACGGAGACCCCGACGCCGTCCGTGGCGCAGTCGACCGCGCGGCGTCCGAGTTGGGCCGCCTGGACATCCTGGTCAACAACGCCGGCATCTTCCCTTCCGGACCGTTCGAAAAGGTCACACTCGAGGAACTCGACAGGACACTGGCAATCCACGTTCGAGGCGTGTTCGTCGCGTCTCAAGCCGCGCTCGCGCACATGCCGCAGGGTGGCCGCATCATCTCGATTGGTTCCTGCTTCGCGCAGCGCGTGCCCTATGGCGGAGTCACGCTCTACTCGATGAGCAAGTCCGCCTTGATCGGCCTGACGAAGGGCTTGGCACGGGAAGTCGGCGAGCGCGGCATCACCGTGAACGTGATCGACCCCGGGTCGACGGATACCGACATGAATCCGGCGACCGGGCCCGCCGTCGCGGCCGAGTTGGCGCTCATGTCCCTGAAGCACTACGCGCAGCCCGAGGACATCGCCGCCACCGTCGGGCACCTGGCGGGTGCCAGCGGGCGATTCATCACAGGCACCTCCATCGCGGTCGATGGTGGCTTTTCGGCTTGAAGCCGCGACAGCAAGAGGCGTTCATGGCATGGACTGTGTTGATATTGGCCGGGTGTCTGGAGATCGCCTGGGCGCTCGCGCTCAAGCGAGCCGACGGCCTGACCCGGTTCTGGCCCAGCGTCATCGGCATTGGCCTCGCCATGGTCAGCCTGGTGCTGCTGTCGCTCGCCTTGAAGCAACTGCCCGTCGGAACGGCCTACGCTGTCTGGGTGGGGATGGGCATGTGCGGCGTCGCGGTCTTCGGCATGCTATTTCTCGGCGAACAGGTCTCGGCACCACGTATCTTCTTCCTGGTGATGATCGGTATCGGCGTCGCTGGCCTGCGGGCAATCGAGCGATGACTCCGCGCAAGGTGAAGACGAAGAAGCCCTCCGCTGTGATGGGCCGCCCCCGCGGGTTCGACCGCGACGAGGCACTCGTGGAGGCGATGCGGGTGTTTTGGGCGCGCGGCTACGAGGGCACGTCCATCCAGGATCTGGTCGATGCGATGGGCGTCAACAAGCCCAGCCTCTATTCCATCTTCGGCTGCAAGGAAGAGCTCTTCCGCGAAGCCGTTGAGCTCTACGACCGGCTCGAAGGCATTCACACCACCCGCAGCCTGGAGGATGCTCCGTCCGCACGCGCGGCGGTGGAGGAGATGCTGCGCGCCAATGCGCGGGCCTACACCGCCAGCGACAAACCTCGGGGGTGCATGATCGTCCTGTCTTCGCTCCTGGGCTCGCCGGAGAACGAGCGGGTCAGGACCTTCCTCGCGGAGAATCGCCTCAGGGGTGAGCGTGCGCTGAAGCAGCGACTCGAGCGAGGCATTCTCGATGGAGACCTCCCTGCATCCGCCGAGGTGGGGAAGCTCGCCGCGTTCTACACCACGGTGCTGGAGGGCTTGTCGATACAGTCTCGCGATGGCGCCTCCGCGAAGAAGCTCGCCGCCATCATTGATGCCGCGATGCTCGCTTGGCCGACATGAGAGAATACATCTCACGCTTCTTTGACCCAACGAAGCTCAGCGAGTTCCGCACTGCGAACTCTCAACCCTGAGTTGTCCGATTTGACGGGGGCAACTCCAGCCAGTACGCGCCTCAATCCTTGCAACACGCTGACGGGTCGATGCTTCTTCCTGCGGGAGCTCTTCGCACCCGCATCCGGAATGTCGCGCCGCCGCCTTCTGTGGGCAGGTGCTGCAGGCTACCGCCGTGGCCTTCCGAGATGCGGCGGGCGATGGCCAGACCCAACCCGGTTCCACTCCACTGACCTTCCCGGCGCCAAAAGGGCTCGAAGATGTTCTCTCGGTCGGACTCCTCGACGCCGGGGCCGTGATCGACGACGTCGACCGTGACGCTGGACGTGCTGGCTTCCATCCTGACGATCACCGTCCCGCCAGCGGGCTCGGCGCGCAGCGCATTGTCGAGCAGGTTGGCCAACGCCGACCGAAGGCCATCGGCCTGTCCCAGCACCATCTCGGAGGGCGATGCGGCTTCCAGGGCGATGGCTCGTCCGCTCCGCAGCGCCAGCGGCGCCATGTCGCTGATCAGATCACGCAGCTGCTGGACGAGATCCAGCGCTCTCCAATCCGCCGGGGTCTGTCCCTGCATGCGGAAAGCCGCGAGCAGTTGGTCGACCATCAGCCCCAGCCGCGTCGCATCGCGCCGCAGGTCGCGCGTGGCGGGGCTGTCGCCCAGGGAGTCGAGCCGGGCGCAGAGAATCGCCACAGGGGTGCGCAACTCGTGCGCGGCATTGGCGACGAACAGTTGCTGGCGGGAGACGCCGCGCTCGAGCCTTTCCAGCAGCTGATTGATGGCCGTGACGAAGGGCTGGATCTCCTTGGGCACGCCATCGGGCGACAGCCGCTGGTCCAGCGTCTCGAGGCCGATGCCGGATGCGGCGTTGGCGGCCCTCGTGAGGGGTTGTAGCGCGCGACGCAGCATCAGTGGCAGCACGAGGACGGTGGCGAGGACGGCCGAACCAAACAGCTTCATCACGCGCGGAATCAGCGTCCGCAGCGCGGTTGGCAGGTCATCCAGTCCGAGCCGATTGCCGCTCGTCACGACGACCGCGGTCCCGATGCCGTGGACCGGGAACATCGAGACGTTCGCGTGCTGGCCCTCTCCGAGGGCGATCACCGGATCTCCGCACTCAGCGAGCAGCTGCACACACTGCAGGTCGGGGAAGTGCCGATACAGGTCGGCGAGGGTGGGCGCCGGTTCGAGGTTCGCGCCAGGTGCGGCCCAGCCGCGTGGAGAGATCGCGTGGGCGAGCTGCTGCGATGATCCGGGCACCAGGCGGCCGTCCAGGTACACGGCGTAGGCCAGCTGCGGACGTCGTGCCTGATAGGCGCGCAGAGCGCTCGAGGGCTCGATGCGAGGGGCGCCTGCCGGGTCCAGCGTGATCGACTCGGCAACGCGACGTTGGGAGGTCGCGGCGGACAGATCGTCGTGCGAGACGGAGTGGGAGAACACCATCCAGAACAGCATCAGCCCGGTGATGACGATGAGCTGCGTTGCGAGGACGGCCACGATCAGGCGCGGCGCCAGGGAGTCCGTGAGACGCTTCATGGCTCGTCGATAAGATAGCCGACGCCCCGGACCGGGTGCAGCACCACACCCGCACCACAATCCTCGAGCCGCCGTCGCAGCCTGGAGATGTGTGCTTCCAGGGTGTTGGCACTGGGCTCCTCGTCGAACCCGTAGACCTCCTTGATGAGGGTGTCGCGCTGGACGACCCGCCGCGCGCGGCGCATCAGGGCGGCCAGCAGCGAGGCCTCGCGCCGGCGAAGCAGCAGCGGCCTTCCCTGCACCGTCATCTGCCTGGAGCCGAGGTCGTACTCGATGGCGCCGCAGCGCACCGGCTGCAGCTGTCGCGCCTGTGCAGGCCGTCGCAGCACCGAGCGGATGCGCGCCCGTAGCTCGTCTGCATGGAAAGGCTTTCCCATGTAGTCATCCGCACCCGCATCCAGGCCTGCGACTCTCTCCGGGACATCTCCCATCGCGCTGATCACCAGCACGCCCGCCTCCGGCTGCATGGCCCGGAGCTCGGGAATCAGGCACAGGCCGTCGCCATCGGGCAGGCGGCGGTCCAGAAGCACGATCGCGTAGGCGCCCAGGTGAATCGCGCTACGGGCCTCGGTGACCGAAGCCACGGCGTCGACCGAGAAGCCCTGGGACGTCGCTTCATTTGCCACCAGCCGCGCGAGTTCCGGCTCATCCTCGACAAGGAGCGCACGCATGAGTCCCCTCCGTGTCGGCGGACGCTACTCCTCCCGGGGCGAAGGCGCCGCGACAATCAGCGACTGTCAGGCTCGTGCAAGCCTGCGCTGCCAGAAGAGAATGGAAGGAGGTGGGCGATGCCCCCTATGCGAGCACCTGCGTACTGTCCCGGGACCGAGATGACGAACCTCTTCCGTAATTGCTGCCTGGCCGTCCTCCTGACGAGCTGTGCGGGCACCCCTACGGCCAGGGAGCAGGCTGGACCCGGCAGCCGGCGCGAAGCGACCGCCATCGTCGCCAACCTGCGCCGGATCGTGACCCCCATGGGTGTGGAGCGGCTGGAGAAGGTCCGCATCGGCGGGATCGACCAATGGGTCTCGATCCGCGGCGTCGACCGGGCGAATCCCGTGTTGCTGATGCTCCACGGAGGTCCCGGCTTCGTGTCGATGCCGACGAGCTGGTACTTCCAGCGGGGGTGGGAGGAGTACTTCACCGTCATCCAGTGGGATCAGCGCGGTGCTGGAAAAACCTACCTGGCGAATGACCCCTCCGCGGTCGCGGCGACCATGACGGCGGAGCGGTTGATCGCCGATACCGAGGAGATGATTCGCTGGGCACGCAAGGAGCTCGGCAAGGAGAAGATCTTCCTGCTCGGACATTCATGGGGCAGCTACCTCGGCCTGTCCGTAGCGCAACGTCACCCGGAATGGCTGCACGCGTATATCGGAATGGGACAGGCGACCGATGTTCTGGAGAGCGAACGGCGCGGATGGCGCTTTGCCATGGACAGGGCACGCGCAGCCGGAAACGAGGAGGCGATCAGGGAGCTGCAATCGATTGCGCCCTACGCGGCGCATGGCGCTGCGCTCGAGCTGCCCGTCGTCGCGATCCAGCGCAAGTGGCTCGGCTTCTATGGTGGCCAGGTGCACGGGCGGACGGGTGGCCAGGCCGAAGCGGAGGGCTTCGCACTCTCTCCGGAGTACACGGATGCCGAGCTGGCCTCGGTGTGGACCGCCAACGAGCTCTCCGAGGAGAAGCTGTTCCCCGCCGTGTTGCGGGCCGACTTCAGCAACGTGACCCGGCTCGAGTGCCCGATGCTCCTCTTCAATGGCCGGCACGACTACAACGTGTCGGCAAGCGTCGCGGCCGAATGGTTCGAGCGCCTTCACGCACCCATCAAGCACCTGGTCTGGTTCGAGAACTCGGCTCACGAGATCATGAACGAAGAGCCGGGCAAGATGCTGCTGTCGCTGGTCAGGTACGCCCGGCCCATCGCCGAGGCGGCAGGCGATGCACCGAAGCCTGCCTCCCGGGACGCGGCCACCGGGGCGCGATAGGCACGACACGCCACCCTGAAGCCCTACTCCCACTCCAGCGGGCCCTGCGCCGCTGCCACCGGCGCCGCCTGCGTCGGCTCGCCCACGTGAGCCGTGACGGCCACGAGGTCGAGCGTGGCGTGCGCTCGACGTCGAGATTGGATTGGCACCTCCCCTACGGATGCGCCAACGCGTAATCGAGCGCCGCCGTGACCGCCGCCACCTGCGCGTCGCAGCACTGCGCGGGCGTCGCGCGCGGGCTGTCGGGGTAGACCTCGGTGGTCGTCACGTAGCGGGCGCGCGTGATGCCAGCGCACAGTCCGAGCTGGCGGAGTGCGTAGTGGATGACGCCCGGGGCGACGACGGGAGAGCCAATGATCTTGCCGTCGGCGTCTGGCGGGGCGATGTGGGTGACCTTCGCGACCGCGGCGATGACCGCCTGCTGGAAGTCGAGCCGCGGGTTCTCGGTGTCGCCCACGACGTAGAATCCGTCGGGGTGTGGCCGGGCTCGAAGGGCTTGCCGTCGCGCGCGGCCAAGGCGGGGCGGAACTCCGCCTCGTCCGAGTCGGTGGTCTCGTGCAGGTCCACGTGCACGAGCACGCGGTCGCGCAGCGGGGCGACCAGTCGCATGAGGGCCGCCGACTCCTCCGCGGGGCTGGGCTCGCGGAAGGAGCGGTTCGGGTCGATGGCATTCATGTTCCAGCGGTGGATCCGCTCGTAGGCCCACGGGCTGACGCACGGGACGACGAGCAGGTTGAAGCGGCCCGCGTAGCCAGCCGCATGCCGCTCGACGAACTGCAGCGCGCCGTGGACGCCGCTCGTCTCGTAGCCGTGTACCCCACCCGTGACCAGCGCCACCGGCAACCCGTCGCGCCAGTCGCGGCTCGCGAGCGCGAACAGCGGGTACGTGTCCGGCGGGTAGTCCAGCAGACCGTACTGCACCACGTCGAAGCGCGCGCGCAGGCGATCTATCGCGCTCAGCACGTCGGCCGCGTAGCTGCGCTTGCGGGTCTGGCGGGACCGCCAGGCCGTGACTTCCGCCTCACCCCAGGGGCTTCCGGGGGAACCAATAGGGTACGGTGCAGTGCTCATATCGGCGATTCTAGAGCAGGTTGCGGGCCGCTACCCGGGCTTCTCGTGTGTGACATCAGGCATAAGACGGATAGGGCCCCTCAACACCGCGCGGCCTTGGGTGGTCGTCGCGCCAGGGGCAGCCTTGCACCCGCAGTGGGCAGTCCCGGTGATCGAGAGTCGCTCGCCCCTCCAGCTTCCTTCCGGCGTGGGGAATCCGCGAGACTTCACTCAGAAGCACGCCGCCAGAAGAGCCCTTCTCGCACGAAGTGCTCATGGACCCAGCGCTCGCTGGCGGAGGACAGCTGCCATTCGCCACGTCCCTCAAGGACCAGGATGTCACAGCGCGCAAGCATGGGGAGCATGGTCCGCTGCGAGCGCTCATCCTCGAAAGCGGCTCCTGCGTGAGCGAAGCGCCCGGGGGTGCCCAGTGCATCATTCAGCATGAGGCCATAGGGGTCGACGAGGATGGGAGTCCCCTCTGGGATTCCGGGAAGCCGCCCGGCGGCGATTGCCCAAGCCGGTTCGAAGGTGCAAAGGGCTGAATCCGGGGGGACGGAGGCCCGGAGTGAGCTCCCGAGCGTGAGCAGGAAACGGTCTCGCTGATTCGCAGAGCGGATGGCCGCCGGCAACGGAGAGAGTGCGATGAGCATCACCGTGGCGGTGATGAGCGCGGCTTGCGTGCGCGAACGTGTGTCCGCCCAACTCAACACCACGGAGGCCCCCAACCCCGCGAGGACCGCCATGGTAGGCGCCAGGTGGGCGTTGTACTGGGCCCAATAGCTCTTCGACGACAAGAAGGTCACGACCGTCAGAACCCAGGCGGCCGCGAAGAGTCGCTCGGCGACGGCCTCCCTTCGACGAGTTCGGGCCAGGGCCACGACCAAGCCCCATACACAGAGGACGGAGAAGCCCATGCGCCCGTCTCCCAGGACCATGAGAAGTCGGCGCCAGACATCTGACTCGCCATCGGGTGGGCGGAGCAACTGGAACCGAAGAAGGCCATCGAGCATCGCGGCGGGGGCGAGCGCGAAGAAGGGGCCCAGCCAGACCAGCCCCACGGCTGCCGCGACAAGCACGACTCGTAGGGCACGCCGTCCCTGGCCCTCCATGCCGCGAGCCCACACCGCGGCGATGACCCAGGCGCCGGCTGTCAGCTTGATGGCGCACGCGGTGGCAAGAAGGGCTCCGGCCAGCAGATCCCCCTTCCACCGTGAGGCATCAGCCCCATGCCGCAGCCAAACCCATGCCATGCCAAGACAGGCGAGGTTGAGCAGTGGCTCCAGGAAGGGCCCGCGCTCGGTGGCGGCCGCTTCTGGGAAGACGGCATAGGCGAGCGCGGCCACGACGCCTGCCCTGACGCCCCATTGCTCCTGAGCGATGCGTCCGCACAGAAGCGTGCTCAGTGCCCCGATCCCGGGGACGAGCCAACGGACCACTGCGAATGCCAGCGCTGCGTCGAAGCCACGTGCGAGCGCGGCCACTGGCGCCAGCAACATGGCAATCCCAGGAGGGTGGACGAAGAAGTAGTCACGGTAGGGCAATACACCATGGGCGAGAAGTGCGGCGGCACTGAAATAGACGCCCTCGTCGTAGTCCACGGGATGCCCGAAAGCGCCTCCCCGGTGGAAGAAGCCCGCGATGCGCAGCAGCCACGCCCCTGAAGCGATGAGCACCAGGGGCCACCAGGGCAGGTGGAAACGGGGAGTAGAGAGATTCGACGAACGCACCTGGACACGCGTACTAAAGGCATCCCGGTGTGTCGAGAAGGCGCAAGTCAGTTCATGCGGCGCACATCGCCAGTCGAACTCCTGACTTGACTCACTGAATCATCCGGAGACATCACTCTTTTTAATACTGACAGGTCCCGTGTGTGGCGATTCAGGAGTCCCCATTCATGGGGAGTGCTCATGCACAGCCGATGCATCGGCCTCGTCTTTGCGCGTCTCATTCAAGGAGACTGCGCACTGACAACCCTCGTCCGCTTCTCCGTCCAGGAGACTCGACGCCTGTTGCTGGCACTCTGGCGACGTCACCACCAAGCCGGCGCCAGGCAATGCCACTACCGGGCACGAAGCGCCAGACTCAAACGACAACTGTAGGTTCTCCGCCTCCCGCGGAATGCGGCCCATCTGCTCCTCAATAAACCTGCTCTTCCTCACGACCGACCTGCCTCCTGGCCGCGAGGACGCTCTCACGCTTCAACGGGTCCGAAAATTGGGGGAGCAGACCATCGAGGAGCGCGCCCATTCCTTCGCACCCGACTCAGATCGACTGACGATACCCGAAGAACTCGTGATCTTCATCGTAGCCGCCGTACCCGCCTCCCACTTCGAGGAAGTCAGCGACGAACTCGATGCCGGCAATCCACTTCACTTGCTTGAAGCCGAGCTGAACCTCGTTGCGCAAGCAGCCAGACCAGGTTGAACCAACGGTTCGCGCCGATTTGCAGGCGAGGGGCGATACCGAGGGCGGCCGGAATGGAGCCGGCCCAGGTCTTCGGATCGACGACGTCCTCGCCCTTGGTGAGGCGCTCTCGCAGCTCCTTCACCAGCTCCGGTGAGACGCGGTCGGCTCCAGAGGGTGGCGTGGCGGTCGGTTTCGGTGGGTCTGCTATTTCACGGGCTCCTGAGCGGCGACTCGGCTTCGCGCGGATCCCCTAGAGCGAGAGCGAACCGCCTCCTCTGCAGAAGTTGCACATCGGCAGGCATCGCTGCGTTGGCCTCAATGGTGCGACTCCGGCGCGATTAGAAGGCTTCGCCGTGGCCCAGCGTCGGCGGCATGAATGAGGCCTCGGGCCAAGAGCGCGCTACCGAGCGAGCAGAAATACAAATATCCACGCTGCTCGCCGAAGCGGCGGATCAGGCGCTCGAGCGCAGGTCCCGGCTCGACATGCATCAATCCCGAGAGCCCGCGAATGACCCCGACATCCCCCTCCGGGAACACCTCCAGCCGGCCCAAGCCGCGCAGGAGAACCAAGGCCGCGCTCCAGGGGCCAATACCGGGGAGCCCAGTGAGCATCCGCATCGCCTCGGCGCTGCTCATTTGCGTGAGCATGGCCTCTGTCACATCGCCCGCTTGGACGGCGGCGGCGGCCGCGCGGAGTGCCTCGGCCTTCCTCGCGCTCAAGCCACAGGAGCGAATCGCGTCGAGCCGCGCCTCGGCGAGCGCAGCAGCAGTCGGAAAGGCGTACCGTTCTTGCCCCTCGTGCGGCAAGGACCGGCCGAAGCGCTCTACCAAACGGCGAACGACTGCGACCCCGGCGTCCAGGCTGACCTGCTGGAACGGGATGACGTTCGCGAACGTCTCGAAGAGGCTGGGGAACCGTGGCGGCCGCATACCGCGCAGCGCACGCGCAACGGGGCCGAGCTTGCGCTCGGCTTGGAGCAGCCGATCGAGCGGCTCCGGGTCCACATCGAGTCCGAGCCCCCGCCGCAACACCCGAGAGATCTCGGCATGCGCTCCGCGCGAGTCATCCCCATCGAGCACGCGGAACCGGACCTGCGGCTCGTCCACCGTCCCCTGATTCGAGACCTCGACCAGCACGAGTCCATCGGAGACCGTGAGCGCTCGCAGGTACCGTCCGTCCTCCCAGACGTCGACGAGGTTCGTCGGCCGCCGCTGCAGCACGCGCACGGTCGCCTCGAGGTGAAACGGCGCGCGCGTATCGAGGGATGAGCCGAGGCCCGCCGGATACGTGAGCCGCGTGCCATCGACATGGGCGAAGTCGGTCATCCGGTGCGGCGTCGACCGGGTTCGGCTGGTGATGTGCTCGACCTGCGCACCGCGAACTGTCAGGGCGTCTGCGACCAGGGAGCGATGGCAACGCCAGGGCACGGCTTCGGCGCACATCAACGCTACCGTGCCTTCCATGACCAGCTCACGCAGCTCAGCCAGCCCAGACTCGAACTCGTCCGTCAGCATGTAGTCCGCGTACCCGCGGAAGCTCGCATTGCGCCACCCCATGTTCGGTGAGTCCCCGCGCGCGTGCCGCAGCCCTCCGAGCGCGGGGAGATGGACGTAACGGAGGTGATGCCGGCGAAGCGCGGAGCGAAGCGCCTCGCGTTCGAATTGCGGATTGTGGCGCGAGCGCGGGATCGTCCTGATATCAGCCACGATGGAGACGCCGAACGGTCGAAGGAGCGCGATGAGCTCGTCGAGCGTTCGCGTCGAATGGCCGACGGTATAGAGTTGGACGCCTTGCCAGCTCCTTGCCCCGCGCATCGACTTTCTACGCCTCCCTCATGGGCTCTTCCATCCGAGCGTGAGCAGGAACGCGCTCTCCTCGAGCGCCTCCACGTCATGGCGCAGGCCTTTCTCGAGGACGAGCAAACGCCCGAACGGCAGCTCCACGGTCTTGTCGGGCAGGCGCAGTCGCACGTGCCCGGAGAGCGCGTGGACCGACACGGTTTCGCTGGCGCGATGCTCGGCCATCCGTGCGCCGGCCTTCATCGCGATGAGGACGATGCGCAGGTCGGGCTCGCGCACCAGAGTCCGCGCCGTGTGGCCCTCCCGCAGGTAGGCGTCTTCTCGCCGCATTTCACGCTCGACTGCCGCCAGGTCGAACGTGGCCCCGCCCCCGAGATGTGTCGGTTTGGTCATGCCGTTCCTCCTCTTTCTGGGTCTTGGCTCTGGGCGTCCGCCTTGGGCTCGCGCCCCACTTCGCGTTGGGATGCGATCGATGCCCGGAGCCATTCATGGTTCATGAGCGCGATGGTATCGATGCTGATCGACTTCGGGCACGCCGCCTGGCACTCGCCGTGCCAGGTGCAGTTGCCAAAGCCCTCCTCATCCATGCGCGCGACCATGGAGAGCACCCGCCGCTCCAGCGACTGGCGAACATCAATCATCCGGCACCTTCCGCAGACGTTGGCCCGCGCCCCTGGCAAAGAGGTGAGTTGGGCACCCAGGCCACTCACTGCAAGCCCGACGCCCCGTATGTCCCGCGAGTGCACAACGCCCATGTCGAGTCTGCGACGTAGGTGTGGCGTAGCGCCTCATCGAGCGCGATTTGAACGTCACAGAAGCGGCCGCGCGAGCGCTGCGAGAGCTCTCGGGCGACGATGCCCACCGCGTCCCCTGCTTCATGCGTTGCATGCACGGCCTTTCCTTGAAGGTGGGACCTGCGCCAACGGCCGCTGCGTGGATCCGCCCAGTACATCAGGCGCGCATCAAGACGACTTGGGACTCCGTTGAGGGTGGCGTGCAGGACGAGGAGGGCAGCTGACGGGGGGCGTCCGAGCTGTGAGCCAGGCCGGTAGAGAGGCCGAGCAGCCCCCTTGGGGTACACGCCTGTCCAGGCCGCCCTCCCACGAGGGGCGCGGCAGGGGCCTGGGCCTGTTGGCGATGGCTTGAGCCTCAACACCACGCGGCCTGGGATGGTCCTCGCGCCGGGGCCAGCCTTACACTCGCCGTGGGCAGTCCCAGGTTTCGAGAAACGCCCGCGACAGGCCCGTCCCGAGACTTCCGAGGGTGGGGCTTTTCGTGTCAGGATTGAATGAGCAACCGGTGCACGCGTCGATGCGCCACTCCGCCGGACTTCACCAGCGCGGACCCATTCCTCTTCCTAGGAGCAAACCTCATGAAGCGGCTCATCCAGGGGCTATCCCTGACATCTCTATGTCTCTCTCTGGCGGCTTGTGGTGCCAACAAGTACTACACGCTGCCCGTCGACTCGCATGACGCCTCGACGACCAAGACGTCCATCGGCGTCTGCGCCCTGGAGAGCGGTCTCGAGTCGCAGTCCATGGACAACACGGCCATCGCCGTCACCTACGATGCGACCTCCATGATGTATTTCCGTTACAATGGGATGGACGCGTACACCTTCCATGTCTCCGTGGACGATAAGCAGGTTCCTCCGGAGGAGCTGGAGGCGAAGCTCGCCACGGTGCGCAAGAAGGGCGAGGAGCTGTACCTCTGCGCCCAGGACCGCATCAACCCGCGCTACGTCGCCGCCCCTACCCACGCGCCCGCGCAGACGAACGTCACCATCAACCTGAACGCCCCGGGCGAGAACTCGCAGGACGCCCTGTCCGCTGGCGCATCGGTGTCGACGAACACGAACACGGCTTCTGCCTCGACGACGCCCTCCTCCGCGTCGATGGACCTGGGCGAGGGCACCTGCGCCCGCGCCGTAGACTGCTATGCGCGGCTGGCCAAGACGGTCTGCGAGGGCGCGCAGGACTGCAGCTTCAAGGTGGAGATGTCCGGCAACGACGAGGCGGGCTGCCGTGACGCGCTGCTCCGCGTCCCGGACCTGATTCAGCCGTTCAAGATGATTCGCCCCAACCTCTCCGCGCCGGCCGTCTGCCGCGCCGAGTAGTCCGCTGGACCAGCCCGCCTCCGGTGCAGTGCCGGAGCGCGGGCGTCAGCGGCCTCCGGTTTCCCGGCCCGTGAGGCACGACGGAGTGGACTCCCTTGGCTGGGGTGGCGCCGGGGAAGGCCTACTCCTGGAACGACTGGGTGAGCTTCGCGATGGCCCCTGGAAGGCCCCGCACGCGCAGCCGGCTGCCGCTCTCGTCGTAGGCCTGGGACACCACCGTGGTGTGCTCGTACACCTCGCTGATGCGCCCCTGCCGGGAGTAGGGAATCACCAGGTCCGCCTCCACCATCGAGGACTCGAAGAAGGCGATGATGTTCTTGCGCAGCATCGCCACGTCGTCCGGCAGGTGCGCGGAGAGCATCAGGGCATCCGGGTGCATTGCGAGCAGCGCTTCCTTCGCCGCCGCGTCCAGCCGGTCCGCCTTGTTGAAGATCAGCTTGCTCGGTACGGCGTCCGCGCCGATATCCCGGAGCACCGTGCGGGTGACCTCCAGTTGCGCGGCCCACGTGGGGTCCGACGCATCCACCACGTAGAGCAGCAGTGACGCTTCCAGGGCCTCGTCCAGCGTGGAGCGGAAGGACGCGACCAGGTCGTGCGGCAGCTTCTGGATGAAGCCCACCGTGTCGGAGACCAGGATGCGCGGACGGGTCTCCGGCTGCATCGCGCGCACCGTGGTGTCGAGCGTGGCGAAGAGCTGGTCCGCGACCAGCACCGTGCTGCCCGTCAACGCACGCATCAGCGAAGACTTGCCCGCGTTCGTGTAGCCCACCAAAGCCACCCGCAGCAGGTCCCTTCGCGCGTAGCGGCGGTGGTCCTGGTCCTTCTGGATGGCCGCCAGTCCCTCGCGCAGCTCCGCCAGCCGGTCGCGAATCTTGCGGCGGTCCAGCTCCAGCGCCGAGTCACCCGCGCCACGCCCCTGCTGCCGCTCGCGGCCTCCGGTGGATTCGCGCAGCCGGGGGCCGGTAGTTGAGCCGGGCGATCTCCACCTGCATCCGCGCTTCGTGGCTCTTCGCGTGCCGGTGGAAGATGTCGACAATCACGCCCGCGCGGTCCAGCACCATCGCGCCCGTGGCCTTCTCCAGGTTGCGCAGCTGGCCGGGCGACAGCTCGTGGTCCACGACCACCACGGTGGGCCGGGGCCCCGCCTTGTCGTCTCCTTCCCAAGACGGAGGCAGCAGCGCGTCCCCCGGCTCCACGTCGTCGGCTTCCTCTTCGACGGCCTCGCCCTCGGGGCCGAGCTCCGTGTTGGCGGCGGCCTCCCACTTCTCGCGGGCCTTCGACGTCCGGTCGCTCGCCCCGGACGTAATCACGCCCGAACCTCCGGTGAGGGCCGCCAGCTCCTTGAGCTTGCCCGTCCCGAGCACCGTGCCCGTGGCCAGCCGCGCCCGCTTCTGGGACACGGTCGCCACCGTGTCATACCCCAGCGTGTGCACCAGCCGGCGCAGCTCCGCGAAGTCCGCGGCGTGCTCTTCGTCCGAGACGCCCGGAAGCTGGACACCGACGAGGACGGCACGCAGACGTTCAGGGAGGGTAGATATCGCCATGCGCATCCTCGTAACACGTCGGGCCGTCCCGCGACGGGGCGAGTCCACGCCCCCCGCCCCCCACTGGGTCCGGGCGGCACCTTGCCTGGATGGGGAGGGGGCAGGAATACCGGGGGCGGACCTCCCGGGCAGGGTAGGCTTCCGCGTCCTCGCGCCACCCAAGGCTTCCATCCCATGACATTCGCTTCGCTCGGCCTGTCGGACGCGCTCACCCGCGCCGTGGCCGGACTCGGATACGACGAACCCACGCCGGTGCAGCGCGCGACCATCCCCGTGGTCCTGCGAGGTGGCGATGTCTGGGCTTCGGCGAAGACGGGCTCGGGGAAGACCGCCGCGTTCCTGCTGCCCATCCTGGAAGCCCTGCGGGCGCGTCCCGGCGGGTCGGTCCGACCGGTGCGGGCCTTCATCCTGGTGCCCACGCGGGAGCTCGCCGCGCAGATCGTCGATTCCATCCAACGGTACGGCCAACACCTGAAGAAGCCGCTGAAGACCTGCCTCGCGGTCGGTGGCGTCTCCGCCAACCCGCAGATGCTGGCGCTGCGGGGCGGCGCGGACATCGTCGTGGCCACGCCCGGCCGCGCGCTGGACCTGGTGCATCAGAACGCGCTCCGGCTGGACCAGGTGGAGACGCTGGTGCTCGACGAGGCCGACCGACTGTTCTCGCTGGGCTTCGCCGATGAGCTCAACAGCCTGCTGGCGCTGCTGCCCACGCGCCGCCAGAACCTGTTGTTCTCCGCCACCTTCCCGCCCGCGGTGCGGAAGTTCGCGGAGCAGTTGCTGCACGAGCCCACGCGCATCGACGTCGATGAGGGGGAGCTGCCCTCGACGGAGTTCATCCTCCAGCGGGCCCTCCTGGTGGATGTGCCCCGGCGCACGATGCTGCTGCGGCACCTGTTGGAAACACATGCGTGGAGCCATGTGCTCACGTTCGTGGCCAGTCGCTACGCGGCGGACCATGTCGCGCTGAAGCTGAACCGGGCCGGCATCGTCGCGACGTCATTGCATGGGGAACTCAGCCAGGGCGCGCGCACGCAGGCGCTCGCGGACTTCAAGGCGAAGCGCGTGCGCGTGCTCGTGGCCACGGACGTCGCCGCTCGCGGCCTGGACATCGCGCAGTTGCCGGCGGTCGTGAACTACGACCTGCCCCGCTCGACCGCGGACTACGTGCATCGCATCGGCCGCACGGGGCGCGCGGGCGACAAGGGCGTGGCGATCAGCTTCGTCAGCGCGGGCACCGAAGCCCACTTCCGACTCATCGAGAAACGCCACCAGTTCGACCTCCCACGCGAGCAGGTGCCGGGCTTCGAGCCGACGAAAGAGGTCTCGACGCTCACGTCGCCCCTGGATCCGAACGGCGGCGTGAAGGGGCGGCGCAAGAGCAAGAAGGACAAGCTGCGCGAAGCCGCCGCTGCCGCCGCCACTCGCCCTCCGAAGCAAGGGCCGTAGCTGCTCCTGCTCCCGCGTGTCCAGCAAGGCCACGTGCGATTTCGCGGCCATCAATGAGGATGCCACCCTTCCCTCCCCGGGTGCTCCCCTTTGAACACGTGCGCCGCATGAACGGAAAACCGAGGAGGGATCAGAAACCTGAGGGCGAAGCCGGTAGCGTGTCCGGAATCCCTCGAGGCCTCGGCCCCGTGGCCCTGGACCGGAGGAACACCCCGTGCGTCGTGATGTCGCCGTGCTGCTTGAGAACGCCCCGCCGCGGCGCCGGGCCCTGTCAGAAGCGGCGTTCGTGTTCCTCGCCGTCCTCGGGCCCTCGTCGGCGGGCCCCGCGGGTCGGGTCGTCCTGGCCGTGCTCGCGGTCGCGCTGCTCGCCTGGGGACTGGCCCTGCTGCGCCCCTGGGAGGCCACGCGCGCGGGCGCCTGGCTGGGCGTCCTGGGGCTCCTGGTGGCGCTGGGCGGCACGGGCGCTGGCGCCTGGGTCGCCACTGCGGCGGAGCAGGAGAAGGGCTTCTCCCTGTCCATGGCGCCCCTGTGCATCCGCGCCCTGGGGATGATCCTGCTGGTGGCGGTGCTGGTGTGGCGCGACGGACAGGGGCCCGCGCAGGTGGGGCTGGCGCGCGAGGGCTGGGCGAAGGAGCTGCTGCTCGGCGTACCGGTGCTCGTCGCCACCTACGCGGTGCACATCGCCGCGTCGGTGCCCATGGCGTCCGTCGCCGTGGCGTTGAAGCTGGCCGACAAGGAGATGCTGGCGCGCAAGGGCTTGGCCGCCGCGCTCATGGACACCGGCCTGGACGTGCCCGCCTTCGCGGCCATCATGGTGCTGGTGACAGGCTTCGAGGAGTTCGTCTTCCGGGGCTTCCTCGTGCCCCGCCTGCGCGTGGTGCTGGACCGCTGGGTGCCCGCGGTGCTGGTCGCGGCCGTGCTGTTCTCCGTGGGCCACTTCTACGAAGGCACGCTCGCCGTCTTCCAGACCTTCGTGATGGGAGCCTGGTTCGGGTTCGTCTTCTGGTTCCGAGGACGCCTGCTGCCCCTGGTTGTCGCGCACGCGGCCTTCAACACCATCAGCTTCGCGCTGGTGATGTGGCTGTCGAAGTCAGGCTTCCTGGACAAGCTGCCGCCGCTTTGACGGCAACCCGGCCCCGGTGTCGTCCCGGGTGAGTCCCTGTAGTGCCCCCTTCGCTGGAGGAAAGTCAGACGCGGAGTACGGCGACGGGAGGCGGAGTGCCTCCCACCGCGAGCCCACGCGGTGTAGGGTACGCGAGTGCTGCTCAACGACGGCTATGTGTATCGCGAGAAGCTCGGGCGCCAACCGGGCAGCAGCGCGCTCGCCCATCTGACGGACAAGTATCGTCACTCCTCGGAGGAGGAGTGGCGGGCACGCTTCGCTCGGGGCGAGGTGCGACTCGACGACGTCACCGCCGACGGCTCGGAACCGCTGAGGCCAGGGCAGTGGCTGTGCTGGCACCGCCCGCCGTGGGAAGAGGCGGACACTCCGCAATCCTTCGAGCTCGTGTACGAGGACGCGGCGTTGGTCGTCGTGGTGAAGCCGAGCGGACTGCCGACCCTGCCCTCGGGAGGCTTCCTGAAGAACACCCTGCTCGCCTTCGTCCAGGCACGATGGCCGGAGGCGGTTCCCATGCACCGCCTGGGACGCGCGACGTCGGGCCTCGTGCTCTTCACCCGCACCCGCGACGCAGCCGCGCGCCTGGCGAGCGATTGGCGCGAGGGCCGCGTGCACAAGCGCTACCGCGCACTCTCCCAGGGACTCGCCGCCCAGGAGTCCTACGACATCCGCGCGCCCATCGGGTTGGTACCCCATCCGCGGCTGGGCGAAGTCCATGGTGCCAGTGCGCGGGGAAAGCCCTCACACAGCACGGCCCGGGTGCTGGAGCGGCGCACCGAGCACACCCTCTTCGAGGTGGACATCCACACGGGCCGCTCCGAACAGATCCGCATCCACCTCGCCTTCATCGGCCACCCGCTCGTGGGGGACCCGCTCTTCGGCGTGGGCGGCCTGCCGCTGGCGGAGAACCCCGGCCTGCCCGGAGACGGCGGCTATCTGCTGCACGCGGAGTCGCTCACCTTCCTGCATCCGCGCTCGGGCGAGCACGTTCAGCTTCAGGCGCCACCCCCACTCGAGCTCCGCGTCCAGGACACCTGACGGTCGCGCCCGGACTCATCCCTCGGGCCACGCGTGCGCGCCGGCCACATCCACCACGCTGGCCCCAGGCGCCTCCGCCTCCCGCAGGATGCGGACCATCTGCTCCTCGGTAAACCTGTTCTTCCTCACGACCAACCTACCTCCTGGCCGCGAGGACTCTCTCACGCTTCAACGGGTCCGAAAATCGGGGGGCAGACCACAGTGGCACGAGCAGGGGCTTTTGCCTTTGTGCAGGGAATGGGCAGTCGTGCCTTGACCTTCACAGTCCCTGTGTCACGCGCTGCACGCCACGCGGGCGGACTTCCGAGCTGTGCCTCACGCCGCCTGGGGCATGTGGTTTGCCTTTACAGGCCACGCATGGCCGGCCGGAGCCAACTGACCAGGGATGGATGATGCTTCAGGTGCATGAGCGCGGCCTCATTGCCGCACTGTTGATAGGACTCCTCGCGGCGTGCTCCGGTTCCAGTTCGGAGGGTGGGGACAAGGACCCTCCGCCGAGGCCGGAGCCCGAGGTGACGACTCCAGGGCCACCGAGGGACGTCCAGGCCACGCCAGGCATCCGGTCCGCGCAGGTGAGCTGGCAGGCGCCCACCTCGAACGGCGGCGGCGCCATCGTGAAGTACACGGTGACGGGCTCCGGGGGCATCACCGCCACGACGACAGGCGCCACGCAGGTGGTGGTGTCCGGCCTCTCCGACGGCACGAGCTATACCTTCCAGGTTCGCGCCACCAACGCGGCTGGAGAGGGTCCTGAGTCAGGCGCTTCGGTCGCCGTGACGACTCACGACCTCCCGAGCGCCCCACGAATCATCGATGTCGTCTCCCTCAACACGGCGCTGCAGGTGAGCTGGGAGCCTCCGACCTCGGACGGACGGGCGACGGTTCACGCCTATTCCGTCGAACTCCTCTCAGGGACGTTCCAGCGCTCCCTGTCCGCGAGGGACACGAGCGTGGAGTTCACGGGGCTGAGACCGGATACGGAGTACCAGGTCGTGGTCCGGGCGGTGAATGCAGTGGGAATGGGGCCACCCTCGGCGCCGCGACTGTCGAAGACACGCTGTGACAATGTCGGACTGACGAAGCTCCCCCAGGTCTCCGTGGAGGCCGAGCTCCGGGGATTGGTGGCGGGGGACTTCGACAAGGACGGGAAGCTGGACCTCGCCGGGACGCGGATGGCCGAGAGGACCGTCGCCACCTTTCTCGGGCAGGGGGATGGGAGCTTCCGCAGGCATGGGGAGTTCGCGGTGGGCGCGGACCCGAAGAGCGTCCTCACGGGGGACTTCGACGGCGACACGCTGCTGGACCTGGTGGTGCTCAACACCCGGAGTCAGTCGGTGAGCGTGCTACCCGGCCTGGGGAATGGCGACTTCGGGGCGGGACGCACCACCCTCACGGGCGCGGGCCCCTGGGCGATGACGACGGCGGACTTCGATGGAGATGGGAACCGGGATGTCTTCACCGTCAATACGAGCCTCGCGACGGGGTCCTCGACGCTGAGCTGGATGAAAGGCAACGGGATGGGCTCGCTCACCCGGCTGGATTTCCCCCTGTCCTTCGCCGCGCTCACCGTCACCACCGCGGACTTCGATGGGGACGGTCACCTGGACGTGGTGATGCCCGCCTCGCTCGTCTCCGAGTTCTATGTCTACTTTGGCGCGGGCGATGGCTCGTTCCGCGCGGCGTTCCGGTATTCCGCCCAGAACGCACCCAGGCATGTGGCCGCGGCGGACTTCAACAACGATGGCAGGGCGGACCTGTTGGTGACCAGCAAGGGAGATTCCTTCAACGAGCCCGCGGTGAGCGTGAGACTGGGACGCGGCGACGGCACGTTCGAGGCCGCGAAGGACTTCGACGTACTGGGAGAGGTGGGTGAGCTGGCCGTGGCGGACTTCGACCAGGACGGTTGGTTGGACGTCGCCGTGACGAATACGGCCAAGAACACGGTCAGCTTCCTGCGCGGCATGGGCGATGGTTCGCTCTCGGCGAGACAAGACGTGGTCCTGGACGGCGCGCCGCTGGGGCTCGCGGCTGGGAACTTCAGCGGCGGTGACAAGCTCGAGCTGATGGTGAGCCAGGAAGGCAGCGCCTCCCTCACGATGCTGACGACGAGCTGCCTGCCCTGAAGCGTCCTCGGGTACGGCCCCCGCTTCGGTGGTGGCACCGAAGCAGGGGATGCGCGGGAGCGGGGCTCAGCCCATGTGTGCACCCGCGGACTCCTGGTCCAGCTCCCGCGGCCGGGCGAGGTGCCGGTGCTTGCAGAGGAACTCCGCGTCAGCGCATGGCGAGATTCGCATGAGCAACAACGCGAAGCTGAACGAGAATGCCCAGCATGCCACGCCCCGAAGACATCATGCGTCATTACGATGCCGACCCAGACGAGAACCCCTGGGTCAAAGGAAAACCCGCTCCTGAGAAAGTTGCAGTCGTTCCCTATGATGCCGGATGGCCGACGCGCTACGCGGAGCTAGCCGTGGCCATCCAGGGTGTAATGGGCGCATCGGCCATGCAGGTCGAGCACGTCGGCTCGACTGCCGTGCCGGGCCTTCCCGCCAAGCCCGTCATCGACATCGACCTCATCGTCGCCGACCCCACGCGTGAGGACGACTATGTGCCTGCCCTCGAGAGCCTGGGCTACGACCTCGTCATCCGCGAGCCGTCCTGGCATCAGCACCGCTGCCTGCGGCTCGCCGCGCCACGCGTGAACCTGCATGTGTTCGGCCCGGACTGCCCCGAGGTGATTCGCCACGTCATGTTCCGCGACTGGCTGCGCGAGCACGACGACGACCGGCAGCGCTACGCGGCGGTCAAGCACACCTCCGCCGAAGGCCTGGACGATGTGATGGAATACAACCGCCGAAAGGAGCCGGTGATCCGCGACCTCTACGCGCGGATCTTTCGCGCGGCGGGCTGGATTCGCTGAGGCGCGGCGCGCACCGGTCGTCGTGGTGTTCGCCAGGCTCCGCCGGATTGAACCGCACCCCAAGATCCTGGCCTGGCGCGACTGACCGGAAGCCCTGCTCGTGCCGGCGTGCCAGCGCCAGAGGTGCCCGGCGCTCCACCGCGAAGACGTAGCCCGTCCCGCCGGCCTCGTAGCGTCCGTGCGCATACGTGGCGCTCCCGCTCCCGCTGCGTCCGCCGAACCGGGCTTCCGTCGACGCCCAGCCCTTCCCCCTGGGCGCATCCACAGACACCCGCCCATCGCTACGCCGAAGGAAATGGAGCCGCTCATCAACCGCCGCAGAGGAACGGCGTCTCATCCGCATCGCGGAGGCTCAGAAGTGTCCCATCACGCCGACGAGCCCACCGCCTTGAGTCAGGCCCAGCACCGGAGCAGCCTGGGCTTCCGGCAGCTCAGCGCGCGCTGTCCCGTGCGAAGGGCTCGACGATCGCGAAAGCCAGTAGCCCGTGAACGAACCGATGAGAGGAGTGACCAGCATCCCGACGGTGCCAATCCTCGCCACGCGATCGTGGCGGCTGGTCGTGAGCAAGGCGAATGGAACCGCTCCCAGTGCGGCGCCCAGGAAGGTGGGGCCGAAGTTGCCCCTCCCGTTGAACTTGTCCCCCGTGATGACCAGGACGCGCATCAGACGAGTCATCATCCCAATACCTCCGCGCAACGAGGAAACGAAGGACTTCGCTTCGCGCACCCTGGGCGGAGGTGGCCTTCATGAAAGGAATGCGGGTACGTCGGAGCAGGCTCCCCCACCGTCCGCCCTCGCCACCATGCGATGAGGGCATGGTGGCTGTGACGGAGTCGTGACGGCACCACACGGCGTCCTGGCAGGATGAACGTCACGGAGCTGTACAGTTGGCCGAGCTCCGCGCCGGAGAGCCGTCGCTCCAGTCATTGACCTCGCTGGCCAGTCGCCGCATCAGGCGCAGCGGGGGCAGTCGTAGACGTGCGGCACGATGACCGCTCCACGGGAGGGACTCGGCTGGGACCTTCTCCGAATGTCCGGCTCCTGGCACGCCACGGGTGCGCTCGCACATGGAGAGACGCAAGTGTCGCTCTAGGTGAAACCTGGAAGCGCCCCAAACAATCCAAGAATCTTGGAAGGGTGAAGCAACTCCGCCAGGGAAGCCGCGAGAATGAGGGCAGGAGCTTACATGTCCATCTACCGCATCCGTCTCAACGATACCCTCTCCGGCCTGGCGGCCCGTTTCGGCACCACCGTGGAGAAGCTGGCCCGTGACAACAACATCACCAACCCCGACCTCATCTACGCGGGGAACACGCTGCGCATCGGGCACTCCGGTCGTGACAGCTTCGACGCTGGTGGCGGCCCTCAGGGCGTTCGCGGTGGAGGTTCCTCGGGTGGCGTGAGCGGTGGAGCGGACGTGGGTGGCCCGACGGGCGCGGGGCCCAGCAACGCGTCTGCCGCGATGCGTCGACTGGCGGATGCGGCCCGCTCGGCGGCCATGGGCATGGGCGGCTACAACAGCCAGGGCCTGTGCGCCACGGGCGTCAGCCGGGCCATCCGCAACGCCCTGGGCATTGGCGTGTCGGGCAACGGCAACCAGATTGACAACAACCTGCCGCGCGACAAGTTCAAGCAGGTCAACATGTCGCTGGAGGAGGCGCTGAAGATTCCGGGCCTCGTCCTCACCTGGGAGAGCACCTCCACGCGCCTGGGCAGCATCTACGGCCACACGGCCGTCACCCTGGGTGATGGTCACTCGTCCGCGAGCGACTTCATCGAGCGCAACACGACCAACAGCGGGCGCACGGGCTTCAAGGTCTTCATGCCCATCGCATAGTGCCTGCCGCGCAGATGGCATCCCATGAAGCCCCTGGCCCTGTAGAGGGTCGGGGGCTTCGTCGTTTCCAGCGGAGGGAAAACGCGGGACGCGCGCTGCGTCCCATTCGAAGAGGCAGGGCTTGAGGCTCGCCTCGCCTTCGAGCCCGTCGCTGAACCGAAACCGCAGTGCCATGGGTTCGCGCGTCCCACCACCTCATTTGAGGGGGAGGGTGTCAGGCTACACCAGGCCAGACGGAGGAAGGCACCGCGCTTCATGCCGCGGAGGTGAGCTGTGAATGCGGGCGAGTCCCCAAACACCCTCCATCCAGAGGGCCTCCGCGCTGAATGCGAGGCATCGGGTTCCCGCACACGCGTCATTGAACATCGCCTTCGAGGTGATGCCCACGCGACCCAGGCGCAGCTCGCTGAGTGGCATCTCTCCACCGCTGGGGTCATCAAGGAACCAGTGGATGCGTACAGATTGCCCACGAAGAGAATGGCTTTGCTGTTACCCTTCCCGCGCTTCCCCCGCGAGCCAAGGAGTCATTGCACGATGCGATTCTTCAAGATGGCTGTCTATCTTTGTTCCGCCGTTCTTTTCCCTGCCTGCGGCGGAGAGGATGGGATGACCGGGCAGGACGACGCACTGGCGCAGCAGGAGTCAGCGGTGTCATCCGTGTCGCTTGACGGATGCATCTACAGCATCTCCGCGTACCCGCAGCCAAACGTGACGCCGACTGTCTATGACGTCAAGCTCTTCCGCCAGCCCATTCCGACGTGTGTGTATGGTTATGGCAGCGTGACCCTGGGCACGTCCGTCGTCTATGAGCCGACGCGGTCCGTGGCGGGGAACGCGCTGGGAATCGCCGCGAGCTATACCAAGAAGTCGAGCCTCAGCGGCAGCGCGCCCATCACCCTCAGCGTGCACCACGTGGACCCGGCCACACTGACCGTCATCCGGAGCAGCGGCTTGGGCGTCTTCATGGGGATGGGCAACATCGTGTCGGAGAACGTGGCGATTGCCGCGGACGGCACCACGGTGACCGTCTCGGGCTCGAAGACCGGCGTCATCTCGGGAGAGAGCGGCAGCGGGAGCCACTACACCGCGAGATATCCGGACTTCTTCACCAGCACCACGCCACCGACGATCATGGCGTTCCCGTGAGGCCTCGCCTCGCACCTCGGGCCACATGAGGTTTGGGGCGGGAGCAACCTCGTTCGAGGACTCCCGCCTCAAGGATCGGCCTGCTCCAGACCCGAGCCTCGACTCCGAGGCCTCATCAGGAGCAGGCCCGGGTCTCAATTCCAGAGCTCGCGCGAGAGCAGGTCCACCATCGCGACGGCGACCTCCGGTTCGGGCAGCCCCAGCGCCCGCAGGAGCGCCGCATCGGTCGGCGCGGAGACCTCCGCACGCAGCGCCTCCACCGCCCGCTGACGTGCCGCGCGCACCGCCTCCTGCTCGGCGGACGGCAGTTGTTCTACCGCCCAACGGTCGATGGCCCAGGACAGGTCCGCGTGCCGGGTCTCGTCCTCGGCGATACGGACCATCGCCTCGCGCACCTCGTCGTCCCCCGCGTGCAGGGCCTGATGGTGAGCCAGCAACGCGCCGTACGTCTCGCGCACGCAGCCCTCCACCGCGTTATCCAGCGCCACCTCGAGCAGCGGCCTGGGCGGGAGCGGCGCCACCACCGCGCGCGCAGGCGTCGCGCCATGACGACGCGCCAGTCGTCCACACACCTCCGTATGAGCCACCTCATCGAGTGCGCTGCGCAGCGCCGCCTGCTGAAGCTCGACCGCCGCGCCATGCAGCGCCAGTTCGTCCCGCAGCCTCAAGAAGGCCGTGATGGAGGCCTCCTCCAGGTGGGCGATGAGCGCAAAGTGCTGCCCCAGCTCATCCGCGCATGCAATCGAGCCATCCGAGCGGAGCCCCGCGGGCCTGCGCCCCACGGTGCACCCCTTCGTGCCCCGCTCCAGGATGTGGGTCTGCTTCACGTGCACCTCGCCCGAGGGTGTCACCTCCAGCAGGTACTGCGTCAGTTTGGAGCCCTCTCCACATGCAAACCCCTTCGTGGCGACGACGTTGAAGGTCCCGTCCGCGTTGGCCTTCACCGCGCCTTTCTCCAACGCGGTGCAGCTCAGGTCGTAGCCTCCCGCGAAGACCTGGAGCAGCGCCTCCTGAGAGGTGTCGATGTCGCCCAGGAAGGCATGGAGCGCCTCTTGAGAGGTGTGGGCCTCCACCGCATCCCCTCGCGTCGTCACGAGGTAGTGCGCGTAGCAATCCGGCGCGCAGTTGGAGCGAAACCCCTTCTCGGAGGAGAGGGCCTCGAGCTCCGCCTCAGAAACCTGATGCACTGGGTGTCCCGGATTGCGCAGGTCGCGCGGCAGCGGCGGCCAAGCGGGCTCAACATGACGCTGGCACGGCACCTCCGCGGGAGGCGGCGCCCACCTCAGGTGCTCGCGCCGTTCGAGCAGCTCGCGCGCCACAAGGAGCCGCGCTCGCCTTTCGCATGCGCCGTGTAATGCCCGGGCGGGACGAAACCTCATGACTGCATAGCGCGAGCGTTCGAGTCCGAAACCGTGGGCTCGGGCGCTTCCCACAGCAGGAGATCCATCCTTGTCCCGTATCGAGTCGCTCCTCCGCCTCGCCGCCCGTGCCGACCGCATCGGAATGAACGTCCTTCGCGCCGGCCTGATCGTCGTCCTCGTCTGGATTGGCTCGCTCAAGGTCGCCGAATACGAAGCCGACGGCATCGTCCCCTTCGTGGCCAACAGCCCAGTCATGAGCTTCGTCTATGCGTACGACGCCCCCGAATACCGGCAGCATATGAATGCCGAAGGCGCGCTCGTTCCCGCCAACCGCGCGTGGCACGAGGCGAACGGGACCTATGGGTTCTCCTACCTGCTCGGCGGCGTGATCGTGCTCTTCGGCCTGCTCATCGCCGCCCATTGGTGGCGCCCGGAGCTCGGCGCGATCGGCAGCGCCCTCGTGATCGGCATGTCGGTAGTGACACTCTCTTTTCTCGTCACGACACCTGAGAGCTGGGTGCCGGCGCTCGGCGACGCCCACCACGGCTTTCCGTGGCTGAGCGGCCGCGGGCGGCTGGTGGTCAAGGATGCAATCATGATTGGCGCCGCCATCGTCACCATGGCCGATTCCGCGCGGGTCTGGCTGGCGCAGCGCAAGCCGCAGCCGGCCGAGCGGCTCCACCGCGCCGCCGCCTGAGAGCGCTACTCCTCCATGCACGCGCGGAGTTCACGCTTCGCGCGGTGCAGGAGCACGGCGACGTTGCCAGGTGTGGTGCCAAGGAGATCCGCCACACGGACGCCCGGCTGATCCTCGAGCAAGCGCAGCGTCACCACCTGGCGCTGCACCGCGGCGAGCTTCTCCACGCATTGGAAGGCGAGCACATGCGCTTCGGCATGCTCGATGAGCGAATCGACGCTCTCCCGATCATCGGCCAGGCTCTCGACCACTTCACTGTCGCTGAGATGCGGCCGCGCGAGTTCGTGCCGCCGCCTCTTGTTCCGCGAGTGGTTGCGCACGAGGATCGCGAGGAGGTTGCGGCTGTCGTCCTCCTCGTACGCGAGCTTCCGCGCGTGGGGCAGGCCGAGGAAGGTCGCGAAGGCGTCCTGGACGGCGTCGAGCGCGTCGTCGGCGAGCAGGCCCTCGTTTCGAGCCACCGCCGCGAGCGCGCCGCGATGGTCGCGCACCAGGCTGGTGACCCAGGAAAAGAACCCCTTCTCGTCGTTGCGCTCCATCTCCAGCTCCTTCCAGCGGCAGATCCGGCAAGCAACCGTCGCCGCCTCGCGAAGCTTCCTGCCCGCCTTTCGTTACGTCGAAAGGGCGCAACGTAGCCGATGCGCCGATGCGCATTCCACCCAACTTCCTGATGGCGACGACTTCCGCAGCTGCGTCGACAAGGCCGCTAGCAACCACAGCCGCGCCGAGAGCGAACGTGGCCAATTGTTCGGCCAACGTGACCTTCGTCGAGAGCATGGGACGGATATCAACCCTGTCGAGGGTGGCTGGCTGGAGCAGAGAAACGAGGAGGGCCGCCGAAGGGGACGGCCGAGCTGTGTGCCCTTCGGGTGGTGGAAGAGAGACTCTGGTTCACGATGACGCCGATGTCCGCCCGGATGCTCCGGCCGAAGGGAGTCGTCTTCCGGGCGCTGCGAGGCGCCTCGAGCCATGCGGAGCTGTCGATTGCCTTCTGCGGGCAAACCGCCCTCCCCCGCCGCCGCGCACCTCCGCGCCGTGGCGCATGAGGCCGCGGCGCGGAGGCAGTCGTCACAGCGAAGCCGCTACGGCATGGGCCGTGAGCTCGCCGACGGCGCGGACGGAACCGCGGGCCAGCCATTGGGCCACGTGATTGCATCCACGAGCATCACCCGCGCCGTGTGGGCGCTGTTCCACGCGTGGTAGACCATGTACATGTCACCGCGCGGCCCGGTGACGACGGAGTTGTGTCCCGGCCCCACCCAGCCACCACCCGTCTTGAGAATCGGCGAGCCCAGCTTGGTGTACGGGCCCAGCGGGCTCGTCGCCCGCGCGACGCCCACGGCGTAGGTGCTGTTGTAGTACGCGTTACCGCTATAGAAGAGGTAGTAGTAGCCGCCCCGAGCGACGACCCATGGCGCCTCGACGACGCCGCCCTCCCACGAGAGGTTGTTGCTGATGAGCGTCTGGCGCGAGCCCACCAGCGACAGGCCATCCGCGGACAGCGCCTGCCCGTAGATGGGCGTCGGCCGCCCCACCGCATTGCCGTCCGCCTTCCACACCAGATAGGGCGCCCCGGTGGTGCTCGTGAAGAAGGTGGCGTCGATCATCCCCATCGCTGTGTCATGCACGAGCGGCCGGCCAATGTCCGTGAAGGGCCCGAGCGCGCTCGCCGACGTCGCCGCGCCGATGGACAGCTTCCCGTTCGAGTGCCGCGCGGTGAAGTAAGCGACGTAGCGCGTCCCCACCTTGTGGATTTCCGGCGCCCAGAAGTCGCCCGTCGCCCAGGTGGGCTTCGACGCCGACGGGAAGATGGAGCCCGCGCTCCTCCACGTCACCAGGTCCGTCGACGTGCGCAGGGGGAACGCATTCGCCGCGCCGCCGGACGTGCACGCGGCGACGTACCGCGTCCCATCATGGATGACGCCTGGGTCCGCGCAATCCACGGGGACCACCGGGTTCCGGTACAGGCCGCCGCACCCCGTGTAGCGGAAGGACATGCCGCACGCGCCCGTGCCACTGAAGTACGGCCTCCACCCGTTGGAGAGCACCGCGTACGAGTTGCTGCCCTCGTTCGTGCAGGCCCGGTCCCAGAACACGCGCCCGCTCACGTCGTCGTACTGAGCGGGGTGTCCCGACGGGTGCAGCCACGACGCGGCATAGGTGACGCGCGTCGAGCACGCGGTGGCCCCGGCACAGTCCGTGTCGAGCGCCATGACACACGCGTTGTTGCCGGTGAAGTACGGCCGCCAGCCGTTCGAGAGCACCGCATACGAGTTGCTGCCCTCGTTGATGCAGGTGCCATCCCACGTCACCAAACCACTCGCGATGTCGTACTGCGCGGTGTGCCCCGAGGGGCGAATCCACCTCTCGCCGTAGGTGATGCGCGTGCTGCATGCGAGCGACGCACCGGCGGCGCCTACCGGGGCCTCCTCCGCGAGCGGCGTGTCGATGCGCTCGTCGCCACAGCCGGATGCAAAGGCAGAGACGGCGCACACCACTGTGAGCGCCAGGATGCGAGGGAACTTCCTCATGGAACCACCTCCAGATGGAGAGGCATGAACTAACACGAAATACAGGTAAAACAAGAAATACAAACCCTCCACATCCCGGCCAATGTCCTTCAGTCGACCAGCGACAACAGCACTTGAACCTCCACCCGCATGAGCACCGGGACACGCACGCCTGGCGCGCTATCCATTCAATGGGGTCGCCGGAGCCGCCTCGGACGAGCACCCACGCCGATACGCCTCCAGCGCCCGCTTGAACCGCGCTCGCTCTTCCTCGGGCCATTCCTTGGGGAACTTCGCCACCGCTTGCTGTGGGTCCGCGACCGCTTCCCGGCAATGGCCCTGGCGGAAGACCACCAGGGCCGAGGTCTCGAGCGCATAGGCATTCTCGGGTGCGAAGCGTCGCCCCACCTTCGCCAAGGGCTCTGCTTCCGCGTACTTCCCTTCCTGCGCTCGCAGCCACGCCAACTCTGTCGCGGGCCACAGGCCTCGGGCGACAAGCGGTTCAGGGCATGAAGCGCCTTTTCATCCTCCGGCCCTTGGGATGCAAGGCTCGCCAGAAACCGCGCGAAGTCAAGCCAGGCGTCGTCGCTTCCAGGAAATTGCGCGACACGTGCGCGAAGCCACCGCAACTCCTCCTCTTGGGACAGGTATTCCTTATAGCCAGTCGCGTTGAGCCTGAACGTGAGCGGAGACTCGATGGGATGCCCCGCCAGCTTCGCTGGCTCGTAGACGTGAGCGGCCAGCGCATTGATGAATTGCTCGGTCTATGATTATCCGGACATGCCTCCTTCCAGAGCCTTTCTTCTCATTCCTTCCGTCATCCTCTTCGGTGTGACCAGCGCGCAGGCGCAGCCATACGAGCGTACACGCTACGAAGGGCTGGAGTTGTGCCGCGGCGACAGGACCGTGACCTATGCGATGACCACCTCGGGTGGCCACCCGACCGCTGAAGAAAGGGCCGCGGTCACCGCCGCGTTCAACACCTGGAACCAGGCCGTGGCCAGTTGCTCGGACCTGGTGTTCACACCCGGCGAGGATGTGCCCCATCCCGCACCGCGACCGCTCGACGGGAAGATGCTGGTGACCTTCCGCCAGGTGAACTGCCCGGACATCGTCCCCGATGACGATGCCTGCTGGCAGAATGAATCCTGTCCCGACAAGTATGACTGTTGGCCCTTCGCGCCAAGGGACGTCGTCGAGGAGACGAGCTATTTCCGGATGTCCACCGGTGAGATTCTCGGCACCGAGATCAGCCTCAACAACAGCAATGGCATGCTCACGACGCTGGACGGTCCCCCCTGCGGCGAGGGAGTCATCGAGCCCGGCTGCGTCATCGGAGATGTCCAGAGCCTGGTGACACGCTCCATCGGCGAGGGGCTGGGGTTCGCCCTGCTGACACGCACTGATTCCACGATGTCTCGCGTCCTGCCATGGGGCGATACGCAGAAGCGCATCATCGACCCTGGCACGCTCCAAGGCATCTGCGAGACCTACCCTCGAGGACTGCCAACCCCCGGGTGCGTCATCTCAACGGATGGCGGCGTCCCGGATGGAGGGGACGGCGTCCCGTCCGGCGATGGTGGCGTGCCGGAGGCTGACGGGGGTGTCCCGGACGCTGGTGCCAGCCCCCCTGACGGCGATGGCGGCGCTCCGTCCAAATCTGGCTGCGCCACCACCTCCTCGGTGCCACTCCTCGGAGCGCTCATGCTCCTGCTGGGGGCTCGACGCACTCGCCAACGCTCACGGGGCTGAACACGGACACGGGCTCGGGGTTGTCGCTCCAGATGACGGATGGGTTCGGGCAGGGCTGGACGGTGGCCTACAACGCGTCCTGCCCTTCCTCGGCGCCTCCTGGAGCGCCATCCTCGCCTCCTCCTCGCCCGCCTGGGGGAGCACGGCGCGACAGGAGGTCCCTGTCGTGCCGCCCATCGCCGACCCCATCGCGTCGACAAGGAGGCTGGGCGAGAATCTGGCCATGCCGATCTTGCCGAAAGAGCGAGACCCAAGGTTGATCACGATTCGTCGTGGCGGGAGCCTGACCGACGAGGACCACCACCTGCTCGCGGAGTGGGCTGCCCTCTGCGCGGAGCACGTCCTGCCCTTCTTCGAGAGCGCGTGCCCTGAGGACGCGCGCCCACGTGACGCCATCGCCGTGGGACGGGCGTGGATCAGGGGCGAAGTGCGGATGCGTGACGCCCACCAAACCGCGTTCGTGGCCAACGCCGCGGCTCGTGGGTTGCCTGACCCGGCCAGGTTCGCGGCTCTCGCGGCAGGCCAGGCGGTGGCCGTCGCCCACGTCGCTGCGCACTACTTGGGCGCGGCGGCGTACGCCATCCGGGCCGCCGCCGCGTCGGTCGCCGTGGGTAACGCAGAAGGTGCCCGTCTGCAGGAGCTCGGATGGCAGCGGGAACGGCTCCCCGCCACCCTCCGTGAGCTGGTCCTCGAAGACCAGCGGACGCGGAACGACATCTGCTGGGGCGTCTTCACCGGGTGACCAGGCCCGAGGCTTCACGCATTCGCGGTGCCGGGCTGGATTGTGGTCGCCGGGAAGCCCGAGGAGCCGTACGGCTCGGTGAGAACGTGCGCCCCCACCAGACGTTGGCCGTGCGCCTGGACGAGGTGTTCCACCTCCAGGGCAAGTTGGTGGCGCGCGAGCGGCTGACGGTGCGGCGGGCTCGAACACCGGCTCGCGGCGATGCAGGCGGCGACGAGGCCCACCGCAACGAGACCAATGGCGCGGTGCGCGAGGCCGAGACGCCCGTGGGGGCCAGGTCGTGCTGGACTACAACCGGGCCTACAACCCCACTTGCACCTTCTCCGCCTACAGCCTGTGCCCGCTGCCGCCACGCCAGAACCGGCTTCCCTTGCGCGTGCAGGCAAGCGAGAAACGCCCGCAGAGTCAGTGAGCGCCGCGTCTCCCCTTCCGCTGTCGGAGGTCTGATGATGAAGCCCCTGCACCTCGCCGTGCTCCGGATGTTGCCTGCGCTCTGTCTCGCGTGTGCCCACCCGCCCCAGGCGCCCCGTGAGGCGCCGGTTGCTGCACCCGAGCTCACCTACGAGACCTACACCGTCGGAGCAGGCGAGCCCGAGTCGATGCTCGTCGCGCTGCACTACTCCGGGTCCACACCCGGGTTCTGGAGGCCGCTGCTCGAGGACTGGCGCACCCCGACCCGCGTCGTGCTGCCGCGCGGCCCACACCCGCGCAGGGAGGGCTTCACCTGGTTCGCCGCCGGCCACGAGCAGAAGGCGACCGAGGAGAAGACCGCCGACGTGGAGCAGATGGCTGCGCGGCTCGCAGAGCTCATCCGCGAGTTGCGCGCCGCCCACCCCCGCATCCGCCGCGTCGCCGTGACAGGCTTCTCCTACGGCGGAGACCTCGCCTGGGCGCTCGCGTTGCGCCACCCGGAGCAGGTGGATGTCGCGGTGCCCATGGGCTCACGCTTGCTCGGGGACCCCACGCCCGATGCACCGGCCACGCGGCGCGTGTGGGTGCTGCAGGGCGAAGTCGACCCCATCACCACTGCCCCGCAGACCGCGGCGCGCGTGGACGCACTGAAGGCAGCCGGTGTCCCTATCGACGTGAAGGTCTACCCCGACCTCGGCCACGACTTCTCACCGCAGCTCATTGAAGACTGGCGCACCTTCCTGCAGCAGCAGCTGCGCACGGAGGCGCAGTGATGACGTGGACCCTGATTGGCGAGGCTGCGTCTCCCTGGTCCGAAAAGGCCCGCTGGGCGCTGGACCACCACCGCCTCGCGTATGCGTACCGCGAGCACTACCCGCTCATCGGTGAACTCTCGCTGCGGCTGCGGGCGCGGCGGCTGAAGGGGCGCGTGAGCACGCCCATGCTGCTCACGCCCGAGGGTCCGCTCATCGACTCCTTCCAAATCGCTCGCTACGCGGACACGCACGGAAGCGCGCCCACGCTCTTTCCGGCCGAGCACGCCGAGGAGATCGCCGCCTGGAACGCCCACAGCGAGGCCGCGCTCGGCGCGGCGCGGGTGCGCTACCTCGACCGGCTCGCGAACGACCGCGCCGCGAAGCTGGAGCAGCAGCCACCCGCCTTCCCTGGCTTCGTTCGCCAGCTCTCGGTGCCTGCGGTGGACTTCGCCATGGCGTTCCTGCGCAGGAAGTACGGGATGCCGGACAGCACGGCGGCGGAGGCCACGCTGGTATTCGAGCTGGAGGCGCTGCAACGTGCGCTCGCGGGCGGCAAGCGCCACCTCGTCGCGAACCGCCTCACCTACGCGGACCTCGCGATGGCGGTGACGCTGCAGTTCGTGTCACCCGTGGGCGGCGAGCACCTCGCGATAGGCCCCGCCACGCGCGCGGCGGGCTTCCACCCGCAGCTTTGCACGCGCTATCCGGACATCGTCGCCTGGCGCGACGCGCTCTACGCGCGGCACCGGCGCAGCGAGCAGCCCGCCGAGCCCGTCCGGGAGTAGCGTGCCTGCACCCACCTTCAGTGTCCGGCGTCGAAGCCCCCGAGCACGCCGGACGCGTTGGGGCCGAGGTCCTCCACCGCGTAGCCGCCCTCCAGCACGAACACCGTGGGCAGCCGCAGCTGCGCGAGGCTCCGGCCCATGAGGGGGAAGTGCTCGCGCTCGAGCGCGAAGGCGCTGATGGGGTCTCCCACGTAGGTGTCCACACCCAGCGACACCACCAGCGCATCCGGGACGATGCGGGCCACGGCGTCCAGCGCGGAGTCAAACGCGGCGCTGTACTGCGCCCAGGTGGTTCCGCGCGGCAGCGGAAAGTCGTGGGTGAAGCCCTCGCCGGCGCCAGCTCCGCGCTCGTCGGCGTAGCCGAGGAGGTAGGGGTACTCCGTCTCCGGCGTGCCGTGCAGCGAGACGACGAGCACGTCGGCGCGCTCCCAGAAGATGTCCTGGGTGCCGTTGCCGTGGTGGTGGTCCACGTCCAACACCGCCACGCTCGCGCAGGTGCTGCGCCGCCAGCGCCGCGTTGTTAACGATGGCGTGGCGTGCTCAGCCGGGTACTCGCCCGCCGGGAGGTCCAGCTTCATCACGAAGCCGAGCACGTCCGCATGGAACGCGAGGGCCTTGGCCTGCTCATCCACGAGCACGCTGCTCGGCGTCACCTTCATCGCCACCTCGGGGTGGTGGGATTGCCCGTCTCTCATGGGCCGGAAAGTGGCGCCGCGTCAGCCGCTGCCTCTAGGGTTCCCCGCCCCTGCTTCCCGAGGACCCTCGCCATGACGCTCACGACCGCCCTGCTCCTGCTCACCCTCGGCGCCGCGCCGGCCCAGCCCGCCGCGAAGAAATTCGAGTTCGACAGGCACTACCTCGTCCTACTCGAGCGCGTGCCTGGCGCCAAGAAGCTGCCAGAGGCCGAGCTGGCGCAGCTGCAGAAAGAGCACCTCGCGCACCTCACACGCATGGGGGAGAGCGGCAAGATGGTGCTCGCGGGCCCCTTCGATGAGCAGGACGACGTGGGCATGCGCGGCGCGTGTATCTACCGTACCGCCACCAAGGCGGAGGCGAAGCAGCTTGCCGAGCAAGACCCGATGGTAAAGGCGGGCCGGCTGAAGGTGCAGGTCATGGCCTGGTACACGGAGAAGGGCTACCTGGCGTTCCCCAAGGCCCCACCCGTCGAGGATGCCAAGGACGTGGCGAAGGACGCGGGCAAGTAGCGCCCACACAGGCGGACCACCTCAGCCCCGCCCCCGCTCCACTCGCGGTGTCCTCTCCTTCTTCGGCCTTTGCCCCGGCCTGGGGCGCCATGCTCGCCTCCTCCGCTCCCGCTTCGGGAAGCGCCTGACCCAAGAGCGGAATCCAGGCAGAATGGCGCGCATGCACATGAGCGCCCTGTTGATGGTGGCACTGCTCGCGGCTCCTACCCAGCCGCTCAAGTGGAAGGTGACAGGAGCGGACGTCACGTTCGAGATGTCCGCGAAGGACCTACGCGCCCTGCGCGATGGCAAGGAGGTGTTCGGCCTGCAGTCTCGCCAGGCAGACTTCCTCTCCAACTTCAAGGCCGAGGAGGGCACCGACACGTTCGGCTGGGAGGGCTCCCAGTCCATGAAGGTGCTGTCCGTGGTGGGCCCCTGGGTGAGCTACGAGAATTCGGACTCGGGCTTCACCGGGGGCGCGCACCCGTACGCGAGCACGTCCTACGTCACCGAGGACGTGACGAAGCCCAAGGGCGCCTTCTCGCTGCTGAGCGTGTTTCCCGAGAAGGACGTGGTCGCGGCGCTCAAGGCGGACCGCTTCATCCGCAAGCACATCCATGATGAGGCGGCGTTCAAGAACGCCAGGACGGTGGAGGCGCTGATGCAGAGCCTGGAGCCCGGCGAGGACTGCGTGGGCTTCGACTCCGGAGGGCTCGAGTCCGTGAAGCGCTCGGTCGCGTTCCACCACATCGAGGGCAACAAGGTCGCCGTGCGCATCTCGTTCGGCTACGCCGCCGAGGCGTGCCGGGGGCGGAGCTTCGTGGTGGGCGTGCTGTTGACCATCCCCGCGGAACTGCGGCCAGCGCTCAAGCGCGCGGCCCAGCGGGAAGAGGGCTTCCTGATGAAGGATGCGAAGGCCGTGAAGGCCCCTTCCGTGCACTTCACGTGGGAGTCGCCCGAACCGAAGCAGGAGTGAGTGCGTAGGGAGAGTCCCCTGGCACCAGCCCTCGGCGAGGCAGCCCACGTCCCTGGCGAAATCCCGCTCTACGTACCGGCGCAGGTCGCGTCCCGGCTCGCCTGCCTCCGCCAGCGACATGGCGAGGTTGTCCCTCACCGCAGCATGTCGCTGAGAAGCCCCCATCATTTCCGCGGGTTGCGAAGCGCTGCCAGGGGCTGAGAGCCCCTGCCAACCGGCCCCCTGGTTCATCGCTGACCGGAGCAGCGCGGCAAGGTCCACGTTCGAGGAGTGCATCGAGCCATCCGGGTGAGGGCCCCCCGAGGGGCGCTCCCGCATCGCCTGGACGAGGTAGGGCCGCAGTTCGTACCGCCCGCCTCCCAACTCCTCGTGACGAGGATTTCCCCCTACTGAAGAGCCACGAGTTCGCCCCGCCGCATCCCGGTATCGGCGGCCGTGGCGAACAGGCACCGCCACTCGGGAGGCACCTGGGCAAGCACCGGCGCTACCTCCTTGGCCTTGAGATAGGACGAGGCATCGCATCAGGCGGGTGGTGTGCCCTTCGTCGGCCGGCCGTAGAGTCTCCGGAGCTCATCCTTGGCTTGCTCGAGGGCCTGCCGCCTTTCCGGCGTCAGGCCGCGGCCCGCTCGGTTTTCGAAGAACGTGAGCATCGACATGGCGGACTGAAAGGGTGAAGCCTTCCGCCGGCTGCTTTGTTCCGCCGAGCGTTTCAGTGAGCGGGCCATCTCTTTCGGGTCCCGCGTGAAGACTCCCTCTTCGAGGTCGAGTGCGTTGCTTCGCTCCGTCACGTCGCGGGACCAACGGCGTTCCTGCTGGCCTTCACCCGGCTCGCGCTGGTGAGGCGCTGGCCTCGGGGCTCTCTGTGACGGCGGAGTGGGCATCCCGGGCGTTTCCGGTGACTTCGAACCGCGGCCCGCGACCTCTGCCTGGGTCGAGCGTGCCCGCCGGGATGTTCCCTTGCTTGTGCTCACGTCCAAGGACTCAGGAATGCGGTGTCGCCGCGGAGCACACGGGCCGCGCGGCCCGTGGCCTCCAAGCAGACGATGCGAGGTGGGTTGGCTGGTATCGCCGGGCCCTGGACGTTGCATCTCTCGGCCCGGCACCTGCCGGCCACACCCCGTCTGTCGTGATGCTGTTCATGGCATGAGGCGTCGACAGGCTCGAAGTTCCGCGCGGCGCTGGAGCGGCCGACTCACGAGGGCATTCGGAAGCGGCTGCCTGCGACCGGCCGCTTCGCGCTCGCGATCGGCTGGGGCGAGCAGCCCCACGACCGCGAGCGCGCGTGGCACCAGGGCGATTACGGGGTCGGCGGCACGATCTCGCGTGCCGAGGGGTAGGCGAAGTCGACCCGCCGCCAGCCGTCCACGCGGAACGTCGTCTCCCAGCCGGCCCACGTAGCCGCCCGATTGTAGTGACCGGTGCTCTCGCCGTCGCGGTCGTGCCATTCGGTGAAGAGGCGGAACTCGTTACGCGGCGTTCCGGAGGCGTCGAAGGGATTGGTGTCGAGGAACAGCAGGTTCCGGGTGCCGCCCTCGACCAGATACGAGACCACCTTCACGCCGAGCCAGCGGCCTTCCTGCAACTGGTAGTCGAAGTGGGGCGTGAGCGAGAGGTGGTCGTAGGTCGGGTGGTCGAGCTCGCGGTAGGCCTGGGGCGAGACGCCGCCGAACGGGACGTCCATGCCGACGCAGCTCGAGCGCGCCACCTCGGGCTTCGTGTGCTGGCCGCCGCGCAACTTCCAGGACATGGAGTGGTGCGTGCCGTTGTCCTCGTGGACGCGCACGTAGACGGTGGCCTCGAAGTTCAGGAGATCGTCGGGGCTGCCGATGAAGCCATTCTCGAGGGCGCCGTCACGCCAGGTGAAGGACTGCTCGCCGCCGCCGGGACGGAGGTGGAGCCGCACCGTCTTTCCGGCGGGCTTGCCGCTCGCGTACGTGACGCGGTGGCCGGTGGTCGACCAGTAGGGGACGCCGGATTCGAGGCCGGGCGTGGCCTCGTCGCCTTCCATGTCGAAGAATGGCTCGGAGTCGGTGGGGTCGCCGTCGCCGAGGTGGAAGCTGCTGCCGGAGGGCTCGGAGGGGAACAGCATCCCCACTCCGTCCGGACCGACCTCCGCCACGGAAGCGGGAGGAGTGGCCGGGGCGGCGAGCGCCGGAGCGGCGGTGCCAATGACAAGCGCGGAGATGAACGAAGCTCTGAAGAAGTTTGGGAGCGTCATGGGCGGTGCGAACCGCGTGCGGTGATGAGATCATCCCGAACGGGGGCGGCGGAGCGTGCGGGTAGGCGGGCACGCGGCTCTATGCGCAGAGCCCGTTCGACTGACCTCCCGGGAGCGTGCGTGCTCCGTACAGCCGACGAGCCGAGCTTCTCACTCGGGAAAGTCCTTCAGCCGCGGCGGCTCGACCAGCGGAACGCTGCTCCTGGACGAGAGGAGCACGGAGCTCTCGAGGTCGGCGCGCGCACCGCGCTCCGAACTCGAAGGCAGCGGCAGCGCCGCTTGCGACGCTGCCGCTGGTGGGCACGAAGACGAGCGGACCGAGGGGAACGGGAACGAGGAAGATGGAGGCGACGTCGAAGTCCCGCTCGAAGTCGAGCGACGAGGGCGATGCGGACCAGGCAAGCCTCGACGATGGCGGGCAGCGCGAGCACGCCGCCCCAGTTGACGTCGACGGTGAGGTTCCCTCAAGCGGATGCGGAGGAGGCGAGCGCGGGGCTTGAGGCAGCGGCCAGGAAGGAGTGGATGAAGGAGAGGACACCGCGAGTGGGCTGGGCAGAGTTGCTCAGGAGGACGTTCGACTTCGACGTGTTCGCCTGCGTGAGGTGTGGAGGCAGGCTCAAGGCTCTGGCGCAGATGAAGGGAGCCTCCCGGGGTGCGGGCGATTCTGGAGCACCTGGGCTCGCCCACGGCATGTGAGAGGTTGGCCCCGGCACGTTCGTCTTGGGCTCGGAGGCCTCGCTGTCCTTCCCGGCGGGAGACCTAGTCGATGACGATTTCGCAGCCAGGGAGGCAGTACTGGACGTTGATGAGCGTGCGCGTGCCCGTCATGTTGGACTGACAGGCGGCGTACTGGGTCGAGGGCTTCCCGGGCTTGCGCGTGGTACCGCACTTCATCGTACAGGCCTGCACGTTCTCGACCCAGTAGACGAGGTCTCCGTTCGGGCATTGCGGCGGAACGCCCAGGCCCTGCTCGACGGTGGCGGGCGCCTCGCCCTCGGGGACGTCCAGGGAGGCGTCTCCGCCTCCGCAGGCGATGAGCGAGAGGGAGAGCGCGGCGGCCCATGAAGCGGCGAGGCGGGAGGCACTCATGCAAGGCTCCTTTCGGATGGGGAAGCCCGGGATGATGAATCACCCCTTCCTCGCGCTGAAGCACGCACCACGTGTGGCGCGCCATGGCTGCCCCACCCGGTGTTCCGAGGTGTCCTCCAGGCCCGGGTGTCGCGCGGGAGGTGTCACCCCAGCGGTGGGCGCCGAAGTGTCGGATTTCCTCCGGGGGGCTGCCCTCCAGGGCAGTTGGCGCCCGCCACCGGGTGTCTCACCGTCAGCGGGTTTCGGGCAGGCAAGGGAGTGTGCACATGCGCGTCGGGTTTTGGTGGGTCCTGGCTGGCCTGGGGGTGGCGGGCCTGGGGTGCGGTGAGGCCGTGGATTCGGCGGCAGTGGATGCGGTGAAGGAGACCTCGGAGGTGCCAGTGCAGGCCCTGGCCTGCGCGCCGCCGGGCGCCGTCTACAAGGTGAAGGACGTCCTGCCGCCGGGTGCGCCGGTGCCATCTAACGCCTTGCCGGTCCCCGACTGGCTGACGAACGCGCAGGGCACGCTCTTCTTCGTGGCCGACCTCTTCGACGGCCCCGGCGTCCTGTGGCGCAGTGACGGCACCTCCGTGGGCACCGTGCCTGTGAAGGAGTTCTCCGCGATTGCGGGGACCTACCGCGACTTCTCGCCACTCGTCGCGGTGGGGACTCGCGTCTTCTTCCAGGTGAAGGACCCCGTGGTCGGACGGGAGTTGTGGGTCAGCGATGGCACGGAGGCGGGCACGCGGCTCGTACGGGACTTCGCGCCAGGCCCCGCCAGCGACGACCTGATGCTCTTCGCTTCGGTGGGGGACGTGCTGACCTTCTTCCGCCGACCGGCCTCGGGGGGGCCGCTGGAGCTGTGGCGCTCGAACGGGACGGAGGTGGGGACGTTCCGCCTGGTGACCTTCGGCGCGCAGGACTCGTTTGCGTCGGGGGTACCCCCGGTCGCGGGAGCGCGGCTGTTCACCCTGCACGACGCGGCGAATGGCACCTACCTGTGGCGAACGGATGGCACGGCGGCGGGGACCACGGTCGTCAAGCGGCTGGACGCAGATCTGGTCTGGATTCAGGGCACGGCCGTCACTGCGACGGGCCTGAGCGTGTTTTCCTTCTACGATGAAGGCTCCATCACGGAGGTGTGGCGGACGGATGGCACGCCGGGCGGCACGGTGCGCCTGGACTCCTTCGGCGGCTACGTGAGGTTGCTGGGCGCGCTGGGTGGGTATGTCTACGTGGCCTCTGGCACCGCGGACGGCTCCGCGTTGAAGATCTCCCGCCTGTCGCTCGCGGGCGGTGGCAAGGCGACGGCGACGTGGCTGCCCAACCGCTACGCGGGCCAGCCCGACGCGTGGCCCTATGTCGAGTACTCGGCCGTCGCGGGCGGGAAGCTCTACGTGTCCATGGCCATTGGCACCTCGGGGCCCGCGCCGCGCGAGGTGGGCCTCTGGGTGACGGATGGCACGGAAGCGGGGACGCGGGAGCTCAGCCGGGGGCTCTCCACCGGCGACGAGAACTACTCGCCGCTCTTCGACACCGGTGTCGGGACGCTGCTCTTCAGCGCGGACGGCGGAGGGACGGGGTTGGAGCCCTGGGTGACGGACGGCACGCCCGGACGGACGGGGCTGGTCGCGGACCTCTCTCCGTTGGGGGGCTCCAACCCACAGGCCTTCACCCAGGTGGGCAGCACCCTCTTCTTCCGGGCCCGCTCTGACACGCGAGGCGACGCGCTGTGGGCCATGCCCGCCACCGTCGCCTGTCCCACGCAGGAAGTCCACGCCCGCTGATGCACCGCGATGTGCGAGGCTGGGGCCATGTCCCCGGAGGTCCTCGCGCTCCTGCTCCAGAACCGCCAGCGCTTCCTCGCCTTCCTGACACCCCACGTCGGGAGCGTCGAGGCGGCGGAGGAGGTACTCCAGGCCGCGCTGCTCAAGAGCGTGGAGCGCGGGAGCACCCTGCGTGAGGAGGAGCGGGCGGTGGCCTGGTTCTACCGCTTGCTTCGCAACGCGCTCATCGACCGCTACCGGCACGAGCAGCGTCAGGGGCGCGCCCTGCGGGCCTTCGCCGAGGAGAGCCCCCTGTCCACCGAGGACGCGGCCGAACTGGAACGGACCGTCTGCGCCTGTGTCTCCACGCTCACCACCACCCTGAAGCCGGAGTACTCCGACGCGCTCCAGCGGGTGGACCTGGACGGGCAGACCCTGGCGGAGTTCGCGGAGGCGGCCGGCATCACCCACACCAACGCGAAGGTGCGCCTCCACCGGGCCCGGCAGGCGTTGGGCCGGAGGCTGGAGCAGGCGTGCGGAACCACTTGCTGCCGCAAGGGCTGCGTGGACTGCCCCTGCGAGGAGGCGGGCGGACTGTAACCGGGGCCCAGGCGCGTCGTCAGGAGGGAGAACTGGAACGAAGGAGCCGTTCTCCATGGCGGGACACTCGCACTCCCACTCGCACTCTCACGGACACGGGCACGCGCACGCTGCGCCCGACTCGCACAGCCGGGCCTTCATGCTCGGCATCGGTCTCAACCTGGCCTTCGTCGGCGTCGAAGCCACGTATGGCATCCTGTCCGGCTCGCTCGCCCTGCTGGCGGATGCGGGGCACAACCTGGGTGACGTGCTGGGGCTCGTCCTCGCCTGGGGGGCGAGCGTCCTGGGCCGACGCAAGGCGACGGAGCGCCATACCTACGGCTTCCGGAGCGCCACCATCCTGGCCGCGCTGCTCAACGCCTTGCTGCTGCTGGTCGCGGTGGGCGGCATGGGCTGGGAGGCGGTGCGGCGGCTGGGGCAGCCCACCACCGTGTCCAGCTTCACCATCATGTCGGTGGCGGGCGTGGGCATCGTCGTCAACGCGGCCACGGCGCTGCTCTTCTGGAAGGGCCGCGAGCGAGACCTCAACATCCGAGGCGCCTTCCTCCACCTGGCCGCGGACGCGGCCGTATCGCTGGGCGTCGTCCTGGCGGGTCTCCTCATCTACTACACGGGTTGGGCGTGGCTGGACCCAGTGGTGACGCTGGCCATCGCGGGCCTCATCTTCGTGGGGACGTGGGGGCTGCTCAAGGACTCCGTCAACCTCGCGCTCCAGGCGGTGCCGGGACACATCGACGTGCGTCAGGTGCGCGAGCGGCTCGTTCAGACTCCAGGGGTGTCCGAGGTCCATGACCTGCACGTCTGGGCCATGAGCACCACCGAGGCCGCGCTCACCGCGCACCTCGTCATGCGGGAGCCGCGGCTGGACGACGCCTTCCTCGACGACGTGAAGCGGCGGCTCCATGACGAGTTCGGCATCGAGCACATCACGCTCCAGGTGGAGGAGGGGGCGCTCACGGGTTGCTGTCAGCTCGCGTTCGAGCCTGCCTGACGCGGCGGCCCGGAGCCGGCCGTGGTGCCCACGGGCATGAAGCCCCGGCCTCTGCTTGGAGCGGAGGCCGGGGACAGTGGTCTGCCCCCCGCTCCAGGCCAGGAGCCGGTACGCCCGTCCCAGCACGTCGACGCCCCCGTCCAGGGCGGCCCTCTGCCGCGAGCAGGCACTCCGCTTGCGAGACGCCCTGCCATGCCCCGTTACCTCTTCCCCCTCCTTGCCACCCTCCTCCTCGCCCCGCTTCAAGCCCGAGCCAACGGCGCCACGTGCAGCAACAGCGACGGCCCCTGTGCGTCGAGCGCGGACTGCTGCTCTTCTGGAAACGCCTGCGTGGAGGGAGTCTGCCGAGGACTGAAGAAGTCGCCGAACTTCTGCATGCGAGGCGGCGGGGGCTGTTTCTCACAGGAGAATTGCTGCCCCGGCTACGTCTGCGCGGGCAAGGACCCGGGCAACCCGTGGCAGCAGGGACAATGCCTGGCCCAGCCCACATGCGCGGGCCAAGACGCCGCCTGTGGCGCTGGCGCTTCCTGCTGTGGCGGCCTCGCCTGCCGAAACGGGACGTGCACCCTCCCCGGCCGGCGGCAGCACCGACGTGCTCCGGCCCGGGGGCGAGGTGTACGGCTGACGGAGGCTGCTGCACCGGGTTGACGTGCCAGGCTGGCCAGTGCGGGGCCCCAGGAAGCCAGATTCGCTACCGCGATGAGGGCGAGTCCTGCGGCCCCCAGCAGCCCTGCTACCTGGGGAACACCTGCGTCAGTGGCACGTGCGTCTCCAACGTCGCGCTGCACGAGCAGCGCCAGCGCCAGCAGGAGAGCAGCGTGGAAGCAGGTGGCAGCGGTTCGCCGCCCCCTGGCCGACGCACGCCGGAGAAAGGTGAGGCGGCCATCTGGCGCGAGGTGCACTGGGGAAAGGAGGCACAGCGCCAGGAAGAGCTCCGCCGCCAGCAGCGCGAGGATGCACGCCGTGAGGAAGCACGGCAGGAAGAGCGCCGCCGCCAGCAGCGCGAGGACGCACGACGAGATGAGGCCCGGCGGGAAGCGATGCGCAGAGGCTGGTAGCACCACGGCCCCCGGGGCCTACTCACCCCATCCAGGTCTCTTCACGATTGCAGCAAGGAGCAGTTCTTTCCAAAAGCGTTCGTCCTTGGCCGCGCTCACCATGCCTGCTCGCTCCTGAATGCCTGCGCGTCATTACGTCCGATCTGTCTCGTCATCTCGGGCGTTGTCGTTCAGCAGCAAACTGAGGCGCCCCCTCGAACTTGCAAGTACCTGGACGTGGGCTAGGTCAGCGCGGAGCACAGCTGGATGGGCATCAAGGAGAGCGAGCTGAGCGCGCAAGTCCCGGATGTTCATGGGTGCTATGGCTCGTCGGTATCAAGCACGCGGGCCAGTGCGTCGCGTTCCACCAATACACGCCTGTCCAGGCCGCCCTCCCACGAGGGGCCCGGCAGGGGCCTGGGCCTGTTGGCGATGGTTTGAGCCTCAACACCACGCGGCCTGGGCTGGCCCTCGCTCGGGGGCCAGCCTTGCACTCGCCGTGGGCAGTCCCAGGTGCTCCAGAATCGCTCGCCCCCCTCCCTCCTCCTTCGCGTACGCCAGCACCCGCCGCCTGCCTCCACACCTCACGCAGGCGCATCCGTCGAAGTCCAAGGTCCTCCTCTGCAGTTCTGCCCATTCCACACGCGCCGTCCTCTCCCTCATCGGCTCCTTCCTGGCCGCTGCCTGGGGGGCCACCCTCCCCTCCTCACCTCCTGCTTGGGGGAGCTGGCGCCGCGTTCGCGGGCCAACGCCAATGTCCTCTTCTGGCACGGCGCGGTAGTCACAGAGGCTGGTGAGCGGCTGCTTTCTGCTATTGGTGGACGTCCTCGCTAGGAGTTTGCGGCGGACCGCGCGTTTCGCCCTCAGAAGAACTCGTCCATCAACCGGTAGAACTCGCACGCCGCCTCCTCGATCTGCGCCAGCGGGTAGTGCTCGCGGAGCAGGGCTGGGGTGTCGATGTGGGGGTGGTTGCGCTTGGCCGAGCGCAGAAAGATCGCCAGGTCCTGATAGCGGTCGGCGAGGCCGAAGCGGCCGAGGTCGAGCAGGGTGAGCGCCTGGCCCGGCGACCAGATGAAGTTCGGAAGGCTGGCGTCGCCGTGGGTGAGGACGAGGTCCTCCGTGGTCGGCGCGGTGGCTCGGGCGTGGGCCAGGGCCTGGGGCGCGGTCCAGCCGGCGCGTTCGGCGTCGAAGTCGTCCTCGTCGACGAGGCCGGCCTCGACCTGGGCCTGGGCGAGTTGGAAACGCGCGGCGAGCCTTCGGTCGAACGGGCAGTCGGCCAACGGGAGGGCGTGCAGGGCGGCCAGGGCCTCGATGGTGGCGATCAGGGCGGCGCGCGCCTGACCTTCGGCGACATGGGACACCGGGGTGCCCGCCGCCGCCTCGCTGACCAGGCCATAGCCCGCCTCGCACGGGCCGGCCCAGAGGATGGTCGGGGTTCTGGCCCGGTCGTCCAGCCAGCGCATCACCTCAATCTCCTGGCGCAGCTGGGCGATATTGTGCGGCCGGTCCGCGGGGGCCAGCTTGACGACGAGCGAGCCGATCTGGGCCACCAGATCACCGGACTGGCCGTGGCTGATCACCTCCACCGGCGAGGCCGGGGCGGGAAGCCCGGCGACGGCGAGCACTTCGCGGACAGCGCGTTCGGGGCAAGCATTGGTCATGCCAGGTGGGAGTGACATGCGAGGATGCTATCCGACCTTTCGAGAGGCGCGGTCTACCGGTTTGCTGTCTGCGGCTCGTCCTCGGGGCGGCCCTCGGCCTTTCCACCGATGAGGGCAATGAACCCGCCAAGCGCCTGGCTATGGCCTGGCTATGCTGCCGACATTCCTGGCCGTTGTGTAGTGCTCCGCCTCATACTCGTCGGCCGCTTTCTGAATTTCTCGGAGCTTCTTGTACTTCTCGAGCATGTTTCCTGAGCTGGGGCGTAGCGTCGCTGAGCGGCGCTTTTCGTTTCAACGCGAGGCGCGCTTCTGGCGATGGCTTGCAAAGTCTGCCGTTGGATGGCGTTGTTGACTTCGAGCGCTCGGCCAAGGTCTGAGAACCCTCTGCGGCCACGGTCGACAAGCGCTCGACGCTTTCGATCAAGATCTGAAGCAAGAGCCTCCGCGTCGCTAACTCCATCGTCGATGAGGCGTAGGAGGCGCTGTGGTAGAAGGGCCATTGGCGGTTCTCCGGCTTTGTTGAAGAGGGCTGGCGCGGCGCATAAGACGAACAGGGACTCAGTTGAGGGTGGCGGGCAGGCGCAGAGGGGACGAGGAGGGCAGCTGACGGGGGGCGTCCGAGCTGTGTGCCAGGCCGGTGGAGAGGCCGCGCAGCCCCCTTGGGTACACGCCTGCCCAGGCCGCCCTCCCACGAGGGGCGCCGCAGCGGCCTGGACCTGTTGGCGATGGATTGAGCCTCAACACCACGCGGACTGGGCTGGCCCTCCCACTGGGGCACGCCTTGCACTCGCCGGGGGCAGTCCCAGCTGCTCCAGAATCGCTCGCCCCCTCCCGCCTCCTTCTCCTACGCCAGCCCCCGCCGCCTGCCTCCTCACGCAGGCGCATACCTCGAAGTCGAAGTTCCTCCTCAGCAGTTCCGCCAATTCAACACGCGCTGTCCTCTCCTTCCTTGCCGCTGCCTGGGGTGCCACCCTCGCCTCCTCACCTCCTGCGTGGAGGAGCCTCCTCAGGGGCAACGCCGCCCGAGAGGCAGGAGGGGGACAGCGGGGCGGTCAGCTTGGAATGCAACGGGCGAGCGTGTCGCAGATTCGCGTAAGCTCGTCCGGCGTGTGCGCGGCGAACCCGAGCCGAATGGCGTCCAGGCGCCCCTTGGGAAGGTAGGTGGAGCCTGGGGCCATCAGCAGGTGTTCCTCACGCGCCCTTGCCACCAACGAGTCGATGCTCCCCTTGCGCAGGGTCAGCCACAGCGCCAACCCACCCGCCGGCACGGAGTAGTCGAAGCACGCGTCGAGCGCAGGCGTCGCGCGGAGCCGCGAGAGGAGGTGATCTCGGCGTGCTTTGTATTCTCGACGGGCTCGCCTCGCGTGACGCTGGAGCGTCCCGTCTTCGAAGAGCTCCGCGATGGCGTGTTCGAGGACGACGTCACCTTGTCGTTCGAGCAGCTCACGCGTTTCCTTCAGCTTGCAAATGCACTCCTCCGACGCGACGAGGTAGCCGAGCCGCACGGTCGGCGCGAGCAGCTTGGACAGCGACGCGATGTAGACGACGCGCCGCGATCCTCCGGTCGCGTGCAGCGGTAGCAGCGGCTCACCTTCGAAGTGGTACTCGTAGTCGTAGTCGTCCTCGATGATGGTGAAGTCGAAGTGCTCGGCGAGCTGCAGCAGCTTGATCCGTCGTTCCGGCGTCATGGAGACCGACGTCGGGTACTGATGATGCGGCGTCACGTAGACGGCCTTCAGCTTGCCCGACAGCCTCCGCGCCGTTTTCTCGAGGACGTCGGTCCTCAAGCCCTCGCCATCGATGGGGATGTACGAGACCTTCGCCCCCGCGAACTCGAACGCGCGCCACGCAGGTGCGTAACCTGGCACCTCCACAGCGACCACGTCGCCGCGTTCGAGCATCGCCAGTGCGTAGAGACCGAGCGCGCCCTGCGCTCCACGAGCGAGGAAGATCTCATCGATGGTTGTGGAGAGCCCGCGCGCCTGATTGACGAAACTCGAAATCACTTCGCGGAGGCTCGGATCTCCTGCTGCGTCGCCGTAGCCCACCGCCGCTCGGCTGAGAGAGCGAAGCGCCCGCGCGTATGCGCGCGCCAACTCCGCCTGCGGCGCGAGCCGCGGGTCCGGCAACCCATCGGTGATCGACACGAGGGAGGTGTCCCGACGCGGCCAGGCCGACTTGCGCTGCGTGGGCAACTCGACGTCAGCGATCGCCGAGCGCGGTAGGGAGGCCGCCACGCGCGTTCCAGAGGCGGGGCGCGTCTCGAGCCACCCCTGGGCGACGAGCTCGTCCACCGCCGCGACGACCACCTTCCGATTCACCCCGAGCTGGTCTGCGAGGGTTCGGCTTCCCGGAAGCATCGAGCCCGGAGGGAGCCTCCCGCGCTGGATCTCGCGGATGAGCGCTCGGGTGAGCTGCGTCTGCTGCGACACGGACGTGTCCCGTTCGAGGGTGAAGTCGAAGCGCCACGGCCGCCTGACTGGACCCTCATCATTCTTGATTCTGGGGCTGTCCATGGGGCCAGTTTCTTGCCATTTACGAACGCGCGCAAGGACGTGCGCGATCCAGGAGGCAGCCATCAGCACCCCTGCATATTCACCTGCGTACAGTGCCGAGGACATTCGGCGCAACGTGGCGACTGTTCGCGGGCGCATCGCCGCCGCGTGCGCGCGAGTCGGTCGCGATCCGGTCGAGGTCCGTCTCCTGCCGGTCAGCAAGACCATGCCCGAGGCCCGCATCCGCATGGCCTACGCGGCTGGCTGCCGCGAACTCGGCGAGAACAAGGTCCAGGAGGCGTTGGGTAAAGCCGAGGCGATGGCAGATCTCACCGACCTACGGTGGTCGGTGATCGGGCACCTCCAGACGAACAAGGCGAAGGTCGTCGCGCGCTTCGCCAGCGAGTTTCAAGCGCTGGACAGCGTTCGCGTCGCGGAGGCGCTCGATCGACGCTTGCAGGTGGAGGGGCGTGCGCTCGACGTGTTGGTGCAGGTCAACACGTCAGGTGAGGCCAGCAAGTTCGGGCTGCCGCCGGATGAGGTCGCCCGCTTCGTCCGCGAGTTGCCCGCCTTCTCCTCGCTGCGCGTCCGTGGGCTGATGACTCTCGCGCTGCTGTCGGCCGATCCGACGCGTGTGCGTCCGTGCTTCACGCTGCTTCGGGAGCTGCGAGAGCGGCTGCGTGAGGAGGCGCCGGCTGGCATCACGATGAACGAGCTCTCGATGGGGATGTCCGGCGACTTCGAGTTGGCTGTCGAGGAGGGAGCTACCATCGTGCGCGTGGGGCAGGCAATCTTCGGCCCTCGCGAGCTGCCCGACAGCCACTATTGGCCTGAGCCGAACGCGACCTCAGGCCACACGTCGTAACGACCGCCGAAGCCCCCCGCCTCATCCATACCGAGGGCTTCGAGCATCGCCGAGACGCGCTTCGACGGTCATCTGTCGATCAAGCGAGCGACATCCGATATTCAATCACACCAGGCTTCTCTCCGATCCAATCGTAGAGTCGTTGCGCCGTGTGATTGGTTTCTTGAGTATGCCAGTAGAGACGCCCGCAGGCCTTTGCGCGGGCGCGCTCCTGTACGAACTCGATGAGCTTCTTGCCGACATGGCGCCCCCGTGTCTCTGGATCGACGAAGAGGTCTTCGAGGTAGCAGAAGTCATTCTGCGCCCACGTCGAACGGTGGAAGAGATAGTTGACAAACCCAACGATTCGTTCGCCGTCCACCGCGACGGCCGAGTGCATCGGCTCGCGGTCGTCGAAGAATCGCTCCCAGGTCGCCTGGGTCACTTCCTCCGGCAAAGCGACCTTGTAGAATTCCAGGTAGCTCTTCCAGTACGGAAGCCATTGTTCAAAGTCGCCCCTCTCAACGGGGCGAACGATCATGTGATTCTTCTCGTTCATGCCAGCGCTCCTTGTCGTTGGGTCTTTTCAATTCCAAACGTGAAGGCGCGCGATGCTGGGCATCGCCCTCGTCGCTCGCCTGCGGGAATCGAACCTTCCACGGTCGGGGCTATTACCCCGTCGCAAGTCACGTGACATGCTCCAGAATTGAGAACTGGACGGGTCCAGATGGACTGGCGCCTCGATGGCTCGCCGCCGGGATGTTCTCACGCTGGAGTCTCCCTCGATGTCCTCACAAGTGGGTGCGTGAGGTGAGCGCTCCAGGCTCGTGTGATGCCAAATCCCGAATCTCGTGGAGTGGGTTCGAAGGGCAGATGCGTTACCCGTTCATCAGAACTGGAGCACTGCGACCCGCCATTGCCGCGCCCTGCTCGAGTTCGCGAAGCTGTGCGACGTCAAGCCCAAGGACGACCTGCACTCGGCGGAGGCGGCGTCCCTGACCGGCCATTCCGTCTGACTGTCGCACGAAGTGGCGGCGACATGATTCGGCTACTTCGGCGCGAAAGCCCGTGGCCGTGTGATTCGCGAGATGCTGCATCGGCGCCCACCCACGGGGTACTTCTTCCTGGGCCACCCGGAGAGCCTGATTGGCGTCGACGTGGGCGTCCGGTCCGTGAGCGCGAACGTGTACACGCCACGGACCGGCGCCATGAGCCGGTTCTGAGGGGCGCGGCTTAGAACTGCCACTCCTTGCCTTTCTCGTTCAGGGCCTCTCGGGTCGCGGCCACGTCCCGGAGCGCCTTGAACGGGGATGAATCCGCGAGCTTCAGCACGGAGTCGAGCACGGCACCGGTGAGTTCCGTGTTGTTCGAGGCGATGGCGGTGTCGAGCCGCGCGAAGAGCTGACGGAAGTTCTCCTTTCGCTCGTCGAAGGAACGATCGAGATAGTCGAGCAGGACGTCACGATTTGCGCGGATGCGCTCGACGTCGACCTGCGCGGTCATCTGGATGCGGACCTGCTCCGTCTTCTCCTTCTGGATGTCCCGGACGCACTCGGCCACGGTCTTGAGGCCTTCGAGGACCTCGGCGAGGCCAGGGGTCGGGTTCTTGACCAGTTTGTCAGCTGTCATGCGAAGGACTCCTGAAGCAACTGGCGCTGCTGGGCGAGCAGGGACTCTGCCTGGTCGTTGATGTTGCCCTCGGGCGTGAAGATGGCGACGCGAAGCAGTTCGCTCTCCGCCTTGGCGAGCTGCATCGCCGAGGCGAACATGCGGAGGTGCTCGTCATTGGCCGCGTCGAAGTGGCCATCCAATGCCCAGAGGGCGTCAATGGCGCGGTTGGCGCGCACGTCGAGTTCCGTCGTGACGTGCTGCAGTTCGTCAACGCGGGTGCCCGCCCGGGCAAGGAGCGCGATGGCCGCTTCGAGCTGCGCCACCATCCTGTCTACCTCGGCCGCGAACTCCTCGGCCTTGGTCTTCGCCTTCTCCCCTTGCCTGGCGATGACGAAGCCCGCGACGACCGCCGCCGGGGCGACGGCGATCCCGCCGAGGACGACGGCGCCACCCGCGACGCCGAAGCCCCTGCCGCGAGAGAGCCACCACCAAGCCAGGCGAGCAGCGCGCTCTTCGCGGCGGCGCCTGTCAGCCCGGAGATGGCGGTTCCGGTTCCGGCGGTCGCGAACGTGGTGACCAGGCTCGTGGTCACCGCGCTCGCACCAGCACCGGTGAGGGTTGCCGCGACTGCGCCGGAGAGGGTTCCACCCGCCTCCAGGTACTGAGTTGCAAACCGACCGACTTCTTCGCGAGTCACGCCCAGCGAGCCCAGACTCTCCAGTGCGGACAATCGGGCCTTCTGATCGAGCCGTTCGAGGAAGTCGAAGAGGCGCCGGAAGGTGGTTGTCGTCACCGCGCTGCGCTGTGCATCCAGGGCGTCCAACTTGACCTGGAGCGAAGAGCGAGCCTCTTCGAGGCGGGCAACCCACTCTTGATGGCGCTCTTCGGCTTCATCACCGATGGCCTTGGCCTCTTTCATGGCCTGGACGCCGTCGTAGCCTTTCTTTCCGCCGAACCCGAGCAGGGCGGCGACACCGAGCGCAACAGGAATCAGTGGCAATGGCATGTGACATCCTTTCGTCGAGCGTCTCTGGAATCAACCAACTCGCGACACTGCGTGGGGAGTCAAAGTCGCCTCGGCCGTAGCGACTTCCGCAGCCCTCCGCGTGTTGGCCTCGATGGCCACCTGGCACAAGGCTAGCTGTGCCTGGAGCTGGAAGACAAATGCCCGGGCCCGGCCGACGCTCACGCCAATCAGCGCTCCGAAAATTCCACCCGCGACTGCGAATACGGGAATCTTGCCTCCTGTAGGAGCACCCAAGCCGGAACCCGCGATGGCGCCAAAGACAAAGCCCAGGAAGGCCGCCATATAGACGATGCGCGCGGCACGCCGATAGAGCACGGCCGCGTGAGTGTGGATGATGCTCGGGTCGTAATTCAAAACCATGCCAAAGCCCCCAGGACGTAGTCCTCGTGGTGGAACCGCGGAGCGAAGACTCGCCTGAGGTACGCGCCCCTGACCATCATCCTGGAGTGGTATGTCCTCACGAGTTCCTCCAGGGCATGACTGCTGCACCACCTCGCAGACAATGTGCCCCGGCACAAGCGTCCTACGCCGTGAAGCCGGACAGCGTGAGCGAGCGCATAAGACGAATAGGGACTCTGTTGAGGGTGACGGGCAGGAGCAGAGGGGACGAGGAGGGTAACTGACGGGGGTCGTCCGAGCTATTTGCCAGACTGGTGGAGAGGCCGCGCGGCCCCCTTGGGGTACACGCCTGTCCAGGCCGCCCTCCCACGAGGGGCCCGGCAGGGGCCTGGGCCTGTTGGCCACGGATTGAGCCTCAACACCGCGCGGCCTGCGCTGGCCCTCGCGCAGGGGCCCGCCTTGCACTCCCCCTCCGTACCTGCTCGTTACGAAGTCACCTCGAAAACGGGTTGATGCCCTGGCCTGCCTACGGGCCCGAAGCCCTCTCTGACGCGTCAACCCCTAGCCAGCCCATGCCTCCTGACGTGTCAGGCCCGCGCTGGCGACAGCGCCTCGAGCCCCATTCCATCCGATGGCAGAGCAGACGCCCTGAGCAGTGAAGACTCTCTCCTCCTGGTCCCTCGCTTGCACTCCCAGGACTCGCGGAAAAGCTCCCGAGCATCCGCAGTCCCCGTTCGAGACAATGGAGAGAGAGCATGAGAGTTTTTTCGCAACTGACCGCGCGTTGTGCTGGGTTGTGGGTGTTGGCCGCCGCCCCCGCGTGGGCGCAGCAGCAGGAAGAGGTCTGGCTCGACACCCGAAGCGCCGCTCCCGTGATGAGCCAGATGGTGCTGAAGCAGGGATGGCCGCATCTCGTCACCATGCAGGGCACCTTCAACGTGTGGGGGAACAACATCGTCCCGGGCCCGCAGTCAGGCCAGCCCGAGCCCGCGCCGATGTTCCCAAGCCCGGGCGTCACCAACCGCAACGTCGGCTTCGACCCTGAGTTCGTCTTCGCGGGCGTGAAGCCCCCGGCGGCCGCTCCGCTCAGGGCGAGCTCCATCCAGCTCAGCCTCGACGGAGGAAAGACCTGGGCGCATCCGGCTTCCACGGCGGCCTTCAACGCGGCCGAGCACAAGTATGGCTATGAGGTGATGGGCGGGGAGTCCGCGCTGCAGGTGCGCATCGCCGACAAGCCCGTCACCGACAACTCCGGGCGCTTGAAGATTGTCGTGGTGCCCGCCGAGGAGCTGTGGCTGAACACCCGGAGCGCCGCCCCCGTTCCAAGCAAGCAGGTGCTCCAGAAGGGCAAGCCCTACCGTGTCACGATGCAGGGCACCTTCAACGTGTGGGGGAACAACATCGTCCCGGGCCCGCAGTCAGGCCAGCCCGAGCCCGCGCCGATGTTCCCAAGCCCGGGCGTCACCAATCGCAACGTCGGCTTCGACCCTGAGTTCGCCTTCGCGGGCGTGAAGCCCCCGGCGGCCGCTCCGCTCAGGATGAGCGCCGTCCAGGTCAGCGTCGACGGAGGAAAGACCTGGAAGCACCCGGCATCCACGGCGGACTTCAACGCGGCCGAGCACAAGTACACCTATGACCTGACGGGAGAGGACGCGCCCCTGCAGGTGCGCTTCGCGGACTCGCCTGTCAACGACAACTCCGGGCTCCTGCGAATTCTCGTGCTGCCCGGAGCCTGATGCGCCCGCTCCAGGAATGACGCGAAGCCGCCCGGACGACCCAAGGGCGGCTTCGCGGCGAATCAGGCGAGCGCCCTACGGAACCCGGGCCCAGGCCGAAGTCGAGCCCCTGCCAACCCGCCCCACCCCGGCTCATGACCGATGGGGCCCTGGTTCGAATCCAGGCGGGCCCACTTCCTTCCGCGCCTGGGAAGTCTTTCCTGAGGTGTCTAGCGATTGAGCGAACTTCACTCGCAGCCGAAGAGAAAGATACGTCCAGTATGGAGTCATCCAGACCGGTGTGGTTGTTGATGCCCAGCCAGCGACTACAGTGCGCGCCATGCACGCCTCCTGGAAGCGCAACACGGCCCTTTTCCTGGGCAGCCAGGCCCTCTCTTTACTCGGCTCCTCCCTGGTGCAGTACGCGCTCCTGTGGCAGGTGACGCTGCAGACACGCTCGAGCGTCATGATGACGCTCTACATCGTGGCCGGCTTCCTGCCCACGTTCCTCCTCTCGCCTTTCGCGGGCGTCTGGGCCGACCGGTACGACCGCCGCAAGCTCATCGTCCTCGCCGATGCGATGATTGCGCTGGTGACCCTGGCGCTGGCCGTGGTGTTCACCTTGCGCGGTACGGAACTGTGGCTCTTCTTCCTGGCCGCGGCGATCCGCTCCGTGGGGACGGCCGTTCAACAGCCGGCGGTGGGCGCGCTGCTGCCGCAGTTGGTCCCCGAGGACCAGCTGATGCGGGTCAACAGCATCCAGGGCACCCTCCACTCGGTCAACATGTTGGGGGCGCCCGCGCTCGCTGGCTTCCTCATGTCCGTGGCCCCTCTGCAGGTGCTCTTCTACATCGACGTGGTGACAGCGGCCCTGGCCATCACCCTGGTGACGCTCTTCGTCCAGGTAGAGCCGCGCCCCCGCGCGCCGGAGCAGGAGGGGGCCTCGCAGCTGACGGAGATCCAAGACGGCTTCCGCTACATCCGCGGCCACGCGCACCTGGTGCCGTTCTTCGGCTACCTGGGATTCATCATGGTCCTCATCACTCCGGCCGCGTTCCTCACGCCGCTGCAGACGGCGCGAAGCTTCGGGGACGAAGTGTGGAGGCTGTCGGCCATCGAAATGGTCTTCTCGGTGGGAATGATGTTGGGGGGCGCCGCGCTCGCGGCGTGGGGCGGCTTCAACAGCCGCATGCGGACGATGGTCGCATCCAACCTCATCATGGGTGCGTGCACCGTGGCCCTCGGCGTGGTGCCCCACTTCGGGGTGTACCTGGCGGCCATGGGAATCTTCGGCGTGGCGCTGCCGCTCTACAACACGCCCGCCATGGTGATGCTCCAGGAGCGCGTGGAGCCGGCCTACCTGGGCCGCGTCATCAGCGTGATGACCATGCTCTCCACCTCGCTGATGCCACTGTCCATGCTGCTCTTCGGGCCCCTGGCAGAAGTGGTCTCCATCGAGCGGCTCCTGCAGGTCACCGGCGTGCTGGTGATCCTTCTCGGACTGCTCACGCCGCTACACCGTCGGCTGATGTCCTTCGGTGAGCCCAAGAGCCCCCCAGTTCAATCCCAGGAACTGGCCAGCTGAGTGTGTGAGGGGCACCACATGGGGGGAGGCCGCCGCACGGGCCTGCCCCGAAGAACTTCTGTCAGCAGTGCGGCGCGGCCTCCATGGGCACCTCGTCGCGCGAAGAGGAAGCGGGCGCCCCCTGGAAGTCACTGGGGCCGTGCCGCATCGAGAGGCTCGACGGCTCCAGCAGCGCCTCCGCCCGGGCGCGCGTCCGCTCGATGCACACCGCCATCAGTCGCCCCAGTTCCACCTGGGACAGGACGCCGTTTCGCGCGAGGAAATCCTCGTCGACGCCCGGGATGCGAGGGAGCGCGGGCGTCTGCTGCGACTCCAGCGCCAAGAGGGCCTGGCGCAACGCGTCCTTTGCACTCCGGCCGCCCCGCTCCAGGGCGAACGCGATGACGTCCCAGGCCAGTTCGGCGTGCCGCCCCTCGTCCTCGGAGATGACCGACAAGGCCTCCCGCACGACAGGGTCTGAGGCCCGCCTCGCGCCTTCGCCGGCGACCAGGGAGGCCATCCCCTCGGCCAGACATCCATCCAGCAGCGAACCGCGCACCAGCCGGGCCCAGGTGTCTCCTGAATCCATCGGGGAAGGCGGCGTACTTCCCTGTCCAAGCTCCGGAATCGTTCCCGCCGTCCAGCCCACCCCAGAATAGGCGTTGGCGAGCGCGAAGCACCGCCTGGCATGACGAATCTCATCCAGCGCCGCCAGGTGACAGTCCTCCAGGAGCTCAGAGGGCGCCCCCAACGCGGAGAGCTTGAGCGACAACTTCGAGAAGGCGGGAACGGACGCATGCTCCAGGCCCGCTGAGTACATCCAGACCTCCCCGAGCACCGTTCGCTGCCAGGGTGTGAGTCCCGAAACATCCGGAACGGCGTCATCCGCCCAACCCGCCCCCAGCGCCCGGCGAGCCACGCGCGTTCGTCCACGCAGGCGAAGGACCCTCCCCTTCGAAAAGTTGGTGGAGCTGATCAGGTGGACGAGCCAAGCCAGGGCCCCCACCGTCACAGCGGTGCCAAGTGCCATGATGCCCCCGAGGACCCTCATGACCCGGGGCTGGTGCTTCTGGAGCATGAGGACGAGTCCGCCCACGAAAGCCCCCACGATCAGGAGGACAACGAGAATCACGGTCACTGCAGCCATGGCCAACCCCTTCGAGAGTCCGCGGCGACGTGCCTCGGTCTCACGAGTGTCGTCGGCAATGCACCGAGAATGCCAACGCCGTTGGCCCTTCCGAGAAGCCCCGGGCGTGCAATGGGTGGCGCGGTCGCAGCACACCTGTGCACGCCGCTACACGGTGGACAAGGACCGGTCGGCCGCACGCAGGGGTCGCCGCCGACCACTCTTCGCATGAGCTCCCCTGCAGCGCGCTGGGGTGAGTCCCAGGGGAGACTGCTCGACTCACGTCCAACGCGCACACGCCCATCACTCAACCGTCGGCGCACAATCCAGAGCCGCGCCCAAACAAGGCTCGGCATACACCACCTCGGCATATTGGGTGCGCGTCCCGGTATGCGCCGCCAGACGGCGACACTCACAATAGGTTTCTCCAACCCATGTCGTGAAGGTCGCTTCGCTGTAGCAATCATACAGAGCGTTCTCCAGGCAGCGAAAATCAGTATCCGCGCTCTCGACTTGGGGGCGGCTGACTTCTCTGCTTCAGAAACGCGCTCACCAGTTCCCAATCAACACTACTCAACACTCACCTCGTGAGCCACTCCCCCTTCACGCCTTGCGATGGCAGCCGCCCCAGTCGGAAGAGCTGCGGCGGAATCAACCCATCCACCCAACGGGTTCACGCTCCATGCAGACACCCGCGCTTAAACGTTCTTGCCTGACTTGAATCACCCCAAAGATTGACACGCTGGAGTCGCCGCTCGCAATCTCGGCCCGTCGCTATCATTGGCGACCCGGAGTGCGTCTGGGGATAACCGAGCGCAATGGCTCACGAACAGACGCGGATCGCCGGCCATCACATCGTCCACGACGCGCAATGCCATGGAGCATTTCATGTCGAAATCGAATCAGTCCGCGCCGACCCTTTCTCGCCGCAGCCTGTTGCCAACACTCGCCGCGCTCGCCCTGGCTGTCGCCGCGCCGGATGCCAGCGCGTACTCGGCGATCTACGGCGGCGGCCCGTTCTATTCCGGCGGGACCGCGGTAATGAACGACCTGCGCGGCTCGGGTTTCACCACGGTCATCCTGTGGAGCTTCCACATCGAGGAGAACGGTGACCTGATCTACAACGACATTCCGGTGGTCAAGAACGGTGCCTACATGGGCGACCCAGCCTGGCCGGCCCGGCTAGCCACGCTGAAGACCGCGCCGACGTCGGTCAATCGCATCGAGGTGTCGATCGGTGCCTGGGGTGTTCCGGACTTCGAACGCATGATTCGACTGGTCAACGGCACCGCGCCCGGCTGCGGCACCACCGTCGTCTGCGGTACCGGAAGCAACAGCATCCTGTACAGGAACTTCCAGGCGCTGAAGGCCGCCACCGGCGCGGACGCCGTGAACTTCGACGACGAAAGCGCCTACGACCTGGCCCCGACCACGACCTTCAGCCAGATGCTCATCGGGATGGGCTACAAAATCACCTTCGCACCGTACACGCAGCAGACGTTCTGGCGGAACCTCAGGAACAACCTCGGCAGCGCCGTCGATAGAATCTACCTGCAAGTGTACGCCGGCGGCGCCGGCAACAACCCGGCGAGTTGGAACACCGCCATGGGCATGACTGTCGCCCCCGGCTTGTGGTCCAAGCATGGCAGCGGCTGCGCGTCGGGCGACAGCCCGGCCACGGTGCAGACCCGGATGAGCAACTGGAAGACCAGCGCCGGCATCAGCGGCGGCTTCATGTGGTTGTACGACGACATCCAGCAGTGCAGCGCGCAGGGGACGAGCGCGCAGTATGCGGCGGCAATCAACACCGCCGTCAGCGGCAACACCCCGCCGGTGGCCAACTTCGGTGTCACCGTCAGCGGCCTCACCGCGACCTTCAGCGATGCGTCCACCGACGCGGACGGAACCATCGCCTCGCGCAGCTGGAATTTCGGCGACGGCAGCACCTCCACCGCGACCAACCCTTCGCGCACCTACGCAAGCGCCGGCGACTACAACGTCACCCTGACCGTCACCGACAACGGCGGCGCCAGCCATACGAAGTCCCAGGCCGTGTCCGTCGGTTCGGGCTACGCCAATCTGGCGTTGAACAGGCCCACCACCAGTTCAACCCCCTGCAACAGCACCGAATCGGCCGCCAAGGCGGTCAACGGCAGCGTCTCGGGCGGGACCACCGACAAGTTCTGCTCACTGACCTCGCCGGCGTGGATGCAGGTCGACCTCGGTACGGCGCAGACAGTCAGCAGCTTCACGATCCAGCACGCGGGTGCGGGCGGTGAATCGACGGCTTGGAACAGCAGGGCGTTCACCATCCAGACGTCGAGCAACGGGTCCACTTGGAGTACGCCCGTCACGGTGAGCAACAACACTGGCAGCACTTCGACCCATGCAATCACGGCGACGTCGGCGCGATACATCCGGCTCAACGTGACGACGCCGACTCAGAACAGCGACCCAGCGACGCGAATCTACGAGTTCGAAGTTCGCTGAACTGTCGGTAACGAAGCCGGCCCTCGACACCACGAGGGTCGGCTTCGTGCCTATGCCTGCTCCAAGCAGGCATCGACGGGCCCCACCTACGCGGACATCAGGGGCTGAACGTACACAAGCCGCCGCTGCAGTTCCGCCTGAACGCATAAGTGAAGTGATATCCGTCGCCGACCGCGTCCGTGACGTCCCATCGATGATTGCGGATGTAGTAATCGGTGCTGCCGCAGGCAACGAGTGGAGGACACGTCCAGTAGGTTCCGCTGTATTGGTGGAACGAAAACCATTCTCCGGCGGCAACGTTCCAGGCAGCTTTCACTGAAGACTCGTACGACACCCAAAGCCCAACAGTCCCCCGATAGGGCGCGAGTTGGGTGAAGGATGTCTTGGCATCCGCGGCCGCCCAACCGTTGCCGGTCACATTGGACCAGCAGTTGAAGAAGTCCCCGCCCTTGTAACAGACGCTGTCTCTCCAGAAGGGGCCGTCCGCGCTCGTCAGGGGTTGAGTCACGGACGAGAAGCCGTCTCTCCCCTGCTCCCCAAGGTCCGGTGCGAATCCCCCTGATGATTCCAAATGGGGAGCCGCTTCATCCCGCACGATGACATGGGCATCATCAGGGACAGCACGGCGCGATTCGGCGCGGACCAACGCCGTGGGCGGCGTGGCGCCTTGCGTCAACTGGCGATAGAGTTCGACGGCGGAGTGCCTGGTAACATCACCGTCACGCAAGACACGTCCATCCGCTACGGGGCCACGCTCCACGACGAGGATGCCGCCGGGCTGCAAATCGTAGAATTCGATGAAGTGCTCCCGTGACACCTCGACACGAGCAAGCAGCTGATTGAGCTCATCGAGCTTCGGCCGCAGTCGCCGCGAGGCCTCCACCGCGGCCGCCGGATCGGACTCATAGAGTCGGTCGATGTGCTGGAACGACAGTCGCGCTGCATTCAGCGAGGACGGGCTGAGATCGATTGGCGCTTGGGTCTCCCCGAGTCCGTCACCGCACCCTGCTGACACCAGGCCGGCCATCAGCAGGATCCCCAGCCGAAACGTGCACTTGCTCTTCATGATGTATCCTCCTTGACTCCGGTTCCCAAACTATGCGCCGCCAACGTGCCTGTGAAATGCCGCGCAAATCCTGGCCTTCACATGCATTTCTTGTAATTCGCTAAAATTAGGGAGATGCTCGGTCCGGCGCGAACCGGGAGGTCCCATGAGCGGCGGCACCCTTCGAAGCCCACAGGTTCATGCGCTCGTGAGGCTCATCAACGAGGCACACGAGCTGCCAGCGCGAGTGGCGACACGGTCCCGGCATCTCCTCGTCGGGCTGTGTCGCATTCTGGGCGCAGAGGCCGGAGCGTGCGTCTTGGAGCGCGACTTCAGACCGGGAGGACATGTCGGATTCACGGAGATCGTCCTGGAAGGGTGGAGCGGGAGCGCGGTGTCCGCGCTCAAGGCGCTCCGGAGGATGGGAAGTGCCTGCAACCCCGCCATTCGCTCATTGATGGAGCGCGGCTCGGAACCCGGCACCATCGTCACCGCAATGCGCCGGGAACTGGTGGAGGACTGGAGCTGGTATGGCGCCCCCTATGTCGAGCATTATCTGCGCCCCACGGGGCTCGATGACTCGGTGTATTCAAGCCAGTGGTCCGAGCTCCCGGGGGTGGTGCGGGGTATCGGAATCTACCGTGAGCGGGGCGGCCGCCCCTTCGACGCCGCAGACCGCGAGCTGCTGCATCTGTTCCACGCCGAGTGCGGAGCCATGTTCGGCCCGCCAGGGTCCTCGAAGGTGGGAACGCCGTCAGGCGGGCTGGCGCCTCGCGAACGACAAACGTTGGAGTTGCTGCTTCAGGGACTCGGAGACAAGCAGATCGCGGCTCGGCTCGGCATCAGTCGTTTCACCGTGAATCAGTACACGAAAACCCTCTACCGCCGCTTCGGAGTCCAGTCGCGGGCGGCGCTCATCGCACAGGTGCTCGCACGCGATGAACCGGAGGCCACGACTGCGCTCCCCTCACGGCAAGTCCCGCCGGATGGACAACCGAAGCTCGCACGCGCATCCGACGGGCAGGAGCCGTGTTGATACTCGGAACCCCTGGGGTCGATTACCCCGTGTTCTTCTGCGATCGCAAACTGTAGCCCTGAACGCTTCGCGAGAGTCGTACGTCGCGAAGATTTTCGTCCGCCCAGGCTCTCTTGAGGCTCCGGCGCAGGGGGATGACTTCCCCCCTGCGCCTGGAAGCCCATGACTACGGAGGAGGCAGCGGCTGCCAGTTCGGGTCGGGCCAGACGAAGGGGTTTCCACCTGAGCCCGGGGCCGCGTTACCGAAATAACGCTGGCAACCCGCGACGTTCTCCGAGCGCCCCAACAGTTCCCAGAAGCCAGGGCAGACGTCCCGAGGAATTCGCGTGCGGCAGTCCGCCATCGTCCGCTCACCCGCGTCAGGCTGCGCGTAATAGGCGCTCACGAAGTTCCATGCGATGCGCTGGAGCGCTTGGACGGTCGCCGCGTTCGCGCCAGCAGGCCCCGGGGCGCCCTCGGGCGACTCCCGGAACACGGACGCATGGTGGACCGCGGCCATGTAGTACGCCCCCAGGCTCGTCAAGTGGACGTTGTCGCTGAAGAGCACGTTGAGCTTCTGCGACGTCGTACCGGTGATGCCCGGCACCTCGTTCGCGATGACGCGCTCCACCAGGTCGACCAGCGCTGTGCTCCCCGGGAGCGCCACCACGCGGTCCGCACGCCCATCGGACTGCAACGTGAGGTTGACCTTGGAGGACACACACTCCCAGGCAACCCGAGCGCTCTTCTCGTAGGCAATCCACCGGGCCGGGTTGGCTTTATCGATATCCAACCACGTGTGATAGAAATACGTCACGGCTTGCGGATTCCCGGCAATCAACCGGTCATGGAAGTGCCGCAAGTAACCGACGGTGTTCTCCCACTCGATGGTGCCCAGGAGGTCATGCCGCTCGGTGATGAGGAGGGTGTCGTATCGCTCGCCTGCGCCCAGCGTCTGGGGAGACAAGAGCTCCTGGACCACGTTCATGTTGGAGCCCACGCGATTCTTGCCCTGGCGGTACCCTGCCCATCCGCCATTGCCCCAGGTCCGCCCCCGGAGGGGTGAGCCAATCACGTTCTGCTGGTTCCAGTTGAAGTCCTTCCCCAGGCTCGTGGCGATGCCATCGAAGTGGTCGGGCATGGGATTGTCGAGCAGGCTGTGTCCGGAGAAGAAGACCCGGGCGCTCGTGATGGGGGGCGCCGTGCCGGGCTCCCCCGCGTCCGAGCCGCCGGCATCCGGGACTCCCGCGTCCTCCGCCCCCGCATCTGGCTCCGTGTCGCCGCCGTCCGGAGGCCGTACGCCCGAATCAGCGGTGCCAGGAAGCGCGTCGTCGGGAACGTCCTGACTGGACTGCCCAGCACACGCCAGCCCGAGGGAGAGAACCAGAAGGGTGCATGGCCTCAGCCGGAATGCATACATCATTCAAGCCCTCATCGCTGAAACGACGGTTCCATCCCACCGCTCCACCCTGAAGGAGCGGCCACCTGCGCCAATCCAGAATAGACTGGAAGCCACCCATTCAGTCATCCTTTCCCCTCTCCAAGGAGGCACAAATGAAGATGGGACGCATCGCAGTGGGCTTCGTGGCCGGTCTCGTGTCCATGGTGGGCTGTGGTGGCCAGACGCAGGATGCGCCGGACACGGACGTGGCAGCCGAGGGCCTCGAGCAATCCTGTGTGTATGCTTATTTCGAGTGTGGCTATCGCGGCCACCAGTATCCCTATGCCTGGCCGGCGACCTGCGCCGTCGGAATCCATACGCACCAACAGGCCTTTGCGGTCTGTCTCGCGGAATGCCCCTGGATGTGCGTCGACACGGGGGACCTCGACACGGGGGACATCGGCACGGAGCCATCGTCGGAACTCCCTGTCACGGTCACTGGATTTGGGCCTTGAGAATCATGCGAACAACTCGCATGATTCGCTCACAGCACGCGCCATGATGCACACGCTCTATCGGCCCCACGCGCCTCTCGACAAGTTCGTGGACTTCTTCTGGGTGTCCTCCGGCTACGTCGCACAGACGCCACGAGAACGTGTGCTGCCGTCGGGCTCGCAGTCCCTTATCGTCCCTCTCGGCGCCCTCCCACTGCGCGTCTACTCCAGCGACCAGACAGACGAGGCCACTGAACTCCGGGGCGCGATCGTAACCGGCGCGAGAAGCAGCCCGCTGACCATCGCGGCCGTGGCTGGCCCGACCGCAGGTATCGACTTCAAGCCCGGCGGCGCGCGCGTCTTCTTCGACGTGCCCTGCAACGAATTCGCGGAACAAGTCATTTCGCTGGATGCGATATGGGGCGCGTCGGCGCACTCACTGCGCGAACGGATAATGGAGGCATCCTCGCCGCGCGAGCGCTTGCGACTGCTGGAAGAACACCTCCTGCACCTCCTGCACCGGCTGCGCCGGCCCGTCGAACCAGCGCCCGCGCTTCGTGCGGCGCTGGCCGCGTTCGAGGAACCCGACCTCACGTCGGTCGCTGAAGTCAATCGCCGCACGGGGCGCTCCCCCAAGCGCCTGTTGGCCCTGTTCCGCGAGGAAGTCGGCTTGAGTCCGAAGACGTACTGGCGCGTTCGACGGTTTCAAGCGGCGCTCCTCGACGTCGAACAGGGCGCCTTGCGTGGCGCCGCGTTGGCCGCCGAGCACGGCTACTTCGACCAGGCCCACTTCCTTCGCGAGTTCCGGTCGCTCGCCGGCTCAAGCCCCCGCGAGTACCTGGCAACGCGCGTCGAGGGCACCGACCACGTGGCGGTCTCCGGGTAAAAAGATCCAATCCGCGGCGGCTGTCCCGGCGTTTCCTAGGCGTCATGGAACCGAGTGAACGCCTCCCACAGCGCGTGCCGGCAGGCCCGGCATGGACGGAACGGTCGCACCCCAGCCACAGGGGCCCCCACAGAGGGAGGCGAGCATGAGCGCCGACTCCCCGCCACGCGGGCCCAGGAACGCCCTCTCCGGGGCCTTGGGGCACTTCTCGGACCGCAGGGGCCGCTCGTCGCTGGGGCCGCGCTCTCGTCGACGTTGGCGGCGGCCCTCGCATTGGTGCCGTTCTTCGTCGTCGCACGCATGGCGACCTCGATCTACGCGACGCCGCCGGACCTCGACGCGGTTCGCGCGCTCGCCCTCCTTGCCGCGGGTGCGCTCGCGTTGCGTTACATCCTCGTCGCCGCCTCGAACATGCTGGCGCACGTCGCCGCGTTCCGCATCCTCCATGACCTGCGCGTGCGGCTCGCGAAGAAGCTCGGCGCCGTTCCGCTTTCATTTTTCAGCCGTCGTGGCGCGGGCGAACTGAAGAAGACACTGATGGACGACGTGAACCAGCTCGAGGCGTTCGTCGCTCATCACTTCCCGGATGCGGTCACCGCGCTCGTCGTCCCGCTCGCGACGGCCATCGCCCTCCTGTGGATTGACTGGCGCATGGCCCTTGCCAGCCTCGTGATGGCGCCGCTCGCCGTCTTGGCGATGGCCGTCGCCATGCGCGAGGTCGGCAAGGCCCATCAACAGTGGAACGAGCTCCAGAGCCGAATGAACCGCTCGCTGCTCGAATACCTGCGGGGCATCCACGTCATCAAGACCTTCGGCCTGTCCGCGCGGCGCTTCAGCGACCTCTCGCGCTCCATCGAGGAAGGGCTCGCGTGGATGGAGGGTTTCATGCGCACCAACGGCCGTGGCTACGGCGCGTTCGGCGCGCTCATCGGCTCGAGCCTCGTCGTCCTCGTCCCCATGGGCGGTTGGCTCTACACGCGCGGCACGCTTTCGCTCGAGTCGCTCGTGCTCTTCCTCGTACTCGGGCCACAGCTCCTCATGTCGATGATGCGGCTGATGTTCGCGTGGGGCAACGTTGACAGCATCCAGGCGGGCAACGCGCGCATCCAGGCCATCCTCGCGGCGCCCGACCTCGAGACTCCCACGAGCGCCGCGCGGCCCACGCACGATGGCGTCGCGTTCCGTGGCGTCAGTTTCCGTTACGAGGACGGTGGTTCGGAGGTCCTCCGCGACGTCTCCTTCGAAGCGCCCGCGGGCAAGGTCACGGCACTGGTCGGACCTTCGGGCGCTGGCAAGACGACGCTCGTGAGGCTCGTGCCTCGGCTCTGGGAGGCGACGAACGGCGCGGTTGAACTCGGCGGCGTCGATGTGCGCGCGCTCCCGCTCGACCAACTGCTCTCCCACCTCTCGATGGTATTCCAGGACGTCTTCCTCTTCCACGGCACCGTTCGCGAGAACCTGCGTCTCGCTCGGCCCGATGCCACCGATGCGCAAGTCGATGCCGCGTGTCGTGCGGCGCGTGCGTACGACTTCATCCAGGCGCTTCCCAGGAAGTACGACACGCTGCTCGGTGAGCGCGGCGCCCGCCTCTCCGGGGGCGAGAAGCAACGCCTGTCCATCGCGCGCGCGCTCCTCAAGGACGCCCCGGTGCTGCTGCTCGACGAGGCGACGGCTTTCGCCGACCCCCAGAATGAGGCGCGCATCCAAGAAGCGCTGTCCGAGCTATGCGCGGGACGGACGGTGCTCGTCGTCGCGCACCGGCTTTCGACCATCGCCACCGCGGACCACATCGTCGTCCTCGACGGCGGGCATGTGAATGACCAGGGGACACACGACGAATTGCTCGCGCGCTGCGCCTTGTACCAGCAGCTCTGGCGCAGCCACACCGAAGCGCTCGACTGGTCACTGGGCGATCCGGGCACTCCTGACATTCAGAAGGAGGTGGTGTGATGCTCAGGGAACTCTTCATGCTCGGCGAGCGGCTCGCGGGCCGAAAGGACGCACGGCTCCGGCGCGGCCTTCTCTTCGCCTTTGCCGAGGCACTCGCAGTCGCCGCGCCCTACACGCTGGTCCTCTTCTTCGTTCGTGAAGCGCTCGAGCACCGGCTATCGATGCACCTGACGTGGTGGCTCACCGGCGGCATCGCGCTCTCGGTGCTGCTGCGCCTGGCGTTCTCGATCAGAGCGATGTCCAACATCTTCGTCGCCGCGCACGCGCTCATGGGGCAAGCGCGCATCCGCACCGCCGACCACCTGCGACGCCTGCCCATGGGTTTCTTCACGCAGCGAAGGAGCGGTGAACTGGCAGGCGTGCTCACCACCGATGTCGCGCTTGTCGAAGACGTGTGGTCGCACACCATCGGCATCTTCACGGCGAGCTTCGCACTGCCGATGCTCGTCGGTCTCGGCCTCTGTTTCCTCGATTGGCGCCTGGGGCTCGTCATCCTCGCCGCCCTACCGGTGGCGCTCCTCGTGCTGGCCGCGACCACGCCCCTCTTCGTGCGTGAGTTCGAAGCCGTGCTCGAGGCCTCGGCGGATGTAAACGCCCGCGTCGTCGAATACGTGCAGGGCATCGCCGTGCTTCGGGCGTTCGGCCGGCACGGCGAGGTCTACCAGCGCTTCGTGAAGGCAATGGAGCGCCTGCGCGACGCCCTCATCCGCGCCGATGTCTTGCCCTCCCCGCTGCTCGCCGTGTTCGGCTTCGTCGTCGAGATGAGCTTCGTCGCGATGGCGTACGCAGGAAGCACCCTGGCGTTGCGCGGTTCGATTCAGCCCGGGGTGCTGCTCGTCTTCCTCATCGTGACGGTCGGGGTCGTTCGTCAGGTCGCGGATCTCGGAGTGGCACTGCTCATGCTTCGAGCGTCTCAGCGTGCGCTCGGTCGCGTTGATCGGCTACTCGCGGAGAAGCCGCTCGCGGAACCGTCCGTAAGAGCGGCGTCGATCCAGAAGTTCGACGTGGAGGTCGACGCAGTGTCCTTCGCGTACGAAGACGCGACCGTACTCGACGGCGTCTCGGTGACGTTCCCCGAACGCTCGTTGACCGCGCTCGTCGGTGCCTCGGGCTCAGGGAAGTCGACGCTGGTCCACCTCGTGGCGCGGCTGTGGGACATCCCGCGCCAGGGAGCCATCCGCATCGGCGGCGTCGACATCCGGGACATTCCGTTCGAGGAACTGCACCAGCACCTCGCGATGGTGTTCCAGGACGTCGTCCTCTTCTCCGGGACCATCCTCGATAACCTGCGCGTTGGACGGCCCGACGCCTCGCTCGAGGAAGTCCAGCGGGCAGCGCGGGCAGCGCGCGCTCACGACTTCATCACCGCCTTGCCGAACGGCTACGACACCCTGCTTGGGGAAGGAGGAGGAACCCTCTCGGGGGGTGAGCGCCAGCGCTTGTCCATCGCACGTGCCATCCTCAAGGACGCCCCCATTGTGCTTCTCGACGAGGCCACTGCCTCCGTCGACGCGTCGGCGGAGGCTGAAATCCAGCGCGCCATCGACGAACTGGTCAGGAAGAAGACCGTCGTCGTGATCGCACATCGGCTGCGCACCGTGCGGCGGGCGCACCGCATCGTCGTGCTCGACAAGGGGCGCGTCGCGGAGTCAGGCACGCACGACGAATTGCTCGCGAAGCGCGGCGTCTACGCAGCGCTCTGGCAGGAACAGGAGCGGGCCAAGGGCTGGCGGCTCGCGGCGAGTACGGCCGCCCGCGTCACCGAGAAGCGGACCTGACGGGCTCTCCACCTGCACTCTGGCTTCAAAGCCGAGCCGGGCGGTCAGCGCGAGCAGAGGGAGTCGCGCTCGGGCTGGAATTCGCTCTCGCGGGTCCTCAGCGTGTTCCGAAGCCCGAGCCCTTCGAGACCGTCCACAGCAGACGGATTTGCGTCGCACGCTGGCGGATGGTGTCGGAAACGCTGCCGAACTCTCCCGCGCGGTTGGCAACGAAGGCTTCGAGCGCCACGCCGTGTTGCCCGGCGAGCAGGAGCTCTGCACGCGCGGTGGCATAGGTGATGAGCTCCACGCCCTCACCGAGGAAGGCGCCCGAAATGAGATAGTTGCGCACGGACACGCCGACGCGCCCGACACCCCGCCGCACCAGGCCCAGCTCGAAGGCCGACTGCGCCCCAGGCCCGAAGTGGTAGTCACGAGCGGACTCCGGCGAGGTGAGACCGCCGCCATGGCCAAACGGCACCCCGGCCATGTTCGCGGTGACGTCCAGGGTGAGCTGCGACGTGAGAGGAACCTGCGCCACCCCGCCGATGCCGAGGCTGACCGTAGAAACCCGCAGCGTGTTCGGATTGGCGAAGTCGTAGCCCGCCATCAAACCCCAGAGCCCCGAAATGGAGCGGAACTCGAAGCGGTCGCCGTAGAGAAGCCCCCGGCTGAAGAATCCCACCGTCAGCGTGTCGCGCGAGAAGCCCATGCGCGCGGTGAGCGTGAAGTAGTCGAAGGGCTGGTCATAGTCGCTCGTGGTGAGCTGCGGGGGGCCGTAGACCATTTCGACGCCGAGGTGCCCCTCCATCTTGTTGGGAACATCGAAGCGCGTGCCGTCGATGTCGTTGTAGTTGTCGACGTTGCTCGTGAGGCCGGCCATCAACTGGAGGAAGTTCCCCTGCACCGGGAGGAAGTCGTTCTTGCGGCGGCCAAAGAGGTAACGGTTGATGCCGCCCACGGGTTCGACGAGCAGCGAGAGCACCGAGCGCGCCACCGTGGGTTCGCCTTCGTCGAGAATCGCGAGCGCGGTGCGATGCAGGACCTCGCCCAGCACGACGCCCCCGATGGACGTTGTAATGAGGTCGTTCGTGGATGGAGTCTCAGACTCCATGAACAGCTCCCACAACACGCTTGACGCGACCGTGAACGGGACGGAGCCCCAGAAGCCGAAGCCGCTCGAGCGCGCCGCGGTGTAGGCCAGCGAGCCCTGGTAGGGGTGCCCGAGCGCATTGGTCGCGAACGCATCCTCGTCCCACGCCCAGCCATCGGCGACGTTGCGACGCATGGTCTCCAGCGAGATGTCCGCGTAGGGCTTGCCGAGGAGCTTCGCCGTCCCCCAGAAGATGGCGTGGAAGGCGCCCATCTCCACGATGGGCACAACGAAATTGCGCCCTCCTCCGTCCGGCGCGTTCCAGATAGCGCGGCGAGGCGGGTGCACGAGCTCCGGCACGAGGAGCCGGGGCTCCGCGGGAACGGCCTCGACGCACGCCTCCGACACCAGGGGGGCATCCGCGGGCGCCGCGCCTGCGTCGCCTCCTGAGACGAGCGAGAACACAAGGAGCAGGCCTGAGACGCGATGCACGGGGAGCGGGTTCATGGCGTGCATCGGGCTCTAATTGCTCCCGGGAGCGACTGCACGCACCAACCGCTACAGGCGCGGAGCGAGCCACGAATCCAGCGCAAGTTGAGAACTGTTTCCGATGGCACCGAACACTCGTGATGAACCGAAGTCGAGCCAGGCAGACGGTGCCGGACGCGAGGGAAAGCAGGCGAGCGGGTTCGCCCGCCGGCGACCTTCCCTGGAGGCCGTGGTGCATCGCGCCGCCGCGTCAACGCCCCTGAGACATGCAGTGAACTCCAGCTGATGCGGGGCTCCATCAAGCCGTGCGAGGAGGTTCCATGGAGCGTCGCCCCTGCGGCGGACGGGACTGCAGGTGTCCGTGCTCGGCTTTGGCCCCGGACACGTAGGTGGCGCCTACGCGCATCACCCGTGGCGTGGACCAGGTCCACATGCGCTTACGCACCAACGTGCTCGACGTGGTGCATTTCCACTCGTGCCCTTTCATGTGTTCCGGCCTGCGCGTCCGTCTTGACGCATGGATGCTGCTGGGCATCCAGGCCAGTCCCGGAAACATCGTGAAAGCTCGGCGTGAAGCGCTGGAGACGGCCCGGAACCGTGTTCACGGCATGTGGACACGTCCGCCTTGATGCAACGAAGCTGTAACGCAGAAGGCCGGGCCCCCTCGCATCTCCGCGAGAAACCCGTGACAATCAACGAAATGAACCTGCGACTCTCGATACGCTCCCTGTTGATACTCTCCCTCACAGTCGCTCCCGCACTTTCCGGCTGTGGTTCCGATGACGTCGATCCGACGCCGGACGCGGGATTTGATGCGGGTGTTCAGCCCGACGCCGGCATTGAGCCGGACGCCGGCATTGAGCCCGACGCCGGCATTGAGCCCGACGCCGGCACTGAGCCCGAGCCCGACGCTGGCACCGAGCCGGATGCGGGTACCGAGCCCGACGCAGGTACCGAGCCCGACGCCGGCACCGACCCGGACGCTGGCACTGACCCGGATGCAGGCACCGACCCCGACGCCGGCACCGACCCCGACGCCGGCACCGACCCGGATGCAGGCACCGACCCCGACGCCGGCACCGATCCAGATGCAGGCACCGACCCCGACGCCGGCACCGACCCGGATGCAGGCACCGACCCCGACGCTGGCACCAACCCGGATCCGTTCACCGTTTGCGAGGGCGAGTGCCAGGAAACCGCGACCACGGTTCGATTGGGCGAAAACCAGCGTGTCTTGACCAGCGCCTACTTCGGATATGACGAGACGGACAACCCGGAGGCCCCGTGGGAGCTTTGGATCGAGCTCAACAACGGCGCGCCGGGTGAGTGCCCCACCGAGGATTCGCCGCTCCCGCCGCAGCTGGTCAACGTTCACAAGGTGAGGATGCCGGTGGACGCAACGCCGCAGGTAGGAACCATGTCGGGCGAGCCGACAGCGACGCTCGTCGACTTCGAGGGTGTGCTCACGACCGCGTACTTCCTGCACAGCACGAGCCTCACCTTCACACCTGTGGCCGCCTCGCTCTGCCCCACCTGCGTCCTGAGTGGTACCCCTCCCGAATCGCACTTCGTGGCCTTCGACTTGAATGGCCTCTACGAAAATGGCGCCATCACCGGCCACGGGTACGCCACCTACTGCCCCTCGCTCGACTCCTTCAAGCGCAGGAAGTAACCGCGGTCCGGCTCACCTGACGGTGAGTCGGACCTGCCCAGGCCCCTGTGTCAGGGGCCTGGGCCCACCGAAGCGTTGCGCTGCCAGACGACGGCGAGAGCACCGGCCCCCCTCCCCTTTGAGGAAAGCCGCCACGCCGGCCGCCGATCGAGACGCTGAGGCGGACAGCCATCACCCCCAGCGGTCTTGCTGGAGTTCCTGAAGGCGAGCCTTGATTTTCGCCTCCCGTTGGCCATCCGTCCTCGCCATGGACAGGTGACGCATCGTGACCCGCTTCGCCGCCTTGTCGAGTTCCTCCGCCGACTGCTTCGGGTTGTCGCGAATGAACGCCTCCATCTCACCCATGATCTTCTTTTCGAGATTCGCGATGCCGGGTTTGTTGATTCCAATCACGTATCCGGACTGGATGAAGGACTCCATGAGGTTTGCCGCCGTCGCTCTCCAATCCGGGGCTGCGTCAGACGCCTTCGTCGCGGTCGTCGTGCTCGGCGCGGCACTTTTTGCATTGGAGGCTGAGCCCATGCCCAGCAGACTTCGCATTGCATGAAAGACAGGCTGTCGGGTCGTGATAGCCATGGCGCCCCCCCAATGCATACGAGTTGGAGGCAATCTAGGGCAAACATTCGGCGGGTGGACTCGTGGAAATCCCATACACCGCCTGACAGTGTTCAATCCCAAACGCTGTTGCTGCTAACCCCTGGTGATTCTAGCGACCGATGAATCGGGGGCAGATCAACTTCAGACACAGTGAGGAAGCCCGCCCCTTCACGCCGTGCTCACGAGCCTCGCGCACGCCTCGCGCTCATAGGGGAGCCCCGCCTTCCTGAAGTGCCCCCCGGCGTTGCCGAAGCGCGGGTCCCAGAGGTGCGAGGTGTCCACGAGCGCGGCGAGGAAGCGCCGCTGTGCTTCTGTCCTCACCACCCCATCTCCACTCGGAAAGGCGTGGACGAGGAGGGGGCCCCACTCGAAGTCCACCCAGGACTTCTGGGTGGTCCGCGCGACCGCCACGGCCGCGTCCACCACGAGGTCGAAGTCGGGGACGCGCTCCAGGAGCCGCTGGACGACCGTGAAGCGCGGCTGCATCGGAAGCTGCGGCGGCTTCACCGGGAACCAGTCGTTGATGTGCGCGGCATGCTGCTCCAGCGCGATGCGCAACTCGCGTGTCGCGACCTCGCTCCGTGCCAGGGACGGCGCCATCGCCGCGCAGAGACGCACCGAGGGCTCCGCATCCGACAAGAAGCGCTCCAGGGACACGTTGAGCTCTCCCAGCGCCAGGAGCAGGGAGCATCGCTCCGCCACATCCACCGTCCGCGTCGCCATCTCCGTCAGCCGTTCCACCAGTTCGCCCGGCCGCACGTCCGACGCCGGTGACGTGGCGTGCGCGGTGGCGGCCATCGCCGCGTGCATCCGCACCCGGGCATCCGGATGGTCCAGGTTGGCCAGCAGCGAGCGGGTCAGGAACGGCGCCACCCGGGCACACGCCAGCACGGACTGCGCATGGAGCGCGTTCGAGGCGTCCTCATCCTCGTAGATGGCATCATCGTCGTCCGCGTCCAGGAGCGGCCCCAGGTCGAACCGGGCCATCGACTCCAGGTCCTCCATCGTCGCGCCGCTCCGCTCGAAGGCGTCCACCACACGCGTCAGGAACAACAGCAACTCCGCGCGAACAGGCTCCTCGCCCGCATCCAGCCTCGCGTCGTCGAGCAACCCGAGAATCACGAGTGCAACTGGAGCCGTCGCGGGGAAGACGGTGCCCTGATGGATGATGGCCGACCACAGGTGCTGCATGGCTGCACCGCGCGCCCGCGCGTCCTCGGTGAGCAAGGCACGAAGGTGTTCAGGCGTGTCAGTGGCGCGTCCATAGGCGTGTACCAGCCGTGACCAGTCCGTCGCGTCGAGTGCGGGAATCCCGATGAGCATCAGCGCGACTATCCCCCACGAATGACAGCGCCTCAATGCATGAGCGCAGCACGGGCCGTCCCGCTCAAGGCGTGAGCTCCTCCACGCTCCCGCTCACCCGCTGCCATACGCCGACGATTCGATGCACGTCCTGGATGTCCGCCCGCATGCACGAGTGGCGGCAGCGAGTGAGGCCGGAGATTCCCGTTTGTCCATACGCCGCTGGCTCGGCGAGGATGCGCGGCATGGATGACTTCTACGCTGACGTCCTCGACCACGTCGGGCGTCCCCCCCGAGAGTTCGGCTCCGTCCACCTGCACGTGGAGCCCGTGATTCGCAATCCGCTTGGGCAGGCCACCGCCGTCGTGTGGCTTCAGGCCGCCTTCGAGCCCCTCGCCACCACCCCGTCGTCCGTGCGGGTGATGGGCAGGCAGAAGCAGGGCTCCGCGCACCGGATGCTGGGCCAGTTCCCGCTGCCATCTCTTGCGGGAGGTCGCGTGGTGCGGTGGCGGCTTCCGCTCGAGCTGCCCCCGGAGTTCGATGAAGTCCACTTCCAGGTGGAGTCGAGTCTTCACCCCAACGCCGGGCGCGTGCGGCCCGCGTGGAAGCTCTTCGACACCCTGGAGATTCCCAAGGAGAGTGACATGAAGGCGGTGTCGGGCGAGGTCTCCATGGGAATCGACCTCGGTGAATCGCTGCTCAACACCGTGATGTCTGGGGGCCTGAGTGTCACCGCCTACATGAAGATGGGCCCCCAGGTTTCACCGGGCAGCCTGGCTGTGAAGCGCCACGCGGCGGCCACGCTTCCGACCGCCTTCATCGCAGCCGTGGTCGACGGTCCCTTGGAGCCACTGTCCGACCAGCAATGCGAGCGCGTCTGGGAGCCGGGGATGGCCCTCCCCGCCGCCAGCGCCGCGCCCAGTTGGAGCACGGAGCCCACGCCTGCCATGGCAGCGCATGTCTTGAAGACACTGCGGACCTGCTACGCCTGCGGCTTCGAGGGCCCACGAGAGGAGTATGAGCGCGCCACGATGTGTCCCCGGTGTGACGCGACGTGGATGTAGGCACGCCAGGAGAACCCGCTGGCTGTTGGATTATCGGGCCTCCCCTGTTGAGATAGAACGGGCGCATGCTCCACTCGCGTCGTTTCGTCCTGGCCCTCTCGTCCGTTGTCGCGGTTGCCACCGCCTGCAGTTCGCCGGATCCAGTCCCGGACCGCCCCAACATCCTGCGCTTCGAAGCAAACCCGGCGACCATCGCTCCGGGCGAGTCCGCCGAATTGTCCTGGGAAGTCACCGGCGCGCAGGACCTCTCCATCGATTACGGCGTGGGCGAGGTGCCCGGAAAGTCAGTTCAGGTCCGCCCGACAGCGATGACGACGTACACACTCACGGCGACCAACGAGAGCGGCAGCACCACCGCGAGCACCACGGTCGCGGTGAGCACGTCCGATGGGACGAATCTCTCCGGAAGCCTCACGACGCGCACACTGACGCGCGCGGGCTCGCCGTATCACGTGACGGGTGACTTGACGGTGCCCGCGGGGAGCCGGCTCACCATCGAGCCCGGCGTCCACCTCATTTTCATGGGACACCACAAGCTCGCCGTGCATGGGCGAATCACGGCGCAGGGCACCGCGGCCAGCCCCATTGTCTTCACCGCCAACAATCCCTCCCGAGGCTGGGCTGGACTGCGTCTGGCAGCGACGTCGGACGCCGGGTCGGACTTCCTGGAACACTGCATCTTGGAGTACGGCAACAAAATCGACGGCGAGAACGGCGCGGGCGCGGAGGGCTCCTATTCCGAGAACGCCGGTGGCGCGCTTTGGATTGGCTCACGCGCGAACGTGAACCTGAACCACAACGAGTTCCGCTTCAACAAGGCGCCCGCGTTCGGCGGCGCGCTGATGCTGATTGCGCCGACCAGCTCGGGCGTCGCCACCGGGAACATCTTCCACGGCAACGAATGCACCGGTCCGCGAACCCAGTTCGGAGGCGTGGGTGGCGCGGTCAACACCGCGCACCTCCCGGCCAGCAACCAATGGACGTTCCGCGGCGGCGAGTTCCGTAACAACAGGGCACCGGAGGGCGGGGCACTCTACTTCTTCGACAGCAACGTGATCCTCGACGGGGTTGCGCTGTCTGGAAACAGCCCCCAGAACTGGGCGACGCCGGAGCCACACCGGCTGACGCTCATCAACACGCCGAGGTAGCGGGAGGCCCCCGCAGCACGGTCCCCATCGCTCGAGGCAAACCTGACCGGGTCCGCGGGTCAGCTCTCCGAGGACAGCCGGGAGATGGCCTCCACCACGGAGCCGGGCACGGAGGTTTCGCCGAAGAAGCGCGAGAGTTCGGCCTGAGCCTCGCGGGCTTGCGTCGCGGTGATGCGGCCCTCGCGCTGTAGCCTCCCGATGATGGCGCCGGCCCGGATGCGCAGCGTCTCGGGCTTCTGGGCGGGCAGCCAGCGGCGTGGGGCGGGCAGCATGCCCGCGAGCATCGCCCCCTGTGCCACGGAGAGCGCCCGCGCCGAGGTACCGAAGTGCTCACGCGCCGCGGCCTCGATGCCATACACGCCCTCTCCCCACTCCACCACATTCACATACAACGTGAGGATGTGCTGCTTGGACAGATGGGTCTCCAGCTGGCGGGCGAGCAGCAACTCCTTGCCCTTGCGCAGGAGGCTGCGGTCCGTGGAGAGGTAGAGGTTCTTGGCCAGCTGCTGGGTGAGCGTGGACGCGCCGCGGCCCAGGCGCGCCTTCCGCACGGACTGCTCGAGGGCGTTCTCCACCTCGATCCAATCCACGCCCTCGTGCTTGTAGAAGCGCGCGTCCTCGGAGCTCAGCACGGCGTCCACCGCGTGCGGCGCCACAGCCTCCAGAGGCACCCAGGCCTGCCGCACACGGGGCGTCTTCCCCTCCGCCAGCGCCTCCTCGGCCCGCTGCGTGATGAGCGCGGTGGTGCGCGGGTTCTGCGTCTGAAGCGCGCGGACGTCGGGCAGCCGCACGTACTCCACGCTGAGCCAGACGACGAACAGCAGCCACGCGCCAAACATCCAGCGGCCCCAGCCCGGGCTGGAATCCTTCCTCACGGCGCGCCGGGCGCCGGCAGGGAGCTGCTTCGTCTTCTGCGTCCGGGGGGAGGAGGCACGGACGGAGGGCGGACGGGAGGCCATCGGTATGCACACATCTGCCCCGGTCCACGGTCCCTGTCCAGAAGACGGCCAGGAAGGCACGCAGCGGCCTGTCTTGAGTAGGATGCCAGGCTCAATGCCATCTCTTCGTACCGCGCTCGGGGCGGGAGTCCTCGTCATAGGTCTAGGCGCCGGACTTGCCGTGACCGCTTCACGGGCAACGCGGAGCGCCGAAGTCGAAGCGCGCATCGCGGTGCGCCAGCAGCCCGTCCTGACACCTGCCCCCGGCCCCGCGCCGCAAGGGCTCCCCATCGTGACGCCTGCCGGGCGCGAGGAGGGCAAAGTCCCCCAAGGGCATGTGGACGGGGTGGCACTGCGCTCGCTCCTGCTCCGACGCCAGTTCGAGGAGCTGACGCTGGCGGTCGAGCAGCTCCAGTGGGGCATGGAGTCGAACCCCCAGGACGAGCACTGGATGACGGACGGCATCCTGGCGCTCGGCAACGGCTCCTCCGAATCGACGGAGCTCCTCGACGCCTGGGTGGAAGCATCACCGCGCTCCTTCGCGCCCTACCTCGCAAGGGGGACCCACTGGGTGTCGGTGGGATACCTGCGCCGCGGGGGGAAGACCGTGGGAGCAACGGCGAAGGAGGAATTCGCCGGGATGCATGAGGCCTTCGAACGCGCGGTGCCCGATCTCGTCCGAGCGTGGTCGCTCCAGCCGAAGGCGGTCGCGGCGGCGCGGCCGCTCATCTACGTGGCGAACGCGCTGGGCGACGACGAGGCTCGCGAGCGTGCCTACACCCGCGCCATGGAGCAGTGCCCCACGTGTGCGGACGTCCGGGCCGTCTATCTCCACGGACTCGCCCCCCGCTGGGGTGGCACCTACGAGAAGATGGACGCCTTCGCCGATGCGCAGAGCCTTGCGCACCCCAAGGTGGGCTTCCTGCGCGGCTTCGCCGATTTTGACCGCGCACACGAGCTGGCGGTCCAGGGCAAGCACGACCAGGGACTGGTCCTGCTCGCCCAGGCACTGTCAGCCGGCGACTACTGGGAGTTCAGGCTGGCTCGGGCGAAGCAACTGCGCCGCACCAAGGCCCTGGACGCCGCGCTGGAGGAGGCGAACCGGGCCGTGGCCCTGCGGCCCGCTCGTGCGTCCGTCTATTTCGAACGGGCTCGGATTTTCTCCAACAGCCGGAAGTGGGAACCCGCGGGCAAGGACCTCCTGCACGCCTTGCGGTTGGACGCGACGGACTCGGACGGACGGGCCCTGCGGGACCACGTGGTGAAGGGGGTCATCTACGACGCCTGGGAGGCGCACAAGGCCGGACGCCGCGAGGAAGCGTTGGGCCTGCTGGAACTGGCTGGGGAGCTCGCTCCAGGCAACCCCGAGGTGGCGCGGCGGCGTGCATGGGTCGTCCAATCTCCACAGCAGGCGGAGACACGGGCCGAGGAGAAGCAAGGCGAGGGGGCGGAGGACTTCCGCACCGTGCAGCAACGGGACTACGCCCTGGCGCGCGAGCGGCGCTTCAAGGAAATCCTTCCGCTCTGGGATGCCTTCATCGAACGCAATCCCGACCACGGGCTGGCCTACATGGAGCGCAGCGGGACGCACTACCACCTGCGGGACCTCAAGTCCGCGCTGTCCGACCTGAAGAAGGCATGTGACCTGGGCGTCAACGAAGGCTGTGCCCGGGCGCGCCAGGTCGAGCGCGCCAAGGCCGCGGCCCGCTGAGGCGTGACCTCACAGCCCCCACTGCTCCAACGACGCCGTGGGACGCTCAGAGTTCGTTGAGGATGAGCAGGCCGCGCACGGAGTCGGCGGCGTACACGTACCCGTCGCCGGGCACTCGGATGCCGAAGGTTCCCTCGAAAAGGTTGTCCGTGCGGCCGGGGTCGCTCTCACGGAAGGTGTTGTAGTGCGCCACCTGGCGCGGCTTCGTGGGGTTGGACACATCCAGCACGCGCACGCCCTCGTGGTACCAGGCGATGTAGAGCAGGTGGCCCTTCAGAATCAGGTTGTGGATGGACGTGACGGGGCTGAGGCGGAACTCCCCCATCTTGACGATGTTCGCCGGGTCGGTGACGTCCAGCACGCGCAGGTGGCTGCCATTGAATTCAGTGCCCTCGAAGGCGATGGTGCGCCCGGCGAAGGTCCCCACGGCGCTGTGGTGCGCAAAGGCGTTGAAGCCGTGCACGTACTGGCCCAGGTGCCGCACGTTGTCGAGGTCGGTGACATCCATGATGGAGTAACCACCGAAGCCATTGCTGACGTAGAGCCGGCCCTCGTACGCGAAGGCGTCATGCGCGCCCCCCGAGGAGAACTCGGACGGCACGGTGATGAGCTGGAGCAGGACGGGCGCCAGCGGCGAGGTGACGTCGTGCACATAGGTCACCTCGCCGGGTGACATCGCATAGAGCCGGTCTCCATCCACCAGCACGGTGTGCGCCCCCTGCCCCGCGGGCAGGTGGCGCACGTACTCTGGCTGCGCGGGGTTGGAGATGTCATAGACGACGACGCCCGCGCGGTTGCCGGCGATGTAGAGGGCATCCTCCTTGGCCCACACGCCATTCCAGCTCGAGTCCCCCGGCAGACTGATGGAGGCCTTGAAGATGGGGTGCGCCCTGTCACTCACGTCGAAGACGGTGAGTCCGCCGTTGCTGGTGCCGCCGAGGTCGTCGATGGAGACGACGTAGGCGTGGTTCTTCGTGACATAGACGTCCACGGCATCCCCCAGTGCGACGGGGGACTCGGAGATGAGGCGCAGCCCGCCCGAGGACTCGCCCTCCCCTCGCTGTGAGGGCATGCGCCACGCCTCGAAGGTGCCGGCCCGGCTGAACCTTCCGTTGGTGCAGCGGGCGTAGCAGCCCGTGATGATGCCGGGTGAAGGCACCTGACAGCCGGCGAGCGCGGTGACAGTGACAGCCCCATTGAAGGGATTGGTGCGGCTGCCAACGACGAAGAAGCGCCCGCCGTCCGTGTTCCGCGTCAGCAACGGCTGGCCGTTGAGCGTGTCCGTCCCTCCGTCGGAGAAGAGCTGGTAGGTGGTGAAGTCGGGGGCGATCTGGGTCCCTCCGTCAGACAGCAGGCGCTCACCTCGCATGTCGGCCAGGTAGATGCCGTGCTGCGCCACCTGGGAGAGCGCCTCCGGTGAGCACTGCGAAACGTCGTAGCGCGACAGGTCATCACACCGGATGGCGGTGGGGTCTCGCTGCTGATTGAAGTCGCATGGCGAGTAACGGCCCCGGTCAATCCAGTCACCGTGTTCCTCCAGCACGGTGTAGCCGCCATCCCACGGCGCCTCCGCGCTCGCATCGGGAGCGCCGGAGTCCGGCGCCCCCGAGTCCTCGGGAAGCCAGGTACCTGCATCAGGAGTGGGGCCGGATTCGTCGCAGGCGGAGAGCGTGGACAGCGACAGGACGCAGGAGGAAAGCAGCCCCCAGGACGGACGCAACATGGACGGCATCGTGGACCTCGCGAGCAAAGGCCTCCCACGAACGTGGGGGCCTTGACTCAAGCGGCCTGACGCCCTGATTCCCTCATTGAGGCGAGAGATGGTTGCGGCGTGGAGGCAAGGTCCGCCCGCGAGCTCGGAATCCCGGGGAAAGCGCCCCGTGCGGTCCTGGCCTTGCATGACGTCCGGACCAGCGCGGCTCCAGCGTCCAGCAGCCACGCCCAGCCGGGTGAGGACAGGGCGTGGGCGGGCCGTGGGAGGCTCAGGTGTCGCCGCTGTAGGAGCCCACAAGCTGGATGTGGCTCTTGCCCGTCTCCGAGCAGGTCGCGTTGACGCTGACGCTCCAGGCCGGGACCTCGGAATGCCAGGTCACGGTGCCCGTCCAGTTCGAGCAGGCCCGGACGTTTTCATCCGCGAACAGGGAGAGCGACACCCTGGAGTTCGGCAAGGTGAAGACCTGCCCCGGCGCCGTCATGGGCCGGGGCAACCGGAGGATCAGCGTCGAGAAGACCGCGCCACAGGTGACGCTCTCATTGCCCGTGATTCCCATCTGCACGGTGAAGGTATCCGTCGAGAAGCAGCTCGAGGGCGCGTAGCAGTAGAAACGGTCAGGCGAAACGGAGCCGCCATGTGCGTTCTCGTAGACCGCGCCCGTGCTGGTGAGGGGGCGGCTCATGGTCCACCGACACGTGGGCCTCTCGGTGCGGCAGCACGCGGCGTCGCCGGGGGCGCAGGCGGTCGTGAAGCACCCCGTGGGATTCGTCGTCGTGCCACCCGCACACTTCGAGTTCAGCACGGCGTCGGTGCCCGAGCGTGTGCAGGCCCACAGCCTCGTTCCCTCGCAGAAGAACTCTCCGGGCGTGCAGATCTCCGGCGACTCCCCCACAGGCCCCATGGGGCCCACCGGCCCGGTGTCGCCCCGGGGCCCCTGGGGGCCCTGCGCGCCGGCGGGCCCTGCTCGCCCGTGTCGCCCTTGGGCCCCTGCGAGCCCTGGGGACCCATGACGCCGCGCGGGCCTTCCCCGCCCATCGGGCCTCGTGGGCCCGTCAGCCCCTGCTCTCCGCGCGGACCCGCGGGGCCCTGCGGCCCCGGAGGTCCGCCCGCGGGGCCCTGCGGCCCTTGCGGTCCCGCCGGCCCCTGGGGGCCCACGGGCCCCTCAGAGGAACAAGCGGTGGTGAACAAACAGCACAGCAACAGCGGGAGGAGTGCGCGCCCGAAGGAGGTCTTGGTCATTGACGGGCGCGTGCCCTAGCAGCATGCCCTCGCCCGGAGCAAGTCCGTCCGGAAGCGAGGGCGGAGCAGCCCTCCCGTTACCAGGTGTAATAGCAGGCGTTGCTGCAGTTCGTGCCGTTGCAGAGCGCGAGGTCAGCGTAGTTGTGGCAGGCGGGGACGGTCAGGTCCGACATGGTGTAACGGGTGATGATGTCTCCGCAGGCAAGCACGGCGTCCGCCGTGCCAGAATTGTCGGCCACCGACATGGCGTTGGAGACGTACGAGTCGCCGCTCGCGGGCAGGCCCTCGGTCCACCGGCCCATGGTGACGCGCTTTGCGGCGACGGCCGGAGCGATGTGCGCCCCGAGCTTGACGTTCCCCATCTGGCCAGGGTTGAGCTGCACGCTGTCGGCCCCCGTGCCTCGGCTGAAGTTGAAGGTCACCGGCCCATTGCCCGCGCAGTTCAGCACGGCGAAGTGCATGGAGTGCCCTGGATGATTGAATGACAGGGCCCCGTTCCAGTCGGTGGCGCGCAGACGGACTCGCGTCGCGGTGCCACGAACCCTGTCGCAGGCGAGCAATTGAGGGGAGCACTGATAGCCGTCCTCACTTCCGAGTGGGAAGTCACAGTCCGGGGAATTGCAGTAGTAGTCGCTCGTGAAGGCCGTGTGGATGACCCCCTGGCTCGGGTCCCCGCAGGTGGGGTCCCCATAGACGGAGGCAGCCCAGGCGCGGTTCGAGGCCGAGCAGCTCCCGGTGAGCGAGCGAGGCTCATCGGGGAAGGTGGTCGGTAAGGCGGAGAGCTCTGCCTCGTTCTGCCGCCGGAGCTGCGCTCTTTCGCCCTCATCCATCGCGACGAGCGCGTGGTCCGCCAGGGCCGGGGGCAGCGCGTGCCCCTCGGGTGCCACGGCCAGGAACACCTCCGCCGCCGAGTGTGTCTGGAAGAAACGAGGGGCCACGAGTGGACGCTGCGGATACTGGGCGATGACGGCCACGTTGACCGCGCCCCCCTCTCCCTCGAGCCAGAGCACGTGGCTGTCAGAAGTCCCGATGCGGGCAATCTCGCGCGGTCCGGGCGACTCGATGGGCGCCGCCCATACGGGGAATGCCCCCAGGAGGGAGAGGGCACCAGTGCAGGCCAGCGCTCGGAATGAACGGGGCGACGTCATAGCGGGAACTCCGTGAGGAAGGACGGCGCTCATTCGCCGTCACTCCCCTGAACGGAGCCGAGCCCCGATTTCCCTCACCCAGAAACGAAGAACCCTGGCCGCGGTCCTGTCACTCCTCGAAGAGCGAGAGCTGCCCCAGCGAGCGCAACGCCCCCACCGCCTCTTGCGGAGTTGCCCGAACACGGACCTGCGACACCGGTGTCGTGCCCGTGAGGTCCACTTCCATGAAGGACTGCACACTGGAGCCATTGAGCAAGTTGGCCAGGGGCATCCACTGGGCGCCGTCGGCGCTTCCCTCCAGCACCAGCTCGCGCATGGTGCCCGTCACCCCGAAGTGGCGCAGCACGGCCTTGCGAGGCACCACGGGCCGCGAGAGCTGCACGGCGACTTCACGGACGCCCTCTTGGAAGAGCACAATCCCACCGAGGTCGCCGTTGGTGACGCGGCAGGGCGTCTCGGCGTTCAGGTAGGTGCACGCCGCGCCACGGCTTGCCGGGACGAGGGCGCGGCGAGGCAGGACAACGTCATCGCTGGAATAGGTGAGGCCGACCGTCACGCCCCCCGCATTCACATCGCGCGTGGTGATGATGGAGGCCTTGAGCCCCTCCGCGTCCTCGAGGACGTAGTCGCTCAGGAGGACCGGCGAGGTGGCCTTGAGCACCTGCCAGGCCTCCCTGGCGCTCGACGGGTGGAGGTACAGCACGTGCTCATCGCTCCCGGCACCGTGGGTGGCGGACAGCGGCCGGAAGCCCACGCTCACTCCCTGCGCCTGCGCGGTGGCCGTCAGCGTGCCGGTCCACTCCTGGACGACGGGCAGCGCGACCTCCGACTGCTGGATGAGGAAGAAGGCCGAAACGCGCCTTCCCTGGGACTGCTCGGGCGAGCGGGCCACGAAGCAACGCGCGATGCTCCCGTTGCGGGTGTCCGCCCCCAGCAGGTCGACCTCGAAGGTGCCATCGGAGCGGGTCTTCACCGACCTCCAGCTCGCCGAGAAGGCAGCGAACGCGCACGAGGAGTTCTCACTGCGGTAGAGCTTCAGCAGCGCGTCCGAGAGCGGCGCGCCCGCCTCGTCGACGAGTCGTCCACTCAGGACGATGTCCTGGTCCTCGGCCACCTTGCTCTCGGTACAGCCGCCCGACATCGCCAACACACCCAACGTCAACGTGCGCATCCATCGCATGGGAACCTCCTCCACCGGTGAGCCTGGATGTCAGTGCAAAACCGGTGCAGAGGCCCGCTCCCTCTGAGGACGCGAGCCCGGGCCGGTCCGTTCCTGACATCGGCGTCCTGGCGCGCCGCCTACGCGGGTGCCACCGCCGCTTCGCAGCGCCATCCAACCTCGCCCCCGTCGCAGGCAAGGGGTGTGCCCCGAGCCCTTGGCCTTGCGCGGTGCCACGCCTTCCATCTGGAAACTCGTTTCCCGCCCCCAATCACGCCACAGTCTCTTGCGCGCCCCTGCTCCACCGCCCGACTTGTGGAACCCCCATGACCTCCTGGTCCACCCTCACGCGAGCCCTTGTCGTCATCGTAGTCCTCCCCTCACTGGCGCTGTCCGCTCCCCGCGCCGGGGCGACCCGGCCCCCAGGCCCGGCAAAGCGTTACACCGTCGAGCAGTTCATGGAGACGACCTCCGTGCTCGGTGCGTCCTTCTCCTCGGATGAGAAGCGGGTGCTGTACTCGTCGAACGAGACCGGCGTCTTCAATGTCTTCTCCGTCCCGGTGACGGGCGGAAAGCCCACGCAACTGACCCGCTCCACCCAGGACGCCTCCATCGCCGTCGCCTACTTCCCCACCGACGACCGCGTCCTCTTCACGCGAGACTCGGGAGGCAACGAACTCGCCCACCTCTACGTGCGCACGCTGGACGGCCAGGAGAAAGACCTCACTCCGGGCGACGAGCACCGCGCGTCCTTCTTCGGCTGGAGCCAGGACGGCGCCGCCTTCTACGTCCTCACCAACGAGCGCGACGCACGCTTCCAGGACCTCTACCGCTACGACGCCAAGACGTATGCCCGCACCCTGCTCTACACGGGCGATGGCGAGCATGTGCCCGGCGCCCTCTCCCCGGACGAGAAGTGGCTGGCCCTGGAGAAGTCACGGACGCTGTCCGACAGCGACGTCTACCTCTACGAGTTCGCCACCCAGCAGCGTCGGCACCTCACCGCGCACGAGGGCTCGGCCAGTTGGAAGGCGGCGACCTTCGACCCGGCGTCCTCCGCGCTGTACCTGCTCACCAACGAGGGCTCCGAGTTCATTCGCGTAGAGCGCCACGTGCTCGCCTCCGGGAAGCGCGAGTTGGTGGAGCAGTTGGATTGGGACGTGCTCTCCACGGTGTTCTCGCGACGTGGCACGTGGCGCATCACCCGCGTCAACGAGGACGGCCGCACCACGCTTCGAGTCCACGACGTGAAGGCCGGCAGGCGCGTGTCCCTGCCAGGGATTCCAGAGGGGGCGATCTCCGGTGTGAGCCTGTCCCGCGGTGAGAAGCGAATGGCCTTCCACGTCGACGGAGACCGCTCGCCCGGCAACCTGTACGTCTATGACTTCGAGACGAAGAAGCTCACCCGGCTGACGGACACGCTGGGCCGGGCGCTGGCCCCCCAGCACCTGGTGGAGTCGGAGCGGGTGCGCTTCAAGTCCTTCGACGGGTTGGAGATTCCGGCGCTGCTCTACAAGCCCCAGCAGGCCACCGCGAAGCAGCGCGCCCCCGCCATCGTCTTCGTCCATGGGGGACCGGGAGGACAGTCCGCCAAGGGCTACAGCAGCTTCTTCCAGTTCCTCGTCCACCACGGCTACGTGGTGCTCGCCGTCAACAACCGGGGCAGCGAGGGCTACGGCAAGTCGTTCTTCGCGGCGGATGACCAGCAGCACGGCAAGGCGCCGCTCCAGGATTGCGTCGAGGCGAAGAAGTACCTGGCCGCCCTCCCCTACGTGGACGGCGCGCGCGTGGGCATCCTGGGCCCCAGCTACGGAGGATACATGGTGCTCGCGGCGCTGGCGTTCCATCCCGACGTCTTCGCCGTGGGCGTGGATGCGTTCGGCATCTCAGACTGGCTGAGCGCTCTGCGCGAGCTGCCGCCCCACAAGGAGGCCCTGCGCGAGGCGCTCTATCAGGAACTGGGCAACCCCCAGACGCAGGAAGCGATGCTTCGAGAAATCTCCCCGCTGTTCCACGCGGAGAAGATTCGCAGGCCGCTGCTCGTCATCCAGGGCGCCAATGACCCGCGCGTGCCCAAGGGCAAGACAGACGCGCTCGTCGAGGCCGTCCGGAAGAACGGCGTGCCCGTCGACTACTTCGTCCTCCCCAATGATGGCCATGGCTTCAGCAGCACGAAGAGCGAAGCGGAGACCTCCGTCAGGATCCTCTCCTTCCTGGACCAGCACCTCCGACAGAGCCCCTGAAGCCGCGAGCACGGCTTCGCACTTGTGCAACTGCATGCACAGTGGCTGACACGGCCTTCTGTCATTTCGTGGGGTTTCGCGTTGGCATGCCCCTTGATGGGTAAGGGCACATGAATCTCAGCGCCATTCGCGTCCGTGCTCTTGCTGGCCTCGTGTCCGCGCCGATGCTCGCGCACGCCCAGGAAGTACCGACTGTCGCACCCCATTCCGCGCCTCCCGCTGTCCATGGGGGACCCCAGAGGTTGAGCAGCGCGGCGGCCCTGGGCGTGCACTCGCTCTCCGTGGACTCCGTCTCCCCTGCGTCGATGGCCTTCATCGTGGACATCGAGCAGCCCCTGACACCGTTCATCTCGGTGTTCGCAGGCGGGCACGTGGGCGTGAACCTGAAAGCGACGGGACTCCAGGCTGGCGGCCGCGTCTATCTGACCGGGAGGCCCTTCCAGGGCCCCTTCCTGTCCGTCCAGGGCGATGGGACCTTCTTCGACGCGGATGAGGATGTATCGAAGCTCCGCGCGTCCGTCAGCGGACTGGTCGGGTATTCACAGCAGTTGGGCAAACAGTGGCATATCGCCCTGGCGGGCGGCGCTGGGTTCAGCCACCTCCGGCAGGAGACCGAGCTGCCGCGCTCCGCGACCTGCACGCTGTTCTCCTGGTGTCTGCTTTCGCAGCCCGAGCGCACCGTCGAGACAACGCAGACGCTGCACCCCGTCGTGAGGCTCACGGCGGTACACCGGTTCTAGTTCGTCCCCAGCGACAAACGGGCGTCCGACAAGGCCCTGCACGACTTCGGTGGCCGGAAGTACAAGCTGGACCCGTCGCGCAAGCGCCTGGGGAGCGCGGCGGGACTGGAGAAGCTGAAACAGGGGCCCTACGCCCCTCCCACACCAACCCAATTCCCCTACCGCGCCGTGGCCCCCGAGGAGCAGTCCGACTGACTGCCCGCTGATGCGATTCCGAAGTAGGCTGACACGATGGTGCCTCTGACCGACCGGGCTTCGCTGCCTCATGAAGCGCGCTCCGCCCTGGAACAGGAGCTGGCGTCCCTCACGCTGCTCCAGGACGTCGTGCGCTGGGGCTTCGCGAGTTCGCCGCCGCGCGATGTCACGGAGGTCATCGTCCAGGACGAGTTCACCCACGACGTGGTGATGCCGTGGATGGAAGGCAGCTACCTCGTCTTTGACACGACCTGACTGGGCGGAGTCACTTCGGTCTCCGTGTGGGACCACCGACCCAGCGCAGATGAACTCCTCGATGCCCGGCTTACATCCGGATGGACGCCGACACCCACGAGCACCGTCGACGGCGACATCATCATGGGACATGCCGCGTGCAGAGTGCCACCGCAACGGCCCTGACAGCCGGCCGCCTCGGCTGCTCGCGGGTCACGGAGCCCTGTGTCCCCCCGGCAAGGGGGAGGGCGCGCTCACGGTGGGCGGCGACGTGGCCGGCAAGGCTCCCACGGTGGCATGGCCGAAGAGGCGCCGGATGTGGTCGCCGTAGAGGGTGATCGTCAGCACGCCAATCAAGACGAGGAATGAGAACGCGGCCACCACGGTCGCCGCCGTGCCCAGGAGCGTGACCGCCTCCTCTCGCTGCTGGCTCCAGATGCGACGGCAATCCCCCGTGACGACGGTCCCATCCGGCCGGCGGTAGAGCCGGGCACAAACGCTCCCACCGGGCTGGAGCAGCGCTTCCACCTCCAGCGTGGTCATCTCGCTCAGATTGTGGACGGAGAGCCTGCAGGCACCACAGTGCCGGACACGTGCATCCCCTTTCATGTCCTCCCAGCGCATCTCGCAGGGTGTCGCGATGGTGAGGCGTTCTGTCAGGGCGCGTGTGTCCATGACGGAGGACATTATGGGACACACCCTTCGACAGACATCGGCCATCCGTCCGTAGGACGAATGACCGATGCCTGGGGCGACACGGAACCGGGAACGGCGGGCTCGCCGGCTCCTGGCCGTCGAGCCTGCCATCCAGGTTCCGGTCGATCGCAATGCGCGTATCGGAGCCAGGAGGGACCGCGGTGAAGGTCACCACCTGCCCCGCGGTGTTCGCCAAGCTGGACGTGACCACGCGCACCGCCGCCATCGTCAAGGCGCAGGAGCGCTTGCAGCGGAACCTGTGAAGGCTGGGCTCGTCCGTGGAATGAACGTCCCTTCCCCGCCGCGCCGCGCAACTGGACCTCCCGAGCCACCGCTCCCGGACATGGACAGTTGTCCTCTGGCATGAGAGGCCTGGGGGCGGTTGAATCGGAACATCCGCGCCACCGCATCGTGTGGCCGGCGCGGCGGGGCTCCAGGCCCCAGGAGGAGCGTCCGTGCCCGCAGCGACCATCCCCACCGTCGAGACCGACCGCCTCGTCATGAAGGGTCACAACCTCGAGGACTATGAGGAGTGCCTCGCGCTGTGGAGCGACCCCGCGGTGGTCCGCTACATCAGCGGCAAGCCGTCCACACGCGAAGAGATGTGGTCCAGGCTCCTGCGTTACGTGGGCCATTGGGACCTGCTGGGCTTTGGATTCTGGGTGGTGCGTGAGAAGGCAACAGGCCGCCTCGTTGGCGAGGTGGGCCTGGGCGACTTCCACCGCGACATGCAGCCGCCCCTGAGCGCCGGGCCCGAGGCCGGCTGGGTGCTCGCCCCCGGCTTCCACGGCAAGGGTTACGCCACAGAGGCGGTACGCGCGGCGCTGGCCTGGGCGGATGCCCAGCTCAGCCCTGAGCGCGTGGTGTGCATCATCGCGCCCGAGAATGCAGCGTCCATCCGAGTCGCCGACAAGTGCGGCTTCCGGCAGACGGGACAGGGGCGCTATAAGGGAGAGCCCTCGCTCATGTTCGAGCGACTGGCACCGGTGAAGGTGGGGACATGACCATGGCCACGGCGAAGCGACCCACGCTCAAGCGCGCCGTCAACCCGATGCCCGCGAATGTCCGGGCGGCGTTGGTCAAGCGCGGGCTCATGGACGCCTACAAAGCGCGGCCTCCGTACCAGCAGAACGACTATCTCGGATGGATTGCGCGGGCCAAGCTCGAGCCGACGAGGCAGAAGCGGCTCGACCAGATGCTGGACGAACTGGCCGGCGGGACGAAGTACATGAACATGGCGTGGTCTGGCGGGCGGAAGTAGCGCTGAGGCAGCAGTGCGCGAGCCCGCGCGAAGTGCGAATGGCAGGTCGGCTTGTTCATGGCATTCCCGACTGCACTTCGGATCTTGCTGGGTTCCAGCAGGCGCTTGCCGAGACGGTGTGATGGTGTGCTTTCAGTGTGTCGCGTCGAATTGACAGCGACTGCTCGTCTTCTTTCCAGATGGCACGCTGTGACGGGGCAGCGGAACTGTCCTCTCACGGGTACTTCGATGGTGAAAACGGGCCGCCCTGGGACACTTGGGTGCGGTGGATTGAGCAGACTGACCTGAGCATGGCGCAGCGCCAACCCTGCCCCCACCCCAACACGCCGCACACTCCCTGTAGACTGCCGGGAATGAGAGTCCTTTTCACGATACTCGTCGCGGCAATCACGCTCTGCCTGTGGCCAACGACAGCGCAGGCGTGTGTTTGCGTCGCGGGCGGGGGCAACCTTCACCACGACCTCAAGGTGGCGCGGGAGCGTGCGAGCGCCATCTACCGAGCTCGCGTCGTCCCGGCTCCCGTTGGCCCCTACTTGGGAACCGTGAATGTCGAGGTCCTGGAGGTCATCAAGGGCCCTGTCGTCACGGGCGAGAAGTTCATTCTCCCCCAGGGTGGCGGCGGCGATTGCCGTGTCCGGTACCAGGGCGACGCGGTGTATCTCATCTACGCCGAACCCAATAACCCCAGGTTGATCTGGCACTGCTCCCGCACCCGGCCGATGCCCTCACTGGATGATGCGGAGTGGGTCTGGCTCACCACGGGGAAGCTCCCTTCCATTCCGGCCGCAGTCCAGCGCGAGTCCGTGCCCAGCGAGCCGTGCGAAGAAAAGAAGAAGTGCACGTCGAAGTGGGAGCCACCGGAAGCACTCGCCGCGGTCCAGTGCCACTGGCGAACCCCCGACCGGGCCCGTTGCACCTTCACCGGCCCCCGCGTTCCCCTCCCAGAGAACGCGCAGACCTCACCCCTGCTGGTCTGCCGGCCCGAAGCAGGGCACGCGTCCAGGTACACCTGCACCGTCCAGAAGGACCCGAACCCATCGCAGGCGGAGTGAGCACCGGCGCCCTCCGGACGAAAGCGCCGAGCCTCGGGACTCACGCCTTCGCGGGCGGCTTCGTCCCCGCGTCCTTGCCCTCATCCCGGCCGTGCACGGCCGCGGGCGGACTGGTGGCTTCGACGGCGGAGAAGGTCTCCAGCACCTTGTACGTGTGACTGGAGCCCCGAGGCACCAGCCAGGAGTCACCAGGGTTGAGCAGGATGACCTGCCCCTCGAGGTGCAACTCCGCGCGGCCCTTCAGGACGAAGCCCACCGTTTCGTAGTCCCTCGCGGTGGCGGGCGCCGCCTCTCCGGGCGGTTCGTCTTCCCACAGCCGCATCGACAGGCGGACGCCAGACGCCAGGTACTTCTGCCCCATTTCGCCCTTGGGAGAGTGCCGACTCTCCACCTTCTTCACGCTGGTGTCGCCCATGCCTTCGTCTCCGTTGGATGGCGGCGGATGTGCCGCGCGTCTGCCGGAAAAGGTAAGGAAGGCATCCAGGTGCCGACGGGCACTCGGCGCGGGCCGCCAGCCCGGCGCGCCAGGAGCCGGACATGCGAAGGCCCCGCCTCCCTGCTGGGAGACCGGGCCTCGGGCACACTCAAGGGTGGCCTGCGGGTGCTTCAGACGGCGCGGACGTTCTGCGCCTGCAGGCCCTTGGGGCCACGCGTGACCTCGAACTCCACCTGCTGCCCCTCCTGGAGGGTGCGGAAGCCATCCATGTTGATGGCGGTGTGGTGGCAGAACACGTCCTCACCGTTGTCCTGCGCGATGAAGCCGAACCCCTTGGCGTCGTTGAACCACTTCACGGTACCGATTGCCATGTGACCTTCTTCCTTCTGCTTCGAGGCCGCCGCCAAGGGCTGCCCGATCGACGTGTGCGGAGCGGACACCGCCCCGGCCCCCTAACGACAAACTTCCTGGCGCCGCCTGTCCACCGGGCAACCGCCTTCCGGGCAAGCAGCCGTCCGCCACCGGACACTCCACTTCCACCGCCCCTCCCGCCAGGGCGACAAGCCGTCTTCTTCCCCTCACTCCCCCCACCTCTGTCCCGGGGCCGTCTTCACACTTCTTCACCGCGCGCGGGCGTGGCCTTCATACCCGCCCTCTACGTTCCCGCTCGTCACCACCAGCGCCGCCCCCAGGGGACGGCCTCATTGGGAGCGTGGAGCCATGTTCGGGTTTGTCTTCGGAACCGCCTGTCTCGCCGGGCTCATCTACACAGTCCGTGGCGGACGCCACGGGTATCGCCGCGGAGGCCGCTGGAGTTCGCGCGGACGCCTCCGCTGGCTCTTCGAGCGGCTGGATACATCACCTGGCCAGGAGAAGGTCCTCCTCAAAGCCGCCGACGATGTCATGGAGGCCTTCGCCAAGGTCCGTGATGAGGCAGGCCCCAGCCGCACCGCCCTGGGCGCCGCGCTGCGCGGTGAGCACTTCGACGGCGCCGCGCTGCGCGAGCTCTTCGCCCGCCACGATGTCGCCATCGACAATGTGCGCCGCACGGTGCAGGGGGCGCTCGCCCAGGTCCATGAGGCGCTGGACCCGCGCCAGCGCCGCGAGCTCGCGGACCTCCTCGAGCACGGCTTCGGCTCCGCCTACGGCTGGCACGGAGGTCATGGCGGCTGGCACCGCCGCTGTGGCGGCCCCGGCGGCTGGCGAGGCGGCGCATTCGGCCACGGCGGCCATCGCCACGGGGACGGCCACGGCCCTTGGGGACGCGATGACGCGCGTGGGGTGTGAGCCCCGAACCAATGCCCCCTTTCGTCGTCCTTGAAGGAGAGATTCCATGCGCCGCCGTCTGCTCATCGTCCTGCTCGCCCTGGGCACCGTTGGAGGCTACGCCTCCGGCTTCGCCAGCGTGGCCCGCCACCGCCATCACTTCCGCCACTGTCACCACAGCGCCTGGGAACACGGGTGGAGCCCCCACGGCAGGTGGGAGCCTTCCGGCCAGCGAGGGGTGGCTCCCCCGCCGGCGACCCGCGTGTCCATCCACACGGCCTCCCCCTGAAGTAGAAGGCGGTTCATGTCCACGCGCGTCCTGCTCATCGACGACGACACCCGGATGTACGAATTGCTCGCGCAGTACCTCGGGCAGAACGGCCTCAGCGTCACCCACGCGGCGGATGGCGGACGGGGGCTCGCGGCGCTGGAGGCCAGCGCCTTCGACGCGGTGCTGCTCGACGTGATGATGCCCGGCATGGACGGCCTGGAGGTCTGCAAACGCATCCGCGCCAGGAGCCGCATCCCCGTCATCATGCTCACCGCGAAGGGCGACGAGACGGACCGCGTGGTGGGCCTGGAGCTGGGCGCGGACGACTACCTCCCCAAGCCCTTCAGTCCCCGCGAACTGCTGGCGCGGCTGCGGGCCGTGCTCCGCCGCTCGCAGCCCTCGGCGGTGGCGGACCGGCTGGAGTCGGGCGGCGTGTCCATCGACGTGGCCGGGCGCGAGGTACGCGTGGAGGAGCGCGCCGTGGAGTTGACGGGCCTGGAGTTCGATTTGCTCGTCGCGCTGGTGCGCAGGGCCGGACGCGTCGTTCCGCGCGACGCCCTGCTGGGCGAGGCAGGCCGCAGTGACACGGTGGTGGGCGAGCGCACCGTCGACGTGCACATCTCCCACCTGCGACAGAAGCTCGGTGACGTGGGCACCCGCCTCATCAAGACGGTGCGCGGCGTGGGCTACGTGTTCGCCAAGGAGGGCCCGTGAAACGCGGCAGGCCCCGGGCGCACAAGCGCGGCTGGGACGCGTGGGGCGAGCCGCACGAATGCGGCCCCTGGGGACACCGGCATCCGCCGCACGGCTACTGGCATATGGGCCGCCTGGGCGGCTTCGTGCGCGCCCGGCTGCACCGGCGCCTGTTCATGTGGTTCGGCCTGTCCATCCTCGCCACTGGCGCCGTGGTGGCCACGGTGATGAGCCTGGTGGGCGGAGGCACCTGGAGGCAGGAAAGCGACCGCGTGCGCGCCTTCGTGGGCCACCGCTTCGAGGAGGTCTGGGACGAGCCCGCCCGGCGGGACGCGCTGGTGGCGTCCATCGAGAAGGACTTGCAGGTGGGCGTGGAGCTTCGGGACGCGTCCGGCGCGATGCTGGCGCACACCCAGGTGCCGTGCCGGCGGCCCGAGTTCAACCTGCCCGTGATTCGCGATGGCGTCACCCTGGGCTCGGTGCGCGCCTGCTACGCCAGCTTCCGTCCGAAGAGCCCGCTGCGGATGGTGCTGCCGCTGGCGCTGTCGTGCATGGTGCTCTGGATGGCCGCGGGGAAGCTCGCGCGGCGGCTCGCCCGCCCCATGGATGAGCTGGTGCGGGCCACGCGAGCGCTGGGCTCGGGCCGGCTGGACTCGCGCGCGGACGTCGCGCCCCATGTCACCGGGGAGTTCGCCGTGCTGGCGGATGCCTTCAACGACATGGCGGGGCGCATCGAGAAGCAGGTGGCGGACCAGCGCGAACTGCTCGCCGCCGTGTCCCACGAGCTGCGCACCCCGCTGGCCCGGCTGCGCGTGCTGACGGAGCTGCTCCGCGACGGAGGCGGCAACCCGAAGACGTTGGACCAGGTGGACCGCGAGGTGGTGGAGCTGGATGCCCTGGTAGGGGAGCTGCTGGCCAGCTCCCGGCTGGACTTCGGCCAGCTCACCCCGCGTGTCCTGGATGGTCAGACGCTGGCCACGCAGGCCCTGGAGCGCGCGGGGCTGGCGAGTTCCCTGTTGGGCATGGAGGTGGAGCACGCCGGGCTCGTGGGAGACGCGACGCTGCTGGGCCGCGCCCTGGCCAACCTCCTGGAGAATGCGCGCAAGCACGGCGCCGGCGCCGAGGCACTGCGCATCCAGGAGCGAGGCGAACACCGGCCTTCTGCGTGGAAGACCGGGGCCCCGGGCTGCAGCCCGGCGAGGACGAGCGCATCTTCCGGCCCTTCTACCGGAGGGACCAAGGCACCGAGGCGCGCGAGGCGGGCTCCCTGGGCCTGGGGCTGGCGCTGGTCCAGCGCATCGCGCACGTCCACGGCGGAGATGTCTTCGCGGAGAACCGCCCCGGCGGCGGCGCACGGGTGGGCTTCACCGTGCGGAAGAACGGCCCTCCGGCTTCAGAGAGCCGCCCCGCCGCGTAGCGCGCTCGTCACTTCTGCGCGGACGCGTCCTCCGCGGAGAAGGAGAACGCGGCCTCGGCCGGCGCGTCGTCCTTCACCGTGACTTCGGCCGTCTTCGTGCCGAGCGTCTCGTGCCAGGCCTCCACCGTGTACGTGCCCGCGGGCAGGCCTTCGAGTGCGAAGGCACCGTCCGCGCCCGTCGTCGCGAAGTACGGGTTCTCATTGCTGACGACGAAGGCGGACATCCACGGGTGCACGTCGCACTTGAGCTTCAGCACGTCCGCGTCCGCGGGCAGCGGCCGCTCTACCGGGGCGCCAGACGGAGGCTGCGCGACGTTGAACACGGGCTTCGTGCCCGCGATGCCGCGCACGTTGTGCAGCGTGCCGTCGCTGTTCTTGAACGCCACCTGTTGCCCCGCCATCGCGCCCTGTACGCGCGGGACGTAGGTGCACTTCGACTGGTCCACCACCACCGGCGTGGCAGGCGCGGGAGGCGCGCCAGGCACCTTGCCCTTCACGCGGACCAGCACATTCTGGAGGTTGCCGTCCTTCACCAAGACGGACGCATCCTTCGTCGCCATGCCCTCGCACGCCGGGTCATTGCTCGCGGGGATGTCCGCGGCCTCGGGCGGCGTGCCAGTGAACTTCACCGTGCCCTTCACCACGCCCTTGCCCGCGGGAGCCACGGGCGCGGCGGCGGCACCTTCCGGCGCCTGGATGGGCGAGGCCGCGTGGGGCTCCTTCTTCGCGGCGGGCGCGGCGGCGGGCGGCGCGGAGGCCGGCTCCTCCTTCTTACAGGCAGAGAGGGTCAGCAGCCCCGCGGTCCCCAGCAGCGTCAGGCCGAGCGTGCGCAGCGTCATCGTGCAATCTCCTCGGGAAGTCAGGTGATGCGTCTGCCCACCTCGTAGCGAAAGGGGCAGCGCATGTCCAACCCACCGGGACACCGCGAACGGCTGCTGTCTACTCCCGGCGGCTGACGCTGAAGGCCGCCAGCCCGATGAACACCGCGGCGAACGCCACCAGCACCGGCACTTCCAACCCCGCCGAGGACGACGACGCGCCTAGCGCCACCGACGCCTCCGCGCCGTGCAGCGCCCGCCGCACGCCCTCCACGGAGTAGCGCATCGGGTTGAGCCGCATCACCCAGGCCAGCCGGTGTCCGCGCCCTTGAGCGGGAACACGGCGCCGGACAGCACCCACATGGGCAGCATGACGATGCTCATCACCGCGTGGTAGCCCGCACTGGAGCGCACCCACCACGCCAGCGACATGCCCATGCCCGTCAGCGCCAGCGCCGACAGCACCATGACGGACAGCAGCAGCGGCACGTTCAGCGTGGCCGCGCTCACACCCGCCAGCGGCGCCAGCAACAGGAACAGCGACGCCTGCAGCAGCGCGATGGCGGACGAGCCCAGCGCCTTGCCCAGCACCACCGCCAGCCGCGAGCCCGGCCCGGCGAGGACCGCCTGGAGGAAGCCCTCCTTGCGGTCCTCGATGACGGTAATCGTCGCGAAGATGGCGCTGAACAACAGCACCATGGTGACGACGCCCGGGAAGAAGAACTGCTGGTAGCCCAGGCCCTGCGCGCCCTCCACGCGGAAGGAGCCCGCGAAGCCGGAGCCGATGACGAACCAGAAGAGGACGGGCTGCGCGAGCGCCCCCACCACCCGGGAGGGCTGGCGGAAGAAGCGGACGATGTCGCGCATCATCAGCACCCGCACCGTCGCCCACTGGAGCGCGAGCGTTCCGGGCGGCGACGACACGGCCGGAGCCCCGGCGTTCATCGGTTCGGGGGCGGCGGACAGTTCGGCGCTCATCGACGTCTCCTCGGCGCGGGTTCAGCGGTGGGCACGTCCGCGCCCAGCGCGCGCCCCGTCAATTGGAGGAACACGTCCGCCAGCGTGGGCCGGCGCAGCGCCACGGAGGTCAGCCGCCCGGCGGGGAAGGCCTCCACCAACCGGGGCACCAGCGCGTGCCCCTGCGGCGCCTCCACCTGCACCCGCCCCTCCACCACCTTCGCGTCCAGCCCCAGCCGCTCGCGCAGCTCAGCCGCCAGCGCCTCCGGCTCGGGCGCCTCCACGGAGAGGATGTCCCCGCCCATGCGAGAGGCCAGCGCCTGCGGCGTGTCACACGCCACCAGCTTGCCCGCGTCCAACACCGCCAGCCGGTCGCAGACGTCGGCCTCGTCCGCGCGGTGCGTGGTGAGCAGCACCGTGAGGCCCTCGCTGTCGCGCAGGCGCTTCAGGTGCGCCCAGAAGGTACGGAAGGCCGCCTCGTCCAGGCCCTGTGTGGGCTCGTCCATGAGCAGGACGCGCGGCTGGTGCACCAGGGCCCGCGCCAGCTCCAGGCGCCGGCGCATGCCACCGGACCACGTGGACACCCGTTCGTCGCCACGGTCGGCCAGGCCGATGAGCGACAGCATCGCCTCCACCCGTTCGCGGGCCCGCTCTCCGCCCAGGCCATACAGCCGGGCGCCGAGCATCAGGTTCTCCCGCGCGGTCAGCAGGTCATCCAGGCTGCTGCGCTGGAAGATGATGCCCATCTGCCGGCGCAGCGACGGGTCGCTCAGCGACAGCTCCCGGCCCTCGAAGCGAACGAGGCCCGCATCGGGGGACAGCAGCCCGGCCAGCACCTGGAACGTGGTGGACTTGCCCGCACCGTTGGGGCCCAGCAGGCCCAGAATCTCCCCCGGCCGCACCGACAAGGACAGGCCGTCCACGGCCGTGCGCCCCTTGAAGCGACGCGTGAGCCCCTCCAACTGGAGCAGCGGTTGAGAGGTGGCAGTGGAAAGCAGGACTTCGGGCATGAGCGGGCGTCCCCCGTTCGCCCCGGACGCTATTCGCGAGGAACTCGGTCCAGCGCCAGCGCGGCGAACAGGCCGGTGAGGTAGATGAGTGAGAAGAAGAACGTCTGGCGGGCCCAGGTGTTTCCCAGCCGCCGGAAGAAGCCCCACGCCCCCAGCCCGAGGAAGCTCAGCCCCAGGAGCACCGCCGCGGCCAGGTACCACGCGCCGGCGATGTGGAGCTGGAAGGGCAGGAGCGTCATCGGAATCAGCGCCACCAGGTAGAGCACCACCTGCGCCCGGCTGGACTCGTCACCCCGCTCCAGGGGCACCGACGTGAGGCCCGCCGCCCGGTACTCCTCCTTGCGGAAGAGCGCGATGGCGATGAAGTGCGGCATCTGCCAGAGGAACATGATGGCGAAGAGCGAGAAGCCCCCCACGTCCATCTGGTTGGTCACCGCCGTCCAGCCCATGAGCGGAGGCAGCGCGCCGGGCACCCCGCCCACCAGCATGGCCGCGGACGTGCGCGCCTTCAGCGGCGTGTAGGCCAGCACATAGCTCAGCAGCGCCACCAGCCCCAGCGCGGCGGTGAGCACGTTGGCGCCTAGGGCCAGCGCCGGAATCGACACGGCCGCCAGGGAGATGCCGAACCACAGCGCCACCGCCGGCTCCATGCGCCCGGAGGGCAGCGGCCGGTTGCGGGTGCGGTCCATGAACTGGTCGCTGTGCCGCTCCCAGTAGCAGTTGAGGGCATTGGCCGCGCCCACGGTTCCCGCCGTGGCCAGCAGCGTCACCAGCGCGTTGACGGCGCCCATGTGGCCGGGCGCCAGCCACATGCCCCCGCCGCGGTGACGAGCACCAGGGAGGAGAGGCGCGGCTTGGTGAGGGAGATCAGGTCGGACGCGATTGTCGGCAAGGACTCGGCACGCGCGTTCACACAGACTCCAGAGGTAGGCACGACAGACACGCTGCCGGCGCGGTAACGGCCTTCCCCATACAGGCACCACCCCGGGGTGGGCAAGGACACGGCGCCCCCGGGAGACTCCGGCGGACGGATGCCCGGCTGGCCCCCGTGAGACACCAGGGCGACACCAGGGCGACACCGGACTCCCGCCACCCACCCAGGCACGTCGGGGGAAGACAAACGCCCCGGGCATAGCGTCAGGGCGCGGGGGCAGCAACCACGACAACGGGGCTGACCGCGCGTTCAACTGCCCGCGCGCATCAGCCCCGCTTGTCCGGCGCCTGGAAGGCCGCCGTGGTGTTTCAGCCGCCCGCCAGCGAACGGGCCGCGGACGCGTGCTCGCCGCTCGGGTCGCGCTTCAAGTACTCCTGGGCCAGCATCTTCGCCTTCGCCCCCTGCTTCGAGTCCTTCGAGAGCAGCGTGGCGTAGAAGTAGTAGGCCGGCGAGTACGCCTCGTCCGCGTTGAGGGCGCGCTGGTAGGTCTCGTCCGCCTTCGCCGTGTCGCCCTTGCTCTGGAACACGCGTCCCAGCTCGGTGAGCGCGATGGCCGCGCGGTCCGACTGCCCCAGGAACTCCTGGCTCGCCTTCTCCAGCTGCTCCTGGGCCAGGTCCCACTTGGACCGCTCGCGGTAGATGGCCCCCATCGCCAGCCGGGCCTCCGGGTTCTTGGCCTTCGGGTCCTTCACCGCGCGCTGGTACTGGGCCAGGGCCTCATCCAGCTTGCCCTGACGGCGGTACGCGTTGCCCAGCATCACCACCAGCTTCGGGCTGTCGCCCATCGTCTTCAGGGCCGTCTGCAGCGCCTCGGCGGCATCCTTCTCGCCGCCCTGCTTGCCCATGAGCGACTTGGCCAGCTCGACGTAGAACTGGGCGCGCGAGGCGTCCATGCGGATGGCCTTGCGAATCTCCTCCGCCGCCGCGTCGTAGTTGCCCTCCGCCAGCAGGCGGCGGCCCTTGATGAGGTGCAGCTCCGGGTTCTGCTTGTCGAGCGAGAAGCCGGTCTCCTCACTCTTGAGCATCTCCGAGCGGGCCTTGTCCTTGTCCTGGGGGACGGCGGTCGCCTCGGCCAGCTTCTGCTGCATGTCCGGCTTCAGGTCCACCATGGCCGTCGACACGCGGCTGATGAGCAGCGAGCGCGCCAGGTGCGCCGCGGCCAGCTGCCGCGGAGACGGCGGCGGGTCGGACTCCAGCAGCTTCTTGAGCATGGTGTGGGCCAGCTCGAAGTTGGGCGAGTCCTGCTCCAACATCAGCAGGGAGCGTCCCAGCAGCGACTCCGGGTGGTCCTTCGCGTACCGGAGGGCGGAGTCGTAGTTCCGCCATGCGGCGGCGTCCTGCCCCAGGCGGCGGTACACCGCGCCCAGGCTCGCGTAGGTGCGAGGGTCATCCGGAGACAGCACCTGCGCGCGGTCCAGGCTGTCGCGGCCGCGCTCCAAATCGCCCGCGTTCATCTGGATGAGGCCCAGCGTGAGGTACAGCAGCGAGCTGGAGCGGCCCTGCGCGTCCAGCTCCTTCACCTTCTCCTCCAACTGCCCCAGCGCGTCCTTGCCCTTGCCGCCGTAGGTCTGGATGAGCGCCTCGGACGCGATGAGGTGCGAGCTGAGGTCGCCGCCCTTCTTGCCCACGGCCAGATGCTCCTCGGCCTGGCGGCGCGCATCGTCACCACCGCCGTGCTCACCCCAACGAATGGCCCAGGCGTAGGCGAGGTAGCCGTGCGCCAAGGCGGAGTCGGAGTCCACCTCCAGCGCCTGGTCCGCCGCCTCGACGGCCTTCTTGTAGCTGTCGAAGGAGTCGCGCTTGAGCAGCTCGCTGGCCGCATCCAGGCTCTTCTTCAGCTCGCGGGACTTCGTGCGGGCGTTGGCCGAGTACCAGCCATAGCCGATGGCGAACAGCGGGATGGCCACCAGCAGGCCCAACGTCACCATCTTGCTGCCCTTGCTGCCCGAGGAGGGGGCGGCGGGACACCGGCTCGTCGTCCTCGTCCTCATCCACCTCTTCCACGACGACCTGGGGCCGGCGCGGCTGAGGGGCGGGACGCGGCGCGGAGGCCTCCGCGCGCGCGGTGGGCGCGGGCTTCGCGGCCTGGGTGGCAGCGGGCTTCGCCGCGGGCGCGTCCGTCCCCGCCGTCGCCGCGACGCTGGAGAGCGCGGCGGCGGACTGCTGGGTGGCGGACGGACCCGGCGTCGCGGGCGCAACCGGAGCAGCGGGCGCGGCGACCGGAGCCGGCGCGGCGGGCCGCGGCGGTTCAATCTTGTGCTGCTGGAGCAGCATGACGGTGTCCGGGTCGCCCGGGTCCGCGGTGTAGGCCTTGAGGAGGTTCGCCTTGCCGGGCTCTGCTTCGCCGGTCTTCAGCTGAAGCGCGCCGGCCATTCGCAGCGCGGCCTTGTCCTCAGGCTGCACCTGAAGGGCGCCGAGCGCCTCTTCCAGCGCCTTCTTGTCCTTGCCCTGCTCCGCATAGACGCGGGCAAGCAGGAGGCGGGGGTCCGCCGCATTCGGGTGGGCCTTCACCCCCTTCTTGCAGACGACCATCGCCTCCATGAAGCGGCCCATGCTCAGGTACGCTTCTGCGAGAGGCTTGTAGGCCGCCGACGAAGGGTCGGAAGCAAAGGCGTGTTCAAGCTTCGCGAGCTCGGCCGGGCTCAACGTCTTCGAAGAGGAGATAGACATTAACGGGGGGCAGCTAAACGGGCGGGAAGGATACGCCTGACAAGAGGGGTTTTTATGGCACCCGGTACGCAACACGTCAATCGCCGGAATCCATGTTGGCAGCTTGCGCTTGACACGGTGAAGGGCCTCCGGTACTAGCCCATCCCACTTCGGCGGCCCCAAACCGCGGAGGCGCAGCAAGCAGTCCAGTTGTGGGGGTGTAGCTCAGTTGGGAGAGCGTCGCGTTCGCAATGCGAAGGTCGTCGGTTCGATCCCGTCCACCTCCACCATGCAACAAACGAAGGGCCTCACGGGAAACCGTGAGGCCCTTTGCATTTGGGGCATCCCGGTGAACTGCCGAATTGCAAAGCATCCGGGCTTTGTTATCCGGTGCCGATGACCGACCAGCCCGCCTCTCTGTCGTTCTTCGCCCGCTTCTGGCTCGCCTGGCTGTGCTTCTGGCGCTGCCTCGTGTCCCGCGAGTTCGCGCAGGCCGTGCTGCCCACGAGCAGGGCCTATGACGCCGGCCAGCTCGCCCAGCTTCCTTCGGGCGGCCCCGCCCCCACCCCACTTCCCAAGCAGGAAGAGGTCCGGCCCCCGCCCCGGGCGCCCGAGCCGCCCCCTGCCCTGCCCCCCGAGCGCGAGCACGCCAGCGCCCTGTCCTTGCTGGGCATGCTCCAGCGAGAGGGCCGCTTCGTGGACTTCCTCCAGGAGAACGTCTCCGCCTTCTCCGACGCGGAAGTGGGCGCGGCGGCGCGCATCGTCCATGAGGGCTGCCGCAAGGTGGCCCAGACCTACCTGACGCTGGAGCGGGTGCTGCCCCAGTCGGAAGGGGACTCGGTGCCGGTGCCCGTCGGGTTCGACGCCCAGCGCATCCGCCTCACCGGCAACGTGGCGGGCCAGCCGCCCTACAACGGAATCCTGCGTCACCACGGCTGGATGACGACGGCGGTGAAGCTGCCTACCGTCAGCCCGGCCATCGACCCGCGCGTGCTTGCTCCCGCGGAGGTCGAGCTTTCCTGAGCCGGCCACCACGGCCTCACCGCGCGAACAAACCCGCGTCTTCCAGGAGTTCTCGTCCGATATGGCCCGCTATTCCATTGGCATCGACCTGGGCACTACGCACTCCGCGGCGTCCTACTTCAATCTGGAGGAGGGCAAGCCCCGCGGCGGCGCGCAGTCCATGCTGCCCGTCCCCCAGTTGACCGCGCCCGGCACCGTCGAGGCCCGCCCGCTGCTCCCCTCCTTCCTCTATCTCCCCTCCGCGCAGGAGTTCCCCGCCGGCAGCCTGGCCCTGCCGTGGAAGCCGGAGGCCAGCACCCTGATGGGTGAGTTCGCCCGCACGCACGGCGCCAAGGTGCCCACCCGGCTGGTGTCCTCCGCCAAGAGCTGGCTGTCCCACCCCGGCGTGGACCGGCGCGCGGCGCTGCTGCCATGGCAGGCCCCCGAGGAGGTGGAACGGGTGTCGCCGCTGGACGCCTCCGCGCGCTACCTCCGCCACCTCAAGGACGCGTGGGACCACACCTTTGCCCGCGAGCGCGAGGAGTCCGCCAACGCCCTGGCCGAACAGGACGTCATCGTCACCGTCCCCGCCTCCTTCGACGCGGCGGCGCGCGACCTGACGCTGGAGGCCGCCAAGGCCGCGGGCATCCCCAACATCACCCTCCTGGAGGAGCCCCAGGCCGCGCTCTACGCGTGGCTGGAGGCCATGGGGGAGAACTTCCGCAAGCAGGTGCAGCCCGGCGAGGTCATCCTCGTGGTGGACGTGGGCGGCGGCACCTCCGACTTCTCCGTCATCACCGTGCGCGACAACGCCGGTGACCTGGAGCTGCTCCGCGTGGCCGTGGGCGACCACATCCTGCTGGGCGGCGACAACATGGACCTGGCGCTGGCGCACACGCTGAACCAGCGGATGACGGCCGAGGGCAAGAAGCTGGATGCCTGGCAGTTCAACGCCCTCACCCATGGCTGCCGCCAGGCGAAGGAGGCGCTCTACGCCGACCCGTCCCTGGAGCGCGCGCCCATCGCCATCCCCGGCCGGGGTTCGTCGCTCATCGGCGGCACGCTGCGCACGGAGCTGACGCGCGAGGAGCTGGACCGCGTCCTCACCGACGGCTTCTTCCCCGTGACGCCCGTCACCGAGCTGCCGCGCACCGCGCGCCGCACCGGCCTGGCGCAGATGGCGCTGCCCTACGCCCAGGACGCCGGGGTGTCCCGTCACCTGGCCGCCTTCCTCACCCGGCAGGCGCAGGCGCTCGCGTCCAGCCCGGACGCGCCAGTGGACGTCAGCGGCAAGGCCTTCCTCCACCCCACGGCGGTGCTCTTCAACGGCGGCGTCTTCAAGGCCGGCCCGCTGAAGGCGCGCGTCATGGAGGTGCTCAACGGCTGGCTCACGGCGGATGGCGGAGCGCCCGCCAAGGCGCTGGAGGGCGCGGACCTGGACCTCGCGGTGGCGCGCGGCGCCGCCTATTACGGTTGGGTGCGCCAGGGCCACGGCCTGCGCATCCGCGGCGGCACGGCCCGCGCCTACTATGTGGGCGTGGAGACGGCGATGCCCGCGGTGCCCGGCATGGAGCCACCCGTGAAGGCGCTCTGCGTGGCCCCCTTCGGCATGGAGGAAGGCACGCAGGCGGACGTCCCGCCCCAGGAGTTCGGGCTCGTCACGGGTGAGCCCACCCGCTTCCGCTTCTTCTCCTCTTCCCTGCGGCGCGACGACAAGGTGGGCGTCATGCTGGAGGACGTCGACACCGAGCTGGCCAGCGGCGGGCTGGAAGAGCTGGCCCCCATCGAGACGACCATGCCCGGTCAGCCCTCCGTCTTCAGCGACCTGACGCCCGTCAACCTCCAGGCGGCGGTGACGGAGGTGGGGACGCTGGAGCTCCGGTGCCTGGAGAAGGATGGCCCCGGGCGCTGGAAGCTGGAACTCAACGTCCGCATGAAGGAGTAGAAAGCCATCCGTCAATCGGAGGCGTATGCGAATCGTTGGCATCGACCTGGGCACCACCCATTGCGCCGTGGCATCCGTGGACCCCTCGCGGGGCGCGGGTGCCCCCGTGGAGGACTTCGCCCTTCCGCAGCTCGTCCGTCAGGGAGAGGTGGCCCCGCGGGCCCTGTTGCCCTCCACCGTGTACGTGCCCGCCGGCCACGAGCTGGCGGAGGGTTCGCTCACGCTGCCCTGGGGGATGACGGCGGCCCGTGGGTGGTGGGCGAGCTGGCGCGCTGGCAGGGCGCGCGCGTGCCGGGGCGGCTGGTGGCCAGCGCCAAGAGCTGGCTGTGCCACCCGGGCGTGGACCGCTCCGCGCCCATCCTCCCCTGGGGTGCTCCCGCGGACGTCCAGAAGCTGTCCCCGGTGGACGCCAGCGCCCTGCTGCTGACGCACATGGCCCGCGCGTGGGACGACGCGCACCCGGACGCGCCCCTGTCGAAGCAGGAGGTGGTGATTACCGTCCCCGCCTCCTTCGACGAAGCGGCCCGCGCCCTCACGGTGAGCGCGGCGCGCAAGGCCGGCCTGGAGAAGTTCACCCTGCTGGAGGAGCCCCAGGCGGCCTTCTACGACTACACCGCGCGCCACCGGGCGGACCTGGAGCAGACGCTCTCCAACGTCCGGCTGGTGCTGGTGGTGGACGTGGGCGGAGGCACCACGGACTTCACGCTGGTGCACGCGGGCCTGTCGCCCGAAGGCCCCATGCTGCGGCGACTGGCCGTGGGCGACCACCTGATGCTGGGCGGCGACAACATGGACGCCGCGCTGGCGCGCCGGGTGGAGGAGAAGCTCTTCACGGACGGCCGCCGCCTGTCCGCCACGCAGTGGACGCAGGCCATCCAGGCCGCGCGCACCGCGAAGGAGGCGCTGCTCGGCCTCGCCCCGCCGGAGAAGCACGGCGTGTCGCTGGTGAGTGGCGGCAGCAAGCTGCTGGGCGGCACGTTGTCCACGGAGCTGACGCGCGACGAGGCGCAGGCGCTGGTGCTGGACGGCTTCTTCCCCTCACCACCCCCGCTGACAGGCCACGCCGCGCCGCGCGAATGGCGCTTCAGGAGCTGGGCCTGCCCTACGTGCAGGACGCGGCGGTGACGCGGCACATGGCGGCCTTCCTCGCGCAGCACGCGGCGGCGGGCTTCGCGGCGCTGGGCGAGACGGCGCCGACGGAGGGCGCCCTGCCCCGGCCGGACGCCATCCTGCTCAATGGCGGTGTGTTCAACTCGCCCCAGATTTCCGAGCGGCTGGTAGAGGCCCTCTCCGCCTGGTGGCCGAACGCGCCGCGAATCCCCTGCTGCGGCACGAGTCGCTGGAGCTCGCGGTGGCCCGGGGCGCCGCGTACTACGGCTGGTGCGGCGCGGCCACGGCCTGCGCATTGGTGGCGGCGCGGCGCGCGCCTACTACGTGGGCCTGCAGCGCGCGGCGGACAGCGCCGAGCAACCCGCGCTGTGCCTCATCCCCCGCGGCTTCGAGGAAGGCCAGAAGGTGGACCTGGGCGAACGCCCCTTCTCGCTCACCCTGGGCCGGCCGGTGCAGTTCCAGCTCTACTCCACCACCAGCGACCGCATCGACAAGCCTGGGGACTTGGTGCCGCTGGCGGAGGACCTCAAGCCGCTGCCGCCCATCCACACGCTGCTCAAGGGCGCCTCCAACAAGGTGGCCGAGGTGCCCGTGCACCTCCAGGCGGCGCTGACGGAGATTGGCACGCTGGAGCTGTACTGCGTGTCCAACGTCGCGGACGAGCGGTGGCGCCTGGAGTTCGAGCTGCGCGGCACCGGCGGCTCGCACGAGCTGACCGTCACCGAGTCCATGCCCGCGCGCTTCGTCGAGGCCAAGGACAACATCGAGCGCGTCTACGGCAACAAGCCGCTGCCCATTGGCCCCAAGGACGTGAAGCAGCTCGGGCGCACGCTGGAGAAGGCCCTGGGCTCGCGTGAGACGTGGCGCGTGCCGGTGCTGCGGGAGATGTGGAGCACCCTCTTCGCGGGCGCGAGCAAGCGCCGGCGCTCGGAGGACCACGAGCGTGTCTTCTACAGCCTCACCGGCTTCAGCCTCCGGCCGGGCTTCGGCTACCCGCTGGACGGCTGGCGCGCGGAGCAGACCTTCGGCCTGTTCGACGCGCTGGTGCAGCACCACACGGACAAGGCGGTGTGGACGGAGTTCTGGGTGATGTGGCGCCGCATCGCGGGCGGACTGGACGAGGCGCGGCAGCAGAAGCTGTACGCGTACCTCCAGCCCCACCTGGCGCGGAAGGTGCCACCGGACGCGCCCCCGCCAGGGAAGCTCAAGGGCATCCAGCCCGAGGGCCTGGAGGAGATGGTCCGCACCGCGGCCTCACTGGAGCACCTGCAACCGGGTGACAAGGCGGAGCTGGGCCGGTGGATTGCCGCGCGGCTGAAGGCCGAGGCGAAGTCCGGCGGCCCCTGGGCCTGGTCCCTGGGACGGCTGGGCGCGCGCGTGCCCCTTTACGGCAGCAGCCACAAGGTGGTGGACGTGGACACGGCCGAGGCCTGGCTCACGCTGCTGCTGGAGCTGGACCTGCGGAAGATTGACGGCGCGTCCTTCGCGGCGGCGCAGCTCGCGCGGCTCACGGGCGACCGCACGCGCGATCTGGACCCGGACCTGCGCGAGCGCACGGCCCAGGCCCTGCTGGCGGCGAAGGCCTCCGAGACCTGGGTGCGAATGGTGCGCGAAGTCGTGGCGCTGGAAGCCGCGGACGAGGCTCGCGCGCTCGGGGATACGCTCCCCGCCGGTCTGCGGCTGTCATAGGACTGGAAGGAATGCTCCCGCGGGAGTTGGACCTGGAAGGTCCAGCCCCCGGGAGCTGGGACGGCGACGGTGGCTCAGCCCTGCGCCGCGGCGACAGGCTCGGCGGGGGATTCACCCGCTTCGGGGCTCGTGGCGGCCGGCACGACCTGGAGCACCGGAGCCGCCTCTTCCACCGGGGCGACGGCGGCGGCGTCCTTGCCCGCCTTGGGCTTCTTGCTGCCCGCGCCCGAGCGGCACGTGCGGCACCAGGGCTGATTCCGGATGGCGCCATCCGCCATCTTCCGCAGGCCGAACTGCGCCAGCGGCTTCAGCGTCTTGCACTTGATGCACATCAGCGAGATGAGCACCTCTTGACCATCCGCGTCGTAGACGGCGGACTTGCGACGCTTGCGCGGCTGGCCCTGCCCCGGTTCACGCTGCTTCGCCTTCTCAGGCGCAGGCGGCGCCATCATCGGGGTCACTTTGTAGAGCATGTCGGTTCCTCCAGCTCACGGGAGTCCACCCACGCAGGCCCTGGGCCACCTCGGAGTGGACACTCGCAGGGACTAGAGTAGGACCTCCGCTTCCCGTTGGAAACTGATCCCAGGCCGAAAAATCGGCCCCCGGCGCGATTTCTGTGCCCTTCCCCTGGGGTGAGTCCTTTCGTTCACCCTCAGCGGATCAGCCGTCGTCCGAATTTTCAGCCGGGACGCGCTCAGCGCGCCTCCTGCTGACACTCTGCTACACCCGTGTAGCGGACACGTCCCAAGTCGGGGGCCTCCAGCGTGCTGCCCCGGGCTTTCCCGTAGGCGACGAGCGCCTCGCGCAAGTCGAGCCCGTCGACGGGGGTCATCTCGATGCGCTCCGGTGGCACGGTGCTCAAGAGGGGCTCCAGCCCGTCACCACCTCGCGCCAGAAAGTCCGGGAGGGCCACCCGGTACATCTTGCCGGGGTCGAGCACGAGCGGCTGACCGCCGGAGAGGGCCACTCCCGAGAACCGCCCAGGCCCCGGGCAGCGCTCCAGCGTCACCTCGAGGCCGGAGACGGCGAAGACGGAGCCCATGTCGTTGCCATAGGCCAGGTGCAGCAACCGCGACAGCTCGGGGCCCGTCAGGGTGGCCACGGCCACCGTGTTGTCGAAGGGCAGCACCTCGAACACCTGACCGAAAGTGAGCGGCCCCGCGGCCGGTCCGCGCGGACGCCGCCCGGGTTCATCAGCCCCACGTCCGCGTTGGCCGACGCACGCAGCACGTCCGCCACCAGATTGCCCAGCGCGCCCTCCTCCGTGTAGCCGCGGGTCAGGGGCGTGGCCGCCACGAGCCCCAGCTGGCGATTCTGCGCCTCCCGTGCCAGCTCCAGCGCTGGCGCCAGCAGCGGCGCCACCTGCGCGTCGGGCACCACCGGCTCCGCCATGAACGACGCGGGCTCCAGGCGCACCTGAGGCTCGTTCCGCAGGCGGCGGCCGTCGCATGTTCCCTGGGTGGCGTCCACCTTTGCACAGAGGGGAATGGCGGCCTGGATGCGGGTGCGCTGGGGCAGGATGCGGCGACTGTCCGGGTCCACGAACAGCTCCACCACGCCCAGGGAGCGCGCCAGCCCCGTCGTCTCGATGATGGGCACCTGGGCGAAGAAGTGGCCCATCGTCTGGTGGGTGTGTCCCGCCACGATGGCGTCGACCGTGCCAGGCGGCAGGAGCTTCAGCATCGACAGAATCTCCGCGTCGCCCTCGTCGCAGCTCGACGTGTCGCGGGGGTTGCTCAAGTCCGCGCACTTGCCTCCCGCATGCGCCACCACCACCACCACCTCCGCGCCGCGCGCGCGCAGGGAACGGGATGCTTCCAGCGCGGCGGGCGCCAGGGGCAGGAAGCGCAGGGACGACACGTTGGCGGGATTGGTGACCTTGGGGGTGTCCTCCGTGGAGAGCCCGATGATGCCCACCTTCACGCCCTTGACCTTCATCAGGTACGTGCCGTCATTGCCCGTCCAGGCGGGGCGCGCGCCGGTGGAGGCCTCGCGGAGGTTCGCCGACAACATGGGGAAGCGCGCCGGCCGATGCGCGCCTTGAGCGCACCCAGCGCGTCATCCCCGGGCCGCAACGCCATGGAACCCGGCCCCACGGGGCCATAGTCGAACTCGTGGTTGCCAATGGCGGCCGCGTCCACCCCCAGGTGGTTGTACACGTCGATGACGACGGCCCCTTCCGTGAGGTTGGAAGGCAACGTGCCCTGGAACATGTCGCCCGCGTCCAGCAGCACCACGCCGCCCGGGTTGGCCGCGCGCAGCAGCGCAACGTAGGCCGCGAGCGTGGCGGCGCCGCCCTCCTCCACCACCTGGCCGTCCTTCAGTGGCGTGCGATGGGGCTCCACCTGTCCGTGGAAGTCGTTGATGCCCACCAGGGTGATGCGGATGGGCTCCGGCGGCGCGCCGCGGGTCCAGAAGCCGGAGCACGCGGTGGTGGCCCCGCACGCCAACGCGAGGGCGATGAGTCGAGAGAAACGCATGAGGGCGCGCACTTCAGCGCGGCGCGCGCCCGCTGGCAACGCGCTTCAGTCGCGACGGCGACGCCCCACCCGCACCAGGGCGAGCAACGCGAACGCAGCGGTGGCCGGCACGGAGGCCGAAGCACACGAGCAGCCCGACTCGTCGGGAGGATTGCCCGGGCTTGGCGCGGGCCCCGGCCCCCGGAGCCACCTCCGTCCCCCGGGCCACCGTCCGTGCCCCCGTCCGTCCCCCCGTCCGAATCGAACCGCGTGTCGATTCGCAGCGCGGGGTCGAAGGCCTCGGCGACCGCCGGCCAGCGCGCGTACAGGAAGCGCTGCGGGTTGGAGAGCGCGTCACTGCCCACGAAGAGCCCGTCGGGATACGTCGTGCCCAGCGACGACGCGGTGACGGCGAGGGCCACCGGGTCATTCGCCCGGATGACGCCCCCATCCGCGTCCGCCAGCCGGAACGAGCCCACGAGGGTCCTCGCGCGCCGCTCATAGACGGCGAACGCATCCGCGCCCGTGTCCGCGACCAGGATGTATCCTTCGCCATTGCGCGCACGGTACAGCGCGACCCGGCCCACATTGGCGGAGAGCCCGCCTGAACCCTGGATGGAGAGCTGCTCTCCAGTGACGCCCGCGTCCGCGGCCGCCGGATAGCGCCACAGGCCCTGCCCCTGCTGGGTGACGAACAGGGAGTCGGACGCCTCGTCCACGGCCAGACCCGCGATGGGCCCCGTCGTGGTCAGCGTGCGAACCAGGGTGGCCGTCACGCGCCCCGTGTCTCCGGCCAGTTCGTACTGCTGGAGCACACCCGTGGACGTGCCGGCGAACACATAGAACCGGCCCGAGTCCTCGTTCTGATAGAGCGCCACGGCGGAGAACTGCGTCCCCGTCAGGAAGCCCGCGGCGCCAATCCGCTCCACCCGGTCCGCGCGGTCGGGGTCCACCGTGTAGGCCGCCAGCCCGTTGAAGTTGATGCTGGCCGCCACCACCAGGGTCTGCTGCACCCCGGACAGCGGGAAGCCGTCCCGCACGGCCACGGCCGACATCGGGCCATCCGCGAGCTCCGCATCCAGTTGCTCGCCCCCCAGGCCAAAGGTGACGAGGCCCGAGTTGGGGCTGTTGTAGGCGGTGAGGAACAAGCTGCTGCTGGGGGCGCCGGGACTCACCCAGAGGGCCACGTCCTGGAGCACTCCGCCGGTGATGGACGGGGCGGGCTCGGACTGCGCTGTCGGCGACACGACGACCTGCGCGGACACCGGAGTGCCCAGGAGCAACGCCGCCAGGGCCAGGGGGGTTGGGTTGCGCATGACCGCCTCCAGATTGAGCGATGGGAGCGCCCTAACTTGGCACGAGGCGTCAGGCTTTCAAGTAGGAAGCGGCCGGGAACGGTTGGCGATGGATGACAGCGTCGGCTAGAAAGTGCGTCTTCCAGCCAACACAGAAAAGAACATGGCGACCAAGCGCGCACTCATTACGGGCATCACGGGGCAGGACGGCAGCTATCTCGCGGAGCTGCTCCTTTCGAAGGGCTACGAGGTGCACGGCATGGTGCGCCGCTCGTCGGAAGAGAAGTTCGAGCGCATCCAGCACCTGCACGGGAAGATTCAGCTCCACCAGGGCGACTTGCTGGACCAGTTCTCGCTCGCGGCGTTGCTCAACCTGACGAAGCCCGACGAGGTCTACAATCTGGCGGCGCAGTCCTTCGTCCCCACCAGCTGGAACCAGCCGGTGCTCACGGGTGAGTTCACCGCGCTGGGCGTGACGAAGATGCTGGAGGCCATCCGCCACACCCGCCCGGAGGCGCGCTTCTACCAGGCCTCGTCCAGCGAGATGTTCGGCAAGGTGCTGGAGGTTCCGCAGACGGAGGACACGCCCTTCTATCCGCGCAGCCCGTACGGTGTGGCCAAGGCCTACGGCCACCACATCACGGTGAACTACCGCGAGTCCTTCAACCTGTTCGCGGTGAGCGGCATCCTCTTCAACCACGAGTCGCCGCGCCGGGGCCTGGAGTTCGTCACGCGCAAGGTCACCTACAACGTGGCGCGCATCAAGCTGGGCCTCCAGGAGAAGCTGCCCATGGGCAACCTGGACGCCAAGCGCGACTGGGGCTTCGCGGGCGACTACGTGGACGCCATGTGGCGGATGCTCCAGCAGCCGCAGGCCGAGGACTACGTGGTGGCCACCAACGAGACACACACCGTGCGCGAGCTGGTGGAGATTGCCTTCGCGCGCGTGGGCCTGGACTGGGAGAAGCACGTCTTCATCGACCCGGCCTTCGTGCGCCCCGCCGAGGTGGACCTGCTCATCGGGGACCCGGCCAAGGCGAAGACGAAGCTGGGCTGGGAGCCCAAGGTCCGCTTCAAGGAGCTGGTGGAGATGATGGTGGACGCGGACCTGGAGCGCGTGAAGGCGGGGCAGCGGTAGATGCGCATTCTGGTAACAGGCGCGGATGGCTTCGTCGGCCGGCACTTGTGCGCCCTGCTGCGCGCCGCTGGCGACGAGGTGGTGGAGGCCCACGGGCCGCGCGGTGAGGGCATCAACAGCAACGCCCTGCACTTCGACGTGGCCACCGAAGCCTCGGTGAAGGCGGCGGTGGCCGAGGTGAAGCCCGAGGGCATCATTCACCTGGCGGGCTTCAGCTCGGTCGCGAAGAGCCACCACAACCCTTCCCGGGTGTTCGCGGTGAACACCATGGGCGTGGTGCACCTGCTCACCGCGGTGCGCGAGAGCGTCCCGAAGGCGCGTGTGGTGCTGGTGGGCTCCGGCGAGGTGTACGGCCCGGTGCCCGAAGGCACGCGCGCCACCGAGGACACCCCGCGGTGCCCCTGAGCCCCTACGCGGCCTCCAAGTCTGCAGCGGAGCTGGCCGCGGTGCAGTTCCACCGCAGCTACGGGCTGGAGGTCGTCATGGCGCGGCCCTTCAACCACCTGGGCGCGGGGCAGGACCCCACCTTCGTGGTGCCCTCGTTCGCGGCGCAGATTCGCGCCATCGGGCTGGGCACGGTGGACCCGGTGCTGCGCACGGGCAACCTGGATGCGGTGCGCGACTTCTCCCACGTCCGCGACGTAGTGGAGGCCTACCGGCTGCTGCTCGACAAGGGTGAGCCGGGGCAGGCGTACAACATCGGCAGCGGTGAGGGCCGCACCATCCGCAGCCTGCTGGAGGAGATGCTGTCGCTGGCGGGTGTCAGCGCGCGCATCGAGCTGGACCCCGCGCGCCTGCGCCCCTCCGACATCCCCAGCCTCGTCGGCGCTCCCGACAAGCTGAAGGCGCTGGGTTGGGTCCCGAAGCTGACCGTGGCGGACGCGCTGCGCGATGTGCTCGGCCCCCGCGTGCCCGGCGCGGCGTGAGCAAGCGAAGGCGCGCGCGTGTCCCCAAGGACGCGCGCGCGTCGGAGGCTCGGCCGGGCGACCGATGCCTCGCCAGCTTCGAGAGGACTGGCGTCGCGGGCCCGCGATTCCGAAGTGGACGGCCCCATGACGAGGTGACGCGTCAGGCGACCCCGTTCACTGAAGTGCCGCCCAGGCCTGAAGCCGCCGCTCCAACGCCGTGAGGGTCCACAGGTCCGCCGGATTGTCTGGCCGCACCTGGGCCAGGTCCCGCTGAAGCGCCTCGCGCGCCCCCACGACGCCCCACTCCGACAACACCCGCAGCGCCATCAGCGAGTGCTTGCGCGCCACCAGCGCGAGCAGCACTGCCACGACGCGAGGGCTTCGCTCGTCAGCCAGCCGCTGCACCGCCTCGTGACGCGCCTCGGGCGTGGAGTCCGGCGCCTCCAGCACTTCGGCCAGCGAGGTGAAGCGCGCATCATCCAGCAACGGGCGCGGGCCGGGCTGCGGCTCCCAGTGCTCCACGGTGACGTTCGTCCGGCCCAGGCAGACGCACTCCCGGCGCACGCCGTCATCGCCGAAGAGGTCCATGATGCGATCTCTCGACGGCGTGCCTCCCACGAGCAGTTGCCCCGCACGTTGGGAAAGCGTGGGTGACACGCCGAGCAGATGGACGCGCAGCACCGTGGCCTCGGCCGCGGCGCTCTGCTCCATGGAGGTACGGGGCCATTTGAGGAAGACCTCCGCCATCCCCCGTTCCTGGACGTACCAGCGGTATTCCAGCCACACGGCGCTGGGGCGGAGGGCGAAGCGGGCGTCTTCCTGCTCGCGGAGCCGGGGGGCGCCTTCCGCAAGCCCGGTGAAGCAGCGTTCCAGCAGGACCAGGGCGTCGGAGAGCGTCATGAAGGTGGGCAGTGTAGCGACGTTTGTCAGGCCGCTGGGCCGCCAACGTTCGTGTACAATCAACACCATTTCCGAGGTCGCCCATGAGCGAAGCAGGACAGCAGCGGTTCACCTTCTTCTGGCAGGCGCACTCCCCCTTCTCCCAGTGGCACCCTTCCGACTTCACCGTGGACGGCGTGCGCTACGTGTGCGCGGAGCAGTACATGATGGCAGGCAAGGCGCGGCTCTTCGGAGACAAAGAGGCGCTGGCGAGCATCCTGTCATCGAAGTCGCCCAAGACGCACAAGGCCCTGGGCCGCAAGGTCCGCGATTTCGACAACGCGCGCTGGGAGAAGGCGCGTGAGCGCATCGTCTACGAGGGCAACCGCGCGAAGTTCACCCAGAGCCCGGAGTTGCTGAAGGCACTCCTGGCCACCGCGGGCACGGAGTTGGTGGAAGCCAGCCCCGTGGATCGCATCTGGGGTGTGGGGTTGGATGAGGAGGACCCGCGCATCCATCACCCCGCGAAGTGGCGAGGACTGAACCTGCTGGGCAAGGTCCTCACGAAGCTGCGCGAGGACCTGCTGGCGGAGGGCGTCACCGAGGCGTCCCCCGCTGAGTCGTAGGGCTCAGAAGTCGTAGCGCACGTGAGCCTGGTCCGACAGGACCAGGTTCACCGTGCCCGAGGTCTTCCCGAACTGCGCCCCGAAGCGCTGCGAAACCGAGGACACGTCGAAGCGAGGATTGGCCCGCAGGAGCGCCTTGCACCGGTCGTTGTTCCCATCGTGCACCAGCACCAGGTTCGCCACGGGCGTGCCATCCGCGCCCTGCTGGAGGTTCCCATCCCAGGCCAGCGAGTACGTGTGCTCGGCGCAACCTCCCCCATGCATCACGGCCAGCGTCAGGATGCCACCGTCCACCTTGGCGCTTCGGACATTGATGGGGTCCTTCGGCTCGGGATTGGGCGTCACCACCAGGGGCTGGACGGCCGCCTTCGCCTCACCTTCCTCGGCAGGCGGAGTCTCGGTGGCCTGCGTGTCTTCAGGGACCGGCGCCGTCGCTTCTGCGCTGGCTTCGGCCTCGGCGGGTGGCGGCTCCGCCGGAGCAGCGCCTGTCTCCTGCCGGCTCGCACAGCCCGCGAGCAGTCCGCACAGCATCACCCCACTCCAGACGAGCTTTCGCATACGTCTCCTTATCGCCGCAGCGCGGCCTCGTACGCCGCCAAGGTACCCTCGGCGGTCCGCTTCCAGGTGAACTTCGCGGCCTGCGCCTTTCCACGCTCCGCGAGCGCCCGCCGTTCCTCCGGCGAGTGGAGCAGCCGGTCCAACGCCCTCGCGAGCCCGTTCGCGTCGTCGGGCCCCACGCTCAGCGCAGCGTCGCCACAGACCTCCGGCAGCGAGCCCGCGGTGGAGACGATGGTGGGCGTCCCCAGCCGCATCGCCTCCAGCGGTGGCAGCCCGAACCCCTCATATCGAGAGGGGAACACGAACACGGCCGCGCGGCGCATCAGCTCGTAGAACACGGCGTCGGACTGATAGCCGAGCGAGCGCACCTCGAACCCCTCCGAGCGCAGCCGGGAGATGCGCGCCTCCACGCGCCCCGCGCCGAACCAGCTCTGTCCCGCCAGCACCAACGAGGCAGGCCGGCCCCGCAGTCGCAGCCGCTCCAACGCGTCCAGCACCAGGTCCACGTTCTTCCGCACGTCGAGCGAGCCCGCGTAGAGCACGTACTCCTTCGGCAGTGAGAGCGCGCGCAGGAAGTCCTTGCTGGTGTCGTCCAGGACTGGCGCATGGACGTGGTCCACGCCATTGGGCACCACCACCGTGCGCGCCTCCGCTTCCGGGTAGCGGGCCAGCAGGTCCTGCCGCGTGCGTTCGCTCACGCACACCACCTGGTCCGCCACCATCAGGCTGCGCGACAACCACAGCCGGAACTGCCAGCGGAACGCGGCCGACACCGTCTCCGGCATCAACAGCGGAATCAAATCGTGCACCGTCAGCACGTACTTCATGCCGGGAGCGCGGATGAGGGGCAGGTTGAAGTTACCGTGTGCGTGGTACAGCCGCGCATCCGAGCGCTGGAGCACGCGCGGCAAGCCGCCCAGCGTCCAGGCGGTGCGCCCTGCCTTCGCGCGAGGGGCCTCGCCGGATGACTGAGCCCCTACGCGGGTGAGCTGGACGCCGAGCGCCTCGAGGGCGGAGGCCGGCAACGGGTGTACAGGCCGATGCCGGTGGTCGGCTCGTCCCAGAGTGTCGCGTCGAAGGCGATAGGTCCCATGGACACGGTGCGCCTCATAGCACGTGCGTGTGATAGGCAGGGCCCACATGGCGATCCACCAGTTGATACCGAGCTTTGTCCCCGGCGACGCCACCGGGCAGGCCGCGCTGCACCTGCAGCTCCTGCTGCGCCGCATGGGGCACGCGGGCGCGCTGTATGCGGACGAGGTGGGCCCGGGGCTCGAAGGGCTGGCCAGCCCCGCGTCCGCGCTGCGTCCCGAGCCCGGTGACCTGGTCCTCTACCACCATGGCATCGCCTCCCCGCTCAGCAGCCGGCTGATGCACCTGCCCTGCCGGCGCGGCATCGTCTTCCACAACATCAGCCCCGCGCGTTTCTACGAAGGGCTGCCGCTGGCGGACGCGCTGGTGGCGGGACGGGCCCAGCTCGCCGCGATGGCCCCCTTCGCGGATGTGGCCATCGGCGTGTCGGACTTCAACGCCGCCGAGTTGCGCGTCGCGGGTTACCGCAACGTCCACACGGTGCCCCTCTTCATCGAACCGGAGCGATTCTCCCGCGCCAGCGCGGACGCGAAGATGCTCCAGCGGCTCGAAGGTCCAGGCCCCGTGCTGCTCGGCGTGAGCCGGGTCATGCCGCACAAGCGCTTCGAGGATCTGCTCGCGCTCCACCGCGAAGTCCTGCGGCTGCGCCCCAGGCCCGCCTGTTGATGGTGGGCGGCTACGAGCCCGGCAGTCGGTACTTCCGCATGCTCCAGCGCGAGGCGCGCGGCCTGCGCGGCGTGAGCTTCCTGGGGCGCCTGAGCCACGCGCAGCTCGTGGCCGCGTACCGCTCCGCCTCCGTCTTCGTCTCCATGAGCGAGCATGAGGGCTTCGGCGTCCCCCTCATCGAGGCCATGGCCGCCGAGGTGCCCGTGCTGGCCTACGCGGCCGCCGCGGTGCCGGAGACCCTGGGCGGCGCGGGCGTGGCCTTCGACCAGAAGCGCTTCGCCTTCCTCGCGGAGCTGGCGGTGGACCTGAGCGAGGACCTCTCCCTGCGCGGGCCCGTCATCGCTGGACAGACGCGGCGGTTGGAGCACTTCTCCGCGCCTTCCGTGCAGACCGCCTTCACGAAGGCACTGGAGACGGTGCTCCCCCGCCCCACGCCTACGAAGTCCCGGAAGGCCCCCGAGCGTCCCCGGGTGGCGATGGTGGTGCAGCGCTACGGGGAGGTGACGGGCGGCGCGGAGAAGCTCGCCGCGCAGATGGCCGAGCACCTGGCTCCGCACTGGGACCTCACCGTGCTGACGACCTGCGCGAAGAACCACCTCGTGTGGGACAACGCGTTTCCGCCCGGCCCCGACGTCGTGGACGGCATCAAGGTGTTGCGCTTCCCGTCCGCGCGGGTGCGCAACATCCGAGGCTTCAACGGCCTGTCGCGGCAGGTGTTCGACAAGAGCAACGAGCGGCTGCGCGAGGAGCAGTGGGTGGCCGAGCAGGGCCCCATGTGCCCCGGCCTGCTGCACCACCTGGCCACCGAGCGCGACGCCTACGACGGCTATCTCTTCTTCACCTACCTCTACGCGCCCACGGTGTGGGGATTGCCGCTGGTGGCGGACCGGGCCCTGCTGGTGCCCACCACACATGATGAGGCCCCCGTCCGCTTCGGTGTGTATCGGGACGTCTTCGAACGCCCGCGCGCCCTGCTCTGCCTCACGCCGGAGGAGCACACGCTCATCGAGAAGTACTTCCCGAATCACGCACCCACGCGCGTGGTGGGCGTGGGCGTGGACCGGCCTCGGGCGGATGGCGCGCGCTTCAAGGAGAAGCACGGCATCCACCGGCACTACCTGCTCTACATCGGCCGTCAGGAGCCGGGCAAAGGCGTGCCCGAGCTGCTCGAGTACCACCAGGCCCTGAAGAACCGGTTCGAGGACGCGCCGGACCTGGTGCTCGCGGGCGACACCAACATGGAGCTGTCCGGCGAGGGCGTGCGCTATCTGGGCCGCATCGACGAGCAGGACAAACACGACGCGCTGGCGGGGGCGTTGGCGGTGGTGGTGCCGTCTCGCTACGAGAGCCTGTCGCTGCTGACGCTGGAGTCCTTCGCCCAGGGCACGCCCGTGCTCGTGAACGGGCGCTCGGACGTGCTGGTGGGGCAAGTGGAGCGCAGCGGCGCGGGCCGCGCGTACACGGACCTGGAGTCGTTCATCCAGGGTCTGCGCGAGGTGGGCTCGGAGCGTGGGCCCATGGGCAAGCGGGGCCTGGCGTACGTGAAGAAGCAGGGCTGGCCGCAGGTGGTGGCGGCCTACCGGGAAGAAATGCAACGCATCCTCGAGGAGAAGCGCCGATGAAGCTACTGGGACGGGACATCCCCGCGCGGGAGCTGATAGCCCGCATCGAGGAGCGCCTGCGCACGCGCGGCCTCCCCACCTCCGAGGAAGTGGAGCTGCCGCCCGAAGGCGTGGAGCCCCGGGTGGAGCCGCTGACCTTCAACCTGCATGCGCTGGAGGAGTACGCGGACGCCACGCGCGCCCTCCCCCTGCACACCCACCGGGGCGGCGTGGGACAAGTCGTCCTGCTGGCCAAGTGGGCCTTCCGCAAGTCGTGCCAGGTGTTCATCAACGAGGCGCTCGGCAGGCAGCGCGTGTTCAACGGACACGTGCGCGACTCCTACGCGCAGCTCTCCGCCGAGGTGCTCCGTCTGCGTCGCGAGGTGGAGGCACTCCGGGCGAGGTCAGTCCCCACGGCTTCCGATGCAGCGGTGCCGCGGCAGGAGCTCGCACAGCGACGCGAGCACGAAGCGGCCCCGTCCGCCGAGGCGCAGCCGCCAACCGCGCCGGTCTCCCTGACGGTTCCAGGCGTAGACACCGTGCTGCCCAAGCCGCGTGCCCCCAAGGCCCCGTCACGGCAGCCAGCTCGGCCGAAGCAGCCGGTGAGCGCGGCTTCCACGGAAGTGGATTCGACCTCGGCGCCTCGTGCGCCGGCCACGGGCGAACCGGTCACCAGCAAGACGGCCCGTGCGAAGAAGGCCGCGCCGTCTGCGCCTGCACAGCCCTCAGCGGAGGCTTCGCCGCGCCGGAGCGCCTCCGGACAGAAGAAGCGCCGCAACAAGAAGTCCCGTTGAAGCCCCCTGACGAGGGGCACGGCGCCTGCCCCGGACCTCCTGAACAGGCCGCGCGCCAGGACTTCGGACCGTGCGGCCTGGTGCGTGCGAGGCGGAAACGGGCCGACACCTTGCATTGACGGCCCATCTGCACCTGTGCTCAATCGAAAGCGTGCATGCGCCCTTCGTCAGCGTCGTCATCCCCGCCTACAACGAGGGTGAGCGGCTTCCTCGCTTCGTCGCGGAGCTCACGCGCGTGTTCCTCGAGCGGAGCGCCCCGCCGGTGGAGTTCGTCGTCGTCGACGATGGCAGCGCGCCCAAGCAGGCCGAACTCCAGCGCGCCAGCGTCGAGGCGGCCCAGGCTCGCCTCGCCACCGCGGGGGCGCGGCACCAGTTCACCTACGTGGCGGCGCCTCGCAACCAGGAAAGGGCTCGGCCATCCGGCTCGGCTGGCGTCACGCGTCAGCGGGCGTCACGTGGCTGGCCTTCCTGGACGCGGATGGCGCCATCAGCGCCGAGGAGTTTCACCGACTGGTGGCGCTGAGCGCCTCGGAGATGGCGCAGAACCTGGACGTCCTGGCCGGCTCACGCATCCTCATGGCCGGACGCCGCGTCGTGCGCAGCCTCCACCGCCACCTGCAGGGCCGCATCTTCGCCACGCTCACGGATGCGAACTTCAAACTCCACTTCTACGACACGCAGTGCGGAGTGAAGTTCGTCCGCGCGGACATCCTGCGGCCGCTCCTGGACGTCCTCCAGGAGCAGCGCTGGCTGCTGGACGTGGAGTTGCTGGTGATGCTGAAGCGCCAGGGCGCGCGCTTCCTGGAGGTCCCCATCGACTGGGAGGACTTCGGAGGTTCCAAGGTCATCCCAGGGCTCGACGCGGCGCGCATGTTCTGGGGGCTGCTGCAGCTGCGTCGGCGACTGGAGCATGTGTCCCTGCCTACCCACCGTGACGCGTTGCCCGAAGGCGAGCCACACGCCCAGCGGTAGGCAGGAGCGTCACTGTGTAGGCGTGCAGCCCCGCCCTGCCTGTACGGCGACGCCGGCCCTCACCTCCAGTGACAAGCCCGCTTGATTTCCGGACGGCACACCGCGAAATAGGTCCCGCCTGGAAGCCGTTTCTCCAGGTTCCTCCCACACTGTTCGTGACATGCGCGCCTTGACTGACCTGCCCTCCGACCCCACCCCTCCTCTGACCCTGGGCCTGCCGGGCTTCGTCTTCGAGGACCTGTATCGTCCCGCTGGTCTGCGCCGGTTGGCGGAGCGCTTCGACGCACAGCTCACCGAGGATGAGCCCGAGCTCTTCCAGGCCTTCGACGCGTACCGCAAATCTGGCGGCACGAGCGTCAGCGGCGCCGCGGAGTCGGACCTGCTCGTCCGCGTGTCTCGCCACGTGTCGCGCTTCGTCACGCGCCTCTTCCGAGTGGAGCAGGAGCTGGAGCGCCTGTCCGGCCGCCTCAAGGGCGAGCTGCCGCTCTTCGACTTCAAGCGCGAGTTCATCACCCGCCGCGTCTTCAAGAAGGGCGCCGCGGACCGCCCGGCGCTGGCGGAGTTCCCCTCGCTGGACGCGCGCATGCGGCTGATGCTCCAGCTGGGCTTCCCGGAGGCGCTGGCCACCGGGGACCTGGAGCGGGGTCTGGCGGAATCCGTCCTCTCGCTGATGGACCTGGAGCGCCTGTTCTCCAACGCGCTGCCCGCCGAGCGTCAGGGCGAGGCGGAGGCCCTGCGCGCCCGCTGGTCCGCGCTGCGCGAGGTGCTGCTGTCCACGCCCGAGGGCAAGGACGCCTTCGGCTCCAGCCTCGTCACGCAGGGCGATGACGCCGCGGAGCTCCAGTCCGTGCGCGCGCTGCTGTCGCTGGCGGACCGTTGGACCTACGCGCGGGCGCTGCATCCAGAGACGAAGGACCTCTTCCACGCCTGGCCCACCCACCGGATTCCCAAGCCGCTGGTGTTCGACCAGCTCGTCCAGCTCCAGCGCCCGGACAACGAGCTGCCCGAGGCCACCGAAGGCCTGGAACACCACCTCCGCCACCGCGACGGCTTCAAGCTCACCGACCGCCGGGGCACCTCGCGCGACGTGATGAACGAGGTGGACTACTGCGTGCTCTGCCACGAGCGGCAGAAGGACTCGTGCACCAAGGGCTTCCCCGCCAAGGACCCGGTGGCCGAGGGGCACCACTACAAGAAGAACCCGCTGGGCATCCCCCTCAACGGGTGCCCGCTCGACGAGCGCATCTCCGAGGCGCACCTGCTCAAGCGTGAAGGCAACTCCGTGGCCGCGCTGGCCATGGTGACGCTCGACAACCCGATGTGCCCGGGCACCGGCCACCGCATCTGCAATGACTGCATGAAGGCCTGCATCTTCCAGAAGCAGGAGCCGGTGAACATCCCCCTGGCGGAGACAGCCACGCTCACGGACGTGCTGAACCTGCCGTGGGGCTTCGAAATCTACGGCCTGCTCACGCGGTGGAACCCGCTCAACGTCCGCCGCCCGTACGCGCTGCCCTACGTGGGCCGCAACGTGCTGGTGGTGGGGCTGGGTCCCGCCGGCTACACGCTGTCGCACTACCTCCTCAACGAGGGCTTCGGCGTCACCGGCGTGGACGGCCTCAAGATTGAGCCCTTCCCCGACGCGCTCGTGGGCCGCAATGGCCACTCGCTCCAGCCCATCCGCGACTGGTCCGCGCTCACCAGCGAGTTGGACGAGCGCATCCTGGAGGGCTTTGGCGGCGTGTCCGAGTACGGAATCACCGTGCGCTGGGACAAGAACTTCCTCACGCTCATCCACCTCACGCTGGCGCGCCGGGAGAGCTTCCGCATCCACGGCGGCGTGCGCTTCGGTGGCACCCTCACGGTGGAAGACGCGTGGGCGCTGGGCTTCGACCACATCGCCATCGCCGCTGGCGCGGGCCGCCCGACCATCATCGGGATGAAGAACAACCTCATCCGGGGCATCCGCAAGGCCAGTGACTTCCTGATGGCGCTCCAGCTCACCGGCGCGTTCAAGAAGGACTCGCTGGCGAACCTCCAGGTGCAGCTGCCCGCCATCGTCATCGGCGGTGGCCTCACCGGCATCGACACCGCCACGGAGCTGATGGCGTACTACCCGGTGCAGGTGGAGAAGGCGCTCGCCCGCCACGAGAAGCTGGTGTCCCAGGTGGGCGAGGAGGCCGTACTGGCCCGCCTCGACGCGGAGGAGCGCGCCACCTACCAGACGTTCCTGGAGCATGGCCGCGCCGTGCGCGAGGAGCGCCAGAAGGCGAAGGCCCTGGGCCGCGACCCGGACTTCATCAAGCTGGTGCGCGCGTGGGGCGGCGTCAGCCTCGTCTACCGCCGCAGCCTCACCGAGTCCCCCGCCTACCGCCTCAACCACGAGGAAGTGACGAAGGCGCTGGAGGAAGGCATCCGCTTCATCGAGCGCATGAGCCCGGTGGAGGCCCTGCCGGACGCCTCCGGCGCGGTGCGCGCGCTGCGCTTCGAGCGCATGGTGACGGTGGACGGCAAGCTCAAGGGCAGCGGCCAGTTCTTCGAGCTGCCCGCGCGCACGGTGTGCGTCGCCGCCGGCACGTCCCCCAACGTCACGTACGAGAAGGAATACCCGGGCACCTTCCAGCTCGACGCGCGCGGCGAGTACTTCCAGAGCCACGAGCTGGTGGACGCCGAAGACGGCTTCTCGCTGGCGCCCGTGAAGGCGAAGGAGGACCCGGCCGCGAAGACGGGGTTCTTCACCTCGTACCAGAAGGACGGCCGCTTCATCTCCTTCTACGGTGACAACCACCCGACCTATGCGGGCAACGTGGTGAAGGCCATGGCCAGCGCGAAGGACGGCCACCCGCAGGTGGCGCGGCTGTACGCCAAGGAAGTGGCCGCGCTCGACTTCACCGACGAGGTGGCCCAGGCCGCGCGTGACGCGCGGCGCGCCGCGCACTTCGCCGGCTGGACGAGGCGTTCACCGCCACCGTGGTGGCCGTCAACCGGCTGACGCCGACCATCGTCGAGGTGGTGGTGCGCGCGCCCTTCGCGGCCAGCCACTTCTCGCCCGGCCAGTTCTACCGGCTGCAGAACTTCGAGCGGAACGCGCCCGTGGTGGACGGCGTGCGCCTCACCATGGAGGGCTTGGCCCTCACCGGCGCCTGGGTGGACAAGGAGAAGGGGCTGATGGGCACCATCGTGCTGGAGATGGGCTCGTCCTCGCGCCTGTGCGCCGCGCTCAAGCCCGGTGAGCCCGTGGTGCTCATGGGCCCCACCGGCGCGCCCACGGAGATTGGCCACAACGAGACGGTGGTGCTCGTGGGCGGCGGCCTGGGCAACGCGGTGCTCTTCTCCATCGCCCGCTCGCTCAAGGCGGCCGGCTGCCGCGTCGTGTACTTCGCCGGCTACCGGCAGAAGTCGGACTCCTTCAAGCACGACGAAATCGAGGCCGGCACGGACCAGATTGTGTGGTCCGTGGACACCGGGGACACGATTGAGGCGCGCCGGCCGCAAGACGCGGCGTTCCGGGGCAACGTGGTGCAGGCGATGGTGGCCTACGCGGAGGGCAAGCTGGGCCCCGCCCCCGTCATCTCCCTGGCGGACGTGGACCGCATCATCGCCATCGGCTCGGACGGAATGATGCGCGCGGTGGCCGAGGCGCGGCACGGCGTGCTCCAGCCGCACCTCAAGCCGGGACACGAGGCCATCGGCTCCATCAACTCGCCGATGCAGTGCATGATGAAGGAGATCTGCGCCCAGTGCCTCCAGCGGCACGTGGACCCGGTGACGGGCAAGGAGACGTGGGTGTTCTCCTGCTACAACCAGGACCAGCGGCTGGACCAGGTGGACTTCGTCAACCTCCGGCAGCGCCTGCGCGGCAACACCGTCATGGAGAAGGTCGCCGACGTCTACCTGGCGCAGCTCTTCAAGCAGGCCCCGCACCTCAAGCGCGTCTGAGGCGAGAAGGCGGGGCCCGTCTTCACCGGCGTGTGCCGGTGAAGACGCGAATCATCTCTTGGTAGTTCTGGATGAGGTCTTCCTCACGCGTCAGGACGACGTCGATGTTCGCATCGCCGTAGTCGCGGCGGGCATCGGCCAGCGTCTGGAAGGCCTCCACCTGGGCGCGCATCGACGCCACCTGGGGCGCCATGCCCTGTTGCTGCTCGGGCGGAAGCTTCGCCTGGAGCGCCTCCAGTTTCTTCAGCTCCTCTTCGTATTGGAGCGTGCGCCCCAACTGCCGCTGGCTGACGACGGCGGTGACGACCTCCGCGATGCCGTTGACGTCCGCCTCGGAGAGCTGTGCCTCGCGGCGCGCCTCGGCCTCCGCCTTGGCCTTGGCCTCCACCACCTTCAGGCCCTCGCGCGCGGCGGCCATGGCCTCCGGGGTGCCGGCGTCCACCAGCGCCCCCAGGTTCTGCAGGCCCTTCATGAGCGAGGCGTACACCTCCAACATCCGCCGCTGATAGCCCACGTACGCGTCCAGCTTCTCCTTCGTCACCGTGTAGGGGCCTGCCTCCACCACACCGTCGGAAGCGCCGGGGGCCTGCTCGCCCACCACTCCGGCGGGCGGCCCGGAAGCGTCCTCGGGTTTCTTGCAGGCCGAGAAGGCCACGAGCACCCACAGTCCCCACAGCACCTTGCGCACGCGCTTTCCTCCAGACGGGACATGTCAGCCCCTCATGTATGCTCCGGCAACCTGGGCGGTGAGAGGCGTCCCGCCTCTGTCTGTCACGGTGGGGTTGTTCCGGCCACTGAACAATCGCCGCATTACCTTTGACCAACCCTGCCGCGCTCGTGTACGAACCGCGGTTCTGTCGAAAGCGGTGGAGGGAATTTGAGGCTTTTCCTGGTTAGGCACGCGGATGCGGACGCGGAGATCCCCGAGGGTCTCGGTGACGAGGCACGCGCCCTCACCGCGAAGTCCCGCACCAGCACCGCTCAGCATTTCGCTTCGCTGACCGAGCGCATTGGTCCCGTGGGGCGCATCCTGACCAGCCCGCTGGTTCGCACGGTGCAGACGGCGCAGATCCTCTCCATCTCCACCAGGTTCGAGGGCCCGCTGAAGGTGCATCGCTGCTTGCTGCCCGACATGCCCGTGGGCGCGGTGGAGCCGGTGCTCAACGAGTACGCGGACGAGAACCTCGTCCTCGTGGGTCACCAGCCGTCCATGGGCGCCCTGGCGGCCCATCTGCTCGGCATGCAGTCCTTCCCCAAGCCCGTCAACCCGGGCACCGTCATCGGCCTGGAGCGCGCGGAGGGGGAGTCTTCACCGGCGTTCAAGTTCCTGTTCTACGCCGCCCCTGGTCAGCAGGTGCTCGACATCATCCAGTGAGGCCATTGCGGCCATGATGGACGAAGCTCGCTACAACCAGTTGGTCTCCGCCGCGTTCAAGCGCATCCTCGCCGCGGCGGACACCATCGACCCTGACATCCTGGAAGCCGACAGCACCGGCGACATGGTGACGCTCACCGCGGCTTCGCGGGAGAAGTGCATCGTCAACACCCAGCGCGCCGTGCGGCAGATCTGGGTGGCGGGCCAGGGTCAGGGCATCCACTTCGACTACGACGCGGCCACCGGCACCTGGAAGGACGACAAGGGCCGGGGCCTGGAGTTGATGGCGTTCGTCGCGGACGTCGTCCGCGGCATCACCGGGACGGACTTCGTCTATCCCGGCTGAGTCCTGCCGCTCGCGGCCTCCACCCAGTCCCCACCCGCGGCCTGAGCGCGACGCAGGGCTTCTCCAGCCTCTTTGAGGAGGCTGCCGAAGCTGACCTGGGACAGGGCGCCCGCCACGGGTCCACGGCCCGGCGGGGGCTCTGAGACGGCGACGCCCACGGAGGCGCTGGCGCCCTCGTAGGCCGTCAGGGACTTGATGAGCTCGCGCAGGCGCTGCCCCACCACCAGCGCGCCGGAGCGCGGCGTGTGCGGAAGGAAGACGACGAAGCGGCTGTCCGCGAAGGGCACGGCGACGTCGATGTCGCGCACTCCGGACACCAGCAGCCCCAGGGCCTCGGCGAGCGCGAGCTTCCGCGCGGCGGGGGCCAGGGGCGCGGCTTTCTCCGCGAACTTGTCGATGTCCACCAGCAGCACGGCGATGGGGTAGCGGTAGCGCCGGCTGCGCTTCACCTCCATCAACATCAGCCGCTTGAGGAACTCGAAGTCCGGAGAGGAGCCGACCACCGCCAGGTCGGACCGGCTGATGCGGCTGCCACCTGGGACAGGCGTGGGGGCGAGCGCGGGGAAGGCGCCGGAGTGCCGGGCACCCACCGTGGGAGGCTGAGCGCTGGCCGCCGGTGTCGCGGGGCTCGCGGTGGCGGCGTCAGACGCGCTCGACGATGCAGCACCCGAATCCGTAGGTTTCGCCGCCCAAATAGCCGGAGCCTCGGGCGAAGACGTCTGCGCGGACGACGGCTCGGGACTGGCTCCTGACGCAGCGACGGCCTCCGTGGCCTCGGGCCCGTCCTCGGACGCTGGCCCGGCGGCATCCGACGCATCGGCCTCTGGCTCCGCGTGGAGCAGTGGAAGGTCGTCTTCCTCGGAAGCCTGCGTCTCCGCTGTGGCTGAAGCAGACGCCGCGCCCGCATCCGGGGCCGTGCTGCCCGCTTCGGAGGACGGCGACGTGATGGGCTCTTCGTCCAGCTCAGGGGGCAGTGACGCGGACTTCGCGCCGTGGCCCTCGGAGAACGACGCTTCCGCCTCGCGCGGCGGTGGCACCACCCGCGCCTGTGCGCTCTCCGCTTCCGGTGCCTCTTCGTCGAGCGGCGGCGGAGGGGGCATGCCCCGCGCATCCACGCTCTCGACAGGTGCATCCACGCCGTCGAGCGGCGGCGGAGGCGGAACCATCCGCCCGCCCAACGCGCCCGGCAGCGGAGGGGCTCACTCGCGTGTGACGCCCCATCAAACGGGGGTGGCGGCGGCCGTGCGCCCACGGAACCCGCCCGCCGCAGCGCCTCCTCGCGCTGGACGAGCAGGGACACGCACGTCAACACCGTGGGGCGCTTCAGCGGCCCCACCAGGCACCCGTCCGCGCCCGCCTGGGCGGCCCGCGTGTCCGCCTGCTCCTCGTCCGGCGAATACAACAGCAACACCGGCGCGGCGAGGCCTTCGGCCCGCATGCTCCGGCACAGCGCCTCACCGTCCAGGGCGCCCGTTCCGGACGCCAGCAGGACGGTGGGCATTCGCTCCCTCACCGTGCGCAGCGCCTCGTCGGCGCTGCTCACCCAGGACACTTCATGACCGGCGGATTCGAGATAGCGGCGCAGAACGCCCGCCACCGGTGCGGAGGGCTCGGCGAGGACGATGGAGGACATCAAACCTCCATGACCTCCTTCTCCTTCTTCTTCACGATTTCATCCACCTGCGTGATGCCCGCGTCGGTCTGCTTCTGCACGACCTCGGTGATGCGCTTGTGGTCGTCCTCGGTGATCTTCTTGTCCTTCAGCTGCGTCTTCAGCGCCTCGTTCGCGTCGCGGCGGAGGTTGCGGATGGTGACCTTGAACTCCTCGCCCTTGGTCTTCACCTGCTTGGCGATGTCCTTGCGGCGCTCCTCGGTGAGCGGCGGGAAGGGCAGGCGAATCATCTCGCCGTCGTTCATCGGGTTGATGCCCAGGTTCGCCTCGCGCAGCGCCTTCTCGATGTCCTTGAGGACGCTCTTCTCCCACGGCTTGATGGTGATGAGCCGGGGCTCGGGCGCGTTCACGCTGGCCACGCCCGACAGCGGCGTCGGCGTGCCGTAGTAGTCCACCCGGACGCCATCCAGGATGGCGATGCTGGCGCGGCCCGTGCGGACCCTCGTCAGGTCCGTGCGCAGGCCCTCGAGCGACTTGTCGATACGGCCCTTCAGTTCGGCGACGACGTCTCCACTCATTGCGTTCTCTCCTTGAGTGCTTGCCGGTGGGTCGGGACTCAGGCCCAGACCGTCTCGCTGCCACCCACCAACGTACCAATGTCCCCGTCACCCAGCACCGCGCGGCGGATGTTGCCCCGCTGCGTCAGGTCGAACACGATGATGGGCAGCTTGTTGTCCATGCACAGCGAGATGGCCGTGGAGTCCATGACGTTGAGATTCTGCTTCAACACGTCCATGTAAGTCAGCGACCGATAGCGCCGTGCGGTGGGGTCCTTCTTCGGGTCCGCGCTGTACACCCCGTCCACCTTGGTTGCCTTCAGGATGACCTGCGCGTTGATTTCCATGGCGCGCAGGGAGGCGGCGGTGTCGGTGGTGAAGTACGGGTTGCCGGTGCCCGCCGCGAATATCACCACGCGGCCCTTCTCCAGGTGGCGCACGGCGCGCCGGCGGATGTACGGCTCGGCAATCTGCTCCATCTTGATGGCGGACAGCACGCGCGTGTGCAGGCCCTTCTTCTCCAGCGCGTCCTGCATGGCCATGGAGTTGATGCAGGTGGCCAGCATGCCCATGTAGTCGGCGCTGGCGCGGTCCATGCCCTCCGTGGCGCCCGCGACGCCCCGGAAGATGTTGCCGCCGCCAATCACCAGCGCGACCTCCACGCCCGCCTGCGCCAGCTCGATGACTTCCTCGGCGATGCCCATCAGCGTGGGCGGATGGATGCCGTACTTCCCCTCCCCCATCAGGGCCTCGCCCGAGAGCTTGAGGAGAATGCGCTGATACGGGAGCGGCTTCTTCGTGTCGGAGGACATGCGCCACCGCTTCTATCCCCCGCTCCGCGAGGGATCAACGCTGGAGTCGGTGGGCCGCCCCCACATCGTCCGCTGGCGGTCGCACGGGGAGGGGCCAATCAGACCCGCAAAAGCGAGGGCCGCGTCGCCCGGACGCCCCGTGAAGGGTGTTTCCGGTGCGCGCGGCCCTTGTCAGCCCTGCGTCCAGGCTCGCGGCCCCGAGGGGACCGCGGAGGCCTTACGCCTGGCCCAGCGTCTTGGCGACTTCGGCGGCGAGGTCGTCCTTCTTCTTCTCGATGCCCTCACCCAGCTCGTAGCGGACGAAGCGGCGCACGGAGACCTTCTCGCCAATCTTCGCGGCGCGCTCGGAGATCATCTCGCCGACCTTCTTCTTGTCGTCCTTCACCCAGAGCTGGTCCACGAGGCACACGCCCTCGTAGTACTTCTCCATCTTCCCGACGAGGATCTTCTCCAGCATCGCCTCAGGCTTGCCCTGCTGCTTGAGGAGCTCGCGCTGGATGTCCTTCTCCTTGTCCAGGTTGTCCGTGGGGACCTCCTCACGACGGACGAACTTGGGGCCGGCCGCGGCAATCTGCATGGCCACGTCCTTCACCAGGTCCTGGAAGTCGGGGTTGCGAGCGACGAAGTCCGTCTCGCAGTTCACCTCGACGATGACGCCGATGCGGCCACTGTGGACGTAGGTGCCGATGACGCCTTCGGAGGCAACGCGGCCTTCCTTGCCAGCGGCCTTGGCGATGCCCTTCTTGCGCAGCCACTCCTCGGCCTTGGCGAAGTCGCCACCCGACTCGGCGAGCGCCTTCTTGCAGTCCATCATGCCCGCGTTGGTCCGCTCGCGGAGCTCCTTCACCATCTGGGCGCTAACTTCGGCCATCGTCGTCTCCTGCCTCCGCCACTCCAAGGCGCACTGCGCCGGGCGGAGCATTGTAAGTTCAAGGGGATACTGCGGCACCAGGGAAACAGAGGCGGCCGGGGAGCTGGCGAACTGATGCCACCCGGCCGCTTCGGCACTGACGTGAGGAAGGGACGGCTACTCGGCCGCCGCCTCACCCTCGGGAGCGGCCTCGGCGGCCGGCTCGGTGGACGCGACAGGGGCCGCGCCCTTCATCTCAACGAGGGGGCCACGGCGGTCGCCGCCACGGTCACCACCCCGGTCGCGACGGTCGTCGCGGCGGTCACCGCGGCGCGGGCCACGGCGGTCATCGCGGCGGTCGCCACGGTCGTCACGGCCCTCGCGCTCCTCCTGCTCGTCGCGCTCGGCGGCGCCCGAGGCGCGGTAACGCGCGGCGCCCTCGAGGCAGGCCTCGGCGATCTTGGAGGTGAACAGCTTGATGGAGCGGATGGCGTCGTCGTTGCCGGGGATGACGAAGTCGATGCCGTCCGGATCGCAGTTGGTGTCCACCAGGCCGATGACCGGGATGCCCAGGCGGCCCGCCTCGTGGATGGCGATGTGCTCCTTCTTCGGGTCGATGACGAAGACGCAGCGGGGCAGCTTCGACATCTCCTTCACGCCGCCCAGGTTCTTCTCCAGCTTCTCGCGCTCACGCTCGAGCTGGGCGACTTCCTTCTTGGGCAGGCGCTCGAAGGTGCCGTCCTCGGCCATCTTCTCCAGCGTCTTCAGGCGGTCGATGCCCTGCTTGATGGTCTTGAAGTTGGTCAGCGTGCCACCCAGCCAGCGGCTGGTGACGAAGAACTGACCGGCGCGCGAGGCCTCCTCGCGGACCACGTCCTGCGCCTGCTTCTTGGTGCCGACGAAGAGCACCGAGCCACCGCGCGCGGTGATGTCCGCCACGAAGCGGAACGCCGAGCGGGCCATCACGACCGTCTTCTGCAGGTCGATGATGTAGATGCCGTTGCGCGCGCCGAAGATGAACGGCTTCATCTTCGGGTTCCAGCGCTTCGTCTGGTGGCCGAAGTGAACACCGGCCTCCAGGAGCTGCCTCATCGTGATGCCACCGGCGGCGGCCATCGCCTGCTGCTGCGTCTGCGTGTCCTGCGTTTCCATGTCGTCTCTCCGGTTGTTCCGCCACGCCCGAGCAAACCTTCCGGCCGAAACGACCGCGGAGGAGCTCCTCTCCGAGGAGAGGCCCTCACCCACGGAAGCACCGGCGACCGGCACGGGCGTGTGTGTAGTGGGTACTGCCTGGGGTCGACTGCCCCCCGACCCCATACCGTGGGGCCGGGCGTCCTTAACAGAACCCCTCCGGGCCGCGCAAGCTTCGCCGCACCGCCCGTCCGGGCAGGGACGGCACATGCCGTTCCCCCGCCCTCCTATCGTCCCAGCGAGGCCCCTTCGCCCCGCCAAGACAGCACCGGCGCGGTGCCTCCCCAGAAGGGTTGGCGCCGCGCCGGCGTCCTCCACGATGAGCCTGTCAGTCAGCCCGCGTCCTAGACGCTGGCCTCCGAGGCACCGTGGCACTTCTTGTACTTCCGGCCGCTGCCGCAGGGGCAGGGGTCGTTGCGGCCCACCGCCGGCCTGCTGGCCGCCGCCGGACGCGCCGCCGCGGCCACCGAGCCCTCATCCAGCTTGCCGTCCGCCGTGGCGCGTCCCTCCACCGCCTTCTTCTGCTGCTGCGCGAGCTGGCGCTGGATGCGGGCGGCCTCTTCCGCCGCGCTGGAGGCGGAGCGGGGCTGCACGTGCATGAGCTGGGTGACGAACTGCGCCTTGATGGCGGAGAGCATCTGGATGAAGCCCTGGTAGCCCTCCTTCTTGTACTCCTGCTTCGGGTCCTTCTGGCCGTAGCCGCGCAGGCCGATGCCCTGACGCAGGTGGTCCATGGCCAGCAGGTGGTCCTTCCAGAGCCGGTCGATGGTCGCCAGGTAGTTGTACTGGAGGAAGCGCATGAAGTTCTCGCCGAACTCCTCCTCGCGCGCCTGGAAGACCTTCTCCGCCGCCTTGTAGATGTGCTCCTGGAGCTCCTCGCGGTTGCCCACGCCCTCGAAGTTCATCTCGAGGTTGAAGGTCTCCTTCACGCCCTGCTGGAGCGCGGCGATGTCCCAGCCCTCCACGCCCCGGGTGGGCGCGTAGGTGTCGGTGAGGGACACGATGACGTCCTCCATCGAGTCCAGGATCAGCTCGCGGAAGTCCGCCCAGCTGACGGTCCGCTCGGAGCGCGTCTTGATGCGCGTCTTCGGATCCTCGTCGTACTCCACCAGCGGCACGCCCGCGCCCGCGGCCAACACCTGGCGACGCAGCTTGTAGATGGTGCGGCGCTGCTGGTTCATCACGTCGTCGTACTCGAGGAGGTTCTTGCGGATGTCGAAGTTGTGGCCTTCGACCCGCTTCTGGGCGCCCTCGATGGCACGTGACAGCCACACGTGCTCGATGACCTCGCCCTCCTCCATGCCCAGCCGCTCCATCAGGCCCTGGATGCGCTCGGACCCGAAGATGCGCATCAGGTCGTCCTCGAGCGACAGGAAGAAGCGGCTGCCACCCGGGTCACCCTGGCGGCCGGCGCGGCCACGCAGCTGGTTGTCCACGCGGCGCGACTCGTGGCGCTCGGTGCCGATGATGAAGAGGCCGCCGGCGTTGTGGACCTCCTCGCGCTCCTTCTTCGTCTGCTCCTCGAGCTTCGCCTTGGTGTCGGCGAACTTCTGCTCCCACGCCGCGAGCTCCGCCTCGTAGGCCGTCAGGTCCAGCGGCTGCCCGTCCGGGGCCGACGTGGGCGGCTCGGGCGGCGGCCCCATGGACGCCTTGGCCAGGACCTCCGCGTTACCGCCCAGGAGGATGTCCGTTCCGCGGCCGGCCATGTTGGTGGAGATGGTGACGGCGCCCTTGCGGCCGGCCTGCGCGACGATGTCCGCCTCGCGCTGGTGCTGCTTGGCGTTGAGGACGTTGTGCGGGATGCCGCGCTTCTTGAGGAAGCTCGCCACCACCTCGCTCTTGGCGATGGACACCGTGCCCACGAGCACCGGCTGCCCGTTCTTGTGCAGCTCCTCGATCTCCGCCGCCACCGCCTCGAACTTCTCGCGCTCCGTCTTGTACACCACGTCCTGCAGGTCCTTGCGGATGGGCGGACGGTTGGTGGGGATGACGCGCACGTCGAGGTTGTAGATCTTGGCGAACTCCTCCGCCTCCGTGTCCGCCGTGCCCGTCATGCCGGCCAGCTTGGAGTACATGCGGAAGTAGTTCTGGAACGAGACGGTCGCGAGCGTCTGGTTCTCGTTCTCGATCTTCACGCCTTCCTTGGCCTCGATGGCCTGGTGAAGGCCGTCCGACCAGCGGCGTCCCGGCATCTGGCGGCCGGTGAACTCGTCGACGATGACGACCTCGCCGTCCTTCACCACGTAGTCCTTGTCGCGCTTGTAGAGCGTGTGCGCGCGCAAGGCCTGGTCCACGTGGTGCAGCATCTCGATTTCGCCCGGGTCGTACAGGTTGCCCACACCCAGCCGCTTCTGGAGCTTCTCGATGCCGTCATCCGTGAGGGACACGGAGCGGTGCTTCTCGTCCAGGGTGTAGTCCTGGTCAGGCACCAGCCCGGGGATGACCTGGTCCACCCGGTAGTACTTGTCGGTGCTGTCCTCGGTGGGACCGGAAATGATGAGCGGCGTGCGGGCCTCGTCGATGAGGATGGAGTCCACCTCGTCGACGATGGCGAAGTTCAGCTCGCGCTGGACGTAGTCCTGCAGGCGGAACTTCATGTTGTCGCGCAGGTAGTCGAAGCCGAACTCGTTGTTCTGCCCGTAGGTGATGTCCGAGCGGTACGCCTCCTGCCGCTGCTTGTCGTTCAGCTCGTGCAGCACGCAGCCCGTCGTCATGCCCAGGAAGCGGTAGACGCGCCCCATCCACTCCGCGTCGCGGCGGGCCAGGTAGTCGTTCACCGTGACGACGTGCACGCCCCGGCCGGACAGCGCGTTGAGGTAGGTGGGCAGCGTCGCCGTCAGCGTCTTGCCTTCACCGGTGCGCATCTCCGCGATGCAGCCCTCGTGGAGGAACATGCCGCCAATGAGCTGCACGTCATAGTGCCGCTGGCCGATGACGCGGCGCGCCGCCTCGCGGGTGATGGCAAAGGCCTCGAAGAGCAGGTCGTCCAGCGAACGGCCGTTCTGGATCTCCTGCCGCATGCGGTTCGTCTCGGAGACGAAGTCCTCGTCCTTGAGGGCCCGCATGCGGGTTTCCAGCTCATTGACCCGGGCGACCTTCGCGTGGGCCTTCTTGAGCTCGCGCTCGTTCTTGGTCCCAATCAGTTTCTTCAGCGTCCATTCGATCATTCGGTCGGCTCTCTCGCCGGAGAATCCTCGAAGGACGGCGGCGAGTGAAGGGAAATCCCTGGAGGTGTAAGGGAGAAACGTATGGAAACCACGTGCGTCCGCCGAAACTTCCACTCGGCAGGCCGCCCACCACGCAGCGGCTCAGAGTAAAGCGGAACCCAGCCCACGCAATGTCCCCCACACGAAATCAACGCCGAGGCCCCTCCCGGCCTTCACGACGACCTCCCTCCCGCCATCCGGGCCGCCCCGGAGCGCCGCCTAACCGCCAGGGCCCTGCCCCCGGGGGCAAGCCCCCTGCACACACCGCGCCGCCCGCCCCCAGGGTCCCTCCCCGGGCCAAGGTCCCCGCCATGCCCGCCCGGACGCTGGCCGCCCGGCCCGGGCGCTGGCTGTGGACCTGCCGCGCGGGTTTCGAGGCCCACCTCTTCGAGGAGCTGGAATGGGCCGGCGCCGAGCCCCGTCTGCTGGGCGAAGCCCTGGTGGAGAGTGACGCCGTCTCTGGCCCTCCGCCCGCCTTCGCCCGCGCAGGCTATCAGGTGGCGGCCACCCTGACAGCCACGAACCCCGAAGCCATCGCCGACGCGGCGGCCCGGGCCGTGCTGGCGCTTCCCGGGCGGGCGCCCTGGGCGGTGCAGGCATTCACGCCCGACACCCCGCGTGGCAACGCCCTGGCCCCTGTGGCGGAAGCCCTGGAATCCGCCGTGTCCGCCAGGCTGCCGGCAGAGCGCCGCATCGAGGACGCCCAGCGGGCACGCGAGGCGGGGGCGCTGCTGGTGTCCCTGTGTGTGGCGCCGGATGAGGTGACGGTGGTGGGCGCGGTGCACGCGCGCGAGGCCGTGTCCCTGGCGGCGGGCGGACGCAGGCGCATGCGGCGGGCGGGAGACGCGCCGTCGCGCGCGGCCATGAAGTTGGAGGAGGCCCTGGACGGACTGGCCTTCGAGCCTGGGCGCGGCGATGTGTGCGTGGACCTGGGCGCGGCGCCGGGCGGCTGGACGCAACGGTTGGTGAGCCGCGGCGCGAAGGTGGTGGCGGTGGACCCGGCCCGGCTGATGCCGGAGCTGACGGGGAACCCGCGCGTGAAGCACGTCCAGGAGAGCGCCTTCGCCTATGCGCCCGACGAGCCGGCGGACTGGCTCTTCTGCGACATGGCGTGGCGCCCCCTGGAAGTGGCGCAGTTGCTGGCCAAATGGGGCCGCCGCGGTTGGGCGCAGCACCTGGTGGCCAACATCAAGCTGCCCATGAAGGACAAGAACCCCCTCCTGCTGCGGGTACGCCACACGCTCGTCCAGGAGGGCGGCTGGGAGGGGCTCACCGTCCGCCAGCTCTACCATGACCGGGATGAGGTCACCGTCACCGCGCACAAGATGAAGTGAGCCCCTGCGCCTTCGCGATGGACGCGCTACACAAGGAGCGCAATGCCCTACCCACTCGACGACGCCACGGCCACCGCCCTCATCGCCCTCCATCCCTGGGTGCTCACCCGCAGCCCCCAGGCCCCGGTGCAGGCCGCCGTGGAGGTGCTCATCCAGGCGGAGCAGGCCCGGCGTGGCCAGCCGGACGCGAAAACGGGCGCGCTCCAGGTGCCGGCGCTCACCCAGGGCAACCTCCTCAAGGAGGAGTACGACTTGTCCACCCACGGCCATCATGACGGGTGGCGCGTGGGCGCCGTCATCGCGGACGTGCAGGGGATGATCAACGTCAACGCCCGCTTCGGCTTCCCCACCGGGGACGCGGTGCTGCGCGCCACCGTGGAGTCCCTCTCCGCTCAGTACCCCGGCGCGAAGGTGGTGCGCATCCACGCGGACGCTTTCGCCGCCCTGCTCGTGCCGACGTCGCAGCTCACGGTGGAGGAGCACCTCGCCGCGCCGACGCGCGAACGGTTGGCGCAGGGCGTGCGCGCGGTGCTGCCCCCGGGAACGCCCGACGCGGACGTGCCCTCATGGACGGTGAGCCTGCTGGAGTTGACGGTGGACGCGCCCTCGCACTGGCAGGTGCTGGGACCGCTGCTGTGGGCGGAGCTGGAGCGCACCCACGTCATGGAGCGCACCGGCCGCGCGCAAGGGCTTCAGCGCAGGCGCATCCGGCTGGATGGTTCCATTCCCGGCCCCGCGACGCTCTGAGACTGCGCGGTCGCACCTGAGCGCCAGGCCATTCTGGCCGTCCTTGCTGGGGGCGGCCAATGCACGCGCTCCCGGAGCCTCAAGGGTGCTCACGGGGGAGCGTTCCTTCACCAACCGCTCCCGGAGCCCTTCGGGCTTCCACGGGAGCGCGCTCCTTCCGTCCGCAGCGAGGCGCCTCGACGAACCACCGAGACGTCATCCCTCCGCGCCGGCTACTCCTCGAGGATGAACTTGCGGGGATTCTGCCCAATGCCGTTGACGCGGACCTCGTAGTGGAGGTGCGGGCCCGTGGAGCGGCCGGTGTTGCCGACGGCGGCGATGTGCATGCCGCGCTTCACCTTGTCGCCGGCCTTCACCAGCATCTTCGACAGGTGGCCGTAGCGCGTCTTGATGCCGTAGCCATGGTCGATGACGAGCACGTTGCCGTAGCCGCCCTCCAGGCCCGCGAACACCACCGTGCCGTCCGACGGCGCGAAGACTTCCTTGCCGTGCGGCGCCGCGATGTCCATGCCGCCGTGCATGACGCGGTCCGCGGTGTACGGGTCCAGGCGCGAGCCGAAATCACTCGTCACCCAGCCGCGCGCGGGCCAGATGGACGGAGTGGAGGCCAGCAGTGACTTCTGGTCCTGGAAGTAGGCCTGCAGCTCCTGGAGGCTCTGCTCCTGGCGGGTGGCCTCCGCGCTCAACCGGTCCAACCGGCCCATCAGCGCCTTGGGCGTCTCCGTGGAGGTCAGCTGCGTGAATTGCGTGTCCGTGGCAGGCGCGGACGTGCCCGCCTCGGGCTCCGTCGGGCCCATGGCCAGGTTGCGCTGAGGATCGGACAGCAGCGTCACCGCGCGCAGCTTCTGGTCGAAGCGCTCCACCCGATCCAACGTGGAGCCGATGTGCTCGATGCGCTCACGCACCGACTTGAGCTGCGAGCGCAGCGTCAGGTTCTCTTCGCGAAGGATGCGGTTCTCGGAGGCGTCCGCGGCCACCTGGAAGTAGTGCACGCTCGCACCCACGCCCAGTCCCACCACGAGCATCAGTCCCATCCCCACCTGGGTGAGAAAGGACCGCTGGATGGTGTACCGCTTGACCGGAGCGTCATGGTCCGGAATCACCATCAGTGTGAAGGACTTTTTCGCCACGGGACAGCTCCCCTGCTTGCGTGGGACTACTGGCGCAGCAAGCTAAGTCGCTTGCTCTCGCGCAACACCTCCCCCCGCCGCCTACCCCTCCCGCTTCGTCGCCCACCGGCATTTCGACTCGGCTGGAAACGTTGGGGCAGCTACCACTCACATTCGAAGAGTGTCAAGGTCAACAGACCCGCAGGGAGGTCTGCAGGCCACGTGCAGACTCTGGGTGTGTCAGGCTTCCACTCGCACGACGATGACGGTGATGTTATCGTCACCGCCACGCTCGTTGGCGAAGTCGATGAGACGCTTGGGGACCTCTTCAAAGGTCCGCGCCTTCACCACGGTTTCGTGGATCTCCCGGTCCTCCATCATGTTCGCGAGGCCGTCCGAACAGAGGAGAAAGACGTCGCCGGGCTCTGACACCAGCCCCATGACGTCCACCTGCACCTCCTCCTCGAAGCCGACGGAGCGGGTGATGATGTTCTTGTAGCGGGAGTGCTTCGCCTCTTCCGGGGTAATCATCCCCGCCTTGATCTGCTCGTTGACCAGCGAGTGGTCCTCGGAGATCTGCTGGATGAGGTCGCCGCGGATGAGGTACGCGCGGCTGTCACCCACATGGGCGAAGAAGGCGTGCTCGTCGCGCACCACCAGGGAGATGACGGTGGTGCCCATGCCGGACAGCCGCGCATCTTCCTGCGCGGCCGTGAAGATGGCCAGACAGGCCCGCTCCACGGCGGTGCGGAGCGCCTCCGGAATCGGAGAGTCCTGGAGATTCGGGACGGAAAGGAAGGGGTTGTCCTTGCCTTCCCGCGCCCGGCGCATCTCTTTGTCGATGGTCTCCACCGCGATGCGGGACGCAGTGCCCCCACCCGCATGGCCGCCCATTCCGTCGGCCACGACGTAGAGCTGGAGCTCATCATCAATGAGGAAGCTGTCCTCGTTGTGATTACGTTTGCGCCCGACATCCGTCAGGCCGGCGGAAATTATCTTCAAGCGGGAGGCCGCGGTCTGCCCTGCGGTGCTGGACACACCCGGGATGCTATGTGAGGCCCAAGGATGGGGCAAGGACACGGATGCAACTGGCGCATTTCACGCGGTGCGTCGGAGCCGACCCCGGGGGGCACCCTCCGGTCCAGACTCCCTGCGGGCCCGGGTCCCTAGCGCCCTGTTGGCAGAACGCACCAGGGCCTCCGCCGCTCCCAGGGCCTCACGCGTCACCTCGACCCCCGACATCATCCGCGCCAGCTCCCGGGTCCGTTCTGCCCCCGCCTCCAGCACCACCACCTCCGAGACAGTGCGCTCGCCCTTGAGGCCCTTGCGAATGAGCAGGTGGGCATCCGCATAGGCGGCCACCTGCGGCAGGTGGGTGATGCAGAGCACCTGACGGTGACTGCTCACATCCTTGATCATCCGCCCCACCACGTCCGCGATGGCGCCGCTGACGCCCGCGTCCGCTTCGTCCAGGATGTAGCACCCGCCCCCGTCACTGTCCGCCAGGGCCTTCTTGAGTGCCAGCAGCAGGCGGCTCGCCTCACCGCCAGAGGCCACCTTCGCCAGCGCTCGCGGCGGCTCGCCAGGGTTCGCGCTGAAGAAGAACTCCACGTCATCCATGCCGTCCGGGCGCAGCGACTCCGATGGCGTCACCCGCACCTCGAAGGCCGCCTTGCCCATGGCCAGCTGCCCCAGGCCCTCGCGCACCTGCGCGGCGAACGTCACCGCACTGGCCGCACGCGCCCGTGTCAGTGCCGCGGCGGCCTTCCGGGCCCGCTCCTCCACCTTGCGGCGGTCGGCGGCCAGCTCCTCCAGGATTTCCTTCCGGTTCTCCAGCGTGCCCAGCTCCACCTCGATTTCGCCCCGCTTCTTCAGCAGGCCATCCAGGTGCGTGCCGTGCTTGCGGCACAGACGCTTGAGCGCGTCCAGCCGCTCCTCCACGTCCGCCAGCCGCGAAGGGTCCGACTCCAGCCCCTCCACGTACCGGTTGAGCCGCCGCTGCGCCTCCTCCAGCTCCGACAGCGCGGTGCTCAGCGCCTGCGCCACCGGCGCCAGCGTGGCGTCACACTTCACCGATTCGTGCACCAGCCCCAGCGCACGGCCCACCGTCTCCACGGCGGACTGCTCCTCGCCGGACACCAGCAGCTCCGCTTCCGAGGCGTGGCGCTTGAGCTTCTCCGCGCCGCCCAGCCGCTTGCGCTCCGCGTCCAGCCGCGCGTCCTCGCCGGCCTCCGGGTCCAGGCGCGTGATTTCATCGAGTTGGAAGCGCAGGAACTCGGCGCGCTCGCGCACCTTCGCCTCGTCTCCGCCCAGCGCCTCCATGCGCGCGTCCACCTCGCGCAGGCCGGTGTACTCCCGGAAGAAGGCCGCGAGCACCTCCTCCAGGTTGCCGTACCTGTCCAACAGCACCCGGTGCAGGCCCGAATCAAAGAGGCTGACGTGCTCGTGCTGGCCGGCGATGTCCACCGCCCCACGCGTGAGCTTGCCCAGCACGCCCACTGTCACCAGCGAGCCGTTGACGTAGGCCTTGCCGCGCCCGGTGCGTCCCAGCACCCGGCGCACCAGCACCTCTTCTCCCAGGTCCGGCAGGCCCAGCTCCTCCAGCCGGGTCTCCAACGCGGGAGTCCGCGCGAAGACGCCCTCCACGGACGCCTCCTCACAACCGGCGCGAATGACATCCGCGTCGGCGCGCCCCCCGAGCAAAAGGCCCAGTGCATCCACGAGGATGGACTTGCCCGCACCTGTCTCACCCGTGAGGACGGTGAGGCCGGCTCCGAACGCCACCTCCACCTCCTCGATCACCGCCACGTTCGAAATCCGCAGACCCAGCAGCACGCGCGCCCTCCAATGTCCGTACGACGGCTCTGGTACCTGAACACCCTAGCAGGTCCGACTGACACTGCACAGGCGTTCGGGTTGAGCGCACGGATGGCGGGCGGGAGGGGAAGGGGCCTCGTTGGGGCCCCAACCTCGCAAGTCCTCAGATTTCCGTGAAGAGCTCCTGGATGTCCTGCTCCGTGAGCGTCCGGCCCAGCTCGTCACCCTCCCCGCCGAGCACGCCAGCGGCCAGCTCCCGCTTGCGGCGCTGGAGGGCGAGGATCTTCTCCTCCACGGTGCCGCGGGTAATCAGCTTGTAGCTGATGACGGCGCGCGTCTGCCCGATGCGGTGCGTACGGTCCGTGGCCTGGTCCTCCACGGCGGGGTTCCACCACGGGTCGAAGTGGATGACGTAGTCGGCCGCGGTGAGGTTCAAGCCGGTGCCGCCCGCCTTGAGGGAGATGAAGAAGAGCGGCGGACCGTCCGGGTTGTTGTACTCGTCCACCTTGCCCATGCGGTCCTTGGTGCGACCGTCCAGGTAGAGGTAGCGCAGGCCCTTCTTGTCCGCCTCCTGCTTCAGCAGCTCCAGCATCTCCGTGAACTGGCTGAAGACGAGCGCGCGGTGGCCTTCCGCCACCAGGTCCTCCACCAGTTGGAGGAAGCGCTCCACCTTCGCGCTGGGCGGCATCAGGGTGCCGGGCGGCATCTTGAGCAGGCGCGGATCGCAGCACACCTGACGTAGGCGCATCAGCGCGGCCAGAATCGACACGCGGCTGCGCTTGAAGCCCACCTTCTCGATGCTCTCGTGCACCTTGCGGCGGCTCTCCTCCAGCACCTCGCGATAGAGCGCGGCCTGACCGGGCTCCATCTCGCACCAGGCGACGCTCTCCGTCTTCGGCGGCAGGTCCTTGGCCACCTCCGTCTTCAGGCGACGCAGGATGAAGGGCTGGATGCGGCGGCGCAGCCGGTCCTTCGCGGTGCTGTCGTTGGCCACCTGGATGGGCTGCTCGTAGCGGTCCCCGAAGCCATCCGAGCTGCCGAGGAAGCCCGGCATCAGGAAGTCGAAGATGCTCCAGAGCTCCGACAGGCGGTTCTCCAGCGGCGTACCGGTGAGCGCCAGACGCGTCTCGCTGGGGAGCGCCTTGCACGCCTGCGCGGTGGCGCTGCCCGCGTTCTTGATGTTCTGCGCCTCGTCCAGAATGACGTAGCGGAAGCCCACCTGGGACAGCTGGTCCAAGTCACGGCGGACCAGCGCGTAGGACGTGAGGACCAGGTCCATGCCCTTCAGGTCCTCCGCCCGCTCCTTGCGGTCCTGACCGTGCCACACCATCGTCTTGAGGCCCGGCGTGAAGCGCTCGGCCTCGCGCTCCCAGTTGGCCAGCACGCTGGTGGGCGCCACCACGAGCGACGGCTTGCGCCCCTCGTCGTTGGCCACCTTCTGCATCAGGCTGAGCGACTGGATGGTCTTCCCCAGACCCATGTCGTCCGCGAGGATGCCGGACAGGCCGTGCCGGCGCAGGAACCAGAGCCAGGACAGGCCCGCCTCCTGGTAGTGGCGCAGCGTGGCCTGGAGTCCCTCGGGGACGCCCACCTTCGGCACGCCCGCCGACTCGCGCAGCTCCATCATGGCCTGCCGCGCCTTGGCCTCCACCTCGGTGAACTCCCCCAGGTCCGCCAGCAGGTCCAACGCAACGGCCTGGTGCAGCGGCAGCCGCGTGCGCGAGCGGCCCGGCAGCGCGCCGGCTTCCTCCAGCAGGTCCGCCACGCGCTTGATTTCGACGGGGTCCGCCTCCGCGAAGGTGCCGTCCTTCAGGGGGACGAAGCGGCGGCCGGAGTCCAGCCACATGCGCACCGCGCCCAGGTCCACGGCCTGGTCGTCGGTGACGAACTCCGCATCCAGGTCGAACCACTGCACGCCGCTCATGCCCACGCGGATGCGCGGCTTGAGCTTGGGACGCAGGCGCACCTTGGGGGCCTGCACGCCAAAGCGCTCCCACTCCTCGGGGAGCGAGGCCAGGCCCCGGGCCCAGAACTCCAGCGCGATGTCGGCCGTGGCGTCGAAGACCTGCGACTGCGGCTCGAAGCGCAGGCCCAGGTCCAGCAGCAGCTTGCCTGCGCCGCGCTCCAGCTCCTCGCGACGGCGGTACAGCTTGCGGCTGTCCCCGCCCACGCCGCTGGCGTAGCCCAGGTGCGTGGCCGTGGGGGACACCGGCACCGTCGTCTGGCCGTACTTGGCGGCCAGCTGCACCTTCACGCGCTCGGGGTTGCCTTCCAGCGTGAGCATGAAGCGAGGCTCCACGGCCTCGTCCACGTCGATGTCGTCCGCCTTCAACGCCATGCGGAAGCGCGGCAGGTGCGCGGCGAAGAAGGTCAGCACCCGGTCCAGCTGCCCCGTGGGGAAGGACATGCTGGGCTCGAGCAGCCACTTGCGCAGCAGCCGCGGCGGGAAGTCCGGCTCCACCGGGTGCAGGTTCTGGCCCTGGATGACCCAGGTGCGCCGGCCCGACAGGAGGATGACGTCCTTGAGCGCGTAGCTCGCGTTGTCCGGGAAGAGCAGCTCGATGCGCGCGGTGGCGCCGTCCGGGCGGGACTCCAGATGAATCTGGGGCCGCACCGGCACCTCGGTGTTGATGAGCGCCGTGCCACGGTAGATGACGCGGCGGTGGCGCAAGAGCTCCAGCGCCTCGCTCAGCTCCTCGTCGGACAGGACCAGGCGCGAGTCATAGCGGTGCTCATGGCGAGACAGCTGCATGAAGACGCGCTCGTCCGCGGGGGAGATGCGGCCCCCCGTCTGCAGCAGCCGCTTGACGTGGATGGGCCCCTTCGTCTGCGCGTCCTGCCGGCGCACGTCGATGATCCACTGCCGGGTGCTGCCGTTCCCCGTACTGGCGGCCGTGAGGCGGTAGAAGAACTCGTAGTCGGGCTGAGAAGACAGACCGAGCCAGCTCTCCACCTTGGCCAGGGCCGGGAGGCTGACCGGGTCGCCGCTCGACGGCACCGGCTCCACATGGGGCTCGTCATCGACGACGGCTTCCTTCGGCTCGGGAGCGGCGGCGACGGGTTCGGCCGGGCGAGGCGCGGGCGGGCCGGGCGGACGGAAGCGCGCGGCGTAGATGAGCGCCGCGGCCACCACGTGCTTGCAGTGGGGGCCTTCGACGTTCCACGACGGGCAGGTACAGGTCGACGTGGCTCGGCCATTCCCCAGATGCAGGGCCGTCTGATACCGCTCACCGGACGAACCGGCGACCTGGGCGCTGATGCGGTCCCCTTCACGATTGAGGCCGAAGACGCGGCGCGACTCCGCCACCTCTCGCCCCTGCTTGAAGGTCGTGGGTTGAACTTCGGCCTTCAGGGCACGGAGCCACTGGGTGTCCTGAGGCGGGAGGATCTCTCGGATATCGGCGGTGGATTGCACGGCTGGCACAGGCCCCAGGCTCCAAATCGCCAGGGAACCCGTTGAACTACCACAGCAACGAGGCTCCCGGTCGCGGGAAAAATCAATGCGTCCGCCAGCAGAATCCACCGCTGGCATCAAGCTGTGAGAGCATCAACCCCCGCCATGGCCCGGACCGTCCGCTTTCGCGCCTCCGATACCCGCCTGCGCTTCTGGAAGGCGTCCGGCGCGCCGAGCCGACGCGCCGCCCCTCTCCCCAGAGGCGGGACGCCCCCGTGAGGCCATTCCGCTGGGCGAATGCTCCCCGCGGGCAGGGGGCCGTCTCCATGGCGGCAGGGCAGGAGGCCATCCGAGCCTCCCGTCCCCGGGTCCTCCCCTTCCCCGCCCCACCGTTTTTCATCCCCCCGCTGGAGCGCACGCCATGAACCCGCCCGTCCCGAGCCTGACCGACACCACCCTCGTCGCCGACCTGAATGCCCGGCTCCGGGACGTGCCGGACTTCCCCAAGCCCGGCATCGTCTTCAAGGACATCACCCCCGTGCTGGCGGACCCGCGCCTGTTCGGCCGCGTCATCAACGCCATGTCGGCGCCCTTCCGGGGCCAGCACGTCACGAAGGTGGTGGGCGTGGAGGCCCGAGGCTTCCTGCTGGGCGCCCCCATCGCGCTGGCGCTCAACGCGGGCTTCGTGCCGGCGCGAAAGCCTGGGAAGCTGCCTCACCGCTCGGTGGTGGAGCGCTACTCGCTGGAGTACGGCTCCGACGGCGTGGAGATGCACGAGGACGCCATCCTCCAGGGGGAGCGGGTGCTCGTCGTCGATGACGTGCTGGCCACGGGAGGCACGGCGGAGGCCACCGCGAAGCTCGTGTCCCGGCTCGGCGGCGAGCTGGTGGGCTTCAGCTTCCTCCTCAGCCTGGACTTCCTCGAAGGCCCCAACCGCCTCGGGCGCGAGCGCGTGACGACGCTGCTGACCTTCTGATTGGTGCGTGCCAACCGCGAAGCGCTCCGGCATCTCCCACCGGAGCGCGACGCCGCGCTCGGACGACGGCACGCCCACGGGGATGAGCGGCGAGCAACCTTCAGTCGCCTGTGAACGTCTCCCGCAGGGGTCATCCCGGGAAATCAGGGGCGGGATACTGGGCGAAACACGAATTAGTTGAGACAGCGACCCTCCGCCCGGCCGGAACGGCCCCTGCCGTGTTGCCTGCTGACATGCGGGCCGGGCCTGCGCACCCTCCAGCGAGAACCAACCAACGCTTCCACGGAGGGGACGACATGCCGGAAGTACACACTCGCGGCGGCGCCCGCATCCGCTACGACGACGCGGGTCAAGGCGAGCCCGCGCTTCTCTTCATCCCAGGGTGGTGCACCACCCGAGCGAGCTTCCAGAAGCTGATACCCCGCTGCTCCGCCTTCCGCCGAGTCCTGTCCGTGGACCTCCGGGGGCACGGCGAGTCCGAAGGTGGAGGCGCCGACTTCGACAGCACCACGGTGCTGGAGGACCTGCTCGCGGTCGTGGAGGCCAGCGGCGCGCGGCACATCGTCCCCGTGGCCATGTCCCACGCGGGCTGGTGGGCGCTCGACCTGCGACGGGCGTTGGGCCCTGCGCGTGTGCCGCGGATGGTGCTGCTGGACTGGATTGCCACCGAGCCCACCCCGGCCTTCCTCCGCGCCGTGCGCGGGCTCCAGACGGAGCGCTGGAGCCAGGTGCGAGACAGCCTGCTCCAGGGCTGGATGGAGGGCTCGACGACGACGCCATCCGCCGCTTCGTGCGCGACGACATGGGGGCGTTCGACGAAGCCATGTGGGCCCGGGCCGGGCGGGAGATTGAAGCGGCCTACGCCCGCGAGGGCTCTCCACTGCGAGCGCTCGCGGCGCTGGAACCCATGCCACTCACGATGCACCTGTACGCGCGGCCGGAGTCACACGACTACCTGGCGGCGCAGGTGGACTTCGGCGTGGAGCATCCGGGCTTTCACGTGCTGAAGCTCCCCGCCACCAGCCACTTCCCGGCGCTGGAGGTGCCGGCGATGGTGGCCGCGGGCATCGAGGCGCTCGTCTCAGCGCGAGAGGTCCCCATCCACGCGGACGCCGTTCCGGCCTGAGGCGGCGCGGGGACTACCGCAGTCCCAGGGCTTCCTTCATGCCATCGGTGCGCTCCCGGGCGCGCCGCATGGCGATGCGGTTGAGCTCGGGGTCCACGGGCAGCGGCATCCACGCCAGGTACCGGGCACCGGCCCCGCCTTCTTTGGACTGCCCGCTCGCGACGACCATCGTCCGGTGCTGAAAGGCCTCTTCCCAGGGGCCGCACCCCGACATGGAGAACTTCTGCACGGTGTCGTCCTTCGCCTGCGTCCAGGCGATGCAGGGGAATTCGGAGCAGTCCACCGCCACCACGTCGAGCCCCATGCCGCACTCGTTGGCGGCGCGAAAGGCCACACGCTCGAAGCCCTTCGGCGTGAAGGGCTCCGGCAGCTCGGGCGCGAAGGCGAGAGGCCGGTCTTCGGGCGCCGTGTCCTTCTCGCGCGCCGTGTCCTTCTCGCGCGCAGCCGGGACAGCCGCAGCGGGTTCCGGAAGCCTGCGAAGCACGGTGGATTCACGCGCCGCCGAGGGCGCTGTCACGGCAGCCTCCCGCCTCGGCGCCTCCGCCGGACGCGGTGCGGCGCGCGCATCGGACGGAGTGGGTGCGACGACGGTGGGCGCCTGGACGGCGGCATCCCCTGCCGGCACCTGCGAAGTGACGGAGTCCCTGCTGAACCAGACCCCGGCGGAGAATGCCAGGGCCACGACGAGCCCCCACAGCGCGAAGCGAAGCAGTTTCATGGCCCCACCTCATTCATCGAGGATGAACTTCACCGGGTGCCCCGCCGCGCCGAAATAGCCCGCGGGCACGTCCTTGGCGGGAACGAGCGTGAGCGCCGCTCCCTTCTTCTTGAGGACCCCTCGCTTCAGGGGCGTGTTCTTTCCCGGCAGCCCCACGGAGACCTCATAGGTTCCGGAGTCACTGCGAGTCGCCTGCAGGCGCAATGCACCCTTCCAGTCGGGCCAGCGCACCTGGACCTCGCTTCCAGACTCGACTCGGAGGGCATTGGCCCCCCCGGCCAGCCTGCACCAGCAAGGCGACCATCTTCGCGTCGCAGAAAGCGGGCGGGTCATTGGGGCCGCACGGCGGCGGCAGGGCCCAGGTGACTCCCGGCACGCCCAGGCAGAGTCCCACCAGGAATCCAGACAGCACCACGACGCGGCGGCGACGGGCGGTTCGTGTCATGCGCTCCACGCTAGCAGCGCCTTGGGGTCCTTCCACATTCGGGCCGTCGCCCCCAGGGGCAGGTGGGATTGACGCCCTTGCCTGCCCTGTTTATAAGTTGGTCAAATAACCAATAAACACACCGCCATGCCCCGTCCATCCAACACCGAGGAGCGCCGTCAGCAGATTGTCGCGGGCCTGCTGAAGGTCATGTCGGAGCGCGGTTACGAGCGCGCGTCCGTGAGCGAAATCGCGAAGGCGGCGGGGTTGAGCCCGGGGCTGGTGCACTACCACTTCAGCGGCAAGCAGGAGATTCTCCTCACGCTGGTGGAGCAGCTCGCGGCGCAGGCGCGGCAGCGGGTGGCGACGCGGCTGGAACGGGTGAAGGGCCCGGACGCCCGCGCCCGCGTGGACGCCTTCGTGGAGGCCTTCCTCGCCACGGGCGGCGACGCGGCCCCGGCGGCCGTCGCGAGCTGGGTCACCATCAGCGCGGAGGCCATCCGGCAGCCCGAGGTACGAGCCATCTACGAGCAGGTGGTGCGCGCCGACCTGGAGCACCTGACGTCGCTCGTCGCCGCCGTGGTGGGACGGCGCAAGGCGCCCGCGCTGGCGGCCGGGCTGTTCGCCGCCGTGCAGGGCTACTTCGTGCTCGCCGCCAGCGTCCCGGGACTGGTCCCCGCGGGCTCCGCCGCCAGCACGGTGAAGCGCATGGCCGCGGGGCTGCTGGACCCGGCCGGCGCGAAGGAGGACGCATGAGGACGGCCACGAAGCTGGGGCTCCTCTCCAGCCTCTACCTGTCACAGGGGCTTCCCTTCGGTTTCTTCACCCAGGCCCTGCCCGTGCTCCTGCGCCATCAGGGCCTGTCGTTGCCATCCATCGGCCTGGCGCACCTGCTGGCGCTGCCCTGGGCACTCAAGTTCCTCTGGGCCCCGCCCATGGACCGGCACGGTTCGGCGAGGTGGGGCCGGCGGCGCGGCTACATCCTGCCGCTGCAGTGCCTGTCGTCGGGGCTCCTTCTCGCGCTCGCGCTCCCCGAAGGCGGCCTGGACATGCGGCTGCTGATGGCCGCGGTGCTGGGCATCAACCTCCTGGCCGCCACGCAGGACGTGGCCACCGACGGGCTGGCGGTGGACCTGCTCGCGCCGGCCGAGCGCGGCTGGGGCAACGGCATCCAGGTGGCGGCCTACCGCGTCGGGATGATTCTGGGCGGAGGCGTGATGCTCGCTGTCTTCGACGCGGTGGGCTGGCGCCCCACGTTCCTCGCGTTGGGCACACTGCTGCTCCTGGCCACCGTGCCCGTTGCCCTCTTCCGCGAGCCCCCACCGCGCCCCCACCCGCACAGAGCCTGGGCCTGCGATGGTGGCTGAAGCGTCCGGGGGCCGGCGCGTGGCTCACGCTGCTCGTCGTCTACAAGGCAGGCGAAGCCCTGGCCACCGGGATGCTGCGCACCTTCCTGGTCGACGAGGGCCTGTCGCTGACGGCCATCGGTTGGCTGTTGGGCGGCGTGGGCTTCACCGCGGGACTCGTGGGGGCGCTGCTGGGAGGCGGTCTGGTGGTGCGGCTCGGACGGCGACGGGCGTTGCTCGTCTTCGGAGGCATCCAGGCCGGCGCGGTGCTGCTCTACGCACTGGCGGCTCGAGGCCCCACGTCCCTGCCCCTGCTCACCCTCGTCTGCGGCGTCGAGTACGCGGCCAGCGGCATGGCCACCGCGGCCGTCTTCACCGCGATGATGGACGCCTGCCGGCCGGACCACGCCGCCACGGACTACACCGTGCAGGCGTCCCTGGTGGTGCTGGCCACGGGCGCCGCCGCCGCGCTGAGTGGCTTCAGCGCCCAGGCCCTTGGCTATGCCGGCCACTTCACGCTGGCCGCGCTCCTGTGCGCGGCGGGCACGCTGTACGCCGCCCTCACCTTCCACCCGCCCCGGAGCCGGCCTCCGAGGCCGCTCCCGAGGTGTCGTGATGACCATCGCCGTCTACGCCGGCAGCTTCGACCCCGTCACCGCCGGCCACATGTCCGTCGTCCGGCAAGCGGCCCGCCTCTTCGGCCACGTCGTCGTGGTGGTGGCCGTCAACCCGGACAAGGAGAGCCTGCTGTCCGCCGACGAGCGCGTGGACCTCCTGCGCGAAGCCGTGGCGCACCACCCCAACGTCACCGTGGCCCGCACGCAGGGGCTCATCGTCGACTTCGCGCGGGACATTGGCGCCAGCGTCCTGCTGCGCGGCGTGCGCGGTGCCACGGATGCCCAGTTCGAAACGACGCTGGCGCAGAACAACCGCGCGCTGGCGCCCGAGCTGTCCACCCTCTTCCTCCCAGCCGAAGCCCACCTGGCCGAGGTGAGCAGCAGCGGACTCAAGGCGCGCGTGGCGCGCGGCGAGGACGTTTCCGCCTTCTGTCCACCGGCCGTCGCGGCGAAGCTTCGGGAGCGACTCGACCCTTCCCTCCGGAGCCTGCCTTGAGCCTGTCCTTCATCACCCTTGGCATCGGCGACGCCTTCTCCGCCCTGCGCTATTCGTCCTGTTTCGCCGTGGAGGCGGAGGACCAGGTCCTACTCGTGGACTGCCCGCATCCCATCCGGAAGATGATGCGCGAGGCGTCCGAGTCCTCCGGCGTGCCCCTGGACGCGGACCGCGTCAGCGCCGTGGCCCTCACCCACCTGCACGCGGACCACGCGTCGGGCCTGGAGAGCCTGGGCTACTTCTCCTTCTTCGTGTTGCAGCGGAAGCTGGAGGTGCTGGCCCACCCCGCCGTCGCGGACCGGCTGTGGGAAGGCAACCTGGCCGCGGGCATGGAGTGCCTCATCGAGCGGCGCGGGGAGCCCCCCAACGACAAGCACTTCGAGGACTACTTCGACCACACGCCGCTCTCCACGGAGACCGCCGTTCGGCACGGCCCCTTTCTCATCGAGAGCCGGATGACGTACCACCACGTGCCCACCACCGCGCTGCGCATCCACGCGGGGGGCCGCTGCCTGGGGTACAGCGCGGACACCGCCTTCGACGAGGGCCTCATCGACTGGCTCTCCAAGGCGGACCTCATCATCCACGAGACGAACTACGGCGTGCACACGCCCTACGAGAAGCTGGCGGCGCTGCCCGCCGAGCTGCGCGCCCGGATGCGGCTCATCCACTACCCGGATGACTTCGACACCAGCGCGAGCGTCATCGAACCGCTCGCGCAGGGCCGGCGCTACAACGTCTGAAGCGCGAACGAGCGCCCGGGAGACTCCACCCCGGGCGCCCGGTGCCGTCAGGCGCTACTGCGAGAAGATGACCAGCGAGTAGGGACCGATGGCGAACGACGCGTTGTGCGACAGGCCGTCCTTCGCGCCACTGTAGGCCACGGTGTCAATCGACGCCGTGTTGCCGAAATCGCCCGAGTACCCGTTCCAGTCGCTGTTGAAGCGCGCGTACCACATGCCCCCGCGCGGGAAGCCGATGTTGTAGCTGGGGAAGTACGTGCCGCTGAAGTTGGCGACGATGACGACGTCATCCCCAGGCCCGCCGTTCTCCCAACGGTGGTACGCAATCACCTTGCCGCTGTTGTTGACGTGGTGGACGTTGACGTTGCCGCCGCGCAGGCCGCGCGTGTTGTTGAACCAGTTGCGGCGCAGACGGATGAGGTCGCGGTACAGCGTCCGGATGCCGCTGTAAGTGCTGTTCTTGCCCCAGTCCACGGGGTCCGTGTCCTGGAAGTAGCCGTCCTCGAGGAACTCCTGGCCCTGGAAAATCATCGGGATGCCAGGCGAGGTGAAGACGACGCCCGCCGCCAGCGTGGAGCGCTTCTTGGCGGCCCAGCTGCCCGCGTTGCCCGGCCAGATCTCCTCCGGGACGCGCGCCTTGCCGTTGGCCACCTCGTCGTGGCTCTCCGAGTAGATGACGCGCGCGGTGTGCCGTCCGCTGTAGCGCTGGGTGATGGCGTTGCGCACCGAGTTCATGTCACGGCCGCTGTCGTTCGACGCGATGACCGCCGCGCGGATGGCATGCACGAAGTCGCCGCCCCACTGCGAGTCGAAGCCCGCGCCGCCCGAGGTGTCGGACGTGGCGTCGTTGGTGATGGAGTCACCACCGCCGAAGTCCTCGGCGATGCTGATCTTCCACGGCTGCGTGGCGTTGATTTCGCGGTTGATGGAGCGGAACACGCGCCACGCGTCGGGGATGGCGGTGGTGTCGCTGCCATTCTGCGTGCGCATGTACTTGGTGGCGTCCCAGCGCAGACCGTCACCCCGGAAGGAATGGGTGAGGTTCATCATCGAGTCGCGAATGTACGCGAGGACCTCGGGGCGGCCGTAGTCCGGGCGGGTGTCGCCCCACGGCGTGCTCTTGCGCCAGTCATTGTAGAAGTACTCGCCGCCCGAGCCCAGGCAGTCGCCGCTGAAGCACCACATGGGCAGGTCGCTGGGGCCATAGTGGTTGTGCACCACGTCGAAGATGACGCCGATGCCACGCATGTGCGCCTCGTCCACGAAGCGCTTCATGTCGTTGGGGTGCCCGTAGGCGCTCTCCGGCGCGAACGGGAAGGCGGCGTTGTAGCCCCAGGAGAAGTCACCGGCGAACTCGTACGCGGGCATGACCTTGATCATGTTCGCGCCCAGGTCCCGGACGTGGTCGAGCCTGGCAATCGCGCTGTTCCAGTTGCCAGGGCCGAAGCCGGGCGAGTCGTGGAACGTGCCGACGTGCATCTCGTAGATGATCATCTCGTTGAAGCCAGGGCTGCTGTACTGCTGCGCGTTCCACCAGTACTCGCCGTGGTCGTAGATGATGCTGGAGCCGGTGGAGTTCTCCTGCCACGCCGAGCGGGGGTCCGCCCGCCACGCGTCGCTGCCCCACTGGTTGCGGGTGATGAACTTGTACTTCTGGCCCTTCACCGCGCCCGCCACATCGCCGGAGAAGTTGCCGTTGAACTCGTTGCCCAGCTCAATCCAGGTGCCCCAGCCGTTGAAATCGCCGGAGACGAACACCCGGCTCGCCATCGGCGCCCAGACGCGGAACGTGGTGCCACCCGCATAGACGCTGGCGCCCATGCCGGGCCGCGTGGACGAGCTGAGCTGCTGGCTGATGACCGCCGTCTCTTCCGCGGAACCTCGCGGCGCTTCGAGCGCGGACTCCCCACAGCCGGCAATCACACCCGCCAGCAGGAGCGCACGCCACCTGTTGCTGTGCCTCATGGATGACAACCTCCCTTGGTCAGGGAGCGTCCTAGCAACCGGCGCAAATCCCGTGCAAACGGCTCTGCACGGAATCTGTAATTTTCCACCACAACTCAGCGCGTCAAACGTATCCACCGGCACACCTGCCCCCCTGTGAGACACGCGCGTGAAGTTCCCGGTGCTCGCCATCGACGCATGAGTGCGATACGCCCCACACGTTGCGCCCCACCCAGGGAGCGCGCTGGGGAGAGCGACGTACGATGACGAAGAAGACAGCGCTGGCCCGACGTGAGGCCCTGCTCGCGTTGGCCGCGGTCCTTGCCAGCGGATGCGCCACGAGCGCCCCCTCCCCCACGCCCGCACCGCCTTCCGGCACGGTGCGCCTGACGCTCCTTCACCTGGCGGACGTCTACCAGGTCCAGGCCGTCGAGGAAGGAAGGGGGGGCATGGCCCGCGCCGCCACGCTGCGCAAGCAGGTGCTTCGTGAGAGCCCCCACGTCCTGACGCTGATGGGGGGCGACACGCTGTCTCCGTCCGTGGAGTCGCTGGTGGAGGTGGACGGCAAGGCGCTCAAGGGCCGGCACATGGTGGACGCGTGGAATGCGTTCGGCCTGGACTACGCGGTGCTGGGCAACCACGAGTTCGACTTCGGCGACGATGTCCTGCGTGAGCGCATCCGCGAGTCCCGCTTCACGTGGCTCGGGGCCAACGTGCGGGACACGAAGTCCGGGGGCCTCTTCGCGGGGGTCCAGGCCTCCGCGGTGCGGGAGTTGGGCGGCATCAAGCTGGGCCTCTTCGGCGTGGTGCTCCAGGAGACGAAGGCCACCACGAAGGCCGGCAAGGACACGCTCTTCGGAGACGTCTGCGAGGCGGCCCGGGGCGAGGTGGCGAAGCTGCGCGAGGCCGGCGCCCAGGTGGTGGTGGCCCTCACCCACCTGACGGCGGACCAGGACCGGGCGCTCACCCGCTGCGTCAAGGTGGACGCGGTGCTCGGGGGCATGACCACGAGGCGCTGGAGGACCGCAGCACGGGCACGCCCATCTTCAAGGTGGCGGCGGACGCGGTGGACCTGGGCCGGCTCACGCTGGACGTGGACGCGGCGACGGCCACGGTGCGCCAGGTGACGTGGCAGACGCTGCCGGTGACGCGGCAGGTGCCGGAGGACGCGGCCTTCAACGCGGCCATGCAGCCCTATGCCGCGCTGTTCAGCCAGTTGTCCGAGCACGTGGGCCGCTCTCCCGTGGCCCTGGAGGCGCGGGCCGCGCTGGTGCGCACCCAGGAGACGAACCTGGGCTCGTTCGTCGCGGATGCGTTCCGCGCGGCGGCCAGGGCGGACGTGGCGCTGGTCAACGCCGGGGCGCTGCGCGCGGACGCGGTGCTGCCCGCGGGTGGAGTCACCCGGCGGGATTTGCACGCCATCCTTCCATACGCGGATGAGCTGGTGGTGCTGGAGGTGAAGGGGGACACGCTGCGCGCGGCGCTGGAGAACGGCGTCAGCCTCAGCCGCGAGGACTCACGGCCGGGCCGCTTTCCGCAGGTGTCCGGGATGGAGTTCACCTTCGATTCGGACCGGCCCGCCGGACAGCGGGTGCTGGGCGTGAAGGTGGGCGGCAGGCCGTTGGACAAGGCAGCCACGTACCGGCTGGCGACGCTGAGCTTCCTCGCCAGCGGCAAGGACGGCTACGACATGCTGCGGAACCAGCCGTCTACGCCGGCCAGGGTGACGGGTAACTCGCCCCTGGACGTGCTGGCGGAGGCGTTCCGCACCGGCACGCCGTCGCCGCATGCCCAGGCGGATGGCCGTATCTCCCGGCTCGGCACGGGCGCCCTGGCGCCCGACGCGCGTCAGCCGCCCGCGCCGCTGAAGTAGGACGGGGCGCGGCGCTCAAGGCGCCGTCCAGCCTCGCACGCGATACACCACACGCCCCGCCAGCTCGCGCAGGGCGTCGGTGCTCAGGTTGAGGGCCCCAGACCTCGGCAACCAGCTCATGCGCCGCAGCGGCGTGTTCGACGCCCGCGAGTCCACCGGCAACAGGTCCGGACGCAGCCCCACCGCCGCGAAGCAACCCGCGGCGCGCGGCATGTGCGCGGCGCTCGTCACCAGCAGCAGGGACTTCCACCCTCGCGCCTGGATGATGCGTGCGGACTCCACCGCGTTCTCCCGTGTATTGCGGCTGCGCCCTTCCGTGACGATGCGCTCCCGCGGAATCCCCCACTGCTGGAGCTGCCGGAGCAGCACGTCCGCCTCCACCACCGCCTCGGGCCTCGGGTCCAGCGAACCGCCGGAGATGAGCACCTGCCGAGCCCGACCCTCGCGCAGCAGCTCGAAGCCCCGCAGCACCCGCTCCGCCGCCGCGTTGTACTCCGGCACGCCGGTACGCTCCGTGGCGGCCGGATCCAACCCGCCTCCCAGGACGATGACGGCGTCATACGTGGCCCCCGGCTGGAAGGATCGCACCGCCCCCGCCTCCGTCGCCCGCATCAGCCCCATGGCCACCGGCTCGATGGAGAAGGCGTACAACACCACGCCGCCCAGCACACTCAGCACCCGCGACAGCCGCTCACGTCGCCGCCGCAGCGCCCAGGCCACCAGCCACAGCAGCAGCGCCCAGGAGAGCGGCGCCAGCAGCAGGTCCAGCACCTTCGACAGGAAGAGGAACACGGCGCGCGGCGCCCTTCAGCGCTCGCCCCAGTGGAGCTTCTGCCGGAGGATGGAGAAGTAGGCCACCTTCGGGTTGCGCACCAGGTTCACCCGGTTGGGTGAGCGAACCACCTCGATGCAGTCCCCCCCCTGGAGCCCGTGGCCCGTCTGCCCGTCGATGGTCAGGTACGTGTCCGCCGTCTCACTGCGCAGCGTCACCCGGATGGTCCGGTCCGCCGGCACGACGATGGAGCGCTGCGTGAGGGCGTGCGAACAGATGGGCGACAGCACCGTGCAGTCCACCGACGGGTGGACGATGGGCCCCCCCGCCGACAGCGAGTACGCCGTGGAGCCGGTGGGCGTGGCCAGGATGACGCCGTCCGACTTGTAGGTCGTGATGGGGACCCCGTCGATGGACGTCTCGTGGTCGGCGATGCGCGCCAGCGCGCCCTTGTTGATGACCACGTCGTTGAGGACCTCGTCCTCGATGAGCACCCTGCCCCCGCGCAGCAGGCGGCAGGTGAGCTTCATCCGGGAATCCACCTGGAAGCGCCCCGCGAGCACCTGCTCCAGCATGGGGTACAGCTCTTCCACCGGGACTTCCGTCATGAAGCCCAGGCTGCCCAGGTTGACGCCCAGAATCGGAACCCCGCGGCCACCGAGCAGGCGCGCCGCGTAGATGAGCGTGCCGTCACCACCCAGCACCACCATCAGGTCCGCCCGGGTCACCAGCTCCCGGTCATCCACCCGCGGCCAGCCCAGCTCATGGGCCAGCGTGCGGTCCGCCAGCACCGACAGGTGGGGGTACCGCTCACGGATTTGAGCCGCGAGCGCTACCGCCTCGGGCTTGTCCCTCTTCGCGACGATTGCCAGGGTCTGCACGCAACCCCGCCTTGTAGTCCAGGAGGGCCCCGGGCGCGCATGGGAAACGCCCGGGTGCCCGCCGGCCGACACACGTCAGGACGCGGCTTCCAGCGCCTCGCCGTCGTCCTGGGAGACCACGCGGGGCTTCATGGACCGGCCGGCCACCTCGTACTGCTTGAGCAGGCGACGGAAGTTGGAGCGGTCCACGCCCGCCGCGCGTGCGGCGCTGGAGACGTTCTGGTTGTTCTTCTCCAGCAGCGCGGACAGGTAGCGGCGCTCGAAGGCACGCATCGCCAGGCGCTTGGCCTGGGCGTACGGCAGGTGTGCCAGGCTGAACACCTCCACCGTGGAGTCCGGCTGCGGCGCGGACTGGAAGCCCGGCGGCAGGTCCTCCACGTCGATGACCTCGTTGCCCGTCAGCACCACCGCGCGCTCGATGACGTTCTCCAGCTCACGCACGTTGCCCGTCCACCGGTTGCAGGTGAGGGCTTCCATGGCGCGCGGGGAGATGCCCGTCACCTTCTTGTCCGCCTTGGCGGCGTAGAGCTTGAGGAAGTGGTGCGCCAGCAGGGGCACGTCCTCGGGCCGGTCACGCAGGGGCGGCAGGTCGATGGTGATGACGTTGAGGCGGTAGAAGAGGTCCTCGCGGAACTTGCCCTGCTCCTTGGCGCGGGACAGGTCCACGTGGGTGGCGGCGATGACGCGCACGTCCACCTTCACCGGCTCGTTGGCGCCCACGCGCTTGACTTCACCCTCCTGGAGCACGCGCAGCAGGCGTACCTGGGTGGCCGGGGGCACGTCGCCAATTTCGTCCAGGAAGATGGTGCCGCCGTCGGCCGCCTCGAAGAGGCCCTTCTTGTTGCCGGTGGCGCCGGTGAAGCTGCCCTTCACGTGACCGAAGAGCTCGCTCTCCAGCAGCGTCTCCGTCAGCGCCGAACAGTTGACCGCCACGAAGGGCTTGTCCTTGCGCGCGCTGCGGTAGTGGATGGCGCGGGCCACCAGCTCCTTGCCGGTGCCGCTCTCCCCCTGGATGAGCACCGTGGCGGTGGAGTGGCTCACCGTCTCCACCAGCTTGAAGACGGAGCGCATCTGCGTGGACTGGCCGATGAGGTCCTCGAACTGGCTGCGGACCGTGAGGGCCTCCTCCAGCGCGCGGGTGCGGTCCTTGAGCGCCTTGCGCTCGGCCGCCTTGGCCACCGTGAGGCTGACCTCGTCGATGTTCTCGAAGGGCTTGGTGAGGTAATCGTACGCCCCCGCCTTCACCGCCTCCACCGCCGTCTCCACGGTGGCGAAGGCCGTCATCATGATGACCTCCACGTCCGGGCGGTCGGCCTTGATGCCTCGCAGCAGGTCCATGCCGGACAGGTTGGGCATCTTGATGTCGAGGACGACCACGTCGATGGTCGGATCCTTCGCGGCCGCCAGGCCCTCCACCGCGTCGTCAATGGCCACCACCGGGTGGCCCTCGCGCTGGAGAATCTGCGTCACGGCCTTGAGGACGACGGAGTCGTCATCCACGACGAGGACTTTGGCGCGCTTGACTTGGTTCACGGCAACCTCTCGAGCTGCAGGGGGATGGGCAGAAAAACGGTGAAGCAGGAGCCTTCGCCGACCTGGGTGTCCACGTGGAAGCTGCCCCCGTGGTCCTGGACGATGCGGTAGGCAATGGAGAGCCCCAGGCCGGTGCCTTCACCCGGGGCCTTGGTGGTGAACGACGGCTCGAAGATGCGAGGCAGGTACTTCTCCTCGATGCCCGTGCCGGTGTCCGTCACCGCGAAGAAGCAGCGGTCGCCTTCCCGACCCGTCACCAGCTTCAGCTTGCCCTCACGCGTGGGCAGCGACTGGAGACCGTTCTGGAGCAGGTTGAGCACCACCTGCGCGAGCTGACCGGGGTCGCCGTACACCTTCGGCAGGCCGTCCGCGAGCCCCAGCGTCAGCTCCACCGTGGGCATGGACTTGAGCTGCGCGCGGAACAGCACCGCCGCGTCCTCCACGCACTTGGACAAGTCGAAGGGCCGCCGGTCCTCCACGCGGCTGTGGCGGCTGAACTTGAGGAGGCTCTCCACGATGCGCTTGCAGCGCAGCGCGCTCTCCTCGATGAGGCCCAGCGACTCCAGGTCCGCCTCGCTGCGGCCCGCGTCGCGCGACATCAACTGCGCGAAGGCGAGGATGCCGCCCAGCGGGTTGTTGATTTCGTGCGCCACCCCGCCGGCGAGCTGGCCCACCGCGGCCATCTTCTCCGTCTCGATGAGCCGCCGCGTCATCGACTGCTCTTCGGTGACGTCCCGGTAGGTGCAGACGACTCGCTCATCCCCCGCCATGGGGTAGGCGGCCACCACGAAGGTGCGCCCGCCCTGGCGGACCTCACCGCGCGCGCCCTTGCCGCTCTCCACCGCCGCCGGCAGCGGGCAGCCCGTGCACGGCTCGTTGCGCCCGAAGAGGTAGCGGTAGCACGTGGTGTCGGAGGGAATCTCCTCGATGGAGCGCCCCGCCACGTCCGCGTACGCCAGGTTCGCCCGCCGCACCGCGAAGTCCCGCGCGCGCACCACGCACAGCGGCGTCTCCATGCAGTCGAAGGACAGCTCCCACTCGCGCTTGGCCTGGCTCAGCATGCGCGTGCGCTGGGCGACGCGCTCCTCCAGGTCCGCGTTGAGCAGCTTCAGCTCCGCGTTCTGCGCCTGCGTCACCGTGTAGAGCCGCTCGTTTTCCGCCTGGAGCGCGTACTGCTCGAAGGCGCTCTTCACCGTCAACACCAGGTGGCTGTCGTTCCAGGGCTTGGAGATGAAGCGGAAGATCTCCGACCGGTTGATGGCCTCTTCGATGGCCTGCTGGTCCGCCTGGCCCGTCAGCATGATGCGCTGGGCCCGCGGCTCCTGCTGCTTCACCCGGGTAAGGAAATCGACGCCATTCATCCCCGGCATGCGGAAATCGGAGATGACCACCTCGGGGTGGAAGGCCTCCACCGCCCGCAGGCCCTGCTCGGCGTCCGTCGCCGTCTCGATGTCCCAGTCGCCGCGGCGCAGCACCCGGCGGATGGACTTGAGGATGTTCTCCTCGTCATCCACCAGGAGCAGCCGCCCGCGTGGCGACTCGGCCTGCTGACCGTGGACATATGCGGCTTGAGAACCCATGAATTGTTTCCGCCCCTAGACAAGTGCAATGGCCCTGCCAGCAGAAACTCCCTGCCCAACAGTCTGGAATCACGGGCCTTGACATTTCCATGGCGCGAAAAAACACCGGGTCCAATTAGACCCATCCCCACCAAATGGGTCAATACGGACCCCGGGTCTTTGACCCGGGCTAGGTTCCGAGCGGACCGACCGGGAGCTGGGGATGTAGGCAGATGCGATCCCTGCCGTCCCGTTTGGCCTGGTAGAGGGCCTCGTCGGCCGTCAGGAGCAGCTGCTCCGGGGTGAGGACGGTGCGGTGGGGGAAGCTGGAAACCCCCAATGACGCGGTGACTTGCAGGCTGTCCGACACCTCCAGCCGCAGGGCGCGCAGCTCGCGGCGGACGCGCTCGGCGACGGTGAGCGCCCCGGTGAGGTGGGTGCGGGGCAGCAGCACCGCGAACTCCTCGCCGCCATAGCGGGCCACCAGGTCCGTCTCGCGCACGCCCCGGGTGAGCGCGGCGGCCACCTCGCGCAGCACGCCGTCGCCCGCGGAGTGGCCGTACTTGTCGTTGATTTCCTTGAAGAAATCCAAGTCCAGCAGGATGAGCGACAGGGAGTCGTCATAACGCTGGGCACGGCGGAACTCCTCCCTCAGCCGCTCCTGGAAATGCCGGTGGTTGTGGAGGCCCGTGAGGCCGTCCGTCGACGACAGCCGCTGGAGCTCGCTCACCTGGGCGGCGAGCGACTCCATCCGGGCCTTCGCGGCCAGGGCGCGATGCACCCGGGCCACCAGTTCATCCGGCGACCATGGGTCCAATACGACCTCAGCCCCCCGGCGCAGGGCCTCCAGCCAGAGGCCTCTGGGCTCGGGTGGCGCCACGAGCACCACGGGGGGCCCCACCGGGCCTTCCTCGGGTATCAGGCGTTCGAGCAACCCCACGCTGGCCTGGGCGTCCTCGCCCAGGCAGAGCACCACCAGCGATACCTCCCGCGCCAACCTCGGCACCTCCGGGCCGTGGGCGGTGATTCGGAGGGCGAAATCCTCCGGGCCCAGCGCACGGGCCAACCGAGGCAACGTCGACTGCGAGTCGTCCACTACCAGCAGGGTGAAAGGCCTGGCGTTCACAGTGTCCCCGCAAAATGGTGCTTTCACGGTATCATAGGCATGCGACGATATGCGACCCCTGCCATTGGATAAAAACCGGATTCTCTGCTAGCGAGCCGCCAACTTCGCAGGTCCGCCCGCCGAGGTCCCTCGTGGCCCAATACCCAAGCATCAGCCTGTTCTTCCCCGCCTGGAACGAAGAGGACTACGTCGAGCGCGCCGTCAGCCGGGCGCTGGAGGTCCTCCCCGCCCTGACGGACGACTTCGAAATCATCGTCGTCAACGACGCGTCCACGGACCGCACCCGTGAGGTCTGCGAGGCGCTGGCCCTGAAGGTTCCCCAACTGCGTGTCATCCACCACCCCGTGAATCTGAAGCTGGGTGGCGCCATGCGCACCGGGCTGGCGGCCTCGACGAAGGACATCGTCGTGTACTCCGATGTGGACCTGCCCTGGGACATGCGCGAGTTGGAGCGGGCGCTGCACCTGATGTCGTACCTGGAGGCGGACATGATTTGCGCCTTCCGGTTCGACCGCACGAGCGAGGGCCCCAAGCGCATCATCTACTCGTTCGTCTACAACATGCTCATCCGGTCGCTGTTCGACATCCAGATCAAGGACGTCAACTTCAGCTTCAAGGTGATGCACCGGCGCGTGCTGGAGGCCATGGAGCTGCACAGCCAGGGCTCGTTCATCGACGCGGAGCTGGTGGTGAAGGCCATCCGCCAGGGCTTCCGCGTGTTCCAGATGGGCGTGGACTACTTCCCTCGCACGCGCGGCGTGTCCACGCTGGCCTCGCCCTCCGTCATCACGAAGATGGTGCGGGAGCTGGTGAAGCTCTATCCGAAGATGCGCGCGCCGCAGCCGCCAGTGCACCCGGTGCGCTTGCCGCCTTCGGTGCAGCAGCTCCACGCGGTGCCGCCGGGCCGCACGGCGCGAGGCTGAGCCCCGCATGACGCGCCCCCTCACGCGCCTGGTGGTGAACGCGGACGACCTGGGGCTCCATGCCTCGCTGGACGCGGGCATCCTCCGAGCGCACCGCGATGGCATCGTCACCAGCGCCACGCTGCTGGCCACGGGCCCCACCGCGCCCGAGGCCGCCGCCCGCGCGAAGGAGGCACGGCTCGCGGTGGGCCTCCACCGGCGCTCTCCACGCGGCTGCCTCCCGCGGCGCCCGCGCACGAGGTGCCCACGGTGGCACCGGAGGGCCGGCTGCGCGGGAGCTGGGCCGACTTCGCCCGCGCCTGGCTCACCGGACAGGTGCGCCGGGACGAGCTGGCGCGCGAGCTCTCCGCTCAGCTTCAGCGGGCCCGCGCCCTGGGCGTGACGGTGGACCACCTGGACGGGCACCAGCACCTGCACCTGCTGCCCGGTGTACGTCCCCTGGTGGAGTCCCTGGCCGCGCGCGAAGGGCTGCCCCTGCGCTGGCCGGACGCCCTCCTCGCCCTCGCTGGCTGAAGGCGCCGGGCCCCGCGATGAAGGCCTCGGTGCTGGCCGTGCTCGCGCGCGCCGCGCCTCGGGCCCCCAAGGGCGTGCGCCGGGTGAGCGCGGGCGGCGTCTTCGAAGCAGGGATGCTGGACGAGGCCGCCCTGCTCGCGGTGGTGGACACGCTGCCCGCGGGCGACTTCGAGCTGGGCTGTCACCCGGGTGAAGGCACGCCGCACGTCCCCGAGGACCCGGCGTGGCGCTACGGCTGGCAGGCGGAGCTGGCCGCCCTCACCAGCGCGCGCGTGAAGGCGCGGCTGCACGAGCGCGGCATCGAGCTTCACAGCTACGGAACGCTGTTCTCCGCCACGTAGAGGACGTGCGGCGTGGTGTAGCCCTGCCCCAGGTCCACCACCTCGCGCACCGCGAAGCCCGCGTCCTTCAGGTAGCGCGTCATCTCGGCTCGAGGCTTCAGCGCCATGCCGCCGCTGGCCTTCGTGCGGCCCAGCAGCGACACCATCACCCACTCCTGCGCCAGCGCCTTGCGGTGCTTCCAGGAGCCGTCACCCTCCACCTCCTTGAGCAGCAGCCGCCCGCCGGGCTTCAGCAGGCCCCGCACGGTGGAGAGGAAGCCGGACCACTTCGACTCCGGCAGCAGGTACAGCACGTCGCACACCACCGCCGCGTCGAAGCGCCCGGACGCGCCCCGGGCCAGGGTCTCCTCCACGGTGCCTTCCTCGACGCGCACGTTGGGCTGGCCCGCGAGCGCTCGCCGTGCCCAGGCCACCTTGCGCGAGTCCGGGTCCACGCCGTGCACGGTGCGGCCCGGGTCCTCCAGGGCCAGCAGCGCGGACAGCAACCCATGCCCGCAGCCGATGTCCGCCACGGCGCCCACGGGCGTGCGCGCGGCCATGGCCAGCAGCGGCGCGGAGAAGGCCCGCGCGTGGACGTGGAAGCGCTCGGCGACGGGCAGCCCGTCGTAGCGAAGGAGGGCCTGTTCGAGGAGGTCGCTCATGAGACGTAGTAGTCCGCGCCGAAGGCCCACGAGAGGACGAGCAGCGACGCGGCGCCCACCGCCAGCGCCCCGCGCAGCAGCAGCGGCCGTTCGCGCAGGAGCATCGCCGCGGTGAGGAAGACGGGGAAGGCGGACAGCAGGTAGCGCCCCATGCCCATGAAGTCCTTGGTGGACCACGCGGGCAACCCGACGATGGCCAGCACGTAGACGGCGTAGCCCCACCCCAGCAGCTTGCGCGTGGGCCACACCAGCGCCAGCGCCAGCAACGTGAAGAAGGCGTGCGCGGCCAGCCGGAAGGCCTCGCGCTTGTCCTGCGGCGCCAGCACGACGCGCTCGAACCAGCTCACCTTCAGCCACGTGTGCCAGCCCGGAATCTGCTCCCAGCCGGGCGAGCCCTGCACCTTCACGAAGGCCACCGGGTCACCGAACTGGTGCCACAGGAAGAGCATGTACGCGCCGAAGCCCAGGCCCGACAGCACCGGCAGGAAGTCCACCGCGCTCCACTTCTCGCCTCGCGCGTGCTTCCACTCCAGGCGGCGCACCAGCAGGCCCAGCACCACCGCGGGCGCCACGGGCCGGGCCGCGGTGGCCACCGCCGCGACGAGGACGGCGGGCCCCAGGTGCCCGCGCTCCAGCAGCAGGAAGGCCGCCACCACCAGCAGGACGAACAGCGCGTCCGAATACATGGCGCCGTAGAAGTAGAGCGTGAAGGGGTAGCAGGCCATCAGCAGCCCGGCCTTCAGCGCCGTGTCCTCGTCCGTCAGCTTGCGCGCCCAGACGGTGAAGAGCATCAACGCCAGCGGGCCGCACAGCAGCGTGATGAGCACGCCGGACTGGTACACATTGGGCCCCAGCGACTCCACCGCGCGGATGAGCAGCGGGTACAGCGGGAAGAACGCCACCGAGCTCTGCTGGCCCGGGACGAACTGGTAGCCCTCCTGGGCAATCCGCATGTACCAGCTGGAATCCCAGGCCACCCAGCCCATGGTGAAGTACTCGTCGAGCCGGACGACGGGGTTGCTCGGGTCCTTGTGGAAGAAGCGCCAGGCCCCGGCGGTGGCGGCGGCGCCACAGGCCACGACGGCCGACAGGACGACGAGGACGATGGTGCGGGACGCGGAGCGGGCCATGGGGCCCGGGAGGCTCGGGCCAGAGACGGCCTCCGGTCAAGCCCGGGAGCCGCTGATACGCGGGACTCCCGGGTGCAATCACTGGAATGACTCAGCGCGGGTAGAACGTCTTGCCCGCCTTCACCATCTCCACCAGGTGCGGCGCGGGGGCGAAACGCTCCCCGAGCTTGTCGTGGTAGTGCTCCAGCTTGCGCAGCACCTCGGCGGGGCCGCGGCTGTCCACGTAGTGGAAGGGGCCGCCCAGGAAGGGCGGGAAGCCCAGGCCGAAGATGGCGCCCACGTCGCCGTCACGCGCGCTGCGGAGGATGCCCTCGCCCAGGCAGCGGATGGCCTCGTTGACCATCTGCAGCACCACGCGCTCCGCCATCTCCGCGCGGTCGAAGGAGCGGCGCTCCGTGCCGTGCGGCAGCAGGGCGTAGATGGAGCTGTCCACCTCCTGCTTCTTCCCGTCCTCGTACAGGTAGAAGCCCTTCTGCGTCTTGCGGCCCAGGCGGCCGTCGGCCACCACCTTCTCCAGGGCCTTGGGCGCCGCCATGCGCTTGCCGAAGGCGGCCTCCATGATGGGGCCCACCTTCTGCGCCACGTCGATGCCCACCTCGTCCAGGAGGGTAATCGGGCCCACGGGGAAGCCGAACTCGACCAGCGCCCTGTCCAGCTCCGCGATGTCCGCGCCTTCCGCCAGCAGGTACGCCGCCTCGTTCAGGTACGGAGCGAGGATGCGCGAGGTGTAGAAGCCCGGCCCATCGTTGACGACGATGACCGTCTTGCCCTGCTTGCGCCCCACCTCCACGCAGGTGGCCGTCACCCAGTCCGCGGTGCCCGCGTGGGTGATGATCTCCAGCAGCGGCATCTTGTGGACCGGGCTGAAGTAATGCATGCCAATGACTTGCGCCGGCCGACGGCTGCCCTTGGCCAGTTCCGTAATCGGGATGCTGGAGGTGTTGGACGCGAAGATGGTCTGGTCGCCGGTGACGGCCTCCACCTCCGCGATGATGCGGTGCTTGAGCTTGAGGTCCTCGAACACCGCCTCGATGACCAGGTCCGCGGACTTGAAGCCGCTGTAGTCCGTGCCCGCCGTCACCAGGGCCGACTTCGCCGTGGCCTCGCGGCGCGTGAGCGAGCGCCGCTTCACGCGCTCGTCCAGGATGGACTGCACCTGCTTCATGGCCCGGCCCACGCCCGCGTCGTCCTTGTCCTTCACGCGCACGGGCACGCCCTGGAGCACGCTGGTGACATAGGCGATGCCGCCGCCCATCAGCCCGCCGCCCAGCACCGCCACCTTCTTCACCTCGCGCGGCTTCGCGTCGGGGTTGGAGGTGCCGTTCTCCTTCTTCAGCGCCGTGGTGGCGAAGAAGATTTCAACCAGCCGCTTGGAGACGTCCGACACCACCAGCTCGCCAAAGGCCTTCGCTTCCGCCTCCTGGCCCGCCTTGTGTCCGGACTCCAGGCCCACGCGCACGACCTGGAGCGCCTTCTCCGGCGCGGGGAACTTGCCGCGCGTCTTCTTCAGCAGCTGCTTGCGCGCCTGGTCGAAGAGGACCTTGCGGCCCAGCGGGTTGTCCTCCAGCGCCACCTCCGCCCACAGCTCCTTGTTGGCCAGGCCCTGGATGAAGCCCGCCAGCCCCTTCGCCTTGCCGTTCGCGGCCACGCCCTTGAAGCCCTGGCCGTGACGGCGGTCCACCTTCAGCGTTCCTTCGGCCAGCTCCTTCGCGCGACGCACCGCGATGGCGCGGAGGATGGGCGCCGGCACCACTTCATCCACTACGCCCAGCTTCTTCGCCTTCGCGGGCTTGAGGCTCTTGCCGGTGAGGATGAGGTCCAGCGCCGCCTGCACGCCAATGAGCGCCGGCAGCCGCTGGGTGCCGCCCGCGCCCGGAATCAGGCCCAGCTGCACCTCCGGCAGCCCCAGCGACGTCTTCGGGCTGTCGGTGGCGATGCGGTAGTCACACGCCAGCGCCCACTCCAGGCCGCCGCCCAGACATGCGCCGTGGATGGCCGCGACGACGGGCTTGGGGAAGGCGGCCAGTTTGTCGAAGCCCTCCTGCCCGTTGCGGCTGATGGCGGTGGCCTCCTCCGCCGTCTTGATGGTCTGCAGGAAGTCGATTTTCGCCCCGGCGACGAACGAGTCCCTCTTGCCGGACGTGAAGACGACGGCCTTCACTTCGGGCTCGCGCTCCGCGCGCATCATGACGCGCAGGAAGGCCTCGCCCGTCTCCGGCGACAGCGTGTTCACCGGCGAGTCCGGCAGGTCGAAGGTGATGACGGCGACGCCGTCCTCCACCTGGTACGAGAAGCCCTGCTTCACCTCGAGCTCTTCCGCCTTGGTGGCCATCACGCACGCTCCAGGATGACGACTGCGCCCAGGCCGCCCGCCGCGCAGACGGTGCACATCGCCGTGTTCTTGTTCCGACGCTTCAGCTCATTGAGGGCCTGGGTGACGATGCGCGCCCCCGTGGCCCCGAAGGGATGACCAATGGCGATGGAGCCACCCGTCACGTTCAGCCGCTCCCGGTCGATTTCGCCCACCGGCGCGCTCCAGCCCGCCTTCTTCGCGAAGGCCTGGGACGCCAGCGCCTGGATGTTGCTGGCCACCTGCGCGGCGAAGGCCTCGTGCATCTCCACCAGGTCGATGTCCGCCAGCGTCATGCCCGCGCGCTTGAGCGCCGTGGGCACCGCGTAGGCCGGGCCCTGGAGCAGCTGGTCGCCCGGGTCCGTGGCCGCGTAGGCATGGCTGCGCAGGAAGCCCAGCGGCTCGTAGCCCAGCGCGCGCGCCTTCTCCTCGCTCATCAGCAGCAGCGCCGCGGCGCCGTCCGTCAGCGGCGACGCGTTGCCCGCCGTAATCGTGCCGTACTTGCGGTCGAACGCCGGCTTGAGCTGCCCCAGCGCCTCCATGCTGGAGTCCTCACGGACGATGTTGTCGCGCTCCGCCGTCTTGTCGAACTTCGGCGGCACGACGACGTGCATGACCTCGTTGTCGAACAGGCCGTCCTTCCACGCCTTGGCCGCGTTGCGGTGCGAGTTGAAGGCGATGCGGTCCTGCTCCTCGCGGGAGATGCCGTTCTCCTTGGCCATCTTCTCCGCGCTCTCCCCCATCGTCATGCCGGTGGAGTACTCGGCGATGGCCGGGGGCACCGGCAGCAGATCCTTGGCCTTGAGGCGCTGGAAGGGCTTGAGCTTGTCCGGCAGCGAGCGCCCCTTGGACGCCGCCACCAGCGCGTGGGCCAGCGGCCGGCTGGTGAAGATGGGCGCGTCCGACATGGACTCGGTGCCACCGGCGATGATGACGTCCGCCTCACCCGTGGCAATCGCGTTGGCCGCCGTCGTCATCGCCTGGATGGACGTGGCGCACGCGCGCGACACCGTGAAGGCATCAATCTTCTTCGGCAGCCCCGCCGCGATGACGACCTCGCGGGCAATGGACGGAGCCGTCAACGTGGGGATGACCTGGCCGAACACCACCTGGTCGATGACGTTGGGGTCCAGGTCCGTCTTCTGGACCAGCTCCTGGACCACCAGGCGGCCCAAATCCAGCGCCGTCAGCCCCGAGAACACGGACCCCGCCTTGACGAACGGGGTCCGCAGGCCGCGGACGATGGCCACCCTTCGGGGGCCGTTGCGCTTCTCGCTTGTCATGTGTGCCACACCTCCAGCGAAGTCGGGAGGTGGGCATCTAACGAGCGGCAATGCGCCGCGTCAATCGTCCGTTGATTCAAAAATCAATCGGTGGACACTCCCCGCGGGAGGCCGCCGGCTGGGGGTGAAAGCGACCCTACGCCCCCAGCGTGCCCTGGCGCAGGGCCACGCCGTGGCGGTGGACGGCGTCCACCAGGAACTTCGCGGAGTCGGGGTCCGTGGGCGGGAGGATGCCGTGGCCCAGGTTGAAGATGTGCCCTTCGGGGCCCGCGCGGCGGAGGATGTCCTTCACGCGGCCGTCCAGCTCCTCACGGGGGAGGAACAGGTGCAGCGGGTCCAGGTTGCCCTGCACCGCCACGTCCGGCCCCAGCACCTTCCGGCCCTCGTCCATGGGCAGCGTCCAGTCCAGGCCCACCACGTCCGCGCCAGTGCTCTTGAGCAGCCGCAGGTGCGAGGACATGCCCACGCCGAACACGATGACGGGCACGCCGGTGGCCTTCAGCTCGGACACCATGCGCTTGAGGTAGGGAATGCAGAAGCGCTCGTAGTCCCAGGGCGACAGCGCGCCGCCCCACGAGTCGAAAATCTGGACGATGCTCGCGCCCGCCTCCACCTGCATCTTCAGGTAGGGGATGAGCGTGTCGGTGAGCTTGCCGAAGAGGCGGTGCGCCAGCTCGGGCTGCTCGAACATCAGCCGCTTGATGAGGATGTAGCTCTTGGAGCCGCCCCCCTCCACCATGTACGCGGCCAGGGTGAAGGGCGCGCCCGCGAAGCCGATGACGGGCACGGAGTCATTGAGTGCCTTGCGCGTGCGGCGGATGGCCTCGGCCACGAAGCCGGTGCCCTCCACCGGGTCCGGCACGCCCAGCTTGTCGATGTCCGCCGCGGAGCGCACGGGGTCGGGGAAGTGCGGCCCCTTGTCCCCCAGCTCCAGGGTGATGCCCATGGCCTCCACGGGGATGAGGATGTCCGAGAAGATGATGGCCGCGTCCACGCCCAGACGTGTCACCGGCTGGACGGTGACTTCCGCCGCCAGGTCCGGGTGCTTGCACAGGTCCAGGAAGGCGATGTTGCCGCGGATGGCCCGGTACTCGGGCAGGTAGCGGCCCGCCTGGCGCATCAGCCATACCGGCGTCGTGTCTGTGGGCTGGCGGCGCGCCGCGCGGAGGAGTCGGTCGTTCACTTCGAACCTCGGAGTGGGCCCCGCGCCAGGCGGGGCGAAATGAAACACGTGCGGTCAGCGCTGGCTCCACGCCAGCGTCTGGCGCAGCGGCCCGGTGCCTTCGTCCACGAACAGCAGACGATTGGCGCCGTCCTCCCAGTCAAGAGTGCCCTGGGAGCCGCCGCGCAAGAGCTTGTACTCGAAGACGGCGCCCACGGGCAGCGACAGCGCGAAGCCGTCGGGCCCCGGACGAAGCGAGCGCTCGGGCTTCCACCCGCCCATCTCCGGCCCGCTGCCCACCAACCGCACCGACGGGTCATCCACGGCCAGCTCCACCGGCGCCGCGTGCCCAGCCCCCGCCACCGCAGGCCCGCGAGCTTCGCCGCCGTGGCGAAGCCGCCCGCCGCCTGGGGCTTCAGTCGCGCCAGGGCCACCTCGCCGGCGGGCACGCGCATGAAGCCCGCGCCCCCGGCGGCCAGCGGCGGCGCCAGGGCCAGCGGCTCCAGCTTCGCGTCGGCCAGCCCGTCAGGCAGCGGCACATCCACGGCGCTGTCACGGGAATTCACGGCGATGACGACGGCCTCGTCGGCGGTGACGCGGGCGTAGGCGAAGAGGTCCTCCCGGGCGGCGAGCATCCACGTCTCGCCACGCTGGAGGGCCTCACTGCCTCGCCGCAACGCCAGCAACCCGCCAATCCACGACCGCAGCGGGTGGTTCGTGAAGCGCATGTCGCCCCGGTTCTCCGGCTCCTTCGCGCCCGTCAGGCCCTCTTCGGTGCCGTAGGTGAGCGCCGGCACGCCGCGCGCGGTGAGCTGCACCGCCAGCGCCCGCTTCACCCGCTCCACGTCACCCCCGCACTCGCTCATCACCCGGGGCAGGTCGTGGTTGTCCACCATCGTCACGAGCGAGCCCGGCGCCGGGTATAGCCGGTCGTTGAAGAGGATGGCGCCCAGGTGCGACGGGGAGCGGTCCCTGCAGAAGACGTCCACCAGCGCGAAGGCCAGCGGGAAGTCGAACATCGTCCCGAAGCGGCCTTCTTTCATCGTGTTCGACAGCAGCACCGGGTCGCCGTCCAGCATCTCCCCCAACAGCAGGAAGTCCGGCCCCGCGTGCTGGCGCAAGTCGTCGTTGTAGCGAGCCCAGAAGGAGGTGGGCATGTGCTTCACCGCGTCCAGCCGGAAGCCCGCGGGCTGGAGCACGTCCACCCACCGGCGCGAATGCGCCAGCAGGTGCGCGTACACGTCTTCCTTCTCCACGGCGAGGTCCGGCAGGCCGTGCACGTCTCCCATCACCAGCTCGCGTGAATCGCCCCAGTCCTGGATGGGCCCCAGGCCGTGGAACCAGTCGGGCCGCTCACGCGACAGGCGCGTCTCCGGCCCCACGTGGTTGAGCACCACGTCCAGCACCAGCCGCATGTCCCGGCGGCGCAGCTCTGCCGCCAGCGTCTTCAGCAGGGCCTCGTCTCCGAAGCGCGGCTCCACCCGGCCGAAGTCCTCCACCCAGTAACCGTGAAAGGCGCCGTACCCATGGAACTTGTCGGTGCGCATCTGGAAGACGGGTGAAAGCCACACCGTGCGGACACCGAGCTGCTGCAGCCCATCCAGTCGGTCAATGACGCCTTGCAGGTCTCCGCCGTGAAAGGCCTGCGCGTCCTCCAGGTCCACTGCACCGTCGTTCTTCGGGTCTCCATTGGAGAAGCGGTCCACCATCACGAAGTAGACCGCGTCTCCCGCCGGCGGCTCCCACGAACCCCGGTAGGGCTGGAGCACGGCCGGCGTGCCCGTGCCCGGCTCGATGCCCGGTCCGGCCGGCGCGTCGAGGCCCGGCACCGTGCCCGGCCCCCGTCCGTGTCCGGCACCAGGAAGGGCGAGGCCAGGAAGGAGTCGAACAGCGCGCCCGCCTGCCCGGCGATCTGCGTGGCCACCTCCAACTGCGCATCGTCCTCGCGCTGCTGGTCGAACTGAAGCGCCGCGCCGTAGTCCTGGGTGACGACGGTGGGCGCCATGGCGGAGTCCGCGCGCGCGCCCGTGGTCCGGACCGAGATGTCCCACGAGAAGCGGCCCCCACCGGCTGAAGAACGACACCCGCGTCTCCACCAGCAGGTGCAGCGGCGCCTCCGGCGTCAGCGCCTTCAGCATCTCGAAGCGGCGCTGCGAGTCGCGCACCTTCGCGAAGTAGGCGGCGTAGTCCGCGTAGGGCACCACCTCCACGCGCAGGTTGCGCCTGGCCAGGGTCTCCGCGATGCGCTGCTTCAGTCCTTCCGGGACGTCCGCCACCACGCCGGCCCGCCTCGCGTCATCCCGCACGTAGGCCACGGCGACCACCGTGCCGCTGGGCGCCACGGGCGGAGGCGCCGCGCGAGGCAGACACGCCGCGAGCGTCACCGCGGCCAGCGCTGCCGTGAGGGAGACCACCGCGCTCCATCGCCTTGTCAGAACCATCCTTCGGCCTCGATCGCGACCACCGAGTGCCAGTGACGCTCGGGGCCGACGTAAACGTTGTACTGGTCCAGGCTGTCCACGAAGGAGTTGCCGAACGCCGCATGTTGGGTGGAGCGCTGGAGCCCGTACAACAGCCGCAGACTGGGGCGCGCGTAGATGCTGCGGCCCGTGGGGTTGAGCACCACACCGGCCTTGAACTGCCAGGTGTCGCGCGTGTCGCTGTCACCGAACTCCAGCCCACGCGCGTCCGCCATGCCGTCGGTGCTGGTGAACACCGAGTCCACATGGTTGCGGTAGAGATTGCCGTTCAGGCTCTTCTCGCGCGCGACGCTGCTCTCCGCCAGGAGGTGAACCTTGTCGGTGAGGAAGTACTGAAGGCGAAGCACCGTGGAGGCGATGACGCGGTTGTCCTCGCCCGCGGCAATCTTGTTGTCCTTGTTGAACGAGTAGCCAGCCCACACGCCCCAGAGCGCCTCCAGCTTGTCGGGGATGATGCGCAGGTAGGCCTCGTTGCCGAGGTTGGCGTCGTAGCGCTCGTCGGTCTGGTCCGTGACGTACACGGTCCAGTCCCGGCCCCGGAAGTTCTCCGTGTAGAAGGGCTGCGGGTGGCGCTTCTCGAAGGTCAGGTACAGGTTGCTCCACACCAGCGGCCCCACCCCGCCGAAGCCCACGTAGCCCATGGCCCGGTACGACAGCGCGCTGCGCGCCTTGAGGTCCGGGACCAGGTCCTCCGCGCCCGGGTTGGCCTCGAAGTAGCGCCGCACCACCTCGCGCCGCGCGAAGTTCTCGTAGCTGGTTCCGGGCGACGCGTAGAGCGCGTTCCGGTTGCCGCGCACCGCGGGCTCGTAGCCCACCTGCCCGCGGATACCCACCTCCAGGTGACCAGGAATCAACCGGTAGCGGAACGACGCGGCGCCCGTCAGCACCGTGTTGTAGTTGTTCGGGCGCAGCGTGTAGCCGCTGTCCCCCACCGCCAGCAGGACGTCGTAGCGGTCGCCCTGGTACGTGCCGGACAGGCCCACCGTGTCCCAGAGCAGCGTGCCGGGTCGCTGGTCGTAGATGTGCAAGTCGTTCCAGCGGTCCTCGAGCGTGCCGAGCTGCCACGTCACCCGGTCCAGCAGGATGTTGCCGGCGCGGACGAAGAGGTAGTCAGCGCTGAAGTTCACCAGCGAGCCATTACCGGGATCCGCCGAACGAAACGACCTGCCAGAGATACGGGAGTGGACCTCGGCCCACACCTCGTCGGTCCCCGGCGTGGCCTGCAACGCGTCCAGCCGGAGGTTGAGCTCACCGTAAGGGCTTTCGTTGAGGAGCCGACCGTAGAGCCAGTAATAGCCCAACTGGCCCGAGCCGCCCGCGAAGTCCGGGCGGGTCATGATGCGGAAGTAACCCGCGGCCCCGAAGCGATCGCGAGGCGCATCGGCCAGGGCAACGAGCGGCAGGAACGTCAACAGGATGGCGCCGAGGCGCGCAGGCAGGACTCGCATGGGCGGGCCCCGCTTATAGCGCAACCTGCTTGCCTGCCTACTCCGCACGCAGGACGACGATGGTTCTTTCCGGCATCCCGTATGTCGAACCGTTCACTGGTGACGGTGCATCAAGCCAGGAGTTGCCCGTGGACCGGCTGTCCAGGCCCGCCGTCGTGAGATAGGCGGGGCTGTCGAAGTACGCCTGCGTGTCGATGAGCCGCGTCCATTTGCGGCCTTCGGGCAGCGTGAACGTCACCGCGCGGGGCTCCATGTTGATGAGCACCAGCAATTCCGGCCCGTAGGACGCGTCATAATAGTGAATCATCAACTGCTTGCTGTCCCACGCCGCCTCGGTGTTCTGGGCGCTCTTCCAGGCCAGCGGCGCGCCCTTGCCGTAGTCCTTCGGCGCGAAGGCGTAGGCGTGCTCCTTGCGCAGGCGGATGGCGGCCTTCACGAACTCGAACATGCGGTGACGTTCGTCGCGCGCCAGATACGTCCCCCACTGGTACCAGTTGAAGGGGTTGTCGGACAGCGTGGAGTAGGCGTTGTTGTTCCCCAGCTGCGTGCGCATCCACTCGTCGCCGCCCAGGATCATCGGCGTGCCGTGGCTGATCATCATCGACATGAAGGCATTGCGAATCATCTGCCGTCGCATGCTCTCCGCGCGCTCGTCGCCAATCGGGCCCCAGTTGCGGGAACGGTTGTGATCCTCGCCGCTGACCTTGTCGCAGAAGGGGCTGTTCGGTGTGTCACAGCACACCGGGTTCAGCGGACCGCAGCGGTTCTGCTTCTCGTCGTACGCGAACAGGTCGTACATCGTGAAGCCGTCGTGCACGGTGATGAAGTTCATGGAGTGATACGGGCGGCGGCCATTGCGCTCGAACCACTCCTGGCTGCCGTACATCAGGAAGCCGCCGTCCACCGTGCCAGGCCGGCCACACAGCGAACCCTCGTTGGAGTTGAGCTTCCAACCGTCCTGGTTCATGAACGCGCGCCACCAGTCGCGGAAGCGGCCGTTCCACTCGTACCAGCCATTGCCCGGCTGCGTCCTGGCGTTGGGGAACTCGCCCAGCGGCATGCAGTACCAGCCGCCCGCGCTCCACGGCTCGGCCATGATGCGGGTGTTGTACTTCTGGAGCACCGGGTCGTCGATGACATCCTGGAGCACGGTGTTGCGCGGGTCGTCCCAGCGGTTGTAGTCACCGTCGCGCTCACCCAGGATGGGCGCCAGGTCGAAGCGGAAGCCGTCCACGTGGAGCTCTTCCACGTAGAAGCGCAGGCTGTCGATGATGAGCTTGCGCGTGGGCCGGTGGTTGGGGCGCGTCTGGTTACCGACGCCGGTGTTGTTCCAATACGTGCGCCGGTCCGGGTTGAGCGCGTAGTACGCCTGGTTGTCGATGCCGCGGAACGAATAGAGGCCAGCCGTCTCCGCGGGGTCCAGGGACTCCAGCGGCTCGCCGGGCATGACGTCATCCGTCTCCAGCTTCTCGCGCCAGAGGCCCCCCTCGCCGGTGTGGTTGTAGACGACGTCGATAATCACCTCGATGCCGTGCTTGTGGAGCTGCTCCACCATCCACTTGAACTCGTTGATGACCTGGTGCGGCTCCTTGAAGGCCGCGTAGGACAGCTCGGGCGCGAAGAAGTTGATGGTCTGGTAGCCCCAGTAGCCACCGTCCAGCGGCTTCTCGTGGATGGGCAGCAGCTCCACCGCGGTGATGCCCAGCTCGGCCAGGTAGGCCGCCTTCTCACCGAAGCCGCGGTAGGTGCCCGGGAAGCGCACGCCGCTGGCGGGGTCCGCCGTGAAGCCCTTGGCGTGAACCTCATAGACGATGAGGTCCTGCCAGCCGTGCCCCTGCCAGTTCTCGTCCTGGCGGTTGGCGCGCCACTGCTGCTCCGCCTCACCCCACTGGTAGTCGCCGCCCTTGACGAGCACGCTCTTGGCGGAGGCCGCGTAAGTCACCTCCGTGCGAGCCGGACCGCTGGCCGTGCTGCCCTTGCTCCAGTCATGGTCGCGGTGCAGGGCCTTGGAGTACGGGTCCGTGAGCAGCTTGTTCGGATTGAAGCGGTTGCCGTAGACGTCCGCGTCCGCCTTGAAGCCGTGGATGGACCCGGGGAACCACCGCGGGTCGAACTCCCAGTTGGGTCCCCATGCGCGGAAGCCGTAGTGCTGTCCCACGCCCACGCCTTCCACGTAGACGCTCCACACGTCGCCGTAGCGTGTCATCTCATAGGCGCGCGCCGGGCGGTTGCTCTCCGGGTCCTCGAAGAGCAGCAGCTCCAGCCGGGTGGCGTTCTCCGAGTACAGGGCGAAGTTCACGCCCTTGTCCACGAAGGTGGGGCCGATCTGGCGAAGGGACTCGATGTCGTCCACCGAGTAGCTCGGGGCCCGAGCATCACTGTGGTACAGCCGGACGTAGTCGCTCTCGCTACAGCCAGTGATGAACAGGGCGGTGGACAGCGCCGCGCCCACGAGGCGGGACATTCTGTGAGTGAGCATCAGGTAGGCTGACCTCGAGGTCCGGACATGACTCGGCCCGGCAATCAAACTCCGTTTCCATAACAAGCGCCTTCCATGCCTGACAAGGCAGGGCCCGGGTTTCCAATCGGGAACAGACCTCCGTTCACTGGCGCACGCCTCGGGAGGATGCAGCGCGAGCCACCAAGGAGGTTTGAGGAAACAAGAAGCGTCCGGGTAAGGTGCGCGACCGTCTTCCCATCAATTTCTCCGAGCACGACTTGTCCGAAGTCACCCTGAGCGGGATCAAGAAGTCGTTTGGCCAGAACCTCATCGTGAAGGGCGTGGACCTTCAGGTGGGTGAAGGTGAATTCCTGGTGATGGTCGGCCCGTCTGGCTGCGGGAAGACGACCTTGCTGCGACTCATCGCGGGCCTGGAACAGGTGGACGCGGGCGAGGTGCGCATTGGCGGCGCCCGGGTGAACGACGTTCCGCCTCGTGACCGCGATGTTGCAATGGTGTTCCAGTCCTATGCGCTCTACCCGCACATGACGGTGCGGGAGAATCTGGCCTTCGGCCTGACGCTCCGGAAATTCCCCGCCGCGGAGATTGAGTCGCGCGTGCAGGAGGTGGCCGGGATGTTGGAGCTGAACCACCTCTTGGAGCGCAAGCCCAAGGCCCTGTCCGGCGGCCAACGCCAGCGCGTGGCCATGGGGCGAGCCATCGTCCGCCGCCCCAAGGTCTTCCTCTTCGACGAGCCCCTCTCCAACCTGGACACCGCGCTCCGGGTCCAGATGCGCGGCGAGCTGGCCCGGCTGCACCGCCGGCTGAGCGCGACGATGATCTACGTCACCCATGACCAGGTGGAGGCGATGACGCTGGCCACCCGCGTGGCCGTCTTCAATGGCGGGCTCCTCCAGCAGGTGGGCCCGCCGCTGGAGCTCTACAACCGCCCCGCCAACCAGTTCGTCGCGGGGTTCCTCGGCTCCCCCTCCATGAACTTCCTGGAGGCGCGGCGAGAGGGGGCCCAGTTTACCGGCAAGGGCTTCACCCTGCCCTGTCCGGCGGACGTGACCACGGAGGAAGCCACGGTGCTGCTGGGCCTGCGTCCCCAGGATTTGCGCGTGGAGTCCCAGGGGCCCCTCACCGGCACCGTGGACGCCGTGGAGCGACTGGGCTTCGACGGGTACGCCTTCGTCAAAACGGAGGCCGGACTGGTGGCGGCTCGCTTCGACAAGGGCGTGAACGTCGCGGTGGGTGACAAGGTGCACCTGGCCCCCGTGGCGGACGCGCTGCACGTCTTCTCCAAGGACGGCGCGAAGGCGCTGCGCCATCCGGAGCAGCGCGCCGCGATGGAGATCGCGTCGTGAGCCGGTGGCTCGGCCTGGCGCTGCTCGCCACGGCGCTGAGTGCGCACGCGGCGCCTGCGACGGAGAAGCCGCTGAAGCTGTGGCACGCGTACCGCGGCGGCGAGGAGATGGCGCTCGTCCAGGCCACGGAGCTCTTCACCTCGAAGACGGGCGTCCAGGTGGAGCTGCTCGCCCTGCCCTACGACGCCTACGCGGCCAAGCTGACCAACGCCATTCCCCATGGCGTGGGCCCGGACGTCTTCATCTTCAACCACGAGCGGCTGCGCAACTTTCACGCGATGCACCTGGTGGCCCCCGCCAGTGGCCTGGCGCGCGAGGACTACTTCCCCAACGCCGTGGAGGCGCTGGAGGTGGATGGCCAGGTGTACGGCTATCCCATGTCGCTCAAGTCGCTGGCGCTCTACGTCAACACGAAGCTCGTGCCCCAGCCGCCAGAGACGACGGACGCGCTGCTGGCGATGCTGCCCGCGTTGTCGGACGCGGACGCGGGCCGCTTCGGGCTGGCCTACGAGAGCGGCGACTTCTACTTCCACGCGGGGTTCCTCTTCGGCTTCGGCGGCGAGCTGTTCGATGCAACCGGCCGCGCGAGCTTCGACACACAGGGGATGGCCCGCTCCCTGGCCTTTGTGAAGGACCTGCAGGACCAGCGCTTCATCCCCCAGGAGGCCTCGGGCGCGCTGGTGAAGAGCCTCTTCAACGATGGCCGTGCCGCCATGATCATCAGCGGGCCGTGGTTCGCCGGGGAGATTGCCCCCCAGGTGGACTACCGCGTGGTGGGGCTGCCGACGGTGAGCACCACGAACATCCCCATCCGCCCCTTCCTGGGCGTGGAGACGGCCTACGTCTCCGCGCGCTCCGAGCGAGCGGAGCAGGCCCAGGCGCTGGCGCGCTTCATCTCCCTGGGCGAGGCCTCGCGCGTGCGGGCCATGGTGGGCCGGCAGATTCCGGCGGACGTGGCCGCGTACACGCTGAAGGAGGTGCGAGAGGACACGCTCATCTCCTCCTTCCGCGAGGCGGCCCGCCACGCCACGCCCATGCCCAACACGCTGGAGATGGCGCGCGTCTGGGAGCCCATGAAGCTGGCGCTGCGCGCGGTGCTCCAGGGCGGCACCGCGCCGCAGGACGCGGGCGCGCTGGCGGACCGGCGCTACCGCGCGCTGCACCGCGAGCGCCCACCCGACGCCAGCCCTCTGCCCTGGCTGGGCCTGGTGGGCGCCATGGCGCTGGGCGGCTCCGTCTATGTGCTGCGGCGCCCGGCGGCGACGCTGCCCTTCAAGCGCCGTTACCCGGATGTGGCGCAGGCGGTGGCGTACATCACCCCCGCGGCGGCCGGCGTGGCGCTGCTGGTGTTCGTCCCCTTCGCGGTGGGCCTCAGCCTGTCGCTGTTCCACCACGAGGCGGGGGAATACTCCTTCGTGGGCCTGGCCAACTTCGTGGATATCCTGGCCAGCCGCGGCTACAGCATCACCGAGCCACTGTCCTTCTATTTCACGCTGGCCGTGACGCTGCTGTGGGCGGTGGTCAACGTGGTGCTCCACGTCAGCATCGGCCTGTTGCTGGCGCTGCTGTTGAAGGATCCGCTGCTGAAGCTACGGGGGGTCTACCGGGTGTTGCTCATCATCCCCTGGGCTGTGCCCAACTACATCACCGCGCTCATGTGGAAGGGCATGTTCCACCGGCAGTTCGGTGCCATCAACGGCCTGCTGGTCGCCCTGGACCTGGAGCCGGTGAGCTGGTTCACCCGCTTCTCCACGGCCTTCGCGGCCAACGTGGCCACCAACACCTGGCTGGGCTTCCCCTTCATGATGGTGGTGGCGCTGGGCGCGCTCCAGTCGATCCCCCAGGAGCTCTACGAAGCCGCGGAGGTGGACGGCGCGAGCAAGTGGACGCAGTTCCGCCGCATCACCCTGCCGCTGCTGAGGCCCGCCATGCTGCCGGCCGTCATCCTGGGCAGCGTGTGGACCTTCAACATGTTCAACATCATCTACCTGGTGTCCGGCGGTGAGCCGGGCGGCGGCACCGACATCCTGGTGTCCGAGGCCTACCGTTGGGCCTTCCAGCGCAACGAGCAGTACGGCTTCGCGGCGGCGTACTCGGTCCTCATCTTCGTGGTGCTGCTGGTCTGGTCCGCCTTCACCAAGCGATTGATGCGGTCGTCCTCGGAGGTGATGGGATGAACCGCCCCTCGCGCTTGAAGATGGCCGCCATCCACGCCGGGCTGACGCTGCTGTGCATGGCCACGCTCTACCCGGTGCTCTGGGTGGTGAAGATGGCGCTGTCGCCCACGGATGGGCTGGCGCTCACCGCCAACCCCTTCCCCGAAACCGTCACGCTGGAGCACTTCCGGCAGGTGCTCTCCGGCACGGACGCGGCGGGGCGGTGGGTGTTCGGCCGGCAGCTCCTGGCGAGCATCGTCGTGGCGGGCGCCACCACGCTGGTGGGCCTGACGCTGGCGGTGTCCGCGGCCTATGCGCTGTCGCGCTTCCGCTTCCCCGGCAAGGAAGGCGGGATGCAGGCGCTGCTGGTGACGCAGATGTTCCCGGCGACGCTGATGATGGTGCCCATCTACAGCATCCTTCAGAAGCTGCACCTGCTGGACAGCCTCACGGGGCTCGTCCTGGTCTACGCCACCACCGCCCTGCCCTTCTGCATCTGGAACCTCAAGGGCTACTTCGACACGCTGCCGCGCGAGTTGGAGGAAGCGGCGGTGATGGACGGCGCCTCCACCTTCCAGGTGTTCGTGCGCGTGGTGCTCCCGCTGGCCCGGCCCGCGCTGGCCGTGACGGCGCTCTTCTCCTTCATGACGGCGTGGAACGAGTTCATCCTCGCCGCCACGCTGCTCAATGACCCGTCCCGCTTCACCCTGCCCGTCGCGCTCCAGCGCTTCGTCGGCGAGCACAAGGTGGAGTGGGGCAAGTTCGCCGCGGGCGCGCTCATCGTCTCCGCGCCGGTCATGGCGTTGTTCTTCGCGCTTCAGAAACACCTCGTCGGCGGTTTGACCGCTGGCGGCGTCAAGGGGTGATGTCGATGTCGTCTCGCTGTCTCCGTGCCCTCGTCCTCGTCCTGCCTCTGCTGGTCGTCGCTTGTGATGGCGACTCAGACGGAGGACCTGCTCCCAGCGACAACGCGCCCGTCGTGCGGGAGGTCCAGCCCTCGGGCGGCCCCGTCTCGGGCCACACCCTCATCAACGTCTACGGCGCCGGCTTCAAGGAAGGCGCGAAGCTTTACTTCGGCCAGCAGGAGGCCCTGCGGGTGGTGGTGGTCAACACCCACCGCATCTACGGCTACACCCCCACCGCCACCTCCGGCGTGGTGGACGTGCGCGTGGTGAACCCGGACAGCGCTCACGGCACCCTGGTGGGCGGCTTCACGTTCGAAGGCGCGCCGGTGGCGAACATCGAACAGGCCGAAGTGCTCAACGGCAACGTGGACGCAGTCAGCAACGGCCAGCCGGTGGGCACCACCGTGCGCGGCGCCGTCACCGTGGCCGGCATCACCCGTGGCACCGGCCAGGGCGGCGGCACCCGCGCGCAGGTGGGCTTCGCCCTGGCGGACGCGGAGCTGCTCAACCCTGACAGCTACACCTGGGAAGAGGCCAGCTACGAGGGTGACTCGGGCAGCCGCGAGGCGGACATCTACCAGGGCACCGTGCTGCTCCAGCCGACCATCAGCGGTGAGCGCCGTGAGTGGGTCGTCACCATGCGCTTCTCCATCGACAACGGCGCCACGTGGGTGATGGCGGACGGCGATGGCAGTGCCAACGGCGTGTCGGAGGACATGCTGCGCCGGGTGTTCATCTCCCGGCCGCGCGTGGACTACTGCAAGCTGGGCCCCGACAACAACCCCGGGCCGGTCAACGTCTTCTACCGGCCGGGCGACACCCCGCGCGTGAAGGTGGCCGGTCAGGTGTACGCGGCGGGCATCACCCAGGGCGGTGGCGCGGGCTCGGGCCTGGTGGCGCAGCTCGGCTACGGTCCGGCGGACTCGGACCCGCGCAGCGACAGCGGCTGGACGTGGGTGAACGCCACGTACAAGACGGACCACGGCAACAACGACGAGTGGGAGGCCGACCTGCCCAACCCGGGCACCGTGGGCACCTGGCGAATCGCCTACCGCTTCAGCATCAGCGAGAACGTGTGGCGCTTCTGTGACGCGGACGGCGTCAACGACAGCGACGAGGGCAACCTGACCTTCAGCCTGTCCAAGCTGGGCACGCTCACCGTGGGCGACGAGGCGCCGAAGCCGGCGGTGACGTGGTGCAAGATTGGCCTCGACCAGACGCCGCCGGAGGCCATCAACTACACGACGACACAGACGTCAGGCCTGAAGACGGTGTACGCCCAGGTCAACCTGCCGGGCGTGACGGACCGCGAAGGCGCAGGGCCTGGCCTGGCGGGCCAGCTCGGCTGGGGTCCCGCGGGTGAGGACCCGCGCACCTCGTCACGGTGGAACTGGTCGACCCAGCTGACCTTCGACCAGGACAACTTCGAGGTGAACGACCAGTGGAAGGGCACGCTGCCCAACCCGACCATCAACGGCGAGTACCGCTACGCGGTGCGCTTCAACCACGACGGCGGCCCCATCCGCGTGTGCGACGGCAACGGCGTGGACGACGGCGGTCAGGACTTCGAGCTGGACCAGCTCGGCACGCTCAACGTGACGGGCCAGCCCGTCATCCCGCGCGTCATCGGCTACTGCAAGCTGGGGCCGGATGGGAACGGCACGCCGCAGTCGCTGGCGTACACCACCGGGGATGCGGCCAGCCACGTCATCATCGCGTCCGTCAACGTGGCGGGCCTCACCAACACCACCACGGGCGACGTCGCGGCCATCGTGGGCCAACTCGGCTGGGGACCCGCCGGTGAGAACCCAGCCACGTCCGCGCAGTGGGACTGGACCACGACGGCCCAGTTCAAGGGCGACTTCTGGGACAACGACGAGTACGAGGCCACGTTGCCCAACCCGGGCGTGGTGGGCAGCTATCGGTTCGCCTACCGCTTCCAGGTGAACGGCGGCGAGTTCCTCTACTGCGACGCGGACGGAAACAGCAGCGGGGCCAACGGCTTCGACGCTGCGCTGACGGGCACACTCACGGTAACGGAGGCCCAAGCCATCAACGTGGTCAACTACTGCAAGCTGGGGCCGGATGGGAACAACACGCCGCAGTCGCTGGCGTACACCACCGGGGATGCGGCCAGCCACGTCATCGTTGCGTACGTCAACGTGGCGGGCCTCACCAACACCACCACGGGCGAAGTCGCGGCCATCGTGGGCCAACTCGGCTGGGGACCCGCCGGAGAGAACCCAGCCACATCCGCGCAGTGGGACTGGACCACGACGGCCCAGTTCAAGGGCGACTTCTGGGACAACGACGAGTACGAGGCCACGTTGCCCAACCCGGGCGTGGTGGGCAACTACCGGTTCGCCTACCGCTTCCAGGTAAACGGCGGCGAGTTCCTCTACTGCGACGCGGACGGAAACAGCAGCGGGGCCAACGGCTTCGACGCTGCGCTGACGGGCACACTCACGGTAACGGAGGCCCAAGCCATCAACGTGGTCAACTACTGCAAGCTGGGGCCGGATGGGAACAACACGCCGCAGTCGCTGGCGTACACCACCGGGGATGCGGCCAGCCACGTCATCGTTGCGTACGTCAACGTGGCGGGCCTCACCAACACCACCACGGGCGAAGTCGCGGCCATCGTGGGCCAACTCGGCTGGGGACCCGCCGGAGAGAACCCAGCCACATCCGCGCAGTGGGACTGGACCACGACGGCCCAGTTCAAGGGCGACTTCTGGGACAACGACGAGTACGAGGCCACGTTGCCCAACCCAGGCACGGTGGGCAACTACCGGTTCGCCTACCGCTTCCAGGTAAACGGCGGCGAGTTCCTCTACTGCGACGCGGACGGAAACAGCAGCGGGGCCAACGGCTTCGACGCTGCGCTGACGGGCACACTCACGGTAACGGAGGCCCAAGCCATCAACGTGGTCAACTACTGCAAGCTGGGGCCGGATGGGAACAACACGCCGCAGTCGCTGGCGTACACCACCGGGGATGCGGCCAGCCACGTCATCGTTGCGTACGTCAACGTGGCGGGCCTCACCAACACCACCACGGGCGAAGTCGCGGCCATCGTGGGCCAACTCGGCTGGGGACCCGCCGGAGAGAACCCAGCCACATCCGCGCAGTGGGACTGGACCACGACGGCCCAGTTCAAGGGCGACTTCTGGGACAACGACGAGTACGAGGCCACGTTGCCCAACCCAGGCACGGTGGGCAACTACCGGTTCGCCTACCGCTTCCAGGTAAACGGCGGCGAGTTCCTCTACTGCGACGCGGACGGAAACAGCAGCGGGGCCAACGGCTTCGACGCTGCGCTGACGGGCAGCCTGGCGGTGAGCGCGCAGGCCCCCGCCCCCTAACCGACGGACAACCACTGCCTCCTACAGAGCCACATGGCCAGTCCACTGGCCGCCCGGATGCCCACCAGGGCCCGGGCGGCCTTGCGGAATGATCGGGCCTGCTGAAGCGTATGCTTGACAGTGTCGGATGAGGCCGATAAAAGCCCGCCTCACCGAAGCGCGGCGGACGCCTGACGGGCGGATAGCTCAGCGGTAGAGCGGCGCCCTTACAAGGCGATGGTCACAGGTTCAATCCCTGTTCCGCCCACTGTCGTACCGATGTGGGGAGTTAGTTCAGTTGGTTAGAACGCCGGCCTGTCACGCCGGAGGCCACGGGTTCAAGTCCCGTACTCCTCGCCACTAAGAAGGGCCCGGGATCGCAAGGTTCCGGGCCCTTCGCCTTTTAGTGAGAGGCTCGGTTTTTGGCCCTGCCGCTCGCAGCCCCATCTGGGGAGTTAGTTCAGTTGGTTAGAACGCCGGCCTGTCACGCCGGAGGCCACGGGTTCAAGTCCCGTACTCCTCGCTAGAAAAGCCCAGCAATCCTCAGGGGTTGCTGGGCTTTTCTTTTTCCTCCGTCCCCCTATGTGGCCTCAGTGTGCCGCTCCGGCACCGTTGGCCGGAGCGGCGTGGCGCTGGACGTCGCGGGCAAGGCGGCGGCATCCTCCGCGGACCTGCGCAGTGGAGCTCCGGTTCCAGGAGGGCCAGTGGAAGGCCTACGACGCGGCGAAGGTCCACCTCTCCAAGGGGCGCAAGAGCGAGGCGCTCGCACAGCTCAACGATTGCATCGCGGAGGGGCGCATCCTCGAGAACCGGTACCCCGACTTCAAGGAGCAGAAGTTCGACATCGGCGGCACCAGCATGAGCATGTTGGAGCTGCTCCAGGTCTGCGCGAAGGAGCGCAAGGCGCTGCAGCCTTCCCCTTGAGCCTTCCTGCTTCGCCCCGAAGTCCGTCGTGCTCCAGAGGCTTGGAGCGCCGGGGCAGGCGGAGCGGTGGGCCCGAACCTCGAGGTCGCGCGGTCCCCTTGGGAGGGACACCGCGCGGCACAGACTGGACGGAGCTTTTCCAGGATGATCCTCCGCAACGTCACGGATGAAGACCTTCCCATCTTCTTCGAACACCAGCGCGACCCAGAAGCGCAGCGCATGGCCGCATTTGCATCGCGGGAACGCGATGCGTTCATGGCCCACTGGCTCACAAACGTTCTCCGCTCTGAGAACGTCACCCGCACCATCGTCATGGGCGGTGTCGTCGTTGGGCACATCGGCAGTTGGGAACAGGATGCCATGCGCCTCGTCGGCTACTGGATGGGTCGCGAGCATTGGGGCAAGGGCATCGCCACTCGGGCCCTCTCCGAGTTTCTCGTGCTCGAGCCCACCCGGCCACTTCATGCGTGGGTCGCTCTCAACAACCTCGCGTCGATCCGCGTCCTCGAGAAGTGTGGCTTCCACACCCTGAGCAACGAGAACCCGCATCACCCGGATGGCGTTGCCGAAGTCCTGATGAGGCTGGGTTCGACGTAGTGCGTGTGGCTCGGGCTTCGATGACCTCCGGCCCAGATTCCGGCGCTTCGTCATGCTCGCCAAGAGGGCGGCATTGACGGTTGGCTGGACCTTTCGTTCAGCTCAGTGATCGAATCTTGGGCAGGTGCAGGGGTGGGCGACCAACCGAACATGGCGCTGCGATAGAGAGGGACGGAGCATGCTGGTACTCGGAAGCAAGGCGCAGGGAGCCCGGCTCGAACGCATGAAGGCGTCACCGCGCTTCAAGGACGGGATGTTCCACAACACATCCCTGGTGACTCAGGGGCTGAAGAAGGGCACCGCTGTCTCGACGATGAAGGAGTTCATCTGTGGCGGTCAGCGGCGGGTGCCGACTGGCGTGCTGCCCATCGTCAATCCGCTTGAGCAGTGGCTGCTCCCGGTGCAGAGCGGGCTCCGCGCGACGTGGCTCGGTCATTCCACCGTCCTGCTTGAGGTCGATGGGAAGCGCGTGTTGACTGACCCGGTGTGGGGAGAGCGCATCTCCCCGCTTCCCTTCACGGGGCCGAAGCGGTTTCACCCCGCGCCGGTGACAATCGGTCAGCTTCCTCCGCTCCACGCGGTCGTCATCTCGCACGACCACTACGACCACCTCGACTACCCGACCATCCTTCAACTCATCCCGCTCGGGGTTCCGTTCGTCACCTCACTCGGCGTGGGTGCGCATCTGGAGGCGTGGGGCGTGCCTCCCGAGCGCATCACCGAGCTCGACTGGTGGGAGTCCGCGGAGGTCGGTGGCCTTACCTTCACCGCCGCACCATCACAGCACTTCTCGGGTCGCAGCGTGGCCGATAGGAACCGGACAGCGTGGTCGTCGATTGTGGTGCGCGGTCCGCATCACGCCGTCTTCTTCAGCGGCGACACAGGCCTGACCCAGGAGTACGTCGAGATCCGGGAGAGGCTGGGGCCGTTCGACCTCGTCATGCTCGAGGTCGGCGCGTGGGACCCGGCGTGGGGAGATATTCACCTCGGACCGGAGAATGCGTTGCAAGCGCACGACCTGTTGGGCGGTGGCGCCTTCCTGCCGGTCCATTGGGGCACGTTCAATCTCGCAATCCATTCCTGGGACGAACCTGCGGAGACGCTCGTGAAGCTCGCCCCAACGAATGCGCCGCTGGTCATGCCTCGGCTCGGGCAGCCGATCGAGCCGCGCCAGGTGCAGTCGATCGACCCATGGTGGCGCGAGGTCGATCAAACCGAGACGGAACCGGCGCCGGTGGAGGCGGTGACGGAACCCTCCGACTGACGAATCAGCGCGAAGCGCGCGGCGGCACAACGGGCCGGTGACGAAGGATACGGCATCCGAACAGAGGCAGAGCGCCGCGGCCGCGGCCTCGGTGGCCTCACCGATGCGCACCATCGGAATGGGGGCTCATCGCTTCCAGATTCGGCGAACAGCGCGATGAGCTGCTCCATGATTCGGGCGAACTCTGGCGCGCATGCGGGGTGAGCAGGTCACGGCCTACTGTGCCAGTGACTCGCGGCGGCGGAAGACGGAGATGTCCGTCGGAGCGTCCTTCCCCCATTCGTAGTCAGGCGACTGACGCAGCAGTTCGATGAGCTGCCGGTCGCCAATCTTCCAGCCCCCCGCATTCGCGAACGAGCACTCCTTCTGCACATAGCAGTGGTTCACGTTGACGAAGATGAGCTTGGGACGCCGAGCCAGGACGTATTCCGGGTCCATCTTCACGTCGATTCCGCGCTGAAGCGACGGAAGGTGCGCGATGTGCGTGTCGTTGAGCCCGAGCATGTCGAGGGTGAGCCGCCCCGTCGCATAGGGCACGCGCCCCGCCCAGGGGACTGCGATGACATCCGTGGTCGGATCACAGCCTTGAGCTTGGGAGCGGTGCGCTTCGGCTGAGCCCTCGATGACAGGCGAGTTCGCCGACCCGGCGTGAAACAAAGCGATGGGCACACGGCCGCCCTCCCCTGCCCTACTCCTTCGCGAACACCGCCACCTGGCACTCGGCGCCGGAGACCGGCAACCGGAACGCCCGCGAGGACACGACGCGCAGTTGCCGCTCCGCTGCGCGCGCCGCCGCCTTGATGAACGCGACCTTCTTCCCCACCGTGTCCACCAACATGACGCCCAGCGACTGGCATCCCAGTCACCCGTGAAGGCGCGCGCGAGTGCCGTGCCTACTCGTAGCGCGGGTCGTCGGACACGCTGCGCGTGGACTGCCGCACGACAATGCAGCCGGCGGCGCCGCAGCCCTGATGCCGGTTGCCGCCCCCGGGGGCGGCCGTTCGGGTTCCCGGCCGCTCCGGGACCCGTGTCGCATCGCACATGCATCCCGTTTTGGATACGCTGAGAACTCCGCCCGACTCACCAGGAATCATTGGATGACCACCACCCGTCGTGACCTGCTCAAGTTCGGTGCGCTCGCCGCTGCCTCCGCCGCCCTGCCGGGTTGGGCAAAGCCGTCCAAGCCCATCAAACGCGCGGCGAAACCGCTGAACATCCTGATCCTCGGCGGCACCGGTTTCACCGGACCGTTCCAGGTCAACTACGCACTGGCGCGCGGGCACAAGGTGACGCTGTTCAACCGCGGCAAGCGCCCGTCACCGGAATGGCCGAGCGCGGTCGAGCAGCTGTTCGGAGACCGCAATACCGGCGACCTCAAGTCGCTGCAAGGTCGCAAGTGGGATGTGTGCATCGACAACCCCACCAGCCTGCCGTTCTGGGTGCGCGATGCCGGCAAGGTGCTCAAGGGCAACGTCGGGCATTACCTCTTCATCTCGACGATTTCCGTCTATGCCGACGGCAGCAAGCAGGGCATCACCGAGGACGCGCCGCTGGCGGTGTATGCGGGCAAGGACGCGATGGCCGAAACGCAGGACTCACTGAAAGCGGACATCGAGCACCTGTACGGTCCGCTCAAGGCGTTGAGCGAGGCCGAAGCGCGCAAGCAGTTCGGCAAGCGCGTCACCATCGTCCGGCCTGGCTACATCGTCGGCCCGCGCGACGAAACCGATCGCTTCACTTACTGGCCGCACCGCGTGGCGCAGGGCGGCGAGATGCTCGTGCCCGGCGATGGCTCCGACCCGATGCAGATCATCGACGGCCGCGACCTGGGCGAATGGATGATCCGCCTTGCTGAAGCGGGCACGTTTGGCACGTTCAACGCTGTTGGCCCGGCGAAACCGCTGAGCACCACGGCCATGCTGAAAGGCTGCGAGCGGGTCACCGGCAAGAAGCCGACGTACACGCATGTGTCGCCGGAATTCCTTGAGGAGAAGAAGGTCGAGCTGCCGATCTGGGTGTCGTCAAAGAGCGGGCCCTATGCGGGCTACGGGGCGGTCAGCAATGCCCGGGCGATGGCGGCCGGGCTCACTTACCGCCCCTTCGACACCACGGTGACCGATCTGCTTGCGTGGTTCCGCAGCCAGCCGGCCGAGCGCCAGGCGACGCTGCGTGCTGGCATCACGCGGGAGCAGGAAGCGGCGCTGCTGAAGGAGTGGCACGCCAAGCTCTGAAGCACGGGATGGTGGCGCATGCGCATAAGAGGGATGGGGCCCCCCTGTTGAGGAGGAGAGAGGGTGAGAGGCGCCGAGGAGGGCCACTGACGGGGCCGCCCGAGTGATGCTCCCGTCCCGTGGACAGGCCGCTTGAGCCCCCTTGGGGTACACGCCTGCCCAGACCGCGCTCCCTTCAGGTGCGTAACAGACGCCTGGACCTCTTGGCCGCCTCTTGAACACCCACGACTGCACCGTGCTGAGCCGCAGCCCTCTCTGCCGCGAGAACTCCTTCTGCGTCAGCCCGCTCACCTCAACGGATTCGGCACCCCGGAACCACGCCTGCTGCTCCACCGGCTTCAACATGCACGCCAGGGTCCACGGCGCCGACTCCTCACTCAACGACTCTCAGCACGTCGTTGGCCGGACGGATACTGTCCTTCGCCCGCCGCAACGGGTGTTCCTTCGGCACGCGCCCGCCCGGCGTCCGCAGACTGAACATCGTCGTCTGCGGCTTCGGCGTCCCGCGCATCGCATCCTCCGATGCCGCTCTCTTCTCACGCGACACCGCGGGGCGTCACTCCCCACCCCGCGGACAATCTCAACAGTCTGCCAGGTGCGTCCGGGCATGCCTCACCCACCGGCGGAAGGCCGTCTCCGCGAGGTCAAAGTCCGTCGCCACCTCCGCGAAGGACTTACCTACTCCAGCACCAGCTTCACCACCCCGGCCTGGAGCGAAGACCTCCAGCGCCGGCTCGGGTGCCTCTTCCACCTGGACTCCGGTGGGCTGATGCAGCCTCGTGTCCTCCGGTGAGCAAGGCCCCCGTCACGGACGCTCTGCCCACCGCGCGGGCCTGGCCCCGGGCAATGCGCCTACCTTCGAAGTGGATGATGTGTCGGCGGAGGCTCCTCTGCGACGGGTCATTCTGACTCCAAGGAGGGTTGAGCTCACCCCACACCGTCAGGTAGACGACAGATCCCCCTTTGGTTCGGAGGAACCTTGTTCAAGTCGATGATCCTGGCGGTTGCGGTGTTGGGACTGACGGCATGTGGCAGCGATGACTCGGAGCAGAGCGCCGAGTGCAAGAAGTACCTGGTCTGCATCAAGGCCACGACCCCCCAGATTGAGGCCACCGCCGAAGTGACCTACGGCGCCGACGGTTCCTGCTGGCAGAACGACGAGACGGCCAGGGTCTGCACTGCCGCGTGCACCGACGGCCTGACGCAGCTCCGGGGCCACCACCCCGACGAGTCCGCCTGCAAGTAGGACGGAGCCCTGTCAGGGCACACTGGCCGCGCACACGTTGCGCGGTCAGGTGCAGGACTTCAGCCCAGCAGCTTGAACGTCTCGCGGGCAATCACCATCCGCTGCACCTCGCTGGTGCCCTGGTAGAACGCATAAGAGGGATGGGGGCCCTGTTAAGGGGAGGGTGCAGGGGGCCGAGGAGGGCCGCTGACGGGCCCGCCCGAGTGATGCTCCCGTCCGGTGGACAGGCCGCTTGAGCCCCCTTGGGGTACACGCCTGCCCAGACCGCGCTCCCTTCAGGTGCGTAACAGGGGCCTGGACCTCTTGGCGCCTCTTGAGCCTCAACACCCCGCGGCCTGGGGTGGCCCTCCTGCCGGGGCCCACCTCGCACATCCCGTGGGCAAGCCCAGGTGCTCCTGAATTGCCCGCACTCCGGGGGCCCCCTTCACGTACGCCAAGCCCCTTGAGCCCGCCTCACTCCTCACGCAGGCGAACACCTTGAAGTCGAACGTCCTCCTACTTCAACCGCTGCGGCGGTGGGGCATCGGGCGGTGTCACTGGTCTATCCGGGTAGAGCAGCCAGGTTCCAGGCTCGGAGAGCAGCTCCAGGTCCGAGGTCCCACTGGGCGAGCCGTGGATGATGAGCTTCGAGTTCACCAGCGCCAGCGCGGCCACCCGTCCGGTGCTGCTCTTCTTCGCGCCCTCCATCACGTGCTGGAGGAGGAGAACTCGCGTCCGCGCCTGGACCTGGGGGATTGCGTCACACAGGCAAAAGTGGAGCGGCAGGTTGCAACGAGAGCAGCGCGGGCGCGGAGCAACACGGAGAGGCATCCACCGTCATCCTGGTCGGATTTCCTCGGGAAAAGAAGTGCCCCGCCCTGGAGCCGCCCCACGACACTTACCGGGGACGTTTGTCGACAGCACAGCAGACGCTTTCGTATAATCCAGCCAAGGTGTCACCAGACGTTGGCGTACACCTCCGCTACGCCCCCCGGGGCAGAGCCGCAGAGACGATGCCGGCGCCGTGCATGACGTCGAGCGACTGAACCTCAACGTCGCGCGACTCAAGCTCAACCGGCTGGCAGTGCTCGACGCAATCCATCAGCAACACAAAGAGGACGGCAACAACGCCCGGCTACTCGAACTCCGGCAGACCAACGCACAAAGGGAGGCCAGCGGGGCGTGCCATAGCCGAGGTGAACGCCTGCTCCGACCATCAAGTGGGTTGTCGCCGGAAACGATTCACCGGCTACGCTCAATCTCCTGCACAGAAGGGATGAGGGTCGGAGAGGTGCCGATATAAACGGCTGAACGAACTCGCCAATCGCCATGAAAACGCCCAAAACGATTGAAGACCTGGAGCAAATGATTGAACACGCCATACCCGAGAGCGACTACCTCGACTACAAGGACCAGCGAGCTCTAGAGCCAATCAATCAGAACCCCAAACCATTACCCACAGGCCTCCAAAGAGCTCAGAACGAAGTCATTTCCGAGCTAACGCGAGATATTTCTGCATTCGCGAACTCAGACGGAGGGGTCCTCATCTATGGAGTGCGCGAGGACGAACAAACACACCTACCAATCGAAATCAACCCCGGATTTCCCAACAACGGCAGAATATCCAAAGAATGGCTCGGAGACATCATTGACAGCAGGATTTCACCGCGAATCACAGGCATACAAATAATCCCGATCAGGCGAAACGCAACCCACTCTCTTTTCGTAATCGAAATCCCCAGGAGCTCAAGGGCCCCTCATCAAGCCGATGACGGCATTCACTACCGGCGATACAACTTCAGTAATCGCCGGATGCTCAACTACGAACTTCGCGAGGCCTTTCAGTCTCGTCGTCTCGAATCACCTCGACTCATCTCGATATCAACAACAACGCAGAGCGAATTTATACAATTGACGGTCAAAAACGTCGGACCGGAGCCCGCCCGAAATGTCTCGTTCTCCGTCTCTGACAGCCTCAAGCCATGGCTTAAGGACAGAAAATACTCACTCCTTGAGAATGGTTCAAGGGAAATCCAGCCAGGAACAACATATGTATTCCATGGGGATGTCGCCCACTCCGTCCTGTCCGACAGGAGCAATTTCCCCAGGATTTTCAGTATTACCACTTCATACCTCACGCCAATCTCCCATGAAACAATATCCGAGACATTCAGCTTCAACATGGGTGACCTGGAAGGAGCTGGAATAGTCGAGGACGGCACATTGAAACTCCTCCGTCAAATTCGCGAGTCGACACGAACACTGCAGCGCGAAATGAGCCTGCTCCGACGCGCCGTCGAGACAGGGGCCAATCAGATGATTGGCCATCGCATGCTCCACGCAATCAACACCCAAATCAAACTCTGGCGAGGCAAGTGGTCCCGTTCGACTTAGTGCCGTCCCCAGTCCACGGGGCTGCTTCGCCACTCAATACTCGAAAATATTTCCGCCCCCCGCAACGACAGTCCTCCCAAGACGCTTAGTTGAAACTACCCACCAAGGTACTCGGCATTCAACTATGCCACTCTGTCCAAACAGCACCGCCCTACCTCCGACCCAAACGGAGCCTCCGATGTGCATCAAGGGCTCCTGTCGGGCAGAACAGCCGCACACGGGGCGCGCCAATCTGGAGCACGCTGCCTAATGCAAGGGCGATCCATTCTGGTGCATCCCGACGTCGGCCTTAGTTATTTCAACCCCTTGGAGCTGGCACATCCCCTGCTTGAGCCTCCGCACGTCAGGGCCTCCCCATAGATGCCCGCTGCAAGGAGACTCACGATGGAAGGCCGGTTTCATGGCGTTCGGGGGAGCATCGCGGTGTCGGGCTCGCGCATTGGCGGCAACACGGCGTGCGTGGAGGTCACCAGCCAGGGCCACTGGCTCATCCTGGACGCAAGCACAGGCCTCCGCGCACTGGGCGAAATCATGATGCGCGAGGGCGCGCCCCAGAAGGCCACCCTCTTCTTCTCGCACCTGCACTGGGACCACGTACAGGGTTTTCCCTTCTTCACGCCGGCCTACCTGCCCACCTCGGAGCTGCCCCTCTACTGCCCCGGCGCCAACGGCGCCCAGGCGCTCCAGTCGGAGCTGGCGGCGCAGATGCAGCCGCCGCACTTTGCGGTGCCCCCTCGCCACCATGCGTTCGCGGATGGTCTTCCGCTCCCCGAGGTCGGCCGTCTCTTCGAGGGCGCGGACGTGCTGTGCCTCGATGCGCTGTCCCCCGGACGAGTACGAGGGCCGCAAGGGCATCTCCAGGAAGGGCTGGGGTCACTCGACGCATAAGAAGGATGGGGGCCCTGTTGAGAGGGAGGGAGGGTGCAGAGGGGCCGAAGAGGGCCGCCCGAGTGATGCTCCCGTCCGGTGGACAGGCCGCTTGAGCCCCCTTGGGGTACACGCCTGCCCAGACCGCGCTCTCATCAGGTGCGTAGCAGGGGCCTGGACCTCTTGGCGCCCTGCGCAGGCGTGGACCCGCGCCAACGTATGAACTGGCCAACGGTTCGCCAACGGTTCGGACAAACACCCACCGCAATTGAATACCTTGCCTGAACAGCAGGACACCATTCCGGGTGAAGTCAGCCCCAAGGAGGACTTGCATGAAGCCGCAGGGGGGAATCCCACACATCGCTGTCGCAGTCATGGGCCTTTTCATGATGGACACAGGCATGTCCCACGCCCAGGAAGTGCAGCGGCGGGGCAGCACCAGCTACATGCCCGTGGCCCAGACGGAGCCCTTCGCTGACGTCATGGCGCGGATGAAGGCGGAGAAGCCCAAAATCACCGCGCGCCACCAGCAGCTCCTCGAACACCGCTATGACCTGGGAAACCGTCCGGCCCGGGGCGTCACCATGTCCCGGGGGAAAGCCGTCCAGGAAGGCGTGCGGGTGAAGCTCCCGCAGGGCGTGACCTGGGAGTCCCTCGCCGCCATGAGCCCGGAGGCGATTCGAGACAGGGGGCTCTTCCCCGCGGGCTTCATGCCATTGCCCCACCCGAATCATCCGGAGGGCGGCATGGTCTTCCCCAAGTTCCACATCGATGAAATCAAGCGGCAGGAAGGGAGGGACCTCACACGGTTCGACCTCGACTTCGACCTGCCGGACCACCTGCTGCCGGAGTTCCCGCCGCCCATCTTCCTCACCACGCGCCCGGACCTGGGGGATGTCTCGCAGGGGAAGCTGGTGACCATCATGAACGTCCAGGAGCTGTTCAACGGCCTCCTGAATCCGAAGCAACTGGAAGGCCTCCGGCTGCTCGTCACGCCCTTTCCCCAGCAGCAGTTCAATCAGACCGCCGACCGCCGCTCCGAGCTGCCCAGCCGGGGCGTGAGCTGCTTCGACTGTCACGTCAACGGCCACTCCAATGGCGCCACGCACCTGGTGGGCGACATCCGGCCCCAGGAGTTCCGCCACCGCATCGATACGCCGACGCTCCGCGGGGTGAACATCCAGCGCCTGTTCGGCTCACAGCGGGCCCTGAAGACGGTGGAGGACTTCACCGAGTTCGAGCAGCGCGCGGCGTACTTCGATGGCGACCCGGTCATCGCGACGAAGAAAGGGGTCAACATCCTCGAGCGGGGCAGCCAGGTACACTTCATGGCGGAGGTCCAAGCCCTCCTCGACTTCCCGCCGGCCCCCAAGCTCCGCTTCGACGGGAAGCTGGACCCGAAGAAGGCCACCCAGCAGGAGATGCGCGGACAGACGCTCTTCTTCGGCAAGGCGCAGTGCTCCGTGTGCCACCTCCCGCCGTATTACACAGACAACCTGATGCACAACCTGCAGGCGGAGCGCTTCTACAAGCCCCGGCTGGTGAACGGCGCGGTGATGGGCGCCGATGGCCCCATCAAGACGTTCCCCCTGCGAGGCATCAAGGACTCTCCGCCCTATCTCCATGATGGGCGGCTCATGACGCTGGAGGACACGGTGGAGTTCTTCAATCTCGTGCTGGAGACCCGGCTCAACGCGCAGGAGAAGAAGGACCTGGTCGCGTTCATGCGCACGCTCTGACACGCGCGCGGCAAGCCTGCCTCGGGCGCACGAGCCCCCTTCCGCCGAGCCACACGCGGGTGGGCGGGAGGGCGCCGGACGTCCACCTCCGTCCAGCGCTGCCGTTGCTGGCGCGCAAGCGTCTCGTGCCCGCGAAGCATTGCATGACAGCAGATGAATGACGCAGCGCCGGCGGCCGCACCACTCGGCGCGGCCGCCATCAGCCCCCGCGGCTCAGGGCTTCTGCTGGGTGGCCGCGGCCTTCATCCGCTCGAAGGCCGCGATGTACTCCTCCAGCGTATCGAGCCCCACGGCGGCGCGCCGCTCGTTCACCTTCTCGGGCTCCTCCAGCGCCTTGGGCACCGTCTTTCCATCCACCTCCTCCAACTGGGTGGCGTAGCGCTGCGGCTTGCCGGTATTCACCAGCACCCGGTCCGTGAGGTACGCGAGCTCCTTCGCGGAGCCCTCCCCTCGCGCCACGGCCTTCTCCAGCATCGGAAGGACCTCGCTCTGGAAGGCCACATCCTGGTCCGCGTGCTGCACCAGCAACCACGCGGCGAAGGTACCGCGCCGGCCCACCAGGGCGCTTCCCGGCCAGCCATGCTTCGCGATGACGCCCTTGAGCCAGGTGGTGTTGCGCGCATCGACGTCCTTCATCTTCGCCTTGGCGGCCTCATCCTGGAAGTTCGAGGCGACGAGGGCACTGCGTGCCGCCTGGTCCTCTTCCATGCGCTTGAGCAACTCGTCCCGCAGCACAGGGTCCGCGGCCTCGTACTGCTTCGCCTCGGCGGCGATGACTCGCTGCTCCAGCGCCGCGTAGCCGGGCAGGCTCCGGACGTTGCTCAGGTCAGGGTCCTTCTGGAGGTGCTTCGCGTCATCGAAGCCTTCCTCCACGGCGCGCTCCAGCCAGACCAGCGCCTCCTCGCGCTCCGCCAGCAAGGACGCCGCGCAGGCCGCGTTGTAGGCCAGGTTCCTGCTGCGCACCCCGCCGTCCCAAGCGCTTCGGAACAGGGGAAGGGCGCGCGCGTTGTCGCCTTTCATGGCCAGTCCGGATGCCTCGGAGGCAGCCGCTTTCGCTTCGGGCGTGGCGACGGGCTTTGGTGCCGCGGGCTTCGTGGCCGAGGCGGCTTCCGGCGCGGCGCCACCACCGTGGGCACATGCAACCAGGTTCAGCGCGGCAAGCAGGGCGATGATGCGACGCATGACACTCCAGGGGTATGGGGGATGAACGCTGGCGCTCCAAGCACGTCCTCGGAGCGCCAGCGGGCTGGCAGTGTAGGCAACTTTTTCAAGACTCCAAACGCCCTGGCGTGCCGTTCAATCCAGTCTGAAACCGTCTTCCCGCGCGAGCAGGTTGCGATTGCCTCGCGTCGATTCGTCTCAATACCTCTCTGCACGCGGTTCTTCTCCCTGGCTGTCACCCCACGCACTCCGAGCGACGCGGGAGCGGCACGGGCTTCGCCCTGCCGCCCGTCCGGCTCGCGCCGTGCTATAGGCCGCACCGCTCGGCGGTACGCACCCGAGGGGGAAAACAGAGGATGTCTGAGCGGCACATTGAGATGTTCTGGCGTTGTTCGAGTTGCAACCACCGCAACCTCGGCCGCTACATGGTGTGTCAGGGCTGCAAGAACGCCAAGGACGGCAGCGAGCAGTATGAGATGCCGGAAGACACCGCGTCCGCCGTCACGGTGACCGACGAGGCCCTGCTGAGGATGGCCACCGCCGGTCCCAACTGGCGATGCGCCTATTGCGAGAGCGACCAGCGGGCCCTGGACGGCGGCTGCAAGCACTGCGGCGCGTCCGCCGTCGAAGGCTCGATTCCCGCCGAGCCCACGCGCGCCACCCCAGACGAGAAGAAGGGGGCGAAGAGCAACAGGCGCCTGGGCTGCTACATCCTCTTCATCATCGCGTTCTTCGGCTGCTGCTGTCCCATGTGGATGTCCTCCGGCAAGAAGGGGACCGCCCCCGCGACGGCGGCCACGACAGCGCCCAAGACGGAGCCGGAGAGGACGCGGACGCTCCAGGTCAAGGAGGTCTCCTGGGAGCACACGGTGAGCGTGGAGCGCTACCGCCTCGTGGATGACGAGGGCTTCGAGGAGGACCGGCCAGAAGGCGCCCTCCTGGTGAAGGCGCAGGGCAAGCGCCACCACCATGACGACCAGGTGCTCGCCGGCTACACGACCGTCCGCTACACGGAGCGCGTCCAGCGGGGCTTCACCACGGAGACCTACCGCGACAAGGAGGCTTGCGGTGAGGACTGCACCACGACGCCCAAGAAGTGCAGCGAGCAGTGCACCAGCAACAGGAACGGCTTCGCGACCTGCAAGACGACCTGCACCGGAGGAAATCGGAGCTGCACCACCCGGTACTGCTCCGTGACGAAGAAGCGCAAGGAGCCGCGCTACGTGGACGAGCAGCGCTCACGCCAGGAGCCGCGCTACCGGAGCGTGCCGCGCCAGGCGACCTGGTACACCTGGAAGGAGTGGCGCTGGATGCACGACCGGGACGTGAAGGCGAACGGCACCACGCTCGAGGCGCGCTGGCCCACCGACGCCGAGCTGCGGCCCGCCAAGGCCTTGCGCAAGGGCGAGAAGGAACGAAACGCGCGCGACGCGCGGTACAGCGTGGTCTTCCACGGCGACGGCCAGCCCGCCATCACCTACACCCCCGAAACACTCGAGGAGTTCCAGCGCTTCGCGCCCGGCAGCACGCACACCCTTCAGCAGGAGCAGGGCAAGGTCTCCGTCGTGCCCCAGACGCCCCCGGCGAAGGCCACCCCGTGACCTGCGTGCCGCTCTCAAACGCGAAGCGAAATCGCGGGCCACTCCATGTCGAGGCCTCACAGGTGTACCACCTGGACGAGGCGGGCCGGGCGCTCGAAGCCGTGGGCCGTCACCACCTGGGCACGCTCGCGCTTCGCATCCACTGAGCGGCGGCGAGGCCGGGTACCCGCTTGCAGCCAGGTGCCCGGCCCCGCGCCACGGAGGGGGAGTCAGTGACTCAGCTCGCCAGCTGCTTGTTGGCGTCGAGCTGCGAATCCACCGGGGAGAGGGCGAGCGTCTTGCCATCCGCCTTCTTGAAGTCGACCGTGCGCAGGTCCAGCGTCTGCAGCCCCAGGCTGTCGTAGGTCCGGACGCCGAACGTGCGGTTCGTGAGGTCCTTCACGACGACCCACTGGGTGTAGTCGAGAGAGTCCTTGCCCGTGACCTCGTTCAAGTCGCGGCTGGTGCCGTAGGGGATATCGACGGTGTTGAGCAGGTGCAGCGCCAGGGAGCGGGCCTCGGCCGCGTTCTTGGGCTTCTCGGAGAACTCACGGAGGTAGACGGCCCGGACGAACCGGGAGGGGGGCGTGGAGTCGCCGGGAATCCCGAAGAGGCCGCTGCCGCAGCCGTGAGGCGCGAAGGTGCCGGTTCCCAGCTTCACGGGCGTGGCGCCACGGGACGACAGCCCCGCGTAGTTCCTGAGGTTCTCCAGGTGCTCCGGGAAGGTCGGGTGGTTGGTCAGGACAGCAACGGGGTTGTGCATGTTCAGCGGCGAGTTGTCATGCCCCGCCGACGCGTACAGGAACATCTGCCGGTCGGTGAACTCGACAACCATGCTGTTGCCCTTCGCGTCGTGGAGGGCGAAGTGGAGCGGAATCTTGCTCGACATCCAGTCGCTGTGCCACAGCTCGGCGTCGCCGTTCGCCAGGGCCTCCTTCACCGCGTCCACGGTGGCGAAGTTACCCACGGCCCACTCCACGAAGAGCTCGGGCGCCAGTCCCCGGGACGGGTCCTTGGCGGCCTGGGGATACGTGGACGAGGGCATCCACAGCGCTCCGGCGGAGAGGCCTTCCGAGTTCATCGCATCGCCGATGACGGTGACGCCATAGAGCGTGACGGTGAGGCCGACGTAGTCGAACTTCGTCGTCCACTTGAGGCCATGCAGGTGCGTGAGGGAACCAGGAGACTGGACCGTATGCCCCTTGGCGTGGAACCGGAACTTGGAGCCGAGGTCGATGCCGAACTCCATGCTGCGGCCAACGACGACAGCGCTCGCGTCCTCGGTCGCAACCAGAAAATCAGTGCACATATGAAACGTCCTCGTTGATGCCTTCGCGCCATGCGAAGGTCTGGTGTAGGGGGGCAGTGCGTCACCAGAGCAGGACACGTGCCACCTGCGCCTCGCGGGTGGTTCGAGTCATTCCGCTGCTTTGCGTCCGATGGGTCCGCTTGCGATGGGGCGCGTTGACGCGTCTGCGGGGGCTCGTGACACGTCAACGCCGGGGCCCGCGAGGCGCCCCGGTGTGATGCGTGTTTCCTCTTGGGACCGCCTCACCTCCCCCAGGTGAAGCACCCGGCTCCGGACTTCGGGCCACGAGGACGGAGCGGGAACACATCCACCGCCCCCTCCTCATGGACTCAGGCCCTCACAGGGCCGTGCTGGCGTGCAGCGCGAGCACACCCTGCTGCACGGACTGGCGCCACGTGACACGGTAGGTGTCCGCCACGAAGTCCCACGTCACGCTCCCCGCCTGGACGGGGAAGTCTCGCTGCGCGGGCGAGGCCCCCGTCCAGAAAGAGCGCGTGCCCGACGCGTAGGACAGCGCCAGGTTCACCGGCGTATCGAACGCGGCTCCCGTCGCCAGGCCGCAGCCCTTCGCGTCACAGCGCAGGCTGCCCGCCCAATAGGGACGGCTGACATCCGTCGCCTCTTTCAGCCACTCCGTCCCGCTCCACCGCCACCAGCTCTTGTCGGTGTGCATCCGGAACCCGCTCGGAGACGCCGCGAGCACACCTTGGCCGTCCGCCGGCGACTTGACGATGTTCTGGCCGGACCAGGCGATGCCGTTGTGGAAGATGTAGCGGAACTCGTCGTCGAAGGGCGCCATCAACATCACCGAGTTGCCCGCCGCGACGAACTCGTAGACGTCACTGGGCATGACCGGGGCCGCGATGGGCTGCCACACGCCCGCGGTGTGGATGCTCATGTTCAGGTAGAGCTCGTTGCGCTGCGTCGACAGCGCGAAGGACTCACCCACCGTGACCAGCCGCGTGTTGTACCAACGCGCCTCCTGGAACACCCTCGGGATGAGGGTCGCCAGGTCCCGCCACGCCACCCCATCCACGCTCCGCGCTCCGCGAATCTCCCACTCGCCCCACACCGCCATGAAGCCGCTGGGGCCATGCACCAGCGCCAGGTCCGGGTCCGTGGCCGCCACGCTGTCCAACAGTTGCGGCGCCCCCACCACCCCCGCCTCGGAGGACACCACCCAGATGTCCATCAGGTCCGCCTGCGTGGACGGCTGGAGATACGCCACCACCACCCCGTTGTCGTCCACCGCCACGCGGACCTTCGTGCCCGCCGGCCCCACACGCACCGGCTCCATCCACACCGTCCCGTCGAACTCCGCCAGGAAGAGACTCCACGCCCCCGCGTCGAACTGCTCCCACGCGGCGGCCCCATGCCCGTCGGACTCGAAGTGGACGGCTGCGTTCCGCACGCTGCCGACGAGCGCCGGCGTCACCAGCTCAAGCCCCGAGTCCCACTGGCCGCCTCCCAGATAGCCGCGCACCACGAGCCGCCCCGGCTGAATGAAGAGCGCACCCGCGCGAGCCCCCACCGGCACCAACACCGAGGAAGTCGCCTCCCGGCCACGAAGCTGGACGCTCGGCTGCCACCCCTGCGACGTGAGCGCCGCGCCCAAGATTTCAGCCGTGGACGACGGCTGGGTTTTCTGCATCAGGACCAGCAGGTCATCCCCCGACGCCCGCACGTCGAGCACGCTGCTCAACCCCGACGCGACCACGGCCTTCGAGGTCGAGCTCCACGAGCTTCCCGTCTGCGAGACGGCGCGCACCAGCGTGGCGCTGTTGATACCGGTCCACAACGCGACGTAGTTGCCTCGGTGGGGTACCACCGCCCAGATGTCGCGAACCGCCAGGTTGTCCAACAGCGATGGGGCCTGCCATGCCCCGTTCGCGCGCACCGACGCGAAAAGCCCGCCCGTATCGCCGAGGACCGCCGTGATGGTGCTGCCATCCGAGGCGATGCGCAGGCTCGTCATCTGCTCGGTCGTGATGAGCTCCCCCAACCCCCACTCGCGCGTGTCCCGGTTGAAGAGCGCGAACTCCACCCCCTGGTTGGACACCCACGCCCGCCCGAAGCTGTCCCCCACGCGGATGTACTGCGCGTCCACCGGGGACGACACCGTGGACTCCAGCCACCGCACCCCGTCGAACACGACCGAGACCTCCAACGTCGTGCTCCGCCCCGACGACACCAGCACCCGGTCTCCATTCTGCAGGAGGGACACGGGCGACCCCAGGTTCGCCGCCGTGAAGACCTCCGACCACTGCGTCCCAGCATGGACCCGGAAGGTCTTCCCATTGACGGCATAGAGATGGTTCCCCACCCCGAACAGCCGGCCGCTGATGCCGGGCGTCACGGGCGTGAAGGCCGCCCCATCGAAGAGCGCGACGGCGCCCCCCGCGAGCGAGCGGTCCGACCAGCCCACCACGAAGCGCTCGCCCCACGCGGACACCTGCGGCGCCAGCGTCATCGAGCGTCCCTCCCCCACCAGGACGGAGTCCCCGAAGCCCGAGCCGCTGTCGAAGGCCGCGCGGACCTGGATGGCCGTCCCCGTGTCCTCGTTCCACACGGCCAGCGTCCCCCGGGGGCCCGTGGCGAACACGGGCATCCCCGGCTGACCGGGACGCCCCACGCTCACCCTCACTCCGGGAGCCACCGTGCGCACCGTGTACGTGTGCGGCGAGGCAAGGCCCGCCCCCTGTGGCGTCTGCACGTCCTTCACCGTCACCGTGTAGTTCGTGGCGGGCGCGAAGGGCGGCACGGGCCGGAACACCACCGTGTTCGTGGAGGACTCGTAGTTGACCAGCCCCGTGACGCCCTCGACACCCACCGTCCGCGCGTTGACGGTGGCCGGGTCCAGCGGCCGGTCGAAGCTCACGCGCAGCGGGCTTCCCAGCGGCACGAAGCGCGCGTCCGGAGCCGGCGTCGCATCACGCACCACCGGCGGAGAGGGCTCCAGCTCCGTGACGAAGTGGAAGCCGTCGAACAGCGCCAGCACGTTGCCCGCGAGGTCCTCCACGGCGCTGACCCGCCCCCGGTAGCGCGTCTGGTATTTCAGCGGCTCTTTCGGCGTAAAGGCGGCGTGGAGCTTCGCGTCGTCGTAGCGCAGCGTGCCCGGAACCCGGCGGACCACCTGCGTGCCGTCGGTGCTCAGTTCCTCCAGGTAGACGCGGTCCGGCGTGACGCTCTCCGGCCGGAGTGGCTCACTGAAGTGAACGATGATGGGCGCATAGCGCGCGGCCACCCCCACCGACGTGGCCTCCGGCAGCGTCCCCTGCACCCGCGGCGCGGTGGTGTCGCTCGATGCCGTCACAAAGAACGAGAACGCGTGCGCCTGCGTGAGCGCATTGCCCGCCAGGTCCTTCGCCCCCGTGGAGAGTGTCCCGGTGACGAGCGCCCCCGGCGCGGGTAAAGGACTGACACGGAAGGACACCGACTGGCTCGGAGCATCGTAGGAGATGACACCCGTGAGCGGCGCCGCGGGGTTCGACCCCAGCGCCTGCTCGAACCGGAGCGTGTCACCGGTGAGCGTGCGCGGGTCCATCGGCTCTCGGAATGAGAGCGTGTACACCGGCCAGGTCGGCGACACGCCACTCTCACCACTGCCGGGCCGCGTGGCCAGCACCTCCGGCGGCGACGTGTCCGCCTCCAGCCCCACCGTGAAGACCGATTGGTAGGGCGCCGGCAGGGACTTGCCCGACACCAGACGCAGCGCCGTGGAGACGCCCACCGTCACCAACGTATCCGCCGCGAAGGGACGCCCTGGCGTGAAAGTCAGCGTGCGCGTGACGGGGTCATGCGTCACCGTTCCCGCCACCGTGACGCCGTTCTCCGACACCGTGAGGACCTCCGCGCTCACGGTGGTGACATCGAGCGCCTCGGCGAACCCCACGATGACGCGCGCGTTGCGTGGGACGGCTTCCGCGTTCGACGCGGGCAGCACGTAGCCGATGAAGCCCACGCCATCCGACGTCTGCGTCCCACCGTCCGAAGGGCCACCATCGGGCGTGGGCTCGTGGCCCCCATCCGGCCCGCCCGCATCGGGCTCGCCCGCGGCATCCGGCGGCGAATTTCCATCAGGCTCGCTGTTCTTACAGCCAGGGACGAACGCCCAGAGGCCGAGGACGGCCAGGGCGCATCGCAGCCAGGAGAGTTTCAAGGTCATAGGGGAGTTCGCGAGACAAACACACCACGAGGTCGCACGTCCTCGCGTGCATTCAGGGCCCCCGGTGCGTCAGGGGCCGGATGTCGGCGGTGCTTCGACGCGGACCTGGGCCATGCGCGCCCATCCCACGGGTGCTGACTGCATCGACATACGCCATAGCCTTGTCATCGCCTGGCGTAAATGCTCGATTCCAGAACAGATGTATCCCGAGTGTCTGACGTTCCTCCGGCCCGTGAAGGCGCGCGTGGAGGGGGCCCTGGCAATCACCTCATGCAAGACGCGTAGGGTCTCTGTCGCCCACCGCGCAGGTGCCCCAGGGAGTCTTCCATGCGTCGCATACCCACACCCCGTCCCGTCCGCATGACCCTCACGGGGCTCTCGGCCGTCGTCCTGCTCACGGGAGCGGACACGCGCAAGCCCACCACCCAGTGGATGGCCCGCCCCTCCGAGGCCGCCCGCATCACCCGCGTGGAGCAGGGCTTCCCCTCCATCCCCATCCCCGGCGAGAAGCCCCGCCACCTGTCCCTCCAGGAGTGGATGACCCTGTATGAAATCCCCGGCCTGAGCATCGCCGTATTCGACCGGGGCTCGCTCGCCTGGGCCAAGGGCTACGGCGTGAAGGAGGCCGGAGGCACCGCGCCCGTCACCCTCGACACCCTCTTCCAGGCCGCGTCCATCAGCAAGCCGGTGGCCGCCCTCGCGGCGATGCACCACGCCGAGAAGCGCAAGTGGTCGCTCGACGAGGACATCAACGCCAGACTCACCTCCTGGAAGCTGCCGGACAACGCGTTCACCCGCGAGCAGAAGGTCACCCTGCGCCGGCTGCTCTCCCACAGCGCCGGGACGACGGTGCACGGCTTCCCCGGCTACGCGGCCCAGGCGCCCGTTCCTACGCTGCAACAGCTCTTGGATGGCGAGCAGCCCGCCAACTCCGCCCCCGTCCGCGTGGACACGGTGCCCGGCACCCTGACGCGCTACAGCGGCGGCGGCACCTCCATCGTCCAGCAGATGCTCACGGACCAGCTCCAGAAGCCGTTCGCCCAAATCATGAAGGAGGCGGTGCTGGCGCCGCTCGGCCTGAAGCACAGCACCTACGAGCAGCCGCTGCCCAAGGCCCTGGAGCCCCTTGCCGCCGTCGGCGCGCGCTCGGGCGGAAAGAACCTGGAAGGACGCTGGCACACCTATCCGGAGCAGGCCGCCGCCGGCCTGTGGACCACGCCGTCGGACCTCGCCCGCATCGCGATGGAGGTCTCCAAGGCCACCCAGGGCAAGTCCCAGCGCGTGGTGTCCCAGGCCATGGCGAAGCAGATGCTCACACGCCAGTCCCAGGCCTTCGGCATCGGCTTCCGTCTCCCGCCGGGACAGGCGTGGTTCGGACACGGCGGCTCGAACGCGGGCTACCGCTCGCTCCTCGTCGCCTTCGCCGAGACGGGCAGCGGCGTGGCCATCATGTCCAACTCGGATGACGGCGGGCTCCTCTTCGACCGCATCGTCGCCAGCGTGGCGACCGAGTACGGCTGGAAGGGAATCACCCACAACCTGGAGAACGCCTTCATGACGACGGACCTCCTCGTCCGGACGAAGGGCGTGGACACCGCCGTCTCCTGGTTCACCGCGCACAAGCGCTCGGCCCCCGCGGAGGAGAAGGTCACCGCGGACATCCTCAACGTCATCGGCTACGCACGGCTGAACAAGGGCGAGGTCGCCGACGCGGTGAAGCTGTTCGAGGCGAACGCGTCCCTCTTCCCCGAGGACGCCAACACCCACGACAGCCTGGGCGAGGGCTACGCGGCGGCCGGCCGGAAGGACGAGGCCATCTCCCGCTACAAGAAGTCGCTGGAGCTGAACCCGAAGAACGACAACGCCGTGAAGAAGCTGCGCGAGCTCGGCGCGGCGTCGGCCACGGCGAAGTAGCGCGCGGCGCTCGGGGGCCTACGCCATCTCGTCGCTCAGCCGCGCGGCCTGGGTCAGCAGGTAGTCGCGCTCGGGCAGGCTCGTGGTGCGCTCGGCCGCCTTCCGGTAGTGGACCACCGCCGCGCCCGTCTTCCCCGCGCGCTCCAGCAGGTGCGCGCGCACCGCGTCGAGCCGGTGGTTCCCCTCCAGCCGGCCCTCCCTGGCCAGCCCCTCCAGCAGCGACAGCCCGGCCCGCGGCCCGTGCACCATCGCCGTCGCGATGGCGTGGTTGAGCGCCACCATCGGGTTGTCCATCAGCCCCATCAGCACTTCGTAGAGCGCCAGCACCTGCGGCCAGTCCGTGTCCTCCGCGCGCGACGCCTCGTCATGCACCGCCGCGATGGCCGCCTGCACCGGTACATCCCCACCGAGCCCTCGACAGCGTCGCGGAGATGAGCGCGATGCCCTCCGCAATCATCCCCGCGTCCCACAGGCTCCGGTCCTGCGCGTCGAGCGGAATCAGCTCACCCGCGGGCCCCGTCCTCGCCGCCCTCCGCGCGTCCGTGAGCAGCATCAGCGCCAACAGCCCCGCCACCTCGCCGTCCTCCGGCAGCAGCGCGTGCAACATCCGCGTCAGCCGAATCGCCTCGCCCGACAGGTCCGTGCGATGCAACTCCGGCCCCGAGGTGGCCGTGTAGCCCTCGTTGAAGATGAGGTAGAGCACGTGCAGCACCGCGCCCAGCCGCTGCGCGCGCTCCTCCGGCGTGGGCTTCTGGAACGGCACCCCGGAGCTCTTGATGCTCTGCTTGGCCCGGCTGATGCGCTGGGCCATGGTCGCCTCGGGCACGAGGAAGGCCTTGGCGATTTCCGCCGTCGTCAACCCACCCACCGCGCGCAAGGTCAGCGCGATGGCCGACGCCGTGGACAGCGCCGGGTGACAGCACATGAACAGCAGCACGAGCGCGTCATCCCGGCCCGCCAGCTCGTCGCCATCCAGGGACATCACGAGCTGGAGCTCCGGCGGCACCAGGCTGACCACCAGCGCCTCACGGTGGCGGCGCGCGGTCTCCGCGCGCACGTGGTCCGTGATTCGCCGCGAAGCGACCTGAATCAGCCAGGCGCGCGGGTCGTCCGGCACGCCCTCGCGAGGCCACTGCAAGGCCGCCGCGAGCAGCGCCTCCTGCACCGCGTCCTCCGAGGCTCCGAAGTCCCGAAACCGCCGGATGACCGCGCCGAGCACCCGCGGCGCGTGCTCGCGCAACAGGTGCTCGATGCGAATGTCCCTCGACTCCGTCATCACATCAGGTCGGGCGGAGGACCGCTCATCACCTGGCGGACCTCGATGGGCATGTTCATCGGCTTGCCGCCGAGCCCAGGCGCCGCCGAGGCCTCCGCGGCGATGGCGTAGGCCCGCTCCGGGCTGTCCACCTCGATAATCCAGTAGCCCGCGAGGAACTCCTTCGACTCCGGGAACACGCCATCGGTGATGGGCTTGCCGTCCGCGCCCGCGCGCACGCGCCTGGCCTGGTCCGGCCCCGCCAGCCCCTCGGCCGCCACCAGCTCCCCCGTCTCCCCGAGCTTCGTCGCGAAGCCCGCCATGAACGCGATGTGCGCCTGGAGGTCCTTCTTCGGCCAGCTCATCACCTGGTACGGACCGCCGCTCGGGGTGTTCATCATCAGCATGTACTTCATCTTCATGGTGGCTCTCTCTTCTCAGGGCCTCCGCGCCCCGGCATTGGGTGCGCGTTCATTGGGATGTCGGAGCCACGCGCGAGGTCTCGACATCGCCCCGTGAAGATTATCGGCGGGCCTCGCAAGTCAGCGGAACAACTGTGTTCTTCCGCTCCGGGGGCCGCCTGCGACGCGCCGCATTATCGGCGGAATTTCAGAGGACCTTGCCCGGATTGAGGATGCCCAGCGGCTCCATGGCGCCCTTGATGCGGCGGTGCAGCCGCAGCCCCTCCTCCCCAAGCTGCCGGCCCAGGAACGCCTGCTTCAGCGCCCGCACGCCATGTTCCCCGGTGATCGTCCCCCCCAACTCCAGCGCCGCCGCGAGGATGTCGTCAAACACCGCTCGCGCCCACGCATAAGAGGGATGGGGGCGCTGTTGAGGGGGAGGGAGGGTGCAGAGGGACCGAGGAGGACCGCTGACGGGGCCGCCCGAGTGATGCTCCCGTCACGCATAGCCGTCCTCGATGAACCGCCCGTCGTCGGGCTCGGTTCGGCACTCCCCTCGTCACCAGCGCACAGCCTCTTGAGTGCGCGGGACGGAACAGTCGATGCCTCCGCGACGTCCCCTTGCCCACCTTCGCCAGCGCGTCTTCCACCAGCGTGCGGAAACCCCGCGCGCGCTGACTAAGCAGGACGCCCGGTACGCCGGTGGCGATGAGCGGTTGCAGGTCCGAATCCACCACCAGCAGTTCAAAGGGGTCCACGCGCCCCTTGACGCCGGTACAACGGCACGCGTCGCAGCCCGTCCCCGCCCGGGGCCGCACGCCTTCAAGCAGCGCCAGTTGCTCCGCCGTGGGCGTGGCGGGCGCGGAGCGTTCCGGCAGACGCGCTGTGTCAGCCGCTGCGCCAGCTTTGGCTGGCCGATGAGGGGCGCGCGCCTCTCTCGAGAGGATGGGCGTACCCGTCATTGACACGTCAGAGATGCCCCATGACGCGTCATGCATACCCCATGAGACGTCTCAGGTCCGACGGCAATCCCCCCAGGCTTGGACCATGCGCTGGGAGGCCCTGATGCGCGGCAGATGCCACGGGCCGCGCTTCCCATCTGTTCGCCTACCTCCGACACAGGTGCGCGCGGCCCGCCCACCGACGTTCCCCTTTCGAGGCCCTCCCGCTCTCCGTCATGGACAAGCGCGGCAGCCTCCGCGGTCCACGGACGACTTCTCCCTGACAAGGCCCCCCCCGTACAACGCGCCTGCCGGGGCGTGGAGACCGTGCCCCTCCCGGGGGGTAGGCATGCCTCCGCACGTAAACGACTGGCATTGGCGTTGCAATGACGCTCGGCACGAGCCCGCATGCCAGCCGAGTCCGTCATCCCACCGGAAGTGACCATGCCTTCCACGCCAATCGGGTCGTCGCGCAGAAAGCCGTCCACCTCCGCGCAAGCCGCAATGTCTCGCGGCGAGCCGTCCACATCCGAGTACCAGTGCAACGACACGTACATCGCTCCGCTCGCGCTGGCCCAGGAAATTCCATTGAGCCATCGGCCCACACTGGAGTGGTGGGGACAGGCCGCGGAGCAACTCCCGCACATCGTGAACAACCGCCAACACTGGGTCCAAGAGCAGGAGCAGCGCAAGAACGGCGGCTCGGCGCCGCCACTCCATGCCCCTGGCCCGCAAGGCATTCAACTGGAACCGGCAGGTAGGCGATTTTTCGACCGCAAGACTGTACAGGCCAGGACCGTGAGAACGCCCCCTTGCCTCCCCCCGCCCCTCACGAGCAATCATATTTCACATGAGTAGCTGAACAGCCCGCCCTGCTCACCTGACAGGTCGAGGGGCGCTTCGACCACAGGGGGCTGACGCCTCGCGACAAATTCCATCACACCGCCAGCACTTGCCTTTCCACAGGGAGACTCAATTGCAAACACTCAATCAAACCCCAGAATATCAATCCTGCATCCAGAGCTCAGAGAAAGTCTCCTGGCGTCTTGATGACCTGTTGCCCAAGGACACCGTCCTGGATTTCAGCCACCGGTTCCTTTCGGATGCGCTGACGGGCGCGGAAGCCATTCCCTTCCTGAACGCGGAGGAGCGGCTGATGCTGAATCACATCCGCTCCAACAGCTATGCGCACCTGTTCCTGTTCCTGGAGGAGTACGCCGTGGCCCTGGCCGCCCAGCGCGCCAGCCTCGAGCTGCACGGGAACGCGACGCACATGCGCGCGCTCCTGCGCTTCACGGAGGAGGAGCTGAAGCACCAGCAGCTCTTCGCGCGCTTCACCGGCGCGTTCGCCCGAGGGTTCAAGGTCGTCCCTGCCCTGCTCGACAACCACGTCGAGGTGGCGCGGGCCATCATGGCGAAGTCGAATCTGGGGGTGCTCATTTTCAACCTGCACCTGGAGCTGATGACGCAGCAGCACTATCTGGAAACGGTCCGCGGAAACAATGCCGAGACGCTGGATCCGCTGTTCTGCAACCTGCTCAAGCACCACTGGCTCGAAGAGGCGCAGCACACCCGGCTGGACTTCCTGGAGGCGCAGAAGATCCTCGCCCGGGAACCCGACAAGTTGGACGAAGCCCTCACGGAGTACGCGGAGCTGCTCCAGGCACTGCGGGGGACGTTGAACGCCCAACTCGCGCTGGATCTCCAGACGCTGGAGAAGGCGGTGGGGCGCACGTTCACCCCGGAGGAACACAAGCACCTCGCCGAGTCCCAGGAGCGTTCGTATGTCTGGGGCTTCATCGGAATGGGGATGAAGGCACCCCTCTTCCTCTCACGCCTGCGCGCGCTCTCCCCCATCGCCGAGCAGCGCGTCCTGGAGCTGGCGCCGACGTACTACTGTGATTGAGGCGGGCTTCGGGGCCGCCGCCTCGCAGTGGCAGTCCGGACGGGCCGAATCACCACATCGGCTCGCTGCGCGCTACGATTTCGGCAACGAGCGCGTCCTCGGTCGTCGCCTCTGATTGAAGCGCAACCGCCGGCGTAAACCACAGGCAGCCTCGCCCATTCATGAGTTCGGTCAACGCACGCGGCACGGCCCGAAGGTACGAAGGGATGCGTGGGTCGTGTAGATACTCGGAGGGAACGAGCTCTACCGGGACTTCGGCGACAGATGCCCAGTTCCCTACTTCATCTTTGAACGCGAACCTGAAAGTACAGATGAGCCCACCTTCCCGCCCAACCTCCAGCTCGGACACGTAAACCGTCACCTTCGTGTTCTCGACGAGCGGGACTGGGAGGTCCTTGAACAACTGGCTGCATCTGCTCAAGAGTTCGTGCACCCGCCCCCAGTAGACCAACGACCCCAGGTGTTACAACCTTCTCGGCGAGGGCGCGCCATCGGCTTCTCTTGAGCGTCGTCGTCCAGATCTCTACCGCCCGTGGGCCCTGCAGCCGGGGGCCCCGACCTGGGCCTGCAGCCCCGTCCAGCGCATCAGCCGCACAGGCGAGAAGACACGTCGAACGACGGGGGAACGGCGGTGTTTCTCGCGGGAAGGCTCAGAGACCTGAGGAAAGTGACCCTCCGGATTGATCAATCCCGACACCCGTGGCGTCCAAGCCGGCGCACCATGACGCCGCCCTCGCACAGGCATGACGCCTCCGCGAGAGGCGTCCCACCTCAGGCCCACGCCCCATGTGGAAACTCCATCTCGTCCCGCTTCTGTGTCTGCTCACCATCACTACCAGTTGCACCGAACCGCCCGCTCCCCTCGCCCCTGCGGCCCCGCGCCAGCGCCCCATTCCGAACCGATACATCGTCGTGCTCCGCCCGGAGGCCCGCGCCGCATCCCAGGGGCCCCAGAAGACGCGGGAGCACGTGTCGAACCTCGCCAAGACGCATGGCGCGAAGGTGCTCCACACCTATGAGCATGCGCTCCAGGGCTTCTCGGCGGAGCTGGACGACGCGCGCTTGGAGGCGCTGCGCGCTGACGAGCGCGTGGCCTTCATCGAGCAGGATGCATGGGTGCGCCCGCTCGCCACGGCGGAGACGATGGCGTGGGGCCTGGACCGCGTGGACCAGGAGGACCTGCCCCTGGATGGGCTCTATCGCCCGGCGCTGAGCGGCGCGGGTGTCCACGCGTACGTGCTCGACACGGGCATCCGCTCCACGCATGCCGAGTTCCAGGGACGCCTGGGCGAGGGCTTCGACGCGGTGGACCCCGACGGTGGCGCGGAGGACTGCGACGGGCACGGCACCCACGTCGCGGGCATCCTCGGTGGCACGACCTGGGGCGTGGCCCGGGCCGTGACGCTGCATCCCGTGCGCATCCTGAACTGTGACGGAGAAGGCCCCCTGTCGGGCATCATCGCCGGCATCGACTGGGTCGCCGCCCATCACCAGTCCCCCGCGGTCGCCAACCTGAGCATCGGGCTGGAGGTCTCGGACGCGCTGGACCAGGCGGTCCGCAACGTCGTGGCCGCCGGAGTCACCGCCGTGGTGGCCGCGGGCAACTTCGGCGTCAGCGCGTGCGACGAGTCTCCTGCTCGCGCGGCGGAAGCCCTCACCGTGGGCGCCACCAATGTGGAGGACTCCCGCGCGTCATTCTCGAATCACGGCCCCTGCGTCGACCTGTACGCGCCGGGCGAGGACATTCGCTCCGCCGGCATCGCCAACGACACGGCAAGCGAGGTCTTCTCCGGTACCTCCATGGCCACCCCTCACGTCGCCGGCGCCGCCGCGCTCTACCTGGAGATCCACCCCACCGCCCCCCGGCCCAGGTAATGGACGCGCTCGCGGGCGCAGCCATCTCGGGTCGCGTGAAGGACGCCGGGCCGGGCTCCCCGACCTGCTGCTCCAGGCGGGCTTCCACCGCTCGACGGGGGACGTCCACCGCCCCTGGGCACACGTCGTGACGCCCTTCCCCTGGAGCACCGTGCGCGCCACCTCGCGTGTGCGGGTGCTCGCCTGGGACGATGCGGCGGTCCGGCGCGTGGACCTCTGGGTCAACGGCCTCCTGCGCGCCAGTGACGACACCCACCCCTTCGAGTTCGACTGGGACACCCGGGAAGAGCTCAACGGCCCGGCCACCCTGGAGGTCCGCGCCTACGACACCGCGCTCAAGGCCTGGCGCGCCGCGCCCATGACGGTGACGGTGCGCAACCCCGATATCGCCGACTTCGATTCGACGCTCCAGGCGCCCCGCTGCGCCACCCTCGCGTCCGCGTGCGACACCGGCGTGCTCGTGCGCGGCATGGGCACCGTGGGGCCAGAGCGCCATGCGCCCAACACGCTCGGTGCGAGCTGTGCGGATGGCATCGATGGCACCTACCTCATCACCGCGACGCTGGAGGGGCTGCGCGTCTCCAGCCAGGACGGCGGCCCTCTCACCGCTGGCAAGCCGGTGAAACTCACCGCGACCGCCTTCGGCTTCGTGCCCTTCCTGGAAGCGGTGGACCTCTTCCACGCCCCCGACGCGCGCAGCCCCCAATGGACGCATGTCGCCCGGCTCCCGCTCGAAGTGACAGGGGCGCAGGAGCTATCCACCACCTTCACGCTGCCAGAGGGAGGGCTCCAGGCGATTCGCGGCATCCTCGGCACCCATCCCACCCCGGTCAGCTGCGCCCCGGGAGCCTGGACAGACCACGACGACCTCGTCTTCCCCGTGGCGACCTCGAGCCGCTGAAGGCCCACGGCAGCGCGCCGTTGTCGCCAGCGGGAGCGCGTCGGGTCCCCGCCTCGCGGGTAGCGTGAGCTTGCGAGGCCCCGGCGCGGATTGTCGGCGAGCTGGGGACTCTCGAGTCGCCGCCCAGCGTCGCCGCGCTTCCGACCGACTTCGATTGAGCCGAGCCGCCAGCCGCTTCGAGGGCTGCGCGCTGCCACGACGGCGGCCCTTTCGGTCCAGACTCCTCCGCCTTGAGGCCTTCGACTGGCTCCACGCTGCTGGCCTTGAGAGCCGGGTAGATGGAGGCGAGGTAGGTGACGACGAAGAGCTCGAAGCCCATCTTCAGGTCGACGCGGCCACTGCCGGCGGCGATGAAGCCGGTGTTGACGCCCAACACCAGGAAAAGGGCTCGACCTGCGGCCCGGTTCATCCCCAACGAGCGCGACCATCGCCCGGCACCGGGCCCACGACACGCCCGTCGTGCACCACGAGCAGGCGCTCAGGGTGGGCGGCGACGGCCTCGGGGACGCTGCCTGCTGCAATCACGACCAGGTCTGCGCGGCAGCCGGGATGCAGTCCGTAATCGGTGATTCCGAGCACCTCCGCTGCGGAGTCGGTAATGAGCGAAGAAGCGTACTTCAGGTCGTCGTCGGACATCAGCTCGGCTTGGAGCCCGATGATGGTCGCTCGTTCGAGCATGTCCGCGGTTCCATACGGCCACCAGGCGTCTCGGATGTTATCGGAGCCGGCGAACACTCGGACGCCATGCTCGCGTAGAGCGCGCAGCGGTGGCATCGAGCGGTTGGGGCCGTTCGTCATGATGGCGACCCCGGCTGCGCCGAGAGCGGCGGCCGTTCGTGCGAGCTCGTGCTCGTCGATCTGCCCGAGCGCGTAAGCATGGCTGACCGCGACCTTACCGCTGAGCCCCAACGCCTTCGTGCGTTCGGCAATGGCGCGTAGTTGTTGGGTGCCGACCTCGCCGCCGTCGTGAAGGTGGATATCAATCCCCGAGCCGTGCCGGTCGGCGAGCCCGAAGACAATGTCGAGCTGACCGTCGACGTCGCCGTCGAAACCGGCAGGGTCGAGTCCGCCGATCAGGTCGGCGCCCTCCGAGAGCGCCGCGTCGAGCAGGTCGGCGACCCCTTTCGCGGTGACGATGCCGCTTTGCGGGAACGCGACCAGTTGGATACCGAGCCGATCACGAAAAGCGTCACGCACCTCGAAGAGCGCGTGCAATCCATCGAGCTTTCCAACCGGGTCGATGTCGACATGGGAGCGGATGTGACCGGTGCCAAGGGACACCATGCGGTTGGCGAGGGCCGTGGCTCGCTGCGCGACCGAAACGCCGACTTCGTTGCGCAGAGCGCGCTCCTCCACGGTCCGCTGCCGGATTGAACCCGCCGCGCGGTGCGGCTGCCACGGCGCTCCGAAGAAGGTCTTGTCGAGATGGCAGTGGCCGTCCACCAGCGCGGGGAGCAGCAATGCGCCATCGAGTTGAATGGATGTCGCTTCGCGGTGAGCGCTCTTGCCCGTGTCCGGTCGATGTTCGTCGATCGACGCGATGCGGCCATCGCGGAGAAGGACGTCCACGCGGCGGCCGTCAGGAAGGGTTACGTTCACCAACTCGACTGGGGTGGACGTACGGGAGGAGTCGACTGACTGACGCATCCGGAGCTCCTTATCGGTCATCCCTGATGGCGCTTCCACTCGTCGTACAGTCCGTGCTCGTCCGCCGGGCGCAGAGGCCGCAAGGCGAGGGACTGGGCTTGGGGCTCGCGGGCCAACTGCGCGTAGATCGGCGCTGTGGAGAGGCCGAAGGCTTCGCCCTCCTCGTTGGAGTAGGCGAAATAGGCGCCCTGGATTCCGCACAGGTACATGGCGGCCAGACACATCGGGCAGGGATGACCACTGGCATAGACGACGCAGCCGCTCAGGCTGGCGCTACCGAGGCTCTGGCTCGCATTGCGAATGGCCAGGAGCTCGGCGTGGGCGGTGGGATCCTTCGTCTGATTGACCTCGTTGACCGCGCGCGCGATCACCCGACCGTCGCGCACGAGCAAGGCCCCGAACGGACGGCCACCGGACTTGACGTTGGTGCGAGCCAGGGCGATGGCCTCGCGCATGAATTCTTCGGCGGACCTCTCCATCAGCGACCTCCGGCGGCTACGAGCATCTTGGCAATCGCGTCTTGTTTGCGCTCGCGGGCGTGCTGGAGCGGCGTGACGCCGTTTCCGTCCGCCAGGTTGACGTCGGCGCCTCCATCAATCAGGAGACGGACGATCGCCTGGTGACGTGGCCCGCCGTCGCTGAGCAGGATCGCCTCGAGCAGTCCGGTCCAGCCCAGACGGTTGACGTGGTTCGGATCGACGCCGGCTTGCAGCAACGTTTTCACGACCTCCACATGGCCGCGTTCACAGGCCGGAATGAGCGCAGTGCCGCCGTAGCGGTTGGTGCTCTTCAGGTCGGCGCCGTTCTTCAAGGTCAGGCGCAGGATCTCCAGGTACCCCCGCGCTCCAGCCAGGAGGTAGGCGCTATCGAGCTGGCGGTTCTGGAGGTTCACGTTCGCGCCTGCCTCGATGAGGGCGCGGGCGGCAGCCACGTGGTTCCCGTCAGTCGCCAGCAAGAGCGACGTGTTGCCCGCCGAGTCCCGGGCGTCTACGGCCGCCCCCTGGCGCAGCAGCTCGGAGACCGTCGCCGCATCGCCCTTCTCTGCGGCCCGCAAGAGGGCCTCGGGCGGCACGGGAGAGCCGCCGTCCCCCACTCCCGCAGAAGCTGAGCAGGCCATCGTGAACAGCGTCATGAGCATCGCCCTCCAAATGTTCGCCAGGTGCACGACTTCACCTCCTGACGAGGTGCTCTAATCCCCGGCCATCCCATGCGGAAGCGAAATGCCAGAATGATTACCAGTGGGGTTCTGAATAGTTTGACCGAGAGCCCTTTGTGGAGACACCCGGATGACCGATCTCTTCTTGCTGCGAAGCTTCGTCGCGGTCGTTGAAACGCATGCGTGATGCTCCCGTCCGGTGGACAGGCCGCTTGAGCCCCCTTGGGGTACACGCCTGCCCAGGCCGCGCTCCCTTCAGGTGAGTACCAGGGGCCTGGACCTCTTGGCGCCTCTTGAGCATCAACACCCCGCGGCCTGGGGTGGCCCTCCTGCCAGGGCCCACCTCGCACATCCCGTGGGCTGGGATTCGGTCCACTCACCGGACCACCCGGCCCCCAGGGCCTCGGACATCGACAGGCATCGGTGGACAGGTGCCCCGGCCATGCTTCTCTTGATCGCAGGGGGTGCCATGCACTTCGAGGATCGTGTCGATGCGGGCCGGCGGCTCGCCCAGTTGCTGCGCGAGCGTGGCTACACGGGTGAAGGCACGCTCGTCCTGGCGTTGCCCCGCGGGGGTGTACCTGTGGCCTTTGAGGTGGCAACAGCACTGGGCGCACCGCTGGACGTCTGGGTGGTCCGCAAGGTCGGTGTGCCGGGCTACGAGGAACTGGGCCTCGGCGCGGTCGCGGAAGGCGGTGTCGCGTTCGTCAACCGGAGGCTGATGGACGAGGTGGGCGTCACCGAGACGGACCTGCAAGGCCTCGTCCGTCAGAAGACGGATGAAGTGAAGGTCCGAGTGGCGCGCTTCCGCCAGGGCATCGGGGCGCCTCGAATCGAAGGCCAGCGAATCATCCTGGTGGACGACGGCATCGCGACGGGAGGTACCGTCCGAGCCGCCATACAGGCGCTCCGCATGCACCAGCCCGGCAGCATCATCCTCGCGGTCCCCGTCGCGGCATCCCAGACACTCGCAGAGCTCGCCCCCCTGGCGGATGACGTGGTGTGCGTGCTTTCCACGCCGTCGCTGTATGCCATTGGCCAGTGGTACGCCGACTTCCAGCAGGTTCCAGATGAAGCGGTCGCGACGCTCCTGGCTCAGGCCCGGCTCACCCTCGGTCACGACCGTCACGCGCCGCCCGGCGACACGGCCCACTCCTGACCGGGCGCCCGAAGCATCAGCGAGCCACCACCACCCGGGCCGCGATACCCCAGTCTCACAGGAGCCCACCGGGCGCAGTTCATCCCGGCCCTCCGAAGGAGCCGCCATTCCAGCGCAGGGATGGCAGCTCGAGCCCTGCCGTGCATCACGCTCCATCCCCATCCTTCACAGGAGGCCATCAGGCCCGAGCAGGAGCGAGTGATGCCCGTCTACGAGTTCTACTGCCGCAAGTGTAAGGAGCCCTTCACCGAGATCATGAGCGTCAAGGAGCACGATGAGCGAACGCCCAAGTGCCCACGCTGCCAGGAGACGAAGGAGGTGGAGAAGCGCATCTCCACCGTGCATACCGTGACCACCAAGAAGTGGCTGACGCTCTAACGCGCTCCCGGGCTTGCTCCGCGCCGCACCTGTGGCGGGGGGCCGACTCACGATGATTCCGGATACGCCGGACAGGAAGCGGAGCGCCAATGGCTCGACGCCTTCGGCCTCGGGGAAGGTGCTCACCCTCCTGCTCTGCGGAGATGTGATGACGGGCCGGGGCATCGACCAGGTCCTGCCCCACCCTGCTCCGCCGGGCCTCCACGAGGACTACCTGAAGGATGCGCGGGACTACGTCCGGCTGGCAGAGGAACGCAATGGCCCCATCCGGACGCCCGTCGGCTTCGGTGAACTCTGGGGTGACGCGCTCGACGAGATGGAGCGAGCCGCGCCGGATGTTCGAATCATCAACCTGGAGACGAGCGTCACCACAAGCGAGGCGTGGTGGCCAGACAAGGGCATCCATTATCGCATGCACCCGGAGAACGCGGCTTGCCTTACAGCAGCCCGGCTCGATTGCTGCGCGCTGGCGAACAACCACGTGCTGGACTGGGGCTATCCAGGGCTCCTCGAAACGCTGGCGACCCTCCGGCGCCTGGGCATCGCCACCGCGGGGCTCGGGGAGGACCAGGAGCGAGCACGGCGGCCGGCCATCCTGGATGTGACCGGGGGCCGGGTCACCGTGTTTTCGTTCGGTGATAGCAGCAGCGGAATCCCACCCGTCTGGGCCGCGACGGAAGACCGGCCCGGCGTGGATCTGCTGCCAGCGCTGACACCCACCGCAGTGCGGCAACTGGGCGAGCGCGTCGCGGCCGTCAAACGCACGGGCGACATCGTCGTTGCCTCCATTCACTGGGGCGGCAACTGGGGCTATGCAGTGCCGGACGCGCAGCGGGCCTTCGCGCGAGCGCTCATCGATGAGGCCGGCGTCGACATCATCCATGGCCACTCGTCGCACCACCCCCGCGGCATCGAGGTCCACCGGGGCCACCTCATCCTCTACGGCTGCGGAGACTTCCTGAACGACTATGAGGGAATCTCTGGCCACACGGCCTTCCGTCCAGACCTGACGCTGCTGTACCTGGCGTCCATCGCCCCGGCCACCGGTCAGCTGACGGGCCTCCGCATGCTCCCGATGCAGCTGCGCCAATTCCGTCCCCATCATGCCTCACGACAGGACGCTGAGTGGCTGGGCGGCGTCTTGGACCGGCAGGGGCGGGACCTCGGGACCCGCACACAGCTGGCATCAGACGGCAACGGTGCGCTCGTCCTTCAGTGGACGTGAGCCTCCCAGCCAAGCGACGAGCGGCCTCAGGGCCCCTGGTTCCCCCGCACGCCTCCGGTCCAATGCAACCCGGCGCTCAGCCTTTCAACACCGCGAGCGGCACCAGCCGCGCCACTTTCCGCGCGATGCCAGCCGCCTCGACCACGTCCACCACCCGATCCACGTCCTTGTAGGCCAGGGGCGCTTCCTCCGCGAGCTCCGCATTGGAGGGACACTCCACGGCGATGCCCTGACGATTCAGCGCCGCGCGCAGCTCACTTCCCACCACCTGGCGCTTGGAAGCGGCCCGGCTCAGCCGCCGTCCCGCCCCATGGCAGGCGCTGCTGAGTGAGATGGCCTCGGCAGCCTCCTTCCCCACCAACACGAAGGACGCCGTGCCCATGCTTCCGGGGATGAACACGGGCTGGCCGACCTGATGGTAGGCCGCGGGCAGCTCGGGGTGCCCTGGACCGAAGGCCCGCGTTGCGCCCTTGCGGTGTACACAGAGGCGCTGGCCTCCATGCGGCTCCAACTTCGCGATGTTGTGGGCCACGTCATAGACGATGCGAGGCCACGCAGCGGAACGGTCTCCGAACCACCGGCGGAACACGTCGCGCACCCGGTGGGTGAGCACCTGCCGGTTGGCCCAGGCGAAGTTGGCCGCGGCGCACATGGCCGCGAAGTAGTCCTGCCCCTCCGCCGACGACAGCGGCGCACAGGCGAGTTGACGGTCCACGAGCTGGATGCCCTCGCGGGCCAGGGCGCGATCCATGGTGCGCACCGCATCCGTGCAGACCTGGTGCCCCAGTCCACGCGAGCCCGTATGGATGAGCACGGTGAGCTGGCCCTCGAACAGCCCGAGCGCCGGGGCCGCCTCCGAGTCGAGGACGCGCTCCACCCGCTGCACTTCCAGGAAGTGATTGCCGCCACCGAGCGTGCCAAGCTGGTCATGCCCCCGCTCCCGTGCCCGAACGGAGACCTTGGCCGTGTCGGCGCCATCGAGGCAGCCTCTGGCCTCCAGGTAGTCGACGTCCTCCGGTGTTCCCAGTCCCAGCACGTCCACCAGATAGGGGACGCCCTCCCTGAGGACCCGGTCCATCTGCTCGGGAGCCAACGACAGGCGGCCATGTCGGCCGAAGCCTGTGGGAATGCTCCGAGCGAGGTCGTGAGCCACCTCCGGCAGCACCTCCTTCACGTCCTCGTGCCGAAGCCCGGTCGCCAGCAACCTCACGCCGCAGTTGATGTCGAACCCGATGCCGCCCGGCGAGATGACGCCATCTGGCAACGCTGTGCCCGCCACACCGCCCACGGGGAAGCCGTAGCCCTCGTGCATGTCCGGCATTCCGATGGCGAAGCCCTGGATGCCCGGCAGTGTGGTGACGTTGACGAGCTGAGGCACGCTCCGGTCGTGGACCATCTGCTGGAGCAACTCCGAGTCCGCGACGATGCGGGCCGGTACCCGCATGTCCTCTCGGAAGCCCTGGCCCAGTTCATACAGGGCGGGCCCTATCTGCCGGATGAGCGGCTCGAACTGCTGCGGGACCTCGTGAAGTGTCTCCATGCTTGCCTCATGACAGGGGGGCTCAGACATCGAGGACGACCGTGGCCGTGAAACCATCGTCGTGCTCGTTCAACTCCAGGCCATGGAAGGTGGCGGCCTTCACAGCGGTCTTCAGCACGGGAGGCGAGACGCCGCGAATGTGGGCGCGCAGCGACCGCTCTTGGAGCTCGTCCACCACGAGGTCCGTGTAGACGCGCTTCGTCAAGTCCGAGCGGGCGATGAGCTCATTGAGCCAGTCGACGAGCAGGGCCTCGGTGTCCGCCGCCACGAGCGCGACGCGCTCCACCGCCGATTCTGGCGAGGGCTGCGGCAACGGTGCCTCTCCGAGCATGAGCTCCGCGAGCGCATACCCGGCCTCCTCGAAGAGTTCCGGGAGTCCCGTGCCAGAGATGCGGAGTTGAACCTCACTGACGTGCGGTTCGAATTGATGCGTACCTGACTCCACGACCGCCTCCTTCCCGCGCCCGCAGTGGAGATGCCCCCATCCGACGACAACCTCGTTGACGGCTCACGAAGGCGACGGTGGAGAGGCGTCCTGCTCCTCTGTCCCCATGGAGCGCGTTGCTTGTTCGAACTCGACCTCCGACGGCGGGCCTGTCCGCACCGGAAGTTCCAGCCGCCGCCATGCCGACATGCCGCCCAGCACGTTCGAGACCTGCTGGAAGCCGTTGCGGAGCAGGATGCTCGTGGCGAGTCCGGAGCGGTGGCCTGTGCTGCACACCACCGCGACTGGATGGTCCTCGCGCAGTCCCAGCCCGGAGAGGCACTCCTCCAGCTCTGTCACATACGCATGTCGTGCGCTCCGGATGTGGCCACGCTCGAACTCCGAGCGCTCGCGCACGTCGAGCACCTGGAAGCCCTCCATCTGGGAAAAGAGCGCCTCGGGCGTCAGCGTGCCGCTGCTCTCGACAGGCAACCCCTCGTTGCGCCATGCCCCGAATCCCCCCGTGAGGACGCCCTCCACCTGGTCGAGGCCGACGCGGGCCAGGGCCAGCACGGCCTCCTTCGAGTCCGCGTGCGCAGGCAGGACGAGGAACAGCGGCGTGCCCGGCTGTACCATCTGTCCACCGAACACGGACAACCCCTGCATCCAGACATTCAACGAGCCCGGGATGTGGCCACCCGCGAAGGACTCGGGCTCACGCGCGTCCAGGACAAGGCCACTGTGACTTGCCCACTGAAAGCGTTTCGGCTCCAGGAAGGGGGTGGCGGATGAATCGGCGGAGAGTGGTACGCCACCGCGTATGTTCGCCTCCTCCATGCGCGAGAAATACGAGGGCCGGTGAAGCCGCTCCTGCACCTTGCGCTGGATGAAGTCGCTCCGGCTGGAGGTGAACACGGGGTTGTGCAGGCGCTCGAAGCCCAGTGTCGTCAACTCCCTGTCCGCGATGCCGCTGCCACACACCGAGCCTACCCCATGGGCCGGGAAGACCAGTGTCTGGTCCCCCAGGGGCAGGACCTTCTGATGGAGCGAATCAAAGAGGAGCGCGGCGTTCTCGTAGATTCGCTCTGGCGCAGCCAGGTCCGTGCGCCCTGTCTCTCCAGCAAAGAGCGCGTCGCCCGTGAAGACGCCCCAAGCCTGGGCATGGTGGGGATCCAGGTAGACGGCCCAGCTCATGCTCTCTGGAGTGTGGCCCGGCGTATGAAGCGCCACCAGCGTCAAGGCCCCCAGGTGTAGCCGCTCTCGCTCGCCCATCCGCACGTCGGCATGGCCGGTGATGGGGTGCCGGCCAGCCACCACCTGCGCGCCTGCAATGCGGGCAAGCGCGGAGGTGCCCTCAACGAAGTCTTCCTGGCGGTGCGTCTGGAGCACGTAGCGCAGCCGCAACTCCTGCCGCCGCAACACGTCCAGGTAGACGTCGACATCACGCCGGGGGTCGACGACGAGCGCCTCGCCGTCACTGCCCAGGATGTAGGTGATTTGGGCAAGGCCCTCGGTCTTGATGGCCTGGAAGTACATGGCCCCTCCTCCGCTGAAGGTGGTCGCCATGACTGGAAAGAGCATCACGGGCACGATGCGTTGCCGCCTGCATGGCCCGTCGGGAGTCCAGCCAGGAGCGGAGCATCCTTCCCCTCTTCTGAGTTGCTACCGCACGCCTGCCTGCGCGAATGGCGTCCGTGGAATTTCCATCTCGCCTTCGCAACGCCGCGTGGAGGGCTGCGGGTGCCTTCCGACCACGCAGCCGTCGCGTGTTCGAGAAGTGCGGCTTCGCCGTCGAGGGCACGCTGTGCAATTTCGAGCCTGCGCCTACGGAGGTGCAGCGCCGCAACGGCCTCCAGGTGGCTCCACGCTCGATCATCGGCGCGCTGGTGCCCGAGGACGTACCGGGCTGCCCTGGTACGCGAACGTGGCGCGTGCGCTCGCCGTCTTCGACTGGAGGGGCGAGCGCGTGCAGACGATCAGGGCACCAGCTCAGCCGTGAGCGTGAATGGGGTCACCGAGTGGGGGTGGGCCGCCCCCTGCCGTCGTGGATGCAGGTGATTCGAGAGTCTCTGGGGCTCGAAAGGATGGCGGCCCCCGCGGCAGGGACCGTCACCTGGAATGCCGGCGCGCCAGCATCAGGAGATTCTGATGCTGGAGGTGTTGTTGTTCATCGCGCCCAGGCTCGGGGCGTCGGAATTCACGGGCAGCGTGTCGCCGGAGAAGTTGTCGTTCTTGTATAGGACGACCGCCAGGCCCTGCGGCTTCACCGAGCTGATGGTGTTGTTGTCGATGCCGTACAGCTCCAGCTCGGCCTGGGTGTACTGGCCAGGAGGCAGGTCCACCTCCTTGCCATCGAATTGCTCTTTGTAGAAGAACCTGGCCCTGGGCTGCACGGGCACGGAGATGACTCTGATGCTGGAGGTGTTGTTGTTCATCGCGCCCAGTTCCTCGGCATTGGCCACCACTTCGAGCTGGTCGCCGGTGAAATTATCGTCCTTGAAGAGGACAGCCTTCACGCCAGGCGGCACCCTCACCGAGCTGATGGTGTTGTTCCCGATGCCGCGCGCCTCCAACTGGGCCCGGGTGTAGTTGCCAGGCGGCAGATCGACGTGCGTACCCCCGAAGTCTTCTTGGTAAAAAACGGTAATGTTTGCCATTGCAGTTCTCCTCCCTTGAGCGGCCCCGGCCCATTCTTTGCCAGAACCGCCGGAAGCATTGGGCACCGCGATCCGGAAAAGCAATCCGTCTCCAGTACCGTATCCATTTGGCCAAGAACGTGCTGAGAGGCGTTGAGTGAGGAGTCGGCGCCGAGGCCCCTGGCGGGAATGTCAAAGCCGGTGGAGAAGCAGGAGTGGTTCCGGGTCGCTGAAGCCTTCGAGGCGAGCGGACTGACGCAGAAGGAGTTTTCCCAGCATCGAGGCGTGCGGTTGATCACGTTGCAGTCGTGGGTATACCGGCGTCGACGACAGCAAGGCGAGAATGGCAAAGCGGTTCGCCTGCTGCCGGTGGAGGTGGCGACGACGCCAGCGGCAACGGAGTCGATGTTGGAGGTGGTAACGACGAGCGGAGCGCGGGTTCGCTTCGGCACCTGGCGCGAGGAGGCGGAGGAAACCAAGGCCGAGGTGAGCCGTATCGGCGGGGAGGTGGACGCGCTCAAAGGGCAGTTGGCGGCCCTGGGAGCGTCAGTTCGCGCCCAGGCTCCAGCGCTGCACCAACTCCGTCCTGCGGGACGGGTCCTTCAGCAGTTGGTTGGCCCAGTGCAGGGGACCGGCCCGCCGCACCATCTCGAACTCGGCCGCGAGCAGGGGGATGACCCAGAGCAGGTTCACGGGCGAGCCTGGAGGCAGGGGCACGACGGGCCCCTGTGCGATGACGAAGTGGCGCAGCCCCAGGAGCGGGTCGGAGACGACGGCGATGTCGCCCGGCGCCCAGGCCGGCTGGCCGCCCTCGTTCGATTGCATCAGCGTCCCCAGCGCCGACAGGGCCAGGGCGCGCTCCGGGCTGTGCGAGTCCATCCACGCCGCCAGCTCCACATGGGTGGCACTTGAATCCCGCTTTCCGCTCGCCTGCGGCACCCAGCCGAAGCCATTGGTGACAACCGTGAAGCCGCTCTGGCCCAGGCGCGTGCGCACGAGTACCTCGTGCGGGGGGAGCGCCTGCGAGGCCGGAGGTGCAATGTGGGCGATGGTGTCGCCCGGCAAGGCGCCCTCCAGGGCATGGCGGAAGAGGGCCTGGTACGTATTGACGCCCACGGTCGAGGAGAACGGCTTGCCCGGTGCCGACGCCCGCGCCCAGCGGGTGAAGGGAGTCGCGGCATCCGAGAGGCGCTCGAGCATCAGGCTGGAAGGCTCGCCGGCGCGGACCCGGTAGCTCATGGTGTCTCCGCCGAATGGCTCGGGCCAGGAGCCGGGCTGCACGCCCAGCGGCACCTCCAGGACCTCATCCGCGGAGAGCGGGCGGTTCTCGCGAACCATGCGATAGGCGGCGAAGTACAAGGCCTCCCGGCCACGCGACGTCTCCCACGTGTCCCACACCTCCGGTGCGAGCTGGAGATCCGGCAGCCCGAAGCTCTCCAGGCCGCGCAGCTGAAGGTAGCGGCTGCCCCGGCGGCGGGAGAGATCGACCCAGGCGCGGAACGGACGGTAGTCGGGGTGGGCCAACTCCCGGAGCAGCCGAGCGAAGATCCTGGCGTCCTTCACGAGCGAGCCTGCCTGGTGCAAGACCACCGCCGTGCCATTGAGAGCAAGGCGTGAGACCAACAGGGAGAAGACGCGCATCACACCGTCCTCTGCCCATGGGCCCGGCCTGGCTCCGCCTCGCATCGGCTGCTCCTCGGCATGACGCGGGGAGATGCCGGAAGCGAGCGTCAGGTAGCAGCCCTCCCGAGGAAGGTTCGGAAACTGCCGCAGGTCCAGGCCCTCACGGGGCAGGGGGCCGTTTCCCCTAAAGACACGCACGGTGTGCCGGCCGTTCGTGAGCCGGACTCCCTGGCCGACCTCCACGGTGAAGCCCAGCTCTGCCAAGCCTAGTCTCGAGAGCCACGCGCCTGGAGCCTCCGCGAGGCCGGGCAGAGGCTCCGCGAAGAGGACCGAGGCATGAGCCAGCGGGCGGGGAGGCGGCAGTCCCGCCGGGCCCTCGGCAATGGAGATGGCGTCTGGAGAGGAGTTCACGAGAGCGGATCGGGGATCGTGCATGAGAATGGGACACAGGGAGCCTGGCCGGGCGCCGGCAGCGCCTTCGCGCGGGGCACATCTCTCAACGCGCCAGAGCCCTCCGTCACTCCTGACCTCCTGAGCCGGAGTCGGCCCCTCCGAGTGCCTGGTCGCCTCATCCAGGGAGTCCTTTCCCAGCGCCTTGCAGCAAGGTCTGACCCAGTCGGCGCTCTTCTGACGCATAAGAGGGATGGGGGCCCTGTTGAGGAGGGAGGGAGGGTGCACCCTTCACGAATGCCAAGACCCTTAAGCCTGCCTCCACACCTCACGCAGGCGAACACCTCGAAGTCGAACGTCCTCCGGAGCGACTCTGCGAAAGGCCACTCGTGGTGTCCTCTCCTTCAGCCGCTCCTTCCTGGCCGCTGCCTCAAGCTCCGCGCTCGCCTTCTGCGCACCTGCTTGAGAGAGCTGCGCGGCCGCGACCGCGTGGCGCACACGCCCCGCCGCGTCCCCCGGCTTCGAGCGGACCGCCTCCGACGGCATGTGCCTGAGCAGCGTCCGGTGGGAGCCCGCCCATCCGTCCGTGCGAGGTGTGGTGGTCGTCATCCACGGCCTGAGGGACTACTCCGACCGCTACGGCAGGCTCGCGGAAACACTCCAGCCCCAGGGGTTCGCCGTCGTCGCCCAGGACCACCGGGGCCACGGCCACTCCGGCGGTGACCGCCAGCGCATGGAGTCACTGCAGCAGTTGGTGGACGACGTGGATGGCGTGGTCCAGGACGCTCGCGTGCGACACCCGGACGCGCCGGTGGTGGTGTTCGGCCACCGCATGGGCGGGCTCATCGCCACGCACGACGCGCTCCAGCATACCCCCGACGTGTCGGGGCTGAGCCTGAGCGGCGCGGCCATCGCGCTACCGCCGGGGTGTCCGGCTTCGACCCGCGACTCATCACCCACGAGAAGCTGCCCGCGCGCTCCGCCAAGGCGCTCATCGCCGCCATCGAAGCGCTCGAGGGGAGGCTCCAGGACCTGAGACTCCCCCTGCTGGTGGTGCACGGGGGCGAGGACGTCATCACCTCCATCGAAGGCAGCCGCGCCCTGGTGGCGCAGGCCACGATCGCCGACAAGCGCCTCATCATCTACGAGGGCCAGCGCCACGACCTCGCGCACGAACCCGACGCGGAGAAGGTCATTGGAGACATCGTGGCCTGGGTGGGGGCCCACGTCCCGCCGAGCGCCGCCACCTGACAATGGGAGCGGTCGCGGGACACAAGTCTCCCCCTGAAACCACCCAACCACAGCGCATCATCAGTACCGCGAGCGGCTGTTGTCTTCGACCTGCTTATTGATCCAGGAACGGAACCCAGAGACCCGGGCATAGACACCAGGCAAGCCCGGCCTCGCGCAGCCCACGCCGAAGCTCGTAATTCCGTAGAGCACGTATCGGCCACCGACCTGAGCGACCAACGGCCCTCCGCTGTCCCCCTGGCAGCTATCCTTCCCCCCTGACATGTACCCAGCCCCGAGCATCACATCGGGATCGATGGTGATGCCTTCTTTCTTGTACGCAGTCGTCAGGGTCTCAGAGTTCACGGTGGGAACCCACACCTGCATCAAGATGGAGGATGTATCGTACCCCCCCTCCCTGGTAAGACCCCATCCTGCGGTCACCATCATCGTACCATCCGGGACATCCGCACCCACCGACGAGAGCCCCACAGGGTTGAGCGACGTTTCAGCCAACGAGGACTTCGCGACCAGGTTGGGACGCATGACAACACTGCCCTTGCCGCACGGAGCACCGCTCACCGAGAACGAATCCTCCGGGAGACACACAGGCTGTACCGTGGAGGTGAACTTGATGGGCTTGTCGAGCACGACAACCGCAACATCGTTCTCCGTCGTATCCGGGTCGTACTCTGGATGGTAGACAGTCCTTCTCGCGGCGACAACCTGCTGCGAGGACGACGGGCGATTGAAATCATGAGCCCCAGCGACGACAGTCAATCCGGATGTTCCGTCGTAGACGCAATGGGCAGCCGTGACCACGATATCGCTCTCCTCCTTGTTGCCAACCCTAATGAGAGAACCACCGCAGAAGTGTTTGTTGTATTGCTGCAGGCTGACAATCCACGGATGACTCCCAGGACGTGCCTCGACCCCTCCCACAATCGCCTGGTCCATGCGGCCCGTCGCTTCGACGTCCTGCCTCTCCAGCTCCGGACCACCACATCCCAACAGGCTGACCGCGACAATCACTCCACTTACGAAGCGCAATGCGCCCTCCTTGCTCATGCGACACATGCCAACAGCAAGCCACATGCCATGCCTCAACTAAAGGAATCCCTAGCGCATTCGACTCACGGCGCGCCGTTGACACGTCAGCGAGCTCTCGCAGAGACGGGATGACGCGTCAGCCGTCCATTCGTCGTGCCGCGCGGGCCTAAGAGCCAGCCTGGGTCACTCCTGGGTCATCTCCTGCGTCTGCTCGGACACACGTACGATGGAAGCTCTCCGCTTGGGGGGCCCATAAAGATCGATGATGAAGGGTCCGAGCCACTGCACGAGCTCCTGAAGGCCGCGAGTTCCGACCAAGGCGCGACGCTGCTGGTGCCTGACCTTCAGCGCCCGTACGTCTGGACACCAAACCAGGTCACGCTGCTCGTTGACTCGTTGCTTCGCGGATGGCCGTTCGGCCCCCCTGCTCTTCTGGAAGGTGCTCAGTGAGGACCTCGCAAGGATTCCGCTGCGGCCAATTCTGGCGTGTCGCAGACCGCACAGGCGCGTTCGACGACGAGCAGGTCAGCAAGAGCAACCCGCCGGCGGAATTCCGCATGGTCCTCGATGATCATCAGCGCCTACAGAGCCACTTGCTCGCGTTCGGCGGTGATAGCTGAGGCTTTCGACTGCTCGACCACGAGTGGTCGACAGTCCTTGATGCGGAGCGGCCTCGAGGGCGCTACGCGAGACTCCACTGGTCGATGGGCCACCTTTGCCTCGACGTGTGGTCGTTCCGCGAGCGTGTCCAGGTTGCGGGCGGCGTCGCGAACGTTGACTTCCGCGACGTACTGTCCTGGGCTGTCCAGAGCCCCACCAAGGCCGGTCGACAGTGAAAAGACCCGCCAACTACAAGCATCCGATCGCGAGTTTTCAGGACGCGGAGAACAAGGGGCGCTTCATTCGCATCAGCCGCCTGTGGGAGCTCGCGTCGACGCAGGCCGGCCTGTTCGAAAAGTATTTCAGCGACAAGCTCAAGCCACTCCTGGAGTTGCATGACGTTCCCAAGGACATCATCAATGACGTGCTCGAACGCATAAGAGGGATGGAGCCCCTGTTGAAGGCGCTCCAGAATTGCCCGCCCCCCGGGGGCCCGCTTCACGTGCGCCAAGCCCCCTAAACATGCCTCCACACCTCACGCAGGCGAACACCTCGAAGTCGAACGTCCTCCTGAGCAACTCTGCCCGCCAGGACATCCAGGCTACGCCATCACCCTGCGGCCCAGGCCCGGCGTCTGGGTCACGGCCACCCGGCGCTGAGGCTCAATCGTTGCAGCAGACACGGTAGGCGCCCTGATAGGGCGGCCCGTCCGTCGCCATGCAGTCATCGCCAATGGACTTCACGCCGCCACGCTCCGCACAGAACCGCGGCGCCTGCTGACGCGACATCGCACAGGCCTCCTCCCGTGTGCTGTACGTCCCCCGAGCCTCGACGTAGGGGCATGGCTTCGCCGGCGGCTGTGCCGGAGCCTGCTCCGATGGCTGTGCCGACACCTGCTCCGATGGCTGTTCAGACGCCAGCGGCTGTGCCAGAGCCTGCTCAGGCGGCTGCGCAGACACCGGCGCCGACGTCGGCTCGGGCTTGACCTCGGGGGTAACGCTTCCGCACGCCATCATCAGCAGTCCCACGGCCACGCCCCCGAATACCCTGATGCCTAGCTTCATGTGCCAGCCCTCCCTGTGCTCACAGTGGTGGAAACGTCGGAGCATACACGGGATTCATCGCCGGTCCTGTGCTCCTGGAAACGCTGGTGCCCAGTATCCGTGCGCATGAGTGCGGCCTGTCAGCCCCCGGCCGCCCGAATGCAAGACAGGCAGGCCCGGGGCGCGGTGGCACCGGTCCGCCTCCGCGTCCGCCCGCTGGCGGCAGGCCCGGCGGAGGGTGTTCGTCCACCGGGTCACGATGGACACGCGCCATCACGGGGTGTCTGTCCGGAGGCGCGCGGCGACCTGGTCAGGGACGGCGCCTCCGGCGGGTCTCTGCGCGCCGGGACACCCACCGGGCCCGGCATTGTCGCCGGGCACGGACTCGGACCAAGCTGCACGCGCCGAGTCCCGCCGCAACGGTTTGGCGTGTCCTCCCAAAGGTCTCTCATGAACCCCAGACATCCCCACGCCCGCTGGGCCCTCCCACTGCTCTGCGCGACACTGGGAACCACCGCTTGTGACAACTCCCGGTCCGAGCCGATGCCCCCACATCACCCCGACGAGCAGCCACCCGCGGTGCGCGTCACTGCGCGGACGGAAGGCCCGGCGTACTGCCGGGAGGGGACGTGGACGCTCTCGGTCTCCGTCGAAGGCGGCACTCCGGAGCGAGTCCAACTCATCACGAACGACGAGGTCCCCACGCGGCTGGAGGCTCCGTACCAGCACGTCGTCGACTGCGCCACGCATGCCGAGGGACGCTTCGCGTTCAAGGCTCGTGTTTGGGTTGACGGTAAGTACGTCGACGCCGAAGCGGTGGCCGTCACGGTGGACCGCACGCCGCCCACCATCGTCTCCGTGAGACCTGGCCACAGCTATCCGTCCGTGGCGTCACCGATTGCGTTCGTCTTCTCGGAGCTACTGCTACCGGAATCCCTCTCGTCCGCGCCGACCGAGCTGCAAAACTGGAACAACAGCCCGGTCCCGCTCGCGCATCGAGCGGTTCTCCGTGAAGGCGGAACCGTCCTCGAATTGGTGCCAGCGTCGCCACTCCAGGTACCTGTCAGACTGGGCGCGACGCTGCTCCAGCGGAACCTGACCGACCTGGCCGGCAACCTGCTCGACCCGAGGCTGACGGACAGCGAACTGATGTACTCCGCCCACTACCTGCCTTTTCGCCGCGTCGCGGAGCCCTTGTTCCCGCAGTACGGCGGTCCATTCGTCATGTCATTCGCACTTGCCCGTGACGCGACTGGCCCAGTGCCAGTCATCGCCTTCAACGATTTCGACCTGCATCTTGAACAAGAACCCCACATCGCCCGGTGGGATGGACATGCATGGCAACGGCTCCCCCCATTTCGAGCGGAGCATGAGCGCTCCGCGAACATCCTTGCGTATCAATTGGAGGCCCGGGACGGCGTGCTTGTCTTCCAATGGCGAGAGCGGAATGCCGCAACCGGGGCGACGTTGCTCCAGTTTGCGCGCTACACCGGGACGGCCTGGGAACGCCTTCCGGTCCTCCACATCGGCCCATCCGAGTACCAATTCGTCACGATGACGTTGGCGCCGCAGGGAAGACCTGTCGTCGCCGTACGACGGGAGCTCGGCGGTCTCGAAACCGAGGTTCGCATCATCCGCTGGACGGGGACGGAGTGGAAGCCACTCGGTGCGCCCCTCGACGCGAATCCAGCGCCGCAGACTCCCGCGATGCGAGTGGCCCTCGCCGCGGATGACACGCGCGTGGTCGTAGCCTGGGAGGAGGCGACCCACAACTTCGACCCTCCCCACAGCTACATCCACGTCAGGACGTTCGAGAACGGAATCCAGGGTCCCACAGGTGTGCCCATTCCCGTCAGGACGAACACCTCCGTGGACAGCATCACCCTTGCGATTCAGCCAGACCACCACGCCCTCATTGCATGGATGGAGAACGGCGCCATCTGGTACTCCGAGCACGGCAACATCTACAGCGCCGAGGCCCTCCGCTTCTCATCCGCGGCACTGGACTCAGCGCAACCCAACTGGGTCCCGCCCGAAGACATCAACCTCGGGCACAGCATCGGCAGGTATGCGTCGCTCCGGCTCGTGGTCGGCAACGACCTCGATCCCTGGCTTGTCTGGAACGAGCACGGCCCATACGGCTACTACACCCAGGCCTACTTCAGCAGGCGCCGGCCCACGGGCTGGGAGCCCAAGCAAGTCATTGGGTGGGAGTTCTTGCATGGGTTCCATCTCGACGAAGACGGAACGCCCTGGGCTTTGTCGGGCGACGCCGTGCTGCGCCCACAGTGAGGGGCCGCGAGCGGCGCCTTCACGGTGCCGCTCGCCACGCCTTACGGGCCCCGTGCTCAGCGAACCAGGTGGAAGTCCGTCCGACACTTCCATGCCCAGTGCACGCGGCCCTCGGCGTCGATGGTGACGTCCTCTTCCTGCGCGGAGCGCAGCAACTGGCCGTTCCACTCCGGCACTGCGGACGTGGCCTGGAGCTCGATGGAGTACCACTGGTTCGCGATGAACTGGTGGTCGCCATTGCCGGGCACACCCTCCTGCCGGTCCCACAGGCCCACCATGGGGCCGGCGCCGTGGCTGTGCAGACCAATGGGGTGCGAGTACACGGTGCCGTTGATGCCCTCTGCGCGCATCCGCTCCCGCGAGACGCGCAGGATGTCATTGCCCGAGCGCCCCGGACGCAGCTCCTCGAACACGATGTCTTGCAACCGGTTGGACGCCTTCAGTGCGGCCTTCAGCCCTTCGGGCACGTCCGTCTCACCCTCGCGCAGCACATAGCCCATGTGCTAGGTGTCGGTGTTGAGCCCCAGCGCAGTGACGCTGTAGTCGCAGTGCAGCACGTCGCCGCGCTGGATGACCGGGTTCTCGCCCAGCCCCTTGTCGTCGGCGCCATGCCGCTGCACGTCCACCGACGATTGGAACCACGTCTCCAGGCCCAGGTCCGCCAGGCACTGCCGCATCCACCACTCCACGTCACGGGTGGTGGTGACGCCCGGGGTGATGACCTGGTTGGAGAAGGCCGTCTCGATGATGTTCCACGCGAGCTTCGTCTGCTTCTCGTAGAAGCGGGCCTCATCCGCCGAACGCCAGGCTCCCTCAAGCGGGGGCGGAGCCGGGGCTGGAGGAGGAGAGCCCGGCACAGGCGGCGACGCTGGAGTCGACGAGGGAGCGCACGCCGCGATTGGATTGGGCGGGACTGCTGCGTGGTGTTGAGCCCAAGCGTCCACAGTGACGTGCGACGGGGAGTTGGCGCCCGCGGGCTGTGCCTCGCCTTACCAGGGGCGGGCCTGGCCCGGAAGGCCAGGTTCCCACTCCTCCTGCGAGTACCACTGCACCGCGCCCAGTTCACCTGCGCCCTTCAGCCACTCCTCGATGATCTCGGACACCGTGATACTTCCTGCATGTTGGAGGAGCCACCGGCCTGGTACGTCGCCGATGGGGTTGACCGTCACTTCGTGGAACCCATTCTCGGTCCAGGAGAACGAAAAGGAGGCGCTGGAGGCGCTCCTCTTGATGTGAGTGGTTCGATAGTTGGGTTGTTGGCCCGTCAGCCAAAGACGGAAGCGCTCAAGCACAGCCGCTGACTCCCAAGCGCGAGTATCGAGACGCTGTGCTTCGACAGAGACGTGGTCCCGCAAGACAGGGCGGATCCCTGCGGGCAGAGGCGCATCGCACTGGTCGCGTTCCCCCGCTTCAGTGAGCCGGCGCAGGATGAGGGGATGGGTCCCCCGGTACCGAACGCATCCGAACTCCTGGCAGCGAACGACCATGAGCGCGCCGTCGACCTCTTCGGGAGTCGTGGGCTGTCTCTGGACGTAGCAGTCGCCGCCAAGTCGTTCGGTCGCGAACGTCTCTGGCGCAATGTGTGTGGGAACACCGCATGCGGTGCAGCACTGGTCCACGACATAGAAGTCGCCAGGCACATTCATGGGATGGGGCTCGTGCGGCTTCGACATCCGGTTCTCCTTGAGAGCGAGCCTACCTGGGAGCCGGGCTAGGCGCTGTGCGATTCACGGAGAGACAAGGCTCTCGATCCTTCACGATTCGTCTACACTCGCCGCGAATCCATTCTTTCACGGAGATGTCACGATGTTCAGCGCCTTGTCGCGCCCCCTACGAACGTTCACTGCAACCACCGCGCTCCTGGCCCTCACTGGCTGCGGTGAAGATACGCAGGACCCGCTTCCGGGTCCTCCCGAGGAACTCGCCTGCGATTCACAGACCTATGCGGAGGCCGTCCGCAACGCGGCCGAACCCACGGTGGCGGACATCTCCACGGAGCTGTGGGCCATCAGCCCGTCGAATCCGCGGCTCATCTGGAACGAGTCCCGGACGGCCGTGCGCATGGCCATCTGGACCACGTTCGCTGGCTACACGCTAGGCGAGAACACGCTCTCCCGTGAGGTCTGGGTCACACCCGCGCCTCAACTCCAGACGTTCTGCAAGACGGTACCCGAAGAGAAGCTCGTGGGTCGCCTCAACCAGTACCTGGGATTGCCCCCGGCCACGGAGAACGACAACGCTCGCTACGTCGTCGAGCTGTGGGTCCGGCCCGAGAACCTGTTCCGGCCCTGCCCGGACGCGGAGATTGACGACGCCTCGTGCGGTCTTCAGTTCCCAGCCTCCGCCACCTCCGAGCACAAAAATTGGATCAACGCCTACTACGCCTCCAGCTATGGGTTCTGGCAGAGCACGCACTACCCCTGGACCGGGTTGGGCTACACGTATGATTGGTGCAACGCCGACACGCGTGTGGGGGCCAGTGAGTACGTGGTTCGCGCTGACTCCCTCGTCGAAGTGACGGGCAAGTTCGAGCGCGCCATCTACTGCGCGCCGTAGCGAACCGCACCGGACCCCGGGCACGCGGGCCACCTCGTCAGTGAGGGCCCTCGTGTCTGGTCGCGGAAACGGGCCCGACGGGTCTCTTTCTCCGTAACCGTCCGGTGGACGTCGTGCCGGGAGGATTGATGGCGGACGAGGACCGTGTTCGGCGAGCGCCGCGAGGAGCGAGGTGCTCAGGGACTGGGCTGGAGGGGCGACTCGGCTGAGTCGGCGGCGCGTCGCCTATTCCACTCGTGGGGTAGCGCTGGCGCCTCACCTGGGCCACGTCGATGCCGTCCAGCAGCATCGCGCGAACACTGCCTCACCGCCCCAGCGCGCCGACGAGCCGGGCCACGTACTCCACGTCGGTGCCGACCGCGAAGCGAACCCGCGCTCCGCTCGTCGTTACCACCTCCAACATCGACTCCGTCGCCGCTGGCGTCGTCGCCACCTCCACCGGCAGCAGGCGAACCGCCTTGCCATTCTCCCCTTGCTGGCGCCGACGCCGGTACACCCACGACTGCAACGTGCTCAGCCGCACGCCTCACTGCTGGGAGAACTCCTTCTGTGTCAGCCCGCTCACCTCGAAGGCTTCAGCGACACGGAACCACTCCTGCTTCTCCACCGGCTTCGACATACACGCCAGGGTCCACGGCACCGACTCCCCACTCAATGCCTCTCAGCACGTCGCCGGCCGGACGGATACTCCCGTCGGACGACGCGTGTAGCGGCCCAGCACTCCCCCCGAGCTGCCACTGTGCCTCGTGCGGGGAAACGCCACGTCCACAGCCCCCGCTGTCGTCACCAACGTGCGCAGGTAGCTGCCATTGCGCGCGTCCACTCGCCCCACCATCGGCTGGTCGGCTTGCACCTCTTCGTGCGCGGGGGACTCACTTATCGGGACCCGACCGCGCCATGAGGCTGGCCTCGCGAGTAGGTTGTGTGCGTTGGTATTCCCAGACCCAAGCTTTTGAGACTGACATGCACCGAAGCCCTGGCTCCATCCTCCCGACCCGGGGGGCCTCTCCGCGTCCTTTCCTCCCCGTCAACGCCCTGCTGGTGTCCGTGCTGCTGGCCCTTGGCTCCGGCTGTGGCGCCTCCGAGCCCGACAAGACGGACGACTGTCCGAACCCGTCCGTCGGCTGCGGCCAGCAGGACTCCGGGACGCCCGACGCGGGCGACCCCGACGCCGGCAATCCCGACGCCGGCAATCCCGACGCCGGCATTCCCGACGCGGGCATTCCCGACGCGGGCATCCCCGACGCGGGCGACCCCGATGCCGGCAATCCGGACGCGGGGCATCCCGATGCTTGCAACCCCGACGCGGGCAGTCCTGACGGCGGAGGGCCCCTGCCCACCGCCCCCACCCTCATCGAAAGCTCGCAGTCCGCCCACCAGGTATCGGCCGGGCAGACGGTCACCTTCCACGTCACCGGAAGGGATGACCTGGCGTGCCCGCTTCAGTTCACCTGGGACGCCAGCTCGGGCACCCTGGGGAGTCCTGTGACCTCCGCCGCGACGAGTGATGTGACATGGACAGCTCCGCACTGCGTGCTCTGGAGCTCCGAGGTCACCATCACCCTGACCGTCACGAACAACGCCCGGCTCTCCACCTCCAAGTCCTTCACGGTGTCCGCCCCGCGATGCCCGGGCCCCGTGGTTTCGGGTGGTGTCTCACACTCGCTGGCCATTCGTGGCAATGGCACCCTATGGAGCTGGGGGAACAACTCCTTCGGCGAGCTCGGCGATGGGACGAACGCCACGCGCCACGCCCCCCTGCAGGTGCCGGGGTTGACCGACGCCACGGCCGTGGCAGGGGGCCACGCCCACTCGCTGGCCTCACGCGCCGACGGCACCGTCTGGGCCTGGGGGCTCAACGGCGGCGCGCTCGGTGATGGGACGACCACCTCCCAGTACGCCCCTGTGCAGGTATCCGGGTTGACCGACGCCATCTCCGTTGCCGCGGGCTCCAGCTTCTCGCTGGCCCTGGGCGCCGACGGCACCGTCTGGGCCTGGGGACTCAACGGGAACGGCGAGCTCGGCGACGGGACGACCACCGATCGCCTGACCCCGGTGCGGGTGTCTGGCTTGAGCAACATCACCGCGCTCGCCGCGGGCACCGGCCATTCTCTGGCCCTGGGCGCCGACGGCACCGTCTGGGCCTGGGGACTCAACTTCCATGGCGAGCTCGGCGACGGAACGACCGTCAGCCGCCCCCTCCCCGTGCAGGTGCCCGGGCTGACCGGCGTCATCGCCGTGGCCGCGGGCATGTACCATTCGATGGCCTTGCGCAACGACGGCACCGTCTGGGCCTGGGGGTGGAACCTGAAAGGTGAGCTCGGTGATGGGACGACCACCCAGCGAGAGAGCCCCGCGCAGGTGCCCGGAGTCACAGGTGCCATCGCCGTGGCCGCGGGTGGCTACCATTCGCTGGCCCTGCTGCGCGACAACACCGTCCGGGCCTGGGGCAAAAACGAAGATCGCCAGCTCGGCGACGGGACGAATACCGACCGCCATACCGCCGTGCAGGTCTCCGGGCTGACCGGCGTCACGTCCGTCTTCGCGGGCGGTGGCCATTCACTCGTCCTGCGTAACGACCAGGCGGTGTGGGCCTTTGGCTCCAATATTTTCGGCCAGCTCGGAGATGGGAACACGCCGTCCGGCCACGGTCCCGTCCAGGTCTCCCTGCCGTGACACCGTGAGGGAAGCCGGTGCCCGGCGGTGGAACCGCGAGTCCGCCGCCGGAGCCCCTCCGGCGCGAGGTGGCGCCCCGCCTCGTCATTCGACGAGGCGGGGCGGGGGCTCAACGACTGGCGAAGGCCTTCTCGATGAGGAAGTCGCCCCGCTCGTGTGAGTCGCCTTCCTGAAAGCCGAAGCCTTCGAGAATGGTCGCGGTCTCCTTGATCATCTCGTGGCTGCCGCAGATGACGACGCGGTCGTGCTCGGGTGAGAGCGGCTTCGCGCGAAGCAGGTCGGTGATACGGCCCTGGTTGCGGAACGGCTCGCGCGTGACTGTCGGAAAGTACGTCAGCTTCTCGCGCACGAGTTCACCCAGGTACGGGTCGTTCGGCAGCACCTCTTCGAAGAACTTCGAGTACGAGAGGTCATTCACATGGCGACAGCCGTGCACCACGGTGACGCGCTCGAAGCGCTCCCAGGTCTCGGGGTCTTTCACCATGCTCAGGAACGGCGCGAGGCCCGTGCCGGTTGCGAGCATCCACAGGTGACGGCCCGGCCTGAGGTTCGCGACGGTGAGCGTGCCCACCGCCTTCGTGCCCACGAGCACTTGATCGCCCGGAGCGACCTTCTGCAGCCGCGAGGTGAGCGGGCCGTCCTGGAGCTTGATGGAGTAGAACTCGAGCGTGTCGTCGTAGTTCGCGCTCGCCATCGAGTACGCGCGCATGAGCGGGCGACCTTCGACCTCGAGGCCCATCATCACGAACTGACCGTTCTGGAATCGGAAGCCGCTGTCGCGCGTGCAGACGATGGAGAAGAGACGGTCAGACCAGTGTTGCACCGAGAGTACACGCTCGGTCGTGAAACCAGTGGCCATGGTTCAGCCTAGCTCCTTGTGAGTGGTGCCCCCATTGCCACGTGCCCGCCAGGCTGTCCTCCTTTTGCCAATGCAATGGCACAAGGCCAACGAGTTGGCACACGGGTCATTCGCGGCGCCATGACTCCGCGGAAGTCAGGCCGCGTCCCAGCTCGCCTGCCTCCTGTGACAGCGTGGCCAGGTTCCCCCTCATGGTACCGCCCCGGAAGGCACCACTGCCCGGCTCACGTGGGGGACCGGGCAATGGCGGAGAGGGCTAGAGGCCGTCGTGGTAGCAGAAGCCGTGGCCGCGGTCGAAGCCGCCACCGGAGAGCGCGTAGTTCATGTAACCCAGCTCATCGCCCGGGCCACACTCGGAGCGGGCGCGGTGGTAGGGGTAGCACTCGCCCTTGCCGTCGCGGTCCAGGTCGGCACACACACCCCGCGCGCCCTCGGTGCCACAGTAATGCGCGAAGCCCAGGCTGCAGATCTCACCAATCAGCGCGGGGTCGAACGTGAAGCCGTTCTGCTCGAGGACGGACTGCTCGGTGCACAGGCCGTACACGCCGCACATGGTGCCAGAGGGGCAGCCGGGGTTGGGTGCCATGAAGTCACACGTCTTGAGGCACTGGGCGTTCTCCGACAGCAGGTCGGTGCAGGCGAAGCCCTGCTCGCAATCCGTCGAGGCCAGTTCGGACTCGCTCGCCGCCGCGGTCTTCGTGCAGGCCTCTCCCTGGACCTTGGTCCCCAGCGCGCGCTCCAGCGTGCCGTCGGAGGCGACGTAGTCATCCGGGACGCAGGTGGTGTCCGGCAGGTTCGCCGTCAGCGAGCCCTGGCGAGGGTCGCACCCGTCCTGGCGCACCGTGTTCCACGTCGCGAAGCGAATCCACCGGCACTCGCCGCCCGGAACCACCGCGCTGCCCCAGTACGGCGCGTTGAGGGGCGGGGCATCCACCGACTCACGCAGCGTCACGTTCGTCAGCGCGCCCAGGGTCTGCTGCGGCGACACCTTCACCGCGAGCAGGAGCGTGCCCGCGTCGGCGACGAAGAACTTCTCAGCGGGCGAGCCCTCATCCTGATAGCCGAAGACGCAGCGATCACAGGTGAAGGTGTTGCCTCCCCCTACGGACAGGTCATACACGCCGGGCGCCGTGTTCACGTCCAGGCGGATGCGCGCCGGGTCCGGGAACGCCGGGTCGCCAAAGTTGTCGAAGTTGCCGCGGTACGTCGGCTGCGGTGAGTACATCGTCGGCGTCAGCCCGATACCGTTGGCCAGCTCCCCCATCGTGATTTCGGTGCAGCCCGCGGGAGGTTGGAGCTGCTGCGCCTGCGCCTTCACGGCCTCGATGGCTTCCTGTTCGGGCGCCGGCTTCCGCGCCTCCTGTCCACAGCCAACCAGACCGGCCAGCAGCACCGCGCTCCACCCCATTCCCTTCACGTTCGCTGCCTTGACAACGGGGAACGACATATCGTTTCTCCGATTCCACTCAGACGCTGTCTGAGTTTCTCTGCCCGGACGCGCCGGGACCTGGTGAACGCCATTTCACGTGATGGAGGTGAAGCAGCGCTTTGGCCGTCAACGGGCGAGATGGAGGTTCGAAAAGCAGGGATGCCGGCCTGGGCAATAGACTAGCGAAATCCCGTCACAAGTCGGAAGCCATACCCAGCTCAAGGGGATGGACTGTTGCAACGGGATTGAAAAAGGCCGTTGGAGGATGACACGCGGGTTGTGCGCCGGGCCGGACGCCCCTTGGAGCACTCGCCGGCCCGAGCGCTGCTACGTGCTCGAACCCCGGGCCCGTCGTTCTGGCGAGGTCGCGAGCAACCACGCCACGGCGCGGAGCACCGCGACCGCATTGGCCGGATGCCTCACGTACGCCGCGAGCTCCAGGCGGGAGAGCCGGCCCACCAACGAATCCGGCCCGCTCACGTCCACCATGACGCCTCCGCATGTCGATACGGGCCGCGGACATGAGGCACGGGCGATGAGGCGTTCGGGAGCATCCGGCAGCGTGATTCCCAGCACCAGCATGCGGCCCCATGAAGGCGGTGTACTCCTGGGGGGGTGCGTGCGCCCGCCGTGCCCAGGAGCCGCCCCCGCAGGAGAACGGCTACGTTCTCGTCCTCCAACAAATGTCATTTCGAGACATAGCGGATATTTAGAGCTAGCCGCCATATCCACGCTTCCACGATTCAATCAAAAACCACGACTGAACCATGAATACACGACGCAGCGCGCCGACCTGATGCGGCGGAGACGGGACACGTCGCGCAGGCGCCAGACACCTCGAAACAGCCAGATGTGCAACTGGCGATACATTTGTAACGCGCATTCGCCACACAAACAGTGCGGGCCATCCGTCGGAGCAGCCGTCCCGGTTTCTCACCGCGCCCTGGCGCGTATCAGCCCGGATTCTCGTTGAAATGCCCCGTTCCAGCACGAGTCAGACACCTCTGGCCCGCTGCCGCGTCGCACGCTGCGAGTGAATCAATTTGTAATCAACGACGCTCCTGCTAATCGTGTGTAGCAACTTTGCGAACAGGCCGTGACGAATGCGGTCCTCGTGACGGGCGCGGCGCGCCCAGAGCGACGGTCCCATGGGGGGACGGGGTCCTGCGCGGGAAACCGGCAGTACAGCCCTCCATGGTGGTGGGCTACCTGCCTTGGAAAGGTGGCACGCATGACTCGTGGTGCATCGCTGAAGAGCAGTCGTCGGACCGTCGCTCCCACTCACGACCGGAAGCGTGGCGTGATGCTGGGTGCGTTCCTGCTGGCGGGAGCAGCCTCGGCCGAGCTACCGGACTACACGTTCCAGTTGCAAGCGCGCACCAACCTGGCCGTCAACATCGAGGAGGGCTCGTACAACGTCGAACTGGGCAGCCTCACCTCCGCCGGCAGCTATTTCATTCCCATCACCGCGGACCGGCAGCTGGCCTTCCAGCTCGCCATCACGCGGGAGGGACGTTCGGGCGTCTGGTACGGCCAGAACGGCGAAGGCGGCCGCATCTACCTGCTCCCTGACGGCTTGGGGCCGGATACACGCCTTGGCGAGGTCAGCCTCAACTCACACCGGCAGTTGGTCTTCGCCGTCACCGGAACGAATGACGCGTCGAAGAACGGCATCTACGTGCTGAACGCGGACGAACCAGACGCGCCGCCGCAGATTGTCCGCTCGCCGCTGGGCGCCTCCGGTTGGTCCAGCCTGGTCATGAACGAGGCGGGGCAGATGGCCGCCCGCGTCACGCTGAGCACGGGCTACGCCTACGTGCTGTACACGCCCAATACGACGGGTGGCTTCGACGCGAAGGTTCTCGCGGCGGAGAAGAACGTCGACCCGGGCTACCCCTACACGTTCCTCTACTCCCCGGGCGTGAACGACCAGGGGCAGATCGCCGCGGCGGTGGACCTGCAAGCGCCCAACTCCAGCGCCTGGTACCAGGAGCTGCGCATCTTCAACCCGGATGGGACGTCGCAGGTCATCGCGGACACGCGCGGGCACAACCCGGACTCCAACATCTTCCGCTTCGCCGCCGTGCAGCCCGCCATCAACAACCAGGGCCAGGTGGCCATCCAGGTCACGCTGCTGGAGGCGGCTGGGCGGCAGAGCACCGCCATCCTCCTGTGGGATGGCAACGAGCTGAAGGTGGTCGCGAAGAACGGAATGGACGTGCCGGGCGAGCCCGGCGAAGCCATCGGGACGGTGGAGGTATTCCCGCCCGACATCAACGACCGGGGACACGTGGTCTTCCGGGCCACGCGCAAGTCGGACGGGTTCCGCGCGGTGTGGGTGAGTGACGGCGAGAACTTGAAGCGCGTGGTCACCGAGCACGACATCCTCCCCTCGGACAAGGGTGACGCCCGGGTGGACCAGGAGACCCCCTCCAACCCGGTGTTCTCCGGCATGCCGAGCATCAACCGCCACAGCGACATCAGCTTCGGCGTGGGTCTGGCCCCGCCGGAGACGGACCAGGTGGAATGGGGCACCGCCGTCTACATCGCCCAGTCCTCGCTCTGGACGCCGGACGCCCCGGACGCGGGCACCGACCCCGAGCCCGACGCGGGCACCGAGCCTGACGCGGGCACCGAGCCTGATGCGGGCACCGAGCCCGACGCGGGCACCGAGCCCGAGCCCGATGCGGGCACCGAGCCCGACGCAGGCACCACCCCGCCGGACGCGGGCCCGGGCACCCCGAGCCGCAGCCCAACCCGGAGTCGGACAGCGGCTGCGGCTGCCAGTCCACCTCGGCCGCCGGCCTCTGGCCCTTCGCGCTCGCGGGCCTCATGGGCCTGACGCGCCGCCGCTCGCTGAAGCGCCGCGAGCAGGCCCCGCGCGACTGACGCCCTCTCCCTCCCTTTCGCGGGGGCGCGCCCGAAGGCGGCGCGGCCCCGCAACCGCTTCGCAACGTCGGGGGCGCGGCCTGTCTGGGTCGCGCCCCCGTTGTCTCTACCCTCCTCTCTGGAAGAACGATGCATCTCAGGAAGCAGTGGCTCACCCATGTCCTGCTGGCGTCATGTCTTGGCACCAGCGCTTCGGCCGCTCCACGGTCGAACTTCGACGCCTTCCTCGCGCGGCCCGGCAGCACACCTCTCGCCGTGGCCGATGCGCAGGCCCATGCCCGCGGCCTGCGCGTCGAGCACACGGAGACACGGCTCGGCGTCCCCTCCGTCCTCTGGTCCATGCAGTCCGGCCCGGGCCTGGAGACCGCGGCCCGCGCAGGCACCCGTCCCGAAGACGCGGCGCGCGCCTACCTGGGCCAGGTCGCGGACCTCTACCGGCTGAAGCGAGAAGACGTCTCCGCCGCGCCGTTGCAGGCCGTACACCAGACGGGCAAGGGCGCCGTCATCGTGACCTTCCGCCAGGCGGTGGAAGGCGTGGAGGTGTTCCGCAGCGAGGTGAAGGTGGTGATGACGCAGGCGCTCGCGCCCGTGGCCGTCACGGGCTACCGGCGCCGAGCGAGCTCACCCTCGCGGCCCGGCAACGCACCGGCGCGAACGCCTTCCAGCGCTCCGCGGCGGACGCCGTGGCGGCGGCGTACTCGGACCAGAGCGGCACCCCGCTGGGGGCGCACGCATTCATCGCCGTGGACTCCCGCGGCGGCTACACGCTGTTCGACTTCGAGCCCGGCGTGCGCACCGTGATGCCCGGCCAGCTCGTCGTTCCCGCGCGCGCGAAGAAGGTCTTCTTCACCCTGCCCGACGGCCTGCGGCCCGCCTGGTACGTGGAGGTCAACGCGGGCCCCAAGAGCAGCAAGGACTCGGACTACACCTCCTACGTCATCTCGGCCGTGGACGGCGCCGTCCTCTTCCGCAATGACCTGCGTGCCCACGCCGCGGAGAACACGTACCGGTACACCGTCTGGGCGGAGACGGCCGCGCCGTACCGCCCGTTCGACGGCCCCCAGGGGTCCGCCGGCTCGCCCTTCCCCGGCAGGAGCTGGACGGCTACGACGCCCCGCTGGACGTGCCGCCCAACGTCGTGGAGCTGCGGAACAGCCCCTTCTCGCGGAACGACCCGTGGCTGCCCGCCAACGCCACGCAGACCGTGGGCAACAACGTGGACGCCTACGTGGACCTGGTGGCGCCGGACGGCTACCAGCCAGGCGCGGACCTGCGCGCGGACATCACCGGTGAGCGCGCCTTCAACTACGTCTACGACCCCCACCGCGCCCCGGGCTCCAGCATCGAGCAGATGAAGGCCTCGGTGGTGAACCTCTTCTTCATCAACAACTTCCTGCACGACTGGTACTACGACGCGGGCTTCGACGAGGCCTCCGGCAACGCGCAGATGCAGAACTTCGGCCGTGGCGGCATCGAGGGTGACCCGCTGCGCGTCGAGGGGCAGGACTACAACGGCCGCAACAACGCCAACATGGCCACGCCGGCGGACGGCATCTCGCCCCGCATGCAGATGTACGTCTTCGACGGCATGCCCATCCTCCAGGTGACGGCCCCCGCATCGCTGGCCCGTGGCTACGTGAACGGGGATAGCCGCTTCGGGGCCCAGGAGTACACACTGGACGGTCCGGTGCGGGTGCTCGCGCCCACGGGACGGACACTCGGCTGCACGCCCTTCGAGTCGGGCACGTTCGCCGGCCACGTGGCGCTGCTCGACCGCGGCGCCTGCGACTTCGTCACCAAGGCGCTGAACGCGCAGGACGCCGGCGCCATCGCGGTCCTCGTGGCCAACACCAATGCCGGTGAGGGCCCCCTCTCCATGAGCGGAGACGACGCGCGCGTCACCGTGCCCGTGGCCTCCATCTCCCGGGAGACGGCGGACCTCTGGAAGGCGGAGGTGGCCGCCAACACGAGCACCCTCCAGGTGCGCATGCACCGCTCCAAGGACCTGGACCGTGACGGCACGCTCGACAACACCATCATCGCCCACGAGTGGGGCCACTACATCAGCAACCGCCTCATCGGTAACGCCAGCGGCCTCACCAACAACCAGGGCCGCTCCATGGGCGAAGGCTGGGCGGACGTGCACGCGCTGCTGATGATGGTGCGTGAAGGGGACGACTACGCGCGCGGCGCCTACGCCGTCGGCGGCTACGTTTCGGGCGGTGGCGGCGGCGACGGCTACTACTACGGCGTGCGCCGCGCGCCCTACGCCACCGCACCGACGCTGGCGTCGAGCCGCAACGCGCTGACCTTCCGGCACATCGAGAACGGCAATCCCCTGCCGACGAGCCACCCGCTCGCCTACGGACAGGCGGGCCTCGGCAACTCCGCCGTGCACAGCAGCGGCGAGGTGTGGGCCTCCATGCTCTGGGAGTGCTACGTGTCGCTCCTCCAGGCCCACCCCTTCCAGGAGGCCCAGGACCGCATGAAGCGCTACCTGGTCGCCGGGTACAAGGCCACGCCCGTCTCCCCCACCTTCCTCGAGGCGCGCGACGCGCTGCTCGCGGTCACCGCCGCGAGCGACCCGGCCGACTACCAGCGCTTCCTCCAGGCCTTCGCCAAGCGCGGCGCCGGCATGGGCGCGAAGGCCCCGGACCGTGACTCCATGGACCACGTGGGCGTGGTGGAGAGCTTCGCCGCGGGCAACGTCATCGAGGTCACCTCCCTGCGGCTCGATGACTCCCTGGTGGACTGCGACCGGGACGGCGTGCTCGACGTAGGAGAGACGGGCCTGCTGCGCGTGAGCGTGCGCAACGTGGGCAGTGGTTCGCTCGGCGCCTTCTCCGGCACCGTCACCACCACCAGCAGCACGGCCACGCTGGAGTTCCCCTCGGGCAACACCCTGACCTTCAGCGCCATGGGCCGCGCCGGCACGGCCACCGCCACCCTCCCGGTGAGGCTGGCCGCCGCGCAGCCGAACGCACACGCCGGCCTGCGCATCACCTTCGACGAGCCCTCGCTCCCCACCAGCGCGAGCAGCACGACGTTTGACCCACGGGTGAACTACGACGAAGTGCCCGGCGCGACGGCGGAGGACGACTTCGAGGGCGCCCTGTCCTCGTGGACCTCGTCCACATGGCTCAACCCCTACGGCGAGGCGGACTGGAAGGTCCAGGGTCCGGAGGGCGGGCGCTACATGCACGCGCCCAACCCGGCGGTGCAGGCGGACCTGTTCCTCACCTCCCCGTGGCTGAAGGTGAATGAGACCGGCGCCTTCACGTTCAGCTTCCGCTACCGCCACTCGTTCGAGTCCGACATCTACACCGGCGGCTCCATCTTCCCGTACTACGACGGCGCCGTCCTCGAGTTCACGCACGACGGCCTGCAGTGGTTCGACATCGCCGCGATGGGCGTGGCCTCCATCTACTCCATCGACCCGACGGACGGCTCCGCGGGCTACATCGAGCAGGGGCCCAACCCCCTGATGTACCGCAACGCGTGGGTGGGCCAGAACGTCACGCAGGAGAACGGCAGGACGGTGCGCTTCCCGGAGTGGTCCACCGCCGAGCTGCGGCTGGCGGACATGCTCGCCGGAAAGAACGTCCAGTTCCGCTTCCGCATCGGCACTGACACCGCGGTGGGCGCGTACGGCTTCGACCTGGACGACGTGCGCTTCACCAACGTGGAGCGCATGCCCTTTGGCGGCCGGGTGGACGAGCAGGGCGACGGCACCACCTGCAACCAGCGGCCGGTGGCCAACGCCGGGCGTGACCTCGGCAGCCCCAGCGCCCCGGTGTACGAACGCGCGAGGAACGCCGAGACGGGGGCACTGGAGCTCGTGCGCCACACGCTGGACGGCACCGCCAGCTATGACCCGGAGGGCCAGCCCCTCACCTACCACTGGACGCAGGTGAGCGGGCCGGCGGTCACCCTGGTGGACGCGGACACGGCCACCCCGTCGTTCACGGCGGATGTGCCCGACGACTCCATCCTGACGTTCCAGCTCGTGGTGCGCGATGGCCTGGAGACCAGCGCGGCACACCTGGTCCGGGCCTGGGTGCTCAACGTCAACCGCGCCCCCACGGCGGTGGTGACCGCGCCGGCGGAGGTGGCGGAGTTCTCCTCGGAGCCCGTGACGCTGGACGCCCGCGGCTCGAGCGACCCGGACGGGGCGGCCCTCACCTACAAGTGGACGCAGACGTCCGGCCCCACCGTCGCGCTCAAGGGGAGCTCCGGCGCCACGCCGAGCTTCAAGGTGCCCGAGGTGGCCACCGATACGCAGCTCACCTTCACGCTGGTGGTGAACGACGGCAAGGCCCAGAGCAATACGGCCACCGTGGCGGTGACGGTGCGCAACGTCGACCGGGCGCCCGTGGCGGATGCGGGCTCGGAGCAGGTGGTGGACCCGCTGGCCACCGCGAACCTCAGCGCGATGGCGGTGGACCCGGACGGGGATGCCCTCACCTGGACGTGGCGTCAGGTGGAGGGCCCCACGGTAGAGCTGCAGGGCGCCGACACGGCCACCCCGTCGTTCACGGCCCCCGAGGTGCGCGCGGAGACGGTGCTGCGCTTCGAGGCCATCGCCAGCGCGAACGGGCTGTCCAGCGCCCCGATGACGGCGACGGTGACGGTGCGGCACGCCAACAAGGCGCCCCAGGCCCTTCCGCGGCTGGTGGGTGACGCTCGGCCGGGGGCCCAGGTGACGCTCGACGCGTCCGCGTCCAGCGACCCGGATGGCGACGCTCTCACCTTCGGGTGGAAGCAGGTGGCGGGACCGTCCGTCACCCTCTCCTCCTCCACGGGTGAGAAGGTGACGTTCCGCGCGCCAGAGACGAAGCAGGCCGTGACGCTGCACTTCGAGCTCACCGCGACGGACGCCCGCGGCGGCGCCAGCACGGCGGTGCTCGGGGTGACGGTGCAGCCGGCATCTAGCGGCTCCTCGGGTGGCTGCTCCAGCACGGGCGGCTCATCGCCAGGGCTGCTGCTCTCCCTGATTGGGCTGCTCGCGGGAGCCGTTCGCACCCGGCGACGCGCGTAGCGGCCATCCGTCCCCCTGTCGTGGTGGAGGAGTTCGCTCCTCCGCACGGGGGCACCGATGAAGAGGGCCGCGCCCCCTGGACGGGAGCGCGGCCCTCGCTACTTCACGGGTGCGTCGCCAGCCTGATTACGGCCGGGCCGGGTTCTCCTCGCCGAAGCTGGACGTCGCCGAGACGGCCCAGTCCGCCATCGAGCGGGTGTTGGCCCCCTGATGGCGGAACACGCTCTGGGTGTTCTCCGCCACCACGCCCCAGTCCACCGAGACGTCGAGCGCCGTCAGCGGAGCGCTGTCGTAGGCGCAGGGCACCGGGGTGGCCGTCTCACCGCGGCAGTCCACCGGACGCCAGTGGCCCTCCTCCTGGGCGGCCCGGAGGACGACGGGGTAGTTGGCCGGACGGGCGGTGGTCATGCTCTTGTGGGAGAAGGCCACCACGTCCTGCGTGTCGCCCTGCGGATTCGCGAGGCGCAGCAGGCGGTCATTGAAGGTCGGATGGCTGCTGGTCCCCGTCACGACGTCCCACGCCCCCGGGTAGAACGTCTCGTACGTCTTCTCGTCCTTGGACAGGGTGTCATTGCCCGCAGCGAGCTCGGCCGAGTTCGGACGGAAGTGGATGACGATGAGGTCGCCCGCGGCCACCGTCACGTCCGGCAGGGTCGCCAGTCGGGACACGCTGGTGGCCTCCTCGGTGAGCGTGATGCCCTCAATGGCCCCTGCCGTCACGGCCTTGAGCTCGATGAGGTCGCGGTTGTTCGTCGCGGAGACGTCCGTCGTGATGTTCGGGTTCACCTCGTTGATGATGAGCAGCGCCGGCACCCGGTAGCCCTTGAAGGTGGCCGTCCCACTCACGCTGACGCCGGTGTAGCTCTTCACCGACGGGTCCACCGACAGCGTGTACTGCGTGCCGGGCTCCTGGGCGGTGGTGGTGAGCACCAGGGTCTTCTCGTCGAGGGTGTAGTCCGTGGCGGTCAGCCCGCTGTCGCCGAAGGTGAACTGGGTCGCCACGTCCGCGAGGGTCCCCGGGTCGATGCCGGGCTCGAACGTCACGCGCAACTGCGTGGGCGACAGCGGGACCACGGTCTGCACCTTCAGGGTGACCGCCGTTTCCGAGCAATCCACCGAGAAGTCCGACACCGAGAAGGCCGTCACCAGGGGCATGGGGTAGTACGGCGTCTGGGGATTGGGGGTGTTGGTCGCGTCGTCGTAGCGCCACATCACGCCCGCCTCGACGGAGACCCGGCAGTTCAGCCCGACACCGATGAGGTCGGCCAGCCCGGTGGGCATGCGCAGCCGCGGCCCCAACCCGCCCGTGAGCGGGGTCCCGTCCATCGCGAACTGCGCGACCTTATAGCCGGTCCCCGCCTGCTTGCCGGCGCCCGCCGTGGTGGTCACCCTGCCGGTCACCCGGACGAGCCGGCTCTCATATTTGTCGAGGTTCGCCACCGCGTCGTCGGTGACGTGCGTCACCAGGCCGCCGTCCGCCGCGAGCTTCCGCACGGGGTGGCCCGAGCTCAGCTTCTGGAAGTCGGAGATGACGCTCGCGGTGTCCAGCTTGTAATCCGCGGCGGTGTTGCCGGACTGGAGGAGCTTCGTGACCACCTTGAAGGAGACCCGGTCCCCCACGGCCACCTGCGCCTCGTCGGAGTGGCTGACGAACAACGCGGGGCCTTCCGCCGTGGCCTGCACGAAGAAGCCGCGAGGCTCAACGCTCTCCGGAGTGATGGCGGTGACGAAGGCGCCGTGGAGGGACAGCGGCTCGGGCAGGTCGCCCGTGGGGGCCGTGTGGAAGGCGGCAATCTGCGCGTTCGCCTCGTCGAGCCCCGTCAACGTTTCGCACCTTCCAGCGGCGTTGCAGCTCTGCCGCGCGGTGCACTGGCTGTTGTCGATGCACTCCACGCACTCGCCCTGCCCGTTGTCCCGAGCGGTGTCGCACAGTGGCGTCTCACCACCGCACTGCGCGCTCTCGGTGCAGCCGCACACGTTGTTGTCGCTGCACACCGGCTGGGCGCCGTTGGCGCAGTGGCTGCTCTCCAGGCACTCCACACACACGCCCGGGGTCCCGGGCTTGCACTGCGGCGTGCCCTCGGCACACTCTGCGTTGCTGCCGCAGCCCTCGCACACGCCGAGACCGCCGTTGCCGCCGGCGTTGCAGACCTGTCCCGTCAGACAGCCCTGGGCGCTGCCATCGGCGCCCTCGAGACACGTCTTGCAGCTCTTGCTGGTGATGTCACAGACAGGCGTATCACCGCCGCACTGCGCGTCGCTCAAGCACTGGACGCACACGCCACGTCCGTTGTCCGCCGACTCGTCGCACACGGTACCGCTGCCACATCCTGCCGCGCAGGGAGCATCGTCGGGCACGCATTTCTCATCGACGCACACGTACGGGGTCGCCCCCGTCGACGCACAGTCCGATGAGGTCTCGCACTCGGGCGAGCAACCCGTCACCCCGAGGGCAACGGCCAGCACGCCGAGTGCAGCCAAGACACTTCGTTGTCTGTTCATGTTGGGTATCTCCAGGTTGGCTGCGCAATTCTCATACGCGCCGCCGCAGCAAGCGTCCATGCACTTGGCCTCCAACGCGGCCCAGTGGATGTGTCACGCGCCGGAGTCACACCGCTTGTGCATCAGGAACCGTCGGCGAGTGCTGATGGCATGCGTGGCTTTGGCGACCCACGCAGCGGAGGTCGCCGTCACTGGATGTGTTTAGATAGAGAGTGGCGTCAGACTTGTGACTCATGAAAGGCCGGAGACCCTCCAGCACGCTCTGCGTCACGGCCTGACGCGCCGCCTCCAAATGACTGCCCCATGCCGAGGCCCTACTCAGTCGGCCCCGTCTTCTGCTTCTTGGGGTCCGCCTCATCCCCCTCCTCCCAGACGGGAGGCGGTGGCGGCACGTCATCGCCATTCATGAGCTGCACCTCTTCGTTCTCTTCGGCGCTCGCAGGCGGCCCCATGAACTTGCGCTTCTTATGGTTCGACGGCGCAACCTGTCCCGAGCCCGCGAAGGACTGCGACGACGGGGCTCCTCCACTGAAGCCCGAGTTCGAGAACGCCGCGGTCTGCCAGGCCGCTGGGTCCATCGCCTGGGTGGCGTCGTCGTCCTCCCAGTCCTCGACGACGACGCTGGGCTTCTTGCGCTTGATTCCCTCGGAGGAAGTACGGCCATCGCCGGCGGACAGGAAGTCCAGGGACTGCGACTCCTCGACGCCCTGCATCGAGTTCTCGTCCTCGACGACCTGCCGCTTCGACGTCGCGCTCTTGACGTGGACCTCTGTACAGCGCCTGCACAACGCCTCCAGGCGCTCGCGCAGATAATCCAGCGTCCGAGGCGCGTGTTTGTCGAGCTTCCCCAATTCCGTGCCAAGAACGATGTGCCCCTCATCGTCTCGTTCGAGCACGAGCCGGCGGTACTGGCCGCTCTCCACCTTCTGGGTGAGCACGTCCAGGTCCTCGTCGAACATCGCCTTGTTCTTCTCGTAGTCCTTGTCCGACAGCAGCCCCGTCTCAGGGGACGTCGCGCCGGAGAAGAGCAGCGTCCTCAACGACACGACGTTCGGCTGCCCCAGGACGCTCGTGCTGGAATCATCTCCCATGGAGGCAGCCTGCCTCATCACGTCCGAGACCTCTTGCACGTGGAGGTCCGACGCCTGCTGCCGCACCACGGCAGGCACGAGCACGTTCACCTGCGGGACGACCAGCACCGTGCCCAGGTGCGTGTTTGCCCAGCCGATGAGTTCGTCGATCTTCTTCGTCAGGTACGCCCACGTCTGGGGCGCATTGCCCGGCAACCTGGCGACGCCCGTCCCGATGTCCACATGGCCCCGCGAATGGTTCCACGGCACCACCAGCGTGGTGTACTTGCCGCTCTTCAGGAGTTGGACGGCCTCGGCACAGTCCTCATCGATGGCCTGCTGGTTCTTCGTGAGGTCCTGGTCCTCCATCCCCTTGCCCGGCACCCAGCACGTGCGAATCCCGAGCGCATTCGAGTTCATCCGGATGACGGCCTGCGTGTCCGGCTGGGGGTATCTGGCCTTCTTCGCGACGGCGTTCTCCCCGAAGAGGAAGAGTGCGTGCGGGTGGTGGGTGGGGGTGTCGAACTGGAAGTAGCACGTGTGAGGCCACTTGCAGACCGGGCCCACAGTGGGCGGAGCCGACGTCGCGGTGGCGCTCTGCGTCGACGTCGCCGCTGACCGCGGAGACTCGACCTTCTTCGAACCAGGCTGAGGTGCCGTCCCCTCGTCGCGGCGGCGGCGCTCGCTGAGCGCTCCCAGTTCGGCGGGGAATGCCGCGGCCGCGGGAAGCGGCGCATCCGTGGGCCCCACCGCCTCGTAGTGTGCGTTGCCCAGGTTCGCCAGCCGGAGCAGGGGCCGCGCCGCGTGGCCCTCGGTGCGCGGCACGAAGTCCACCAGGTCCGTCCAGTACGAAGTCGCCCCCGTCTGGGCGAAAATCTCGAAGCGCACCTGGAACAGGTGGGACGCCGCCGCCAGCACCACGTGGTCGCCCCATGCCCTGTCCCGGCTCATGGCCCGCAGATACTGGCGCCAGGGGTCCATGCCCGCCACCCGGCGATACGCGGGCTCCTGCGGCCAGGCCACACGGTGCCAGTCGAGCAGCAGCCCCATGTCCTGTCGGAACGTCGCCGCCGTCGAGGGCCCCACCATGCCCCCGTCGTCCAGCGACTGCCCGGCGAGCAGGTCCTCCAGGTGATTGACCACGACCTGGCGCACCTCGCGGTGGTGCGCTTCCGTACCGAAGAACAACTGGGACAGCGCGCGGAACAGACAGTCCCCACCGCCCGCGTTGTGAACCCGCCCCTGGTGGATGGAGCCCAGGTGGGTGTCCAGCGAGATGCCCTGGCCGCCCCCCTTGTCCTTCCCCATCTCCGACTTCAGCGCGGGCCGATGGACCCAGTACGCCTCCGGGTCGAAGTCCGCGCTCCGCAGCGCGGCGAACGTCTCCCGCCACTGCATGGCCTCCGCCACCAGCGCGTTGGAACGGGCATGGTCCGAAGCGGGGACCTTCTCCGCGGCGTCCAGAATCGCGCCGAGCGCCTCCGTGGCTTCGTCATCCATGGCCTGGGACTGCTGATAGGCGGCACACAGTGCTTCCAAATGCTCCAGCTCGGAGGACGTCGTCTCGGTGGCGACCTCCACCTCCTCCACGACCAGCGCCTCCTCGCCGCTGTAGATGAGCCGCAGGTCGGAGACGAGCGGCATGTGGTCGCTCAGCTTCTTCGCGGCGGCCATGACCTCTTCCCAGCGCGCGTCCTCCGAGCCCGTGAGCTTCACGCCCGGGGCACGCAGGTGGTCGAAGATCCGCTCATCCTCGGGCAGCGCCGCGTCCTCCCGTTGGATGAGCCGCCAGAACGGCTGGAGGTGCTTGGGCAGCAAGTTGCCGTGGATGAAGAAGAGTCCCTTCTCCTTCTCGTCCGCGAGCGCCATGGGAAACGGGATGACGTAGACCGACGCCTGCTCCAGCATCCAGCCATCCGTCCGCCGCGAGTACACGAGAATCTTGTCGTAGCCGCTCGCCCCGTAGCGCTGCTGCGGAGGCGTGATGAACGACTCGATGTGAGCCAGCACGTCCTCCGCGGACGAGAACATGGGCCGCAGCTCGACGCCCGTCGACGTCTTGAAGGGGGCGAACATCTCCGGCTGCACCCGGCTGTTGACGAAGCTTCGGAGCGTCTTGAGCGAGCCGTCCCCGAACGCCTTCTCGCTGTCCACGGCCCAGCTACCGAACTTGCTCTTGGCGATGGTCGAGAGCTGGGGCGCCATGTCGTACAGGTGGCTCGCATCCGCCCCGGGCCCCAGCAGCGTCTGGAAGAACTGGTGGAACGACAGGCGCTCCACGCAGGTGTCGATGTACGGCGTGCCATCCTTCGCGAGCTCGGCCTTGGGCCGCGCGGTGTCGATGTTCAGGTCCGAGAGCACCACGCCGAGCACCTTCTCCCGGCGCTCGTCCTTGCAGTACTGGAGGAAGGCGCGGAAGTCCGTGCCGCGTGCGTTCTTGTTGCGGTCTCCCGGCGCGGGGGGATGCCACGCCACCACGCTCACCTCGGGCGCGTTCTTCACCTGCGCCAGCCGCACCGGAATCCGGATGGGCTCCCGCTTGCTGTAGAGACTCTTGACGGGCTGCGCCTGCGCTTCCTCCGCCTCGTCCCCCATCGTGGTGTCGACATCCATCGACGGGGATTCGCCACCCGGCGAGCGCTTCGCCACGTAGGCACTGAGGTACGAGATGGCCGATTCGTCCACGTCCAACTTGGACTTCCGCCACAAGACGCCGTACGCCTCATCTTGGGTGTAGAGCCCCTTGACGGGCTTGTCGGGCACCTCCGCGGGCCACGACGCGTAGACCTCCTCACCGCGCGCCTTGCACTGGTCGTTCAGCGCATCACGAATGCGAAGGAACTCGCGCAGCCCCGCGTGCGACTCCGGCGCGTCCTCCACCTCGCTCTTGCGCTCCTGGTACTCGGCGAGCTTCTTTTCGTAGACGCGCTGCAGATGCGCGTCGTTGGAGCGGTGCAGGATGTTCTCGAGGACCTGCTCCTGCCTGACCGGGACATCCTCGGCGTCCAGGCCCGCGATGACCGCCAGGTAGCGGTGGAACAGGATGCCGCAGTGCTCGCGGAGAAGCGTGATGCCAAGCTTCGCCAGCTCGTCCCGCTTCGCCTTCTCCTTCGCCTCCGCGCCGCCCTTCTTCGAGTCCTTCTCCGTAGACGTGTAGCGGTTCGCGTGGGGCTGGAGCCAGTCGTAGTAGCCCTCCTCCACGAGCAGCCGCACGCAGAGCAGGCAGTAGGCATCCAGCTTCGCCTTCTTCTTCCCGTGCACGTCGATCGACGTCGCGACGAGCGTCTCGGGTGGCTCCTCGTCTTCTTCGTCGTCCTCGCCCTTCGCCTTTTTCGCCGGAGGCTTGCCGAAGCGCTTCACGAGGTCTGGCTCGCATTCCGCCCAGGCCGCGTCGAGCCGGCCCTCGATGATGCCCAGCTTGCCGGCGCCCAGCGCCCGCGTGGTCTCGCTCCATTCGATTTGAGAGGGCTCCCACGCCTCGGCGTCCGTGTCCTGCGCGTCACCTGGCCAGATGGTCCGCCGCACGTGCTCCGCGAAGTGCTTCGCCAGGTCGTTGAGGAGCGCCGCCTCCTGAGCCGCAATCTGACCGACCAGTGTGCCGGAGGCGGTCTTGACCTGGTAGCCAGTGGGCTCGACGAAGGCCGACGCCAGTTGCTTCAACACCAGAAGCTTCGTTCCGCTGCCTCCGCGGCCCGTGTGTTGCTTCATCGGGACTGGAGGCTTGGGCTCCACCAGACGAATGCCACCCTTCTTCTTCAGCTCCAGGATGGTGACGATGTCGGCGTTCGCCGTGCGGATGACATGGGCCAGGGCGGCAATGGTCCACGGCTTGCGCACCGGGAGCGTTCCACTCGGGCCTCCGCCCAGGTCCGCGATGTTCCACAGGAGCGTCCGCAGCGGGAAGCTCGGCGGAACGACGGGCTTGTCGGAGACGGTGGTCTCCGCGCCCAGCGGAACACAGCGCTCCTCGGCGACGTCGTCGCTCATCGTGTTGGACGGTGGCGACTCCGGGGGCGTGATGTCGTCGGTGACCAGCGAGGCGCGGAGCGTCTCATCACGCATCTCGCTGCTGGAGAGTCGGTATGGCTCCTCGTCGTCCAGGAAGTCATCCAGGACGTCGTCATAGTCGCCACTCTCCAGCCGCTCGATCTCGGTCTCCATCGAGCCAAAGGAGGGGGGAGTGCTGGGAGGCTCGGAGACCAGCACCGCTCCGCATTCCAGGCAGCGAGGCGGCGTCACGGACAGGTCCCGCATCGTGCCGGGCGCGCAGTTGGGGCACTGCATGATGAAAGACCTCCAGTGCTACGAGCGGTGCAACAGGCCCAGCGCGGCGCAGGTCGCCTCGTCGGCCTCTCCGCTCGGCGGCAGCCCGAGCGCGTACTGGAACCACTCCACGGCCAGGCGCGTCTTCGGGCCGAACTGGCCACGCTCGCCGCCACAGGAGAACCCCAGGTTCTCCAGCCGCTCCTGCAAGCCCTCCGGAGCGCTCGTCGAGCGCAGCGCCGCGAAGCGCAGCGTCACCTTGCGCTCGTCGTCGCGGCCGGGCGAAACCGTCACCTCACCCCGCGCCGCGCGAGCGGGCAGGACCTGCGCCATGCGGCCCTCCGCGTCCGTCATTCCCTCGCGCGCGGGCAATTCCTCCTCGTCGTCCAGCCACACCTTCAACAGGTAGGGCTGGTGCGCTCGGGGGTGGTGCGTGCCATCGCGCAGCACCACCACCAGGGACAGGGGAAGCCCGATGCGGTGAACCACATGCCGGAAGCCGGTCTCCACCGTCGTCCACTCATGGGCGAACGGCAGCACCTCCACACGCGTTCCCGGAGCAGGAGCCACCTCCGGGGTGAGCGGCTGCCCCGTGCTCGCATCGATGAGCCGCGAGGGACGCACACCCAGCTTCGCCGCCAGCACCGCGAGCGACTCCGTCCCTTCGCACGTCCAGGACAGCGGCTTCGGCCGCGAGACGGAGCCCCAGCGAGGCGCTGCGCCCGCGGCGCGCGGAGGCAGGGGAAGCCGGCCGAGCACCCGCCACAGCGCGGGCTCCACGTCGAGCAACCGGAAGCGGTAGCGCCCCTCCTCGAGCCCCTCGAACAGCGCGACGCCGTGCTCGTCGGTGCGCGTGCGCAGCGCCGCGTCCGCCGTCCCCTGCGCCAGCTCCACCGCCACGCCGGATAGCGGCGTCTCGCGGTCATCGACGACGACCACCTCCACCTGCCCCTTGCCCGCCTGCAATGGGCATGGAGCAACCGCCGGGTCCTGCCGTGAAGTCGAGGAAGGGGGCATGAGGCATCCAGGGAGAGGAAAAGTCAGCGGCCCTCGCCGGGCGGGGCGTGGCGGAGGCGGAAGGCCGCTTCCTTCCGCTGGTTCTGCGCTGCCACGTCCTCGCGGCGGCGGCGCTCGCGCACCACGCGGTGCAGACGCGCGACAGGGTCCGAAACGGAGGCGTCATCCAGCCACGAGCGCATCCACGCGTGGCGACGCTGTGACTCGAAGTCATCCCCCAGCGACTCGGCGAGCCGCACGTACACGCGCACGTCGTCGAGCGCGAAGATGCCCCGGTCCACCACCTTGCGCACCACCGGCTCGAGCCGCTCTCGGGTCCATCCAGGCTCCGCCGCCGAAGGCTCCGCGAGGAGCGCCGTGACGAGCTGCGCGACGCGGCTGTCCATCGCGGCGCTGCGCAACGAACTCATCTGCGACTCGCGGATCCGCAACAACGTTGAAACCGTCCCGTTGGAGTGACGCGAGATTATTTCCGTTTCACGCAAATCAAACAAGGTGCCACGACGCGCTCCAGGCCGAGCACCAGGGCCTCCTGGAATTCGTCGGATTCACGCGCGTAATACCGGAGTCCGACACCGCGCCGCGCGAAGGTGCCCCGCGCGGTTGGGCTACAACCTCGCCGCGCCATCTTGCCTGCGCGTCCGCGCCAGGACCGGCGCCCCCCTGGAGGAACATCCGATGACGCCCGTGGACCGGACCTGGACGTACCCCTCCGCACGCAGAGACGCGCGGAGCGGCTACACGCTGCACGGACAGCGCTTCGACGACCCCTACGCGTGGATGGAACAGCTCGACGCGCCGGAGACGCAGGCGTGGATTTCCGAGCAGGAGACCCTCACGCAATCGGTGCTCCACGCCCTCCCTGGACGCGAGGCACTGCGCGAGGCGGTCACCCGCTCCGCGCGGCAGGCACGCAGGTCCCCGCCCATCGCCGCCGGTCCGGAGGGGCGTGCGTTCCTCTGGCAGGCAGAGACCCACGACGACAAGCTCAAGCTCCTGCTCCGGCGCCACGAAGGAGCGCCGTTGGAGACGTTGCTCGACCCCAACACGTGGGCGAGCAACGAGGTGCTCGTCTTCGCGGTCCCCTCCCCGGATGGCGCATTCGTCGCGTTCGGCAAGGCCGTGGGAAGCGCCCACGGCGCATTGATTCACGTCCTCGAGGTCTCGACGGGGAGGCTGCTGCCGGACCGCCCCCGAGGCACCAGCCACGCCTCGGTGGCCTGGCGGCCCGATTCATCCGGGTTCTTCTACGCCGCGAATCCCGACCCCGGCGAGGTGCCCACGGGCGAAGAGGCCCACTGGAACGCCGTCTATGAGCACCGCCTGGGCTCGGGCGCACCCGCCCGGCGCGTCTTCGGTGATGACCACGAGAAGGAGTACTGGTGCACCGTCAAGGTGAGCGAGTGCGGCCGCTTCGCCGTGCTCGCGAAGTGGGACTACGTCCACGCCAACGTCATCACCCTGCTGCGCCTCGCGGATGATGCGCGCATCCCCGTGGCAACAGGCATGACCTCCCTCAATCAGGTGCAGGTCATCGGGGAGTCCCTGCTCATCCATACCGACCTCGACGCACCACGCGGCAGGCTCTGCACCGCGCCGCTGACGGCGCCCACCCAGTGGCGGACACTCATCCCGGAAAGCGAGCACACCCTTCAGACGGTCGCAGGCGTCGGCGGCCGGCTCTACGCCGTCTATTCACGCGCGGCGTCGCACCACGTGCGCATCCACGCCGAGGACGGCACCTGGCTGCGCGACCTGAAGCTCCCAGCCCTGGGCGCCGTGAATCGCAACGAGGGAGAGGGAATCGTCAGCGGCGTCAGTGGCCCCTGGCGGGGCGACGAGGTGTGGGTGAACTTCATGTCGTACGTGCAGGCCCCCTCTGTCTATCGCTACGACTACGACGCAGACCTGCTGACGCCGTACCACGTCCCCGACGTCGGGCTCGACGCGTCCGAATACGTGACGGAGCAGGTCTGGTACCCGTCGCTCGACGGCACCCGGGTGTCCATGTTCCTCGTCCACCGGAAGGACCTGCCACGCGACGGACAGTGGCCCGTGAGGCTGAGTGGCTACGGCGGCTTCAACATCTCCGTGGAGCCGCGCTTCACGCCGCTCCAAGCCGCCTGGCTGAAGTGCGGCGGCGTGCTGGCCTTCGCCAACGTCCGGGGCGGCGGAGAGTACGGCCGCGCCTGGCACGAGGCGGCCCTCAAGACACGCCGGCAGAACGCCTTCGATGACTTCATCGCGGCGGCGCGCTGGCTCGTCTCGGAGGGCTACACGGTGCCTGCCCGGCTGGCCTCGCGAGGAAACAGCAATGGTGGGCTGCTGGTCGCCGTCACCGCCATGCAGGCCCCAGCGTCCTTTGGGGCCGTCTTCTGCCGCGCGCCCACGCTCGACATGCTGCGCTTCCCGCGCTTCGGCTACCTGAGCTCGGCCACCGTCGAATACGGCTCACCCGAGGACCCGGTTGAGGGTGCCTACCTCGCGGGGTACTCGCCCTACCACCATGTCAGAGCCGGGCTCCGTTACCCCCGGATGGCCTTCGTCGCCGCGCTGAACGACCGGACCGCCCCACCCCACGACCCGCTGAAGATGGTCGCCAGACTTCAGGCGGAAGGCGCGCAGGGCGGGCCCTTTCTCCTGCTCCCACTTCGCGACTCCGGGCATGGGGGCGGCACCACCCTGACGGCGCTCATCGAGCAGGACGTCGACGAGCTCTGCTTCTACTGTGAGGCGCTCGGCGTCTCCCCGGGCTGAGACACCCGCGCCGAAGGCGCCCGACGACGTCAAGCACCCCACCACCCCAGGGCTTCTTGATTCGAGAATCAACGCGCGTTATGTCGGAAATCCCCAGATTGATAGCCCTCGGGGGAGGTCTGGGGATTCGGGGCAGCCATGCCATCTGACGCATCCACCGTTAGCGATTCTCGCGCCCAGTCCCAGGATTGGCGGGCGCGCACCCAGCGGAGCGTGGTCCAGCTCGTGGGATGCGTGGGCGCCTATGTCCTGCTCGCGGGGGCCAGCTATGTCTTCTTCGCCCAAAGCCTGGTGGGCGGCGTGGCGCTGGCGGTGCTCGCGGGCGTCGTGCTCGTCCGGGTCTTCATCCTTCAGCACGACTGTGCCCACCGCTCGTTGTTCCAGCGTCCGGTGACGAATGACCGGGTGGGCGTGGTGCTGGGCATGCTGACGCTGGCGCCGCACGCGTACTGGCGGGCCATGCACCTGGTCCACCACAGCACCAGCGGAGACCTCGACCGGCGCGGCGTGGGCGACATCGTGACGATGACGGCCCAGGAGTACCTGGCGCTCAAGCCCTCCCAGCGCCTGCGCTACCGGCTGTACCGGCACCCCGCGGTCCTCCTGGGCGTGGGGCCCATCTTCCAGTTCCTGCTGCGCTTCCGCATGCCGGGCATCGTCGCCAAGGAGCGCAGGCCCGAGCGCCGCTCCATCCTGGTGACGAACCTGGCGCTGGTGGCCGTCCACCTCGCGTTCCTGGCGCTGGGTGACTGGCCCCGGTGGCTGGTGGTGCACCTCATCATCACCCAGGTGGCCGCGGGCCTGGGCATCTGGCTCTTCTTCGTGCAGCACCAGGTGGAGCGGCCCTACTGGGTTCCCCGGGCGCAGTGGTCCCTGAAGGGCTCGGCGCTCCAGGGCAGCAGTCACCTGGTGCTGCCACGCGCCTTCGAGTGGCTCTTCGGCGCCATCAACCTGCACCACGTCCATCACCTGAAGCCCCAGATTCCCAACTACCTGCTGCGCGGCTACATGGAGCAGCACGGACTGGCCGAAGAGGGCGTGAAGCTGGGTCTGCGCGACTCGGTGCTCGCCTTCCGCCTCAAGGTGTACGACGAGGCCACCGGCAGGATGACGGGCTTTCCCCCTGTCCACGCGGTCCAGGCCAGGACACCGCTGGCCTCCCCGCCCTCCATCGAGCCGACAGGTCAGCTGGGCCGGCTGCTGACCTTCTCCGGCGAGGAACGCTGAAAATGCCTGATTACGTCCATGTCCTCCTCGGACTCGTGCTGGGGTACGTCATCTCCTCGTACGTCGAGTCCTTCATGCACGAGTACGTGTCCGACGCGCGTCCGAAGGCGGTGCGCTTCTGGAACCGCGCGCCGCGCCTGTTCCGGCCGATGATCAACACGCACTTCTCCCACCACACCATCCACCACGTGAGGACGTTCCGGAGCAACCACGTGACGCAGTTCCGGAGCGAAGAGGAGAAGCAGAAGCTCACCGAGGAGCTGCTCCAGCGGGGCAAGCACGGCCGGACCATCATCAACGGCGCCTTTGCCACCCGGCTGCACGGCGAGGGCGCCTTCGTCTTCGTGGCCCCGCTGGTCATCTTCTTCCCGGTGTTCTACTTCACGCTCAAGCCCATCGCCTTCCTGGCCGGCTGCGTGACGCTGCTGCTGCCGCCCTTCATGAGCCACTTCGTCCACCCGTACCTGCACATGCCCTTCGAGGCAGGACAGCGCACGGCGCCCCGGTGGCTGGCGTGGCTGCTGCGGACCCGCTACATGCGTGCCGTCTACCGCAACCACTTCCTGCACCACCGCTATGGCGGCGTGTCCAACTTCAACCTGGTGCTGGGGGCGGACATCGTGCGGCGGCGCACGCGCGTGCTGACGGAGAAGGACCTGAGCGTCATGGCCGAGGTGGGCATGCCGCTGCCCGAAGAGGCCCCCACGCGGACCGTCCATGGCTGAGCATGCGAGTGTCTTCCATGTCCCCTGGTGGCTGCGCTTCTCCCACGTGCAGACCGTGGTCCCCCACCTGGACCGGCGCCGCCAAGACGTGGTCACCGAGCACATCCGCCACGAGCTGGCGGACGGTGACTTCGTGGACGTGTACTGGCTGAACCGGACGCGGCCAGGGCCCTTGTTCATCCTGCTGCCCGGCATGCAGGGCACGCAGGACTCCACCTACGTCCGCAGCATGCTGTCGGAGCTGTCCCTGCGCGGCCTGCGCGCGGCGGTGTTGTGCCACCGGGGCGGCGCCGTGCCCAACCGGCGGGCCCCCTTCTATCACGCGGGCTTCACCGACCACCTGGCCTGGCTGGTGCGCTTCGTCCGTGAGCAGGAGCCCCACACGCCACTCTATGGCGTGGGCTTCTCCCTGGGCGGCAGCATGCTGATTCGCTACCTGGCGGAGACAGGCCACGCCAGCCACCTGTCCGCCGCGGCGGCCGTGTCCCTGACGTTCTCCCTGGGCAGCACGGCCCGGCGGGCCTGCGAAGGCATCAACCAGCTCTACCAGCTCCGCGTGTTGAACTCGTACAAGCGCGTCGCGCGGCTCAAGGCCCACCTGCCGGAGTTCGCCTCACGCGTCGGGACGCTGAACGGGATGCGCAGCATCCAGGCCTTCGACGAGGTCTTCACCGCGCCCCTCCACGGCTTCAAGGACGCGGAGGACTACTACGAGCGGTGCAGCAGCCAGCAATTCCTGCCGGGCATCGAGGTGCCCTTCCTCGTCCTCAACGCCGAGGACGACCCGCTCGTCGCCCGGGACACGCTCCCCGACGCACGCGCGCTGCGGGAGCACGTGCGGCTGGAGCTGACGCCGCATGGCGGGCACCTGGGTTTCATGTATCAGCGTTCCTCCGGGCTGGGTTACTACCCGCCGGCCCGGCTCATCTCGTTCTTCCTGCAGGAGCCGTCCGAAGCACATGAATCTCTATCTCAGGATGTTGTGGGTCATGCTCTCCTCGCTCTGGAAGCCGGAGATGCGCGTGGACGCGCTGACGAGCACGCTGGAGCAGCGCGTCCTGCCCAATGACCTGGACCTGAACCTGCACATGAACAACGGACGGTTCCTCACCGTCTGTGACTTGAGCCGGGTCGACCTGTTCATCCGGACGGGCCTGCTGGCGCTCATGCTCAAGCAGAAGTGGGCGCCCATCATCGTGCGCCACACCATGGACTACAAAAAGCCGCTTCGCCCGTTCCAGAAGTACACGGTGTCCATGTCGATTACCCGCTGGGACGAGAAGTACTTCTACGCCACCCACCAGTTCCTCTCGCGCGGGAAGGTGGTGGCGGAGGGCGAGTCCACCGCGGTGCTGCTCGGGCGCGAGGGCGTCGTCCCGCCGGAGAAGGTGATTGAGGCGGTCACCGCCCGGCAGAACCGGACGGCGGTGGAGAGCCACTGAGCATCCCGGGCCTGGGCCCGCTTCACGCCCAGGCCTTGCGGACCTCCGCGTAGTAGTTGCGGAAGAACGGCACCATGGCCGCGCGATTGCTGTCGACGATGGCCAGGAGCTCCGGGGGCATGACGAACTCCTCCTCCCCCAGCGCGTCGTAGAGCGAGTCCAGCATCTGCTGGTAGAAGCGCGGGAAGGCGCGGTGCCAGCCCACCTTGGGCAGCCGGATGCCGTGCTCCCACCCCATGGCCAGGTAGTGCTTGAGCGCCTCCGCGCGCGCCTCCTTCAGCGTGTAGAGGGAGATGGGCTTGCGCTCCGGCAGGAAGTCCTCGGCCACCAGGCCGCTCTGCCCGCACATCCGCCGCGCCATGTGTTGCCCCAGCAGCGGGGAGAGGAACAGCCCGTCGCGGTACGTGCCCGTGAGCAGCCACAGCCCGTCAACGGACGTCGGTCCGATGAGCGGGCACGTGTCCACGGTGACGGGCCGGTTTCCCGCCTGCCAGGCGACGAGCTGCGCGGCGCAGAGGTCCTGGTCAATCTGCTCCAGGACGCACTCCAGCAGGAAGTACATGTCGGCCGGTGTGGTGCGCAGCATCGGCCGCGCCATCAGGATGTTCGTCGCGCCGAAATAGAGCTGGTCCCCCCCGCGGGGCATGCCATGAAGGCCACAGGCGAAGGCCCGGTTCGGCGTGCGCACCACGTGCTGGAGCGACGGCCGGGGCACCTGGAGCAGCAGCGACGTCCCGCCGCCGCTGAAGATGCGGGGGATGCGCCGCGCCAGCTCCGGTAGCTCGTCGAGCACCGCCTGCGTCCCCACGCCCATGGCGAGCACCACCTGCGCGGCGCTGAGCGCGCGGCCATCCTCCAACCGCACGCCCGTCACGCGGCCACCCTGGACGTCCAGCGTCTTGACCGCCCCATCCACGACGGACACCTGCGGCGACTGCTCCAGGGACAGGGTGAGCGCCCGCAGCAGGCGGCTCGCGTCCACCGAGCCCTCGCGGGGAAGGAACAGCGCCTGCTTGGGCCGGCAGTCCTCCGCGGGATTCAGGCCCGGCACCTGGTTGGGGTCCAGCAGCTCGTGCGGCTCGTCCTCGTCCTTCACCGCCTGCTGGATGGCGATGAAGTTCTCGTCCTCAATCGTCCCGGACTTGGCGTTGCTGAAGACAATGGTGCCCGCGCGGACCTGGACGTGTGCGTCCTCGGGCAGCTCGCCATTGAGCTGCTCCAGCCACGAGGGCCAGAGGCGCGCGGCGAGCACGCCCTTGGCGTGCTTCGCGCGGCCCGGCGCGGTCCGCAGCAAGGGCGCCGTCACCTCACCGTAGCAGCCCAGCATCGCCCCGGCTGCGGGGGACGCTCCCGCGGGACGGCTGAGGGGCCGACCACGGCGATGCGCAGACGGGGGTCCACCAGCGTCAAGGCGCGCGCGGTCGCCAGGCCCAACGCGCCGTTGCCCGCCACCACGATGTCATACGTGTCCATTCGCTCGCTGTCCTCGGTGGCATGGGGAGATGGAAGAGCGCCCGCCGCATCCGGCTCGAAGGGAGCGCGGACACGGCGGGCAGAACGTCAGGGCTTCAGGCTGACCCGCCGGGGGTCAGTCCTCCTTTTTGGACGTGTCGTTGACGACGTAGGGAGGCCACCACTGGCGCTCCGCGCTCGACCCACACGTCACGCTCGGCTCCTGGAGCAGGTCCTTCTCGGCCACCAGGTTCTTCACGGTCTCCAGCCACTGCGATCCGTTGTTCATGCCACGTCTCCTTGCTGCCGTGTTGGCTCTACGAGGGTACTGCGTACTAGTGAGTCGAGCCCCGAACGCAACTGTCGGCGCGCTTCGTCCGGGGCCACTCTCGCGCCGACAACCTCGAGGTAAGCCCGCTCCATGTCGGAGTAGGTCCGGCCGTCGCTGAGTTCGAAAATCAGCCACGCATTCAAGTCGAGCCAGTGGATGCGCGGCGCGGCCGGTGAGAACACCATCAAGCACTCGCCCTGCTTCGACGGGCGGACCCGCAGCCCGTTCACCTTGCGGTACGCGGCCCGCTCCGGCTCACGGGCTCGGGGGCCGGCGTCCTTGAGGAAGAGCGCGCGGTCCACGGGCGCCAGGGACTCGCTCAGCCACCGAACGAAGTCGCGCCCCTGCGGGGTGAGCAGGTGGGCCCACTCCGTCAGCAACATCTCTCCCAGGTAGCGGGCACGATCCACCGAGCGGCCGTAGCGCGAGGCGCTGTCGTTGTTCACGACCGACATCGCATGCGGGCGAGACACATACGCCGAGGGGTCCCCGAACCGCTCCGTCAGGGTGCGGTCCGCCGTGAGCGCGGCTGCCTTGAAGAGCGAGAGGTGCACGTAGACGTGGTAGGCGAACACCGTGCGGACGATGGACCAGCGGATGTCACGCCAGGGGACCTGAATGGTCTCCTCCGGACGGGCCGCGAGCGCCACCGAGCGCGTCGCGTCGAAGAGCTTCATATGAAGCCCTTCGTGCAGCAGGCATCCGGCGACGTCCCAGGGGTTCCCGAGCTCCTCCAACGACAGGAAGATGGTGGAGGGCGTCAGGTCGCCCCCCGCGGCGGACAGGACGGTGCCCCCTTCGAGCCGGGCGCTGAGCAGCGCAATGGCCTCGATGTGGGTCAGCGCGCTCGCCCCCGAGTCAGGCAGCAGCAGGGAGAGCAGCTCGATGGAGTCGTTGATCTTCCGCTGCGCGGTGGCGTCCGGGCTCAAGAGCGTCCCACCGCTCTTGGACTTCGCGCCGAAGACGCCGTCGAACGCGGCATGCAGCGCCCGGGAGTACGGGTCCGCGGGCCGGGCCACGTCCCACAGCCACTTCGGCACCTCCGAGCCCACCCGAAAGCGGGACGGCATGCGCGACTCGCACAGGCCCAGCGGCAGCGCCTCCAGCGCGCCCGGCAGCATCTCCTCCAGCGGGTGCGGCGACGCCGGTGGCCCGCCTCCAGGTCGGAGAAGGCCTGCTCCAGCGTCAGGCGCACGAGCGGGTCGAAGAAGACGCGGCGCGCGTCGGCGTCACCGAGCGACTCCACCGTGGACGCGGCGCGCGCCAGGGACGGCAGCCGCTCCGCGAACAGCTCCACGCCAAAGCGGTAGCGGGTCAGCACCTTCGCCAGGATTCGCGGCGAGTCCCCGAACACGGAGTGCCTCGCCAGCGCCCGGTCCGCGGTCTGAACGACGCCCAGGACACTCGTCACGGTGCACCTCCCTCTGCGACCTGCTCAATCATCCCGCTCGACTCCAGACCCCTGAGCGTGGGCGCCAGCTGGGCCCAGGCGCGCTCGGCCCCGAGCCCCAGCGACGACGTGTACGAGGTGAGGACCTCTTCCTCCGTCTTGCCGTCACACAGCTCGAAGGCGAGCCACGCCGACAGGTTCAGGGTGACGATCTTCTGCGACGTGGGGTCCAGCGCGAACAGCACCTCCGACGCCGGAGAGCGGCGCAACGAGAGGTTCCGCCCCTGCCGGTAACGCACCGAGGACGGCGCCCGGCTGGAGCTGACCGGCGACGGCGTGGAGGCCGCGGCGCGCGGAGCGGTGTCGCCCGCGGTGACTCCGTCCACCAGGGGACGAACCGTGTCCCAGAGCCACGCGACGAGCTCGCGCCCGTAGGGCGTCACCCGGGGCGACAGTGGGCCCGAGAGCTGCGAGTGCAGGTACGCCAGCCGCTCCTCGGCCCGGGAGTAGGGCTTGACGTCGTTCTTCACCACCGACATCGCGTGGGCCGGAGCGTCGTAGTCACGAGGCGCGCCGAACTCCGCGTAGCAGTCCGGCCCCAGGTGCGTCACCGCCTCGCGGAACACCTGCATGTGCGCGTACGCGTGGTAGGCGAAGACGCTGTTGGACAGGGCCGTCCGCCGTCCCCAGGGCAGCTCCACCGGGTCGTCATCCGTCACGATGGCGCCCGTGCGAATCAGGTCGGAGAGCTTGAGGTGAATCGCCTCATGCAGGATATGGCCCGCCGTGTCCCACGGGTTCTCCAGCTCGTCCGGGTCGATGAAAATCATGCACGGCGTGCCGTCGCCCCCGGAGCCGGTGAGCATCCGGCCACGCGGGCCCCGGATGTTCGCCACGGCGATGCAGTGCAGGTGCAGGAAGACGCTCTGCGCCATCTCCGGCACCAGCCGCCGGAGCAGCTCACAGGCCCGCTCCAGGCCTTCCACCATGCGCGGCGTCGGACGGATGATTTCGACGCTGCTCTTGGCCCCTGGCATGAACCCGGTGCGGATGCTGTCGCGCAGCAGGTCCCCGACCCGCGACGGCGTGTCCGGGAGGTCCCAGACCCAGGTGCGGCCCGAAGGGCCCACCGTGAGGTCACGCCCCATCGCCTTGCGCGCGACGGACATCCCACGGCCCTCCTCCAGCGAATCAAGGGCCTCGCCGAGCAGCGCCGGGAAGGTGTCACGCACCGTCCCTACCGGCCCCGTCGTCTCCAGCTTGCTGATGGCCGTCTCCAGCGCGGCGCGCACGAGCAGGTCACCGAACAAGACATTCACGGCCGCCGTGTCCAGCGCCTCGACGCGCTCCATCAGCGCCCGCAGCCGCGCGTCCTGGCGCGACAACACCTCCAGGACGAACTTGTAGCGTTCGATGACACGCAACACGATTTTCGATGAATTTCCAAACGGCTCCTGATGCTGGAACCGATGGTCGAGCTGCCGGATGACCTCAATCTGTTGCACGCTGCTCTCTCCTCGGACGACAGATTCATTAAAAAATCCGCATCCCGGCATAAACAGCATTTCTCAATTTCAAGGTAGCAACCCTTGAAGCCTGTCACAAGCGCCTGGCGAATAAACAGCGTCCTGTCCTCGCTATTTCCCGCGACAATCAGACAGCTGTCTCTGGAAAGAAACTGTCTCACTGAAGTAGCGAAGACGCATTGCGTTGGCTCGCCCGGAGCACCGCGCCCAGCCCCAAAGACAGCCAGAAGCGCATCGACCGTAGGAAGCAATTGGAGTTGAGCATGGCACGGTTGTCATGCCCGCAGCCTCATCTTGTCTTCCCTTTCGCGCACTCTTCTCGATTTCGGACATAGACGTCCGGGTCATGGCGCTCCATGAAGGACGCGGGCGCGCCCAATGGCTGAAAGCCGTAACGTGCATAGAGCGAATGGGCATCTCGCGTGGCGAGCAAGAACCGCCGAAGCCCTTGCAGGTCGGGATGCTCGAGCAGCGCCTCCATCATCCACTGGCCCAGGCCCCGCCCCTGGTACGGCTCCAGGACGAAGACATCACAAAGATAGGCGAAGCTCGCGCGGTCGGTGACGACGCGGGCGTAGCCCACCTGGTCTCCAGAGGAATAGAGCCCGAAGACGAGCGAGTTCCGGGCGGCCCGCTCGACCGTCTCCCGGGGAATGTCCGCGGACCAGTATGAGCGGGACAGGTAGCCATGGACGACGTCCAGGTCGATGCGCGCGGGGTCGTCGGAGGCGACGAACCCGTCATCGCGGTGAACTTCGTAGGGAATGGCCTCAGTGAGGGTGCGCATGGGCGTGACGCCATCCTACGTCCTCCCGGCGTGTCGCCCGCTGTGCTGCATCCAGGGAGCAGTACAGTTCGTCGCGCGCGTCAGGGACAGGCCACCACGACCTTGTCCACCTGGGTACGGCAGCGCATCCGCATGTGCCACGCTGCCACACAGCAGCAGTCCCAACGTCAGCCAGCTCGATTTCGGCCTGACGCAGGGTGGCAACACCTGTCACCAGTTGAGGACGGCCGCACCCACCTGTCTGTCATAATATTGCGAGTGGGGCATACGCCATCACCTCACTCGCCCTGGGAGTCTTTGCACCCGCATTGACTTGCCACATGCTCATGCGGACTCCACATCACGCCAGGGAATCCCTCTCACTCCCGCGCGCAGGCGATGTCCCCTGCCCTGGCGTTCGCTCTGCCGCGGGAACACTCCCCATCTACTGCCATGAATAGAATGTCTGATTGGCTTTCTACCGCGGCGCTGTTCGCTGGCCTTGCCACCCTGACGGGCCTGCCGATGGCCGCCGAGGCCTCGAGCGATGTGTCGCCAGAAATCGTCTCCGCGATGCGCCGGGACCTTGGGCTCACCGAGCAGCAGGTGCATCAGCGCCTGTCCTTCGAGGCGAAGGCACCCGGGCTGGAGCAGACGATGCGTGAACAACTGGGCGACACCTTCGGTGGCGCCTGGCTCGACGCGGAGGGCGGCCAGCTCATCGTCGGTGTCACCGACGAGTCCCGCCTCGCCAAGGCCCGGGTCGCCGGCGTGCGAACCGTGCGCGTGGCGCGGAGCCTGGCGCGGCTGGAGCAGGTGAAGGCGGAGCTGGACCAGAACGTCCAGGCGCGCTCGCCCGCCATCCACTCCTGGTACGTCGACCTGCCGACGAACAGCGTCGTCGTCTACGTGGATGCCTCCAGCCAGACGAAGCTGCGCGCGGATGCCTTCATCGCGCAGAGCTCGGGCCTGAAGGACGGCAGCCTCCGTGTGGTGGCCTCCACCCACGCGCCCGAGCCCGCCTACGACTTGCGCGGCGGTGACCCGTACTACTTCAGCAACTACCGCTGCTCGGTGGGCTTCCCCGTCAACGGGGGCTTCGTCACCGCCGGCCACTGCGGCGGCGCCGGCACGTCCACCACGGGGCACAACGGCGTGGCCCTGGGCACCATCCGTGGCTCCGTCTGGCCCGGCTCCGACTACGGCTGGGTTGCCACCAATGGCTCGTGGACCCCGCAGCCGTGGGTCAACAACTACAGCGGAGGCAACGTCACCGTCGCGGGCTCCCAGGAGGCCCCGGTGAATGCCTCCATCTGCCGCTCCGGCTACACCACCGGTTGGCGGTGCGGCGTGCTCCAGGCGAAGAACATCACCGTCAACTACTCCGTCGGGCCCGTGTACGGCCTGCACAAGACGAACGCGTGCGCGGACGGCGGCGACTCCGGCGGCTCCGTCATCTCCGGCAACCAGGCCCAGGGCGTGACGTCCGGCGTGGCGGGCACGTGCGCCAACGGCAATCCGCCGCAGACGTTCTACCAGCCCGTCAACCCCATCCTGGGCGCCTATGGCCTGACGCTCCGCACGACGGGCGGTGGCAGCAGTGGACGGTCCTTCGTTTCGCGCCTCAACGGCAAGTGCATCGACGTACCCAACTCCAACTTCTCCGACGGCGTGCAGCTCCAGATGTGGGACTGCAATGGCACGAACGCGCAGCGGTGGACCTTCGTCAACGGCACCGTTCAGGCAGGCGGCAAGTGCATGGACGTGGCCTGGGCCTCCACGGCCAACGGCGCGGCCATCCAGCTGGCCAACTGCAGCGGCAACCCGGCACAGCAGTTCGTGCTGAGCGGCGCGGGTGACCTGGTCAGCGTGCTCGCCAACAAGTGCGTGGACATCGTGAACCACAACACGTCCAGCGGCGCCCGGCTCATCATCTACGAGTGCACGGGCAACCCGAACCAGAAGTGGGACTACCGCTGACCCCTCCGTCGCCTGACCGAGCGACCCGGGTGCCTGGAGGCGATTCAGGCACCGAGGGCCGCGCGGGCGTGACACGCTGAGGTTCTCCAGCGCGCCTGGGCCGGCCAGCCCAGGCGCGCCGTCTCACTAGAGGACATGCCCATGCCCCCTCTTTGCTCCACACGCGCCCCCTGCTCGTGCTCATCCCGCTGCTCCTGGCGGCGGCACCTGCACCCCATGCCCCAGCGCAGCCTCGGCTGGAGGACGCGGTCCCCGACACCTTCACCGGCGTGGAGCGCGTGGTGGCGGTGGGGGACGTGCACGGTGACGTGGACGCCCTGAAGGAGGTGCTACGGCTCGCCGGCCTCATCGACGCGAAGGACCGGTGGATTGGCGGCAAGACACACCTGGTCCAGACGGGCGACGTGCCGGACCGGGGCGACCAGACGCGAGCGGCGTTCGACCTGCTCATGCGGCTGGAGCAGGAAGCGCTCGCCGCGGGCGGACGGGTCCACGCCCTGCTCGGCAACCATGAAGCCATGAACATGCTGGGTGACCTGCGCTACGTGAACCCCGGGGAGATGGCTTCGTTCGCAGACCAGAGCCCCGAGCAGGACAGCGCCGGCGCCCCACCCGGCCTCAACGGGCACCGCGTCGCGTACAGCCTCCAGGGCCGCTACGGCCAGTGGCTGCGCAAGCACGCCGCCGTGGTGCGCATCAACGACACCCTCTTCGTGCACGGCGGCGTCGCGCCTGGCGTTCCCGGCGGAAACCTGGCCGAGCTCAACCGCTGGGTGCGCCAGGACTTCTTCCCCGACAATCCACCCGGCGGCGCGCGGGACGCACAGGGCCCTTGTGGTTCCGAGGCTACGCACTGGGCGAGCCGCAGGACGCCGAACCCGCGCTGGACGCGGTGCTGAAGCGCTATGGCGCGCGGCGCATGGTGATGGGGCACACCACGAACCGCGACGGCAAGGTGAAGGTGCGGTTCAACGGCAAGGCGCTGCTCATCGACACCGGGCTGAGCACCGGGTACGGGCGGAACCTCGCGGCCCTGGAGCTTCGCGACGGCAAGGTCAACGCCCTGTACCGCGAAGGCCCCGTCACGCTGGGTTCCGTGGAGCCCTCCGCCGCGCCGGCTCGTCCCACGGGGACGAAGCCTCGGAAGAAATGAGCAGACGCGTCCCGTCCGTCCCCGCGACTGCGCACGGGCGGTGACGCAACGTGCAGTTCCTTGTACATGAAAGACGTGCCATCCCTTCGCGCGGAGACAGGGCCCGGTGGTTGCATCCGGGCGGCCGCATGCGCCTTCCCGTCCCGCTCCTGGCGGCGTCCGTGCTCTTCGCCCTGCCCGCGAGGGCGGACATCACGCTGTTCCCCGAAAGAGAGACCTGGCTGTCCGTGGGCCCCCTGTACAGCGCGGCATTCGGGGCGGACGAGCCCGGCACGGGCGTGGGCGGGGAGTTGACGCTCAATTGGTTCAAGGGCGTGGGCGCCCTGGGCCTCTTCGCGCAGGCACAGAAGATGGAGCGCGGCAGCGCGCGGCTCTGCGCCGGGCTCCAGGGCACCCTGTTCTTCGGGGGTGGAGCTGGGCGTCATGCATGAAACGGCGAGCCGGACGCGCGTGGCGACCACGGGCCTGCACGTCGCGCCCTACCGGCCTTCGTGTTCGGCAGCCTGGGCGTGCGCTTCGGGATTCCCCTGGCCGGGGACCGGGACATCGGCCCCGGCGGCGTGGAGCGGACGCGGCATGCCCGCGAGGTGGGGCTGGTGTTGACGCTCAAGCTCCCCATCGCGCTGAGCTCGCACTCCGTCTGGGGTCCCATCTTCCCCTGGAACTAGCACTCAACCGAGCGGCATCTCGTCGCGAATCCACGCCGTGACGGAGTCGTGCCGGGGCTTCCAGTCCAGTTCGCGGCGCGCGCGCTTGCCACGCACGCGGCTGTTGGAACCGAAGGAGTAGCGCGCGTGGCCTTCACCCCATTCGCGGCTGGCTTCCTCCACCGACCAGGATTGGACGGGCCCCAGCCCGAGCCGCTGGGCGATGGCGGCGCCAATCTCCGCGAAGGAGGCCTCGCCGTTCTCCACGAAGTAGAAGGCCCCGGCGGGCGCGCGCTCCAAGGCGAGCAGGTACAGCGCCACCACGTCATCGATGTGCACGTTGGACCAGCGGTTGACGCCCTTGCCGACGATGCGCACCACGCCGCTCTTGCGCGCCTGCTTCACCAGCGGGGGAATCTGCACGCTGTCCGGGCTGAGCCCGGTGCCCGTGCCATAAATCATCGTGTTGCACAGGACGATGCCGCGCATTCCCTCGGCGGCGAGCACGCTGGTGTCGACCGCGTGACGGGCCTGCTTGTCGGGCTCGACGATGAAGGGGGTGTCCTCGTCGAACACCTTGTCGGAGAGCACGTCGCCTCGGGCGTCGTCGCCAATCACGCTGGAACCACTGGTGTGGAGAAGCGGCTTGCCAGAGCCGCGCAGCCCCGCCAGGAGCGCCTCGACGGCCTCAGCGTGGTCACTGCTGGCCGCGTTGATGACCGCGTCCGCGCGCCGCGCCTCGGCTGTCAGCAGCGCGCGGTCCTCCAAGTCACCCAGCACGGGCTCGATGCCGAGCGCCGCCAGCCGCTCCGCCTTCGCCTTGTCCCTGACCAGCCCTCGGATGGAGTGGCCGCGGGCGTTCAGCGAGTGAGCAAGGGAGCCGCCGATGAAGCCGCTCGCGCCCGTCAGGAACAGTTGCATGGACGACCTCCAGGTTCAGTGATGCGTGCAGTCTGCGCATTCCTCCCAGGAAACGCCGCCCGCCTCAACGGACCGCCGTCAGCTTCGGTGACTTCTGGGCACGCTGGCCCAGGTCGCTCTTTCCGCAGGCGCAGGGCCAGCACCACCTTGCGAAGGGATTCCCCCAATTCGGTGAGGCTACGCGGGCTCCATCGCCCGGCCGGGAACAAACGGTGGGGAAGATTGTCTTGGGTGGCATTCCTCAGTGAAGCGTCCGACACGCGGCGCCCGTGCTGCGCGATTGCTTAGCCAATCATGACGATTCCGTGAGGATTGCCCCGCCGCGGCTCCCTACCGTCGGAACATGACGAGAACGAGGGAACGGCGCATGCGCAGCGGCGGGGCGTTCACGATTCTGGCCGTCGGGGTCCTCGGGATGCTTGCCTGGGATGCGCGCTCCACGTCAGAGGCCGTCGACCGCGGCGCAGGCGTCGCCGCATCGTCGCAAGCCGCGAACCGCATTGAAGGAACTGGCACCCCAGGCATGGCGGCCCTGGGCTCGCTTCCTCAATCCGAAAAGAGACGGCGCATTCGTGGCACCGTGGTGGATGCGCGAGGAGTCCCCCTCGCGGGCGTGCGCGTGTCCGCCGTGTCGCGGGCCGAGGAGCCCCTGGCAGAGCTGCCGTGTCCCGACTGGGCGCCTGGTACAGGGGGCTCCCGCAGCGAGGGGAAACCCCTCCTGCTCATGCATGACTGCTGGCAGTCGGCCCAGGACATTCTGACGGAGTGGGTTTCCTCCCGCATGAGCGAAGCCATCCTCCAGGCAGAGACGGTCACCGACGGTGACGGCACCTACGTCTTGGATGGACTGGACGTCGGAATCCTGTCGGTCTGGGCCTTGAACGAGGACGGGGCGGCCGTGCAACAAGGCATCCTGGGGACGCACGACGGACTGCAGTTGGTGCTGGCTCCTGGATTCCGGGTGGAGGGAACCGTCTTTGGTGAGGACGTACCGCTACCAGGCGCCCGCATCAGCCTGGTCTCCGTGGCGACGGACCGATACTTCGACGGCATCGCAGGTCCGGATGGCCGGTTCCATATCGGCCCTCTGCCGTATGGGCATTACGTCCTCCTGGCGAAGCAGGATGGCTGGCGACCGGAGTTCCTCCATCTCAATGAGGCCACCGCCCTTCCGTGGGGCAGCGTGCACCTCACACGGCCGCTGAACCATGCAGGCCGGGTCCTCTCCCAGGGAAGCCCCGTCGCGGGCGCCCGCGTCGAGCTCACCGCGGAGTTTCCACATGACTTCCCCTTTCAGTTCGCCACGTCCGACTCGAAAGGACGGTTTCATTTCTCCGGACTCCGCAATGGCTACGGCCTCAAAGTTTCGGCCTTCCATGAAGGGATGATTGCCAGCGAGGAAGTCACCCTGAAGGAACGAAACGGGGCTGAGTCGGTACTCGAACTGCGGCCTGCACCTCATTTCGAAGGAATCGTACAAGACGAGGCGCGCCAGCCCATTCCAGGTGCCCGCGTCTCCGTCGTTCCGGAGCGCCTCGATATCGACTACCCGGTCACGACAACGAACCTGGATGGCCGCTTTCGTCTGGGCCCCTTCGGCCCCGACATGAACCAGGTCGAGGTGTCAGCACCGGGTCATCTGGACAAATTCGTCACGCTGAGTTCCCCAGAGGCCACGTCCCCTGCCACCATCACCCTGTTTCGCGCGGTGTCCATCACTGGCGTTGCAGTCGACGCACACGGGGCGCCCGCTCCGAACGTCACGCTCAGATTGGAAGGCCAATGCAACCCCACGGGGCCGCGCCATAATCATGTGACGACCACGGACGACGCCGGCCGTTTCGAGCTGAAAGCCTGCCGCGCAGGTGATTGGGGGCTCCAAGCCGATAACCCGCGCTTCCTCCCAGACATCGCTTCGGTGCACGCGCCCAGCGGAGACCTCCGCATCTCGCTGAAGCAAGGCCCGACCTTGCCAGGCATCGTGTTGGATGAGCACGGTGTTCCCGTTCCCAACGCGGACGTCATCCTCGCCAGGCGCGAGGCGAAAGACACGCTCAGCCAAAATACATCTTCAGATGCCCAGGGACACTTCCAGCTCGGGGCAGTTCCGCCAGGGCACTACACAGTGTGGGCACAAAAGGAGGTTCTGGGTGTCATCCGGCGGACCGTCGCCCAGGACATCGAGTTGCGAGAGGGACCTCCGCCGCAGGTGGAGCTGCGCTTTCCCGAAGGTGTGACTGTCTCCGGCATCGTGGTGACAACGAGCGGAAGGCCCCTGGAGGGCGCGACTATCACGGCCTCTCGGCAGTCACCAGCTGACGCGACAGAGCCGCCGACCGTCAGCTTCAAATGCGGCGGACCTTTCGGCGTTCGCACAGGCGCGGATGGGCGATTCGTCCTGCGGCATCTGTCTTCCGGCCCGCACACGATATCGGCCTCGATAGATGGCCATACCTTCGTCCCAGCACAATCCTCGGGAGGGGCCGAATACGAGACCTTCGCACTTCTTGTGAAGCCGGGGGAGGCCCCCCTCCGTATCGTCATGCAACGTGATTCACAAATCCGAGGCAGGCTCCTGGGTCCCGATGGGTCGCCCTTCTCAAATTTCGTCCTCAACAACCGCGAATTCTATGTCGACCCCCAGGACGGCGCCTTCAAATGGTCGACCCTGAAATCTGGGGTACAGACGCTGAGATTCGATGCCCCTGGGATGGCATCACGAACCCTAACGGTCGATGTTCCCTTCGAAGGAGATGTGGAGTTGGGTGACATCCACATGAGTCCGGGGCCTTCCATCCTGGGTTCACTGCTGGACGCTACGCCTCACGAACCGGCGGAGAGCGCGAACCTGTCGCCATAGGCTGGTGACGGCACGGCCACATCCATTTCCACCGGGAGGAGTTGACGATTCCGGCCTCCGGGGAAATCGTCCCCACGTGGGTTCCCGACAGGCAGCCACTGCCCTCTTCTGGGGAATGACGGAACGGTCCATGAACGACTATGAGTTGATTGGTTCACCGGGATGTGGCTCGGCCATCGTGGAGATGGCGCTGAGCATCACTGGCATCCCGCACCGCCTGACGGAGCTGCCCTACCTGGAGCCTGGTCCCGGGCGCGACCGGCTGCTGAAGCTCAATCCCCTGGGGCAGGTGCCCACCCTGATCCTCCCCGATGGCGCGGTGATGACAGAGAGCGCGGCCATCATCCTGCACCTGCATGACGTCTCGCCCCAGAGCGGCCTGGTGCCGGAGCCCACGGCGCCCGAGCGCGTGCGCTTCCTCAACCTCCTGCTTCGCCTCGTGGGCGCGGTGTACCCGACGTTCACCTACGCAGACGACCCGCCCAAGTGGACCCTGCCCGGTCCCGCCGCGGACCGGCTGCGCGACACTGTCATGGAGCGCCGCGCCAACCTCTGGCGCGAAATCGAGGCCCAGGTGGGCAAGCCCCACGTGCTCGGCAAGCGCTTCAGCGCGCTGGACCTCTACGTCACCGTGATGACGCACTGGCGCCCGAACAAGGCCTGGTTCGTTCAGAACTGCCCCGCCCTGGCAGCGGCGGCCTCTCAAGCGGAGAAGAACCCGCACGTCGCCGCGGTGCTGGCGCGCCACTTCAGTTAGAGACAGCGTCGGCTCCCGCAGGGAGCGTCATCAAGGCACGTACCGCAGGGGCTCATGTCCAAGCCCCTGGCTCCTCCTGCTCTGCAACCCGCAGATGGGCCACTGCCACTTCCACCCGGTGGAGGGCCGAGACGAGGCCCGCCTGGTCCTCGACAATCCCTACCCGTGCCGCTTCGACATGGGACTCGTGAAGGGCATGGCCCAGCACTTCGCGCCCGAGGCCACCCTCACCCACGACACTTCAGCAGGGTGCCGCCAGAAGGGCGCGAATTCCTGCACCGACCACGTCCTCTGGTAGGTCAGCCCTCCCGGCGGCCTTGGGTTCAACCTTCTGCCCGCCCCGGGGTGTGGTCCGGGTCCGGGTAGGGGCGAACACGGTGCGGCGCGTCCTCGTCGTCGCCCTCCGCGCTCCCCGGCGTATGGCCCGGCTCTTCCTCCATGTAGCGGCTCTGTCGTTCCTCCGCCTCGTCTGGCGGCTCGGACAGCGGCCGCGGCGCTTCCACATCTGGCATGGCGATGTCCTCCTCTTGGAGAAGATAGGCAGTCGTCAGTCATGCGATGGTCGCGCCCATATGACGCTCCACCGATTCCTTGGCACCGCTCGGGGGCTGCTGCGGAATGCCATCGGCATTCCCCTGACGCTGTACATGGCGCTCCGCCCCGGGAAGAAGGAGGCGGAACGCGCGCAACGCAACGCCGAGACGCTCATCGCGGCCTGCCGCGCCTACCAGGCCCGGCACGGACAGCTCCCCGACACCCTGGAGCAGCTCGTGCCGGAGTTCCTCCCCCAGCTGCCACCCGCCAAGTTCAGCGGCCCTCACTTCGGCTTCACCTACGACGTGAGCGGCCCGGCGGACGCACGCCGTCACGTGCTGGGATGGACGGACAGGATTCCCTTCGGGCGCCCCTTCTTCGTCTTCGAGGAGGAGCGCTGGGGCTACCTGGATTGAGCGCGTCCCGGGCCCGCGAGCAGGCAGGCGGTCCCCTCTTCGCCGTGGCCCCGAGGAGCGGTCGGGGCGCGTAGCGCCTCATCCGCCGCGTGCCTACCGTTCCCGGTGCGATTCACGGACCGAAGGGAGGCGCAGACGGTGCGCGGTGAAAGGCGTGTCGGAGTGTTGCTGTTCGGTTGGCTGGCCCTGCTCCTGGGGGCCTGTGGCCTTCCCCGGGATACCCACGGGACGCAGGAGCGCATCGTCCGAGATGGCGTGCTGCGCGCGGGGCTCGTGCGCCATGAGCCCTGGACGGGCCTCCAGGACGGCAAGCCCATGGGGCCTGAAGCCGAGGCGGTGGCGAAGCTCGCCGAACAGCTGGGGGCGCGCGTGTCCTGGACGGTGGCCCCGGAAGCCGAGCTGATGCACGCCCTGGAGGAGCGAGCGGTGGACGTGGTCGTCGGAGGAATCACCGCGAAGTCCCCCTGGGTGAAGCAACTGGGCGCGGGACAGCCCTACCTCACCACCCGGATGCGTGTGGGCGCGCCGCCGGGGCAGACCGTTCCGGAGTCCCTGGAGGGTGCTTCCGTCTCCGTGGCGCCGGGCAGTGACGCCGGGCCGCAGCTTCAGGCCTGGGGCGCCCGGGTTCGCGAGGTGGAGCGGCTGCATGAAGCCCCGGGCCTTCGGGCCGCCTGGGACTGGCAGCTCGATGGATGGGGCTACGCCGCTGGCGAAGACGTGCTTCGCGAGGAGCAGCGCATCTGGGTGGTGCCCGCGGGCGAAAACCGCTGGCTGCTCACCGTGGACCGCTTCGTCCTCGACCACGCAGAGCCCATCCGGCAGCGGCTCCTCGCCTCCGCCAGAGCCGGCGAGACACCCACAACCTCCGAGGAGGACCGGCGATGAGCTGGCGCCAACGACGGCAACGCGCCGGACATGCGCGCGGCCCGGTGGACCCGAAAGACTTGCCTGACGACAAGCACCGCGCCCTCAAGCGCGCGCAGCGGCTGGAGGCCTGGTCACTGGCGTACCTGGCGTCGGCCATCGTCGTCATCTACTTCACGCTGGGCGCGTCCCAGGCCATGAAGGCGGCGTGGTTGGAGGACCTGCTCAGCCTCATTCCGCCCATCTCCTTCCTGGTGGGCAGCAAGGTGGCGCACCGGAAGCCCTCCGCCGATTACCCCTATGGCTACCACCGCGCCGTCACCGTGGCGTACCTGGTGGGCTCGGTGGCGCTGCTCTTCATGGGGACGTGGCTGTTCGTGGAGTCCGTGCTCAAGCTGGTACGCGCCGAATACCCTTCCATCGGTACCACGCAGCTGTTCGGCCACACCGTGTGGATGGGCTGGCTGATGCTGGCCGCCCTGCTGTGGTCGGCGATTCCGTCCGTGTTGCTGGGACGGGCGAAGCTGCCACTGGCGGAGTCGCTCCACGACAAGGTGCTTCACGCCGACGCGCTGATGAACAAGGCGGACTGGCTCACCGCGGTCGCCGCCATGTTGGGCGTGCTGGGCATCGGCATGGGCTGGTGGTGGGCGGACGCGGTGGCGGCGGGGGCATCGCGCTGGACATCGCCTGGGACGGACAGCGGCACCTGCGCACCGCGCTGGGTGACTTGATGGACCGCACGCCGCGCACGCTCGACTCGAAGCACGCCGAGCCGCTGCCGCACCGCATTCACGAGGCCCTGTGCGGCCTGGACTGGGTGGAGGCCGCTCAGGTGCGCGTGCGCGAGGACGGACACGTCTTCTGCGCGGACGTGCGCCTGGTGCCGAAGGAGCGGGGACCAGAGCTCGTCACCCGGCTGGGCAACGCCGCCGAGGACCTCAAGCGCCTGGACTGGCGCCTGCGCGACGTGCTGCTGGTACCGGTGGACCGGCTCGGCTGACCCGGGCCCCGCGGGCACACCGTCAGCGCGCTCCGAGGCCCGCGTCGCCGAAGGTGTCACAGGCCTCGAGCGTGCCCTGCTCCAGCCCACGCCGGAACCAGGTGACGCGCTGCTCGGAAGAGCCGTGGGTGAAGGACTCCGGGACGACGTAGCCCTGGGCGCGCCGCTGCAAGGTGTCATCACCGATGGCGCTTGCCGCGGCCAGCCCTTCCTCGACGTCCCCCGACTCCAGCAACTGCCGCTGACGCTGGGCATGGTGGGCCCAGATGCCGGCGAAGCAGTCCGCCTGCAGCTCCTGGAGGACGGACAGGGCATTGGCCTCTTCCGGGGACAGGCGTCCGCGCAGCGACTGCACCTGTCTCGAGATGCCCAGGAGGTTCTGCACGTGGTGCCCCACCTCGTGCGCCACGACATAGGCCTGCGCGAAGTCACCGGGCGCGCCGAAGCGCCGGTCCAGTTCGTCGAAGAAGCCGAGGTCCAGGTACACGCGCCGGTCCGGTGGACAGTAGAAAGGCCCCACCGCGCTCTCCTGGAAGCCGCACGCAGACTGCACCGCGTCCGTGAAGAGCACCAGCCGGGGCTGCGCGTATTGCACGCCCACGGGCGCGAGCACTTCCGGCCAGGTGTCCTCCGTATCCGCGAGCACGACGGACACGAAGTCCTTGAGCTCTTCCTGCCGGGGGTCCAAGGGCTGGCCCGAACCGCCCGTGCCGTCCACGCTCCGAGGGTCCTCGCCTCCGCCCAGCCCGAGCTCGGAAGGGTCTCCTCCGAGCAGCAGCACCAGCAGCGCCACGACGATGGAGGCCGCGCCGCCCCCAGCGCCAGCGGGCGGCCCAGGCCACTGCCCCGCCGGTCTTCGACATTCGAGCTGCGACGTCCACCCTGCCACCGCATGCGGCGCCTCCCCGGCTGGTCCCCGGCGGCCTCAAGATAAGCAGCCAGGGACACGGAGGTGGGCGACAGCCCCTGCCAGGCGGGACGGCCAGCAGGCAGGGGGCCGGGGTGGGCTACGGCTGGGACATGGCCTGGATGACGGGCCGCGCCTTGCCCTCATCCGCGGTGATGGAGACGACGAGCCGCTGGGAGCAGCCCTCGAACTCCTTCCGAAGGGACTCGGCCGTCACCGTCTGGAGCAGCGCGGGCCGGCGCGTCACCGTGTCCGGCTCGAAGCCCCGGACGCGCGCGGTCAGCAGCGCGTTCACCCAGGCTTCCGAGCTGATGAAGGAGACGGCCTGGGACGCCAGCATCCCCCTGCGAGCCCGCTCCAGCGCGTGCGCGGGCACATCCTTCGCGAAGGACGCGAGAAGCTGTTTCACGGTGCTGATGCCTTCACCCATGAGCTGCGCATCCACCGCGCCCTCCAGCACCAGGTGGGCCGCGCCGCCGCGCCCCAGCCAGGGCCGCGCGGAGAAGCCGTACGTCGCCCCCGGCGCGAGCGCATCTCACCCGAGGCGTGATTGTGAATGAGCTCCGCCATCAACGCGTAGCGCGCCTCTGCTTCGGGCGTGGCCGTGGGCAGCCGGCAGGCCAGTTGCACCTGAGCCTGGCTCGCGCCAGGACGCGGCGAGAGAAGGACCGTCGCCTCGGAAGACGCCGCCGGCAGCTCAGGCGCGGCCGGCGTGGCGACGGGCGCCGCCTTCCCCGGCTCCAACCGCCGAGGTACTTGCGCGCCAGCCCCTCCACTTCCTTCACGTCGAACTCTCCGGCGATGACGACCACCGTATTGGCCGGGCGATACACGTCCTTCAGCCACGCCTCGGCTTCCGTCCAGGACACCTGGGCCAGGTCCGCGCCGGTGGCGTCGCGCGCAAAGGGATGCGTGCCATACAGCGCCTTCTGGAGGTGACGCTCGGCCAGAAGCTCCGGATTCGAGTCCACGGCCTGACGCCAGGGCAGCACCTGCTCGCGGTAGAAGCGCACCACGTCCTCGGAGGTCCGCGTGGAGTCGAGCTGCTCGGCCAGCATCGCCAACATGTTGCCGACGTTGCCGGCCGTGCCGGAGATGCCGACACGCAGGTGGTCGCGCTGGAACGATGAGGTCGAATGCAGGCCCCAGTCACTGGGGCGGCCCTCGAACCAGGACTCCCGGAAGGAGCCCCAGTTGGCCAGGTCCGCCACCCCTGACTTCGCGCCGTAGGACGAACCACCGCCCAGCGCCGCGCCGATGCGGACCACCGGGAGGCCCGGACGCGGAGCGAGCAGCACCTCCATGCCATTGTCCAGCTTGAGCACCTGCACGGGCGAATCGAGCGCCGCCGTCATGGACGGCGTCACCTGCTCGGCGGGCGTGGGCCAGGGCTCCTCGTCCGCGGACAGCGTGGCGGCCGCCGTCGCCCCGCCCGGCACCTCACCGGGACGGACGACAATCATTCGCACCCGGTCCCGCTGTAGCCACTGGTAGGAGAAGTCCGTCACCTTGCCGCCGACGAGCCCCATCAGCGCCACCTGCGAGCGGGTATAGGAGCGCACGTCCTGCGTGAAGTGGGTGAGCAACGCCCGGCGCTCGGTGCGGGACATGAGGTCCTCTGACTCCAGCACCATGCCCGTCACCACCTGCCGGCGCGTCGCCTGGAAGTCGAACTCGCGGCCCAGCACGGAGCCGGGCTGAATCTCCTGGACCCACGCGTTCTGCACCTGGTCCAACACCTTCCCCGCCGAGCGGGTCGGGTCATCGCCCCGGCTGAGCCGCACCCGCACCACCAGCAGCGAGGCGCGCGTCCCTGGAATCAGGTTGGTGGAGATGTCCGCGATATCGCCGTCGTTGCGCACGGCGCCCCAGAGGTTCTGGCTGAAGGTGGCGCGCACGAAGTCCTGGACCGCGCTGGACTCGTCGAAGCCGCGCGGCAGCACCCAGGAGAGATACACCTCCGGAGTGGGCACGGCGGCAGTGAAGACGGGCACCGACTTCTGGGCGGGCGTGGTGGCCGGGGCCGCGGGCTGCGTGGGCAGGCGCGCCTCCAGCGCCAGGGGTACCCCCGTGCCCACCCAGGCCTCGGGCAGGCTTGCCCGAAGCGTGGCCTCCACGGCCGCCGGTCCACGTCGCCGGCGATGACCAGCGTGACGTTGTCTGGACGGTAGTGCGCCCGGGCGAAGCGCTGCGCATCCGACAGGCTGAGCGCGGACAGCGACTCATGCGTCCCGGCGAGAGGACGCGCGTAGGGGTGTCCACCGGGGAAGGCCGCGGCGTTCAACCAGCTGAAGACCTGTCCCACGTAGCCCGTCTCGTTGCGCTGGCGAAGCTCGTTGCGGACCACCTCGCGCTCGACCGCGAACACCTCTGGGCTCACGCCCGCGAGCGGCGCGGCCAGGCGCTGGCCTTCCAGCTTCAGGAGAACGGGCAAGGCCTCCTTGGGGCCCAGCGTCTCGTAGGACGTGTAATCCAAACTGGTGGAGGCGTTGTAGAAGCCCGCGCCCGACGCCTCCAGGCGCCGCCACACCGACGGACTCCCCGCGTGGCGGGAACGGAACGCCGGTGCTCCACGACGTGCGCCAGGCCCTCCTTGCCGCCCGGGTCACTGGAGCCCCCGCGCCCACCACCGCGACCACCGCCACCACGGGAGAGCGGGCATCCTGCTCCACCACCACGCGGAGCCCCGAGGGGAAGCGGAAGTCCCGCAACGGGAAGGCCACGTCACGCATGACGATCTGCCCACGCTGAGGCAGCGTGGCGCACGCGCTCAGCAGCAGCGTCAGGGCGACGACGGCGGCACGGGGCCGCCAGACGGAAGGGAGGGAGACACGCGGGCGAAACATCCAAGCTCCAAGGACGAACCCGGGAGCGGCGCGCTGGGGCACACCCCACCGCCTCCCCCGAGCGGAAGTGAATCTCGACAGCGACGAGGCGAAGGCCGTGTACGAACCACGCTGGCCCTGGACTCAAGGCCAGACGGACGGAATGCTCATACCATCCGCGGGAAGACAGGCCAAGGGCCGGGACTTCCAGGCGCGATTGCCACATCCAGGCACCTCCGCAATTCTGGCAATCCACAACGCAACAGGACCGTCTTCGCGACGGGGGAGGCATCATGCGAGCAACGTGGATGGGCGTGGCGCTGGCCGCGATCTTCATGGGGACGGGCTGTGGCGGCATGGACCCGGGACTGGACAACCCCGCCAGCACAAACGAGGCACACGGGGCCGAAGTCCAGGCGCTGACCACCTGTGAAGACTGCCATACCACCTACACCGCATGCATTCGTCAGGCCCTTGGGGACCCCGAGGAGACGCAGGTCTGCATCGACCAGCGGCACGAGTGCGCGCTGCAATACTGTCCGTGACCGCGCGCGCCGAACGCATGGCGCTGACGCGCGGGGCGGGAGGAGCGCCTCTCCCCCGCCCGCCGTCTATCCGAGACAGGCGCGGGGCCGGCTCTGTTGACCGTCCGCCATCCGCGCGCCCAGCGGCATTGAGGCGCGACGGGCACGTCGGGCCAGGCGGCTACATTGCGCCCCGCCCAGCACCACGCCCGTTCCGGCGTGCGCAGGCGAAAGGGAGCAACCATGGCCTTGCAGAATGATTACCAGGACGTGCTCGACGTGGCGAAGAACGTGGGCGCCAAGGTCGAGTCGCGCGAGGAGAACGGCAAGCTCATCATCAAGGGGACGGTGGACTACGCCTGGGACCGAGACCGGATGTGGGACCAGATCAAGGCCAGACATCCGAACTGGCAGAACGAGGTCATGGTCATGCTCACCGTCGCGCACGAGACGCCGTATGGACTGTACACCGTCAAGTCGGGCGACACGCTGAGCAAGCTGGCCAAGGACATCTACGGGGACATGAAGCTGTACCCGAAGATTTTCGAGGCCAACAAGGACCAGCTCAAGGACCCGGACAAAATCAAGGTCGGGCAGGTGCTGAAGCTGCCGCCCAAGTCCATCGCCAACGCCTGACATTGAGCGAGGCCAGGGGGCACCGAGACGTGCCCCCTGGCCCCTCAAGTCAGGTGTCGCACCAGCCGGGCGGGGACGCCCGCCACGAAGCTGTTCGGCGCCACATCCTCGGTCACCACCGCTCCGGCGCCCACCACCGAGTTTTCGCCCACCGTCACGCCCGGCAATATCGTGACGGCCGCTGCAATCCAGACATTCCGCTGGAGCACGATGGGCTTCGCGACCGCGGAAGCACGCCGCCTGGCGGGCTCCAGTGGATGACTCGACGTGATGAGGTTCACCTTCGGGCCAATCATGACGTCGTCAGCGATGTCGATACCGCCGATGTCCATCAACGTGCAGCACTGGTTGATGAACACGTTCCGCCCGACGCGGATGTTGACGCCGTGGTCGGTATAGAACGGCGGGATGAGCGAAAACGTGCTGTCGACAGTTCTGCCGGTCAGCTCACTGAAGAGCGCTCTGATCTCCTCGCCATCATCGAAGGTCCGCTTGTTCAATTCGACGGTCAGGCGCATCGCTCGCCGGATATTGCTGAACATGACCTCTGATTCAGGGGTGCCCATCAGCACCTCCCGAGGAAGGAATGGCTTCTCGCCATGCATGGAACGGTTCTCCTGGAATGACGGCAGCCATTGAAGACGTGCGTGCCGTTGAACAGGACCCTAGCCAGTGCATCGCTGAGACATCAAACAACTTGATATCCCCTGAGACACAACCGCGGGTTGTGCCGTTCCCTGGTACCCTCCCCTGACGACACTGGAGCAACGGAGGCGGGGCAGCGTGGATTTCGATGGGGTGAGGACCTTCATTGCCGTCGCCGACACGGGACAGTTCCAAGAGGCGGCATCAAGACTGTCACTGACACAGCAAGCCGTCTCCAAGCGCATCGCCGCGCTCGAAGCCAGCCTCGGGGCCCGGTTGTTCGTCCGGACGCCACGCGGCGTTCAGCTCACCATCGACGGACAGGTGTTCCTGCCTCACGCTCGCAGCCTCCTCGAAGCGGCGGAGCGGGCAGCCGATTCCGTGCGCCCTGGCCGCCGTCGGCTCCGTGTCGACGTGGTCAGGCCGAACCTCGGGAGCGCACGCATCCTTCGTGACTTCCACAGCGCCCATCCCGAGATTGAAATCGACGTCGTCACGCATCTCTTCGACGCGAGGACCGCGTTGGCCGCCGTGCGGGCTGGGACGATCGACGCGACGTTTCGTGCCATCACCCGTCCCGCGCAGCAACTGACCGACGGCGTCGTGGCGACCCGCGTTCTCGACGACGCCGTGGAGCTCCTTACGAGCCCTACGCACAGGCTCGCCGCTGCGACTTCGCTGACGCCGGCCGAGCTCGCGAAGCACAAGGTCTGGATGCCCTTCATCGTCCCAGGAACAGAGTGGGCCGCCTATTACGACGAGCTCGCCGCGAGATTCGGGCTCACCATCGACACGCTCGGTCCCGACTTCGGCATCGATGCGCTCCTAGAGGTGATTGCCGGCTCCTCGAGCCTGGCCACACTCGTAGGTGAACACATCCGGATGGTGTGGCCGGCCGAGTACAACCTCCGCCGCATTCCCATCCGCAACCCGATGCTCGTGTACCCACATTCCCTGGTCTGGCGTAGCGACAACGCGCACCCCGCGCTCACGAAGCTCCGCGCCTACCTCGACGCTCGGAAGGACCGCTATCGGCATCCCAAGGCGTGGTCCCCCCCATGGACGGACCGATGAAGGCAGACACGTCGATGTGACGCAGGCCCAAGCCCCCCTACAAGCGCTCAGCGGACCTGCGCCGGCGTCGTCACAGACTCGGGCTTCGGCAGGTCCGCGTCCTTCAGCACCTTGCCTCGCAGCTGCCGCTCCGTCGCGTCCGTGTAGCTCCGGTCCACCAGCCCGCTCAAGTCGAACGGCACGCCCCGGGTGCGCTCCAGCTTCTCCGCGCGCGCTTCCAGTGACTTGGCGGCCACCTTCTCCTCGTACCCCACGCCCACCAGGATGCGGTTCGAGCTCTGCGGCACGATGAACTCATACAGCTGCGTGAAGGCCACCTGCCACGTGTGCACCATGGCGTCGTAGTGGCGGTTGGGCGGAAAGGCCCACACGTTGCCCACCACCGCGCCCCGGGGGCTCAGCTTCGCTCGCACCGCCGCCAGGAACTCCTGCGTGGCCAGGTGCTCGGGGATGCTGTCCGGGCCATAGGCATCCAGGAAGATGAGGTCATACGCGGGCCGCTCGGCTTCGATGAAGCGCCGGCCGTCTCCGACGTGCGCGCGCAGGTGCGTGTCCTCCCGGAAGCCGAAGTAGCGCCTGGCCACCGTCACCACATCCGGATCGATGTCCACCACGTCGATGTGTGCCCGCGGCACCACCTTGCGCAGGAACATGGGCATGGCCCCGCCCCCCAGCCCCACGATGAGGATGCGCTTGGGCGCGGGCACGTAGGCCAGCCCCACCATGGAGACCTGCGTGTAGGGCAGCACCAGGTCCAGCGGCTTGCCCGGCCGGACCACGCTCTGCAGCGCCCCCGAGGCATCGAAGCCCAGGTACCGGCGCCCCTCCTCGTCCTCCGTCACCGAGATGAGGGTGTAGGGCGATTCCTTCTCGTACAGGACCTTGCGGGACGCGGAGGCCGTACATGCCAGGAACACCAGCCCCACCAGCAGCAGCCGCTGGGTCACACCGCGCATGTCCATCCCTTTCCGGTACAGAGTACCAAAAAGACAGCATTTCTCTCAGGAAAAACAACAGGTTGACGCATACGGTGCCGAGGTTCACCTTGCCGCGCATGAGCCACGTCGAGGCGTCGCTGCCGGACCATGCCCGCGCCATCATCGCCGAGGAAGAGGCCTTGCTGGCCCGTGTTCAGTCCACGCTGGAAGCCGCGCGGCGCAAGTCCGCACGCGGACAGGACGCCCAGGGACTTGTCGCCCAGTTGCAGGTGCTGCGGGACGACGCCTCCACCGCGGCCGTGGCCGACCTGCCGCACATCTTCGCGCAGATGAACCAGATGCGCGCCCTCCTGGAACGTCAGGAGGGAGTGAAGCTTCCCGACCCACAGGCCCCCTACTTCGCGCACCTGCGCCTCAATGGGGAAGGCGGCCCGCGCGACTACCTGCTGGGCCGCACCACGTTCGCGGACGTGGGCGCTGGTGTGCGCGTCATCGACTGGCGCTTCGCTCCCGTGGCCCGTGTCTTCTATTGCTACGAGGAAGGCGACGACTACGAGGAGTACTTCGGTGAGCGGCTCGCCGAGGGCAGCGTGGAGACGCGCCGGCTGGTCATCATCGAGCGCGGCGTGTTGACGCGCATCATCTCCGGCGCGCTGGTGCTGGAGCGGCTGGCGGACGGCACATGGCGCAGCGTGAGCCGCGACTTCGCCACGCTCCAGTCGGGCGGCGCGGGGACGGCGGCGCGGCCGGAGTTCCTGGGCACCGGCAAGGGCGCGCGGCGCATCGAGGATGCCTTTGGCGTCACCGCCATGCTGGACGCCGAGCAGTACGAGGCCCTCAGCACCGGCCCGGACCGGCCGCTGCTGGTGCTGGGCAGCGCGGGCAGTGGGAAGACGACCGTGGCGCTGCACCGGCTGGCGAAGCTGGCCTTCGACGACCCGAGGACGTTCCCCCAGGCCCGCATGAAGCTCATCGTCCCGGAAGAAGGGCTGGCGCGGCTGTCCCGCCGGCTGCTGGCGCCGCTGGGTCTGGGCAACGTGGCCGTGCAGACGCGGGATGCCTGGCTGCTCGCCACCGCGCGCTCCGCCTTCAACGTGCCCGGCATCAAGCTGTGGAATGACACGCCGCCGCTGGTGTCCCGCCTCAAGCGCCACCCCACCCTGCGGCGCGCGTTGGCCGCCCGGGTGGGCGTGCCAAAGACAGACGCGGGCACCACGCTGGAGCGGCTGCGCACGCGGATGGCGGACGCATACATGGACCGGCGCTTCCTGGAGAGCGTGGTCACCGCCGCCAAGGGCGAGATTCCTCGCACCGCCATCGACGAGACGCTGGAGCACACGCGCCTCCAGCTCGCCACGCCGCTGTCCAAGGCGCTCAAGGACATCACCGACGCGGAGCGGCTCATCACCGTGGATGGGCGCTCCATCGAGGACGACACGCCGGACGCCATGGCCGGCACGGTGGACCTGGACGACCTGCCCGTCCTGATGTTCCTCAAGGCCCAGCACACCTCGCTGGGCCTGGAGCGGCTGGCGCACGTGGTGCTGGACGAGGCCGAGGACTTCTCCCTCTTCGAGCTCTTCGCGGTCCGCCAGCTGCTGGGCAAGGGCAAGAGCTGCACGCTGGCCGGCGACGAGATGCAGCAGACGGACGCGGGCTTCGCGGGCTGGCCCGCCGTCCTCAACGAGCTCAACATCCGCGACGCCGCCACCTGCCGGCTTCAGGTCTCCTACCGGTGCCCCCGGCCCGTGGTGGAGCTGGCGCGGCAGGTGCTGGGCGCGCAGGCCCCGGAGGCCGCCGCCACCGGCCGCGCGGGCGCTCCGGTAGGCTTCCACCACTTCCCCGACGAGGCCCAGGCGCAGCTCTTCATCGGCGAGGCGCTCCGGGACCTCGTGGCCCGCGAGCCCCACGCCTCCGTGGGCGTCATCGCCAGCAGCCCCGAGTCCGCGCAGGCCATCTACCGCGTCGTCTCCGACCAGCCCTGGGCGCGGCTGGTGAGCGACGGCGAGTTCACCTTCGAGCCCGGCGTGGACGTCACCGACGTGGGCAGCGTGAAGGGCCTGGAGTTCGACTACGTCATCCTCCCGGACGCGACGGCGCGGGCCTACCCGGTGGACGACGAGTCACGCCGCCGCCTGCACGTGGCGGTGACGCGCACCTCCCATCAACTGTGGGTGGTGTCCTCCGGCGTCCGTTCGCACCTGGTCACGCCGGGTGGCGCGGCAGCTCCACGGTGAAGGTGGAGCCCTGGCCGGGAACGCTCTCCACGAGGATGCGCCCCTCCATGGCGTCCACAATCTGCTTCACGATCCACAAGCCCAGCCCCAGTCCGCCGTAGTGCCGCTCGCTGGCCAGCCGCTCGAAGCGCTGGAAGAGACGCGCGCGCCCCTCCGGCGGAATGCCCATGCCCTGGTCCTTCACCGACAGCCAGGCGCGCGACGCATCCGCCCCCACCCGCACTTCAATGGGGCGGCCCCGGCCGTACTTGATGGCGTTGGAGAGCAGGTTCTGCAGCACCTGCTCCAGCCGCAGCCGGTCCCAATGGCCGGTGGCGGCGCCCCCGCATCCAGGTGCAGCGCACAGCCCGCGCGCGCCAGGTCCTCGGTGAAGCGGGGCACCACCTCGCGGGTGAGCGCGGCCAGGTCCAGGTCCTCGCGCTCCAGCCGCAGCCGCCCCGCGGTGATGCGGGACACGTCCAGCAGCTCGCGCACCAGGCTCGACAGGCGGGAGACCTGCCGCTGCACCGCCACCACCTTCGTGGAGAGCGCCTCCGGTGACGCGGGGCCATTGCTGGCGCGTGGCTCCATGTCGCGCCGCAACGCCTGGATGTTGAGCATGAGCGAGGTCAGCGGCGTGTTGAGCTCGTGAGACGCCACGGACAGGAACGAGTCCCGGGCGCGCACGGCCTCCTGCGCCTCCGTGTAGAGCCGGCCGTTGTCCAGCGAGGTGGCGGCGCGGCGGGCCAGGTCTTCCGCCAGCCGCACGTCCGCCTCCGTGTACCTGCGCCGGGACTCCGAATTGAGCAGCGTGAGCGCCCCCAGCACCCGGCCCCGGCTGATGAGCGGGACGATGATGTACGCGCTGATGCCCAGCGCCTCCACAGCCCGCCGGTACGCCGAGCTGCCCCCCTGGGCGGCGGCGAGCATGGCGGGAAAGTCCGGGGTGAACTCGGTGACACCGGTACGCAGCACCTTGCCGATACCCGCCGCGTCCTCCAGGCGGATGGGATAGCGCGCCTGGAAGTCCTGCGCGGGCCCCACCATCTCCGGCTTGGAGAAGGCGGCGGCGGCGCGGCGCACCTGCCCATCCGGCATGGGGAGGTCCACCGAGCACGCGTCTCCCAGGATGGGAACGGCGAGGTGGGCCATGCGCTGAAGGATGAGGTCGTGCTCCAGGGACGACGCCAGCACCTCGCTGGCCTGGGCCAGGAAGGCCGCGTGCCGCTGCGCCCGGCGCATCTCATCGTAGAGGGCCCGAAGCGTCGCCTCCTGCTTCTTCTCCGCGCTGATGTCCCGCGAGAACAGGACGACCCGCTCATGGACGCGAAACAGCCGTTTCACGAACCAGCGGTCCTGCGGCTCGGCGTGGCATTCGAACTCGGCGGATTCGCCCGTCCGGGCCACTTGGAGGAAGCGCTCCTGGAAGGACCGTTCCGTCCACTCCGGGTGCAGCTCCCAGAGCCTCCGGCCGAGCAGCTCCTGGCGCGGCCGGCCCAGGTGCCGCTCCAGGGAGGGATTCACATGAAGACAGACTGCGTCCAGCGAGCAGACCACGACCGCTTCCGGCATCTGGTCCAGCAGGGCGGTATCCAGCCCGCTGGCGTCCGACCCGCCGTGGCTGGCGCCACCAGGGTCCTGTCCGGTCGAGAGTGAGTCCACGCGGTCGGTGTGAGAACGGGCCAAGGCGATGTACCTGCCGCTTAACATTTCCGCCGCGCCCACCCCACTGCCACGCGCCGGAAATCTGCAAGGCAGCCGACATTCTCGCCGCTCGGGGGGAACGCCCTTCCCCACCCCGAGGCGTGCCGGGCGCGCCCGCGGAGGCACTGTCCGGAGATGGACAGTCTCCGCCGCACGCCCGGGAGCGCGCTCAGGGCGACTGGAGGCCCTGGCGCCGGCCTCGCGGCGGCGCTCCTGGGCTTCCCGCCGGTCCAGCGCGTCCTGCTCCTGCGCCGGCAGCTCCGCCAGCCGCGTGCGGTGCATGTTGATGCTCAGCTCGTAGAGCCCGCGGTCCCGCTCCGGCAGCACGTCACCGAACCGGGACAACACCTCGGTGGAGAAGGTGATGAAGTCCTCGGACACCTGACGGCGGTGGCCGTAGTACTCGCGAATCTGCTCCACCGTGGCATCGGCGGACAGCACCTTGCCGTAGAGCTCGTTCCAGCGGCGGGACTCCGCTTCGCGGCGCTCCAGCTCCGCCGGGTCCTGCGTGGGCGCGCCCATCCGCCAGTAGAGGTTGTCGGGCAGCTTCGCGCGAATCACTTGCAGGTCCACCGGGTGCACCTTGGGCGCGTTGTCGTCCGGCACTTCCTCGGGCGGCCGCGTCAGGTCCAACGGCGGCGGCGTGGCCCGCGGAGGGGAGGCGGCGGCGTGCGCGCCTCGGAATGCGGCGCCGTGGGCGTGGCGGCCTGCTTGACGACGGCGGGAGACTCCGGCGTCACCGGCTCCGGGTCCTGGCGAAGCGCGTACACCAGCGCCGCCACCACGAGGCCCGTCGCCACGACAAGGCCGGGCAGGCCCTTCCTCCATGCATTCACGGCCATGCCGCTCCGAATACCGCGCACGGAGTGGACGCGGCAACCTCCCACCGCGAGATAGCGCAACGCACCACATCGGATGCCGCAATGCGTCGCATCCTTGGCGCGATGCAGCACCCGCGTCCCTCTCGTCGGAAACGTGAAACAACCACAATCCTCCTGACTCGGATGCAACGCCATTGTATACACGGATTTCCCAACTATTCCCGGAGGTCCCCGAATGAAGAACCTGGTCCTGGCTGGACTCACGGCCGCCGCGCTCGTGCCCGCAGCCGCACGCGCGGAGGTGGTGATGTCCTCCATCGTCGACGTGCTGGTGGACGGTGGTAACAACTACAACTGGCAGAAGGTGGAGCTGCCGGGAACCAAGTGTGGCAATGGCTCCCAGTTCAAGTTCTGGGTGCACCGCACGGGTTCGCCCAACCTGATGTTCCTGTTCGAGGGTGGCGGCGCGTGCTGGGATTACGACACGTGTAGCGGCCGCGCGGGCCTGCTGGGCGCCGCCAATCCGAACGGCATCGCCGACGACTACATCACCCAGTTCACGGCCAAGTATGTGTCGCCGCTCGTCAACGGCGCGGACCCGGGCCTGCCGGGGCGCAGCAAGACGGACCTGGTGACGAAGGGTTGGAACATCGTCTACGTGCCGTACTGCACCGGTGACGTGCACGTGGGCAACAACGTGGCCACCTACGTCGATTCGACGGGGCAGAACCCGCCGCTGACGTGGCACCACAACGGCTACAACAACACGCTGGCGGTGGCGAACTACGCGAAGACGCAGTTCCCCAACGTCCAGAAGATGCTGATGACGGGCTACAGCGCGGGTGGCACGGCGACGGCGGCCGGCTACTACTTCCTGCGCAAGGCCATCAACCCGGCGCGGGGCTACCTGCTCAACGACTCCGGCCCCATCTTCCTGGCGCCCAACGCGAACTTCCGCTCGCGCGCGCTGCACGACAAGATTCGCCAGTCGTGGGACCTGAACTCCGTCTTCTCCCTGCTGCCGGGCACGTTCAGCCAGAGCGACTTCGGCTCCATCAACCGCATGGTGGCGCAGGAGTTCCCCAACGACCAGTTGGCCTACACGGGCTACTCGCGCGACTACAACTACTCGCGCTTCTCGTATGACCGCTTCCACTCGCCCAACGACAAGGAGTCCGTGCTGGGCTACTGGAAGCAGGACCAGGACGCGCTGGTCACCGAGCTGAACAAGTACAACAACTTCAGCTATTTCATCCCGCACGAGCGCGCCATCAACTCCAGCCACTGCAGCACCATCATCACCTTCATCGGCGCGCACGCCTGCCAGCAGATGGAGAAGAAGCGTTACTGGTACGAGTACCTCGAGTTCCCGTGGAGCCAGACGTACAAGTGCTACAGCGAGTTCGTGGGCATGGACACGTTCCTGTCGCGGTGGATCAACGGCAACCAGCGCGTCCGCATCTACGAGCCCGCCAACGGCTACAACGCCGAGGACCCGGGCATGCAGATTGTCGCGCCGCTCATCAACGGCGCGCTGGGCGGGTAGCCAGCCGCTGACGCCGGGCCTGGCCCGGTGACGCCACACCTGGAGCGGGACGTCGGGGATTCCCGGCGTCCCGCTTCGCCGTTTCAGGCGCCGGGCGAATGGCGCCTCCCCTGCCGCTGGCCACGCGGCCCGTGGGGCGATAGACGAAGCCACGCCATGGACAACCTCACCCACGGACTGCTCGGGCTCGCCATTGGCGCCATGCGCAAGCCCGACGTGCGCCCCGGCGCCCCGGAGCGCGCCTCCCCCACGGACCGCGCGGTGCTGGTGGCGTCGGTGCTCGCCGCGGAGCTGCCGGACCTGGACACCCTGCTGGCGCGCGGCGACGCGGTGACGGTGGCGCTCCAGGCCCACCGGGGGCTGTCCCACGCGCTCGTCGCCGCGCCGCTGGTGGCGCTCACCGCCACGCTGGCCGCCCGCGCCTGCTTCCGCGGCGCGCGGCTGGCGCCCGTGTTCCTCACCAGCCTGGCCTCCGTCGTCTTCGCGCACCTCCTGCCCGACCTGTGGACGGGCTGGGGGACGCGGGTGCTGCTGCCCTTCTCCGACAACCGCCTGAGCCTGGACTGGACGATGGTGGTGGACCCCTGGGTGACGCTGCCGCTGCTCGCCGGAGCCATCCTGGCCTGGCGCCGGCGCGCGGACTGGCGGCGGACGCTGCTGTGGAGCGCGGCCTGCTCCGTGGCGTACGTGGGCTTCCGCGTGGCCACCTGGGCGGTGCTGACGCAGCGGGTGGAGGCGGCCTACCCCGCCGCGCAGGCGGTGCGCGTCTTTCCCCTGCCCTTCTCCGTGAGCACGTGGCGCTACGTGGCCACGCTGCCCGGCGACGTCTTCGCCGCGGGAGATGTCCCCCTGGCGGGTCCGCCCTCGGAGGCCCGGCGCGCGGAAGCCACCGGAAGCACGCTGCCGGAGCACGTGCAGGCCGTGCCGACGGTGCGCGAGGCGCTCGCCTGGGCCCGCTTCCCACTCGTCCACCTGGAGCCGCTGGCCGAAGGAGGCCAGAAGGTGCGCATCGCCGACCTGCGCTACCACCTGCGCGGCGAGCCGACGCTGGCCTTCGTCATCCACCTGGACGCGTCCAATGCGGTGACCCACGCACAGTTGGAGCGCGGTGGCAGCGCCAGCGAGCTGCTGCGCAGGTGGCGGAGCGCTGACACCGCGGCGCCCTGAAGAAACACGAAGGCCCCGGCGGAGGCACGCAGCTCCCACCGGGGCCCGGACTTCAAGCCCGAGCGCCGCTCAGGTGAGGCCCGGCAGCTCCCCCGTGTAGTCGGGGTGGCCGAACGTATTCACATTCACGCCGAAGGCTCGGGCAATGGAGACCAGCAGCTTGTTGTGCGCCACGGCGCCACTCAGCCGCGTGCCGGGGCCCGCCCAGCCGCCCAGCGGGTTGGAGCCCGCGGGGCGCACGCGCAGGAAGCGGCCCATGCGGAAGCGCCCCCCGCCCCGCCCGCGAGCACGGTGGGGACGCGCACGTTCATGTGGCCGGACGCGTCGCCCAGCTCGTTGCCCCAATAGATGAGCGTGTTGTCCAGCGCGGTGCCGCTGCCCTCCGGGATGTTGGCCAGCTGCGTCATCAGGTAGGCCAACTGCTCGGCGTACCAGCGCTGAATCAGCACCATCTTCCCGCGGATGGTGCTCCGGCGGGGCTCATCCTGCACGTCGAGCAGGTGGGCGATGTCGTTGTGCGTGTCCTCGTGGATGCGCAGCCAGGGCATGGACGGCCCCGGGATCGTCATGGTGATGACGCGCGTCAAATCACACGCGAAGGCTCGCGCGATCAGGTCCATGTGCAGCCGCGTCAGCGCCGGCATGTTGTTGAGGTCCCCCAGGCCGCCCAAACCGTAGGACGGCGGCGCGGCGCCGCCACCGCAAGCGGTCTCGCCGGACTGCTGCTTGGGGAGCGGCGCCGGATCCACGGCCAGCGCCCCCAGGCGCCGCTCGATGTCGCGCAGCGCCTCCAGGTGCGTCTCCAGCTTCTGGCGCTCGGCGCCCGCCGGCGGTTGCGCAGGCGCGTGGCGTCCTTCATCAGGAAGTCCAGCAGGCTCTTGCGGCGCGCCCGGCTGCTCGCCACCTGCGCCGGGTCGGCGGTCGGCGAGGGCGCGTCACCGAAGAGGCGCTGGTACACGTTGGCCGGGTCGCGCTCGAAGGGGACGCGCGAGCCGTTCGCCGTGAAGCTGATGCTGTTGTAGACGTGCTGGCCGCCGAACTGCTCCCAGGCGTTGAGCTGCAGAGAGCGGAAGCGCGTGCCACCACCGATGTGGTTGCCCAGCACCTGGTCCAGCGAGGCGCTCTCCGGCAGGTGGTCACCGCTGCCGGTGTTGACCTTGCTGCCGGTGAGGAACGTCACCGGGCCGCCCTCATGGCCCGTCAGGCCCTGCTCGTACAGGACCTGGTAGTCCAGGCCGTCCAGCACCAGGAGCTTGTCCTTGTGCTCTTGGAGCGGCGCGAGCATGGAGTTGGGGAAGTCGAGCGTGAAGTTCGTCTCCGAGCCCTGGGGATTCCAGAGCTCCGGGAGGCAGCCGTGCGAGGTGAACAGGGCCACGAAGCGCAGCGGCGGCGTGGTGCCCTGGGCATAGGCGTCGGTGGTGCCGAGCAGGTTGGCCAAGGGGAGCGCCGCCGTCGAGCCGGCCAGCGCCTGGAGCAGTGAGCGTCGGGAAAGTTCGCGGAGCATGGGGGCTACTCGGGGGAAGAGGTACGCCGGTGGACGAAATACGGGGAGCGCACGAGGCCGACGAGCGCATCGCCCATGCGCCACTCCGGGTTGGCCCGGAACATGGACCGCATGTCGGCCAGCATGTGCTCGTCGACGGGGGTCTCGTCACGTCCCATGGCGAAGCGGAAGAGCTGGAGCGGCACGCAGTCCCCCACGTCGTCGCTGGTCGCCAGCACGCGCGCCAGCGCCGCGGCGCCCGTGAAGGGGACCGTCCCCGTGGAGAGCTCCACGGCGCCGGAGGCATCCACCGCCAGGCCGTTCTCCACCGTGCGGTGCTTGCCCAGGCCGTCGAAGTCCTCGAAGCCGAAGCCGATGGGGTCCAGGGTCCGGTGGCAGCCCGCGCACGTCGGGTTGTTGGTGTGGGCGGCGAAGCGTTCGCGCGTGGTGCGGTCCAGCACCGGCTCCGGCGGGATGATGGAGATGGTCGCCGGCGGCGGCGGCACCTCGCGGCACAGCAGGCGGTGCATGATGAACTTGCCCCGGCGGATGGGCGAGCTGGAGTCGAAGAGCGCGTAGGTGGCCAGCACGCTGGCGTGGGTGAGGATGCCCGCGCGCTCGGGCGGCAGCGACAGCCGGCCCAGCGTACCGTCCGGCATGGAGGGCTCTTTGCCGTAGAAGTACGCCATGCGCGCGTCGGCGTAGGTGTAGTCGGCGTTGAGCAGTTCGCGGACGGAGCCGTTGCGCTCCTTCAGGATGTGGTTGATGAAGGCCTTTGTCTCCGCCTGGCTGGAGATCTTGAAGGCCGCGCTGAAGACCGGGAACACCTGGTTGTTCTTGGTGAGGTTGGCCTGGCCGGTGATGCCAATCCACTCCTCGACGAAGCGGTACAGGTGCCGCTGCGCCGCGGGCGTGGCCAGCAGCCGGCGGGCGTGCTTCTCGCGCTCGTCCGGAGAGTCGAGCTGGCCCGCCTCGGCCGCGGCCAGCAGCTCCGCGTCGGCGGGGCCTGCGGTGATGGCGAAGGCCAGCGCGGTGGCGACTTCATGCGGCGTCATCCGCACCACCCGGTTGGCGCCGGCCCCCTCCGCGCCCAGCTCGGTGCGGTACAGGAAGGAGGCAGAGGAGAAGATACCCTGGAGCACCATGCGGGCCCCGGTGCCTGGGTCCGTCCCCCTGCTCGACTCCTGCCACAGCACCAGGAGGTCGGCGACCTCGTCGTCGGTGACGGGCCGGCGGTAGGCGTGCGAGGCGATGCCGCGGATGAACTTCTCCGCGCACTCCAGCTCCGGAACGCCCGCCGCGCACGTCCAGTCCGCGCGCAGTTGGACCTTGCCGTACTCCGCGAGGTTGTTGGCGGCCACGTCAATCTGGTCCGCCAGCAAGGACGTGACCTGCAGCCGGTCATGGGTGGAGAACCCGAGGATGGTGTCCTCCGGCGCGAAGGCGTACGTCATCACCAGCGGCACCGTCGTGGGGAAGATGGCGTTGACGCTGTTGTCGTACTCCGCACGCGTCATGCGCCGCACTCGCGTCGCCGAAGCCTCGTCGACTTCAGGAGGCGTCCCCCCTGGCGGGTTTTTGTCGGAAGAGCACGACGCTGCTGACAGCAGCAAGGCCGCGGAAACAGAGAAACGGAAGAGTCGCATACGCAAGGCACCCTCGGACCAGCCACCCCCAGATTGGCCCCCTCTGAAGTGCTGGCTGGCAGACGATTCTAACCGCTTCACCAACACGGTCCGTCACGATTCTCGCGCGGCGCTTCCGTGCCCCTGAGCGTCCAGGCGAACTGCGGGATTGCGCTGGGATTGGCTTCAAACGCCAGTGAATGCAAGGATTACAGAATATACAGGCCACACAGTCGCCTACGTTGCCGCTGTTTGTCTTCTGGGTGAGACAGGACTCTGGGTGCGCACTCACACCGCGTCGACATCAGCGCGCGCGGTGCTCCACGCCCTTCGGACCCGCCACCACCAGGTCCGTGGTGAGGTTCAGGAACAAGCCGTGGCCCACGATTCCCGCGCGCGCGCCCAGGCTCGCGGCCAGCACCGCAGGCGCGTCGATGGGGCCGAAGGCGCAGTCGAGCACGAGGTTGCCCTGGTCCGTGAGGAAGGGCTCGCCGCCAGCGCCGTGCCGGACGGTGACGCGCGCGCCAAGCGATTCGAGGAACCGCGCCTGGGAGCGCCAACCGAAGGACATCACCTCCACCGGCACCGGCCAGTGCGTGCCCAGCACGGGGAGAGCTTTCCCGCGTCCACCACGATGACGACGCGCTGGCTTGCTTGCGCGACGATCTTCTCGCGCAGCAGCGCGCCACCTCCGCCCTTGATGAGGGACAGGTCCGGCGCCACTTCGTCCGCGCCGTCGAGGGTGACGTCCAACACGGGGTGCGCATCCAGTGTCGACACGGGCACGCCCAGCGAGCGAGCCAGCGCCTCCGTGGCGCGCGAGGTGGGCACGCCCACGACGTCCAGCAACCGTCCCCGCGCGCGCAGCGCGGCCAGTCGCTGGACGACGAAGGCCGCGGTGCTGCCCGTGCCCAGCCCCACCACCATGCCCGGCTGGACGAAGCCGTCTACCGCCCATTCGGCGGCCGCTTGTTTGTAGCGGGCTGTCGCCGCGCCGTCGCCCTGCTGGCTCATGGCGAAAGCGTAGCGCGGCTTCGCGCGGTGGCCGCTTGCCCCCGCGCGCGATGTCCCGTGCTGGACGACGAACGGCTCAGAGGGCTTTGGAGTCCCATCGGGGCCCCCACGGCCCTGGCTCATCCGGCAACGCGGCGCCATCCAGGAAGCGGTACAGCACCGCGTCGTAGCCCCCCGCGCTGGGGAAGCTGGACGTCTGCCCCAAGGTGTAGCCCACCAGATAGACGGCGCCGTCGTCCGCGATGGCCACGCCCTGGCCACGGTCCGCCGACGTGGAGCCCACCTGCCGGAAATCCAGCCACGTGCCGTGGATGTCGTAGGTGGCCAGGAACATGTCGGTGCTCCCGAGCAACGGCTCGCCGCCCATGGCGCCGGAGGTGAATCCCGCCAGGTAGACACGGCCCGCCTTGCTCACCGCCACGGACTGCGCGTAGTCAGTGGTCGCCGTGCCAATCTGCCGCGTCCAATGCCAGTTGCCTTGGGTGTCGTACTTCACCAGCACGGCGTCATAGGAGCCCAGGCGGGTGCTCCCCTCCAGCGCGCCCGACGTGTAGCCCGACACGTAGACGCCGCCGTCGTCCGCCACCGCGACGCCGGTGCCGAACTCGTCATGCGAGGAGCCGAGCTGGCGAACCCACTGCGGCTCGCCCAGGATGCTGTACTTCGCCAGGAACAGGTCCACCGTGTTGCCCGGGTTCGTCACGCCGTCGAGGCTGCCGTAGGTGTAGCCCGTGACGTAGACGTCCTCGTTGGGGCTCACGGCCACGCCCAGCGCCACGTCACTGCGCGCGGAGCCGTACTGGCGCAGCCAGTAGGGATTGCCGCCCGTGTCGAACTTGGCCACCACCACGTCGTAGTTGCCTTGCGGCGCCGAGCCATCGAAGCGGCCCAGTGAGTAGCCACTGACGAAGACGACGTCATGCGACGCCAGCCGCGTGGCGGCGATGCCCGTGGCGTAGTCATCCGTGGCGGTGCCGAACTGCCGGACCCACTGGAAGGCTCCCTTCTCGTCGTACTTCGCCACGAACAAGTCCGTGCCGCCGGCGTTCTCGTAGAAGCTGAAGCTGCCCCACGTGTAGCCCGCGACGTAGACGTTGCCGGCTTCATCCGCGGACACCGCGAGCGCACGGTCATTCGCGGACGTTCCCAGCTGCCGCGTCCACAGCAGCGCGCCCGAGGCGTCGTACTTCGAAACGTAGGCGTCCTGCCCCCCCGCCGAGGGCTCCGCGCCGAGCTGCCCGCTGGTGTAGCCCGCCGTATAGACGGCGTCGCCGGAGGTGGTGACGGCCTGTGCCAGCTCGTCCTGCGGGCCACCGGACTGGTGCACCCAGCTGGTGACCTGCTGCAACGGAGGCGCCTTCGCGATTGAGGCCCCGGGAAGACTCAGCAGCGCCCATCCACCCAGGACTCCGCACGCGCTCCACCGCTGCCAACCACGAACCATGGGCGACTCCTCGGGATGAAAATCTCTGCCCGCACTCTACGCAGCCAGCAGGCGTTGAGAATCCCGAACGACGACGTCCCCGGTAGGGAAGCACGTGACGCGGCGTGTTGGCACCGCGTCACTTGAGACTGCGCGTGAAACACAAACCCGGCTACTCCGGATTAGAGGTTCCAGGTCCCGCGAACCCCGAGCATGAGCAAGCCATAGGGGCCATCACCCACCTGCTCCAGCGGCGTCTCCTGCGTGAGATTGACGGCGGGGATGTTCACCGTCGAGGTGCCGCTGCGCGTGGTGTAGCGAGCATACGTGCCCGTCAGGTACGGGCCGAACGACAGCGAATCCGACAGCCGCCACTTGCCGCCCAGGGTCAGGTTCACGAACTCAGGGCCGCGCGACTGGCTGTCAATCTCCACCGTTCCGGGCGCGGGCTGGGTGATGGGACCGGAGACCTTGTTGTTGAGCAGGACCATGCCCACGCCCAGCCCCACGAAGGGGTCGAACGAGGCGTCCGGCGCGAAGTGATACTGCACGTGGGGACCGAAGCGGATTTGCGACGTGGAGCAGTCGTAGCCTTCCGGGCACGTGTACGGGTTCGTCTTCGTCAACACGTGCGAGTACTGGCCGAACGCGCCCACGTACCAGCGCGAGCTGACGCGGTAGCCCGCCTCCAACAGGAAGGCGATGCCCCCATTGGCCGCGTCGCTGAGCTTCAGGTCGCGGACCTGCCGGTCCAACCCCGCACCATCCCGGTAGACGTAGCCGGCGCCCACCTGGAAGCCGACACCCACGGTGAGCTCCAGGCCCCTGCGTTCATCCCGCGCGGAGGACTCCAGCGCCTGCGCCTCCTCCTGCGCGCTCGCGCGCGTGGAGGCCAGCAGTGACACCACAGCCAGGGCCCAAGACAGCTTTCCCGTCATATTCCCCTCCGTCGAAGTGGGTGTTCTCGGAGCACCGCACTGTGAGGGACTGTAGGGCGGCCCGCACACCCGGCATAGGGCGCGCTGCGTCATGTGTCATGAAGCAGCCAGCCCAGCGCAGAGGACGCGGCACGAGCACAGAGAACTGCCTGCATCTGTCTGAAGATTGCACAATGTCGGGCATGAACGTCACGTTGGAGCATGCCCGCGCCCTGGACGCCCTCGCCCGCCATGGCACCTTCACCGCCGCGGCGGAGGCCCTGCGAAAGGGACACACGGCGGTGATGTACGCGCTGCGCACGCTCGAGGCGCAGACGGAGCTGACGCTGCTCGACCGGCGCGGCTACCGCACCCGGCTGACGCCCGCCGGGGAACGGATTCTGGAGCACTGCCGCAAGCTGCTGGCCGCCGAGCGTGAGCTGGAGGCCGCGTGCGCGGAGATTCGCGCTGGCTGGGAGCCCGCGCTGCGCATCGTCTTCGACGGCATCTTCCCCGCCGAGCCCCTGCTGCGCGTGGTGAAGGAGTTGAGCACCGAGGGCGCCAGCACCCGCTTCCACGTCTCCGCGGAGTTCCTCTCCGGCGTGGAAGCGGCCTTCGTGCGCGAGGAGGCGAACCTGATGGTGACGCTGCTGCCGCCCACCGTGCCGGGCCTGCGCACGTACCGCCTGCCGGAGCTCAAGGCCATCCTGGTGGCCCACCGGGGCCATCCCCTGGCCCGGCGGCGGGGACCGTTGAAGGACGAGGATCTGGCCGAGCACCTGGTGCTCACGGTGCGCGGCTCGGACCCTCGGCTCCAGCTCAGCACCGGCGAGCTGGAGGCACGCTCCACGGTGCATCTCAATGACTTCGCGGCGAAGAAGGCGGCCATCCTGGAGGGGCTGGGCTTCGGGTGGCTGCCCGAATACATGGCCACCCGCGAGCTGCGCCGGGGCGAGCTGAAGGCCCTGAAGCTGGCGGGTGACGCCACCCACGCGTTCCGCCCCCAGCTCCACCACCACGCGGGCATCCCCCTGGGACGGGCCGCCCGCCGAATCGTGCAAGCGCTCACTGAGACGGAATCCACCTCTTGAGTGCGCCTGGAATCAGCTCAGGGTGCGCGTGCTAGCTTCGCGCGCATCATGAAAGGCAGTGACCTCCGAGAAGGCGTCGTTCGCGTGTTGAGCCGGGATCGGCAGCGCGTCCTCGGGACAGGGTTCCTCGTCACCGAGCGCCTGGTGGTGACGTGCTGGCACGTGCTCGACACGCTCAGCGACACCGAGCGTGACGCCATCTGCCTGGAGGTGCTGCAGAGCCAAGAGAAGGCCACGGCGCGGCTGCGGCTCGATGCATCGAGCCCCACGGAGGTGGCGGACCTTGCGCTGCTGGAGCTGACGCGCCCGCTCCGAGGACCGTTCACGCCGCTGCCCCTGGGCAGTGCGGAGCGGAGCGCGGACCACCGCTTCGCCACGTTCGGATTTCCACGGGGCTTCGATGACACGGGCACGTGGGCCCGCGGCACCATCGGCTACGCGACGGGGGACGGCGACTTTCGCAAGCTGCTGCTGCACGGCTCGGACATCCGGGAGGGCTTCAGCGGCGGTCCCCTCTTCGACGAGCAGACGCGGCGCGTGGTGGGCGTGGTGCGCTTCAAGGCCGTGGGCTCGGAGGCGCGGGAGGCGTACGCGACGCCCACGGAGCAGCTGCTCGCGCGCTGTCCGGAGCTGAGTGCTTCGGAGGACTGCCCCTACCGGGACCTGGCGTCGTTCCGCGAATCGGACGCGCGGTTCTGGAAGGGACGCGGGCGGGTGCTGGACGAACAGCTGCTGCCGCTGCTCGCGAGGCTGCCCCGATTCGTGGAGGTCTCCGGCCCTTCGGGCAGTGGCAAGTCGTCGCTGCTCCACGCGGGGCTGATTCCCGCCCTGCGAGCTGGAACGTTCATTCCGGGCAGCCAGCACTGGGACGTCCGGGCCCTGCGCCCCGGGTTGGAGCCGTTCGCCGCGATGGATGGCGCGGGACTACCCGCTGGAGAGGAGCTGGTCGCGCGCGTCCAGGCGTGGCGGGCCGCGAATCCGGAGCCAGGGAAGCGGCTGGTGCTGGTCATCGACTCATTGGAGGACGTGCTCCTTCGCGGAAGCAGCGCGGAGTTGGCGCAACATCAACGATTCCTCCAGCAGCTCTCCGCGCTCGCGGATGCGTCTCTGCCCGTGACGTGCGTGGTGGCGCTGCGCGAGGGCTTCGACGCGGTGCTGTCCGAGCGCGCGCCGAGGCTGCGCACCTTGCTCGGTGAGCACCGGGTGCAGGTGCCATCGGTGCTGACGCCCTCGGAGCTGCGGGACATCATCGCCGGCCCGGCCCGGGAGGTGGGCCTGCGCTTCGACCCACCCGAGGTGGTGGACTCCATCGCCCTGGCCGCGCAGGAGGAGTTCCGCGTGGAGTCCGGCGCGGGCGCTCGCGTCACCGTGCTTCCGTTGCTGGAGGTCGCGCTGACGCAGCTGTGGCAGGCGTCGCGGGATGGCGCGATGACCTTGGAGGCCTTCAACGCCAGCGCGGGGCTGCTCGGTTCGCTGGCGCGCTGGGCGGACAGCGTCTACGAACCGCTGAAGCCCTCGGAGCGCCTGCTGGCGGACCGGCTGTTGCTGGAGCTGGTGCAGTTGGGTGAGGCGGACAGCGGCCTGGAGGACAAGGGGCGCCGGGTGCCGCTGGAGGTGCTGCGCGGGCGCCTGGGTGCGCAGGCCGAGGTGGACGCGGTGCTCCAGGTGCTCGTCAACGGACGGCTCCTGGTGACGGCCCAGGACGGGCACCGGCAGCGGGAGACGGTGGAGCTGATTCACGACGCGCTCCTCACGCACTGGCAGCGCTTCGTGAAGCTGCGCACCGAGGACCGGGCCTTCCGCCGCTGGCACGAAGCCGTGCAGGCCGACGCGGAGCGCTGGTGGGAAGCGGAGCGCGCTCAGCAGCGACAGGAGGCCGAGCACCGGCTGCTGCGAGGCGAGGCGCTCACCCACGCGCAGGCGATGGTCACGCTCCATCCGCACCAAACGAGCGCACTGGCCCAACGGTACGTCCTGCGCGGCCAGGAAGCGGAGCGGAGCCGGTACAGGCGGACACGGCGAAACCTGTGGCTCGCCCTGGGTGCCTCCGTCAGCGCACTGCTGGGCGTGAGCGGGTTCTACCTCCGGGCAGTGGATTCCGAGAAGCAGGCCGTGGCCGCGAAGGATGCGGCTGAGCTTGCCGTGGCCGCCGAGGCCGCGACCTCGAAACAGCTCTCCTTGCAGTTGCGCATCTCCAAAGCCGATTCCGTGGTGAGCCTGTCGCGCAGCCCTGGCCGCGAGGTGGAGGCACTCACGCAGGCCATCCAACTCGCGGGAAGCCCACCGGCAGGCGCGGACGCAGCCCAGGACGAAGTGACCGAAGCGCTGACCGAGGCCATCGCCGCGTTCCTCTATTCGGCCCCCTTGTCCACGGAGCTGGAGGCGCGCACCGTCGGCGCGTTCTCTCCAGACTCACGTCATCTCCTCACACGAGGCGTCGTGCTGACTCCGTCCATGCGGTTCGTCAGCCGGCTCTGGGACGTCCGCACCGCCAGCCTGCTGCGCGAGTTCGAGTCCGTCGACCTTTGCCCGAAAGGCGCGCTCGTGGAATGCACGGACGCGCTGTACGCCGACATTTCAGGGGAGGACACCCACGCCTTTGGCTTCTCGCCTGGGGATGGAACGCTTTGGCTGGGGGGGCGCCGCGGCACCCTGTTCAGGTGGAGCCACCCGGGCGCTGTGCCCTCCATTCCGGATGCCCACCAGGACAGGATTACAGCCATTTCGTTCTCGGACAGCGGCGACCGCGTGCTGTCCGCCAGTCGCGACCGCAGGGTGAAGCTCTGGGATGCGAACACCGGACGGACATTGCGCGAGCTGACCTTCCAGGAGCCCTGCACCCAGGCCGTGCTGTCGGGCGACTCGCGTTACGCCTGGGTGGGCGGTGAAGAACTGACGTGCCTCTACGACCTGACCTCCGATGCGCGCCTCATCCGGTGCATCACGACGCATGACCCGGGCCCCTCGGTCGCCTTCTCTCCTTCGAGCAGGCTTGCCGTGCTCGGCGACCGGCGCGGCGAAGCCAGCCTCCGTCTGCTGGAGCTGCCCTCTGGCCGGGACCTTCATCGCCCGCTCACGAAACTCGAAGGGCACGCGCTCATGCCGTCCTTCGAAGACGAATGCAGCCTCTCGGCCTTCGACGACATCTTCTCCTCGGCGCTCACCGTGCGCTTCTGTGACAGAGGGCCTGGCAACGCCACCGGAAGTGCGGCATCCCCGCGGATGCGAACACGCTGGACGCCCATTCCCCTCCATGGGCGCCTCTTCGAGAACGGGCGGCGCGCCGTCGAGTTCGCCGAAAATCCCGTGGGCGCCCATCCCTTCATCCGGGTTCCGCAGGCAACCCTGCGCTGGATGTTTCGCCAGGGGCCTTTGGAATCGCGGGCGGAGCGGGCCCTGAGCGCGCCGGATGGACGCACGCTCCTCGTCCAGGCCGAACCCGGCCTCACGCGGAAGAGCATCGATATCTCCACCTGGAGCGAGTACGTGCCGGGCGGCTTCGCCGTGTCCAGGGACCTGCGTTGGATGGCGGTGAGGGAGCCGCAAGGCGGCCAGCTATCACTCGTCGACAGGGAGACCTCGAGCCAGACAGCACTGGGCGCGTGTGACGTCGAAGGCGTGTATCCGCCCTTGGAGGGCGCCTTCTCTCACGACGGCCAGCTCCTCGCCGTCCGCTGCGGCGTGAAGGTCCGGTTCTGGGACGTGGCGCAGGCGAAGCTTGGACCGCGCACACAGCCGCCGCCCATCGAAGCAGGAATCAACCTGACCTCGCTCCCCGCGCACTGGCGATGGCGGCACGTCACCCCCACGGAGGACCACGCCACCGAGAGCGTCCTGACGTCGCCTCGCACCCGTGCGCACCTCCAGCGGACCGAGGTGCCTGGCGAGGCCGCGTGTCAGACGCAGAGGACGTTCTCCCAGAGCGCCCTCGTCGAGTTTGCCCCCAGCGGCAGATACTTCGCGATTGAGGACGAACGCTCCGTCTACCTGGGCTCCGCCCGAGACTGCCGGCTGACGCGGGAAGCGCCTCTGGCCACCGCTGCGCTGACATCCCAGGGCGCCTCGTTTTCACCGGACGGCGAGCGTTTCGTCACCCTCTCCAACGTGCCCGAGTCCTCCGCGCTCTGGGAAAGCGCCACGGGGACGAAGCTGGCGCCACTGCCCACGAGCCTGGGAGCCGCCGTCATGGCGTTCTCACCGGACTCCAAGTACTTCGCGGTCGCCAACCACGCCGACGTCTACTGGATGGGACAGGCCTACCTCTTCGACGCCGCCAACGGCGAGAAGAAGCCCCTGGCGGCCATCGACGGGAAGGTCAAGGCGCTCTCCTTCTCCCCTGATACGTCCCGGCTCGTCGCGGTGACAGACGATGCCATCCACCTCTTCGACCCGAACTCAGGCGCGCTCGTGCGCAGAATCGACGTGCGCACGGATATCCACGTGAAGGTCCGCCATGCACAAGAGCGCTTCGGTGTCTCGGACACGTCGGGCAAGCTCCACTTCTGGCGAACCTCCGATGGCCGGCACGTGGCCGAGTTGCACCAGGGCGAGCACTCCGACCTGGAGATGGTGCCCGATGAGGAGGGCACGCGCATCGCCACCTTCGACTCGGACGGAGCCTATGTCTTCTCGCTCCGGCCGGACGACCTGCTGCGACAGGCCTGCACGCTCATGCGCGGACGGCGCGAGTACGCACCGGTCCAGTCCATCTGCGACACCTTCCTTCTCCCAGCGGGCCCCCTGGCGGACCTGCCGACGCCGTGAGGCACGACGTCTCCATGAGCGCCACCCAGCAAGGCCGTGAGCCGTTGCACCGGGCACGCCGCACCCTCCGCGACCTGTCGAAGGTCCGCGAGGCACTGCACCCTGAGGGCGTGGAGGCGCTCGTCGCCACGCACTTCCCCCTCCTGGCGCGTGCCCACCTCCGTCGTCGGCAAGGTGACTGCCGACGCGCTGCGCGACGAACTACGTGACTTGCTGACGACGGGCGCGCAGGTCCTCGCGCGGCTGGAGCATTCGGGGGAAGACACGCCCCTCTCCGAAACCGAGCGGATGGCGCTGGAAACGGTCGTCGCCTTCTTCGGGCGCCCTGCCCTCGCCATCCGGAACGGCAGCTTCGGTGCGCCGCCCGTGGGGTGGGAGATGTTGGAGCAACACCGCGAGCACATCGAGCGGACCATCGACGCCACCGGGCGCATCGAGCTGGCCGGAAGCGGCATGCTCGGCACGGGCTTCCTGGTGACCGATGAGCTGGTGATGACCAACCGTCACGTCGCGCAGCACTTCTGCCGGCAGGCGACGGACAAGTGGGTGCTGCGGCTCGGCGTGGTGCCTCGGGTGGACTGGCTGGGGGAGCACCAGCGCGATGCCCAGGCCACCTTCCCCATCCAAGGCGTCGCGGCGGTTCACACCGTGCATGACCTGGCGCTGCTGCGACTGGGCGCTCCCAAGGGGCGGTGCTGCGCCCCGCCCCGCTGCGGCTCGCCCCCAAGCACCGGACGCGACGGACTCCCGCGCCTTGTACTGCGTGGGCTACCCGATGAAGGACCACAGCCGGACGCCGCCCGAGGTGCTGCTGCGCATCTTCGCGGACGCCTTCGGCGTGAAGCGACTCCAGCCAGGAGAGCTGCTCTCGCTCGACCCGGCCCGGCAGCAGCTCTCCCATGACTGCTCCACGTTGGGAGGCAGCTCTGGCTCGCCCATCGTTGATTTGGAGACGCATGCAGTGCTCGGCCTGCACTTCGGTGGCACCCGGCAGGAGAACCACGCCGTCGCGCTGTGGCAACTGGCGGACGACCCGCTGCTGAGCCGCGCGGGCGTCCGCTTCGCCACGAAGTGAGGGCCGTTACTGCGTCACCACGCCGCAGTCGCCCGTCATGTTCGTGGCCGGCTGTCCATTCACCGTGTTGCCAGTGAAGACGTTGTCTCGGGTGATGACCAGCTCACCCGTATTCGACCCGCGGTTGCAGGTGATGACACCTCCGGCCCCGCCTCGGTTGTTCACGAAGCGGTTGCCTCGCATGACGACGGTCCGCGACCCGCCGATGTCCTCCAACTGGACGGCCGCGCCGGGGCCCAGCGGGATGTAGTTGCCGTCGAACACGTTGCCCTCCAGCAGGTCATTGTCCGGCTGGAAGTAGTGGATGGCGGCACCACCGCCCAGGTCAAAGATGCCCTGGGGATTGGGCCACGTGAGGATGGGCCGGTCCCAGAGGTCGCTCGTCAGCGAGCCGCCGAAGGCCTGCACGAAGTTGCCCCGGAACGTGTTGCCGCGCAGCACCGTGTTGCGACCGTGGGTGATGCACACCGCTCCACCGCCGGCCATCGAAGAGGTGCCCGGCTGTGCGAAGCGGTCGATTTCACGAATGCGGTTGTTCTCGAAGACGGTGTTCTCCACCCGCGAGCCGTCGGTGAACATCAGATCCAACGCGCCGCAGTTGGCGGAGGACTCGTTGTCACGGAACACCGAGTCCGTAATCGTCACCGCCCCCGGGTAGTAGACCCACAGCGCGGCACGCGTCCAATCGCGGTCGCTGTTGTATTGGTTCTTGCGCACCTTCTCGAAAATCATGTGCTCGAACACCGGGTCGCCCGAGCCCACGGAGTTGGCGCCGTAGAAGTTCATCCCCCACCAGCCATGGGGGTTGGTGGACGTCAGCAGCACGGGCGCATCCGCCGTTCCCCGGACCTGGATGGCGCCGTACACGCGGACCTCCACGCGGCCCGCCTGGTGGTTCATCACACTGTCGGGGGCGTCCGAATCCACGTCCCGCTCCGACACCTCCGGCCGGCCACGGAAGTCCAGGATGACGCCCGGCCCCACCGTCAGCACCTGTCCGTGGGGGATGGTGACGACCCCGTCTGAATCCCCCTCCACCCGGTACGGCGAGCCCTCCACCGTGAGCCGTCCCGTCAACGTCCCTCTGACAATCGTGCCGCCATCCTCGGGGACCTCGATGTCCCGCCCCGCGTCCCGCGTGCCCGCATCGGTGCCACTGTCCGGCGTGCCCGCGTCGCCGTCACTGCCCGCATCCGTGCCGCTGTCCGGCGTGCCTGAGTCCGCGCCGCCGTCCGGCACGCCCGCGTCGTCTCCGGGAGAGGGCCTGTCATCCGGCCCTGACGAACAGGCAACGAGCACCAGGACCACGGGCAGCGCGAACAGCGAGCGCGGGAAGCGGGAGGCTTTCATGTCCCATCGCGCTAACACGCGCTGCTGGCGGCTCGCAAACCGGGTCCGGACGACCCGCGGACTCATCGCTGGGAGGGACGCGGGTGCCCTGTTACAAGCGCGCGCATGGCGAAAGACGTCCTCGTACTCTCATACTCGGGCTGTGGCACCTGCAAGAAGGCGCTGAAGTGGTTGCAGGAGCACGGTATTGCCCACCAGGTGCGCCCCATCGTCGAGACGCCGCCCACCGTGCCGGAGCTGAAGCAATGGATTGCTCGCAGCGGTGTCTCCGTCCGCAAGTGGCTCAACACCAGCGGCCAGAGCTACCGCGCGCTCGGCAAGGCGAAGGTGGATGCCGCCAGCGACGCGGAGCTGGTCGAGTGGCTGGCCGCGGATGGGAAGCTGGTGAAGCGCCCCGTGCTCGTCACCGGTGACACCGTCCTCGTGGGCTTCAAGCCCGAGGCCTACGAGCAGCACTTCGCCTCGCGCGGCTGAGCCTCGCCCGCAAGGCAGGCGACCTGGCGAGCCCACGGCGGGCCGCCTCTCGCCGACCGGGGCGTCGAGTGAAGACTTCATGTCTTCTCATGGAGACCGGCTCACGACGTCCGCTCGGCGAGATTCTCCTGGAACAGGGAGTGATCAACCGCGCCCAGCTCCGGGTGGGATTGGTGCATCACCATGAGGTGCATGTCCCGCTCGGGCGGGCGCTGGTGCGAGAGGGCCTCTGCTCCGAAGCCGACGTGCTTCGCGGACTCGCCGAGCAGTTCGGTGTGGACGCGGTGGACCTGGAACGGACCCCGCCAGACGCCAGGCTGCTGAACCACATCCCCGCTCGCGTGGCGCGCCAGTATCGGGTCGTCCCGCTGCGCATCGAAAAGGTGCTGCTGGACCAGGGCGAGCGCGAAGTGCTCCACATCGCGCTGCCCGCCCCCGTGTCGTTGGATGCGGTGGACGCCGTCCGCGCCGTGTCCGGAATGCCACGCGTCGAAGCGCACATCGCCTCGGACGCGGCGCTGGCCCGCGCGCTGGCCGACCTCTATGGCATCGAGACGCCCGCCGAGCCGCCCGCGCCCCCTCACTCGCGCCCGGGGGCCCCTGCTGCTCTATGGCTGGCCGCCGGTCACGGCGGTGCTCATCACCCGGCTGCTGGCGAGGAACGGCCTCCAGGCCCGCACCGCCACCCCCTGGAGGTGCTGCACACCGGGCCGGAGGACGTCGTGCTCGCGCCCCTCCAGGCCATGGAGGGCCTGCTGGCCGGGGAGGTCCACATCCAGGGCGCCCTCATCGTCCACGGCAGCGATGACGAGAGCTTCGACCGGGTCCGCGAGCTCGGCGCACGCGGCTTCCTGGCCAGCCCCCGGGACGAGGAGCTCCTGCTGCGCGCCGTCCGCCGGCTGAGGCCCGACCCCGGCTCGCCCGACTCGGTCCCTCCCTCGCACTGAATCCCACCTGGACGCCGATGGGGCTCGATTCGCGCGCGGAGTGGGATGAAGACTCACCCAGTTCGAGAAAAATCCGGGCCTCGATTCTCAAAAAATGAAGGGACCAAGCAACTGCGGAAGCGGATCACGGAAAATGGGGACAGATGGCGTCCTTCCGGGCGCCCCCGAATCTCGCTGGAGCCCCCATGTCCCCCCGCATTGGCAACCGTCCGCAGCCGCCCCCGCCGCCGCCGCCCCCGCCCCCGGCTCGCGACACCCGGCCTCCTGCCCAGGGTGGACGTAACGGCCCGCGGGTTGACACCCAGGCTTCCGCGTCCGGTTCGGTGGAGCAGCCGCGGCACAGCGCGCTGAGCGGCCAGTCCAGCTTCACGGCCGGCGGTGCCCGCGCCGATGTGAGCGGCACCGGCCCCGGTGGCATCGACACGCGCGCCCACGTCCAGGGTCCCACGTTCTCCGCGGATGCGCAGGTGGACGCGGACATCGGCCTGTCCGGCATCGACGTGAGCGTCGACATCGACATCGAGGCCAACCTCATCGAGGCGGGCGCCGGGGCCTCCAAGACGGTCGAGTTCGAGATTGCCGGCGAGGAGTACTCTGTCGAACTGGACCTGGAAGCGCTGGGCAAGATTGGCGCCGAGGGCAGCATCGAGCTGGACCTGCACGTGGGCACCGACGGCAACGTGTCCATCAACGCCGCGGCCTCCGGCTTCGCGGGTGCGCAGGCGAGCCTCACGGGCTCCATCGAGCTGAAGCACGAGGACAACACGCTCGCGTCCGGCAGCATCACCGCCAGCGCCAGCGCGGGTGTCAGCGGCGACGCGCACGCCAACATCGGCATCGAGAACGGCAACCTGGAGTTCGACGTTGGCGTGGAGGCCACCGCGGGCCTGGGCCTGGGCGTGGAAGTCGAGGGCTCCGTCAATGCCGGCAACGTGCTGAAGGCCGTGGGTGAGACGGCCGCCGCCGCCGGTGGCGAAATCCTGGAGAACGTGGTCGACGGCGCCATCAACGCCGGCGGCGCGGTGGCCGACGCGGCGGGCAAGGTCTTCACCAACGCGGCGGACGCCGTGACGGACTTCGCGGGCGACGTGGGCAACGGCATCAAGAACGCCTGGGACAAGGTCTTCTAGAGGTACCCACCTCACGCCCCCGCCGCTAGAATCGGTGCCCATGGCCGTCTCCAAGCTGGCATCCTCCGCCGCGCGTCTCATGAAGCAGGGTCTGCTGAAGGAGGCGGCCCGAGACTTCGAGCGCGCCATCGAACAGGACCCGAAGGATGCCAGCGCGTTGCTGGGGCTGGCCCGGTTGCGGCTGGCCCAGCACGACGAAACGGCGGCCCGCGCGGTGCTTCAGCGACTGGTGGCGCTGCACCCCACCCACCCGGAGGCGCTGAGCCACCTGGCCCGGCTGGACGCGGAGAAGGGTGATGCGCGCCAGTTGGACCTGCTGGCCGCGCTCGCCGCGCAGCCCAAGGCGGGCTTCTTCGAGGTCATCAACCACGGCCGCGCCCTGCTGGGGCATGACCGGTACGCCGCCGCCATCCCGGAGCTGGAGCGCGCACTGGCGCTGCAGCCCGGCAATGCCCAGACGCTGACGTACCTGGGCATGGCCCTCCAGGGTGACAAGCAGTTGGACCGGGCACTGCGGCGCTATCAAGAGGCCGCGGAGGCCAACAAGACGGAGCACCTGCCGCTCCAGCTCGCCGCGCGTGTGCAACTGCTGCAAGGGCACGTGGGCGCGGCCATCGTCACGCTTCGGCAGGCAATCCTGCGCAGCCCTCGGGAGACAGCCCTCTTCCGGGAGTTCGCTTCACTGTGCTTGATGGCCGGCGCCCCCGAAGCGGCGATGCGCGCCGCCATCGAGCTGCGCCTCCAGCTCCCCGACAGCGCGGACGCCATCTACCTGCACGGCATCTCCGCCTTCGTGGCCGGCAAGGACGAGGACGCGGACCGCATCCTCCGCGAGGCGCTGGCCAAGGCCCCGGAGTCCGCGCCCGTGCGCGTGGCGCTGGCCAAGGTGCGCCGCAAGCTGGGTGACGACGCGGAGGCCCAGACACTGCTCGAGGCCGCCGTGGCGGCGGACCCGTCCGAGGCCGGCGCCGCCAACGATTTGGCCGTGCTGCACCTGTCGCGTCCCGGTGGTGCCGCCGCCGCGCGCGCCATCCTCACCGAGGCCTTGAAGCATCACCCGGATGACGCGGGCGTCCACCTCAACCTGGCGCTGGCCCTGGCGGACAGCGACAAGGCCCAGGCGCTCACGCACGCCAGGCGCGCCCAGGCGAGCACCCACCGCGACATCCGCGAGCAGGCCGAGCGGCTCGTCACCGCCCTGAGCCCGCACTGACGCGGCCTTCGCCGCGCGGCTAGCCCTGCTGGAGCAGGCCCAGCACGCCCAGCACCTCGGGGTACACCTTGTTGGCGAAGTAACGGCCACCCGCGACGGTGAAGTGCACGCCGTCCGCCATGCGCAGGCGCATGGGCTTGCGGAAGCCATCCACCCGGGCCTGACTCAGCGCTCGCCCCTTCGCGTCGGTGAAGAAGGGGCGCGTGTCCAGGTGCACCGCATCCTGTCGGGAGGAGATGACCTCGCGCTGGAGGGCGCGGATGATGCGCAGCTTCTGCTCGAAGCGCTTGAGCCCCGTGGCCGGCAGCTCCAACCAGACAATCTTCCGGCCGGGCGAGGAGAGCACGGTCAGGAAGTCATTGATGCGCTGACGGTAGGCGGCCTCCCACTCCGCATGTCCCCAGTGGATGGCCTTGCCACCCTGGGTGTCCTGGAGCGACTGCCCGTCGTTGCCCCCGAGGATGACGACGACGACGTCCGGCTGGTGACGCTCCACCTCCTCGCGGCCCACGTCCATCCAGTCGAAGAAGTCCGGACGGGCCAGGCCCGTGGAGGACTTGGCGCGGCGGGCCGACTGGATGCGCGGGTGCGCGTCCAACTGGGCCTGGAGGTACTCCCCGAAGCCGGTGGCGATGAGGCTGTCCCCCAGCAGCAGCACCTTGTGCTTGCGCGCCACTTCGGGCGACGGAGCGGGAGCCTCCGGTGCCGCGGCGGGCGGAGGCACGGCCGTGGGCGCCACGGTGGAGGGCGACGGCTCCTGCACGGAAGCAGCGGGCGCGGGCGTCGCGGAGACAGCGAAGAGGGTGACGAGCAATCGCGTGAGACGGTTCTGCATTGGCGCCCGAAAGGTAGCGATCCCCGCGCCTTCCGTACATCCCCCTGTCGGTCCGAAGGTGCCCCGCACCGCCCCTGCCGGGCTGCGTCAGGCGGCGCTGCTCTCCATTTCGGGCACCGCCGGCGCGTCCAGGGCCGCCAACCAGGGCCGCAGGAGCCCCGCGCACGCCTCCGGGTGCGTGAAGTAGGGCACATGCCCCGCGCCCCGCAGCAGGTGCCGGGGCGTTCCCGGCGGCAGCGACGCGGCCAGGCGCTCCACCGTTGACGGCGGCACCAGCACGTCCCGCGTCCCCTGGATACAGACGCAGGACACGGGCAGCCTACGCAGCTCCGGTGGGGGCGCCTCGCCCCGGATGGCCAGGGCGCGATGCGGTGGAGCTGCGCTCCAGCGCCGTGGTGGGCACGACTTCGGGCACGCGGGAGAAAGACACCGGCGTCCAGGCCGCGAGCCCCGCCGCCACCGCACCCGGCCGGGCCCACCGGGCGATGGGGCCCATCATGCCAATGACGAGCCCGCGCACGCCCAGGTGCTCGGTGCGGGTAAAGGCGCCCAGGAAGGCCACGCCTCGCGCCGCGCCAGCCGCCGCCGGTGCGCGGCCACCATGCCTCCGAAGGAGCTGGCCACCACCGCGTCCACATCTCCCACGGCCCGCAGCACCTGCCGCGCCAAGGCGCCCGCGCCGCACGCGGCCGCCTCACCTTCGGGGTACTCCACCAGGATGGGACGGGCCCAGGGCAATAACTGGTGGGCCAGCGCCTGGAAGCCGGAGCCACGCGCGCCCAGTCCGGGCAGCAGCAGCACCCGAGGCCCTCGCCCCTGCCCCCACTCCATCCACTGGACCTCTCGACGCATGCCTCTCCTTCGCGGGACGCGGCGAGGAACACCGCCAGTGCGCCGGTTCTGCCCGGCCCGTCCGTCAGCATGCCCGGCGGGCAGGCCGCGATGCCAGTGAGGCGCTCAGGCCCCCATCGTGCGCAGCGCGGGGACGCGGCCCAGGCCCAGGAAGGCGCGCGTGCGCTCATGGTGCGGATTGGCGAGCACCCGGGCGGGCGGGCCCTCTTCGATGATGTGCCCGCCGTGCAGCACCAACACGCGCGAGGCCAGCTCGTACGCGAAGCGCATCTCGTGGGTCACCGCCACCAGGGTGAGGCCGTCCGAGAGCAGTTGCTCCAACAGGTCAATCAGCGCCCCCACCCGCTCCGGATCCAACGCGCTGGTGGGCTCGTCCATCAGCAGCACCTCCGGTTCCATGGCCAGGGCCCGGGCAATGGCCACCCGCTGCTGCTCGCCGCCGGAGAGCTCGGAGGGGTACGCGTCCTCGCGGTGGGACAGGCCGACCTTCGCCAACAACGCCCGGCCCCGCTCGTTGGCCTCTTGCCGCCCCACGCCCTTCACGTGCATGGGGGCCTCCGTCACATTGCCCAACGCCGTGCGATGCGCGAACAGGTGCCACTGCTGGAAGACAAAGCCGACGCGGCGGCGGATGCGGCGCACCTTCTCTCCCTGCGCGCGGACATCGCCCGGAGCCAGCGTGTCCGGCCCCACGCGCACCACGCCCCCGTCGAAGGACTCCAGTCCGTTGAGGCACCGCAGCAGCGTGCTCTTGCCCCCACCGGAGGGGCCCACCAACGCCGTCACCTCGCCCGGGGAGAAGACGGCGTTGATGCCCTCCAGCACCGGCCGCCCCTCGTAGCGCTTGCTCAGCTTCTCGACTTCAATCATCCGCGCTCCAGCCTCGCTTCCAGGTGCCTCGCCAGCCGGGACAAGGGATAGCTCATTGCCAGGTACATCAATGCGCACAACGCGCCAGGTATCAGCCAGCTTCGAACATCCACCGCGGTAATCGTCATCCGCTTCGTGAGCTCCACCACGGAGATGACGGATACCAAGGAGCTGTCCTTGAGCAGCGCGATGAAGTCGTTCGCCACGCCCGGCAGCGCCACGCGGAAGGCCTGGGGGAGGATGACCCGCCGCAGCGCCAGCCGCAGGGGCATGCCCAGTGCCATCGCCGCCTCCAGCTGCCCTCGCGGCACGGCCAGCACGCCCGCCCGGTAGACCTCCGACTCGTAGGCCGCGTAGTTCAGGCCCAGCCCGAGGATGGCCGCGCTGATGGGGTCCAACCGGAGCACTCCGGCCAACCCGTAGTAGAGGACGTAGAGCTGAAGCAGCACCGGCGTGCCGCGAAACAATTCCACATAGGCCGTGGACAGCCGGGCCGCCCAGCCAGGCCCGTACAGCCGCGTCAGCGCCAGCCCCACGCCCAGGGGGATGGCCAGCACCATGGCGCCCACGGACACCAGCAGCGTCACGCCCGCGGCCTGGAGGAACAGCACCAGCTGTCCCCAGCCCATGCGCGCCGTCTGCGTGGGCGCCAGCACCTCGCGGGTCTGCGCATCCGTCCAGTCGACCATGCGCTGCTGCTCGGCGTTGTCGATGCCCCAGCGCTGGAAGATGGCGCGCAGCTCGCCCGAGCGAGCGATGTTCCCCAGCGCCGTGTCCAGCGCCTCCCGCAGGTCCTCCTCACCGGGCCGCACGGCGATGGCGTAGTAGCCTTTCCCCACGTCGCCCACCACCCGGAGCCCTGGACGTGGCTGCCCGTAGCGCTGCGCGATGATGTCGTCCATCAACACGGCGCGCACCCGCCCCTGCTCCAGGTCGATGTAGGGCTCCTCCACGCCTTCGTAGGGAACCGCCTCCACGCCGCTGCGCTGGAGCAGGTCCCACGCCAGGGAGTTGGCCAGCGTCCCCACCCGCTGGCCCTTCAGCGCATCCAGCCCGGTAACGGCCGCATCGTCCCGCCGCGCCAGCAAGCGCAGGTGGAAGACGTAGTAGGGCCGCGTGAAGAGGATGCGCCCGGAGCGCGACGGCGTGACTTCGAGGCCGTTGAGCGCCACGTCGAACGAGCCACGCTCCAACGAGGGGACCAGGCTGGACCAGTCGTTCTGGACGAACCGGGCCCGAACCCCCAGCTCACGCGCCAGGGCTTCCGCCAATTCCACCTCGAAGCCTCGCATGCCCCCCGGTGCGTCCGGGTCCTCCATGGCGTAGGGCTCTCCACCCTGGGCATCCGCACCCCAACGAAGCTCCCCCGTGCGGCGCACCCGCGCCAGTCCCGAGTCCTGTTCCGCGCCACACGCGCTCAGCAACGCCAGCAGCGCCAGCACGGAGGGCAGGAGGAATGAAGGCCTGATTGCCTGGGACAGTGACGGGCTCCTTCTGGCGTGTGCGAGGCCCCCCGCCATATGCCAGGAGCCGCCCCACCGCCAGTCGCTCCTGACAGCGCCGCCCCGCACTGGTAGGCCGATGACCCTGAGTGGCATTCCGCCGGCTCCGGAACCTGGGGATTTCGATGCCGTGGTGGGTCTATGCACTGCTCTCCGCGGGCTTCGCGGCACTGACGGCGGTGCTGGCGAAGATGGGCGTGGAAGGTATTCCCTCCACGCTCGCCACCGCCATCCGCACTGTCGTGATTCTGGTGTTCGCCTGGAGCATCTCCCTGGCGCGCGGGGAGCATCACGCCCTGCCCTCCATCAGCCGCAAGACACTCCTCTTCCTGGTGCTGTCCGGCGTGGCCACGGGCCTGTCGTGGCTGGCCTACTTCCGCGCGCTCCAGCTCGGGCCCGCCTCCCGCGTGGCGCCCCTGGACAAGCTCAGCCTGCCGCTCACCCTCCTGCTGGCGTTCCTCATCCTCCACGAACCCCTCACCTGGCGGATGGGTGTGGGCGTGACGCTCATGGCCGTGGGTGCATTGCTGACGTTGAAATGAACCCCGGGTGCAATGGGATGAAGCAATCCCACCCACCCTGTCGCAGGTGCGAGCATGACCCGGCATTCATTTTCCAGACGCTGGGATTTTCCGTAGGTGCCCGGTCTAGAGTGCGCGCCCGAGGAGCGACGTTGTCATGGATGCGTTCAAGGTTCTGGTGGTCGACGATGAGCAGCCCATCGCACGCGCGCTGCAGCGTCTGTTGAAGCGAGAGGGATTCGAGGTCCAGATTGCCTTCAACGGCAACGAGGCGCTGGAGCGGCTGGAAGGGTTCAGCCCGGACATCGTCCTGACGGATTTCCGGATGCCAGGAATGACGGGCAGCGAGCTGCTCCAGCGCATCAAACGCAGCCATCCGCTGGCCCTGCGCCTCATCATCTCCGGCTATGCGGACTTCAAGTCCGTGGTGGCCTCCGTGAACGAGGGCGAAATCTGCCGGTTCATCAGCAAGCCCTGGGACGACGCGGAGCTGGTGACGTACCTCAAGGGCCTGCTGCGGCACCGCGAGACGATGGCGTGCCTCTACGCCCCCTTCCGGGAAGCGCCGGACGGCGTGAACGCGGAGGTGGGCATGTCCGCCGCGTCCATGGTGCTCAAGGTGCAGGTGGCCGACCCGTCCTTCCCGGCGGACCAGGCCGTTGCGCTCATCGAGCGCTTCGCGGGCCTGCTGGCCGACGACCGCCTCAAGGTGGTGGGCGGATTGCTCAAGCGCTACGGCGGGCGCCTGTCCTTCATGGCGGACGTCGGTGGCCCCCAGCGGCTCCGGCTGGAGGTGCCGATGCCCACCCTGGAAACCGTCAACGCCCTCCGCCCAGGCGCGAGCGACGCCTGACAGCGACGCAGCCCGCCGCACATCGGCGCCCCCTGCCTGACAACGCATCGTGCGGTCCGGGCGCTCGCGCACCACCGCGCGCTGGATATCGCGGGTGCCCGGGAGCTGCTCGACCGGGCCATCCAGTGCAGTCAGAAGCCCTCCATGGCGCGGCTGGCCGACCTGGCCCGCATGCCCTTCCGCAAGCCGGAGGACGCGCGGGTGCTGGAGCAGGGCCTGGGGGCGCTGCGCGATTCGGGCGCGCAGGACCTCGCGCTGCTGCGCCACATCGAGGGACGCTTCTACCTGGAGCAGGTCGCGCACAGAGGGTAGGCGCTGTCACGGCAGGCGCTGGCCGACGCCTCCAGGCTGCCGGCAGCGAGCGTGAGCGCGCACAAGGCCCGCGTCTACAGCTACACGTCACTCATCCTCGACGCGGGCCGGACGGGCGAAGGGGCTGGCGCTCTTCGCCGAAGAGCACGCCATGCCCGCACCGGAGCGGTACGTGTTGGGCGTCGCGGTGGATGACGAGCGGACCTTCGTCGTTGCCCGGGACGCGGAGGGGCGCCTCCTGGTCCACCACGACACGGGAAGGAGGGCGCCGGAGGAAGGCGTCGAAGGCCTGGTAACCGACGCGGTGAGGAAGGCCCTTCGCGCCTGCCCCAGCGTGGACGTCCTCGCGCGGCCGCCGGTGCAGGGGCGCGCGGGGCTGCTGCCGCCCGAAATCGCCTGGTCCGACCGGGTGGGCGGCCTGCCCGATACGCCGCCGTCCCAAGCGAACGCCCAGCGGCTCATCGTGACGGACGTGCTGGCGCCCGCGTCGCTGCACCCGCCCACGCTGCGCGCGTGGAACCCGGCCAGCGAACTACCGCGCGTCCGCCCCCGAGGCTCCCTCGGGGGCTGGAGCCGCCGGCACGAGCCCGCTCAGTGTCTCCACGTAGGTGGCGGCCACGCGAAGGAAGCGCGCGCCCTTCACACCGGTGAGGTACTGCCGTTTCATCGCGCGCGTCGCGCCCACGTAGAACATGGCGCGGCGGATGCGCTCGTTCTCCCGGGCAGAGCGCTCGCGGGCACCAGCCATCCACTGCTCCGCGGTGTCCAGCGCATCCAGGCCCGCGAAGAAGACGATGGGGCATTCGTGCCCCTTGCAGGAGAACACCGTGGTGGCGCGCACGTGGTCCACGCCGCTGACGCGGAAGTCCGTCACGTTGCGCCCGCCCTTGCCTCCGTAGGCCTCCGCGGGCACGCCCGCGCGCTTGAGCGCCTCCGTGTACTGGGAGGGCATGACGGGGGCCACCACGAGGATGTCACTGGGGTGGACGCCCTCCTCGCGGATGAGGCGGGCCACCTCGCGAGCCACCTGCCGCGCCTCGCTGGCACTGGAAGCGAAGCCGCGCACCTGAGGCAGCACGCCGCCGCGCTCGGTGGACTGCACGCGGAAGAGGCCCTCCAGCGTCTCCTCCGGAAGCCAGACGAGCCCCTCGCGCGCCAGCTCGCCCACCTTCATGTATTCGCGCATGCCGGGCTCGGCCGCGGCGTGCTGGCGCAGCGGGTCCAGCACCACGTTGAAGGCGACGTCGAGGATGTCCCGGGTGGCGCGGAACGTCTCCTTGAGAACGCGGGTGCGGCCACGGAACGACAGCCCCTCGGGTAGTTGCTCCTTGAGCGCGTCGATGGGCACCTGGCCGTAGACGTTCTGCGAGTCGTCCATGAAGAGCTGGAAGCAGCGCACCTCGCGCCCGTCCGGCAACGTGTCCGGACGCACCAGCGTGTGGAGCATGGCCAGCGCCTTGGCGTCCATGTCCTGGGCCTCGTCGACGAAGACGCCATCGAAGGAGGCGGGGGCATGGCGGCGCAGCGCCCCCACGTGCCGCACCGTCACCCGTGCGCGCAGCTCACGAACCCGCAGGCGGCCCGCGCGCTGGGCCAGCGCCTCCACCAACAACTTGTCCACCAGCGGGGCCAGCGCGCGGTTGAAGAAGGACACCAGCACCTGCGCCTCGGAGTGCTCCAGCAGGTAGCGCGCCACCCAGTGCGCCAGCACGTACGTCTTGCCGCTGCCCGCCACGCCGCGCACCAGGTGGTGCCCGTCGTCGAAGCGGCGCTCGAAGAGGACACCTGCTCGTGCGTGAAGAGGGCTTGCCGGGCCGCGCGCCCGAGATTTCCGCGCCCAGGTCCACTGGCACCGGCGGGGTGGCGGGGCGGCGCACGCTGCGGCATGGGCAATGGCTCCAGGCGCAGCGGCTCACCGGGGTGCACACGAAGACGCGGCAGCAGAGACAGGAAGCGCTGAGGAATGGTGGCGGCGCGCGCCTCGTCGCGGGAGGCCAGCACCAGCAGATAGTCCTTCGCGCGGCTGGCGGCCACGTTGAGCATGGGCACCAGCGTGTGCGGCGGAAAGGGCCTGCCTCCGGCGACGGTGTCCACCAGCACCACGTCGTACTGGGTGCCCTGCTGGCGATGGATGGTGGACGCGCTGAAGACGTCCCCGCGCAGGCCCGCGGCATTGCCCAGCCGGCGCAGCAGCGCGGCCTGCGCGCGGTAGGGCGTGACACACAAGACGCTGAGGCCAGAGCGCACCGCCTCGCGCGCCAGGGACACGGCGAGGTTGGCGGACAGCTCGCGCTGATAGCCGGAGCCCGTCTCCCCGCGGCCGTGCGTGAGGCGCTTTGAATCTCGCGTGAGGCCGTCCAGCACCACCCAGCCCGCGCGCACCGAGGGGAACGCGGCCACCGGAGCGGGCCGCTCCGCGCGCCGCTTGACGACGTCGCCATCCTCCAGCGCGCCGCCATAGCAGAAGTGGCTCACCACCTTCGCGATGTCCGGGTGCATGCGGTGCTGGGTGCGCAGCAACAACACATCCGCGCGCGCCGCGTCCTTCACCGCGTCTTCCAGGTGCGACAGCCCGCTGCCGCGAAGCCACTTCTGCGTGCCCTTGCCCGCGCCCTCCGCGGCGCGGCTCACGGGGCCAATCTGCTTCGGGTCTCCCGCCAGCGTCACCCGCTCCGCCAGCGGCCCCATCAACGCGGTGGCCGCGCGAGTCACCATGCCGGCCTCGTCCACCACCAGCCGCGCGAAGTGCCGCTTTCCCTCCAGCTCCGACACCAGGCGCAACGCGCGGTGTACGGTGACCACCACCAGCGGGCAGTCCCCCTTCTCCACTTCCTTGAGCGTGGGGTCCTTCACCTTGCCGCGCAGTCCGCGCAGCTCCGCCTGGAGCTTGGCCAGCTCATGGGCGGGGCCGCCTCGCACCCGCTGGAGGATGAGTTCCCGCTCCCGCTCCTCGATGCTGGCGCGCAGCTTGCCGCCCTTGGTGTCCTCCAGCATGACGGTGGGCAGCTTCACCAGCGCCTCGCTCGCGCCGGTGCCGCCACGGAAGATGCTGCGCGCCAGGGGCCGCAGCGGAATGGGCTCGCGCTCCAGCAGCGCGCTGACGCGGAGGACCAGCTCGTCCGCGGCGCGGTTGGTGGGCGCCACCGCGAGGATGCGCTCGCCCGGGAAGGCGCGCAGCGCCCGCGCGATGAGGTCCGCCACCGCCGTCGTCTTGCCCGTACCGGGAGGTCCCCAGATGCAGCCCCAGGGCTGGCGCCACAGCCGGTCGGCCGGAATCAGGGCCTCGTCCTGAGGCGTCAGCGTGGCCGGAGGCGCCTCCCCACAGGCGCGGCGCAGGGACTCGGCGAGGGCGTCCTGCCGCTCTTCGTACGCGGAGGCCGCCGCGCACAGGGCCTCGGCGAAGTCGTAGGGCCGATAGCACCAGCGGTCCGCGGACAGCGCGCGGCGGTCCACGTCATCACCGTGGCTGGGCGCGGCGAACACCCGCCCCGATTCGAAGTCCAGGTGGACGACGTCTCCGCCAAAGACGCACTCCTCCCCCAGGAAGCCGAGCACCGAACCTCCCGACCAGTCCGGATCCGCCGCCGGACGCGGGATGAGCGACAGCACCCCTGGTCCCTGGAGGCTGACCTCGCGCACGTCCTGCAACAGCTGCGCGCGGTACTGGCTGCGCTCGGACAACAGCGCCTCCCGCAGGTCCTCCGGCAGATACGCGGGCGGAGCCCAGAGCTCGCGGCGCTTCCCGGTGGCCACCGCGGCGCGCATCGCCTCGCGCTCGGCGGGGCTGACGTCCTCTGGCGCGGAGACATCACGCGACGGAACGTCCTCTCCGCCTTCCCGGCCCCGCGCCATCCGCGAGACGAGCAGCAACGGATTCGGCGCCCGGGCCACGTCCGCCTTCGCCTCGGTGGGCGCGGGGGCCTGGGGCGGCTCCACCCGCACCGCGTTCTCGGTGCGCCGCAGCGCCACGTCCTCCTCACGTGGCGGCTCGGGGGCCTGGAACGTGTTGCGCCAGCGCGGCACTGCCCCCACCCGCCGGGGCGGAGCGGCTTCGGGTGGCGGCGCATCGTCGTATTCGACATGCAGCTCGCGCGTGGACGCAGGCGCCTGCGAGCCCCCGTCTCCGGGCTCGGCCGCCTCGCCCGCACGTCCCGCCTCCGGCCCCCGCATCATCGGACGCGCGGCCTCCACACCTCGCCGCGCACCGGCCCTGGGCCACCGGTGCCACGCGGGGCCGTTACATCCGGCAGGGCTGGAGAAGACGCTGCGGCTGCCATGGCGAACACTCGCGAAGCCTACACTTCATGACCTGCCCACCCGAACAGGTCGCCACATGTAAGAGGCCGGCCAAGGTAGGGGAGGCTTGGATCGCCGTCAATGCGCCACACCCAGGGTGCATGCGCGGTGGGTAGGAAGGCAGGCCGCCCCGGTGTACACCCTCTCCAGCCGGGCTTGCTTCCGCGTCCTCCCGATGTTCTGGGTGGAAGCCCCCCGCCCCTCACCGACATGGCCCATTCGACGCGCTACGCCCATCCCTTCCTGCCTACCACCCGTGCCGACATGCAGGCGCGCGGCTGGGAGCAGTGCGACATCATCATCGTGACGGGGGACGCGTACGTGGACCACCCAGCCTTCGGGCCGGTGCTCATCGCGCGCTTCCTGGAAGGTCGCGGCTTCAAGGTGGGCCTCCTCCCCCAGCCGGACTGGCACTCGGCCGAGCCCTTCAAGGCGCTGGGGCCGCCGCGCCTGTTCTTCGGCGTGGCCGCGGGCAACCTGGACTCGATGCTCAACCGGCTGACGGCCCAGAAGAAGAACCGCTCGGAGGACCAGTACAGCCCCGGCGGGCAGACGAACTGCCGGCCGGACCGGGCCACCATCGTCTACGCGCAGCGCTGCCGTGAGGCCTACCCCGACGTCCCCATCATCCTGGGTGGCATCGAGGCCAGCCTCCGCCGCATCGCCCACTTCGACTACTGGAGCGAGAAGGTGCGCCGCTCCATCCTCTTCGACGCCAAGGCGGACCTGCTCGTCTTCGGCATGGGCGAGCGCCCCATCATGGAAGTCGCGGACCGCATGCGCCAGGGTGAGCGCATCCAGGACATCCGCGACGTGCGCGGCACCGCGTACACCATCAACGACGAGGAGATGCGCGCCCTGGAGGCGGACCCGGCCAGGCGCGCCGCGGACCGCAAGACGGTGGTGCTGCCGTCCTACGAGCAGGTCATCGAGGACAAGCACGCCTTCGCGGTGATGAGCCGCGACTTCCAGATGGAGACCAACCCGGGCAACGCGCGTCCGCTGGCGCAGCGCCACGGCAACCGCGCCATCTACATGAACTCGCCCGCGCTCCCGCTGGAGGACGGCGTGGGCACCGCGGGTGCCGAAGGCAAGTCCGTGGCCATGGACGAGCTGTATGACCTGCCCTTCAACCGCGTGCCGCACCCGATGTACCGGGAGCGCATCCCCGCCTACGAGACGGTGAAGCACTCCATCGTCCTCATGCGCGGGTGCTTCGGCGGATGCACCTTCTGCTCCATCACCGAGCACGAGGGCCGCGTCATCCAGAGCCGCTCCGCGGAGAGCGTGCTGCGCGAGGTCCGCGCCCTGCGCCGCATGGGCGACTTCCGGGGCACCATCACCGACCTGGGGGGCCCCACCGCCAACATGTACAAGCTCAAGTGCAAGAGCGAGGACATCGAGAAGCGGTGCCGCAAGCTGTCCTGCGTCCACCCGGGCGTGTGTGAGAACCTCCAGACGGACCACGGCCCCCTCATCAGCCTCATGCAGGACGTGCGCAAGGAGGACGGCGTCAAGCACGTCTTCATCGCCAGCGGCGTGCGGTACGACCTGGCGGAGCGCTCGCCGGAGTACGTGAAGGAGCTGGCCGCGCATCACGTGGGTGGGCAGCTGTCCGTGGCGCCGGAGCACGTATCCCCACGCGTGCTGGAGAAGATGAAGAAGCCCGGCATCGAGAGCTTCGAGCGCTTCCAGCAGATGTTCGCGTGCGCCAGCGAAGAGGCCGGCAAGGAACAGTACGACATTCCCTACTTCATCAGCGGCCACCCGGGCTCCACGCTGGAGGACATGGTGGAGCTGGCGCTATGGCTGAAGCAGAACGGCAAGCGGCCCCGGCAGGTGCAGGACTTCATCCCCACCCCCATGGCCATGGCCACCGCCATGTACTTCACGGGCCTGGACCCGCTGAAGATGGAGCCCGTCTACACGGCCCAGGGCCTGCGCGAGAAGCGGCTCCAGAAGGCGCTGCTGCTCTATTGGAACCCGGAGCAGTGGCCGCTGGCGCGAGAGGCGCTGAAGCTGGCCGGCCGCGAGGACCTCATCGGCCGCGGGCCCCATGCGCTCGTCCCGCCGGAGTCGCCCGGGGAGGCCGCGCGCCGGCAGCGTGCCGAGCGCGACACCGGCGCAGGTGCATCCGCGCCGCGTCATGAGGCCACGCCCCGGTCCGGACCGAATGGAACCGCCCGTCCCCGGGCGCGCCGTCCCGGTGGGCCTCGCGCCCGCTGAGCGCCCTGGGACCTGGGAGCCCGAACGCGCGGTTTGAATAAACCGCCGCGATTTTCGTCGGGCCTCCCACCATGCTCAGCCTCCTCTCCGCGTTGTGGCTCGCCACGGCTCCCGTGGCGACCTCGGAACAGCCCGTGGTCCGCCCCCCGCCTCCGCAGTGCGTGTTCTCCCAGGGACGCTCGGTGTGCGGCTACCAGTGCAAGACGACCGGAACACAGACAGCCTGTGCCCGGACGCCCTACGGCATCTGTGAGGTCCTGGTGGGAGGCGTGCACTGTTGGGACCCGCCCCTGGTCGCCATCCAGCACCCGCCCACCACGAGCGCGAAGCCGGAGTGCAAGGAGAGCCGGGGCCAGGTGGCCTGCGGCTACAACTGCCGTCAGTTCAACGGCGAGGTGGCCTGCAACCGGACGCCCTACGGCGTCTGCTCCACGAACTTCAACAAGCTGACCTGTTGGGACCCGCCGGACGCCGTCATCCACCAGTACGGCGCGGAGACGCCCGCGCCCCGCTGCCTCAACGCCTCCGAGGACATGGCCTGCGGCTATGACTGCAAGGCTACGCGCACCGAGGTGCAGTGCGCCAACACGCCGGACGGCGTGTGCCGGCTCGACAACCAGCGCTTCACCTGCTTCGACCCGCCGTCGCTGCTGCACTGCGACCACAGCGCGCCGCCGCCGCCCCGGCACTGAGACCATACGTCCAGCGCGTGTGGCTCGGCATGCGAGTCATGCCCGCGAAGGGGAGGCCCAGGCCCCCTTTGCGGCGCTACACGGCTCCGGATAGGGTGCGCCGCCTTTCGCGACATCGCGACACACCCAGGAGCACGAAGACGATGGCAAGGACAACCCAGGAGCAGACCCAGGAGCGCCACGCGTTTCTGCTCGAGCTCTTCCGCCAGCAGCCGGACATCAGCAGCAAGGAGGCGCTGGAGTCCTTCAAGGATAAGTTTGGCGGCACCATCAACATGAAGACGTTCAACCAGCTCCGCGAGCAGGCCGAGGACGAAGCCGCGTCGGCCGCCGCCGCCGCGCCCGCCCCCGCCCCGGAAGTGGAGCCCGAGCCCGAGGCCGAGGAGACCGAGGCGACGGTGGACGACGCCGCCGCCCGCCTGAAGGCCGCCGCCGCGGCTCCCGAGGCCATCAACGGCGCGGCCGGCGCCCCCGCCAAGAAGGCCAAGGCGAAGGGCAACGGCCCGAAGAACATCTTCGTGGACGCGCCCAAGGAGCACCTCACCTTCCTGGAGGGCATCATCCAGCAGTTCCAGGAGGCCGGCGCCGCCAACATCCGCATCGACCACGCCACGGACCGGTGGATGGTCGTCGTGGTGGACTCGAAGTAGCAGGACCGTCCCGGGCCAGGCGGAGTGCCCGCCTGGCTGGGAGGCGCGCCGTCAGCGCTCGGCGGACGGCGCCAGCATCTCCAAAGGAAGCAGCGTGGAATGGGACAGGCGGCTCACCTCCAGCGCCGGGCCCGCTCCACTCACGCGCGCCCCCTGGAATCCCGTGGCGTCAGCGGTGCCCTCTTCCCACGCCACGAACCAGGCCGCCCCGTCCCACACCACCACGGGCGCGCGTGACGTCGCCCCGGCGGGCAACACGACGGGCACATCGAGCAACTGTCCATCCAGGCTCACCCGAGCGGCCAGCATGCCCGGCGTGCCGGAGAGATTCTCACTCCAGACCGCCAGATAGGCATCGGTGCCCCGCGCGGCGGCGACCGGAGGCTTGTGGCCCCACGGGCGCGTGAGGCGCAGCGCCGGCCTGTCCTTCACCGTGTCATCGTGCGTCACCCGGGTCGCCAGGATTTCGTGCGGGCCGAATTCGTCCGTGCCTGTCGTCGTGCCCGCGTAGGTGACGAGGAACTTGTGGTCTCCGGCCGCCACGGCGGGCGCGATCTCCTGCTGGAAGTCCCCCGTGGAGATGGTGAAGCTCGAGCCCAGGATGCTTCCGTTGTCCCCCACCCGGACACCGCGCACGCGGTGGATACCCTGCCGGGTGGCATCCCAGACGACGAGCGACTTGTTGCCACTGGGGGCCACCCGAGGCGCCGTCTGCTCGTCCGCGCCCGTGGCGATTCCGAAGGCCGCGGGCCCGTCCAACGCGAGGTTCTTTCGGAAACGGGCGCCGTAGACATCGGCGGTGCCGTTCTTGTCGTCCTGCCACACGACGAAGAAGTGGTTGCCCGTCCACGTCACGTCAGGGACGGTTTGAGCGCCCTCACGGACGACGAGCGGGACACCGCCAGCCCCATCCAGCCGGATGCCGTCTTTCGTCACCCGGTTCCCAAAGAGGTCCGGCGTGAGGGTCCCACCACGCTCGTCACTCCAGACGACCAGGAACTGCTTGCCATCCCAGGCAACGGCCGGCTTGATGGCCATGTTGGAGGCGGAGACGGAGAGCTGCGTGCGCTCGGACACGTCTCCGTCGGACGTCACACGGATGGCGTTGATGATGCTCTCCACATCCCCGATGAAGGGGAAGGCGAGCAGGCACAACTCGTGCGCGCAGGCGATGCCTGGAGGCCCTCCCACTTCATCGGAGCCGAAGACGACGAACCGGCGGCGCACATCTCCGTCGCGCTCCACATGGGCGGCAACCAGACCGGAAGCGCTGACCCAGGTGACCAGGAAGAACTTTCCGTCCCAGGCCACTCGAGGCTGCCCGCCATCCAACCCGCTGCCCGCGTTGATGGGAAAGCCCCCCGGGTCCAGCACCTTCCCCTTGGGTGTCACCCGCGCGCCGAAGACGCCCCCCTCGCGTTCGTCCTGCCAGACGACCAGGAACTGTTTTCCATCAAAGGCCACGCCTTCTCCCGGACGCCCCGTGGGCGGACGCTTCCCGATGTTCCTTCCCATCTCGGACGGTCCGGCCCGCCCGTCCAACGCCTCCCAGACCGCCTCCGGCACGCCTTCAGGCGCGTCGTCCAAGGGCATACCGCAGGCGGACAGCATCACTCCCAGCAACATGCTGCTCCACCGCGCCACTCGCACGGGCTTCCACTTCCCCTGATGCATACGTTGCTCCCCTCTGGTTCGACAGGCGGCAACCTCAGGCGCGCGCGGTGACGCAACAATCCGCCCGGTGGGGAGGGAAACGCATCCGTCACGGCGCCCTCTCCATCCCGGCGGGTCCCTCCCGGGGCGCCCTCGCGCCAGCGGTTGTCACCGGTCCACCACCTCGCCAACCCGGGAGTGGTCCACGAGGCCTGCCTTGTGGATGAATGGCGCGCGTGATGCGCACGCTCCTCATCGCCTCCGTCCTGCTGGTCGCCACCGCCTGCTCGCGCGCCAGCGCCACGCGTCCTGATTCCGCCGTGGAGCAGCCTGGCGTCCAGGCGCCGCTTCCCAACGAGTGGTCCTCTCCTCTGCTCCGAGAGCATCCGCTCACGGGCCGCATCTGGGACGTGAAGGCGGCCCGCTTCGTGGACGCGAACACCCTGCGCCGCTCGCTCGCCCAGGCCCGCTTCGTGGTGCTGGGAGAGCGGCATGACCAGCCCGACCACCACCAGCTCCAGGCGTGGCTCGTCCAGGCCCTGACCGAGGAGGCCGGAAGCCCGCGCTGGCCTTCGAGATGCTCGACGTGGGGCAACAAGCGGCGGTGGACGCGTCACTGGCCCAGGCCCCGCGGGACGCGGAGGCGCTCGCGCTCGCGGTCAACTGGGCGGGCAGTGGCTGGCCGGACTGGGCCCTGTATCGGCCCGTGTTCGCGGCCGGGCTGGAGGCGGGGCTTCCCATCATCGCCGCCAACCTGCCGCGCTCGCAGGTGAGGGATTTGGTGATGCGCGGCCCGGAGGCACTGGCCCCCGAACTGCGCCAGCGCCTGTCGCTGGACACGCCGCTGCCTGAGCCGGTGGAGCAGGCGATGCGCCAGGAGCAGGACGAAGCGCATTGCGGTCATCTACCCCAGGAGATGCTCGGCCCCATGGTGCAGGCCCAGCGTGCCCGGGACGCGCACCGGCGGACCGGCTGTCGAACGCGGACACCGGCCAGGGCGGCGTGCTCATCACCGGCAACGGCCATGCACGGACGGACCGGGGCGTTCCCGCGCAGCTCGCGGCCCGTGCGCCCGGCCAGGACGTGCGCTCCGTGGGATTGCTGGAGGTCGACCCGAAGCTGGCCGCGCCGGCGGACTACGCGGCCTCTTTCGGCACGCAATCCCTGCCCTTCGACTATGTCTGGTTCACGCCGGCGATGCCCATGGAGGACCCGTGCGCGGCGCTCCTCAAGCGCCCCAAGAAGTAACTCCCGGGGCGCGTGGCGTGACATCGCCAACACGTCTGGGATTCGCCGGACATGGTGGGTGGCAACCTGTTGCTCCAGGTGCGCTTCTAAGGACGACCGCGCTCACCCACCCCGCAGCACCGTGAGAGCGCGCTGGAAGTCCTCGGGCAATGGCGCCTCGACACGGACGGGCTGACCCGTAGCAGGGCTCGGAAGCTCCAAGGTGAAGGCATGCAGCGCCTGCCGCCCCAGTGTCCGCGCCGCGGCATGCGCGCGTGCCTCCGGCGGACCGTAGAGAGAATCCGCCAGCACGGGGAACCCGGCCTCGGAGAGCTGCACGCGAACCTGATGCGTGCGGCCCGTGTCCAGGTCGACCTCCAGCAACGCGGCATCCGCGAAGCGCTCGCGAACCTCGAAGGAGAGCGCCGCACGACGCGCGGAGGGCACGCGGGTGGTGAAGCGCCGAGGGTCCGCCGGATCTCTGGAATAGGGCCCCTCCAGACGACCCTGCGACGGCGGCTGCCCCAGCACCAGCGTCCAGTAGCGCTTGTCCACGCGCTTCTCCTGGAAGGAGCGCAGAAGCGCGGCGGCGGCCGTATCCGTGCGTGCGAAGGCCAGACAGCCACTCGTCTCCCGGTCCAGGCGGTGCACCACCCCGGGCTGGGCCAGGCCCTCCACATCGAAGGGCGGCCGCTGCGCGGCGAGCAACCCCACCACGGAGGCCGCGCGCCCTTCCGGCTCCACCACGATACCCGGAGGCTTGTTCACGATGACCAGGGCCGCATCGTCATGAAGCACTGGCAGCACCGGCCCTTCAGAAGAGGCCACCGGCGCGGCGCGAGGCTCGGGCCTTTCGAGCTCAATCTCCTCGCCGCCCCACAGCTTGCGCGTGGGCTGGCACTTCTTGCCTCGGATGCGAACCGCTCCCGCATCAATCAGGGCACGAGCCCGCTCCAGGTTGATGCCTGGGACCTGCTTCGACAGGAAGCGGTCGAGCCGCTCACCGGCGGCCTCACGAGGAACCTGAACCTTCTGCTGTGCCATGCGCTTCCCGTCCCTCAACGCGAGGGGCGAGTCAACGGCCTTGGGCGCCGTCCCCGCCACGCCACACGGGAGCATGGCTTGCGGACGACGAGGACGGCCCGGAAGATGGCGAAGAATCGACCCGGCCCGGCCCCGTGAATCCGACCTGCCCCACATGTCATACGCCCCACCCTGGCGCCGAGGCAGGCCCGCGACACACCTGCGCCGCCTGCGGTGCGGACCTCACGCACGGCGCGCAGACGCGAGGCACACCGCAGGAGCCGGACCTCACGGGTGAATCCCTGGCGGGCTTCCAGTTGAACTCCCGCCTGGACACCGACGCCACGGGCTGGCTGTACGCAGCGGAAGGCCATGTGGGTCCGTGCGTGGTGAAGGTGATGTCTTCCTCGGTGGCAGCGGATGCGGAGGCGCGAGCGCGCTTCCACCGGGAGGCGGAGACACTGCGGAGCCTCCGCCACCCAGGCATCGTCCGCGTCCTGGCGGTGGGCGAGGAGCGCGGCCACTGCTGGTACGCCCTGGAGCCCGTGATTGCGGCCGACCTGGAGACGAGACTGGACCGGGTGAACGCACTGCCCTTCCAAGAGGTGGAGCAACTGGCGCTGCGGCTGCTCGATGCGCTCGGCGCCGCGCACGAAACAGGGCTTGTCCACGGAGACGTGCGGCCCCAGAACATCCTGCTCGCGAAGGACGGCGCGATGCTGACGAACTTCGGCCTGTCGCTCGTGCCTCCCGGTGCCCATGGCTACCAGGCCCCCGAGCAACGACAGTGGGGCCGCGCCGTCCCGCAGTCGGACCTGCATGCGCTGGGGCGCGTCCTGCACGAGGCGCTCACGGGAGGCATGCCGGAGACGCAGCCACTTCCCCAGGGCGTGCCCCGGCACCTGCGCCGGTTGCTGAAAGGCCTGCTCTCGGAAGCCATCCAGGACCGCCCCGACAGCGCCATCTCCGCGCGGCGACTGCTGACCCAGCGTGCGCCGCTGGGCCCTTTGGTCGTGGGCGTCGCCGCGCTGCTGGCGATGCTGATGTTCCTGCTGCTGCGCGCGGCGTGAGCGCCTCCCGCTCAGAGGCCCTGGAGCTGGACACCGGACATGCGGTGCTTGGGCTTGCGGCGGATGAAGCGGTTCGCATCGCCGCGCCGGTAGCAGGTGATGAGGCGCTCCTCGTCATTGAGCAGGACAATCCATCCACGCGCCTGCCGTGCCACATCCAGGTTCCGCCAGGCCCACGGCAGCTCCCGCTCCAGCACCGTGACGTGCGTCATGCCCGTCGCCCGGGTCCGGATGCCAAACTCCAGGATGAAGTCGAGCACATCGTCGCGAAGCTGCCGAAGCGAGCTGCGCTCGACGAAGTGACGCGTGGCGGAAAACCCAGGGGAAACGGGCGGACGGCAAACGGGCATGGCGTGGACCTCCTGTTGCCAGGAGGCCATTACACATGCCGTTCCAACGCTTCATTCCCAAGATTCCGCGCACTTGGTCGGCTCCGGCGCGGCGGACGAATGACATTCCGTCAATTCCCGTGCAGGCGTGTGACAGCAAGGCGCGGACACCCCGACGCCGGCCCTCCCTGGCCGCTCCGGACACATGGTGTAGAAGGCCCGCCATGCGTTCCGTGCCGAAGCCGCCCCCCGGTGAATTGCTCCAGGATGCCACTCGTGCCTACGTGCGCGGTTATCGCACGGCGTCCCTCTGCGCCGGCATCACCCAGGGAGGCGTGCATCACGTCGAAGCGCTGCGGAGCAAAGGCGCGCCGCCCTCTGAAAACGCCCTCTTCGCGCTGGGCGAGCTGACCCCGGTCTTCACGGGGGCCCTCCTCGCGTTGCTCGTGGACCAGGGCAAGGCACGGCTCGACACGCCCCTGTCCGAGGTGATTCCCCGGTCGCTGCTCGCGGATGCCACGGCGGGCCGCATCACCCTGGAGCAACTGGCGACACACACCTCGGGAATGCCCCACCTGCCTCCCAACCTGGAGCAGAACGCCCAGACGATGGAGGACCCTTTCGGCCATTACGACGCGAGACACTTCGGAGAATTCCTCCAGACCTATCAGCCGGAATGGCCGCCGCCGCGCCGCTATGCGCCCTCCATCCTGGGCATGGGTGTGCTGGGCCACGCGCTCTCCCGGCGTGCGGGGCTCAACTACGGACACGCGTTGAGGGACCTGCTCTTCAAGCCCCTGGGCATGGCCGACACCACGCTGCGCCTGTCCGAGGAACAGGAGCCGCGCCTGACGCCCGGCCACACGGCGCGAGGCAAACCCATCCCCCAATGGACCTTCCCCGCACTGCCGGGAGCTGGCGCCGCCTACTCCACCGCCCCCGACCTGCTCCGCTTCCTCGATGCGAACCTCGGACGGGGCGACGCGGGCGTCGTGCGTGCCCTGCAGCTGACCCATGTGCCGCGCGCGGAGGCGAACCCTGGGAAGATGGGGCTCGGGTGGAGCGTGACGCAGGTGCGCGGTCAGCCGGTGGTGTGGCGCGCCTCCGTCATCCGGGGCTACACCAGCTTCATGGGCTTCGCCGCTGGAGCGGACGCGGGCGTGGTGCTGCTGGCGAACCATGGCTGGTCCTTCTTCTCCGCGCTCCGTGGGCGCATCCCCCTGCAAGCCCCAGGGCTCGAGCTGCTTTCCCGCCTCCTCCCGACGGAGGCATAGGTTCGGCGCCCGATGCCGGGGGGAGTCCGCCCCACGCGATTGTCTTTCCCTCGTCGGGCGCGGCGTGGCGCGTGCTCAGGGCGAGCGGCGCAGGGGCAGCAAGGCCCGGAGACGTGCGTCCCGCAGAAAGAGTCCCGCCCAGGCGAAAACGCCCACGAGGATGGGGGCGATGAACGGCTCGGACAGACGCACGTGCGTCGAGGTGGCGCCGCCAAGGTAGCCCGTAACGAGGATGGCGCCCAAGACGGCCGTCCGCGGCACCGCGTAGAGCACCATGCAGAGGAGCTCGGTGATTCCAATGGCCAGCAACACCGAGCCAGGGTAGCCAGACTTCTCGAATCCCTGGATGACTTCGGGTGACTGACCCAGCTTTTTCGACGCGCTGAAGGCCAGCGTGGCGACGACGAGCCCGGTGAAGATGCGTCCCAGCCAGAGCATCCATCCCTTGGCGGCAGGGGCGGACTGCGTGGAGGCCGGGGAGGCGGCGGAGGAAGTGCTCGACATGAGAGAGACGCCCTGGGTGGAAGTGAGACCTGGAAGCCTCGCCGTTCTAACGACCCCACACACTTCTCCACAAGGGACGAGGCGCAGCGAACAAGCCCATTCGGGGAAGGATGCGCTGTTGACGGAGAGGTTGGCCGCGCGCTCCAATGGCCATCATGGGGGTCGTTCCATGACGTTGCTGAACGAATTACGCCAGCGCATTGACTCACGCTTTCCGCTCACCGCCTATGCGGACCCAGCGCCACGCGCATTCCAACCCGCCGCGCTGCTGGCGTTCGCCACCCGGGTGACGGATGCCTATGCGGCCGACGCCCGGCACCTTGATGAGGGATGCAGCGGCTCCTGGCGAGCCCTGCTGGCCCACGCCTTCGACGTCTACGAAGCCGTCCGGCCCTGCCTGTCCATCCGCTATTCGACGCGCACCGTGTACGCAGGCCCGGAGGACATCGTCGCGGACCTGGAGCGGGGACAGCTCGAAATCAACACCGAGCACTGCGAGCATCCCTTGTGGACGCCGGAGGAGAACTGCGTCTTCCGCATCGTCCATGACGTGATCCCCCATGCCATGTACGCGCGGCCCTTCTCACTGGAGGGAGAAGTGCTCGCCTTCCATGACCACGTCCGCCGGGCCCCTGCGGAGGCGAAGCTGGCGCTGTTCACGGAAATCTTCGGCTATGCCGCCATCCGCTACTCCACCGGCGTGTATCCCGAAACGCAGAAGTGCATTGTCTTCCCGGAGCTGCTCGCGGACTACGAAGCGGGCTTCCTCCCGCCCGCGGGCAATCCATCCACACAGCCCGAGGCGTAGGCCCTTCGAACGCCAGCGCCGGAGCGTCTTCTTGCGCGCGGTCCGCGCCGCCTTGATGCGCTCGCGCAGCCCCGGCTCCGCTCAACGCACTGCGCCGTGAGTACTTAACGCAACACAGCAAGAGCATGCGACAACTGGCCTCGCCCGGTTTGCCGATAATGCAGGAGGCGCCTTGATTCTGGTCTGTGATTGGCCTACGCGTTGATTCGCGGGTCAATCCGCAGTGGACCCGCCCCCCGAACAGGAGCCCCTCCTCATGCGAAACGCTGTCCGGACACTGGTTCTGGCTGTCGCGGCACTTGGCTTGTGGGCGCAACCCGCGCTCGCGAGTACCCAAACGCAGACCCGCTATCCCATCGTGCTGGCGCACGGCATGGCGGGCTTCGACTCACTGTTTGGCGTCTACGACTACTTCTACGGCATCGGCTCCGACCTGCGCGCGGGCGGGGCGACGGTGTACGTGACGAGCGTTCCGCAGTTCAACACCACGGAGCAGCGTGGCGAGGCGCTGCTGGCGCAGGTGAAGGACATCGTCGCGCGCTCGGGCAAGGGCAAGGTGAACCTCATTGGCCACAGCCACGGCGGCCTGGACGTGCGCTACGTGGCGGCGGTGCGCCCGGACCTGGTGGCGTCCGTGACGACGGTGGGCTCTCCGCACAAGGGCGCGGACCTGGCGGACTACCTGCGCGCCAACCTCCGGGGCGGCTCCTTCACGGAGAGCGTGCTGGCCTATTTCGCCAACAACCTGGGCACCGTCCTGGGGCTGCTGTCGGGGAAGACGAACCCGCAGGACGCCATTGGCGCGCTGGCGGCGCTCAGCAAGTCCGGCACGGCGGCGTTCAACCAGAAGTACCCGGCGGGCATCCCCTCCAGCAGCTGTGGCCAGGGCGCCGCGACGGGCACGCAGGGCCAGCGCTATTACTCCTGGTCCGGCACGGACCCCTTCACCAACCTGTTCGACGCGTCCGACTACCCGATGAAGCTGAGCTCGTTCTTCTACAGCGAGGCGAACGACGGCCTGGTCGGCAAGTGCAGCTCGCACTTCGGCACGGTGCTGCGTGACAACTACGACATGAACCACCTGGACGAGGTGAACCAGGTGCTGGGCCTCACCGCCTTCTTCACCAACCCGAAGACGGTGTTCCGCAACCATGCCAACCGCCTGAAGGGGCTCGGCCTCTAGACGGCCGCGCGCGAAGGACCGCCATGAAGCGCCGCGCCGTCATTCCCGTAGCCGCGCTGTGCGCCCTGCTGGGTGCGGGCGTGTTCTCATGGTGGAAGGCCCGGGCGACGCCCACGCCGCCCGGGCCCGCTGTCGCCGCTGTCTCACCGCCGATGCCCTCCGTGCCGCGCGTGGGTACACCGGTGCCGCAACGTGCCGTGCTCACCGCGTCGCCCACGTCCGCCACGCCCACCCTGCCCCCCATGCCGGGCTCGCTCCAGGACACGGAGGAGGATGGCTCGGCGCAGGTGGATGCATCGGGTCACCTGGTGGTGTCGGCGGACCTGCGGCGCCTGTTCGACTACTACCTTTCCGCGATGGGCGAGGAAGGGCTGCCCGTCATCCGCGAGCGCATCCTCGCCTCGCTGCGGGCCAAGAATCTGCCAGCCGCGGCGCTGGAGGAAGCCGTGCGCGTGCTGGATGACTACCTGGCGTATCGCGACGCGGCGCGCACCTTCGCGGCGAACCAACGGGGCGCGGAGCTGGACGTGGGCGCGCGGCTGGAGTCCCTGCGCGAGCTGCGCCGCGAGCACATGGGCCCCTGGGCGGAGGGACTCTTCGGTGACGAGGAGCGGGTGGACGCGGTGTCAGTGGAGCGGATGAAGCTCCAGCAGGACACCACGCTGTCGCCCGAGGAGCGCGAGCGCCGCATCGCCGCGCTGGATGAACAACTCCCCGCGGAATACCGCGCCAGCCGCGACGAGGCGCTGCGCCCCTGCGGCAGCAGGCGGTGGAGCGCGAGCTGGTGGAATCCGGTGCGTCGGCCGAGGACCTGCGCCAGCACCGGCTGGCCACCGTGGGCGCGGAGGCCACCGCGCGGCTGGAGGCCATGGACCGCGAGGAGGCCGAGTGGAAGCGGCGGCTGGCGGAGTTCCGCTCCCGCCGGGAGGCGCTGGGCCAGTCCGAGCCGAACCCCGCCGCGCGTCAGGCCGCCGTGCAGCGGCTGCTGTTCGACTCCTTCACCCCGGAGGAGCGCTTGCGGGTGGAGGCCCTGGACGCCATCGACGCGGCGGCCGGAGCCCCCTGAGCCTCACAGCGCCGGGGCGAGAGCAAGCGGGTGCTCACTTCCCAGGGAAGGTGTCGTACTCCACGAGGCCCGGAGTGATGTCGTAGTAGTCCCCCTTGCTGCCCAGGTAGATGTGCGCCTTCTCGCGAATGCCGGTGGGCGACTCCAACGTCCCGGCGCAAATCGACATCTTCGCGGAAGGCGCTTCATCGAACAGCACACTGGAACCGCACTCGACACAGAAGCCGCGCCGCACCGTGGGCGAGACGGTGTGCCATTTGAGGCCGTGCTCCTCCGTGAGCCGGAAGCCATCCCGGTCCACGGCAGCGTAGGCCCCGACGTGCCCATGCCATTTGCGGCACTTCGAGCAATGACAGTACGTCACCGCCGTCAGCGGCGCGCTCACCTCATACCGCACCGCTCCGCAAAAGCAGCCACCCGTGTTCTTGTTCATGCGCTCGTTCTACAACACACACCACGAGCGAGCACGCAATTCATGAGCAGGGTTCAATCGTCATCATCATCGTCTTCATAGTCCCCGTCCAAGAAGCCAGCGGCCCGCTCCGGCGACGGCACGTTGAAGGTGCAGGTCAGCTCACTGCCATCCCTGTAACGATAGACGAAGCGGCCCGCGGCCAGGTCATCATTCACCGCGTCCAGGGTCACCGAGCCCGCCACCGGCACGCCCGTCGTTTCGGGAAAGCCCGTCGTCGAGTGTGTCGCCACGCTGGCGAGCCAGTCCACCACCAGCGAGTCCGCCGCCGGCACCAGCCGCTGCCCGTCCTCGTTGGACAACGCCACCGTCACCGGCCCGCCGCTGACGACCGCCCCATTCACGAGCCGGATGTCCACGCCGAACCTCGTCATGCCCGCGGTGCTCTTGGGGTCGTAGCTCAGGTCAATCCAGGTGCCGTGCTGCCCATTCCCGCCGGAGCCATTGCGGATCCACCGGGACATTTCACCATCGATGGGCCATTTCACACGGGTGCCCAGGAGGGTGCCTTGGCATTCCCCCGTGGCGTCGGTACCGCAAGCCGAGGTGAGCATGGCGATGGCAATGATTGGAATGACGACACGCATTGAAAGTAGACGCATGGGCGTCATCATAGATGCAACCGCCAGTCCTTCCGCAAAGTCCCCAGCCGATGTCTTCCATCCTGGGCTACGCGTCGCGTCACGACAACCGCAAGGGATTGCCTTTCACGGTTTGTCCCCGATCCCGGGCCGTTCGTCCCCACCAGCGTGCAAGGCATCCCTGTCGCCCAGTTGGAGACGCTGTCACAGGGAGAGGACCTGCTGGTCCTGGGCACCGACGGAACGGCCGTGCGCACCGGGAGCAGCCACCACGCCGGCGTGGAGCCCGCGCTGGGCCTTGGGCCGGCAGGCGCGGGCGCTCGGCGCGCCGTGGGTGAGTCCGCGCGCGAATCCTGAGATAGTCGTGCCCGTATGAAAATCTGGGTCGATGCCGATGCCTGCCCGGGCCCCGTCCGGGACATCATCCTGCGTGCTGGCCAGCGCGTGAAGGTTCACTCCGTCTTCGTGGCCAACCACGCGCTTTCCCTGCCCCGGCTGGCCTATGTCTCCAGCGTGCAGGTGGGCGCGGGGCTCGACGTCGCGGACCAGCACATCGCCCAGCAGGCGCAGCCGGGGGACCTGGCCATCACCCAGGACATTCCGCTCGCCGCGCTGCTCGTACCCAAGGGCGTCGTGGTGCTGGACCCGCGCGGAGAGGTCTTCACCGAGGAGAACGTCGCCGAGCGGCTCTCCGTCCGGAACTTCATGCAGGAGCTTCGGGAGAGCGGCGTGACGACTGGAGGCCCGAACGGCTACTCGGCGCAGGACCGCCAGCAGTTCGCAGGCGCCCTGGACCGGGAGCTGACCCGGCTGGTGAAGGCGGAGCCCAAGTAGAACCTGAGAGCGCCATTCAGCCATCGCTGGGCCCTCAACGCCCACATCGAGAACGTGTCCCCCGAGGAGATGCAGCGCCGCTGCACGCAGCGGCGCCAGGGCTGAGGCTCCGGCCTACTTCCCCAGCGACTTCACGAAGTCCGCGCGCTTCTGCACGGAGTCCTCGTTGTCCAGGCTGAAGCTGCGCGCGAGGCTGAAGTCCTCTCGAAGGAACGTGGCCGTGTCCTCGGCCAGGGCCTGTACTGCCTTGCGCCGCTTGGGCGCCAGCGGCTCGAAGGTGTGGAACACCACGTCGTCCGCCTTCGGGTCGAACTCCCACAGCCCCACCAGCCGCTCCGCATCCAGCACGGGGCGGACGAAGATGTGGGCGGCCGCTCCCAGGGTTCCGCCCTTGGCGGAGCCCCACGTCGGAACCTCGATGCCATGGTGCTTGGGGTCCGTCACCCAGGCGGGCCCGCCATGCGACGAGACATACAGGTCATGCGCGGGCAGCAGGGACACGGACGTCGCCACGGGGACCTTCTCTCGCAAGGCAGCCAGGACGTCCTCTGGCACATAGGCCGCCTCCGAGTACCCTTCCACGGCCACCGGCACCAGCCCCGCCCGCGCCACGGCTGCCTTCGCGTCCTTCTGCGAGAAGGCCGACCACGCCGCGAAGTCCTCCACCGTCGCCGGACCGAACTGGCGGAAGAAGAGGGCCGCCAGCCGCGCGTTGCGCTCCTCCGCCGCGGCGGGCACCTTGGCCCCGATGAAGGGGTTGCGAGCCGTCAGCCGCCACAGGTAGCGCTCCGTATCCAGCCGCCCGCCCTCGGTGCGGCGCTCCACCTTGCCCTCGAACTCCAGGTGGCGCAGCGCGGGCGGCAGCGTCGAGGACAGGCCCACCTTCTTGCCCACCTCGCCCAGGCTGCGCACCACGCCCGCGGGCATCGCCTTGCGCAGCGCGTCCGTGGACAGCGGCCCCTTGCGCAGCGCCACCAACGCGGCCTCGGCCACGTCCGCCAGCTCCTTCGCGTCCAGGCCCACCTTCTCGTGCTCGCGGTCGGCCCGCTTGCGGTACGCCTCCTCGGCCACGCGCATCACCAGGGGCACGTGGGCGCGAGGCACCGTAGATGCAGCCACGCACCGCGGGAATCACCTGGAGCTGGGACGCCTCCGCCGCCGCGTCCAGGTCCGCCCGCCGCAGCCCCGGCACTCGGGCCCGCACCGCCAGGTACACGTCCACGCCGCCCAGCGTCCGCACCCAGCCCGTCGCGGCGACCACCTCTTCCAGGCTCCCCTTCAGCGGCTCCGCGAGCCCCTGCGTCCGCAGCCAGTGCGCACGGGCGCGGGCCAGGGTGATGCTCAGAGCGGAATCAGCGGATGCGGCGACCTTGCGAGCCATGGTGTCTCCTCCTCCGCTCCCTCTAGTGCGATGGGCCCCGGCTCCACCAGGGGCACCGCGTGAGAAAGCAGCCTGAACGGAGCGCGAGACTGTGGAGCCTGGAACGCCCGGCCCCGGGTGGACGCGTACACCCCTGGCCGCCCCAGGGCTTCGGGATTACCTGGAGGCCATGCCTACCCTCGTCCTGGTCCGACACGGTCAGTCGCTGTGGAATCAAGAGAACCGCTTCACCGGCCTCGTCGACGTCCCCCTCACCGACCAGGGGCGCCAGGAGGCCCGGCGCGCGGCGGAGGCGCTGAAAGGGATGAAGTTCGACGTCGCCTATACGTCAGCGCTCATCCGGGCGCAGGAGACGCTGTCCATCCTCCTGGACGCGTTGGGACAGCAGGTCCCCACCATCCGGGACGCCGCCCTCAACGAGCGCAACTACGGCGACCTGCAGGGGCTCAACAAGGCGGACGCCGCGAAGCGCTGGGGGGACGCGCAAATCAAGGCGTGGCGCCGCTCCTTCAATGTGCCGCCCCCCAACGGCGAGTCCCTGGAGATGACGGCGGAGCGCGTGTTGCCGTTCTATGAGCGCGCCATCGCCGGGGACCTGCGCCTGGGGAAGAACGTGCTGGTGGTGGCCCACGGCAACTCCAACCGTTCCCTGGTGATGAAGCTGGACCACCTCACGGGGGAGCAGGTGGTGGGGCTGGAGCTGGCCACCGGGGTGCCGCTCGTCTACGAGATGTCGCCGGACGGCGAGGTGCTGTCCAAGCACACCGCGTCCCCCTGACTCAGGTGAAGGCACAGGGGGACTACCCATCCCCCTGGAGTCATGGGATACGCACGGCGGCGCGAGGACGGCTCAGGCCGTTCCAGGGGGAACTTCCGTGGTCCGGAGGCAGGCTGCACGCCCTACCGCGTCCGGTTGAATGGAACCGGCCCCGGCGCGTCAGATGCTTCGAGCACATGAAAGGACGCTCCCCATGAAGGCCCTGATCACCTCCCTCGCTCTCCTCTTCGCCCTTCCCTCCCTGGATGCCCACGCCCAAGCGGAAATGCGCCGTCCGCCCAGCCCGCCGCCGGGGCAGCAGATGCCGCAGCCGCACCATCCGCACCATCCGCACCAGCCGCACCAGCCCCACTACCCGCCGCAGCACACCGGCAGCCAGGTGGTGGTGGACCGGCGAGAGCTGAACGAGCGCCTGGACCGGCTGGAGAAGCTGCTGAAGGAAGCCGAGCAGCGGATGAACCGGCAGGAGCGCAACAAGTTCCGCAACGCCAAGGAGACGCTGAACTCCGTGCAGGACCTCGTGAACAGGGCGCCGCTGCTGGCCACCGTCCTCCCGCCGCCGCCGATGCCGCCCCCGCAGCCGGTGGTGCGGCCCATCTCGGACAGCGAGCTGCGCCGCATCCACTCCTCCATCTCCCTTCAGACCTTCGCCGAGGACAAGATGCGCGTGCTCGTCTCGGCGGCCCAGCACCACTACTTCCTGGTCTCCCAGGTGGGCCAGCTCCTGGGCAACTTCCAGTTCACCCAGGACAAGCTGGCCGTGGTGCGCGAGCTGAAGCCGTACATCCTGGACCCGCAGAACAGCCACATGCTCTACAGCCACTTCTCCTTCTCCAGCGACAAGAAGCGGCTGGACGACATTCTCTCGCAGCGCTGAGCCGCGCGGGCTGACAGGCAGACAGCAGGACTCCGGGCGTCGCGGGAAGTGCTTCCGCGGCGCCCGTCGCGTTTTAGAACGAGCACACCGGTCCGCGCGGGAAGAGACGTCCCGCCGGGGGGGGCGTGAAGGCGCGCTCCATGGCCTCCGCGGCCTCCGCCAGCGAGCCATGCGATGCCTCGATTCGAGCGAAGCGCGTCCGCATCCGGTCCAGGATTCCCGCGGGCAGCAGCCGCCGCGCCATGGGGAACACCTGCGCCTCCTCCACCGCGGTGTGCCCCCGGTACAGGCGCAACCAGTCATCCGCCGCGTCGAGCATGCGCGCGGGGTCCGTCTCCCCACCCCGCAGCATCGCCTCCGCCGCGCAGAGCATGGCCACCGCGTGCTCGCTGCCGGTGCCGTGCTCGCCGGACACCTGGGCCAGCAGCCCGGGCGCCAGCGGCAGCCGGTGCGCCACCATCGTCTGGAAGAGCACCATCTCCTTCGCGTGGTGGCTGCCGTCCACGAAGGTGAGGAAGAAGTTCGCGGCGCGAAGGAAGAGGGAGGCCGAGACGAACTCCCCATCGCGCCCCTTCGCCACCGCCCGCTCCAGGACCACCAGCACGCGCTGGATGTGGCGGTGCTCCTGGTTCAACACGTCCAATGCATCCATGACCGACCCCTTCACACCGTGCGGGAAAAGCGGGGGCGCTCCGTCCCCGCGAGATACGCGTCGAACACCATGGCCACATTGCGGACGAAGAGCCGCCCCATGGGCGTCAGCTCCAGCTGCGAGCCGGTGCGCGTCACCAGGCCATCGGCATCGAACGCGCGCAGCCGCTCCAGCTCCGGCGCGAAGTAGTCGGCGCCGTCCGCCCCCAGGTCCACCCAGAAGTTGCACATGAGCCGGGTGATGACCGCGCGGCGGCGCTGGTCGTCCGCCGTCAGTGACAAGCCCCGCTCCGTGGCCAGGCAGCCCTGGGAGACGCGCTCGTAGTAGCGCGGCAGCGCGCGGACATTCTGCGCATACGCGCCATCCACGTCGCTGATGCCGGTGCTGCCAATGGCCACCACGTCCGACGCGGCCTTGACGGTGTAGCCCTGGAAGTTGCGGCCCAGCCGGCGCTCGGCCTGCGCGCGCGCCAGTTCGTCCTCGGGCACCGCGAAGTGGTCCATGCCGATGGGCCGATAGCCCGCGGACACAAAGGCCGAGTAGGCGGTGCGGAACAACTCCAGCTTGGCGCGCCCGCTGGGAATGGCCTCCGCGGGCATGCGCCGCTGGTGCTTCAGCACTTCGGGCATGAACGCGAAGGAGTAGACGGCCAGCCGGTCCGGCCGCATCGACAACACCGTGTCCAGCGTGCGGGCCCACCCCTCGGCGTCCTGGTGTGGCAGGCCGTAGATGAGGTCGAAGTTCACGCCCTTGAAGCCCAGCAGCCGCGCGTGCTCCAGCAGCGCCCGCGTCTCCTCCGGGGACTGGATGCGGTTGGTGACCGCCTGCACGCGCGCGTCGAAGTCCTGCAGGCCCATGGACACGCGGTTGAAGCCCAGGCTCCGCAGCAGCGTGAGCTGGCCGGGCGTCGTCACGGCCGGGTGGATTTCGATGGCCACCTCCGCGTCCGACGCGATGCGGAAGCGACGGGTGAGCGCCGTCCACAGCCGTTCGAGCTGCCGCTCATCCAGGAAGGTGGGCGTACCTCCACCCCAGTGAATCTGGGACAAGGAGCGCCGGCAGCCGAGCCGCTGCACCACCAGGTCCAGCTCCATCTCCAGATGGTCGATGTATTGGTCCGCCGCGGCCCGGTCCCGGCTGATGACGACGTTGCAGCCGCAGTACCAGCAGAGACTGCGGCAGAAGGGCAAGTGCACGTAGAGCGACAGCGGCTCGGCGTGCTCCCGGGAACCTGCATGCTCGAGCCGCTCCACCAGATGCTCCGGACCGAAGTCCTTCCGCCACTCGGGCGCCGTGGGGTAGCTGGTGTAGCGAGGGCCGGAGACGTCGTACCGGCTCAGCAGGGCTTCGGGTGGCGTGGGGACTTCCTGGCGGGGGGGCTCCATCTCACCGCTTCGCCATTCCAAGCCTCGTGCCAGGTTCATCCAGGACGGGGCTGAGGAGGAAGTCGCGCAGGACTTGCGGCCCTATCCCCCCACGGCGCAACCCCTGCGCCGTAGCGCCCTGACCGGGGGAACCTCGCCCTACCCGCCCTTTGCGGCAGGCCCCAGGAACTGGGCCTCCATGCGCTTCACTTCACCGGAGGCCGCGTCGGTCACCTCAACGGTGAAGTGGAATGGAAGCTCCGTTCCGCTTTGGTCCACGGTGATGAACAGCGGCACTCGGAAGCTCTCCAGCGAGGCGAGCGTCACCTGCGCCTGTGGCACCACCACCTTCGCGGGCACGGGGCTGTCCACGCGGATGGTGAGCACCGTCTCGGAGGGGTTCTTGTTCACCAGGTGCAGCTCGAACTGGTTGCGCACCGTGCCCTGCTCGACGACGTAGGGCATGCCCTGGAAGCGCAGCAGGTTCGCCTCGAAGGGCACGCGCCGCACGAGGCTCAGCGTGAGGCCCACCACCGCCACCAGCATCAACGCGCCGTAGATGAACAAGCGGGGCCGGAGCACCCGCCGTGGCTGCCCATCCAATCCGTTGAGCGAGTCATAGCGGATGAGCCCACGCGGCCGGCCCAGCTTGTCCATGACGCCGTCGCACGCATCCACGCACTGTGCGCACGCGAGGCAGTCCATCTGCAAGCCATTGCGGATGTCGATGCCCGTGGGGCACACGGCCACGCACTTGAAGCAGTCCACGCAGTCGCCGCGCGGAGGCGGGGCCGGGACACCCGGAGCGGCCTTGATGAGACGGCCCCGGGGTTCTCCGCGCCGCGTGTCATAGCCGACGATGAGCGAATCCCGGTCCTGCATCGCAGACTGGAGGCGGCCATACGGGCACACCACCACGCAGAGCTGCTCACGGAACCACGCGAAGTTGAAGTACAGTGCGCCCGTCACGGCCATGGCCCAGGTGAAGGCCACCGGCGAAGCCACCGGGCCGTCGGCCACCATCGCGACGAGCCCTCCCGCCGAGACGAAGAGGCTCAACGCCGCGTGGGAGATGAGCAGCGACACCGCGACGTACGCGGCATGCTTGAGCACCGCCCGCGCCACGCGCACGGGCGTCCACGGCTCCTTCGCGGCCTTCAGCCGCCGCTCCCGGGGCCCATCGATGAACCGCTCGATGGGACGATAGAGCGCCTCCAGGAACACCGTCTGGGGACACGCCCAGCCGCACCACACGCGTCCCAGCCACGCGGTGAAGAACAGCAGGCCGAAGCCCACCGACGTCAGCAGGAACAGGACGCGCCAGAAGTCCTGCGCGTTGTACGTGCCCCCGAAGAGATAGAAGCGGCGCGCCGCCACGTCCAGGTGCACCGCCGGGTGGCCCCCCACCTCCACCAGTGGAAGGGCCAGGTAGATGGCGATGAGGACCGCGAAGCCCACCCGCCGCCGAGTGATGAACCGGCCGCGAACGTCCGCCGGGTGGAGCGCCAGCCGCGAACCATCCGCGTGGATGGACGTGAGCTGGTCGATGCGCGGGCCATCCCGCTGCGGTGCCGCCGACATGGCTGCTTCCTCTCCGTGAGCTACGGCTGCTCGGGCTCGCCCTGCGGCTCCTTGCCGCCGGCGCGTTGGTGCCCTTGAGCGTGAGCAGATAGGCGGTGACGGCCTTGACGCGCTCGGCGCCCAGGGTGCGCTCCCACGCGGGCATGCCCTTGGCCACCACGCCGTCCGCCACGACCTTGTGGATGGCCATGGGCCCGCCACCGTGCATCCAGTACGCGTCCGTCAGGTTGGGGCCGATGGAGCCCTGCCCCTGCACGCCGTGACAGGCCGCGCAGTTCGCCTGGAACACCTGCTTGCCGCTCTCCAGAGAGGCCGGGTCCTTGGCCAGCGCGAGCAGCATGCCGTCAGACGCCGGCGCGTTTCCGGACGCGCGCTTCGCCACCTCCGCGGATTCAGCGGCGTACTCACCGAGCTGGCCGGGCCCTACCTCGGCGATGTGGTACCAGAACCAATACCCCGCGCTGAAGATGATGGACGTCCACAGGATGAACAGCCACCAGTTGGGCAGGTGGTTGTCGTGTTCCTCGATGCCGTCATAGACGGAGTGCACCAGCGGCTTGTCACTGCTCATGGCGGCCCTCCCCCTGCTCGCTCAGCGGCATCCGCGCGAGCGCGTCGAAGTCCCCGCTGCGCCGCGCCACGAACACCCAGGCGACGACGCCGAGGAACACCGCGATGAACAGGACCAAGGCGAAGAGGGGCAGCTCGGTGAGCGACATCCCTTGATAGAATTGCTTGTACATCAGCGGCCCTCCTCACTGGCGATGGTGGCGGCAGGCAGACGGTCCGGCGGCGCGGGCGCCTTCTCCGGCGGCGCGGGCAGGTCCTGCGGCCCACGGCCCAGGCGCTGGAGGTAGGAGATGATGGCCACCATCTCCGAATCCCACGCCACCTGGACGCCCTGCGCCGCCAGGTCCGCGGTGATGCCCTCCGCCTGACGCTTCTGTCGCGCCTCGGCGCCGTCCACGTCCGCGTTGCTGTACGGCACGCCCAGCCGCTGCATCAGCGCGAGCTTCTTCGGCGCGTCCTTCACGACGATGCGCTGCTCGGCCAGCCACGGGTACGGCGGCATGTTGGAACCGGGGCTCGTCGCCCGAGGGTCCATCATGTGCGTGTAGTGCCAGAGGTTCGGGTACTTGCCGCCCAGCCGGTGCAGGTCCGGGCCGGTGCGCTTGCTGCCCCACTGGAAGGGGTGGTCGTAGATGAACTCCTCCGCGCGGGACACGTCGCCGTAGCGCTGCGTCTCCGCCACGAAGGGGCGAATCATCTGAGAGTGACAGGTGTAGCAACCCTCGCGGACGTAGAGGTCGCGTCCCTGGAGTTCCAGCGGCGAATACGGCTCCTGCGCCTGGCCGTGCGCCGGCACCGCCTGCTTCAGCATGATGGTGGGCAGCAACTCCGCCACACCGCCAATCAGGATGGCGATGAGCGTGAGCACGGTGAAGGCCAGCGGCTTGCCCTCGATGAGGCCAAACCACGACGGACGGCCTGCTTCACGGTCCCTGCGGGTGACAATCCAGGCGAACTCGCCCAACGCGATGATGGCTCCCATCAGCACCACCGCGCGCACTGGCTTCGCCCAGCCGAGGAACATCGTCACGGTGAGGATGGCGATGGCGAACACCAACGGCCGGCCCGTGACGACCTGCACCCAGCCAGGCGTCGGGGCCTTGGCGGGGACGGGCTCGGCGACGGGCGTGGGCGGCTCCACGACGACGGTGGTCTCCCCGTCCACGGCCTTGCCGGCGCGGGCCGTCTTCCACAGGTTCCACGCCATCATGATGAAGCCCACCAGGTACATGGACCCGCCGACGAAGCGGACGATGTACATGGGCCGGATGGCCAGCAGCGTCTCCACGAAGTTCGGGTAGAGCAGCGTGCCGTCAGGGTTCGCCGCTTGCCACATGAGGCCCTGCGTGACGCCGCTGATCCACATCGACACCATGTAGAGGAGGATGCCCACCGTCCCGAGCCAGAAGTGCGCGTCCGCCGCCTTGGGCGAGTGCAGCTTCGTGCCGTACAGCCTGGGTACCAGCCAGTAGAACATGCCGGCCGCCATGAAGCCGTTCCAGCCCAGCGCGCCGCTGTGGACGTGGCCGACAATCCAGTCCGTGTAGTGGCCCAGCGCACTCACCGACTTGATGGACAGCAGCGGCCCTTCGAAGGTGGCCATGCCGTAGAAGGTGACGCCCGCGATGAGGAACTTGAGGACGGGGTCCTCGCGCAGCTTGTACCAGGCGCCCTTCAGCGTGAGCAGGCCGTTGAGCATGCCGCCCCACGACGGCGCCCACAGCATGACGCTGAAAATCATGCCCAGCGACTGCGCCCAGTCCGGCAGCGCCGTGTAGAGCAGGTGGTGCGGACCAGCCCAGATGTAGATGAAGACCAGGGCCCAGAAGTGGATGATGGACAGCCGGTACGAGTACACCGGCCGCTCCGCCGCCTTGGGCAGGAAGTAATACATGATGCCCAGGATGGGCGTGGTGAGGAAGAAGGCGACGGCGTTGTGGCCGTACCACCACTGCACCAGCGCGTCCTGGACGCCCGCGAAGACGGAGTAGCTCTTCATCCCCGACAGCGGCAGCGCCAGGCTGTTGACGATGTGCAGCACCGCCACCGTGACGATGGTCGCGATGTAGAACCAGATGGCGACGTAGAGGTTCTTCTCGTGGCGCTTCGCCAGCGTCCAGAAGAAGTTGATGGCGAAGACGACCCAGATGACGGCGATGGCCACATCGATGGGCCACTCCAGCTCCGCGTACTCCTTGGAGGTGGTGAAGCCCAGGGGCAGCGAAATCGCCGCCGCGACGATGATGAGCTGCCAGCCCCAGAAGTGGATTTTCGAGAGCAGGTCCGACGCCATGCGCGTCTTCAACAGACGCTGCGTGGAGTAGTAGATGCCCGCGAACATCATGTTGCCCACGAAGGCGAAGATGACCGCGTTCGTGTGCAGCGGGCGCAGGCGGGAGTAGGTCGTGTAGGGGATGCCCAGGTTCGCCTGCCACCAGGCGAGCTGACTGGCCGCCAACGCCCCTACCGCCATTCCCACGATGCCGAACAGCACCGACGCGATGATGAAGCGCCGGACCGTGGTGTCGTCATAGATGATTCGTTGCTGATGCACGGCTTCACTCCTGGGAAGCGGAGGGCGGGGGCTCGGGAGCGCGCGGCGCCGGAGCGGCGCTGTCGTCTTCGAGCGGAAAGAGCGAGAGCCGGTCGGCATGCTCGTGGTCGCGGTGGCGCACGCTGTAGACGAACAGCAGCACCGAGCTGGCGACGAGCATCAGGCTCACGAAGACCTGGAGGATGAGGACGTTCATGCCGGAACCTCCCGAAGCGGCGGCGTGGGCGAGGCGGCAGCGCGCTCGCGTGAGGCGGACAGCCACCACACCGTGCAGAGCACGGTGGCCAGACTGGTGGCGGGCATGGCCACGGCGGCGCGCAGGGGCGTCATCCAACCCGCGAGGCACACGGCGACGGCCACCACGTTGTAGCTCACCGCCAGGACCAGCAGCCGGCGCACAACCTGATGCAACCGGGCCGACAACCGCAGTGCCTCGCGGATGGCGCCCAGGCCTTCGCCCAGGAGGAAGAAGTCGCTCTTGCCGGGCATCACCGGCCGGTCGATGGCGGGCGTACCCGCGCAGAGGGCTCGCTCGAAGGCGAGGCTGTCGTTGACGCCGTCACCCAGGTACAGCGTGTCCGCCGCGTCCAGCTTCGCGACGGCCTCCGCCTTGTCCTCGGGACGCTGGCCACTCAGGGTGTGCTGGGTGGGGATGCCCAACGCGGCGGCCATGTCATTCACGCGGCCCTGGCTGTCCCCGGAGATGAGCCATACCTCGCGGCCCTCTCCCTGGAGCGCCTGGACCTCACGGCGCGCGTCGGGACGTACCGACTCCCGGAGCTGGAAGAAGGCCACTGGCACGCCGTCACGGGAAAGCACCGGGCCCGCGGCGAGGCCCGAACCGGAGAGGAGGACCTCCACTCGCCCACTCGGCCTGGAGTGGCGGCTCGCGGGGCCGCCCCACGCACGCGACGCGCCATCCGTGGGCTCGCGGTCCGGTAGCCCTGTGTCCACCGCCTTGGTGGCCCAGTCCGCGCGGCCCAGCCGCCAGCGCACGCCTTCTCGATTCAGCTCGAGCCCCTGGCCCGCGAGCTCCGACACACGCGCCTCCGAGTTGAAGCGCGCGCCTTCCCGAGCCAGCGCGGCCGCGAGGCAGCGACTGGCGGGGTGGTTGCTGCGCGACACCAGGTCGAAGGCGATGTCGCGCGCCGCGGGCGTCAACCCCGCCACGGCGGCGCGGTCCACCAACTCCAGCCGCCCCAGCGTCAGCGTCCCCGTCTTGTCGAAGAGCACCTTTCGCACGCGCGGCAGCCGGTCCAGCAGGTCCGTGCTCCGGATGAAGAAGCCGCCGCGGCGCAGGCGCGCCTGGACCAACTCGTAGGCCAGCGGCGTGGCGATACCAATGGCGCACGGGCACGTCACCACCAGCAGCGCGACCGCCACCTCCAGCGCCTTGTCCGGCCCGGCGGGCCACCACAGCGCGAGGCCCAACGCGGAGACGAAGAGCACCGTCACGACCCAGCGGCGCGACACGCGGTCCCAGAAGCGGGTGTGCAGCGCGGGCCCGCCCGCGTCCGTGGGCGCCCGGCGGAGCAACGCCACCAGCGGCGAGTCGGTGAACGCCTGCTTCGCCTGGACACGCACGGCCTCGCGCCCGGCGTTGAACGCACCCGCGGGCAACGCACCGCCCTGCCCCACCGCGCGCTCGCCGGGCTCGCCCGTAATCCAATCCGTGGACACGCGGGCCCCCGAATCGAGCAGCACCGCGTCCACCGGCACCAGGTCCCCCGGCGCAATCACCAGCACGTCGCCGTCGGCCACCTCGGCGGCGCGCACGGTGGCGAGCCGCGCGCCCTCATCCCTGCGCACGAAGAGCCCCTCCGCCCCGTCGTCATCCAGCAGGAAGCGCCGGTTGCGCTCCAACACACGCTGCTGGAGCCACCGTCCCACCAGCATCAGCGTGACGAAGGTGTTGAGCGTGTCGAAGTACGCCAGGTCGCCGCGCCCTCCGCGCGCCTGCGCCAGCGACATGCCGAACACCAGCAGGATGCCCAGGGCAATGGGCAGGTCCAGGTGCAGCACGCCGCGCCGCAAGCCCTGAAGCGCGGAGCGGAAGAAGGGCCAGCCTCCCACCACCACGACCGCGGACGACAGCCACAGACTCAGCCGTGTGAAGAGACGGAAGACATCGCCATCCTCCGGCGTGAGCCCCACATAGAAGCTCACCGAGAACAGCATCACGTTCATCGACAGCGCGGCGCAGATGCCCAGGCGGATGGGCAGGTCCAGGCTCGTGCGCTCCGGGCGCTTGCGGCTGGGTCCGAAGAGGTAGCCAAAGCCCTCCACGCCGCGAAGGAACTCCGCCACGTCGAAGGCGCCGCGCCGCCACAGCATCCGCACCTTGCCCAGGGCCGGGTCCACCGTCAGACCCGCCCCGCCCGGCTGCCGGCGGAACAGCTCGTTCATCAGCCACACGCATGCGGCGCAGTGGATGCCCTGCACGTCCAGCTCGAGCGCGCACAAGGGGCCAGGAATCGACTCCGCGCGGCTCATGAGCGGCTCCAGCCACGCGAACGCGCGTTCCTTGCGCGGCTCAGGCGCGGGCGCCGTCTTTCCTTGCGCGAGCTGGTAGTAGCGCGTGAGCCCCTGCTCCACGAGCAGGCCGTGCACGGCCTCGCACCCCACACAGCAGAAGTCGCGCGCCGCGCCCCCGGAGGAACGGGGCTGCCGCAGTGGAGACAGGCGGCCGGAGCAGGCTCCGATGTCGTGGAGGCAGGCATTCACGATGTCACCTTGCGAACGGCATGCCTGTTGCGATGCACCGCGTTCATGTCGCCCGAACCGGCCGCACTCGCCTCGCTGCTGCACACCTCCGAACCCACCGTCATCGCCGGCGCACTGGGCGCCTTCGTGGTGGGGCTCACGGGGAGCGTGCATTGCCTCCTCATGTGCGGACCGCTGGCCTGCGCTGGGCTCCCCAGCGTGCCAGCCCCGAGCGCCGCCGGGCCGTCGTCGCCTACCAGGGAGCGCGCCTGGGCGCGTATGCCCTCGTGGGCGGCGCCCTGGGCATGCTGGGTGGAGGCGTCACCCAGGCGCTGGCGGTCTCCACCCGCCCCTACCTTCCCTGGCTGATGGCGGTGGCGCTGGTCGCGTCCGCGCTGGAGCTGGGCAAGCGCCTGCGCCCGCTGCCGGGCATGGCGAACCTCGCGCGGCATGTCACGCGCTGGGGCGCAAAGTTTTCGTGGACGGGCCGCGCGAGCGCAATGGGTGCGGTCACACCGCTGCTGCCCTGTGGCCTCCTCTATGGCGTCTTCGCGGTGGCGCTTGCGAGCGGTTCGTTCGGAGGCGGAGCGCTGGTCCTCGCCGCGTTCGCGCTCGGCGGCCTGCCCGCCCTGCTGGGGGCGCAGCTTCAGGCGGCGCTGTGGAAGCACCGCCCGAAGTGGATGTCCCTGCTGCTCCAACGGGCGGTGCCCCTGGTGGCGGCGGCGGTGCTCGTCTACCGCGCGGTGAGCGTGAACGTCGGGGGAGCCAGCTGTCACTGAGAAAGGCGCGGGCGTTCCGGGCGAAAGTACCGAGCCGTCCGCGCCACGAGCTCAGCGCAGCGCGGCCACGGCCTCGAGCGCGGAGGGCTCGCCCGCGACGAGCAACGCGTCGGACGGGGTGAGCAGCCGGTCCGGGTCCGGCACCGGGAGCATGCGGTCCTGGAGCACGTCATGCACGGCCACCACGTGCACGCGGTAGCGCTGCGGCAGGGCAAGCACGCGCAGGCTCTTGCCATACCATGCCTCCGGCACTGGCATCTCCTGAAGACCGAACTCCGTTCCCAGCTGCACGTACTGAAGGAGCCGGCCACTGGTGATGCGGCTGGCCAGTCCGAGGGCGCTCTCCCGCTCGGGGAAGATGCTCTCGGTGGCCCCCAGCGCGTTGGCGATGCGCGCATGGTCATCCGAGCGGACCTTCACGTAGATGTCCTGGATGCCCGTGTCCCGCAGGGCGAGCAGCGCGAGAATGCTGGCCGAAAGGTCCTCTCCCGTGGAGATGATGGCGGCGTCCGCCCCCCGCGCGCCCACTTCCTCCAACACCTGGCGCTGCGTGGCGTCCCCCACCATGGCCTTGGACACGCGCGCGCCCAGGGCGTCCACCACCGCCGGTCGCGGGTCGATGGCGATGACGTCATGCCCCTGCTCATGCAGGCGCGCGGCGATGACCGAGCCGAAGTTGCCCAGGCCCACCACGATGATGCGCTTCATCCGTGCTCCTTAACCAACGATGAGGTCCTCCTGCGCGGGGCGCACGTGCCGCAGGTGCGTCCGGGCGCGCAGGCTGAGGGCGGCGAAGAAGGACAGCGGCCCCAGCCGTCCCACGAACATCAGCCCGATGATCAGCAACTTGCCCGCCACGCTCAGGCTGGGCGACATATCCATGGTCAGCCCCACCGTGCAGAAGGCGCTGACCACCTCGAAGAAGACGGGCAGGAAGCTGGCGCGCGCGGCCTGCACCGACTCCGCTCCGCGCCCCTCCGTGAAGGAGAGCACGAAGACGGCCGCCGTCATCACCCCGAAGGCGATGAGGGCCAGCGACACCGTGCGTTCGATGGTGCCCTCCGGGATGGCGCGGCCATGCAACTCGGCGTGCCGGCGTCCCCGGATGCGCGTGAAGGCGAGCGCGCCCAGCACCGCCAGCGTCGTCGTCTTCAAGCCCCCGGCCGTGGAGCCAGGACTGCCTCCCACCACCATCAGCAGGATGGTGAAGAAACCGCTCGCGTTGCTCACCTCGGAGTAGCTCACGCTGTTGAAGCCCGCCGTGCGCGCCGTGGCGGACATGAACCAGGCGTTGGCCACCCGGTCCACGTAGCCCAGGGGCGCCAGCGTTCCCCGCCACTCGAAGAGCGCGAAGAGCACGGTGCCGCCCACCAGCAACACCCCGGTGACGAGCAGCGCCGCGAAGGTGTGCACACTCATCCGCCGGGAGCGCTGGTCGCGGCTGCGCCACCAGCGCAGCGCCTCCTCGCTCGACAGGTAGCCCAGACTCCCCATGATGATGAGGAAGGAGATGACGAGGAGCGTGAGGGGCTCCCGGTTGAAGCCCGCCAGCGAATCACTGAACGTCGAGAACCCGGCGTTGCAGAAGGCGCTGACCGAGTGGAAGACGGCGTGCCAGGCCGCCTCCTTCCAGCCGAAGCGCGGCAGCCACAGCAGCCACAGCAACAACGCCCCCAGCGCCTCCACCCACATGGTGAAGCGCGCGACCCGCAGCGTCAGAGACAGCACGTTCTGCCGGTGCGTGTAGTCCATGGGCGCACCGACGATGACCTCGCTGCGGAGGGACAGCCGCCGGCCCAACGCGCCGATGACGAGCGTGGTGAGGGTGACCAGCCCCAGGCCCCCCAACTGGATGAAGACGAGCAGCCACAGTTGCCCCCAGCGGGTGAAGGCCGTCGCGGTGTTCACCACGGAGAGCCCCGTCACGCACACCGCGCTCGTCATGGTGAAGAGCGCGTCGAGAAAGCCCAGGCGCGGGCCCGTGTACAACGCCGGGAGCCAGAGCAACCCCGCCGTCCCCACCGCGATGAGGACCGCGAAGGAGAGCGCCAGCAACGTCGCCGGTGAGATGGAGAACCAGCGCAGCCAGAGCCAGCGGAGGGGTGAACGAAGGAAGGAGTCCACGGGGCTGGGGAGACCATCCACCAAGTCGGGGCGCTCCACCAGTTTCCCATGCTCGAACCGGGCCGCGGAGGCGCGCCGCGGGACTCAACCGCCGCGTCGCTTCGCGCCACGCCGCCCGTTCGAAGCAGCCGGTTCCTTCGGCAGGTGCCGCAATCCCATCCACCCGAGGGCCGCGACGTGGCGCGCGACGTGGTCAATCGAGAAGGAGCGCCCATCCTCCGCCCACCACTGCCCCACCTGCGTCACCATGCCCACCAGCGCGTTCGCGTAGATGGGCGCGACCTTGGGGTTGTAACCAGCGTGCTCGAACTCGCTCTTGAAGATGTCCGCAACCCGCAGCGCGAGGTCGTCGATGACGCGCGTCAGACCTCGCCGTCCAGCCGCCAGCGGTGAATCGCGCGTCATCACAGCGAAGCCCGCGGGCTCCTCCTTCGCGTACGTCATGAAGGCCAGCACCGCCCGCTCGAACCGTTCGCGGGGCGTGCCCGAGGCGATGCTCTCCGACACGCGCGTCACCAGGTCATCCATCTCCCGGTCCACGATGGCCGCGTAGAGCCCCTCCTTCGCGCCGAAGTGTTCGTAGACGATGGGCTTCGACACGCCCGCCTGCTGGGCCACCTCCTCGATGGAGGTCGCCTCGTAACCCTTCGAGGCAAACACGCCTCGCCCCACCGCCATCAACTGGACCCGGCGGTCGGCACCCGACAGTCGCTTCTTCGTCGCCACGTTGACCTCTAACCTACCCAGCGGTAACTTACCCAACCGGAACCTACCAACTGGTAACTCTCCGGTGGAGTTGGAGCCCCTCATGTATCCCGTCTCTCGCCGAGCCGTCTTGCCCGACACAGCCGAGCTCAACGTCCTCGCCTTCCTCGAATCGCGGAGCCGGTCCTGAGCGCCCAGGCCGTGGAGAAGCCGAAACTGCGGGGTGTCCTGCATCAGTTCGCCGCCACGGGTGCGCTGGGAGCGGGCCTGGTGCTCGTCTTGATGGCCCCGACCGACCGGGCCGCGGCGGCCGCCGCCGTGTTCGCCGTCAGCCTGGTGGTGTTGTTCTCGGTCAGCGCGACCTACCACCGGGTGAACTGGTCCACGCGAGGGAGAACGTGGATGCGGCGCATGGACCACGCCTCCATCTTCATCCTCATCGCGGGCACCTATACGCCCGTCGCGCTGCTGGGCATCTCCGGGGCTGCGGGCAACCGCCTGCTGCTCCTCATCTGGGCAGGCGCGCTCGCTGGAGTCTTGCAGTCGCTGTTCTGGATACAGGCGCCCAAGGTGGTGACGGCGGCGTTGGCCGTCGCGGTCGGCTGGACGCTGGTGCCGTACTTCGATGAAGCACGGCAAGCCCTCACCGGCAGCAACCTGGCGCTCATCCTCGCGGGGGGCGTCGCCTACACGGCGGGCGCCCTCGCCTATGCCCTGAAGCGGCCGAACCTCCGGCCCGGCGTCTTCGGCTACCACGAGCTGTTCCACGCCCTGACGCTCGTCGGTGCGGGGCTCCACTTCACGGTCGTCCTGCGGCTCGTCCGCGCCGCGACCCTGTAGACACAGGAATGCCCAGGGTCAGCGTTCTGACCTCCAGACAACATGGGCCGGCCCGGCCGGCCGCTTGACTAGAATCTGGCTCTAGAATCAGATTCTAGTCATGGAGCGTAAACGTCGCAGCGCGACTGGCGAGCAGAGCCGTCGCGCCATCCTGGATGCCGCGCTGGATTGCTTCTCCCGGCTGGGCTGGGCGGCGACGACCATCGAGGACATCCGCAAGGTCAGCGGCGCCAGCGTGGGCAGCGTCTACCACCACTTCGGTGCGAAGGAAGGCATCGCGGTGGCGCTCTACATCGACTGCCTGCGCCTCCATCAGGAGTCGTTGCGGGGGCGGCTGGAGCGGAAGCACGACGCGGAAGCCTTCGTGCGCACCATCGTCACCCACCACATCGCCTGGTCCCGGGAGCACCCGGAGGCCGCCCGCTATCTCCTGCGCATGCGCCGTGAGGAAGCCGTGGCCGCGGCCGAACAGGAAATCCAATCCGCGACGGGCGACTTCATCCGGGAAGGCTTCAGCCGGATGAAGGCCCATGCCCAGGCGGGCGAGCTGCTGCCACTGCCTCCGGCCGTCTACATGCCGCTGATGCTCGGCCCCGCCCAGGAATTGCTGCGCGCCTGGGCCAACGGTCACGTGGAGCTCAAGGCCGGCATCGAGAAGGTCCTCGCAGATGCCGCCTGGCGATGCCTGCGTCCAGAGACAGCCCCCTCCAGGAAGGTGCCATGATGCCGGATGACGCCCTGCCCTCTCCCGTCGCGACGGCCTCACCGGAGGTCGTCCGGATTCCCGCCCGGGATGGGCTCCCACTGGCCGCGACGGTGTACCAGGGGCTCCAGGACAATGGCGTGGTCGTCCAGATCAATCCCGCGACGGCGGTGCCGCGCAGGTACTACGACGCCTTCGCCCGGTTCCTCTCGGGCCGGGGTTTCACGGTCGTCACGTATGACTACCGGACCATGGGGGACTCGGTCGTCGATGCGTCCCTGCGCAACCAGGCCCGCTTCCAGGACTGGGGCGAGCTGGACACGCCCGCTGTGCTGGACTGGGTGACGGCGCGGTTCCCCTCGCACCGGCTGGCCGTCGTGGGCCACTCGGCGGGCGGTCAGATGCTGGGGCTGGCGGAGAACGCCTCCCGCATCCAGTCCGTGCTGCTGATTGGCTCACAGCACGGCTGGTGGCGGCACTGGCCGCTCCGCCAACGGCTGGCTTTGGCTGCCATCTGGTACGTCGCGCTGCCCGCCTCCGTCGCGCTGCTGGGCTACTTCCCGGGCCGCGCCGTGGGCTCGGAAGACCTGCCGGGGGGCATCGCGAAGCAGTGGGCGCGCTGGTGCCGCAACCCACACTACGTCTCCGATGACAACGGCGCGCCACTGAGGCCGTACAACGACCGGGTCCGGGCACGAATACGGCTCTACAGCTTCTCCGACGATGCCATCGCGCCGGAGGCCGCCGCGCGTGCGTTGCTCGACTACTACCCGAACGCGACGCGCGAGCACCTGCACCGCACGCCCGCGGAGCTCGGCATGAAGCGCATCGGCCACTTCGGTTGGTTCCGCTCCAGCACGCCCGAGGCCGTCTGGGTGGAGGCGGCGGATTGGCTCGAACAGACGAAGTGACTTCACCACCCAACGAGGGACTCATGAGCAACTTCATCACGGAAGAGACCGAAGGGTTCGTGCGGAAGATTGGACTGAACCGCCCTGAGAAGCGGAACGCGATGAACATCGCGCTCATCGAGCAACTCTCGGGCGCGCTGGGACGGGCCGAGGCCGACGAGAACGTCCGAGTGTGCGTGCTCTTCGCTCACGGCACCGTGTTCACGGCGGGGCTGGACCTCATGGATGTGTTTCCCAGGCTGGGTGATGCCCAGACGCTGTTCAGCGCGGCGGGCATCGACCCGTGGGCCACGCATGGCCCCGCGAGGACGAAGCCGCTCATCATCGCGGTGCATGGCAAGTGCCTCACGCTCGGCATCGAGCTGATGCTCGCGGCCGACATCACGGTGGCTTCCGAGGACGCCACCTTCGAGCAGATTGAAATCGACCGCGGCATCTTCCCCTTCGGCGGGGGCACGGCCCGGTGGGTGCGGACCATGGGTTGGGGCAACGCGATGCAGTACCTGCTGACGGGCGATGCGCTCGACGCGCGTGAAGCGCACCGGTTGGGGCTCGTGCAGCGAGTCGTCTCGCGCGAGGCGCTGATGGAGACGGCAATGGGCCTCGCGGCCCGCATCGCGTCGAAGCCGCCCCTCGCGATCAAGGCGACCATCGAGAGCGCGCGGACGGCCGTCCTCGAAGGGGAGCGCGCCGCGGCTGCGAAGCTCCTGCCGGCCATCCAGCAGCTCGCGACGACCGAGGATGTGCAGGAGGCGCTCTCCGCCCACTTCGAACGCCGGCCCGCGACCTTCCGCGGCCGATGACGGTCTCAGGAGGCCGGGGCATTCCAGCGCATCCAGAGCCCCATCACGGGGAGCCCACCTCGCTCCGCGCGTCCGACGGATGCTCGCTCGGCGCGAGCCGCTTTGCCGCCACAGCGCCCCTCGCGGGCGCATCCTCGTCCCGGGCCCGACAGGCCCGGAGCGGCTTCGGGACCTTGACCTTCGGCTACCGAGGCATTGGCCGCTCTTCATCGTCGCCCACTCGTTCGGCGGCCATGCGCTGGGGCTCATTCAACATGCTCGACGTGAGCAACGTGCGCCCCGTGGACGCCCCGAGCCGTCGTCGGCCCGAGGCGTCCTGACGCAGTCCCGGCTCAGGCCTGCTCGGTGCGCAGCGTCACCGGATGCTCCTTGAGCCATGCCGGCAGCGCTCAATGCGCGCGGCGGCGGCAGGCAGGCCCATGCTCAGCAGCAGCTCGCGGTAGGGCTCGAAGGCCTCCGGCGTCCACGCGGTGAGCGCCTTGAGGTCGGCCAGCGCCACCATCTCCTCGGGCGAGCGCCCCTCTGCTTCCTTCCGTGCCGTGAGCAGCGCGGCGAGCGTCATCCGCGCGGGCTCCGCCTCGAAGGCAATGGCGGCATCCATGTACGCCGCGCGGGTGGCGTCATCCGCGGCCGCATCCTTCGCCTTCTCCCGAAGCCGTTCGAGCAGCCCCACGAGGAAGTCCTCGTCGAGCGCGCCCTTCACCGCCCGCATCAGCGCCGTCACCGCGTCCCGGCGCACCGAGGGCTCCGTGCCCGTGGGCAGGGCCTTCAGCGCCTGCATCGGGTCCCAGAGCGCGCACGTGAGCCACAGCTCCTCTTCGGGCGAGAAGACGGCCGGCGTCGTCGAGGCCCGCAGCCACGCCTCCACGCGGGCGGCGCGCTCCTTGGCCTCGCGAGCGATGCGCTCGGCCAGCTCCGGGTCCTCTTGCACGTACTTGAGCAGCGCGCCCACGTCGCCGCCACGAGCCTGTTGGAGCGCGGCCTTCGCCTCGTCGGAGAGGGACTCCTCCTCCAGCCCCTTCACCAGCGCCTCGTACTTCTGGGACAGCTCCTTGTGCCTGGCGCTCCACTCGCGGAACTGCACGTCGAAGACGACGTCCAGGACGGGGATGTCCTCCGGCCGGGCCTTGCCCATCCGCTTGGACGCGGAGGCCAGCAGTGTTCCCACGCCGATGGCCCGCCGGTCCTCGGCGGACAGTCCAGGCGTGGTCATCTTGGACATCAGCGCGGCGCCGAGCGCCTCCAGGAACGCAGGCGTGCCGAGCGCGCGCACCGTTCCCACCAACAGCTCACGACGGGCGCTGGCGGCGTCCTGCTCCGTGTTCTCCGACAGCCGGGCCAATTCATTCCCCACGTGCTCGGAGAAGGCCTTCACGTCGAAGCGCAGACCCGGCGCCGGGCCCCAGTCCGTCAGCAACTCCGCCAGCCGCTCCAGGGCACCGGACAGCTTGGACACATCGGGGTCGCCCAGCACTTCCATCGCCGCCTCGAGGTCGGCCCTGGCGGACGAGGCGGGGGCGGCGGGCGGCGCGGCGCGGGCCCGGTCCTCGGCGGCATGGCAGGCCTTGTACTTCTTGCCACTGCCACAGGGACACGGGTCGTTTCGGCCGGGCTTCTTCGAGCTCAAGAGGTCCTCAGGGGGTCGCGCAGGCGACAAGGAGAGTCCACGACGGGCTAGGAGTAGGCATCCCACCGGGTGGGAATCAAGCAGCGCCTGCGTCGAAGGCGGCACACTCCGCCTCCGAGAGGTCCAGGCCCTGTGCGCCGCCATGCTCTTGCGCCCGGATGCCCGCCTCCAGCACGGCTTGGACGGCCACGGCCTGGATGGGCGTCACCGGGTTGGGCGCCCCTCCCATCAGGGCATCCCGGATGCCCGCATAGTACTGGCGGTAGTCCCCTGCCGAGGCGACGGTAGGCGCTCCATCCCATCCAGGCGCCGGGGCCTCGCCCCCCCCCGCGCCTTCTGGAGACGCACCCATCACCAGACGTGGCACCTGCGGCTCCCTGCCCAAGGTGAGCCACGAGCCCCGTGAGCCATGTACGGCGAAGCGAGGCATCAGGGCCGCGATGAGCATGGAGGCTTGGAGCACCACCTGCCGCCGTCGATAGACGAGCGTGTACTGGAACCAGTCATCGACGAAAGCGCCCTCGCGCAAGACCTCACGCGAACCGGACACCGACTCCGGCAGTCCAAACAGTTGCAGCGCCTGGTCGACGAGGTGCGGCCCCAGGTCGAACCACACGCCCGCGCCTGGAACCATCTGTTCCCGCCACTGGGTGCGGACCTCCGGACGGAACCGGTCGAAGCGCGACTCGACGTGAGCAACGTGGCCCAGGGTGCCTTCCGCCAGCAGCGCCTTCAACGCCAGGAAGTCGGTGTCCCAACGCCGGTTGTGGAACACCGAGAGCAGCAGGCCACGCGACTCCGCCAGGGCCCGCAGCGCGCGGGCTTCGGCAAGGGTGATGGTGAAGGGCTTGTCGACGACGACGTGCTTTCCCGCCCGGAGCGCGGCCTCGGCGAGCGGCGCGTGTCGGTCATTCGCCGTGGCGATGACGACCAGGTCCACGTCGGAATGCGTTGCTCCGTCCTCATGAGAGCCACAAAGGGTGACGTGTGGCAGCGTGGACCGCACCGCCTCTTCCTGGCGCGAGGCGACGACCTGGAGCACCAGCCCGTCCACACCTTGAATCAGCGGAGCGTGGATGGACCTGCCCGCGATGCCGAAGCCCAGCAAGGCCACTCGGAGGGGGGCTCGTCCAGGAGAGGAGAAGGCCATGTCGCACCCTACCCTGGAAAGGGCAACGCCGCCCGCCGAGGAGGACGGGCGGCGTCGCGGTCGGGAGCGGGCTTCCGGGGAGGCCTCGGCGCCGAGGCTTCCACCGCTCCCTTTCTCTGAAGCAGGCTCAGGTGTGGTGGTGCAGGCTCTCCACCAGGTACGGGTCACCCACCGGCACCATGGGCGTGGAGCGCACGGTGCGCGTCACCGCCAATGTGAAGAGCGCCGCCATTCCCACGAAGCCGGCGAGCTCGAACACCCCCAGGGCGACACCGTCAGGCTGACCACCCGGCACCACCATCAGGTACAGGTCCAGCCAGCGGCCCACCAGGAGGATGGCGGCCACCCGCAGCAGGTGCGACGGATTGCGCTTCGCGGGCCTCGGCAGCAGCAGCACGAAGGGCAACGCCCAGTTGAGCGCCACGTTCACATAGAAGGCCACGGCCCAGGTGCCGTGCAGCCGCGTGACGAAGTAGACCGTCTCCTCCGGGATGTTCGCGTACCAGATGAGCAGGAATTGCGAGAACCACAGATAAGCCCACAGCGTGGCGAAGCCGAACATCAGCTTGCCCAAGTCGTGCAGGTGGCTGGTGTTGAGCTGCGGCAGCGCACCCGCGCGGTGGAGCAGAATCGCCGTCACGGTGATGGCACACACGCTGGAGCTGAGCAGGCCCGCCACGTTGTAGAGCGCGTAGATGGTGCTGAACCAGTGCGGCTCCAACGTCATCAGCCAGTCGAACGCGGCCAGACAGAAGGTCAGCGCGAAGAGCACCAGGAACACCGCCGACACCGTCACGTTGCGCCCGGCCAGCTCCGGGGAGCGCTCCGCGTCCTGCCGCAGGGAGATGCGCCGCAGCATCCACGTGAAGCCCACCCACAGCGCCAGCATCACCACCATGCGCACCGCGAAGAAGGGCACGTTGAGGAAGGCGGCCTTCTCGTGCAGCAGGTGGTCCGTCTCCATGACGCCCGGCTTCGCCCACGGATACAGCGAGGACACGAAGGGCAGCAGCGCCAGAATCGTCACCGCGCCCCAGGGCACGTAGGCCGCGAAGGCCTCGGGGATGCGCTTGAACACGGTGAACCAGCCCGCGTTGGCCACGTACATCAGCGCCAGGAACACCGCGCCGCCCAGGCCCAGGCAGAGGAAGTAGAAGCCGCTGGTGAGCAGGCTCGTCAGGGCACGCTCACGCGCGATGGCCAACCCCGCCACCAGGATGCCCAGGCCCACGCCGGCCAACACCTGCGCCGCGCGGTGCACGGCGGGAGGAACCTCGAAGCCGCGGGTCGAAACAGCGGCCTCCTCATGCGTCGAAGCACTCATGGCACGTCCTTCCGCGCCGTCCGCGCGGGGTCCTGCAAGGTCCGGACGTAGTGGACAATCTTCCACCGGTCCTCCGGAGCCACCTGCGAGCCATGGGCCGGCATCAGCCCCTGCCCGTGGGTGATGATGTGGAACACCTGCCCGTCGGGGAGCTGCTTCGCGCGCTCCGCCAGCAGCGACGGCGGCATGGGGAAGCGCGCGGTGACGAGCCCGTCTCCCAGGCCCTCCGGGCCGTGGCACGGCCCGCAGTAGCGCGAGAAGGTCACCTTGCCCCGCGCCAGGACCTCCGGAGAGGCCGGGTACGGATTCTGGAGCTCCCGCCCCGCGCGTGCCGCCTCCTCGGCGCCCGCGGCCGGTGCAGCGGCTGATACCCACGCGGTACCGTCCCCTTCACCGGCGCCAGCAGCGTCTTGCCGTCCACGGTGACGGGGTTGGCCGCGAAGGTGTCGAACGGCACGGACGACACCATGTCCGGCGCGTATTCGAAGTTGGGCCGCGTCTCGTCCTGCTCACAGCCCGCGACGGTCAGACTCAGGACCACCACGCCCAGGTGCAGCCTTCTCACGACGCCACCTCCTCCAGCAGGTCCGTCGCCACCGCGCCGTGGCGGCGCATCAGGTCCTCGGCCGCGTCCAGCTCCGAGGGGGCCTCGCGCGGCGTCACCGCGATGGCGAACCGGTCATCCGTGACACGCGGGAGCACCGAGCGGCGGCTCCCGGGGAAGAGCTTCGCCCGCGCCAGGAAGGCCGCCACCGTCGCCAGCGCCGCGAACAGCACCGTCAGCTCGAAGGTCACCGGGATGAACGCGGGGAACGAGTTGAAGGGCTTGCCGCCCACGTTGAGCGGCCAGCTCACCACGCTGGTGTAGTACTGGAGCGACAACGCCAGCGTGCAGCCCAGCAGGCCCGCGCCGAAGCACACCCAGGTGAGGCGGCTGGGCTTGAGGCCCATGGCGTCATCCAGCCCGTGCACCGCGTACGGCGTGTACACGTCGTGGAGGACGAAGCCCGCCTCCCGCACCGCCCGGGTGGCGTCAAGCACCTGCGCCTCACTGTCGAAGTAGCCGATGAGAACCGGGGCACTCATACAGGTGCATCCTTTCGGGTGGCGATGGCCAGCGGCACAGGAGACGCGGGCCGGTGGGCCACGGGGTGCGGCTCCTCGGCGACGGGCTTCGCGGGCGGGTGTGGCTGCGCCGCATGGCCGTCACGCGCGAAGCCCAGCACGCTCTTCACCTCGCCGATGGAGATGATGGGCAGCACGCGGACGAAGAGCAGGAACAGCGTGAAGAAGAGACCGAAGGTGCCGATGAAGGTCCCCACCTCCACCATCGTCGGCGTGTACATGGCCCAGCTCGACGGCAGGAAGTCGCGGTGGAGGCTGGTGACGATGATGACGAAGCGCTCGAACCACATGCCCACGTTGATGACCAGCGACAGGACGAAGATGGCCGCGGGCGAGGTGCGAATCTTCTTGAACCAGAAGAGGTGCGGCGACACCACGTTGCACGTCACCATGATCCAATACGCCCAGGCGTAGGGACCGAAGGCGCGGTTCATGAAGGCGAAGCGCTCGTAGGGGTTGCCCGAGTACCAGGCGATGAAGAACTCCGTCGCGTACGCCAGCGACACCAGGCCACCCGTGACGATGATGATCTTCGTCATGTTCTCCAGGTGGCGCAGGGTGATGAGGTGCTCGTAGCCCAGCACCACGCGGGTGATGATCATCAGCGTCAGCACCATGGCGAAGCCGCTGAACACCGCGCCCGCGACGAAGTACGGCGGGAAGATGGTCGTGTGCCAACCGGGGATGACCGACGTGGCGAAGTCCATGGAGACGATGGTGTGCACGCTGAGCACCAGCGGCGTCGCCAGGCCCGCCAGCAGCAGGTACACGGTCTCGTAGCGGCTCCACGTCCGGTTCGAGCCCGTCCACCCCAGCGACATCACCTTGAAGACGGCCTTGCGAATCCCCGCCTTCGCCCTGTCGCGCACCGTGGCCAGGTCCGGAATCAGGCCCACGTACCAGAACACCGCCGACACGGTGAAGTACGTGGAGATGGCGAACACGTCCCACAAGAGCGGCGAGCGGAAGTTCACCCAGAGGCTGCCGCGGTCGTTCGGATACGGCAGCACCCAGAAGGCCAGCCACGGCCGGCCCATGTGGATGACGGGGAAGAGCGCCGCGCACATGACGGCGAACAGCGTCATCGCCTCCGCCGCGCGGTTGATGCTGGTGCGCCACTTCTGCCGGAAGAGGAAGAGGATGGCGGAGATGAGCGTGCCGGCGTGGCCAATGCCCACCCAGAACACGAAGTTGGTGATGTCGAAGGCCCAGCCAATCGTCTTGTTGAGGCCCCACACGCCGATGCCCGTGGCCACCTGGTAGCCGACGATGCCGGCGCCCGTGCCGAGCACGGACACCGCGATGCCAAAGGCCACCCACCACTTCCACGTGGGAGCCCGCTCCATGGGGGCGCAGATCTCCTCGGTGAGCTGGCCCAGGGAGCGCGGCTCGGTGACGAGCGGTTCGCGCAGCGGGGACAGATGCTGGTTGCTCATGTGCCGCTTCCCGACCCGGTGTTCCGGATCTTCGTGAGGTAGGTGATGGACGACCCGATGTTCAGCTCCTCCAGCAGCCGGAACGCGCGCCCGTCCTTCGCCAGTCGCGCCACCTGGCTGTCCGGGTCGTTCACGTCACCGAAGTGGATGGCCTTCGCAGGGCAGCTCTGCTGGCACGCCGTCTGGATGTCCCCGTCACGCAGCGGGCGGCCTTCCCGGTTCGCGGCGGCCTTGGACTCCTGGATGCGCTGCACGCACATCGAGCACTTCTCCATGACGCCCCGGCTGCGCACCACGACGTCCGGGTTGAGCACCATCCGCTCCAACGGCTCGGCGTGCTCGTAGTCGAACCAGTTGAAGCGGCGGACCTTCGTGGGGCAGTTGTTGGCGCAGTACCGCGTCCCCACGCAGCGGTTGTAGACCTGCTGATTCAGGCCCTCGCTGGAGTGCACCGTGGCCAGCACCGGGCACACCGTCTCGCACGGCGCATTCTCACAGTGCTGGCACATCATTGGCTGGTGGACGACCTGGGGATTGGCTTCGTCCCCCTGGTAGTACCGGTCGATGCGCATCCAGTGCATGTCCCGCCGGCGCAGCACCTCGTCACGCCCCACGCTGGGGATGTTGTTCTCCGCCTGGCACGACACCACGCAGGCCGAGCACCCCGTGCAGGCGCTCAGGTCCACCGCCAGCGCCCAGCGATGCCCCTTGTACTCGTGGCCGGACCACAGGGAGAGCGAGTGCCCTCCCCGCCGTGACCCGCCTGCACCTCGTTGCCCGCGCGCGGGTTGGCCAGGAAGGCGGCCAGCTCCGCCTCGCGCACGTGCGGCCGTCCCTCCAGCCGGTGGTGCGTCTGCGTCAGCGCCAGGGGCTGCTGCTCGCCCGTGGCCTGCACCGTGACGCCGGGCACCGTGCGCCGCGCGCGTCCGTCCACCACCGCCGACAGCGGGTAGCCGTTGACGCCGATGCCATCCGCGACGCGCCCGGCCTGCGTGCGGCCGTAGCCCACCGCCACCGCGATGACGGAGGGGTGCGTCCCCGCCTGCACCAGCACGGGCACCGACAGCGTCGTGCTCCCCGCGCGCACCTGGACGACGTCGCCGTCCTTCAGTCCCAGCGCCTTCGCGCGGGCCGGAGCGATGCACGCCGGGTTGCCCCACGTCACCTTGGTGATGGGGTCCGCCACCTCCTGGAGCCAGGCGTTGTTCGCGGGGGCGCCGTCACGCACCGCCACGGTGGGATACAGCACCAGCTCCCACTCCGCGGCATGACGGGCCACGCCGGCCAGCGCCTTCGCCAGCCCCTCCTCGCGGAAGGCGGGCGCTTCCGCCGCGGCGGCAGCGAGCGTCACCACGCCCCGGCGGAGGGCATCGTCCCAGAAGACGATGAAGCCCTGCCCCAAGCCGCTGGCCCGGGGAAGACCTCCGCCTCCCAGCGCGCGCGGAGGAAGTCGTAGTGCGGCTGGGGCGCTCCCGCCCACTGGAGCAGCGACTCCACGCCGCTGCGCGTTTCGTGTAGCGGCGCCACCGCGGGCTGACGCAGGGACACGACGCCCCGGCGCACCTCCGCGTCGCCCCACGACTCCAGCGCGGTGGACTCCGGTGCATGGAGGCCCACGTGCACGGCCGTCTCGTCCCGCCGGTCGCTGGTGGACAGCGTGAGCGGCACGTCCTTCAGCAGCGCGGCCAGCTCCGCGCCGCGCGGGTCGCTGTAGACGGGATTGGCGCCCATGAAGAGCACCGCGCCCACGCTGCCGGCGCGCAGCTCGGTCAGCAGCGTCCCCAAGGACAGCGCGTCCGCGTCCAGCGCCGTGCCGTCCGCCAGCGACACCGTGTGGCCCTCGTTGCCCAGCAGCGCGTTGGCGACGTTGGCCAGCACCTGCGTGGCCACGTCATCACCGCCCGCCACCACCAGGGCGTCCTGACGCTGGGCCCACAGCGTGTCCGCGAGCTCCGCCCTCGAAGCCTCATCCAGCGCGGGCGGCGGCAGCGACGCCAGTCCGGGCACCTCGCGGCCCGCCTTCACCGCCAGCCGTCGCACCAGGTCCGCCAGCACCAGCGCCACATCGGAAGGCGCCACCACGAAGCGGCGGTCCGCGGCGGCACCGGTGAGCGTCATCACCGGCTCCACCTGGAAGTGCCGCGACATCGTCCTGCGCCGGGCCACGTCGCGCGACTCCGCGTACTGCCGGGTGAAGGCCACGGGCGACACCCACGTCCCCAGGAAGTCCGCGCCGAAGCTGGCGATGACGGCGGCCTTGTCGAAGCGGTAGTCCGGCACGGCGTGTACGCCATGGGTGACGCGGTGGGCGTCGGCGATGGCGGACAGCTCTCCCAGGGCTTCGTCGCGCACGGTCCGCGCAGTGGGGTACGCGGCCAGGAAGCGCTTCACGGCCGCCTCCGCCGTGGGCCCCAGGTGCCAGGGCAACACCACGCGGATGCCCTTCCCCGCCTCGGTGGCCTTGCGCAGGGCCTGCGTGACGTCCGCGTCCAGGTCCGTCCAGGACACGCGCGTGGCGCCGCGGGTGGGGTAACGGGCGCGGCTCGCGTCATAGAGCGACAGCACCGACGCCTGGCCCACCGCGCACACGCCGCCGCGCGACACGGGGTGCTCGTCGTTGCCCTCCACCTTGATGGGGCGGCCATCCCGCGTCTTGAGCAGCAGGCCGCACCGGGCGCTGCACCCGTCGCAGGTGGACGCGTACCAGAGCGCCAGCCCCGGCGTGACTTCATCCGGGCGCGCCACGTAGGGGATGATTTGCTGCACCGGCGCGCGCTGGCAGGCCACCATGGCCGCCGCGGCGCTCAGGCCCATCAGCTTGAAGAAGTCACGGCGGCTGTTCGCATCCGGAGGGGTGGCGGCGACGCCCACGGGGAGCGGCTCCGCGAATTCGTCCTGCGTCTGCGCGAGCGCGCCAAGGTCGCCAGCGCGCTCCGCCAGGCTCTGCCAGTACTTGGGAAGTGGGTCGGACATGGATGGGACTCCTCAGCGGTGGCAGCTCGAGCAGTCCGTGGGGGTTGCAGGATTCGAGGGGCCTTCAAGGGCTCCGGTGCGGGGGCGCCGGACGACAGGGCCAACAGCTCTCCAGCGCGGGGCGCGGAAGGCGGCGGCGCGGACACCTGCTTCGCCGCCGTGTCGCGGTGGCAGTCCAGGCACCAGCCCATCGTCATGGGCTCCTTCTGCTCCACGCGAACCATCTCCTGCACGGGCCCGTGGCACGTCTGGCAGTCCAGGCCCGCGCCCACGTGGCTGGCGTGGTTGAAGTACGCGTGGTCCGGAAGGCGGTGGATGCGCACCCACGCCAGCGGCTTGTTCTCCGCCACCGCGGCCGCGACCTTCTGGATTTCGGGCGAGTCCGTCTTCACCTGCGTGTGGCAGTTCATGCACACGCTGGTGGAGGGCACGCCGGCGTGGCGGCTCTTCTCCGCGCCCACGTGGCAGTACTGACAATCCAGGCCGTACTGCCCGGCGTGGACGGCGTGGGAGAAGGCCACGGGCTGCTCGGGCATGTAGCCCTGCTGGTTGTTCACCGGGCCGCTACAGCCCGCCAGGGAGAGCGCGGCCAGCGGGCCCATCCAGGCAGCGGTCAGGGCACGACAAGGGAAGCGAATCGAGGCGTCTTTCATGACGGGTGTGCCGCCGCGTCAGCGGGCGGTCTCCTCCCGAGGCGTGACGAGCAGGGGCGCGGTGAGGGGCTCGGGCCGCGCGCGGATGAAGAGAGCCAGCGCCAGCACCACCATCCCGAACAGGGTGTGGAACTGGACGATGAAGGGCGCCCGCGCCAGCAGCGACGCGTCCGGCTGGAAGGCCAGCACCGAGCGCAGGTACGGCACCACCACGTGGACGTACCAGGCCGAGCCCCAGCGCAGCGCCACCGCCAGGTAGAGGCCGGAGCACGACTGCAGGAACAGCAACCCCAGCAGCGCGGCGGTGCTCCACTGCCCTTCTCGCGCGCGGCGCAGCGTCAGGCCCACCAGGCCCCAGGCGAGCAGCAGCGCGCCAATGAGGCCCACCGCCTCCAGCGTGAAGAGGCGGCCCGGCGACGCATTGAAGGCCTGCATCGCACGCGGCGCCAGCAGCCCCAGCAGGTGAATGAGGGCCACGATGACGCCCCCGCCAGCACGGCCCGCCCAGAGAGCGTCCAGGGGTGGGAGCGCTGGGGGCACCCGCGGGTGCGCGTGCCATCAGCCGGCGCGCCACGCCCGCCACGGCCGCGCCCGCCGCCACGTAGGGGATGGCGGAGAAGAGGGCTTCACTCACGGCTGACCTCGCTTGGTGTGCGCGTTGAAGGCAACGCCCATGAACCCGAGCACCGCGAGCATCCCGACGAGGCCCAGGTAGAAGAAGTCCCTGTCCGTGCGCGGCTTGCTGCCGTCGCGCGACACGTCCGCGAGGTACGCCTTGAGGGCGTACTGCTCCTCCTCCTCCAGCGGGGCCTTCGCGTACAGCGCGGCCATCATCGGCGTGTCCAGCTTCGCCAGGAGAGGCCGCATGCCGCGCTCGCCCATGCGCGCGAAGGCGAAGGTGAGGTTGGGCCCCAGCGTGCCGCCGCCCGCCACGCCCAGCCCGCGCACGTCATGACAGCCGAAACAGGCGGGACCGCCCTTCGCCAGGGCTTCGGTGCCCTCGAAGAGCCGGCGGCCGCGCGCAACCTCTTCCGAGGTCGCGTCCGTGCCCATCTTCGCCGCGGGCGACGGCTTGCAGCCGCCCTCCCCCTTCTTCGTGCAGTCGCGGAAGAAGGCGTAGAGGGCGCCAAGCTCCTCGGGAGCGAGCTGCTGGTCCGGCATGCGGATGCCGTTGAACTGCTTCAGCAGCGCGTTGGCCACCGGGTCGCCTTCGTCAATGACGGCGCCGGGGCTGGTGATGAAGCGGGTGACCCATGCCTCGTCGCGCCGCTCCATGACGCCGTGCAGGTCCGGCCCCACGCGGTCGCCCTCGCCCACCGTGTGACAGGTGGCGCAGCGCTGCGTGAAGAGCGTGGCCCCTTGCGAGGCGCTCTGCGCCCCCGCCACTGGCGCCGCCACCAGGGCCAGAAGCTGAATGACGGGGACGAGCCCCCGCGCCATGCGCGGTCGTCCGTCCTGGGCGTGTGTCCGCATCGCCGCGTGCCCCTCCTCGAAGGGAGGCCGGGCTCACTGCCCGGCACGCGTGACACGAATTGCAATGCGAGGGCCAGAATGACGAAAGGCCAACACCCAGGCGGACGTGCGTGGGGGTTGGCCTGCTGCGCGCAGCATTTGCGCCGCGCGCCGTGATTCAGCGCAGCATTTACCCGGCGCGGCTCACATCGCCGTCGTGGTGAACACGCCACGGCCAATGGCCATGATGCCGCCGATGATGAAGACGATGGACACCACCACGCCCACCAGCGGCAGCACGAAGGCCGGCTGCGGCTTGCGGCGGTTGATGGACAGCGTCGCCTGCGCCACGCCGGCGGCGAGCACCATCATCACGATGTGCCCGATGAGCGCCGGGTAATAGAAGCGCGTCACCAGCACGCCGACGCCCAGCAGCACCTGAAGCTGGAGCAGCCCGGAGTAGGCCGAGCCCAGGATGCGCCCCAGCTTGTCGAAGGGCTTCCGGGTGGCGAGCCCGTAGGCGAAGTACGCGAGGGCCAGGATTCCAGCCAGCAGCACCAGATAGCGGAGCCCGGAGTGGGCGTAGAAGAGCATTCGGTCCATGGGCCTCGCTGCTTAGCAACGCGCGGGGCGCCGCGCACGTTTCAAGACGGGTCCGGCTTGGGCGTCTTCGCGGTGCTGGGGGGCAGCTGGGGCGGAGCGATGAACTCCGCGGGGGGCAGCTCCCCCGTGAGGCTCTTGAGGAAGGCGACCAGGTCGTCCACCTCCGGGTCCGTCAGCGTGCGCGCCAGTTGGTGCTTCGCCATCAGCCGCACCATCTGCGGCAGCTCCACCACGCTGCCGTCGTGCAGGTACGGCCCCGTCTTGTCCACGTTGAGGAGCGTGGGCACCCGGAACTTGCCCCGGTCATCCTCGTTCTTCGTGGCGTCGAAGCGGCCCGCGTCCTTCAGGCCCGGGTAGTCCTCGATGAGGCCCAGCTTCTGGAAGGAGGTACCGCCCACGGCGGGGCCGTTGTGGCAGGTGGTGCACCCGGTGGTGGCAAAGAGCTGCAGGCCCCGCTGCTCCTGCTCCGTGAGCGCGTCGTGCTTGCCGCCCACGAAGGCGTCGAAGCGCGAGGTCGTGACGAGCTTGCGCTCGAAAGCGGCGATGGCGCGCGCGGTGTTGGCCATGGTCACCGGCTTCTTGTCGCCCGGGAAGGCCTCACGGAAGCGCTTCGTGTACTCCGGGATGGAGGTCAGCGTGGCCAGCACGCGCTTCTCATCCGGCATGGCCATCTCCACCGGATTGAGGATGGGGCCCGTGGCCTGCGCCTCCAGCGTGTCCGCGCGCCCGTCCCAGAACTGCGCGATGTGCCCGGCCGCGTTGTACACGGTGGGCGAGTTGCGCGTGCCCTTCAGGCCCTTGTGGCCGTCCGACAGCGCCTTGTTGTCCACGCCGAAGGTCGTCAGGCCGTGGCAGGTGTTGCAGGACACGTCGTGGTTCTTCGACAGGCGCGGCTCGAAGTAGAGCATCCGCCCCAGCGCCACCTGGGCATCGGTGTCCTCGGAGGGAGGCGGCGCGTCCTTGCGCTGGGGCAGCGGCTTGAAGAAGTGCGCGAGCTGCTCGGCCGTCATCGGCTTGGGCGCCGGCAGCTTCTGGGCTTCCGGCGCGGCCACGGGCGCCTCGGCGGGCGGCGGCGTCCGCTCACACCCCGTGAGCGCACTGACGCCCAGAGCGGACAGCGACAGCAGCGAGACCCACCGGTTCTGAATCATGGAAGCCCTCCATGGCCGCTTCGATAGCGCGGCGCAAGCTACCAGCAATCAGCCCGGGAGGAATGCCGTGTCGCGACATCCCTGTACGTCCGCTTTCCGGACCCATCAGCCACCGGGCCGCCTTCCCGCTCCGGAAGCACTCGAACGACCAGGGTGGCCTGCGAGACTTCCGACAGCGCGCTACCTCCCAGTCTCAGGCCGCCGTGCGTGCTTCAGCCAACAGGGCCCCTGTGCCTCAGGGCCGGGCGCGCGGCGCATCGAGCGGCATCGACGAGACGATGGAGGACGGATGCGGGACGGCAGCGATGGTGGACCGGTGGAGGACGTGGAGGTGCTCGTCTGCCGGAAGTGCCTGATGAAGGGCGGCACGCGTGCCGGAGGACTGGACCTGCCGCGCTGGCTCCAAGGCACGCTCACCGAACGCGGCCTGGGGGAACAGGTCCGCGTGCGCCCCTCCGGCTGCATGAACCAGTGCCCGCGCGGCAAGGTCACCGTGCTCGTCTCCAGCGACTCCGGCCGCGGCGGCGCCCTGGTGACGGTGGACCCGAGGCTGCATCGAGAGGAGCTGGTACAGCTCGTCGAACGCCATGCGCGTGGCGAGCCCACCCGGGAGGCCCCCGTCCCCAGCGACGTGGAGGTGGAGCGCGACGGGGCGACGTAGCCGCGCCTGGCGGGCCACCTCGGACGGCGTGTCGTCACGGCGGAAGACGAGCCGGTCCACCACGTACGACACCGCGAGCCCGGACGCCGTGCCCACCGCGTCCCACGCCGGTCCTTCATCGAGAACGTCGTCCCGCGCCCCAAGTCATAGAGCTCCTTGCCCACCCCCGCGCCCATCGCGAGCCCCGCGCCGGTGAGCCAACGCGCGTGGGGATTGTCGAAGAGCAGCGCGCCCCCGGCGTACCCCGCGCCCGCGAACATGAAACACGCCGCGAAGTGTTTGGGCTTGTCCGGCCCCAGCCACGCATCACCCGACGCGGCGCGCGCGCCGAGAGGCGCCAGGAGGACGAGCAACAGCAAGCTGGGCAGCAGGGCGTGCAGGCGCATGTCCCTCCCTGTAGCACCACACGACCCGTCAGGGTGCCCTGTCTCTCCGTGAAGTGGGGGCTGACGGGTTCATGCGTTTTCGAGACGTAGCCCGAGTCACGGCCTATGCTGGGGACCTCGTGAGTCAACTCGGCCCTACCTTCACCTTCCAGAAACGAGACACCCGGCACCCCGGGCTCGACTGCGCGCGCGGACTCGCGGTGATGGCGATGGTCATTGGCCACACGCTGGACGCGGTGTTGTCGCCGGCCGTGCGCGCGGACGTGTGGGTCCAGCACTACTGGACCTGCCGAGGCATCACCGCGCCCCTGTTCCTGATGGTCGCGGGGTGGGCGGTGGTCGCGGCGCTGGGCTCGAAGCCCACGGCGGCCCGGGACACCTACGGCAAGCGGGTGCGGCGCGCGCTGCTGCTCATCTTCCTGGGCTACCTCGTCCACTGGCCCGGGTGGTCCACGGTCATCCAGATGGGGATGACCGAGCGGATGCTGACGAAGGTGCTCGTCTTCGACGCGCTCCAATGCATCGGCTTCGCCCTCCTGGCGGGCGCCACCCTGCTGGCGGTGACGCCGGGCCGCTGGGGACGCACGGTGATGCTGGCGGTGGTCGCGGTGGGCCTGCCGCTGGTGAGCGCCACCCTGTGGACCCTGGGCGAAGGGTTGCCCGGGCCGCTGACCCAGTTCATCGGCAGTGGCGGCGCCAGCCGCTTCCCCTTCTTCCCATGGGCCAGCTACTTCTTCGCGGGTGCCCTGGCCGCGAGCCTGCTGGGCACCCTCCGCCCCGGCGTGCCGCAGGGGCTGGCGCTGCTGATTCTGGGCGGCGGCCTCTTCTGGTTCATGCGCGGGCAGAACCAGGACTGGGGCACCGCCAGCGCGTGGCTGGTGGCGTACCGCGTGGGCCAGGGGATGATGGTGCTGGGCGTGGTCAACCTGCTGCCGCGCAAGGTCAGCGGCCTGCTGGCGCCCCTGGGCCGCCTGTCGCTCTGGGTCTACGTGCTGCACCTGCCCATCGTGTACGGCTGGTCCAGCTACGCGGGCCTGTCCAGCCGCGTGGGCCCCACCCTGACGCTTCTGGAGGGACTGGGCATCGGCGTATCGCTGCTGGTGGGCTGCGCCCTGGTGGCCCGCCTTGGCACGTGGCTGAGGGACCAGGCCCGGCCGTGGCGCACCGGCTCCACCACGCTAGAAGCCAGCGTGGGCAGCCTGGGCTCGCGCGGGAACTGACGTCCGGGCGGCGCGTCAGCTCCGCCTGGGCTCCTCCTCGGTGAACTCGGCATCCACCTCCGGCTGCGGGCCCTGAGGCCGGCGGGCCACGGTGCCGCCGGCGTCCGGCTCCAGGGCACCGGTCCGCGGAGAACGCGGCACGGGGCCTCCGGGAAAAGGGCTTCCCACGGACGCGTGGAAGCCGCCCCCAAACGCCCCGCCACCGAAGGTGGTGACGTGCATCGAGCCTCACGCACCTTGCGCTCCAGGGTGCGACGCACGCGCGCGGAGATGAGGCGCCGCACGGGCGGCAGCAGGAGCAGCAGCCCCACGACATCGGTGAGGATGCCGGGGATGACGAGCAGCACGCCGCCCGCCAGCACCAGCACGCCACTGAGGATGCCTTCCTCGGGCACCGCCGCGCGCCATGGACTCACGCCAGTGGCGCAGCACCCGCCTGCCCTCCCGCCGGGAGAGCGCGGTGCCCACCAGGCCGGACACCAGCACCCAGGCAAGGGTGGGCATGGGCCCTATCTGCCGGCCAATGGCCAGGAGCAGGTAGAGCTCAAGGAAGGGCACCACGATGAGGGCGAGGAGGAGGTAGCGGAACACGCCCCCAAGGTAACGCTTCGAGAGGGGTCGTGCTCGTCTTCCGCCGCCGCGTCAGCGCCCGCCGAGCTGCCCCACCAGGGTGTCCACCACCAGGTACAGGACCACGAAGATGCCAATGGCGATGAGGACCATGCGCGTGGAGAGCTGGAAGCCGCGGGAGCCCTCCGTCTCCAGCGCGTAGCTGCCCGCGCCCATCGCCTCGGGCACGCCGGCCACCTCGCCCGCGTAGCGCGCCGTGCGGACGTACTGCTCCACCACTCCGGCATCGTCCTTGCCGGTCAGCGAGCGGCCCAGCTGCGGGTCCACCAGCCGGACACCGGCCTCGGAGGCCAGGGCCGCTGCGGCCTCCACGGCCTCGCGCATCAGGTCGGGGCGGTCCGACAGCGGCACGCGCAGCTCGGTGGCCACCACCTGTCCGCCCTCACGCAGCTCGCCGACGTCGACGTCGCCGTTCTTGAAGGACCACCTGCGCACGCCGTCCGGCCGGGCGACCACGCCCCGCTCGGAAAGGAGGGCATCCACCCGCGCTGCCTCATAAGGCGAGCCCGGCGTCATCGTCTGGAGGAGCAACTCGTATCTCACGCGGGTTGCGAGTATACGCCGCGAACGCCATGTCCACCTCTTCCAAGCCCCCTACCCGCGCCGAAGCGGAAACCGGCCCTCGGGCCCCTCCTCTCAGCAGCAGGGCCGGGGCCGTCCCCACACCCGCCCCGAGAAGCCCGCCCCGGACCGCACCTCGCCCGAGCTGGGCCCGGACGGCCTTCCCCAGGTGTCCCTGCTGCGCCGCGGCGTGGAGCGCTGGCAGGGCGGCCACCCGTGGATCTACCGCGCGGACCTGAATGGCGACCCCGGGCTGCCCGGCGGCGAGGTGGTGCGCGTGACGGACACCCGGGGATGGTTCCTGGGCAAGGCCTTCTATTCGAAGCACTCGAAGATTTCCCTGCGCTGGCTCTCCTTCGACGACGTCGCGGTGGACGCGGACTTCTTCCGGGAGCGGCTCCTGGCCGCGGACCGGCTGCGCCAGCTCGCGCTCCCGGGGGAGAAGACGTACCGCCTGGTGCATGGCGAGGCGGACGGGTTGCCCGGGCTCGTGGTGGACCGCTACGGCGACTTCCTCAGCGTGCAGTTCCTGGTCCCCGCCATGGAGCAGCGCAAGGCGCTCATCGCCGACCTGCTCCAGGCGCAGTTCAACCCGCGCGGCATCATCAACCGCTCCGACGTGGGCGTCCGCAACCTGGAGGGCCTCACTCCGGAGAAGGGCGTGCTGCGCGGCGAACATCCCGGCCCGGTGTCCTTCGACGAGGGCCTGGTGAAGATGCGCGCGGACCTGCTGGAGGGCCAGAAGACGGGCGCCTTCCTGGACCAGCGCGAGAATCACGTCATGGCCGCGCACTATGCCCACGGCGAGGCGCTGGACTGCTTCTCCTACGTCGGCGGCTTCGCGCTCCAGCTCGCCACGCGGGCCAGGCACGTCACGGCGATTGAAATCTCCGAAGCGGCCTCGGCGCAGCTTCGGGAGAACGCCGCGGCCAACAAGCTGAACAACCTGGACGTGGTGGTGGCCAACGCCTTCGACTTCCTCCGCGACGCGGTGGACGAGGGCAAACGCTTCGACACCATCGTCCTGGACCCGCCGTCCTTCGCGAAGAACAAGGACGCCATCCCCGCCGCGGTGCGCGGGTACAAGGAAATCAACCTCCGCGCCCTGCAGCTGTTGCGGCCCGGCGGCATCCTCATCACCGCCAGTTGCACGTACCACGTGGACGAACAGGCCTTCGAGGACATGCTCGCCTCCGCCGCCGCGGACGCCCGCCGCCGCGTGCAAATCATCGAGCGCCGCGGCGCCGGCCGGGACCACCCCGTGCTGCTCAACCTGCGCGAGACGCGCTACCTGAAGTGCTTCGTGCTCCGGGTGCTCTGAGGATTCGCCCATGCGGACGCGGGACTGGGACGACGAGGACGACGACGCGCCCCTGGGTGGCACCCGCGAAAGGGAGCGCGCGCTGAAGGAAGTGCGCGCCGTCTACCGCCAGGCGGACGCGGCCTACGCCCCCTACTCCTGCCCGGCCAGCGGCAAGTGCTGTCAGCTGGCCATCACGAAACGCCAGCCCTGGCTGTGGCAGCCCGAATGGGAACTGCTGTCCCGAGGGCGCCCGCTGCCGCCACCTCGCACGGACGGCGGCTGTCCCTACCTGGACGCCACGGGCCTGCGCTGCTCGGTGTACGCGGACCGGCCCTTCGGCTGCCGGACCTTCTTCTGCCAGCGCATCCAAGGCCCCTCACGCCAACCCGCGGAGACGGTAGCCACGCTGCTGGAGCGGCTGGAGCGTGTGTCTCAGCGCGTGGCCCCTTCACTGAAGGCTCCGCGCCCTTTGCTGGACTGGCATGAGGAGGCCTGGCACGCGGCGACAAAAGCTTGAATTGCCACTTTTCAATTCAAGTCTTTGTAGGAATTCGCGGCGCTAACGTCCGGTTGATACATAGAAGTGATGAAACACGCATCACCCCAGGAGTGGGAATGACGTTGGGAGTGGTATGCCAGGGGTGGGGGCTCTCGCAGGTAGAGGACGCGGTACAGGTCCCCTGGCCTTCTGGAGTTCCCTGGACACCTCAGAAAGCGCCAAGCCCTTCACCGTGATTTCTCCTCGCTGGCTCGTCGCACCGCAAGAATTCAAGGGAACGCTGTCCGCCGCGGAAGCGGCTGAAGCCATGGCTCGCGGCCTCCGTGAGTCCTCGCCGGAAGTGGTGCTGGACGTGGCGCCGCTCGCGGATGGCGGGCCTGGGACCGTGGAAGCGCTGCTGACGGGCCTGCGCGGCGAGCGTCGTCAGCAGGTGGTGCGTGGACCGCTGGGCGCGCCCGTGGAAGCCCACTGGGCCCTGGTGGAGGACGGACGCACGGCGGTGGTGGAGATGGCCTCCGCGTCCGGCCTGTCGCTGCTGGCGCCCGAGGCTCGCGATGCGTTGAAGGCATCCACGTATGGCACCGGCGAGCTGATGCACGCGGCGCTGGAGTCGGGCTGCGAACGCCTCATCGTCTGCCTGGGTGGCAGCGCCACCACGGACGCGGGCACCGGGGCGCTCAGCGCTCTGGGCTTCCGCTTCCTGGACGCGCGAGGACAGCCTCTTCCCCGGGAGGCGCGGCGCTGGCCCAGCTCGCCCGCATGGACGCGAGTGGCCGTCATCCCCGCCTGGGCGCCGTGGAGCTGCTGGGTGCCACGGATGTCACCTCACCCTTGTTGGGGCCGGACGGAGCCGCGCGTCTCTTCGGTCCGCAGAAGGGCGCGGACGAGGCCGGCGTGGAAGCACTGGAGGCGGCGTTGGCACACGCGGCGACGGTGCTGGGGGATACGTCCGCGGGCTGGCCCGGCGCGGGAGCGGCGGGAGGCTTTGGGTTTGGCCTGCTGGCCCTCACTGGCGCGCGACTGGTGCCCGGCTACGAGCTGGTGTCACGCGCGCTGGGCCTGGAGCGGCGCGTGCTGATGGCGGACGTGGTGCTGACCGGTGAGGGACGCTTCGATCGTCAGACGTCGCTGGGCAAAGGCCCGGGCGGCATCGCCAGGCTGGCCCGCGAGCACGGCACGCCGGTGGTGCTCTTCGCCGGACAGGTGCAGCGGGATGAAGGTCTGGCGCTGGACCTCTTCCACGAGGTGGTGGAGCTGAGCGCCCACGCCCAGCCGGGCGAAGCGGCCTCGAAGGTGCTGTGCGAAGCCGCCGCGCGCTGGGCGGCCCAGCGTCTCAAGGGACGCTGAGCCGAGCCGTCACATCCTGCCGGGCCTGGCGACGAGAGAGGCGTCGGTGGCGCAGCGCCGCGCAGCGTCTCAAGGGACGCTGAGCCACACCGTCACTTCCCGTCTGGCTTGGGCGGCGACGCGGGAGGCTTCGCCGGTGCCGCCGCGCCCGCCAGCTTCCAGTGAACCAGCGCGTCCTTCGTCCCGTCATACACGACGAGCGACGGCGCCCCGCCCGTCCACAGCAGCGCCGCGCCCTTCTCCGGGACAGCGCCCAGTGACAGGGGCGGCTTGAAAGCCGCGCCGACCTGCTGCACGTAGAGCTGCGGGTTGCGGCCCGCGCTGTTCAGGACGCGGTAGAAGAGCCAGTCACCCTCGGGTGACAGCGAGCCCAGCGTCACCGACTCCCCGGAGGCATAGCGCGCCAGCCGCACCGTCACCGCGGGCGCGCCTTCCCACGACACGCGCCAGATGCCAGGGTCCTCGGGCTTCTCCTTCCCCTCCTCCCGCTTCGGCGCCACGTCACGGCCCAGGGCCACGAGCGCCACCGGCAACGAGGGATGCAAACGCAGCGACTGCAACGTGAGGCCATCCACCGCCAGCTTGCGCAGCGCGAGCGCCAGCGGGTGCTCCGGCTGGGGCTTGGCGGTCAGGCCCGTAGAGCTCCAGCGGCACGCCGGGCTTCTGCACCGCCACCAGCCCCGCCCCCGCGTCCCACTTCACCGCGCCGACGACGGAGCCCAGCTCCAGCGAGCCCAACTTCGCGCGCTTTTCGCCCTCCAGCCGCCGGTGCGCAGCCGGAAGGAGATGCGGGAGGTGCGGGCATAATTCGCGGTGTCCTCCAGCTCCGCCGCCACCACCAGCGGGGCGTGAGAAATCCACGCGCCGCGGATGGCGACCTCCTCCAGTCGCTCGACCATGAACCACGTCTTGGCCAGTTGCCACTTGAGGTCGTACATCACCAGGCTTCGAGTCTGGAGGTACGCCAGGTGCGTGGATGATGGAGGCAGCATCCCTTGCAGTTCGCCTCCGGAGACCTGCTCCAGGTACTCGTCATCCACCTCGACGCGGCGCACCTCGGAGCCGGACAGCTCCAGCCGCCAGAGCTTGTCATTCAGCGTGAGCACCGACACCGAATCCGGCGCCGGAGATGGAAACACGAGCGCCACCTGATTCCAGGGGAACGGCGACGGATGACGCACGGGCGCCGCGGCCGCGGGCAGTTGAGGCGTCAGCAGGAAGGGGTCCTTGTTGGGCTCCATGGGCGGGGCTCCTACTTCGCCTTCGTGGTCGCGGTGAACAACATGGGACCGCTGGCCAGGCCGCCCGCCTTGTCAATCTGTTCCAGCGGGTGCTGCAGCCGCATCAGCGTCGTGAAGTTGTCCTCGAGCTTGTCCACCGCGGCGCCCGTCACGTTGAGGTCCGTTTGAAGCTTCTTGAGGCCCTCCTTCATCTTCGGGGCGACCTCCATCATGCGGTAGTAGCGCATGGGATTGACGATGGCGAACTGGGTGAAGAGGTTCACCTGCGTCGGCAGCTCCTTCTGGATGAACTCCAGCCCGCGGATGGTGCGGCTGTACCAGGCCGCGTACGCCACGGGCTCGGCGGTAATCATGTACCAGTCGGTGCCGAACATGATCTTCTTCAGCATCCATGGACTGGACTTGAGGATTTCAGCCAGCAGCTTCCACTTCTGCTTCTCCATCAGGTCCAGATAGGAGATGTCCGTGTAGAAGTTGGGGAACTCGTTGCACAGCTCGACGATGGAGCCAATCCAGCTCTTGTCGTACTGAACCTTCTGGCCATCCTGCTTGACGGTCAATCCCTTGCGGAAGTCCCAGAAGGTGCCGTCACTGGCGAAGTGCGCCAGGCACAGGCGCAGCTTCGGGTTGTCATTGAGCACCGGACGCCACGCTTCCGGGTGCACGTAGTTCTCATAGAAGTAGCGCATCCGGCCCGGGTTCAGCAGCTTCTCCTTGGCCTCGATGGCGTCCTCCACACCATTGCGCGCGCGGCGGAGCACGAGCGGGATATGGCTCTTCCAGCTCGCCTCCAGCTCCGTCACGTAATCGCGCGCCTTGGTGATGTCCGCGTCGGCCTTGGCGATGGCTTCCTTCGAAGGCCAGTACTTCGGGTCGTTGCGGATGGCCTCGTCCGGCTCGTGGTCCAGGTAGAAGCGCCGCTCGTGCGTGTAGAAGCCGGACGGCGTGCAGTGGGTCATCAGCGGGATGTCGTTCGACGCGCACTCGGAGAAGAACCAGCTCAGGATGTCCTTCACCGGCGCATGGCGCTCCTTGGGCATGTAGCCCTGAGGCGTGTACATCTTGAAGCCGATGTAGGGAGCCGCCTTGGAGGCCGTCACCACCTTCTCGAAGGGGAACGACTTGTCCTCGTTCTTGATGAAGCGGCGCGGTTCGAAGTGAAACATGGGCAGCAGCCGGAAGGGATTCTCCGCGACCACCTGCTCGGTGTGCCGGAGCTGCCGGTCCCACGTCTCGTGAAGCCTTATCTCATCGGACTTCGCTTCAATCAGCTCGCCAGGGTCGTCGGACTTCGTGCGCCAGCGGTAGGTGAAGCGGGGCTCGGCCCCATCGAAATCCGAGCTGTAGATAGGGTCCCCCTGGTAGCCAGCCAGGTGGCAGTAATCCATGTCCATGGTGAGGACGATGGACATGCCCAGGTAGGAAGCGCTGGCCTCCGCGTGGCCCTGCGTGGACGCATAAGCCCGCAGGGGCGCGGGGATGGTGTACTCCTCCACGTTGCCCATTCCATCCGAGGTGTATCCCGTCCGGTCCTGGGCAAGGCTGTCATTGGAGCGCACGGCCTCTTCGCCAATGCGGTGCGTGTCGCGGTGGGACACATCACCAATGTCGGGCGCGAACGGGATTTTCGCCGCCCAGAAGCCCAGGCGGTTGATTTTCGTGCGGCTGGTGCCCGTGCCCACGAGGAAGCCCAGCCCCTTGTCCTTCATCATCTGCACCAGCGCGGGCATGGGCGTGCAGTTGCCGCTCATGATGTGCATGTGCGCGTCGAAGTGGACGGGCGGCAAGGTGAGCGGCGTTCCCGGCGTGGCGATGAGGTTCTGCGGCCCTCCGGCGGACACCTGGTTCTCTGGCAGGTCCGGGATGATGACCCGGTCATCCGCCTTCACTTCATTGGCGCCGCGAGTGGCGCGCAGGCCCCCGTTGTCCGGATGCTCGTAGATGAGCTTCCATTCCTTGAACCCGTACTTCTGCGCGATTGAGTCGGGGGAGTCCCCGTCCTTGACGACGTACGTTTCCATCGCTGGCCTATCCGAAATGGCGCGTGTGCCCGCGCGGGCGGGTACGGCTCAGGAACCCTTGTTGATGCGGCCTGACATCTCCGGGAAGACGACGCGGTAGTCGCCGGGCGGCACCTTCTCCACCACGCCCTTCCCGCTCCCGTCCACGCGGCCCTTCTTGATGGTGCCGTCGGGCATGTGCAGCTCGAAGGGCTGGTCCTTGATGGGCTTGCCGTCCATGCCCTTGAGGTTGAACTCGACGTTGACGGGGTCTGGCTCCTTGAAGTGCTCCAGCTCCTTCGCCTTGCGCGAGTCGCTCTTGAGCGAACCAGCCGCCTCCATCTTCACCTTGCCGCCCTTGATCTTCACTTCCTTGCCGTCGACGGTGAGCGTCTTGAGGGCGAAGGTCACCTTGCCGGACTTCTCCATCTTCAGGATGAGATTGTCACCGACGAGCAGCGAGAAGGTGTCTGCCTTCAGCTCGAACTTCTTGGCCAGGCCCGCCATGGCCTCGGTGATGTAGAGGCCGGTGGTCTTCCCGATGTCCTCTTCCCAGTCCTTGCCGATGGTCAGCGTGAGCTGGCCCTTGGTGCGCAAGTCCCAGTCCATGCCGACGTCCACCGTCTTGTCCTTGCCGACCGTCTCCTGCCGCGAGCCCAGCACGTGCTCGGTGTGCGCGGCGGCGACCTGGAGGCCGCGCGCGCCGCCGGTGGCCTCGTTGTAGGCCAGCGCCACGTTGACGCTGTAGACGCCGCCAATGGTGGTGGCCTTCGCGGCCCCTACGTTCTCCATGGCGCCCTGGAGCACCAGCGCGGTGAGGTTCCCGCCCACCGTCATCGTCTGGTTGCCCTCCACTGCCTCGTCATGGGACAGCGTCGTCCGGGTGGAGCGGTTGCCCTGCACCAGCAACGTCTGGTTCTGCTCGACGACGCCCACGTCGTCCATGCCCACGCGCAGCTCCTGGTTGCCCTCCACCGTGCGCTTGCGGTCCTTCTTCACCAGCAGATCCTCGAAGCCCGTCACCTGCTGGTCCTTGTCGTTCTCCGTGAGCAGGTCCTCGTCCTTCTGCGCGTGGGTGAAGACCTCCTCCTGGCCCGCCGCGTCCTCGATGCGGACCTCGTTGAAGCCGTCACTGCCCAGGCTGGAGGCGCTCTTGCGCGTGGACTTCGTCTTCTCCCCCGGCAGGCCATACGGCACCGTGTTGGTGCCGTTGTAGACGGCGCCCGCCACCAGCGGCCGGTCCGGGTCGCCTTCCAGGAAGCGCACCACCACCTCCTGGCCGATGCGCGGCAGCCACACGTCACCCCAGGCCGGGCCGCCCCACGGCTGGCCCACGCGCACCCAGCACGAGGACCGCTCGTCGCGCTTGCCCTCGCGGTCCCAGTGGAACTGCACCTTGATGCGCCCGTGCTCGTCGGTGTGAATCTCCTCGCCCGCGGGGCCCACCACCGTGGCCGTCTGCGGACCCGCCAGCTGCGGCAGGGGCGTCAGGCGCCGGGGCCGGAAGGGCACGGCCTTGGGCAGCAACTGGTACTGGTTGCGGTACAGGCCCTGAATCGCCTCGCTGCCCGCGCTGACGTCCGGCTGCGTGCCCGAATGCACCACCTCCGTCACCAGGTACTCGCCCGCGAAGGTGCCATCCTCCGGGGACTGCACCTCCAGCAGGTACCCGGGCGTCAGGCGCGGCGCCACGCCCTGCCCCATCAGCGTGCGCCCGCCCATGCTGGCCGCTTCCGTGCGCACGTTCGTCGCCGCCTTGCCCACGCCCGGCGCCACGTAGCCCGCCGGATAGTCGTAGAGCTCCAGCTCCGTGACACCTTCGGGCGCCTGCGCCTTGCCGGAGATGTCCAGGCCAGGCTTCTCGAAGTCGAAGTCCTTCAGGTGCACGGCGCCGGGGCGCAGCCGGTGCACCACTTCCAGCGCGGAGAGATACTCACCCTCCACGACCTCCTTGCCCAGACTGGGACGCAGCGGGAGCTGCTGGCCCTGCGGCAGGGGCGCGTGCGCGCTGGGCTTGTCCCCCAGCACCAGGGTGTGCCCGTCCTCGGTGTGCTCGAAGAAGTAGAAGATGCCTTCCCACTCCATGAGGCGGCTGAGGAAGGCGAAGTCGCTCTCCCGGTACTGCACGCAGTACTCGCGGGGGGCGTAGCTGCCGGACAGGGCCAGCCGCGTCTTCACGCCCGCCGCGTCCAGGACGTCCTTGAGGATGTCCGGCACGGACTTCTGCTGGAAGATGCGGCTGCGGTGGTGCTGGGTGAGCCGCCACAGCCGGGGCACCACGTGCGCCCGGTAGCGGCGGCGGCCCGTCTTCATGCCCAGCGATTCCACCTCGCGGACCCAGCCGTGCACGTAGCGGGGCGCGCTGTCGCGAATGGAGAGGGTGAGCAACGCGTCCTGCTCCAGCAGCTCACTGGTGGCGATGGGGTTGCCATCCTTGGCGAAGAAGTCCACCCGGAAGTCGAACAGGTGGCTCAACGCCTCGGTGCCGGAAATGCTCGAAACACTCAGCGCATCCGCGCCGTGTGAGCCGACCTGCACCGTGAACGCAGGCGGATTGAATTGAGCGGCCATGACTCCCTCTTCACCGACGCGGAGGTCCCCAGCCTCGCCGGGAACGAACGGGAGATTCTACCACACGCTGGGTACGTGGGAGCACGCGCCCGGAATGCCGCCCGGCTACCCTTCCAGCGGATCCGAGGTTCGGACCACCCGCATCCCCGCCGCCTGGAAGTCCCGGAGGGCCTCCTTCGCCAACCGGGGGAAGTCCAACGAGGCGGGCAGCGGCTCCAGGGGAGGCGCCGGCACCGGACTCATGGCGTCCTCCAGGATGTGGATGCGGCCCATCTTCGACGGGTCCGTCTGCTCGATGTGACGCCGCAGGTCCAGCAGCGTGTTCAGCACGCAGTGGGAGCTGGCCTGACCGAAGACATAGACGCGGTCAAAGGACATCAGGCGCTCGAAGAGGCGCGTGTTGAAGGCCCCGACCTGCTGCCCCTTCAGCTCCGTCACCTCGGGTGAGAGCACGGAGTAGTTCTCCGTGAGCGGGTGCTCCCCCTTCAGCTCGAAGTGCGTGGGTATGTCGCGCACCAGGGCATGGAAGAGGCTCGCCTCGAAGACGGACGGAACCAGCGCGTGGCTCAGGCCGCCCAGCATCGCGTGGAAGGGCCAGACGGTGAGCACGTACCGGCCGCTGGCCTCCAGTTGCTCGCAGTAGGCCAGGCTCTCCTCGTGGAAGCGCGTGGCCCGCCAGCGGCCGGAGCGAACATCCGCCGCGGTGATGGCCGTCAATGGCGGCGGCGGCCGGCCTTCCGCGTCCCGCCACCAGGACGGATGAAACACGTGGTACGCGTGGTGCGTGTCCAGCGAGAACACCAGCTCCGTCACCCGGTCCAGGTTCGCGTAGAGCCAGCGCAGCGCGCGCTGGGTGTCCTCCACCGCGCCGGGCACGAAGAGGCTGGCGCCCGGCGTGCAGAAGGCCACCTGCACGTCGATGCCGAACGCGGCGATGCGCGTCGCGTCCTCACGCGCGGGGCGGATGCGGTGCTCCGCCACGTAGCGGAGGGCCTCCTCGGTCACCTCCGCGCCACGCTCCAGGTAGAGCTGGCTGACGCGGGCGTCCTCGTGAAAGCGGGGAATGGGCAAGGGCATGTCGGCCTCAGCGGTGCTGCTGGGGGAAGTGACGGCGGTGCAGCGCATCCACCAGCGCCTGCGTCGCGGCGGTGTAGGCGACACGCGCCTCGGCCGCCGTCTCCTGCGCGCCCACCAGCGATGGGGTTTCCGGCGCGCTCTCCATGAGCGGGAAGTAGCCGTCCGGGACGGGCTCGCCCACCTGGCCGACCAGTCCGATGGGCCCCGAGCCGTGGCGACGGCGAAAGAGGACGGGCTCGCCGGGGATGCTCTTCTTGCCCTCGGCCAGCTCGTTGCCGAACTTCATCACCGGCGTGTTGCCCGTGCGAGACAGCTTGTAGATGGCGGCCACCTTGTCCCGGGTGAGCGGGCAGTCCATGGTCCGCGCGATGATGTGGCCGCCGTAGCCGTAGAACTGGGCCGACGGCTCCCAGCCCACCTGCCGCCGCAGCTCCTCGAACTCCCGCGTGGCCTCCGCGTCCAGTCCGTCCTCCAGGATGTTGACGGGCCGAATCCCCAGGTCCCGCGCCCGCGTCACCGCGTAGAGGTACTGGAGCTTCTTGTTGCCGGAGTCGAAGCGGATGGAGTCGTTGTTGCCGGGCTCCTCCTGGATGAGCTGGAAGGCCGCGGGGATTCCGGACGTGAGCGTGTCGAAGGTGTCCAGCAGGTAGCTGGAGCGCTGCGGCCGACGCTCGCGCATGGCCCGGAACGCGGCCTCATCCGAGCCATAGCGCTGGATGTGCTCGTGCCCCATGGTGCCCACGGGGACCATTCCCAGCTTCGCCGCCCCGTCCACGTTGGAGGTGCGCGTGACGCCCGCGTCCTTGCAGCTTCGCAACGCCACCTCGTGCTGCTCCAGACAGGTGGCCGCGCGCAGGCCCACCTCGAAGATGCGGGACGGGTCCTCGACGATGTCCACCAGCTCCTTGACGGTGGCGAAGACGCGCTTGGCGTAGCCCTCCGTGTCCACGGTGATGGGCACCGCCTTCACGCCCACCGAGTCGAGCGTCTCCAGCGCGATGGCCTTCTGCTCGTCGCACGTCACGGTGGCCAGCGCGCGAGCCAACGCGTCCCGGTCCGACAGCGCCAGGGTGGCGACCTGGATGCGGAAGTTGAGCTGGAGCAGCAGCGGCTCCACCCAGGACACCAGGGCAGACGGCCCTGTCAGCGTGAGGATGGGCTCGCGCGGGTAGAAGAGCGCGCCCTTGGGGATGGCGCGGATGCTGAGTTTTTCACGGCGGAGGATGGCCGCCTTGAACCCCACGCCCATCTCATAGTCGTACCGGCTGAGGTAGTCGTAGTCCTCCGACTTGGGCTCCGGGATGAGCGACTTGACGAAGGCCGCCACGTCGAGCGGCATCACCTGGAGACCACCCCGCCGGTGCGAGTAGTAGAACGTTTCCCGACGAAGCGGCCAGCCGGCCTCCGCCATGCTGAACTTGTAGCCATCCGTCGCGAGCAGCGAGGTCGACATTTTGGGGTCCTTCCTCCGATGCCGCGAAGAGTAAACGCGTCAGGGTTGCGTTTCCTATCCTCCCGTCGCGGATTCCCAGGGCATGACGTGAAAGCGGGGTTAAATGGAGGCGCATGCCTCGGGAGCCCACCAGACGCCTGCTGCTAGCGCTCGCCGCCAGCATGGGTGTGCATGGGCTCTTGTGGCTGCCCCTGGAGCGCGAGGAGCCGGTCCCGAGGCCCCCTCCGGCGTCCTCGCCGCCTGCCCTGGAATGGGTGGATGTGGAGGTCGCGGAGGCCCGTGTATCGCAGGCCACGCTGATGCCGGACGAGGGCCCGGTCGCCGACGCTGCCCAACGGGTGTCGCCAAAGCGTTCGGACAGCCCCCATGCGCCCCCTGCGCCCCGCACGGCCGCGAAGCACCGGGCTCCGTCGGGGCAGGCGCCGCCGGAGCGCGACACCGCACCCGCCCAAGCGGAGTCCCGGTCTGAGCGCCACATGGCCCCCCCCCACGTGAGTTCCCAGCCCGCCCACGACACGCAAGTCGCCCAAGCGGACGCGCGGCCTGAACGTCACGCGGAGGCCCTGGACTCAGCTCCGGCGCGGCCCCGCTTCGCGGACGCGCCCCTGGCGGGGACGCCCCCACGGACATGCCCCGCGCGGAGCCCGGCGCCAACGCCGTCTCAGGCTCGCGGCTGTTGCTCGCGGCCCGTCAGGTCACCGCGCTTTCAGGAACGCATCGCGATGTGGCGGCGGAGCTCGACGGCGGCGTGGACCCGCATGCGCCGCCTTCAGCCCAGCGCCTGGTGGAAGAGCTGGTCTCCGAAAGCGTGGGCCGAGGCCGGGTGGAACGTGGGCTCGTGCACCCGTATTACGGCCAGCTCGGCAAGGCGTTGATGAAGGCGTGGGACGCCGACCGCTCCGTGAAGGAGCACGGCCTCCAGGGCTACTTCGACATGGGCATGGAGCGCGGCCGCGCGTACTCGCGCATCTGGGTGGAGCGCGCGGCGGACTACGGCGCGTCGGGCTCGTTCGCCACGAAGAACGGCCCGGGCGAGGACCGGCGCAGGCCGCTCAGCACCGCCGGAGACCCCACGCTCAATGCCCGCCGCGAGATGCGCCAGCAGATGCGTCAGGAGTTCCGCACCACGCGCCGTGCCCTCATCCGCGTCGTCCAGGACGCGAAGGGCCAGCTCGTGGACGTGCACCTTCTGGAGCCCAGCCACCAGCCCGAGGTCGACAAGGAGGCCCTCAAGGACGTGCGCGCCATGGCGGAGAAGCTGCCCCCGCCGCCGGACGAGGCCGTGGGCGGCCGCTCGCGGCTCACCAGTGTCTGGGAGTTCGAGCTGCTCATCTCCATCAGCCCGCCCATCCCCACCTTCAGCTTCGAGTTCGACGAAGCGCTCGGCTTCATCGACACCCGCCTGCCGCTGGACCGCCGCATCTACAAGCGCGTGCGGCTGGTCGAGGTCCGCTGAGCCGGCTCAGGACGCGCGCGACTTGCGCGCCGCCTTCGTCTTGGCCTTCGCGGGCTTGGCGATCTTCGCCTCCACCGCCGCGCCGCGCGTACGGACAGCGCGCGCCTTCGTGGTGACCTGCGGGCCGTAGATGCGCTCGTAGTCCTTCATGCTGCGCTTGATGACCTCGAGCGCCTCCGGCTGGTCGTAGACCTCGGCGATCTCCACGCTGCGCTTCCCCTCACCGGGAATCTGCTTGTAGGTGAGGAAGTAGTGCTTGAGGCGGTCGAGCAGCGCGCGCGGAAGCTGCGCGAGGTGCTGCAGCTCGCCGTACACCAGGTCGGACTCCAGCACCGCGATGATCTTGTCGTCGGCCTCGTCGCCGTCGACCATGCGGAAGCCGCCAATGGGAATCGCGCGCACCAGCAGGTTGCCGCTGGAAATGACCTTCTCCGTCAGCACGCAGATGTCGATGGGGTCGCCGTCGCCCTTGATGTCCTTCAGGCCCGTGCGCTCGGCACAGCGCTTCGCCACCAGCTCGTCGCAGTACGTCTGCGGAATGAAGCCGTAGAGCGTGGGACACTGGCTGCTGAAGCGCTGCGGACGGTCCAGCTTGAGGATGCCGGACTCCTTGTCCAGCTCGTACTTCACCGCGTCCGTGGGGACGATTTCGATGTACGCGGTGACGATTTCGGGGGCGTCCTCACCCGGGGTGATGCCGTGCCACGGGTGCGCCTGGGATGTGGTCTGGATTGGCTTCTTCATGGCGTGTCTCCCGAGCGCTTGCAGGCCTCGGCATAGAGTTCTGCGACCGCGTCCTCCAACTGGCGCGTGAGCGCGTCGCGGTCCTGCATCGTCAGGCCCTGGGTGGGGATGGGCTTTCCCACCACCAGCGCCACGCGCTGTCCCCACCGCACGGCCCGGCCCCCCTTGGGAAGAATGAGGCGCGTCCCGGACACGGCCAGGGGAACCACCGGAACGCCCGCCTGGATGGCCAGCGTCGCGGCTCCCTTCTTGAACGGCCGCAGCCGCCCATCCGTGCTGCGCGTGCCTTCCGCGAAGAAGAGCACGCTCACCCGTTCCCGCAGCGCCGTGACGGCTTCCGACAGGCGGGCCCTGTCTCCCGCACCACCGGTGCGCTCCACCGGGATGTTGCCTGCGCGCCGGAGCGCGGGCCCGAACAGGGGGATGCGGAACAGCTCCGCCTTCGCCACGTAACGCGTGTGCTTGCGAATGTGGGCGAAGTTCACCAGCGCGTCGTAGTGCGACTGGTGGTTGCTCACGAAGACGACGTGGGTGTCGGTGGGGACGTTCTCGACGCCTACGGCCTCGTGCCGCACCCCCGCGGATGCCAGCAGCGAGCGCGCCCACAGCACCAGCACGCCGTCCGCGTCCTTGGCGTCGCGCAGCGACAGCGCCGACACCACGGGAGACAGCACACCGGTGATGCCCACCGCCGCCGTTCCAGCAAAGGCCGTCTGCAGGAGCTTGCGAATCAAACGAACTCGTGGGCGGGGAAAAGGAGCACGTCCGAGATGCGCTGGACCCCGAGCAGCAGCATCAGGATTCTATCGAGCCCGACGGCGATGCCCGCCGAGGGTGGCATTCGCCCTACCGCGTCAAGGAACCGCTCGTCCAGAGGATACACGGCCCGGCCCAGTTGGCGCCTGAGCTCCTGTTCTTCTGTCAATCGTGCCCGCTGTTCCACGGGGTCCGTCAGCTCGGAAAACCCGTTCGCCAGCTCCAAACCCTTGGCGTACAACTCCACCCGCTCCGCCACCGCCGCGTCACCGGGCTTCAGCCGGGACAGCGCCGCCATGGACGCCGGGTACTCCATGAGGAAGGTGGGCCGCTCGTGGCCCAAGCCGGTCTCCACCTTCTGGAGGAAGAGGTGGAAGAAGACGTCGTCGAACGTCTCCGCGTTCCCGGTGCGCACCCCGGCCGCCTCCGCCGCCCGCTTCAATGACGGGCCGTCCGAATGCTGGCGGATGTCCACGCCGGTGGCGCGCAGCACCGCGTCACGCACCGTCAACCGCTCGTAGGGGGTGCGGGTGAAGAAGAGCGGGTCCGCCCCGGGCTCCCCTTCCGTCGCGCCGCGGCCGGCCTCCGCCAGCGCCCCTTCCAGGTCATCCATGATGGCGTGGTAGTCCGCGTGAGGCCGGTAGAACTCCAGCATCGTGAATTCCGGATTATGGGTCGGGGACACCTCCCCATTCCGGAACACCTTGCACAGCTGGAACAACGGCCCGGCCCCGTCCGCGAGCAGCCGCTTCATGGCGTACTCGGGGCTGGAGTGCAGGTAGAGCGTCCGCGCGGAGCCCACATCGGTCTCCGGGATGAAGCCGGCCTCGAACGCGTTGATGTGCGGCTCCATCCCCGGCGCGGGGACGAGCAGCGGCGTCTCCACCTCCAGGTAGCCGTGGGCGGCGAAGAAACGTCGCAGGGCGGAGTAGAGGGACTGGCGTCCCCGGGCGGCCCGCCATTGAGAAAGATTGGGCATGGGCAGCGCGCAAGTAACATGAGGAGCCACATGCACCCAAGGATTCCCCTGCTGCTGGCCTTCGCCTGCTGCCTCACCGCCTGCCCCAAGGGCCCGCCCGCCGATGGCCGGCAGGTCCTATCCGAGAAGCAGCAGCTCGAGGCGGATGTCAGCGCCATGTCCTCGAAGGCTGAAACCCTCCTCGAAGCCCAGAGCCGCCTGGTGTGGGAATTCTGGACGGAGGGCCGCCACGTGGACGTCGCCGCCACCTACGCCGGCCAGGAAGCGCTCTTCACCATCGAGAACATCCGCAGAATCGACCGGCTGCGCCAGCTCACGGACGACGCCCGCGAGGTGCGCGCCCTCACCGCGCTGCACTCGCACTTCGCCGGTGAGTACCTGTCCCACGCGCTGGCCGAGTTCAACGACGCGGCGGCCAATCTGGAAGCGTCTCTCACCTTCCCCGTGGACGGGAAGGACGTGCGCTACCGGGACCTGGAGCGGCTGCTCGCCAACGAGCGCACGGCGGCGCGGCGCCGGGCCCTGTACGCCGCGGCCACGCCCGCGATTGAACGCCTCAACCAGACGCTGCGCCGCCGCGAGGAGCGCGCGGACGAGCTGGTGCGGGAGCTGGGCTTCGCCTCCTACGAGGCCTTCGGCAGCGAGCTGCGGCAGTCGGACCTGGGACGGCTGAGCGTGCTGGCGGAGGAAATCCTCCAGGCCACGCAGGCCCCCTACCGCGTGGTGATGGAGCGGCTGAGCCAGCGCGAGCTGGGCATGGCGTTCAAGGATATCACCCGCGCGGACATCCCCCGCCTGTTCCGCTCGCGCGAGGTGGAGGACGCCTTCCCCAAGGGCGAGTCCCTGCTCAAGGCCCACGGGACGCTGGCGGGCATGGGCCTGGACCTGGGTGAGCTGCCCCACGTCACCATCGACGCGCGGGACGTGAAGGCCAAGAGCTCACGCCCCCTGGCGCTGGCGGTGCGCGTGCCCTCCGACGTGCGCATCTCCTTCAAGCCGGGCACGGGCGTGCTGCACCAGGCACGCGTGCTCCACGAGTTCGGCCACGCGCTGCACGCGGCCTTCACCACGGAGACGCGCTTCGAACTGGCGCGCCTGGGCAACCCCACCGTGGGCGAGGCCTACTCCGCCCTCTTCGAGGACCTGGCCGAAGACCCGGTGTGGCTGGAGGAGCACGCGGGCGTCAGCGGCGAGCAGCGCGCGCAGTACCTGGCCGCGTCCAGCGCGCACAAGCTGTTCCTCATCCGCCATGCCGCGGGCCGGCTGCTCTACCAGTTGGAGCTGCACCGCCGCGTCGAGGCCGACCCGAAGGCGCTGTACCGCGAAATCATGTCGCGCACCGACGACATCCCGATGACGGACGAGGACACCGAGCGCTACCTCGTGGACCAGGAGGACTTCTTTCAGTCCGCGGACAGCTTCCGCGCCTGGTTCCTGGCGGGTCAGCTCCAGGCGCAGCTGAAGGCGCGATTCGGCCCCGCGTGGTGGCGCACGTCGCAGGCGGGCGAGTTCCTCAAGACGCTGTGGGCCAAGGGCAACGCGATGTCCGCGCGCGAGGTGGCCCAGGCGATTGGTGAGAAGGGCATCGAGCCGGACGTGCTGCTGCTGCGGCTGGGCACCACGCTCCAGGTGCCCATGAAGCTCAACCTCGAAGGCGTGGAGGACGCCATCCTCCCCGCCGCGCCGGGGCTGGAGGACTTCACCCAGCCCCCGCCCGCGCCGGGGCTGGAGGACTTCAGCGCGCCCCCCGCCCCGCCCGCTCCCTAGAAGGGACCGAAGCTCGCTTCCAGGTGCTGGCGCACATGCGTGGGCCGCTGCGTGGCGTAGTCGCGCATCGCGTCCACGTAGTATCGCCACGACTCCACGGACACTGGATAGCCCCAACGCTCGATGTGCGCGGGAATCTCCGCGGCGACCAGGTCGGTGAGCGACTCCAGGTGTGCCGTCACGCGCTCCTCGCGGAAGGTGTTGTCCAGGTGCCATTGGAAGCGCGACACGAAGCGGCTCTTGAAGTCCGCGTTCGTCAGCAGCTTACGGATGAGCAGCACAGACCACTCCGGGAGCGTTTCATCCGTCAGCACCCGGGCCAGTGAGTCGTAATCCGCGTCGCCGAGGAAGGCCCCGTCCAAATCGTAGAGCAGCCAACGCCAGCGGCCGTCCTTCGCGACGGGCCCCTCAGCATCTGGCTCCACGTACCGCCAGAACTTGACGTTGTTGTGGGGCCAGTCGAGGTTCGCGAAGAAGATCTCCGCGATTTGATAGTCGATGAAGTCGTCCACATCCATCATCGACTCCACGTGGGACAGGTTCTCCGGCAACGAGAGGTCGTTGTTCCGGACGAAGTCCAGCAGCGCCAGGTAGTGCGACTCGTCGCCCTCCTCGCCAGTGTCGAGCACCCCGTCCAGCTCCAGGATGGCCACCTTCTTGCGGTCAATGCCGTGGCGCGACGAGAGGTAGTACTCGTCATACCGCTCGCGCAGCTCGTGCAGGCCCCAGTACTCGCCGTTGATGTACAAGACGGTGGGGCGGCAAGCCTGCAGGTGCAGCGCCGTCTCCCGCAGCAGTCCCTGGAGCGCGCAGTCGCGAATCTTGGAATACAGCAGGTCCTGTCCCGACGTGCGGACGATGAGCCGCGTGTACTCGTCCAGTGTCTCATCGGGGAACACCGCCGCACGGAACGTCTTCGGCCCATAGTCCTCCTTCGCATACAGGCGCAGGCTCTTGTGCGGCAGCGACGCGCTGCCCGAGCCGTGGATGCGCACGCCCGCCCCCTGCGAAATCACCGGCTGGCCGTTCACCTCGAACCACTCCACGTGGAGGGGGCGCTCCCAGTCCTTGCCGCTCTGGTGATAGTTGCCGTTGCCCCACATCCAGTCCGGCCTGGGGTCCTCCGCGTGGATCCGCCCGGGGACATAGATGCCGTGCTCGAAGCCGAAGAAGTGCTCCGCGTCCACCGTCAGCGACATCACCGGCAACGGGCCATGTGACTTGTCGATGAGATAGCTCCGCGTGCCGGAGGCGCCCACGGGCGTGGCGTCCTGGAACTGCTGGAACCGCACCACGGCGGCGCGGCCCACCGGCCCGCGAGGCGGCAGCCATCGCCACTCCACCGGCGTCTCCGGCGGATTCGTGGGGATGAGGGACAGGGGCGCGGGCTCGCCCTGTGAACGCATCAGGACCAACGGCGAGGTGTAGATGGGCGAGTTGGCCGTCGGCGTCGAGCCATCCAGCGTGTAGCGCGTCGTCGCGGACTCGCTCGTGGGCAGCGTCAGCAGGGACGGGGGCTGGTAGAGCGCGTGCGGCGTGGCGAAATCCAACGGCTGGAGCGCCAGCGACGCGCGGGCCGGAGTGCCCGAGCCGTCATGGGCCACCACCTCGATGGAGTGCATCGCCGCGCCGGGCAGCCATTGGATGCTCCACTGGTCACCATTCACCTCGGCCCAGCCGAGCAGCACGCCGTCCACGTGGACTTCCACGGCCCTGATGTCGCCCTGTCCCTGGATGGTGCCCCGCAGAAGGCCAGACGCGTTGTCCATGCCATCGATGGACACGTACGGAACGGACTGCTCTTCCCGCGGATTCTCAATGGGCGGAACGACCGGCGCCGGCGGAACATCCTCACGGCAGGCGGGCAGTGAAATCGCGAGCGCCAATAGCGCCGTGCTGGACTTGTAGCGAAAGGTCCTCAATGCCTTGTCTCCCTGGGAACCAACAGCCAGCATGGCTGGCACGGGGACGTCCGGCCCACAGGGATACGCACACCCTGCGATACGTCCCACACACGCCCGTGCACGGCGCGCGCCTTCTGAGCCCCCAGGTAGGGCGCCCTGAAACGCACACCGCACGACGACCGCGGCGCCCGCTATGTAGCGCAGGGAACGTTTGAGGTCCATCCAGCCCCAGTGCATGTCGGGGAAAACACGAGAGCCCCCGCCCGGTGTCGGACGGAGGCTCTGGGTACCGCAGGGGCACACGAAGGGAACTACAGGAGCTTCATCAGCTCCGCGCGCTTCGCATTGTACTCCTCGTCACTGAGGACGCCCGCGTCCTTCAGCTCCTTGATTTCCTTCAGGCGCTGCGCGGGGCTGCGCGTGTCCGCCGGGGCGCCGCGGGCGCGGGCTCCGGAGGCCGCTGCTGGTGCTGCTGCTGGTTCATGAACTGCTGGGCCATGCCAAAGCCCATGCCCATGCCCATGCCGCCCAGCGCGTTGCCCGCGCCACCGCCGCCGTTACCGCCCTTGGCCATGCCCTCGGCCGCGCCGAGCATCGCCTGGCCCTGCGCGTACTGCTGGAAGCCACCGGCCAGACGCGAGTACGCCACGTCCTTGCCCAGCTTCTTCAGCGTCGCCTCGTCCTCTTCCTTGATGGAGACGTGGAAGTTGCCCATCCGCACCACGGTGAGGCCGTAGCCGTCCACGTGGGGCTTGAGCCCGGAGATGACCTCGGTCTCGATCTCCTCGGTGTACGCGCCGCTCGTCACGTCGAGCAGCGGCCAGCGCTTCTTGACGAGCAGCTCCGCGATGCGGTCGCGCGTCACCTTCAGCACCTGGTTCTTGAACCAGCCGAGCAGCTCGTCGTTGCCGGTGCGGCCCATGCCCACCAGGCCCACCACCAGGCGCTCAGGGTCCGTCACACGGATGGAGAAGTCGCCGTACACCATGGTGCCGATGCCCAGGCCCGTCTCCGGGTCGCGCACGTCACCGATGGGGCCGCCGAACTTCACGCCGGCGAACTCCCGGGTGGAAACGAAGAAGATTTCGGAGATGAAGAGGTTGCCGCCCGTGAAGCCTTCGATGAGGCGGGACAGGAACGGGATGTTGTTCGTGTCCAGTGAGTGACGGCCGGGCCCCAGCTTGCCCTCCACCTTGCCGTCCTTCACGAAGAGGGCGACCTCGTCCGCATCGACGGTGAGCTGGGTCAGCATCCGGACGTTGTTCTCCGGATACTTGTAGATGATGTCGCCCTTCGCCGAGTCCGCCCGGGCGATGAAGTTGCGCTTCGTCTCACCCTTGATGCTGTCGAAGATACCCATTGCCGTCAGCGCCTCCGTGGCCGCGTTGGCAGCCGGTCAACCCGCGCCGCCACCCCAACCCTTTTAAGAGCATGGCATCCCGGACGAAAGCGCGCGCGCTCCCGTACCGGCACCTGCTCGCAACATGCCAGTTTCACTGGCGAAAGCCTAGCCGCTCGGCAGGCCGGATGCCCTGGAAAGCGACGGCCGGCGTCTGCGCTAGCCCCAGCGGCTCACCAGCCGCTCGCGGTCCAACAGGCGGATACTGGCCCACAGCAGGAGGGCGTCCAGCACCAGCACCACCGCGCCCTGGAGCAGGTAGTAGCCGAAGCCCGCCTTGAGCACGCCCGCCACCTGCCCACCCACCATGCCCACGATGGGCAGCACCACCAGCGCGGACAACTGCTGGGCCATGCGCGCCTCGCTCACCCGGGCGGAGATGAGCACCGCCACCCCGTTGCCGAAGAAGGCGAACAGCGGCGCGATGACGAACACGCCGAAGGTCCACAGCGCGTTGGGCATCAGCGGCATCTTCACCAGCGGCCACGCGACGATGTCCACGCCCACGCAGAACAGGACGAACGCCGTCCACGTAATCGCCACGGACGGCACCAATGCCGCCAGGCTCTTGCCCGTCACCAGCTCCGCCGCCGTCACGGGCGAAGCCAGGAGCGGCTCCAGCGTGCGCCGCTCCTTCTCCCCCGCCACGCTCTGGGACGCGATGAGGATGGGCACGAACACCGGCATCACCAGGAACATGCCGAACCAGTCGGTGAGCGTCTTGTCGATGAGGAAGCGCGCGGCGCTGGCGCCCAACGGCAACGTGGGGTCGTAGAAGAGCGCCACGCTGCGCAGGTCCGCGTGGTCCGGCGTGCGCACGTACGTCCACACCACGCCAATGGGCACCAGCACCATGACGGCCGGGAGCACCATCATGGACACCAGCAGGCCCACGTTCTTTCGCAGGTCCAGGAAGTCCTTCCAGAAGACCGCCAGGGCCCGCTTCGGACGGAACGCCATGGGCTACCCCCTCCCCTCGCGCAGCAGCTCCAGATAGACCTCTTCCAGGGGACGCTGCGTGGGCACCGCGCTGTGCACCCGCGCGCCCGCTCCCACCAGGCACGCCACCACGTCGGGCGCCTGCGCATCGTCCGCCAGCATCACGCGCAGCTTCGGCCCTTCGGCCAGCACGTTGGGCGCGAAGGGCAGCTGGGCCAGCGCGACACAAAAGCGCTCCGCCTCCCCTCCACGCGCACCTCCAGCGCCTGCCCCGCGTGCCGCAGCTCGCGGACCGGGCCCATGGCCAGCAGGCGGCGCTTCACCACCGCCACGCGCTCACACAGGCGCTCCACCTCCGCCAGGTTGTGCGAGCACAAGACGATGGTGCGCCCCTCCGACGCCAGCTCCGCCACGGCGTCGCGCACGGTGCGCGCCGACTCCGGGTCCAAGCCGCTGGTGGGCTCGTCCAGGAAGATGACCTTCGGGTCGTGCACCAGCGTCCGGACGATGGCCAGCTTCTGCCGCATCCCCTTGGAGAAGCCGCCCACCGGCTCCTCCTCGCGCCCACCCAGCCCGAAGCGCTCCAGGTAGTGCCGGGCCCGAGGCCGGCCGCGGCTTCGTCCAGCTCATGCAGCTTCATGAAGAAGCGCAGGTTCTCCCGCGCGGTGAGCCTGTCGTAGAGGCCGGGCTGCTCGGTGAGCAGGCCCACCACCTTGCGCAGCGGCTCGCCGTCGCGGTCCACCCGGTGGCCCCACACGGTGGCCTCGCCCTCGGTGGGCTGAAGCAGCCCCGTGAGCATGCGCACCGTGGTCGTCTTCCCCGCGCCGTTGGGCCCCAGCAGGCCGAATACCTCGCCGGGCCGCACGTGGAAGGACAACGCCTCCACGGCCACCCGGTCTCCGAAGCGCTTGCCCAGGTCCTGGACGTGGATGCCGCTCAATCGATGGTCACCAGGACGAACTTGTTGTTGATGTCGCGGTCCACCGGCGTGACGACCTTGTCCGAGCCCACCGCGGTGCGCAGCAGGTTGAGCCGGTTGTGCTCCACCAGGGCCCACTCACGCCCCGGCCGCTGCGCCAGGGCGCGCATGCGCGCGTTCGCGTCCGACACGCGGTACTGCTCCACTGTGTTCTGCGAGTAGAACGTCTCGCCGCGCCAGTTCATCATGTACGCGACGATGGGCTCGCCCGCCTGACGCTGCGCGTAGTAGCGCCAGAAGAGGTCGCGCTGCGTCCAGTGGTGGGACAGGTCCACCCAGTGGTTCCAGTTGAACCAGAGGGCCATGCCCGCCGCGAGCCCCCAGAAGGTGCCGAACAGCATCGCCCGCGCCCGCATCAGCGATGCCACCACCGCCATGCCGCCCGCCACCGCGAAGGTGAAGCCCAGCGTCTTCTTGACGTTGACGGGCTCCGACAGCGCCTTGAGCAGCGAGTCCTCCGCCGCCGGCTGGCGGAAGCCCCGCACCGCGAACGCGATGCCCACCACCGCCAGCACGCCGGCCAGTGTCTGGAGCGACGCGCGGCCTTCCGCGCCCGGCCGCATGGACTCCCACGCCAGATAGCCCGCCACCGCCAGCACCGCCACGCCCACGAGCGCCTTGGCGGACACCTGGGCCTGGGCGCTCACCGCGCCCAGCGTCGCCACGCCGCCCAGGAGCAGCATCAGCGCCACGGCGCGCGCGCTCGGCGTCGTCCGGGCCCGCCCCTTCGCGGAGAAGGCATCGAAGGACAGGTAGACGCCGAAGGCCAGCAGCACCAGCGTCACCAGATCTCCCGTCCACAGCGGGCGCGAGGTGAAGAACGCGATGGGCTTCGTCACCAGGTCCTGCGGATAGGTCCGGTCGTAGTTGTAGACGAACAGGTCGGTGAAGATCTTCGGGTTCTCCGCGATATTCTTCCCCACCAGGACGAAGAGCATGAACCCGAAGATGAGGCTCACCGCGTGCGCGGAGATGCCCTCCTCCCACAGCCGGTCGATGAAGAGCGCCAGGAGGACGGCCACGCCCGGCAGCACCGGGAAGACGTAGTGGTGGAACTTGGTGGCGCTGGACGACAGCAGCCAGAAGGAGAAGGCCACCCACAGCACCGCGATGATGGCCAGGTGGTCCGCCGCCTTCTCCGAGCGCAGCTTCAGCCGCGCCACCACCGCGAAGGCGCCGGGCAGCAGCGCCACCCAGGGGAAGATGGCGAAGCCACCCTGCTCGATGAAGTAGATGAACGTGCCGCCCGGCGTGGTGGTGTGCACGCCCGCCGTGAGGCGGTTGAGGTGGTCGTGGACGAAGAAGCGGTACCAGAAGAGCTTGCCCTCATCGTCCACGGAGCCGAAGAGGGACAGCGTCAGGTACCAGGGGCCCGCCACCGCGAAGAACACCAGGATGCCCGTGCCCAGGTGCATCTTGAACATCTGCCCCCACAGCACGGGCATGGGCTGACGGCCCTCGCGCACGTCCTTGCGGAAGCGGGACTGCGTGAGCCACTTCAGGTGCGCGTCCAGGCTGTCGCTGTCCCAGGGGATGACGGACAGGGCCGCGTACAGCACCAGGATGACGGCGGGCAGGCCCACGCCCAGCAGGCCCTTGGCCAGCGCGGACAGGCCGGCGAAGAAATAGAAGCCGTACCACCAGGCGGCGCGGTGCTTCGTCGTCGCATCCAGTTGGCCGATGAGCGCGCACGCCATGGCGCAGATGAAGGTGGTGACGAAGGGCGTGTCCGTCACCGTCTGCCGCGTGAGCAGGAAGTACAGCGGCATCGTGGCCAGCACGAAGCCGGTGGCCAATCCCGCGCGCCGGGACACCACGCGCGCCACCGCCAGTGACAGCAGCGCCACCGCGGTGATGCTCAGGAGCGCGAAGGGCATCCGCATGCCCCACTCCGTATAGCGGCCCAGCATCCCACCCGGGTTCGCCGCGCCCACCACGTTCATGCCCAGCGCCTGCATCCACATCGTGAGCGGCGGCTTGGAGAAGAACCACGAGTTTTCCCAGAAGGGGTACACGTAGTCCTGGCGGACAATCATCATCCGCGCGACTTCGCCGTAGTGCGTCTCCCAGGGGTCCCAGAGCCCCACCGCGCCCAGGTAGGGAAGGAAGAGCAGGGCCGCGAAGCCCGCCGTGGCCGTCACGACGCGCAGACTGAGGGACAGCTCCAGCCACCGCTTCGCCCACTTCGCCTGGAAGAAGTCCTTGCCGAGGATGGCCTCGACGAAGGTCTGCTCCCGCTGCTGTTCGACTTCGCTCTCCACGGACTGAGGCTCCTTGAGTCGTTCCGGGCGGTGGGCGGCCCACCCTCGGCAGGACGCGGCGTTATATCCCCGCGGCCCCCTCTGGTCGACCACCGCCAACGGCCGCTGCCGTGAGCCTGACTGCGCGCCGCTGTGCAGGGGGATGTACACGACAGGGCCGTCAACCCCGCGAAAGCACGGCTCCTCGGCAGAGGCACGGCGCTTGAAACGCCCGGGGCCGGCGGTGCTTCCCGAGGCCGACGGGACGTGGCCGCCGAGGAGACATCATGCTCGCCCCCGCAGTGTCCCTGGCTTGCGCCCTCTTGCTCGCGCAGCCAGGGAACGAGGCCCCCGTCCTTCAGCCGCCCACCACCCCGTTTCCGGTCCAGACATGGCACGCCCCCACGGTGTGCTTGCGGCTGCCGCCGACGAAGGACGTTCCCTCCGGCGAGTGGCGGGCCCAGTGTGACGACACCGCCCAGGTGTGCCGGGTGTCCCCGTTGAGGGAGCTGGACGCCGAGGGCGTGGAGACGGACCGGCTGCAAGCGCGGGTGACGACCTGCTCCATCCCGTTCGATGAGGAAACGGCGGAGCGGGTGAAGGGCTATCGAATGGAGCCGGCCCGCGCGGCGGCCCCACCCGGCTGGTACCGCGACGAGCGCGGGCGGGTGATGCAGTTCAACTTCGACCTGAACCGGCGCGTCTGGCTCGGAGGTGCCTGGACGCCCCTATGGCATGACGGACAGGTGCAGGGCCGCATGCGCGCCGACTTCGGCATCGCGGTGGAGGCACCGTCCCACCGGGGGAAGCGGCTGCACCGGCTCCGCTTCCTGGAGACGGAGCTGCACCTGGGCGTGCCCTCGCTCGACCTGACGGCGGCGCGTTACGACTTCAGCGTCGAGCGCGACGACCCGCTCTTCCGCGTGACGACCTTCTTCGGCGAGCCGCGACGACATGACCTCCACCTCAACCTGGGCTTGTGGATGGAGACGCTCCGCGTGGAGGAGCTCGAACGCGGCGGCGAAGTGGGGCGCTTCCTCACCTGGGGCGCGCTCCACGCCACGGTGGACCTGTGGCATTCGAAGGACCTGGTGTCCTACGTGCGCGTGCGCGCCGGTCCCTCCTTCGAGCGGGACTCTGCGAATGGCTTCAACACCTTCGTCCCCGGCGCGGCGCTCGAAGCAGACCTGACGCTGGACCGAAACGGCTTCCACCACCTGCGGCTGGGGGTGGAGGCGGAGAAGGTGTTGCTGGCCCCGGCCGTCGCGGGCCGCCCGCTGAGGCCGGAGCGGCTGCGGCTCCAGGCCGGCTACGAGGTCATCATCCTGGCCATCAACGACCAGCCGCTGAGCCTGCTCGTGGATGGCCGCGGCATGAAGCGTGGCGACATCGCGGGCGTCCCCGAGCAGTGGGAATGGTCCGCGTCCGCGGGCCTGCGCTTCTCCCTCTGGGCTCCCGCGCGTCGCTCCGCGCCCATGGCCACGTCCGTGAAGGAGTAGGCCTCCATGCTGATGCTCGGACTGGCGCTGCTGCTGGCCACCGCCGCGGACGTGCCGCGGGGCGTGCCCGATGACGACGCCTGCGTGGCCCTGGACGAACGCCGTGAGCGCTACCCCATCTGCTTCGACCCCGGCGACGGCTTCGTGGTGGGCACTCGCGCGCGGCTCAGCGGCTCGGCGATGGCGCAGGCGGTGCGCACGGGCGTGCACATCCGAAGCGGACGCAGCAGCCGGAGCAAGGGCTCGCCCTGGTTCAACAACCACCGGCTGCTCGGTCTGGAGGCATGGGATGGCGAGCAGCGTGGGCTCACCTTCACGGCGTATGACGGGACGCTGCGCCGGCACCTGGAGGAAGGCTTCATCCTGGTGCCCACGGCGCGGCCGGCGCGCATTCCCTTCCCCTTCGACGTGACGGTGGCGCTGCGACTGGGGCACCTGGAGCGCCGCGTCTGGGAGGGCCCCGGTTGGACCTTGGAAACGGGACGGCTGGGCCTGCTGCTGGACCCGATGCGCGCGGAGACGGAGCGGGTGTGGTTCGGCGTGGGGCCCGTCGCCGGGCACGCAGTGCGGCGTTCCCGGGAGGGCGTCTCGCACACGGTGGCGCCCTTCACCGAGCTGATGTTCGACGCGGGCCTGGAGTCACGGGACGGCTTGTGGGCCCTGCGCGCATCGGGGCTCGCGGGCTGGAGCATCGGAATCGAGCATGGGCTGTACTTCCGCGCCAGGACGGACGTGGGCCTGGAGCGCGTCGTGCTCGCGGTGGCGGACCAGCCTGTGGTGCTCCAGGTGAGCGGGGCCTATGTCCACCGGGACGCGGGGCTGGACCGGCGCAGTGAGTGGACCGCGAACGTCGGGCTCGCGGTCCGAGTTTTCGGTGCCCGATGATGCGAACAACGACTTCCTGCTCAAGGACGAGGACTGAAGCCCGGCGCCCGGGCGCTCCCCCAAGGAGCGCCCGGCGCTGCCTCACTTCGACTCTGTCGGCGTGACGGCGCCGTTCAACACGTTCACGAGCGTCGCCCCCAGCGCCACAGGCGGGTAAGGCACCGCGGAGAGAACGGAGGTCGCCGAGTCGATGACCGCGTGCGCCTTCTGCGACGGCGTGGACGTCGGGTTGGTGAACACGTCCCGCGTGTTGGACAACGAGGACAGCGTGCTGAAGACGTTCAGGAACGGCACGGCCTTGCCCACCGTCTTCGCGACGGTCGTCGAGGGCATCGACGAAGGCATGTTGCCTTGCAGCCCATCCTTGATGACGCGGACGCCTGACTCGAAAGTGTCCGCCACGTTGATGGCGTTGTTCGCCGTGCCGGACATGCTGCCCACCTGACTCATCACCGACTGCGGCGGCGTCTGGACCTGCTCCACTGTCCCGCTCTTGCCTCCCACGCTCTTCGCGCCGGTCGCTCCGAGCTGAAGTGCGTTGACGGTCCGGTCCCCGATTTCCACCCCGGTGGCGCCCAGATTGACGGGCGGCTTGCTGGGCGAAACGGTCGGCTTTCCAAAAATCCTCGTCATGGTATCCCCCCTCTGCGTGTGCCTTCGGCCTACATTGGGGTTATCTGCGATGATTCTCGGGAGTTTCGCCTACACTTTCCGACCTGATTTTCAGGGGTGCGGCGCGGCCTCCAGCACCGTCCTCAGCGCGAGCTCCGCCGCGCGCAGCCGGGCATCCTGAGGGTCCACCCGGCGCGCTTCCACCAGGCGCTCCAAGGCCCGCGAGACGTTGCCGCGTGACAGCTCACAGCGCACGCCGGCCTCCAGCGCGCCTGTGTCCCAAGGCCCGTACACCCGCGCCTCCGCGGCGGCGTGACACCCTTCCTCCACCCGCGATGCCTCCAGGAGCGCGCGCGCCAGCTCGACACGCGTCTCCACATGAGCGGGCGCCAACCGCACGGACTCGCTCAACGGCGCCACGGCTTCCTTGGGAAGGCCCAGGCGGCGCAGCACTCCGCCCAATGCACGCAGCGGTCCCGGCGCCCCCGGAACGAGCAGCGCTTTGGCCCGCGCCTCGCGCAGGACGGACGGCTCGTCGAAGCGCACCTCCGTCACCATCCGGTCCACCACCGCGCGGTAGGCGGGGTACGCCGCGGGCCGGTGAACACCAGCCGGTACACCCACTCCCCTCGTGGCACGAAGAGCGCCATCAGATGAGTGGGCCCCCTGGCCCCTCCAACTCCGCATGCAGCCGCTGCGCGCTCCGCCCGCCCACGCGCGCCGCCACCGGCCCCGTCACCTTCAGCGTCCGCCCCTCGGGGCTCGGAGCGCCCTGCACCAGCACCTCTTGCTGGAACTGCCGCGCCTGGACCGAGCCGTCTCCTGGCTCTCCCGCCTCGATGGCCTCCGCCGAGAACGTCGCGCGGCCACGCCCCGGCAGTCCGTTGGAGAAGGCCCGCCGGCCCTGCCCGTCCACGTCACCCCGCCAGTCGCGCGGCAGGGCCACGGAGAGGCCAAAGCCGTCATCCCGCTCCGTGCGCCAGACGGAGCGCTCCGCCACCACGCCCCCCGTCACCACCACCGCCGCCGCCACCATCCCCACCGGGCGCAGCCAGCCTGTGTCCGGGTGCCAGCGCGGCTCCAGGAAGACGCCCGCCAGCAGCCCCGCGAGCAATCCGCCCAGGTGCCCCGCGTTGTCCACGCCCACCGACGTCCACCCCATCCATAGGAAGACGAGCACCGTGGGCACCGCGGCCTCGCTGGACATCCACCGCGCCGGCAGCTTCGCCCGGTGACGCCGGCCCAGGACGAGCAGCGCACCGACGCAGGCGTACACGAGCCCAGAAGCCCCCACGCTCACCCCCGGAGTTGCCGAGCGAGCCCGCCATGGTGGCCAGCCCCGCCGCCACCAGCAGCGCCGCGTAGTCCCGGCGCCGGCACAGCCGCTCCAGGCCGCTTCCCGCCGCCAACAGCACCAGGACATTGAGCGCCAGGTGGGGGAAGTCCCGGTGAAGGAAGTGGGCGGTGACGAGCCGCCAGACCTGGCCCGCGTCCACCACCAGAGGCCCCGCCTTCGCGCCCCACCGCAGCAGGGTGTCCAGCCCCACCGGCCCCGCGGCTCGCGCCGCGCCGTGGATGCCCACCAGCACGGTGGCGAGGATCAACGTGAGCCAGGGCGCCCCCCCAAGTCGCATTCCACCGGCCGATTGACCGATGGACAACAACCTCGGCTGCCCCTCTTCCTCGGGAGAAAGTCGTGTCTTTTGAGGGGGATACATGGCTTGTACAGGGAAAGGCCGTTCTGCTATGACTGTACGCGGATCGGACCCGTGCTGAAGCTCATCATCGAAGACGACGAGGGGCGCAAGACCGTTGTTCCTTTCGTGCGTGACGAGATCACCATCGGCCGTCAGGAGGGAAACACCATCCGCCTGACGGAACGGAATGTGTCTCGCCGTCACGCACGATTGGTGCGACTCAATGGCCACGTCGTAGTGGAAGACCTGGGTAGCTATAACGGCACCCGGATCAACGGCGAGCGAATCGCGGGTCAGTCGCCCCTGAAAGAGGGTGACCTGGTCCAGATTGGCGACTACGACCTCGCGCTCCAAGCGGAGGGCGCGGCCAACGCCGTAGGCCCCATCACCACCAAAGTGCCCGCCCGCCGGCCGGAGCCCGAGCCGGAGGAGGACGACTCCGACGACGAGCCGGAGGAGAGCGAGCACACCCCGCCCTCCCTCAGCGCCGCGGACGCGCGCCGTCACTCCACCTCCATCATCCGGTTGGACCAGGTGGAGGCGGATCGGCCACGCAAGGTGGTGGACGTGCCCGCCGAGGACGCTCCCCGCCTGCTCGTGCTGTCCCCGGACGAGCTCAAGGGCCAGGAGTTCGCCTGCATCCGCACGGAGCTGCGGATCGGCCGCACCGACGACAACGACATCACCTTGGATCATCGGTCGCTGTCGCGCACCCACGCCAAGCTCGTCCGCGAGGACGCGGGCGAGTGGCGCGTCATCGACATGCAGTCCGCCAACGGGATGACGGTCAACGGTGAGAGCTACGCACAGGCCACGCTCGCCACCGGTGACATCATCGAACTGGGGCACGTGAAGCTCCGCTTCGTCAACGCCGGTGACGCGTCGGACGACGTGGCCGCGGGTGGCGGCTCGCGCTCGAAGCTGCCCCTGGTGGCGAGCCTCGCGGCCCTGCTGCTCGGCGGAGGTGGCGGAGCCTTCTGGTACATGAACCAGCAGGGCGCCCAGCCGACGGCGCCTCCCGTCATCGCGCAGACGCCCACGCCCCCTCTGGACGAGGATCCGCAGCCGACCATCGAGGAACAGGCCGCGGCCAACGACACCCCGCCCACGACGGCAACGGCGGCGGCGCAGACGCCTGAAACGCCTCCGCCCCCGCGTGGTCCCTCCATGGAGGAGCAGCGCGCCGTCGCTGACAAGGCGATTGCGGCGCGAGACTTCGACACGGCCGTGGACGCGCTGGAGCGCATCAAGGACGCCAACGGCCAGCGCCCCCGTGACGTGGAGACCCGGCTCGACGAGGCGCGCGCCGAGCAGTTGATGAAGCGGCGGCTCGACGACGTCCGCAAGGCCCTGGGCGACGGCAAGCTGCCGGAGGCCGAGGAAGCCCTGCGCGAGAGCGCCGCCACCAAGGCGTTCGCCAAGGAGTACGCGGCGCTGAAGACGCAGGTCGCCGAGGCCCAGAAGAAGGCGGCTCCCCCGCCGCGGTTCCCACCTCCGGCACGGAGAAGGCGCCGCCCGCCGCGCAGTCCGCGGCGGCCAAGGCCCAGGCGGACGGCTTCGAGCACATCAAGGGACTGCGCTACCGGCAGGCCATCGAGCAGCTGAACAAGTGCCTCGACCTGGAACCCACCCGCGCCGAGTGCCACCTCTACCTCGGGTCCGCCTACGCGAACGACAACCAGCCCGAGAAGGGCGCGGTTCACTACAAGCGATTCCTGGAACTTGCGCCCAATCACGCGTACTACGAGCGCGTGAAGGGTTTGGTCGAGAGTTACGAGAATCCCAAGAAGTAGTGGTCTGCCGGAATCACCCTCGCCCCCCGGGGGTATTCCGGTCCCATGGCACTGAACTGCAGCGAGGAGACGCTGTGCAGATTCGCATCCTGGTAGTTGATGATGAGCAGGACAACTGCGACTACCTCAAGCTGGTCCTGACCCGTGAAGGCTACGAGGTCGTGACCACGACGGACCCCACCCAGACGGTGGAAATCCTCCGGGGCTCCGACTTCCACCTCGTCATCCTCGACATGATGATGCCGCAGATGTCGGGCACCGAGGTGCTGGAGCAGATTCGCAAGTACGACACGGACGTGGCCGTCATCGTCGCCACCGCGTACCCCACGGTGGACACGGCGGTGGCCTCGCTCAAGGCGCAGGCTTCCGACTACGTCAAGAAGCCCATGGAGCCGGAGCAGTTCATCACCGCGGTCCGCAACGCCCTCCAGAAGAAGGGCTTGTCCCAGGACCCGGAGGCGGACCTGCACCGCGCCATTGGCCGCACCATCCGCGACGCACGCAAGACGCAGGAGCTCACGCTCAAGCAGTTGGCGCGGCGCACGGGCCTGTCGGTGTCGCTGCTGTCGCAGATTGAGCGCGCGGAGTCCTCCGCCTCCATCTCCTCGCTGTACAAGATTGCCTCGGCGCTACAGCTGCGCATGGGCGAGCTCTTCGGCGATACCTGATGTCGCCGTGGGAGTGCCCCGCCGGCCGCCCTGACTAGCGGCCGGAGAAGCGGGGCGGGCGCTTTTCAAGGAAGGCCGCCCGCCCCTCCTTCGCGTCCTCGCTCCCGAAGGCCGCCGCGCGCAAACCGCGCAGCCGCGCCCGGTCAGCCTCTTCCAACGGGGCCCGAGCCAGACGCCCGAAGGACTCCTTCATCCCCGACACCGCTAGCGGTGCATGGCTCGCCAGGGTGGCGCATAGCGCCACCGCGCGCGTCTCCGCGTCCGCCAGGCAGTCATCCAGCAGCCCCCAGTCCAGCGCCTCCCGCGCGCTCAGCTTCCGCGCAGCCAGGAAGAGCTGCTTGGCGCGCGCCACGCCCACCAGCCGCGCGGCCCGGGCAAGCCCCTCCGGGGAGTAGACGATGCCCAGCTTCGCGGGAGGCATGAGGAAGACGGCGTTGGGCGTGCCGATGCGGAAGTCGCACGAGGCCGCCAGGTCGAAGCCGGCACCCACCGCGGGGCCCTCCACCAGCGCCACACTGGGCGCGGGGTGGGACTCCAGCTTCAGCAGGCACTCCACCAGCAAGTCATCCGGCAGCCGTCCGCCCGCGCCCGGGGGCCCAGGTGCGTCAAGTCATAGCCGGAACAGAAAGCCCCGCCCGCGCCGCGCACCAGCAAGGCGCGCACATGCGGGGCGGGCTCCAGCGCCGCGTCCAGCCGCGCCAGAAGGCCGTCATCGAGCGCATTGCGGCGGGCCGGGTTGGACAGCGTCAGCACCCGGACCCCGTCGTCGCGGTCCTCGACGTTCAGCGAAGCGCCTGTCGCGACGACGGGCTCCACTGCTAGCCGAGCACCACGAGGACATCGCCCTCGTTGACCGACTGCGCCTCCTTCACCCGAATCTCCTTCACCGTCCCGCCATCCTCTGCCTCGACGGGCATCTCCATCTTCATGGATTCGAGGATGACGAGCGTGTCGCCCGCGTTGACCTGCTGGCCGACCTGAACCTCAATCTTCCACACCGTGCCGGTGATGTGCGCCGCTACGTCCGCCATGAATCCGTGCCTCCTCAGGGGTGGTTGGGGCTGGAGCGGGCCCCGCTACGCCGGCTTGGCGTGGTGCTCCAGGAAGTGCGTGTCCAGCTCGCCGGCCTGGAAGGCCGCATCCTGCACGATGCGCAGGTGGAGCGGGATGTTCGTCTTGATGCCTTCGATGCGGAACGACTGGAGCGCCGCCACGGAGCGCTCAATCGCCTGCGCCCGCGTCTCACCGGTGACGATGAGCTTGGCAATCATCGGGTCGTAGTTGGGCGTGACGGTGTTGCCCTCGCCGTAGCCCGCGTCCAGCCGGACGCCCTCGCCCGTGGGCGGCTGGAACACCTTCAGCGGCCCGGGAGACGGGAAGAACTTCACCGGGTCCTCGGCGTAGATGCGGAACTCCAGGGCCGCCCCGCGCCGCTTCACGTCCTCCTGCTTCACCATGAGGCGCTCGCCCGCGGCGATGCGCAGCTGCCAGCCGATGAGGTCCAGCCCCGTGGTCAGCTCCGTCACCGGGTGCTCCACCTGGAGGCGGGCGTTCATCTCGATGAAGTAGACCCCACCGTCCGAGTAGAGGAACTCCACCGTGCCGGCGTTGGCGTAGCCAAAGGCCTTCGCCGCGGCCACCGCGGCCGTGAAGAGCTTCTGCGCCAGCTCCGGATTGCGCCCGTCCGCGAACAGCACGGAGGGGGCTTCCTCCACCACCTTCTGGTGGCGCCGCTGGATGGAACATTCCCGCTCCAGGCAGTGGATGAGGTGGCCGTGCTGGTCCCCCAGAATCTGGACCTCGATGTGCCGGGGCGCCGGGAAGTAGCGCTCCACGTACACGCCTTCCTTGCCGAAGGCGGCCTTCGCCCGGTCCGTGCACTGGCGGTAGACCTTCTCCATCTCCGCGGGGTTCCTAGCCACCGCCATGCCAATGCCGCCGCCGCCGCTGGCCGCCTTGACGAGCACCGGGTAGCCGATGCGCTCGGCCTCCGCCAGCGCGCTGGCCACGTCCGGCACCACGCCCTCGCTGCCGGGCACCACGGGAACCCCGCGGCGGACACCAACTTGCGGGCCTGGCTCTTGTCCTTCATCCGCGCCATGGCCTCCGGCGGCGGTCCCACGAAGATGAGCCCCGCGTCCGCGCAGGCCTGGGCGAACTCGCCGTTCTCCGACAGGAAGCCGTAACCCGGGTGGATGGCCTGCGCACCCGTCTGCTTCGCGGCTTCCAGGATGGCGGCGGTGTTGAGGTAGCTGTCCTTGGCCGGTGCGGGGCCGATGCGCACCGCCTCGTCGGCCTCTTTCACGAAGGGCAGCTCGGCGTCCGCGTCCGAATAAACGGCGACCGTCTTGAGCCCCATGCCCCGGGCCACCACGCCGATGCGGCGGGCAATCTCTCCCCGGTTGGCGATGAGCAGCTTCTGGAACATGGCGAAACCCCTGGGGTGCGGGTGCGAAAGGGCGGCGAACCTAACCCTCGCTCCCTCCCAAGACAAGGGTGCGAACGGACGTGCAACAGGTCCCTACAGTCCAGTAAATTTGCGGGTCTACGAGGCGGTGTCGTACCTTGTTCCCCGTGACGCCCCCCACCTCCTCAAGCCCTGGCGGCGTGGTCAATCTGCACCACGCGCGGCGCGCCAAGCGCCTGGACATCTACCGTGGTCGGCACACGGACCGCGTGCGCTTCGTGCGCACCACGCTCGAGACGTTGACGCAGAGCGGCACCCTCTTCACCGAGGAGGGCACGCGCCGCGGCCTCTCCTTGCTGAAGGCGCTCCAGTTGCTGCAGCGGGCCCACGCGCGCCTGGAGGAAGTGTCCGGCGACGGCGTGCTGCCCGCGGCCCGGCTCCCGGAGCGCGTGGACGCGCTCTATTCGGAAGTCGACGGCCTCTTCGCCCGCGCGGACACCCTGTCCGCACGCGACGAAGCCAGCGTGGCCCAGCTTCCCGCTCGCTGAGCCCCGCGTCTCCCCTGCCCCTTACGGCAGTTCCGTCTGGCCCTGCCGCCGCAGGAAGGTGGGGATGTCGAACTGGTCCTCGTCCAGCGGCAGCGGCGCGTCCTTCACCACCGCGGTGCGGGCGCTCACCGACTTGGCGCTCTCCACGGTCAGGGGCCGCGAGCCGCTGCCCTTCGTGGGCACCAGGCTGGCGACTTCCTCGCGCGCGTTCGCGAGCACGGACGGCGCCGGACGCGACAGCGGCACCTGCACCACCGGCGCCACCGTGCGGACCTTGGGCGCGTCGCGGTGCACGAAGCCCGTGGCGATGATGGTGATCTTCACCTCATCCGAGATGTTCTCGTCGATGAGCGAACCGAAGATGATCTCCGCCTCGCTGTCGGCGGCGTCGTGCACCAGCGTCAGGGCCTCGTTGACCTCCTGCAGGGTCATGTCGCGGCCACCGGTGATGTTGATGAGCAGGCCCGTGGCGCCGTCGATGGAGACGTCCTCCAGCAACGGGCTGGCGATGGCCTGCTGCATGGCAATCAGCGCGCGCTTGTCACCGGTCGAGTTGCCCGTGCCCATGAGCGCGATGCCCTTGTCGCTCATGATGGTCTTCACGTCGGCGAAGTCGACGTTGATGTAGCCGTGGTACTGGATGAGGTCGCTGATGCCCTGCACGGCGTTCAGCAGGACCTCGTCCGCACGCTTGAAGGTCTCCAGCAGCGGCATCGGCTCGTTGGAGAGCGACAGCAGGCGCTGGTTCGGAATGGTGATGAGCGTGTCCACCGCGGCCTTGAGCTCCACGATGCCCTGCTCGGCCTGCTTGCGGCGCTTGTTGCCCTCGAAGAGGAAGGGCTTGGTGACGACGCCCACCGTGAGGCAACCCAGGCTCTTGGCGATGTCCGCGATGATGGGCGCGGCGCCCGTGCCGGTGCCGCCGCCCATGCCGGCGGTGACGAACACCATGTCGGCGCCCTCGAGCACCGCGGCAATCTGGTCACGCGACTCCAGGGCGGCCTCGCGGCCCATCTCCGGGTTGGCGCCCGCGCCCAGGCCCTTCGTCAGCGTCTGGCCCAGCTGAAGCCGGGTGGGCGCCTTGCTCGCGGCGAGCGCCTGGACATCGGTGTTGGCGGCGATGAAGTCCACCCGGTCCAGCTTGGACAGGATCATCGTATTGACGGCGTTGCAGCCGGCCCCACCCGCCCCGACGACCCGAATCTTGGCGGCCTGCTTGTTCTGATCGAACTGGTCCATGGTGGTCCTCTCGCCCGGAGTCGCACGATGCAGCGCGCGTGCTCCCAACCCCCACAATCATCAGCAAGTCCCACGCTTTGGCAAGTATTCCGCTACGAGCCTGTAGCGGGATGCTGCGCGTCTGAGTCCTGACGCGCACTTACGCCAACCCATGGACGTGCAGGCGTGCGACGCGGTGGGTGAACTTCGCCCCTTGACTCGCGATACACGGCACTGCTTGGCGGGTGGGGCGCAGCATGCCCCAAAAAACGACGGGTGGCCCCGAAATCTCTTTCGGAGCCACCCTCGCTGAAATCATCCGGTGTGTTTCACCGGGGATTCAGAGCCCGTGGGTCAGTGCGCCTCGCGTTCCACTTCCACCTTCCCCACACGGAGGATGGTGAACCCCACGCGGCGATTGTTCTCACGGCCCTTCGCCGTCTTGTTGGTGTCCACCGGCTTCGTCTCGCCGTAGCCCACCGCTTCCATGCGGCCCTCGGCGATGCCCTCCTTCACCAGGAAGGCGCGCACGTTGTTCGCGCGGCGCTGGGACAGGTCCAGGTTCTTCGCGTCGTTGCCCTGGTCATCCGTGTGGCCCTCGATGCGGACCAGTTCCACCTGCGGGTTGGCGCGCAGCACCGCGGCCACCTGCTTCAGCAGCGGGTGCGAACGGGCCAGGATGACGTCCTTTCCAGTGGCGAAGTAGACCTTCTCCAGGATGACGATGCGCTCGCCCTCGACGAGCACCTTCACCTTGCCCTTGTCGGGGCAGCCGTCCTCGTCCTGGAAGCCGTTGATGGTCTCCGGCTCGTTCGGGCACTTGTCCTCGGCGTCGGGGATGCCGTCCCGGTCGTTGTCCGGGTCCGGGCAGCCGTCCTCGTCCTGGAAGCCGTCCTTGTCCTCGGGGGCATTGGGGCAGCGATCATCCGGATCCATGATGCCGTCGCCATCCGTGTCCACCGGCGGCGGGGGCGGCGCCACATCCGGGCAGCCATCCGTGTCCTCGAAGCCGTTGACCGTCTCCGGCTCGTTCGGGCACGTGTCCGCCGTATCGGGGATGCCGTCCGCGTCGTTGTCCGGGTCCGGGCAGCCGTCCTCATCCTGGAAGCCATCCTTGTCCTCGGGCTCCGTCGGGCAGGCGTCGTCGATGTCCAGGATGCCGTCGCCGTCCGTGTCCACCGGCGCGGCCTGCTTCGGCTCGCGGGACGGCTCCGGGCTGTAGCTGAAGCCCGCGAGCAGCCGGAAGCCCGGCGTGCCGTAGCCGCGGGTGAGCCCCGGCCCGCCGCCCACGTGCGCGGAGAATCCGCCCAGCGCGCGGTACTTCAGCGCCGCCAACAGCTCCAGCGGGCGCTCCTCGGTGTCCTGCTGCTCCAGGTTCACCGCGCCCACCAGCGTGGCCGCGAGCGCCAGCGGCACCTCGCTCACCGTGAAGGGCAGCTCGGCGCCCACGCCGTAGGACACCGCGTTGCCCAGGTTCAGGTTGCGCAGCTGCTGCTTCTCCCGGAAGTCCACGCCCACGTTGGCGGCCACGCGAAACCGCTCGCCGTATTCGGCCACCAGGCGCGGCTGCACGCCCACGCCCGAGCCCCCGAGGAAGTCGGAGCCGCCGCCCGTGGGCAACACCACCGGCACCGTCAGGGCCAGGCCGAAGGAGCCCTCCTCCAGGAGGCGGGCCTTGGGCACCAGGCGCAGGTCACCGATACCACCCGAGCCCACGCCCTGGGCGAAGGACGGGTCCACCATGGGCGCCGCCTGCGAACGCTGGAGCGTCACCGGCAGCAGCACGCCGAGCTCGAAGCGGTCGAAGAGGCCCACCGAGCCCATCAGGTCCACACCCACCTGGCTGCGCACCAGCGCGGTGATGAACCGGCCCGAGCGCGGGTCCATGAAGTTGAGCGGCTTGTCCGCGTAGTTGACGGACACGCCCACGTTCCAACCCAGGTGGGAATGCACCTGGGCGCTCTGGACGCCCAGGATGTCCTTTGAGCTCGGCCCCGGCTTGTACTGCTGCACGTCGATGGCCTGGGACGCGGACAGCGTGGGCACCTGCGCCACGGCCGGCCGCGACACCATCAGGACCGCCAGCGCCAGCACGGCGGCGGCGGCCACAGGGCCCCACCGGCCCGCCCCGCCGAGCGGCGGAAGCGGCCCAGCAGGGGCAGCCCGAGCAGCAGCAGCGCCAGCGGAGCGAAGGTGCCCGCCCCGCTCGTGCTACACCCACGGCCGGAGATGACGAAGTCGTCGTTGCCGTCCAGCGGGTTGGTCCCGCCGGAGACCTCCTCGCCGTCGTTCACGCCGCCGCCGTCCGTGTCGGCGTTGTTCGGGTCCGTCTCGCCGTTGTCGAAGGAGCCGTTGCGGTTGGCGTCCTCCGCGCCGTCCAGCAGGCCGTCGCCGTCCGTGTCCGGGTTCAGCGGGTTGGTGGGGTTGGAGCCACGCACCTCCACGCCGTCCGTCAGGCCGTCAGCGTCCGTGTCCGGGTTGTTCGGGTCCGTCTCCGTGCTGTCGACGCGGCCATCGTGGTTGGCATCCTCATCACCGTCCAGCAGGCCGTCACCATCCGTGTCCGGGTTCTTCGGGTCGGTGGTGGTGCTCGGGTCCGCGTCCGGACGGAAGTTGGGCGAGGTGCGGTCCGTGTCCGCCGGAGCGCTCTCCAGCGTCACGCCCATCTCCGTGCCATCCAGGATGCCGTCGTTGTCGCTGTCCGGATCCAACGCATCGATGAGGCCGTCACCATCCGTGTCGGTGATGCCGTCGATGCCGTCCGGAACGCCGTCGTCGTCGCTGTCCGCGTCGTTGGGGTCCAGGCCCCGCGCGATTTCGGTCGCATCATCGATGCCGTCGCCGTCGGAATCGACGTCGTCCGCGGGGTTGAGCGGATCCGTCTCGCCCGGGTCCACCCGGCCGTTGCGGTTGGCGTCCTCGATGCCGTCACGCACGCTGCCGCCGTCCGTGTCGGGGTTGAGCGGGTCCGTCGTCGTGGTCGGGTCGGCGTCCGCCACGAAGCGCGTCGTGTCCGTGCCGGCGCCCTGGGGCTCGGCGAGGCCCAGCTCCAGACCATCCGACAGCAGGTCGCCGTCGGTATCCCAGTTGTTCGGGTCCGTCTCGCCCTCATCGACGATGCCGTTGTGGTTGGCGTCCTCGTTGCCATCCAGGATGCCGTCGTCATCCGAGTCGTCGTCGAGCGGATCCGTCCCCGCGGTATTCACCTCGATGCCGTCCGGCAGGCCGTCACCGTCCGTGTCGGCGTTCTCCGGGTCGGTGCCCAGCACAACCTCCTCGGCGTCCGTCAGGCCGTCGCCATCCGTGTCGACCGCGACCGACCAGTTGTAGGTCGCCGGCGTGCCGTCCACGTTGCCCGCCTCATCCACCGCGCGGACGCTCAGCGTGTGGCTGCCTCCCGCCAGGCCCGTGAAGGTGACCGGGTCCGAGCACGGCACGTACGCCGCGCCGTCCAGGCTGCACTCGTACGTCACCGGGGATTCGTCCGAATCGAAGTCGAACGTCGCGGTGCCAGGCGCTTCCGTCAGCGGCGGGCCGGAGATGATGAGGGTGTCCGGCGCGGAGGTGTCCACCGTCCAGGTGTAGCTGGCCGGCGTCGGGTCCGCGTTGCCATCCTCATCCACCGCGCGCACCGCCAAGGTGTGCTCGCCGTCATCCAAGCCCGTGAAGGTGGCCGGGTCCGTGCACGCCGTGAAGGCCGCGCCGTCCAGGCTGCACTCGTACGTCACCGGGGATTCGTCCGAGTCGAAGTCGAACGTCGCCGAATCACTGTTGGAGAGCGCGGGCGGCGTCGAGGTGAACGTCGTCTCCGGCGGCTCCGCGTCCACGATGAACGTGTGCGTCACCGTCGTGCTGGTATTGCCCGCCTCGTCCTCCGCCGTGACGGACACCGAGTGGGGACCTTCCGACAGCGTGTCGCCCACGGGGAGCGACCAGTTGCCAGACGGGTCGGCCACCACCGTGCCCACCGTGACGCCATCCACCACCACCGTCACGGTGCTGCCCGCCTCCGTCGTTCCGGAGTACGTCACCACCGGCACATCGAGCACCGCGCCATTCGCGGGCGTGGTGATGACCACCACCGGCGGCGTTGCATCCACCGTCCAGGTGTACTCGGCGGGGGTCGGGTCCACGTTGCCGGCCGCATCCACCGCGCGCACCGCAAGCGTGTGGTCACCGTCCGGCAGCGGGCCGAACTGCACCTGGGCTGGGCACGCCGTGAAAGGCGCGCCGTTCAGCGAGCACTCGTACGTCACCGGAGACTCGTTCGACGAGAAGACGAAGTCCGCGGTGGCCACGTTCGTCACCACCGCCGGGCCACTGTCGATGGCGGTATCCGGCGCCGCCGTATCCACCGTGAAGGTGGAGCTCGTCGGAGCGCTGGTGTTGCCCGCATCATCCGTCGCCGTGACGACGACCGTGTACGGACCGTCCGGCAGCGTCACCGGCGGCGTGAAGGTCCAGTTGCCACCGGCATCGACCGGGATGGGGCCGTAGGGCACGCCATCCAGCACCAGCGTCACGGACTCAGCGCCGTCGGCCGTTCCGGTGATGGTCACCACCCCGTCATCCAGCACCGCGCCGTTCGCGGGCGTGGTGATGAGCGGCGCCACCGGCGGCGTTGCATCCACCGTCCAGGTGTGCTCGGCGGGCGTCGGGTCCACGTTGCCGGCCGCGTCCACCGCGCGAACCAGGAGCGTGTGCTCCCCTTCCGCGAAGCCGTCGAACGTCACCGTCTCCGCGCACGGCACGTAGGCCGCGCCGTCCAGGCTGCACTCGTAGGTGGAGCCCGGCTCGGAAGCGGCGAACTCGAACGAGGCCGAATTCGACGAGGTCGGCGTCGCCGGGCCGCTCACGACGAGCGTGTCGGGCGCCGTCGTGTCCACCGTCCACGCGTACTGCGCGGGCGTCGGGTCCACGTTGCCCGCCGCGTCCACCGCGCGCACCAGGAGCAGGTGGTCCCCATCCGCCAGACCCGTGAAGGTCGCGGGGTCGACGCAAGCCACATAGACGCCCCCATCCAGGCTGCACTCGTAGGCCACGCCTCCGCCTTCCGAGCGAAGGTCAAAGGTGGCGGACGCGTCCCGCGTCAGCAGCATCGGGCCGGAGTCGATGAACGTGTCAGGCGCCGACAGGTCGACGATGAACGTGCTCGTCACCGGACCCGCGGAGTTGCCCGCCGGGTCGACGCTGGTGATGGACACCGTGTGCGGCCCCTCGTCGAGCGGCTCCGGCACGGTGAAGGTCCAGTTGCCGTCCTCATCGACCAGGATGGGGCCGTGCGTGGCGCCGCCCACGTCCAGGTAGATGTTGCTGCCCGGCTCACCCGTTCCCGTCAGCGTCGGCGTCCCGGTGGCGACCTCCTCCTGGTCCGCGGGCGAGTCGATGGTCGGCAGCGTCGGGGGCGTGAGGTCCACCGTCCACGCGTACGTCGCGGGCGTCGGGTCCACGTTGCCCGCCGCATCCCGCGCGCGCACCGCCAGCGTCTGGTTGCCCTCGCTCAGCCCCGGGAACGACTGCGGGTCCGTACAGACCGTGAAGGGCGCGCCGTTCAGCGAGCACTCGTACGTCACCGGGCTCTCGTTCGAGCTGAAGTCGAACGTGGCGCTGGTGGCATTCGTCACCGCCGGCGGGCCGCTCACGATGGTGGTGTCCGGCGCGGTGGCATCCACCGTCCACGTCCGGGTGGCGGGCGTCGGGTCCATGTTGCCCGCCGCGTCCACCGCGCGCACCGCCAGGGTGTGCGAACCATCCGCCAGTGCCGGGAACGTCTGCGGGTCCGTGCAGGCCGTGAAGGGCGCGCCGTCCAGCGAGCACTCGTACGTCACCGGGCTCTCGTCCGAGCTGAAGTCGAACGTGGCGTTGGGGGACGTCGTCGTCCCCGAAGGGCCGCTGACAATCGTCGTGTCCGGTGCCGTCGTGTCCACCGTCCACGCGTACGTCGCGGGCGTCGGGTCCATGTTGCCCGCCGCGTCCACCGCGCGCACCGCCAGCGTCTGGTTGCCCTGGCTCAGTCCCGGGAACGTCTGCGGGTCCGTGCAGGCCGTGAAGGGCGCGCCGTTCAGCGAGCACTCGTACGTCACCGGGCTCTCATTCGAGCTGAAGTCGAACGTGGCGCTGGTGGCGTTCGTCACCGCCGGCGGGCCGCTCACGATGGTGGTGTCCGGCGCGGTGGCATCCACCGTCCACGTCCGGGTGGCGGGCGTCGGGTCCATGTTGCCCGCCGCGTCCACCGCGCGCACCGCCAGGGTGTGCGAACCATCCGCCAGTGCCGGGAACGTCTGCGGGTCCGTGCAGGCCGTGAAGGGCGCGCCGTCCAGCGAGCACTCGTACGTCACCGGGCTCTCGTCCGAGCTGAAGTCGAACGTGGCGTTGGGGGACGTCGTCGTCCCCGAAGGGCCGCTGACAATCGTCGTGTCCGGTGCCGTCGTGTCCACCGTCCACGCGTACGTCGCGGGCGTCGGGTCCATGTTGCCCGCCGCGTCCACCGCGCGCACCGCCAGCGTCTGGTTGCCCTGGCTCAGTCCCGGGAACGTCTGCGGGTCCGTGCAGGCCACGAACGGACCGCCGTTCAGCGCGCACTGGTACGTCACCGGGCTCTCGTTGGAGCTGAAGTCGAACGTCGCGCTGGTGGAGTTCGACACCGCCGGCGGCCCACTCACGATGGTGGTATCCGGAGGCGTGGTGTCGGAGACCACGGTGAAGCTATTGGTGTTGCTCAGCACGGACGACACGCCCTGGAGCAGCGCGTAGGCATTCACCGTGTGAGCGCCGACAACCAAGTCCACGGTCGGCGTGAAGGTGAAGTTGCCCGAGCCGTCCGCCGGCACGCGGGCCACTTCGACGCCATCCACGAAGATGACCACCGTGGAGTTCGCGGGGGCAGTACCGCTGATGACCGGACGAAAGCCCGTGGTGGAGCCGTTGGCAGGCGTCACCACCACGGGGGCCGCCACATTCGCCGGGAAGGCACCCGGCAGGATGGTGACGACACCGGAGTTGCCAGGAGCGGCACCATACGTGAACCCGTCCGGAGCGCTGGCCGTCGGCTGCGTGCCCGCGGCACCGCCCGTGACGACCGGGGTGCATCCCACCGCGGCGCCCTGAATCAGCACGCGACCACCACCGCCACCGCCACCCGTTCCGTGCTGGTCGTACGTGGTGCTGCCACCAGCGCCGCCCCTGGCCGTCACCGTATTGGCCGAGCACTGCAGGGCTCCAGTAACGCGCAGATACACGGTACCGCCAGCGCCAGCGCCGCCTGCGGCGTCATTGGCAAGCCCCATGGCGTTGACGCCCGCCACGCCATCCGCCGACACGCGACCCGCCCCCGAGAGCGAAGTCGCGCGGATGAACACGACACCACCACCCGCGCTCCCACCGCCCGCGGCGTCGTCGTTGCCATGGCCCGCGCCACCACCGCCGCCGAACACCGCATGGGACACCGCATCGAAGGTCAGCGAAGCGCCACCGAAACCGCCCACCGCGCGAGAGGCCGGTGCCTCTTCGCCCACCCACGTGCGGCCACCGATGCCGCCCGCACCCGCGTTGCTGCCGCCACCGCCACCCGAGTTGTGGCAGACGCCACCGCCACCCGCGTTCGCGACGTTGCCCCGACCCGTTGCCCCAGCAGCAGGCGGGAAGGCGCCATTACCAAAGCGGCCGAGCACCAGGCCTTCACCCTTCTCCGTCCCACCCGGCCAAGCCTGGTCCACGCCAGTGCAGCCGTCTCCGTCACCATTCCAGGCGAAGCCACCGCGGAACCCCCGGCCATCCGCGTGGATGGCGCCCACGTTGCTCACAGGTCCCTGCGACAGGAAGGCCACCACACCACCCGTGGTGCCATCCCAGGCACCCGCCACGATGCTGCCCGCGGCGTTCACCGTCACAGTGGTGTACTCAGGCACCCGAATGGCCTGCGTCGCGTTGGCCGCGAAGTTCACCGTGAGCGGCTGCGAGAAATTGAGGCGCGTCGCCGTGAGGCTCTGAATCCGCGCGAGCTCCCAGCGGCCCACCGGGCCCCCGACCAGATTGACGGCCGTCTGGCTCCCAGACGCAGGCGCCGTGAGGCCCGCAGTCTGGTACACCATCACCAGGTTGCCCACCGCGAAGCCCGTGGACGAGGCGACAGGCACAAAGCTCTGTCCCGCCGGCACTGCGGCCGTCACACGCGTGTAGGTGTTGATGACAGTGCCGGCGACACCGACGGTCAGCGCGCCGCTGCTCCCGTTCCCCAAGCCAAAGGTGTCCACCGCGGCCTTCGCCACGGGACCCAGCAGCGCCGCGCACAGCAGCACCAGGGGTGCGACGGCCAAGCCGAGGCGTCCTCGGGAAACCCGCTCAAGCAGGGGAACGTAAAAGGTCTTTCGAGTCATAAACCTGGGGTCGTTGGGGGGTGTGGGCCCAGCGGCAAATGCCGCACATAGCAATCCGAGAGCCAGCCGCTGTCCAATCTACGACGCTGGAGATTCCGAGGATTTCAGCGTCCGGCTCACGGGGTATCCCGTGCCCCATCCGAACCACGGATCCAGATTCCGGAAACTGGACCGGCTCGGGCACTTCGGAGGGCAACCCACCAGGTCGGCTGACGCGTCAAACCAGGACGCTGACGCGTCAACCGGGACGCAGGGTGTGTGGCCCACGGCCAACAAAAAAGGGCCCCCCTTTCGGAGAGCCCTTTGGCAACGCGGTGGGCGCTCGGCCCGGCGCGTTAGAAGATTTCCTCGAGCCACTCGCGCATGCGGCCCTTCACCTTCTTGTACACGTTCTCCTCGCGGATGCGGAACATGCGCCGGTCCAGGTGGCGGGCGCCGTAGACGACCAGGCCCACGCCGGTGGCGTACATGGGGCTCTTCACCACATCCACCAGACCGCCAATGCCGCGCGGCATGCCGCGGCGGACGGGCAGGCCCAGCACTTCCTCGGCCAGCTCTGGCATGCCGGCCAGCAGCGTGGAGCCACCCGTAATCACCACGCCCGAGGCCAGCAGGTCCTCGTAGCCGCACTTCTGGATTTCGCGGTGCACGAGCTGGAAGATCTCCTCCACGCGCGGCTCCAGTATTTCGCAGAGAATCTGCCGCCCGAGCACGCGGGGATGACGGCCCCCGACGCTGGGCACTTCAATGGTGTCGTCCTTGTTGATGAGCGACGACAGCGCGCAGCCGTACTTCTGCTTGATGCGCTCGGCCTCGTGCGCGGGGGTGCGCAGGCCAATGGCGATGTCGCTGGTGAGGTTGTTGCCGCCCAGCGCAATCACCGCCGTGTGGACGATGGAGCCGCCGGAGAAGATGGCGATGTCCGTGGTGCCGCCGCCGATGTCGACGAGGCACACGCCCAGCTCCTTCTCGTCCTCGCCCAGCACCGCCTCCGCGCTGGCCAGCGGCTGGAGGACGATGTCGGAGACATTGAGCCCGGTGCGGTTGGCGCACTTGACGATGTTCTGCGCGCTGGACACCGCGCCGGTGACGATATGGACCTTGGCCTCCAGCCGGACGCCCGCCATGCCCAGGGGCTCCTTGATGCCGCCCTGGTCGTCGATGATGAACTCCTGCGGGAGGACATGAATGACCTCCCGGTCCAGCGGAATCGCCACGGCCTTGGCCGCATCAATGACCCGGGCGATGTCCGCCTCGCGGACCTCCTTGTCCTTGACGGCGACGATGCCCTGGGAATTGAAGCCCTTGATGTGGCCTCCGGCGATGCCCGTGTAGACGTGGGAAATCTCCGCCCCCGCCATGAGCTCCGCTTCTTCCACCGCGCGGCGGATGGAAGAGACGGTCGCCTCGATGTTCACCACCACGCCCTTGCGCAGACCCTTCGACGGATGCGTACCGATACCGATGATGTCGATGCCGCTGTCGGTCAGCTCTCCGACGATGGCGCAGATCTTCGTCGTGCCGATGTCGAGGCCGACGATGATCTCCCCCGACTTCTGCTTCGCCATGACAACCCTCCCAGGCCCCCCACTCTCGTGAAAGGGGCGCGTCCTCTTACCGCATCGAAGCCCCGCTCCTCTCGGACGCGGGGCTCGAAATCTTCACCGCCACCCAGCCGGGCCGGGCACGGTTATCCAGGTGAATGATCTCCGCTGCAAGCCCCCTCGCACCCAGTTCGCGCCGGACACGGGCAAGACGCTGCAGCTTGACCTCTGAATCTCCTTCACCCAGGCGCACTTCCTGCCCGGACGCCGTCACCAGCGCCAGGCTCTGCGCCTCCAGGCGGACCTCCGACAACTGTTCGGCCTTCTCGGGTGACAGCCGCGCGTACGCGCTGGCCACCGTCAGCGCCGAACGGAGGCGCTCCCGCGCCGCCGCCGGGTCCGCCACATAACCTTCCCGGTCCAGGCCCGTCACCAGGGGCAGGTCCAGTCCGTCCCCGGGCGTCACCCGCTTGAAGGGCTCGCCCTCCTCGTCCAGGACGTACAGCTCCCCCAGCACCGCCATCGCCACCGGCACGTGCTCCGTCACCTCCACCGACACGCGGTTGGGGAAGCGACGCGTCACCTCCACCGTGCGCAGCCAGGGGTGCTGGTGCATGGCGCGCTCCAGCGCGTCCACGTCCAGCGTCCACAGGTTCTGCCCCTTCGTCAGCGCCGCCAGCCGCAGCAGCTCCACCCGGGAGGCGCGCTGGAGGCCGGAGAAGGACACCGCCTCCAGTTCGAAGCGCGGCGACGTCAGCGCCCACTCCCGCAGCGCCACCCCACCCCACACCAGCAGCCCGGTGCCCAGGGTCAGCCCCAGCACCTTGAGCACGCCCGGCCCATGCGAGCGCACCGCGCCCCGGACCGCCTCTTTCTGCTGGGCGGCGTCCTGACGGCGGCGGTTCTTGGATTTACCGAAGGCCATGGGGAGAAAAGGGTTGACGCATGCTGTGCCCGGTTCGGGAGCCACGCCAGTTTTTGGCTACAGGCACGTCGCTGTAGCGCAAGGCGCCACACAAGCGCTTCGGAAATTTTCGAAGGAGACCGACGCCAAGTTGCGCCGGCCCCATACCAGACGCTCAGGCCTTGAGACACGCGCCCAGCAGCAGGCGCTCACACAGGGCGGGAAAGTCGATACCGCGCCCCGCGGCAATCTTGGGCAAGAGGCTCGAGGCCGTCATGCCCGGCAGCGTATTGGTTTCCAGCAGGAACACATCGCCTCCGTCGGTGACGATGACGTCCGACCGCGAGCCCCCGCTACACCCCAGGGCCTGGTGCGCGGCCAGGCACACCTCGTTCACCCGCGCATACTGATCCGGAGGCAGGGGCGCGGGGAAGAGGTACTGCGTGCCGGTGCCCGCCTTGTACTTCGCGTCATAGTCGTAGAACTCGCGCGCGGCGCGGACCTCGATGACGCCCAGGGCCTCATCGTCCAGCACTCCACCCTGCACTTCGCGTCCCTTGACGAACTGCTCCACCAGCAGGGTGCCCGCGTACTTCGCCGCGTCCGTCACGGCGGCCTCGTAGGCGTCCCGCGTCTTGCAGATGTGCACGCCCACGCTGCTGCCTTCGCGGCTGGGCTTCACCACCACTGGAAACGGGAAGGGCAGGCTGTCCGCCGCCGCCAGCGCCGACGCGGCGTCCCGGAAGGAACGGTACGCGGGCGTGGGGATGCCGTGGGCCACGTAGACCTGCTTGGCGTACACCTTGTCCATGCCCAGCGCGGAGGCCAGCACGCCGCTGCCGGTATAAGGAATGAAGAGCGACTCCAGCAGTCCCTGGAGACAGCCGTCCTCGCCATAGCGCCCGTGGACCGCCAGCCACGCCACGTCCACCTTCTCCGCCGCCAGACGCGCGGGCAAATCCCGGCCCACGTCAATCTCCACCACGTCGTAGCCCAGCCCGCGCAGCGCCCCGGAGACGGCCTCACCGGTGCGCAGGGACACGTCGCGCTCCGCGGACATTCCGCCCAACAGCACACCGACACGCTTCTGCTTGAGCTCGTCCTTCGTGAAGGCACCGCGGTTCGGAGTCACAGGAAGTCTCCCAGGCGCTTGACTTCGGGTTTCATGTCAACGCCGGACTGCTCGAGCACCCGCTGCCGCATGAGGGTGACGAGTCCCAGCACGTCGCGGGCGGTGGCACCGCCCAGGTTCACAATCCAGTTGGCGTGCAGGGTGGACACCTGCGCGCGCCCCAGCGAGTACCCTTTCAGGCCCGCCAGTTCAACGAGCCGTCCGGCATGGTCGCCCGGCGGGTTGGTGAAGACGCTGCCGAAGTTGGGCTGACTGAGCGGCTGTGTCCGTTTCCGGTAACCCAGGTCCGCGTCCATGACGGCCTTGGAGGCCACCACGTCCCCCTTGCGCAGCGCGAAACGCACCCGGGTGACGACGCCGCCCGGCGGCAACTCGGAGTGACGGTAGGAATACGGCACCTGCGCCTTCGTCAGCCACCCCACCCCGTCCGCCGTGGCCACTTCCACCGCCTCGATGACGCGGAAGGCCTCGCCGTTCTTGGTGCCGGCGTTCATCGACACCGCGCCGCCCAGCGTCCCGGGGATGCCGGCCAGGAACTCCGCGCCCACCAGCGCGTGGGCCCGCATGACGTTGATGAGGCGGACGATGGCCGCCCCCGCGCCCAGGGTGAGCCGCCCTTCCTCGGGGCCCACGTCGGCCACCTCTGGAAAGAGGTCTCCTGGTAGCTTCAGCGTCAGGCCGGGCACCCCGCCGTCCCCCACCAGCGTGTTGGCGCCGCCGCCCAGAATCGAAACGGGGACACCCTCTTCGCGCGCCAGCTTCAGCAGCGCCACCAGGGCGTCTGGCGAGCGCGGGCGCACCAGGACTTCCGCGGCGCCGCCGGCCCTGACGCTGGTGAGAGGCGCCAGCGGTTCGCCCGCCTTCACCTCGCAGCCGCCCAGCGACTCCACGCGCGCCGCCAGCGCCGTCTTCACGCCCGCTTCCACCATGGCGCTAGTCCTTCGACAGGGGTGGTGCGCAGCAGCTCGAGCAACTCCGGCCCCACGTGAGTGATGTCACCCGCGCCCAGCGTCAGCACCAGGTCACCCTCGCGCAGACGCGGCAGCAGCGCCGCCGGCAGGTCGGTGCGCTTCTCCACGAACGTGACGTCGCGATGGCCGTGGGCGCGGACGGCGTCCGCCAGCGCGTCGCCCGTGGCGCCATGGATGCGCTCCTCGCCCGCCGCGTAGACGCTGGTGACGAAGAGCACGTCCGAATCGTTGAAGGAGGTGGTGAACTCCTTCATCAGGTCATGCGTGCGCGTGTAGCGGTGCGGCTGGAAGGCCACCACCACCCGGCGTCCGAAGGCCCGCCGCGCGCCGGCCAGCGTGGCCAGCACTTCCGTGGGGTGGTGCCCGTAGTCGTCCACCACGGTGATGCCCTGGGCTTCGCCGCGCACGGTGAAGCGCCGCTGCACGCCGCCGAACTCGGCCAGCGACTCGCGGACCGTCTCCAGCGGGATGTCCATCTCCTCCGCCACGGCGATGACGGCCAGCGCGTTGAAGGCGTTGTGCGCGCCCACCATCCGCACGCGGAACTCGCCCAGCGACTCCTCCCGGCGGTAGGCGTGGAAGCGCGTGGTGAAGCCGTCCAGTTGGATGTTCTCCAGCCGGTAATCCGCCATGTGCGAGCTGCCGTAGGTGACGAAGCGCTTCTCGATGCGCGGCAGCAGCGCCTGGACGTTGGGGTTGTCCAGGCACAGCACGTTGAGGCCGTAGAACGGCACCCGGTTGCAGAACTCCACGAAGGCGGACTGGAGCGTGTCCAGGTCGCCGTAGTGGTCCATGTGCTCCGGGTCGATGTTGGTGACGATGGCAATGGACGGATGCAGGTGGAGGAAGCTGCCGTCGCTCTCGTCGGCCTCCACCACCATCAGCTCGCTCTTGCCCAGCTTGGCGTTGGAGTCGAGCACGTTCACCTTGCCGCCCACCACCGCCGTCGGGTCCAGCCCCGCCGCGCTCAGCACGGTGGCCACCATGGACGTCGTCGTCGTCTTCCCGTGGCTGCCGGCCACGGCGACCGCGTACTTCAGGCGCATCAACTCCGCGAGCATCTCCGCGCGGGGGATGACGGGAATCTTCCGCTGCCGGGCGGCGACCACCTCCGGGTTGTCCTTGCGCACCGCGGAGGAAATCACCACCACGTCCGCCTGAATCAGGTTCTGCGCGCGGTGGCCTTCGAAGAAGGTCGCGCCCATGCGCGCCAGGCGCCGGGTGATGTCGCTCTCGCGCAGGTCGGAGCCGGACACCCGGTAGCCCAGGTTCAGCAGCACCTCGGCGATGCCGCTCATGCCGATACCACCGAGCCCCACGAAGTGGACCTGCGCCGCATGGCGCGTCTTGAAGAGGCTGGGGGGCTTGTTACGCGTCACGAATGGCTCCTGGGGGCCTTCTTCTCGGCTTCGATGGGGGTGCGCTCGCGGCCGTTGGGGCCCCACGTCTGGACCATCAGGTCCACGCACACGTCCGCCAGTTCCTTGGCGGCCTCGGGGCGGCCCAACAGGCCCGCCTTCTTCTCCATGCTCTTGAGGCGCTCGGGGTGGCTCTTCAGCTCACGCACCGTCTGCGCCAGCTTTTCCCCGGTGAGCTCCGACTCGCGGAACATCAGCGCCGCGCCCGCATCCACCAACGCCCGCGCGTTGACGGCCTGGTGGTCGTCCGTGGCGTGCGGGAAGGGAATCAGGATGCTGGCCTTCTTACAGACGGTCAGCTCCGCGAGGGTCGTCGCGCCGGCGCGACAGACGACGAGGTCCGCGCGGGCATAGGCGCTGGACATGTCGTCGATGAACTCCACCACCTCCGCCTGGAAGCCCTTGTCCGCGTAGCCCTTGCGCACCGACTCCAGGTCGTTCTTCCCCGTCTGGTGGACGAAGTGCAGGCTGTCCTTCAGGTCGCCCAGCGAGTCCAGCGCTTCCGTCATCCGCTGGTTGATGCCCCGCGCGCCCAGGCTGCCGCCGAAGACGAGCACGGAGAAGCGCTCGTGCGCGACGTGGCTGCGCAGGTAGTTGTCCATCAGCTTGCGGCGGATGGGGTTGCCGATGAGCTGGACCTTCTTCTCCGGGAAGAAGGCGCGCGCCTCCTCGAAGGCGATGAACACCACGCGGACAATCCGGCCCAGCACCTTGTTGGTGAAGCCGGGCAGCGCGTTCTGCTCCTGGATGGCGGTGGGGATGCCCATCAGCCACGCGGCCAGCACCACCGGCCCACTGGCGTAGCCACCCACGCCCACCACCACGTCCGGCTTCTGCCGGGCGAGGATGCGAAAGGACTCGATGAAGGCCAGCGGCAGCGCGAAGAGCGCCTTGAGCAGGGACACGAAGCCCTTGCCCTTGAGGCCCTGCACCTTCACCAGCTCCAGCGGATAACCTTCCTTCGGCACCACGCGCGACTCGATGCCGCGCTCGGTGCCCACGAAGACGACCTCGTTGCGGTGATGCCGTGTCACCACCTCTTCCGCCAAGGCGATGCCCGGAAAGAGATGTCCGCCCGTGCCCCCACCCGCGATGAGCACCTTCATCATGCCGCCACCTCCCGCATGTCGGTTCCCACCCGGCTGGGCCTCGCGACCCCCTGGGTGTTCGCGCTCAACGACAACAGCACTCCAGCCGCACCCATCAACACCACCAGCGACGAACCTCCGTACGACACGAAGGGCAGCGTCAGCCCCTTCGTCGGCAGCAACCCCATGGCCACGCACATGTTGACCGCGGCCTGGAACGCGATGATGGAGCTGATGCCCAGCCCCAGGTACGTTCCGAACGTCTCCCCCGCCGCCAGGCTGGCCCGGACGCCGCGCCACAGCACGACGCCGTACAGCACCACCAGCAGGCCCACGCCAATGAGGCCCGTCTCCTCGGCGATGATGGAGAAGATGAAGTCAGTGTGGGCTTCCGGCAGGAAGAAGAGCTTCTGCCGTCCGTCGCCCAGGCCCAGGCCGACCACGCCGCCCGAACCGATGGACATCAGCGACTCGGCCACCTGGTAGCCCACGTCATGCCGGTGCGCCCACGGGTCCATGAAGGCCAGGATGCGCTTCATGCGGTACGGACTGGAGGCAATGGCCACGTAGGCCAGGGGCAACGCCAGCAGCACCATGCCGACCAGGTAGCTCAGCTTCGCGCCGGCCGCGAACAGCAGCACGAAGAGCATGAACACCAGCAGCACGCTGCTGCCGAAGTCGGGCTGCATCATACAAAGCAACACCAGGATGCCGCACAGCGCGAGGTGCGGAACGAAGCCCACGGAGAACTTCGCCACCTTCTCCCGCTTCTTCGCCAGCGAGTAGGACAGGTAGACGACCCAGGCGAACTTCGCCACCTCCGCCGGCTGCAGGCCAAAGCCCGGCAGGCGAATCCACCGCCGCGCGCCACCCGCCGTGCTGCCGATGCCGGGGATGTTCACCAGCACCAACAGGACGATGGCCGCCAGCAGCAGCGGATAGGCCCAGCGCGCCAGCCGGCGCCAGCCGACCTTCATGGCCACGGCCATGGCGACCAACCCCAGGCCCGCGGCGACGAGCTGCCGCTTGAGGAAGTAGAGGCTGTCGCCCAGCTTGTCCTGCGCGAGCACCGCGCTGGCCGAGTACACCATCACCAGCCCGAAGCTCACGAGCCCGAGCACCGCGCAAAGCAGCACCGGGTCGAAGCGCACGAGGGCGGAGGACGGAGGAGAAGGGGTCTTCATGCCGTCACAGCGCCTCCACCAGGCGCTTGAACGAATCGCCCCGGTCCTCGAAGTTCTTGAACTGATCGAAGGACGCGCACGCGGGCGACAGCAGCACCGTGTCACCCCGCTCCGCCAACTCCCGCGCCCGCGCCACCGCATGGGCCAGGGTGCCACACGCGTGGACCTGCGCCGCGCCGGCATAGGCCCGGGCCAGCGTGTCCGCGTCGTCGCCGATGGTGAGCACGCCCTTCACCTTGCCCTGCCCCGCCTCCACCATGGGCGCGTACGACGCGCCCTTGCCCTTGCCGCCGGCAATCAGCCACACGCCGCTGGAAAACGCGCGCAGCGCCACCAGCACCGAATCCACGTTGGTGGCCTTCGAGTCATTCACCCACTCGATGCCATCCAGCACGCGCACGCTCTCCAGCCGGTGCGGCAGGCCCGGGTAGCCGTCCAGCCCCGCCTGCACCTCGCCGGAAGTGACGCCTCCCAGGCGCGCCAGCAGCGCCGCCGCCATCGCGTTCTGCGCGTTGTGGGCGCCGCGCAGCGCGCGGTTCGTCAGCGTGTAGTGCTCGCCCAGGAAGGCCAGCCGGAAGCCGCCCGGCTCCGCCACCGCCAGGCCCGCCAGCGCCGGGGCGTCCGCCACCGGCTTGCCCGTGAGGCTGAAGCCGTACACCGGCGCCTTCGCGCCGCGCGCCGGCCCAGCACGTCCGCGTCGTCCGCGTTCACCACCGCGAAGTCACCGGCCTGCTGCTGCTGGAAGATGCGCGCCTTCGCCTCGCCGTACGCCGCGTGGCTGGGATAGCGGTCGATGTGGTCCGGCGTCAGGTTGAGGATGGCCGCGCCCCGAGGGCGCAGCGTGCGGATGCTCTCCAACTGGTAGCTGGACAGCTCCACCACCAGCGCGTCCCAGTCGTCCGGAGACATGGCCGCCTCGCTGAAGGGCCGGCCCAGGTTTCCACCCACGAAGGTGCGCTTGCCGCCGCTGGCGAAGAGCGTGCCGGTGAGCGCCGTGGTGGTGCTCTTGCCGTTGGTGCCGGTGATGCCGAACAGCGGCACGCCGGACAGCAGCCGGCCCGCCAGCTCGACCTCGCCCCACACCGCCACGCCCGCCGCGCGCGCGGCCTGGATTTCCGGCAGCGCCAGCGGCACGCCCGGGCTCACCACCACCAGGTCCTGCGACGCGAGCAGCCCCGGCGGCGTGGGCCCGGACACCAGCGTGGCGCCCTGCGCCTTCACCTCGTGGGCCACCGCGCCCAGCGCGTCCTCGCCACGTGCGTCCAGCGCCGTGACGTCCGCGCCCAGCTGACGCAGCAGGCGCAGCGCGGCCACGCCGCTCTTCGCGAGCCCGAACACCAGCACCTTCTGACCGGACAGCGCCAACGTCATGGCCGTGCCACCTCCGGCTTCAGCGGAGCTTCAGGGACAGGAGCGCCACGCCACCACAGAGGATGGAGACGATCCAGAAACGAACGATGATCTTCGGCTCGGCCATCCCTTTGAGCTCGAAGTGATGGTGCACTGGCGCCATCTTGAAGACGCGCTTGCCCGTCATCTTGAAGGACGTGACCTGAATCATCACGCTCAGGATTTCGGCGAAGAAGATGCCGTGGATGATGGCGGACACCACCTCGTTCTTGGACAGCATCGCCAGCCCGCCCAGCGCGCCGCCCAGGGCCAGCGAGCCGATGTCGCCCATGAAGACGGAGGCCGGGTAGGTGTTGAACCACAGGAACGAGATGCCCGCGCCGACGATGGCCGCGCAGAACACCGCTAGCTCCGCGCCGCCCGGCACCTGGAGGACGCCCAGGTATTGGTATAGCGGCGTGGCCACCAGCTTCGACACGCCGCCCACCACCTCCGCGTCCGCGATGCTCAGCGTGGTGCCCGCCACGTAGCAGAGCACCGCGAAGGTGATGGCGGACACGATGGTGGGGACGATGGCCAGACCGTCCAGGCCGTCCGTGAGGTTCACCGCGTTGGACGTGCCCACGACGACAATCCACGCGAAGAAGACGTAGAACCAGCCCAGGTCCGGGTTGAACCAGCGCGTGGGGATGAAGGGCAGCGTCAGCTTGGTATTGATGAGCAGCGTGGGGCCGAAGGAGCCGTCCGGCAGCGTCCACGTCGTCAGCAGCCCGAACACGGCGACGAGGAAGAAGAAGGTCTGCAGCACCATCTTCTTGCGCCCGGCCAGGCCCTTGGAGTTGCGCTTGGACAGCTTGAGCCAGTCATCCAGGAAGCCGATGAAGCCGTAGCCCAGCGTCAGGAGCAGCATCACCCAGACGGCGCGGCTCTTCAGGTCCGCGAACAGCAGCGTGCCCGCCGCGATGCACAGCAGGATGAGCGCGCCGCCCATGGTGGGCGTGCCCTTCTTCTTCTGGTGCGAGTCCGGCGTGTCCTCGCGCACGTTGCTCTGCCCGTGCTGCTTCAGCCGCAGCCGGGCGATGAGCTTGGGCCCGATGAGCATGCCCAGGAGGAGCGCGAAGACGCCCGCGGCGATGATGCGGAAGGTGGGGTAGCGCAGGAAGTTGAGAACGCGCCCCGCCTCGGAGTTCTGGATGACCTCGTAGAGGAGGTACAGCACTAGTGGTTTCCTCCGGGGACGGCCGTGCCCGTCAGGGCGGCCACCACCCGTTCCAGCCGCATGCCGCGGCTGCCCTTCACCAGCACCACGTCACCTTCGCGAAGCCGCGGCGCCAACCACGCCATCAGCGGCTCCACGTCGGTGAAGTGGGCGGCGGATTCACCCATGGAAGCGGCCTCCCACCCCTTCAAGGAGCGGGGACCGAAAAATGCCGCCAGCGCCGCGTGCGAGGGAATCTGGCCGCCCAGGCGCGCGTGCTCCTCGAGCTCGCCCGGCCCCAGCTCCAGCATGTCCCCCAGCACCACCACGGCCCGGCCACTCGCGGGCACCAGCGTGCCCAGCGTCTCCAGCGCGGCGTCCATGGAGGCCGGGTTGGCGTTGTAGCAGTCGTCGATGACCGTCACGCCGTGCTGCCCGTCCACCACGTTGAGGCGCCGCGAGTACGGCCGCGCCGACTCCAGGCCGCGCACGCACTCCTCCGGCGTGTAGCCCAGCGCCAGCGCCACCGCGAAGGCCGCCGTCGCGTTCTGCGCGTTGTGTGGCCCCACGAAGTGCAGCCGCACCGGCCACTCGCGGCCCAGGTGCCGCACCGTGGCCACCATGCCCTCGCGGCCCAGCGTCTTCACGTCCGCCAGCCGCACGTCCGCGTGCTCCGCCCGGCCGAACGTCAGCCGCTGCGCTCCGCTGCGCTCCGCCTGCGCGGGGATGAGCGCGTCGTCCACGTTCACCACGATGGTGGTGCCGTGCCCCATCTCCTGGAACAGCTCGCCCTCCGCCGCCGCCACGCCCTCGATGCTGCCCAGCCCTTCCAGGTGCTCGGGCTGGACCACCGTGATGACGCCCGCGTCCGGCTGGACGACGCGCGCCAGCCGCTCGATTTCCCCCGGCTGGTTCATCCCCACTTCGATGACCGCCGCGACGTGGCGCGGCTCCAGCCGGAAGAGCGTCAGCGGGACGCCAATCTCGTTGTTGAGGTTGCCCTCGGTCTTCAGCGCCGGCCCGCGCGTGGCCAGGATGGCGCCCACCATCTCCTTGGTGGTCGTCTTCCCGTTGGAGCCACCCACCGCGCACACCGGAATCCGGAAGCGCTGACGGTGGTGCCGTCCCAGCGCGCCCAGGGCCCGCAGGGTGTCATCCACTTCATAGAGCGTCAGCCCGTCGGGCAGCGCGGGCAACGGGCGCCCGCGTGCCACCACCGCGCCAGCCGCCCCGCCCTTCACCGCGGCGTCCACGAAAGCGTGGGCGTCGAAGCGCTCACCCACCAGGGCCACGAAGAGGCACCCGGGGGTGAGTGCCCGCGTGTCGGTACAGACGGTAGCGTAGGCGGCCGGGGCCGGGCCGCCACGCCGGGTCGCCCCGGTCGCCTGCACCACCTCTTCGTCGCTGAAGGAAGCTGCCATGGTGTGAGAGATGGGCGGGCGGGTCGACGGGGCTTGGGAGGCTCGGGCTCAGCCAGCGGTGCGGTTGGCCAGCGCCTTCGCGGCCACCTGCCGGTCGTCGAACACGAGCTTCTCCTCGCCGACCTGCTGGTACGTCTCGTGGCCCTTGCCCGCGATGAGGACGACGTCGTCCGCGGACGCCGGCTGATGGCCTGCTCGATGGCCGCGCGGCGGTCCGCGTCGACCAGGTAGCCCTTCTCACCGCTCTTCGCCTTGCCGGCGGAGATGCGGCGCAGGCCGCTCTTCTCGATGCCCGCGGTCACCTGGGAGATGATCTCCTCCGGGTCCTCGGTGCGGGGGTTGTCGCTGGTGATGACGGCCGGTCGGCGCCCTCACCCGCCACCGCGCCCATCAGCGGACGCTTGCCCTTGTCGCGGTCCCCGCCGCAGCCGAACACCGCGATGACGCGGCCCTTGGCCAGCGAGCGCGCCGCCTCGATGGAGCGCTTGAGCGCGTCATCCGTGTGCGCGTAGTCCACCAGCACCGCGGGGGCGCCAGACGGACCGTAGTTCTCCACGCGCTCCATGCGGCCGGCCACCGGCATCATCCGCTCGATGCCTTCCTGCACGTCGCGCCGCGCGAAGCCCGCGCCCAGGCCAATGCCCACCGCCAGGAGGATGTTCTCCAGGTTGTGGGGCCCCAGGAGCTTGCTCTTGAGCGGGATGTCACCGGCGGGCGTCTTCAGCACGCCCTTGATGCCCTGGAGCGAGAAGCTCACGTCGGCCGCGGAAATCTCCCCGGAGCCCTGACGGCTGAACTTCCACGCCATGCGCTTCTGGCCGCGCTGCTCGTTGTAGATGCGGCTGGCGTAGGTGTCGTCGCCGTTCACCACCGCCACGCCCGTGGCGGACAGGTTCTCCGCGAAGAGCTTCCGCTTGGACTGGAAGTAATCCTCCATGTCCTTGTGGTAGTCGAGGTGGTCGCGGCTCAGGTTGGAGAAGCCCGCGGCCTTGAAGGTCAGCCCGTGCACGCGCTCCTGCGCGAGCGCATGGCTGGACACCTCCATGATGACCGTCTCCACGCCCGCCTCCACCATCTCCCGGAGGATGCGGTGCAGCTCCAGCGGATCCGGCGTGGTGTTGGCGCACTCCACCGTGCGGCCAGCGAACTTGTAGCCCAGCGTCCCGATGACACCGGTGGACGCGTACGCCGCGGTGCTCATGGCCTCCAGCAGGTAGCTGGTGGTCGTCTTCCCGTTCGTACCGGTGATGCCCAGCAACGTCAGCTGGTCCGCCGGGCGGCCGTAGAAGTTGGCCGCGATGAGCGCCAGCGCCTTTCGAGCGCTGCTCACCTTGAAGAAGGGCACCTGAGAGGACGGCACCGGCTTCTCCGACACCACCGCCACGGCGCCACGGGACACGGCCTCACCGATGAACTGGGCCCCATCCTCCTTCGTGCCAGGAATGGCGACGAACAGGTCTCCCGGCTTCACGCGCCGCGAGTCCTGCGTCACACCGGTGACGTCAACCGCGGAACGGCCGCCCGAGGTCTGCTCGGCACCACATCCTGCGAGGACATCCGTCAGCTTCATCTCTTCCCCTTCACACGCATTGCAAGAGCGGGGCCTGGAGCGGACGCGGCCTTATTGCCGCGCGGCGAGCTCCAGCGTCACCCGGGCCCCCTTCTCCACCAGTGAACCGGCGGCGGGGGTTTGAGATACCACGCGTCCACTGCCCAATACCTGTGGCTCCAGCGCCGCGGCGAGCAGCTTCACCACGGCCTCACGTCCTACTTCTCCCTGAAGGTCCGGCACACGCACCGTGCCGGGTTCAGGGGTCTCCGTCACCGCGTCCGCCAGTGCCGTCCGGGCGGCGCCGGAGGCATTCGCCCCCGGCTTCGCCGCGGCAGGCGCGGGGACTCGGCGGCCACGGCCACCTCGGGTGCCACCGTCCGGGACGGGGGCACGGCCAGGTGAGCCATGGCGGCGGTCGCAATCTCCTTGAAAGCAGGGGCAGCCACGGTCCCCCCGTATACGTCCGTCTTGGGTTCGTCCACTACGACAAGAATCACTGCTCGCGGAGACTCGGCCGGTACCACCCCGACAAAGGAGGCGATCCGCTTGTCCGAATACCCCCGCGCCACCGGGTCTGCCTTCTGTGCGGTGCCCGTCTTTCCGGCCACCCGGTAGTCCTCCATGGCGGCCTTGACGGCCGTCCCTCCCTTGGCCACCACGCTTTCGAGCATGCCCACGACCTGCCGGGCAACCTTCGCGGAGACCGCCCTGCGCAGCTCCGTGGGACGGTTTTCCAGCAGAACGACACCGTCCGGGTCCACCACCTTCGACACCAGATAGGGCCGCATCAGCACCCCATCGTTGGCCAGCGCACCATAGGCGGCCGCAATCTGCACCGCCGTGGCCGTCATCCCCTGTCCAAAGGACTGGGTGGCCAGGGAGACTTCCGCCTTCGGGAACGGCAGGACGCCGCGCCCCTCGCCCGGCAGGGACAGGCCGGTGCGCTCGGCGAAGCCGAAGGCCTGGTAGCCCTTCACGAACTTCTCCCGTCCCATGGCCTGGGCAATCTTCGCCATGCAGATGTTGGAGGACTTCTGGAGGATGCCCTGCGGGGTGAGCCAGCCGTAGGAATGGGTGTCGTTGATGGTGTGGCGGCCGACCCGCCAGGCGCCGTTCTCACAGAAGAAGAGGCTGTCGGCGGTGATGGCCTTCTCTTCCATCGCCGCGGCCACCACGAAGGCCTTCAGCGTGGAGCCCGGCTCGAAGGTGTCCAGGGCGGCGCGGTTGCGCATGCCCGAGCGCGAGCTGGACTCCGGCGTGTTGGGGTTGAAGCGCGGGTGGTTGGCCACGGCGAGCAGCTCGCCCGTGCGGGGATCCAACACCACCGCCATGCCGGCCACGGCCTTGGCGTCCTCCACCGCGCGGCTGAGCGCCTTCTCCGCGACGTATTGGAGGTGGCGGTCCAACGTGAGGGTGACGGCGGCGCCCTGGCGCTGGAGCGGATCCAACGCGCCCTGCACCAGCAGCTTGCGGCCCTTCGCGTCACGGAAGCCGGAGGTGGAGGAGTTCTGCCCGGACAGCTCGTCCTGGAAGGCCAGCTCCAGGCCCTCCAGGCCGCGGCCGTCCATGCCCACCGTGCCCACCACATGGGCGCCCAGCTCGCGCTGGGGGTAGAAGCGCTTGGGCTCCTTGGAGAAGCCCATGCCCGGCAGCGCCAGCGCCTTCACCGCGGCGACCTCGGCGGGCTTGGCCTGGCGCTTCACCCAGGCGAAGCGCTTGGCCCCCAGGCGCGCGCCCAGCTCGTCGGGGTCCAGCTTCAGCGCCTTGGCCAGCGCCCGGGACGCGGCCTTCACGTCGGGCAGCATGGAGGGTCCACCCAGATGGAGTCCACCTCCACGCTCTGGGCCAGCGGCGTGCCGCGCCGGTCGAAGATGTCGCCGCGGCGGGCCGGAATCTCGATGTGCCGGACGTACTGGTCCTGCGCCATGCCGCGCAGCTTCTCCTGCTCGAAGACCTGGAGCTGCACCGCACGACCCAAGGCGACGCCGAGCAGCATCAGGAACAGCCCGAACAGCAGCCGCACCGCAGCTTCAGCCACTTCGCGTTGGGCTCGGGAGCCCGCGCCGCCTTGAAATCCCTCACCGACCGGCTCCGGCGCGGCCCGCCACGCGGGCGGTGGGCTGCGTGGCGTCCGAGGACTCCGCGCGCGCCCCGCTGCCACGCGCCGGCTTCTCCGCCGACAGCGACACCACGGCGCCGCCGCGCGGCATGGCCATGTTCAGCTGCTCACGCGCCACGCGCTCCAGCCGGCCCGGCGCCTTGAGCGTGGCCAGCTCCAGCTTCAGCCGGTCATTCTCGCGCGTGAGGATGCGGCTCTCCGCCTCCTCGCGCGACAGGCGGTAGCCCATGTCCACCACCAGCACCCGGCTGGTGACGTGCAGGATGCCCACCGCCGCGAAGAGGGCGAAGAGGCACACGGCCGGCAACAGGTGAAGCAGCACGCCGCCCACCGTCACGGAAGAACGCAACGCCGACACCCGGGAGTGCACCTTGCTCATCGGAGTTTCTCCACCACGCGCAGATGCGCGCTGCGTGAACGGGGATTGGCTTCGACCTCCGCCTCGGAGGCGGCCACGGCCTTCTTCGTCACCAGGGCGAAATCACCCACCCCGCTGCAGACGCACACGGGCAGGCCCGGCGGACAGGTGCAGCGCCCCGCGAGCGCGCGGAACGCCTCCTTCACCTTCCGGTCCTCCAGGGAGTGGAAGGCGATGACGGCGGCGCGGCCCCCACCTTGAGGAGCCCGGGGATGGCGGCCAGCAGCGCGTCCAGCGCCTCCAGCTCGCCGTTGACGGCCATGCGCAGCGCCTGGAAGGTCCGGGTGGCCACATGGATGCGGTTGGGCCACGCCTTGCGCGGCACCGCCCGCTTCACGACCTCCGCGGCCTCCAGCGTGCGCGTGGGCAGGGCCTTCTTCAGCTCGCGGGCAATGGGCCGCGCGAAGGGCTCTTCACCGTAGTCCTTGAGGATGCGGACCAGCTCGCGCTCATCCGTGGTGGCGATCAGCTCCGCCGCCGTCGGGCCGTCCGGCCCCATGCGCATGTCCAGCGGGCCGTCCTTGGAGAAGGAGAAGCCGCGCTCGGCCACGTCCAGCTGCGGCGACGACACGCCCAGGTCCACCAGCACGCCATCCACGGGCAGCAGGTCCGCGGCGACGCGGGGCAGCTCGGCGAAATTGCCGGCGCGGCCCTGGAAGCGCGGGTTCGCGCCCAGGCGCGCGGTGGCCGCGGCGAGCGCCACCGGATCCCGGTCCACGCCGACCACCGTGGCGCCCGAGGCCAGCAGCGCCTCCGAGTGGCCACCGCCACCCAGCGTCCCGTCAATGATGACCCGCCCATCCGCCGGCTGGAGCAGCGCCACTGCTTCCCGCAGGAGGACGGTCTGGTGCTGGAAGTCCGAAGCCGTCACGGGCCGTCAGACGAAGGGGGCCCGCGCCAGCGCGAAGGCGGCTCGGGCATCGTTCATGTGCGGGTAGATTTCGAAACAGTCGTGCGCGCCGGCCGCGCGGAAGATGGCGGCCAGGTACGGCGACAGTCCGGACAGCTTCACGTCCCCGCCGGCGCGGCGGAAGGCATCCGTGCGCGCCATCAGCGGCTTGACGCCGCGGTAGTTCAGGTGCCCCACGTCCCCGAAGTCCAGCACCACCTGACGCGTGCCGCGCTGCAGCTTGCGGCCCAGGTCGTCGCACAGCTCGAGCAGGTCCTGCTCGCTCAGCTCGCCCTCCAGCATGAGCGTCTCGACACGGCCGGCGGCCATCGCCGCGCCCGCCAACCCTGGCCGAACCTCCAGAACCTGGTTCATACGCTTGCCACCCTCCCGGTACTTCGGGGTCCTGTCGACTTTCCCGTCACGCTTGCCGCAGCTCGGCGAGCACCTTCATCACGTCCGCGGAGGTCGCTTCCTGGCGCGCTTCTTCCTGCGCCTTCGCCCACCCCTCCCGGCTCCACAACTCGATGACCTTCACCATCCCCGCCCACACCACGTCCTTCTCCAGCCCCGCATAGGAGCGGAGCGTCGGAGGGATGAGCAGGCGCCCCAGCTTGTCCAGCGGGCACTCCTGCGCGCTGGCCACGTACAAGCGCATCAGCGTCTTCACCCCAGGCTCCATCGGGTTGCGCTTGGCCAACGACAGCTCCAGCGCTTCCCACTCCCGCACCGGGTAGGCGTGGAGGCATCGGTCGAGCGCCGTCGTGAGGATGAGCCTCTCGTCGTAGGCGCCCACCAGCGTGTCCCGGAGCTTCGCCGGGAGGCTCGTCCGCCCCTTCGCGTCGATCTGGTGCTCATAGACGCCTCGGAACACTCGGGACGATCCACCTTTTCAGCCCGCTGAGGGATGAACCTCCACTCCTTCCCACTCCTTGCCACTTCCGGGCGGCATACATACGCGCCCCACCTGGGGGGGTCAAGAAACCGCAACAGGTTGAAACAGCGGTTTGTCCGCGCCGGACGTCCGGAAAGGCCGTCACACCTGGAAGGTCCAGTGGTTGGCGCCGTACGACGCCCTACCTATTGCGCTGGGGTAAACTTGAGTTCCCCCCTGACCCAGGCGCAAAGTGTCAGTCGCGTGAACACGAACGTTCGGCTGAAGGTGGCCTACAAGACGCCGCAGTCCCTGGTGGGGGAGTACACGCGCAGTGTCGGCCTGGGGGGCGTCACCCTGGAGACGCGCCGCAGCCTGCCGCTGGGGACCCGCTTCACCTTTGAACTCCATGCGGGCGGTGTGCCTCGGCCCGTGGAAGTGCTGGGGGAAGTGGTCCAGGTCGTCCCACACGAGGAGTCCCAGCGCTTCCTCCTCACCGTCCGCTATGGGGTCGGAGAAGACCGCAGCGCGTTGGACGCCATCCTCCAGCGCATCTACTCCGCCGATGAACGCTCCGGCCTGCGCCGCTTCCCACGGCTGCCCCTGTACCTGCGCGCCGTCGAGGCGGCCCCCCTGTCCCCGGGCTTCGTCGTCCGGGACATCTCCCGGGGCGGCGTGGGCCTGGAGGTGCAGGCCCCTGCCCTGCCGCGCCGGTGAAGGTGGGCACGCCCTTCCTGCTGGAGATGGACTTCCGGGAGGGGCCCATGATGCTGCACGGCGAGGTGGTGTGGACCTCCTCGGTGCCCCGGAAGAACTCCGGGACGGTGGCGCCGGGCTTCGGCGCCACCTTCGGCCGGCTCCGGCCGGACATGCAGCAGCGGCTGGAGGGGCTGTTGTCCCTGGCCACACTGCCGCCCGTCCCCTGGAAGGCCCGGGTGAGCTTCGGCATGGAGGCCGTCGCGCGGATGCCGTGACGGCCCGGAGGCCCCGCGGGCTACACCGCGCCCAGGGGGTAGCCGCCCGCGGACTCCAGGGCCGCCACCACCGTCTCCCGCAGCGCCGCCGGGTCATACGGCGTGAAGACGTCCAGCGTGCCCAGGCGCTCGAGCTCCTGGTCGAGCGCGTCCCCTTCAACGTGGCGCACAGCGCGCGGCGCGTCCTGTCGTAGGCGCGGGGGATGGCGTCCAGCGCGTAGAGCTGCGTCATCGCCACCCGCACCGGGTCCAACGCGCTGGACGTGGCGGCCTGGCGCGCGCGCGTCACCATGGAGTCCAGGGCGAAGGCGTCCATCACCACGTCCGACAGGGCCGCGAGCACCTCCTGGTGCTGCTCCAGCTCCGGGCCGAACGTCTCCGCCGCCACGCGCAGGCCGTGGAGTGCCGGTGCTTGGCGGCCTCGGCGGCGACCTCCTGCGGGGCCAGGACATCCTGCACGCGCGCGCGGGGCCGCTCGCCCCGGGCCAGCTCCTCCGCCACGTTGCCGGCCATGGCGAACAGCGGCAGGTCGCCCTTCACGGCGCGCTTGAGGAGCATGCCGGTGATGAGCATGCGGTTGATTTCGTTGGTGCCCTCGAAGATGCGGTTGATGCGCGCGTCGCGGTACGAGCGCTCCACCGGGTACTCCTCGATGTAGCCCGCGCCGCCGTGGAGCTGGACGGCGTCATCCACGAGGTGGCCGAAGGACTCCGAGCCGTGCACCTTCATGATGGAGGACTCGATGGCGTACTCCTCCACCGCCTCCAGGAGGCGCGCCTCGTAGTCCGGGGCGTCCTTGTCCCCCTGCCCCAGGCGCGCGTCCACGAGCCCGGCGGTGCGGTACGTCATGCTCTCCACCGCGTAGACGAGCGCGGCCATGCGGGCCAGCTTCTCGCGTGACAGCGGGAACTGGACGATGGGCGCGTTGAACTGCTTGCGCTCCTGCGTGAAGCGCAGCGCGTTCTGGAGCTGGAGCTTCATGCCCCCCAGCACACCCGCGCCCAGCTTGAGGCGGCCGTAGTTGAGGATGTTGAAGGCAATCTTGTGGCCCTTGCCCACCTCGCCCAGCTGGTTCTCCACCGGGACGCGCGCGTCCTCGAAGTAGAGCGGGCACGTGGAAGAGCCGCGGATGCCCATCTTGTGCTCCTCCGGCCCCACGGTGAGGCCGGGCGTGTCCTTCTCCACGATGAAGCCGGTGAACTTGTCCCCGTCCACCTTCGCGAAGACGACGAACACGTCCGCGAAGGCCGCGTTGGTGATGTAGAGCTTGGAGCCGTTGAGAATCCAGTGCTTGCCGTCGGGGGACCGGACCGCCTTCGTCTTCGCGCCCAGCGCGTCACTGCCGCTGCCCTGCTCCGTGAGCGCGTAGGCCGCCACCCACTCCCCCGTGGCCAGCTTCGGCAGGTACTTCGCCTTCTGCTCGGCGTTGCCGAACCAGACGATGGGCAACGTCCCGATGCCGGTGTGCGCGCCGAACGTCACCGACCAGGAGCCGTTGAGGCTCATGGCCTCCGCCAGCAGCAGCGACGTCGTCTTGTCCAGGCCAGTGCCGCCGTAGGCCTCGGGGATGTCCACGCTCAGCAGGCCCAGCTCGCCGGCCTGTCGCAGCAACTGGCGCAGGAGCGCGTTGTCCTTGGCCTCGATTCGCTCGGACAGGGGGAGGACCTGCTCGCGGGAGAACTGGAGCGCCGTCTTGAAGAAGAGGCGCTGCTCCTCCGTGAAGGTCTCCGGGGTGAGGATGCGGGCCGAGCCCACCTCCTCGAAGAGGAACGCGCCCCCGGGAGCAAGCACCTGCTGCGAAGTGGGCTTGGATGCGGCATCCATGAGTCTCCCTCCAGCGGGCGAGCGCACCCCGCCCTGGGGCCTGAATCTAATCCTCCGGCTGGAAGTCGCCCGTGAAGACCCGGCGAGTCCTCGCCAGTCCACTGCCCTGCTTCGCTTCAGATGAGGCCCGCTGTCCGGCAGGCAGCGCCTTCCCGCAAGCGAAGGGGCGAGCGGTGCCCTTCAAGCCAGCCGAAGCAGGCGGTCCTGGACACCGCGCACGCCTGGCTACGGACCGCCGCCTTCGTTGTCCGCCTTGGCCCGAGCCCGCTTGCCCCGCGCCACCTCGGTGGCGAGCGCCTCCAGGCGCGGTGTCCAGAACACGCGGAACTGCTCCAGCCACGCGTCGACCTGCTGCAACGGCGCCGGGTCGACGCGATAGAGGCGGCGGGTCCCTTCGGCGCGAACCTCCGCGAAGCCGCTGTCGCGCAGCACCTTCAGGTGTTGGCTGACCGCCGGCTGACTGATGCCGAACTCCGCCTGGATGGACTCGGTCACCTCGCCAGAGGGGCGTTCCCCTTCGGCCAGGAGCTCGAGGATCCGTCTGCGCACCGGATCACCCAGGACGTCGAAGGCATGCATCGTGGCTATCAGGTCCCCGGATGTCGCACGTCGGGCGGCGGCGCTCCAGTATAGAAGGCCGTCGTCCGCGCCGCGCGTGCCTTCGCCGCCGCGGCGTCCTCTCCCCGCGTCACATCCGCCTGGCCCCAGCCCTCGCTGCTGGCCGTGATGAACGCCTTGCCTTCATCCGAGGCCGTCCAGGATTCCACCGCCGCGCTGTCGACAGCGGCGCCGCCGGACTCCAGGTGCATGCCCAGGCCCATCAGCCCCAGCTCCCAGCCGACGCCGGTCGCGCCAGGGCCGTAATCGTCCCAGAAGGGGCTCACATGGGCCATGTGCTCCAGCCGCAGCCGGGTGCCACCGCCAGGCGCGTTGGCCAGGATGACCTCCAACCAGCTCACCGTCCCTCCGAACTCCCACGTCAACCCCAGGTGCCGCGGGGCCTCGCAACGGGTGACCGTGCCGCTGGCATTGCCCTTGAGCTCGTAACGCCCACCCAGCTTCAGGTCGCCGGACACCGGAAGGAACCAGCGGGGGATGCGCTCGGGGTTGGTCAGCGCGTCCCAGAGGTCCTCCACCGTCGTGTCGTAATCGCGCGTGGCGACGACGACCCGTGCGGGCTTGCCCTCATGCTCACGGCTCTCCACCTCCCGCACGACGGCCCCCAGGTACCGCTTCACATCCATCATGTCGCCTCCATTGATAAGCTTAGACTTATATAAACGGCGACTTATCAAAGATGTCAATGCTCGAGGCGATGACACGAGCGCGCGGCCACGGAGGATTCCACACCGCGGGTTCACCCTCCGTCCGGGGCCTTGTGCGGCGTGGGGTAGACGAAGCACAGGGTGTCGAACAGCGGCTCACCCGGCGCGGTGAAATTCCCGCCGAGCGCCCGCGCCGCCTGCGCCACCTCCGTGCCGAACGAGGGCACGAGGCAGATGTCCTCGGACGTCTTGAAGCGCCCCTTGAGCAAGCCCAGGCCCCGGCGGAGCGTGACGATGTCCTGCCGCCCCGCCCGCACCGGCACCGAGGGACCATTTGGATCCGGCCCCGGCAACTTGCCCACGCTGGTGGTCAGCTCGAAGCCATCCGCGCGCATGATGATGCGCAGCTTGCCCGGCGCGACCTCCTCCAGCCACGCGCGGAAGCCCGCTTCGTCCCGCAGCACCACCGGATAGGCCACGGGCCCATCCGGGTGCGCCAGCCACACGGACTCCGCCGAGTCCCGCAGCACGGTGAACAGCTCCGACGTCTGCACCAGGAACGTGTCCGCGTCCGGAACCACCAACACCGTGTGCCCTTTCACGCGCTGCGCCAGCCGCGCGGCGTCATCCGGGCGCGCCGGCTCGAGGGTCTCCTCTCCCACGCGCACGCGCTCCCCGCCAGCGCCACCCGGAGCGCGGACGCTGGAAGCGGCTCACCCTGGATGGGGCCCGCCACCTCCCGTTCGGATGGCGACGCGGGTCGCGGTGCGTCCGGAGCCGCTTCGCCCGGCACGGCGAGCGAGGGCAAGGGCTCGGGCTTCAATGACTTGAGCGGCTCGGCCTGCTTCTCCTCCCGACAGCCGGCGCCCACCACGACGAGCAGCACCAGGGCGAGCGCCTGGGTGGCCGCATCCATGCCCCGCACCGTCCTCATGTGGCGCTCCACCGAAGTGGCCGCCATCCAACGTCGCTCGCGATGACGCATCGATACGTGGCGCGCCGAGCAGGCATCCTTCGGCGCCCGGCCCTGCTCCCCGGCCCCCACAGCACCTCGGGCACCGCCATGGCGGTGGATGTCACGAGACGTAGGAAGAGGCACACCCACCAACCAATCACAGTCAACGGATTTTTCCCGTAATGGCGTTTTACCTACCCCATGATACATTCAGGTGGCCCTGCCAAGACAGCACGGGCCCCCTTGGCGCAGCGGCCACCTGCACCCGAAGGAGCCGGAACGAACGTGCAGCAGCTTTCCGAAGGGCTTCATTTCGGTAAATACAAGCTGCTCGAGCGCATCGCGACGGGCGGGATGGCGGAGATCTACCGCGCTCGGATGACAGCGGCGGCGGGTGTCACCAAGCCCGTGGTCATCAAGAAAATCCTCCCGGGCTATGCGGGCAACAGCGCCTTCCTGTCGATGTTCGTCAACGAGGCCCGCATCGCCGCGGGGCTGAGCCACGGCAACATCGCCCAGGTCTTCGACTTCGGCGAGGTGGACGGCGAGTACTTCATCGCCATGGAGTGGGTGGACGGCCGCACCCTGTCGAGCGTCATGCGGCGCGCGCGGGAGAAGGGCATGTACACCCTGCCCCAGCCGCTGGCGCTGCTCATCGCCGTGGAGATGCTGGAAGGGCTGGGCTATGCGCACACGCGGCTGGATGAACGCGGCCGACCGCTCCACATCGTCCACCGCGACGTCAGCCCGCAGAACGTGCTGCTCAGCTACGAAGGCCAGGTGAAGCTGGTCGACTTCGGCATCGCGCGGGCGCGGCTGGCCGGCAGCGCCGAGCCGGTGGAGCACGACCTCAAGGGCAAGTACACCTACTTCGCGCCGGAGCAGGTCCGCGGGCGCGAGCCCGACGCGCGCTCGGACATCTTCGCCGCGGGCATCGTCATCTACGAGATGCTGTGCGGCCGCCTCCCCTTCGAAGGGAAGATGCCGGACGTGCTGCGCAAGCTCGCCCTGGGCGACTTCCCGCGCCCCCGCGACCTCAACCCAGGCATCCCCACCGCGCTGGAGCGCATCCTGCTCACCGCGCTGGCCGTGGAGCGCGAGCAGCGCTACGCCACCGCGGAGGCCTTCGCCGAGGCCCTCACACGCCACCTCCACACGGCCGCGCCCGACGTGTCCTCGAGCGCGCGCGCCCACTTCATGGGCTACCTCTTCGAGGCGGAGCTGGTGGGCGAAGGCCGCCCCGTGCTGCTGCCCCGCGAGTTCCTGGCGCAGATGGCCCGGTGGACCCAGTCCCCCTTGGAGCGCCGCGCCCTCCGGGAGATGGCGCCGCCCGTCCGCGAGCCGCCTGGTGAGGAGGAGGAGCGGACCCCCATCGCCGAGGTCGAGCTGCCCCCTCCCAGGCCTCCGCGCCCGTCGAAGGGCGGATGGAGCGCCCCACGCTGCCGCTCCCCGCGCTGCCCGGCCCCGGAGCGCCGCCCGAGCCCGGTGTCCCGCCCCTGGACGCGGCGGCATCGCGGACATTGGGCATGCCCCGGGCCGTCACCCTGGGCGCGCCCATCATCGTGGCGCTGACAGCCACGCTGGCCCTGCTGGTGTCGAACAGCACGGGCACCTTCTCCGTGGAGCTGAGTTCCTCCCCCCAGGCGCCGCCATCCGGGTGAACGGCCAGCAACAGACCGCGCGCACCCCCGCCCTGCTCACGCAGCTCCCCGCGGACGCGGAACACCTGCTGGAGGTCCAGGTCCCGGGCATGGTGGCGTGGAGTCAGACGGTGCGCGCCGAGCGCGGCACCACCCTGGCCGTCCATGCCCGCCTGCTCCCCAAGCGGATTCAAGGCCCCGCCCAGCAGCCACACCGCGCCCCGCCTCCTCATGAGGTGCGGATGCCCGCCGGGCAGATGGCCCTGTCCAGCGTGGTGCACGCCTTCCGCGTGCCCTACCTCTCCACCGCGCAGATGCGGCTGGACCCGTCGCGCACCTACAGCGTCCGGGTGGAGGGTTGGGCCTCGCTGGGACATGCCAGCATGGTGGAGCACGCCGGGTACTTCCTGGAGGGAGACGCGCGTCTGGCGGCACGCGAGTCCTTCGGCGTGCTGGACGGCGAGGAGCGGCTGGTGCGCCACGCCTCGCGCCTCCACGTCTTCCTGCTGGACGCGAACCGCACGGACAACCACGGCACGCTGATGGTCCGCGTGCGCGAATGGGACAACGACGGCGCCGTCACCACCCTGCGGGTGGACGCCCGGACACACGCGGTGAAGCTGTCGCGCGTCGACCGCTTCCTGCTGCGCGGGCTGGAGCCGGACACGCACTACGACGTCGTGCTGCGGGACACCGCTGAGTCCGCGCGCACGCGGGGCTTCGACGGGGGCCGGTGGGCCGCGTGCTGGGCCTGTACGGCGCTGGCGAGGGCCCGGAGACCGCGTCCGGCCTGCTGACGCTGCTGGAGGTGGGCCGCCCCCTGCGCCTGCGGGGCGCCACCTGGTTGCAGCTCGCGTTCCCCGACGACCACCTGGCCGACAACACCGGCAGCCTGGTGCTGGAGGTATCGCCCGTCGCGGCGCCCGGCACCTCGCCCGCTCCCCCACCAGGGCCTCCCGCTCCCACCCGGTAACGGGCCGCTACAGCGGTGCAGCGACCTGTTGCCGAAAAGTTGATCACCGGAGGCTGCCCCCTACCCTGGGCGCCACGGAGGACTCACCATGAAGAAGCTGGTGGCGGTGGCCGTGTTCGGCCTGATGGGAACCCTGGGGATGGCCGCGCGCGTGGACGCCCGGCCGGGAGTGGACGGGATGGAGCCAACGGATGCACAGGTCGAGGCGGCGCTGGACGCGCGGCAGAAGCTGGTGCTGGGCAACCTCCTCAGGGTTCAGCAAACGGACGCACGTACGGCGGCAATCCACCGGTAAACTCGTGGCGTCCGACGTGGCTCGGTGCTAAGCCCGGGCCTGTTCCGACGTTCAGCCCACCAACCTCACCCGTGAGGGGGACATGCCTGAAGGGTCCGCGTCACTCCAGCTCGCGGTTGGCGACCGGGTCGTCTATCCGAACCAGGGGGTCTGCCGCGTCTCCGCCATCGATATGAAGGAAGTGGCGGGACAGAAGCTCACCTTCGTCACGATGCGCCGCGAAGAGGATGGCGCCGTCGTGATGGTCCCCGAGGGCAAGGTGCTCGCCATCGGCGTGCGCAAGGTCGCATCCGCCGAGGACGTGGAGGCCATCTTCACCTTCCTCCGCTCGGACAGCGACAAGGCCGACCTCGACTGGAAGCAGCGAGCCCGCACCAACCTGGACCGGATGACCCAAGGCGGCATCATGGGTCTGGCCGAAGTGGTGAAGGGGCTTCAGGTTCTCAGTGAGCTGCGCCCGTTGCCGACCAAGGAGCGCGAGCTCTACGACAATGCCCGGCACCTGCTGGTGACGGAGGTCGCCGCCGCGCTGGGCACCGCCGAGGTCAACGCCGAGGACGCCATCGACATCGTCCTCTTCCCGCCCGGCCGCGAGCGCCCCAAGCGCACCGCCGCCGAGTTCCAGCGCGAGGAAGGCGACCTGGACCTGGACAGCGACCTGCTGGGCCTGGACAGCGACCTGGACCTGCCGTCCGACGAGGAGCCCTCCGAGCCGTCCGAGGAGGAGTCCAGCGAGGAAGGCGAGTCCGAGGAGGCCGCGGCCTCCGAGGAGAGCGCCCCCAAGAAGCGCGGCCGTCCGCCCAAGGCCAAGGCGGAGGCGCCCGAGGGCGCCGAGCCCGCCGCTCCGAAGAAGCGCGGCCGTCCGCCCAAGCCCAAGCCGGAAGCCACGGCAGAGGGCGCCGAGCCCCCTGCTCCGAAGAAGCGCGGCCGTCCGCCCAAGCCCAAGCCGCCCGAGGCGGAAGGCGCCGCGCCCGCCGCGCCGAAGAAGCGCGGCCGTCCGCCCAAGGTCAAGCCGCCCGAGGGTGAGAGCTGACAGCCCCATGGACCGACGGGCCCCTGCACATGGGGCCCTTCCGCCGAGGTGACGCCCCGTGATTCGCGTCGTGACGCTGGACCCCTTCGACGACAAGCAGCTCGCGAAGTTCAACCGCACGCTCTACACGGCGTTCGGCGTGGGCAGTGAGCACTCCGGCAGCGTGGAGGTGCCCGCGGGCATGTCCGAGCCGCTGGATGCGGAGAAGCTGGTTGATGAGGTGAAGGGCATCCGTTCCTACAAGGACGACAAGGTGCTGCTCCTCACCACGCGCAAGCTGAAGGACCGCGAGCTTCCCAGCGGCGTGGCGCCCACGGCGGGCTTCGCACGCCAGGGGAAGGACCGCGCCATCCTCACCATCGCGCCGCACAAGGATTTGGAGAGCGCCTTCAAGGCCGTCTCCCGCCACGCGCTCCACCAGTTGGGGCACCTCTGGGAGCTGCACCACTGCCTGGACCCGCGCTGCTCGATGTACCCGCCCTGGACGCCGTCCTTCGCCCAGGGTGAAGCCATCTTCTGCACCTTCTGCCGCGAAAAGAGCGAGCAGAAGATTCGCCTTGCGAAGTCCTAGCATCACGCGCGCGCTGCCCCTCGTGGAGTTGGGGGGGCTGCTGCTGGTCGCGTTCCTGTGCCTGCTCTTCCACCTGCGCCTGCCGGGCCGCCTCCCGTCGGAGGCGGACTACCGCGCGGTGGCGGAGCGCCTCCAGGCGGAAGCCCAGCCCGGCGACGCGGTGCTGCTCTTCCCGTGGTGGACGGAGCGCGCCCGCATCTTCGTCCCCTCCACCCTGCCGGTGTACGGCTACCTGGGCTCGGACCAGGATGACTTGTCCGCGCACCCACGGGTCTGGGTGCTGGGCCAGCCGGAGCTGCCCCGCTCGGACGAGGTGGGCTTCCTCGAAACCTTCCTGCGTGGCCGCCGCGCGGTGGGCGCCACGTCGAGGCATGGCACGCTGACGCTGGCGCTCTATGAGAACGGCCGGCACCGGCCCCGGCGCTTCACCGCCACGGACGCCTATGCGCGCGCCCGCGTGTACCTGGAGCAGCCGGATGGCACGCGCCGCGACTGTCCCTTCGACGGCAAGGTGCACCGCTGCCCCGGGCCCGCGCACCTGTACGTGGCGCCGGAGTGGCACGAAATCCTCTACGAGCCGCGCCGCTGCCTGTGGATGCACGCGCCGGGCGGCAAGCAGCGACTGGTGGCGGAGCTGGACGGCATGCCCGGTGGCCTGGGCCTGCGCCTGGAGGGCGGCATCATCTTCGAGCATGCCTTCCCCAAGGACTCGCGCTTCTCCACCACGCACCTGGGCGTGGATGACGCGGCGAACGGCGCGCGGCTGCTGTCGCTGGCGATTCCGCCGGGCCTGGAGGGCGTGCAGAAGGCCGAGGTCCGGCTCCCCGAGGGCGCGCCACACACGGTGAAGGTCTGGGTGCAGGCGGACAACGCGGACCGGCGGCAGGTGTGCCTGGACGTGCTGGCCGTGGAGCCCGAAGTGGGAGTGCGGGGATGATGCAAGGACGCGCCCCCACGCGCGACGAGAAGTCCCTGGCCTGGGCCCTCTGGGTGCTGGCCTTCGCGGCGCTGTGGTTGACGGAGTCCGCGGTGGGCTACACGCGCGACGAAAGCGTCTACTTCATCGCGGCGGAGGGCTACTCGAGCTGGTTCCGGCAGCTCTTCCAGTCACCGGCCCGGGCGCTGACGGACGCGGCCATCGTGCGCGCGTGGGACTACAACCACGAGCACCCGGTGCTGATGAAGACGTTGTTCGGCCTGAGCCACCTGCTCTTCCACACGGAGCTGGGATGGGTGCGCTCGGCGACGGCGTTCCGCATCCCCGCCTTCGCCATGGCGGCGCTGATTCCCGCGCTGTCCTTCCTGCTGGGCAGCGCCATGTACGGCCGCCTCGCGGGGCTGTTCGCCGCCTTCGCCTTCATGATGGTGCCGCGGCAGTACTTCAACGCGGAGATGGCGTGTTTCGACGTCCCCGTGGCCGCCATGTGGCTGCTCGTCGTGTACTGCTTCTGGCGCGCCATGGAGGACGTGCGCTGGGGCCTGTGGTGCGGCGTGGCCTTCGGCCTGACGCTGGCCACCAAGCACAACGCGCTGTTCCTCCCCTTCGTGCTCACGCCCTTCGCGCTGTGGCGCGCCTACAGCGCCAGCGAGGGTCAGCCGGAGGCTCGCGCCTGGCTGGGCCGCTTCGTGGGCGTGTTCACGGCGGTGGCCGTGTTCTACGGCCTGCTGGTGCTGTCGCTGGGCGGCGGTGAGGGCTTCCAGCGGAAGTTCCTGCTGCTCAGTCCGCACACGCTGCTGTTCGCCGGGCTCGCGGTGGGCGGCGCCTGGGTGCTCAAGGGCGTGGACAAGGTGAACGCGCAGGTGACGCGCGCGCTGGTGCCCATCGCCGCCATGGCGGTGCTGGGGCCCGTCATCTTCTACCTGCACTGGCCCTACCTGTGGCACCAGCCGGTGGACCGCACCGCGTGGTACCTGGCCTTCCACGCCAAGCACAACCACTACGCCTGGTTCTATCTGAACCAGTTGCTGCGCGAGCCGCCCTTCCCGCTCGCCTACGTCGTCGTGAAGACGGCGCTGACGGTGCCCACCAGCCTCTTCGTCCCCATGGTGACGGGCCTGGCGGCGCTGGTGGCGCGCATGGTGCTGGGGGCCTTCACGCGGACGCGCGCGTGGGTGGAGCGCCCGGTGACGATGACAGAGGCGCTGGTGTGCGTGAACGCGGTGGCGTCCATCCTCATCATCAGCCACCCGCAGGTTCCGCACTTCGGCGGGGTGAAGCACTGGTTCCCGTCCATGGTGTTCCTGGGCATCCTCGCGGGCGCCGCGGTGGCCCGGGGCTGCACGGCGCTGTGGGAGCGGCTGAAGATGAAGTGGCCCTCGTTGCCACAGGCCGTGGTGGCCGTGCCGGTGTTCGCGGTGCTGCTGGCCCCCGCGCTGGTGTACTCGGTGCGCGTGTTCCCCTACGGGACGGCGGCGTACTCGGAGCTGGCGGGAGGGCTGCCGGGCGCGGCCACGCTGGGCATGCAGCGCCAGTTCTGGTCCAGCCACGTCACCGGCGTGCTGCCGTGGATCAACGCGAACGCGAAGCAGGGCGCACGCCTGTTCCTGCACGAGGTGCACGGCGGCTCGTTCCGCGACTACCAGCGCAACGGCATGTTGCGGAAGGACCTGCGCGCGGTGGGCAGCCCGGCAGACGCGGACATCGTCGCGTACCAGTACCACCAGGAGTTCCGCGAGCACGAGTTCCTCACGTGGCAGGCCTTCGGCACGCGCACGCCAGTGACGGGCCTCTACCTGGATGAGACGCCCCAGGTGGTCGTCTACGTCCGGCCGGAGACGCGGTAGCCCCTCGAGGCCACCGCGTCCGCCGGGACGCGGGGCTCAGGTGTCGCCGCCGCTGCTCCCCGCCTTCTTGCTGAAGTTCATCAAGTGGGCGGCCCCGCGCAAGAGTTCCGCGTCACTGAGCGGCGCCACCTGTTCCTTCAGTTGCTTGTACTCGCTCTGGGTGACCTTGGGCCGGTCCCCGTCGATGCGCTGCTGGAAGAAAGGCTGGTCGGGGAAGTCCTTGTGGAAGAAGCGCTGGTCCACATACTCGGCGCGCTGCGTGCCCGGGCGCATGGCGAACTTCGTGTCCACGATGACGTCCGGATTGCCGGAGATGGCCTTGTCCGGAGGAATCATGGCCGTGTTCGCGCCATGGGACGCCGAGGCCAGGTTGTTGGGCGACTGCGTCTTCTTGCCCCCCTCGCCGTGGCCCATTCCGTGGAGGATTTCGTAGTCCGTTCGCGGCTCCGCCGTGCCGAGCTTCTGCTGGTACTTCGTGGAGCTCGTCTCCCCGCCCGTCATCTTCCCGAAGACCTTGGTGTGCTCGCCCTTGTCGCGGTCCGGCACCGCGGTCTGCACCTGCTGCGGCCCCAGGCCCCTGGGGTCGAGCGGCCCCGAGGCGAAGATGCCCTTCTTGCTCGCCGCCTGGCTCCCGTAGTGCGCCAGCATGTTCAGGTTGTCATTGGGACCGTCCTTCTCCGTCCGGAGCGCCTCCATGTTGGCCGGACGCGCCGCGTGCGTATCCTGGAGTCCCGCCGCCTGCGACTGCTTGAAGAGGTCCGCATTGGAGGGGCGTGGCCCTCCTGTCGCCGCCGCGCGCAGGGGCCGCGTCCTCACCGGCCCACCGTCAAAGCCATCCGTCGGAGACGGCGTGCGATTCGAGAACGAAGCCGATGGAGACGGCGAGGCCGACGTCTTCGGCGGGGGCTTGGGGTACGGCGAGTAGCGGTTCGAGGAGGAAGTGCTGGGTTTGAGGCTTCGGGAGCCGACTTTCTTCATGGAGAACTCCTTCGGGGGTGAGGAATTGAATCCAAATCCCTGGCGCCGTCGAGCCTGTCCCCCAGAAAGGCTACCCAGCGGGCGGCAGCGAAAGGAATGTGTCTATCATTGACCATTTCCGCTGCCCGCCGACAAGCCCGCACAGCCGCTCACTTGCTTTCTCAAATCCTGTCGAATTCCCATCTCAAAATGCGAATCCCACTCCATGCCTTCATCGCAGCAACGCTCGTGACCTCCGCTTGTGGAGGCGAGGCACCGTCCTCCGCCGACTCCAGTCCGAACGAGGCCCTTGCTTCACGGGAGCAGGCGGCGTTCTCCGGTGTGAATGGCACCTACTGTCTGGTCAGCCCCTACAACTGCAAGCTGCAAGCGTCCGGTGGAAACCGCGTCCCCACCAACGCGCCCGAGGACGACAATTGGGGCCTGGTGACAGGCGTTCCCATCCGGGACGGCCACGGCACGGTGGTAGGCACCAACACGCGGACGAGCGCGGCCTTCAACTATGGCCAGACCCGCACCTTCGCGGGTGAGAAGCATGCCTTCGCGGTGTCGACGTCCAACTCCAGCGCCGGGTGGTTGCCCATCTCCAGCACCCTGGGGAGCACTTCCTTCGAGCAGAAGGTCGGCCACGTCTCCGCGCTGGGCGCGGGCCTGGGCAACCTGGGTTGCTACGCGGTGCGCGACTGGCACGACACCACGCTCGAATTCAAGAAGGTCGTCTACGACAGCACGGCGACGCACGAGCGGGCCGGGGACTACCTGCCGTTGGTGCGCGCCAACGGTCTGCGCTCGGTGAACCTGGTCTTCAACGTGCCGGGCTTCGCGCTGGGCGGCCCCGCGGTGGACCACTTTCCGGCGGGCACGAAGTTCCAGCGCCTGGACGTCCCCACCGAGCACGGCGTGCCGTCCATCGACATTCCCCTGTGGGTCCAGGACAGCGCGGGACGCTACCGTCAGCAGTCCGGCACCATGAAATTCCTCTACGGTTACGTCATCGCCGCCACGGGAACGAAGCGCAACGGGTGGATGGCCTATGACGCCCTCCAGGTCAGCTCCGGCTGTCCCTGAGCCCCGTCAGGCGCGCGCCCACGTCGCGCGCGGAGGACATGACGCCGTGCATGCGCGCGCCCGCCCGGTCGCGGTGTGCACTGGCGGTCGTTGCAGCTGGCGCAACCTGTCACAGGACAACCCCTGACCTCCCCTCAGGACGAAGCGTCGAAGTAGGCTGGAGGGAGGCAGGTGAAGGCTCTTCCACACCCCGGGAGGGACACATGAGGCGCTGGACTGGGTTATTGGCGGTGGCCGCGCTGTGTGGCGCGGCTTGTGATGGGAAGAAGTCGACGGACAGGCCCACGCGGGCCGAGCTGCGGAAGACGGGCGGGGCCACGGTGGAGGTCATCCCCTCCGACGGCCAGCTTCCCTACTGCATGCTGTACACGGTGTCCGAGAAGGGCGTCATCCGGCAGCTCACGCTGACGCGGGAGAACCGCTCCATCCGCTGTGATGCGAACAAGCCCGTGGCGCACACGAGCTTCCGCATCCCCGTGCAGGAGGGGAAGGTCCGCATGTACATCTTCTTCTCCGACGACCGCATCCCTGCGGGCCCGGTGGCGCAGCAGCTCTACGAGCTTCGGAGCCAGGAGCGCATCAACGCCATGGACCTGCGCCTGCCCGGCCGCGTGTTCGTGGAGACGTTGGAGTTCACCCCCGAGGAAGGCGGCACGCCCGTGACGGGCACCGTGGTGGGCGCGGGAGGCGACACCGAAGCGGAGGGCACGGGTGCCCCGGTGCTGTCGGATGGTGGTACCGAAGGCGGCGGCATGGGCGCCATGGACGAAGCGCCCTGAGCCATGAAGCGGCGCGCCGGGGAAGCCCCTCCCCGGCGGGCGGCGGCTCAGTAAGCCTCGCGCGCCAGGGCCAGCAGGTCCGCCTGCGACACCTTCCGCGGGTTGCTCAGGTGCGAGGCATCCTGGAAGGCCTTCTCCGCAATCCGCTCCAGGTCCTTCTCCTGGACGCCCGCGTCGCGCAGCCTCGAGGGAATGCCCACCGCCGCGTTGAGCTGGCGCACCCGGTCGATGGCGTTGCCCGCGAGCACCTCTTCGCGCGCCTGCGTCGTGTCCCCCAGCGCCACCGCGACCCGGGCCAGCCGCGCCGTGCAGACCGCGCGGTTGAACTCCATCACCACGGGCAGGACGATGGCATTCGCCAGGCCGTGGTGCACGTTGGACACGGGCGTGAGCGCGTGGGCCAGCGCGTGGCAGGCCCCCAGGCCCTTCTGGAAGGCCATGGCGCCCTCCATCGCCGCCACCATCATGTCCGTGCGCGCGGCCAGGTCCTTGCCGTCGCGCACCGCCGTCTCCAGCGAGCGGCCCACGCGGTAGATGCCGTCAATGGCCACCGCGTCCGCCAGCGGGTGGAAGCCATGGGCCGGTAGGCCTCCAGGCAGTGGGTGAAGGCATCCATGCCCGTGGCCGCGGTGATGCCCGGCGGCAGCCCCAGCGTCAGCTCCGGGTCGCAGATGGCGGCGCGCGGCAGCAGGTGCGGACTGAAGATGACCGTCTTGCGGCCCGTGTCCTCCAGCGTCACCACGCCCGAGCGCCCCACTTCGGAGCCCGTGCCCGCGGTGGTGGGAATCGCGATGAGCGGCGGCAGGTCGTCGCGCACGTACTGGTCGCCGCCCTTCGCGTCGTCGTAGCGGCTGAGCGGCGGCTCGTGCGTGGTGAGGAGCTGAATCAGCTTGCCCGCGTCCAGGGCGCTGCCGCCCCCAGCGCGACGATGCCGTCGCAGGAGTGGCTCCGGTACGCCTCCAGGCCCGCGAAGACGTCGCGCTCGGTGGGGTTGGGCTCCACGCGGTCGAAGACTTCACAGGCCAGCCCCGCCGTCTTGAGCACGTCCGCCACGCGCGCGGCCAGCCCCGCCTTCACCACGCCCGCGTCCGTCACCAGCAGCGGGCGCTGGATGCCCAGACGCTGGGCCTGCGCGGGCAGGCGCAGCAGCGCGCCGGCGCCGAAGACGATGCGCGTGGGCCACGCCATCTCGGTGACGCGCGGCTCGGAGGGAATGTCGAACGGCTTCATGGCGGCTGCCTCATTTGCGCTCATCAGATGAGCTCCAGGTAACGCTCCAACTCCCAGTTGGTGACGGCGCGCTCGTACTGACGCACCTCCCACTCACGCGTGCGCACGAAGTGGTCCACGAAGCCGTCTCCCAGCAACTCCCGCGCGCGCTCGCTGCCCTTCAGCAGCGCCACCGCGTCCTTGAGGTTGCGGGGCAAGGGCGGCGCGTCGTTCTTCGCGTAGGCGTTGGCCTCGCAGGGCGCGGGCGGCTCCACCTCGTTCTCGATACCCCACAGGCCCGCGGCCAGGCTGACCGCCATGCCGATGTACGCGTTCATGTCCGCGCCCAGCTGCCGGTACTCCAGGCGCATCGCCTTGGCGCTCTCACCGATGACGCGGATGGCGGTGGTGCGGTTCTCCAGGCCCCACGTCACGGTGGTGGGCGCCCAGGTGTTCTCCACGCTGCGCTTGTAGCTGTTGATGGTGGGCCAGTAGAGCGCGGTGAGCTCCGGCATCAGCGCCACCTGTCCGCCGATGTAGTGGCGCAGCAGCTTGCTCATTCCGTGGGGCGCCTTCGCGTCGTGGAAGAGGTTCTGCTCCCCGTCCAAATCCCACAGCGACTGGTGGACGTGCCCCGAGCACCCCGGCAGCTTCGCGTTCACCTTCGCCATGAAGCACGCGGTGACGCCGTGGCGGGCGCAAATCTCCTTCACCACCGTCTTGAAGAGCGCGGCCTTGTCCGCCGACTTCTCGATGTCGTCGTAGCGGATGGCCGCCTCGAAGACGCCCGGCCCCGTCTCCGTATGGAAGCCCTCGATGCCCAGGCCGAACGCGTTGCATCCGTCGATGAGCGCATGCACCAGCGGCGCGTTGAGCGAGGTGCGCAGCCACGAATAGCCGAACATGCCCGGCGTCAGCGGCGTCAGCCCCTGGAAGTCCTTGTCGCGCAGGCTCTGCGGCTGCTCCTTGAAGATGAAGAACTCGTACTCCGCGCCGAAGCGCGGCAGGTACCCCAGCGAGCGCGCGCGGGCGGCCACCTTCTGGAGCAACTGCCGGGGGCTCGCCTCGAAAGGCGTGCCGTCGGGGTTTTCGAAGTCGAGCAGGAACGCCGCGGTATCCGGCTCCCAGGGAATGACGCGGCCGGTGGTCAGGTCCACCTTCGCGTGGGCATCCGGGTAACCGGTGTGCCAGCCCGTCACCTGGGTGTTGTCGAGCAGGTCGTCGCTCAAGTCCCAGCCGAAGACGACGTCACAGAAACCCAGGCCGCCCTTGGCGGCGCTGAGGAACTTCTCCAGGGAGATGTACTTGCCGCGCCAGACGCCATCGACGTCCACCGCGCCCACCTTCACCTTCTGGATGCCCTTCTCATCCAGCCAGCGGCGCAGCGTGTCCACGCTCGCCGCGTCCCGCAGCGCCGGGCCTCGCGCCGGAGCACGCGAGGCCTTGCCGCGAACCCGGCGAGCCATGGCAGGGTGGGTCAGGACCTTCGCCTTGGGTCGGGTCGGCATCGATTCAATCCCCTCTCTTGCTGGAAACGCCCGGCACCTGGGGCTCCACCCGCCGCCCGGCCATGCGCAGACTGGGGTCGAGGAATGAGGAGGTGAGCCAACAGGGGCTGGTCATGTGGGTACCTCGAAGCACACGGACGCGTTCCACTGCGACTGGCCAGGAACGGACACGCGGGGCACGACACGGTAGGAATGGGGATGCAATGCGGCAACCTACGGCGGTGAAGAACGTCCTCTTGCTGAAAGCCGGTGACGCGGCCGAGGCCGTGCGCGTCTCCGTCGGCGATTACGACCGGTGGTTTCTGCAAGCCATCGGACTGTCCGGCTACCGCTTCGACATCGTGCTGGCGCACCGGGGCGCCCCCTTGCCCACGCGCGCGGATGGCTACGACGCGGTGATGATGACGGGCTCGCCGCTGTCGGTGACGGCGCTCGAGCCGTGGATGAAGCGCGCCGCGGACTTCATGGTGGAGGCCGGTGAGCGGGGCACGCCCGTGCTGGGCGTGTGCTTCGGCCAGCAACTCCTGGCGCATGCGTATGGCGGCCGCGTCTCGCGCAATCCCCAGGGGCGGGAGACGGGCAGCGTCGAGGTGACGCTCACCGAGGCCGGCAAGCAGGACCCACTCTTCGACGGCGTGCCGGAGCGCTTCATCGCGCAGGCGACGCACGAGGACATCGTCTCGCACCTCCCCGACGGCGCGCAGGTGCTTGCGGGCAACGCGAACACCGCCGCGCAGGCGCTGGCCTTCCGCCCCACCGTGCGCGGCGTGCAGTTCCATCCAGAGGCCGGCGTGGATGCGCTTCGCGCCGTCATCGAGGCCCGCCGGGAGGGCCTGGAGCGGGACTCCGTGGCGCGAGGCGCCGCGCCCGGCGAATACGTCCGTCAGCTCCTGGCGGGCCTCACGCCCTCTCCCGCGGGCCGCAGAATCCTGCTGAACTTCCTCGAGCGCTTCACCTGACCTGACAGAGGCCCTCCGTGTCCCGTCTTGCCCTGCCGACCCTGCTCCTCGCCCTGCTCACCACCGCGTGCTCGGAAGACCTGTGCACCCAGGCGCCTCGCTGTGACGATTCGGAAGCGCTCAACTGCGAACCGGAGTGCAAGGTGGGCCCGTGCTCCAGCGGCCCCATCCTCCAGGCGTGCACCGAGCGCACGACGTGCACCGTCGTCCCAGGCGACCGCAACGACGCACGCTTCTACCGCTCCCGCGCCGTGTGCGCCGTCACCCTGGAGGCCTGCGACCCGGCGACCGCGGCCCCGCCCACCTGCGGGAGCGACCGCTTCGTCACCGGCTGCAGCGCCTACCGCCGCGACATCCGCGTGTCCTGCTCCCAGTCGGCGCTCTACTTCGCGCAGGTGCCCGCCTGCTGCCAGGGCCTGGGCACGGGCGACGGCGGCACCGACGCGGGCACGGGCGACGGTGACGGGGGCGTCCCCGACGCGGGCACGGCCGACGCCGGCATTTGAGGTAGAGAAGAAGCCATGGCGTCTCGCTGGGACCACCTCTTCGACCTCAAACCGACTTCCCTGCTGGAACACCTCCTGGAGGAGGTGGCGAAGCTGCTGCACAAGGACCTGCTGCAGTGGCCGCCGCCCGTCGAGGAGCTGGACCTGGACACCGGTGGCCACTTCGCGCCGCTCTTCACGGAGCCCCGGCCCCGGCCGTCCCGGGCCGTCTACACGGAGGCGTTCCGGCTGGCGCAGTGGGAGCTGGCGCGCGAAACGGACGCCTACGACGACTACATGCGCAACAAGCGCTACCTGGAACGCGGCCTGGTGCCGGGCGACCGGCTGCCCCTGCTGCTCCTCAGCCGCTGGCTCACCGAGCAGATGCTGGGCCTGGGCGAGGCCACCGAGGGACGCGTCAAGCGCAAGCACATGCGCGACTGCCTGGAGCGGCTCCAGTCAAAGCTCGGCGCCTTCCCGGTGCCTGGCGCCTGAGCCGCCGCCGGGTGACCCGGTGAAATGTTGAACAGGCACCATCCCCCTCCCAGGACGCGGGCGAGCCACTCACGTGGCGGCCCTTGTCACCGGGAAGGCACTGCCGTAAGCCAGACGGCATGTCGCAGCAGCCTTCGGACACCACCGCCTCCGCCAACCGACGCAAGCGCCTGCTCCTCTTGGGAGTGTTGTGGCTGAGCCTGGCGCTGGTCCTGTTGGCCTTCCGCTCGGTGGTCATGCCCTTCGCCGGCGCCGCGCTCATCGCCTACCTGGTGCAGCCGCTGGTGGGGCGCATCTCCCGGGTGAAGGTGGCCGGCCGGCCGGTGCCGCGCTGGACGGCGCTGCTGCTCATCTACGCCGGCTTCTTCGTGGGCGTGTACCTCTTCATCGTCGCGCTGGTGCCGCAGCTCTACCGCGAGCTGTCCCGCGTCAGCCGTGAGGCGGTGACGTTCGCCAACACGCTCACCCCGGAGCACGTCCAGGAGCTCGCGCAGCGCGCGGAGACGTGGCTCAGCACACGAGGCATTCCGGTGGCGCTCTCCAACCGCGCGCTGGAGGGCGCGGACGCGGGGAGCAGCAACGGCACCTTCGGCTTCGCGCTGGATTTGGAGCAGTTCCTGGGGGACGCGGTGAAGCGCGTGTCCATCCTGGTGCAGGAGAACCTGGGCGACATCGTCAACGTGTCCCGCAGCATCGTCACCAGCGTGGCCGCGGGCGTGTTCATGCTCTTCTTCGTGCTGATGGTAGCCGCGTTCTTCTCCATCGACGCGCAGGCCATCCGCCACTACTTCGGCACGCTGATTCCGCCGGAGTACGCCACCGACGCGCGGCAACTGCTGGAGCGCATCGACCGCTCGTTGTCCGGCGTGGTGCGCGGGCAGGTCACCATCTGCATCGTCAACGGCATCCTGACGTTCATGGGATTGCTGCTGTTCGGCGTGAAGTTCGCCTTCCTGCTGGCGACCATCGCCACCTTCTTCAGCCTCATCCCGATTTTCGGCACCATCCTCAGCTCGGTGCCCATCGTCCTCATCGCGCTGGCGGACGGCTTCCAGAAGGGGCTGGCGATTCTCGCGTGGATCATCGGCATCCACGCGGTCGAGGCGTACTTCCTCAACCCCAAAATCATGGGGCAGGCGGCGCACCTGCACCCCGTCATCGTCGCCTTCTCCCTCATCGCCGGAGAGCGGCTCTTCGGGCTGGTGGGCGCCCTCTTCGCGGTGCCCGTGGCGTCCGTCCTGGTGGCGTGCTTCGACTACGCACGGCTCAAGGCCCAGCCCGCGCCCGCGGTGGCCCTGGCCACGCCCGGAGTGCTGCCCGCTGAACGTCAGCCGCCCGCCGCCTGAGCCCTACTGGCAGGCGGCGGCGCAGCGCGCTTCACGGCAGGTCGGGATGCAACGCCCGCAGTCGATGGAGCCCTCCGGGCAGCCACTGGTACAGGGGCCGCTACACGTCGGGCCTTCGTCCGCGTGCGTGACGGCGGTTCCCAGCCCACAGCACGCGTCGGCCACGCAGTCGTCGTCCGTGTAACAGGTCTGGTCGGACAGCACCGGGGGCACGTCCCCCAGCGGCAGGTCTCCCAAACCGTCACACCCCACTCCACCACCGCCCAGCGTCACCCCCAGCACGAGGGTGAGCAGGCGGAAACGTCCGTGTCTGAGCAATGGACACCCCTTGCTCGGACAATTTCTACCGGTTCATCGACCCGAGGAAGTCCGCATTCGACGCGGTGGGCCGCATGTGTTTGAGCACGAACTCCATCGCGTCGATGGGGGTGAACGGGTGGAGCACCTGCCGCAGGGCGGTGATGCGCACCAGGTCGCCCGGGCCGAGCAGCAGCTCCTCCTTGCGCGTACCGGACTTGTTGATGTCCAGCGTCGGGAAGATGCGCTTCTCCATCAGCTTCCGGTCCAGGACGATTTCGGAGTTACCCGTGCCCTTGAACTCCTCGAAGATGACTTCGTCCATGCGGCTGCCGGTGTCGATGAGCGCGGTGCCGATGATGGTCAGCGAGCCCCCCTCTTCGATGTTGCGCGCGGCGCCGAAGAAGCGCTTGGGCTTGTGGAGCGCGTTGGCGTCCACGCCGCCGGACAGAATCTTGCCGGACGCGGGCACCACCGTGTTGTAGGCGCGCGCCAGACGGGTGATGGAGTCCAGCAGGATGCAGACGTCGTACTTCTGCTCGACCAGGCGCTTGGCCTTGTCGATGACCATCTCCGCCACCTGCACGTGGCGCGTGGCGGGCTCGTCGAAGGTGGAGGACACCACCTCGCCGCGCACGCTGCGCTCCATGTCCGTCACCTCTTCCGGGCGCTCGTCCACGAGCAGCACGATGAGGTACACGTCCGGGTGGTTGCGGCTGATGGCGTGCGCGATGTTCTGCAGCAGCACCGTCTTGCCGGCCTTCGGCGGCGCCACGATGAGGCAGCGCTGGCCCAGGCCGATGGGGCAGAACATGTCGATGATGCGCGTGGTCATCTCCGACGACTCATGCTCCAGCTTGAGCTTGCGCGTCGGATAGAGCGGCGTGAGGTTGTCGAACAGGATGCGCTCGCGCGCCGCGTCCGACATCGGGTCCGCGAAGTTGACCTTGTCCACCTTCTGGAGCGCGAAGAAGCGCTCGCCCTCGCGGGGCTGGCGGATGGGGCCCGTCACCGTGTCGCCAGGGCGCAGGTTGAAGCGGCGCACCTGCGACGGGGACACGTAGATGTCGTCCGGGCTGGGCTGGTAGTCGCTGTCCGCGCTGCGCAGGAAGCCGAAGCCGTCGCTGAGCAGCTCCAGCACGCCCTCCGCGTGGACCTCGAAGCGCTTGTCGGCGATGCCGCCCAGCAGCGCGAAGATGAGGTCCTGCTTCTTCAGACCCTGGTACCCCTCGATGCCCACGTCGTGGGCCATCTTCGAGAGGTCGGTGATCTTCATCCGCTTCAGGTCATTGAGCTTGATGACCTGCATGGGCTCGCCATCCCGGGTGACTTCCGTGATGGCGGGAGTCTCAGGGGCCTCCGGAGGAGGCGGCAGGGAGGCGGCCGGCTCTTCGGACTCGCCGGAGATACGAGCTTCCTGGAGGTCGTCGTCCCGCACCGGGCGGGAGATGGGGGTGAGCACCGGACGGGGGGCTCGGCGGGGGCCTCCTCGACCTCGGCGCCGGGCTCTTCGTCGCGGCGGGCGGCGCTGCGGCGGGCGCGCGGGGCGGGCTTCTCGGCCTCGTCCCGCTCCACCGTCTTCGCGGCGCGCTTGCGGCGTGGCTTCTCCGTGTCGGCCTCGACGGCGACATCGGTGTCGGCAGCCTTCTCTCTCGAAGTACGGGCTTTACGCATGTCTGTAACGCTTGGGAGGAATGAAGCGCCCGAGGACTCGGACGGGTGGAATGGCGGGGGGAAACGTCCGCGCGGCCCTCGGAAGCACCTTCCAGGAGGACGGCCCCGCCGGAATCCCAGGAAGGGACTGCGCGGGCGTGAGCCTTGTGGTTGGGAGAAGAGTCGGCGCCGTCGGAATACACCTGCGCCATGAACCGCAAGGGACGTTATTGACCCCCTCCTGGCCTGTCAAGGCATCTTGAGGGCCACGGTTGCGTCGCTTCCAGATGAGCAACACACGCCCCCGGGGCCCTCATTTCCAGCCGGCCGTGCGGGCCTTCCGGAGTCCCCTGCCCCGGACCTGAGGACCCGGCGGGTCGGCGCGCGGACAGCGCCACTGCCAGCGACAACACCCGGCCCTCCAGGTCCGCTTCCCCTCAGGAGGCGGTTCACGCGGAGGCGACGACCGGACCTTGTCAGTCGGGAACCGTAGAGTGGCCGCCTTTCGAGGCACGCGCCGATGCGCCGTGTTTTGGAGTAAGGACCGCGAACCGTGGACGACTTCCAGAAAGCCGCAGCCCGAGCCCGTGAGCTCCACCGTGAGCTGGCGCACCACAACTACCGTTACTACGTCCTCGACTCGCCCGAGGTCAGCGACGCGCAATACGACAAGCTGATGCGCGAGCTGCAGGACCTGGAGGCGAAGCACCCGAGCCTCCAGACGCCGGATTCGCCCACCCAGCGCGTGGGCGGCGCGGCCGCCGAGGAGTTTGGCGAGGTGGTGCACCGGGCGCCCATGCTCTCGCTGGCCAACATCTTCGAGGACCAGGGCCTCATTGAGTTCGACGAGCGCATCCGCAAGCTGGTGGGCCTGCCGGGCATCGCCTACGTCTGCGAGCCCAAGCTGGACGGGCTCGCCATCGCGTTGCGTTACGAAAAGGGCGCGTTCGTCCAGGGCGCCACCCGGGGCGACGGCACCACCGGCGAGGACGTCACCTCGAACCTGCGCACCATCCGCAGCCTGCCCATGTCGCTGTTCCCCCAGGACGGCGTGAAGGTGCCGGACGTGCTGGAGGTCCGCGGGGAGGTCTTCATCCGCAAGAAGGACTTCCAGAAGCTCAACGAGAAGCGCGAGGAGGAAGGCGAGCCGCTCTTCGCCAACCCGCGCAACGCCGCCGCGGGAAGCCTGCGCCAGTTGGACCCGCGGATGACGGCCGCCCGGCCCCTTTCCGTGTTCCTCTACGAATGCGTCCCGGGCGAAGGCGTGCCCGTCTTCAAGACGCACATCGAGAAGCTGGAGTACCTCAAGACGCTGGGCCTGCCCATCAACCAGTACCGCCGCGCCGAGGGCCTGGAGGGCGTGCGCGAGGCTTATGACGCCTCCCTCAAGGGCCGCCACGAGTTGCCCTTCGAGGTGGACGGCATGGTGGTGAAGGTGGATGACGAGGACCAGCGCAAGCGCCTGGGCCAAGTCTCCAAGAGCCCCCGCTGGGCGGTGGCGTACAAGTTCCCTCCGGAGGAGGAGTCCACGGAGGTGATGGACATCGGCATCCAGGTGGGCCGCACGGGCGCGCTGACGCCGGTGGCGCACCTCAAGCCGGTGAAGGTGGGCGGCGTCACGGTGGCGCGCGCCACGCTGCACAACGAGGACGAGCTGCGCCGCAAGGACGTGCGCAAGGGCGACACCGTCTTCGTGCGCCGCGCCGGTGACGTGATTCCGGAAATCGTCTCCGTGGTGCTGTCCAAGCGCCCCGCGGACTCCGCGCCCTTCGAGTTCCCCAAGCACTGCCCCGTCTGCGATGCGGTGGCGACCAAGGACGAGGACGGCGCCATCATCCGCTGTACGGGCGCCTCCTGCCCCGCACAGCTGGTGGAGAAGATCCGCCACTTCGCCAGCCGCCTGGCCATGGACATCGAAGGGCTGGGCGACAAGCTGGCCGCGCAGCTGGTGTCCACCGGCAGGGTGAAGGCGTTCGCGGACCTCTACGCGCTCACCAAGGAGGACCTGCTGACGCTGGAGCGCATGGGCGACAAGAGCGCGGACAACCTCATCGCGTCGCTGGAGCGCTCCAAGCAGACCACGCAGCGCCGCTTCCTCTATTCCCTGGGCATCCGCCACGTGGGCGACGCCACCGCCAAGGCGCTGGCGGAGGCCTTCCCCCGGTCGGAGATGCTCTTCGAGGCCAGCCTGGAGGACATCTCCCGCGTGAAGGACGTGGGCCCCATCATGGCCCAGGTCATCCACACCTTCTTCCAGGAGCCCCAGAATCAGGAGGCCATCCGCGCGCTCCTGGCGGCGGGGGTCCAGCCCGCGGCGCCCCAGGTCGCCACGGGAGGCCCCTTCGTGGGCAAGTCGGTGGTGCTCACCGGCGCGATGACGGGTATGACGCGGGAGCAGGCCAAGGAAGAGGTCGAGCGCCGGGGCGGCAAGGTCGCCGGAAGTGTCTCGCGCAAGACCGATTTCGTCGTGGCCGGTGAGGATGCGGGCAGCAAGCTGAAGAAGGCCCAGGAACTCGGGGTAAGAATCCTGGACGAGCAGGCGTTCCTGCAGATGTTGCAGACGAACGCCTAGAGGATGGGGCGGTCCATGAGTGGCACGCGGCGAGCCTCGCTGCGCATCGAAGGCAAGGTGCAGGGCGTCTTCTTCCGGGAGAGCGCCCGCGTTGAGGCCACACGCCTGGGCCTGACGGGCTGGGTGCGCAACCGGCCGGACGGGGCCGTGGAGGCCGTCGTGGAAGGGGAACCCGCCGTGCTCGAGGAATTCATCCGCTGGTGTCATCGAGGTCCGACGCAGGCCCGGGTTTCGGGCGTTCAGCGCACGGACAGCGAGGCCACCGGCGAGTTCAGTCAATTCAACGTGGAGCGCACGTCATGACGCCCTACGCGCTGGCCTCCCTCCCGGCCATGCTGGGTATCCGGGCCGGGTCCAAGGTCTCCGTCATCAACCCGCCGCGGGGCTTCGTGCAGAAGCTCAACCCGCTGCCGGATGGGGTGGAGTTCCTCATCACCGCGGTGACGGGCCTGGATGTCATCCTCTTCTTCACCGAGGACCCGCAGGAACTGGTGCAGCGGCTGCCGGCCCTGGCCCGCGCCATGGCCCTCACTGGCGGCATCTGGGTGTGCTGGCCGGGGGGCGAGGGTGCCCGCCGGGACCTCTCCGAGGACTTCGTCCGCCACGCGGCCCTGGACATTGGTCTGGTGGACAACAAAATCTGCATCATCGACGCCACCTGGACTGGCCTCCGGCTGGTGAGGCGGCCCCGAGGGCGACCGGACAAGCCAGGGGAGCGCAAGCGAGCCACCGCCCAGGCCTGATGCCCTGCCGGGTAGCCGCCCGGCATCTGCCTGACAGTGGATGGAAGCCGTTTCTCGGCTTTACACACCTGGGGGGCCGTGAAAAACTCCCCGTGTTTCTGGACGGTTGTGTGACGCCCCGCGTTGTCGGGGGTCGACGTCTGGTAGGGATTTTGACGGGTTGCGTTCCCGGCTCCTCCGGGCGCGTCAGCTGCACCGAGACTCCAGTCGCCCCCCCAAGGTGGCCCACGATGGGCATCGACCGGGTGTGGATAGAAGAGCGGGCGGCACGCGCGTCGTGGGGAAGCTCGAACGCGTTGTGAAGACAAGGCCTCGCCCGGCACGGTGCCGGTCGCAATGCGGGGCGCCAATGAACTCGGAGGAGCAGGCGGTGGTCCCCTCGGTCCTCGACAACGAGCCCCCAGCCGCACCCGGCATGCCCGGGCCGGCGTCGCTCGCTGTAGGCCCGCCGGAGGCCGCCTCTCCCTTCGCAGCGCGCTCGGAGGCGCGGCGTCTCGCCGCCGCCCGTCCGGTGAGGTCCGCCCTACCGCGCGCGCCAGCAGGATTCATCCATGAGCAGCATCCTGGTCATCAACGCCGCGGGTCGAGAGACGCGCGTCGCGCTCGTCGAGGGCGGACACATCGCGGAGTTCTACCTCGAGCGTAAGAAGGACAAGGGCGTCGTCGGGAACATCTACAAGGGCCGCGTCGTCCGGGTGCTCCCGGGCATGCAGGCCGCCTTCGTGGACATTGGCCTGGAGAAGGCCGCGTTCCTCTATGTCAGTGACGTCGTCTACGACCCTGACTTCGCGCGCGCGCAGTTCGAGCTGACCGAAGGTGAGCACGAGGATGCGCCGGACGTCCCGGACGAGTCCGAGGCCGAGGCCGCGGAGGCCGCTGCCCGGCACGCGCCTCCCCGTCACGCGGAGCCGGAGGACGCCCATTTCGAGCCTGTCGCGGCGCCCACCGAGTCCCTGCCGCGCGACACCGCCCTGGAGCTGGCCGCCAACGCCCCGACGGTGACGCCGCCGGGCGCGGAGACGCCGATGGCGCCCGCGGAGGAAGCGCCGGCCGCCGGGGCGGAGAGGGTGGTGGCCGCCGAGGTGGCCGTTCAGCCCGTCACGCCCGAGCAGATTGTCGCGGTCGAGCCGTCCACGGCAGCGCCCGTGGAGGCCCCGCCTGCTCCGGCGGGTGGCGAGGCCGAGGCCGCGCCCTCCTCCGAGCCCCAGGTGGCCGAGGCCGCCGTGGAGCCCGCCGCGAACGTGGCGTCGCCCGAGGCTTCGCTGGCCGTTGCCGCGGCGTCCGAGCCCGGCGCGGCCGAGGTGGCGACGCCTGCTGAATCGGCCGTGGAGGTGGCCGAGGGCGAGGCCGCCGGTCTTCCTGTCGAGCCCCTCCCCCGCGGCCGCCGCGCTGGGAGACCTCATCCCCTCGCCCGCTGAGGAGGGCGCGCAGGCTGCGAAGCCGTCCGAGGTCTCCGGCGAGCGCCGCACGCCGCGCGAGGCCCGTGAGGCGCGTGAGCCCCGGAGCCGGGAGAAGGAGCGCGGCGAGAAGGACAAAGGCCGCCGGCCGCAGGAGGAGAAGCGCCGGAGCGACAAGCACGAGGACAAGGAGAAGGCCAAGCCGCGCCGCACCGACAAGATTGAGGACCTGCTGAAGGTGGGCCAGGAAGTCGTCGTCCAGATTTCCAAGGACCCCATCGGCACCAAGGGCGCGCGGCTCACCTCGCACATCTCCATCCCCGGCCGTCACCTGGTGTTCATGCCCACGGTGGACCACGTGGGCATCAGCCGCCGCATCTCCAACGAGAAGGAGCGCCGGCGTCTGCGTGAAATCGTGGACCGCCTGCGCCCGCCCGGGACGGGCTTCATCGTCCGCACCGTCGCGGAGAACGTGCCGCAGGAGAAGCTCGAGAGCGACATCCGGTTCCTCATCGAGGTGTGGAACCAGGTGGTGCGCAAGAACGAGAAGCGCGGCGGCCCCGGCCTGCTGCACCCCGACCTGGACCTCATCCTGCGCGCCACGCGCGACCTCTTCGCGCACGACGTGGAGAAGCTCGTCGTCGATGACCGCGAGGAGTACGAGCGCATCCTCGGCTTCGTCACCGCGCAGGACCCGGCGCTGCGAGACAGGGTGGCCCTGCACGAGGGCGACGACACCGTCTTCGACGCATACGGCATCGAGCAGGAGCTCCAGCGCGCCACCCAGCGCAAGGTGTGGCTGAAGAGCGGCGGCTACCTCATCATCGACCAGGCCGAGGCGCTCACCGCCATCGACGTCAACTCGGGCCGCTACGTCGGCAAGAAGAGCCTCGAGGAGACCATCACCAAGATCAACGTCGAGGCGGCCAAGGAGATTGTCTACCAGCTCCGGCTGCGCAACATCGGCGGCATCATCATCTGCGACTTCATCGACATGGAGAAGGCGCAGAACCGCGACAAGGTCTTCAAGGCGCTGCAGGAAGCGCTGGGTCGCGACAAGGCCAAGACGAACGTGTTGCGCATCTCCGAGCTGGGCCTCGTGGAGATGACGCGCAAGCGCGTGCGCGAGTCCATTGGCCGCATGCTCCACGAAGACTGCCCGTACTGCGACGGCAACGGCTTCGTGAAGACGGCCACCACCGTGGCCTACGAAATCTTCCGGGAGATTCGCCGCGAAGCGCCGGGCTACAAGGACTCCACGCTGGTCATCAACTGCAACGCGGAAGTGGCGCGCCTGCTCCAGGGCGAGGAGCGCAACGAGCTACGGCACCTGATGGACCGGTACAACAAGTCCATCCAGGTCAAGGCGCAGCAGAACTACCACCGCGAGCAGTACGACATCTACGGACGCTCGGCCTCGGGACCGGAGCACAAGGTGGCCTCGTCGCCTGGCTCGGGTGATGGCGAGCTGGCCATGCAGCAGCGCAAGCCCGACAGCAATGGCGGAGGCTACGGCCGCCAGGAGCAGGGCCGGCGCGGTGGTGGTGGTGGCGGCGGCGGTGGCGGCAGGGACCGGGGTGGTGAGCGGGGCAACGAACGCTCCGAGCGCGGTGAGCGGGGCGGAGACCGTCGCGAGGGCCGCCGCGACGGCCGAAGTGGCGGAGACCGTCCTCGGGGAGACCGGGGTGGCGAGCGGGGCGACCGTTCCGAGCGTGGAGGAGAGCGCGGCGGAGAACGGGGCGAACGCTCCGAGCGCGGCGGCGAACGGAGTGAGCGTGGTGAACGCTCCGAGCGCGGCGAGCGTCCCGAGCGCGGCGACCGGCGTGGCGACCGCGGCGAGCGTGGAGAGCGCGGCGGTTCGCAGAACACGTCTGGTGGAGGCGAGAACGCGGGTGGCTCGACGCCGCCTCCGCCTCCAGCCTCGGGTGGCGGGTCGGAGCCTTCGGGCGGAACGACCTGAGTTCTTTCCGCCGGTCAGTCGTCGGCGCCCTGCCCTGCCGGTGGTTTCAAGGCCGGGGCGGGGAGCCGGCGGCGCTGGCGTAGCGGAAGTCGCTGGCCAGTGCACAGGAAGCCCCGCACCGTGTCGGTCTGTGTACGCTGGCAGGCCACCTCAAGCCGGGGTGGGCTGGCACTGGCGGCCGCGGATTGGCTAGCGTGAGCGTCCATGCCCCAAGGCGGTTCCCGCCTCGTGGGCCGGCCATGTCACACGGATGATGTCCTCGCGCTCCGAGCACGTATCGCCCCGTCTGGGGCCACGTTCCCTCCGCCTCCATCAGGCCCGCGCCTGGCGCGGCCGGGCCTCTTGAGGGAATCGGTGAAACTGACGCCCCTGCCGTGGCTCCGTCACCTCCGCGAGCGGGCCACCCGGCTCTGGGCGCCCCTGCAGCACACACCCGTGGGGCTGTTCGCGACGGACACCCTCCTGGCCGCGAAGACGGTGGCCCAGGGCTTTCGCGGGGAGAATCTCCGGCTTCGGGCCGCCGCGCTGACCTACGTCAGCATGTTCTCCCTGGTGCCCCTCCTGACGGTGGCGCTCGTGCTGCTGACCGCCTTCCATCAGGACGAGTTCAAGGAGAAGCTGCGCTTCGTCGTCAGCGAGGTGCTCAACCCTGGGGTGCGCGGCAAGTCCTCCCAGTTCCTCGACCGGTTCCTGAACCCCACGCACACCGTCGCCATTGGCAGCGTGGGCTTCCTGGCGGTGCTCCTGTCCGCCGGTTCGCTGCTGCGGCAGCTCGACGGCGCCGTCAACGAGCTGTGGGGCATCCGGCGGCAGCGGCCGTGGCGCATCCGGTTGCTCATCTACTCGGGCCTCCTGCTCGTGGGCCCCTTCTTCCTCGCGCTGTCCTTCTCCGGGACGGGCAAGGTCCGCGTCTTCCTGCAGAGCCACGCGCCCTACGCCAGCGCCTTCATCCTGCTGGGCACCACGCTCGTCACCGTGGCCAGCCTCACCCTGCTCTACTACTGGACGCCCTACGCGCATGTCCGCGTCCGGTCCGCGCTCGCCGGAGGACTGGTGGCCGGCCTGGGGTGGACGTTCGCCAAGCAGGTGTACGCCGCATTCGCGGAGCGCAGCTTCCAGTACAACCCCCTCTACGGCTCGCTCGGCGCGCTCCCGTTGTTCCTGGCATGGGTCTACGTGAGCTGGCTGTTGGTGCTCTTTGGCGCCCGGCTCTCCTATGCCGTGGAACACACCGCCTTCCGGCACTCCCTCTTCGCTTTTGGAAGCCATCCGCGCGCGCACGAACTGGTCGCCGCCCGTGTCGCCCAGGAGGCCACCCTGGCCTGGGTGGACGGACTGCCGCCTCCCTCGCCGCGCGAGCTGGCGACGCGGCTGCGCGTCCCCGAGTCGCTGGTCCACGAGGTCGTCGACCGCATGGTGGCCGCCGAGCTGCTGGAGCGCCTCCGCAAAGGGGCCTGCGTCCCGCGAAGGACCCGGCTGCCCTCACGCTGGCGGACACCACGCTCGCCGTGCACGGTGTGATGCTCACCGGCGGCGCGGAGGGATGGAACGGGCCACGGGCGCCCGGATTCGAACAGATGGAGCCCATCTTCCAGGCAGCTGACTGCGCCGGTGTCGACCTGCTACGTCGCACCCGATGGCTGGACCTGGTGGTGCCGCTCCGCCCAGGGCTGGCCGAGCCTGCTCCCGCCCCACCACCCAGGGTGGCCGCAGGGGGAAATCCGTAGCGTTTCTGGGTGGTTGGAAGCTCACCCTGCTTGCACGAAGGATGTGTTCTGTTATGTTTTCAGGATTCGACCACGGGCCAGAGCGCCCTGTTTCCAAGGGGTCACCGGGTTTGCGGGAGCGTCCGATGCTCAAGTCCGATCTGATCAACATCCTCGTGGCCAAGAGGGGCGTGACGCAGAAGCAGGCTGAGGCCACCATCGAGACGATTTTCGAGTCGATGAAGGATGCCCTCTGCCGCGGCGAGAACATCGAGATTCGCGGGCTCGGTGCCTTTCACGTGAAGAACTACCAGGGCTACCAGGGCCGCAACCCGAAGACGGGACAGGTCATCCCGGTGAAGCCCAAGCGCGGCCTGCTCTTCCGCACGGGCAAGGAGCTGCGCGACCGCGTGAACCGTCCGGCGCCCCAGCAGGCCCAGACGGAGCTGCCCCCGCTTCCCGAAAGCAAGGGGCCGGGCAACACGGGCACGGGGCTCTAAGCCCACCTCCGTCAGCGCCCCACCGCCACCGGCGACAGCCGGCCGATGGGGCGAATCTGGAGGGCCCCATCCAGCTCGCCATAGGTGAGCACCGCAACGTCCGGGAACGCGCCCTCGCACAGCCTGCGCAGAGGCCGCCGGACATCCGGAGCGGTGAGCAGCACGGCCCGTCCCTCGGTGGCCACCTGCCGCACGCCTTCGAGGATTTCCGCCACCCGCTCCGGGTCGGGCGCCAGCCCTCGCGGGCCCATGCCGCGCAGCACCTCTTCCACCTCCGGGTCCACGAGGTACGCGTACAGCGGCCCGGTGGGCGCGAACTTGTGGCTGAGGTACCGCCGCAGCGCCTGCCGACAGCGCTCCGCGAGTGCGACGGCATCCCCTTCCGTCGTCGGCGACACCAGCGCCTCCAGGATGGCTCGCAAGTCCCGGATGCTGACGCCCTCCTGGAGCAGCTTGCGAAGCACGTCCGTGAGCAGCGGCAGCGGCACCTTCTGCAGCGCCTCTTTCACGAGCACGGGCGCCTGCGCCTCCAGCCCCTCCAGCAATCCCTGGACGTCCTGCAGCCCCAGCAGGTCCGCGGCGCGGACACGCAGGATGGCGCGCACGTGGTCCGAGACCAGCTCTCCCGGACGCCGCAGCGGCACTTGCGCCGTCTCCAGCAGGACCCGAGCCGACTCCGGAATGCGGCTGATGACCTTCCCGCTCGAGGGCTCCGTCGCGGCCTCCGCGCTCACCTGGAGGAACGCCAGTTCATCCGGAGGCGCCAGCGCGTAGAGCGCCCCCGGCAGCACCTGCCCTCCACCCGCCGGGACTTCGTCCACCAGGACGCGGTACTCGCCCGGGCCCAGGTAGGCGGCCTGCGTGCGCACCCGGATGCCGGGCACCCGAACCCCCAGTTCGAAGAACAGCTCATCCCGCACGCCGTTCAACGTCTTGTGGACGAAGGCGGCGCCCTCCGCTTCGGCCAGCACCGTCAGGTCAGGCGCCAGGTCCAACGTGAGCGGGGAGACACCCACGGGTGACGCGGCACTCTCCGGAGGGGCTCCAGTCGCGCCAGGCGCCACGCCCTCCGCGGGCGCGCCTGCTTTCTCTTCGACCTTCGAAACACCCGCGCGGCTCAGCACATGGCCGAGCCCGCCCAGGCCTCCCGCCAGCAGGAGGAACGTCACGTGCGGCATTCCCGGCATGAGGGCCAACGCGACGCACAGGCCCGCCACCACCCAGAGCGTCCGCGCCTCTCCGAAGAACTGGGCCCCAATCTCCGCCCCCAGCGTGTCCTCTTCCTTCTCCGAGGCGACGCGCGTGACGACGAGGCCCGCGGCCACGGCAATGCACAGCGAGGGAACCTGGGACACCAGCCCGTCACCAATGGCGATGAGCGCGAATGTCGACGCCGCCTCGGCCAGGGGCATGCCTCCCTGCAGCACACCGATGACGGTTCCTCCGAGCAGGTTCACGGCGACGATGACCAGGCCCGCAATCACGTCCCCCTTCACGAACTTCATCGCGCCGTCCATGGCGCCAAACATCTGTGACTCGCGCTCCAGGTCACGCCGCCGGCGCCGGGCTTGCGCCTGGTCGATGGCGCCCGCGCGCAGATCCGCGTCGATGGACATCTGCTTGCCGGGCATCGCGTCCAGCGTGAACCGCGCGGACACCTCCGCCACCCGCTCCGCGCCCTTGGTGACGACCAGCAACTGCACCAGCGTGAGGATGGCGAACACCACCGCGCCCACAACGTAGTCGCCCCGGACGACGAACTCACCGAAGGCCTGGATGACGTCTCCCGCGTGCCCCTCCGCGAGCGCGAGCCGCGTGGAGGACACGTTGAGTGCCAACCGGAACAGCGTGGTGAACAGCAACAACGTGGGGAACGACGTCACCTTCAAGGCGTCCCGGGCACGCAGCGCGGCCACCAGCAGGGCCACCGACGCCGCCAGATTGACGGCGAGTCCCGCGTCCAGGAGCCATGCGGGTAAGGGGATGATGAGCGCGCCCAGGACCGCGGCCATGGCGATCGCCAACACCACGTCCGAGGAGTTTCGGGCCTTCAGCAACACCTTCATGAGGGGGTTCATGACGTCTGTCTCCGTGGATGGCCGTCCAACTCCCGCGCATCCATCGCCGTGCGCAGGACGACCGCCGCCGCCTGGTACAGCTCCTCTGGGATGGGCTCGCCCACGTCGTAGTGGATGAGGCTGCGTGCCAGCGGGATGTCCCGCACCACCGGAATGCCAAGTCGGCGGGCCTGCTCCCGCATGGCGAGCGCATCCCCTTCCCGGGCCTTGGCCACGAGATAGGGCGCCTCACATTCGTCGACGTCGTAGCGGAGCGCGACCGCGATGTGCGTGGGGTTGACGACCACGGCCGTCGCCTTCTGCACCCCGCGTGCCGCACCGCCCTGCGAAAGCTGGCGATGCAGGGCCTTCCGCTGTCCCTTGTGCCGGGGGTCGCCCTCACTCTCCTTGTACTCGCGCTTCATCTCCTCGCGAGTCATCATCAAATCCTTGATGTGGCGCCGCCAGGCCAGCGCGTAGTCCCCCACGCCCAGCACCACCAGCAAACAGGCCAGGCGGCTCGCGAGTCCGGACACGTGCGCGACCACCAGGCGCAAGCCCTCCGTCCCCCCCAGCCACGCGGTCTTCATCGCATCCGGAGCGGCCTCCTCCGCATCGCGCCAGACGAGCGCCCCCACCAGGCAGACAATCAGCAGCGTCTTCGCCAGTTCCACCCAGGGGCGCCAGCTGAAGAGCCGCTGCATGCCCGCCACCAGACTGATGCGCTCCAGCTTCGGCTCGACATGCAGGAGCTCGGCTTCCAGCCCCACCGTGGCCACGGACACGAGCAGCGCCGCGGCGAACGCGCCCCCCAGCACCGGGCCACAAAAACGCGCGGCAATCCAGAGCCCTTCCTGCCACGCCCCAAGGTCCTGCTGTCCCAGGAAGAGGTGCTCCGTCCATGCCTGGAGCCTCGCCATGCCCACTGGCGCGGCCTCCGTGAGCCCGAACAAGCCACCCGCCGTCACCGCGCTGGCGTTCAGCAAGCGGCTGCGGGGAATCTGTCCTTTGCGCCGCGCTTCACGAAGGCGCTTCGCGCTGGGCTTCTCTGTCTTCTCCCCACTCACCGCGCCACCTCCCCCAGCAACGCCAGCGCGCCTTCCACGGACAACACGCCCGCCAACAGCCGCTCACACAACACGCCCGTCCCCAGCCACAACAAGGCGCCCCCACCCAGAATCTTCAGCGGCGTCCCCACCTCCTGAAGATTCACCTGTGGTGCCGCTCGCGAGGCCAGGCCCAGGAAACAGTCCACGGTCAGCACCGCCGCGGCGATCGGCGCCCCCACCGCCAGCCCCGTGGCCATGGCCGCGCCCGCCAGCAGGACGACATGCAGCGTGGCCGCCTCGGTTGGAACGAAGGCGCCGAGCTTCACGACGCCGAACCCACGCAGCACGCTGGAGAGGACGAGCGGCCACATGCCACCGGAGACCACCAGCGCCACCAGCAGATGGTAGAGCCCCTCCCCTGCCGCGGACTCACGGCTCCCCGCCAGGGGCAGACTCGCCTCGGCGGAGGTTCCACGAAGCAGGTCGATGAAGCGGCCCCCCATGCGCGCGGCATCGAAGGGGAGTGCCGCGACCAACCCCACGGACGTCCCGAAGAGCAGCTCGCGAATCACCCATCCGCCCAGGGCCACCGCGGACGTGACAGGCGCATCCAGCACCACGCCCGCCTCCACCCGGAGGAAGAGCGACAGGGACAGCACCAATGCCAGGCGGACCATCGTCGGCGTGGCCTGTCCTCCCAGTAGCGGACACAGGAACGTCATGGGCAGCAGCCGCGCGGCACACAGCGCCACCACGATGATGTCCGGCCCCAGTGACTCGAGCCAGGCGCGGAGTGGCTCCAGATTCATGCCGCGACCTCGGAGATGAGCATCAGGAGCTGGTGGGTGAAGCGCGTGAGCTGCCCGGCAATCCAGGGCCCGGCGAGGACCAGTGCCAGGACGGCCGCGCACAGCTTGGGCACCACCGACAACGTGGACTCCTGAAGCTGGGTGGTGGCCTGGAAGAGGCTCGACAAGAACCCCACCACCAGGCTCGCGCCAATGGGCGGCAGCGACGCCATCACCATCAACAGCAGGGCCTCACGTCCCAGGGTGAGGAAGACGTCCTGGGTCATGGCGTCACCGGTAGCCGAGGATGAGGCCCCGCGCGAGCAGCGACCAGCCATCCACGGCGACGAAGAGGAGAATCTTGAAGGGCAGACTCACCTGGCTGGGTGACAGCGTCTGCATCCCCAGCGCGAGCAGCACGTTGGCAATCACCATGTCCAGTACGAGGAACGGGAGGAAGACGAGGAAGCCAATCTGGAAGGCTTCCTTCAGCTCGGTGATGACGAAGGCAGGAATGACGACGAAGAGGTCCGTCTCCCGCACCGCGTCCATCTCCTCCACCGGACGTAGCTCGCGCGCCAGGTCCACGAAGCGCGCGCGCTCCTCAGCGCTCCCGTGCTTGACCAGGAAGGCGCGCAGCGGCTCCGACACGCGGCTCGCGGCGGAGAGCATCTCCGCGCCGGAGCCCGACGCCACCTCCGCGTAGGCCACCTGCCCCGCGTCGTACATGAGCTCCATCACCGGGGCCATGATGTGCCCGGTGAGCACCGCCGCCAGGCCCGTGAGCACGATGGTAGGCGGCGCTTGCTGCGTGCCCATGGCCGAGCGGGCCAGCGACAACACGACGGCAATCTTCGAGAAGCTCGTCAGCATCAGCACCGCGAACGGCAGCAGCGACATCACCGCGAGCATGCCCATCATCGACAGAGGGCTGCCTGCGTACGACATCCGAGACAGCGAGTTCTCCGCCGCGGCGGCCGCGGCAGGAACCAGCAGGAGCGCTCCCAGCAAGCCGTGGCTCATGGCCCCTCCCGCCGGCCCCGAATCGTGCGGGACCTGGGCATGGGCCGCCGGGCCTGCGCCAGGACATGGCCGAACTCCGGCGTTGGCGCTGGCGTCTCGCGAATCTCCGCGAACGCGTCACCGAAGGCCACCAGGTAGCTGCGCCCATCCACCTCCACGAGCGCAACACCGCACCGTTGCGACAGTCCCGCTCGCGATACGATGTTCAGCCGTGGCGCCGTGGGTTCGCCCCTGACGACAGCGCCGCGCCGGTGCAACCACCATCCCAGCGCGGCCAGCGCCACGACGCCCAGCAGCCACCGCGCGGCCACCGTGGTGGACACTCCTGCCACCGGGCCCATCACCGCCAACCCCAGCACCAGTGCCCCCGCCAACAGCAAGCGCGAGCGCGGCGAATAAACGAAACGCTGTGCATTCATGACGGGACTCACGGCAGCAGCGCCAGGACGCGGGCTCCAACCTCGCCCTCGATTTCCACCAACTCGGCGCGGGCCACCGCGCGGTCTCCCACGCGCAGCACCACCGGCTCACTGGCGTTGATGTGCAGGGGAAGCAGCGCGCCCGGCTTGAGCGCCGCGAGCTCCGAGAGGGGAATCATCACCCGCGTCAGCTCGATTTCCACATCCACGGGCAGCGGAGGCATGCCCTCCTCCTGCTTGTTCACGGCCACCATGTCCGACTCCTGGGGAATCCCGCGCCCCTGCGCACGGGTCAGTGAAAAGCCCTCGGCGAGGAAGTCTCCCGAGAGCGCGAATCCGCGCGTCACCAGCCGCCCCGGCCCGAAGAGCTGGCCGGCCTGCTTGCGCACACCTTCGAAGACGACGACGTCCCCCACCACGAGCGCGTCCAGAGCGTTCGCGGGCAGCGGCGTCTGGCCTACGAGGCACCGGGCTTCGAGCGAGGCGGCCAGCACCTCTGGCGCGATACCCGGCGCACGCTGCACCGGAAGCGCCTGGAACACCGTCTGGACCACCTGTGACGGCAGCAGCAACCGCGCGCCCGCGCGCGACTCGCCCACGGTCACCATCAACTCAATGCCAACCAAGGGTTCGCGAGGGTCCAAGCGCGCCACCACGTCCGACCTGGACATCGTCACGCCCGCGAGCCGTGGCCCGAGCCACGGGTATGCCCCGCCCGCCGCCCTCACCGCGGAGAGCGCGACCAGCAGGACATAGGCCAACGTCGCCTCTTCCAACCGGGCCAACTCCGTCACCACGCCGGGCCGCTGCCCCGCGCCAGCGATGCGCTCCAGCCCCATGAAGGCGAGCGCGGGCTCCAGCTCCAGCACCGCCGTGCCTCCCACCGCCGACAGCTCCAGCAGCGCGAAAATCGCGGGCTCGCCCAGTCCAACCGAAGGCGAGACGACGGACTCCAGAAAGCGGGCCTCCGCATGCACGGGACAGCCGAGTTCCCGAGTCAGGGCCGCCATCACCGCGTCCAGCGCCTCCCTTCCGAGGCCCCCGGCCTGGGGCCGTTCCGCGAGCACGAGGTGGGCCCGGGTCAGCCGGCGCGCCCCCAAGCGGCGCAGGGGGCGGACCTTCCGGCTGGCGGCGTGTTCGATACGGGTATTCATCGGTGGCTCCGCTGCTGCATCGAGACGCACGCCTCCCGTGCAGGGCCCCCGCCAGGGGCCGGGCTCGTGGAGTCGCGGGGTTGGGAGGGCATGGCATCCGCGCGCGGGACGCCGGGTACGCGGGCCGGGACGGCGCCGCTTCCAGACTCAGCGCGTGGCTTCGCGAATCAAGCGGTCGGCCAGTGCCCCCAGCGCGGGAGGTACCTCTGCCGCCTGAGGTGCCAGACTCGCATCGGGAAACAAGGTCCGGTGGTACGGAGGCAGACGCCGAAAGATTTCCCGGCGAAGCATGGGAGGCGCGTCACTCATGAGGCGCCTCAGCCGAGCAGCGGCATCAGCTCGCTCCCCGAACTCCACCGCCACCTTCGCCTGTCGCTGCGCGGAGGGCAGCGCGGACAGACGCTGGAGGTGCTCCCGCGCGCGCACCGCAGATTCCTCGCCCAGTTCGCCCAGCAGGGTGCCCGCCCGCTCCCGCCCCAACACCCACGCGACGAGCGCGAGGCGTTCGAATGGAATCGGCAAGGGGCCCACCAGACGGGGCACCTCCTCGGTCGGTGCAGCGGCCCGGACGGACGCGGAGCTCCGGCCTGGCCGAGGCTTGCGCCCTACACGTGTCGCATCCATGCGTTCGCTCTCCATGGCCACCTCACGCCACCTTGCGCGCCGGTCCCGGTGACAACACGGGCCGCGCGGGTCCAGACGGCGCGGACGGAGTCGGTGTCCGGTCGCGGTAGTGCCGCATCCGGAGCGTCACCAGCACCAGCGCCACCGACAGCCCCGTCACCATCAGACCCAACACGGCCAAGAGGGCACGCAGTCGGGTCAGCGGAGACACGCCCACCTCCGTCGGAGCCTCCACTCGGGTGGAGACCTCGTCCACCAACAACGAGACGGCTTCCGGCGACAGGCCCTCCACCCCCCCCGCGAGGAGGACCTTCAACGTCTCGGAGGATTGCCGCACCCGTGCCGCATTGCCCGGCGCCACGCGAAGCATGGCCGATGCCTTCGATGGACCCGGGGCCTGTCCCACTCTCGGCGGCGCGGGAACCACCAGGTGGACGCGCGCGAGCAGCACCCCTTCTACGGATTGGAGCGTCTTCTCCAGGCTCCGCTCCATCACCCTCACTCGGCAGACGCTCTCCTCCACCGGCGTGCGCACCAGCCCGCCACCGCCGAAGACGTCACAGCCCACTTCCTCCTTCGGCCTCGGCAGCCCCAGCTCCGACAGGATGCGAACCGCGTCCGAGGCGTGCTCATCCGCCACCTCGATGGACCACGTGGGCTTCTTGCCCGCCTCGGAGACCTTGCGCGCGTCGAGCCCTCGCTCGACGAGCACGGATTGAAGCTCGTTGGCCTGCCGCTCATCCAGACCATGCTGGATGCGCTCGCGGCAGGCGGTGACGCTCACGAGTAGCACGAGGAAGAAAGCGCGACGGAAAAGCAAACGCATCGGGTGCTCCTCAAACCTGGGTCTGGAGGACCTGCTTGACGCCGCCGGTCGCCTTCTCGACGACCTTGCCGGCGAGGTCGAGCTCCTGGCTCGCCCGGTAGACATGGGCCTGCAACGCGAGCAACTCCGCGGGCGTGAAGCTGCGGCCGGACTGCGCCAGCTGAAGGATGTGGTCCAGCCGCTTTTGCGCCTGCCCCACCCGGTCCAGCACCTGCGCCGCCTGCTGCGCTCGCGCCGCCTGCACCGAGTCCACGCGAGTGCCCGGCTTCACGTCCGTGCAGCCCGGCGCGGCGGGCCCCACCCCTTCGGCCCGGGAGACCCCCGCGACGCCGCCGTGGGCGCGGGCTTCGGAGGCCCCTCCGTGGCCACCGGAACCCCAGTGCCCTTCGCAGGCCCCTGCACCTCGTCCAACACCTTGCTGAATCGCTCCCGGCTGGGCTCCACCGCGGGCGACGCGCCCGCTCCCCCCACCGGCCCCAACGTGTCCATGGCCATGGCTGGTGTCGCTCCTCAGCGGATGTTGTTGATGGCCGCCTTCGCGGAGTCGTGGCGGACCTTCATGATGTTGGAGACAGCGGTGTGCTCCCGGCTCTCCTTCTGCATCTCGTTCTGGAGCTGCAGGTAGGCCATGTTGAACTTCTGGCCCTCCGCGGCGAGCACCTTCTGCGCCTCCAGCAGGTCCCACGCCTCCTGGTTGCCCGCCGCGGCCCCCGCGCTCCCCGTATCCGCCGTCGCGGGCATCCCCGCCCCCGACGTCTTCGGTGCCACCGCCGACACCACCGTCTTCGCGCTGGAGACGGCCGCGCTGACGATGGGCCCTCCCGGAATCATGCCGCCCACCAGGCCCGCTCCCGAGCGCACCACCTCGTTCGCCGCGCGCGCCAGCACCGTGCCGAAGTCGTTCTGCGGCGTCTGACGCGGAACCGTATGGGTGATGGTCAGTGTGGGAATCCGACTGTCATTGGACACGGGCAGCCTCCTGCGGAGAGTTGCCCGGCCCTGTTTCAGCCGCCGTGCCAGGGATAACCCCCGGCAATCCCAGGCGATGAGGCACCACGGCGGGTCCGGAAGCGCTCCGCGGACCGGGAGGAGCGTCCGCGAGGCGGGACGGCGGCCCTGACTGGAAACTTGCGTCCGCTCCGGAGTGCCTCAGAGTTGTTGCACCCTGTCGTGTGAAGAAGAGGAGAAACCCGGTGCGGACGACCGATGGCGGCCCCCAGATTGCCGAGCGCTTTCACCCGCGCGTCGACGCCAACCTCCCCGTGAAGGTGCTCCTCAAGGGACGCTCGGTGATGGTTCGCGCTCGGGACGTGTCCATGGCGGGCCTGTTCCTGATGGCCCACCCGGCCGACACCGCACGGGAGCTCACCATCGCGGTGCCGCTGCCCGGCGACCGGGAAATCGTCACCACCTGCCAGATTCGCCGCCGCGAAGTGGACGGAGTGGCGCTGGAGTTCGGCGAGCTGGACTGGGACGACCTCATCTCCCTGGCGCGCTACCTCCACCCGCGCCTGCCCTGAAGCCCGCCTGACTCAGGGCAACTCCGGCTTCGGCCCCGCTTCGCGCAGCCGCTCCACCAGCGCCATCAGCTCGGCGCCCCGGAAAGGCTTGTGGATGTAGCCGTCCGCTCCCGCCTGGGTGGCGCTCTCCATGTCGGAGCGCTTCGCCTTCGCGGTGAGCATGTAGAGCGGCACTCCCGCGGTAACCGGGTCCCCCTTGAGGATGCGGCACACGGAGATACCGTCCAGTTGCGGCAACACCACATCCATCAGGATGAGGTGGAACGTCTGGCTCTTGGCCAGCTTCAGGCCCTCCAGCCCCGTGGCGGCGCACACCACCTCCACGGTGCCGTCGCTCAGCATGGAGCGCACCAGCTCCCGGATGACCGGCTCATCCTCGACGAGAAGGATGTGGAAGGGTGCCTGGGAATTGCCAGCCATGGGTCTCCGGACGCAACACGATGCCAATGCCACCCGCCGCGCGCGGTATAGCCCTCCGGGGCGTAGCCGCACCAGGGAGGATGCAACGGATTGTGCAATGGCACCCGTCTCCCCCATACGTAAGTCGGACACACACTGGATGCCTTGCTTTTTGATTAGAAGGGCTGACAGGCGGGCGTAGCCAGGGTGGGCACGGCCTCGTCCAACACGGCCAGAAACCGGGCGCTATGATGACCCTGGAATGGCCGCGAAACCAGAATGCCCCGAGTGCCGGGCGGCAGTGGGTGGAAACGACTTCCAGTGCACGCAGTGCGGGTTGCTGCTGGACCCGCAGCAGGCCAGCGGGGAGTACGTCATCACCGAGCCCACCATCGTCCGGGCGCTGCTGTCCCCGCCGCAGCGCACGCGCACCATGGAGCTGCCAAGGCCCCCGCCCCAGCGCCCCACGCCGCATGACCTGGCCACGGCACGCTTCACGGTGCCCATGGACGCGCACACCGTGCCGCACCTGCGCGCTGGGTTGGACATCGCGCTCCAGCCGCTCCACCCCTTCGAGGCGCACATTGCTTCGTTCATCGACGGGGACCATGCCGTGCCGGACCTGGCCCGGGCGGCACGGCTGCCCGAAATCGAGGTGAAGGTCGTCATCAAGGCCCTGCTGGAGCGCGGCGTCGTGGAGCTGCACCGCCTGCCCGGCGCGCCCGCCATGCGCACGATGACGGATGAGCTGCCCATCCTGGACGGGCAGGACTTCCTCGTGCCAGAGCCCATGGCACTCGGGGACGAGGAGCCGCCCGCGCGGCCAGTGCCCGCGATGAGAGCCCCCACCGCCCGCCGGCCCCCGCCCCCACGCGCGCGGCGCCCCCGAGCCCGCCCGTCCCACCGCGCACCGTCCGGCGGCTCGGAATCGAGCCAGGGTCGGCGGAGGATTTCCTCCAGCGCGCCGTGCGGTTGGAGCGCGAGGGCCGGTGGACCGGGCCATCGACGTGCTCACACGCGCCATTGCCCAGGCGCCCGAAGCCGCGGTGCTCTACAGCAAGCTGGCCCTCATCCTGGTTCACCAGCGCAAGGACTACCGGCGGGCCGTGGAGCTGCTGGAGCGCGCGGTGGCGCTGGAGCCGAACCATCCCGTCTTCCAGCAGAACCTGCTCAAGGTGACAGGCCTCGCGGCGGCCGCCCTGGCCCTCGCAAGGAAGAGAAGCGCGGCCTCTTCGCGCGCCTCACGGGCCGCCGGAGCTGACCGGCGTCGTGCCGGGGCCGAGGCTCATGTCCAGCCGCCCTCCAGCAACTGCTCCGCCTCTTCGAGGGAGAAGGCCAGGTAGGCCTCGTGCCCCACGTTCCGGCTGCTGCGCTGGAATCGCACCGCCGCCATCGCGGAGCGCCCCACCACGCGCACCACCCGGCGAAAGCCGCGGACCCGGGCCGCTTCGACGACGCGCTCAATCTGCCCCGAGCCCGACTCCGGGAGCTCCGTCACGCCCGTCAGGTCAGACAGGATGTCGAAGCCCGGCCGGAGCCGCTCGAGCTCGCGCAGCGACGCATCGCCAATCTGGAGCGCTTCCTCCTCCGTGACGACACCCCAGAGGCGGATGACCAACCGGTTCTTGCCAACGAGTGCCTCGACCGAAAACACAGGGCCACGACCTCCTGGCATTACCTGCTATCCCTCCGGAGGCACTCTAGCCTCCGAATGGCAGGCATTTCCAGGATTTCGCGTCCCGACACTCCGCGTACGGCCTCAGATTTCGGCCACGCCTTCCCGCTCGGCCCAGCCCTCCAGGCCGTTGGGCAGACGGATACGGACGAAGCGGCCCGTCTCTTCGAGCAGGCGCACCTTGAGGCCGGCGTGCACCTCGAAGATGGAACGGGCGCCGGGCTGAGGCAACTCGCGCGCCACCAGCGTGGGTGCCAGCACCACGGCCTCGTGCACCGTGGCCCCCACGTAGGCGTGCGTGGCCACCAGCAGCCCTGACGGCACCGCCACCGCGAAGAGCAGGACCGCCAGCACGCCCACCGCCGTCCGCCGGCCCCGCCCCAGCAAGCGCCAGACCAGCACGAGGACGAAGGCCGCTACCCAGGTGCCCAGGAAGGTCCACGCCACCACCGGGCCGTCCGTGGCCGCCGCGACGCGAGGCAGGAAGGCGTCTTCCGCGGTGGCGCCCACCACCTTGTCCACCTGCCGCGCCCGGGCCACGGAGAGGTTGGCTTCCAGGTCCGGCGCCGGCCCCCTTCCTTCCGCGCCTGTTCGAGCGCCAGCACCGCGCGGCCCAAATCCCCCTGGGCCAGGTGCGTGGTGCCCAGGTTGTAGAGCACGTCGGGGCCGCCCTGGCCGTTCGCCAGCAGCTTCTCGTAGCCCTCCTTGGCCGCCGCGTAGTCCTCATGCGCGTAGGCTTCGTTGGCCTTGAGGAAGATGTCCTGCGCCTCTTCCGGCGTGTAGTAGCCGCTCACGCCCAGCCCTCCATGGCCGCCGCGGCGGCATCCATCACCTTCTGCCGCTCGGCCGGGTCACCCCCGCCGCCGTAGCGCCCGAAGTCGCACGCCTCCAGCACGAAGAGCACCTTGGCGCGCCGCTCCGCATCCGCGCCCCCGCCGTCAGCTTCTCGGCGAGCACCTCGCGGGTGAGGCCCACCACCGGCATGCCCAGCCGTGCCTCCAGGAAGCCGTGCAGCGCCTTCTCCACCTCGCCGTAGAAGGCCCCCACGTCCCCGCTGGCCTGGAGCTTCTCCGCATCCGCCAGACGCTTGCGCGCGGCCTTCGCCTGCTGACGCCCACGCCCCGCCTCGGAGCGCAGCGCCAGCCGCCCGCGCACGCCGCCAATCAGCGCCACGCCCAACAGCAGCCCCAGCGGGGCCAGCACCGTCGGGACAAAGAAGCCCCGCTTCCACACGGGCACGCCCGGCGCCTCGAAGCGGGCCTGGTAGCGCACCGGCCGCAAACCTCCCGCCGTCAGCACGTTCTTCTGCTCGTTGGCCTGGTCCGACGAAGACTGAGGCGACGCCGAGGCGATGGACGATGCTCCGCCCGCGCCCGCCTCCACCGTAATCGTCACCGGGTCGGTGCGCGCCACCTCGTACTTGCGGGCGCGCGGGTCGAAGTAGGTGAACTCCAGCGCGGGCAACGTGAAGCTGCCCGTGCGCTGCGGCATCACCAGGTACTCCATCACCCGCCGGCCCTGCACACGGTGGCGCTGCGGCGACACCTTGTCCGTCGTGGTGGGGTCATAAATCTTGAGCGCGGCGGGGCCCTTCAGCGCGGGGGGCGTGACGTTCTTCACGTTGCCCACCCCTTCCAGGCTGACCTTCACCGTGACGGGCTGGCCCAGCTCCACGCGCGTCTGGGACACGTCCATGGACAGCCGCCAGTTGCCCACGTGCGCGTTGGGCATGTCCTCCGGCCCACCGGGCGGCAGCGGCTTCACCTTCACCTTGAGCGCGTTGGACACGCGGTGCACGCGGTGGCCGGCGAAGAGGAAGCCGGTGGTGATGTCCGCCTCCGCGGGGGTGATGGACAGCGTGCCGGACTTCACCGGGAAGATGGCGCGGCGGCGCAGCAGGTAGGCGCGGTACGGGATGCCGTCCACCACGCGCTGCTCGCCCGACAGCTGCGTGGGGCTCTCCACCTCTTCCGTCCAGAAGCCCTCCAGCTTGGGCATGGTGACGGCGTCCACGCTGGACAGGTCCACGCGCGAATAGATGTAGAGCGACAGCGTCACCTGCTCGCCCACGTACACGTTGTCCCGGTCCAGGCTGGCGCGCAGGAAGAGGTCGGAGTCCCCACGGGGAATCGTGGGCCGGTCCGGCTCCATCATGTCGCCGAAGGCCTCTTCCATCTGCTGCATCTGCGACTGGATGCTGGAGAAGGGGTCCGGCTGCCGGCCACCGCCACGTCCCGCCTGCCCCGGGGACGGCGCACCGCCCACCCGGCCGGCCTTCACCGTCAACTCCACGGGCTGCGTGCGGTACGTCTTGCCGCGCACCGTGATTTGCGACGGTGGAATCTTGAGCCGTCCCGCGCGCGTGGCCTGCATCACCAACACGTGCCGCGTGACGTCCTGGATGACGGCGGGGCCACCGCCCGACAGGGAGATGGAGCGCTGGCTGCTGCGCGAGCTGGAGAGGATGGAGAAGTCGTCCGACTCCGGCAGCTTCACCTGCGCGTTGGCGGGCGCGTCCACCACCACCACCGTGAGGCGGAAGGTGTCCTCGGTGCCCACCTCCGTACGGTCCGCCGTCTGGTAGAAATCGAGGTCATCCGAGGCCGCCCACGCTGGCGCGGTGGCCAGCAGGGCGAACACGGCGAACACCACGCCGAGGGCGCTACCAGTCCTTCTCATTCGGCTTCCTCTGCTTCTTCTTCTGCTGGAACCGCCAGAGCTGGAGGTTCTTCTCATTCTGCTTCATCGCATCCAGCAGGCGCTCCGCCTCCTGCCGATCCAGGTCCGACTGGCTGGAGCCACCGTCCGCCTCGGATTCCTCCGAGTCTTCTTCTCCCGCGCTGCCGCCGTCGCTGCCACCGTCCTGGGGCTCGCCCTCTCCGTCATCCTGTCCACCATCCGCGCCGCCGTCCGCGCCCCCGTCGCCCTTGTCCGGTGGGCCCTGCTCGCCGCCGTCCGCGCCTCCGTCAGAGCCGCCGTCGCTGCCACCATCCCCGTCGCCACCGTCCGCGCCGCCGTCCATGCCGCCATCGCTGGCGCCACCATCCGCGCCGCCGTCGGCACCACCGTCCGAGCCACCATCGGTGCCACCGTCCTGGGGCGTGCCGCCGTCGCCCTTCGTGCCGCCGTCCTCGCCGGCATCCGGGCGCCCACCGTCACTGCCGCCGTCGTTGCCACCGTCCGTGCCGCCGTCCTGGCCCTTGTCCTGCGGCGGCGGCAGGTTGCGCAACACCACCTCGTAGTTGTGGCGGGCCTGCACGTCCTGCGGGTCCAGCGTGAGCGCGCGCCGGTAGGCCTTCAGCGCTTCCTGCCGGTCTCCGGTGGTCGCATGCAGGTTGCCCAGGTTGTACCAGGCCTTCTGCCGGAGGTCGGCGCGGTTGGACTCCGTCACCGACTGGAACAGCGCCTTTGCATCCGCGATGCGCCCCAGCTTGGCCATCGCGTCCGCGCGATTGAAGTCCACCGTGACGTCGTTGGGGCGCTCCTTCTTCGCGGCCTCGAACGCCTCCAGCGCTTCCTCGAACCGACCCGCCGTGTACGCCTCGCGGCCCTGCTCCACCAGCGGGTGGCCCCGCTCCAGCGGCCCCGCGGCCCACACGGGCGACGGCAGCGCCAGCGACGTCACCAGGCCCCACGTCAGCCACCGCACAGCGCGCGTCCTCGCGGCGCTCATGGTGACGGCCTCCGGCGCGACGACGGCAAGAGCAACATGCCCAGCGCCAGCAAGGCCAGCCCCGGGATGGCGAACGACTGGAAGCGCTCGTCGTAGCGGACCGTCACCCGGCTCTCCAGCTCACTCTTCTGCATCTGGTCGATGCGCTCCACCACCTGCGACATGGCCACGCCACGGGGCTGGAAATAGAAGGTGCCCCCGGTGGCCTCGGCGATGGCCGTCAGCCCCGCCCGGTCCAACCGCGTAATCACCGTCTCCCCCGCGGCGTCCTTCTTGTAGTCCACGAACGCGCCGCGCCGGTCGAAGACGGGGATGGGCTCACCGGACTCCGAGCCCACGCCCACCGCCAGCACCTGCACGCCCGCGTCCTTCAGCGCCTCGGTGGCCTCCGCCACATCGCCAACCAGGTCCTCGCCGTCCGTCAGCAGGACGACCACGCGCTCCTTCGAGCCGCGGTCCGCGTTCTCCAGCACCTGCCGCGACAGCCGCAGCGCCGCGCCCACGTTGGTGCCGCCCTGGGGCATCACCTCCGGGTCCACCGCGCGCAAGAACAGCTTCACCGCCGAGTAGTCCGACGTGAGCGGGGACTGGATGAACGCATCACCCGCGAACACCACCAGGCCCACGCGGTCGCCCTTCAGCTCGTCCAGCAGCGTGGTCAGCTCCAGCTTCGCGCGCTCCAGGCGGCTGGGCTGGATGTCCCGCGCCAGCATGGACTTGGAGGCATCCAGCGCCACCACCACGTCGATGCCGCGCCGCTTCGTCAGCTCGCTCTTGGTGCCACACTGCGGCTGTGCCAGCGCGAAGCCGAAGAGCGCCAACCCCAGGCCGTACAACCCGCCCTGCGTGGCCGGACGCCACACCGACACGCCCGGCGTGAAGCGCTCCGCGTGGCGTTCATGCAGCAGCGCCCGCACGCGCGAGCGGCGCCGCAGCGCCCCCACCAGCGCGAGCAGGCCCAGCGTCATGCCCGCGAGCACGAACAGCAGGAAGAGGGGCTGCGCGAGCCCCGCCTGGTAACCGAGCACGGTGAAGCGCCAGGGTTCCACGGGCGTCACGGGAAGACCCTCAGGAAGGAGGCGCGCAGGAGCAGCTCCAGCGCGGCGAGGCCGAAGGCGGCCAGGAGGAAGGGATGGAACTCCTCGCGGTAGGTGGCGCTGGCGCCGCCCTCCATCAGCTTCGAGCGCTCCAACGAATCGAGCACCTTCTGGAGTCCCTCTCGCAGCTGCTCGGGGTCCGTGGCGCGGTAGTACTCGCCGCCAGTGCGGTCCGCGATGTCCTGCATCAGCTCCGGGTTGATGGGAATCTCCGTGTCGCGCCACACGGTGTTGCCGAACAGGTCCGTGCCCTGCGGGAAGGGCACCTTGCCGCCCTTGCCCACCAGAATCGTGTAGATGGGCACCTTCAGCGCCTGGGCCATGTTCGCCGAGTCCATGGGCGAAATCTTCCCGGAGTTGTTGTCGCCGTCGGTGATGAGCACCACCACCCGGCTCTTCGCCTCCGAGTCCCGCAGGCGGTTGAGGGACGTGGCCAGCGCGTCACCAATGGCCGTGCCGTCCTCCAGCACGCGCGTGCGCAGCTGCTTCACCACTTCCTTCAGCACGCCGTAGTCCAGCGTCAGCGGCGCCTGCGTGTACGCCGCGCCCGCGAACACCACCAGGCCGATGCGGTCATTCACCCGATTGGCGATGAACTCGCTCAGCACTTCCTTGGCGACGTGCATGCGGTTCTGCGGACGGAAGTCACCGGCCTCCATCGACGTGGACAGGTCCAACGCCACCACGATGTCGATGCCCTCCACCGACAAGTCCCGCACGCGCGAGTCACGCACCTGAGGACGGGCGATGGCCAGCACCGCCGCCGTCACCGCCGCCACGCGAAGCAGCGGCAGCAGCGGCAGCAGGTACGCGCGGAAGCCGCGGCCACCCCGGGCGAAGACATGCGCCGCGGAGAAGCGCAGCGTGGCGCGGGCGCGCCGCTCCCGCCACGCCTGCCAGAGCAGCAGCGGCACGAGCAGCAGCCCCCAGAGCGCCTCGGGGTTATTGAACGCGGGGAGCGGCGGCATTGTCGGGAGCCTGGGGCGGCGGTGGCGGAACGTACGTCGTGTCGATGAGCGAGTAGCCGAAGGCCAGCGCGTCGCGGCAGGCGTCAGCGGAGGCATCCGCGCGTGCGTACTTCACCATGTCCGACTCGGACACGAAGCGCATCAGCTTGTCCTCCGGCAGCCCCGGCGTGGACATGCGCCGCAGCGACGCCATCAGCTCGGAGCTGGTGCACTCCAGCGCCTCGAAGCCGTAGCGCTCGCCCAGGTAGCCCCGGACGATTTCGGACAGCCGGAAGTAGAAGTCCTTCACCCGGCCGCGCGAGGGCAGGTCCTCCGCCTTCAGCGCGTCCAGCGCCTTGCGGGTGCGCACGTCCAGGGGCAGCGCCGGCACCACCTCCACATGCTTGGGCCGGTTCCTCCACCAGCGGAAGAGCACCCACGCCAGCAGCGCCGCCGCCAGCACGCCCAGCACCGTGAGCACCAGACGCCACGAACGGATGGGCACCTCCTCCGGCGGCTTGTAGTCGAAGAGGTCCGCGCCCTGCCCCTCCGCGTCCGGCGGCAGCGTGGACGTCACCTCCACCGTGCGGCCCGGCACCGTGAACGCCTTGGGCCCCTCCGGCGTGGCCACGTCGAAGGGCAGTGCCGGCACCGCCACCGAGCCCAGGGCGAAGGCGGACATCCGCACCCGGAACGTGGTGGTCGCAGACTCCTGCCCGTCCTGGCGCTGGCGCGTCTGGTCCAGGAACTCGAAGTCCCCCGTCTCCTGGGGCACCTTCAGTTCGTAGCGGTGGTCCTTCGGATGGGTGATGACCACCTCGTAGACGAAGGGGTCACCGATGCGGACCTGCTCCGGCTCCAGCCGCACGGACAGGTTCCGCGGTTCGACCTGCTCCGTCGTCGCGGCCGCCGGTGCAGGGGCCGGAGCCTGGGCCCACGCGGGAGCCGCCACCACCAGCGCCGCCACCACGAGCCACACCGCCAGCAGGGGGATGAGCCGGTTCATGCCGCCATCCTCCGGGCCCGCGCGCGGAAGAAGTTCGCCAGCGCCTTGCCGTGGTCATCACCCGCGCGCAGCTCCACGTGGTCCAGCTCCAGCTTCTTGAACAGCTTGCGCCGCTCGTCGCGCGCGGCCTGCATGGCCCGGGCGAAGCGGCCCCGCACGCGCGGGTCGCTGGTGTCGACGACGAAGCGCTCGCCCGTCTCCGGGTCCTCCATGTCCACCAGGCCCAGCCGGGGGAAGGCCTCCTCCAACGGGTCCGCCACCACCACTGGCACCAGGTCGTGCTTGCGCCCCACCAGCCGCAGCGGCTTCTCGTAGTCGTGCGCCTGGAAGTCGGAGATGAGGAACGTCACCGCCTTCCGCTTCGCCACCCGCGTCAGGTAGTTGAGCCCCGCGGCCAGGTCCGTCCCACGCCCCTGCGGCTGGAACGTGAGGATGTCGCTCACCAGCCGCAGCACGTGCGTGCGGCCCTTGCGCGGCGGCACCACCTTCTCCACCCGGTCCGAGAAGAGGACGAGCCCCACCCGGTCATTGTTGGCGATGGCGCTGAAGGCAATCTGCGCCGCGACCTCCGCGGCGATCTCCGACTTGGTGCGCTCGCGCGAGCCGAACTCCTTCGACGCGGAGACGTCCACCACCAGCATCACCGTCAGCTCGCGCTCCTCGGTGAAGACCTTGACGTAGGCCTCATCCATGCGCGCGGTGACGTTCCAGTCGATGATGCGAATCTCGTCACCGGGCTGGTACTGGCGCACCTCGGAGAAGGCCATGCCCCGGCCCTTGAAGACCGAATGGTACTGGCCGGCGAGCATGTCGGAGACCACCTTGCGGGTGCGAATCTCCAGCTTGCGGATGCGGCGGATGAGGTCCTTGGGAAGCACGGGGCGCCTGGCGGGCTCGAGGAGGAAGGGTCAGGGGACTTCGACGCGGTCGAACACGCGCTGGATGATTTTCTCCGGCGTGAGGTCTTCCGCCTCCGCCTCGTACGTCATGGCGACGCGATGGCGGAGCACGTCGAAGGCAATGGCCTTCACGTCTTCGGGGGTGACGAAGCCGCGGTGGCGCAGGAAGGCATGCGCGCGCGCCGCCTGGGCCAGCGCGATGGTGGCGCGCGGCGAGGCGCCGAACTGGATGTAGTCCGCCAGGTCCTTGAGGCCGTACTTGCTGGGCTCGCGCGTGGCGAACACCACGTTGAGGATGTACTCCTTCACCTTCTCGTCCATGTAGATGTGGTGGACGAGCTCGCGCGCACGGACCAGGTGCTGAAGGTCGATGACCCGCTGGGCGCGCGGCGACGAGCCACCGGACATCCGGTCCATGATGACCTTCTCTTCGTCGCGCGTCGGGTAGCCCACCTTCACCTTGAGCATGAAGCGGTCCACCTGCGCCTCGGGCAGCGGGTAGGTGCCTTCCTGCTCGATGGGGTTCTGCGTCGCCAGCACCAGGAAGGGCGCGGGCAACGGGAAGGACTGGTCGCCGATGGTGACCTGGCGCTCGGCCATGGCCTCCAGGAGCGCGGACTGCACCTTCGCCGGGGCGCGGTTGATTTCGTCCGCGAGCACGATGTTGGCGAAGATGGGCCCCTTGCGGACGGTGAAGTTCGCCGCCTGCTGGTTGTAGATCATGGTGCCCACCACGTCCGCGGGCAGCAGGTCCGGGGTGAACTGGATGCGCATGAAGGTGGCGCTGAGCGAATCCGCCACGGTGCGCACCGTCAGCGTCTTGGCGAGGCCGGGCACGCCCTCCAGCAGCACGTGCCCGTTGCACAGCAGGCCGATGAGGATGCGCTCCAGCATGTAGCGCTGCCCGACGATGACCTTGCTGGTTTCCTGGTTGAGGACCTCGACGAAGCTGCTTTCCTGCTGCACGCGTTCGGTGAGCGCGCGAATGTCGGTGTTCATGTCGCCTCGTGTCGGACTGGCGGCGGGCAGCCTAGGGTTTACAGGGTATCCGGCTCAACACCGCTGAGGGCCGCGCATTCCAGTATGTTGCCCGCCCGTCCGCCCCTCCTGGAGTGTCCTCCCCATGTACCACTCACAGCCGCCACGCCAACCCCTGTTCCACTCCCGGCGGACGCCGGTGTCGAGGAAGGCGGCATGAAGGCCCCCTCGGTGGGGCCGGTGGAAGCCGCGCTGCTGGCCCAGCTGGCCCCGGCGGTGGTCGCGACGGTTCACTGGTTACCGGGCGGCGGGGCCCTCCGGGTCCTGGAGGCGGGCGCCGGCCCCACGGTGGTGCTTCTCCACGGGCGAGGCGGCGCGGCCTCCCAGTGGTTCACCTACCTGACGGTCCTCGCCCGGAACCACCGCGTGCTGGCGGTGGACCTCCCGGGCTTCGGCATGTCGTCCACCCCCGAAGGCCCGCTGGCCACCGGCGAGGACGCGGCGGCCTTCTTCACCGCTCCCATCGAGGCGCTGCTGTCCCAGCTCGCCCCGGGCCCGGTGGCCGTGGTGGGCCACTCGCTGGGCGGGCTCGTGGCGCTGGAGCTCGCGCTGCGCGGCCGGGTACCGGTGGAGCGGCTGGCCCTGGTGGATGCCATGGGCCTGGGCCCGGAGATGACGCGAAAAGCCCGCCTCTTCTTCCGCGCCGGTCCCGAACGGCTGGCGCGCTCGCTGGGGCCATGGGCCTGGGCTCAGATGATGCCGCCGCCCCCGACGCCGCTGGGTGAGCGACTGGGCGCCCTGGAGTACGAGCTGCTCACCCGCCCGGGTGCCAGCCCCGACGCCACGCGGGCCTTCAACCGGCTCGTGCCCGTGGCCGGGCCTGTCTTTCATCGCGCGGAAAAGCTCGGCGCCATCACGGCGCCGGTGCTGCTCGTCTGGGGCGAGCACGAGGACACCCTGCCCGTCTCCATCGCCGAGCGGGCGGCACGGCGCCTTCCCCGGGCCCGGCTCCTACGCCTGGACGCGGGCCACAGCCCCCACCAGGAACGTCCGGAGCGCGTGCTCCCCGAGCTGAAGGCGTTCCTCGCCGCGCCCCAGGAGCACTAGCGGGCGCCCGGCAGGCAGACGCCCGACGGCGTTCGGGTGACACGGCCTCGTCCGGCAGTCGGAGCTCGTCCTGGCGGCGCTTGTCCTGGCCTTCCTGGATGGCGACCGTCCCGCTGTGTCATCCAGGGACACCGCCGCCAGGGAGGCTGCCATGAATCACAAGACGCACGAGCGCCATGACCACGTCCATGCCAAGGGCTGTGGCCACCCCGCCATCCAGCATCAGGACCACGTGGACTATCTGCACGACGGGCACCTGCACCACCCGCACTCGGACCACACGGACGAGTGCACGCTCGCCGAAGACGCACGCAACCCCGCGCAATGCACGCCGCAGCATGCCTGTGGTGCCCATGAAGCCACGCACCGCCACGGCCCCTCGTGTGGCCACGCGGCCGCGCCGCACGGAGACCACATGGACTATCTCGTGGACGGCCACCTGCATCACCCGCACGACGGCCACTGCGACGACCACGGCAAGGTGCAGGTCCTGGGCTGAAACGAAGACGTGGCGGAAGACCTCTCCCCCGAGAGGCCCCGCCCGTCTTCACGCGGCACAGAGGCGTGCCGTCTCAGGCCTGGGACGGCGCGCCGTGCTGTGCCTGGCGATCCACCAGTTGTTTGCGCACCTCGTTCATGTCGAGCGCGCGCACCTGGCGGATGAGGTCATCCAGCGCGTTGGCCGGCAGCGCTCCCGCCTGTTCGAACAACATGATGCCGTCACGGAAGACCATCAGCGTGGGGATGGAGCGGATGGCGAAAGCCCCCGCGAGTTCCGCCTCTGCGTCGGTGTCGAGCTTGCCGAAGACGAGGTCCGGATTCTTCGCGCTCGCCTGTTCGAACACAGGCGCGAAGGTGCGGCACGGTGCGCACCACTCGGCCCACCAGTCGAGGAGGACGATTCCCTCCTTCGAGACGATTTCCTTGAAGTTGGCTTTGGTGATGTCGATGGTTGCCATGCCCTGACACTGGGCCCTCCCCCCCGGAGGCGCCAGTGTCAGGATGTGGCCAGCCAGGCTCCCCCCAGGGCCCGGCTCCCAGTCACCTCCAGCGCAGCGCGGCGGCCCATGACGGGTGGGCCGCCGGGACAGCGGGCGGGCTCAGCCCCAGACGCTCGCCCGGCCCATGAACTGCGCCAGGTCCAGGCGGTTGGACTGCGTCTCGCGGCGGGGCGCCTTCGCCGTGAAGGACTCCAAATCCTGGAGGCTGATGTGGACCTCCTTGCTGGACTTGGACTTGCTCGCGCCCTGGTCCACCGAGCGCAACGCCGTGGGGTGGTTGATCAGGAACTGCGCCGCCTCACGGAGCTCCTTCGGCGCGCCGCTGCTCGGGTCCGCCACGCGCTTGAGCTCCGACATGCCGATGTTGTTGTCCCCCGCGCCCTTGCCGCTGGCGTTCATGCCCACGCCCTCGGCGAAGTTGAAGTGGTCCTTGAGCGTCTGGGCCGCCTTGTAGACGTCCATGGGCTCCTGGCGGCCAGCGCCGAAGGGCGGGCGGGACTGCGGGCCGCACAGGTCCAGCCGCGGCGGCAGGTTGGGACGGTGGGGGTTGGGCAGGCCGCCCGGGCCACCGAGTCCGCCACCGCAGCCGCCGCCGAACCCGGAGCCGAACAGCGGCGGACGCGGCGGGAAGCCGGCCGCTGCGGAGCCCCGGAGTCCGACGCATTGCCCGCGCGCGCCTGGAGGTCCGCCTTGCTCAGGTGCACCTCATTGTTGCCGCCATGGGCCTTGCTGGCGCCCTGGTCCAGCGAGCGCAGGGCGATGGGGTGGTCGAGCATCCACTTCGCGGCGGCGCGGACGTCGGGCGGGAAGCCACTGTTCGGGTCCGCCACGCGCTTGAGCTCCGACGTCCCGATGTTGTTGTCCCCGGCGCCCTTGCCGCTGGCGTTCATGCCCACGCCCTCGATGGCGTCGAAGTGCTTGAGCACCGTCTGCGCCGCCTTGGACGGGTCCATCGACTGATAAGCCGCCTGGTAGCGGTCCGTGGGGCCGCAGCCACGGGTGTTGCCGGAGAAGCCGTTGCACAGAATGGACTTCGCGATGGACAGGCTCATGGTCGTGACTCCTGATAGCGATTGCTACGATGGTTTGGATTGGGGGCAGCTGGCTGTTTCAGCCGAAAGCCCCGCGCGCAGACTACATGAACATTCTCTGTCGGATACGCGCGGTGTTTCGTGCGGTGTTTTCATTTATTTTTCGCGCGCTTCCGAGGGAAACGAGCGCAAAACAAAGACAAACAAACCCACCCGCAAAGTGCCTTGCCATTCAAGGCAAGACATCGCGGGTGGGCGGCTCGGTGGTGTCGTTCTCGATGCGGCCCCAGGCCATTGCAGTGGGTGTGCCAGGGCCCTCCAGTGCCTCCGGAGCCAATGCGAGGCGCGCGCCCTAGAGGAGGACGCCCGGCAAGGCGCTCCGGCGGGCCTGGTAACCGCGGTTGTCAGGTGGCAACAACAGTTGTCACCCCCCCTCCCCTACCTGGGTGCGGTGGTAGCCTGCCCGCCGTGGCGGACCCAGGTGACATGGACACGGAGATGGACGCGCTGGTCCAGACGGCGCCCGTCCCGGTGGCGCGGCGCGGCCCCTTGCGGTTGAAGCTGCTGGTGCTCTCCGGGGAGCAGGCGGGACACAGCCATGTCCTGCGCCCGGGGGTGGTCCGACTCGGCACGTCCTCGACGTGCGACATCGTCTTGACGGACCGCGTCGTGTCCCGACAGCACCTCCAGTTGGAGGTGACAGACGAACGGGTGGTGGCCACCGACCTGGGCTCGCGCAACGGCACCTTCCATGAAGGGGTGCGCTTCACCGAGTTGGAGGTGCGGCCCGGGGCGTCGCTGACGCTGGGCACCGTCGTCCTCAAGGTGGTGCCCGAGGACTCACGGGAGCGGCCTCTACCGCTGTCCTCGCGGCGGAGCTTCGGCGCGCTCGTGGGCGCCAGCGTGAGGATGCGCGAGCTGTTCACCGTCCTGGAGCGGGTGGCCGCGGGTGGCGGGGACGTGCTCGTCCAAGGCGAGACGGGGACGGGCAAGGAGCTGTGCGCGGAGGCGATTCACCAGGAGAGCGCCCGGGCCGGTGGGCCCTTCATCATCGTGGACATCGCCGGGATTCCGCCCTCCTTGATGGAGTCGGAGCTCTTCGGGCACGTGAAGGGTGCCTTCACGGGCGCCCAGGCGGAGCGCGCCGGGGCCTTCGAGCGTGCCCAGGGAGGCACCGTCTTCCTGGATGAGGTCGGCGAGCTGCCGCTGGAGCTGCAACCCCGGCTCCTGCGCGCGCTGGAGCGCCGGCAGGTGAAGCGCGTGGGCGCCAACGACTACCGCACGGTGGACATGCGCGTCGTCGCGGCCACGCACGTCGACCTGGAGCAGGCCGTGCAACAGGGCCGGTTCCGCAAGGACCTCTATCACCGGCTCGCGGTGCTCAAGGTCATCCCGCCCCCACTGCGGGAGCGGGTGGAAGACCTGCCGCTGCTCATCGACGCCATGCTGGAGCGACTGGGCCGTCCGCCCAGCGCCCTGTCCGAACAGACGCGCGCCCTGCTGGCCCAGTATCCCTGGCCCGGCAACGTGCGCGAGCTGCGCAATGTGGTGGAGCAGGCCATCCATCTGGGCGAGGACACCTTGCCGCCCATGGACGCTCCCTCCGGTTCGATCCGGTCGCCACAAGGTGCGCTCGACGCGGAGCTGCCCTTCAAGGAGGCCAAGGAGCGGCTCATCGAGGTCTTCGAGCGGGACTACCTCCAGGGCCTCATCGCGCGCTGCGACCGGAACATCTCCCGCGCGGCCCGCGAGGCAGGCATCGCCCGGGTGTACCTGCGCAAGCTGCTCACGAAGCACGGGATGATGCTCGTGGACGAGGACGACGCACGGGATTGAGTGAGACGGCGCATGCGACCGCCCGTCCGCGCATGACCGCTCACGAAAGCGCGCGTCAGTCCTTCAGGTCGTTCATGAAGTGGAGGGGCTCACCAGGATTCACAGGCTGTCCATCCAGCCCGGTGAGTTCCTTGGAGGAGATGAGCCACACGTCCAGGTCGCCATCCCGGTCGAGATTGGCGACACAGGCGGCCGTGATGGCACAGTCAGGGCACTCCCCCCGAAAGGCCGACCTGCTTGGCCACGAGCACCGGCAATTCGCCGAACTTGATGGCCTTCAAGGCCGGGTTCGTCGCCACGTGGTCTGCCCCCCTCACGTCGCGCGATTCCTCCGCGGACCTGCGGCTGCTTGACTGGGAGGATGGCTCCGCCTGGACCGCGCGGAGCCCCCTGTTCAAACCCCAGTCCCCCCACGGCCGAGGCCGTCTCCGCTCAGCGCGTCTGCGACTCGCGACTGGACTCGCGCGTCGAGTGGATGCTCTGGAAGCCCGCGATGCACAGCTCGGCGCGCAGCGGCGCGGAGTTGTAGTACGGGCCACCGTCATACGGAGTGTCGATGCCGTTGCGGCGGTCCGGGTGCGAGTAACCGGCGATGTGCATCATCTCGTGGATGAGCGTCTGGGCAATCTCCGTGTCCCCCTGAGGGAAGAGCACGCCGAAGTTGATCCAGACATCGTCTCCCCCCAATTCCGCCCGCGCGTTGATGCCGGCCTCGTTCGTGCCCGAGTGGCGGATGGCCTTGCGATAGGCACTGCGCAGCGCGGCCTTCTCCAGGGTGGTCAGGTGGGTGCAGGTCTGGATGGCGTCCTGCGCTGCCTCGTGGCGCCGCAGCGTCCGGGCCCAGTTTTCGCCCGTGACGGTGGCGGTGTCGGAACTGAAGCGGTCCTGCATCGCGAGCACGTCCGCGAGCACGTCCCGCGAATCAGCGTAGCCCGGACGGATGAGGTGCATGCCGTACACCCTCGTGCCGCTGTAGATGGCGGAGTGGAAGGTGGGCAGGCCCGCGGCGAAGCCGTTCGAGGAGGCGTAGTCGTTGGCGGCGCGCATCATGGCCCCGGCGTCCGTCACATCCGGGTAGCCAATGGCCCAGCCCGGGACGTCGCGGAACTCGACGACGCTGGGGTGGAGGAAGTGGATGCCGTACTCCACGATGGAGCCGTTGAGGCCCTGCTCGAACGCGGGCAGCGCGATACCCAACCCGTGCGCGTTGCCGTAGTCCTGCGCGCGGCGGAACAACTCCGGGATGTTGCTCAGCGCCGTGTTGCCCAGGGAGGAGCGGGGCACCGCGAGGTAGTGCGCCACGGTGCCCGGCTTGAGCAGGATGGTGCCACGCACCACGCCCGCGCCGTAGTTGGCCTCATGAAAGTTGCCGAAGCCCGCCGCGTAGCCGTGAATGCCCGCGTAGCGGTTGGCGGTGCGAAAGCGGAAGTCACTGGCCGTCTCCACCGCGGACGCGGTGGTGCCCACGGCCTCCTCGGGCAGCGCCATGTCCGCCATGGCGTCGGCGTCCATCATCTCGCCGCCGCACCCCAGCAACGCCATCGACGTGGAAATGCATACACCCAGGGAGAGACGCTTCATCATCGAGCGCACGGTTGAAACCTTTCTGTGGATTGGCGAGCGAGGCGGAACGGGACGCAGGCCCGTCCATCCGTCCGTCGCTCTCAGAGTCAGATACGTAAAGCGCGGGATTTTCGGGTCGTCCGCCCACGACGATTTCGCCGGGCGAAGCGACGGCTCCCGGCGGACCGGGCCCGTCAACCGTCGACGTCGTTCACGACATTCGTCGGGGTGCCGGGAGGAACGGCCTCGCCGGACTCATCCTTGAGCGGCCTCGTGGAGATGAGCCAGACATCCACCGTGTCATCGATGTCGATGTTCCCCGCGCAGGCCATGGTGACGTAGCAATCCGGGCACGTCCCAAAGACGCCCACCTGCCGGGACACCCACGCGGGAAGGTCCGCCAGGGTGATGGCCCGGCGGCTCGTGTCCCGCGAGCGGTCCACGCCAACACCCTCCGCGTCCGCCGGAACCGCGTCCTCTTCCGCGTCACGCGTCACCAGCGGCCCCGTGCCCGTGAAGTACGCGTAGCGGTTGCCTCGCTCCGGGATGAAGCCCGCATTCACGATGCGCGGCTCGAACGTCCCGTGCTCGGCGTTGTGATTGCGCTGGGCGGCGTAGAGACCACGGAGGTTCGCCTTGCACTCCTGCTGCTTGGAGCGCACCGGAAGCTTGTTGTAGTTGGGGATGGCGATGGCGGCCAGGACGCCCACACAGGGGCAGAGCAAGAACACCCCCAGGGCCAGCGCCACGCCGCGCGGGCTCGCCCAATAGGAGCGCTTCGGGACGGCTGACAGGTTCCCGCAGGCACAGCGAATGATGGCGCCCGGGCCCCGCCCTGTTACGTCGAGCTCGCTGCCGCACTTCGGGCACTCCAGGTTCGCCGCCATGGACAGGGCCCCTTGGCACACGTGCGAGCCGCGCACGAGGGCGGGCAGCCTAGCATGGCCCACGGGCCGACCTTCGGACAGGCGCGGCAGGCACGCGAATGGACGCGCCACCCTGCCGGACAGCTAGACTGCGCCCGTGTTGAAACCCTTGCTCGACCTTGACGCGACGCCGGAACGACTCCGGGCACTCGCGGACGCTGGCATCCTGACGCCGACCACCCTGGAACGCGCGCTGCACCTGTCCGTGGCCACCCCGCCGCGGCAGGCCGGCGGCGCTTCCTCTCCACCACGCTGATGGGCCTGGGCGCGCTGCTGGTGCTCGCGGGGGTCATCTACTTCTTCGCGTACAACTGGGCGGACATGCACCGCTTCGCGAAGCTGGGCCTCATCGCGGCGGCCATCACCGGCACGGCCGTGGGCGCCTGGAAGCAAGGCGCGACGCTGGGCGGGCAACTGTCCCTGTTCGCGGCCTCGGTGCTCGTGGGCGCGCTGCTGGCCGTGTACGGACAGGCGTATCAGACGGGCGCGGACCCGTATGAGCTGTTCATCGGCTGGGCCGTGCTCATCCTTCCCTGGGTGGCGGTGTCCCGCTTCGCGCCCCTGGGGTTGCTGGCGCTGGTGCTGGTCAACACCGGCATCCTCCTCTTCTGGGAGCAGGTGCTGGATACGGAGCTGGACCAGACCTACTGGCTGGCGGTGGTGCTGGGCGGGCTCAACGGCTTCACCTGGGCCACCTACGAGCACTTCGCCAACCTGCGCGTGTCCTGGCTCCAGGCGCGCTGGGTGCCCCGGGTGATGGCGGTGATGGCGGTGGCCCCGGTGCTCATCGCCTCGGTGCCATTCATCATGCACCCGGCGCGAGCCCCCACCGGCGCCGTGGTGGCGCTCCTCCTGGTGCTGACCTCGCTCGCGGCCGAGTACGCCCTGCACCGGCACCTGAAGGGCGAGCTGTTCATGCTCACGCTCGGCGCGGTGAGCGTGATGACGCTCCTGACCTCCGGCGCCGTCAGCATCGTCTTCGACTCCTATCAGGACGTGGAAGTCCTGGGCCTCTTCGTGCTGCCGCTCTTCGTCATCGCCCAGGTGGCGCTCGCGGTGTGGTGGCTGCGGCACGAAGCCCGCGTCACCGTCGCCACGGAGGAGTCCTGACATGGCCCTGCGTCCCTCGTTGCAGGACGTGTTGAACGCGCTCCAGGCCGAAGGCCAGCTCGAGCCCGACGCCGTGGACCGGGCCCGCGTGGCCCTGGAAGCCCATCAGCGCCAGTCCGTGGCCGTGCCCTGGTTCGTGAAGGCCTTCGCTGGCGTCGGCGCCTGGCTGTCCGCCATCTTCGTGCTGAGCTTCTTCGCCTGCGCGGGCCTCTGGGAGGAGCAGGTCGTGATGGGCGTGGTGGGCCTGGGCCTGTGCGCGGGCGCGACGATGCTGCGCCGCACGCTGCGCGGCGTCTTCGTGGAGCAGCTCGCGCTGGCGCTGTGTCTTGCCGGCGCCACCATGGCCTCCGCCAGCTTCGGCATCGAAACGGAGAACGAAAACGTCGCCGCGGCGCTGGTGATGGTCATCAGTGGCGTGCTGATGTTTGTCTACCCAGACGCCATCCTCCGCTTCCTGAGCACGTTGGGGGTGGTGGGCGCGGCCGGCTTCCTCGCATGGCACGTGGTGGGCGGCTTCGCGCTGGACCTGCTGATTCTGGGCTGCGCTGCGCTGATGTACTTCCTCTTCCTGGAGCAGGCCCGGCTGCGACGGGGAACCACGGGCGAGCTGGTGGGGCCGGTGGCCTTCGCGCTGGCGTGCGCCATCCCCGGCGTGCTGCTGGCGCGCGGCATGCGGGACGTGGCTCGGCACCTCTTCGACACCGTCTCCGCCCTCCCGGATGCCGTGCTGACGCTGGGGCTGACGGCCCTGACGCTGTACACGGCGTGGCGGGTGCTGCGTGAGCTGGCGCTGGAGCCCACCGGCGTGGCGGGCGCGGCGGTGTTCGCGGCGCTGACGCTGGTGGCCGTGCTCACGCCCCATACACCGGCGGTCATCACCGCCGTGGGCATGCTGGCGCTCGGCTTCCACCGGCGCAGCAGCGTGCTGCTGGGGCTGGCGGTGGCGTACCTGCTCGCGTCCGGCAGTTGGTACTACTACGACCTGGGCCTCACGCTGCTGGCCAAGTCGCTGGCGTTGATGGGCAGCGGCCTGGTGTTCCTGGGCCTGCGTTCGTTCCTGCTGCGGCGCTTCCCCGCCCCGGCATCGGAGGTGCGGTGATGGTGCGCACGGCGGTCATCTTCGGCGGGCTGGCCTTCGCGCTGCTCGTCCCCGCGGGGCTCGTCGTCCAGAAGGAGCACGTGCTGCGCTCGGGCACGCCGGTGCTGCTGGAGCTGGCCCCCGTCGACCCGCGCTCGCTGATTCAGGGCGACTACATGGTGCTGGACTACGCCATCAGCCGCGAGCGGGACGCGAATCCCGTCACCACCGCCAAGGACGGAAACATGGTGCTGCGGCTGGACGCGAATGGCGTGGGCTCCTTCGTGCGCTTCGACACGCCCGGCACCCCGCTCGCGCCCGGCGAGTTCAAGCTCCGGTACCGCCTGCGCAAGGAGCGCTTCCGCCTGGGCGCGGAGACCTTCTTCTTTCAGGAAGGTCACGCCGACCGCTACGAGGGCGCCCGCTACGGCGAGCTGCGCGTGGCGGACAGCGGCTCCAGCGTGCTGGTGGGCCTGAGGACGCGCAGCGCCAGCCCCTGGGCCGCTGACGCCCCGCTGTCCCACGCCGATCTCCTTCCCCACACTCGGAGCACGTCGAGAAAAGGCCGGGGCTTGCTCTCCGCCGGCCTTTGGTGCATCATTCATTTTGATTTCGATATTCAAAATCAAAATCAAGGATAGCGACGATGCCCGGTCAGGGATGCGGCAAGACGGTACTGGCGCGAGGTCCATGCGCGGAAGTGACGCAGTGCTCGTGCGGGCACATCCACCTGGCCATGGGGCCGGTAACGATTCGCGTGGAGAAGGAGGTCCTCCGCGCCATCGGGATGACGCTGGCGGAGGCGCTCCAGCAACTGGGGACACCGCTGGAGGCCCTGTCGAACGAGGACGCCGGGCCCCTGGCGATGAGCACGCTGGCCGGTGGCGGGTGGAAACAGTGAGCGCCACCGGCACATTGCGGCTGCCGCGGACGGATGTGTCCGCGCGTGTGAAGCGGCTGGCGGAGCCCCAGCTCCCTGCGTCCCCGGAGCAGCCCCAGGCCGCCACCCCGGCGCCCCTGTCCGTGCTGCTGGCGGAAGGCACGGCGAAGCTGGCCGAGCAGGCGGAGCGCTCGCTGTTCATCCAGTCCCTCTTCTTCGACGCGTGGGAGGGCGGCATCTACGGCCAGTACGTCCGGGCGCAGCACTACGTGAGCCACCTGCGGCAGCTCCACACGCTCTACGCGGCGTTCGAAGCAGCGCTGCCCCACGTCATGGGCACCACGCTCACCACCGCGCTGCTGCTGCCCGAGCTGCGGCTGGCCTCTGCGCTGGAAGCGGACCTGACGTACTTCTGCGGCGAGTCCCGGGCGGACACCTTCGCCTGCGTGGAGACGCGGCTGCACGCCGAGCGCATCCGGGAGGTGGCCGAGGAGGCCCTCACCTGCTGGTGGCGCACGCCTACGCGCGCTGCGTGCTGGACGTCTTCAGCGGGCACCGCCGGGCGCGGCGAATCACGGATGCCTTCGAGTTGGCCGAAGGCCAGGGCACCACCTTCTACGGCACGGTGCCCGAGGCCGAGCTGGCGGCCTTCCGCGTCCGCTTCCACTCGCGCATCGACGGGCTGGAGCTGGACGAGGATGAGGCGCGAGAGGTGGTGCAGGAAGCGCGCATGGCCTTCCGGCTCCACGCGCTCGTGTGTAACGAGCTGGCCCGGGGCGCCACGGGCATCGCCGCGGGCCCCCACGCCGACGCCTGGTAGCTTCCCGGGCGCCGCGACTCAGACGGCTTCGACCTCCGACAGCAAGTCGGAGAAGGGCGAGCCCTCCTCGCCCAGCGCCTTGTAGAGCGAGTCCACCTTCTCCAGCTCGCGCTTGAGCGCCTTGTGGTGGTTGCGGTTCTTCACCAGGCTCTCGCGGCCCAGCAGCTTGAAGCCCTCGTCCCGCCCCACCTGGCGGATGGCGAGCCCCAGCACCATGCCGCGGAAGGCATCGGCCGGTCCAAATCCAACGGGGCATTGCGGCGGCGTGCTTCGGCGACGAAGGCCTGCGCGGCGGCACGCAGCGCCTCCGGCAGCGGCCGGGCTCCCGGGGCCTGCTCATAGTCGAGCGCCCGCGCGACATGCTTCTCGTGCAGCACCAGCTCGCCCGAGGCGTCCGCGTGCTCCACCATGGCCAGCGTGTAGGCGCGGCGGACGATGTTGTCGAGCTGCCGCAGGTTGCCCGGCCAGGGGCTCCCCACCAGCAACCGCTCCGCCTCCTTCATCAGCCGGGCGTGGCCGTCTGGCGAGCGCTCGCGGTGCCTGCGGTTCACCATGTACTGCGCCCACAGGGGGATTTCGTCCTGGCGCTCCTGCAGGGCCGGCATGCGCACTGGCAGCACGTTGACGCGGTAGTAGAGGTCCTCGCGGAAGCGGCCGGCGCGAACCTCCGCGTGCAGGTCCGCGTTGGTGCCGATGATGAAGCGCACGTCCGCCTGCCGCTCACCGGTGCCCTCGCCCAGCGGCCGGTAGCTGCGCGACTCCAGCAGGTGCAGCAGCCCCGCCTGGGCCTTGAGCGACAGCTTGTCGATTTCGTCGATGAACAGCGTGCCGCCCTCTGCGCGGGCCACGCTGCCGGGGGCATCTCGCACCGCGCCGGTGAAGGCGCCCTTCTTCCAGCCGAAGAGCTCCGCCATCTGGAGGTCTTCCGGCACCGTCACCAGGTCCAGCGTCTCGAAGGGCTTGCCGCGGCGGTTGGAGCGCTCGTGGCACCAGCGCGCCAGCCGTGACTTGCCCGCGCCCGTGGCGCCGCTGATGAGGATGGTCTCATCCTGCAGCGCGAAGACACGGAGGATGGGCAGCAGCTCCGCCATGGAGCGCCCCACCACCGGGAGGAACTCATCCACCTCCGGCCGGGCCACGGGCCGCTGCGGCAGCCGGGCCGGTACGGCGCCGCCACGTCCGCCAGCAGTTGGAGCCGGTCTCCCGCCTCCAGCCAGACGAAGTCCTGCCCCATCGCGGCCAGGCAGTCCGCCTCCAGCGAAATCATGCCCTCGATGTCCCCACCCGGCGTGCGCAGCGGAAGCACGCAGACGTGTGTCGCATGACGGCCCAGGAAGCGCTGCCGGCTCTCATGGCTGTTGAAGCCCGCCAGGCTCGGGTCTCCCGTCACGGGGGCGTTGGGCGCATGGGGCTGCACCGTCCCGACATTCACGTCGATGGAGACCGCGCACCGGTGCTCCACCACCGCGCGCCAGGCCGTGGCGGAGGTGAAGAAGGGCGTGCCTACACTGGCATCCGTAATCTCCGCAGCCCCTACCTCCAGTGCGGCCAGACTGCGGTAGGCCTCGCCGGGACGGAGGTGGACAATGCCTCGCAGCACCCGCCCCCGGGCTGCGTACCGACTGGACGCAACGGCCTCCTGGGCGACGGCCTGCAGCCGCCGGAGCGTTGCGGCAGCCGCAGCCTCGAAGTCCTTGGCTCCCCGCAAATCCGTGAGGAGTTGCGCCATCTCGTCTTGCATCCACTCGCCTCCGTCCAATGCCCTCCGACAGGCTCTGTCAGGAACCACATCAGGGGGACGGAGTGTAGCGGAGATGAAGAACGCGGAAGGAGCGGCCCCTCCTTCCGCGTTCCCGAAACTCCGATACTGCGGGGCAGCCCGGTTTCCCGAAGCGCCACGGCAAAACGACATGCGCGTCCCGTGCCAAACGCGACATTCGTGTGATTCCAAGGAGATGGGTGAACGCGGCCACCACGAGGGGCCTGTTTTGCGTTCCAGCAGGACGCGCCCGCGTCCCACCAGAACGCAGGCCGCCCAGAATTCACCAAGAGTGCGTCTCCAGCCCTCTCAAAACGCCCTCATCGTGAAATCTTGCGCGATTTCTGGGGCGTCGAGGCCCTCTTGGGCGCTTTCCGCGCGGACGCACGCCCAGGCTCGGCAGGGTCCACGGAGGGAGACTCGGGGTCCGGCTGGAGGACGAAGACTCGGTCCAACCGGAGGCTGCCCCGCTCCACAGGTGCGTTGATGTCGTAGTCGAAGGTGTACCCGGCCAGCACCCGCATGCCCGCGTCACGGAACAGCTTCGCCGCCTGGGCATTGCTGTACGTGCGGAAGTACCACTGGGTTTCGATGAGCCAATCCTTGTCCGGCCCAGTGACGCGCAGGCGGTTGCGCATGGGCGAGCGCCGCGCCCGCTGCTCCGGAAGGCCCTCGTTCGTGTTGCAGACGACGCGGTCCTCCCCCACCTGCCCCACCCAGCGCTCGTGTTCGGGCCGGGCGCGCGCGTAGTCCGTGAGGTGGAAGCCGAGCACGTAGATGCCGCCCGGCTTCAAGAGCCGCCGCGTCCCCAGCAGGTGCTGGCGCGCCGCGGCCTCACTGTCCAGGTAGCGGAAGGTCGACACCAGGCAGTGCGCCAGGTCCACCTGCCCCTCCAGCGACGGGTCGGCGAAGGACTCCATGCGTGACGGCCCCAGCTTCACGCGCCGCCGCTGCGCCGGCGTCAGGCGCTTTCGCGCATGGGCCAGCATCGCCTCGGAGATGTCGTAGCCCACCACCCGCAGGCCCCGGCTCGATGCCTCCTCGACGAGCCGCCCCGCGCCGCAGGCGGGCTCGAGCCACAGCTTGCCGCCCGTGCCGAAGCGCTCGCTGAGCGTCTGGAGGAAGTCCACCTCGCGCACGGTGTCCGTGCCGAAGATGGCCTCGTAGTACTGCGGGTGTTCGTACCAGTCGGTGCGTTTTTCCATGAAGGGCGCTCAGTGGCCGGGGTGCTCGGGGTGCCCCATCAGCCGCGCGAGCAGGAACATCAGCAGCAGGCCCGCGAAGAGCGCCAGCACGTTGCGGCCCGGCTGGTCCTTGCCGTGCCGGTGCACGTGGGGCAGCAGGTCCGACACGGCGATGTAGAGGAACGTGCCCGCGGAGAAAGCCAGGGCCTTGGCCGCGAGGCTTTCGAACTGCAGCATCGCGTCGAAGAGGAAGTAGAGCAGCGCGCCGGCCGGCACCATCATCCCGTACAGCGTGGACAGCGACAGGATGGAGGCCTTCGAGCGCCCCTCCGTCTTGAGGATGGAGGCCAGCGACAGCGCGGAGGGCACCTTGTGCGCGACGATGGCCAGCAGCGCCATGCCCCCCACGCCCTCCTCCACCGCCGACCCCAGGGCAATCCCGTCGAACAACGTGTGCGTGGACAGCCCCAGGAAGGCGGTGAGCCCCAGCACGTGTCCCGGATGCACTGAGTGCCCGGTGCCCGCCATGGTGTCTCCGTGGGAGATGTCCTCGCCCGCGTGCGCGACGAGGTAGCGCTCCAGCACCAGCAGGAAGGCGAAGCCCGCGGGCACCAGGGCGAAGGCCCACCATCCGCCACCCAGATACGCCTCGGGCAGCATGTGGAAGAAGGCCGCGCCCAGCATCACGCCCGCGGCGAAAGCCAGGAAGCGCACCAGATGGGTGGGCCGGTCGTTCAAGACGACGACCACTGCGCCAGCCAGCGCGCCGAGGACGATGATGAGGGAATACAGGGCCACCGTGGCCAGGACCGGCGACATGGGGCGCGCACCCTACATCAAAAAACCAAATCAGTAGCGCCGGAGCACCAACAACCCCACCCGGCCCGGTTTCACCTCCACCGGATGCTCCGTCACCTGCCCCCAGCTCGTCACACGCACGGTGTGATTCCCCGCGGGCACGCGGAAGCGCGCCACCTGGAACTCCGCGGGCAGGGAGAGCCAGGAACGCAGGTCTGGCGCATTCATCGCGTTGAGGACGAGGAAGGTCAGCACGCCCAGCTCATCGCTCTTCGTCAGCGCGCCCACGCCCGCCGCCACGCCCGCCTTCACTGCCACGCCCGCGAGCTGCTTCGCCAACATGCGGCCAATCCGGTCATTCAGGTGGACCACGGCCACGTCCGCCAGGGACGTCACCGTCACCGCCTGCTGGGACTGGCCCTCCAGGGCGACACTCACGGGCGGCGCGAGCCCCCGGTTCCGGTAGGTGGGGACTTCAATCAGGTCGCCACCGCCGCCCGGGTCCCTGGAGCCGCGCTGCTTCTCGGGAGACAGGCCCGCCTCCACCACGACGACGAGCTGCCCTTCGTCCGGCGCCAGCGGCTCGTGCGGGACGTCCGGGTACTTCGCCAGCAGCTCCGCGTACATGTCGTCGCGGCCCACCTTCTTCGCCAGCCGCAGCAGGGGCTCGGCCAGCGCGTCCTTGCGGGGCGCGATTTCATAGGCCTTCGCGTAGTCGATGTAGGCCGAGTCCCAGTCCCGCTGGTCCTCCCGGATGACGCCGCCCAGGTAGCGGGCAATCGCGAGCTGCTCGTAGGGCTTCTTCTCCTCGGCGATCATCTTCTCCAGGCGCTCGTTGACCTGGCGGACCTCCACCATGGCGGCTTCGTCGTCGCCCAGCTCCGCGTAGTTGAGCGCCTGGAGGACGGAAATCATCAGCTTCTCGAAGTCCTCCCCACGGTAGGTGCGCTGACGCTCGTTGGTAACGAGCGTCTTCGCCTCCTCGCTGACGGAGACACTGTCGATCTGCTCGCTGAGCCGCTCCGCCTCCTCGAGCACGGCGTTGCTCTCCGCCCACTGCCCGGCGGCGTGCAACACCATGCCCTTGTCCATCAACACCAGCAGGCGGTCCTGTTCGGGCCCTTCCTTCGCCGCGGCCTCTAGCGAGGACAGCGCGCGCGAATAGTCCCCTTGCTGGTACGCGGACCGCACGCCCCGGGTGCGCGCGACATAGTCACCCGCACAGCCCGACGACAGGAGGAGCACGCTCGCGAGCGCGAGCGCGCCCCACCCGCTCAGGCGGACCGGGCTGCGGGAGAAGATGGACATGGAAGGGTGCGCCCGTTACCAGCTCACGCCGCGCTTCTCGAACTTCTTGCGAATCTGCTTCTCATCCGTCCACTCGATGAGGCCGGTCCGCACGTTGCTGAGCTTCGCGGTCATCTTGTAATAGACGAGCTTGTCCCGGCCGACCTCCTGGATGATGGAGGCGAGGTCGCCCGTCATCAGGAAGTCCACCGACGTCTGCTGACCCGGGCCCTTGGCGGTGTTCGGGTCCACGTAGCCGGACTGCTGGTACTCGTACTCCTCCGCGATGTCCTGGCGCGCCTGCTGGTCCACCAGGGCGAAGCGGCCCGTCTGCGCCAGCGCCGTCTGAATCTTGTCGCCCAGCGAGCGCATGTCGATGTGCTCGGAGGTGCTGTTCTTCAGCTTGCCCACCAGGACGATGGGCAGCGAGCCGTCCGGCCGGGGCTGGGAGAAGCGCGGCGAGGTGGCGAGCGACTCCGCCATCTTCTTCGCGATGAGCTGCAGGTCGTTCTCGTTGAAGCGGTCCGACAGCATCTCGATGGTGTTCGGGTCCTCGTACGTGCCACGCGTGAAGGCGCGCGGGCCCGTGCAGGCGGACAGCGAAGCGGCGAGACAGGCGGACAGAAGCAGGCGGCGGGTGTTCATGGTGCGGGTCACTCCTAGTTCCATTCGCATTCGAAGCGGCTGCCTTCGAAGTTCCACTTGTAGGCGAGCACCGCGTCGCGGCGGTACCCCGCCGTCAGGCGGCAGACGTTCTGCAGCGACGCACGGGGGTAGTCGAAGGTGTAGCGCTGCGCCCGCGACAGCTCCTGCGCGGTGAGCTGGGACGGATGCGTGAGCGTGGGGCTGGCGCTGGCGACCACCAGCACGTTGTGCTTGCCGTAGGTGCGCAGGGGCACCTGGCCCGCCAGCTGGACGCGGCGCACGGTGCGCGCGACGAGGATGTCACTGCGGTCCACCGTCGTCTCGTGGCTGTTGCGGCGGCGCAGCAGCTCCGGGATGTTGGCGGTGAAGACGCGGGTGATGTCCCCGTCGTCCACGAAGAAGTAGAGGAACGCCTCGCGCGCGGTGCGGCTCTCACCGGTGAAGTCCAACGTCACCAGCAGGTTCAACCCGCGGTTGGGCGCCAGGCCGTGCCGGGACACCGCGGCCAGCACGTCCTTGTCCACGCCGGCCTTCTTGAGCCGGATGAGGCCGTCCGCGCTGGCGTCGCAGGCGCAGCGGCGCTCCTCAATCATCTTCACGAGCTGGGCGGGCTCGAAGCCAGCCTGGGACAGCTTCGTCAGCTCCTCGTCGGTGAGGGGGAGCTGGTCGGAGCGCTCGTAGATGCGCGGGAGCTGGTTGGGGTCCCACTGGATGATGTTGTAGGTCTGCACGTCTCCGGCCGGAAACGGCAGGTTCACCTGCGGGCTTCCCCGGCCGGAAACAGAGACGGGCGCCTGGCTGGAGGTCAACGCCAGCGTGGCGGCAAGCAGCTGGGCAATCATGTCGAAGCCTCCTTGCTAGAACTTGTAGCCCACGGACATGCCCAGCCGGTGCGTGACGCCGCCACCGCCAATGGGGATGTCCGGGGTGTAGTTGAGGGCCATGAGGATGTTCTCCCGGTCCCCCAGGAGGATTTCGGCACCCAGCTGCGGGGAGATGCCGAAGCGCAGGCCCTCTCCCTCCGGGATGACGATGGCGCCGGCCTTCAGGCCCGCGGTGAACACCAGCGGCCAGCCCCAGGTCCGGAAGCGCGGGCCCACCATGCCGACGAAGCGCCCCCCGTCGAACACGTAGGCACCACTCACGTCCAGCTGGTACCAGTCCGCGCCCCACAGCGACAGCGTGGCGCCCACGAACAGCGGCGGGCCTTCCGGCGCGCCCCGAGGCGGCTTGCGGGAGTTGATGGCCGCGCCCCAGTCGAGCTGGAGCGACACGCTCCGGCCTCCGGGGCCGCTGTAGCCACCCTTGCCGTACTCGGACTCCTCTGGACCGTCCGTACGGCCTCCGGATTGGGCACTGGCGGTCAGCGGCACGGTGGCGGCCACCATCGCAAGGGCCCCACACAACCTGACATGACGCATCATCTCGAAGACTCCCCCGGGCGGTAGGTGCGAATTTCCAGCGCTATGACGGCGCGGCGCGCCGACTATTCAAAACCCCATGCCCCCAGGCAAGGGCTCACTGCGCCTGGGGAGCAGCCCGCCTTCACGCCCGAGGCGACACGGGCGGCGCGGGCGGCAAATCCGGGGAAGCGGACAGCCGCGCTGGATCCAGCTCGGGCGGCGGGAAGGGACGCGCCTCCGTGCGGGTGACGGGCAGCCACAGCGGGTGGGCGCGCAGGAAGGCCACCAGCTTCTCGCGCACCAGGGCCCGCAGGTCGAAGAGCTTGCTGAAGTCCGACACGCTGACCAGCGCGCGCACCGTGAGGGTCCGGTCCAGCACGTCCAGGACGACCACCGTCGCCACGCGGCCGTCCCACAGGGCCTTGCCCTCGTTCTCCAGGATGCGGCGCAGCTCCGCGCGCAGCGCGTCGATGTCTGTCTGGAAGTCCACCTGGAGGATGACGGGCCCCAGCATCTCCGGGTTCCCCTTGCTCCAGTTCTGGAAGGGCTTGTCCAGGAACTGGACGATGGGGATGACCAGCCGGCGCTGGTCCCACGTCCGCAGCACCACGTAGGTGAGCGTGATTTTCTCCACCGTGCCCCACTCGCCCTCGGTGATGAGGGTGTCGCCAATGCTGATGGGCTGGGTGATGGAGAGCTGGATGCCGGCCAGCAGCGTACCAATGGACTTCTGCGCCGCGAGACCGAGCACCAGGCCGGCGATACCGGCGGAGGCCAGCAGTGACACTCCGACGTTGCGCACCACCTCGAACTGGATGAGCAACAGCGCCGCTGCGATGACGTAGGTGGCCACCTCGAAGATGGCGCGGAGCACCACCAACTGCGTGCTCACACTGCGCGCCCGGGCCGCGTCCTTCATCTCCGACGACACGCGGCTCTGCACGAAGGCAACAGAGACGTGGAGGATGCGCAGCACGGCCCAGGCCAGCGCCACGACGCTCAACGAATAGCCAATCCGGATGAACACGCCCTGCGCCGGACGAGGCAGCCGCAAGAGCAGCGTGCCCACCACCAGCAGCGCGGAGAAGGTGAGCAGCTTCAGCGGCCCCTTCCCCGAGGAGACCACATTCTCCTCCCAGGTGAACCGGGTCCACCGCGCCACACGGCGGGCGAAAGCCAGGACCAGGCGCTCCAGCAGCACCGCCAGGCCCAGGCTGCCCAGCACCGTCACCAGCAGCCCCAGCCACTGCCAGGGCTCCAGTCCCAGCACCGTGTCACTGAAGAAGAAGGCCGGCAGGAGGCCCACCAGCCGGGGGCCATACTCCGCGAAGAGCGGGTCCACCTGCCGCACCGTGGACTCGCTGAAGACCCAGACCAGCTCCCCCTCAGTCGAGGAGACCCGCTGGACGCGGACAGGGACGTTGTTCCCCTGCAACGGAATGGTGCCCAACTGGTCGTAGCGCGCGTCGGCCGGGTCGCCCTCCTGCTCCTTGCTCAGCGCGCTCACGTCCACGGGCAGCTTGCGGTCCAGCACGAACTTGAGCGCGCGGGCCAACTGGAAGCCCCGCTCCGCCTGCTGGGCGCGCGGGATGTAGTCCAGGTCCAGGTAGTGCGCCGCCAGGGCGTAGTCCCCCCGGTGCGCGGCGGCCAGAAAGCCCTGCACAGTGGCCTGCGGCGTCTTCCGGTCCACCGAGGGGGGCGGCGGGTTGAGACCCGCGTTGAGCGCGGCGGCAGGAAGGCTCCACAGCAGCCCCAGTCCCAGGACGAGTGCTCTCAGGGTCCATCTGTCACGGTGCATCATGGCTGACTTCCATATCCCTTTTTCGATGTCTCACTGGAAAGAAGTCGTCCCCGGAGACCCGGCGGGCGAGCGTGCGGCGGTGGACATCCGAAATCAGGGAAACACCGGCCCCGGGAGCGCACGGGAAAGCGTTGGTGCGGCGCGTGGGGGTAGGATAGATAAAGGAGTGAAGGAAGGTCGCCGTGTCCGAGAAGCGAAGAATCCTCCTGATTGATGACAGCGAGATTACGCTCGCGATGGAGAAGGCCGTGCTCGAAGCGCGCGGCTACGAGGTCATCGCCACCTCCACGCTCATGGAGTTCGAGAAGACGCTGCAGACCTGGCGTCCGGACCTCATCCTCACCGACATCCACATGCCCGAAGCCAAGGGCACGGATATCTGTCGCACGCTCAAGAACGAGTACGGCACGCAGGACATCCCCATCGTCCTCTTCTCCAGCCTCCCGGACGACGAGCTGTCCAAGTTGGCCGAACAGGTGGGGGCAGACGGCTCCTTGTCCAAGGTGAACGGACTGGAAGCCATGGGTGAGAAGATCGACGAACTGGTGCAGAGCATCCTCTGGTGAATTCCATGCGTGCCTTCCTCGCCGCGGCGCTGCTGGCCGCGTCGCTCGCTGGCTGTGCACGCAAGGACCCGCCCCCCAAGCCCGCGGAAGCAGACGCTTCGGCTTCGTCGGCCACCGCCGCCGCGAAGCCCGCCGTGGTGGCAAGCCAGGGCTCGGGCGCCATCCTCTTCCTCTCCGCCGACACGCGTGGCTACCTGGGCCCGTGCGGCTGTAGCGAGAACATGCGAGGCGGCATTGCCCGCGCCGCCGCACAGGTGCAGTCGGCGCGCAAAGGCTCGCTGCCGGTCCTCTATGTGGATGGCGGCAACAGCCTCTTCGGCGAGCAGCGGCTCAAGCCGGGACAAGTGCCCCAGGAGGAGCGCAAGGCCAAGGCGCTCGCGGACGCCATGCGGCACATGGGCCGGCGGTGCGCGCCACCGGCCCGCTGGACGACACGCAGGGCGTGGACTTCCGCAAGGGCCTGGGGCTGCCGGAGCTGGCGCCGGGCGCGGTGAAGCTGCTGCCCGCGGGCGAACGGAAGGTGGGCGTGGTGGCGGCGACCACGTCCGCGCAGCTCGTGGAGGCCAGCGCCCAGGCCCGCGCGCAGGGAGCGGACTTCGTGGTGGGCCTGCTGGACGTCACGCTGGACGTGGCCCAGCAGGCGGTGGAGCAGCCGGGTTTGAAGGCCGACGTGGTGGTGGCCACCCGCACCGCCACCGAGTTCAGCGGCGAGGAGAACCGGCTGGTGCGGTCCGCGGTGCCGGTGGTGGCGCTGCAGAGCAAGGGACGCTCGCTGCTGCGCGTGGACCTGGCCTATGCGCCCCAGGCGGGCCCCTTTGCGTTGCAGAAGGGTCAGGATGACCTGGAGCGTGAGGCCGCCGCCCTGGAGCAACGCACGGCGCTGCTGGACAAGGACATCAACCTCCCCGGCACGGACCCGAAGCTCAAGGCGCTCAAGCAGGGCAAGCGCGACGAACTGGTGGCGCGCCGGCAGGCCCTGCTGGACGCTCCGCCCGTCACCCCCGACGGCGTCAACGCCTTCACGCTGCGCTTCGTGCCCCTGGAGTCCAGCCTTCCCTCCGACGCGGAGGCGGTCGCGCTGGTGTCCGCCTACGACGCGGACGTGGGGAAGATGAACCTCGCCTGGGCGAAGGCCCATGGACAGGACTGCCCCCCTCCGGCGCCGGGCCGCGCGGGCTTCGTGGGCAACGAGCCCTGCCGCACCTGCCACGAGGACGCCTTCCCCGTCTGGGAGAAGTCCAAGCACCACCACGCCTGGGAGACGCTGGAACAGGTGGGCAAGCAGTTCCACCTCAACTGCGTGGGGTGCCACGTCACCGGCTGGGAGCAGCCCGGCGGCGTTTGCCGGCTGGACAAGGTGGCGGGCCGCGAGGACGTGGGCTGTGAGAGCTGCCACGGTCCGGGCTCGGAGCACGCGGACGCGCCTGGAACCCACAACATCATCGCCTCGCCGGGCGAGAGCGTGTGCGTCACCTGTCACAACCCGGAGAACTCGCCTCACTTCGATTTCGCGACATACCTGCCGCGCATCGTGGGGCCGGGACACGGGAAGCCCTAGTCATCCGGGAATCCAGGCCCTCGCCTGGGCGGTTGCTTCTACCCGGCGTCCGAACAAGACGCGCATGCCGCGACTCCTTGTTTGACTGTCAAGGAAAAGGGCGATTACTTCCCGCTTTCGCCTGCCTCCGGGCGCCCGTTCCCGCGACTGTATGCCGCCTCTACCTCTGCTCCTGCTCGCCCTGGCCTCAGCCCCTGCCTCGGGGCTCACCCCACCGCCCGTGGGGCCCGTTCCTGCCAAGGCCCAGGTGGAGGCATCCGAGGGTGCACAGGCACCCGCGGCGCAGTCACCGGCCGAGAAGGCGCCCACGGCCAGCCTGGAAGCGGCCCCCGTTGCCGTAAAGCCGGCAGGCGAGGCTCCGTCGCCGGTGGCTGGTGGCGAGAAGGCACCAACGGCCGCCACGGCAGGTGGCGCCGCGGATACCGCGACCGATGATGTCGATGAGCCCGGTTTGGAGCCGCTGGAGCCCGGCACGCCGATGGTGGCCGAGGACGCCTCCGAGCAAGGTGAGGCCACGCGCGACGCGGTTGAGTCCGAGTCCGCTGAGTTGGAGGAACTGCGCGCACTGGAAGGCGCCGCGCTGGACCCGGCGTCGCGCTCCACCGCGGAGGTGATGCAGTCGCTGCGACGGCTCGGGCTCGCCAACCCGCTGCGGATGCGCATGCTGGACGCGCTCGACGAGCACACCTTCCGCGAGGACGAAGAGCTGCCGGAGATTCCGCTCATCACGGACCTGGCGACCTTCGACGTGGCGCAGATTCAGGACCGTTACGACATCCCGGTGGAGATGCAGCCGCTGGTGGCCCAGTACGTCCAGTTCTTCCAGGGGCCCGGGCGACGCTGGTTCCGCAAGTGGATGTCGCGCGCGGCTCGGTACGTGCCGGTGATGCACCCCATCCTGGAGCAGTACGGCCTGCCGAAGGACACGGTGTACCTGGCGATGATTGAGAGCGGCTTTTCGGCGCATGCCTATTCGTGGGCGCACGCGGCGGGGCCGTGGCAGTTCATCTCCAGCACTGGCAAGCAGTACGGGCTGAAGCAGGACTTCTGGGTGGACGAGCGGCGGGACCCCATCAAGGCCACCCACGCCGCGGCGTCCTACCTGAAGGACCTCAAGCGCGAGCTGGGGCACTGGTACCTGGCGTGGGCCGGCTACAACACCGGCTCCGGGCGCGTCCGGCGGATGGTGGAGCGACACGGGACGACGAACTTCTGGCTCCTGTCCGAAGAGCGCGGCCTGGCGAAGGAGACGAAGCACTACGTGCCCAAGCTGATTGCCGCGGCGCTGGTGGCCAAGCACCCGGCGGCGTTCGGCTTCAACGAGAACGAGTTCGACCCCGAGCCCGTGCTCGACTTCGACGAGGTGCAGCTCACCGACGCGGCGGACCTGGACGTCGTCGCCCGCGCGGCCGGCGTGCCCGTCAAGGTGGTGCAGGACCTCAACCCCGAGCTGAAGCGCTGGTGCACCCCGCCGGCGACGGCCAAGAAGCCCTACACGCTCCGGCTTCCCAAGGGGGCAGGGACGCAGTTCGCGGACAACTACAAGCGCATCAGCCCCGCGGAGCGGCTCACCTTCCGCATCCACAAGGTGAAGCGCGGCGACACCCTGTCGCAAATCGCGGAGACGTACGGCACGGCGTCCGAGGCCATCCTCCAGATGAACCAGCTGAAGTCGGCCCGGACGTTGCGTGTGGGCGGAGAGCTGGTGATTCCGATTCCCGCCGGCAAGAGCTCGGGCGGCGCGCTGGCGACGAAGGTGGCGCAGGCCCGCCGCAGCGGCGTGGTGGTGCGGCCCGAGGACGAGGTACCGGCGGGTACGCCCAAAGGCCCGGTGGCCGCGGGCCCCGTGAAGAAGGAGACCATCAACGGGCGCACGCGCGTGACGTACGGCGTGATGTCCGGCGACAGCCTCTGGGTGATTGCGAACAAGTTCAACGTGTCGGTGGACTCGCTGAAGCAGTGGAACAACCTCAAGCGGCGCAACCCGACGCTCCAGGTGGGCTCCACGCTGTTCATCTGGCCCGATGGCAACACGGCCACCGCCAGCGTGCAGGAGCGCGGCGGCACGGTGCTCGCGAAGCACTCGGTGAGCGTCGCCAAGCCCGCGGGCAAGGCCGGCAAGGTCCACGCGCTGGCCGAGGGCGAGACGCTCTGGTCCGTCGCGCAGCGCTACGGCGTCAGCGTGGACGACATCATGCGGTGGAACAAGATCAAGGACAACCGCACCATTCCCACGGGGAAGGTGCTGCTCCTCAGCGCGCCGTAGTCTCCGGCGCGACGGCAGGCCTCGCGTGGTTGCGTCGGGCGAGCGATTTGCACTGAGGCCGGGGATGACCTCATCCATCTCGCCACCAGAGTCACGTATCTCGTTCCTTCCGCCTGACGCCTCGGACGCGGCATCAACACCCGCCCTCGGCAAGACGGCACGCAGTCCCAAGCCCGCCTCCCGAGTCACCGTCGGCCAAGGTCCTCAGCCCGCGCTGGATGCACGTCCACGGTCCGGGACGCCCTTGCCTCCGGAAGGCGTGGACCGGCCCGCGCGCACTCCAGCGCCCCCTGACAACGCGCGCTTCACCGGGCTGCCCCAACTGGCGGACGTCGCGTCAGGGGCCCAGGTCCTCGGCCCCGGCAGCCAGGGCGAGGGCCTCCGCGCCGTACAAGCCACCCTGCTCGACATGGGCTTCGCCCTGCACGGCGGCGCGGACGGACGCCACGGCCCGCACACGGGCCGAGCGCTGCGGAACTTCCAGGTCCACGCCTCGCGCACCTTCCCCGCCGTCCTCCCCACGGGCGCGCTGGATGCCGCCACGCTGCGCGCGCTGGATGCCCTGGCGCCAGCGCCAGGGGCGCGTGGGCAGACACGGGGATTGCCTTCCGCCTTCTTCGACGGACAACAGGTCCGCGTGGTGGTGGCCCTCCGGGAGCACCGGACCTTCCTCTTCGACACCCGTGGGCAACTCGTGGACATCTTCCCCAACGCCACGGGCGCCACGGCCTCCCCTACCCGCACCGGGCTCAAGGTGGTCCGCACGAAGTTGGATCAACTGGCCACCGAAGCGGCCGGCGCACGGCTGTGGAATGACCGGCATGTCTTCGGCGTGCGCATGCTCGACCTCTCCTGGGCGGATGGCCGGCACTCCGGTGAGGAGCTGCACGGAACAAACGCCCCCGCCCTCCTGGGCACGGACGTCTCGCACGGCTGCATCCGCCACTCGAACGAGGCCGTGCGCGTGCTGCACGACGCGCTCTCCGTGGGAGACCGCGTGGCCGTCGTCGAGCACGTGGACGACCCGCACCTGGGCGTACCGCGCCCCGTGGCGTGAGCCCGTGCTTCCCCCGGAAGCGAGGCCCAGGCCGCGAAGCCCCGTGTCAGTTGCCGGGAGCGAAACGGAACAGGCTGGCGGCGAAGTACAGGCTGTTGCGCTGGAAGACGCCTTCGGCCGACGTGCCCGTCTCCAGCTTGTCCTGCACCCGCTGGGGCAGGTTTGCGTAGAGGTCCTGCCCCAGCAGCTCCTCGATGCGGTCCACGGGCACGCGGTGCGAATCGAGCAGCGGGAGGATGTCCTCCTTCTTCGACGGCCCGTCCTTCATGTTGGGCACGAGGTACGCGTACATCGTGAGGCTGCCGTTCGGCAGCTCATGGAGGACCGTCTTGAAGTTGTGCGTGGGCACGGCGATGCGGCGCTCCCCCGCCCCCGTCGTCTCCCGCTTCTCCGGAGGCAGCGGCTGTCCCTTGTCATCCAGGTACAGGTTGCCGGTGAGGATGTACGCCTTGCCGCCCAGCGAGTTCACGAGACCGGAGACGCCCTGCTCCAGCGTGCGCCACACCTGTTGGTTGTGGTTGCCATGCTGGGGGGCGATGTTGGTCATCAGGTGGCTCTCGTTCATCGCCTCCTGCGTAGGCGAGTCCTCCGCCGGCTTCATGTGGCCCCGGTCGAAGCCCGTCCGCGTGTAGTCGGAGTCGGTGACGCCGGTGCGGCCCAGCTCGGGGTCGCGAACGAAGGTGCTCTCCAGCCGGGACACCGTCGCGGGCGTCTCCTGGATGTCCGACGCGGACAGCATGTAGCTCACGAAGGTGGGGACGTTCGCCCCCTGGTCCAGCGCCAGGCGCGAATACGCCTTCACCAGGCTGAGCCCCTCCGAGCCCAGCGCTCCAGCGGGGCGCAGTGGGTCCAGCTCTCCGGCCGCTTCGGCCACGCGGCTCTGGAACGCGGCCATCTGCTGGTCCGGCACCCAGCGGGTGTCCGCGTGCTTGCCCGCCTTCGACGCCTGGATGAACGCGTCCAGTTCCTCCGCGCTGAGCTGGCCGTCTCCATTGCCCCCCAGCAGGTCCGCGCGCCGGGCCACCGTGGCCTGCCAGCCGCTCTCGAAGGCGTCCACGCCCACCGCGGAGCCATTTCCCTGAGCGAGCTTCGCGTCCAGCGAGGAGCGCTTCTGCTGAAGCGCGGTGGACGTCAGGTACTGCCCGTCCTCGGGCGCGGCCAGGTAGCTCTCCAGCTCCGCCGCGGACACCTGCCCGTTGCCACCGCGCGTCTTGCTGCCCGCCGCGTCGGCGGCCTGCATCACCCCCACCTGCCAGCTGTCATCCTTCCAGCCGAACTTCTCCTGGAGCTCGTTGATGGGCACCTCGCGGGCCGTCGAGCGTCTCCAGCTTCCTCCCGGCGTGGTGACGGCATTGAGGGGCGAAGCGGCCGATGTCGGGCGCGGGGGAACGGCTCGCGTCGTGGTGGGTCGCAGCGTCATCCTGAATGTCCTCGGGGCCGACGAGGTGAGGCACGAGGTGGAGCCCCTTCTCCCATCGTCGGCCGTTCGGCGCGCCAAGTTGCGTCACGGCTCCGTTTTCTTACGAAGAAAAAGAACCTGGGGGTCGTTTTGCACCTGGATACCCGCCTAACCCTTCTTTCCAGGGGCTTTCGATAGGCTCAGGGCCTCCGGGCCCGCCTTCTGGAGGGCCTGGACGATACGGGCCTCGGCCTGGAGCCGCTCCACGTGGTCCGGGGACAGTCCGGCCTCCTCCGCCGACAGCGCCAGGGTGACGAGGAAGGCCTCACTCACGAGCCCCTGAGCGGGCGTCGCGGGAGCCGTGGGCGTGAAGACGTGGGCGCTGAGCACGGCCCCGGTGAAGGTGCGCACCTTCACCTGCCGGACCTCGGTGGCGCCCGCCATCGCGGACTCCAGGCGGACCAGCGCGTCCCAGGCGTCCGCGGGAACGCGGCGGAGCATGCCGGGGAGCTTGTGGCCCGGCGCATCCACCAGCCGGGCCACCTTCCCGCCCCAGGCCGCCGACGCCACGTCGTAGACGACGTCCACGTCGAGCGCCTCGGCCAGCTCGCCCTCCAGCACGTCGGGAATGGGCGGGAGCCCCGGGAGGCGCTCGTGCGCAATCACCGGGGCCAGGTCGAGGAGTACGCGAACCAGGAACGCGGAGCAGTGGGGCCAGCAGCCATGTCCCCAGTCTCAGCGGGCCGTGCGCCCAGGACAAGCGCCTGGGCGTGAGGCGGCATCGGCTACTGCGACTCCAGCAGCGCCTTCAGCTCGCGCACGCGCCGGGTGATGTAGTCCCGGTCCAGTTGGCGGAAGCCCTCGGGCAGCAGCTCGCGGCTGGTGCACTCCTGCACCGCCACCAGGTTCTGCAGCTCGATTTCCAGCGGGTAGCTGGGGGGCACGAAGTCCGCGAGCACCGCGGCCAGGTCGTCCTTCGTCACCGCCTCGCGGCCCTCCGCCAGCGCGCGGAACTTCGAGCGCACCATGACGGCTTCGATGTCCGCGCCGCTGAAGGCGCGCACGCCCTCCGGAATCAGCGTGGAGAAGGATTCGATGCCTTCCACGGACACGCCCGTCTTCTTGGACATGACCTGGAACAGCTCGTCCCGCTCCGCGTCCGTCTGCGGATAGAAGAGCGCCAGGTGCTCCTCCGCGCGCCCCTGCCGCTTGAGGTCGATGGGCAGCAGGTCCGGCCGCGCCGTCATCAGGAACCAGACAATCTTCCCGCGGTAGAACGTGTTGCCCATGAACGAGGCGATGGAGCCGAACACGCGGCTGCTCGTCCCGGAGTCTCCGCCGGAGTCACGGTTGCCGAGGAACGTATCCGCCTCGTCAATCATCACCGCCACCGGCCACAGGGCCTTGAGCAGGTTGAAGATCTTCTCGAGGTTCGCCTCGGTGACGCCCTGCCACTGGCTGCGGAAGTTGAGGAACTTCACCACGGGGATTCCAATCTCCCCGGCGAAGCAGCTCACCATGAACGTCTTGCCCGTGCCCACGGGCCCCGACAGCAGGTAGCCCATGGGCATGACCTCCAGGCGCCCCTTCTTCAGGGCCCCGGCTGCCTGCCGCAGCATCTGCTTGGCCTTGGCGTGTCCCGCCACGGCGTCCAGCGTGTGCACCGGCTCGATGAACTCCAGCAGGCCGTGGCACTCCGCCTGGATGATTTCGCGCTTCTTCTCCTTGAGCAGCTCGGAGGTGATGCGCACCTCGCGCTCGATGGCCTCGGTGAGCACGCGGTCCAGGTTGATGCGGGACAAACCCGCCGTCATCTTCGCCAGGCCCGCCAGCGGCACGTCCGACACGGACTGGAGCCGCTTGCCCTCCAGTTTGTAGCGCACGTACTCCAGCCGCTCCTCCTCGGTGGGAAGGGGCAGCTCGATGGGCGCCACGTACGGGTTGCGGCTGATGCGCGGCGACACGTCCGCCAGGTTCTCCGCCAGCAGCACCACGGACACGTCGGACGCGAGGAACTGCGGGTCGTGCGCCCACTTGTCCAACGTGGCCACCACGAAGCGGTCCTCGCTGGAGAGGTGGCTCATCTCCCCGCCGGGAACGAGCGTCTCCGCGAAGTCGACGATGAGCGCCAGCGAGCGGCCCTCGCTCAGGCGCATGCGCATGAAGTTCTCCAGAATCTGGAGCGCGCGGCCCGGGTCTCTCGGCATGACCTTGGCGTAGTCGGTGCCGTACATGGCGTCGTAGCCCGCCATGGCCCGCTGCAGGTCCTTCTGCGTCTCCGGCGTCGCGGAGCGGATGCCGGACGACCGGTCATAGAAGATGACGTGGTCCCGGCCGCCGAAGAGCTCCTCGGAGAGGAACGTCTTCAGCGTGCCGAAGCCGCGGCCGCCATCCTCCAACTGCAGGGGCTGCAAGTCCCGCACGGCCCCGTACAGCAGGAAGGCGCTGACCGTCTTCGTGTAGTACTTCCGGGCCAGCTGCTGGGCCCAGCGAGGAAGATCCGCCAGGGGATCCGCCTTGTTCACCTTGCGCACCTTGCTCACGAACTCCCGCCTCCTCTCGCTCCACCCACAGGGGAGCTGGCGCGCCCGCCCCCTTCGCGGGAAGCGGGCCTTCGGCTAACGGCAGCGCGGCTGCCGCTTGAGGGAAACGCTCGCGGTGGCCGGCTCATTGCCTGGCGCTGCGTCCGGGACGTCGACCTCGGCCTCGTTGTGGCACTTCAGCTTCAGGGTGAGCTGCCGCGCGCTGGGTGGCACCTGCACGACGGCGGGCGTGGTGGCGCCCATGTCCTTGCCGTCCACGAAGATGGTGGCACCGGCCGGCTTGGACTCCACCTTCACCGACACCCGCGTCACCAATGGCTCCAGCTTGAGCGACACCTCCACCGGTCCACCGCCGGACACCGGCACCCGCTTGGACGCGGGCTTGTGGCCAGGCGCACTCACCTCCACCACCCACTCCGACCCGCTGAAGGGCACGTCCTTGATGTAGGCCGCCGACTTGCCCTGCTCGCGCACCACCCGGCCATCCACCTTCACCTCGGCCGTGGCGGGCTCCGTCGTGAGCACCAACGCCGAGGTGCGCACCAGGCTCTCCAGCACCGCCTGCACGGGCGTGACGTCCTTCCCCTCGGCGACCTCCACCGTCTTCGTGAAGGTGTTGTAGCCCTCCGCGCTCACCACCACCATGACCTTGCCGGCGGGCACCTCGCGCAGGAGCGTCGCGCTGCCACCCTCCAGGGGCACCAGCTGCGTGTCCAGGCGCACCTGCACGCGGTTGCGGACCTCCGAGGGCACGCCCTGCAGGTCCACCAGCACGTAGCCCACACCGGGCCCCGACACCGCCCAGCCGATCAGCGCCAGCACGAGCACGGCGACCCCGCCGATGCCGCCGAAGAGCACCTTCCTGGGAATGGGCGCTCGGCCGCCCACGGTCGGCGTCGCGCCGGTGGTCCGCTCCGGGGCGTCCCCGTCGTCTTCATCGTCATACGCGGGGGCCACCGGCGCGGGCTGAGCCACGGGGGCCGGTGGCGACAACGGGCGGGCCGCGGCCTGCGAGGCGTCGGGCACCTGCACATCCCGCGTCATCCGCGGCAGGCCCCCACTCCGGCTCGTCCGGGGCGTGGACCCCGAGGCGGGCGGCGGCGCGTCCGAGGGCGACAGCGTGGGCACGGACATGGACGGCCGCACCACCGGGATGTTCGCGTGCGACAGCCGCGGCGGGCCGACGGGAGGCGACAGGGGCGCGGGCGGCGAAATGACCGCCGTCCTGCCGCTGACGGGCTCGTCGTCCGCGTCGTGACCCGGCGTCGACGGCAACTCCAGCGGGGTGATGGCACGCCCGACGGCGGCCCCCGGCTGCGTGGTGGGCTCTGGCGTGTCCGCGAACTCGTGGTCGCTGGAGACGAGCTGCGTCGCCCCGCCCTCGTCCTCGTCGGGAGGGGGCGCGGCGGTGGCGGCCGTCAGCTTCGGCAGCGCGGCCAGCGTGGGCGAGCGGCGCACGCCACCTGGAGGCACCGTCGGCATGGAGCCCGTCATCCGGGGCTGCGGCGCCACCGGCTGCACCACCGGCACGGGCGCCGGCGGCGGCGCGGAGGGCATGATGGGGCTGTTGAAGGACGCAGCTTCCAGCGCGGCCTGCATGCCTTCAGGCGGCTTGATGTCCGCATAGTCCAGCAGGCGCTGCTTCTCCCGCTCCACGTCCTCCGCGAACGTGGACTTCATGTACTGCGCCAGGTCCTTGCGGCTGAAGATGGTGTCGCTGGTGATGAGGAAGCGCTGCAGGTCGTCGCCCAGCTCGCTGGCGTACTGGTAGCGCTCGTCCACGTCCTTGGCCAACGCCTTGAGGACGATTCGCTCCAGCGTCTCCGGGATGCGCCGGTTGTACGTGCTGGGCGACGGCACCTCCGCCTTGCGCACCTTCTCCAGCACGCTGAAGTCGCTGTCGCCCACGAAGAGGCGCTCACCGGTCAGCATCTCGTAGAGGCACACGCCAATGGCGAACACGTCCGAGCGCCGGTCCAACGGCAGGCCGCGGATCTGCTCCGGGCTCATGTAGCCGAACTTGCCCTTGAGGATGCCGGCCTGCGTCTTGGTCGCCTTGCCGGCCGCCTTCGCGATGCCGAAGTCGATGACCTTGACCTCGCCCTCATAGGAGATGAGGACGTTCTGCGGCGAGATGTCGCGGTGGACGATGTTCATGTCCCGCCCCATCCCGTCCTTCTTCCGGTGGGCGTAGTCCAGGCCCTCGCACATCTTGGACACGCAGAAGGCCACCAGCGGCACCGGAGCGGGCTCCCCCTTCTTCCGGCACCGGTCGAAGATGGCCCGCATGTCCTTGCCGGGGATGTACTCCATCGAGATGAAGTAGCTGCCGAGGATGTTGCCCAGCTCGTAGATGGACGCGACGTTGGCGTGGGTCAGCTGGACGCTGATCTTCGCCTCGTCGATGAACATCGAGATGAACTCGTCGTCCTCCGCGATGTTGGGGAGGATGCGCTTGATGGCGACGAGCCGCTCAAAGCCGCTCGCGCCGAACTGCTTCCCGCGCCACACCTCCGCCATGCCGCCAATGTTGATGCGGTCCAGAAGGAGGTACTTCCCAAACGGGATGGGCTGCCGCTTCGGTTGAGTGGTCGTCACGTGGGGGAGGGTCCGTTCTCGGCGAGCCTATCGACCGGGGCTCCAAGGGGTCAACCTCGTGAAAGCCCCGCCCAAACTGACCAGGCAGGCAGGCGGTGGATCAGGGCCCGGCCCGAGGAGAACCCGCGTCCGTGTCACCAGCGGGTGACGGTGGGGCAGCAAGGCTGTCGCGGAATGCGGCTCCTGGCTCCGCCTCATCGGGTGGAATGGGGCGAACCAGCAGGAAGCGCGGCTCGCCCGCGACGGACACGACGGCCGGCGGCCCGAAGCGCTCCTCCGCGGGGAGGCCCACCATCGTCACCCAGGCGCCCTGCCGCTCTGGCGCCACGCAGTAGAGAATCGTCCCGGCACGCACGCCGGGCGCATCTCGCACGGGCCCCTCGCAGTCCTTTCTGACCTGGAGGGTGTACGCCGGGAGTGACTCCCCTCGCACGAGGTACGGTGGCCGGCCCAGTTCCTCCAGCAGGGACTGGAGGAGGCGCGGGTCATCCGGTACCTCCAGCGCGGAGGTCCGTTCCTGCGCCGATTGGTGGAAGCGCTGGAGCGCCATGGACGCGATGTCCGTGGACGTCAGCGGCGTGCGGCTCTCCGACAGCACCAGGTCCACGAAGAGCGCGCCCACCAGGACGATGGGCAGCAGCCGGTAGCCCTTGAAGCCCTCCTCCTTGCGCTGGAGCAGGCCCACGACGAACGCGAGCGCGGCCACCGCGGCCACGGCCAGCACCACGGCGGGCCGCTCCAGGGAGGGCACCGTCATGAAGGCGGACACGTCCGCGGTGCGGGCGCGCACGGCGTCGGAGAGGTCGCCTCCGTAAATCCAGGCGAGGGCCATCAAGCTCAGCGCATTGCCAAGCAGCGTCTTGCGAGAAGGAAGTGTCATCCGGCGAGCGTGCGTGCGGGGTCGGTGGCGGCGGCGCGGCGGCTGGGGAAGTACGCGCCCGCGAGCGCGGCGACGAGCCCCAGGGCGACACCTCCGGCCACCACCGGCCAGGGGAAGGAGAAGAAACTGTCGGGCTTGAAGGGGAAGTTGGGCAGGTAACCCGCCGCCAGGCGGTTGACGCCCAGGGCCAGCAGCAGCGCGGCGATGGTTCCCGCGGCGCCGCCCGCGAGCCCCACCACGGCGGCCTCCGCCAGGACGATGGCGCGGATGTCCGCGCGAGAGGCCCCCACCGCCTGCATGACGCCAATCTCCTTGGCACGCGCCCGGACGGAGGCGGACAGCGCGTGGGCGATGTTCACCGCCGCGAGGATGCAGATGAGCAGGGACAGCAGCGCCAGCGCGGACGTGGTGAGCGCCACCGCAGCGCCCGAGTTCTCCGCCATCCGGCGCTCCTGGTCGTCGATTTCCAGCCCCATGCCCTTCACCGCGTCCACGATGACGGGCACCTGCGACGGGTCCGTGGCCACCAGCGTGACACCGGAGTAGTTCTCCGCGTCCACGCCGAACGCGCGGTTGAGGCGGATGGCCGCATCCAGCGGAATGGTGATGCCGGCCAGCAGCGCCCGGTCCGACGCCCCCACCACCTGCGCCTGCCCGGACTGCGTGGGCCCCGACGCGGACGCCGCGGCCACGTAGGAGCGGTTGAACTCCACCGGGAAACCGAAGCCCACCAGCATGTTGGCGGAGAGCTGGGGCAGCTTGCGCGCCGGAGCGAACGTCTTGTTGTACAGCTCCAGGAGCCGCGTGGACACGAGCGCCGGAATCGGCTGCCCCTCCCCGCGTCCTTGAACTCGCCCAGCTGCACGTCGCCCTGCACCAGCGCCGGCTCCACGCCCAGGGCCAGCACCTCCATGCCCATGCGCAGCCGGGTGCCGAAGAAGACGCCGTCGTAGCGCGTCACCGCGGGCACGCGCACGTTCATCTTCCGGTAGGCGGCCTCCACGCCGGGCAGCTCGCGCAGGCGCTCCACCGTGGGCGCGTCCAGTTGGCCACCGCCCAGCAGCGAGCCCAGCGACACCGCCGGAGGCACCACGTCCACCAGCCGCGCGTCCGTGGGGAAGACCTTCTCCTTGATGACGCGGCCAACGCCCAGGCCCAGGCCCACGAAGAACACCAGCGCGCCCACGCCCATGGCCACGCCGAAGGCGGAGAAGAACGCCCCCTTGCGCTCGCGGGCGAGGCTCAGCCGGACCAGCCGGGACAGTGCGTCCAGCCTCATGGCGCACCTCCCGTGGCCACCTGAAGCCCCGCGCGCTCCTCCACGAGCTGCCCGTCCTTGAGCCGCAGCACGCGCCCGGCCGCCGCGCTCATCCGTTCTTCATGGGTGACGCACAGCACGGTGAGTCCTTCGCGGTGCAGCTCCTGGAACAAGGCGATGACGCCCGTGCCCGTGGCCGCGTCCAGGTTGCCCGTGGGCTCGTCGCACAGCAGCAGGCGGGGCTTGCCGAACAGGGCGCGGGCAATGGCCACGCGCTGCCGCTCGCCGCCGGACAGGCGCACCGGCGCGCGGTCCTTCTTCGCGCCCAGGCCCACGCGCTCCAGCAGCGCCTCCGCGCGCTTGCGGGCATCCGGGGGCGCCACGCCGAAGTGCGACGGCAACAGCACGTTCTCCACCGCGGAGAGGTTGGGGATGAGGTGGAAGGACTGGAAGACGAAGCCCACATGTGTGTTGCGGAAGTGCGCCAGGGCCTTGTCGCCCAGTCCTCGCAGCGTCACGCCGCCCACGCGGATGTCGCCGCGGTAGTCGATGTCCAGGCCCCCCAGCAGGTGGAGCAGCGTGGACTTCCCGCTGCCGGACGAGCCCACCACCGCGACGAACTCCCCTTGCGCCACGTCCAGCGACATGCCGTCGAGCACGCGCACCTGGGTGCCGTCGCCGTCCACGTACGTCTTCACGACGTCCCGGGCTTGAATCACGGCGCGGCCGACGGGCTAGAGGTGGCGGCGGAGGGCGCCAGGCGCAGGGACAGCTCCGCCTGGAGCGCCTTGTCCTTGCGGGACACGGCCAGCGTCACGGCGCGCAGGTCATCCACGGCCTCCAGCCAGCGCACGGTGGTGGCCTTGATGGCGAAGCCGCCAATGCCCCAGGCCTCCGACGGCAGGTTCTTCACCGCGTCCGACAGACGCCGCAAATCCAGCACGGCGCTGAAGGCCGCGTCCTTGCCAGCGTCCTTCAGGTCCGCGGCCACCGGCCCGTCGCCCGAGGGCTTCGCGAGCGAGGCCAGCGTGGACTCCAGCCGCGCCTTGGGCGAGGCCACCACCAGCCGGCCGTTGGGCGCGAGCGCGAAGTGCGCGCCTTCGCCCGCGCGGTAGGACGTGAGGTACACGCGCTGGCCGCTCAGCTCCGACGCCTCCACCCTCGCGCCGAAGTTCTCCGCGATGCGCGGCAGTTGCTCCAGCGTGGACTGCATCTTCGCAGCGTCCTCGGCGTCCGCGAGCGCCACCAGGTGGACGAAGCGGAAGGGGTTGGTGCGGCGCAAATCCAGCACCGGCATGCCCGCGCCCAGATTCACGGTGGGCGACAGTGACAGGCCCAGCACCGTGCCCGGCTTGAGGTTGTCGAGCAGCTCCGTTTTCACGTTGAGGCCGCTGTTCTGCACCGCCCGGGTCAGGTAGCCGCCGGCCAGATAGGGCCACACGCCGTCGAGGTGCGACGCGTCCCCGCGGAACCGGGCCACCAGGAAGCTGTCGGCGGGCAGCGCGGTGAGGAGCGTGCTCGCGGCGGGCGCCACCGCATCCAGCGCCGCCAGGGACGCCTGGGTATCCGGCCAGGGCGCGTCCGCGTTCAGCGTCACCGCGCGGTCCTCGATGCGGCCCGTGAGCGTGACGCCCTGGACGGTGCCCGGCGGCACGAGCCCGGCGCCGCCTGGGAGCCAGACGTGGAAGTCACGCTGGGCCGGGAGCCGTTGCAGCGACGCCGCCATCACCGGCTCCTTCGCGAGCGACCGCTCCTCCGGCTGCGTGGCCAGCGTCCCCAACGTGGCGGCGGTGGGCCCCGCGCCGAGCAGCGCGAAGCGCGTCCCCTTCACGAAGAAGATGCCCAGCGCGGGCGTGGCGCTGCCGGGCCGGCTGAAGGTGACCAGGTCCCCACCGTCCACGGAGGACTGCTTCTTGTCGGACGCGCCCAGGCGGCTGCGCGCGAAGTTGCCGAACGTCTCCTCGAGCTTGCCCGCGTCCTTGACGCCCACCACGGAGATGGCTCGGTGCCCCCGAGGAACGCCGCGCCCGCGCCGAGCTCTGGCGCGATGCCGGCCGTTTCGAGCGCCTGCCGGCTGCGCAGGTCCACGCCAATCTGGCGCATCACCGCGGAGACGTAGCCTTCCGCGGTGGAGAAGTTCTGGAGCTGCGCGGCGAACGAGGCGGCCTTCAGCTTCTGGAAGCGGGCGAGCTTCTCTCCCAGCGCTCCCAGGTCATTGATGACCACGGCGGCCTGCGCGTCGCGCGGCAGGTAGCGGGCCACCCCCGCCGTCGGAGCCGGGGCGGCGGGGTCCACGTCCTTGCCACAACGGGAGCAGCCCGCGACGGCGAGCACGAGGAGGAGGGACGGAAGCCAGACTCGGCGGAGCATGCGGGCACCTCAGGCTGCCTGGGGCGGAGAGTCAACCGATTCGTGGGGGCCCCCAGCGCCAGTCCAGGAGCCCGGAGGCTGGGCAGGCGACGGCCAGGAGACGGCCCCCGGCCGTGGAGCTTCAACGCACCCGGCTGCCGTGGGGCAGCGGGCCCCGCGTCTCCTCGGAGAACTCGAGGAACTGCTCCATCTGCCGCACGGATTCCTCGGTGGCCTCCGCCTCCGCGCTCAGCATGGTGAGCTGGCGGTTGACGACCTCCGGGTCGCGGATGGCCACGGATTGCTCGTGCGTCAGCCGCATCAGGTCCTCGATGCCCGCCAGCTGGTGGCTCACCACCTCGCGGCTCTCACCGGCCTGTTCGAAGCGCGCCAGCCGCTTGCGGAGGATGTCCACGCGGTTCTGCTTCACGTCCTTCAGCCGCGGGTTCGTCTCCCCCGCCACGTCCACCTCCAGCTCCGCCACCTCGCGCTGCAGGTGCTCGCGGTCGGAGCTGTTCAGGTACGTGCGGTACTGGTTCAGCGTGGAGATGAGCCGCAGGAAGGACGTCAGCAGCGCATCCAACCGGGGCTCGCTGTCCGCCTCCAGCACCTTGCCGCCCGGCAGCTTCCGGTAGTTGGCGAGGATCTTCTCCTTCAGCCCGACGAGCTGCTGGTAGTGCTCGCGCTGAGAGGGCGCCAGGTCCGCCTGGAGCGCGTCCAGCGCCTTGCGCGCCGCTTCCGGGTCGTCGAGCGTGTTCGCCCGCACCGCCCGCTGGAAGCGCTTCATGGACGACATGACGCCCAGGTAGAGGCCTTCCAGACCCAGGGCCACCAGCATGGGCAGCGGCTCACCCGTCATGGCCGCCGAGGCAGCCGCCGTGCCCAGCCCCACCAGGTTGGCGGGCATCATGAAGGCGGCCTTGATGTAGTTCGGCGACTTCGCCACGTCCGTCCTCCAGCGTCAGGGGCCGCGAGCCTCCGACACGTACTTCAAGGCCCCCAAATCCTTCGTGTCCTCCGCGGGAGGCACCGGAGGCCCTTGCTTCAACTTCTGGAAGAGCGCCGCGGCGCTCTGGAAGAGCTCGTCATAGGTGACAGGCGCCTCGCCGGAAAGCCCGAAGAAGGCCCGATTGTCCGCCAACGTGGCAGGCGGCGCGCTGCGGATGGCTTCAATGGGGTCGCCCAGGTACGGCGCCACCTCCCCCAGCATCCGGGCCCCCGCCGTCGGGTCCTTCAACACGCTCTGCCCCGCGTCCAGGAGCCCCCGCAGCACCCGCCGCACGGCATCCGGGTAGCGGGCGGCGAAGTCCCCCTGGCGACCAGCACCGTGGCCACCGGTGCGGCGCATCCGCCGTCGTCGCCAGCACCGCGCCGCCTCGGTCCCGAGCCGCCAGCTCCACGTCACCCCACAGCCCCACCACGGCGTCCGCCCGGCCCTCGCGCAACGCCCGCCCCGCATCCAAGGTGGTGGGGAGCTCCACCCAGCGCACGTCCGTGATGCGCAGCCCCACGCGCGACAGCAACCACAGCGCGAAGTAGTGCGACGAGCCGTACGGGTACACGCCCAATCGCCTGCCACGCAGGGAGGCGAGGTCCGGCACGCCCACCGCGGCCAGGGCCTCCTGCCCCCGGCTGCGCCCCACCAGCAGCAGCGTGCGAGGCGCGGCGTCCCGCAGCAACGGCGCCCACGCGGCCAGCCGGTCGACGGACAGGGTGGCCATGTCCACGCCGCCGTTCTCCGCGCCAATGGACAGCGCGTGGCGCAGGTCCTCTTCCTTGGCGAAGAGCACCGCCCGCGCGTCCAACGCATAGGCCGTCTTCAGCAGCCCCTGCGCCGCGCCGGGCGGAGGCACCGGGTTGTCCAGGGTGGTGGCCCCACCCGTCGCCACCAGCAGGCCCGCGGAGGCACCGCGCGGGCTGAAGCCGATGAGCACCGGCCGCAGGGGCACGGAGGCCACGTCCGCCACCGGGGCCGCCACGCCGGCCGGGAAGTCTCCCGGCGACAGGCGGACCGCCTCACGCGTGGACGGGAAGTACCGCTCCTGCAAGCGGTCCAGGTACCCCATGCGCGACGCGAGCGCATAGCTCGCGCCGAGCACACAGAGGAACAGGAAGAGGAAGAGACCTGGACCGCGGTGGAGCCTCATTCAAGACGGACTACTCGACGCCGACCTTCTTGCCGATGGTCTTCTCCGGCCCGCTGCCCACCTCGGACACCGGCGCCGGGCTGCTGACGAGCCCCATCTCCATCTTGAACTGCTTCACCAGCTCGTTGGCCTGGATCTTCTCGGCCTCTTCCTCGATGGACGCCGCGGTGTGGTCCACCGACTCGAGGGCCATCTGCATGCGGGCCTCGTTGATGGCGGACTTCTCCTGCACCTTGCGCAGCATCTCATCGTGGGTCGAGTCGATGCCCGCCACGGTGAAGGACTCCATCGTGTCGGCCACCTTGGCCTGCCACTTGGCGCGGCGCGCCTCGCGGATGGCGTTCATGGCCTCCTGCGTCTTGCGCTCCTTCTCGCGCATGAACGCCTTCTTCACCGACAGGGCCTTCTCGTACGCCTGGCGGGCCGTGGCCAGCTGCTGCTCGTTGCGGGCCAGCGCGTCCTTCTCAATCTGGAGCTTGGAGGCGTACTGCGCGGCCAGGTCGTCACGGCCCGCCTGGATGGCGGCCTTCACCTTGGCCGTCAGCGAGCGCACGTCGTCCTGGTACTTGGCGTTCTCCTTCTCCAGCAGCGTCACGTTCGCCCGGACCATGGCGATGGACTCGTTCATCTTCGGGACCTGGTCGTTCAGGTCACGGACGTTCTGCTCGAGAATCAACTCCGGGTCCTCGATGGAGGAGACGAAGAACCCGGCGAAGCTACGCATTGCTCTCTTGAATCGTTGCCACATATCGGCGGTCTACCTCCGTCCAGACCTACTTGCAGCCACCTTACACGATCCCCGGGGCGAGCAAGCAGACACAGTCCCAATGTCTTCTCAGTACTTACGCGCTTCTACCTAAGGCGATTGCGGCGTTTCCAAAAGCGTGACGTGACGGATCCACGTCGGAAAATGGAGCCCGCCCGCGCTACGCCCGCCCGTCCGTCCGCTTCCGCACGATAGGCAGCGGGGCTTGCAAGCCACGAAGGAAGCAGGGAAAAACCACGCCCCGTGACGTCTCCACCTCCCGTGCCCGGCCCGCTCGAAGAGACGATGTCCCGGGCCATGGACGCCCAGCGGAGGAGCGTCGTCGGCGCGGGCGCGGCGGTGCGGCTCGTCGGCGCGGCCCTGTTCCTGGCCATCAGCACCACCCTGTGGCTGGCCGGAGGCCGGGACTGGGGGATGTACCCACCGGCGTTGGGGCTCTACGCCTCGGTCGCCGGCGTGCTGTTCATGCTCCGCCAGCGGCGCGTGGCCCGGGGCCTGGGCGCGGTGCAGTCCCTGGTGGACGTGGGGCTCGTGTACTGGCTTCAGTCCACGGCCCTGCCCGTCTCGCCCTTTCCCGCGGGTGTGGCGGGCTTCAGCCTGGGCCTGTTCGCGCTCGTCGTCGCCCTGAGCGGGCTGGGCATGCGAGGCACCGTCGTCTACGGCACCGCACTGTTGTCCGCCGTGGCCCAGGCGGCGCTCATGCGGCAGGCGGACGTGGGCTGGGGCGCGGTGGCCATCGCCGTGGTGGCGCTGGTGCTGGTGGCCGTGGTGAGCCACTACGGCACCGGGCGGCTGCGCAACCTGGCGGTGACGCTCTCCCGCCTGGAAGTGGACCGGGCGCTGGAGGCCCGCCGCTTCCAGGAAGTGGAGGAGGCGCGCCGCACGATTGAGCGCATGCTGGCGGACGCCCAGGCCCAGAACGCCGAACTGCAGCGGCTGCAACGGGACAAGGAGCAGCTGACCGAGTTCCTGGTCCACGACCTGCGCTCGCCCCTGTCGGCGCTGACGCTGTCCTTGTCGTGGATGGAGCAGGAGGTGCCCCAGCAGGGCATCCTCGGCGAGTCCGTCCGCACAGGGCTGGCCGTCACCGCGCGGCTGGACCGGATGATTTCCGACCTCCTGGACGTGCCCCGCCTGGAGGAAGGCCGGCTGGAGCCGCAGCGGACCACCTTCCCCGCCACGCGCATCGTGGAAGACGTGCGCCGCTCCCTGGAGAGCGTGGCCCGCGCGCGCAAGCTCACCCTGGACGCGGAGGTCCCCGTCCAACTGGAGCTGGAGGGCGACGCCGACCTGCTGGTCCGCGTCCTGGAGAACCTCACCACCAATGCCCTGCGCTACGCCCCGTCGGGCGGGAGGGTGCGCCTGGAAGCCGGCGCGGATGTGAACGGCCGCTGGCTCGCGGTGCGCAACGACGGCCCGCCCATCTCCGAAGAGGCGCGCAGGCGCATCTTCGACAAGTACGAGCAGGCCGACGCGGAGCGGGACAGCCGCCGAGGCTACGGCCTGGGGCTCTACTTCTGCCGGCTCGCCGCGGAGGCCCACGGCGGGCGGTTGGCGGTGGAGGACGCGCCCGGCTGGTCCACGTCCTTCGTGCTGCGGCTGCCGGCCTGAGCCTCAGCCGCTGCGCGCCTTCTTCTGGCGGCGCTTGAGGATGCGCGCCACCTGCGCGTTCGCGTTCGCCAGGACGGAGGGCGCGTCCAACGTGGTGAGCACCCCATCACGCAGCACCGGCTGGCCGTCGATGAAGACGTGCGCCACGTCGCTGCCCCGCGCGGAGTGCACCAGCGGCACCAGCACGTCCTCCGGCGTGGGGCCCGCATGCAGGCCGCTGACGTCCACCACGGTGATGTCGGCGCGCTTGCCGGGCTCCAGCGAGCCCACCTCGTCCTCCAGGCCCAGCGCCCGGGCGCCGTGCAGCGTGGCCATCTCCAGCACGCGCATGGGCGTCATCGCGCACGGCCCCACGCGCGGGTTGTGCATCACCGCGGCGAGCTTCATCTCGTAGAAGATGTCGAGCGTGTTGTTGCAGGGCGCGCCGTCCGCGCCCAGCGCCACCGCCACGCCGGCCTCCAGCAGCTCCGGCACCTTGGCGATGCCCGACGCCAGCTTGAGGTTGGAGCCGGGGCAGTGGCACACCACCGTGCGGGTGTCGCGCAGGATGTCCTGCTCCTCCTGGGACAGCCACACGCAGTGGGCCATCGTCACGTGCGGGCCGGACATCCCCACCGTGTGGAAGAAGGCCACGTTGTCCTCGCCGCCGGTGTACTGGCGGACCGCGTCCGTCTCCTTCGCGTTCTCACTGGCGTGAGTGTGGATGCGCAGCCCGTGCTCCTTGGCCAGCCGCGCCACCTCGCGCAGCAGCTCCGGGGTGCAGGACAGCACGAAGCGCGGGGCGAAGGCGTAGCGCAGCCGGCCGCCGTGCGTGCCGTGCCAGCGCTCCTTCAACGCCAGGCTCTCCCGCAGCGACTCCTCGGTGCTTTCGCGCAGGCCCGCGGGGACGCCCGCACCCGCGTCCATCATCGCCTTGCCGCCCACCAGCCGGAAGCCGGAGTCCCGCGCCGACTCGAAGACGGCGTCGTAGTGGTACACGCTGCCCATATCGAGCGCCGCCGTGGCGCCCGAGCGGATGAGCTCCGCGAAGGTCAGGTCCGCCGAGGCCCGCATGGACGCGGCGTCGTGCGAGGCCTCGAAGGGCCAGATGCGCTCGCGGAGCCAGTCCAGCAACTCCAGCCCGTCCGCGCGGCCACGGAAGAGCGTCTGACAAGCGTGGAGGTGGCCGTGGATGAGGCCCGGCAGCACCACCTTTCCCGTCACGTCCACCACCCGCCGGGTGCCGCGAGGCTTGAGGCCCCGGCCCACCTTGGCAATGCGACCATCCTGGACGAGGACGTCCGCATCCACGAGCACCTCGCGCTCGCGGTTCATCGTTACAACCGTGCCACCAGTCAGGAGCAAATCCACGGCGTGCTCAGGCTCTCTCGCTAGAAGAAGTCTTTGGTGAAGGCATGCGGCAGCAGGCCTCCCAGGGTGTAGCGCGCCTCGCCGCCCTGAGGCGTCCGGCTGCGCACGGGCAGCTCCTGCCCGCCAAACTCGGCCATGACCTGGCGGCACATGCCACACGGAGGACAGGGCTCGGGGGTGTCCACGACGATGGCCACGGCCACCGGCTGGGTGTGCCCCTGCGCCACGGCCGCCGCGAAGGCATTGCGCTCCGCGCAGACGGTGAGCCCGTAGGTGGCGTTCTCCACGTTGCAGCCGGCCACCACGGCGCCGTCCGCAAAGAGGACGGCGGCCCCTACGGGGAACCGCGAATAGGGCACGTGGGCGCGCGCTCGCACGCGCGCGGCTTCCTCGAACAGGCGCTCCCAGGGAATCTCGTCCGCCATGACGCCCTCCTACACGAAGCTGGCTTGAAGTCCGTTACGAGCGGGCCGTGCCGCTCTGCACATCATCCAGGTGGCGCGCGATGGCCAGCTCGGACTCCACCGGCAGGTCCACGAAGCGGACCCGCGCCGCCGGACCGTTGGCGCCCGGCGCGGCCTGGAGCACCTCGCCCTTCGCTTCCACCTCATCGGGAAGGATGGGCAGCCGGAAGCGCACTTCCACGCGCGTCCCCTGCTCCCAACCGGAGCCCTGCCAGGCGCAGCCGCCCAGGGACAGGTCTCCCTCATGCTGCTCGAAGTCCCCCGAGCTGCCTTCCCGGCGCACCTTCAGGCGCATGGGGACCCGGGGCGAATCCCGTCGGTCCTCGGCCTTGTCGCTCATCGAGTCGTTCCTCTCGGCCATCGCCGTTACCTCCCTGCCGCTCATGCTCGCGCCACCGCCCGTCATTGGAAACCCACGTGGGTCCTGGCCCGCGAGCCCATACCGTAGACGCGTGCCGCCGTCTCGTCCGAGGCGACGTTCCCCCCTCCGACAACCCGCCCCGCCTTGTCACGACGCCCCGTCACCCGTCCATCATACGGGGGAACACCGGCCCGCGAGGCTGGGAAAAATTGGGGCCCCCATCGTTCCAGGCGGGGCCATCTGGCGGATTGCCGGCGCCCCCCGCCCGGTGCTGGCCCCGTGAGACCTGGGGTCGCGCTCAGGCTGGGACCCCCTGATCCCGGGACGCCCACCAGTCCTCGCCGTAGCTGATGCAGAGCTGCTCGCCGGGGTGGATGTCCCGCAGCGCGTGGTAGCAGAAGACGTCCCGGGTCGCCTCGCGGTGATAGGACGTGTTGGGCTCTCGGGCGTGGTTGTAGATCATCCCGTACCCCAGCACGAGCGCCACCCACTCCCCCTCGCGGGGCACCTCGTGCTTCGCCCATTGGAGCAGGAAGACGTAGTCCTGGAGCTGGGGGTTCTGCGAGAGGGCGCGCGGCAGCTTGAGGTAGTGGCATTCCTCGATGAGGTCGCCCGCCTTGATGAAGGCGTCCGTGAAGACGCCGTAGCCCCACTCGCACGGACGGACCTTCACGCCCGGATGGATGTACAGCGCCGCGCCCTGGTTCATGGCCCCCTGCCCCGCATGGCTCAGGGCAGAAGGATGGCGCCTTCCCGGTGCGGGGTGAAGCCACAAGTTGCCGCCATGCCCCCGGTGCCGGGGCGGGTCCGGACCACCTCTGTGCGGCGGTGCGTCAGGCCGCTAGAGTGCGCGTCCGAAGTTCCTCCCCGCCCGCCCCCCACACGTCCCAACGCGCGTTGCGTGCGCGGCGGCCTGCCCTTGCCCTGACAACACCATGCTGACCGAATCCGCCGTTCCCGAAACAGCCCCCGTCTGCCCTGACCATGATGGCGAACCGTCCACGGGGACGTGTGAGCGGTGCGGCCGATTCCTCTGTAAGCAATGCGCCCAACCGCAGGTGGGCGTCTGCGTCCCGTGTCATGCGAGGCAGCTCCAGTCGCTGCCTCACACGACAGGCCGGGCGAAGTGGACGCTGGGTGGCCTCTACACCGGCGTCGCGGTGGCCGCGCTCACAGGGCTTCTCCATGTCTGGCTCTATCTGGGCCTGGAGGGCGGCTTCACGCCCTCGCAGGAGAACGCGGAGACCTTCGACGCCCTGAATGCCCAGCTCGTCCTGGCCAGCTCCATCGTGAGCATCGTCACCGCCATCAGCTTCCTCCGGTGGCAGTACCTGAGCGTGAAAGTCGCCCGGGCCACCGGCGTCAGTACCGAGGAGCCCCGCTGGGCCATGGTGGTCTGGTTCATCCCCATCTACAACCTGGTCAAGCCGTATGCGGTCATGCGCGACCTGTGGCTGAACCTGGGGGGCGCCCCTGCCCGGAAGGTCCTGCTGCTGGGGTGGTGGGCCGCCTGGCTCATCAGCAATGGAACGAGCAACGCCAGCGCGTCGATGTTCAACATGATTGAGAGCATCCCGAAGATCATCCCCGTCCTGCTCATCGCCGGGATGATCGCGGAGGCCCTCAATGTCCTGGCGGCGGTGCTCTGCATCCGCGTCATCAAGGACATCGAGTCGATGCTCGTGAGCCGCCGCGCGGGCCTGGACGCCATCATCGCCCGAGCGGACGCGCGCACCAGCGCCTGAAAACACGAAGCCCCACGCCATGCCACGGCATTGGCGGGGGCTCCCAAGTCACCACCCGGCTCGGCGCCCTACTCCACCCGCTCGCGGATGAGCGGCCGGGCCACGGGGGCCACGTCGCCGAACCGGTACGCGGCCAAGAGGCGCGCCTTCACGTTCTCCAACGGGGCCGCGTCGTTGTAATGGACGCGCACCAAGGGCTCGCCCTGCTTCACGGACTCGCCCGACTTCTTCAGCAGCGTGAAGCCCACGGCCGGGTCGATCTTGCTGTCCGTCCGCTGCCGGCCCGCGCCCAGCGCCACCGCCGCCGGCCCACGCCCTCCGTGTCGATGCCGGTGACGAAGCCGTCCCGGGGCGCCACCACGTCCACGGTGGCCTTCGCCTGGGGCAGCAGGGAGTAGTCGTCGATGGAGCGCGGGTCTCCGCCCTGCACCTGGACAATCTCCTTCAGCTTGCGCACCGCGCTGCCGTCCTCCACCACCTTGCGCAGCTTCTCGCGCGCCTCCTCCACCGTGGCGGCCTTCTTGCCCAGCACCAGCATCTCCGCCGTGAGGGCATACGTCACCTCGGTGTAGTCCTCCGGCGCGTTGCCGCGGAGCATGTCCACCGCCTCGATGACCTCCAGCGCGTTGCCCACCTTGCGGCCCAGCGGCTGGTCCATGTCGGAGAGCAGGGCCACGACCTTCTTCCCCATCTCCGCGCCCAGGCCAATCATCGTCTTCGCCAGCGTGCGCGCGTCCTCGTCGCGCTTCATGAAGGCGCCACTGCCCACCTTCACGTCCAGCACCAGCGCGTCGATGCCCTCCGCCAGCTTCTTGCTCATGATGGAGGACGCGATCAGCGGGATGCAGTCCACCGTCGCCGTCACGTCCCGCAGCGCATAGAGCTTCTTGTCCGCCGGGGCCACCTGCGCCGTCTGGCCAATCAGGCAGCAGTTCACCTCGCGCACCAGCCGCCGGTACTCCGACGTCGGCAGGTTGACGTTGAAGCCGGGGATGGACTCCAGCTTGTCCAGCGTCCCACCCGTGTGCCCCAGGCCCCGGCCCGAAATCATGGGCACCGGGACTCCGCACGCGGCGGCCAGCGGCGCCAGGCTGAGGGAGACCTTGTCACCCACCCCGCCCGTCGAATGCTTGTCCACCTTCACACCCGGCGTGTCGGACAGGTCCAGCACCTCACCGGACTCCAGCATGGCGCGGGCCCAGGCGCCCAGCTCCCGGGAGTCCATGCCCCGGAAGAAGATGGCCATGCACATGGCCGCCATCTGGTAGTCCGCCACCGTCCCCGCCGTATACGCCTCGATGAACGCACGGATGTCCGCCGGTTCCAGCCGGCCGCCATCCCGCTTGGCCTTGATGAGTTCGTAGGGTTGCACGAGGCGAGCCCATAGCAGGAACCCCCCCTTCATGCACTCCGGGAAAGGGCGGGCATCTGGTAGATAGACGCCTCATGATGCTCCGCCTCCACGTCCTTGCCCTCACCGCCCTCCTGTGCGCGTGTTCCAAGCAGAAGGAAGAAGCGCCCCCCTCCGGCGCCCAACCCCCCGCCGCTGGGAAGACGGAAAAGAAGGCCCTCCCCGTGGGGCTCGTCATCGACGTGGGCGGGCGCGGAGACCACTCCTTCAATGACGCGGCGCTCCGCGGCCTGGAACTGTGGGCCGCGGGCAAGCGCTACGAGGGCGGCAAGTATGTGGACGCCACCCCCGATGAGGTCCGCCAGTCCCTGCCGCCCCACCTGAGCGCGGACGCCGCCAGCTTCAAGGCGCTGGCCATCCAGCCCATCGTCCTGCAGAGCAAGGCCCAGGAGGACTACGTCCCCAATCTCCAGCTCCTGGTGGACCAGGGCGCCCGGCTCACCGTGGGCAATGGCTACATGCTGGCCAACGCGGTGCGCACCTCCGCCCAGGAAAACCCAAAGGCCCAGTTCCTGCTCATCGACAGTCAGGTGCTGGACGCGCAGGGCAAGGCCATGAAGCTGCCCAACGTGCGCACCGTCCTCTTCAAGGAGCAGGAGGGCAGCTTCCTCGTGGGCGCGCTGGCCGGGCTGGTGACGAAGACGAACAAGGTGGGCTTCGTGGGCGGCATCGAGGTCCCCCTCATCCAGCGCTTCGAGGTGGGCTACCGCGCGGGCGTGAAGACGACCAACGCCCAGGCATCCCAGGCGCTCATGTCCGTCTACACGGGCAGCTTCAACAACATGGCCGCCGGCAAGCAGGTGGCGCAGGACCTCATCTCCAAGGGCGCGGACGTCCTCTTCCACGCCGCGGGCGCGGACGGCATCGGTGTCATCCAGGCGGTGAAGGAAGCGCGCGCCGCGGGCAAGAGCGTGTACGCCATTGGCGTGGACTCCGACCAGTCGCACGTGGCGCCGGACGCCATCCTCACGTCGATGATGAAGTACTCCGACCTGGCCGTGTATCAGGCGGCGAAGGACCTGGTGGACGGCACGTTCTCCGCGGGTGAGCAGGTGCTCGGCCTCAAAGAGAACGGCGTGGGCATGGCGGAGGTGCGGGTGGACTTCCCCGGCAAGGCGGAGGCGCTCCAGAAGGTGGAGGCCCTGCGTCAGCGCATCATCTCCGGGACGCTCCAGGTCCCTGCCGTCCCGGCGGACCTCGCCTCCTTCCAGGCTGCCGCCCCCTGATTTCCCTCCAGAACATCCACAAGGCCTTCGGCACGTGCGTCTCGCTGGCGGACGCGTCGCTGGACGTGCGCCGTGGCGAGCTGCTCGCCGTGGTGGGCGAGAATGGCGCGGGCAAGTCCAGCCTGATGAACGTCCTCTACGGGCTCTACCAGCCGGACGCGGGCGTGCTGTCGCTGGACGGCCAGCCCGTGCGCTTCAAGAGCCCCCGGGACGCGATTGCGCGGGGCATTGGCATGGTGCACCAGCACTTCATGCTCGTGCCCACGCTGTCGGTGGCGGAGAACGTGGTGCTGGGCCGCGAGCCCACCCGCAACGGACTGCTGGACCTGGAGCGCGCGGTGCAGGAGGTGTCCGCCACCTGCGCCCGCTTCGGCTTCCAATTGGAGCCCCGGGCGCGGGTGGACACGCTCAGCGTGGGCTCGCAGCAGAAGGTGGAGATCGTCAAGGCGCTGCACCGCGGCGCCCAGGTGCTCATCCTCGACGAGCCCACCGCCGTCCTCACGCCGCAGGAATCCGACGAGCTGGCCCGGGTCATGCGCGGACTGGTCGCGCAGGGCCACACCGTGGTGCTCATCAGCCACAAGCTGAAGGAGGTGCTCGGCGTGGCGGACCGCATCGCCGTCATGCGCCGGGGCCGCTGCGTGGCGGAGGTCCGCGCCGCCGACACCACGGCCGAACAGCTCGCCGCGCTCATGGTGGGTGAAGGACAGCGCGCTCCGGCCGCCACTTCCACCCCGGCCGTGTCCCAGGCCCCCGGCGAGTCGCTGCTGGACGTACGAGGGCTCCAGGCCACCGGCGACAACGGGCGCCCTGCCCTGCGCGGCGTGGACCTGGAGGTGCGCGCGGGTGAAATCGTCGGCATCGCGGGCGTGGACGGCAACGGACAGCGCGAGCTGGCGGAGGTCCTCACCGGCCTGCGCCCGCTGACGTCTGGGGGCGGCGCGCTCCTGGGAGGCCCCTTGAGCGGCCTCACGCCGGCCCAGGCGCGGACGCGCGGCGTGGGACACATCCCCGAGGACCGGCTCCACCGCGCGGTGGTGAAGGCGCTCAGCGTGGAGGAGAACGTGGCCCTGGGCCGGCACACGCGGCCGCCCTTCGCGAAGGGCCCGTGGATTGATTTCAAGGGCCGCCGCGAGCGCACGCGCGAGCTGACCGTGGCCTACGACGTGCGGCCTCCCGACCCGGAGGTCGCCCTGCGGGCCCTGTCCGGGGGCAATCAGCAGAAGGTGGTGGTAGCGCGCGAGCTGGATGCGCGGCCCCGGTTGCTGGTGGTGGTGCAACCCACGCGCGGGCTGGACGTTGGCGCGGTGGCGCAGGTCCACGCGAAGCTGCGCGAGGCGCGCGACCAGGGCACGGGCGTGCTGCTGGTGTCACTCGATTTGGAAGAGGTGCTGGCCCTGTCGGACCGCGTCTATGTCTTCTTCGAAGGCCGTGTGACGGGCCACTTCCTCCGTCACGAGTTCGATGAACGCGAGCTGGGACGGCGCATGCTGGGGACCACGGAGCCGGGCCATGCCTGAGCGCGTGAGACAGATGCTGCCGTCGGTGCTCTCCGTGCTGCTGGCGCTGGGCGTGTGCTGGGCGCTCATCGCGCTCACCATGGAGCCGGGCACCGCGACGGATGCCTATCTGCAGATGCTGTGGGGTGGCATCGGCAACTGGCCCGCGTACCTGGACGGCGCCGCGGCCACCGTCATCACCCGCCCGCTGGGCGAGTCCGCGATGAAGGCCGCGATTCTCACCCTCACCGGCCTGTCCGTGGCGGTGGCGTTCAAGGTGGGCCTGTTCAACATCGGCGCGCAGGGGCAGATGCTGCTGGGCGCGCTGGCCGCCGCGGTGGTGGGCGCCCAGGTGTCACTGCCCGGCGTGCTGCACGTGCCCGCGGCCCTGCTGGGCGCGGCGCTCGCGGGCGCGGCGTGGGCGGGCATCGCCGGGCTGCTGCGCATCTACCGGGGCGTGCACGAGGTCATCTCCACCATCATGCTCAACTGGGTGGCGCTGAGCCTGGTGGACAACTGGCTGGTGGTGGGCCCGCTGCGCGGCGCGGCCGAAGGCGGCCAGTCCATCACCGGCACCGCCGAAATCCAGGCCACCGCGGTGCTGCCCCGGCTGCTGGGGGAAGGCTCGCGGCTCAACCTGGGCTTCCCGCTGGCGCTCGCCGCGGCGCTGGCGGTGTGGGTGTGGCTGACGCGCACGCGCTCCGGCTTCGAGACGCGCGCGGTGGGCCTGGGCGCCGAGGCCGCGCGCGCCGCGGGCATCCCCGTGGCCCGGCGCATGGGCCGGCCATGGCGCTCGCGGGGGCCATGGCGGGGCTGGCGGGCGCGGTGCTGGTGCTGGGGACGGAGGGGCGCTACCCCGGCACACTGGGCGCGCCCTACGGGTTCGACGGCATCGCCATCGCGCTCATCGGCAACAACCACCCGCTGGGCGCCACCGTCTCCGCGCTCTTCTTCGGCGTGCTGCGCGCGGGCGGAACGCGCATGCAGCTGCTCGGCGTGCACAAGAGCTTCCCCGAGCTCATCCAGGGCCTCGCGCTGCTCTTCGTCGCCGGGCGCATGGTGTGGCTGGCGCTGCTGCGCCGGCGGAACGTGGCGCCCGCGGCGTCGGCGGAGGTGCCCCGTGCTTGATGTCCTCCACTCGCTGCTGTTCTCCACCTTGGACGCGGCGCCAGCGCTCATCTTCGCCGCCCTGGGCGCGGTGCTCTCCGAGCGCGCGGGCGTGATTGCCGTGGGCATGGAGGGGATGATGCGCGTGGGCGCCTTCTGCGCGGCGGTGGCGGCGCTGACGATGCCCACGCCCCTGGCCGTCGTCATGGGCATGCTCGCGGGCGCGGCCCTGGCCGGCGTGCATGGATTCTTGAGCATCCGCTGGCGCTCGGACCAGGTGGTGTCCGGCATCGCCCTCAACCTGGTGGCCCTGGCCGGCGGCACCTTCCTGCTGGAGTCGCTCTACGGCCCCAACGGCACCCCGCCCATCCAGCAGCTCACCCGCTGGAACATCCCCGGGCTCGGCTCCGTGCCGGTGCTGGGCGCGCTGTCCGGGCACTCGGCGCCCACGTACCTGGCGCTGCTGCTGCCCTTCGCCTTCCAGGGCCTGCTGACCCGCACGCCCCTGGGCCTGCGGCTGCGCGCGGTGGGCGACAAGCCCCAGGCCGTGGCGACGCTGGGCCTGTCGGTACCGGGGCTGCGCTGGGGCGCGGTGCTGGGCAGCGGGCTGCTGGCGGGCCTGGGCGGCGCGGTGCTGTCCACCGCCGTGCTGGACCGCTTCGAGCAGCACACCCCCGCGGGCCTGGGCTTCATGGCCCTGGCCGCCATGGTGTTCGGCCGGTGGACGCCCGTGGGCGCCTTCCTCGCCGCCACCTTCTTCGCCTTCGGTAACGCGCTGCGCATCGGCCTGGTGTCGAGCGCCCCCGGACTGGTCGAGCTGATCCCCCAAGGCGTCCTCCTGGCCCTCCCCTATCTGCTCACCTTGGTGGTGCTGACCCTCCAGGGCCAACGCAGCAGCGCCCCCGCCGCGCTCGGCACGCCGTACGAGCAAGAGTCGCGCTGACACTTCGCGCGCAAGGAGGTCATTTCGCACCCGGGTGAAAACCGATTTCGGGTCAGGAGCGACCTCGTCTTTCGTTGGCCGGATTCCAGTTGAGCTAACTTTCTCCAGTGTCGCAACGATTCAACCCCCTGACGTTACAGGGCTTCCACCGTTGGTGGTGCAATGGGCGGCTCCGACGCGCCAGGACGAAGCGCGGCATGAGCCTCGCATAGACACAGCGCGGTATCGGATCACGTACCGGACTGGACGCAGGTGCCCGGAGGAGCTCCATCCAGGGCGAGAGGGGTCCGTAGGACGGCCTGGAACACCCGGGTGAAGCTCACCTGGTCACCATGTAGGGGTGGCGTGATGCTGGAGACGACGGAGACCGCGACGTATCGGCCCCGAGTTCTGGCCGTGGACGTGGAGTCGGGCGGCATGGAGCGGCTGTGCTCCATCCTCGCGCCGGCGGGTTATGACGTGCTGACCGCGAGCGGGCTGGCGGCTGCGGCGGCCGCGGCGGCCCACCAGTCCGCGGACCTGGTGCTGCTCGACGTGGAGCGTCCTGGCACGGACGGCCTCGCGACGTACCGGCGCCTTCAGGACGCGCTGGGAAGCCCGGCCCTCCCCGTGCTCATGCTGACGCCCAGCGCGGACCGGGAGACGCGCCGCGAGGTGCTGGAGGCGGGCGTGGATGACCTGCTCATCACCGAGCCCCTGGACCCGCTGGAGCTGAAGGTCCGCATCCACACGCTGCTGGAACTCAAGGCGCACCGCGAGCGCGGTGGCCAGCGCGCCGAAGCGCTGCAGGACCCGCGCGTCCGCTGGGTGGAGATGGAGCGGCTGGCCCGCGTGGGCACGCTGGCCGCGGACGTGGCACAGAACCTGGGCCGCGTGGGCGAAGGCCTCCAGCGGGCGCTGGAGCACGTTCGCACGCGCGCGCTGCAGGGCCTGCCGCCGGACGCAGACGAGCTCAAGAAGCTGGGCGTGGCCGGCGAGCAGATGCGCCTGCACGGCCAGCACCTGCTGTCGCTGGGCACCACCAATCCGAAGGACATCCAGCGCTTCGACCTGCGCGACCTCGTCCCCGCGGTGGTGGAGCGGATGCGTGACGCCGGCCGCCTCGGCACCGCCGAGGTGAAGGTGCAGCTGCCGGACGAGGCCATCGCCGTCGTCTTCAACCGCCGTCAGCTGGAGCAGGTGCTGGTGGAGCTGCTGGCCAACGCGGTGGACGCGGTGGAGGACGTGACGGACCGCCCGCGTCGCATCCATGTGGGCGTGGAGCTTCCGGACATCTTCGGGGACTTCGGCCCGCGCCTGTACGTGAAGGACACGGGCATCGGCATCTTCGAGGACGAGCTGCAGGCCGTCTTCGAGCCCTACTACACGACGAAGGCGCCCGAGAAGGGCGCCGGGCTGGGCCTCACCGTCGCGCGCACCCTGGTGGAAGCCATGGGCGGCGCGGTGACGGTTCACAGCCGCGTCAACCTGGGCAGCACCTTCACGGTGGAGCTGCCCGAGCAGACGTCGTCCTGGTAGCTAGAAGCGGTAGGCGACGCCGAAGAGCGCTTCCAGCGTGAACTCGGTGTCGTCGATGTCCGGGATGACGGCGGGCCCCAGCCGGACGTTGAAGGTGACGCCCAGCTGGCGGTTGACGAAGTACTCCAGGCCGCCGCCCACGAGGATGGGGAACACCGGACCGATTCCCTCGCCGAAGTAGACGTGGAAGGGGATGTCCAGGCCCAGGTTCACCATGACGGCGCTGCCGGCGGGGATGCCCACCACCAGACCCAGGGGCAGCGCCAGGCCCACGTCGGTGTCATGCCGGTTGAAGTAGAAGAACGGGCCCGGCTGGAACGTGAGCGCCAGCGAGAAGTTGCGCTCCTTGACGAGCTGCAACCGCATCCACGCCTGGAGCTTGATGCCCGGGTCCGTGTAGCGGACCCAGCCCTCGCGGCCCCAGTTGAAGCTGAACTTGCCGCCGATGTCGAAGCGCTCCGAGCCACCGTGCAGCAGGCCCAGGGAGATGCCGGGCCAGCCAATCTGGCCATGGAAGGCGGTGTTGCCCCCTCCCAGCGTTTCACCGGCGAGGACAGACCAACCCTGACCGCGTTGCGCCAGCGCGGTGGCCGGGAGGGCCAGGAAGCAAGCGAGGAGGACTCCGGGGAGCAGTCGCTTCACACGGTACCTTTCTGCGAGGGCCGCCGAGGAGGGCGGGCGGTGGGTGCGGTGCTGCGTCTCTAGACTCATGCCGGCTGCCCGCGCTCACGCGCGAGGCCGAGGAAAGCATCGATGAAGCGGGCCAGCCGGGACTCGGCGCGCGCACGGGCCTGAGCCAGGGGCTCACCGTCCGCGAGCGTCTCCTTCAGCTCGAAGTAATATTTGATTTTCGGCTCGGTGCCAGAGGGGCGCAGCGTGACGCGGCCGCCGCTCTCCAACTCGAGCGCGACGACGTTGGACGGAGGCAGGCCCCGCTCGCCCTTCTTGTAGTCACTCACCGCGCGGACGGCGTCACCGCCAATGTCCTTCGGAGGCGAGGCGCGGAACGCGTCCATGATGCCGCGGATGACCTGCGCGCCCGCCGCGCCGGGGAACGTGAAGTTGCGCTGCGCGCCCACGTACAGGCCATGCGCGCGCTGAATCTCCTCCAGGTAGCCCAGCACCGTGGTGCCGCGCGCCTGGCACCACGCCGCCAGGTCCGCCATGACGAGCGCCGAGCCCACGCCGTCCTTGTCGCGCGTCACCGTGCCCACGGTGTAACCCAGCGCCTCCTCGTAGCCGAAGACGAAGCGGGTGCCCTCGGCCTGCTCGCGCTCCAGCGCGCGGTTGGCGATCCACTTGAAGCCGGTGAGCACCTCGTCACACGCGGCGCCCAGCGAACGCGCGATGTCTCCCAACTGCGCCGAGGAGACGATGGTGGTGACGACGTGCGGCTTCCCCTGCTTCGACCCCTGGGTGAGGACGTAGTGGCCCAGCAGCACGCCCACCTCGTTGCCCGTCAGCAGCCGCAGCGACCCGTCCGCGTCTCGCGCCATGACGGCCAGCCGGTCCGCGTCCGGGTCATTGGCCAGCACCACGTCCGCCTTCACGCGCTCGGCGGTGGCGGTGGCCGGTCCATGGCGCCCGGCTCCTCCGGGTTGGGGAAGCGCACGGTGGGGAAGCGGCCGTCCGGCTGCTGCTGCTCGGCCACGGGGGTGACGCGCGGGAAGCCCGCCTCGCGCAGGGCGCGCACGGCCCAGTCGCCGCCCACGCCGTGCATGGCGGTGTAGACGATGGACAGCGACTCGGAGCCCTTGCCCACCACGCGCAGCCCCAGGATGGCGCGCACGTAGGCGTCGCCGATGGCCGCGGGCAAATCCCGCCACAGGCCCTTGGCGCGCGCATCGGCCGGCGTCAGCAGCGGCACGCGGTTGGCGGGCTCCACCCGGGCGATGGCGGAGGCGATGCCCGTGTCATGCGGCGGGATGATCTGCGCGCCGTTGCCCCAATAGACCTTGTAGCCGTTGTACTCGGGCGGGTTGTGGCTGGCCGTCACCATGACGGCCGCGGCGGCGTTGAGGTGCAGCGCGGCGAAGGCCACCAGCGGCGTGGGTACCGGCTCCGGGAAGACATGGGCGGGGATGCCCTCGGCGGCGAGCACCGCGGCGGTGTCCTCGGCCAGCTCCGCGCTCAGGTTGCGCGCGTCGCGGCCCACCACCACGCCCCGGGTGGCGACGTCCGGCACCTGCTCCTTGAGGTAGCGCGCCAGGCCCGCGGTGGTGCGGCGGATGACGGCGCGGTTCATCCGGTTGGGACCGGCGCCCAGCACGCCGCGCAGGCCCGCGGTGCCGAACTCCAGGTCCTGCGAGAAGCGGTCCTCCAGCTCGGCCCAGTCCGCCTTCGCCAGCAGCGCCGCCAGCTCCGCCGCGGTGGACGGGTCCGGGTCCGCCTGACGCCACGCCTCCGCCCGCTCCTTCAGTCCGGTGGTGTCCATGAGCCCTCGAAGCCTCGTGTAGCCGTTGAGGGCGCGCGAGGCACGGGGCTCGCACGCCGGTTGTTCAGGTGTAGTCGGTCAGCTTGCTGCGGGTGGCGCGGCCCTTGGGGCCGTCCTTGTTGCCCTGGCACGTCACGCAGAACTCCGCGTAGGGCATGGCGCGAAGCCGCCCGAGCGGAATCTCGTCGCCGCACTCCTCGCACTCACCGAACGCGTCCGGGTCGTCGCGCAGCTTGCCCAGCGCCTTGAGCACGCGGGCCAGCACGCCATCCATGTTCCGGTTCCGGTTGGAGGCGATGGCCTGCATCATCTCATTGAGCGGCTGCTCGTCCTCGTCGCCGCCGATGCGCGCGTCATCGGTGCGGTTGGGCTCGATTCTCGACGGCGTCTTCTCCGTCAGCTCCGAGTGGAGCGCGAGCAGCAGCGCCTTGAGCTCGTCTCGCTGTTTCGCGTTCACGGTGTCCGCCCCGGGTCAGTACTTCGAGGAGGAGGTCTGCCCGGAGACGATGGCCACCGACGCGGACGCGCCCAGACGGTTGGCCCCCGCGCGCAGCATCTTCATCGCATCCTCGGCGGAGCGGATGCCGCCCGACGCCTTCACACCCACCGTGTCGCCCACCACCCGGCGCATCAGCGCCACGTCCGCCTCGGTGGCCCCGCCCGGACCGAAGCCCGTGGACGTCTTCACGAAGGCGGCGCCCGCGGCCTTGGAGAGCGAGCAGGCGATGACCTTCTCCTCGTCCGTCAGCAGGGCCGTCTCCAGGATGACCTTCACCGGCACGGGCCGGCTGGCCTCCACGACGGCGGCGATGTCCTGATGCACCAGCGCATAGTCGTGCGCCTTGAGCGCGCCGACGTTCAACACCATGTCGATTTCCCGCGCCCCGGCGCGGATGGACTCCCGGGCCTCGAAGGCCTTGGCGGACGGCAGCGAGGCGCCCAGCGGGAAGCCCACCACGGCGATGGGCACCGTGGACGTGCCAGCCAGCACCCGCGCGGCGGTGGCCACGTGCGTGCTGTTCACGCAGACGGTGGCGAAGCCGTACTGACGGGCCTCCTCGGCCAACTTCACCACGTCCTCGGCGCGAGCCTCGGGCTTGAGCAGCGTGTGGTCGATGTACGGCGCCAGGTCCGCGTGGGAGCGCACCGTCTCCATGGCCACCCGGGCGGTGGACGGGCCCGAGGCTGGAGCACGGGCCCCGGGCGTCTGCCCCTCCTTCCACGCCTCGAGCCGGCGGCGCGCCTGGTTGGCAATGTCCTCGACGAAATGGAAGAGGTCTTCGGAGTCGGACATGCCCGGCCCCTTAGCCCACTTCCAGGCCCTCGGGAAGCGCTCGCGGGAGAAGCGCGCATCATCGGAGCCCCTGGGTGCCAGGGGGGGGGACGGAGCGGTAGAGTCCGCCTCGTGATGTCCTTTGTCCGGTGGCTCGCACTCCTCGTCCTTCTCCTCGCCTCGGTTCCGGGCCAGGCCCTGGCCCAATCGGCCGGCCAGCCACTCACGGTGCATTTCTTCGACGTGGGACAGGGGGACGCCGCGCTCATCATCTCCCCCACCGGCAAGACGGTGCTCATCGACAGCGGCCCGCCCGACGCGCGGCACCGCCTGGAGCAGCGGCTGCGGGAGCTGGTGAAGGAGCCGCTGGACCTCGCCATCCTCACGCACCCCCACCTGGACCACCTGGGAGGCATGTCCACCGCGCTGCGCTCGGTGGGGGCCCGGCGCTTCATGGACCCGGGGTTCGACCACCCGAGCGAGGCGTACCGCGACCTGCTCAACGTCGTGGGCGACGAAGTGGGCCAGGTGATGACGCCCGTTCCCAACCCCCAGGACCCGCGCTCCCTGGTCACCATTGGCCTGGGGGATGGCGCGGCGCTCACCGTGCTGTGGCCGCGCGTGCCGGAAGACCCCTTCCTCACGGGCACCCGCTCGGACCCGAACTCCAACTCCATCGTCGCCAAGCTGACCTACGGCAAGACGGCGTTCCTCTTCACCGGCGACGCCGAGCCGGACACCGAGGCCACGCTGCTGCGCAAGCCCATCGACCTCGCCTCCACCGTGCTGAAGGTCGCCCACCACGGCGGGCGGCACTCGTCCACCGCGGACTTCCTGGCGGCGGTGAAGCCCCAAGCCGCCGTCATCTCCGTGGGCGCGAAGAACGACTACGGCCACCCCACCTCCGCGGTGCTGGAGCGGCTGCGCGCGGTGAAGGCCACCGTGTTCCGCACCGACCAGGACGGCGAGGTGGTGGCGACGAGCGACGGCAACGTCGTCTCCCTGCGCGCGGAGAAGCGCGCAGGGGCGTCGGAGCTGGTTCCCGGAGGCGTGAGGCCCGGCTCGGTCGCGCTCGGGCCCATCACCCGGGGAACGCGCCGGACCAGCACGCCCCGTGGGCGCGGCGCCGCGTCCGCCCCCGCGGAGGCCCCCGGCACCGACTCCACGCAACGCGACACGGACGCGCCCCGATACTTCAGCCTCAAGGGCAGCAAGGTATTTCACAAAGAGAGCTGCCGGACCCTGAAGCGCTCCAAGTCGGACCGCACCGCCTATTCGAGCCGCGCCGAAGCCATGCGCGAGCGCCGCCCCGCCGAGGACTGCCACCCATGAGCTTCCGCCCGCGCGTCCTCCTCCCCGTCCTGCTGGCACTGGCCGCCTGCAAGGAATCGCCGCCACCTCCCCCGCAGCCGGTTGCCACGCGACCGGCGGAGCCCCTCGGCGCTACTTCGGTGGCACCCCGGACGGGAAGCTCCACGTCTACTTCTTCGACGTGGGCCAGGGCGACGCCGCGCTCATCGTGTCGCCGGACGGGTACACCGCGCTGGTGGACACGGGCCCCGCTTCCGCCGCGGAGCACCTGGTCAACCGGCTGCCCGAACTGCTCACGCAGCGGCTGGACCTGGTGGTGCTCACCCACCCGCATTCGGACCACCATGGCGCGCTGGAGCCGGTGTTGAAGCGCGTGGGCGCCGGCAACTGCTGGAGCCGCAGCTGGGCGCCACGCCCAAGGCCTATGACGCCCTGCTCGGCGCCGTGGCCAGCCAGGGCGTGGAGTTCATCTCCCCGTCCCCCTCCCCCGCCACGCCCAACGCGCTCCAGCGGCTGCCCCTGGGCGCGGGCGTGTCCCTCACGGTGCTGTGGCCCCGCGCGCCCACCGAGCCGCTGCTCGACGTACCCGAGGCCGCGCTGGAGGCCAACTCCGTCATCCTCCGGCTCACCTATGGGGACACCGCGGTGCTCTTCATGGCGGACGCGCATGCCCGGACGGTGGACCACCTGCTGGCGCGCAACGCCCCCATGCAGGCCACGCTGCTCAAGGTGGCCGCGCACGGCACCGAAGGGCCCACCACCGCCGCCTTCCTGACGGCCGTGGGGCCTCGCGCCGCCGTCATCTCCGCGGGTGAAGGCAACCTGATTGGCGCCCCCGCGCCGGCCATCCTCGAGCAGTTGGAGACCACCGGCGCGCAGGTGTTCCGCACCGACCTTCACGGCGAGGTGCAGGTGGTGAGCGACGGGAAGACGCTCGTCGTCACGCCGCAGCGCCTGTCGGCGGGCGTCCCGGAGGACACGCGCTACAGCTACCCGGGCCTGGGCACGCCCATGCCCCGGGACACCGCGCTCGCGGGGGACTCCCGGCGCGGGACGGGCCGCTCCGGCACCCGGGACGGCTCGGGCAAGCATCCCACGGGGAAGATGTACACCTTGAGCCTCGACGACCCGACGGACGAAGGGGCGCCCCCCTCTCGCGCGGGCTCGCGCTCGCGAAGCGGGACCTCCGACTCAGGCGCCGTGAAGGTGGGGACCTACGTCGGCAGCGTCCGCAGCGACGTGTTCCACAAGCCCACCTGCCGCAACGTCGTGAAGATCAAGTCATCGAACCTGGTGACCTTCTCCAGCCGGGAAGAGGCCTCGCGCGGACGGCGGCCTGCCCGGGACTGCAACCCCTGAGGAGCCACGCCCCATGACGACCCGGGCCACGCTGGACCGAATCGAAGACGACATCGCCGTGCTGGTGGTGGAGGGCCGCGAGCTGACGCGCCCCCTGAGCGAACTGCCCGCGGGCATCCGGGAGGGAGACGTGCTCGACCTCGACACCCTGGAGGTGGATTCCGAGGCCACCGAGGCCCTGCGCGAGGAGGTGCGCAGGGCCCGCGAGAAGGCGACGCGCGGCAAGAAGCCGCCGCCGACCGGGAGCTTCGACCTCTAGGCGGCTACATCGACTTGGAGAGAACCAGCGGAATCTCCAGGTCCACGTCCTCGCCGGCGAAGGCGGAGAAGACCATCCCCTTCGCGCGGTCACGGATGCAGGTGCCCACGGGGCTGTTGCGGTTCAGGTCCTTGCGGTCGAACGTGGCCGCCTTCACCGTGCCCGAGCTGCCCACGGTGGCCGTCAGCGTCACCTTGCCGCCCTTGAAGGACGGGTTCTTCCGCAGCTCGGCCTCCACGCAGTCACGGAAGGCGGGCTGCGTCTTCGCCAGCACGCGCTCCACCTCTTCGTCGGACGGGCCGCCGACTTCCTCGGTGTCCGCGGCGGCCACTTCCTCGCCGCTGCGCACCGTCGGGTCCACGTCCTTCTTGTCCGGGTCCACGTAGACGGCCTCCAGCGCCCCCTTGGACGGCGCCGCGGCGGCCTCCGGGTCCGCAACCGCGCCGGTGCCACCGGGCGCGGCGGCCGGACGATTGCCCTCCGAGGGGGCACCGGGCGCTTGCCCTCTGCGGGCGGCTTGGGGGCGCGGGCGGCGGCTCACGGCCCATCAGCTTGTCGCGCAGCGCGCCCACGCCTTCCGACGAGAAGATGGGCTGCTCCACCGCGTTGCCGCTGGCGTCCACCGTCTGCACGCGCAGCGGCACCACGCCCAGCGTCTCCGACAGGACATACGCCAGCCCCAGCGGGACGATGAGCAGCAGCAACGCGAAGACGGCGTACTTCCAGGCGGGGTTGCGGCGCGTGACACCCGACTTCTTGGCGAAGTGGCGCGTGTCCTCCACGGCCTTGCCTTCGTCGTCGTCCTCGCCGCCGCCCAGCGCGGCCCGCGGGTCATCGGGGTACGGAACACCGCCGTCGTCCTGGGGCTCCTCGCCGTCACCGCCGTTGCGGTTGCCCGGCAGGTCCAGGTCGGAGAACAGCGCGTCGTCCAGCGGCGCGGCGCTGGCGGCCTGGGGCTGCGGTTGCTGCGCGCGGCGGGTCACCTGGGCCTGCTGCTGAGGCTGCGGCTGCGCGCGCGGCAAGGGGTCGCCGTAATACGTGTTGTCCGGCGCTTCGTCTTCCTCATCCGGCCAGGGCTGCTCGGACTCGGCGTGCCGCGGCTCGGGCTCGGGCTCCGGGATGAAGGCCTGCGGTTCCGGCTCCCGGCGCACGGGCGCGCCGCGCGAGGGGCGTGCAGGCTCGGGCGGAGGCGGCGCGGCGATGGCGGGCGGCGGCGGGGGCGGCTCTGCGACGGGCGGCGGCTCGAAGAGGCCGGCCAGCTCGGGGATGTCCGAACCGCGCTTCCAGTCCGCCATGCCCTGCTGCCAGAAGAAGCTGCGGCCATTCACGGTGTTGGTGGCCACCAGCTCGCGGAGGGCGCCCTCGTCCAGCGGGCCCTCCTGCTTGTTGCGCACCATGACGAACCAGGGCGAACCCGTGGCCTTCATGGGCGCGGCGCGCGTGGGCTCATCGTCCCAGGGCGTCTGCAGCGCGGCCGCGGGCGCCTTCGCCACCGGAGCGGCCGCGATGGGCGCGCTGATGACTGCCGCCGGGGCGGCGCTCGCTTCGGGCTCCGCCAGGGAACGCTCCTGGGCGCGGATGCGCTCCACGTCCGCGAGGGACACCACGCGGGTGTTCTCTTCCTCGGCGGGCCCTTCGACGGTGATGACGTTCTGGCAGTTCTTGCAGCGGACCTTGACCGTCTTGCCGCGGACCTTTTCGTCCGCAATGGAATACCGCTTCTGGCAATTGTCGCAGGTAAAGTTCAAGAGGGGTGTCCAGCTTCCGGGGGAAAACGCGGGCGGGATGCTACCGCTAGAAATCTCCGGCGCAAACCACAGGTTGACTCTGTCTTGCGGCCCAACTATTGAGCCGCCCTCCCCCCTGTCTTCACTCGCCTTTTACACAAGGTGGCGAATGCCGGCGAAGGACCTCGGAACAAAACACGTCTGCTTCAAGTGCCAGACGAAGTTCTACGACATGAAGAAGCCGGACCCGATCTGCCCGAAGTGTGGGGCGGATCAGCGGGAAAGCCCGGCGCTCAAGCCCCAGCCCGAGGGAAGGCGTGGCCGTCTCGCCGCTGCCCCGAAGGTCATTGAGCCTATTGAACCGGAGGAACCCGCCGGTCGCGGCGAAGACGACGAGGAGGAGCTGGACTCCTTCGACGACGACGAGGCGGCGGGAGGCGATAGCGAAGAGGACGAAATCTAGGTTCGCAAACAACGAGGGGCTCCACGGCACAAGCCGGGAGCCCCTTCGCTTTTCAGGCCGGGGGGCTCGCGCCCGGACGGCCAGGCCTCAGTTGGATGAGGCGGGCGTCAGCTCCACCAGCGCGCGGCGGAGCTGCTCGTACAGGGTCGGCCCCATCTCCTGCATGCCGATGGGCCGAACCGCCGCCTTGCGGGGCGCCTCCAGGCCGCGCATGCCGTTGCTCGGGAATGCTTGCTTCTTTGGTTGCTGCTGCATGACTCGGCCCCCTCTTCTCGGTCGTGGCTTCTGCCGCCCGCATAACAATTTTTCTGTCGGAACGGAAACGCCAATCGATTCGCGGCTTCTCAACCTTTTAGACGTCGAGCGCCGGAATCCTTCAAGGGTACGGGCTGGCGGGCTACTTCAGGTCGGCCACCGGCCACTCCGCGTCCACCTGGACGCGCTCGCCGGCGCGAACCGTCACGGTGCGGGCTTGCTCTGGAAGCCGCTCGTGCCAGAGGACCAGGGTGTGGGTGCCCTCGGGGACCTCCAGTTGGAAGCGTCCGTCCGCGCCGCTGGTCGCGAAGTACCCATGGTTGAAGGTGCGCACGCGCGCGCGCATCCACGGATGGATGTCGCAGTGGATGGGGACCTCACCTGGCTCGGCGGGAAGCTGCCGCTTCACCGTCATGCCTTCCAGCGGCATGGCCACGTTGAAGAAGGCGCGGTTCGTTCCGGAGGCGGCGCGAACGTTGTGGACCAAGGGGTCCGAGTTGCGGATGACCAGGGTGCTGCCGGTGCGAGCGGCCAGCACGGGCGGGTCATAGACACACTGCTTCTGGTCCAGCACGGGCTCCGGCGCGGCGCGCGTGGACGCGGGCAGCGCGTGGCCGTCTCTAAGGGAAACCACGGTGTGGGCCAACGCGCCCTCGCTTCCCACCACGAGCGTGCGCTCCTCCGTCTCCTCGCCACACACGGAGACGACGGTGCCGATGGTGGGCTGGCGGGCGGGTGCGGGGGCGTGCCGGCAAGACGGACGCGCCCCTCGATGACACCCCACTTCGTGTTCGTGGCGGCGGGCGCGATGGCCGGCGAAGTGGTGGTGGCGGGAGGCGGGGACGCGGACTCCTTGCAGGCAGGAGTGAGCGCGCAGAGAACGATGACGAAGGATGGACGAAGCACGCGCTCCGGTCTAACGGGTGCGTGAAGCTGTTTCAAATGCAGCATGGCAGCAAGGGCCACGAGGGATGACTCGTGGCCTATTTGGACGTTGGACCCTCATTAACCTTGTTGGTACAAGAACTAGGCCGTTGCCGTACACGGTGCGGCCCTGTGGGAGGCAGCAACTTTGCGGGAGAAATTGAAAGCGCTGGCGGAGCTGCAGAACGTGGACCTCGAGGTCGCCTCGCTCCGAAAGGCCGCGGACGTTCACCCCCGTCAGATTGCCGAGTTGGAGCGGGAACTGGGTGTGGCCCGCAGCGCCATCGAGGCGGAACGGGCACGCGTCTCCGACATGGAGAAGCAGAAGGCCCAGCTCGAGCAGAACATCACGGACGAGAAGGACAAGGTGAAGAAGTGGGAGACGCGGCTCAGCGAGCAGCGTTCCACCCGCGAGTACTCCGCCCTGGCCCGTGAAATCGACATCGCCAAGAAGGCCAATCTGACGATGGCGGAGGAGCTGACGGAGCTGACGAAGCAGCTCGGCGGCGCTCGCGAGGCCATCAAGAGCAAGGAGGCCGATTACGCGACGAAGCAGCAGGGCCTGTCCGGCCGGATGACGGAGCTGCGCGGCAAGCTGGGCGAGGCCGAGTCGCAGGTGAAGGGGCTGGAAGGTCGTCGTGCCGAAGTGGCCTCGAGCGTGGATGCCACCCTGCTGCGCCGCTACGAGGTGGTGCGCAAGAAGAAGCTGCCCGCCATGGTCGGCGTGGTCGCCGGCACCTGCCAGGGCTGCAACATGAACGTGCCCCCGCAGCTCTACAACCAGCTCCGCACCGGGCTGGGCACGGACATCTGCCCTTCGTGCAACCGCATCATCTACGCGGTGGAAGCGCTGCAGGAAACCCCGGCGGCGTCGAAGTAGCGGCACGGCTTCGTGGACATGCCCGCGCCGTCCATCATCGACATCCTCCGCCACATCGCGCGTGAGGAGCCGTTGCAAGGGACGGTACGTGCGTTCCGAGGCCTCACCCGGGAACACCTCGGGCAGCTCATCGAGGATGCCGCACAGCGGCTCGGCGGGATGTCGCCAGCCTCCGCTGCGTCGGCTCCGAGCACGCAGATGCCGGCTGGGGCCATGAGCCCGCCGGTGGATGCGGCGCCCGCTTCCGAATCGCATCCGCGGCTGCGCGTCTATTCAGATGGCGCGGCTCGGGGCAACCCAGGGCCCGCGGGCGCGGGCGCGGTGCTGATGGACCCCGAGGGCAACGTGGTGGCCCGGCTCGGGCGGTTCCTGGGGCATCAGACCAACAACTGCGCGGAGTACATGGGCCTGCTGCTGGGCCTGAAGCATGCGCAGTCGCTGGGCGCGCGCGAGGTGGAGGTCTTCGCGGACAGCGAGCTGCTGATTCGTCAGCTCGGCGGGCGCTACCAGGTGAAGAGCCCGACGCTCAAGCCGCTGTATGAAGAAGCGCGGAAGCTGCTCAAGGGCTTCACCAAGGTGAAGCTGCACCACGTCCCCCGCGCGCAGAACGCCGAGGCGGATGAGATGAGCAACCGCGCGATTGATGAGCGGCTGTAACTCGCGAGGGCGTGCGTTAGTCCTCGTCACCGAAGTAATCGAGGTCGAGCTTCTTCACCGTGTACGTCACGACCTCGGTGACTCCGACGCCGTGGTCAATCATCAACTTGGCGAGCTCGACGCCATTGATGAGGACGATCTTCTTCTCGATCTGCTTCACGTAGTCCCGGGCCTCCCGGCTGAAGTCCGAGGTCGTGATGAGCACACCCTTCCGTGCCCGTTGTCCCTCAAGGCTGCCAGCGAACGCCTGAACCACGGGCCTGCCAACCGTGTTGGTCCACCGCTTCGCCTGGATGTAGACGACATCGAGCCCAAGGCGGTCCTCCTTGATGATACCGTCAATGCCCTCGTCGCCGCTCTGCCCGACGGCCTGCCCGGCGTCCTTGCGCGAGCCGCCGTAACCCATGATCACCAGCAAATCGACAACCAGCTTCTCGAAGAACTGCGGGTCACAAGCTTTGATGCGATCAAGGAGTTCGTCCGCGAGGCGCCTCCGCAGTTCCTGGTAGCTCTCTTCGAGGAGCTCCTCCGGGGTCTCCGTGGCTGACGGAAGCTCCGGTGCGGAGGGCTCCGCTTCAGCGGCATCATGCCGGAGTGCCGCGAAGGCGTTGTACTCCGGGAACTGCTCCAGGAACTTCATGTCGATGCGGCTCGGCCTGCGCTGGAGCACCTCTCGGCCTCGGGAGGTGATGCGGAACCGCCCGCGCCCGTTCGGCTCCACGAGGCCGGCCTTCTGCAAGTAGGTCTTCGCCCAGCCGACTCGGTTATGGAGGCGCCGTTGGCGGCCACTGGGGAGCAACTCGTTGCGCTCCTCCTCAGTGGCCTTGAACTCCACGGCGATGGCCTCCACGGCCTCGCGGAGCGTGTGGTCCTTGCCGTCCTGAGCGAGTTGGAGGACCGGGAGCATCGCGCTCTGAAAGTCGGGGATGGGCATGATCAGGCAGCATTCGTCTTGCGGCGTCGCTTCAGGCGAGCGCCAATCGTGTTGTCGGCGGACTGTTCCCGTTCTGTTCGGATCCGCTGGAGGAGGGCCGAGGCGGGCTCGTCTGTTGGGTCCTGAGGCACAAGCTCACCCCGGAAGGCTTTCGTGAGTACCGCTTGGTCAAAAGACTCAAGCCTTCGCGCCTGCTCCCGCGCGACATCCATGACGCGATTGGCTCGGGCCAGTGCTTTGTCAATCCGAGAGACGATTGCACGCTGTTCATCCATCGGTGGGACCGGAACGACTAAGGCTCGGAGCTTGGTACCGTTCACATTGGCCTGCCCCACCTGCTGACTCACCACTGATGCCACCCACTCACGCCCGGAAGGACCGTTGATAAAGTGAGACAAGAGCAAGGGAGAGTAGTGAATGACACGCACGCGCAACAGGTAGGACGCGAACGATGTAGAACTGGGTTCACCGCAGTAGACGGCTGTTTTTCCTACGAGTTCGGGACTGTTAGTCCGATTGAACAACACATCTCCCGGCGTGAGTAGCAAGCCCGGAAACTCGCTGTGGTCCCTGGGGAGAAACTTCAGGTCCGCGAGTTCGAGCTTTCCATCTTGGATGTTGCCCATCCGGAGCACTGGTACTCCGCTAGAGTCATCGTTGGTCTTAGCAGACGTACCGTAGACTGTCTCTTCGGCAAGCTCGTCAACTGTCGCCCATGCCCAGCCAGCCGGCAGAACGCCTGTTGTCTTCGTTGCAGGGACACCGGCTTCATACCTCTCCATCCACTTGTCATCCCTGGGCGCCTTCCCCTTTGCCCGCATCCGATCCAATTCGGCCAATTCCCAGCGGCGGCGCCTCTCGAAGCGAATTCGCTCCAGTAACTTAAAGGCGTGCTCCACGTCCGGGTTGGCAGCGCGCCAGTCCCGTGTCAGGTCGCCTCGGAACGCGGCCGCGAGCACCGACTGCCGGAATCGCTCCAGCAGCGCCGGGATGGCGTCCAGGGCTTCCTTCGCGCGACGGCTGCGGGCCAGGAGGGCTTCGAGTTTGGCGACGATGCGGCGCTGCTCGTGAGCAGGAGGAAGGGGCAGCGGCAGGGAGCGCACCGTCTCACCATTGATCTTCGGCATGTTGCCAGCCGTGCCCGTTGCTTTCGCCCTGAAGTACTCTCGCGCACCATACGAGTTCAAATAGCGCCAAACGTAGTGCCGTAGCTCTGGCGCTCGAATCCGAACGCGCATCATGAGGTCCGGGTAGATGTACTGGGCCTTCGGGCCATCGTAGATCGCGGCAGCACCTACATAGTCGAGCGTGTTCGCACGCTGAATTAGAAGATCGCCAGGCTCAAGCCAGTACTTTGAGTCTGGTGCTATCTGTTCGGTGACTCGTTTGACGGTTGAGTCGCCCAACCGCATCTCGCCACTCGTTGTGGCGGAGAGCTTCAGCGTGAGAGGGCCAGCGCCATCGGCACTACTCGTAGGCGAGTAGCCGTTAGATGGACCATCCGAAACCACCTCGCCCAGCGATGTCAGCAGCCACCCTGGAGGCAATGAACTAGGCCCGCTCACTGCCAACCTCATTCCTCTCCAACAGCGTAGTTAGAGCCTCCATCTCTGAAAGAGCGATTTGAAGTTGAGCGCGGATTTCCGTGGCGATCACCTCTGGCTCCAGCAGGTCGCCCGCGTTGCATGCCCCCTCATTCTTAATCCAGAGCACATCCAAGTTGTCGCCCCTGGCCCTTAGTACTACCCGGTCACATGCGTGACGGCCCCCGAGGAGGTGCACGGGCGTTGATGTGACGCAGGCACAGAGGGCAGTGGCCGATGCGGCGCAGCAGCAGGTGCTGAAGGCGGCGGCGCACCTCGGGCAGTGTCCAGCGTGTTCTCCTCCGGGGGGGAAAGCGCCCGGCGGAGCGCGAGGAATCCGTGGGCTACCATGCAGAGGGTGGCATGGTGGTGGAAGCCTCGCCACCCTCGCCCCTCGAAGTGGTCAAGCCCCACCTCGCCTTTGAGTTCCTGGTAGTCGCGCTCCACTCTCCAGCGCAGCTTGGACAAGCGCACCAACTCCGTAAGCGACGTGTTCGCGGGCAGCGAGCAGAGCGAGTACTTCGTTGGAGCCTTCTCCTCCTGGGGCCACTCGATGAGCAGCCATACCTCTTCACTCGGCGCAGCTCGCTGGACGTGCCGCTCCGCCGTCCGCACGCGCACTGCGGCGAACCGGGAGGACTGCTCGCCCCGACTGCCCTCGCGCCAAGAGACTGTCTGGAATTCCTCCTTCGGAAGCTGAAGCGCCAACTCCTCGATGGCCCAGGGCTGCACGCCCTCGGCCACGTAGCGCGTGCGCGGGCGCCCGTTCTGCCCCGGCTCCCTCTCGGGCTTGCGCGGCTTGGCGCCGGGCGGCCACACCTTGCGCGTGCCCTGCACGCCCATGAGGTAGTGCAGGCCGCGCTCTCGCACGCCGTCGCGGAACTCCCGTGCATCGCCATACCCGGCATCGGCCAGCACGAGGTGTCGGCGTACGCCCCACGCCAAGGCGTCATCCAATTGGCGCAGCGCTATCTGCCACTTCTTCTGAAACTTCACTCCAGCCGGGACGCCCGCGGCCTTGCAGCGCTTCCTGCTGCGCGTCCACTCCTCAGGCAGGTACAACTGCATGGCGATGCAGCCGCTGCCCTTCTCTCCAGCAACATGCAGGCTGACGGCCACCTGGCAGTTCTCCGTCCGCCCCAGGGTGCCCGAGTACTGGCGCGCCACACCCACCGAATGCACGCCCTTCTTCGGCAAGCCCGTGTCGTCAATGACGAGGGCCTCCAAGCCCGGTAGCTCGCGCTCAAGCTTCCGCGCCAGACGTCGTCGCATTTCGGAGTCCTCCCAAGCCGCGCCGGACACGCACTGCTGAAGCCGCTGGCGCATGGCTTCTGTCTGCTCGGGGGCTGCGACGAGCCGGGCCGCCATGGGCTCGATGCTCTTGCGTTCTCCGTCGAGCAGCAGTCCCGTGAGGTAGCCGCCGAGGGCGCGACGTCTCTCGGTCCGGCCCATTCCCTCCGTCATCGAGTCCAGGAACTCGCTCAGCTCCCGGTCAAGCTTGTGTAACTGGGTGGGCATCATGCTCCGTCAACACGGGGCGTCCGCACCCGATTCATCTGACCGGGTAGTGTTAGCTCTTCGCGCGTAAACTTCCGGAATCGGCCTTCTGCGCCTTGCTCCTTGCGCCTGCTCTTGCCACGGGAGTCATCGCCGAACGCCTTCTCGAAGTCAGCGAAGTGCTCCCGGAGGAATGGTGTCCGCTTCCCATATGCGGGGGCATTGGTCCGCATGTCGTAGAACCAGACGGATTTTGTGTTGCCCTTGTCTGTCTGACCACGGGTAAAGAACAGCACGTTGGTCTTTACCCCCTGCGCGTAGAAGATGCCCGTCGGCAGCCTAAGGACTGTGTGAAGGTCACACTTGTCCATGAGGTCGGCGCGGATCTCCTGACCGACGTTCTCCTCGAAGAGCACGTTGTCTGGGACGACGATGGCCGCGCGACCGCCGGGTTTCAGGCCTCGGTAGACGTGCTCAAGGAACGCGAGCTGCTTGTTCGAGGTCGGGAACGTGAAATCGTCACGCTCGGGCTTGCCGCCGCCCTTTTTGGTCCCGAACGGCGGGTTCGTGATGATGATGTCCGCCCTCGGCAAGTCGCGCCCGACAGGCGAGAGCGTGTCGCCGAGGATCAGCTCACTCTCCAGGTCGTGCAGAGCCATGTTCATCAGGGCCAGGCGACGGGTCTCCGGAACAAGCTCCACCCCGTAGAACGCCTTCTTCCGCTGGAACTCCTGCCGCTTTGGATCGGCGAGGTCGAAGTAGTTATCGGTCTGAGCGCGGACGTACCGGTCTGCGGCGATGAGGAACCCGCCCGTGCCAGCGGCAGGGTCCTGCACGGTCTCACCGGGCTGCGGCTTCAGCACGGAGACGATCGCGTCCACCAGGGGCCTGGGCGTGAAGTACTGCCCCGCCCCGGACTTCACCTCGGTGGCGTTCTTCTCCAGGAGTCCTTCATAGAGATCCCCCAAGTTCTCCCGATCCACCCCGTACCAATCGAGTGCATCAAGGGCCTTCACGAGCGCGTTCAGATTCTTCGGGTGCCTGAGCGACGTGCTGGCGTTCGCGTAGATGTCCTGGACGCGCGAGCTGCCGTGGGTTCCCAGATGGAGCAACAGCTCCCGGTAGAACCTCAGTTGCTCCATACCCTCTCGGCGGGCAAGGTCATCCCAACGGTATCCCTTGGGGAGCTGCTCCTCCCGCTTCGTCTCCTTCGCCATCTTCAAGAACAGCACGAAGGCCAGCTCGGCCACGTACTGGTGGTAGGTGACTCCGTCTTCGCGAAGGAGCGAGCAGAGGTTCCAGAGCTTCTGTACGAGGTCGTTCGCGTTCGTATTCATCCCGTCGCCTTGTCACCCTGTTGCCAGAGGGCGGCGCTCAAGTCAGCAAGGACCTGTTCAAGCCGGCCCTCGAAGACCTTGTTGATGTGGCCAAAGCCGCCGCTGGCCTCGAACTGACCTCGGTCGAGTGCCGCCTTGTCCATGACGGTCTCGACCTTGAGCTGCTTGGCGATCCGCTCCAGCCACTTCCGTTGCGGCGGCGTCCAGGACTTCGACTCCAGCACCTTGCGGAGGGCACGATCCACACGCTCGGAGTACGGAACCAGCGCTTCTCCCAACGCCCGCTGGCGAATGAAGCCAATGATGGAGGCAGCGATGTCCTGGTTCGTCATGTCTCTCCAGGCTGTCTGGAGCGAGGTCTCGTTGTAGCCCGCGCTGTCGAGCGCGAGCTTGAGCTCCTTGAGCTGCTGCCGCGTCAGCTCGCGAGGGCGCTGGCAGACCACCATCAGCGCCGGCAACACGTTCTGGTTCTCCCGGATGAAGGTCTCGAACTCGTCCAGGTAGTCCTTCGGTCTTACACGGCCAGACCCATAGCCCCGCTCCACGGCCTTCAGGCTGTCCTCATGGCTGCTCACGTAGAGACGCGGCCCTGGGCCCGTCGAGGCGTCGAGGACTTCTCCAATCTGCTGGTGCGCCGAGAACCAGGCGGCCACTTCGGCTGGGGACTTCTCGCGGAGCAGGGTCAACAAGTCGGCGACGGGCATTCCGGCCGCTGCCTCGAAGGAGTCTGCGGACGCCCCCTCCAGGAGGCGGCGCTTGCGCCGCAGCTTCACCACGAGTTGATCGATGACCTGCCGTTGTGAGGACTCCTCCTTGAGACGAAGCACTTCCTCGATGAGCCGAGCGAATGTGAAGGACGGGTTCACGACGACGGGCTTCATCGACGTGAATGGCTCCAGCGCATCGTAAAGCTCCACGGCGTCGAAAATCCGGAACACCTCCTTGCCGATATCGTCGCAGCGGCGAGTGCCACGCCCCAGCATTTGTTCGTACAGGATGCGGCTCTTCACCCTCCGCAGGAACACGAGGTTCACGATGGGCGGCACGTCGATGCCCGTGGTGAGCAAGTCCACGGTGACGGCAATGCTCGGTTGCTTCTCATTCTTGAAGCGGCGGATGAGCTGAAGCGGCTTGTCCGAGCTGCCGGTGATCTTCATTACGGCGTTGTCATCGACGCCGCCGTATTGCGCGTCCAGCGCCTTCTTCAACGCCGCGACCACGATGTCCGCGTGCTGGTCCGTGGCGCAGAAGACCAAGGTCTTTCCGTCAGCGGAAGGCTCAATCTGCCGGGCCAGCTCCTCGCAGACCACCCGGTTGAAGTTCTCTGTGACGACCCGCGTGTTGAACGACTCCACATCGAAGGACAACTCGTCCTTCACGTGAATGAGATCGAGCTGCTGGGTCTCGGTGTTGTAGGCCGGAACCTCTTCCCCCACGGCCCAGTGGATGCCTCCGTCGGAGAGCTCCGTGCTGATGCGGATCGGCGGCTCATGGTCCACGAGCCAGCCATCGATGACGGCTTCCGGGTAGCTATACGTGTACACCGGCGCGCCGAAGATCTGCGTGGTGTGCAGCGCCGGCGTCGCCGTCAGACCAATCTTCACGGCGTCGAAGTAGTCGAGGACGCGACGGTACGTGCTGATGTAGTCATCCTGGCTTCGGAAGCTCAGCTCCGCGTCGCTCATCTCCCGGTCAAGCGTGTAGCCACGATGGCACTCGTCCACGACGATACAGTCGTAGTCGTCCACCGTTGGCCGCTCCGCGTCGTCGCTGTAGAGGAGCCGCTTCACCATCCCCTGGACCGTGGCGAAGTGGAGCTTCGTCTCGGGGTCCGGCCGGACATCCTCCAAGCCCTTCACGTTGAAGATGTCGGTGAAGGTTTGAAGGCCCTCCAGGCGCGCGTGTTTGAAGGCGTTGATGGCCTGCTCGCCGAGCGCACTTCTGTCCACGAGGAAGAGCACCCGGCGGAAGCGCCGCGTCTTCACGAGCCGATAGACGAGCCCGATGAACGTGCGCGTCTTTCCGGTGCCAGTGGCCATGGCAATCAGGCAGTCACGGCGCCCCGTCTCAAGGGCGGCTTCGACGGCATGAATCGCCTTGACCTGATAGTCGCGCAAGCCGAGGTAGTGGCTCGGCTCGGAGCGAAGCGCCGCCTCGGACGACTCCCTGTCCTGTTGGAGGAGTTCACGAAGCCCTGAAGGCGAGTACCAACCGACAAGCGCCCGGGGGTGGTTGGTCGGGCGCCGCGCATCGAGGAAGTGAATGCCACTCTTCGTTTCGAGCTGGCGCAGATACGGCCTGCCGTTCGTCGCGAAGAGGAACGGCACCCGGTACTTGCCCCAAGGGCCCTCGGGCGGTGCCTCGTCCCCCTGGCGCTGGTACCCCTCGCTGTACCGCTTCGCCTGCTGGACAGCGCCTGCAACATCCTTCCCGCGACGTTTGGCTTCGACCACGGCCAGGACCTCAAGACCGTGGAAGAGAACGTAATCCGCGGGTCCGCTCTGGGTTGGCCACTCCGCGATGGCTAGGTTGCGTCCGCGCTGCGGCCGGGCGCCGGCCTTGAACGTGAGGTTCTGGGAGTCAGCCTCCCAGCCCGCCTGACGCAACTGCTCGTCGATGAGCTGCCGCGTGTCGGCCTCGTCCAGGTCCAGGGAGGCACCTGCGGCCTGCGCCTGTTGGACCATGAGATCGAGCTGCCGCGTGGGCGTCGCTTCGGCCTGGACTTGAGCCGCGTCGAGGCGCCCCTTGAGCTTCGCTTCGGCTTCCTCCGCGAGCGCCTGCCAGACCTCGCGATCTTCCGCGTCTCTCCGAGCCCGCTCTTCGGCACCGAGGCGCCGCCTGGACTCTTCAGCGGCGGCGGCCTGGGCGGCTTCCGCCCCCAGTTTGGCCTGGGCTAGCTCAGACCGAAGCCGCTCGAGTTCTTGAGCGAGGGCCTTGGTCTCCAGCGCCGGGTCAGGAGGAGGAATGAACGGCCCAGGGCTGAACCCGCGCTCATCACCGAAACTCCGGTGGAACCAGATGGCCAGTGCGCGGGCGAGCTTCAACCCATGGAGGGCCTGGCTGTGCGTCCCGCGAACTTCGTGGGCGGCGACGTTACCCGTCCGGCGAAGGTCGTGGAGAACCTGACGAACCTCCGCGGTCAACGCACCGCGCGAGTCGAGGGCTCGGATGAGGTCCACCTGGCTCTGATTCGAGGAAGCGAGCAGGCCAAGGTTCGCAGCGGCTCGTTGCGCGAGCACCTCCGCGAATTGCCTGAGCTTCATCAGACACGTGGTGGGGTCCTCGGTGAAGTACCTCTCTGCTTGCGCCCCAAGCGCGACGAGCAGGGGATCATGGGACCGCAAGAACTCGAAGTTCGAGGAGCGCGGCTGGAGAGCGGACACCCCTTGAGTCTAATCCCAACCGAAATTTCTCGAAGTACTCGTTTTGAGACGGGTCACAACTACCCCTCCAGCCCCATTACCCTCACAGCGGCATGCGGCCTCATCGCCCACCTTCGCGGCCATTTCTCCGCGCGATGCGGCCGGAGGGGTCGCTCACTGCGGTGGCTCCCTCGCGTAGCTCATCCGTGCTCGGCAACAGCAACCTGCAATCGGTGGTGTCGCAGGTGTCCGCCGTGGTGGGGCGCGCCGAGGCGCCGCCCGTGCCGAAGCCACTCGTGGTGGAGGTGCCCAAGCCGCCCGCTCGAAAGCCCCCGGCCGTGTCGGGCGTCAAGCTGCTGGCCACCACCATGCTGGCGGCGACGGAGGGGCGTGCCGAGGCACCGCCCGTGGAACCGGCGCCGCCTGGAGCTGGTGGCGGCACCTGAGTACGGCGGGGGCGCGGCGTCAGTCGTGCCCCCCGTTGTCATTACGGCTCGTCGAGTGCGTCGAGCTGAATCTGGGCTTGTTCGCGGTAGAGCGGCACGACCTCGACATCCAGCAGTGCCAGCAAAGGCGCGCGTGCGGCGTCACGGTCGCCAGCCTCTTCGTGCTTCCTTGCTTCAATGAGCGCACGCGACAGGCGTCGCGAGCCGACACGGATGCGCTTCGCAATCTCCTTGAGCAACGCAGCGGCGCTCACGTCGCCTTGCAGTGCGCTGGCTGCTTCTTCGGGCGCTATGGCCACCTCGGCTGCTGTGTCCCGTAGCAACGCGCGGGTTTCGTCCGTGAGAGCGAGTGGCTCCCCTAAGTCGGTAACCCGGTGATTCAGCTCCCAGATTTGGTTCCAAAATTCATATTCCGGCATGTGGGGGCCCTATCTGCGCTTGCGGCATTCGTGGAATGGCCACTGCTTCTGTCCTTCACACAGTCGAAAACACGCGTAGCAGTCGCCCTGCCAACGCGGCTTCTTCTCGTCTCGGCAGGCGACGTAGGTGTTGATGCAGTGCTCCTTCCATCCGTCGTCGGCGTCCTCGTCCTCTTCCTCTTTCTCGTTCGCGCGCTTCATGGCGGCATCCATGGTCCCCACGTAAGCGGCGGCCTCGGCTGCCGTGAGGCCGCACGCATCGGGCACGCCCGGGTTGCGCTGGATGCAGCACGAGACGGTGTCAGTGCAGGACGCCAGCGCGTAGGCGTCGCGACGGCCCATGTCGCGGCGACCAACGGTGCCAGTGGCGCTGCTGGAGCAGCCCAGCGACATGGCGGCCAAGAGGCACATCAGGCCAAGTGCGGCGTTCTGATTTCGCATGGTGCGCGGCCTGATCATGGCTCCGCTTCATGCGTCTATCACCCCGGATGGGTAGTCGGCAGGGGAAGACCAGCCCCACGCTTTCTACGTAGTGCCTGTCTGGCACGCTGCCCGCGATGCGTCACCCCAGGGCGGTATTGACTGCTCTCGGAACGTGGTAGAGGCGGTCTGAGCTGGTACGGCACGACGGTCCTCCAGCACATGAAGCCCGATACGCAGAAGACCGTCAGAAGCCACCTTGCCCTGGCGGTGGATGCGCTGCCGTCTCGCCCGGTCGGGGGTGACATTGCGGAGTGGCTGTCTGGACGCGTGGCACGCGGTGAGGTGATGCCCTCGACTGCCAATCAGGTCCGCAAGCACCTGTTCCGCATCTACACCCCACGTCATGGTGTTGATGCGGCACAAGAACCTGAGCAGCACGGAGCTGAACGTGGGAAGCATTCGGGGCCGCGTGATGCCGGGCGCGGCGCTGGCGAAGGTCCGCGAGCTTGCGAAAGAGCGCGAGCGCGAGGCAGCGGAGCGGCTGTCCCGTGGCGTTACCAAGCCAGAAGCGGGTAACACCACGACAGGCACGTTTGGGCAGCAAAACCGCGTAGTTGAAGGGAGTCGTGAACCCAAAAGAAAATGCCGGGCGCACAGGCCGCTTGTGTCGCAAGCGAACGGTGATTGAGTTGCGCCCGTGACAGCTTCCACCGAGACACAAAGGGCCATCAAAGCAGTCTGGAGAATCGAGTCCGCCCGCCTCATCGCCGGCCTCGCGCGAATGGTGCGCGACGTGGGCCGCGCGGAGGAACTCGCACAGGACGCGCTCGTCACCGCGCTCGAAAAATGGCCGGAGACAGGCGTCCCGGACAACCCGGGCGCGTGGCTCATGGCCGCCGCCAAGCGCCGCGCCATCGACGAACTGCGCAGGGGCAAGCTCCTCGAGCGCAAGCACGAGGAACTCGGTCACGAACTGGAGTCGCTACAAGGTACCGCCGTGCCGGACCTGGACGCCGCGCTCGACGACGTCGTGGGCGATGACCTGTTGCGATTGATGTTCGTCTCCTGCCACCCGGTGCTCTCCAAGGAGACACGGGTGGCGCTCACGCTCCGGCTGCTCGGAGGCCTGACGACCGAGGAGATTGCCCGCGCCTTCCTCGTCCCCGTCCCCACCGTGGCCCAGCGCATCGTCCGGGCCAAGCGCACGCTCGCGGAGGCGCGCGTCCCCTTCGAAGTCCCTGATAGCGAGGAGCTGGCCGCCCGCCTGTCGACCGTTCTCGAGGTCATCTACCTCGTCTTCAATGAAGGCTACGCAGCGACGGCCGGCGATGACTGGATGCGCCCCGCGCTCTGCGAGGATGCCCTGCGCCTCGGCCGAATCCTGGCGGGGCTCGCGCCGAAGGAGCCGGAGGTCCATGGCCTCGTCGCCTTGATGGAGATTCAGTCGTCCCGCTCACGAGCGCGCGTCGGGCCGAAGGGCGAGCCCGTCCTCCTGTTGGAACAGAACCGGGCCCTCTGGGATCAGCTCCTCATTCGCCGGGGCCTCGCAGCGCTCGAACGCGCCGAGGCGCTGGGAGGCGCTCAAGGCCCCTATGCGCTCCAGGCCGCCATCGCCGCCTGCCACGCCCGCGCGCGCGCGGCCGAGGCCACGGACTGGGCACGCATCGCAGCGCTCTACGATACCCTGGCCCAGGTCGTCCCCTCTCCTGTCGTGGAGCTCAATCGAGCGGTCGCCCATTCCATGGCTTTCGGCCCGGAGGCAGGGCTGGCCCTCGTGGACGCGTTGACCTCGGAGCCCTCACTCCAGGGCTATCACCTGCTGCCCAGCGTCCGCGGAGACCTGCTCGGCAAGCTGGGCCGGCTCGACGAGGCCCGCGCGGAGTTCGAGCAGGCCGCCGCCCTCACGGCGAACGCGCGAGAACGCGCGCTGCTCCTCGAACGGGCCTCCGCCTGCGCGCGCGGAAGCGGACGTTCCTGAGCCCGGTGGACGCCCCGGAGTGGACCGCCCCTGCCCGGCTGTTGTAAGCGCAAGGTGCCGGAGCGGCCCGGGTGAACGCCGGTCACCGCAGTCATGGGTGGCGGGAGGAAAGTCCGAGCTCCAGAGGGCAGGGTGCTGGCTAACGGCCAGTCGAGGCGACTCGCAGGAAAGTGCCACAGAAAACAGACCGCCCGTTCCGAAAGGGGCGGGTAAGGGTGAAACGGTGCGGTAAGAGCGCACCGCGTCCGGGGTGACTCGGACGGCTCGGTAAACCCCACCTGGAGCAAGAGCCAATAGGAGCGCGTCCTCGCCGTACGGAGGACAGGGATGGCCCGTCCCATGCGTTCGGGTTGCTCGCTGATGAGGCCCCTGGGCAACCAGGGCCCTAGATGAATGTTCACCGCCCATCCCGAAAGGGGTGGGAACAGAACTCGGCTTACACGGCCGCTCCGGCGTTTTTCCCCTGAAGTCAGCGCGTGGAACCCCCTCCTCGGCGTGGGAACTGCGGTTCTCCACGATGGAGGGGCTTTGCTTCACGGACCTAGTGTCTCCGGCATGCAAATGCAAACCGGTAGGCACTGGCAACGAAGCGTCCTGGCGGCAGTCACAGCCCTGGTCCTGTCCGCCTGCAACATGGGCGACGCGCACGAGGAGTCCCTGGAACTGGGCAGCAGCGAAGCGGAGCTCTCCTGTCAGGTGAGCCAGCAGTGTGCGGATGGCACGTCCATCACCTGCGGCTCCGCGAGCGGTATCTGTGCCTCCGGCGCGGACAACGGCGGCTGGGTGGAGTGCAACGGGAGCAGGACCTACTGTCCGACGACGACGCCGTGTACCTGCGAGAGCACGCAGCGCACATCCCAGGGCTATGCCTCCGGCTTCAACTGCCCGGCCGCATGGTCCCTGGCGGAGGAAAACGCCTTGGTCCTCGCCGAACAGGCGTGTCCACGGGGGCTCTGCAACGTCGTCACGACGCAGGGCACCTGCACCCGCGTCAACACCACCACGATGAGGGCCGGGTTCACCGCAACCTACTCCTGCATGGGGCCCCCGAACTGCCAGTAGCCAGCAGCGCCCAGGTGCCCGCGCAGGCGCGACTCAACGCACCACGGGCACCTGGCCCAGCAGGATGCGGTCCTTGCCGTCGTTGCGCACGGCGTTCGGGTTGAGGATGCGCAGCCGGGAGTCCGTGCGCGGCTCCCAGAACCCCAGCCAGATGTTCAGCGCGCGGGCCGTCGAGCCGGGCGGCACGTAGATGGGGAACTCGTCCTTCACCGTCTCACCGGGCTTCCACTGCGACGTGGGCAGCATGCCGCCCGCGGGCTTGTGGTCCACGTTGATGCGCTCGGCGCGGCCGTCCGCGTCCTCCACGTGGACGAAGATGAGGTAGTCGTCGTCCATGGGCTGGAGCACCTTGAAGTAGAGCGCCACCTTCGCCTGGTCTCCGGGCGTCAGCCGGCCGGGCTCCACCGTGGCCCCCACCAGCTCAACCTTGCCGCCCAGGTTGGCGCCGCTCTTCACGGACAGGGGGGGCACCTGGGTGACGGTGGCCGCACGCCGCTCCTGCGCGCTCGCGCCGCCGGGCGCCTCCACGATGCAGGCGCTGCCGAGCAGCAGGAGCGACGGGAGCAGGACACAAGAGGGCTTGAGACGCATCACGACCGGGTTCTACCCGGCCACGGGCGCTGCATCCACCGGCGCGTTGGTGTATGCGAACCCGCGCACATGAAGACGCCCAACGCCCTCGACGCCCTGACCGCGCAGGTGCCGCCCGCCCCCTCTCCCGCCCCCACCCCGGGCGGCGGTTCCACGCAGCCGGGCACCGGCACGCCCCCTCGGACAGCTTCCCCGCGGGCGACGTCGTGGGCATTGGCGCCGCCGCCCTCTTCGTCCTGCTGATGGTGCTGGCCGCCCGGAAGCTGTTCTTCCGCAAGCGCCCCGAGGAGAAGAAGCCCCCACCGTCCCCCCTGCGGCCGAAAAGCCCGCCCTCCCCGCCGAGCAGCCTCGCCTGCGCGTGGAGCTGCCCCCTCCGAAGCGGAGGCCGCCCGGCTCCGCGAGGCCGAGGCCGCCCACGACCGCGCCGAGGCCCTGGCCCGCCAGCGCACCGAGGCCGCCCAGGCCGCCCGCACCGCCACGGACGCCGCCGAGCGCGCCCGGCTGGAGGCGGAGGCCCGCACCCTCAAGGAGCGCGAAGAGGAGGAGAAGCGCGCCGAATACCGCGCCAAGAAAGCCGCGGACGACGAGGCCCGGGAGCGCCGCAAGCGCGAGCAGGTTGAAGCCCAGCGCCTGATGGAGGAGGAGCGCGCCCGCGAGGCCGCCGCCGCCGAGGAAGCCCGCCGCGCCGAAGAAGCCGCCGCGCGCGCCAAGGTGGAGGCCGAGGCCGGCCGCACCCTGGCCCAGGGCCTGGACAAGACCCGGAACCAGGGCTTCATGGCCCGGCTCAACGGCCTGTTCGGCCAGCAGCGCCAGGTGGACGAGTCCGTCCTGGCGGAGCTGGAGGAAATCCTCTTCACCGCCGACATCGGCGTGCGCACCGCCAACCACTTGGTGGAGGTGGCCCGCGAGAAGCTCAAGCGCAACGAGCTGAAGGACCCCGAGCGCATCAAGGGCCTCATCCGCGACGAGGTCGCCCGCATCTGCGACTTGCCCGTGCCACGCTCCCTGGAAGGCGGCGGCCCGCCGCACGTCGTCATGGTGGTGGGCGTCAACGGCGCCGGGAAGACGACGACCATCGGCAAGCTGGCCGCGAAGCTCACCAGCGAGGGCAAGAAGGTCGTGCTGGCCGCGGGTGACACCTTCCGCGCCGCCGCCACCGAGCAGCTCGACGTGTGGGCCGAGCGCGCCCAGGCCCAGTTGGTGAAGGGCGCCGAGGGCGGAGACCCCAGCGCCGTCATCTTCGAGGCCGTCAAGAAGGCGAAGGAGGAAGGCGCGGACGTCCTCATCGCGGACACCGCCGGCCGGCTCCACACCAAGGCTCCGCTGATGGAGGAGCTGAAGAAGGTGAAGCGCGTCATGGACAAGGCCCTGCCCGGCGCGCCACACGAGGTGCTGCTGGTGCTGGACTCCACCAACGGCCAGAACGCGATTCAGCAGGCCAAGCAGTTCCACGAGGCCGTGGGCGTCAGCGCCATCGCCCTGACGAAGCTGGACGGCACCGCGAAGGGCGGCGTCGTCATCGGCATCTGCGACGAGCTGAAGCTCCCCGTCGTCTGGGTGGGCGTGGGCGAGAAAGTGGCCGACCTGCGTCGCTTCGAACCGCGCGAGTTCGTCCGCGCCCTCTTCGACTGAGGGCCCGCGTCACTCCCCCATCAGCCCGGGGATGAGCTGCTCCAGCAGCTCCTTCGACTGGGCGTCTATCTCCTGGAAGGCCTCGAAGCCCTGCATGCCCTGGAGCGCCTCCAGGTCCATGCCGGGCAGCGACTGCAGGGCCTCCAGCCCTTCCAGTCCCTCGAAGCCCCCCAGCAGCGACTCCAGACGGGGCTTGCCCAAATCCTCGTCGCCCTTCGCCTCCCGCCACCAGCGCGTGCGCAGCCGCTCCAGCGCGCTCGCGTTGGCGGGGCTCGCCTTCGCCAGCTCCTTCGTGAAGCAGTCCTTGCACGTCCACTTGAAGCGGTACGTGTCCACGTAGGCGCGCAGGGCCTTGAGGAAGGCGGCGTCTCCCACCAGCTTCCGCGAGGCGTGGTGCAGCAGGGGCGCCTTGCCGTAGACGAGCGCGCCGTACTCCATCTCATCCGCGAAGTGGCCCGTGGGCCGGTCCGCGCGGCCGTCCTTCCCACCCGTCATCCGGTACAGGTGGTACTGCCCCACCAGCGTCTCCTGGCGCACCGACTCCGCCACCTTCTTGCCGTGCTTCCATTCGAGGTAGAGGAGCGCGGCGTACTGGGCCAGCGACTCGTCCACCACCGGCTCCAGGATGGGGTCCGAGCCCACGAGCCCCGCGAAGTACTGGTGCGCCACCTCGTGCGCCACGGTGAACTCCAGCGTGCGCTCCATGGCGCCGTTGAGCTGCCCCAGCACCCCGCCCCCGCCCCCGCTCTGCCCCAGCATGCCCAGCATCGCCTCCAGGTCCTCCATGCCCGGCATGCCGCCGCCCAGCATCTCGGAGGCCCCCGCCGCGCCGCGGTACAGCTGCGTCGCGATGGTGATCAGCCCCGGGAACTCCATGCCGCCCGCGCCTCCCGACAGCGGCGCCTGCACCACGCGGAAGTGCGTGTACGGCAGCGGCCCCAGACGGCGCTCGAACTCCGCCAGCATCGACGTGGCGTACTTCAACACGCGCTCGCCCGCGGCCTGGTCCGCCGCGGCGTAGTGGCTCTCCACCGTGACGCCATTCACCGTGGCGGTAGTGCTGGCGTAGCCTCGCGACACGAAGAGGGGAAAGTCGCGCACCGCCGCGGCGGCGAAGGCGTAGCGCACCCGCCCATCCCGCTCCGGGACCTCGCCCATGGGCACGCCGGTGGCGTGCACCGCCCAGCCCGTGGGCACGGTGACGGTGGCCAGCACGTGCGCCGGCTCGTAGAGCCCCAGGTCGCCAATCCCCTGCGGCCCATCCCAGGGCTGGCCGTTCTCGCCCACCGGCGGAACCTGGGGCACCACGCCCACCAGACTGATGAAATCCGCCGTGGCGGAGAAGGCCCCGTGGTCGCCGCCCGAAGGACGCCCGCCACCACCGCCCATCAAACCGCCAAGGAGTCCTCCCGCACCGCCGCCCGAGGGCGCGGCGGCGCGCGGCACCAGGCCCTCCACGGCGACGTCCAGGACCGCGGCGGCGCCCGGCGGCACGGGCTCGGACTCCAGGGACAGGCGGTACAGCGTGGGCTCCGGCCGCTCCAGCTTGACGGGTCGGCCTCCCAGCTTCGCGTCCGACAGCGTCACCCGGCGGCCCTGCGCGTTGGGCGTCAGCCGCAGGTACAGCTCTGTGAGCGGATGCTTCCGGGCCAGCACCTCCACCTGCACCCGGCCCTTCACCCCACGGGTCTCCGGGTCCACCTCCAACTGCACCCGGTAGAGCGGCAGTTCCTCCAGGGGCCCCAGCGCCTTCGCGGCCCGCTCACGCTCGGCGGGCTTCAGGTGCTGGAGGCACAGCTGCACCTCGGGAGAAACCAGGGGTTCCGCGGGCGCACTGCCCCACGCCGGCGTCCCGGAGAGCGCACACCACAGCAGGCACCCATGGAGGAAGGTCCGCATCCGGCCATGCTAATTGACCCGGGGCACCCCTGCTCATCTACCCTGGACCTCCCATGCATTCTCGAACGCTCGTCATGGCCGCCACCCTGGGGCTGATGGCCTGTGCGCGGCAGGTGCCCGCCTCGGCCACGCCCACCTCCACCTCGACCGAGCCCCGCGCCGTTCGGCTCCTGCTGGACACGCCCGCCCGAGAGACCCACACGCTGACCAAGCTGCGCGAAGACATCGAGGTGGACGCCACCGAAGGCGAGCGCACGCCGCGCGTCGTCGCCACTGGCCAGACGCCCACGCTGAGCCTCGACGGACACCGGGCGCGCCTCTACGGCGACGCGAAGGGCACGCTCGGCATCGCCGTGGACAACTTCCTGCTGCTGGAGGTGCTGGACGCCAGTGGACAGGTGACTCGGCGCGCCACCGTGGGCTTCACCGAGGCGGTCCACATGGGCCGGGAGCAGGTGGACAGCGTGGGCCGCCGCGCCTTCAACTTCGAGGCGGGCGAAGTGGACATCACCCACCTGCTGCCCGACTCCGCCCCTTCCAGGTCCGCGCGACCGCGCTGGACACCTGGGGCGTGGGACGGGTGAGCGACGTATACCTGCTGCTCGCCCCGGGCAGCCGCGCCGACAACGACGACCTGCGCGACCAGTAGCCCCCGTGGCGCCGTCCCGCCCACGTCGAGGGCGGGACGATTCGCGACCGCATCAGAAGCGGATCGCGCCGGCGGGAGGAGGAGCCTGAAGCCGCGCACCGCCACCGCGCACCGAGCGGATGCCACCCAGCACGGCGTCACATTTGGCGGGATGGCACACCGCATCGGAGCTCAGCGGGCTGGCGCCACCCTGCGTCGCCATCACCGCGCCCACCGTGCCGGCGGCGACCACCGCGCCAATGCCGGCCCACACGTACCAGCGGCCGTACCACGGCTTGGAGCCCTCCACCTCGGGCGTCTCCGGGTCCCCAGCGAACGACAGGCCCGGGGCCGTGTCGTCGTCGGGGTCCAGCTTCGAGGACGGCTCCAACACCGGGCTCTTCGGCACGTCGGCGGTGGCCACGGACGTGTCCAGCAGGGGCCGCAGGTTGCCCGTCACCTCGTACGTCCGGCCCGCGAAGACGGTGATGTTGTGCACGTCCGGCTTGAAGCCCGGGGCCCGGAACTCAATCTCACGCGAGCCCGGGCGCAGCAACACGTTGGCCTGCGGCACGGCGCCCACCTGCTGCCCGTCCACCATCACCACCGCGTCCGCCACGTCCGCCGTCAGCGTGGCGAAGCCCATGGTGGCGTCCATGGACACCAGCACCTCCGCCTGCGTGCCCGACTTCACGTCGATGCGCCGCGTGAAGTCGGCATAACCCTGCCGGCGCACCACCAGGTGGTGCTCGCCCGGGCGGACCTCCACCGGCACGGCGGCCGAGGAGAGGACGCCGAACTCCTTCCCATCCACGAACAGCTTCGCGCCGCGCACGTTGCCCGTCATCCGGACGAGCACCTCCGTCTTCACGGGCGTCAGCGGCGCCAGCAGCAGGTCATCCTCGGCCGCGGGCTTCTTGCTTCCCTTCGCGGGCGCCTTCGCGCGCGCGGGCTTCTTGGCGGGCGCCTTCGCGGGCTTCTTCTTCACCACCTTGGGCTTGCCCGTCTTGGGCTTCGACGGCGAGGTGAGCGGCGCCAGGAAGTCATCCTGCGCGAGCGCGGCCGAAGGGGCGGCCAGGACAGTCACCAGGGCGAAGACGACGATGCGGTGGAGGCTCATGACGAACCGAAGGTTAGAGAGTCATCCGAAGGGAATCAAACAGAGTCCCAGGGCATTGCGGATTGGGAGAATATCCGCGCCCCATGCACCGCGTCCTGCCCACACTGGCCCTCCACCTCAGCGTCCTCTCCCTCACCGCGTGCGCCGCGAAGGCGCCGCCCCGGACGGAGCCCGTGCCGCCGCCTCCACCCGCGGTGAAGATTCCCGCCGGCTGCGAGCAGAACCAGGGAGGCGAGTACCACCACGCGGGGAACCCGGCCTTCCGGTACTACGGCGACGATGATGGCAGCACACTCTCACTCGCCGTCGTTCGCGCACATGACTCGGCAGCGGTGGACGCCCCGGACGCGGGCTCGCCGTCCATCGTCCTGCGGCGCACCCCCGCGGGCTTCGTGGGCGAAACGCGTGCCACCGGCTTCTCCGGCGCGGGGACGCCCTGCCCCGTCACCTTTCCGACAGAGGTGGTGCGGTGCACGGACGCGAGCCTGACGCTGCGCTCGGCGACCAGCACCTCCATCGACGAGGACTGCCGCACGGCGCCGTCGGGCGCCCCCAGCGTGCGGCTGGAGCAGGTGCTGCTGCGGGGCCCGCCGGACGCGGGCACCTCGCCGGACGCCGGCACCTAGAAACGCGAAAGGGGTGAGGCGGCGCGGTGCCAACCTCACCCCCAGCCTTCCCGCAGGAAGGATGCCGCTCAGGCCGCGCGGCGGGGCTGCTCGTCGGCGGCGTCCACCGCGGGAGTGGACTCCACCAGCTTCATCCGGCCGGACAGTCCCTGCAGGAGGCTGGAGCTGCCCACGTACAGGAAGCCCGCCAGGAACAGGACGATGAAGGGCACCGACGTGTAGATGCGCGCGTCGATGGCGAACCACAGCGCGCCGGTGAAGTACGCGGCGAACAGCAGCTCCACCAGCGGCAGCAGCGACTTGCTGCCCCGGTACGCCTTCTTGACGGTGACGGCCTTCTTGCCCTCGGCGCCCGTCTTCGGCGTGCGCGCGAAGCCCGACTGCTGGTTGAGCAGCGCCTCGGCCACCGCCTTGGCGTTGCTGATGGCCATACCGATGCCCAGGCTCATGAGGAAGGGCAGGTACTTCACCCGCTCCCACCCCTTCGCGCCGCGCTCACGCTGCGCCGCCACGTAGAAGAAGCAGACGCTGGCGGTGGCCGTGAGGAAGAAGGGCAGGTCCAGGAACAGCGTGCCGTAGAGGCCGTGCTGGAAGCGCACCACCATGCTGATGGGCATCAGCACCGACAGCAGCACCATCAACAGGTACGCCATGTTGTTGGTGAGGTGGAAGAACGCCTCGCGCTTCACCACCAGCGGCAGGTCGCTCTTGAGAATGGTGGGCAGCAGCTTCTTCGCCGTCTGGATGGAGCCCTTGGCCCAGCGGTGCTGCTGGCTCTTGAAGGCGTTCATGTCCACCGGCACCTCGGCCGGGGAGATGACCTCTGGCAGGAACACGAACTGCCAGCCCTTCAGCTGGGCGCGGTAGCTCAGGTCCAGGTCCTCGGTGAGCGTGTCGTGCTGCCAGCCGCCCGCGTCGGAAATCGTGTCACGGCGCCAGATGCCGGCGGTGCCGTTGAAGTTGAAGAAGCAGCCCGCGCGGTTGCGCGCGGTGTGCTCGATGATGAAGTGCCCGTCCAGGAAGATGCTCTGGGCCTGCGTCAGCAGCGAGAACTCACGGTTCAGGTGGCCCCAGCGCACCTGCACCATGCCCACCTTGTCGTCCGAGAAGAACGGCACGGTGCGCATCAGGAAGTCGGGGCTGGGCACGAAGTCCGCGTCGAACACGGCCACGAACTGGCCCTTCGCCAGCTTCAGGCCGTTCTCCAGCGCCCCCGCCTTGAAGCCCTGGCGGTTGACGCGGTGGATGTAGACGATGTCATGCCCCTTCTGGCGCTGACGCTCCACACACGCCCGGGCGATGCCACACGTCTCATCCGTCGAGTCGTCGAGGACCTGGATTTCGAGCAGGTCGCGCGGATAGTCGATGCGGCACACCGACTCCACCAGGCGCTCCACCACGTACATCTCATTGAAGATGGGGAGCTGGATGGTGACCTTGGGCAGCGACTCCAGCTTGCCCTTTGGCGTCGGCAGCTTGAACTTGTGCCGGTAGTACAGGAACGCCATCCGGTACCTGTGCGAGCCGTAGACTCCCAGCACGCACAAGAGACTGAAATAGACGCCCAGGAAGATGATCTCGACGGTGGTCATCGGTGACGCTCAACCCCTGCCACAGCCCAGAGGGCCTGCGGTCCTTCCGTGCGGGGCGGCCCGGCTGATTCCGTCTCGCGCGGACCGGCGCGAGATGGGTCGTCCAAGCCCCCACATCGTATGTACCCGAAAAGACAAGGTTTTGACCTTCGGGGAGTGATCGGCGCCGGACAATAGGAATGCGTTCAAGGCCGTGTCAAACTATTCCCCGGATTTGAACGTTCCGTTCACGGGGCACTGACACCCTGCGTCACTCCGATGACACCCAGCTTGTGTCCCTGGCGCCGGGGTTGAAACAACGCCAGGGGTTGACCGACCTGCGGGGTCAGCTCACCGCGCGGCGAGGTGCGCCCAGGCCCGGCGGAGTCTCTACGGCGGGGGCCTCCAGGACACCGGCTTCGTCACGGGTGGCCAGCGCCAGGATGCGCTCCGTCAGCGCGGCGAAGTCCAGCCCGGCCCTGGCGGCGATTTTCGGCAGCAGGCTGGTGGGGGTGAAGCCCGGCAGCGTGTTCACCTCCAGCACCACGTCGTTCTCCGTGTCCGAGCACATCAGGTCCACCCGCGCCTGCCCGCGGCAGCCCAGCGCGCGGTAGGCCGCCAGCGCCAGGGCCTCCACGTTGGCCACGCGCGTCGGAGACAGCCGGGGCGGGCAGAAGTACGCGGCCCCGCCCTTGTACTTGGCGTCGAAGTCAAAGCCCTCGCGCGGCGTGGCCACCTCGCAGCTGCCCAGCACCGGCCTCCGACGATGCCCACCGTGACTTCCCGGCCCGCCACGTAGCGCTCCACCAGGGCCTCGCCGCCGAACCGGCTGGCCTGCGCCACCGCGAACGCCAGCGCCTCCGGCTCACGCACCACGGCCAGCCCCACCGACGAGCCGCCGCACGCGGGCTTCACCACGCACGGGAAGCCCAGGTCGCCGTGCAGGGCCAGGGCGCGCCACGCGTCCTCGCGCGCCACCGTGTAGCCGTGGGGCGTGGCCAGGTTGTGCAGGCGGAAGAGCCGCTTCGCGAAGGGCTTGTTCATGGCCAGCGCCGACGCCAGCACGCCCGAGCCCGTGTACGGCAGCTCCAGCAACTCCAGCAGGCCCTGCACCCGGCCGTCCTCGCCCATGCGCCCGTGGAGCGCGACGAAGGCCACGTCCAGTTCGGCCGCGCGCAGTGCGCGGTCCAGGCCCGGCCCCGCGAAGATGCGGGTCACCTGATGGCCCCGGGACTCGAGCGCCGCCACCACGGCCTCTCCCGTCTTGAGCGAAATCTCCCGCTCCTCGCCCCACCCGCCCATCAGCACTCCCACGCGCTTGCCCATGTCGATGTTACCTCCTGGGCGGAGCACAGAGCATGGATGATGCCAGCCGCGCGGTGGTGGGCGGAGCGAGACGGTCTCCCTCGGAGACCGCCTCGGGTGAGGGGCTTCAACCACGCCGTGCGCGAAGAGCAGGCGTGTCCTCCGGGCCGCGGCGTGGCCGGGGCGCCACGGAGCGGGCGGCCCGCGTCAGGCGCCGCTCCGTCTCCACGCCGCGAGCCGCGGACCTCGGGTGAGGCAGGTCAGCTGGCCGGGAACTCCGGCTCCAGGACGGGGCCCGGTCCGGTGGTGCCCGCGTCCTCCTGAAGCCCGGCGTCCAGCTCTTCCGAGCCCGCGTCCAGGTCAGGGGTTCCCGAATCCGTGTTCAGGCCACCGTCGGTGTTCAGACCACCGTCGGTGCCCGCATCGGAGCCGCCATCGGACGGCGCGCCGTCTTCGGGGACACACGCGTTGTCGACGCAGGTGTAGCCCTCCAGGCACTGGTTGAGCTCATCGCAGGGCTGCCCTTCCTCGTCGAAGTCGACGAGGAGGCTGCACGCGGACAGCCCGGTGCTCAGGGCCATGAAAGCAACGAGGTTTCGCAAGGGACGGCGCATGGCTAGTAGTTCCGGAGATCGTCATCGTCGAGTGCGGGCCGCTTCTTCTTCTCTTCCTCTCGCCGCCGCTCCTCCTGCCGACGCCGCTCTTCCTCCTCGCGCTGCGCCGCGGCCTCCTCCTGCTTGCGCCGCTCCTCCAGTTCCTTGCGCTGGCGCTCCACCTCTTCACGGCGCTTGCGGAGCTCTTCCTCGCGCTGGCGCGCCTCGTCCTCCTGCGCGCGCTTGTTGGACGTGCTGGGCTCCTTCTGCTTCGAGGCAGGCGCCGTCTGCGCGGGAGGCGGAGGCATGGGCAACGGCTCCTTCTCCGCGGAGGGGGCCTCCTTCGGCGCGGCCGCGGGGACGGGAGACGGCGCGGGGCGGCTCGCGCGGGAGGTCGACTTCGAACCACCGCCGCCGCCGTTGGCGAAGGCCGGTAGCCGCCCGCGCCCGCCGACGCGAGGCCCAGGAGGATGCCGACGTCGGCCACCAGCGCGTACGTCTTGCCCGTGCTCTTGAGATCCTGGGCGCGGCTGCTGTTCTGCGCCGCGCGCTTGAAGTCATCCGACTTCGCGGAGGCCTCCATGCCGAAGTAGACGCCGCCGGCCAGCAGCGCCACGCCGGTGGCCATCAGCACGTAGCCCACGGTGCGGCGCGTGTTGCTGACGCCACCCGCGAAGTGCGTCACCGGCTTTCCGTCCTGGCGCGGCGCATCCGCCGACACCAGCTGCGCCAGCAGCGCCTGCGAACCATCCACCAACCCATCCCCGCGCGGCACCGTCCCCAGCGCGTAGGCCTGGTTGTGGCCATCCGACACGTCCAGGCGCAGGCCCGTCACCTCCAGCGGCGCGGTCCCGGCGCCACCGCGCACCAGGAGCGCCAGCACCTGGGCCACGCCCGCGAGCGTTCCCAACTCACGCAGGGCCGCGTCGCGCTCCGGGCTCTCCGGCTTGCGCGCCGCCTGCTCGGTGAACGTCTGCAGGCCCTTCTGCGCCGCCACGGGGGCCAGCGACAAGCTGACCTCGCCCTCGCGCTCCCGGCGCTGCGTCAGCGCGTAGCCCGGCGCCACCACCGTCACGTAGTGGTCCGCGGCCGTGAGGTCGGCGACGTCCACCGGCGAGATGCCCCGGAACTGGCCGTCCACGAACACCTGGGCCGGTACCGGCTCGGTGCTCACGCGCAAGCTGGCCTTGGTGCCGGTGAGCACCGCCTTGCGCTCCTTCTCCACGAAGGTCATCTCCTCCGGCGGGAAGAAGTTGGGCGAGAAGCGCGCCTCCGGGTTCAGCGCCAGCGCGGTGCGAATCTCCAGCTGCGCGGCGGTGTTCTCACCGTTGGCCACCTGCGACGCGGCCTTCATCACCCGCGCGCGGCTCAGCTCGGTGAAGCGCTGGGAGAGGTCGGCGCCCTCGTAGCCGCGCACCGCCTTGTCGAAGTGCTCGAGCGCCTTCTCGGTGTCGAGCTCGTCGTAGGCGCGCTGGCCCGCCTTCATCGCCTCGGCGGCCTCGTCCTCACGGGCCTGACGCTCGCGCTGCCCGTCCGCGTCCAACGCGTCCGACAGGCGCACCAGCTTCAGCCGCCCCGAGCGCGTCACCGCCAGCTCCGCCTCGCGCGCCAGCCGGGCCGCGTCGCCACGGGCCGCCGCGTCCAACGCAATAGCCACCACGGTGACCGATGCCGCATCGGCCGGCGCATCCGCCGTCGCCGCGCTCAAGGCCCGGGGTACCAGCCGCGAGGACACCGGCGTCTGCGCCGCCGCGGGTCCCACGGCCAGCAGTCCCACCAGCCATCCACTCAACGCGGCGTGAACCGCTCGCACATTCGAAGGTCGCATCTCTCGTTCACCTTTTGCCCGTTGCGCATCAAACGGACTGCACAGCGAAATGCAAGTGAGAAGGAGTCCTCAACGACCCGCTGCCCGGGATGGAGTGCGCACGGGAGCGGAGGCCATTCCGTGGAGATAGTCCAGGGCGACCCTCAAGGGATAGTCCTCCAGCTTCGCGGTGACGTCCCAGGGCTTGAGATTCTCCGGCAGCCCTCGAGGCTCCGGCGCGGCGGGCTCGGTCGCCGCCGTCGGCTCGGCGCGGAAGTGGCGCTGCAGGTCCTTCTCCCGCACCACGTCGCGCGGCACCTTGCCTCCTGGCTCGTCGGGGACGAGGAAGTCCGGGGTGATGCCGCGCTCCTGGATGCTGCGGCCCTTGGGCGTGTAGTAGCGCGCGATGGTCAGCTTCAGCCCGGAGCCGTCCTCCAGCTCGATGACCGTCTGGACGCTGCCCTTGCCGAAGGTGGGCGCGCCCAGGATGGTCGCGCGGCCATGGTCCTGGAGCGCGCCCGCCACGATTTCGGACGCGGAGGCGCTGCCCGCGTTGACCAGCACCACGACGGGGTAGTCCTTCTCCGTGTCGCGGTCCTTGCTGCGCTCCACGGTGGCGTTTCGGCCATCCCGCCCCCGCGTGGAGACGATGGGCAGGTTGCCCGGCAGGAACCGGTCGCTCACCGCCACCGCCTGGTCCAGCAGCCCGCCCGGGTTGTTGCGCAGGTCCAGCACCAGCCCGCGCAGCTCCTTGCCGCCGTTGAGCGCGCGCAGCCGGTCCAGCTCCTTGCGGAGGTACAGGTCGGTGCGGTCCTGGAAGTTCTTCACCTTCACATGGCCGATGCCACCATGCAGCGCGCCCTCCACGGACACGATGCGGATGTGGTCCCGGATGATGGCGATCTCGCGCGGCGCGCTGAAGCCCGCGCGCATGATGGTCAGCAGCACGCGCCCGCCGGCCGGGCCGCGCATCTTCTGCAGCGCGCGCCCCACGTCCATGCCCTCGGTCCGCTCACCGTCGATACCGACCAGCTCATCGCCGGCCTTGATGCCCGCGCGCGCCGCGGGCGTATCGTCGATGGGCGCCACCACGACAATGCGCTCGCCCTTGCGCGCGATTTCGATGCCCAGGCCGCCCCACTCGCCCGAGGTGTCGATTTTCATCTCCCGGTACACGTCGGGCGGGAGGAACACCGTGTGCGGATCCAACGTCTCCAACATGCCCTGGATGGCGCCGTACATGAGCCGCTGGCGGTCCGGCGACTCCACGTAGTTGTTCTCCACGTAGGAGAGCACTCGCGCGAACACCTCCAGCTGCCGGTACGTGGCGTCGTCGCGCTCGGCCTGCTCCGCGCGGCCCGCCGTCCCCGCGTCCTTCCTGAGCGGCTCCGCGGCATGCGCCCACGGAGCACTCAGGAGGAAGAAGGCGGTCAGCGCCGCGCGCCATGGCTGGGAGGAACCCGTCACGTCGGTACGTCCTTTCCCGGGGCGCCCCCGGAAGGCTCGTACCAGTCTACCCGGCCCTCACAACTCCGCCGAGTCGGCGAAACGCACCAGGTGCGACACCAGCTCGTCCGGGCGCTCCAGCTGCGGCACGTGCCCGAAGCCATCCACCACGCGCACCTGCGCATGGGCAGGCAGGTGGGCGCGGTACCAGTTCAGCGTCTCCGACGGCAGCAGCCGCTCACTGCCGCCCCACAGGAACAGCAGCGGCATGGCCAGGTTGCGCACCTGCTCTGGCTCCAGGCAGGCGCGCGTGGCCAGCGCCTCCGCGGTCAGCGCCCGCACGGTGGGTGTGTCGTAGAAGTGCCGCAGCTCGTAGGCGAACAGCAGCGCGGGCAGGGGCGGACGGTGGAACAAGCGCCGCGTGAAGGCACGCGCCTCCGCGGGGGACTTCACGACGAACGAGTTGAGCAGCGCGGTGTTCTCCGCCTCCGGCAGTTGCGCGCCCGCGGGAGCCACCAGCGCCAGCGCGCGGACCCATTCGGGGTACTCCGCCGCCAGGTTCACCGCCATGGCGCCCCCCAGCGAGTTGCCCACCACGAAGGCCGGCGCCTTCACCACCTCTTCCACGTAGGCGCGCAGCACGTCGAACTGGTTGCGCACGCACACCTCGCCGCCGCAGTACTCCACGGAGAAGCCGTGCCCCGGCAGGTCCGGGGCGTACACGCGCGAGAAGCGCTTCGCCATCCCGAAGAGCGTGCGTCCGAAGCCGTTCGCCGAGCCGCCCAGCCCGTGCACCAGCACCACCGGCGGCCCCTTGCCCTGCCCCGTCAATGCGTAGTGGTGCACCGTCTGGCTACCGACCTGCACCGTCGTGGACTCGACACCTCGCGCCACCAGCATGTGCCGCAGCGCCTTTTGCATTCCGCCCATCAGGTCCATGCGCTCGCCTGCTCCTCGCAGAAGGGTCCCACGACAATAACAACGCGTCCGTGAACTTGCCGCAATGCGTCAGGGCCCGGGCGCCAGCCACAGGGCGGGGTCGACTGCCTGCCCGCCCTTGCGCACCTCGAAGTACAGGTAGGCGCCCTTGAGAGAGCCGGTGTCTCCCACTTCGCCCACCACGTCTCCGGGGAGCACCATGTGGCCCAGCTCGGCGGTGATGGAGGACAGGTGGGCCATGAGGGTGTGATAGCCGTCGCCGTGGTCCAGGATGAGCAGGTTGCCGTAGCCGCGGAGGGCGCCGGCGTAGGCGACGGTGCCCTCGGCCACGGCCCGCACCGGCGTGCCCGCGGCGGCGCGGATGTCCAGGCCCTTCTGGACGGTGACGGTGTTGAAGCGCGGGTTGACGACCTTGCCGAAGCCCACCTCGACGATGCCTGACACGGGCCGAGGGAGCCTGCCTCGCAGCGCACCGAAGCCGCTCGTCGCGGGCAGCTCCTTCAGGTCCTGCACCATGCGCGTCAGCTCCGCGTCGGCCTGCTCCAACTCACGCACCGCGCGCCGGGCCAGCTCCGCCTCGCCCGCGAGCGTGCCGACCACCTCCTCCAACCCTTCCTGCTGCATGCGGGCCAGCCGCTCCTGCTCCTGGAGGAAGGCCATGCGCGCGGCGAGCGACGCATGGAGCCGCTCCAGCTCGCGCGTCGCCTGACGCTGCAGCCGCGCCACACGCTGCACGGTGCGCAGCAGCTCCAGGTCGCCGGACATGCTGGCCTCCAGCGCCCGGGCACGCCACACCAGCGCGGCGAAGTCCTCGGCCGACAGCAGCACCTCCAGCGGGCGGCGGCGCATCAGGCGGTACAGCGTGCGCAGGCGCGGAGACAGCCGGCGCAGTTGCAGCCGCAGCGCCTCGGCCAGCACGGCCTGCTCGCGCTCCGCCAGCAGCACGCGCCGGCGGAACACCGCCAGGTCCCCTTCCAGCGAGCGCACGCGCCGGCGGGAGAAGGCGGCCATCTCCTGCATCAGCTCCACGCCTTCCAACACGGAGAGCTTCTTCGCCTCCACCAGCGCCAGCGTCGCGCGCTGCGCGCTCAACCGCTCACGCACCGCGGCCTGTTCGGCCTCCTCGGCCGCCGTCGCCGGAGCCGCCGCCGCGGCCGTCGAGGCCCACAGCCCCAATGTCAGGAGGAGGAGGCGCCAGCTCATACGCGGAGGAAGCGCCCCACGGCGACGAAGCTGCCGCCCAGTCCCAGGCCGCAGCCAGCGCACAGCAACTCCAGCGCCAGCCGGGGCTCCACCCACGGCGCCGCGACGCCGGGCCCCAACAGGAAGGCGAAGAGCGTGCCCAACGTGGGCCCCAGCACCCGGCCGAAGGCCCAGAGCCCGAAGAGCGCCACCGCCGCGCCCAGCACGCCCTGGAGCAGGCCCTCCAGCAGGAAGGGCGCCTTGACGAAGCGGTCCGTGGCGCCCACCAGCTTCTGGATTTCAATCTCGCCGCGCCGCGAATAGATGGCCAACTGCAGCGTCGCCGCCACGATGACCACGGTGGCGCCCAGCACCACCGCGAAGGCCACCAGCGAGCCGAAGCGCAGCGCCCGGGCGATGGCGGACAGCCGCTGCACCGCCGCCTCGCCGTAGTCCACGCCGGCCACGCCGGGCGTTGCTCGCAGCGCCTTCGCCAACGCCAGGAGCGCGTCCGGATTGCGCCGCTCCGGCGGCACGCGCAGCTCCAGCGACACCGGCAGCGGGTTCTCCGGCAGCTCCGCCAGCGCCTCGCCCAGGTCGCCCAGCTCCGTGCGCAGCCGTGAGAGCGCGGCGTCCGGCGACACCAGAGTCACCTCACCCCCGCTGAGCGCCAGCACGCGGGCACGCACCCCGTGGACCTCGTCCGCGTCCAGTTCCGGCGACAGGTACACCGTCACCTCCACCTCGCCGCCGAGCGACGCCAGGAGGTTGTCCAGCACCCGCGCCGCGCCCCGGGCCATGCCCGCGGAGAACAAGGCGATGGCGATGGTCGTCACCGCGATGAAGTGCACGAAGGGCGAATGCTTCAGCCCCACCGCCGCCGAGCGGCAGAAGTACGTCACCTTCGACAGCGCGCTCATACCACCATCCGGCGCGCCGCCTTGACGCCGTCCTCGTCGGACACAATCTGCCCGCGCTCCAGGCGCACGGTGCGCTTCTGGTAGCGCGACAGCAGCGTCGCGTCGTGCGTGGCCACCATCACCGTGGTGCCGCGCACGTTGACCTGCGTGAGCAGGTCCATGATTTCGACGGTGAGCGCCGGGTCCAGGTTGCCGGTGGGCTCGTCCGCCAGGAGGATGGTGGGGTCATTGACGAGCGCCCGCGCGATGACGACGCGCTGCTGCTCTCCACCCGACAGGCGCAGCGGGAACGAGCTCGCCTTGTGCTCCAACCCCACCAGCTTGAGCATGCGCCGCACCTTCTCGCGCGCCTCCGCGCGGGGCACACCCAGCACGTCCAGCGTGAAGGACACGTTGTCCTCCACCGTCCGATGCGGCAGCAGCTTGAAGTCCTGGAACACCACCCCGATGTTGCGCCGCAGGTACGGCACCGCGGACTCACGGATGCGGGCGATGTTGCGGCCGCCCACGAGAATCTGCCCCTTGGTGGCCTTCTCCGCGCAGAAGATGAGCTTCAGCAGCGTCGTCTTCCCCGCGCCCGAAGGGCCCGTGAGGAACACGAACTCGCCCTTCTCCACGTTGAGGTTGATGTCCGACAACACCGGTGGGTCGCCGGGATACGCCTTGTATACGTGGAAGAACTGAATCATGGCGGCGAGCGGAAGGCCGCCAACCTACCACGCCCGGGCGGCATCCCCCACGCACGCCCCGCGAGAGGGACTCCTGCCCGCTCGCCCAGGCCGTACGAAGCCTTGGAGACATGTCCGGACGGGCCCGCCAGGCGCCCACATCCGGAAGACCGCGTGGGCGGCTACTGCTCGCCCTCGCCCGCCAGGTAGCTGAGGATGACCTCGTCGAGGCTCTTCTCCGAGATGAGGTCCTCGCCGAAGAGCGTCTCCACGCCAATCTCGTTGATCTTCGGCTTCTCCTTGAGGGCGCGCGCCGCGGCGACCTCCGGAGGAACCACCACGGGCGCGGGGACCGCCACGGGAGGAGGAGGCGGCGGCGGCCGCTGCGCCATGGACTGGCCGGGCTGCAGCTTCACCTGCGCCGGGTCCGTGTCCGCCGCGAGCTGACCGGGCTGGTAGCTGCGCGCGGTGGACTCGTAGCTGTCGTACACCCCGTTGATGAGGTTGCGCAGCATCTCCTTGTGCTGCTCCTCCATCAACTCACGCACGACCTCCGCGAGGTTCTCCGCGTTGAGGATGTCCGCGTAGGACGTCTTCTTCGACGCGAGGATGTTCCCGCCCACGAACAGGTGGGTGATGATGTGGGGGTTGTTGACGCCCGAGTCCTCGGTCTGGACGTGGTAGACCTTCCCCTTGTGCTTGATGTTGTGATTGAAGCCGGTGACGGCTTTTTCGAAGGTTTTCGTCATCGCCGAGGTCGCGGACCGTAGCAGCCGCATCCGCACGACACAAGGTAAGCGTGACCTGCTCGCATCCTTCGTGCTGCCACACGCACACGAGTGACTCCCTGGCCCACCAACCGTGCAGGCCACGGCGATTGCCCGGCAGTTCCGTTGAAAAGCTGAAAGCGGCTGGGATACGTACAGGCGGACGGACGGGGTTCTCGACACCCCCACCAACGGCGAGGACGCCCGGATGAAGACCCAAGAGATTGAAAAGAAGGTGCGCCAGCAAGACGCCCAGGTGCTGGCGCAGGGGTACTCGCCCGCCATCCGCGCGATGGAGATTGCCGCCATCGTCTCCTTCGTCTCACTGGAGGTGGCGCTGGTGTACCGGCTGTGGGGCAACCCCTATGCGGGCACGTGGCTGCTGCTCAGCGCGGTACTGCTGGGCTACCTCGCCGCGGACTTCGTCTCCGGCTTCGTCCACTGGATGGGCGACACGTGGGGCTCCACGGAGATGCCGCTGCTGGGCAAGGCGCTCATCCGCCCCTTCCGCGAGCACCACGTGGACGAGAAGGCCATCACCCGCCACGACTTCGTGGAGACCAACGGCAACAACTGCCTCATCTCCCTGCCGGTGGCCATCATCGCCCTGTGCCTGCCCATGAGCGGCCCGGGCTGGGTGTTCTGCGCGTCCTTTCTCGGCGCGATGATTTTCTGGGTGATGGCGACCAACCAGTTCCACAAGTGGTCGCACATGGACTCGCCGCCCGCGCTCGTCGGCTTCCTCCAGCGCGTGCACCTCATCCTGCCCCCCGACCACCACCGCATCCACCACACCAAGCCGTACAACAAGTACTACTGCATCACCGTGGGCTGGATGAACAAGCCGCTGACGATGGTCCACTTCTTCCCCACCGCCGAGCGGATCATCACCTGGGCCACGGGCCTGCTGCCGCGCCAGGACGACATCGGCGCGGAGGCGGCGCGCGCGCTGGTGGTCGCCGCGGGTGGCAGCGAGGCCCCGGTGGTCCAAGCGGCCAAGGAGCTGCTCACCCAGGCCACCGTGCAGGAGAAGCCCGCCTCCACGCGGCCGTAGTCCTCCGCCGTACCAGAACGCCCGCCCGGCCTGCCGCGGCGGGCGTTCGTGCGTCCGCGGCACGCCCCCGTCAGAAGGTCAGGTCCACCTGCTCCGCCGCGGTAATGGGCCGGCCCAGGAAACGGGCCCCCACCTCCATGAAGCGCTCCGGCACGTCGGTGACGTAGTACGCGTGCTCCGGCGTGCCTCGTGACGCCGGCGCCAGTCCGTCCCGCTCCGACAGCAGCGCGGCCACGGCGTCCGCGGTGGCCTCCGCCGAGTCCACCAGCGCCACCTGGGGCCCCACCACCTCCGCGATGACGCCCTTGAGCAGCGGGTAGTGCGTGCAGCCCAGCACCAGGGTGTCCACGCCGTCTCGGGTGAACTCGGCCAGGTAGTCGCGCGCCACCAGCAGGGGCACGTCGCCCGTGGTCCACCCCTCTTCCGCCAGCGGCACGAAGAGCGGACAGGCGCGGGCCTTCGCCCGCACCCGTGGGTCCGCGGACTCGAGGGCACGCTGATAGGCGCCCGAGCGGATGGTGCCGGGTGTGCCGATGATACCCACCCCGCCCCCTGCGTGCGCGCCAGCGCCGCCCGCGCGCCGGGGAGGATGACGCCCACCACCGGCACTGGCAGCGCCGCCTCCAGCGCGGGCAGCGCCACGGCCGAAGCGGTGTTGCACGCCACCACCAGCAGCTTGATGCCGCGCTCCAGGAGGAACTCCGCGTTCTTCAGCGAGTAGCGCGTCACCACCTCGCCGGACTTGGTGCCGTAGGGCACCCGCGCGGTGTCCCCCAGATACACCGTGCTCTCGTGGGGGAGCCGGGCCATGAGGGCCTTGAGGACGGTGAGCCCGCCGACGCCTGAATCGAAGACACCAATGGGACTGTGGCTGCCTTGCCGCATGGAGCGTGTCCCTATCACGTTTGATGCCAGCGCCAGCGTCGGCCCCGCTGAACGCACGAAGGGCCGGGATGTACCATCCCGGCCCTCCGCTCACTGCCCAGCCGACCTGTCGCGCTCAGTCCTCGATGAGGTACACCGGCAGCGAGGAGTTCGGGCCCGGGAACTGGTGGGCGACCACGTCGATGACGGGCGAGTTGTCCGGCGAGAAGTACTCGCGACCGTCGCGAGCGCTGGCGTACATCTCCACCACGTAACGGCCGGGCCGCAGGAACTGGTACACCACCACCGAGCTTTCATTCGGGCCATCGACGCAGTCGTGCCAGTCACCGACGTCGCCGTACACCAGCTCGCCGGTGTGGATGTCGCGGAAGTTGATGCCCACGCGCTGCAGGCCGGCCTCGTAGCAGGTCTGGCGGTTCCCGTAACGCGAGCGCAGCTCCCACCGGACAGAGGCCCCGCCAATGGCCCACATCGACCCGGTGTGGGAGGTCGGCTGCCCCAACTGGGTGAGGATGTCGCCCCCGAAGTAGAACCAGGGCAGGCCATTCCTATCGACGGCGACGAGCTCCAACCCGTGGTAGCCCGGGTCCAGGTACGGCGTGCGGATCTGGTTGGCGGCGTGCCCTTCCCAGCACTCGAAGCGCGCCCAGTCACCGCCATCCACGCTCGCCTCGACGTGGGTGATCCCCGCCTGGTTGCAGTTGGGGCTGGGGCTGTAGCTGTTCGGCGGGAAGAGCCAGCTCAGGTAGGCGAAGGACGGCGGAGCGCCCGTCGGGGTCAGGTCCACGTTCACCGTCACGTTGCCGTCCACGGTGAAGGTGCCATGGGTCTCGTACAGCAACTCATTGCCGTAGCCGACGCCTTCCAGGCGGAACGAGTAGGTCCCCGGCGCGAATCGGTGGAGGACGATGCCGTCGAAGCCGTTCGCCTGGCAGTTGTAGCGGCCGTCGTTGGCCAGCACCTCGCCGGGGATGATGACGTTGACGCCATGGACCGCGCGGACATCGTCGCAGCGCTGGCCACCGAAGCTCCAGCGGAAGGTCACATCCCCCTCGTAGCGGGGCACATCGCAGCACGGCTCTTCATGGACGACACAGCCAGGGAGGATCGCAAACAAGCAGAGGAATGCGACCAGCAACCGGGAGTTCATGGGGCACCTGTCGGTGGGGCAGTGAGGTGTTCGGCCCGCTTCTGCTCCATCCGACGGGCGGCGGCGGGAATTATTCACCGCCATGGGCAATCCAGCTCAAGCAACCAACCGTTTCGCCATTGTTTGACCCTGTCTTATCGGAGTGTTACGCGCTGCTCCCCATGACGCCCCACCTGCCCCTGGCGCTTGGCGCCATGAACTACGTGGAGATCATCCGCGACGCCTCCCTCATCGAGCTGGCAGTCCTGCTGCTCCTGATGGGCGTATCCGTGGCCTCCTGGGCCCTCATCGCCATGAAGGCGTCCCAGCTCGCCAAGGCTCGCGCACAGTCTCTCACCTTCCTCGACACCTTCTGGAAGGCCTCGCGCCTGGAGGCCATCTACCAGACGGCTCAGAAGCTCGACGGCTCGCCGCTGTCGAAGGTCTTCTGCGCCGGCTATGAAGAGCTGACCAAGCTGGCGCAAGCCAAGGAGGGCGGCACCGAAGGCGCGCTGGCCGAGCGGCTGGGCGGCATCGAAAACGTGGAGCGCGCGCTCCACCGGGCCTCCACGGCGCAAATCACCGAGTTGGAGAACCGGGTGTCCTTCCTGGGCACCGTGGGCGCGGCGTCGCCCTTCGTGGGCCTGTTCGGCACCGTCATCGGCATCCTGAGCGCGTTCAACCAGATTGCCGAGCAGGGCAACGCGACGCTGGCCACGGTGGCCGCGCCGGTGGGCAACGCGCTCTTCGCCACCGCCGCGGGCCTGTTCGCGGCGATTCCGGCGGTGGTCGCCTACAACTCGTTCGTCAGCCGCATCAAGGTGTTCGACACGGAGATGTCGAACTTCTCCGCGGACTTCCTCAACATCATCAAGCGGCACTTCTTCCGCTAGCCGGGGGCCACCATGGGAATGGGCGGAGGCAACCGCGGCGGTGGCCGCACCACCATGAGCGAAATCAACGTTACGCCCATGGTGGACGTGATGTTGGTGCTGCTCATCATCTTCATGGTGACGGCGCCCCTCATCCAGCAGGGCGTGAAGGTGAACCTGCCGGAGACGAAGGCCGCGCCGGTGGAGGCCACGGAGAAGAAGCTGGTCCTCTCCATCGACGCGGGGCGCAAGGTCTACATCGGTGACGCGGAAGTGGCGCTGGAGGAGCTGGAGCAGAAGCTCGCCGCCAACGCCAAGGCGCAGGCCGACAAGGAAGTCTATCTCCACGCGGACCGGGACGTGCCGTACGGTGTGGTGGTGGAGGTCATGGCCGCGGCCCAGCGCGCGGGCATTGGCAACGTCGGCATGATTACGGACCCGTCGACCGGGGGCCGGACGTCCAACAGTGGAAAGAGCAAGTCGAAGGAAGCGAAGCGCTAGCCCATGACGCCCTCCGCGGTCAGCCACAGCCTGCTCGTCACGCGCTCCACGCGGCTGTCGCGCTTCGTGGTGGTGTCCGTCGTGGGGCACATCCTGGTGCTGGTGGCGGCGATTGCGTACGCGCGCTTCTCCGCCACGCCCAAGGTGGACCTGGACACCAAGCCCATTCGCGCCACACTGGTGCGCCTGGGCAAGCCGCGCGACTCCAAGCTGCTGCCACGCAAGGAGCAGTTGCCACCGCCGCCCAAGAAGGTGGACGCGCCCAAGCCCGCTCCGGAGGCCCCGCCCCCGGAGCCCTCGCCCGCCAAGGTGGCGGTGCCCATCCCAGGTGTGCAGCCGGAGCCCTCCACGTCCAAGCCCACGCCGCAGAAGGGCGAGACGACGGGCGAGGACCGGCGCAAGCGGCTCTTCGGTGCCTTCGACAAGACGGCCAAGGCGGCCGAGCCCGAGGAGGCGGAGGGCGCCGAGGACGGCGACCCGGACGGCGACTCGGCCACCGCGGAAGGCGAGCGCTACTTCGGCCTGCTCCAATCGCAGGTCCGCCGCCACTACAGCGTGGCGGACACCATCCCCGAATCCGAGCGGCTGCACCTCAAGGCCATGGTGGCGGTGCGCCTGGGCCGCACGGGTGAAGTGCTGGACGTGAATCTCACCAAGGCCAGTGGGAACGACCTCTTCGACTCGGCCGTCGTCACGGCCGTGCGCAAGGCCGCGCCCTTTTCTCCTCCACCGGACCATCTCCGGGACGCCCTGCAGAAGAGCGGCGTCAACCTGGTGTTCAACGCCCTATGAAAGCCCTGCTCCTCTCCCTGCTGCTCCTCCCCGTCGTCGCGCTCGCGCAGGCGCCCACCATCGAAATCTCCGGCGCCAACTTCCGCCCGCTGCCCGTAGCGGTGCCCGCGCCCCTGACGCAGAACGATGGCGCGAAGGCGTTGGTTGCGCCCTTCGACTCGGCCTTCAGCTTCGACCTGGCCGCCTCCGGCATCCTCCAGGTGCTGGACCGCAAGGGCTTCACGGCGGACGCGAAGGAAGGCATGGCCGCGGCCAGCATCAACTTCAGCCGCTGGGCGGACGTGGGCGCCGAAGCGCTCGTGAAGGTGTCGCTGGCGCAGGACGGCGGCGTGCTGCGCGGGGAGCTTCGCCTGTTCAACGTGGGCACCGGCCGCGAGGACCTGAAGGTGTCCAAGGAAGCGCCCGCCGACAACGCCTCGCTGCTGGCGCACCGCCTGGCGGACGCGCTCTACCGGCACTTCACCCGCGAGCCCAGCCCCTTCCTGTCCCGCATCACCTACGTGCGCAAGGTGGGCACCAACCGCGACGTGTACGTGGCGGACTGGGACGGCGGCAACGCCCGGGCGCTCACCAAGGGCGGCATCAACATCCTGCCCGCGCTGAGCCAGGATGGCTCGCAGGTCGCCTTCACCACGTACCGCAAGAATCGCCCGGACATCTACGTGCAGTCCCCTGGCGGTGAGGCGAAGGCCGTCATCTCCGGCGGGCAGATGGCCACCGGCGCGGCCTTCTCTCCGGACGGCAAGCGCATCGCGTACTCGCTGGCGGAGGGCGAGAGCGCCCAGGTGTACGTGGCCAACGCGGACGGCAGCGGCGCGCGCGCGCTCACCGACACGCCCTACGGCCTCAACACCAGCCCCACCTGGTCGCCGGACGGCAAGCGCATTGCCTTCGTGTCCAACCGGGGCGGCAGCCCGCAGGTCTACATCATGAACGCGGATGGCACGGGCGTGCGCCGGCTCACCTTCCAGGGCAACTACAACCAGACGCCGGACTGGTCGCCGCGCGGAGACCTCATCGTCTTCACCGCCCGCGACGAGCGCAACGCCTTCGACCTCTTCACCGTCAGCGTGGAGACGGGCAAGGTGACGCGCCTCACGCAGGACCAGGGCAGCAACGAGGAGCCCGCCTTCTCGCCCAACGGGCGGCTCATCGTCTTCACGTCCACGCGCAATGGCGGCTCGCAGCTCTACGTCATGACGGCGGACGGCAACAACCAGCTGCCGCTGCGCGCCGAGAAGGGCGTCTACCAGACGCCGGACTGGGCGCCGCTGCCGCAGGCGCAGTAGCCACAGGGACGGGTGGGGCCTGCGCGCCCCACCTGCGTCGCGACGAAACCCTCCGTGACGTACTCGTCCTTCGGCGAGGCACGGCTCGCCGAGGATGCGGCGGTGGTCCAGCGCTATGAGGCGGACTATGAGCGGCGCCATCCCAGCTCCGCGTCGATGACGGGAAACCAGTTTCAGATTCCCGTGACATCAGGTTCGAGCGAAGCGAAGGTGCTCGTCGATACCTTCCCTGAAGGCGTTGAGCTCGTGAACGGGAGCATCCGCACGACCGATGGCGCCCCGCACGCGATTCTCGGGAAGCTCTCACTTCGTGCGTCATCGCACGGCACCCTGCCGAGAGAGAAACTCCTCGAGGAGGCGAAGCAACTGGCCCGTGCGGCCGGCGGCAACGTCGTCATCATGTCCTTCGTCGGCGGAGACCAGGCGGAGGCGAACGGTGTCGTCGGGTACGTCCTCAAGTCCGACCTGGAGCACTACAACCCCAAGAAGTCCCAATCGGGGAAGCTCTCCATCGAGATTTGAGCGCATCCGCGCTCGAGCGCGGCGCATGCCCCCTGTGCACGTGCCGCGCGTTGACAGGCGCAACCAGCTCAGGTCGAGTCCTCCCGCATGAGCGCGCCCTTCCGCAGCCACTGGAGCCTGGACCCCGAAGTCGTCTTCCTGAACCACGGCTCGTTCGGCGCCTGCCCGACCGCCGTCCTCCAGCGCCAGTCCGAGCTGCGCGCGCGCCTGGAAGCCGAGCCGGTGCGCTTCCTCCACCGCGAAATCGAGCCGCTGCTGGATGACGCCCGCGCCGCGCTCGCCACCTTCCTCGACGCGGACGCGGACGACCTGGGCTTCGTCCCCAACGCGACGGCGGGGGTGAGTACGGTGCTGCGCTCGCTGCGCTTCGCCCCTGGTGACGAGCTGCTCACCACCGACCACGAGTACAACGCCAGCCGCAACGCGCTGGACTTCGTGGCGTCACAGTGGGGCGCCAAGGTGGTGGTGGCGAAGCTGCCCTGGCCGGTGCCATCCGCGCAGTCGGTGGTGGACGCCGTGCTGCCCCACGTCACCCCGCGCACGCGCCTGTTCCTGGTGGACCACGTGTCCAGCCAGACGGCCCTGGTGATGCCGCTGGAGCAACTCGTCGCCGCCCTGCGCGAGCGTGGCGTGGAGACGCTGGTGGACGGCGCGCACGGGCCGGGCATGCTACCGCTGTCACTGCGCACGCTGGGCGCCGGCTACTACACGGGCAACTGCCACAAGTGGATGTGCGCCCCCAAGGGCGCCGCGTTCCTCCACGTCCGGCGCGACCTCCAGCCCGCCATCAAGCCCCTGTCCGTGAGCCACGGGCACAACTCCCGGCGGACGGACCGTTCCCGCTTCCGGCTGGACTTCGACTGGACGGGGACGCACGACCCTTCGGCCGTGCTCTGCGTGCCCGAGGTGATTCGCTTCATGGGCGGGCTGCTTCCCGGCGGCTGGCCGGAGGTCATGGCCTCGAACCGGGCCAAGGTGCTGGCGGCGCAGAACCTGCTGTGCGCGCGGCTGGGCACCCAGCCCACCTGCCCCGAGGACATGGTCGGCAGCATGGCCACGGTGACGCTGCCGGACGGCTTCCCCGAAGTCCCCCAGCCCCCGCTCTACGTGGACCCGCTCCACCTGCGCCTGTTCGACGAATACCGCATCGAGGCGCAAATCACCCCCTGGCCCCGTCCGCCGCGCCGGCATGTGCGTCTCTCCGCCCAGCTCTACAACACCCCCGCCGACTACCAGGCCCTGGGCGACGCTTTGGAAGCGCTGCTGCGTTGAGTAGGCTGCCGCGCATGTCGCGTTTCGCCACCATCGACGTTGGCAGCAACTCCGTCCTCCTGCTCGTCGCGGAGCGCACCCCGGAGGGCCGCTTCGAGGCCGTGCGGGAGCGCGCGGAAATCACCCGCCTGGGCAGGGGCGTGGATGCGACGCGCAGGCTCTCCGCTGAAGGCATGGAGGCGACGCTCCAGGTGCTGGAGTCCTTCGCTCGCGAGGCGCGCGAGCTGGGCGCGGAAGGCATCGCCGTGTCCGCCACCAGCGCCGCGCGTGACGCGGAGAACGGCGCGGAGTTCCTCGCCGCCGCGAAGGCGCGCGCGAACGTGACCGTGGAAATCATCTCCGGCGCCATGGAGGCGGAGCTGTCCTTCGCCGCGGTGCACTCGGACTTCGCGTCGGACGCGGCGGGCCCGCTGCTGGTGCTCGACATTGGCGGCGGCTCCACGGAGTTCATCTACGGCAACCGTGGCGGCCACGTGGACTTCCGCCACAGCTTCGACGTGGGCGCGGTGCGCATGACGGAGCGCTTCGTCGGCGCTGACCCGATGACATCCGAGGACCGCGCGCGTGTCGAAGCCCACCTGCGCGACACCTTCCGCGCCCTCCCCGCTCCGCCGCCCGGCGCGGCCCTGGTGGGCGTCGCGGGCACGGTGACGACGCTGTACGCCGTGCAGCACGCCATCCACCCCTACGTCGCGGAGCAGGTCCACGGCGGCACGCTGTCCGTGGGCCAGCTGTCCGCCCTGGCGGACCGGCTGTGCGCCATGCCGCTGGAAGCGCGGCGCGCCCTGCCCGGCATGCAGCCCAAGCGCGCGGACGTCATCCCCGCGGGCGCCCTCATCTTGCTGGAGTCGGTGAAGGCGCTGGGACTGGATGCCTGCCGCGTCAGTGACAGGGGCCTGCGCTGGGGCCTGCTCGCGCACCGCTTTGGAGCCGGAGCCACCTCTTCATGAACGCCCAACCCGCGGCCTCACCGGCCGCGTCCGCCGTGCCCGCCAGCAACGCGGGTTATGCGCTGCTCATCCTCACCCTCATCAACCTGGTCAACTACCTCGACCGCTACATCGTCGCGGTGGCGCTGCCAGACATCCAGAAGGAATTCGGCATCAACGACACGCAGTCCGGCCTGCTGGGCACCATGTTCATCGTGGTGTTCATGCTGGCCTCGCCGCTGGGCGGGTTCCTCGGGGACCGCTACCCACGGCGGCTGCTGGTGGTGGGCGGCGTGGTGCTCTGGAGCCTGGCCACCGGGGCCAGCGGGCTGGCCACCTCGTTCGGCGCGTTGCTCCTGGCCCGCGCGGTGATTGGCATCGGTGAGGCCGGCTACGGCGCCGTGGCGCCCAGCATCATCTCCGACTTGTACCCGCGCACGCAGCGCACGCGGATGCTGGCGTTCTTCTACATCGCCATCCCCGTGGGCGCCGCGGCGGGCTACGGCCTGGGCGGGTGGCTGACGCAGGCCTACTCGTGGCACGTCGCCTTCTTCGCGGGTGGGGTGCCCGGGCTGATTCTGGGCGCCATGGCCTTCTTCATGCCGGAGCCCCAGCGCGGCGCCATGGATGGGCCAGACGCACAGGCGAAGCTGCCCTTCATGGTGGGCCTGAAGGGCCTGGCGCGGAACGCGGCCTTCTGGGCGGTGACGGCCGGGTACACGCTGATGACGTTCTCCATTGGCGGCCTGGGCTTCTGGATGCCCACGTACCTGGTGCGCGAGCGCGGCCTGGCGCAGGACAGCTCGGGCTTCATCTTCGGCGCGATTACGGCGGTGGCCGGCCTGCTGGGGACGGTGGCGGGCGGCTGGCTTGGCGACAAGCTGGACCGCAAGCGCGAGGGCGGCGGACTGTGGATGTCCGGCATCGGCCTGATGCTGGCGGCCCCGTGCATGTACCTGGCGGTGAGCCTGAAGGCCGTGGGCCCCACCTTCGCGGCAATCGCCCTGGCGCAGTTCCTCATCTTCCTCAACAGCGGCCCCATCAACGCGGCCATCGTCAACTGCGTGCCGCCCGCGTTCCGCGCCTTCGCCATGGGACTGAATGTGCTGTGCATCCACCTGCTGGGTGACGCGATTTCGCCCACGCTCATCGGCACCATCGCGGACGCATCCAGCCTGCACACCGCCATCGCGGTGAATGCCCTGCCCGTGCTCCTCGGCGGCTTCGCGCTGCTGCTGGGCGCCCGGCTGTTCCGTGAAGCCGTGCCCTCGCGCGTCAGGGCTGAGCGGCGGCATCCAGCCTTGGCCGGTACTCGTCGGCCAGGCGCTCCATCTCCAAGGCCAGCCGCTCGCCATCCGCGAGCAGCAGGCCCTTGAGGCGCGCGCGGCTGCCCAGCGTGAAGAACACGCGGATGTCGCGCTGGAGCGACTCCCAGCGCTCGGCGAAGTAGAGGGTGAACAGCGCCAGCGGTGGCACGGCGAGGAAGACGGCCACGGCCAGGAGCGCGCTTCCCCACACCGCCGCGGCGGCTGTCAGCACGCCCCACCACACCAGCGCCACCACGAAAGCGGTGAGGAACTTCACCGTGGCCTGTACATCCAGTTCGGCGTTTCGGCTGGCGAGCCGGGGCAACTGGTAGGGCAGCCAGAACAGGCCCAGCCCCAGGGCGAACAGCGGCAGGCCCAGCACCAGCGCCAGCAGGTTCTTCACCACGAAGGGCACCACGTTCCCCGGCCGGTACACGAGCGCCAGGTCCTCCAGCCCCGTCGCCTGCACCAGCGCCATGCGGTGCCGGAAGCCGACGAGCTGCGCGCGCAGGGACTCGAAGCGCTCCGGCTCCTGGGCGCGGAACATCTGGACGCCGCGCGCCCACAGTCGCAGGCGCTCCGCGTCGAGCGCCCCACCCTGCTTGAAGGCGAAGAGCTGCTCGGCCAGCCGCGCCAGCGGGAGGTCCGCCCACTGCTCCAGGTTGAGCGTCACCGCGCGAAGCCCGCTGGCGATGCGCTCGGTGAGGGCGCGGACGGCATCGGGTTCCGCCGCGGCGTCCGCGGGCAGGAAGGCCTGCACGTCGATGGCGGGCCCCACGTCGATGAGCACCTCGCTGCGGAACACGTGCTTCTCCGCGTAGGTGAGCCCCACGGGGACGATGCGCACCGGAGCCCCCGCCTTCGCCGCGCTCACGGCGATGCGCGCCGCCCCCGTCTTCAGCTCGGCGAGCCCAGGCTCGGAGTGGCTCTTGCCCTCGGGGAAGATGGTGATGGCGCGCCCCTGCACCAGCGCGCCCTTCGCGGCCTCCAGCGTGCCCTCGTTGCCGCCCATCTTCGCCGGGTCATCCTGCTTCCGGTACACCGGCAGCGCGTCCAACCCCTTCAACAGCCAGCCGATGACGGGCATCCGGAACAGCGGCGCCTTCGCCAGGAAGGTCACCTTGCGCCGCGTGAGGATGAACACCAGCGCCGGGTCGATGAGGCCGTTGGGATGGTTGCCCACGAAGAGCACCGGGCCGTCCGGCTCCAGCGCCGGGGCATTCACCTTCACCCGGTAGAAGAGTCGGAGACACAGCGCCACCACCGCACGCACGCACGCGTAGAACACGGAGGTGACTGTACTCCACGTCTCAGGGATACCGGTCCACCACCTGGATGACGCCGGTGTTGTCCTGCACCACGGAGAAGCCCTTCATCGGGCTCGGGTAGGCAATCAGGCCCTCGCCGTCCTTGTCCCAGCGCGAGTCCAGGAGGATGCCGCAAAAGGGCACCGACATCGCCCCGGCCTCCGGCAGGAAGATGCGGTCATACCGGCCGAAGACGCGGTGCTTCGTCACGTACAGGCGGCCACCGATGCGCGCGCCGGGAAGCTGCTGCTCTCCCTGCTCGCGTGGCAGCGCAATCACGAAGCTGTAGTTGTAACGCGCCGGGCCCGGGTGGTCCTGGATGGCATCCACGATGACCGGGACCTTGTCCCCGGGCTTCAGGCCCAGGCGCTCCATCTGCAGCAAGGCGCCCCGGGGACACGTTCCCTCCGGAGGCATCCACTTGGGCCGCGCCGGCCCCTGCGAGGACGCGGAGGGGGTCCGACACCCCGCCGCCACCAGGAGCCCCAGGCCCACCACCGTCCACCGCGGCCAGCGCATGCGCACCCTCGCCTCCCTCAGAACGTCCCAATGCTGAAGTGGAACTGCGTGGTGGCCTCGTTCACCGACTCGTCCGGGTCCAGGTTGAAGCCCACGTCGAAGGCCAGCGGCCCCACGGGCGTCACGTAGCGCAGGCCCGCGCCCGCCGTGTAGCGCAGCCGGCCCGGGTCGAACTGCGTCCGGTCCAGCCACAGGTTGCCCGCCTCGAAGAAGAGCCCCAGGTCCACCGAGGACAGGGCCGGCAGGCGCAACTCCGCCTTGCCCAGGGTGAAGAGCTCGCCACCCTGGCTCGCGGGGACCTGCCCGGCGAGCACGGCCTTCAGCTCAGCGGAGCACCCCGACGGCGAAATCAGCGCACGGCAGTCCCGCAGTCGCTGCTGCAACGCGCCGCGGACGTCCTCCGGCAGCACACCGTCCTCACGGAAGCCGCGCAGGCTGGACGAGCCGCCCAGGTAGAACAGCTTCGAGCCAATGGCCTGCGCCTGCTCCTCCAACGGGATGATGGTGCCGGCGCGCGCGGACAGCGCCACACTCGCCCGCCGTCCCAGCGGGATGTAGCCGCTGAGGCTGCCCGACAGCTTCACGCCGTCGATGGGGTACGCATCCACGCGGTTGCCCGCCACGTCCGTGGGACGCACGCTCAAGCCACGGGTGAACTCCGCGCTGGAGACGAACACCACGCCCCGGCGCGGGTTGGCCGGGTCATCCCGGAAGTCGAGCGTGACGGAGGGGCGCAACGAATGCAGCGCGAAGTCGCCGAACGGGTAGCGCAGCCGCTCCCGGTCGGCGCGGTTGAGCAGCTCCAGCACGCCCGCGCGCGAGCGCAGCCGGTTGTTCTCCACTTCGTAGGACAGCGACAGGTTGAGCCACGTCGCCGCGGCCCAGTCCATGGCGGCCGCCGCCGCGAACCGCGAGGACACGTAGGAAGGCCGGTGGACGCGCTCGCCAATGAGGTCCAGGCGGGCGCCTACCTGCAGCGGCAGCAGGAAGAACAGCCGCGGCTGCGCCAGCGCGAGGTTGCCCCGGCCTCCCAGGCCATTGAGCCCCTGGAGCTCCACGTCACAGCCTGGAGCCGGACCGCCACCGGGCACCGTCTGCTGGCAGGCGATGCGCCTGTCTCGAGACAGCGCCTCCGCGCTCCAGCCCGCGTAGTTGATCTTCCCGCGCGCCAACAGGCTGAGCCCCAGCCCGTCCAGGTTTCGGTAGGCCGTGTCGAGCGTGATGCGGGGACCGTCCACCAGGAAGTAGCCGCCGGACACCTGGCCATCCAACCGGGGCCGCTCCTGGACCGTCACCAGCACGTCCTTGGTGTCCTCGCGCCGGGTGGGGTCCGCCAGCGCGATGTCCACCTGGCGGAACACGCCCAGGCGCGCCAGGCGGCGCTGGCCCTCCGTCAGCTCATCCAGCGCGATGGGCTTGCCCTCCTCCACCGCGAGGTTGGCCAGTACCAGGTCCGGGTCCGTGCGCGTCAGGCCCTGCACCAGAATCTTCCCGACCTTCACCTGCGGGCCCGCGTCCGCGCGGAAGATGACGGTCGCCTGCGTCCCGTCCTCGCCCACGCCCGTCTCCGTGGTGACGCGCGCGAAGAGGTAGCCCTGCCGCCCCAGCTCCTGCTCCAGCGCCTGCCGCGAGGACTCCACCGTGTCGAAGCTCAGCGGCGCGCCCTCGCGCATGCGCCGGCCCATCACCCACGCCGTCAGGCCCGGCGGCACGCCCTCGAAGTCCACCTTCACCAGGCGCGCCTGAGGCCCCTCCTCCACGTCGAAGTCCGCGACCGCCGTGCGCCCCGCGACATCCACCGTCAGGCCCCGGAACGCCACCACCGCGGAGAGGAAGCCCTGCTCGCGGTAGGCCTCGTTCATGGCCTCCACGGCCTCCAGCCACGCGTCCTCCACATACACAGTGAACGGTGGCGGTGGCGGCGCGACGCCCGGGAGCTCCGGGCCGTGACGCCCCTCGGTGTTCAGCGGGTCGTCGAGCATGCGCTGGTCCAGCTCCGGCCGCGTCATGCCCGCCAGCACCTGCTCCGCGAGCAGCGCGCGCAGCGTCTCCACCGGCAGCCCGCGGTTGCCGTGGAAGCGCACGTCGGTCACGCGCAGCGGGTGCCCCTCCTCCACGTCGAACACCAGCGCCACCACCTCGCCATCCGGACGCAGCACCTCGCGGGGCCGCACCCGCACGTCGTGGAAGCCGCGGTAGCGGTAGAAGACCTCCATGCGTCGCGCGAGCCGGCCAGCGACGACCTCGTCCATGGGCTCCGAGACGTCGTGCGCCAGCACGCGCTCCAGCACGCCGTGCGGGAAGTGGCGGTTGCCGTGGAAGCGCACCACGTAGCGAGGCCCCGCCATCAGGGGCACCGCCACCGACGCGAAGCTGCCCTCCACCAGCACCGCCGGCGCCCCCACCTGCGCGCGCCAGTAGCCCTCGCCGCGCAGCAAGGTGCGCAGCTCCTCCAATGAGCTGGACAGGCGCGCCCGGTCGAACACCTGCCCCGGATGCAGCGCCAGCACCTCCAGCAACCGGGACAGCGGCAGGCCCGGGCTGCCGGAGAAGGTCACCTGCCGCACCCGCGTGGGCAGGCCTTCATCCACGGTGAGCACCACCGCGATGCCATCCGTCACCGGCTCCTGCGTCACGGAGACTCTCGTCGAGTCGTACCCCTTGCGCTGATACGCCTGGAGCACGGACGACACCGCGCCCTGCAGCTCCTCGGCGTCCAGCGGCCCGCCCTCCAGCAAGCTGCTGGCCTCCAGCAGCTCCCCGTCCGACAGCACAGAGTTGCCTTCGAAGCGCAGCCGCGCCAGCCGCGACACGGGCGTGAGCTGGAACATCAGCCGCACCCCGCCTCGCACCGGCTCCGTGCGCGCCACCACGTCCGTGAAGCGACCCGTGGCCCACAGCCGCTCCACCGAGCGCCGCACCGCGCCCGGCGTCAGTGTCTGCCCCTTGCGCACCGCCACCAGGTCGCTCAGGCCCTGCGCGTCCGCGCCTCCGGAAAGGTGCAGCTCCACGGCGATGACTTCGGCGCCGAAGCCACCGCCGTCGTCCGCCTGCGCGCGCGCCGCGCCCGGCACGAGGACGCAGAGCACCAGCGCCAGCACCGCGAGGGCCCGGACTATTCGACCTCCCAGCTCAGCTTCAGCTCGAGCCCGAGGTTTCCAAACGAGGCTTCGTTGTTCTCGTTGTCCCACTGGGCCTGCGCGGAGAGTCGGTCATCGAAACGGTACTCGGCCCGCGCCCGCGTGCCGCGCCCGCTCACGGGTTGCGTCATACCGATTTTAAGCTGCTCGCTCAGGAACTTCGACTCCAGTTGCGCGGTGGGCTCGGCTTGCCGGGTGGCGTCGTTGTAGGTGGTCGAAATCTGCAGGGACAAATCCCTCAACACCGGATTGCTGGGCAGGAAGCGCTGGAGCTGCCGGTCCAGGCCCGACACGTTGAAGAGGGCCTCGGCCGCCAGGCCGGCGCTCGCCGAGGCCGCGGTATCCTGGTCTGACGAGGTGAAACCCAGCGTGAGGAGCGAGACGATGTCGCCCTCCACCAGCGCCGGCTCCGAGGAGAGGAGAATCTGCGGGTCCGACGGCTTGCCGAAGGCGTGCAGCTTCACCACGTACTCGCGCACCTGCGTCTGGGCCTGGACCTCGAAGACAGGGTCGATTTGCGTGGTGTCCTGGAACTCGAGCTGCCCCTGGCTGATGGTGAAGGGGTTGTTCCGGAAGAACGCCTGGCTGCCCTCGGCCAGCTCCACCCGGCCCAGCAGTCCCGGCCGCAGGTCCGTCCCCGTCAACCGCACGTCCCCCAGCAGGCGGGCCTTCGCCAGGTTGTTGTCCACGCGGACGTCGCCGAAGTGGACGTTCACGTCCCAGATGACCCAGGGCTTCGGAGGCTCACCGGACGACGAGGACGAGCCCGCCGCCAGGTGGGTGGTGCGCTTCTGCATCGTCTTCAGCAGTGCATCCACGTCCAGCGCCTTCTGGTAGCGCATCTTCACGATGTCCATGCCACCGGTGACGGTGAAGCCCTTGGGCGGACCAATCACCTGGAGCAGGCCGGAGAAGGTCGCGGGCAGGTCCTCCGTGAGCCGGTAGGGCACCTCGTCCAGTTGGATGGTGAGGCCCAACCGCTGCGGCAGGAAGCGCTCCAGCCGCACGTCGCCGCGCGCGGACACGCGACCTTCATTGAGCTGGCCCTGCAGGTGCTCCACCAGTACGCGCTGGCCCGTCATCTCCACGCGCCCGGCCATGTTGCGCACCTGGACGGGCCAGTCCCGCAGCGCCAGCCGCATGTCGAACAGCTCCGCGGAGCCCACCACGGAGGGCTTCTCCAGCGTCCCGGAGGCCTCGGCGTCCACGGTGATGCGCCCGGAGGAGCGCTCCACCATGGCGGGCATCAACGACTCCAGCAGGCGCAAATCCAACCCGCCCCGCAGCGTCACGTTCAGGCCGCGCGGGCTCATCCACCCGCCCAGCGACAGGTCCACGTGCTGCCCCGTGAAGCGGAAGGGCTGCACGTCCGTCCGCCCGGCCGAGTGCGCCAGCACGATGGGGCCCGCGTTCTCCCCGCGTAAATCGTCGCGGGAGAGGACCAGCCGCTCCACGGTGGCGTTCACCTGCGAGCCCGCGGGCTCCAATAGCAGGCCCTTGGCGCTCACCGTGCCCGACAGGGCCCCGCTGACGCCCGCCCACAGCGGCGCGTCCGGCAGCAGCGGCCGAATCTCCGGCAACGAGAACGAGCCCTGGGCTTCATAGGGCCAGTTGTCCTGCACCTTCATGCGGATGCGGCCGGTGGCGTCCCGGAAGGGGTGGCCCCACACCTCGAAGTTCTTCCCCACCATGCGCCCGGTGAGGTCCATGGCGCCCAGGTTCCGCTCGGCGAAGGTGACGCGCGGCGCGCGCAGCGTGACGTCCACCACCGGCACATCGGCGGTGCCCGACACGACGCCGTCCATCACCATGGTGCCCTGGATGCCCATGCGCTCGGCGAGCTCCGGGTCCACCGCCTCGGCCAGCGACAGGCCGTCTCCGCCGAAGCGGTAGTCCAGCCCACCCTCGAACGTGAAGGTGCCCTCCGCCCAGGTGCGGCCCAGCGGTCCCGTGAGGGTGGTCCGCTCCAGCACCATCGCCTTGCCATCCACGAAGCGCAGCCGCGCCGCGCCGTCGCCCATGCGCCGGCCCAGATAGGTGGTGTCCTTGACGTCGAACGCCACCAGCCCCTCCAGCTTCTCCACGGGGCTGTCCACCTCCACGCGGCCGGTGGCCGTTCCCCCCAGCGTGCCCTGCATCACCGCGAGCGACGGACTCAGGCCCGCCACCACGTCCACCAGGTCCTCGTTGCGCCCCTGCGGGACGTTCACCTCCAGGCGCAGGTTGAGCAGCCGCCCGAAGGACACGCCTGCCTTGCCGTAATACTGGGTGCGGCCCTTTTGACCGGAGAAGGCGGGGAACGTGAGCAGGCTGTCCTTGTAGGCCAGCTTCCCCTGCATCACCCCCAGCGACAGGTTCCAGAACTCGAAGTCGCGGAAGGACAGCCCCGCCTCCACCTTCACGTCCGACGCGGGTCCGGTAATCGCGTAGGTGGCGTGGCCCCGTCCGGCCCAGGGCAGGCCCGCGATGTGACCGAAGTCCGCCAGGTCCACGTCGCCCTGCCCGTGGATGTCCAGGCCCAGCCCGCCCGCCAGCAGGAGCACGACGTCGCCCGTCACGCGTGAGTGGCCCACCTCCGCGTTGACGTGGCTGAAGGCCACACGGTCCGCCTGGAGCTTCACCTGCGCCTGCGCGCGGGCCTTGTCGAACTCCAGAATCGTGAGGCCGTCCTTCGGCTGCGTGTCGAACGCATGCGTGGCCAGCACGAACTTCCCGGTCCGCAGGTCCAACGGCCCTGACAGGGAGAAGCGCGGCAGCAGGTTGCCGGACAGCCGCGCGTCCAACGTGGCCGGGAAGTCCACCCAGGAGCCCTTCACCCCCGCCCGGTCCAGGATGCGGCCCAACGACGCGTCCTCCGTCGTCAACGACACCTCCAGCGGGAAGTTCGGCGTGAGCCCCAGCCGCCCTGTCGCGCGCACCTTGCCCGCGCCCACGGGCAGGGTGAGCTCCTCCAGGCGGACGTCTTCACCCGAGTACGACAGGCGCGCGTGAAGGTTCGTCGGGCCGAAGTCCCCGTACCCCAGGCTGTTGCCTGACAGCTCCAGCGACACCGCGGGAGACGCCACCTTCCCCGCGATGGACACACGCGACCAGAGGTGCCCCGTCGCGGGGCTGGGAATCAGCCGGGCCTGGTACAGCGCGCGCAGCGGGAGGAACACCTGCGCGTCCAGCGCCAGCCGCGGCGCGCACAGCGAATCCACGCGACCGGACACCGTGGTGGTGATGTCGTCGAGCGACACCTCGGCGCGCTCCAGCTCCAGCAGGGCCTCGTCCGGGTCCAACGCGCCCGCGATGACCAGCTGCCCCAGCGCCAGCTCGCGTCCGTCCGGGCCCAGGCGCACCCGGCCGCGCCGGGCCTCCACGTCCAGTTCGATGACGCCCCACTGCTCGTCCCAGCGAACGTCCAACTCGTCCACGTCCACGCGCCGGCCCTCAGGCAGCGCCAGGCGCAGCTCCGCGCCGGAGATGTCGAGCTTCGCCACGCGCAGGTGCTCGAGCGGCTCCAGGAAGCAGAAGTTGGACTTGGGCTCCGACGGCGACGAGGGCTGCGACAAATCCAGCGCCACGCGCGGCCGGGATGCCTTCACCTGGGCCAGCGTCAGCCGGCCCCGAAGCGGCTGGAGGAAGCCGAGCTGCACCTCCGCCCTGTCCACGGCCACCAGCGGCGAGTCCGTGCCGGGGAGGAACAACGAGAAGCCGTGCACCACCACGCGGGAGCCCAGCGGGTCCAACTCGCAGCGGCCGAGCCCCACATCCAGGCCCAGCACGTCTGGCAGGTGCCGGCGGCCCAGCGTGCACGCCACCTCCCAGGACTCCGGCATGCGCAACAGGAGCACGCTCCCCGACAAGACGAGGAGCACCAACAGCAGCGCCCTGCGCGCACCGTGGCGGCCCTGAGAGGACAAAGCCGCTACAGCTTACCCAGCCCTTCGAGGTAGCGGTCGATCTCCGCGAGGTCCACCTTGCTGCTCGTCGTCCTGGGGAGCGTCGACGCCGAAGCGCCCGGCCGCTCGGCCGCTTGCCCAGCGGGCGAGTTCACCCCGAGCAGGCCCAGGTTCTTCCCAATGCGATGCACCAGCTCCGCGGACACCGTCTGCTCGCGCGCGAGGAAGGCCTCGAAGAGCGCGTTGTCGCACAGCGTGTTGATGACGCGGGGCGAGCCGGACGAGTGCTGGTGTACGGCCAGCAGCGCCTCCGGGCTGAAGGGCATGCGCGGGCAGCCCGCGAGCCGGAGGCGGTGCTTGACGTAGGCCTCGGTCGACTCGGCGGTGAAGGGCTCCAGCCGGTAGCGCATGGCCACGCGCTGCGCGAGCGGCGGGTCCAGCTTCAGGTTCTTTTCGATTTCCGGCAGGCCGAAGAAGACGAAGGAGATGAGCTTGCGCTCCGGCACTTCCAGGTTGAGCAGCCCCCGGAACTCCTCCATCAGCTCGCGTGTCTCCAGCATCTGCGCCTCGTCGATGAGGACGACGGCCTTCTTGCCGGACTCGTAGATTTGGAGCAGCCGCTGGTACAGCTGCGACAGCAGCGCCAGCTTCTCCTGCGCCGGATTCTCCACGCCCAGTTGCAACGCGATGCGGCGCAGCAGCCAGTTGGCGGTGATGCCGGAGTGGATGATGACGAGCAGCGCGGCCTCGTACTCGGACTCCGGAAGCGAGTCGAGCATGCGGCGGGCCAGCGTCGTCTTCCCCGCGCCGATGTCACCGACGAGGATGGACAGGCCCTTCATGTAGCTCACGGCGTGCATCAGCCGGGTGAGCGCCTGCGAGTGCTGCGCCGAGTTGTAATAGAAGCGGCTGACGGGAGCGTTGGAGAAGGGCTCCTGGGTCAGCTCGAAGAAGTCCAGGTACGTAGTCATGGGCTCGCCGGACCTCGCGGGGTGCAACTACAGGTAGCCGACCTTGCGCGCCTTGGACGCGCCAGCCGCTGGTATCGGAGTGGTGGGCGCCGCGGCCCCCGCGGGTGCGGGCGGACTGCTGGTGGCCTGGGCCCCATTGCCAGAAGGCGTCGGAAGCGGATCCTCCACCGGCGCCACGGAAGCCGCAAGCCGGGACACGTGCCCGGCGACATCGCGGTACTTCCCGTCCATCGCGGCCACGCGCTGGTAGTGGAAGAGCGCCTTGCCCGCATCCCCTGGGCCTCGTAGGCCGCCGCCAGCTCGAAGCCGAGCGCCTTGGCCGCCTCGCCCGTGGCGTGGGGGTTGCCCAGCCCCTCGCGGAAGGCCTCCACGGCCGCGGAGGCGTCGCCGCGCAGCAGTTGGAGCATGCCCATCATGGTGATGCAGTCCAGCTCGCGCTTGCCGCCCGCGCTGCCCTGGCGGGCCACGTCGAATTCGTGGAGCGCGTCGTCGAGCAGGCCCATTTCCTTGTACGCGATGCCCAGGTCGTAGTGCGTGTCCACGTCCTCGGGCTTCACCACCTTGGCCAGGCTCTTCTTGAACTCGGAGAAGACCTCCTCCACTGAGTACTGGAAGTCCTCTTCCGCCGGCAGCGCCGAGGCCCCGGCGTCATCGCCGAAGTTGTCAATCTCCCCGGCCAGCTCCGCCGCGAGGTCGAACGCGTCGCGCTCGCCCGTGGTCTCCTCGGCGTCCTCGTAGCCGTCCGTGACGGGCTGCACGCTCGGAATCTGCGCCGGCTCCGCGGCCGCGTCCTCCTGCTCCGCGCCGCCTCCCGCCTCCGCCCCCTCCAGCCGCTCCATCAGCTCGGCTGCGCGCGCATGGCCCGGGAAGGCAATCATCACCGTCTCGAGAATCTCGCGCGCCTCTTCCAGCAGACCCTGGTCGAGGAAGAACGACGCCTCGTCGCACTCCTCCGCCGCGGGCTCCTCTTCATCGGCGGCGGCCTCGACTTCCGGCTCGGGCTCGGGTTCCGGCTCCGGCTCGACCGCGGGCTCCTCGTAGGCGATCGGCTCGGACAGCTCGTCCGCGGACAGCTCCGGCGCGTCCTCCACGATGGACTCGTCGTCCACCGCCACGATGGCGTGCGAGGCCGTGGGCTCCTCGAACTCCATCGGGTCGCCCAGCGAGGGGCCCCGAACGGGTCCTCGTCCAGGTCGGCGGCCGTCAACGGAGCGGCGCCCACGCGCGTGGGCACATTCTCCAAGTCCAGCGGTGGAGGCGCCTCGTCGTCCAGCGTAGGCACGTCCAGCGAGTCCAGCGTGGGGACCTGGAGCGTGTCCGGCGAGGCCTCGTCGAGCAGCGCCTGCGTGGGCGCATGCATCTGCGTGGGCTGCGGCTCGTCGTCGTCCCCGAGCGACAGCGCCTCCATGGACGTGGCGGCGCCGTCGTCCACCAGCGACTCGTCGTCGAGCGAGTACGCCGCCGCGGCAGCCAGGTCATCATCGCTGGAGGCGACGAGCGGCTCGTCATCGGTGACGCTGAGGCCCGGCTCGTCGGACAGCACCAACTGGTCGTCGTCCGTCACCAGCGTCTCGTCCACCGACGCCGCCGCCAGGTCCTCCGGATCGGGCGTGCCGTACACCTCGAACTCACCCGAAGTGATGGCCTCGCCCACCAGCGCCTCTTCGCTGATGACCGCGGAGTCGCTGTCCTCCTCGATGACCTCGTCCGAATCGCCCGAGGGCAGCGTGGTCAGCGCCAGCTCGTCACCGGGCGGGTGCAGGAGCGCGTCTTCCGGCGGCGGCGCGACGAGAATCTCGTCGTCGCTGGAGTCCACCAGGATGGCGTCCTCGCCCACCGACTCCACCACGGACACCGTCGGCGCGGCGACCACGGGTCCCGTCGTGCGCAGCACGGACAGGAACGCGGGCACCTCGGGATGGGCGGGATTCTCCTGGAGGATGGTGGCCAGGTACGGCTGCGCGCGCTGCACGTCGGCCGTGCGCGTACACAGGCGGAGCACGTTCAGCAGCTGCTCCGACGCCTGGGCCATGTTCCCGGACGCGACGTAGATTTGATACGCCTTCTCGTGGGCGTCGAGGTTCTCCGGCTCGACGGAGAAGACCTTGCGCAGGTGCTCCAGCGCTTTGTCGTGGAGCCCGTACTTGACGTAGACGTCCGTCTCCGTGAGCAGCTTGGAGAGCTGCTCGCGCCCCATCCCCGCCGGTGCGGGAGGTGCCACGGGCGCCGGCGCTGCCGCCGCGGGCTGGGGCGCGGGGCGCGGGGCGGGCTGAGGTGCCGCCGTGGGCTGGGGCGCCGCCGGTGCGGGCTCGGGCGCGCGGCGCGCGACCAGGTCCGGGTCCTCGGGGTCCAGCACTTCAATCTGCGTCCAGACAGCCTCGGCCTCGGTGACGCGGCCGCGCTCCTGATGAATCTTGGCCAGCTCCTTGTAGACGGAAATGGTCTTCGACGTCTGGCCCAGGCCCTGGAACGCTTGCGCCAGCAGCGTGAGCGTCTCCACGTCGCGGCCATCGGCCTTGAAACACACCTGCAGCTTCGCCAGCGCGCGCTTCTGGTCGCCGCGCTGCAGGTACGACGTGGCCAGCTCCTTCGACAGCGGAAGGTTGTCCGGCTCCAGCGCGGACAGCCGCTCGGCCACGCGGAGCCAGTCATCCGCGCGACTGTTGCGCTTGAGGTACTCGGCGGCGCGCTTGAACTCCTGGGCCGCCTCGCGCGTCATGTTCTCGCGCGCGTACAGCTCCGCCAGCTTGATCTTCGACGCCACGTTCTCCGGGTCGAGATCCACCATCTTCTTCAAGGTATCGAGCGACGACTTCGTGTCGCCCGCCTTGTCGTAGTGGTTGGCGACAATCTGGAAGTACGCCATCGCCTCGGACATCAGCCCGAGCTGCTGGTGAAGCTCCGCCAGCTTGAGGTTCACCTCCAGCAGGTTCGGATTGAGCTTGAGGACCTGCTTGTAGAGCGCGACGGCCTTGAGGAAGAAGCCATCCGACGAGTAGCTCTCCGCGACCTTGGTGAAGAAATGGGCGGCCTGCGGGTTGTCGTTCTTCTTCTGGTACAGCTCCCCCATCTTCTGGAGGACCCGGATGTCCTTCGGGTCGACCTCCAGGACCTTCTGGTACTCCTTGATGGCCTTGTCGTAGGCGCCCTTCGCGACGAGCTTCGCGGCGGCTTCGATGATCTTGTTCTTGTCCATCGAGCGGTGGGCTTCCAGCAGGCCGAAACCCCTTGAACTTCGCGGGTTTCCATCCTCAGCAAGGGGGAGTGTCGGAGGCTAACGGAAAGCTCCGACGCGGGTCAAGAAACGGCCCGGCTCCCCCCGGGCCGGATCACCTGCTTGCGTAGCGGCCCGACAAGCGGGAATTCACACCACGTGGATGGGTGCTACGGCGTCTCCTCAACGGCCTTCTTCAGCCGCCGGGAGCCCGTCTCGCTCGCGAGCAAGCGCTCCACGAACCGGGTGTCGTAATTGCCCTCCTGGAAGGACTCTTCCGCGAGCGCGGCCCGGTGGAACGGAATGTTGGTGCGGATGCCTTCCACGACGTATTCGCCCAGGGCGCGCTGCATGCGGCGGATGGCCGTGGCCCGGTCCTCCGCGTGGACGATGAGCTTCGACAGAAGGCTGTCGTAGTACGGCAGCACCGTGTAGTTCTCGTAGGCGCCCGAGTCCACACGCACCCCGTAGCCGCCCGGCACGCTGTAGCCGGTAATCTTCCCGGGCCAGGGGGCGAAGGTAATCGGGTCCTCGGCGTTCACCCGGCACTCGATGGCGTGGCCACGAATATGGACGTCCTCCTGCTTGAAGCGCAGGGGCTCCCCATAGGCCAGGCGGATCTGCTCGCTCACCAGGTCCACGCCCGTGACGAGCTCCGTCACCGGGTGCTCCACCTGGATGCGCGTGTTCATCTCCATGAAGTAGAACTCGCCGCGCTCGTCGAGCAGGTACTCGATGGTGCCCACGTTGTTGTACGCGAGCCTGCGCATGGCGTTCACGGACACCTCGCCCATGCGCTTGCGCAGCTCCGGCGTCAGCGCCGGCGACGGGCTCTCTTCAATGAGCTTCTGGTGCCGGCGCTGCACCGAGCACTCGCGCTCATTGAGGTGGACGATGTTGCCGTGCTCGTCCGCGACGATCTGGATTTCGATGTGGCGCGGCTTCTCCACGTAGCGCTCGATGTAGAGGTCGCCATTGGAGAACGACGCCACGGCCTCCGCCTGGGCGGTGGAGAAGGCCTGCGCCAGCGCGCCCGGCTCGCGGACGATCTTCATCCCCTTGCCGCCGCCACCGGCGGCCGCCTTGAGGATGACGGGGAAGCCAATCTCGCGGGCGAAGGCCTCCGCCTCACGCGGGTCCTTCACGGTGCCGGGGCTGCCCGGAAGCAGCGGCAGTCCCGCCTCGCGCGCGGCCTGGCGGGCGCGCACCTTGTTGCCCATCAGCCGGAGCATCTCCGGCCGGGGGCCAATGAAGCGAATCTTGCAGTTCTCGCAGACCTCCGCGAACTCGGCGTTCTCCGACAGGAAGCCGTAGCCCGGGTGGATGGCGTCCGCGCGGGTGATTTCGGCGGCGGACAGCAGCTGCGGGACGTTGAGGTAGCTCTCCTTGGACGCCGGCGGGCCGATGCACACTGCCTCGTCTGCGAAGCGGACATGGAGCGCGTTGGCGTCCGCCGTGGAGTGCACCGCGACCGTGGCGATGCCCAACTCCCGGCAGGCGCGGATGACCCGCAGGGCAATCTCCCCGCGGTTGGCGATCAGCACCTTCTTGAACACGTGGGTGTCTCCGTCAGGGCCGTCATGAGGAGCGGCTCGCCCGTGGGATACGGGCGGCGCGCCAGCCTCATCTTCAGGCCACTTCGATGCGGAACAGCGCCTGACCGAACTCCACCGGCCGGCCGTTCTCCACGAGGATTTCCGCCACCCGGCCGGAGACCTCGGACTCAATCTCGTTCATCAGCTTCATCGCTTCGATGATGCAGAGCACCTGGCCCTTCTTCACGATGGAGCCCACCTCCACGAAGGGAGGCTGGTCCGGCGCGGGGGTCCGGTAGAACGTCCCCACGAAGGGGCTCGTCACCTGATGGCCAGGCTTCTCCACCGGCTTCTCGGCGGCCGGAGCCGGCGCCGCGGGAGCAGCGGCCGGCGGCGGAGCGGCAACGCGAGGAGCGGCCGGGGCGGTGTACTCCACCCCGACACTCGCGGCGACGGGAGCCGGCGCGGCGTGGTGGACGATGGTCGTCTCGGGGCCCTGGCCGCGGCGGATGAAGAGCTTCTCCTCGCCGCGCTTCCAGACCAGCCTCGTGACGTCCGAGGACTCGAGAATCTCCACGATCTGCCGCAGGGCATCCACGTCCAGGGACGTGCCACCCGTGTCAGCGGGACCGCTCGAGGCGGCCTCCGTCCGAGCGGGCGCCTGGGCCCGGGTCGACTTGCGCTTCGTTGCCATATCTCGCGTCCCCTTCCCTCCGGCGTCGCTGCCGAGCTGCGTACTAGCCCCTGGTGGCCACGCGCGTCAGGTACTTGCCGTCGCGCGTATCGATCTTCAGCACGTCACCCTCTTCGATGAAGAGCGGGACGTTGACGGAATAGCCGGTCTCCAGGACGGCGGGCTTCAGTGCGCCGGAGACCGTGTCACCGCGGATGCCCGGGTCACACTGGGTGACCTTGAGGTCCACGGAGTTCGGCAGTGTCACACCAATGGCCTTGCCATTGTAGAAGAGGACACTGACGTTGATGTTCTCCTTCAGGAAGTTCTTCGCCTCTCCGAGCACCTTCTCACCGAGGAAGGTCTGCTCGTAGTTGCGGGTGTCCATGAAGTAGAACTCTTCGCCCTGGACATAGAGGTACTGCATGTCCTTCTCTTCGATGTCGGGCTTGCCCACCTTCTCACCGGACTTCAGCGTGGGCTGGAGCACGCGGCCGGTCAGGAGGCTGCGAATCGTGGTGCGCACGAACGCGGAGCCCTTGCCGGGCTTGACGTGCTGGAAGTCGACGATTTCGTACGGCTCACCGTCGATTTCAATCTTCAGACCCTTGCGGAACTCGGACGTATCGATGACACCGGCCATGGGGACCGACTCCTTACAGACTCGCAGCAGCGAAAGCTTGAAAAGTCCGGGGTGTCTAGCCCATGCGCCCCTTCCATGGAAGGGGAAAGCAGCGGCGGAAGCGTCGCCTGGATGACTGCTGGCTGGGCGTCCGACTAGAGCTCGGCACGCACCTTGGGCGCGGTGACGCGCAGCACGTAGCGGCCCTTGCCGAAGTTGCCATCCGCGTGAAGGGCGAGCACCAGGAAGTAGTCCGGTGACACCAGCCGCATCACGGTCAGCACCTTCTCACTGTTGACGCTGACCTCGCTCACGGTGCCCGTCTTCAGGGTCTCCGCGGCGTTGCGCAGCTGGGTGAGGAGGTTGGCGTACTCCACCCAGGCGCCGTTGAGGTCCAGCTCGGCGCTCTCATCCTTCTGGAAGGTGTCGACGGAGATGCCGTCAAAGCCCATCACGCTGCACGCGAGGGCTCCTTCGACCTGGTTGACCACCGACTCGAGGTGCGTGCGGAAGGACATGGGTAGAGGCTCTTAGAAAGACGGCCGGGGCCCAGTCAAGGGCCCCGGCGGACATTGGGACTACGTTTCCTCGGGCTCGGTGCACTCGGGAGGGAAGCCATCCTGCCCCCCCGGAAGCCCGCAGGGCCCGGTGGGCTCGAGCTGCGTTCCTGCCGGGCAGGTGAAGCCCGAATGGTAGAACGTGACGGGGTACGTGGCCTCGTTCGACTCGGTCGACTTGCCGTTGACGGTCTTGCCGATCAGCTTCAGCCGAACGACAACGCTTACGGGCGCAGTGCCGCCACCGCCGAAATAGGCGGCGAGGTCAGCGCTCGCATTGGCCCCCAGCAGATCCAGGACCGCGCTGCTGCTCTGCGTCGCGTTCGCTGGCAGGTTGAAATAGTAGGGGTAGACGTCACTCCTGAGCGTCGGCCCCGTGCCTTGCGTTTCGTAGTTCAACTCGACGTTGTTGACGTAGATGGAAGACTCGTCGCCACCGCCTGTAACGGGGGCTTCACCAACGACGACCTCCTGAGCCGAGAGGCTGTTCCGGACCTGGAATGCAGCCAGGTAACGGCCCGACGTCGAGAGGTCCAGTGACCCACCAGGACTGGCGACCCCGGACTGGTTGACCGCACAGCTACCATCCGGAATGAACGCGTTGAAAAGCTGGATGTCCGGAGCACTGTCAACGCATCCAGTCATGGCCAGTGCCAACGGCACCGCGAGATAGAAGTTCTTCATGAGCGAACGCTCTCCTGCAAGAGGACGCAAGGGAAACCCTTACAGAGTCTGCGCAATGGTCTGCCGGTTGAGAATGCGGGGCGTGATGAAGATGAGCAGTTCCTGCCGGGTGTCGACCTCCGAGTTGTTCTTGAAGAGCAATCCCAGCACCGGGATCCTCGACAGGAACGGCACCGCGTTGACCTGCGTCGCACCGCGGCGGACATAGATGCCACCGATGACCGTCGTGTCTCCATCCTTCACCAGCACCTGGGTGTTGGCTTCCTTGCGCTGAATGGAAGGCTGACCGTTGGCACCCGTGCTGGACGGGTCAGGCTGGTTGTTGGACGCGTTGATGGACATCAGAACGCTGCCGTCCTGCGTGATGTGCGGCGTCACTTCCAGCGACAACCGCGCCTCCACGAACGTGGTGTTCACACCTTGCGCCGACGTCTGGCTGAAGGGAATGGACACACCCTGGCTGATGCGCGCGGTGTTGTTGTCGAGCGTCGTCACCTTCGGTGCGGAAATGGTCTTCACCGTACCTTCGTTCTCCGCGGCGGACAGGCGCAGGTTCAGCTGAAGCGCACCACCCGCGGAGCCGAACGTGAAGCCCATGGCACCACCGATGCCCTGACCGGTGCCCACCGGCAGGTTCACTGCGAAGTTCGGGTTGTCAGGAAGGCCTGCGGCTGAACCCGCCACACCACCGGTGACAGCCAGGTTGTTGGGAAAAATCAGGCCCGTAGCATTTCCCGTGGCCTGTCCCGCGCGAGCCTGACCACCCCACTGAACGCCCAGGGACCGGCTGAAGGTGGTGTTCGCCTCCACAATGCGGCTCTCGATGAGAACCTGTGGCGTCTGCGTATCCAGGCTCCGAACCAGTGAGCGTGCCCGCTCGGTGTTCGAGCGCACATCCTTGACGATGAGAACGTTGGTCCGCTGATCCACCGTCACCGACCCACGCTCGCTCAGCACATCCTTCACCCGAGCCGCCATCTCACTGGCCACCGCGTAGTTGACGGGAATGAGGTTGACCATCAGGTCTTCCTGCTGCTGGAGCGACTTCTTGCGCTCCTGGCGCAGCCGGGCCTCCTCCTCCAAGGTCTTGAGCGGAGCAATCCGGATGATGTTTCCAAACTCTTCCTTACCCAGCGCCTTGGTGCGCAGCACGAGGTCCAGGGCCTGGTCCCAGGGAACATTGCGCAGCCGGATGGTCACCTTGCCACTCACGTCGTCGGCGACCACGATGTTCTTCTTCGAAATCTCGGCGATGACACGCAGGAGGTTCTGGATGTCGATGTCCTTGAACTCAAAGGACACGCGCTTTCCACGGTAGCGGGCTTGCTGCGGTGCGCCTTCAGCGGCGTATGCCGGTGCCTCCGTGGTGAAGCCCGCGGTCCGCTGAGCGACCGCGACCTCTTCCGTCTTCACGCCCTTCACGTCGAGGCGCCACGTCAACGTGCTCCCACTCTGGGAGACCTTCTCTTCGATGGCACCGTCGGCGGCGACCACCAGCCGCACCTTGCTGCCCTCACCCGGCACGCTGAAGGCGCTGATCATCTTCACCGGCGTCTCCAACGCGCTGGTGTCGAGGCTCCTCTCGAGCTTCTTGGGCAGACGGGCACTGTCCAGCGTCAACACCGCGCTGCGAGGGTCCGGCCGATCGACTTTCCATGCCGCGGTACCCGACAGCTTCATCACGACACGGCCGCCAGCGCTGCTCTCTTCGAAACGGAGGTCCTTCACCTCCACCAGGGAAGAGGACTCGGCTTTCACCGGAGCCGGGCGAAGCGGCTCGACCTCCGCAACGGACGCAATAGCCTCCTCCGCAGCAGGCACCGGAGCGGCCTTGCGGGCCACCGCGCTACCAAGCACCACCTCGAGGCCGCGGCTGGCGCGGTCGACGCGATAGGCAGGCATCGTCCCGCGGACGTCGAGGACCAGGCGCACCTTGTCGGAGTGCGCGCCCACGCGGACCTCGCGCAGAGCGCCCGAGTTCACCCGCGGCGCACGAGTCGCCAGCCCCACGCCAAACAGGTCTACGGCGAGCCGAGGCGGATCTGCGAGTTCGAGGACCTCGTACCGGGCAATCTCACCATCCGCCCGGATTCGAAGCGTATCGTTGGCAAACGACATGGCGGTGATGCGTTGAGCCGGGTTCGCAACCTCGCGCTCATCCGCTTCCGCGGCCACGACGTTCTCGGGCAGCGCCGCCTTGGCGACCACGGCATTGGCCCGCTTCGTCTCCGACGGAGCGGACGCCATGGCAACACTCGGCTTCGCGTCCACGGAGTTCACGCTCGGCTTTGCCGGGGCCTCCGCACGCTGTTCCGCCGCAGCGGCGGGAACAACCTGAGATGCACCGTCCACCGAGATGACCACCCGGTTGCCGTCCGCACGAACGTCGTACTGAGAGGCCTTGTCGAGCGCCAGCAGCACCCGGCCCACGCTCGCGCGCGCATCCGAGAACTGGGAAGCAACGACCCCGGAAACGGGTCCCGAACCATCGTGGTGGCCCTTGATCCCCGTCGCATCCGCCGACGAGAGGTCCACCACCAGGCGCTCCGGCCCACTCAGCCGGAAGACGGTGAAGGTGGGTGGCCGGGTGCCGGTCACCACCACTTGGGCACCCGAGCCCGTGCGGGACACGTCCAGTCCCCGCAGCGTATTCAGCTCGGCGCCATGCACCCTGGCGCCCACAAGAACGACCGCCAACGCGGTCGCCAAACTCCACTTGCCCCTCGTCACAGCGCTCTCCTCGAGCATGCGTCCCCTCAACAAGTTGGAAGCGGGCCACCGCCCGCGGGAGCGCCTTGGAGGGCGCTACTCTCCGAAGTTCCTGCCCGTCATCATGTTGTAGGCGGGGTCCTGCTTCGCATCAGGCTTCAGCTGCAACATCACCGGATTCTTGATGATCTCGCCGTTGCCCGAGAACACCTCTGTCACCGTTACCGAGTCACGGAGGATCTGCGTCACCTTGCCGCCCTGACGCCCCATCCGGGTGTTACGACGCACGATGTGCCCACGCCCTGCCGGGTCCTCGACCATCGCCATCGGACTGGCATCCCCCGTGACGACAGCCACAAGCTTCAGCTGGTCCAGATCGAAAGCGCAAAGTGGCTCGTTGCAAGCAGAGACCGGGTTCGCGTTCACCGGGCCAATGTCTTCGATGGGGCTCCGGAACGGGTCACGCTTTCCCACCGGATTGTACGTGTAGGTAGCCGCCGGAAGCTGCTGAGCCATGACCTCCGGCGTGACGGCCTTCACCGGCGCGGGTACTGCAGCCTTGGGCTTCGCGGCCGCGGGCGCCGGAGGGGGCGCCTCGTCGCAGGCAGCAAGCGCCAAGGCGAGCATTGCGGTGGTCATGGTGGCCTTGAACGTCTTCATCCTCAATCCCCTTGTCGCCCTACTTCTTGGGCGGATCAAGTTTCTATTTCTTCGCCTTGACGTTCTGGGTCTTCGCGGCAGCCGCGGGAACGCTCTTCTGGTCCACGAACCGGAACGTCGTGGCCAGGAAGCTGCTCTGGAGGACGACCTTCTCGTTCTTGAGCGCAGCCGAATCGAGCTTGATGTTGTTGACGTTGACGATGCGGCGCATGTTCGCCATCTCCTGAAGGAAGAGGGCAATCTCGTGGTAGTTGCCGTTCACCGTCATCTTGATGGGGATGCGCGCGAAGAACTCCCCGCCCCCGACGGACTCCTTGTCAGGCGTCACGCTGGAGATTTCCAGGCCGCTCTTCTTCCCGATGTCGTTGATCTGCGCGAGCAACTCTTCGATGTCACGCTGCTCAGGCAGCTCGGTCAGGGCCTCCGAGAGCTTCTGCTCGAGGACATCCATCTCTCGCCGACGCTCGTTGAGGTTCTGAGCGATCTCACTCTTGTCTGCCAGTTCCATGTCCAGCTTCCGGCGCTGGGCGATGGTGGCCTCGATGGCCTGTTCCGTCGGCTGGATGACCATGAAGAAGTTGGCGGCAGTGAGCATGACGACGGCGGCAGCCAACCCACCGAACTTGATGGCCGGTGGCGCCTTGACGAATTGATCCAGGTACTTGTCCATGGCGAGCGGCCTTCTTCAGATGGCGTAGTTGGACTTCAGTGTGATCTTGAAATCGACCAGCACAGGCATACCGGCCTGCGTCGCCTTGGTCTGCGTGGCGTTCTTCAAGTCGATGTTCGTGAAGAATGGCGTGACCTGCGCATCCGGGAACTCTTCGATGGTCGCTTCCGCGGTCAGCAATTCCACTCGCGAGGTCTTGGTCTCGCGCCGCCGGTCCACCAGGCGGCCCATGCCTTTGGGCGTCCAAACAACGCTGTTGAGCCCCCGCATGAACTCCGCGACCTCATCGTGGCTCACCGCGGAACCGTCGATGGCCACTGCGTTGTTGGTTTCAGCGAAGGTCCTCACCCACACCTTCTTCGGCGTGGCGGACGCGAGCGCGTCCATCATGCGAACGGGGCCGTTGCGGCCCTTGCGCAGCGAATCCAGCACGGCCAACTTCTTCTCCACCTCGGCCTTGCGGGTGTTGATGTTCTTCACCTCGCCGATGATCTTCTCGAGCTCGGCGATCTTGGCCTTGGCCGCCGCGACGCTCTGCTGATGCGTCACGAGCTCACTCTCCCGGTTGTCGTACCAGAGGTAGTTGGCAACCCCAGCGCCAATCAGGACCACCGCGAAGAGGACCAGCACCTGCCGGCCCATCTCGCGCTTCTTCACCGCCCGGACGGGCAGCAGGTTGATGCGAATCATCATGTGCGTCGTCTCCAGTGGGTGGTCCGGTCAGGCCAGCTTGTCGCCCGGGCGCCGGAGCGCCAATCCCACGGCCACCGCGGCCATGGGCGCCACGTCCATGATGAACGCGGGGTCGAACTTCCGGTTGTCCACTTCAATCTTGCGGAAGGGGTTGAGGATCTCCACCGGCACGCCCGTACGAGCTTCGATGGTCTTGAACAGCGCGGGAATCTTCGCCGTGCCGCCCGACAGATAGACCTTGCTGAAGTTCGAGTCGGCGGCGGTACCTGCGTAGAAGTCGAGCGAGCGCTGGATTTCACCCGCGACCTGTTCCGCCACGCTGGAGAGCACTCGCTCCACGTCCTGGGGCACAACGGCGTCCGCGTCCGCGCCGTTGCCACCAATTTTCAGCGCCTCGGCTTCCTCGTAGGAGACGTTCAGCTGCTTCTGGATCTCCTCGGTGAACTGATTGCCACCAATGGTGACGTCGCGCGTGAACACCGTCGCGCCGTTGGAGATGATGTTGATGTTCACCACCGAGGCGCCCGCGTTGATGAGCACCACCGTCTCGCGGTCCGGCACGTCGTAGTTGACGGAGAACATGTTCTGGACGGCGAAGGCGTCCACGTCCACCACCACCGGAGCCAGGCCCGCCTCGGAGACCACCGTGGTGTAGTCGTTGATCATGTCCTTCTTGGCGGCCACCAGCAGCACGTCCATCTGGCCCGTGGCGTCGTTGCCGCCGCCATCCAGGATCTGCGTATCGATGTTCACGTCCTTCACATCGAACGGGATGTACTGCTCCGCCTCCCACTGGATGCTCTCCTCGAGCTCGTCCTGGGACATGCGGGGCATCTGAATCTTCTTGATGATGACCGAGTGGCCGGACACGCCGATGGCCACGTCCTTGCCCTTCACCTTCAGCTCGGACATCAGGTCCTGTACGGCCTGGACGATGGCCGTGGAGTTCATCAGCGCGCCGTCGACGATGGCCTCTGGCGGCAGTGGCTTCATCCCGAAGCTCTGCAGCGCGTAGATGACCTCGCCACGCTTGCGCTGCTCCTTGAGGAGAATCATCTTGATGGACGTCGATCCGATATCCAGGCCGAGTACCAGTTTGCCCTTCGCCATGCGTGACTCCGTCGAGAGGCAGCCAGCGTAGCACTGGCCGTCAACCCCTCCTAAAAAGTGCCTGGAACCCGCCTGCCCTCCGGACGAACGGGAGCCTCGCACCACCTACAGCGCCGGGCCCCTCAACACCGTCGCGGAGGCCCGATTTTCCGGCCTCCGGCGCGTTCCGTCAAATGTCGGCAGGTGGGCCCAGGTTCCAGACCGCCCCCGCAGCTCACCCACGCTCCGCCTCCGCGTCCGGATCGATGCCGTACTCCTTGATTTTGTAGAGGAGCGCCCGGTGGCTGATGTCCAGCAACTCAGCGGCCCGGGTGCGGTTGCCCTTCGTCTTCCGGAGGGCGGCCCGGATGTAGGTCTCCTCCAGCTCCCGGATGGCGCGTTTGAGCGACAGGTCGCCACCACCCTGTAGCACCTGCTCCCCTTGAGGCATCGCCTCCTGGGCCCCAGGTGGGGGCGTGGCCCACAGCCTTTCGGGCAGGTTCGCCGGGAGGATGAGCGGCTCGTCCGCCAGCAATACGGCACGCTCCATGGCGTTTTCCAGTTCGCGAACGTTTCCCGGCCACGCGTACGACTGCAGGAGCGCTTCGGCCTCCGCGGTGAGCCCCGCAACGGGAGGCTCGCGGTTCAACTCGCGGTTGAAGCGGGAGATGAAGGCCCGGGCCAGCAGCGGAACATCCTCACGCCGCTCCCTCAGAGGTGGGACGCGAAGGTTCACCACGTTGAGGCGGTAGTACAGGTCCTCGCGGAACTCCCCCTTCGCCACCAGGCGGGACAGGTCGCGCAGTGTTGCAGCCACCACTCTCACGTTCACCTTCTCGACGCGGTTCTCCCCTACCGGACGGATTTCCCCCTCTTGGAGGACGCGCAGCAGCTTCACCTGGGCAGCCAGAGGGAGCTCTCCTACTTCATCCAGGAAGAGGGTGCCCCCATCCGCCTCCGCGAAGAGGCCTCGCTTGGCGGTGCGCGCGTCCGTGAAGGCGCCCTTCGCGTGACCGAACAGCTCGCTCTCGATGAGCCCGGAAGGAATGGCGCCACAGTTGACCGCCACGAACGACATGGGCGCGCGGGGACTGCGCACGTGGAGCTCCCTCGCGATGAGTTCCTTGCCCGTGCCGCTCTCGCCACTGATGAGGACGGTGGTGTCCACCGGTGCGAGCCGCGCTACCTGACGCAACAGTGCGTGCAGCGCGGGGCTCTCTCCCAGAATGTGCCCGTCGGGTGTTGACGGCAGCTTGGCCTGCTTCAGCCGCCGGTTCTCGCGGACCAGCCTCTCCCGCTCCTCTGCCTTTCGGAGGACGAGGACGATTTCGTCCGGCTTGAAGGGTTTCTGGACGTAGTCGAATGCGCCGGCGGCGACGGCCTGGAGTGCCTGTTCCTGGGAGCCATAGGCGCTCATCACCACCGCGGTGATCGCCGGGTGTGCCACCAACGCTTCACGCAGGACCGAGAGTCCGTCCTTCCTCGGCATGCGCACGTCACACAGGAGCACGTCGTAGTCACGAGCGGCGAGCTCCTTCAGCGCGTCCTCGCCATCGGCCACCGCGCGCACCTCATAGCCGTGGCCGGTAAGCACCAACGTAAGGATGTGCCGGATGGAAGGCTCATCATCGGCGACGAGAATGGTGCGGAACAGGGGCATGGCCGTCTACGCGTATCATCCCCCACACAAGAAGGGGCCGATAGCTCCTGACCGGCACAGCCACTCCTTTTCCTCAGGGTACGGGCAAGCACACGGTGAAGCGGGCTCCACCACCCGGGACGTTCTCCGCTTCGAGCCAGCCCCCCATGACTTGCGCCAGCCGCTGAGACACCGCCAGTCCCAGTCCCGTTCCTTCGCGCCCCTTGGTCGTGAAGAAGGGCTCGAACAGGCGTGGCATCACGTCCTCAGGGATGCCTGTGCCAGAATCCTCCACGAGCAACCGGACCTCGCCAGCCGCGCTCCGCGTGGAAACCCGTACGCGCCCCTGCCCCCCCATGGCCTGGGCGGCGTTGAGCAGCAGGTTGATGACGATCTGCGAGAGCGGTCCGGGATCCGCCCTGGCGAGCAACCCGGGCTCCAACGCCAGATCCACGGTCACCCCCGTCAGCTCCGGTGCGGCGCGTACCAGGCGCACGCAGGTCTCCACCACTGCGGCAATATCCACTGGGCCCAGCGCGGCCGTACCGGGGCGCCCCAGGTCCAACAAGCCCCGGATGATGCGGTCGATGCGCTGCACCTCGTGGTCGATGCGCTCGAGGAAGTCCTTCAGCTCGGGCGTATCCGCCTTGGCCCGGGCCAAGGACACGTAACCGAGGATTCCTGCCAGGGGGTTGCCCACCTCGTGCGCGACGCCGGCCGCCAAGCGGCCGACTGTCGCCAAACGCTCCGAGGCCACCAACTCCGTCTGAGTACGAGCCAACTGCGCGTTGGACTCACGGAGTGACGCCATCTGTGCGCGCGTGAGCGCCTGCTCCTCACGGAGCGCCTCGGCCATCCGATTCAGCGCGCGTTGGATGCGGGATACCAGCGTACCGCCCTGAGTCGGAACCAGGTGCGGCTCCCACTCCAACCGCCCGAATTGCTCGACCGCCGCCTCCGTGCGGCGCAAGGGGCGTCCCACCATCAGGTCCAACACCACGTAGGTGAGGACCGTCAACGCAACCAGGTCCAGCCCCAACACCCAGGGAAGGATGCTTCGCACCCGCGACAAAGCCTCGTCCTCCGCGCTCCCTTCGGGCACCCAGCGACGGAGCGCGTCCAGCAGACGGAGGAGCACTGGCTGCACGGACAACCAGGTGAGCCCCGACGACAGGGAGCCCAACAGGAACGCGACGCTGGCAATCCGCCACTTCATCGCATCCCCGCTCCCGTCATGGCAGGCCGCCCAGCATCATGGCGATGTCCGCGGGCAGGACACGTGACAGCCAGGGCCCCAGCAGCAGGAGCTCCAGCCCCGCGAGGGCCAGCCACGGCCCGAAGGGAATGCTGGTGCGCTCGGGAACCCATTCTTCCTCTTCTCCCGCCTCGTCCAAAGGGGCGTCGGGGATGGGCTGAACCAGGATGCACAAGGGGACCAGCAACAATCGCTTCCAGAGCGGGAGACCTGGCCGCATGAACTCCCAGGTCATCGTGAGCGGGGGAAGTTTCCCCTCGGGTTCCTCCTGCGCGCCCTCAGCACGAGGCCCCGCCCGCCCCGTCAGCAGCAGCATCAGGATGCCCACCACGGCCCCTTGCATGGAGGCGAACAAGAGGACCCCCAGCAGCGCGCGCCACGTCAGGAACGCCCCCAGCATGGCAACGAGGTACTTGTCCCCCGCGCCCAGGGCTTCCCGCCGGAATACCCTCCACCCCACGTACTCCATCAGCCGGAACGAAAGAAAACCCACCGCTGCGCCAATCAGCGCGTCACGGAAGGCCTCCATCCCCAGTGGGAGCGAGAGGACGAGCCCCGCCAGCATGCCCGACACCGTCATGGACAGCGGCAGTATCCAGTGGTCCAGGTCGATGAAGGCGAGCGGCACCAGCAGCGACACGAGCACCAACGCCGGAACCAACTCGTACGTCCAGCCAAAGCGGCGCAGGCAAGCGAAGTAGAGAAGCCCTGTCAGCAGCTCCACCAGCGGGTAGCGCACGGAGATGGGTGCGGCACAGCCGCGACAACGCGCCCGCAGTGCCAGCCAGGACAGCAGCGGGATGTTCTCGTACCAGGCCAGGACGTGCCCGCACCTGGGGCAGCGCGAACGCGGGCGAACGATGCTCTGGTCCAGCGGAACCCGGGCGATGACGACGTTGAGGAAGCTGCCCACGCACAAGCCGAGCACGAACAGGAACACGGCGAACAGGGGCCCCAAGTATCCCGGCAGGGAGGAATGCGTCACAGGGGACGCATCCTACCCGAGCTTCAGCGGAAGTCGCGCCGCTCGAACACAATCGCCGCGAGCACGCAGAACAGCGCACCCCATCCCAAAGCGTAGAGGGTGGCCGTCCCCAACTCAGCCGCCGTCACCTCGATGGCATAGGTGGCGCGCGGCCGGAAGTTCAGCCGCTCCAGGTTGGGCAGCGCGTAGTAGGTGCCTTTGCTGATCCACTGCACGAACTCGGCCTTCGACTTCACCCCGAGGTTGTAGATGTCCGAGCAGAGATGGCCGGCGAAGTACAACCCCGTTGTCACCAGAGCGGAGACGAGCTGGCTGGCGAAGGTCGACATCAGGAAACCAGCGCTGGTGAGGACGAACAGCTCTAGATAGAGCCCCCAGAGAGCAGCCATCTGAGGCTGGGTGATGGGCGAACGGTGCAGGACGAGTTCGATCCAGAACAGCAGCGTCATGGCCACCAGCAGCACGCCCAGGGTGAGCATGTTGCCCGCAAGCCGGGCCAACAGGAACCGGGTCCGAGACAGCGGCTTGGACACCATCAAGAAGATGGTCCGCCGCTCGATTTCACGGCTGATGAGTCCTGACGACAGATAGATGGCGAGGAAGACCAGGAGCAGGCTCATCACCCCGAGGCCAAAATCAGTCACCACCCTGTCGAAGGTGCTGACGGTGACCTCGGTGATGAGGGTGGTCGCGAACAGCAGCAGGAGCGCGAAGGCCGCGACCAGTACCGTTACCCGATTGCGGCGCGCCTCGCGAAACCCGTTCCACGCCATGGCGGCGAAGGCCCCCATCACTGAATCTCCCCCCCCACTGTCTGCCCACCCGCTTGCTTCATCGCGTCCAGGAAGAGGTCCTCCAAGGAGAACCGCGCGGGCTGCACCCGACTGACGCGACCTCCCTTGCTGATGACGGCTTGAAGCAGGCCGTGCGAATCGGAATCCGGAACTCTCAACAGGACGCGGCTGTCCAGTTGCTGAGCCTGCTCATACGCGAAGCCCAACGACTGAAGCTGCTCCAGCGGAAGCCCGTGCACCACCATCTCCACGGAGGGTGCTTTCGCGGACACCAACTCCTGCACACTCCCCTCCTGGACACGCCGCCCTCCCACCAGCACCACGACGCGGTCACAAAGCGATTCGACGTCGGAGATGATGTGGGTACAGAAGAGGATGGTCGTCCCCTTCTCTCGCTCTGACAGGATGAGGTCACGCATCTGCCTGCGGCCTAGCGGATCCAACCCGGAAGTCGGTTCATCCAGAATCAGCAAGCGAGGCCCACTAATGAGCGCCTGCGCCAGCGCGGTGCGCTGCACCATCCCCTTGGAGTAGCGGCGAATCTGCAGGTCGGACGCTCGGCCCATCCCCACCTCGCCGAGTACTCTTTCCACGCGCTGGTCGAGTTCATGGCCACTCAGCCCGAAGATGCGCCCAGCGAGGGTCACGAACTCCCGCCCGGTGAGGTACTCGTAAAGCGAGGGGTTCTCAGGAAGGAAGCCCACCTGACGCCGCACATGCGGCCGGTCCGGCGATTCACCGAAGAGCAGCGCCTGCCCTTGGGTCGCTCGAACCAGCCCCATGAGGATCTTGATGGTCGTGGACTTGCCCGCGCCGTTGGGCCCTAGCAACCCGTAGACCTGTCCCGGCGCAATCTCCAGGTCGAGCCCCTGGAGCGCCCTCACCTGCTTGTTGAGAAAGAAGCCCACCCTATACGTCTTCGACAATCCTCGGACGGACACAGGCAGATTCGAATCAGCGGCAGCCGCGGTCGTCATCGCAACTCCTCCCCGTCTTCGAGCTGGATGCCACCCGCCGCAAGGTCTTCCTTCAACTCATCCTTCTTCGCCTGGTCGTACATCTCCAACCTATAGAGTCCCGAAGTAGAACGTGCGCGCCCCTTCCTGTCGATGAAGAACTGTCCCTCCAACGGGTCCACGGGCATCTGCTTCAAATATCCCGCGCTGACCAGCATAGAGACCTTCTTCGGTCGCTCACCGCGCTCCTTTTCGTAGGCGTCAATGGCGCCATCTATCTGCGTGAGGACCCGCTCCCGCAGGATTTCCTTGATACGGTGCTCATAAAACGCCCGCGACTCTTCATCCTCCGCGCCGTCGCGCAGCATCTCCGCCATTTGCAGGCCTGTGTCGAAGTTGCCAGCCTGTGCGTAGAGCCGAGTCGCGAGCTGAAGCAGGTAAGGCGGCGTATCGGGAAACGTCGACATGCGCATAAGCAGGTCGGCGGCAGCCGCGTGGTCACCGTCATAAGTCATCTTGTTATAGGCAAGCTGGAACAGGAAGCGGCGGTCGTCCGGGAAAGCGGTCAGCCCCTTGGTGAGCAGTTGGGACGACAGGTCCACGTTCACCCACTGTTCCCGCCCCAGGTTGAAGGGGGTCGTAATCGCGCCCCATTCGTAGACGTACCTGAACTTCGCATCGAGGTCCGTCGCCAGGTCGGCATAGAAGTACACGTCCCGATACTCCGTGGCCGTGTTCGCCCGCCCCACCTGCTGGATGGCTTGAAGCCAGTAGAAATCTGCCAGAAGCGTCTTCTGCGCCGCTCCGACGATTTCAAGAAGCTCCCTGCGAGGCAGAATGGGGCCATCCTGAGTCCGCAAAGGCTTGGCCGGCTTCTCCGCCATCAACGCGATGGAGCACACAGCCAGGACCAGCACCACGATCCGCGTGAGTAACATGAGGTTCCAGAACGGCGAAAGGCCGCCCCCCTATTGGAAGGCGGCCCGAAGAACAGTGGCTCAACCACCGCTCATTCCGCAGCAAGCGAGACTAGTCGTCGCAAGACACGTCGTTGTTGTCGTTGTAGGGCGTGCCGGAGGAAACGGCGCTCTCCTCGGAGCAGGCGGACAGCGCGCCCGTGGCCTCGAAGCCAGCGATCACCCAGTTGTCCAGGCCCGCCTCATTGTCGGCGTTGCCCGACGCACCGGCGAGGAAGTTGCAGTTCGGGCAGTCCTGCTGAACGCCGAAGACGGTACCATCCCAGCCGCCCGCCGCCGTGTAGTTCGCCACGGCGAAATTCGGCGCAGCAACGGTGCCACCAAAGCGGAACGCATCGTAGGAGATGGACTCGATGCCACCGGCGGCATTCCCCAGGACGGCCTGGTCACGGAGCTCCGCGACACCGCCGGCACCCACGCTGATGATGTAGCCGTAGCGGTTACCACGCTCGGGCGAGAAGCCGATCTCGTTGCCGAAGTTGGAGTAGCGGTCCTTCTCGGAGAAAAACGATTTCTGCGCCGTGTACAGCGCCTTGAGGTTCGTCTTCGCCTCGGACTGCTTCGAGCGAGCCTGGAACTTGATGAAGTTCGGGATGGCGATGGCAGCCAGGATGCCGATGATGGCGACCACGATCATGAGCTCGATGAGCGTGAAGCCACGGTTGCGGGGGTTGAATCGCGAGACGCGCATGGGGGTCCTCAAGGAAGGTTGCAACAGGGGGCACTGCGCCCGCGGATAGCGTTAGCACACGATGTGCCAGACCACTGCTACGCGCTAACACCGCTGAATTTCAAGAGTTGGAGAATCCTGCAACGCGATTCAGGTGCAGGGCTGACAAAATTCGGCAGCGCTGCTGACGAGAACTGTCGATCAGCCTACGCATCGGACGGCGGCCCGGCCTCCAAGTCATCCGTCAAGCCGTGCTTGGCCAGCCGGTACCGGAAAGAGCGGAAGGAGAGACCGAGGAGCTCGGCGGCCCGGGTCTTCACTCCACCCGCCTGCTTCATTGCCGCCAGCAAGTAGCGCCGCTCGCTCTCATCCAGATGGCGCTCCAGGTTGAAGCCAGCGCCAAGCCCTGGCTCGGTGCCCTCCGAAACGCGGGCAATGGGCTCCGCATCCCCTCGCACCGCTGGAGGTAACGTCGAAGGTCCAAGCAGGTCCGAGTCCGACAGCGTCGCGGCCCTCTCCACCATGTTCTGCAGCTGCCGCACGTTGCCGGGAAACGGATACCGCTCCAGCAGCGCCAGTGTTTCAGGCGCAAAACGCAGGCCCGGCCGGCCCAGTTCCTCCGTCATCCGAGAAAGGAAGTACCCCGCCAGCAGGGAGATATCTCCCGAGCGCTCGCGCAGTGGGGGCAACTCCACCGTAATCACATTGAGACGGTAGAAGAGGTCCTCCCGGAACCTCCCCGCCTTCACCTCCGCCTCAAGCCGCCGGTTCGTGGCCGCGATGACCCGCGCCTGGAAGGGAATCTCCGCCGCGCTGCCCACGGGCTTCACCTTTCGCTCCTGGAGCACCCGGAGCAGCTTCACCTGGGTGGCCAGTGGCATTTCCCCGACTTCATCCAACATGACCGTGCCGTCCCCCGCCGCGACCAACAGCCCCGAACGGTCATGGGTGGCGCCGGTGAATGCCCCCTTCACGTGCCCGAAGAGCTCGCTCTCGAGCGTCCCCTCGTTCAGCGCGGCACAGTTGAACGGCAGGAAGGGTCTCGCGGCCCGGCTCCCCCGCATGTGGATGGCACGCGCCACCAGCTCCTTGCCCGTACCGCTCTCCCCGGTTACCAGCACGGTGCTGCGCCCGGACGCCACTTTCTCCACCAGCGACCACACCGCCTGCATCCGGATGCTCTGCCCCACCGCGCCATCGAGCCCCGGAAAGAGTCGCGCACGAAGCCCGGTGTTCTCCTGTCGCAGCAACCGCTTCTCGAGCGCCTTCTGGACGAGGAGCCGCAACTCTTCGTTATCGAAGGGCTTGCAGATGTAGTCGTATGCGCCCTCGCGCATCGCCTCGACCGCGGCCGAGGGCGTTCCGTAGGCGGTGATGAGCACCACCTCTGGCGACGCAGGACGCGCGCGTGCGGCACGGAGCACGTCCAGCCCGCTGCCGGTTCCGAGCTTCAAATCCGAGATGACCAGATCCACCCCATCCAAGGCCAGCAGGTCGCACGCGGCCTTCACTCCGGCCACGCTCGTCACGGCATACCCCTCACGTTGAAGGAGCAGTTCGAGGTACTCGCGCATCGACAGCTCGTCGTCGACCACGAGGACGTGGCCGCGCGAACCCGCATCCCCTCCCTGCACCGCCGTCACAGCGGCAGCCCCACCACGAATTCGGTCCCCTCTTCAGGGGTGGAGCGCACACGGATGGAACCGCCATGTGCCCGAATGATGGAGTGCGCCGTGGACAACCCCAGTCCTGTGCCACCATCCCGCGTCGTGAAGAACGGCTCGAACAAGTGTCCCATCATCTCCTCCGTGATGCTCCCCCCCGAGTCCCAGATGCGGATTGTCGCCTCCTTCGCGTCTCGCGTCAGTGCCACTTTCACGTGGCCTCGCGGGCCAGCCGCTTGGAAGCCGTTGCGCACCAGGTTGATGAGCACCTGACGGAGCTGATCCGGGTCCACGGAGACCGCCATGGGCTCCGGTATGGCAACTTCGACCCGCACGTCCCGCGCCAATGGGTCCACGCGGAGCATGTCCACCGTCTCCTTCAACAAGGACGCCAGCGCCACTTGCTGGAGCACCGGCGTTGGCGGACGCGCGAAGCGAAGAAAGTCATCCACCAGGCGTGCCAGTCGGTCCGCCTCACGAATCAGGATGTTGGTGAGCTTCTGTCCCATTGCATCCTGCGCGTCCTGCGCCAGCAACTGCGCTGAGCCACGCATGGACGCGAGCGGGTTGCGCAGTTCGTGCGCGAGCTGCGCAGAGAGTGCGCCCAGACTCGCCAACCGGTCCGCACGCTTGAGGTCATCCTCCATCCGCCGGAGCTGAGTGAGGTCCTGGAACACCATGAGCAAGGCACCAGGCTCCCCATCCAGTGGCGTGACGGACAGGCCCAGAATGCGCCGCTTCAGCCCCTTGCCCACCACCAGCTCACTCCGAGGCGAGCGGGGAGCCAACCCGAGAACACCCGGCAGGAGCGCCTCCAAGTCCGTCCCCACAACCTGGGTGGCATCCACCTGGAGAATCAGACAGCCCGCGGGATTCACGTAGGTGATGCGTCGCCGCGCATCGCATGTCACGAGCCCCGACGGCATGGACGACAGAATCTGCTGCTGCAGTCGCCCCAGCTTCTGGAGGTCCGCCTCGCGAGCGGAAAGGGCGCCACCAGCCACCGAGAGCTGGCGAGACAAATAGCCCGCCAACACGGCGATGAGCACCAGTGCCAGTGCGTTGCTCCCCAGGACGAACATCACCCGGGTCGGAGGCATCAGCCCTCCAGGCACACTCCCAAGGAACCGGGCCCCCATGACCAACGTGGCGAAGCACAACACGGACGCCGCGGCAGCCCACAGCGCACCGCGCCGGTCCAAGACGACGGCCGCGCCAATGACCGACAGGCTGTAGAGGAACGTCAGGGGCGAGTCCGCGCCGCCGCTGAGGTAGACCAGCCCAGTGGCGATGACAACATCGCCAACAACCTGCACCCAGGCATCGAGCAGCCCACCACGCCCGCGCCGCAGCCTCAGCCCCACCACCAGCGTGGAGACGTACGCGCTGACGATGACTCCGAGCGACAGGGTGTCAGCCCCGCTCAGCTCCTGACTGGGCTGCAGGAGGAGCCGCGCAAGGGTGATGACGAGCGACAAGCTCGCGGCCACCGTGCGGAACAGCACCAGCCATACGAGCCGCGACCTGAACGCGTCCCCCGCCAGGGGGCGCCCTCCTACGACCACTGCGTTACTGGATGGCGCCGGCAAGCGAGAAGATGGGGAGGTACATGCCGATGAGGAAGCCACCGACCACGCCGCCGAGGAACACCATCAGCACGGGCTCAATCATCGCAGTGAGGCTGTTGATGGCCGCGTCCACTTCGTCGTCGTAGAAGTCGGCGATCTTGTTGAGCATGGTGTCCATGGCGCCGGTCGCCTCACCGACGCCGATCATCTGGACCACCATCGACGGGAACACCTTCGTCTCGGCCAGAGGCCCCGCGATGTTCTTGCCCTCGGCGATCTTCCCGCGGACGTAGATGATGGCGTCTTCCACCGTGCGGTTACCGGCCGTCTTCGCGGTAACGTCCAGCGCGTCCAGGATGGGCACGCCCGAGGAAATCATGGTCCCCAGCGTGCGGGTGAACCGGGCCACGGCCACCTTGCGGAGCACGGGGCCGAAGACGGGCATGAACAGGAACACCTTGTCCCAGAACTTCCGGCCACGCGGCTGGCGATAGCTCCACGTGAAGGACATCACCACCGCGGCAATTGAGCCAGCGGCATGGAAGAAGTACTCCTGCGCGAGGTGCGAGAAGTTCACGATCATCTGCGTCGGCCCCGGTAGCTCCGAGCCGAAGTCCGCGAACATCTTCTCGAAGACCGGCGTCACCTTCAGCAGCAGCACCGCCGTCACGCCGATGGCAACCAGGATGACGATGATCGGGTAGGTCATCGCACTCTTGACCTTGGACTTGAGCTTCTCGTTCTTCTCCCGGTACGCCGCGAGCCGGTTGAGGATGGCGTCGAGGATACCGCCCACCTCGCCTGCGGCGCAGAGCTGGACGTAGAGTTCGTCGAAGACCTTGGGGTGCTCCTTCAGTGCATCGGCGAAGGTGCTGCCCTGCTCCACCTTGCCCTTGATGGCGAACAGCACCTTCTTGAAGGCAGGATTGTCCATCTGGCTGGCCAGGATGTCGAGGCACTGCACCAGCGGGAGGCCGGCGTCGATCATCGTGGCGAACTGCCGGGTGAAGACGAGGATGTCCTTGCCTTCGACGCCGCCCAGGCCGGGGATGACGATATCCCCGTCCAGCAGGCCCTTCCTGCGCACCTTGACGGGGTTCAGCCCGAGGGACTTGAGGCGCGCGTTGACGGCCTCGACGTCCATCGCCTCCATCTCACCCTTTTTCGACTCCCCGCTCTTGGTCTTCGCCTCCCAGAGGAACTGGGCGGTGGCCTTCTTGGGAGTTGATGCCGACTTCACTGCTGGGGCTGCCATGAGCTGGACCTCCGCGGGTGCCGCGCCACTCTAACCGCTGATCTCCGAATCCCGGAACTAACGACCACCCGCTCCCCCGCCTGGCCGCTGCATTCCGGGCAGGGCCCCGCCGCCACCCGTGGCCAGGATGTTGCGCAACTCCTCCGCGTCGCTAGAACGTCCGAAGGCCTCATCCTGGGTGATGAGCCGCCGCAGCAGCAGCGCCGCCAGGGCCTGGTTGAAGGTCTGCATGCCGAACTTCGCCTGGCCGACCTGCATGGACGAGTAGATCTGGTGGACCTTGTCCTCGCGGATGAGGTTCCGGATTGCGGGGTTGGGCACCATCACCTCCAGCGCCAGGATGCGGCCGGGGCCGCCCGCCTTCGCCACCAGCGCCTGGCTCATCACGCCTTCCAGCACGAAGGACATCTGCGCGCGGACCTGCGGCTGCTGGTACGGCGGGAACACGTCCAGCACGCGGTTGATGGTCTGCACCGCGCTATTGGTGTGTAGCGTCGCGTAGCAGATGTGGCCTGTCTCCGCGATGGTGAGCGCGGCTTCAATCGTCTCCAGGTCACGGAGCTCACCGACGAGCACCACGTCCGGGTCCTGGCGGAGGATGTACTTGAGGGCCGTCTTGAAGTTCCGCGTGTCCGCCCCCACCTCGCGCTGATTCACGAGGCAGTTCTTGTGCGGGTGCAGGTACTCGATGGGGTCCTCGATGGTCATGATGTGCTCATGACGCTCGGTGTTGATCTTGTCGATCATCGAAGCCAGCGTGGTGGACTTGCCCGAACCCGTGGGGCCCGTCACCAGGATGAGCCCGCGGGGCTTCTTCACCAGCTCCGCCACCACCGGCGGCAGGCCCAGCTCCTGGAACGTCAAAATCTTGAAGGGAATGGTCCGGAACGCCGCGGCGACCGCGCCACGCTGCATGAAGATGTTGGCGCGGAAGCGCGACAGGCCCTTCACGCCGAAGGACAGGTCCAGCTCGTTGTCCTCTTCGAACTTGTGCTTCTGGGCGTCCGTGAGGATGGAGTAGCAGAGCTGCTTCGTCTCCACCGGGGTCAGCGGCGCCGTCTTCAAGGGAACGAGCTCGCCGTCGACGCGGAGCTGCGGCGGAGAGCCGGTGGTGACGTGGAGGTCGGAAGCGCCCTTCTCGACCATCGCCTTGAGGAGCTGGTGCAGGTTGGCCACGGGGGGATGTCCTTCGGGGGGAGTGCGGTGGGAGGAAGGTTGACTAGAAGCGGTCCGGGGCGGTGTTTCCCACCACCTCTTCCAACGTGGTGGCGCCGTCCATCATCTTGCGAAGACCGCTCATGCGCAGGCTGCTCATGCCCAGGCGGATGGCCTCCTGCTTCAGCTCCGCGGCGGAGGCGCCGTTGATGACCAGCTCCTTGAGGCCGTCCCAGAAGGGCATGACCTCGTAGATGGCCACGCGGCCGCGGTAGCCACGGTCGTTGCAGTCGCGGCAGCCGACCTTCTCGTACATCGTGAAGGTGCCAATCTTGTCCGGCGGAACACCGGCGTCGATGAGCGCCTGCTCGTCCACGTTCTCTGCCGGCTTCTTGCACGCCGGGCACAGACGGCGCGCCAGACGCTGGGCGAGGATGAGGTTGAGCGACGCCGTCACGAGGAACGGCTCGATGCCCATGTTGAGCAGACGGCTCACCGTACCCGGGGCGTCGTTGGTGTGCAGCGTGGAGAGCACCAGGTGGCCCGTGAGCGCCGCCTTCACGCCGATTTCCGCCGTCTCGAAGTCGCGGATCTCACCAATCATGATGATGTCCGGGTCCTGGCGGAGGAAGGAGCGCAGCGCTGCGGCGAAGTTCAGGCCGATGTCGTCATGCATCTGCACCTGATTGATGCCGGCGAAGTTGAACTCGACCGGGTCCTCCGCGGTGCAGATGTTGGTGTCCAGGCCGTTGAGGCTGGAGAGCGCCGAGTACAGCGTCGTCGTCTTGCCCGAGCCCGTGGGGCCCGTCACCAGCACCATGCCGTAGGGCCGGTCGATGGCCTCCTTGAACCAGGCCAGCGGCTGCGCGTCGAAGCCCAGCTTCGTCATGTCGAGTTGGAGGTTGCTCTTGTCGAGCAGACGCATCACGACCTTCTCGCCGAAGAGCGTGGGACACACGCTCACGCGGAAGTCCATCTCCTTGCCGCCGCCCATCTTGATCTTGATGCGGCCGTCCTGCGGCAGGCGCCGCTCGGAGATGTCCAGCGAGGCCATGATCTTCAAACGCGAGGTGATCGCGTTGCGCAGCTTCATCGGCGGGCGCATCACCTCGTACATCACACCGTCGATGCGGAAACGGACGCGGAAGTCCTTCTCGTAGGGCTCGACGTGGATATCGGACGCGCGCTTCTTGATGGCGTCCATGAGGATGAGATTCACCAGCTTGACCACGGGCGCGTCGTCCGCGGCCTTGGCCATCTCATCGATGTTCTCCGTCTCTTCCTTGGTGACCTCGATGTCGTCACCGACGTCGCCGACGATGTCCTCCAGCGACGGGCCCTTCTCCGCGTAGTAGCGCTCGATGGCCTCGCGGATGGAGACCTCGGAGGCGACCACCGTCTCGATGTTGTAGCCGGTGAGGAACTTCAGGTCGTCCACCGCGAAGATGTTGGACGGGTCGCACATGGCCACGATGAGCGACGGGCCCGCGCGGTTGACGGGCACCACCAGGTGCTTCTCCGCCACTTCCTTCGGCACCAGCTTGATGATGTCCGGCTCGACGTCGAAGTCCTTCAGGTTGATGGCCGGCACGCCGTATTGCTTGGAGAGGAAGTCGGTCAGCTTCGACTCCTCGATGGCGCCCGTCTTGACGAGCGCGGTGCCGATGCGCGTGCCGTTCTTCTGCTGCTCTTCCTGGGCCTTGCGCAGCTGCTGCACGGAGATGAGGTTCTCGCGAACCAGCAGTTCACCGAGTCGACCGGACATTCGTTGATGCCTCTTCCTTGAAGAAGAAAGAAGCGGGCGGGGGCCCGCCTCCGAGCTCAAAGACGCTGGAGCGGTGCCCGGGTGATCCTCACCCCATGGCACGGTTCCTGATTGCGAATTAGAGGGGAGCCGCGCGCGCGCGTCAAGGCGCCCTCGCCTGCTCCCCTGCTGTCACAAACCGTTGAACGGACACGGGAAAATTGCTCAGCTCTCCTCGCGCGCAATCACGGCGCGCGCGGCCTCCACGTCACGCTTGATCTGCCCCGTCAGCTCCACCACCGAACCGAAACGCTGCTCGGGGCGAAGGCGGTCGAGGAACTGCACGCGCAGCTCCTTCCCGTACAGATCACCGGCGAAGTCGAGCAGGTGCGCTTCGATCGTCACCTCCGTGCCGCCAAAGGTAGGCTTCACACCGATGTTCGCCGCACCGCCATGCCAGGTGCCCTTTGACTCGCCGGGCAGATGGACGCGGATGGCATAGACCCCCGGTGCGGGGCGCAGCTCGTTCTGCGTGTCCACGTTCGCGGTGGGAAAGCCGATGCCTCGCCCCCGCCCCGCGCCCGTCACCACCGTGCCGTCCAGATCGAAGGGACGGCCCAGCAGCCGCCGCGCCGCGGACACGCGCCCCTCCAGGATGTACTCGCGAACGCGCGATGACGACGCCACCACGCCATCCACCGTGACGGGCGGAACCACGTGCACCGTGGCGCCACGCCGGGCCGCGGCCTCGCGCAGCGTCTCCGCGGTGCCGCGCCGGGCCGAGCCGTAGGTGAAGTCGCTGCCCACCACGACGTGCGCGACGCCGAGCGCGTCGAAGAGCGCTGCCTCGAAGTCCGCGGGCGGCGTGCGCGCGTATTCGCGCGAGAAGGGTTGCACCACCGCGGCGTCCAGCCCGAGCTCCTCGAACAGCTCCAGCTTGCGCGGCAGCAGGGTGATGAGCTTCGGCGCCAGCTCCGGCTGGAGCACCTTGCCTGGATGGGGATGGAAGGTGAAGGCGGCGGCTCGCCCGTGGCGGCGCGCCTCCGCGAAGAGGGCCTGATGGCCCACGTGCACACCGTCGAAGTTGCCCAGCGCGAGTGCCTGTCCGGCCAGCGCCCGGCCCGCGTCCGCCACCGCAGGGAAGACCTTCATGGGCTCCCGTATACTCCAGGCCTCGCGTTTTTCCCTGGCCAAACCCGTCGTCGCCGTGGTTGGTGGCGCCCGCCCATGTCCCGTCCTCGCCTGCTCCCCGAGCCCGTCGGCCTCAAGTTCGTCACCCTGGAGACCCCGCCGGACTGGGACGCCGAATTCGGCTTCAGCGGACCGCTCGAGCTGGAAATCGGCTCCGGCGCGGGCGGCCACGCCCTGGAGTACTGCCGCCGCCACCCCGAGGTACGCTTCGTCGCCTTCGAGTGGCGCAAGAAGTACGCGCGCGACACCCAGGACCGCGCGGACAAGGCGGGCCTGCGCAACCTGCGCGTCATCGAATCCGACGCGCGCTTCATCGTGCCCCGCATCTTCGCGCCTGATTCGCTCGCCGCCATCCACCTCCAGTTCCCCGACCCCTGGTGGAAGCGCTCCCACGCCAAGCGCGCCGTGATTCAGCCCGCGTTCGCCGAGCTGCTGTACGGCAAGCTCGCACCGGGTGGACTCTTCGACATGCGCACCGATGTCCAGGACCGCGGCGTGACGATGCTCGCCATCCTGGAATCCGCTGGTTTCAAGAACCCCTTGGGTTCAGGTGTTTTCCATCCCTATGACCCGGAGGAAGTGCCCTCCACGCGTGAGCGCCGCTACCTGGCCAGCGGGGAGCCCGTGTACCGGGCGCGGCTACTGAAGCCTGCCTGACGTCGCGCCGCGGGCGCGCGCCGAGCCCCTTGCATCCCAGGTGCGGGCAGTGAGAATGGCGGGCAACCCCGCACCGCGCGCGGGACGATTGCACCCGGGGGCGAGACATTCATGGCGGATGGCGAACGGAAGAGGACGCTGGAGGTCGCCCGCCGTGCCCCCCCCGCTGGGGAACTCAGTGGCCGCACGGTGCTCCTCGTGGACGATGACCCGGTGCATCTCCGGCACGTGCGCGACGGACTGGCCCCTCACGGTTACGTCTTCGCCGAGGCCCATGACGGCGCCCAGGCGCTGTCCGCCATCCGGGAGTCCCGCCCCGACCTCATCCTCATGGACGTGGAGATGCCGGGACTGGGCGGCGTGGAGGTGTGCCGCATCATCAAGGCGAACGCGGGCGAGGACGGCTTCGGCTTCATCCCCGTGATTCTCATGACGGCCCGGCAGGCCGCGGGAAAGGTGGAGGGACTGGAGCTGGGGGCGGATGACTACCTGGTGAAGCCCTTCGACATGCTCGAGCTGTCGGCCCGCGTGAAGTCCATGCTGCGGCTGAAGGCGTTGCAGGATGCGGTGGTGGAGAAGAACCGGGAGCTGGACCGCGCCAACAAGGAGCTGGCGGCGCGGCGCGAAGAGCTGCTGGCGCTCACCCGCACGGATGCACTCACCGGCCTGTCGAACCGGCGCGCCTTGGAAGAGCGGCTGAACGACGAGTTCGCCCGCTCGCGGCGTTATGGAGCGCCCCTGTCCCTGGTGATGCTGGACATCGACCACTTCAAGCGCATCAACGACAGCTTCGGGCACCCCTTCGGAGACCACGTGCTGAAGGCCGTGGCCCAGACGGCGCGGGCGCGGCTGCGGGAAGTGGACCTGCTGGCGCGCTACGGCGGCGAGGAGTTCATCGCCCTGCTCCCGGAGACAGGCCCCGCGGACGCGCTCCGGGTCTGCGAGCGGGTGCGCGACGCCATCGCCGCCCTGGAGCTGGAGTATGTGGGTGGGAGTGGCAAGCCGCAGTGCGTGCGGCTGACCGCGTCATTGGGCGTGGCCACGGTGCCGTCGGGCGACCTCCCGAGCGCGGAGGCGCTGCTGCGGGCTGCCGACGCCAGCCTCTATGCGGCCAAGGGAGCAGGCCGCAATCGCGTCCATCAGCACGCCGCGTGACATGTCCGAACCTCGGGCTTTCCCCCGGCGGCGCTTTGACCTAAACCCCTGTCCCCATGCGTCTCTCCGCGACGATGCCCTGGCTGGTAGCGCTGGTCCTGCTGCTGAGCCTGGGTGGCTGCAACCGGCCGCGCTTCGGCACCCCGCAGGACGCCTACACGTCCTTCCACCGGCTGGTGAAGCGAGGGGAGCTGCAGCAGGCGTGGGGCGCGCTGTCCAAACCCACCCAGGACGCGCTGGCGAAGCGTGCGCAGGTGGTGGGAGAGGCCTCCGGGGGTGAAGAAAAACCGGAGCCCATGGCCCTCTTCTTCGCGAATGTCCCTCCACCTCCGGATGTTACGGAGGTCTCGCTGGTCCGGGAGGTGGGAGACGTCGCGACAGTGCTCGTGCGCGCGGGAGAAAGCTCCCACGAGGTCCGGATGGTCCGTGAGCCGTCCGGGTGGAAGGTCGACCTTTCAGCATCCCTCCAGCCGTAAAGCCGGGCATGCCCGGAAAACTCGCATCAGGTAACGTACGACTGTGAACGACAGGAAGACACGGCGGGTGATTCCCGCGGTCGAAGTCATCCGGCGCCCGGCAACGACGCCCGGCACTGCCGCTCCGACCCCGACTCCGGCGCCCACGCCGCGCCCCACGCCTACCCCGCGCCCCACGGGCGTGGCGCCCACGCCCCGGCCTGCTGCTGGCTCGGCGCCCCTGCCGACGCCTCGTCCCGCGCCCACGGGGACCGCCCCGGTGCCCCGCCCCACCCCGGTGGCAGCGCCAGCGACAGCGGTCCCCACGCCCCGCCCGACGACGAGCGTGACGCCGGCGCCCGCCCGCTGGCTCCCCGCCCCTCGGGCCCTGGCACGGGTGCGCCTCCGGGCAGAGCCCCCGGTGGCGGATTCGGCGGACGCCCCGGCGGCTTCCGGCCATCCACGCCCCGGCCGCCCCCCACGCCCGAGCAGATTCAGGCGCTGGCGGTGCGCGAGCGCGTCCCCGCCCGCATCGCGAAGGGCGAGCTGGAAGGGAAGATGAAGTGCCGTATCTGGCGCAAGCTGCACGCCGAGGAGGCGAAGCGCTTCGACCATGTGTACGAGCTGATGGGCCAGACGCCCAGCCTGTCCCTGGGTGACGCCTTCGGCGTGCTCCAGAGCGGCATGACGGTGGCCGAGTTCATGGCCCGCAAGGAGCGCACCCAGCGCAAGGCGGCCATCAAGCAGGCGCGCGGCGAGGTCGAAAACGCCGTGGTGGCGGACTTCCTGGCCGGGCTCATCAGCGACAAGGCAGAAGTCTCCGTGGTGCTGGCGGAGCGCTCCCTGCTGGACACGCTGCAGGCCGAGGAGCCCATCGCCTTCACGCTGGAGCGCACGGGCCGCCTGGAGAAGCTCCAGGTGGTGCTGCTGGCCCGTCGCACGGACTGGGAGCGGCTGCTGCCCGGTCTGGAGCGCGATGCCAAGCTGACGCAGAAGCCGTCTGCGGTGGCGCGTCAGCCGGACAAGCGCCCCCACTCGGACCCGCGCGCCTTCCTGGACCACATCGGGCAGACGGTGCGGATGGTGCTGCGCAACGGCATCACCCTCCAGCTTCCGCTGATGCGCGTGGGCCGGTTCGACCTGCTGCTGGGCGAGGAGGGCCACGAAGTCTTCGTCCCGCTCCACGCCCTGCTGCGCTTCGAGCCCGTGACCTCCACCTCCGACGAGAGTGCCCCCGCGGACGAGGCCTGAGGGCCATCCCCGCGGGGCGTACGCCCCACACCGCCGAGACATCCATGCGTCAGTTCATCTCCCGCATCATCAAGCCCTGGCTCGCCCTGGCCGCGACGGCCGCCATGGTGGGCATCACGCAGCAAGGGTGCACGAAGGACGCTGACGCGACGAAGGCGCCCGCGGTCCCCGAGAAGCGGGAGAACGGCGTGCGCATCGTCGAGCTCTCCGTCACCGAGAAGGGCTACGAGCCCAGCCCGGTGAGCCTCAAGAAGGGCGAGCCAGTAAAGCTGGTGGTGACGCGCAAGACGGACCACACCTGCGCCACCGAGGTCGTCATGGACGGCTACGACATCAACACGCCGTTGCCGCTCAACCAGCCGGTGGAGATTGCCTTCACGCCGAAGGAGTCCGGCAAGCTGGTGTACGGCTGCGCCATGAACAAGATGATTTCCGGCGTTTTCATGGTCGACTGACGGACGCTGGTCGATTTCTAGGCAGCGCCGCCGGGAGGAGTAGTCTCCGCGGCCTGAATGGGCGGCGCGGCGGAGCTCTTCACCCGGCATGTTTTCCTCGACCTCGAAACCACGGGGTTGGATCCGCGCGTGGACGAGGTCATCGAGCTGGGCTGCATCTTCTTCGAGAACGGGCGCGAGGTGGAACGCTTCGCGCGCCTGTACTCGGCGTCGCGGCCCCTCCCCCTCACCATCCGGCGGCTGACGGGCCTGAAGGACGCGGACCTCGAAGGGCATCCGCGCTTCGGCACCGACATCGCCGAGCTTCGCGAGAAGCTCTCCGACTGGACGGTGGTGGCACACAACGCGCCCTTTGAAAAAGGCTTCCTGCCGGACCTGCTGGGGCCCATCCGCGCCCCGGTGCTCGACTCGTGCGAGCTGATGCACTACCTGCACCCGGAGCTGCCCAGCCACTCGCTGGAGTCGCTGCTGCGCTGGGGCGGGCTCGCGTTGAGACAGCCGCACCGCGCGGTGTCGGACTGCGAGGCGGTGTACTCGGTGCTGGTGCACGCCATGGAGCGCTGCGTCCGCGAGGGCCGTGGCGATGACGTGGTGGACCTGCTCGCCGCGTTGGACCCGCGCAAGGGCGCGGAGCTGCGCCTGGCGATGGAAGGCGTGGGCTTGAAGGACGGCGCGAGCGGCGCGTTCGACTATGAGGAATGGCCGCTGGTGGACCTGCTGTCGCGTCTGGCCGCCGCGTGCCGTGAAGAAGCTGCGCCGCTGTTGCTGGAGGCCCAGGGCTTCCTTCGTGGGAAGCCGGAGCGGCGGCGCGCGGGAGGCGCCACCGCGCTGCCCGAGCCAGAGGCGGATGCCCCCGTGCTCCCCGTGCGTCCGGACGAGGTCTCAGCGCTGCTGGGCGTTGGCGGCGCGCTGGAGCAGGCCGGTGAAGGATTCATGAGCCGGGCCGCGCAGCTCGACGTGGCGCAGGCGGTGGCGCGGGCGCTGTCGGACGGCGGGCAACTCGCGGTGGAAGCCGGCACGGGCACGGGCAAGTCGCTGGCGTACGGCTCCCGCCGCCCTCTTCGCGGCGCGAAACGGACGCAAGGTCGGCGTGGCGCCGCACACCAAGACGCTCCAGGACCAGCTCCTGGAGAAGGACCTGCCTCGGCTTCACCGCGCAACGAAGGGCGCCTTTGGCTACGCCCTGCTGAAGGGCCAGACGAACTACCTGTGCCGCCGCCGCGCGCTGGAAGCCACTCGGGTGGAGCCCGGCATGGGGCACTCCGCGCGCGCCCCCGGGCGTATCTGCGTGCGTACCTGCGTCGCAGTGGCGAGGGAGACCTGGACCGGCTGAGCCACTGGTTCCGCGAGCGCTTCCCGGTGCTGATGGCGCTGGTGCCCGCCGTGCGCTCCGAGGCGTCGACGACGCTCGGCGAGAAGTGCCCGCACTTCCACCGCTGCTTCTATCACTCGGCCGTGGCGCAGGCCCGTGAGGCGGACGTGCTGGTCATCAACCAATCGCTCGCCTTCGCGTGGCCCGCGCGCTACCCGAAGCTGGACCACCTGGTCCTCGACGAGGCGCACGAGGTGGAGGATGTCGCCACCACCGCGCTGACGCTGGAGCTGTCGGACCTGGCCTTCCTCCGCCTCACCGAACGGCTGCATGGCAGGGACGGACGGCGCGGCCTGTTCGCCGAGCTGCGCAAGGCGCTGAGCGCTTCGCGCCGGACGGAGACACGGTCGCTGATGGGCGAGGTGGAGGATGGCCTTCGCCGGTTGCTTGACGACGCGCGTGACCTCGGTGCGCGCGTGACGGAGCTGTGCGAACCCACTGCCACAGCCTTGGGCGAGGACCCGGATGAAGGTGCGTACTCTCCGGAGCTGCGCATCACCGCGACCGTGCGCACCCTGCCCGCCTGGGAGCCGGTACGCGAAGGACTGGAAGGCGTGCGCGGCGCGCTCCAGGCGCTGCATGTCCTGCTGTCCGTGCGCGTGCTAGCCGCCCTTCCTGAGCTGGCGGCTCGACAACCCGCGCTGGAGCGGGAGCTGTCGGGTGCCACCACCGAGCTTGGCGAACTGGCGGTGCTCGCTGGCGAGCTGTCCGGAGAAGCCGCGCCAGGACGATGCTACGCGGCCACCGCGGAACCGAAGCGGCAGCGGTGGAGCTTGAGCGCCCAGCCGGTGGATGTCTCCGCCTACGTGTCGAAGGACTTCGCGGAGAGCAAGCGCACGCTGGTGCTCGCATCCGCCACGCTGGGCACTGGTGACGGCTTCCCCTTCGTCCTCCGGCGCTTGGGTCTCGACGGGCGCGGAGGCCGACCTGCGCCCCGACTGGTCCGCGCGGCCACGCCCTTCAAGCTGCATGAGCAGGCGCTGGTCGTGCTCGTCACCGATGCGCCTCGTGCGCACGAGGAAGCCTTCGTGGAGTGGGCCTCGCTCCGGATTTCGGGCCTGGCACAGACGATGGGAGGCCGGGTGCTGGGGCTGTTCGCGTCGACGCGCCGCATGGAGCGGGTGGGCACGAGCGTCCGCGGACGGCTGGACCCATTGGGCATCGAGGTGCTGCGGCAGTCACGCGGGCACAGCCGCTCGCTAGCGGCACGGCAGGAGAAGGACACGGGCACCGTGCTGCTGGGGACCAAGAGCTTCTGGCAGGGCGTGGACATCCCCGGTCGCGGCGTCGGCTGCGTGTTCATCGACAAGCTGCCCCTGGAGCCCGCCATGCGTCCGCTGGTGGCCGCACGCGAGGAGCCCCTCTCTCGCAGCGGCGGCGAATACATGGGCTTCCTCCACTACCGGCTTCCCCGCGCCCTGCTGCAACTGCGCCAGGGCGTGGGCCGACTCATCCGGGCCACGACGGACCGGGGCGTGGTCATCATCTCGGACCCGGGGCACCCCAGCTACCGTGGCCACCTGATGAACGCGCTGGAGGGCTATCGCGTCGAGGCGCTTCCGTGGGCCCAGGCGCGCCTGCGCATCCACGCGATGCTGAAGGAGACGGGACTCACCGTGGAGTCAGGACCCGCGCGGTCCTGGGGGTGAGCCCCGGAAGGGCTCAGTCTTCGAGCCGGGTGCGGTAGCGCGCATCCAGGGCGCGCAGCTCGTGGATGAGCTCGGGGGAAGCGCCCGTGCGCTCCGCGGCCAGGAGGACGTTCGCCAAGGTCCTCGCGTCCTCCTCGTTCTGCTCGCGGAGGCGCTGCACCATCTTCCGCGTGGCATCGAAGAGGTCCTGGAGATCATCGCCATCCCGGAGCCCGTGCTGGGGTGGACGCAGCCGGCCGTCGTGGACCTCCTGCACCATGCGGCGGATGCGGAAGAGCGGGCCCGCCACCTTGTGCGTCACCACGATGGTCCCCAATCCCACCACCGCGATGAAGGCCACCAGAAAGCCCCCCAGCGCCCACCAGGTGAGCTTCTGCTGCCGCTCCAGCTCAGCGCGTTGGGCAACGATGGCGGCACGCTCGGCCTCGTAGGCCGCGTCGATGGCCCCCGCCTTCTCGCGGAAGCTCGCCTCGAACGTGGGGTCGTCCATCCGAGTCAGCAGCTCGTTGGAGAGCGTGGCGCCGGACAGCTCGCGGCTGACCTCCGCCGCGCGGGAGCGGGCTTCAACCGCCGTCGCCGTCTCGCGCATCAGCGCCTGCGCGCCTCTCACGAGGAACACGCCCAGCAGCGCCGACAGCACGAGCGTCACCGAGACGATGTACGCCGTCAGCTTGAGCTGGAAGCCCGTTTCGAGAAGGAAGTTGCGCCAGCGCCGCTTGGCTGGCGTCAGGGGCGCCGTGGTCGTCGTCATGTCTCGCTGCTCCACTCGAAGGTCTCCGCCGCTTCCTCCACCGCGCGAGGTACCAGCGCCTTGAGGAGATCGCCAGGCTGAGCGCCCGCGGCATTCACTTCCACCTGCCCCATCAGCGACAGGTCCGGGTAGGTGAGGCACACCAGCGCCACCCGCAGTCCGCCGCCGTCCGTCGCATGAAGCTCCGGGGTGATGCGGTAGCCCCGCACCCGAAGCTTCTTCAGCGTGCCCTTCGCCGCCGCCTTCGTCTCCTTCGCGGGCGCGAGCTGGGCCCCGCTCCGCATCAGCCGCGAGCGCAGCCGCGCCTCCGTCGCCTTCACCAGGTCGGCGGGGAGCTTGCCCGTGCGGTCCTTGACCGCCTCGAGATGCACGTAGAAGCGCGGCGGGCGGGACTGGTACTCCTTCAGGGCCCCCACGGCTTCGCGCACCGCCGCCTGGACTGACGCGTCCGCGTCCGCCTTGTGGGCCTGGAGGCAGTCGAGCCCGCCGGGCTCCAGCAGCTTCGCCAGCCCCTTCGCCGCGGCCGCGCGCACCAGCTCGCTCTCGTCCTTCAATCCGTTGCACAGCAGCGGCACGGCCTCCGGGTCCTCCGTGGCGCCGAGCACCAGCGCCGCCTGCGAGCGCGAGCGCGGGTCCTTGCTCTTCTGGAGCTGCTTGCCCAGGAAGGCAATACGGGAGTCACCCTGAGCCAGGGCCGCGCAAGGCGCGAGGAGCAGCAGGACGAGGGCGGAGGAAAGCAGCTGCATGCGCAGGGAAGGAGTCCGGAGAGTCTAACGCCGTCTGACGATTGGCGAACAGTTGCATGGCCTTGCACATGGAAGACAGTGGGTCATGGCGACTCCCGCCCGGAGTGCCGTCCCCGCCTCTGTCAGCCCGGGTGTCTGTTCAGACCTGGGGATGCGCTGGGAAGGACACGGCGCGGGGGCGCGAACCCGGGCGGCATGTCCACGGCACAGCTGCTCGGGCTCAGCCCCTGAGGCCCCCACAACCGGTGCCTCCCACCTCCTCCACGGCAGCAGGACTGGCAGGAATCGAGCCATCCGCTCGGGGATGTGGCCTTCATGGGGTAATGTGCGCGTCTCCAGGAGGGCTCACCAGGTGTCTTTCACGTCCCGGTTGGAAGGTCTGCTCCAGAACGTGGGGTTGGGCGGTATCGTGGGTGAGGTGCGCGCGCGCCTCGGGCTCAAGGAGTCCCGAGACACATCCGCGCCCCGGGCCTCGGACTTCCCTTCACCTCCGCCCCGTGGCGCCACGCAGCAGACCGTGGTCGAGCGCACGCCGCGCCCCAGGCCAGTCGTCTCCCAGCCGTCCGACGCGCCGCCGCCGGAGCCGACCGTGGCAGAGCGCACCCCGCCGCGTGGTGCGGTAACCACCGACGCTGTCGCACCTTCGGCTGCCCAGGCCGCTACGCCTGAGCCTTCCCGAAAGGTGACGGCGAAGGCGCCTCGCACGGGGGCAAAAAAGAAGAAGCCCGCAACACGGCAGGCTCAGAGCAGCACGGGAGCCATGTTGGAGAAGCGGTCGGCCCGCCCGACTACGAAGGTCAAGAAGGGAGCGCGCCCCGCGAAGGAGACCGCTTCGCCCGCGACCGGGAATGGCAGCACGGCTGTGGACCAGTTGCTGTCCGCGCTGCGCAACCACCCGAGGCAGCAAGACCTCATCTCGGCTGGTAAGCAGAAGGACCAGCTCGTGCGGTCACTCATCCCGCTCTATCTCGCACGCTCGCTGGATGCCGAGTTCGAGGTGACCTCTGGAACGACGTCGCGCTTCTGGGGGAAACTGGGTGTCACCTACGCCGCGCCGAACGCGGCCAAGGCGCTCCGCCTGCACGGCGGTTACGCGCAGGACACGCAGAAGGGCAAAGCCATCACGGCCCGGGGTGTCCAGTACGTCGAAGAGATGCTGAGTCGTTTCGGAAACGCCACTTCGGGGGCTTGAACGGCGAGCAGCAGTGCTGGGCAATAGGGCGGGCGCTCCAGCTTCGGCTCCCCCCGCCCCACACATATCGCTTAATCCTACAGTTGTAGTTTGAGTCGCGCTCCTCGGGCCCGGTAGTGACAGTGCATGGCCACGGCTTGGTGGTGGCGTCGCCAGCGGCTCCAGGCCAAGACGTGCGCGAGTGGCACCACGGTCCGCCGCAGCAGAGAAAGCAGTAGCCCTCGCACTTCCTGGACGGAGTAGCTGGTGTAGCCCCCTGAAGAGTCGGACAGGCTCGTTCGGCTAGAAAGCGAGTCTGATGATGGAGAAGAAGACGACAGAGGTCGCCCCGGAGGCGGATGGTGCCGAGCCGGGAGGACGGCGGCGCCGTTACTCGGCAGAGGAGAAGCTACGGATGCGCTCCGAGGCAGAGGCGCCCGGCAGCAGTGTGTCGCTGGTGGCGCGCAAGTACGGCGTCAACCCCAGCCAGTTGTTCCGCTGGAGGCAGCTGAAGGAGGCCGGCAGTGTGTCGGGGCTGAAGGCCGGCGAGGCCGTGGTGCCCGAGTCCGAGATGCAGCAACTCAAGGCGCAGGTGCGCGAGTTGCAGCGGATGTTGGGCAAGAAGACGCAGGAGGTGGAAATCCTGCGGGACGCGATTGCCCTGGCGCGCGAAAAAAACTACGCCGGCAAATACCTCCTGCCCTCCTCGGTGTTGCCTCCATAGGGAGGTGGCACCATGGGACGCACGACTGCCCACCCACCGGCGAGCAGGCAGGTGGGGTTGGAGAACCATCGACGGCAGTGCTCCGCGTGCGGAGGGCCCGCCCCAGCGGACTACCGGGCACGGCGGAACGTGGTGACGCTGGAGGCGGTGGTCGCCCTCAAGGTGCAGGTGCGAGTGTGCCACCGGAAGGGTTGCCCGTTGTACTTGAAGCCCGTGCGTGCCGAAGAAGAGGGCCGGTGGGCGCTGCCGGACCATGAGTTCGGCCTGGACGTCATCGCCTTGATTGGGGCACTGCGCTACCACGAGCACCGCAGCGTCCCGGAAATCCATGCAGTTCTTCGCGCACGGGGCGTCTCCATTTCCGAGCGCAGTGTCACCAACCAACTCGACCGGTACGATGAGTTGCTGGCACTGCGAATGACTGACTGTCGGCGACTGCAGCAGGTGACACGTCAACAGGGCCGGGTGGTGTTGGCCATGGACGGCTTACAGCCCGAGGTGGGCCATGAGGTGTTGTGGGTGGTGCGCGACTGCCTCTCCGGCGAGGTGCTGGCAGCCCGTAGCTTGCTGGGCAGTGGCGAGGCGGAGTTGGTCCCGCTGCTCCAGGAGGTGCATGCGGCGCTGGCGGTGCCCATTGCCGGAGTCGTCTCGGATGGCCAGCGCTCCATCCGCAACGCGGTGGCCTCGGCGCTGCCTGGGGTGCCTCACCAACTCTGCCACTTCCACTACCTGCGTGAAGCGGCCCGCCCCCTCTACGAAGCGGACCGGCACGCCAAGAAGCTGCTGAAGAGTCATGTGCGAGGAGTGCGGGTTATCGACCTCAGTGGTCACCCAAAACCGGCCAATGAAGGTCCCCTGAAAACCGGCCAATGGGGAGTGCCGAGACGTTGACGCCCGGGTAGGACGTGGAGTCCGCCCGGGGGATGGGCAACGTCTTGAGCGACGAGAAGAAGCAGCAGGTCATCGCCCTGGGGCGGTTGGGTTGGAGTCTGAGACGCATCGAGGACGCGACGGGAGTCCGCCGTGAGACGGCCAGCGGCTACCTGAAGGCCGCGGGCGTGGGCATCCGTCCACCGCGCCGGTGGGGCAAGTCAAAACCGGCCAATGAGGGGACCACCGAGGCGAGCGCGGCGAGCGAGCCTGCGGCCGAGGCCGCCGGAGCAAAACCGGCCAATGAGGGGACCACCGACGCCATGCCGCGCAGCCGAGCCGGAGTCCGGCACGTATCGGCGAGCATCGTCGCGCCCTACGTCGAGCTGGTGCGGCAGCGGATAGAGGTGGGTCGCAACGGGCGCGCCATCTACGAGGAACTCGTCGACACGCAGGGCTACACGGGCAGCTACATCAGCGTGCGCCGCTTCGTCCGGGCATTGCGCGACAGCCAGGGCCCGGAGGCCAAGGCCGTCATCCACACGGCGCCGGAGGAGGAAGCGCAGGTGGACTATGGGGAGGGGCCCATGGTGCGCCACCCGGAGACGGGGAAATACCGGCGCACGCGCATGTTCGTCATGACGCTGGGCTACAGCCGCAAGTCGGTGCGGCTGTTGTGCTGGAAGTCCTCCAGCCGCGCGTGGGCGCAACTGCACGAGGAGGCCTTCCGGCGGCTGGGAGGCGTGACGCGCACGGTGGTGCTGGACAACCTGCGTGAGGGCGTGCTGGCGGCCGACGTCTACGAGCCGGCCCTCAATCCGCTCTTCCGGGACGTGCTGGCCCACTACGGGGCCTCGGCTCTGCCGGCCCGAGTCCGCCACCCGGACAGGAAGGGCAAGGTGGAGTCGGCGGTGGGCCACGCGCAGCGCACGCCGCTGAAGGGCCTGCGCTTCGAGTCGCTGGAGGCCGCCCAGGCCTACCTCGACGCGTGGGAGGCGAAGTGGGCGGACACGCGAATCCACGGCACCACCAAGCGCCAGGTGGCCGCCATGTTCGGCGAGGAGCGCCCATGGCTGCTGGCCCTGCCCGTGGAGCCCTTCCGCTACTACGCCTACGGTGAGCGAGTGGTGCACCTGGACGGGCACGTCGAGGTGGACGGCGCGTACTACTCGGTGCCCCCGGGACACATCGGCCGCAAGCTGCACGTGCAGTGGGACAGCCTCCACGTCCGCCTGCTGCTGCCCGCTACGGGGCAACTGCTCCGGGAGCACACCCGGGCCCCTCGCGGCCACCACCGCACACGCGAGGAGGACAGGCCTTCCCACGCGCCGCGCACCACCGTGCAACTTCTCGAGCGCGCCGCCAGGGCTGGACGCGGCGTCGCCGCCCTCTGCGCCGAGGTGCACCGCCGAGAAGGTGAGACGGGCACCCGCCGCATCCTGGGCGTGCTGTCCCTGGCGAAGAAGCACGGCGCCGCTGCCCTGGACGACGCCTGCGAGGTGGCTCTCGAGGTGGGCGTCCCCACCTACCGCTTCGTGCGCCGCTACCTCGAAAGACGCACGCCCACTCCCGTCACCCTGCGCCAGGTCGACCCGCTCATCCGCGAGCTCACCCACTACCGCGACGTCATCGCCCGTCTGACTCAGCCCACCCCTCACCCAGGAGACACCGAGACATGAATCTCGTCGAAATCACCCGCGCCCTCACCACCCTGCGCCTGTCCGGCATGGCCCAGGCCGTCGAGGCCCGCATCCTCCAGGCGCAAGCCGAGAAGCTTGCTCCACTCGACTTCCTCTCCGCCCTCGTCAACGACGAGTTGACTCGCAGAAGCGACAGCTTCATCCAACGCCGCCTCAAGCAGGGCGCCTTCCGCGACGCGGGCAAGACGCTCGACGGCTTCGACTTCAACAAGAAGATGAATCGCCGCCTCGTCTTCGAGCTGGCCACCGGCGGCTTCGTGGAGCGACGCGAGGACGCGCTCTTCCTCGGCCCTCCAGGCACCGGCAAGAGTCACATCGCCCAGGCCCTCGGCCGCGCCGTCATCCAATCCCAGGGCCACCGCGTCCTCTACCGCGAGGCGCACCACCTGCTCGAGGAGCTCGCCGAAGCAAGCCTCGAAGGCACCCGACGCCAGAAGCTCGATGCGCTCACCGGCGCTCCTCTGCTCATCATCGATGACCTCGGCATGCGCAAGCTGCCGGCCACCGCCGCCGAGGACCTGCTCGAGCTCATCATGCGCCGCTACGAGAAGGCCTCCACCCTCATCACCTCCAACCGGCCAGTGGAGGACTGGGGGAAGCTCTTGGGGGACAACGCCGCCGTGGCCGCCATGCTCGACCGTCTGCTGCACCATGCCCACGTCGTCCAATTCGGTCCCCGCAGTTGGCGCACCAAGGGGGCCATGGAGTTGCGGACCTCCGAGTCCGCGGGGTAGGAGTCCTCCTGTCTCGGTCCTCTCCCTTTGGCCGGTTTTGAAGGGACCCTCTTTGGCCGGTTTTCACGTGACCATTGAGGATCGAGCGCGCCGTCGAAGGGCGCCAGGACGCCCAAGCACAGGCCGTCCGTGGCTACTGCGCCGCGGTGCGCAGCGCCTTGACGGACGACAGGCGCCCGCCCCTGAAGCCCTCCGGCTTGGAGTTGCACCGGCGACTGCGAGCGATTGAAGCGAGTCTCCGCCGGGCAGAAAAAGGGGGGCGCGCGCCAGAGAAATGAATCGGCTGCGCCTGCTATTGAGGCGCGGTCTGATGCAGACGGCGAGGATGTGGCCACCATTGAAGGCGGCCTTCCGGTGGGTAGAGCGTGTCGCCGAATTCCTCACCAATGCCTCCGGCCAGAAAGGCTGTCACGTCAAAAGGCGCATGGCCGGCCTTGTCGGTGCACTGGAGCATGCCGTGCGACGCGCCCGCTCCCCCCACCGCGCGGCGCTGGCCCATTTCCTCCTGGAGACGCGTCGCTATTGGCCCGGCCTCTTCCATTGCTACGACGTACCCGGCCTGCCTCGCACGGACAATGACTTGGAGCACCTGTTTGGCAGTTGCCGCTACCACGAGCGCCGGGCCTCGGGCCGGCGCCGCGGAAGCGAGGGCCTGGTGGTGCGCGGACAGGTGCGAGTCGTCGCCGCAGTGGCGACCCGACTTGCCCCCACTGTCGGCGCGGAACTGGCCCCCAAAGACATCATCGCGTGGAGGAATCTGCGTGCCTCCCTTCGAAGACGGAAATACGCGCGAATCTTGGGCCGTCGATTCCGGGCCAATCCGAACGCCTACCTCGCAGCGATTGAGCGGGAGCTCAGGAGAGCATTGCCGGCGTAGAAAAAACCTGCTTTCGCCCGCGGCCTTGTCGAAGCTGGAGGGCATGCTGTGAGTGCGGTGTCTCGGGTGCTGGGCGTCTCTCGCTCCAACCTGATGCGCACTCCGGGACCTCGGCGGCCCCGGGCGACCGACACCGATGCCGGCCACCAGGCGCTGGAGGAACTCAAGGCCGTTGTCGGCCAACGCGCCACCTACGGGTTCCGCCGAGCCGGCGCCGTCCTCAACCGGCAGCGCCGTCAGGAGGGCAGGCCCGCCCTCAACCACAAGCGCGTCTACCGTCTCATGCGCCAAGGCCGCCTGCTGCTGCAACGGCATACCGGCAAGCCGACGCGTACTCATGAGGGCCAGGTCGTCACCCTCAAGTCCAACCTGCGGTGGTGCAGCGACGGCTTCGAGGTGCGTTGCTGGAATGGCGAAGTCGTTCACGTCGCATTCAGCCTCGACTGCTGCGACAGGGAGGCCATCGCCTTCCAGGCCGCCGCCCAGCCTCCCACCTCGCTCACCATCCAGGACCTCATGACCGAGACGCTCGAAGCCCGCTTCGGCCCGGGCATCTCAAAGGCGCCCCACCCGGTGGAGTGGCTGTCCGACAACGGCCCGTCTACACCGCCAAGGACACCCGTAACTTCGGCCTCAGCCTCGGTTTGCTGGTATGAACCACGCCCGCCTACTCCCCGGAAGCAACGGCATGGCCGAGGCTTTCGTGAAGACGTTCAAGCGTGACTACGTGTACGTCAATGAGTTGCCCTCGGCTCCCCACGTCCCCGTCCAACTGCCCGCCTGGTTCGACGACTACAACCGCTGCCACCCTCATCGAGGATTGAAGATGATGTCACCCCGCGAGTTCCGTACTGCTAATTCCCAAGCCTGAGCTGTCCGATTTGACGGGGGCAACTCCACCAGGCCGAGGGCCAAATCACGAAGCTCAAACTCATTAAGCGTCAGATGTACGGCCGCGCCAGCTTCGACCTGCTGCGTCGTCGCGTGCTGCTCAACATTTGAGCCTACGGTCCACAAGAAGTGCGGGAGAGCCACTGAACCGGGGCAACATCACTGCTCAAGTGAGGGGACGACTCAGGATTACAAGAGAACTACGAATGCGTCATCGGAAGGCATCGGACCAATAGAGAACCGCGCCGCTTCGCTCATCAACAAGCACGATATAGCCCCATTTGTCGGTCGCCACTCCGCCCAAAGTCGGCTCAACCCGGAACACGGAGAAGCCCAGAGCCCGTAGCCGGGCACACGTCACTTCTTGCTCCTTGAGCGGAAATTCTCCAAGTGTGTCTACCGGGAGCGAAAGCACGCATTCCCCTTGAATCGGATCAAGCTCGTCTACAAGTGAGGGCACATCGCTGGAGGGGACACTAAAGACTCCATGAACCACATCCCAATCCAGATTATGTCGCTGCACAATGTCCACCGCATTGGCGGGCACAAAGGAAGGGAGCCACTCACCGGAACCCATCCCTTCGGCATGTGGCTGGTGCCCATGGGAGTAGCGTCGATCGATTCTCTTCACCTGCCAGGCGAACATCGAAAGCGCAACGACACCCGCCACAACGAGAACTGCAACTGCCACCGTCATAGCGAGCAGACAAAATCTACGGCGAGTCGTCCCCATTTCCAATACTTGTACCGCACCGGGTTGTTGAGACACCAGGTTGTTCGTAATCAGGCCGCTTGATTCAGCATCAGCTCCCGCCGGGCCTGACTCGGCGAAAGGAAGTCGTGGCGCTCAAGTAGCCAGTGCTCGTTGTACCGGTGGGCCCATTTCAGCAGGGCCAGGCGGAGTTCCTCCACGGTGGCAAAGGTGCGCACCCAGAGGAGTTGCTCCTTGAGGGTGCGGATGAAGCGCTCGGCACAGCCGTTGCCCTCGGGACTGCGGACGAAGGACGGACTGGAGGCGGCCCCCAGAAAGCGCAGCTCGCTCTGGAAGACGTCGGAGGTGACTGGCTGCCGTTGTCGTGGCGAATGGACAGTCCTGAAGCCACGCCCTGTCCGTACGCACCGAAGCGCGCCTTGACGCCTTGGCGAATGGGCTCGAGCGCCTCGAAGCGGCTTCCCACCTTGGCGGCGTGGATGCCTACGCACTCGGTAGTGCCATGGTCGACGGCGATGAAGACGGCGGCCTGCCCCTGAAGCGTCGTCACCGTGCAAGTGGCGTCGGTGCCCCACATGACGTCGGGCCTGTCGGTGGTAATCGTGCCATCGTGGTTGCGCGGCCCCAGCACCCGGCGGGCGCGGCCCGGTGCCAGAAGACCTGCCTCGCGCATCAACCGCAGACAGCGCGCCTTCGAGGTGCGTACGTCCTGGGCACGTAGCCGTGCCCACACCTTGCGATGCCCCTCGCCCAGGAAGGGCGAAGCCGCCAGCACGCCGTGGATTGCCTCCAGCAGCGCCTCGTCCGTCAGCGCCATCTTGGGGCCACGCCGGGCTGCCGGAGCAGCCACGGTGTGCAGGCGGGCACGGCGCCGGTACACCGTGACGCGGGGTACGCGCCAGGTGGCCGTCACGAGCGCCAGCCCGTACCGCTTGCCACTGGAAGGCGAGAGACAGGCGCTCATCCTCTCGACTTCCTCCAGGGAAAACCCGGCGCGTTGTCCTCCAAGAGCCGGGCCTTCTCCGCGAGTAACTCGTTCTTCATCATCAACTCGCCCACCATGGCCTTCAGCCGCAGCACCTCATCGTCTGCCGGCTCCGGCTCACGGCTCTTGAGGTTGGCCTCGGCGCCGGCCAGGAACTTCTCCCGCCATTCGCTCAGCACCGCCGCGGTGACGCCCAGTTCGCGCGACAGCGCGTCGAGCTCCTCGCCCTTGAGCAACCGGAGCACGGCTTCCTTCTTCCGCTTCGCCGAGAAGCGACCGCGCTCCGCCGTCCTGTCTTGCTTCTGCTGCCTCTTCACATCCATCTCACGAGGGGGAGGTTATCCCCCTGTGAGGTGTCTCAAGAAATCCTAGGGCGGAGGATACCTCTGCACCCGAGGGCGCCGCATCCCCGTGTGGTCTCTGCATCGTTCCTTGCACGAGTCGCCACGGCGCGGGTCGATCCCACAAGTATTACTGTCAACGTCTGCATATCCATCCTCAATATTATCACTGATACGCACCCTCCTGATCGCCTTAACGATCGCATCCGCCACCTCCATGGCCAGCCCAAGGCTCCATGCCCCCGCACTGTTAAGGGAAGAAATTGGCGTAGTCCCACACAACTGCGCAATGAGACAAGTAGTATAACAGTGCGCCTTTGCGTCTCCGACTCCAGTACCAAATGCAGCCGTCGCCAAATCCCAACCGTACACATTAACCACAACTGCGCAAGCCGGATTAATTGGATTCTCACCAGTTGGGTCAACGAAGTGCATTGGATTGTTAAGCGCGTAGCCATACGCGGGCGTGCTCAGCCCCCGCTGCGCCATGCCCTTTACGAACTCCGGGTCCTCCAGCAACGACTCCGGCTGCAGATACCGCCCGATACTGGGGTCGTAGTATCGATTCCAGTTTTCAAAGAGGTCCGTCTCAGCGTCAAAATATTGACCCGGGTAGCGTATTGGCGTCCAGAAGGGCTGAGCCCCTGTCTGGTAACGCTGATACTCACAGGACTGAACCGACACTCCACCGTACGGATAACTCGGCGCTTGCGCGCAAGTCGCGGGGTTACAGTCAAGCCCTCCAGCCGCGGTAGGACAACAGTTACTTGCATTTGAGATGAAGGCAACGTCCAACGCACCGGTGCTCGACGGCGCGACCCACTGAGTAACCTGCGGCCCCTGAAGCCTCCCACCGAATGGACCCGCCACAGGAGGGGTTGAACCGCCAGCGTGGCGTAGCACGGCATAATCCAGCGGGGTCCCATTGTCTGACTCGGTATCTACCAGTCCGAATCGAACGCGCACACGGACACTCGTCGACGGATTGACCGTCGGCGACACTGCCTGAGCGCAGCTCGCTACAGACGCATTCAAACTATTGCCATACGGGTGCGCAGTTCCTCGCGCAACGACTTTCCGGTTGACATGACCATATGGCTCATATTCACCCAAGCCCGCCATCTGCCGCGAGGAGTCCATCATGAGGACTGGCATCCCGATATGGTCGGTGACAGGGAAGTACACGCCACAACGTGCATCCTCGCCATTTCGAGCGCACTCGGATGAAGAATCTGACGCCCGACTCCAGTCCGTAGCGAACCGACCACGAACAAGAACAACGGGGCGTCCGTCCAGCCACACGTAGTCGTCTTCCACGAAGTAGCTAGCAGGGAATCCAACCGTATCTACGCCTTGATCACTCAGCAGTTGGTTCTTCAAATCATAGAAGAACTCGTCGCGTGCGCCACTAGGGTACACCTTCGAGCGTCGCCGCCCCAATGCATCATAGTAATAATTATAGGCCAAGCCGTTCACAACCACCGAACGAAACACCGTGTCGGTAGCGACTTCGGCCGACTGCCCATAGGCAAACTCAAGCCATGGCCTTATCGGAGAAGTGCTGTTCAGCCGTCCCAGCCGCTTCTCCGATACGCGACCATCTACATCGTACGTGTACTCTTCAGCCAGAGCATCATCCATCGAATACACACGACCGAGCAGTCGGTCCACCAAGGGTGACGTCCCGTAGGTCATCGCCACCCCCTGCGAGTCCTCAATAGCCGACGTCCGATTGCCACGAGGAGAATAGGAATACGAACGCCCAGAGTACGAATACGCACTCGAACTCCCCGTCGAAACCGTCAAACGCATGACGTTATCATACTCAAACGTCTGTTCCTTCGCATTCGTAGCACCTAGCACGCAGGTATCAATTCTCCAAACCTGATCTTTCTGCCAACTATACGTGCGTTTATAGATATCGCCCCCCCCCTGCCCTTGGCTCAACGGCCCGGAGGACACCCGTAGCGAGCGCAGGCGACCTGTACGGTCAGAATTTTCGACAGAAGGCGGAACAGCAGAGCAGCGCGCAGAGGCACTCGGTGCAACCGAGCTATTGTCGCCCAACATGTATTCAACACCACTCAGATTCCCTTCCGCCAAATGGTGCAACTGGTACCCACGCAGCCCACCAAATGGCTCCCACACGACATTGCTCACGAGTCTTGATGTGCTCCAGGAACCCCCATCGAAGAGCGAAACATCGATTGCAGCAACCCGACTGGCTGCACCACCCGTCCCCAAAACGTAGGTCACAGTACGACCACGTGGATAGCGAATCTGACTCAAGTCTCCATTGGCCGTATACTGATAGAGCGTATTCAGGCTCTCACCCACACAAGAGGTTTCTCCAGTGCGGAGACGAACCTCAGCAATCACACGTCCGGACTCATCGTAGCGATACCAGGTGGTGCCAAACGAATCTATGCGTGCGCGAAGGCGGCCCAATGTGAACTGCGGCTGCAAACAACTGGAGTCAACTACTCCCCAGCCATCGTACCGCAAAGCATATAGCAACTCATCCCCCGCGGCAGGAAGGGTATACAGACGCCTTGCCTCAACCAAGCGGGACAGAGAGTCGTACCCATATCCGACCGCCTCCCCACTACGCCGCATCGACTCAGTTTCCTTGATTACAACATTTCCCGATGCATCATATTGGGACCGCTCAGGCCCCTCCGCACTCGGCAAGGAAACCTCCACCACGTGCCCGAAGTCGTCAAAGACATAAGTCAATGCGGGCTCCATGCAACTCGCGCAGGCGCCTGACACAGGGCACCCCGGACGCACCGATGACGTGTTCCCCTGCGCATCGTACTCGAAGCAGGTCCTCCATGCAGCACCTGCTCGATTTTCAGCCACATACGAGAGCCTGTTCGCCCTGTCATAGGCCAACCCGACACAAGCACTAGACTGTGGCATTCCATCGGTTCCGCCAACGCCGCCGCAGTGAGCTGGCGGATTATTCCGAGGGAGCCCAAAGCCAACCATATTATCGGCGCCATCAAAGAGCCGTGCTTGTTCGTAACTGCCTGTTCCGGTGCCCCAGGACTGCCATGTAGGGCGACCATGGGCGTCAGCAGCATACTGCTGAATTCGTCTCACCTCGGGCCCATTTGCTGAAGGGGAAACAAAACGTTCCTCCCGGAGCGTTCCATCAGGCCAATAAGTGTATTCCACTCGTTCAGTCCAAGACGAACCGACTGAGTCCGCCGACTTGGCCTTCCACTGCAACTGGTCCGTCAACGCACCACCGGCACACGTCTCGCCTACTGTACCTGTTCGGTAGCAAAAGACATCATAGCTTCCAGCAGGGTGCTGCACCCATGTCTGTCGGCCATTATCATAGCCAAAGTAAGTCGTTCCTCCGCTACCTGTCTGAAAGGAAATGAGTCGCGACTCATCATAGACAAGGAGGGTGCTAATCCCGTTGGCATCAACAATCTCCGTCGCATTTCCCCACGGATCATATTGGGCGTAGGTCGTCACGAGCGGAGGAGCCGTAGGCGAGGCATACGTATACACTGACCGAAGACGGTTCTTTCGCGGCGAATTCTCCGTCGAAGGCCAGTAGTGATACTGAGTCAAGGGGTATTCCCCCCCCGCACAATCTGTCGCCGACTCACTGCTCACAAAACAGGGACCATGTACCTCAAGCGTTCGCCCCAATGGATCTGGCAGGATTTCGCCAGTGGCAACGCGCGTTGCAAAGTAAAACGTCCCAATGAAGCGCTGCTGTGTGGTCCAAACACCAGAGCCACTACGGACTCGAGTCCAGCCGCTGCGGATGGTCGCCTTCAGTCTGTTGGTTGCGGACTCATATTGATGCGCAGTGCGCGCCCGTGCCCCCACGCCCCCCAAGATGCTGGGTTTCTCGGATGCCGCCAACAAGCGCTCTCCCTGCGCGCCATCAGTGTACTGGAATGTCTCTTCTTCCAGCGCATCCGTTCCAGCCATGCTGCTTGCCCCCCTGTACACCGCGGTCTTCTCGGCCGGCATTCCCGCATCAGGAGTGTTGTAACTGTAGACCTCCCAGTTCCCGCGCTTATCCTTTCGAGCCTTCTCATAACTTGGCGACGTCGAAGTGCCGCACTCCCATTCAGATTGGGTGGTTCCGGCAGAGCAGTACCTGAGCACCGAGCAACTATCTATAGTGCGATACAGTCGAGGTGTCCCACCACCTCTCAACTCCGATATGAATTCGTAAGTCCGAACAAGGCCCGATCCACCATCCGTTCCGTCCCCTCGACCAGCGCTCTCCGTCGTTACGGTGCGTCGCATGGGGACGGCTCCACAGCAATTGGAGCCAGGCTGGCACCTTCCCCAGGAATCATAACCTGCAATTGCCAACTGCTCTCCTGTCGTTACCGATGAGATGACCCTGCCGTCCACTCCCTGAGTGTGGACGACGCTCCTGCCATCAGAAGAGAGCTGTACTAATTGGCCTGACGTATAGTCATAGCTTTCCGACCGCGACGCCCACTGCGCCGCCGCAATACGGCCCGGGCGTTCGGCCACACCATCGGAAGCGTAGGAGTACTGCACTGCGCTAACGGCAGGCTGCCCCGGCGCCAACAGGTCGACCCGATCAATTACGCACTCAAGGCCGCCACCAACAGGCGACAAGTCTGAATATCCAAACGTGAGAACAGTTCCCGCACTCTCCACAGATGCCAGATACGGCACACCGAATCCGGTTCCGGCCGCTCCAGCGGGGCATGAAGCTGAAACAGATGGAGGGGCGTAGCTCAAGCTAAGCCGGGTGCCCCCCGTTGCCGTCTTCACTGCCGTCAGGAAATAACGTTCTGCCTGAGTCGCTCCCGCAGAAACAAAGGGGGCTTCGAAGTGATAGGTCTCACCCGAATTGTGCTTGAGGATGAACCCCTGAGTGGTCCGCTGAAGCCGCTCAGGAATGCTACTATTGGACCAATGAGGCGCTGCCGTACAGGGAACTCCGGAGCAAGCAACGAAGTGACTGACACCTCCTCCCGGATGCCATACCGACCATACGTCATCATTGTCATTGACCCGAACCAATGAAAGGTACTCATGCCACCACTCCACGGAATCAGCAGACGCAAGGCTCGCGCCAAACGGCTTCGGAACCCCAACCAAGGGCGCCTCGGTCCGCCACATTTCAGGGCTTGAGGTGTAGAAGCGCCTGAACATAAGCGAGCCAAGTGCCCCAGGAATCTCAACATCTGTTACAGGAACGAAGCTACTTCCCTCCAGGAGGTATACCGGGTCGCCCACCATAAGAGCACTGCACTGACATTTTGGCCCTTCACAGTCTGTAGGTGATGGGTTTCTCGGCCCCGGAGGTCTTGGCCCCCCCCATCACTCCCCGTCGTCGGATGAGGTCCCCCATCACTCCCTCCGTCGTCGGATGAGGTCCCCCCATCACTCCCTCCGTCGTCGGATGAGGTTCCCCCATCCGGGAAGCCCCCGCCCCCTAAAGGGATACATGTATTTGATTCAAGATCACACAAGGCGTAAAGGCCGCAGCATACCTTCCCGCACTCCACTCGCCCTTCGGGGCAGTTTCCGGTACCAACGCATCTACCTTCCTCTGGAATGCAAATGTTGGTCCCCATACAGCAAGCATGGATACCTTCGCGCGTTCCACAGCCAAACCCACCGGCATTACAACAAAGGGAGTTTGTACACACCTGAGTGTCGCTACAGCAGTATGCCGATGGAGACTGCTCTCCACATGCTTCCCATCCGTTATCCTCGCAGAATGTCGATGCACTTAAATCCAGCGATGGAGACTCCTGCACCGGAATTTTACTTGTACCAGACTGGGCGAACAGCGGCAGCGTGATGAGCAACGCAGCCAGCAACGCTCCATTAACGATTCGAGGATTCATATAGCCAATACCGAGAGGAGATTTTCACGTAAGCCAAAGGCAATCTTTACTTGTCTGAGGCACCACGGGCGGCTGCCCCCACCCACGTCGGAGGCGGTACGCATACGTTTCCGGGCTGCCCCGGAAACAATTGCGCACACCCCCATCCAGCAGGACATCCAGCACCGTCGGCACAGGCCTGACTGCAAAAGTACCCTTGGGCTCTTCCTCCGGGGGCCACATGGAGACAGAGTCCCGATTGGCATTCACTCGCGCCTGCTTGGGTGCAACTCTCACCCACTTCCTTGGTGGGCTTCGCAGCCTGCAAAGGCCTATGCTCCCGTAGAACCATGCTGTCCAACGGCGCTGGCGGCAACGATTCCGACCTTTCACATGCCGAAGAGGCCAGACAAAACCAGCCAAAAACAATTACACGCAGCGACCGTGACACCTTCTTCACCTCCGGGGAGACGCTTCTCATGGTGTACCGAGGCGCAATTGCTTTTCGACTTCTGAGGCAGTCAAGCCTCACCCAGCGAACCGCGCACTCCTACACATCCTAGAAATAGTGAACTACTAAACTATAGGGAGAGGAATTCTGGCAAGACCCACAACTCCCTTCAGCAAAGTCGTTGCGCCAGCACCGACAGTTCAGCGCCCGCTTGACAAGCGTGGCTGGCGGCCACGCACAGCATTCAATTGCGCGGCCCTCAAACACCCAGACTCAAGATTAACAAACAAAATTTTAAATCCAGGTATTTGCCAGGTGTCCGGTCACGGTTCGGCGTCGCTTGTCCCCTCCTTGCGAACGAGCACTCTTGAGCAGTCCCCGGCTCACACTCAAAGTGCGGCTTCTGCCTGTGTGCCCCCCAGTCGACCTGCCCCCTGCCGCAAGAAGCTGGCTCCCTCCCGCTGGCCCCCATCCCGGGCCACCGGCCGGGTCAGTCCGGTATTCCCGGGGTCGTCCGGCACCTCATGCAACCTCCAAGAACTCCTGCGAAGCCGCCTCTTGTGGCATATACCCACACCATGCCTTCCGCCCTGACCGCCTCCGAGATCCGCGAGGCGTTCCTCAAATTCTTCGAGGAGCGCGGCCACCGCCGTGTGGCGTCTTCCTCCCTGGTGCCCGCCAACGACCCGACGCTGATGTTCACCAACGCGGGCATGGTGCAGTTCAAGGACGTCTTCACCGGCCGTGAGACGCGCGACTATCGCCGCGCCACCACGTCGCAGAAGTGCGTGCGCGCCGGCGGCAAGCACAACGACCTCGACAACGTCGGCTTCACCGCCCGGCACCACACGTTCTTCGAGATGCTCGGGAACTTCTCCTTCGGCGACTACTTCAAGGCCGACGCCATCGCGTACGGTTGGGAGTTCGTCACCCGGACGCTCGGCCTGTCCACCGACCGGCTCGCCGTCACCGTGTTCAACGGCGAGGGCGGCACCCCCTGGGACGAAGAGGCCTACGAGCTGTGGAAGAAGCAGGGCGTCCCCGCCGAGCGCCTCTACAAGCTCGGCCTCAAGGACAACTTCTGGGCCATGGGCGACACCGGCCCCTGCGGCCCCTGCTCCGAAATCCACTACCACCAGGGCGACGACATCCCCTGTGTCGAAGAGGCCGAGGGCAAGAAGTGTCAGGGCGTCGCCTGTGACTGCGACCGGTGGCTCGAAATCTGGAACCTCGTGTTCATGCAGTTCGAGCGCAAGGAGAAGGACGGGCCCCTCATCCCCCTGCCGAAGCCGTCCATCGACACCGGCGCGGGCCTGGAGCGCATCGCCTCCGTCGTCCAGGGCAAGCGGTCCAACTATGAGACGGACCTCTTCCAGAACATCCTCGCCACCGTCAGCGAGCTGTGCGGCAAGCCCTACTCGCAGGAGTCCGGCGCGTCCCAGCGCGTGGTCGCGGACCACAGCCGCGCGGCGGCGTTCCTCATCTCGGACGGCGTCCAGCCCTCCAACGAGGGCCGCGGCTACGTCCTGCGCCGCATCATGCGCCGCGCCATCCGGCACGGCACCCAGCAGTTGGGCCTGGAGGACGTCTTCTTCTTCAAGGTCGTCGACCGCGTCATCGAGCTGATGGGCGACGCCTACCCCGAGCTCCGGGAGAGCCGCACCTTCGTCCTGGAGGTCTGCCGGCACGAGGAGACGAGCTTCCGCCAGACGCTCAGCCGCGGCCTCAAGCTCATCGAGGAGGAGCTGTCCGAGCTGCAGAAGGCCGGCGGCAAGCAGCTCTCCGGCGACGTCGTCTTCCTGCTCCACGGCACCTACGGCTTCCCGTGGGACCTCACGCAGATCATCGCCCGGGAGCGCGGCCTCGACGTGGACCTGGTCCGCTTCGAGGAGCGCCTCAAGGAAGAGGCGGACAAGAACAAGTTCGCGGGCTCTGGCGACAAGGCCACGGGCGAGATCTACCTGAAGCTGGCGGAGCGGCTCGGGACGACGGAGTTCCTCGGCTATGAGGGCGAGGGACACGAAGGCGAAGGCAGCATCCGGGCCATCGTCAAGGACGGCGCCGAGGTCACGCAGGCCACGCAAGGCGACACGGTGGAGCTGGTCCTGGACCGCACGCCCTTCTACGGCGAGTCCGGTGGCCAGATGGGCGACACCGGCCGCATCGTCGGCCACGGAGGCAAGGCGGTGGCCAAGGTCACCGATGCGCAGCGCCCCGTGCCGGGCCTCGTGGTCCACTCGGTGGAAGTCTCCGAGGGCACCTTCAAGGTCGGCGACATGGTCCAGGCCGGCGTGGACTCGGAGCGCCGCAAGTCCATCCGTGCGAACCACTCCGCGACGCACCTGCTCCACAAGGCGCTCAAGCTCGTACTCGGTGAGCACGTGAAGCAGGCGGGTTCCGTCGTAGCGCCGGACTACCTGCGCTTCGACTTCGCGCACTTCTCGCCCGCCACGTCCGCGCAGCTCGAGCAGGTCGAAGACCTGGTCAACGGCTGGATTCGCGACAACGCGGGGGCCGAGACGCGCATCATGAGCCTGGAGGACGCAAAGAAGTCCGGCGCCGTCGCCATGTTCGGCGAGAAGTACGGCGAGACGGTTCGCGTCGTCACCGTACACCCCGAGTCCACCGAGTTGTGCGGCGGCACCCACGTGCGCCGCAGCGGTGACATCGGCCTGTTCAAGATTGCCAGCGAGAGCGGCGTGGCGTCCGGCGTGCGCCGCATCGTCGCGCTGACGGGCATCGGCGCGCTCCAGTACGTCCGCGAGCAGGAACACGAGCTGCGCAAGGTGGCCGAGCTGCTCAAGTCGAACCCGAAGGAAGTCTCCAAGCGCGTCGAGGCGACCCAGAAGCGCGTGAAGGAGCTGGAGCGCAAGGTCGAGGAAGTGGCCGTCAAGGCGCAGACGGCCAGCAGCAAGGACCTGCTGGAGCAGGCTCGCGATGTGAATGGCATGAAGGTCCTGGCCACCCAGGTGGACGCGGCGGACGACAACGTCCTGCGCGGCATGGCGGACCAGCTCCGTGACCGCATCCGCTCGGGCGTGGTCGCCATCGGCGGCGAGAAGGACGGCCGGGCCATCATCCTGGTCGCGGCCACCAAGGACGTCGTGGCCAAGGGCATCAACGCCGGCGCGCTGGTGCGCGAGATGGCCAAGGAAGTCGGCGGTAAGGGCGGCGGCAAGGCCGAGATGGCCCAGGCTGGCGGCCCTGATGCCTCGAAGCTCCCCGCGGCGCTGGAGAAGCTGTACGAGTTGGTGAAGGGCGTGGGCACCGCGTGATGAACCACCGGGCCTCCGCTTCCGTAGCGCTCCTGGCGGCCACGCTCGTCCTGGGTGGCTGCAAGGAGGAGTCCGTGCCTGACTACGCGGGTACGGGTGACGACCGGACGCTTCAGAAGCTCCGCCAGGAAGTGGACCGGGTGAACCAGGGCGGCCGTCCCTCCCAGGGCCCCGAGGCCACGCGCGGAGACCCAAACGCGAACCTCGCGGGCCTGGCCGCGGGTATCAACGTCCCCACCGAGCGCGCATGGGAGCTTCCCGCCCCCAACGACGCCGTGCGCCTGGAGACCCTGTCCGTGAAGCTCACCGGCCTGGACGCGTCGCACTCGGTGAAGGGCTCAGGGAAGGTGAGCCTGACCTCCGAGGACCTGTTCTTCCGCGTGCAGCTCATGACGCAGAACGTGGGCGGCACGCCGCTCACCCTGGACCTGGACGGGGCGAAGCTCTTCGGGGCTGAAGGCCAGTCGTACACCGTGGCCCGGGATGCCCAGGTCGTCGGGGGCACTCGCCCCCTTCGGCGCACCTGGGCTCCAGACGAGCGCACCGACGTGGTTCTCCTGTTCGAGCTTCCTCCGGAGGCCCTTCGGGACGACGGGCTACACCTGTTGCTTCAGGGCTCCGGGGGGGATGTGCGGATTCCCTTGAAATGAGCGGGACAGCGTCCAAGCTCCTCCCGCTTCGCATCCGCCTCCCGTACACGACGGAGGAGGAGTTTATCGACAAGTACGGCTCGAACGTGGCGCGCGGTGGCGTGTTCGTCGCCACGCGCGCCATGAAGCCCGAAGGTACCGGGCTGGCGTTCGAGTTCGTCCTTGCAGATGGGACACGCCTGCTTCGCGGCGAAGGCGTCGTCGTGAAGGCCCAGGTGGACGCGGTGGGCGGGCGTACCGGCATGACGGTGCGCTTCGTGAAGCTGGACGCAGCAAGCAAGGCGCTCATCGACCGGGTGGTGTCGAAACGTACCGGAAGCGCGGAGCCACAAGCTCCCGCCCAGGTCACGCCCCCTCTTCCGGCCCCTGCTCCCCCCCCGGGACTCGTTCGCCGCACACCCGGCGCGAAGGTTTCGAATGCCGTGCGTGCCTCGGTTCCCACCCGCGAGCCCTCGCGGGAGGATGCGCGCGTCGAAGGTACGCCGACGGGAGTTCCTGACACGGTGGCTGCCAACGGAGCCGCTCTCGCGAGTACTGTGGCGGTGCCGGAACTCACGCCCAGTTCCGAGACAGCTACGGCGGATGATGACGCACGCGCGGAAGTGCCGGACTCCGGCACGGCTGCTCCGTCCTCCGAGTCTGAGCAAGTACCGGATGAGCCTGCGTCCAGCACGGACGCGCATGCGGTGTCCGGTGAGGCGGACACGGGCTCACTTGATGCCTCTGACGCGTTCGGCAGGAGTGCTTTCACTGATTCAGGGGCTCCGAGCACTCAAGACGCGGACTCGCGTCCGGGACCTGTCGCTCCGCGCTTTGAAGCTGATTCGAGTGACGGGCTCGACTTCGCCATCACTGCGAGCCTCGCGGCGTCCGAGGATGAAGGTGGCAATGCGAATGCCGTAGCCGAGCGACACGGCCTCGGTGAACCCGCCAAAGCGCCACTCGTCCCGGAGGATTCGTCAACCGGCGCCGGCACTGCGCCGACAGCGACCGCGACTCCGGACCTGACGGCGAAAGCCTCCGACGCGCTGGCCTCGGTCGAGCCAGAGGAGCCGCCTCAAACGCTGCTTCGTATCCCGCCCGCCCCGGAGGCAGGCGATGATGCGCATGCAGCAGCCGAGCCCTCCGCGGTCCCTGGATCCCCGCCTGGTCTTGGTGGACCCGCGCCCGCTGAACTCGACGAAGCCGTCGGTGACGACTCTTCCGCCCCAGCGCCGGATGCAGATGCAGCGGCGCCCCACGGAGCATCTGTCTCTCAGGCGAACACCCCAATCGTCGCGGAAGCTGGCACGCCTGCAACGACGGAACCCTCCGCGACGACGCCAGTTACGAGCACTGCTCCCGCCAACGAAGCAGCCACGGAACCCTCCGCGACATCTGCGACCACGAGGTCCGAGCCCACCGCCAAGGGCAGCGATACATCCACGATTCGAGCAACCGCAGAGGTATCGACCGCAAGCGTCGAGCCCGACACCGGCGAGGGTAACGAAACAGCCTCGACATCCTCCGGGACGGCGGCAACCGCGAGTGAAAAGCGCGATGCCCAAGCAGGGGGCGCAGTACGGACTGAAACGCCAACTGCCACTTCGACCACAAGCGTCGAGCCCACCATCGAGGCAGGTCACGTAGCATCCCCGGAGGCGTCCGCGACGGCCGCGCGCCCTCGTGCACAGTCCGACGCCGGAGCAGGTGACGCATCCACCGCGCAGCCCCCGTCCGCGACGTCACCACAGAGCGATGCGCCCGTCGCCGAGGCAAACAACGAGGCAGCGGCCGAGCCCCAAGCAGCGGCGCCGACCACTGAAAAAAGTGGCCCGGGTATCGCGTCCGAATCTACGACGACGGCCAACACGGATGACCCGTCCGGCAGTGCTCCCGGCGAGGCTTCATCCGCAAAGACGATGGCCGCGCTCCCGAGCGCACCTGGCATCGACAAGACGGCGCCCGCCGCTCCGGCTGCGAAGTCCGCTGAGCGTTCGCAGGACGCCTCCACATCAGGTGACACCCCGCCCCAGGCGGCAGCCAGTGCAGCCCCCGCGGCCGAGTCGAGTCCACCACCAGAGCCGACACACGCGACTGCCGAGCCGCATGGGCGGCGCACCGCCGATCCCGAAAGCGTGCGCCCCAGCGTGGCCTCGGATGAAGCGTCTCTGTCCAACACGGAAGCAGCCCCAGTCCGTACCGAATCCGAGCCCACGCCCCCCGTCCCTCAGGACGCGGACGTGCCACGCAACCGCCGCCGTGCCCTGCTTGAAGTCCCCCTTCCCCAGCCGGCCTCGACGCCCGCGCTCCCCGAGGTCGTGCTGGGCATCGACCTGGGCACCTCACATGCGCGCGTCGCCGTCGTCCAGGAGGGGATGCCCAAGCTCATTCCCCTCCCCGGCACCACCACCACGGACCTTCCCGCGCTCATCGCGGTGAACGGCACCGGCGACCTCGTCGTCGGCGCCACGGCTCAGACGGAAGGCCAACGTGCCCCCCGCCGTGCCATCTCCGGTCTCAAGCGGCTGCTGGGTCTGAAGCCGCGTTCTCCGCAACTTCGCTGGCTCGCCCCGTTGCTCCCCTTCCCCGTCACCACGGACACGAATGGGGACTCCGCCGTGGAGGTCCGGGGCCGCGTCATCTCACCCACGCTCTTCACGGCCATGCTGCTTCGCGAGCTGAAGCATGCCGCCGCGACGCACCTGGGCCGCAAGGCAACCCGCGCCGTCATCTGTGCCCCCACGCACTTCACCGACCGCCAGTGCGCCGCCCTTCGCGAAGCCGCCACGCTCGCGGGGCTCGATGCCCAGCGCATCCTCATCGCCCCGCGGCGGCGGCGCTCGCGTATGCACATGGCCGAGGGCTCGCGCGAAAGCGGGTGCTCGTCGTGGACCTGGGCGGTGGCGGTCTCCAGGTCTGCGTGGTGCAAGTCACAGGCGATGACCTCGAGGTCATTACCACCGGAGGCGACGCCACCCTCGGCGGCATGGACTTCGATGCGCGCATCGCCGAGGCCATCGCCAGCGACCTCTCGGAACAGGGCGTGCCCAAGCCGGACCATCCCTTCGACTGGGCCCCCCTGCGCACCGCCGCCGAGTCCACGAAGGTGGCCCTCTCCAGCCAGGAGCAGGTGGACGTCACCCTCCCCTCGGGAACCGTGCCCCCCATCAACCGGGAGCGAGTCGAAGCCCTCACCGCCGACCTCGCCCAACGCGTCACCACCGTGGTCCGCGACGTGCTCGAATCCAACGCGCTCTCCCCCAGGGGCTGGACGCGGTGCTCCTCGTCGGCGGGCAGAGCGCCGCGCCCCTGGTCCGCCGCCGGCTCGAAGAGAGCCTGGGCGTGAGCGTGCGCGACGACGTGGACACCCGAGGCAGCGTGGCCCTGGGCGCCGCGCTGCTCGGACAGGGGCTCCTGCTCGCCGCAGCCGGCAAGCCCGCCGCTACTGTCTCCGAGGTGCTGTCCTCGCCGCTCGCCGTCGCCGAGCGCGGTGGCACCTTGCGCCGCGTCCTCGAACGGAACACCCGCCTGCCCGCCACCAAGACGCTGGTGCTTCCCACTGTGCCGGGACCACTCGAGCTGGCCCTCTTCCAGGGGGCAGCCACGCAGGCGTCCGACGCCGAGTACCTCGGCCGGCTCACCCTCAACGTGGAGCGCGCGGGTGAGGTGGAACTGCACCTCGAGCTCTCAGTCGATGGGGCCCTGTCGCTCGAAGCCACCCTGCCGGGCGTGAAGCGGCACGCGGTGTCTCTGTCCACAGAGCACTTGGACGACGCGAGCTTCGACGCGCTCATCGCCCGCTCGCCGCTGGTCCCTGAGCCGGAGCGACGCCCGGGTGGCGTGCTGTCCGGACTGAAGAAGCTCTTCGGCCGCCGCTGAGCCCCTCCTCGCTCGCCCGCGCACAAGCCACGGCATCCTTCGCCCCGTGGGCCGATGTGCCCGCGGCCATCCAGGCCACCGTGCGTCCCTGCGGCTCTCACTGTAGCCGTGGCGACAGATGGCCAGCTTTCCGGTGACTGATTTTCCGGGGAGGAATGCGATGCGACGTTCGATTGTGGGAGGAGTCGCCACGGCGGCGCTGGGCATGGCGGGACCCGCCTTCGCCATCGAGGCACAGCAGGTGGGCGAGCGGCTGCGCGTCGAGGAGCGGCCGCTGGTGGGCGTCGATGTCCGACTGGGCCTCGGCGACTTCACCGGAGACCTCGGCAGCAACACCAAGGTGGGCCCGCTGCTGGGCATCAACGCCAGCGCCTATCCCTGGCAGTACGGCGGCGTCGAGGTCGGCTACGAAGGCCAGCGCTTCCCCATCGACGACTCGCGCCTGCGCGACAACGGCGATGGCGAAGGTGTCTGGCGCCACAACGCCACCCTGCTCGCCAAGGCGGGACCGCTCATTGACGAGAAGTGGCGCCCCTTCGTCGGCGCGGGCGTCGGCCTGAGCTACCTCAACCCCTCGGACGGCGCGGACCGCTTCTACAACAATGACTGGCAGACGGAGCTCCCGCTGGCCGCGGGCCTGGACTACCGCTTCGGCAACCTGGTGGCCGGCGCGCGCGCCACGTACCGGTTCGTCGGCGGGGAGGGCCTCCTCCGAAACCCCGTCACCAACGCCGACGAGAAAGGCAGTCTCTTCAACGGCAATGTGATGATTGGCGGGCAGTTCTAGCCCGCCCCCACGTCACAGGCTGAAGCCGTCCAGCAGCGCCTCGGGGCGGGGATTCTTCTCCCACGCCTCGAGCACCGCCACCGCGGGCGAGCGCCCCGACGCGGCCACCGCGTCCAGCGCATCCAACAGGGGCGCATCCTGCGCATCCAGCCGCATCAGGCCCCGGCGGGAGATGGCCAGCATCTCCGCCGCCGGCGGTGCAGCTCCAGCGAACCCAGCCGGCCGCCCAGTCCCTCGCGCCGCGCCGTATCATGGAAGGCCAGGTGCTCGGCGTAGGTCAGCTTCGGCAACAGGCGCTCGGCCTCCTCCAGCGCGGTGGCGTCGTACAGGATGCCGCGCCAGAGGGCGGCGAGCGCTCCCGTCATCGCGGGATTCACACAGTCCGCGCCGCGCACCTCGATCACCGTCTTCAGCCGCACCTCGGGGAAGAGCGTGGACAGGTGGTCCGTCCAGTCGTTCAGGTCGGGCGGTTTGCCCTCGAAGCCCTCCTTCATCAACTGCCGGAAGGTCAGCTTCGGGTACAGGTACTCGTTGTTGCGCCGCAGGAAGAGCAGCGGCGCGTCCAGCGCCCACTCCACATAGGCGCGATACGAGAACGAGCCGTCGAAGAACGCGGGCAGGTAACCACAGCGCGTGGGGTCCACCTCGTCCCAAACGCGGTTGCGGAAGGACAGGTAACCCGACGGCTTGCCCTCCACGATGGGGCTGTTGGCGTACAACGCATTCATCAGCGGAGCGAGCCGCGCCACCACCACCGTCTTGCGGACACAGTCCGCCTCGTCCGCCCAGTCCAGGGACACCTGGCCGGTGGACGTCATCAACATCATGTTCAGCGCCAGCCGGCCGCGCTCCGGCAGCGTGCGGCGCATGATGAGGTAGCGCGTCTTCGGCATCCACGGCATCTGCGCCGTCGTGCCGAAGGGGCGGTAGCCGAGGAAGACGAGCCGCAAGCCCAGCGCCTTCGCGGCGGAGGAGACCTCCGACAGGTGCGTCAGGTTCTCCGCATGCGCCTCGCGCGCGGTGACGAAGGGCTTCCGGACAGCTCCACCGCCGCCGGGCTCCAGGGAGATGGTGGCGCCACCGCGCTGCAGCGCGATGACGGGCGACTCCGGCGTCTCCCGGAACGGCGTGTAGCCCGCCGAGGCCACCCGGTTCAGCAGCGCCCCGACGCCCCGCTCGCCTTCATAGGTCGGAGGCTCCGCGGCGCCCACCGGGTAGAGGAACTTCTCATGCTCGAGCCCCAGACGGTGCGCACCGCTGGGCTTCTCGGCGGCTCGGAATCCAGCCAACAGCATGTCGACGGAGGAGATGGGCTCTGAGGCCGCGCGCTTGAGGTCGAGTGACATGGGCGCGCCCTATATAACCTAGACTTTTGGACCCGCCCGGATTTGCGCACTGGCCTTTATGAGCCCACACTCCACCCTCCCCACCATCTCCCCCCAGCCCCGCCTGTCCGATTTCTTCCAGGGGATGGGCCTCCTTGGCCGGGCCTTCTCCCTCATCCTGCGCGACCGTCGGCTGTTCCTGCTGTCCGCGCTCTGTGCCGCCGTCACCGCCGCCGCCCTCGTGGGGCTCGTCTGGCTGCTGTGGCGCTACGCCCCCGGTGCCCTGGAATCCGTCTGGGCTCGCCCGGAGAGCTGGTACGGCCAGGCCGCCTGGAGCACCGTGCTGGTGTTGTCCGGACTGGTGCTCTGGGTCGTGGGCGCCAACGTGCTGCCGCCCCTGTTGCTCGCCCCGCTCCAGGATCCACTGTCCGAACTGACCGAAGAGGCCTGCGGCGGCGGCCCGGGCGCTGCCTTCACCGTGGCGGGTTTCGTCCGGGGGCTCGTCACCGGCATCGCCCATACGCTCGCGCGGCTGTTCTTCCTCCTCGCGGGCCTGACGGTGCTCCTGCCCCTCCACTTGATACCGGGGGTGGGCAGCGTGCTGTGGACGGTCCTCGCCAGCCTGTACACCATGACCTGGATGGCGGGTGAGTACCTGGCCGCCCCCATGACGCGTCACCTGTATCCCTTCGCCGAGGTGCGTCGGATGCTGCGCGAGCGCCGGGCGCTCTGCCTGGGCCTGGGCGCGGGCATCTACGTGCTGCTCTGGGTCCCCATCCTCAACGCCTTCTTCCTCCCGGTGGCCATCGTCGCCGGCACCCTGCTCTATGGCGGGCTGCGCGAGGCCCGGCTGCTGGCGCCCCCTCCTGGGGAGTCCACTACCGCTGCGTTGAAATAAACGCCCGAGCCGGGTGTCGAACCCGGGGAACCGGGAACGCAATGCCCGCCAGGGACGTTCTGCTCCACCAGCAGAGAGGCGATGCCTTGAAGCACCAGGAGCCCGTGATTAGGCTTGCCCGGCCGCTTACAGTGTTCGCCTACTCGGTATAAACGGTCGAAATCTCAAGGCTTCTCGCCACACCCGGGGTGCCGGACAGCGCGCCCCAGCTTGGATGAACCAAATGCCGCGTTTCCTCCGCCGAATCACAGCCGTTGCCGTGCTCCTCGGCGCCTGGGCCCTGGTGGGCAGTGACCGGGCTCCCTTGCCGCTGACCATGGGTGCAGCCGAGGCCGGGCAAGGCTCGTGGGACGGCAGTCTTCCTACCGTCAAAGGCGAGAAGGCCCCGCACGACCTCAACAGCCTGCGCGTCCTGACGAAGGTCATCCTCTACGTGAAGGAGAACTACGTCGACCCCAAGCGGGTGAAGCCGAAGGAGATGATGATCGCCTCGCTGGAGTACGTCGAGAAGAGCGTTCCCGACGTGCTCGTGGACGGCAACGCGGAGACGGGCAAGCTCAACGTCAACGTGAACGGCAAGCAGCGCGAGTTCGACATCGCCCACGTGGACTCGCTGTGGAAGATGTCCTTCGCGCTCAAGGACGTCTTCGACTTCCTGTCGAAGAACATGCGGCCCATCGAGGACACGCGCGACGTGGAGTACGCGGCCGTCAACGGCATGCTGTCCACGTTGGATCCGCACTCGGTGCTGCTGCGCCCGGAGCTGTACCGGGAGATGAAGCTGTCCACCAAGGGTGAGTTCGGCGGCCTGGGCTTCGTCATCCAGATGCGCGAGGGCAACCTCACCGTGGTCAAGGTGATCCCGAAGACGCCCGCGCACCGCTCCGGCATCCAGAAGGACGACCGCATCAAGAAGATTGGCGAGGAGTCCACCGTCAACATGGACCTCAACGAGGCCGTGTCGAAGCTGCGCGGCCCGGTGGACAGCCGCATCACCATCACCGTGGAGCGCGACGGCTGGGACAAGCCCCGCATCATGACGCTCTCGCGCGCCATGATTTCCATCGAGAGCGTGCAGCACAAGATGCTCTCCAACAACGTGGGCTACATCCGCCTGAAGAACTTCCAGGGCAACACCACCCGCGACCTCGAGGCGGCGCTGACGCAGCTGCGCAAGCAGGCGGACGCGAAGGGCGGCTTCAAGGGCCTGGTGCTCGACATGCGCGGCAACCCGGGCGGCCTCCTGGAGCAGGCCATCCAGGTGTCCGACACGTTCCTGTCCAGCGGCACCATCGTCGCGACGGTGGGCCTGTCCGACAAGCTGCGCGAGGAGAAGCGCGCGCGCGCCACGGACGGAGAGGACAGCTACCCCATCGCCGTGCTGGTGAACGCTGGCAGCGCGTCCGCGTCCGAAATCGTCGCTGGCGCGCTGAAGAACCTCGACCGCGCGACCATCATCGGCCGTCAGACGTTCGGCAAGGGCAGCGTGCAGGTGCTGTACGACTTCCCGGATGACAGCGCGCTGAAGCTGACCATCGCCAAGTACCTGACCCCGGGCGACGTCTCCATCCAGGAGGTCGGTATCGTCCCGGACATCCAGCTGGTCCCCACCCGCGCCACCGATGAGCGCGTGGACGTGTTCGCGCCGCGCCGCTCCATGGGCGAGGCCGACCTGGACCAGCACTTCGGCAACCCGGACTCCAGCACCGTCGCCAAGAAGCGCGAGGACGTGCTCAACCGCGAGAAGCCGCTGGAGAGCCTCAAGTACCTGAAGGTGGATGAGAAGCAGGCCCAGGCCACCGCCAAGAAGGACGAGGGCAAGGCCCCACCGAAGACGGCCGCCAACGCCAAGAAGCACGGGGACAAGGACCCGCTGCTGGACGTGGACGTGGCCGGCATGGGTGAGGACCTGGACGACCAGCTCGACGCCGAGGCCCAGGAGGAGATCAAGGAGGACTTCGAGGTCCAGTTCGCCCGCGACTTCGTGCTGCGCGCTCCGGCCACCACGCGCAAGGAGCAGCTCAAGCAGGGCAAGGCGTTCATCGACCAGAAGCGCGCCGAGGAGGAGTCCCGCATCAACGCCGCCATCGCCGCGCTGGGCGTGGACTGGAGCGCGGGTCCCACGCCGAAGAACGTGCAGATGGCCGTGTCGCTGACGCCGGGCCCGGACGCGAAGATTCTCGCGGGCGAGGTGATGGAGATGGCGCTGACCGCGGAGAACCGTGGCACCGAGCCGCTCAAGCGCGTGCGCGCCTGGACGGAGAGCGACAACGCCTTCCTGGACCGCCGCGAGTTCCTCTTCGGTGCGCTGGCGCCGGGTGAGAAGAAGACGTGGAAGGTGAAGGTGCGCCTGCCCAAGGACCTCACCAGCCGCCGCGACGACGTGACGGTGCGCTTCTTCGATGACCACGGCGCCCTGCCTGAGACGCGGGTGGCCGAGCTCAACTTCGTGGAGCTGCCCCGCCCCGCCTTCGCCTTCAACTGGCAGGTCATCGACGACTGCGCCACCTGCAACGGCGACGGCACCGTGCAGCGCGGGGAGACGGTCTCCGTGCTGCTCGACGTGACGAACGCGGGCACCGGCACGGCGCTCGACTCCTTCACGCAAATCAAGAATGGCGGCGACGCCAACATCTTCATCGAAAAGGGCCGCTTCAAACTGGGCGAGCTGAAGCCCGGTGAGACGAAGACGGCGCGCTTCCAGTTGGAGGTGAAGAAGGGCTTCAAGGGCAACACCTTCCCGCTGAAGCTGGCCATCATCGACGAGCCGCTCGAGGAGTTCGTGATGGAGAAGCTGGAGCTGCCCGTCACCGACGCCGCGATCGCCACGATGGAGCCGAAGAAGGGCCTCGTCCGCGTGGGCGACAAGGTGGACCTGTATGGTGCCCCCGCGCAGGGTGCGCGCGCGGTGGCGAAGCTGAGCGGGACGACGGTGCTGCCCGCCGAGGCGGTCACCAAGGGCTACTACCGCGTGGAGCTGGAGAAGGACCGCTTCGCCTTCGTGCGCAGCCAGGACGCGAAGGAGCTGAAGACGGGCAAGGCCACCACGCCGAAGGCCACGCTGGCCACCAACCACCGCCCGCCCGACATCCGCCTGGACGTGGATCCGGCCGCTGGCGGCATGGTGGCCAACGGGGACAAGTTCACGCTCTCCGGCGTGGTGACGGACCCCCACGGGCTGCTGGACGTCTACGTGCTGGTGAACGACCAGAAGGTCTACTTCAAGGGCGTGGACCCCAAGGGCGCCGAGCCGAACACGCTGAAGTTCTCCACGGAGTTCGCGCTGAAGGAGGGCAACAACAACGTGCTGGTGGTGGCGCGCGAGGACAACGACTTCGCCAGCCGCCGCACGCTGGTCATCCGCCGCCGCCCGGCCGAGGTCGCCCAGAAGATGGCCTCGCCAGCCGGTAGCCCCGCCAACAAGCCGCAGTAGGCGCCCCGCGCCCACCGGCGCGCCGCCTCCTTCCGGGCGGCCTTTCCAGCGGGACTCCTTGAGAGGAGACCGCGGGAGGGGCCGCCCGTTTTGTTGACGCTCCTCGCGAGCAGGCGTTACCGTCCGGCGCGGTGGGCGCCTTACCGGCCGGTCGCGCGCCCTGGAGGCGGTGACTCGAATGCGGACGTTCAGTCGGTGGGTGGCTCTCGCGGCCTGGGCGTCAGGCGCGTCCGTTGTCGCGGCGCCCAATGACCTGCAGATCGCGCGGTTCGGCAACCCCACGGGTGACAACCCCGTGGCGTCCGCCGACGCGGACTTCCAGGCCTTCGCCCGCATCATGGGCGCGGCCATCACCTCCGTGAACCTGATGCCCCCGGAGACGACGGGCCACTCGGCCTGGGCCATCAACGCGGAGCTCTCCGTGGTGTCGCTGCCCGGCAGCGTGAACATCCCCACGCAGAACGAGCAGCCCTCCACGGTGCTCATCCCCTCCTTCCACGCGCGCAAGGGCCTGCCCTTCTCGCTGGAGCTGGGTGGGCGCGTCGGCTGGGTGGAGAAGAGCAGCCAGGTGGTGGCCACCGGCGAGCTGAAGTGGGCCGCCAACGAGGGCTTCACCTACCTGCCCGACTTCGGCGTGCGCGGACACGTGACGAAGCTGTTCGGCGCCCGGGACCTGGGCCTCACCGTCATGGGCCTGGACTTCGGCGTGGGCAAGCAGTTCCCGCTGGGCGGCATGGTGACGCTGACGCCCTACGGCGGCCTGGACCTGGGCTTCGTCGGCGCGACATCCAGCAACATCGACTTCAACCCGGACCGCAGCTTCGATGACACGACGGGGAACGATTCGCGCGCGGCGCTGACGGATACCGCCGCGTACCGGAAGGTGTCCTTCGGCAGCAACATCAACCAGCGCATCTACGGCGGCGTCCGCTTCATTGGCGGCGTGCTCCAGCTGGGCGCGGAGCTGTCGCTGACGCGCACGGGCAGCGTCTCCTACGAGGAGAACGGCAGCACCGTGGACCGGGGCCTGCCAGCCGTCTTCGCCTTCAACACCACGCTCGGCCTGGACTTCTGAGCGCTACGCGGCGGGGTGCAGGGCCTGACGGACCGCCCCCGGCCGGTTGGTGATGAGGTAGCTGACCCCCATCCGCTCCAAGACATGGGCGCGCTGGGGGTCGTCCACCGTCCACGCCGCCACGCGCATCCCGGCCGCGCGCCACGCGGCCACCCGCTCCGGGGTGCAGGCCTCGTGGAAGGGGTGGACCGAGTGTGACGACACGAGCGGGCTCACCCCGTAGGCCTGCAGGGCCCAGGACTTGTCCGGGTCGATGAGCAGCCCCCGGCGCAGCTCCGGTGCCGCGGCCGCCAGGCGGAAGAGACACAGTGGGTTGAAGCTGGAGATGACGACCCGGCCCGCCAGTCCGCGCCGGCGCACCAGCCGCGCCACCTGCTCCGCCAGGCCTCCGTCGTCGGCGCGCTCGCACTTGAGCTCGATGTTGACCAGGAACTGCGGTGGCAGGGCCTCCAGCACCTCTTCCAGCAGCGGGATTCGGGCGGGAGCGAAGCCCAGCGGCGAGCCGACGTCCGCCCGTTGGAGCTTCCACCACGGGGTGAGGCGAACCTCCCACGGCAGCCGCGCGAGGCGCTCCAGGCGCTCGTCGTGGCAGACGACGACCTCCCCCGAGCCACAGAGCATCGCGTCCAGTTCCACACCATCCGCGCCTTGACGGACCGCCTCGGCGAAGGCTTCCAGGGTGTTCTCGGGGGCATCGGCGCTGGCACCACGGTGGGCAAGCAGGAGCATGCCCTCCAGTCTGCGCGGGTGGCCGCCGCCGTGCAGCAGAAGTCCAACCGGGCGTGCGGCGGTGGACGCATGGCTTGCCTCCCCCCGCCCTTTGCTGCACTGTGCTCCATCATGCTGGGCCTCGGCCTCGGAGAAATCATCGTCCTCGGCTTCATCCTGTTGGTGGTCTTCTCGGCCGCCCGCATGGGTCAGCTCGGCAATGCCGTGGGCAAGTTCGTGTACTCGTTCCGCAAGGCGTCGCGCGGCGAGGACCTGGTGGATGCGAAGCCGCTGCCTCCGGGCCGCCGCAGCACCACGGACGCCGAGTTCACGGAGCCCGAGCACCCGCGCCGCCGCTAGGCCCTCCCCTCCCCAGGATGCGATGCCCGTCAGTCATACCCGCGATGCTTGGGGATGCGTGACGCGGCCGCAGGCCCTGTTCCATTCCCTTCGGCGAGCAGCCGGGAGGCCTGCGCGCGCAGGGCGGGATGGAGGGCGGCGTTCGAGACGAGTTCCCTCAAGTCCGCCGTGTTGAGCAGCGGGACGATTTTCGCGCCCGTCTCCGGCGGCAGGTAGGGGTTGAGGACGAGCGCGCGCCGGATGGCGTGGCGCACGGACCAGCGCGGTGACTTCCAGATTTCGATGAGCGGCTCGGGCCGGGCCGGGCGGCGCGCGGCGATGCGGACCACCAACTCCTCGGTGAGCCGGGGGTTGATGAGCACGTTGCGCAGGACGGTGGGATTGCTGACGGTGGCCAGGCGGGACAGGGTGTCCGGGTCCCTCGTGAGGCGGGCCTGCTGCTTCAGGTGCCCGAGCGACTGGGAGAAGGCGTTGGCGTCCGCACGGGCGGCGGCGTCCGGGTCCATCTCCAGCTTCGCGGGGCCCTGGGCGAACAGGTCCGCCACGGTGTCGAGCGACTGGACGTGCGCGAGCCGCCGCAGCGACTCTACGTGAGGGATGTGCTCGGCCTCCTGCTCCAGCGCGGCCATGAAGTCCGACAACGCGCAGGAGGCGGGCCCCCACCCCGCGCGCGAGAGGGCGATGAGGTGGCCCACCAGCTCGTTGGAGTCGAGCGGATCCCTCCAGGCGAGCTCACGCGCGGCGGCCTTGCGACGGACCTCCGCCCCACCGCTCAAGGCGTGGATGAAGCGCGCGACGGTCCGGGCATCCTCCTGCGTGGGCATGGTGGCTCACTCCGTCCGGGGGCGGCCTCCGCCGACTTGGAGCGCTCGGGCTCCAGGGTCAGCTCCAGCCGGTAGCCCCCGGGTCCACGGGGTGCTCGGGGAAGATGACGACGAAGGGGGCCTTGGCGCCGGGCGCCACGGAGACGGCGGCCTCGTCGACGCGCTGGCGCAGGGCCACCGCCGCGTCGGGTGAGCCCACGCCGTAGAGTTCCTCGGGCGTGGGGACCCCGCCCACGAGCGCCTCGGCGGAGGCCACGCGCTGGCTGCCGTCATACAGCGCGGCGCGCACGCGGATGCGGGCGGCGGTGTCCGAGTGGTTCGCCGCGTCCCCGCGGACGTAGAAGAGCGACCTGCCCTCGCGCGTCTCGTACAGCCCGTTCGTCACATCCACGGCCACGAGCGGCTTCGGCGCGGGCACGAAGAGCGCGCGCAGGGAGTCCAGCGACAGGGCCGACACGTCGAGGCGGCCCTCGCTCAGGTACACCCGGCCGACCGTGCCCAGCACGGCCACCAGGGCCGCGGCCAACACGAAGTTGACGGTGAAGCCCAAGGCCTTGCGAAGCCGGCTCGACGGGCGGCTCTGCGGGATGCCCACGTCCTCGGGACGCGCGGTGGGCTTGGCCACGGTGACCACGGGCTTCGACGGCAGCCCGTCCATGTCCAGCACCTCGCGCTGGACGCCACTGGGTGCCCCGACCCGCCCCAGGGTGACGCCAAAGGCCTCCGCGTCATCCACGGCGGGGGGACATCGCCAAGCAGGGAGGCATCGGAGGCATCCGAGGTCCCGAACAGCGCGGCGCGGCCCGTGTCCGTGGGCAGCAGGCCGGAATCCTCACCGTGCCCGCCCACGTCCGAGCCAAGGTCGAACAAGTCTCGGGGTTCGCGGGAGGTGGTATCGCGGCCGAGGATTCGGCGTGGAGGTCGACGGACGCGAACGGGTCACTCCCGCCTGGCACAGGCGCGCTGCCGGACGCGGCGGAAGCGCCGGCATGGATGTCGATGGATGCAAACGGGTCGCTTCCGGCAGGCGGCGGCGCGGCCTTCCGAGTCGACGCGGCAGGTGCCCGCAGGTCAATGGCGGCGAAGGGGTCGTTACTGTCCGCAGCGGCTGGCGACGCTGCATGGAGGTCGACCGCCGCGAGAGGGCCATTCCCCGCTGAAGGCGACGTGGACTTCGCAGGCCCGGCGGCGTGAATGTCGGCCGCCGCGAGAGGACTGCTTCCTCCTGAAGGTGCCGTGGACTTCACAGGCCCAGCGGCATGAATGTCGGCCGCCGCGAGAGGACCGCTTCCTCCTGAAAGTGCCGCAGCCTTCGTGGACTTCGCAGGCCCAGCGGCATGAATGTCGGCCGCCGCGAGAGGACCGCTTCCTACGGAAGCCGAGGCAACCCTCGGGGACTTCGCGGGTCCCGCCGCATGGATGTCGATGGACGCGAACGGGTCGCTCCCCACGGGCCGAGGCAGCCCAGGCGCCGCCGCCGGAACCGTCGCATCGTCGATGTCGATGGACGCGAACGGGTCGTTCTCCGCCGGAGGCGGCGCCCCCGTGGCCATCGTTGGCATCGCCGCCGCATCATCGATGTCGATGGACGCGAACGGGTCGTCCCCACCATAAGCGGGCGGAGCAGCGGGAGGCGGAGCAGCGCCCGGGCGCATCGTCCCAAGCGCTACGGCGCCCGCGGGCGCGCCCCCGGAGCCGGCGTCACCGCGCTTCGGCGGAGCGCATTCGCAGCCGACGGCTCGGCAGGCGAAGGCGGCCCCAAGAGCTCCGAGAACGGGTCGGCCACCGGCGGCGGCGCGGCGGCGCGGCGAGCACTGGCCGGGGACACGAAGGGCGCTGCAGCCTCGGGTACGGGAGGCACGGAGCGGTCCTCCATGCCAGCGGGGCCACCCGCACCTCGGGCGCCTGCCGCTCGAGCAGGTGCGCTTCCCGGGCCGGGGGCACAGGCGCCGCGGCGGGTGGACGCCCCGAACGCTCAGGACCGCACCACGAAGGCGCCCGGCGGTGGCGCGCGGCCAACCGGCGCATCGGGCGGACGCGCGGCGGGAGGCAGCGGCAGCGACGTGATTCGCGTGGGCTCTCGGAAGACACCGTCTTCCGAGCCCAGGTCCCCGTCCATGCTGTTCCAGCTCGGCCCGGGAGGACCGGGGCGGGCAGGCATCGGCCTGCTCGCCTCGACGCCCAGCTCGAAGTAGCCCGGCTTGGTGACGTCCACCGACGTGGGGTCTGGCGCGACCCCAAATTGAGCGAAAGGGTCCACCTGCCCGCCCGAGGAGGGGGCTGGCGGCTCGCCCGGAGCGCCGGCGGCGGCCTCGCGGGTGACCCGGAACGTGTTCTGGCATTTGGTGCAGCGGACCTTGACCCCCTTCTCGGTCACCTTCTCGTCGGGGATCTTGAACCGCGTCTGGCACCGCTCACACTTGACGATCATTCAGCAGGCCCGGCTGGAAGCACGAGTATAGGACGACGGGGTAGGCACGGCGAGCCGGGTTCACGTTGCTTGCTCGCCCCCACCCCCTCTGCTACGAGAAACGCCCCTGCGAGACTCAGGCGGGGCACGTGGCTTGATGTCGAGCCCAAAAGGGGCGGAGAGACACATGAGCGAGGCTGAGCAAGCAGGCGCTCCGAGCAAGGAGCCGAAGATCATCAAGCGGTACACGAACCGGAAGCTCTACGACACCGTGGAGAGCCGATACGTCACCCTTGATGAGATCGCAGCGATGATCAAGGAGGGCACCGAGGTACGGATTGTCGACAATCGTACCAAGGAGGACCTGACCTCCGTCACCCTCGCGCAGATCATCTTCGAAGAGGAGAAGAAGAAGAACCAGATGCCGCTGTCGGTGCTGCGGGAAATCATCCGCCACCCCGGCGAGTCCATCTCCGGGTTCATCCAGAAGGAGGTCTCCCCGCGAGTCGCCTCCATCCGCGAGGAGGCCGAGTCCCGCCTCGACAAGCTCCTGCGCCGGGACGAGAACGCCCCCCGGGCAGAGGGAGAGCCCGAGGCCCCCGTCGCCGCCGCCGAGGACACCACCGCCGCAGACACCGCTGCCGCCGCGGGGCTCAGCCCGGCCGACCTGCTCAAGGCCAGCCAGCGCGCCTTCGAGGAGTGGCAGCGCCGAATCGACGAGCGCGTGAAGCACGTCGTGGAGAACCTGACCGGCAACCTGCCCGCGCTTGGCCGCGACATGGCCTCGCTCACCCAGCGCCTTGACGAGCTGGAGAAGAAGCTGGAGCAGGCCGAGCAGCAGAAGGGCCCGCCGAAGCAGGAGTAGCCGCGCCGCTTCAGGCCTTTTGTGAGGCCCGCCTCCGCTTGGGGGCGGGCTCTCCGTGCAACTCCGCGGCGATGGCGGCCAGCATCTGCGCGCCCCGGCTGCGCGGCGCGTACTCCCAGATGGTCTGCCCGTGGCTCTGGGCCTCGTCGACCTTCACGTCGTAGCCCAGCGGCGTGGCCGCCAGCGCGTCCGGGAAGTAGGCCTTCAGGCGCTCCAGAATCGCCGTGGCCAGCGCCGTCTTCCGGTACAGCGTGGGCACCACCTTCGTGACGCGGAGGTCCGGCCGCCCTTCCGCCTCGCCCACCTGGCGCACGGTGTCCGCCACCTCCGCGCAGCCATCCAGCGCCAGGTACGTCAGCGCCACCGGCACCACCACCTCGGTGGCGGCCACCAGGATGTTGCGCGTGGTGGTCCCCATGGAGGGGCGCGTCGAAGACGATGGCGTCATAGCCCGCCGCTTCCGCCGCGCGCAGGCGGTCCGCCAGCCGGTGGGCCCGGCGTTCATCCGCGGCCACCACGACGGGAAAGTCCGCCATCTCCTTGTACGCGGGCAGCACGTCCAGGCCCTCGAGGGCCGAGCGCTGGACGACGTCCTCGAAGCGCACTGACGTGTCCGTCAGCAGGTGAAACACGTTGCGCGGCAAGGTGCGCACGTCCACGCCCAGGGCCTTGCCCGCGTGGCCCTGCGTGTCCAGGTCCACCAGCAGCACCCGCAGGCCACGCTCCTTGGCCAGCCAGGCGGCGGTGTTCACCGCCAGGGTCGTCTTGCAGGTCCCACCCTTCTCATTGATGAACGCGATGCGCCTCATGCCCGGGCACTCCTCATCCACCGAGAAGGTGGCGGCTTCCGACGTGCGGACTACTTCTTCGGGGACTTCGCCGCCAGCAGCGTGTCGACCTTGCCCTCGACGGACGAGAGCAGACGCTCCAAGTCGTCCACCTTCGAACGAAGCTGCTCCAGGTCCGCGGTGGACGGCAGGTTCGCGGCGGACAGGGCCGTGCGCAGCGCGCTGTCCAGGGTGCCCTTCGCCGCCAGGGAGCGCGACACCAGCGTCTGCACCGCCGCCACGAACTTCTCGTTCGAGAGCAGCTGCTGCGCCAGCTTGCCGATGCGCTCCTCGCCCGTTTCCACGAGCTTCTTCATCACCGGGTTGTTCTTGAGCATGAAAACGCGCGTCCTCGCGAGCAAAGCCCTACCGGGCCATCTGGAAGTCTTGAAGAAAACGCCGCACTCTGCGAGGGGGCAACGCGACGTGTCAAGCAGCGCAACAAGCCGAGGCCAAACGCGTTGACTCCCGTGAACACGATTCCTACGGTTCGCCGCTCTCAACCTATGGCCGGACTACTCGACAAGCGCCTGTGGATCGTCTCCGGCAAGGGCGGAGTCGGCAAAAGCACCGTCGCAGCGGCCCTGGCCCTGCGCTCGGCGCGCGCGGGCAAGCGCACCCTGGTGTGCGAAGTGAACACCCAGGAGCGCGTCAGCCGCTTCCTGGAGCGCCCCGAGGCCGGGCCCGAAGTGGCCCAACTGGAGCAGAACCTCTGGGCCGTCAACGTGCGGCCCCAGGAGGCCATGCGTGAGTACGGCCTCATGGTTCTGCGCTTCGAGACCCTCTACAAGACGGTCTTCGAGAACCGGCTGGTGCGCCAGTTCCTCCGCTTCATCCCGTCCCTGCAGGAGCTGGTGCTGCTGGGAAAAATCATGTTCCACCTGCAGGAGAAGCTCCCGGACGGGCGCTGGCGGTTCGACACCGTCATCATGGACGCGCCAGCCACGGGCCACGCCATCTCCTTCCTCAGCGTGCCGCAGGTGCTGATTCAGACGGTGCCGCCGGGGCCCATGGCCCGCGAGGCCCAGAAGATGCGCGACCTCCTCGTGGACCCGGCGGTGACGGCCGCCGTGCTGGTGGCGCTCCCCGAGGAGATGCCGGTGAACGAGGCGCTGGAGCTCCATGCGGCGCTGCGGGACAAGGTGAGCCTGCGCACGCACGCGGCGGTGCTCAACCAAGCCTTTCCGGAGCGCTTCACCGAAGCGGACCTGGAGGCCCTGGGGGCCATCCGGAGCTGTTCGCCGTGGCCCAGGCGCACCACGACCGCGCGGCACAGGCGGTGCTCGCCGGGACGAAGCTGGAGCGCAACCTGCACGCGCCCGTCTACCCCGTCCCCCGGCTCTTCACGCCCGAGTTCGGGCGCAAGGCGATTGAACAGGTCATGGAGCACCTCGAACCTCTCGTGACGGGGGCGGCGTGAGCACGACGGCCCTGTCGCCCGCGCTGGCGGGCAAGCGCGTCCTCATCTGCGTGGGCTCCGGCGGTGTGGGCAAGACGACGGCGGCGGCCGCATTGGCCCTGCGCGCGTCGGTGGATGGGCGCTCCAGCCTGGTGTGCACCATCGACCCGGCGCGGCGGCTGGCCAACTCGCTGGGCCTCACGGCGCTGGGCAACGCGGAGACGCGCGTCCCCGCCACCGCGCTGGAGCCCCTGGGCGTCCAGCCCCGCGCGTCGCTGTACGCGATGATGCTGGACATGAAGCAGACGTGGGACGAGCTCATCACCCGCGTCGCTCCGCCCGAGCAGCGCGAGCGCATCCTGTCCAACCGCTTCTACCAGTCGCTCTCCACGGCCCTGGCGGGCAGCCAGGAATACATCTCCATGGAGAAGCTGTGGGAGCTGCGCCGCAGCAGCAACTACGAGCTCATCGTCCTGGACACGCCGCCCACCGCGCACGCGCTGGACTTCCTGGACGCGCCCAACCGCGTGCTGGACTTCCTGGACAACGACGCGGCGAAGTGGCTCCTCACTCCGGCGCTCAAGGCCGGCAAGCTGGGGATGTCCCTGTTCAACCGCGGCGGCTATGTCATGCGGGGCCTGGCCAAGTTCACCGGCACGGAGATGCTCCAGGAGCTCTCCAACTTCATGCTCGCCATCTCCTCGCTCAACGAGGGCTTTCGCGAGCGCGCCCGGGGCGTGCGCCAGCTGCTGGAGGACCCGAACACCGGCTTCGTGCTGGTGACGAGCCCCCACCCCGAGCGCATGGATGAAGCCATCCACTTCCACAAGATGCTCAAGCAGCACCGCATGGAGGTGGTGTCGCTGGTGGTCAACCGCGTGCACCCCATGCCCACGGAGGCGCTGTGGGCGGACGCGGCCACGCTGACGCCCAGCCGCCGCGCCAAGGTGGAAGAGACGCTGCGCGAGCAGCAAATCATGGCCGAGCAGGACCGCACCGGCATCAACCAGCTCCAGGCCGCCTGTCCGGGTGTCCCCATCGTCCAGGTGCCCCGCTTCGCGATGGATGTGCACGATATCTCCGCCCTGTGGCGTACCGGACGCTACCTGGTGGGCGACGAGACACTCGGCTGACCACGGCCTGGGGCCCACACGCTTCGGGCCCACTGCCGCGTTTCCCTGTTTCGCACGGTGCTTGTGCGAAACCGCCGCATTTCTTCAGTCCAGCCGTCCGCGGGAAGCAGCCGGACGGGGAAGCGCGCACAGGTCGGGCGCATTAAACTGGCGGGCCCGATGACGGTGGTGGGAACCCCTCGGTGCCCGGTGCTGTCCGGGAGGGGGGAGCCGGTCCAGGAGGATGATGTGGTGAACGGGAGAGCGCTGAAGCAGAAGCCTGTCAGCCGGTGGTGGTGGATGGCCGCGCTGGGCGTCGTCGTGTCCGGGTGCCGGACGACGGGCTCCGCCGCGCGGGAGGAGCCGCAGGCGAAGTCGCCCAGGCAGGAGCTCCACTTCGACGCGGTGACGGTGACGGCGGACCTGGAGCTGGACAAGCTCAACGACGAGGAGCTCTTCGCGGGCGGCACGTCGGCCTTCGCCGCGAACGATTTCCAACAGGCGGCGCGCTACTTCGGCCGGCTCGTGGACTTCTTCCCCGACAGCCGCCACCGCCGCGCGGCGCTCTACAACGCGGGCCTTGCCCACCAGCGCCTCAAGGAGTGGGAGGAAGCCGGTCACCGCTTCTCCGAGCTGTCGGACCCGGCCAGGGGCCAGGGGGACGCGTTGGACGCGGCCTTCCGCGTGGCGGAGGTGGACTACCACCTGGAGCGCTACGAACAGGCCTCGAAGCTGCTGGGCATCATCGCCGCGCGAGAGGACCTCCCCCTCAATCGGCGCCTCGAAGCGCAGGTCCAGCAGGGCATCTGCCAGTTGGAGAGCGGCTCGCCGGAAACCGCCGAAGTCACCCTGCGCAAGGCGCTCTCCACCTATGACGCCCTGGAGGACAAGGGCGAAGTGGACGATTACTTCCCCGCCCAGGCCCACTTCTTCATCGGTGAGCTGTACCGGCTCCACTACGAGGGTGTGAAGCTGGACCCGGCGAAGGGCGCGGACAAGCTCGCCCAGGACCTCAACTACAAAGCCGAGCTGCTCCTGTCCGCGCAGGGCCACTACCTGCGCTCCATCCGCGTGGGCAACGGCTATTGGGCCACCGCCGCGGGGACGCAGATTGGTTCGCTTTACGAGAACCTCTACGAGCACATGGTGAACTCGCCCGCCCCCGCTGAGCTGGATGCCAGCGAGGCCGAAATCTACCGGCAGGAGCTGCGGAAGAAGATTCGGGTGCTGCTCACCAAGTCCATCAACATCTACGAGCGCACGTTGGAGACGGCCGAGCGCATCGGCTCGCAGAGCACCTTCGTGGACCGCACGCGTGAGAGCCTGGCCAAGGTGAAGGCCCTGCTGCTGGCGGACGCGGAGGGCGAACCCGCGTCGGCGGCGCCCTCCTCCATGGGCGAGCCCCATACCTGAGCGCAGCAGCAACGCCCCTGGCTGGGCAGGCCGGGGCGCACGGCGTAGCCTGGGGCTTCCATGGAGCCCCTCTTCACGCCCGAGCAACTGGCGGAGATTCACGCCTTCCACCGGCCCTACTACATCCGGGCCGCAGTGGGGCCCTTCGCCAACCTGGCCCTGATGCTGCTCATGTTGGGCGTACTCGTCCAACCGCTCCACCGCCTGGCCGTGGCGGCCGCCGCGGGCCTGGAGCGGCGGCTCGGCTTCCTTCGGACGGCGCCGGTCAGCCGCGCCTTCTTCCACGCCATGGACCGGCTGTGGGGCAAGCCCGGCTGGGGCGCGGCGGTGCTCTTCGCCCTCTTCACGGACCTATTCGTGTCGCTCGTCTACCTGCCGGTGGACGTCTGGTTCAGCTACACGCTGGAGCACCGGCACGGCATGTCCACGCAGACGCCCGCCACCTTCGCCTATGACATGGTCAAGGCCCAGTTGCTGGCGGCCTTCGCCCTCTCCGCGCTCGTCATCGGCATGTTCGGCCTGGCGCGCAAGCTGCGCCAGTGGTGGCTGGTGCTGGGCGTGCCCGTGGCGCTGCTGCTCCTCGTCTCCGGGGCACTGGACCCGTATCGCAGCAGGCTCTTCTTCAACCAGAAACCACTGCCTGAGGGGCCCCTACGCACCCGCATCGTGGACCTCATGGAGCAGGCGGACATCACCTTCGCCGACGTCCTCGTGGAGGAAACCTCCGTCGCCTCGCGCCGGCTGCAAGCCTACTTCGCCGGGCAGGGCCCCACGCGCACCATCGTCCTCAACGACATCATCCTCAAGGAGCTCTCGGAGGACGAAGTGCTGGCCGCGGTGGCACACGAAGCGGGCCATGTGAACGAGTCGAAGTGGCCCGCCCGCATCGCCTCATCGCTGATGCTGGTGGCCCTGCTCTTCGCGCTCGACCGCCTCTTGCGCCTGTCCGCGTCGCGGGGCTGGTTCGGCGCCACCCACTTCGCGGACATCCGCAACCTGCCCCTCATCTCCCTGCTCTTCTTCCTCCTCGTGCTGACGGCCAAGCCCATCTCGGGCGCCTTCTCCCGGGAACGTGAGCGTGAAGCGGACCGCTATGCCCTGCGGCTCACGGGTGACGTGGACGCCTTCCGGCGCATGCTGGTGAAGGCCGCGCGCGTCAACAAGATGGACCCCGAGCCCCCCCGCTGGGTCGTCCTCAAGGGCATGAGCCATCCGCCCATCGGTGAACGGATTGCGTCGCTTCCCACGCCCTGAAACAGCGGTCGACAGGTGGGCTCCCCCCTCCCCTTCCGGCCACGCCTCTTCCCCGAGCCCACCCGCCGACTGCCTCCACCCGGCCACTCCCCGACAGCCGGGTGGCCCCACTCCCCCGACTCCGCCGCTACGGCTGCGAGTCCTCCTTCAGCTTCTCCACCGCCACCAAGGTGATGGCCTTCACCAGCGCCCGCGCCCGGCGGCCGCCCGCCGTCTCGCCATGCGGGTCCGCCTCCACCGCGTTCGCCAGGTCGGTGAAGCCCTGGCGCTCCCCTTGCGGAGGTAGAGCTCCCCCCGGTTGGCCAGCGCCACCGGGTTGTCGGGCTCACGCTCCAGCGCGGCGCTGTACTCGGCGATGGCGTCATCCAGCTTGCCCAGCTTCTGGTACACGGTGCCCAACGCCGCCCGCGCCGCCGCGTCCTTCGGGTTTCCCTCCACCAGGCCTTCGAAGAGGATGCGGGCTTCCTCCAGACGTCCCGCCGCCGCCAGGTCACACCCCACCTGGGCAATGGCCTTCGCTTCCTCGAAGGTCATCCCCTCCACTTCGGCCCACGTCGCCTCTCCCCGGGCAAACGCCTTCAAGCCCTGCACCGCGCCGCGCTGCATCCGCATGGCCACCGCTCCCTCGTGTTTGATGATGCGTCCCATGACGGCTCAGGCGCTCCGCAGGTTGGAGATGGCCGTCTTCGCCATCTCGTGGAACTTCGAGGACATGTTGCTCATCAGGTCGAACATCGCCTTGCGCTTCTCCACCAGCCGCTGAAGGCGCAACTCCAGCTCCTGCATGCTGCTCTCCAGCTTCGCGCCCGCCTTCCGGTCCGCCTCACCGTTGCCCAGCGAGGCGCGCTGGTCGCGCACGTTCGCCATCTGCGCCATCACGTCGAGAATCTCCTCGTCCGTGTCGCTGGAGATGGACATCAAGATGGCTTGAATCTTGTCCTCGATGCTCATGTTGGGGTTGTCGACGATGCTCCGCACATTCGACGAAGCGCCGCCCACCGGCCGGCTCCCGCCAGCGCCACTCGCGGGCTGCGTTCCGGATGACGCCTGCGCCGCGTCCGCCTGTCGCAGCGCCGCCGTGACATCCGGCCGGCCCACGATGCCGTCCCGCCGCCCCACGCCCGCGGCCATCTCCAGCCGGTCGTAGTAGGCGGGGTGGTCCTTGAAGAACTGCGCGGCGCGCTTCAGCGTCGACGATGCGCCCGGGCTTTTCAGGATGGCGTCCAGGTTGTCGCGCGTGAGCAGGTTGTCCCGGGCCCCCACCGCGGTATCGAAGGTGTCCCAGTTCTCGCTCAGCACGCGCAAGGCGTCGTGGTACTCGTGGAAGTCCGGGTCCAGCGGGCTCGGCGCCGACGTCGGCGGGCTGCCCGACACAGGCGAGGAGCCACCGCCGCCGGACGTGCCGCCCGTCCCCGGCGCCGTCGTGCCACCACCGCCGGGCGTGCATCCCGTCCCGGGAGGCGTCGTGCCACCGCTTCCAGGGCGCACGGGCCGGCCATACCGCGCGAACTCCGCATCCACCGCCTTGAGCTCGCGCTGGAGGTCCTGCACCGAGAAGGTGTCGAGGTTGTACAGCGGCGAGAAGACGCCAATCCTCGCCAACGGCCCCTGCCGGTCGAGCCGCTCGAAGAGAGCCGTGTTCTCCACCATGAAGCGGGCCGCGTCCCGCAGTTGGGGAGACAGGCTGGCGTCCGTGGAGATGCGCTGCAGGTCTTTCTTCGACAGCGAGCCGTTCTTCTTGCCATCCAGCAGGTCCAACTGCTGGAAGTTCGCCTCCAGCACCTTCAAGGCGTCCGAGTAGTCGAGCATCTTCGGGTCCAGCGGACTGCTGCCCGGATTCAGGATGGGCGACGAGGACGCGGAGGGCGCGTAGCCACTGCCGGCCTTCGAGCTGCCCGAGGAGGACGCGTGGTACTCCGTCTTCGCGGGCGGGTTCTTCGACAGCTCCTGCGCCACGCCCATGGCGCCGCTGGCCGCCAGCATGACGTTGCCCGTCGCGGCCCCCGCCGCGGCCTTGATGGAGTTGGTGATGAGCGGCGGCAATCCCAGCGCGTTGCCCGCGAAATCCACCGCGGTGGACATGGGGCCAGCCAGCAGGTTGGCCGCACCTTTGAGGAAGTCGAGCATGAACCCTCTCGCGCGACGGGGTTGAAGTGGACGCCGCGCAGTCGTCCTTCGGACGGGACCGCTGGATTGCAGCGGCGGTGCCGTCCGTGGGCGTGAGAGGCACCCAGCGAATTCCGGCGGTTAGCACTCACCGAAGCAGGGGCACGTCCCCAGGCGCGGACGGAGCGGTCCACGACGAAGGATTGCGGTTAAGTTCCGCGGCATGCGCACCATGGGCCTGGACCTGGGCACCAAAACCATTGGAGTGGCCGTCTCGGACGGACTGGGCCTCACGGCTCAAGGCGTCACCACCGTTCGCCGCACGTCGCTCAAGGCGGACCTCGCGGCGCTGGCCACCGTCGCGAACGAAAACGAGGTGACCCACGTCGTGCTGGGCCTGCCACTCAACATGGACGGCAGTGAGGGCCCGCGCGCCGAGGCGTCCCGGAAGTTCGCGGACACCCTGGCCCAGTCGCTGGGGGTGACGGTGGAGCTCTGGGACGAGCGGCTGTCGACCGTGGCCGCCACACGGACCCTGCTCGAGGCGGACGTCAGCCGGGCCCGCCGCCGGGAGGTCATCGACCAGGTGGCCGCGCAGTTCATCCTCCAGGGATGGCTGGATGCCCACCGGCCGCCGGATACCGACTATCACCCCGACGACTACGACTCGGAGCCCTGAGGGGCTTGAGGGCCCCTCCAGGTCACCACACTACGGCTGACGCCGGTACACGTGCAGCGGCGCGGTGAAGCCATCCAGCTTCTGGTAGGCCACGCCGTCCAGCACCAGCGAGCGCTCCTCCAGCTTCACGCCCGCGGCCTTCGCCAGCTCACCACCGTCGAAGCGAACCAGCACCTCCGGACGGGCCTCCTGCATGCGCTGGCGGAAGGTGTCCCAGCGCACGCGCGCCAGCCGCTCCTCGGGGAGGCCGGAGAAGAAGGCCAGCTGCAGGTCCATGTAGTTCGGGTCGATGTCGAGCGCGGCGGCCCCACCCTTGGCGGCGACCTCCGCCTTCAGGAACTTCGCCACCTGCATCAGCGCCACGGGATTCGTGGACGTGGGGCTGATGGGGCGCATCGTGGTCTGCAGCGGCCCATCTGCACGGAACGTGTAGATGCCGATTGTCACCGGCACGGCCACGGCGACCAGCACCGTCACGCCCGCCAGGGCCTTGCGCAGCGCGGGCCCTCCACGCGTCGCCACCAGCCCGGCGAAGCCGAAGGCCACGAAGACGGGGAGCAGCGCGACCTGCGTCACCGTGAAGCGGCCCAGCGGAACGAAGGTCAGCAGCACCGCCGCCCGGAAGGTGAAGTAGGCAGCCGGAAGCACCGCCGCGGCCACCAACCAGCGCGTGTCCGGACGCGAGCGCCACGCGCGAACCATGCCCGCCATGCCCAGCAGCGCGACGAGAGGCGACAGCGTGAGCAAGGCGATGCCGGGCCAGAACCCCAACTGCTGCAGCCGCCAGAGCACGTTCGACCCCGAGCCCAGGGACGACTTCACCCAGTTACGGTGGAAGTCCTCCACTGCCGTCACCGGGAAGAACGGGTTGCCGTGCATCAGCTCATTTCCCTGCATCCACAACAGGGGGAACGGCAGGCACACCAGGCCGAAGCCCACGGCCCGGGTCAGCGACACGACCTTGTCCTGGCTGCTGAAGCACAGCGCCACCGTGAGCAGCGGGATGTACATCCACGCGTCGTAGCGAAGCGCGCACGCCAGGTTGAGCATCAACGCCGCCTGGAACAGGGGCAGGAAGCGGTTGACATCCACGCCCTCCGCGTACAGCGCGAAGGTGGCCAGCATGAAGAAGAGGGACACCGCCTCGCTGCTGGCCGTGGTGGAGAACTGCATGTGCATGCCCCACGCCGCGAAGGACAGGCCAGCCACCACGCCCGCGCGCCAGCCGAAAAGGCGGCGCGTCAGCGCGAACAGCGGCACCACCGACAGCACGCCGAACAGCAGGCTCACCACACGGCCCGCGACCTCCCGGTCGAACACCGACAGCGCCGCGCCCACCAGGTACATGTGCAGCGGACCGAACTGGTAGGCCCCGTCCCCGTAGGCGGTGATGAGGTGCGGCGCCCGCAGCCAGCGCTCCGCCAGCTCCGTGCGGACCACCGCGTCACCGAAGAGGTTCTCGTTGACGAAGAACACGCCCAGCCGCGGCACCAGCGCCGCCACCAGCAACAGCCCGACGAGCAGCCGGGTGCCTGGCTCGTGCTGAGGGGCAGGCACCGCCGACAGGCCAGGTGCGTGGGGAGGCGAAACGGAGAAGGGGGCGGGGGCGGTGGCCATGACGCGCGGCAGGATACGCAGGCACGGCCCAAAGCCAAGCCAACGCCCATAGTTCCCTTGCTCGGGGAGCGCGGCCGACTTCACGGTGCGCGAACCTGCTCCCCTTCCGATATCCAGGGGGCTGCAATCATTTCAGGATGCGCAGGGGCCAAGGGGCTGCCGGACTCCAGCGTCACCCGCGTGCGGCGGACCACCTCCAGCCGCCGGGGGCCCTGCGTCCCCAGTTCGGCGCGCGACGTGTAGAGGACCTCCAGCCGCTCGGGAAATGGGCGGCGCAGGTCGAAACGCAGCTCGCCTTCGGCCCTGGGAGCCGGCGGACCTTCCGCTCCCTGGGACTGGAGGAGGAAGCGCACCCGGCCGCGGGCTCCTTCCAGCTCCACCAGCTCATAGGTGATGACGGCCAGCCCTTCCTCCTGGGCTCGCGCCACGACCCAGCGCGCTCCCGCGCCCACCGGCTCTTCCGGAAGCCGTGGGGTGACGAGCCAGTCCGAGGACAGCGCCGCCCGCACCAGGCTGCTCAATGCCGCGGAAGCCCCGGGCCCCAGTTGCACCCATGCCTGAACCGGCGCCCCCCGATTGGAGAGCACCACGGCGCCATCCCGGCCACTCGCCGCGCCCAGTTCCTCCGCCAACCGCCACGCGGGCTCCATCCCCTCATCGTCCACGGCGCGGACCTCGGGACGCCCCACCCGCACGTGGTAACGCGCCTGTCCCCTCCCGGCCCCTGCCTGCCATTCCACGTAGAGCGGCACCGAGACCTCGGGGCCATACTCCGTTCGCAGCTCGCGGCCGGTCCCCACGCCCAGCACCGTCTCAACCTCGGGAGAGACAGACACCACCATGCCCTGGCCCCACCCTGGCCGCTGCTCCAGCCGCAGCGCGCGGCGAGGTGAACGCCCTGCATCGAGCAGAGCCGTCGCCACCACGCGTCCTTCCGCAGGAGGGACTGTTGCCTGGACCCATGCGCCAAGAAGACAGGTTGCGACGAGCAGGACGGGCACCAGGAGGCTCCAAGGAAGGACAGGCGCCATGCCCCCATTGCATACGCCATGCTCGGAGGTCTTCCTCTCGTGCACGCCCCCGAGCCGTCCAGAATGGGAGACCCTTCGAGTGAAGCAGGGGCTGCGCCGCGCCAGACGCGGATGCGCCGTGTCGCGTTTCATTCACAGCAAAGCGCGCCTGCGACAAGCCACCTTCCGCAGGCCTTGATGTCTCATGCGATGAGCGTGAATACGGGCGACAAGCCGCCTGCCGGCAAGCTTTGAGGTTCCATCCGGCTTCTGGCGGCACCTCTTCGAGCCACGGGTCGCCTTCCTACACGCCCTGATGTCTCACTCGGCATGCCTGGTGACGACGAGCCCCTGGACCACGGGCCCCCTTCCCGCCTGCCCGATACCTGGCATGGCATGCGCGATGTCCGTCGCGCCTCGCCGTGACGTGAGCGGCGCATCATCCCGTTGTCACCTCATGGGACGCGCGTCCGGCGCACGACACTCACCCGGTACCCGACGCCCATCCCGCACGACCGCTCGCCTGCTTTCATGCATGCGACGCCAGCCTCGTCCGTGAAGGCTCCGCGCCGACATGTGGAGTGAAAGGGCACGCTGCCCCACAACCCACACGAGCATTGCTGCTGCCGGGCGCCGGGGAAATGACCGTTCAGGCGTTCACTACCCTTCGTGCAGCCGGTGTGCGCCTACCCCCGTGGGCGAGGGCCCTTATAATCAAGATGCCTTTTCACCCCGTGGAGGGGGTGCGCTTTCGGGCGTTCCACCCCTGACACGAGCGTAACGCGCGGTCCCACTCCGCGGCGGGGTCCCGAAGGGGCAGCAGGGCTGTCGTGCCTGGGACCTCGTCGGGGTGGGTGTGGAATGGCAGTCATGCCCTCCAGGTTGACCATTTTGGCCCCCCTGTCGGCGCGGCTTTCCGCGTCCCCGGGTGGCTCCGAGGGAGAGACATGAAGGACGCTGAGAAGGGTTCGTGGGTCTCCAGAATCGCTGCGTTGCAGGACGTGAAGACCTACGCGGAGCTCAACTGGGAAGGCTCGTTCGAGGAGTACCTCGAAATCGTCCGGCAGAACCCCAAGGTCACCCGCACCGCCTTCCAGAGGATCTACGACATGATCCTCAGCCACGGAAAGACGGAGTACATCGACAACAAGAAGAAGCTCATCCGCTACCACTTCTTCAGCGACGAGAAGTTCGGCGGCCGTGACGCCATCTTCGGGCTCGATGTCCCGCTCATGAAGCTGGTCAACGTCTTCAAGTCCGCGGCCCAGGGCTACGGCACCGAGAAGCGCGTCATCCTCCTCCATGGCCCCGTGGGCTCGTCCAAGTCCACCATCGCGCGCCTGCTGAAGAAGGGCACGGAGGACTACTCCAAGACGCCGGAGGGCGCCGCGTACACCTTCTCCTGGCTCACCGACAAGAAGGGCTCGGACGGCGCCCCGGTGAAGGAGAAGATGAAGTGCCCGATGAACGAGGAGCCGCTCAACCTCATCCCCCGGGAGTGGCGTTCCAAGATCTACGCCGAGCTGTCGCCGCCCGAGTCCGGCTACACCATTCCAGATGGCTCCGAGCTGTGCCCCGCCTGCCGCTTCGTCTTCAAGGACCTGATGACGCAGTACCAGGGCGACTTCGCCAAGGTCATGAGCCACATCCGCGTCAACCGGCTCGTCTTCAGCGAGAAGGACCGCGTGGGCATCGGCACCTTCCAGCCCAAGGACGAGAAGAACCAGGACTCCACCGAGCTCACCGGTGACATCAACTACCGGAAGATCGCCGAGTACGGCTCCGACTCCGACCCGCGCGCCTTCAACTTCGACGGCGAGTTCAACATCGCCAACCGCGGCATCATCGAGTTCGTCGAGGTGCTGAAGCTGGACGTCGCGTTCCTCTACGACCTGCTCGGCGCGTCGCAGGAGCACAAGATCAAGCCGAAGAAGTTCCCGCAGACGGACATCGACGAGGTCATCCTCGGCCACACCAACGAGCCCGAGTACAAGAAGCTCGAGAACAACGAGTTCATGGAGGCCCTGAGAGATCGCACGGTGAAGATTGACGTCCCGTACATCACCAAGCTGTCCGAAGAGGTGAAGATCTACGAGAAGGACTTCAACTCCCGCGCCATCAAGGGCAAGCACATCGCTCCGCACACGCTGGAGATGGCCGCCATGTGGGCCGTGCTCACGCGCCTGGAGGAGCCCAAGAAGCACAACCTGTCGCTGCTCCAGAAGCTCAAGCTCTACAACGGCAAGACGCTCCCGAACTTCACCGAGGACAACATCAAGGAGCTGCGCAAGGAGAGCAACCGCGAGGGCCTGGAAGGCATCTCCCCGCGCTACATCCAGGACAAGATCTCCAACGCCCTGGTGAGCGACAAGGGCGAGGGCTGCATCAACCCCTTCATGGTCCTCAACGAGTTGGAGGCCGGCCTCAAGACGCACTCCCTCATCAACAGCGAGGACACTCGCAAGGGGATGAAGGAGCTGCTCACGTCCGTGAAGCAGGAGTACGAGGACATCGTCAAGAACGAGGTCCAGCGCGCCATCTCCGCGGACGAGGACGCCATCGCCAAGCTGTGCGGCAACTACATCGACAACATCAAGGCCTACACCCAGAAGGAGAAGGTCAAGAACAAGTACACCGGCCTCTACGAGGAGCCCGATGAGCGGCTGATGCGGTCCATCGAGGAGAAGATCGACATCCCCGATACCCGCAAGGACGACTTCCGCCGCGAAATCATGAACTACATCGGCGCGCTCGCGGTGGAGGGGAAGACCTTCAACTACCGGACCAACGAGCGGCTCCACAAGTCGCTGGAGCTGAAGCTGTTCGAGGACCAGAAGGACAGCATCAAGCTCAAGAACCTGGTGTCCTCCGTCGTCGACAAGGAGACGCAGGAGAAGATCGACCTGGTGAAGGACCGGATGATGAAGAACTACGGCTACTGCGAAATCTGCTCCACGGACGTGCTGAACTTCGTGGCCAGCATCTTCGCCCGCGGCGACGCGAAGGAGTAACACCAGAGAGGGGCGAGCCGTCGTGACCTTGAAGATCCACCAGGACCACTCCCGCTTCAAACAGATCGTCCGGGGGAAGATCAAAGCCAACCTGCGCAAGTACGTGCAGAAGGGCGAGATGATTGGGAAGAAGGGGAAGGACGCCATCTCCATCCCCATCCCCTTCATCGACATCCCCCGCTTCAAGTACGGCCACAAGGAACAGGGTGGCGTCGGGCAGGGTGACGGCGAGGTCGGCCAGCAGCTCGGGCCCGGGGCGGTGGAGCCCGGGGAGGGCAAGCAGGCCGGCCAGGGCGAAGGCGACCACGCCATGGAGGTGGACGTCACGCTCGACGAGCTCGCCCAGATTCTGGGCGAGGAGCTGCAGCTGCCCAACATCGAGCGGCGGCAGAACGAGCGCATCATCACCCAGAAGATCCGCTACACCGGCGTCAACACCACCGGCCCGGAGTCGCTGCGGCACTTCAAGCGGACCTTCAAGCAGGCGCTGCGGCGGCAGATTGCCGCTGGCACGTATGACCCGGCGCGGCCCGTCATCATCCCCACGCGCGAGGACCGCCGCTACCGCAGCTACAAGCTCCAGGACCTGCCCGAAACGAACGCGGTCATCATCTACATGATGGACGTGTCCGGCTCCATGGGTGACGAGCAGAAAGAGATCGTCCGCATCGAGAGCTTCTGGCTCGATACGTGGCTGCGCCACCAATACAAGGGCCTGGAGGCGCGCTACATCATCCACGACGCGGTGGCGCGCGAGGTGGACCGCGACACGTTCTTCCACACCCGCGAGTCCGGCGGGACGATGATTTCCAGCGCCTACAAGCTCTGCCGGGACATCATCCTGGCGGACTACCCGAAGAGCGCGTGGAACATCTACCCGTTCCACTTCAGCGACGGGGACAACTGGAGCGCGGACGACACGCGGCAGTGCATTGAGATGCTGCGCAACGACGTGCTGCCCAACGTCAACCAGTTCGCCTACGGCCAGGTGGAGTCCCCCTACGGCAGCGGCCAGTTCATCAAGGATTTGCGCGAGGCGGTGGGGGACACGCCCAACGTCGCGCTGAGCGAAATCGCGGACAAGGACGCCATCTACGCGTCCATCAAGGACTTCCTCGGCAAGGGCCGCTGACTTCAGCGGTCCTTTCCCACCGGAGCGACTGCCCGATGCCCAAGAGCCTCCCCCCTCGCCTCGCCTCGCTCCGTGACGAAATCCATGGCTACGCCAAGGAGTTCGGCCTGGACTTCTTCGACACCCACTTCGAGATGGTGTCCTACGACGAGATGAACATGGTGGCCGCCTACGGCGGCTTTCCCACCCGCTATCCCCACTGGCGCTGGGGCATGGAGTACGAGCAGCTCGCCAAGGGCTACGAGTACGGGCTGAGCAAGATCTACGAGCTCGTCATCAACAACGACCCTTGCTACGCCTACTTGATGGAGAGCAACCCGGAGGTGGACCAGAAGCTCGTCATGGCCCACGTCTACGGCCATTGCGACTTCTTCAAGAACAACTTCTCCTTCCGGCACACCAACCGCCGGATGATTGATGAGATGGCCAACCACGCCACGCGGGTGCGGCGCTGGGTGGACAAGATTGGCGTGGAGAAGGTCGAGGACTTCATCGACCGGACGCTGAGCCTGGAGAACCTCATCGACCAGCACGCGCCGCACATCCGGCGCAACCCGGACCCGAAGAAGGCCGAGGACGAGCTCAAGGCCAACGAGCGCGTGGAGGGCTTCAAGGTGGGCCGCGAATACATGCGCGGCTACATCAACCCGTCCGAGTTCCTCGACTCACAGCGCAAGAAGGTGGAGGACGAGAAGCAGCGCGCCAAGAAGTTCCCCGAGCGCCCCCAGCGCGACGTGTTGCTCTTCCTGCTGGAAGAGGCGCCGCTGGAACCGTGGGAGGCGGACATCCTCGCGATTCTGCGCGACGAGGCCTACTACTTCGCGCCCCAGGGCCAGACGAAAATCATGAACGAGGGGTGGGCCAGCTACTGGCACTCCACCATCATGACGCGCCGGGCGCTCAAGGACGACGAAATCATCGACTACGCGGACCACCACTCCGGCACCATGGGGACCCGCCCTGGCGCCATCAACCCGTACAAGCTCGGCATCGAGCTGTGGCGCGACATCGAGGAGCGGTGGAACAAGGGCCGCTTCGGCAAGGAATGGGACGAGTGCGATGATTTGCGCGCGCGCCGCTCCTGGGACAAGAAGCTGGGCGCCGGCCGCGAGAAGATCTTCGAGGTCCGCAAGCACTACAACGACATCACCTTCATCGACACGTTCCTGACGCCCGAGTTCGCGATGGAGCAGAAGCTCTTCGTGTACGGCTTCAACGACAAGCGCAACTCGTGGGAGATCCTCGACCGCGAGTTCAAGAAGGTGAAGAACAAGCTCCTCCAGGGACTCACCAACTTCGGCCAGCCCATCATCGAGGTGGTGGACGGCAACTTCGAGAACCGCAGCGAACTGCTGCTGGCGCACCGCCACGACGGACAGGACCTCAAGGGCGACTACGCCCGCGAGACGCTGCGCAACCTCCAGTCCCTGTGGCGCCGGCCCGTCAACATCCTCACGCGGTACGACAACAAGGGCGTCATTCTGCGCTTCGACGGGCAGAGCCACTCCGAGCGGAAGGTGGAACTCTGAGCAGCCGTGCCCGGCCCCGGGCGGTGCGCCGGAGCCCCTGAGGACACCGGGTGGGCAGCGTCTCCCGCTGGGGGCGCAGGGAGGCCGGGCCAGGCGCTCCTCGGAGACTTCAAGCAGCCAGGCAGCCGAGCCCGGAAATTTCCCGGCCCTTCGCTGGGCGAGCGCCAGGGTGTCCACTACACTCGGCCGCCGCCCCATGAGAATCGCTCCCCTGCTCTGCCTGGCCGCCGCGCTGCTGGCTTCGACGTCCGAAGCCGCGGTCCGTCACGTCATCAAGAACCGCCGTATCGAGCCGAACCAGACGCTCGCGAAGGCGCTGCACGACGCGCAGCTCCCGGACGCGCAGGTGGCCGCCGTCATCTCCGCGCTCGAGGGCGTGTTCGACTTCCGCAAGTCGCGCGTGGGCGACCAGCTGCGGCTCGTCATCCGCGACGGGGAGCTGGACTTCTTCGACTACCGCCAGAGCATGGTGGACGAGTGGCAGGTCCGCCGCGACGGCGAGAAGTACGTGGGCAGCAAGCGCGCCATCGAGGTGGAGAAGCAGGTCGCCGTGGTGGCGCTGGAAATCCAGTCGTCGCTGTACGAGGCGGCGGTGGCCGCCGGCGAGGACCCGGCCATCGGCATGGTGCTGGCGGACGTGTTCGCCTGGGACATCGACTTCTACCGTGACGTGCGCAAGGGCGACACGGCGCGCGCGCTGGTGGAGAAGTTCGTCTCCAAGGGCCGCCTGCTGCGCTACGGCGACGTGCTGGCGGCGACGTACGCGGGCGGGCTCGTGGGCAACAAGAAGGTGTACCGCTACGTGCTCCCGGACGGGCAGCCCAACTACTTCAACGAGGAGGGCGCCAGCGCGAAGAAGACCTTCCTCAAGACACCCCTGAAGTACGCCAACGTCACCAGCCGCTTCGGCTCGCGCTTCCACCCGGTGCTCAAGTACCTCAAGGCCCACAATGGCGTGGACTACGGCACCCCCATCGGCACCCCGGTGTGGGCGGTGGCGGACGGCACGGTGACGCAGGCGGGCTACGCGGGCGCCGCCGGCAACATGGTGGTCATCCGCCACGCCAACGGCTTCGAGACGCAGTACATGCACCTGTCGCGCTTCGGCGAAGGCGTCCGCGCGGGCGCCCGCGTGCGGCAGAAGCAGGTCATCGCCTACTCCGGCAACACCGGCCGCTCCACCGGGCCGCACCTGCACTTCGGGCTCAAGCGCAACGGCCAGTACACCAACCCGCTCAACCAGCAGTTCCCCCGCGCGGACCCACTGCCCAAGGAGCTGCTGCCGGACTTCCTCGCCAAGGCGCAGGAGCTGACGGGGCAGATGGAGGCCGTGTCCGTGGCCGCCGTCGCCGGGCAGGCCGCGGCCATGCCGTGACGCGGTGACGCCGTGCGCGTCCCCTCCGTGGGACGCGCGCCGCGGGTCTACTCCCAGGTGATGACGTAGTCAGCGCCCGTCACGCCGCGAGGCGTGCCCACCACCCGGCTCTTGCAGCCGACGACGCTCAGCGCCTCCTTCAAGACGCCCTCATGGTACTGCACCGGCTGCATGTCCCCGTGGAAGGCCAGGCGCACCTGCTTGTCTCCCAGCGCGGCGAATTCGCGCCGGCCATAGTTCACCAGCGTCGAGTACGCGGTGGGCGCGTGGGAGAGGAGCCGCTTGGGGTCGCCCTTGCCGATGAGCCGGTTGAGCGTCTGGCCCACCGTGGACTGGAAGAAGTGCGTGACGGCCGCGGCCCCGCAGGCCCGCACCGCGTCCTCCATGGAGCCGTAAATGGGCGTGAGCGCTTCCGACGTCGCGTACAAGAGGCGCAGGGCATCCACGGCCGGGTAGGAGAAGAAATCCACCGGGGAGCGCTTGAAGAAGGGCTCACGCAGGCGCGTGGCCGCCTCCACGCCCAGCTGCTTCTCTGTCAGGTTGAACACCGCGTTGAAGACGAGCCCGCGCACCGTGTCGTCGGGACGGATGACGGCCAACCGTTGTTCGAGGTCGTTCTGCGGAAAGCCCATGGCGGATTGCTCTCTACATCAATCCGTCTCCGGGTTGGCGCGCCATCCACCGGCAGGCAGTCCGCCGCCCTTCCAGGTGAGCTGTCCCCCAGGGCTGGGACGCGCTTTACCGATGCGATGCGAGACACGGCTGCGCTAGCCTGACGCACCTTCGCGAACCCGGGAAACCCCGGTGGCCGCGAAACCATGAACCCGCAGCAACTCCGTCCAGAGATACCCAGCGCCATGGCCCCTCCTGCCTCCGCCTCCCAGCAGCCCCGCCCCGCCCAGCCGGCCACGACCGACGACAGCGGGCTCGGGCACGACGCGGCCAGCTTGCGCCGTTCCTTCCTCGACCACGTCCGCTATTCGCGCGGAAAGAACTACGAGTCGTCCACGCCCCATGACCGCTTCATGGCGCTGTCGCTCGCGGTGCGTGACAGGCTGGCGGACCGGTGGGTGAAGACGTCGCGCACGTATTACGAAAAGGACGTCAAGCGCGCCTATTACCTCTCCGCCGAGTACCTGCTGGGTCGGGCCCTGGGCAACAACCTGCTGAACCTGGGGATGTACGAAGCGGCCGCCGAGTCGATGCAAGAAGTGGGGGTGGACCTCACCAACCTGCTGGAGATGGAGCCGGACGCGGGCCTGGGCAACGGCGGCCTGGGGCGCCTGGCCGCGTGTTTCATGGAGTCGCTGGCCACCCTGGCCTACCCCGGCATGGGGTACGGCATCCGCTACGAGTTCGGCATCTTCACGCAGGACATCGTCGACGGGTACCAGGTGGAGCGCGCCGACGAGTGGCTCAAGTTCGGCAACCCGTGGGAAATCGTCCGGCCGGAGAAGGCGGTGCCAGTGCGCTTCTTCGGGCGCGTGGAGCACCACCAGGGCCCGGATGGCCGTCCCGTGGCGCGCTGGGTGGGCGGCAAGACGGTGGTGGGCGTTCCGTATGACACGCCCATCGCCGGGTACCACAACAACACCGTCAACACGCTGCGGCTGTGGCAGGCGCGCGCCTCCGAGGAGTTCGACCTGCTGCTGTTCAACGCGGGCGACTACGAGCGCTCGGTGGTGGAGAAGAACGACTCGGAGGTCATCTCCAAGGTCCTCTACCCCAACGACGCGTTCCAGGCCGGCAAGGAGCTGCGGCTCAAGCAGCAGTACTTCTTCGTCGCGTGCTCCATCGCGGACATCGTCCGGCGCTACCTGAAGAACCACACGGACTTCAAGGACTTCTCCCGCAAGGCAGCCATCCAGCTCAACGACACACACCCGGCCATTGGCGTGGCGGAGCTGATGCGCGTGCTGGTGGACGAGAAGCGCCTGCTCTGGGACGAGGCGTGGACGATTACCCAGGAGACGTTCGGCTACACCAACCACACGCTGCTGGCCGAGGCGATGGAGAAGTGGCCGGCGACGCTCTTCGAGCGGCTGCTGCCCCGCCACCTGGAAATCATCTACGAAATCAACTCGCGCTTCCTGCGGCAGGTTCAGATTCGCTACCCGTACGACCAGGAGAAGATGCAGCGGATGAGCCTGGTGGAGGAAGGGGCCGAGAAGAAGATTCGCATGGCCCACCTCGCCGTCGTCGGCAGCCACAGCGTCAACGGCGTGGCCGCGCTGCACACCGACCTGCTGCGCCGGGACGTGCTGACGGACTTCGCGTCCATGAACCCGGAGCGGTTCAACAACAAGACGAACGGCGTGACGCCGCGCCGCTGGCTGGCATGGTGCAACCCCCGCCTGTCCAAGCTGATTACGTCCCGCATCGGCGAGGGCTGGGTCACGGACCTGGACAAGCTGACGAAGCTGGAGGCGCACGCGGAGGACCCGGACTTCCGCAAGGCCTTCCGCGAGGTGAAGCGCGCCAACAAGGAAGACCTGGCCCGGCACATCCGTGACTTGCGCTGGGTGCAGCTCAATCCGGACGCTATCTTCGACGTGCAGATCAAGCGCCTGCACGAATACAAGCGCCAGTTGCTCAACGCGCTGCACATCGTGGCGCTGTGGATGAAGGCGCGCAGGGATCCGTCCACCATCATCCACCCGCGGGCGTTCATCTTCGGCGCCAAGGCGGCGCCGGGCTACCACCTGGCGAAGCTGACCATCCGGCTCATCAACGGCATCGCCGAGGTGGTGAACAGCGACGCGGGCACCACGGGCCTGCAGGTGGTCTTCGCCCCCAACTACCGCGTGAGCCTGGCCGAGCGCATCATCCCCGCCGCCGACGTGTCCGAGCAGATCTCCACCGCGGGCATGGAGGCGTCCGGCACCGGCAACATGAAGCTGATGCTCAACGGCGCGCTGACGCTGGGAACGCTGGACGGCGCCAACGTGGAGATTCGCGACGCGGTGGGCGATGAGAACTTCTTCCTCTTCGGCCTCACGGCGGACGAGGTGATTGCTCGCAAGCGCGAGGGCTACCGTCCGCGCGACGAGTACAACCAGCACCAGGAACTGCGCGAGGCGCTGGACCTGATTTCCACCGGCTTCTTCTCGCCGGAAGACAAGCACCTCTTCAAGCCGCTGGTGGACAGCCTCCTGGAGGAGGACCGCTACCTCATGCTGGCGGACTTCCCGTCGTACATGGCGAAGCAAGAGGACGTCGCGCACGCCTACAAGGACGCCGACGCCTGGGCGCGCAAGTGCATCATCAACGTGGCGCGCGGCGGCATCTTCTCCTCGGACCGGACCATCAAGCAGTACGCCGAGGAGATCTGGCGCATCCAGCAGACGCCGGTGGACCCGTGAGCGCAGGGCCCGCATCGCCATCCCTCCCATCCGGTGACGACGCCGGCCGGAGGGCACTGGAGGACGTGGTGCGGGCCTTCACCGACGCCTTCAACCGCGACGATCTCGATGCGGTGATGGCGTACTTCACGCCGGACGCGCTGTACGAGACATACGACGGGAAGCAGTGCCGGGGCCTCGCGCAGGTACGTGAGGCCTTCGCCGCGCAGTTTCGCGGTGACTTCGGGCGCATCCGATTCCTCACCGAGGACATGGTGGTGGATGCGCCCGCGGGCAAGGTGGTGCTGCGCTGGCGCTGTCAGCACGAGGTGTCCGCGCGCCGCGGCCCGCGCCAGCTCATGTACCGGCTGATGTACGGCCAGCACTTCGGCTGGTACGGGATGGACGTCCTGCACTGGGAAGCTGGACGTCTGCGCGAGAAGCGGACGTACGCCCAGGCCGGGCTGCCCCTGGTGCGACGTGGGAGGCCTTGAGGTCAGGCCGGGACGGGCTCAGCGGCTCCAGCGGGCGTCGTAGGCCGTGTACCCGCATCTGGAGTTCGCCACGTCCTGACAGTCGCCCCAGGCGACGCCACCTGCGAACTCCCACGGAGCAGATGGCGCCAAGGCCGTAGCCCTCACAGACAGCCTGCTCCGCCGTGGTCAGCGTCGAGCCGCCAGCATCCCAACCCACCCACTGCGCTATACGGAACACATCCACGGTGGTCCGCTGAGCATCAGCGGACGTCCGAGGCCTCCGACTCCGCTCGAAGGACTGGGGGGTGATTGGCATTGGAGCCGTCCCGTCCGAGGACCTGACGGCATGAGCCTGCAAGCCAAACGCGTGCTGGGAACGAGCGCCGCCATCCTGGGCCTGCTCGTGGGCTGGCGACTCCTCCCCGCTGGCCATACGTCTGGCGCACCTCCCTCCCCTGGCACCACGAGTCCCCGCGACCGCGCCCGGCCTACGCTTGTGGGCGCCCCGGCGGGCCGTGCGCCGCCCATGTCAGGCGCCGTCAACGCAGCAGCCCCGGCGGCAGAAGCCCTGGCCTCGGAGCTGGAGGTACTGCGCCTCTCGCTGCTCGAGCGCTTCGGCTCGCGCCTGCACGAACCGTCCGTCCAGCTCCGGATGCTGGAGCAGCTCATGCGGTATTTCCAGACGCGCTCACCGGACCGGTGGCGAGAAGAACTCCAGACATTCCTTCGCAAGGCCTTTCCCGGCCAGTACGAAGCGCTGGCCACCCTGCTGCGCGACCGCCTGGACTACGAGAAGTGGGTGAAGGACAACGACGCCTACCTGCGAGGGTTGGACTCGAAGCAGCGCCGTGCCGCCGTTTGGGATGCGCGCAACCGCCTCTTCGGGAAGGAGACGGCGCAACGCCTCTGGGATTCGGAGCTGAAGCACCAGGCGCTGGTGGACGCGCTCCAGGTGATTGATGCGAGGCAGGACCTGCCCCTCACGGAGAAGCTGTCTGCCTACAAGGCGCGGCTGGGAGAGGTCTACGGAGACGGGGCACCAGCGCAGCTCGCCCGGCATCCGCAAGAGACGATGAATCGCTTCCTGGCGCTGCCCTCCGTCCAACGTGAACTGACGGGCATGACATCAGCCGAACGCGCGCGCAGCCTGTGGGCCGTGCGCCAGGAGATGGGGCTGAATGACGAAGCGCTGCGGCGATGGGACGCGCTGGACCAGACACGGGATGCCCGCTGGGAAGCGGGCCTCCAGTACATGGCGGAGCGCGAGACCCTGGCACGGACGCTCTCCGGCGATGTGCTGGAGGCCCGCCTCCAGGAGGTGCGCGCCCGCTACTTCGGCACCGAGGCGGACGTCATCGCCCAGGAAGAGGCCAGTGGCCTCTTCCGCTTCACGCGCCCCCGGCAGTGGGGGCGCAACTGAAACGCGGACGGGACGTCACGCCGCCTGATTGAGCCACTCCTCATAGGCGCGGAAGTCGTAGTCGCGCCCCAGGAAGGCATTCACCAGCCGGGCCGCGTCGTCGGAACCACCCGGCTCCAGCACCGCGCGCCGGTAGGCCTGGGCGGGCTCCGGGGACAGCATCCCCTTCTGCTGGAACACCGTGAACAGGTCCTTCGCGATGACGAGCGACCACATGTACGTGTAGTAGTTGGACGAGTACCCGTCGAGGTGGCCGAAGGAGAGATGGAAGTAGGTGCCCTCCACGTACGGGAAGGGCGTGAACTTCCCCTGGAGCTCGCGCACGAGCGACACCGCGTCCACGCCCTCCGGCTTGCGCCGGTACAGCTCCAGGCTGAGCGCCGCGTAGAACATCTGCTGGCGCACCCACAGGCCCTTGCCGAACTCCTCCGCGCGGCGCATGCGCTCCACCACGTCCGCGGGGATGGGCTCGTTCGTCTGGTAGTGCTTCGCGAACGTCTGGAGGCTGGCGGTGTCACGCGCCCATTCCTCCAGCATCTGCGACGGCGCCTCCACGAAGTCCCACTCCGTGCGCACGCCGGACACGCCCGCCCAGCGCGTGTGACCGCCGAAGATGTGGTGCAGCAGGTGGCCGAACTCGTGGAAGAAGGTCTCCACGTCGCTGTGCTGGAGCAGCGCGGGCTCCGCGCCCGGACGGGGGAAGTTGCAGACCAGCACCCCTTCCGGCAGCCGCCGGCCCGACTTCCCGCTGGTCAGCGTGAACTGGGCCGCGTGCTTGTACTTGTCGTCGCGCGGGTGCATGTCCAAGTAGAAGCGCCCGCGCAGCGTGGCGCCCTCGAACACGTCGTAGGCCTCCACGTCCGGGTGCCACACCGGCGCGTCCGCGACGCGGCGGTAGGTGACGCCGAACAGGCGCGCCGTCAGGTCGAGCACGCCCTGCTTCACGCGCGTGTACTCGTAGTAGGGCCGCACCACCTGCGAGTCGAAGGCGTACTGCTCCGCCTTCACGCGGTCCTCCAGGTACGCCTGGTCCCACGGATTGACGCGCTCGGCGCCAGGGACGTCACGGCGCTTGCGCTCCAGCAGCGTGGCGTAGTCGCGCTCCATGCGCGCGCCGGACGCGGCGGCGATCTTCTCGATGAAGTCCGAGGCGGCCCCCTCGTCCCGAATCATCTTGTCCTCGGTCGCGTAGGCCGCCCAGTTCCGGTAGCCCAGCAGCGTGGCCAGCTCATTCCGGCGGGACACCATGCGCTGCAGGACGTCCGCGTTGGCGGGATGGCCGCGCTGGCGGAAGACGCGCCACATCTGCTCGCGGGCCTGGGCATCCCGCGAGTACGTCATGAAGGGGACGATGTCCGGGTAGTCCGTGGTGATGCGCACCTTACCGTCCGGCCCGGGCGGGTGGGCGCGCACGTAGTCGTCAGGCAGGCCCTCCAGCGCGGACGGCGCCAGCGCTTCCGTGCGCGTGTCCTGGCGGATGTTGCGGCTGAACTCCTGACCGATGCGGACCAGCTCCTCCTGGAGCGCCTTCACCCGGGCGCGGGTGGCGTCATCCCGGTCCACGCCCGCGCGGCGGAACTCCCGCCGCACCTTCTCCATCCACTTCCGCGTGGCGGCGTCCTCGCCAGACAAATCCAGCGCGGCCAGCACGTCATAGACGCCCCGGTCCATGCGGATGTCGTTGCTGAGCGTCTCCAGTGCCTGCTCGGCGGCCTCGGCGGCCTCGCGCATGGCGGCGTCCGGATGCGCATGGCGGGCGACGCTGGCGCGGGCTCCCGCATCGTCGAGCGCGGCCGTGGCCTCGTCGTAGAGCTCCAGCACCTCGCGCGTGACGTAGGGGGCGGAGGGCCTTGAGCTGGGCGATTCCCGCTCGTGCGGCGGCCATGGCCTCCTCACCGGCACGCGTGAATTCGGCCGGTGGGCAGGTGACGAGGCGGGCGGCGTCGGGGACTTGGCTCTCTGACACAATCTGCTCCTGGACGTGATGACGGAGAATGTACGGCCGCAAAGGTAATGCGCCGGACGCCGGGGAGCAGCAGGGATTGGCGGCGGAAGTGCGAGAGGCCGCCCGGCGCATGCACGCCCGGCGGCCTCCGTGTGAAACGCGGTGCTTCGAGCCCGGCTACGGCTGCTCTATCGGGCGCAGGGCGTTCTGTGGCTGACGGACGGCCCGGGTGACGACGTCCGTGCTGTTGTTGTTCGAGTCCCAGCCGTTGCCGAAGGACGCGTCAGCACCGCCATCCGCCATGGTGACAGGGGTCGAGGTGCTCAGGGCCTTTCGCTCCAGGCTGCCGCCCACCGCGGGGTGATTGGGCGCAGCGGTGCCCTCGGGCGAGTTACCGCTGCCCCACGCCACCTTGTCTACCGCCACGTCATTGACGGCGGCCGTCAGGCCAGGACCGATACGAACATGGCCACCCGCCGTCGTGGACGACGAGACGTCGAACGAATAGCCCAGATCCCGCGCCACGGGGCCGCTGTAGTTGGCGCCCCCCAGCAGGAAGTACCCGTGGGCGCGGATGACAGTCCCGGCGGGGATGGTGACGGTGCCGGAGTACGAAGGCCCTGTCGCAGACTTGTACTGCACCAGCCAGCCGCCGATGTTCACGTCGGCGTTCGTCGGGTTGTAGAGCTCGATGAACTCATCGGTCGCCGCGGCACCGCCTCCGTTGCCGCCACTCACCTCGCTGATGACGACGTGATTGGCCACGGCCGGCGGCGGCACCACCGTCACCGTGCCGTAGTTGCCCGTACTGCCCTGAGCGACGACGCCGTCCTGGTCGCAGTACACCCACGCCTGGGCCGCCGCGGGCCCCTGGGTGAAGCGGTAGCGGAAGCCGTAGATGTAGTTGCCCGGCGCCGAGATGTTCAACGGAGCCACCAACTCATCGTCGTTGCCCGGCGTGGCGAAGCCCGCGTTCGGCTCCGCCGTCACCCACGTCCACGAGGCGGGTGACGAGGCATCGGTTCCGTAGCCCAGCTCCGCCACGAGGTGCGGGAAGCCGTCGTTGCCGTTCTGGTTCCGGGTGCTCACCTGGGGCTCATAGAACTGGCTGTAGACGGACTCCGCGCGGCCCGCCCGGATGGGGGTAGCGAAGGACTTCGGATACTGAATGGCGCAGTGGTCCACCGGGCTGGAGATCTCCACACCGCAGGACGCGTTGGCGCCGCCCGGCGTGCCCCGTCCACCGCCAGGAAGCACCTCCTCCGAGTCACACCAGTACCAGGCGTGCTGGCTGGCCCGCGTGCCCACCACCACGGACGACAGGTTCATCGAGCGCCCCGTCGTCTGCGGGAAGGAGGCCGAGTACGCCACGTCATCCACCACGGTGGCGCCCATCTCGACGAAGAGGTGCCCCGAGTGGCCAAGCTCGAAGAGCGTGCTCCCGTAGCCGTACTGCGCCACCACGCCGCCGTTGGTGGCCGCATCCGTGTTGCTCGCGAGGACGAAGGTGCCCCGGCCCGGGACGATGAGGGGCCGGTCGCCCGGCGTCAGCACACTGAAGTCCGTCTCGCTGCCCGCGCCATTGTCGAAGCGGATGCGCAGGTTCGCGATGTCCCGCGGTCCGTCGACGGTGCTGGTCAGCTCGATGTATTCGGTGGTGTTCGCGTCCGGGCGGTGCATCACCTCGCTGATGACCAACTCACCCGCCACGGGCGCGGGCGCCGTGTCACAGACACCGGCGATGCAGACGCCGTCCTGCCCCGGGCAGACCTCCGGGGTAGCCGTGTACTGGCACTCCGCCAGACCCGCTGTCACCACGCACGCTTCCGCGTACGCCACGCGTTGCACGCCGTCCTCGTCACACTCCGGCGCGCGAGGCGCGCAGACGATATCGCCGCAGGGGCCCGGCACTGCGATGGAGACGAACGCCACGGTGCTGCCGTTGTTCGCGCCGTCGAAGACGCGGAGCGCGAAGTACCAGGTGGCCGCCTGGGACGGCGGCAGCGCGTGAATCACTTCCTCCGCCTGTCCCGGCGCCCGTGGCGCCGCCGTGGGCACCTCGCTGGCCAGCGCGAAGCTCTGCGGGTCAATGGGCCCCGCGCTGTAGCGCAGCTCGTAGCGCGCGGCGTTGCCCACGACGCCGTTGTCTCCCGTGGCCAGCCACGTCAGGCGAACCGTCGTGTTGTCCACCAGGCTGGCGCTCATCACGGGCTCGGCGGGCGCGACGTCGTCGGTGATGGTGACCATCGAGTCAACGGAGGGCAGCGCCGGGTTCTCCGTGGTCGCGGAGAGGACGAAGCTGCCCGCCTGGTCCACCGTGAGGTCGCTGAAGACGGCCACGCCCGCCTCCGGCGCCACCGTCAAGGTGCCTCCCAGCGTCACCCCGACCGCCCCCACCAACTGGAGCGTCACGGACGGCGCCGTGACGTTCGAGACGTTGCCGAACGCATCCTGCAAGGCCACCCGCGTCGCGGACAGCGGCTCCAGGACGGTGCCCGGCTCCGGAGGCGCGACGAACGCGAGCTGCACGGGCGCGCCCGCCTCCACGGTGAAGTCGGACGTACCGGACACCGAGGCAGCGCCGTCCGTGAACGTCACCGACTGCGCTCCCGCCGTCTCGAAGGTGATGGTGAAGGTGTGCGCTCCCTGGTCCGCCGCGGTGTACACGTGCGCCGACAGGGGCGCAGCCTCCGAGTCCGTGGACGCGGGCGCCACCGTTCCCTCGTACGCCGTCAGCACGTTGCCGAAGCGGTCACGCGCGGAGACGGTGAAGGATTGAGGCTCGCCCGCGACGATGGCCTCCGTCGGCCCCGCGACGGACAACGCCGCGAGGAGCCCGGGCTGCACCGTCACCGAGGCATTCCCAGTCAACGTCGCCGTCGTGGTGTCCGTGACGACGAGCTGACCCGTGCCCACTGTGGCGAACTCCACATTGAAGAGGCGCTGACCGGCGTCCAACTCGGTGAAGGTGTAGTCCGAAGGCACGGTGGCCTGGGCGTCCCCTGGAATCTCGAAGTGGACGGTGCCCCGGTAGCCCGAGGCGAGGTTGCCGTGGACATCCCGCACCGACACGGTGGCCCCCACGGGCTCGCCCGCGCGGGTCGTCGATGAGTCCAACTGCACCGTCAACTGCACAGCGGGGCCGGACAGGACCTGGGTGTTCACCGTCGCCGCCAGCTCCGTGTTGCCCACCTCCCGCACCGTCACCGAACGCGCGCCGGAGGTCACCAGCGTCACCGAGAACGCGCGCTGCCCCGCGTCCTGCCCGGGAACAAAGGTGTAGTTCGCGGGCAGCGTCGCCCCCGGGTCATCCGATTCGAAGTGCACCGTGCCCGTGTAGCCCGTGACGATGTTGCCGAAGCCGTCGAGCGCGGTGACGGTGAGGCTCTGCGCCTCGCCGGCCTCCACTTCCGCGGGAAGCGCGCTCAGCTCCAACACGGCGACCGCACCGGTGCTCACCTCCACATCGAGCATGTCGGTCAGCCCCGGCCGCGCCGTGTCCACCACGGCGACGCTCTGAGGCCCAGAGGTCAGCAGCCTCACGCCGCTGAAGGTCCGCCGGCCCGCATCCGCCACGGTGAACGTGTAGTCGCCAGGCAACTCCGCCTCGGCGTCAGTGGACGAGAAGCGCACCGCGCCGGTGTAGCCCGTGGCCACGTTGTCGAAGGCGTCATGGGCCGTCACCACGACGCTGCCCGCGGCGCCCGCGGCCACGGGTGAAACAAGGCCCGTGAGCGCCAGACGGACGGCGTCGCCCGGCGCGATGGTGAACGTGTCGCTGGGCTCCGAGTCCAACCCCGTGGCCGCCGCGATGAAGCGGTGCGTTCCCGCCTGCTCCACCACCACGCCCGAGAAGGTCGCCACGCCCGCGACCGCCGCCACCTGCAACGGCGTGAAGCCGGGCTCATCCTCCAGCGTGAGCGTCACCGGCGAAGTGGCCGTGGTGACGACCTGTCCGTCGTCATCCAGCAACGAGACGCGGATGTCCGGCTGCGTGGCACCCGCGTCACCATCCGCGGGCTGCTGGGAGAAGACGAGCCGCGTGACGCCCTGCACCTGCGTCTGCACCATCAAGCTGGAGGAGCGGACCGCGTTGCCCTGGTTGTCCGCCACGCGCAGCGCCACGTAGTAGTTCGTGCCGGGCTGAAGGCCCGTGAGGACGGCGGACTCCTGCGTACCGGCCTCCGCGGGCTCGCCCAGACCGCCCACCGGCGTCGCCTGGTTGAAGTCCGTATCCGTCTCAATCGGGTTCAGCGAGTAACGCAGGGCATGCGACGCGGCCCGCCCCTGGTCGCCGTCATCACCCACGGCCATCCAGGACACCGTGACGCTGTCGGGCGTGGCCGCGGTCGCCGCGAGGACAGGGATGGCGGGGAACACATCATCGATGATGTCGATGTCCATGCTCGTGGCGGGCGTCAGTCCATCCGCGGTGGCCTGAAGCTGGAAGCGGCCCTCCGTGTCCACGTGCACGCTGGAGAACGACGCCAGCCCCTCCACGGGCGCCACCTCGGTGACACCACGCAGTGGCACGCCACCCGCCGGCACCAGGGACAGCGTCACCGAAGGGGCGCCCACGGGCGTCTGGTTGCCATGCGCATCCTGGAGCACCACCTCCACGGCGGTCAGCGCGGCGCGAACGGAGGCATGCGAGGGCACGCGCGCGAAAGCCAAGGCCGAGGTCCGGTCCGCCGCGACGCGAACGTCCTGGCGCCCCGCCAGTCCCGCTTGCGCGGCGTCCTGTACATCGACACGCTGGGTGCCCGCCCGCCGCAGGGTGATGCCCGTGAAACGGAAGCGGCCCGCGTTCACCTCCGTGAAGGTGTGCCCACCCGGCAGCGTGGCCGTGGCGTCCGAGGACTGCACGCTCAGCGTGCCGCGATAGCCACTGGCGACGTTGCCGAACGCGTCACGCACCGTCACCTCCGCATCATGCGTGGAGCCCGCGATGGCGGTCTGCGGCAGCCCCGTCACCTCGACGGTGGCGGCGGCGGCCGGCGTCACGTCGAACGAAGGGCTGACCGCGCCCTCGACGCCGGTGGCCTCGGCCTTGAGCTGATAGCCCAGGCCCGCGCGCGTCAGCACCACTTCCTGGAAGCGGGCGACGCCGTCCACGGCCTGAGCCCGGAGCGTGCCTCCCAGCGAAGCCCCACCCGGGCCCGCGGCCAGCGAGAGCGTCACCTCCCCCGTGACGGATGGAACCGGGCGGCCGTCGGCATCCCGGAACTCGACGTCCAGCCCGCCAATGGGTGCACCGGCTCGGGCCGACAGCGAGGCCGCCGCGAAGGCCAGCCTCGAGGCCCGCAGCGCGGTGAAGCCGACGACGGGACGCGAGCCCAGCACCACCGCGCCTCCTCGGCATCCACCGAGGCCGTCACCCGCTTCGAGCCGCCTCGCGTGGACACCACGGACGCGGTGGCCACGCCCTGGGCATTCGTCCGGTCCGCGGGCTGCGTCACGGTGTTCCCGTCGCCGGAGACCTCCACCCGCACCATGCGGCCCTCCATGGGAGCGCCGTCCTTCTGCCGCACCGTCACGGTGATGGTGACCCGGTCCACGCCGTCCGCCAGCACCTGCTCCACCCGGTCCACCTGCACCGTGGAGAGCGCCGCGTCGGGCAGAGACTTCGCTAGCGGCGGGAGCGGCGACGTGGCGCTGTCACCACACCCCACCAGCACAACGCCGAGGCACAGCACGCCCAACCCCAGCAACCGGGTGAGCGCGAGAGGACAACGGGACATGAGCGGCTCCGGGAACGAACGGACCCCGCACGGAAGAGAGCACTCGCGAGGTCCCAGTGCCTTCTACCAGACAAGTCCCTTCACCACGTAGACCTCCACCAGAGCTTTGCATCCCGGGTGGAACCCACGGGGCTATCGTGACCCATGCCCCGTTGAGTACGTCCCCACTACATGCCGAGCGCGGCCATGAGCGCGCCGCCGCCCAGCAGGGACTGGCCACCGTCGCAGACCATGATGGAGCCGGTGATGTAGGACGAGCCTTCCGACGCCAGGAAGAGCGCGAGCTGGGCAATGTCCTGCTTCTTCCCGAAACGCTGGAGCGGCAGGGCCTGGGCGAGCTTGTCGCGGCCCTCATCGCTGGGGGCGAGCCGGCGCATGCCTTCCGTGTCGTCGATGGGGCCGGGGGTAATCGCGTTGACGCGCACGCCGGAGCCACCCCATTCAATGGCCAGCACGCGGGTGAGCATGTCCACGCCGGCCTTGGCGGCACAGACGTGGGCCTGCATGGCCATGGGGAGATAGGCCTGGGGCGCGGAGATGTTGATGAGGGACGCGCCCGGCTTGCGCAGGTGCTCGAAGGCGGCGCGGCTGATGTTGAAGGTGCCCAGCACGTCGATGTCCATGACGGCCTTGAAGCCGTTGGACGACATGCCCAGCGCGGGCGCGGGGAAGTTGCCGGCGGCGCCACACACGACGACGTCCAGCTCACCGTAGGCCTCGCGCACCGTCTGGAGGGCCTTCTCCACCGCGGCATAGTCCCGGACGTCGGCGGCCACGCCCATGGCGGTGCCGTGCGCCTGAAGCCCCTTCACCGCGGCCTCGAGCTTCTCCACGTTGCGGCCGTTGATGGCCACCTTGGCGCCGGCCTTCACGAAGGCCTCGGCGATGCCGAGGTTGATGCCACTGCTGCCGCCAGAAATGAACGCCACCTTGCCCGCGAGCAGCCCGTCCCGGAACACGCCATCAGCCATTTGGACCCGTCTCCTGTGGAAGCAACCGGGCAGGGACTTGAACAAACCTGCCGCACTGCGTCCATGACGTTCGCCGGACGGACAGCGGAACCCGGGGCCGTGTGTTAGAGGTCGCGCCATGACCCGCCGCCGCCCCGAAATCCTCGCCCCCGCTGGGGACCTCGACTCGATGAAGGCCGCGCTCGCCAGTGGCGCGGACGCCATCTATTTCGGATTGGACGAAGGGTTCAACGCACGCGCACGCGCGGAGAACTTCTCGCTCGCCACCCTGCCGGAGACGCTGGCGCTCGTGCACCGCGCCGGCGCCCGCGCCTATCTGACGCTGAACACCCTGGTCTTCGAGCCCGAGCTCCCGGTGGTGGAGAACATCCTGCGCCGCATCGCCGAAGCCGGCGTGGACGCGCTCATCGTCCAGGACCCCGCGATTGCGCTGGTGGCCCGCGCGGTGTGTCCGCAGATGGAGGTCCATGCCTCCACGCAGATGACCATTTCGAGCGCGGAGGGCGCGCGCTTCGCCAAGGGACTGGGCGCCACGCGCGTGGTGGTGCCGCGCGAGCTGTCCGTGGCGGAGATTCGCCGGCTGGCGTCGGAGACAGACGTGGAGCTGGAGGTCTTCATCCACGGCGCGCTCTGCATGTCGTGGAGCGGTCAGTGCCTCACGAGCGAGGCGTGGGGTGGACGCTCCGCCAACCGCGGTCAGTGCGCGCAATCGTGCCGGCTTCCGTACGACCTGGTGGTGGATGGCCAGACGCGGGAGCTGGGCGACGTGCAGTACCTGCTCAGCCCCAAGGACCTCGCGGGCGTCATGGCGGTGCCGCAGCTCGTGGAGATTGGCGTCCACTCGCTGAAGATTGAAGGCCGGCAGAAGGGGCCTCAGTACGTCGCCACGGCGGTGCAGGGCTACCGGCGCTGGGTGGATGGCGTGTCCGCGGGGACGCCGGACACGGGGGCGCTGCGCAAGGACCTGGCGGACATGACGCTGTCGTACAGCCGGGGCTTCTCGCACGGTTTCTTCGCGGGCTCGGACCACCAGACGCTGGTGGAGGGGCGCTTCCCGAAGCACCGGGGCGCGTACCTGGGCCGCGTGGAGTCCGTGCACGGTCGTGACGTGCGCGTGGTGGACGACACGGAGGGCCGTCCCTGGACGGGCGGGCTGGGCCAGGACGACGAGAAGACGCGTCCGGATGCGCCCGTGGGCAAGGTGTCCTCTCCGCTGGAGACGGAGACACCGGTGGCGGCCGAGGTGTCACCCCGCCCCGGCATGGGCGTGGTATTCGACGACGGGCACCCCGAGGACAAGCACGAACCCGGCGGTCCGCTGTTCCGAGTGGAGCGCAAGGGCCGTGGATGGGTGCTGGGCTTCGGCAATCCCGGTCCGGACATGGGCCGGGTGAAGCCGGGCCAGCGCGTCTGGATGACGAGCGACCCGGCCCTGGCGAAGCGCACGGAGGAGCTGCTGGGGCGCGGCGAGCCCGAAGGCCGCGTGCCTCTGGAGCTGACCGTGACAGGCGCCGCCGGTTCGCCGCTGACGGTGCTGGGCCGGGCGCGCGGTGGACACGTCTACTCGGTGTCCAGCGAGGTGGCGCTGGCCGAGGCGCGCGGTGGTGGCATCGACGAAGCGCTGCTGCGGGACAAGCTGGCGGCCCTGGGCGGAACGCCTTTCACGCTGACGGAGCTGGATACGTCCGGGCTCGCGGCGGGGCTCCATTTGCCGGTGTCGGAGATGAAGGCGCTGCGGCGCCGGCTGGTGGCGGAGCTGTCGGAAGCCGTGGCGCGCGGTCCGGTGCGGACCGTGAACGAAGGCTCCACGCTGGAGTCCCTGCGCGCGTCGCTGCGTGAGCGCGTGCAGCCGACGCCCCGCGCCGTGGAGGACGTGCGCTTGCTGCCGCTGTGCCGCACGGACGAGCAGCTCGAAGCGGTGATTGCCGCGGGGCTGCCCGAGGTCGAGCTGGACTGGATGGAGCTGGTGGGCCTGCAGCGCGCGGTGGAGCGTGCGCGCGCGGCGGGGCTGCGCGTGACGATTGCCACGGTGCGCGTGCAGAAGCCGGGCGAGGAGGGCTACGACGCGCGCATCGCGAAGCTGAAGCCGGACGCGGTGCTGGTGCGGCACTGGGGCGCGATGATGCACTTCCTCGAGCGGCCGCCCGCGCCCGGGGAGACGCGCCCTGCCCTGCACGCGGACTTCTCGCTCAACGTCACCAACTCCGTGACGGCGCTGCATCTGCTGGGGCTTGGGCTGGACACGCTGACGTTCGCGCATGACCTGGACGCGGTGCAATTGGGGGCCATGCTGGAGCACCTGCCGGCGGAGCGCTTCACGGTGACGGTGCATCACCACATCTCCACGTTCCACACCGAGCACTGCGTGTATTCCCACACGCTGTCCCACGGGCGTGACTACCGGAGCTGTGGACGGCCGTGTGAGAAGCACCGCGTGTCCCTGAGGGACCACAAGGGGCTGGAGCACCCGGTGGTGGTGGACGTGGGGTGCCGGAACACGGTGTTCAACGCGCAGGCGCAGAGCGCGGCCTCGCTCGTGCCGTCGCTGCTCGCGCAGGGCGTGCGGCGCTTCCGGGTGGAGTTCGTGCGCGAGTCCCGCGAGGAGGCGTCGCGCGTGCTCTCCGCGTACCAGGAGCTGCTGGCCGGTCGCATCTCGCCTGCGGAGGCCGTGCGCCGCGCGGCGGTGCATGAACAGTTCGGCGTGACGAAGGGCACGATGAAGGTGCTCAACCCCACCTTCACCGTGCAGCGCTGACGCTGAAGCCCACCGCGTTCAGCGGGAGCCCGTGGGCACGGCGCGGCGTGAGAAGCGCAGGACGGCGCGGAACACGTCTTCCGTGTCGTCCGCGTCCATGCCCTGCTCCGTGGCCCACTGACGCCGGGTCTCCAGCAAGCTCGCCTCGCGCTCCGCGTCTGGCAGCGGGAGTCCGTGCTCGGCCTTCAGATGTGCGGCCTGCTGGATGAGCTGGGCGCGACGATTCAGCAGTTGCACCAGCTCGCGGTCCAACGCATCCACGCGCTCCCGGACGTCCGTCAGCCCAGGCGGCGCGGCGACAGGCTCCGGCGCGCCCGAGCGCCCTGATTCACAACCCAGGTGGAGCTGCGTGAGCGCATCCAGCAGCCGCACGCGTGCGTCCCGCGCGTAGGGGTTCTCCGACTGCACGACGCCGAAGAGGTGGGGCACCTCCAGCCGTGCGTACTCCTCCAGGCGGGCCACGGGCTGGAAGCTGGGCGGCGCGAAGGGCAGGTCCTTTCCGGCCTCCGCCTTGAGCAGCCCGTGGGCCAGGAAGAAGGTGAGCACATGCGTGCGCGCCATCAGCGCGTCATGCGCATCCGGCGACAGCTCCGTCACTTCACAGCCGATGCGTTCGAACAGTCCCCGGGCCTTGCGCACGGCCTCTGGGTGCAGCTCGTTCGGGCACACCACCGTGCGGCGAGGCAGGTCGCCCCTCGCCAGACTGGCCGGGCCGAACAGCGGATGCGTGCCCACCCAGGGGATGTCCCGCCCCAACACGGAGGCCAGCACCTGCACAGGGCGCACCTTGACGCTTCCGACGTCGAGCACCGTCTGCGCGGGCGACAGGCGCGGGCGAAGCTCCTCCAGCACCGAGCGCATTCCAGACACGGGCATGGCGAGCACCACCAGCCCCGCGCCCTTGATAGCCTCCGCGAGCGTCGCTGCCTTCAGTGCGTCGGGGACGTCGTCCTGGCGTGGCTCGAACACCCGATGCGGGATGCCCGCTTCCAGCAGGAGGCCAGACAGGGCACGGCCGAAGCGGCCGTACCCCAGCAGCGCGATGCTCTCCGTCATGTCGCCGGACTCCGAATCCCAGGCGCTCCTGGAATTCTCGCATTTCCAGCGCAAGCGGAGGAAGCCCCTCGGCCCGGGGGCTCAGCGCCCCTGGAAGTGAGGGGGACGGCGTTCCACGAATGCGGAAAAGGCTTCGGCCAGGTCATGGGACTGAAGGAACGCGGAGTTCCACACCGCCACATAACGCAGGCCATCCGCGATGGATTTGTCCGCGCAGTACTCCATGACCTGCTTGGCGCCTTGGACAACGAGCGGGGCATTCTCGGCGATGCGCTTCGCGGTCGCTCGGGCCTCCTCCAGCAGGGCCTCCGGCGTGGAGAACACCTCGTTCACCAACCCCATGCGCAGGGCGCGCGCCGCGTCCACGTCGCCACCGGTGTAGGCCAGCTCACGCGTGTGGCCCTCGCCGATGATGCGAGGCAGGCGCTGGAGCGCGCCCAGGTCGGCGACGATGCCCACCTTCACCTCGCGCAGGGAGAACTTCGCGTCCTGGGAGCAGTACCGGAAGTCACACGCGGCGATGAGGTCCATGCCGCCACCGATGCACCAGCCGTGCACGGCGGCGATGACGGGCTTGCGGCAGCGGGCCATGCCCTCGGTGGCCTGCTGCATGTCGCCAATCAGCGACAGCAGCTTCAAGCGCTCCAGGGCCAGGTTGCTTTCGCCGGTGAGCAGCGGCCCCAGGGACTCCATCATCCCCATGAGGTCCAGGCCGAAGGTGAAGTGCTTGCCCTCGCCGCGAACCAGCACGACGCGGACGGAGTCATCCGCATCCAGCGCGCGGATGGCCTCGGGCATCTCCCGCCAGAAGTCGGGCCCCATGGCGTTGCCCTTGCCAGGGCCGGTGAGCACCAGTTCGGCGACGCCTTCAGTCTTCTCGATGCGCAGCGACTTGTAGGTCCCGTCCATTCAGCTCAGCCCTCCCGGACTTCGAGTTCCTCGAACGTCACGCCATCCAGCTCGAGGTCATTCACGGCTTCGACGAAGCGCTCACTGACGATGACGGTTGCCCAGCCCTGCCGGTGACGAAAGACGTCCCGGGCTCCCGGCAAAGAAGCTGCGTCGAGGACGACGGTGCGGGGCCAGGCCTGTTTGCTGGCGCCGCATGCCGGGCATGGTGGTTCGCGCTCTTTCGGCAGACAGGCTTGATGCAGCAGTCCATGCAACTCCAGTTGCAGTTGGAGCAGTTCGGGCGGAGCCTTTCCACGGAAACGCACCTCGACCGACGCCCCTTGAAGCCCTCGCACGCCCGCGGCGTTCAGTCGTTCGAAAGCGGCCCGCTGAACAAACAGCGTGGGTGCGTCCTGCATGAAGAGCGAGCCGAAACGGCCAGCGCCCTTCCCTTCACACGGTCCGAATTGGGCCCCTGGCGCCAGCAATGCCCACGGAGGAGCCAGGGGCGCAATCAACGCTTTCAATCGCGAGAACTCCTCACGAGAGACCGGCCAGGGGTCGGACAGCTTCTTCAACTCGTCGCGAGGAAGGCTGGACAGGTCCACGCACGGGTATGTGAGCCAGGGAGCCCCTCCGCCCGCGCGGCAAACGGGACAGGGATGCACGCCAGGAAGACACCACTTGTTCACCGCGTCCACGGAGCCCGTGTAGCCCGACGCCGTGTCTGGATGAACTCGGTAGAACTTCAAGGTTCCTCACGGAGCACGGATGGATGGCACTGCTTGATAGGGCGCGACCGGCGCATTGTATGGCACGACGGGCCCCGTCAGCTCGAAGCGGAAGATCAACTCCACCGCCTTGCGGTGCAGTTCCTCTGACGTCATCGAACGCCCCTGCTGGCTGTCCCGAAAATCCCGCCACGCCTGGTTCCACATACCACCCCGACCCTTGCCGCTATGGAGTTGGCGGTGGATGTGCTCGGGGATGAGGATGGTGAACTTGTGGATGTCGACGCCGTGCGACCTGAACCACCTCGCAAGCTCTGGCTGTTGAGGAAACAGGTGGTGATGCACCAACTTGCCGGGCCCCCTCGGCAGCGCGGGAAGAAAGCCCTCCCGGTAACGGAAGTGGAACGTCATCCGTGGCCGTGAACCGGAGCGAATCCCCAGGTTCCGCCAGTGGCGAAACGAGGGAGCTCCACGGGCCGGTGGGCGAAACGCTCCAGCCAGCACCGGCCTGAATGCGGCCTGCGCCTCTTCCTCCAGCGCGACGTCCTCGCAATCGAACAGCCCACACGTCCCGCTTTCGCAAGCGAGGACCACGCAGGCGCCCTCATCCGAGCGCTCGCACTCCAGCGAGGAGGGAGGTTCGCTTAGCGAAGCGAGCCCAGGCGCCGTCGACGCACAGCCCACCAACAGCAGGCTCACAAGCCCAGACAGCAGCAGCCATCCACGACACTCAAGCCCCATGGGCCAGCCACTGTAGTGGCGCTGGCCCATCAGCCGTCATGGAATCCGGCTTTTAGAAATCAGCCCCGGCTCAGCCGAACTCCACCACCCGCATGCCGAACAGGCGGTCCACCGCGAGCAGCAGGTCGTCATTCACCTGCACCTTGATGGACGTATTGCCGATGAGCGCCTCGCCCTCGCCCTTGAAGAGCACGCTCACCGCCACGGGCGTGGCGCCGGCGTACTTCTTCGCCAACTCGTGCAGCTTCGCCACCCGCTCCTCCGTGAGCAGGTCCGCCGGCACGCGCAGCTCCAGCCGCTTGGTGCGCTTCTCACGCACCGCCTTGAGGCTCTGGATGTCGTCGACGATGAGCTCCGGCGTCGGCGTGTCCTCGTCACGCTGGCTGATCTGCACCGTTCCCGACACCAGGATGGGGTCGTCCGACTTGAGCAGGTGCTCCCAGTTCTCGAAGCCCGGCTTGGGGCCCTGCTTCGCCCACTTGCCGTCCCGGCCCATCACGTTGCGCGTGCCGTCCTTGCCCGGGAAGCACACCAGCTCGATGGAGCCGGACAAGTCCTCAATCGTCACCCACGCCATGCGCTTGCCCGTCTTCGTGGGCCGCTCGCGCAGCACCGTGACGATGCCCGCCACCGTGAGCTTGTCGTCCTTGCGCGCGCGCTGCACCGCCGTAATCGGCCGCGCGTAGCGCTTCAGCTCCTTGTCGTACTGGTGCAGCGGATGGCCGGACACGTAGAAGCCAATGGCCTCCTTCTCCAGCGACAGCCGCTCCTTCTCCGACCAGTCCTCCACCTCGACGTAGTCGTCCTTCAGCCCGCCGCCACCACCGTCCGAGGACGGACCCGCCAGCATGCCGAACAGCGAGCTCTGGCCGGCCGCCTTGTCCTTCTGGCTGGCCGAGCCGCGGTTCATCGCCTTCTCGATGGTGTCGAAAATCTGCCGGCGCGAGCGCTTCTCGAAGTCGAAGGACCCCGCCTTCACCAGCGCTTCCATCACCTTCCGGTTCACCTTGCGGCTGTCCACGCGCTCGCAGAAGTCGAACAGGCTCTTGAAGGGGCCGTCCTTGCGCGCCTCCAGGATGGACTCGATGGCGCCCTCGCCCACGCCCTTGATGGCGCCCAGGCCGAAGCGAATCTTCCCGCTCACCGCGCCGAATTCCATGTCGGACTGATTCACATCCGGCGGCAGCACCTCGAGGCCCGACTCGCGCGCCTCGCCGATGTGCTTCACCACCTTGTCCGTGTTGTCCTTCTCGCTGGAGAGAAGGGCCGCCATGAACTCGCAGGGGTAGTGCGCCTTCAGCCAGGCAGTGTGGATGGTGACCAGGCCGTAGGCCGCCGAGTGGCTCTTGTTGAAGCCGTACTCGGCGAACTTCTCCATCAGGTCGAAGATTTCACCGGCGACCTTGAGGTCGACGTTGTTCTTCGCGCAGCCCTCGAGGAAGCCGGCCCGTTCGGCCTGCATGACCTCGGCCTTCTTCTTGCCCATGGCGCGGCGAAGCAGGTCCGCGCGGCCCAGGGTGTAGCCACCCAGGACCTGCGAAATCTGCATCACCTGCTCCTGGTACACGATGACGCCGTAGGTGTCCTTGAGCACCGGCTCCAGCGCGGGGTGCGGGTACGACACCTTCTCCCGGCCGTGCTTGCGGTTGATGAAGACGTCCACCATGCCGGAGTCCAGCGGACCCGGGCGGTAGAGCGCGCCGGCGGCGATGACGTCTTCGAAGCAGTTCGGCTTGAGCTTCACGACCATTTCCGTGAAGCCGCTGGACTCCATCTGGAAGATGCCGGCCGTGTCGCCCTTGGCCATCAACTCCCAGGTCTTCTCGTCATCGAGCGGAATCTCGTGCCGGGGGATGTCCTTGCCGTGGTTGCGCTTCACCAGGTCCAGCGCGTGCTGAATCACCGTGAGCGTCTTCAGACCGAGGAAGTCGAACTTCACCAGGCCGGCCGCTTCCACTTCGTCCTTGGCGAACTGGGTGATGAGCGTCTTTTCACCCGGCGGCTGGTAGACGGGCACGAACTCCCACAGCGGCTTGTCGGCAATCACCACGCCTGCGGCGTGCATGCCGGGCTGGCGGTGCAGGCCCTCCAGCGCGAGCGCGATTTCGAGCACGTCCTTGGTGGTGACGGGCTTGCCCTCCACCTCGCCGATGTTGGAGGGCGTCTCCATCATCTCCTTGAGGCGAGGCTCCATCTCGATGGCCTCCCTCAAGGTGATGTTGAGCACCTCGGGAACCAGCTTCGCGATGCGGTCACCTTCGCTGAACGGCAGCGCGAACACGCGGCACACGTCGCGCAGCACGCTCTTCGCCTTGAGCGAGCCGAAGGTGATGATCTGCCCCACGTTCATCTCGCCGTACTTCCGGCCGACGTACTGGATGACCTCGTCCCGGCGGTCCTGGCAGAAGTCGATATCGAAGTCGGGCATCGACACGCGTTCCGGGTTCAGGAAGCGCTCGAACAGGAGGTTGTACGGGATGGGGTCCACGTCGGTGATGCGCAGCGCGTAGGCCACCAGGCTGCCGGCGCCGGAGCCACGGCCCGGGCCCACCGGGATGTTCATCTTCTTCGCCCAGTTGATGAAGTCCTGGACGATGAGGAAGTAGCCGCTGAACCCCATCTTCTGGATGACGCCAATCTCCAGCGCCAGCCGCGCCTGGTACTGCTCGCGGTCGATGGGGTACGTGACGGTGGCCGCCAGCTCCTTGAAGCGCTCGCGCAGGCCCTCGTACGCCAGCTCCGCCATAAAGCTGTCCGGCGTGTGGCTGTCGGGCACCTTGAAGGTGGGCAACATCGGCTTGCCCAGCTTGAGCTCCAGGTTGCACTGCTCGGCGATGCGCTGGGTGTTGTGGACCGCCTCGGGCGTGTCCTTGAAGAACTCCAGCATCTCCGCGGGGCTGGTGACGTAGAGCTTGTCCGTGGAGTGCTTCATGCGCTTGCCGTCCGCCAGCGTCTTGCCGCTGGCGATGCACATGAGCAGCTCGTGGGCGCGCGCGTCCTCGCGCTTGATGTAGTGCGCGTCCGCGGTGGCGCACAGCGGGATGTCCAAGTCGCGCGAGAGCTGCTTGAGGTTCTCGTTCGCCTTGTCCTGCTCCGGCATCCCGTTGGACTGCACCTCCAGGAAGAAGTGCCCCGGGTCGAAGATGTCCTTGTACTCCTGCGCGGCGCGGCGGGCGTGGTCCATGTCGCCGCGGAAGCACGCGCTGGTGACTTCACCACCCAGGCACGCGGTGAGCGCGAACAGGCCCTTGCTGTGCTCGGCGAGCACCTTCTTGTCGATGCGCGGGTGGTAGTAGAACCCGTGCATGTACGCGGTGGAGGAGAGGTAGCGCAGGTTGGCGTAACCCTCCTCGTTCTTCGCCACCAGGATGAGGTGGTGGGAGACCTTCTCGGAGCGGTCCTCACGCCCCTTGGGTCCGGCGACGTAGGCCTCCATGCCCAGAATCGGCTTGATGCCGGCGTCCTTCGCCTTCTTGTAGAAGTCGATGGCGCCGAACATGTTGCCGTGATCCGTCACGGCAACGCTGCTCATCCCCTTCTCCTTCACCGTCTTGATGAGGTCCTTCATCCGGATCGCCCCATCGAGGAGCGAGTAGAGGGTGTGCAGGTGGAGGTGGGTAAAGGACATAAGCGCGTTCCGCTCCTGGAGGCCGGGGTGCCGCCGAACACTAGGGCCGTGCTCCCCTGCTCGCCAGTCCAGTGTTGCCCCTGGCGGAGAAGCGCGGGGGAAGCCGGAAAATCGGCCTCTTGCGGCGTTCCGCCATGAGCGGAAGCCCTGGACGGAACGCTAACGGCCCGCCCTTCCCACCGCCCGTCTCCGTGGAAATCACGATGCGTCCAACCCCCAGGCGCCGGGACGTGGCCCCTGGGCCGGTGAGCGCACGGGCGGCTTCATACTTCTTCACGCCTCGTACAAGTCCCAGCAACTGCGGGCCGGCACATTGCCACCGTCGCCGCGAGGGGTGGCGACTTCACGTGGAGCCGTCCGCGCTCCACCCAGGAGAAGGCCATGATGAAGAGGTTCGCCGTCGTCGGCTCCGCGATGCTCGCCGTCGCGCTGCTCAGCGGCTTCGCGCTGCGGGGAGGCCCCCGCTGGGGCAAGGACCCAGAGCGCGTGAAGCAGCAGGTGACGTGGAAGCTCGACGACAAGCTGGACACGCTGGACGCCACTGAGTCCCAGCGCCAGTCCATCCACGCCGTGAAAGACCGACTGTTCTCCGACGGGGTGCAGCTGATGCAGGAGCACCGCGCGGTGCGCGAGGAGGCCTTCCAACAGCTCGCGTCGGACACGCCGGACCGGCAGAAGCTCCACGCCCTGGTGGACGCGCGCATCGAGGCCATGCGCGCCTTCGCTCACCAGGCGACAGACGCCGCCCTGGAGGTCCACGGCACGCTGACGCCGCAGCAGCGCAAGGCGCTGGCCGAACAGTTCCGCGAGCACGTAGGCCCGTAGTCCGCGCGCACGCCACCGTGGCGTCAGGACAGGTGGGGTGTGCGCTTGCGGGAAAGGGTGGGCGGGGCGGCGGAGCACGGCTAGTTTAGGTGCGTGAATTACACCGACTACGCAAAGCGGATCCGCGCCCACGCCCAGGTCGCGGACGTCTCCGAATACGGCCGCGTGACGGAGGGGGACCAGGACTACCCCCTCTTCCGGCTCGTCGTCCCGGGAGAGCGTTGGCTGGTCATCACCTCCGGTTTCCACGGGGAGGAACCCGCTGGTCCCCTCACCCTGGCCGAGCACTTCCCGGCGGTGGCGGCGTACGCGGTGGAGCGCGGCGTGGGGCTGCGCGTCTACCCCTGCATCAACCCGTCCGGCTTCGAGGCGGGGACCCGGTACAACCGCAGCGGCGAGAAGCCCAACAACGACTTCCTCCGCTACGAAGTCGCCCCCGGGGAGTGGGTGGGCGAATTGAACGTCGCGCGGCCCATCCTCCGCTGGGCGCTGTATGACGGAGGCCCCAAGGAGACTCGCGCGATACGCAGCGAGCTGGCGCGCTATGCCGCTCCGGCCGCCGCGCTCGACATCCACCAGGACGACTACCTGGGCGGGGCGTCGACGTATGCGTACACCTTCGGAGACAAGGCCGCCTACCGCCCGCTGGTGGAAGCCAGCGCGAAGCACGTCGCGGTGGTGCGCAGCCAGAAGGTGGACGACCACAGCTTCGCCGACGCGGACGGCCTCATCGAGTACCACGACGGCAGCGTCACCGACTGGTACGCGCGCCAGGGCGTGCCCTACACGGCCGCGCTGGAGACGACGACGCCGACACCGCGTGACGCCTGCGACGCGGTGAACCTCCTCTGGATTCGCGGCTTCATCGACCTGGTGGCGCGCGGCGGCTGATGGCGGAGCACCGGGCGAAGCGACGGGCTACGGCGACCGCGCGTTGCCCACCCGCCGCGTCCACAGCGTGAGGAGGTTGCGGACCACCGCGCCATCAGGGACTGCCGCGCCGTCCGGCACGTCCACCTGGAGGCCCCGCGCGGCCAGCGGGGAAAGAGGCTGGCCTCTCCAGGGGGCGTCAGCGGGACGGAGGCATCCGCGGGGCGGAAGCCGAAGGCCAGCGCGCGCTGCTGCACCGGCCGGCTGTGCAGATAGCGCAGCCACTCCAGCGCGGCCTCACGCTGGCGGGGCAGCACCCAGTCTCCGTCCAGCACCGCCGCCGGATGGTCGCTCCAGGACGTGAGCGTCGGGTACAGGACCTTCAGCGCCCCCCAGTTCCCCGGCGGTTGGGAGAGCTGGGCGATGGCCAGGTTCTCGTACACCACGGCGATGTCGTAGCGGGACGGGCCGAAGCGGACCATGTCCGCCATCAGCGCGCCCGTGGACTGCTCGAAGCGGCCCGTGCCCCGCTCCAACTGGCTCAGCCACGTCTGGAACCGCGGCTCCAGCAGGTCGGCCACCGTCAATCCGCTCTGCTTGCCGTAGAACTCCAGCGACGCCAGCAGCAGCGCCTGGAGCCCGGAGTTGGAGCGCGTGGGGTCCGTGTGGCCCAGCTTCACGAAGCCCCACTCCGGCTGGCCGCCCACCGCGGGCCAGCCCTGGTCACTGGACACCGCGTCGTGGATGACCTTCCAGGACACCGCGCCCCCGCCGCTGGCGCGCAGGAGCACCTCCGCCCGGTCCTCCCACGCCACGAAGACGAGCGGCGTCTTCACCAACGGCCGCGGCGCCGCTTCGCCCTCCGAGGCGAACAGCGGCTCGCGCGTGGCGTCCGTGGCCCAGTCCGACTCCAGCATCCGCAGCACCGCGCTGTCGGCGGGGCTCCACACGGTGGGCCGCTCACGGCCTTCGAGGATGGCCCGCGCGGCCTCCAGCGAGCCCTGGCCCACCAGGTTCACCCGGATGAGCGGATGCGTCTTCTGGAAGTCCGCCGCGGCCTCCTCCACCCACGCCTTCTTCTCCGTGCTGTAGAGGAACGTGATTTCCGTCCGCACCGCGCGGGTGGATACAGGCGCCTGCGCCGCGGGACGCGCCTCTTCCGTTCGCTCCGCGGCGCGCCGCGAAGACAGGTAGAGGGCCCCACCCAATGCAGTGAGCACCCCGATGATGATGAGGACCGCGGGCTTCATGGACCGGCTCGCACTTCTGGGAACGGGTGCTCTGCGCCTGAGCATCCTTGTAGGCAACCTCCGCGACGCCGTACAGGGGAGGCACGTCCGCCTCGGAACCCAGGCCTGGAACCCGAAGTGTCCGCCCCTGTACGTTTGTTTGAACACAAATGACATGCCAGAATGGGCGGATGACGCCAAACATTCGGCAGCTCGTGCTTGCGGGCCTGGGCACGGCGCTGAGCGCGTGCGCGACCAAGCCCGCTCCTCCGGTGGAGCATTATTCGCTCGGCATGTCCCGAGCGGAGTACCGGGACTACAAGAAGGCGAAAGCGGACCCCTGTGCGTCCTCGGAACCGCGGTGGCTGGCGGACGAGCTGACGACGGTGAATGGAACCATGGCCCGCTTCCTCCGGGAGACGGAGAACCTCTCCAAGCTGGACGCGCCGGACCACGCTCGCCAACTGGCGATGATGCGGGAGGCCACCGGCTCGCTTCCGCCCCTCATGGAGGTGCACCGCTACACGCTCAACCGGCTGAAGGAGTGCAGCTTCCGCAACACCGGGGCCTTCCCGGAGATTGCCCGTCGTGGCCAGGAGCTGCTGACGGAGGTGGATGCCCGGTTGGAAGAAGGGCCCAAGGTGCTGGCCGCCGTGGCACTGAAGGATGCCCGCCGGCAGTGGCGCGAGGAGATGCCCGAGCGGGAGGAGGCCGCCCGCCGCACCTGGTGCCCGCCCAACCCCCAGGTGGGGCAGACGGACCTGTTCTACGCGCGGCAGGAGGTGGACGGCCGCAAGCTGTGGCGCTTCTGCGACGGACACCTGGTGGAGCAGCGCGCCGAAGGTGAGCCCGTGCTCGTGCAGCCCGACAACCTGACGTGGCGCATGCGCCGGCGCATCAAGCCCCAGTCCTACCTGGATGCCGCGCGCGCCTATCCAACGGCGGAGATGGACCGTCAGCCCGACAGCGTCCCGTCCTCGGGCCAGGGCGCCGCCAAGAAGTCGTCCGCGCCCAGCGACGGCGGCCCGGGCTAGCCCACCGCCTCTCGCGGAGCGCGTGGGGCACTCCCACGCGCTCCTGAAAGCCAACGACGCCGGCGCCTCACGCCTCCAGGCGGGCCAACCGGCTGGCGGTGCGCGTCCTTCGAGGCATCGATGGACTGGGCCCAGGTGGCCAGCGAGCCGCCGCTGGAGGACAACTGTTCCTCCACGTGCGGCCGCAGGCGCGTCCACCGCTTGCTCCACCCCTCTTCGGAAGGCGCGCCCGCCTGACCGGGACGCTCCGCCAGCAGCATGCCCATGCGCAGCGCCAGCTCGGGCTGCCCCAGCGCCGACGCCTGCCGGGCCACGGTCGTCGCGGCGGGGACGGCGTCCGGCGCGGCGAGCCACACCTCGGCCGCGCGGGTGAAGGCAGCCACGTCCAGTTCGCCCAGCAACGCGAGCGCGTGCCGCAGCGGGAGCCGGCCATCCTTCTTCGGAGCGACGACGCGCTCCATCAACGCGGTGAAGGTGCCCGCCAGCTCCGAATGGGCCGCGGGGTCCACGCCGCCCAGGGCCCGCAGCGCGCGCTTCGCACGCCGGGCCCGCGACGTCACCTCCCAGCTCCGCCACCCCAGCCGGGCCCGGAGCGCGGCCAGCGCCTCCGCGGCGGCCTTCAGCGACTCGGGCGTGGGCATGGCCGCGGGCACGCGGCGGGGAAGCTCCGCCTTCTTCGGCGCGGGCGGTGGCGCGGACGCGGGCGCGGCCTCCGCGGCGCCGCCCTCCGTCACCTCGAGGTAACCCTCGCGCAGCTTCTCAGCGACCTTCTTCTCGTATTCCTTCCGGGCGCCGGCTTCGTCCGCGAAAGCCTTCTCCCGCCGCTGACCGGCGGTGCCGATGCGGCCGAAGGTGACGATGAAGGTGTTGCCCTTGAGCTCCGGCTCCCAGAACTTGGAGCTGGAGCCTTCCACGAACTCGAACCTTCGCATGCCTCAGAGCATACGCGACGCCGTGCTCTGATGCTCCGCCTTCATCTCCCGGAGCCCTTCTTCACGGGAACGGCGGCCCTCGTACCCCAGCTCCCGGCGGGCCTTGTCGTCCCTCACCGTCACCTCCCGCCCCATCAGCAGCACCTCTGTGCGGGTGAGCGGAGGCCTGCCGCCCAGGCCGAAGGTGCCCCACAGCAAGTCCCCCACCGTGGCCACCGTCGCGGCCACGCCGTATGGCAGGGTGCGCTCGCCCGCGTCCACGCCCTGCGTCGCGAGCATGGCGGTGATGAAGCCCCGGAACTCCACGGGTTCCCCGTCGGTGAGGAAATAGGCCTCGCCGCCGCGGCCCTTCTCCGCCGCCAGCAGCATGCCCTCCACGCAGTTGGCCACGTGGCAGGTGGACGTCAGGTAACGGCCGCCGCCGAACCACCGGAAGCGCCCGGTCCGCACCGCCTCCTGGAACTGCGGCAGCAGCGACGTGTCACCGGCGCCCCAGATGAAGCGGGGACGCACCGCCACGGTGACGAAGTCCGGCGCATTCACGCTGAGCACCCGGCGCTCCGCCTCGCCCTTGGTGGAGGGGTAGTCGCCAATGGGGCGCTCGGGCAGGGGCATCGTCTCATCCACCCGCTCCAGGGGCGAGCCATCCGCCAGCACCGCCTCCGTGCTGACGTGGACCAACCGCTTGACGCCCGCGGCGCGCGCCGCCTCCAGCACCCGCTCCGTGCCGCGCACGTTCGTCTCGTAGAACTCGCTGCGCGCGCCCCAGCCCTTCACCACCGCGGCGCAATGGAAGACGGTGTCACAGCCCTCCATGCCGGCCTTCAGCTTCTCCACGTCCGACAGGTCGCCCTCGAAGGGCTCCGCGCCGGCCTCCGTCACCGAGGCCAGTGCCGCGGCCGAGCGCGCCAGGGCCCGAGCGGGCGTCCCGCGCACCTTCAGCGCGGTGAGGAGGTGCCTGCCCACGAAGCCTGAACCACCGGTGACGAATGCCCGCATTGCCTGCACGCTCCTGTGAAGGACTGCTTGCGCTCCTAGCACTCCCGCGCCGGGCCCGATAGAGCGCCCGGCCCGGGTCAGAACATGTCGCGCAGGGAGGGCGGCGCCCCGGCGAAGAGACTGCCCGCCGCGCGCACCGAGGCATCATCGCCCTCCAGCGCGCCCATGGCCCGCAGCGACTCCGCGGACAGGTGGCCGGTGTAGAGCGGCGCCGGTACCGCACGTGCAGCCGCAGGCCGCCGTCGCCGCCACGGCGCACGCGCGCCTGACCGTCCGAGACCTCCAGCACGAAGCGGCCCTGATTCTCCGGGAAGAGGTCGTCCTCGACGTCCAGATGGAGCGTGCCGGAGAGTCCTTCCGGCCAGCCGCGCGCCTCCAGCGCGGAGGCCACGTCCAGCACCCGCACCATCCAGTGCGTGTACTGCTTCACCGCGTACGTCTGCTCGCGAAGCAGCAGGAGCAACGGGTCGTCCACGCCGCCGTACCAGAAGACGTCCGTGGCCAGGGAACGGTGGTCCCCCAGGAAACTCAGGATCCGCCGCGCCGCCGCGGGCGTATGGGCCACGACGTCGGAGAGGAACAGCTCCTGCTTGAAGTCCTTGAGCTGCCGGCGGATGACGTAGAGGTAGCCCTCCACACCGGCGCTGCCCTCCACCAGGTAGCCATGTGCCACCTCGCCGCGCATGCTGCGGACGCGGCCCCATGAGAAGTCCCCGCGGTCCAGCCAGCCCGGCCGGTGACGCGCGTAGCGCTGGTAGCTCAGGACGATGGCCTGCGTGTCCTTCTCCTCGATGGCCCGGAGCGACAACGTCCGCTCACTGAAGTCCAGCGATGGGACCTGGATGCGAATCTCCTGCCGCGTACCCGCGTGCTCGTACCCCACGCGCCGGTAGAGCGGCTGCGTCGCGGGATAGAGCACCGACAGCGGTGCGCCCGTCGCGCGGGCCTCGCGCAGCAGGTGCTGCATCAGTCGCGTGGCGGTGCCGCGCCCCCGGTGGACGGGAGACACGCCCACGCTGCCCACGCCGATGACGGGCACGCTGCGCCCGCCGTACCACTGCCCCATGCGGATGAGCACGAGCGTGGCCGCCACCTCGCCGCCCTCGCGCAACAACCGCAGGTCCGGCCTCGACGCTCGCTGCACCCAGGCGGCGGTGTCGGCGGGTGACATGGCATACGACTGCATCAGGATGTCCGCGACGGCGGCCATCTCACGTTCGTCTCGTGGCGGTCCGAAGTCGCCAGGCTGCGTCTCCACTCGCATCTCCGTTCCCCGATGGCGCACGCAGGCGCCTCTCGGCCGCCCGCATTCTCAGGACGGCCCGGCCTGCCTGTCGAGCCACAATCCACGGCCAGGCAGGCCCGTGCGCCCACGTCCGGACAGCAAGTGCGCCGTGAGGATGCTCCTCCCGCGCCCGGCGAACAGGCCCACCGCTTCCACACGACGCGCGTGGCGGCTTCGTCACCCCGAGGCGACGCGGCTGGTATCTTCGCCGCCATGAAGCGCCCTACCGAGCCCGACGCCCCCGTGATGCCGTCGCTGCTCGTCTTCGCCGTCGCGGTGCTCCTCTTCGGCTCTCCCCTGCGCCGACTGTGGCTGGCAGAGGGCGCGCCGGGGTACCTGCCCTTCGCGGTGTGGCTGGGCGTCATCCTCCTGGGCGGCTGGGCGGCGCACCGGAGTCGTGGCCCATGACGCTCGAGCTCGGCTCGCTCGTCGCCGCGTCCGTCGCCTACCTGCTGGTGCTCTTCCTGGTGGCCTACGCGGCGGAGCGAGGCGCCATCCCCGCGCGCATCACCCAGCATCCGCTCGTCTACGCGCTGGCCCTGGGCGTGTACGCCACGTCGTGGTCCTACTTCGGCAGCGTGGGCTACGCGGCCCGGCATGGCTTCCGCTACCTGGGCATCTACCTGGGCGTCACCCTGGCGTGCCTGCTGATTCCCGTGCTGTGGCGCCCGCTGCTGCGCCTGTCCCGCGAGTTGCAGCTCACGTCGCTAGCGGACGTGCTGGCCTTCCGCTACCCGGGGCAATCCACCGGCACGGCGGTGACGCTGTTCCTGCTGGCGGGCAGCCTCCCCTATCTGGCGCTCCAGGTGCGGGCCGTCGTCGAGTCCGCGCGCGTGCTCAGTCCCTCCGCGTCTCCCACGCTGGTGGGCCTCGGCTTCTGCGCGGTCCTCACCGTCTTCTCCGTCCTCTTCGGCGCACGGCACCTCACCCCGCGTGAGCGGCACGAAGGCCTGATGCTGGCCATCGCCTTCGAGTCCGCGGTGAAGCTCGTCGCACTAGTGGCCGTGGGCATCTGGGCGGTCTCCAACGTATTCGGCGGCGTGGACGGGCTGCTGGCCTGGGTCGACGCGCATCCAGAGGCCATTGACGCACTTCAGCGCCCGGCGCGAGATGCCTCCTGGTCACCGCTGCTGGTGCTCTCTTGCGCGGCCGCGTTCCTCACGCCGCGCAGCTACCACGTGGCCTTCACCGAGGCCCCGGAGCGTGAGGGGCTGGCCACCGCCACCTGGGCCTTCCCGCTGCTGTTGCTGGTGATGAACCTGGTCGTCCCCGTGGTGCTCTGGAGCGGCGAGGCGCTGGGACTGCCCTGGCCCGCGGACTTCCACGTGCTGGCGGTGCCCGCGTCACGCGGCGCCACGTGGCTGGCGCTGGGGGCCTTCCTGGGCGGCGTCTCCGCGGCCAGCGCCATGGTCATCGTCACCACGCTGGCCCTGGCGCCCATGTGCCTCACGCACCTGGTGCTGCCCCTGGGCTACGCACGCGGGCAGCCGAATCTATACGGCTGGCTGCTGTGGGCGCGCCGGCTGCTCATCGGCATCATCATCCTGGCCGGCTACGGCTTCCACTGGCTGCTGAACATTCGCGGCACGGGACTGGTGGACCTGGGGCTGGTGTCCTTCGTCGCGGTGGCGCAGTTCATCCCGGGCGTGCTGGGGCTGCTGTTCTGGAAGCGTGCCACACGCGCCGGGCTGCTGACGGGCCTGGTGGCGGGCGCCAGCCTGTGGTTCCTGACGCTGGTGGTGCCCCTATGGGCCTCGCCGGGCGTCGTCGCGTGGACGCACCGCATGGCGGCGCTGCTCGGGTTCTCCGACAGTGAGCCCTGGGGCTTCGCCACCTTCGCCTCGCTCACGCTCAACGGGCTGGCCTTCATCGGCGTGTCGCTGGCGACGCGCCAGTCCGCCGAGGAAGCAGAGGCGGCGCGGGCCTGCACGCGCGAGGAGGCCGCGCCCGCCGCGGGTGGCGTGGTGGCGGGCTCGCCCGACGAGTTCCGTCGCAAGCTGGCCCCGCTGCTGGGTGAGGAGGCCGCGACGGCGGAGGTGGACCGGGCGCTGAAGTCCCTGTCGCTGCCGCAGGACGAGCGCCGGCCCTCCGAGCTGCGCCGCCTGCGCGACGGCGTGGAGCGAAACCTGTCGGGCCTGCTGGGCCCCGTGCTCGCGCGCATGACGGTGGAGGAGGCGCTGCGGCTGGAGCCCGGCGCGCGCACCGCCCTGGCCGAACAACTCCGCTTCGTCGAGGAGCGCCTCCGCGACGCGCGGGGTCTGCAAGGCCCGGTCCCCGCGCTGGAGGCCGTGCGCCGCTACCTGCGCCGCATCCTGGAGGACCTCCCGGTGGGCGTCTGCGCGGTGGGGCCGGATGGTGAGGTCGTCATCTGGAACGCGACGCTCGAGCAGCTCTCCGGCGTGCCGGTGGACACCGTGCGCGGCCATCCCCTGGAGGCCCTGCCCGCCCCTGGGGCCCGCTGCTGTCCGGTTTCGCCAGCGGTGTGGACGGAGACACGGAGACGCGTGTCTCCGTGGCGGGCGTCGAGCGCATCCTCCGGCTGCACCGCTCGCGGCTCTCTCCCGCGGAGCAGGGCACGGGCACGTCCGAGGGGATGGCCCTCCTGGTGGAGGACTTCACGGCACGAAAGGCCGTGGACGCGCGCATGGCGCATCAGGACCGGCTGGCCTCGCTGGGGCGCGTGGCCGCGGGCGTGGCCCATGAGATTGGCAACCCGCTGACGGCCATCGCCAGCCTGACGCAGAACCTCAAGTACGAGCTGGAGGACCCGGCGGCGGTGCAGGAGCGCGCGGGGCTCATCCTCCAGCAGTGCCGGCGCATCGACGCCATCGTCCGGACGCTGGTGGGCTTCAGCCACGAAGGCACGGTGGGCGGACAGGCGCGGCCCTTCACGCGCGTCGCCGTGGCGCCACTGCTGAGCGAAGCCGTGCAACTGGCGCGGCTGGCGCGCAAGCAGCATGGGGTGAGCTTCGAGCATCGCTGTCCAGAGGGCCTGGAGGTGCAAGGCGACGCGCAGCGGCTGGAGCAGGTGCTCGTCAACCTGCTGACCAACGCGATGGACGCCTCACCCGAGCACGGCGTGGTGGAGCTGGAAGCGGACATCGACGGTGGCGCGGTGCGGCTGCGCGTCATGGACCGGGGACACGGGATTCCCACCGAGCTGGCGCAGCGTGTGTTCGAGCCCTTCTTCACCACGAAGGGGCCCGGCGAGGGAACGGGCCTGGGCCTGGCGCTCGCGGCGGGCATCGTCCGAGAGCACGGCGGAACGATGCAGGTGGACAAGCGGCAGGGGGGAGGGACTAGCGTCGTGGTGAGCCTTCCGGAGCCACGCCGGATGGAAGCCAGCGTGAACCCCGAGCGGGAGGCCCCGGCATGAGCCGCATCCTGGTCATCGAAGACGAGCCCATCATCCGCACGGAGCTGCGCCGGCTGCTCGTACGCGCGGGGCACGACGTGTCTGAAGCGGGCTCCGTGCACGAGGCATCGAGCGACTACCCGCTGGACTCGTTCGACCTGGTGCTATCGGACCTGCGCCTGCCGGGCGCCCCGGGGACGGACATCATCTCCATGTGTCCGGGCGTGCCGGTGCTCATCATGACCAGCTACGCCACCGTGAAGTCGGCGGTGGACGCGATGAAGCTGGGCGCGGTGGACTACATCGCCAAGCCCTTCGACCACGACGAGCTGCTGATGCAGGTGGAGCGGGTGCTGCGCGAAGGCCTGCTGACGCGGCAGAACGCGGCGCTCAAGCGCGAGGTGGAGCAGGCCCACCCCGTCAGCGGCATGGTGGGCAACAGCGCCGCGATGCGCGAGGTCTTCGAGCGCGTCCGCAAGGTGGCCCCCTCCCCCGCCACCGTGCTGGTGCTGGGCGAGTCCGGCACCGGCAAGGAGCTGGTGGCGCGGGCCCTCCACGCCCAGAGCCCCCGGGCGGACGGGCCGCTGGTGGCGGTGAACTGCGCGGCCATTCCCGAAGGCCTGCTGGAGAGTGAGCTGTTCGGCCACGAGAAGGGCGCCTTCACCGGCGCGCAGGCCGCGCACCCGGGGCTCGTGGAGGCGGCGCACGGCGGCACGCTCTTCCTCGACGAGATTGGCGAGCTGCCCGCCCCCGCGCAGGCGCGCCTGTTGCGCATGCTCCAGGACGGCGAAGTGCGGCGAGTGGGCGCGACGCGGCCCCGCAAGGTGGACGTGCGCATCGTCGCGGCGACCCACCGGGACCTGCCCCGCCGGGTACAGGAGGGGTCCTTCCGTCAGGACCTCTACTTCCGCCTGCGCGTGGTGGAGATTCGCCTGCCGCCGCTGCGGGAGCGTACGGAGGACGTGCCCGCGCTGGCCAGGCACCTGCTGGAGAAGGCGAGCCGCAAGCTTGGCCGCCCCACGGCGAGCCTGTCTCCCGAGGCCCTGGAAGCGCTCACCTCCCATCCCTGGCCGGGCAACGTGCGCGAGCTGGAGAACGCCCTGGAGCGCGCCGTCATCCTCGCGGATGGCCCGGTGGTGACAGCGGGACTCCTGGCACTGGAGCTGCCCGACACGGCGGACAGCTTCGGAGCGTCCACCGAGTCCGCCGACACGGGCCCTGCCGCCGCGGAGGAAGCCAGCGGCGCCTCACCGGACTCCATGGAGGAATACTTCCGCCGCTTCGTCATGGAGCACCAGGAGCACATGGGCGAGACGGAGCTGGCGAAGCGCCTGGGCATCAGCCGCAAGGCTTTGTGGGAGAAGCGCCAGAAGCTGGGCATCCCTCGCACGCGCGCCTGAGGCACGTCGCCCTCGCGCCTGTCCACTGCCCTCCAGTGCTGGAAGCCCGTCCGCCAGGGGCGCAGCCCCGGCACGGCGGAACGCCTGCCGCGCCCCATCGCTAGGATTTCCGCCAACACACCGCAGGGGGAGCTCATGGCGGACAGCGTGCCTGTGATTGGCAGTGGGGCTGGCAATCGCGCGGGGGAAGGCGTTGGCGTCATTCCTCGCACGGAGTACGGGCGGATGGTGGTGCTCACCACGGTCATGCCCATGGCCGTCATCACCACGACGTGGTTCCTGCCGCCGGGATGGAACCTGCTCGGAACGGCCGCCATGCTCACCGGCTTCCTGCTGGTGTTGGGCAAGGCCATCGCGGGCGTGCCGCTGGCGCTGCTCATCAGTGAGCGCAACCTGATGAGCCTCTCCCGATTCCAGGCGCTCGTGTGGACCGTGGTGGTGATGGCGGGCTACCTGACGATGACGCTCTCCCGCGTGAAGTCGGGCGCGCCCAACGCCGTGGGGGTCGACATCCCCCAGGAGCTCTGGATTGCCATGGGCATCTCCACCACGTCCCTGCTGGGCACACCGCTGGTGCTGGGCGGCAAGCGTGCGCGCAGCCCGGACGAGAAGCTGGTGCAGAACACCTCCGTCCAGCTCGCGGAGGCCCCCGCGGACATCGACGCTCACCGACAAGGCGTGCTCTACGCCAACGCGAACATGACAGACGCGCGCATGGCGGACATGTTCCAGGGAGACGAAGTGGGCAACACCGCGCACATCGACCTGGCCAAGGTGCAGATGTTCTATTTCACGCTCATCGCCGCGGTGGGCTACTTCATGGACGTGGCCATGTCGGTGGCGCGCGGGACGACCCACGCGATGCCCGCCCTGTCGCAAGGCATGCTCGCCCTGCTGGCCATCAGCCATGGTGGATACCTGCTAGGAAAGACAGGCGACCACTCGAACTCCAAGCAGACCTGACGCCGCGCGCGAAGCGTTACGACGCAGCGCATGAAGCGTTACCGCGGTAACGCGAACGTCACCTTCGGTAACGTCCTGACGCGCCGGGCCAACCTGCAACGTCTTGAATCTCCGAGCGCGGCGCGTTGGCAGACACGTTGCTCTGTGCTGGGGCATGCGCACTGCCCCCGCACGCATGCTGTCGTTCATGGCCGCGCTCGCGGTCCTGCTGTCAGCCACGCCGTCGAGCGCATTCAAGATTCCCATCAGCGAGGAGTCCTACCTCAACGTCGCCATCCTCCTGCAGCCGCAGCTCCAGCTTGTCGACGAAGGCGCGCCGTCCGGCGGCCCCAGCTCCGACATGTTCCTGCGGCGCACGCGCCTGCTCGTCTTCGGCCACGTCACCCAGAAGCTGTCGTTCTTCGCCGAGACGGACCAGCCCAACTTCGGCAAGAATGGCGACTGGAACGTCGCCTTCTTCATCCAGGACGCGTTCATCTCCTATGAGGTGGCGGAGAAAGTCTGGATTGACGTGGGTATGCTGCTGCCACCGCTGACGCGCCATGTCCTCCAGGGCGCCGTCGCGTTGCAGGCAGTGGACTACCACTCCAGCCTGGTCCGCTGGGCACCTGGCGTGGGCAAGGTGTGGCGGGACATCGGCGTGCAGGTCCGCGGCTTCGCCGGCCCCTTGGGATTCCGGGCCGCCATCTTCAATGGCGTCAACGGCAAGACGACCCCGGAGGGCACCGTGCTCAACCCGGACGATTTGCCTCGCGTCACGGCGATGGCGCGCTGGAACTTCTTCACGCGGGAGGAGGACCTCTTCTTCCAAGGCATCTACTTCGCCTCCGAGCCGCGCTTGTCGGTGGGCATCGGCGCCGACTACCAGCCCAAGGCGGTGGCCACCGAATCCGGTCTCCATGATGCGTTGGGCACGGCCGCGGACGTGTTCCTCGACGTGCCCCTGGCGAACGACCAGGAGTTCGTCTTCAACGCCACCCTCTTCCACTACCGCCAGGGCCTGGACAACCCACAGAGCGGCACGGGGTTCTACGCGGAGACGGGCTGGCGCTTCGGCAAGTTCCAGCCGCTCATCTCCGGCGAGTACTTCAACGCGCGCGTGGCCGGCCAGGACCTGCTCGCGCTCAAGCCCGGCTTCAACATCTGGTTCCAGAAGCACACGCTCAACCTCCGGACAGAGGTCGCCGTCGCGTGGACGGGCGACATCTCCCAGGCGCATGCCGCCGTGACGGGCACGAGCCAGCTGCAGCTCTTCTACTAACCCTCCTCCACTCCCAAGGAAGCCAACGATGGCCCAGACGCAGGACGCGCTCATTCCCACGAAGGACGCCTTCAGCCGCAAAGCCCACGTGAAGAGCCTGGAGGACTACCAGCGCCTCTACCAGCGCAGCATCCAGCAGCCCGAGGCCTTCTGGAGCGAGATGGCCGAACAGCTCACCTGGTTCCACAAGCCAGACGCCATCATGGACCTGGACACCGAACAGGTGGACTTCTCCTGGTTCGGCGGCGGCAAGCTCAACGCGGCCTACAACTGCATCGACCGGCACGCCACGGAGCGCCCCGGCAAGGTCGCCATCATCTGGGCGAAGAACGAGCCGGGCGAGTACGAATCCATTACCTACCGCGACCTCCAGCACCACGTGGGCCGCGTGGCCAACGTGCTGAAGGCGCACGGGGTGCGCAAGGGCGACCGCGTCTGTATCTACCTGCCCATGGTGCCGGAGCTGGCCTACACCATGCTCGCGTGCGCGCGCATCGGCGCGGTGCACTCCGTGGTCTTCGCCGGCTTCTCCTCGGAGGCCCTGCGCGAGCGGATTCTCGACTCCGGCGCCAAGGTGCTCATCACCGCCAACGAAGGGCCGCGCGGCCCGAAGTTCGTGCCCACCAAGGCCATCGCGGACGAGGCCGTGGAGGGCCTGTCCCTGGTGGAGTCCATCCTCGTGGTGCGCCGCACGGGCAAGGAAGTGCCCATGCTCGCCGGCCGCGACTACTGGCTGGACGCGGAGATGGCGAAGCACCGCGGCGTCTGTCCCGCGGAGTGGATGGACTCCGAGGATCCGCTCTTCATCCTCTACACCTCCGGCTCCACGGGGAAGCCCAAGGGCGTGCTGCACACCACCGGCGGCTATCTCGTCTACGCGGCCACCACGTTCCGCTACGTCTTCGACATCCAGCCGGAGGACGTCTACTTCTGCGCGGCGGACCTGGGCTGGGTCACCGGACACAGCTACATCCTCTACGGGCCGCTGATGAACGGCACCACCACGGTGATGTTCGAGTCCACGCCTACCTACCCGGACGCGGGGCGGCTGTGGCGCGTGGTGGACGACCTCAAGGCCACCATCCTCTACACCGCGCCCACCGCGCTGCGCTCGCTCATCAAGGAGGGTGACGCGTGGGTGAAGAAGTCCTCGCGCCAGTCGCTGCGCCTCCTGGGCAGCGTGGGCGAGCCCATCAACCCGGAGGTGTGGCGCTGGTACCACGACGTCGTGGGCGAAGGCCGCTGCCCCGTGGTGGACACGTGGTGGCAGACGGAGACGGGCGGCATCCTGATTGCCCCGCTGCCGGGGGCCACGCCCACCAAGCCGGGCTCCGCCACCCTGCCCTTCTTCGGCGTGGAGCCCGTGCTGGTGGACGACGAGGGCCGCGTCATCGAAGGCAACGGCGTCAGCGGTAACCTGTGTCTGGCGCGCTCGTGGCCGGGACAGGCCCGCACGCTGTACGGCCACCACCAGCGCTTCAAGGAGACGTACTACGCGCGCTTCCCCAACCTGTACTTCACCGGTGACGGGTGCCGCCGCGACGAGGACGGGTACTACTGGATTACCGGCCGCGTGGATGACGTGCTCAACGTCTCCGGGCACCGCCTGGGCACCGCCGAGGTGGAGAGCGCGCTGGTGGCCCATGAGGCCGTCGCCGAGGCCGCGGTGGTGGGCTTCCCGCACGACCTCAAGGGCACGGGCGTGTGCGCGTTCGTCACGGTGAAGCCGGACTGGCAGGAGTCCGCCTCCGAGCAGATGGTGGGCGCGCTCAAGGAGCAGGTTCGGCATGTCATTGGCCCCATCGCCACGCCGGACCGGGTGGTGCTGGTCAACGGCCTGCCGAAGACGCGCTCCGGGAAGATTCTGCGCCGCATGCTCCGCAAGATTGCCTCGGGCGAGGTGGAGAACCTGGGTGACGCCAGCACCCTGGCAGACCCGTCGGTGCTCGACGAACTGCTCGCGAAGGCCACACCCCCACAGGCGAAGCGCTGACCGGAGGAGACATCCCATGTCCACGAATCCGAATGAGGAAGCGCTGGAAGCGCTCGCGGCGGCGCGCTGGCGCGTGGCCGGCGTGCTCACCGTGACGACGCTGGTGGCGTACCTGGGCTTCATCCTGCTGGTGGCGTTCGACAAGCCGCTCATGGGGCAGCAGCTCGTCCCCGGCCTGTCCATTGGCATCCTGCTGGGCGCGCTGGTCATCGTCGCGGCCTGGGCGCTGACGGGCATCTACATGCTGTGGGCGAACGGGAAGTACGACCGCGCCCTGCACCAACTCCGCGGTGGGAAGTGAGGCAGGCATGAACCCCGCAGAAACGACGACGCAGCTCGGCCAGCCGAACGCGACGGCCATCCTGTTCTTCCTCCTCTTCGTCGGCATCACCCTGGCGATTACGTACTGGGCGGCGCGCAAGACGAAGACGACCTCGGAGTTCTTCGCCGCGGGCGGCGGCGTGAGCGCGGCGCAGAACGGCTTCGCGCTCGCGGGTGACTACATGAGCGCCGCCAGCTTCCTGGGCATCGCGGGCCTGGTGGCCACGTCCGGCTTCGACGGGCTCATCTACTCCGTGGGCTGGCTGGTGGGCTGGCCGGTCGTGACGTTCCTCATCGCCGAGCCCCTGCGCAACCTGGGCAAGTACACCTTCGCGGACGTGGTGGCCTACCGGCTGAAGCAGACGCCAGTGCGCCTGTCCGCGGCGGTGGGCACGCTCACCGTGGTCAGCTTCTACCTGATTGCGCAGATGGTGGGCGCCGGCAACCTCATCCACCTGCTGTTCGGCCTGTCCTACGAGGCGGCGGTCGTCATCGTGGGCGCGGTGATGATTCTCTACGTCCTCTTCGGCGGGATGATTGCCACCACGTGGGTGCAGATCGTCAAGGCGGTGCTGCTGCTGGCGGGCGCCACGGGGCTCGCGGGCATGGTGCTGTCCAAGTTCGGCTTCAGCCCGCTGCGGCTCTTCAACGAGGCCGCCACCCAATACGGCGCTGAGGTGCTGGCACCTGGGAAGCTGGTGAACAACCCGCTGGAGGCCATCTCTCTGGGCGTGGCGCTGATGTTCGGCACCGCGGGCCTGCCGCACATCCTGATGCGCTTCTACACGGTGCCGGACGCGAAGGCGGCGCGCAGCAGCGTCTTCTACGCCACGGGGCTCATCGGCTACTTCTACCTGGTGACGTTCATCCTGGGCTTCGGCGCGTCCGTGCTGGTGGGCCGTCAGGCGATTACCGGCGTGGACAAGGGCGGCAACATGGCGGCGCCCATGCTCGCCGAAGTCGTGGGTGGTACGGGCTTCCTGGGCTTCATCTCCGCCGTCGCCTTCGCGACGATTCTAGCGGTGGTGGCCGGCCTGACGCTGTCCGGCGCGGCGGCGCTGTCCCACGACTTGTGGTCCAGCGTGGTGCGCAAGGGCCAGGCCCCCGAGGCGGAGCAGCTCAAGGTGGCCCGGCTGGCCAGCCTCTTCCTGGGCGTCCTGGCCATCATCCTGGGCGTGGCCTTCAAGGGGCAGAACGTGGCCTTCATGGTGGGGCTGGCCTTCGCCATCGCGGCGAGCGCCAACTTCCCGGCGCTGCTCCTGTCCATGGCCTGGAAGAAGTTCACCACGAATGGCGCGGTGGCCAGCATGCTGACGGGCGCCATCAGCTCGGTGCTCTTCATCTTCCTGTCCCCCACGGTGCAGGTGGACCTCCTGGGCAACACGTCCGCGCTGTTCCCCCTGCGCAACCCGGGCGTCATCACCATTCCCCTGGCCTTCATCGTGGGCGCGGCGGTGTCGCTGCTATTCCCCGAGCACGAGTCCGCCGCCCGCTTCGCCGAGGTGAAGCACCGGATGCACGTGGGGGTGCCCCAGCCGGTCCCCTCGGTGGCCGCCGTGGCATCGAAGCCCGCGGATGGGCCGCCCCTCCCCGCCGCCACGGGCAGCGAGGCCAAGGCCTGAGGACGGGCATTCCCCTGGGGCACGGGTCGCCTACACTGGGCCCGTGTCCAACGCCTCAGAGCAGGGCCCCACCGAGGGCCTCCGCGGTCGGCTGCACGAAATCATCTTCGAGGCGGAGACGCCCGCGGGCAGGGCATTCGACGTCGGCCTCCTGTGGGCCATCCTCTTCAGCATCATTGCGGTGATGCTGGAGAGCGTCGCCTCCGTGCGGGCCAGTTACGGGAGCGTGCTGCTCGGCGTCGAGTGGTTCTTCACGGGCCTGTTCACCCTGGAGTACCTGCTCCGGCTCTTCTCCGTCAGCAAACCGCTGCGTTACGCCCGCAGCTTCTTCGGGCTGGTGGACCTGCTGGCGCTCCTGCCCACCTTCCTGAGCGTGATTCTCCCCGGGGCGCAATCCCTGCTGGTGATTCGGGTGCTGCGGCTGCTGCGCGTCTTCCGCGTGCTCAAGCTGACGCACTTGCTCGGACAGGCGGAGGTGCTGCTCACCGCGCTGCGCGCCAGCCGCCCGAAAATCACCGTCTTCCTGGGCACGGTGCTGACCATCGTCGTCATCATGGGCGCGCTGATGTACGTGGTGGAGGGCCGGGAGAACGGCTTCGACAGCATCCCCCGCGCCATGTACTGGGCCATCGTCACCGTGACGACGGTGGGCTTTGGCGACATCACGCCCAAGACAGTGCCGGGGCAGTTCATCGCCTCCATTCTGATGGTGATGGGCTACGGCATCATCGCGGTGCCCACGGGCATCGTCTCCGTGGAGCTGGCCGCCGCCACGCGGCACGCGGTGGACAACCGGGCGTGCCCCGCCTGTGGCCAGCAGGGGCATGACTTGGATGCGCATTTCTGCAAGCACTGCGGTCACGGGCTCTAGGTCGCGAGCGCTCGCATCGCCCCCCGTACCGGCGGCCGGGCGCTTCCTGGGCCGGACGGAGGCGGAACGGACGTCCGTTTCCAGCCAATGCCCCTCACAGGGTGAAGCTTATCGACGGAGCCCTGGCTCTCGATGCCCTGGAGGCAACCATGCTCTTCCGCCAGCTCTTCGACACGACGTCGTCGACGTACACCTATCTGCTTGGGGACGAGGAGCGAGGAACGGCACTCCTCATCGACCCCGTCGCGGAGAAGCTCGAGCGGGACCTCACGCTGCTGCAGGAGCTTGGCCTCTCCCTCACCCATGTGCTCGACACGCACGTGCACGCGGACCATGTCACTGCGTCCGGCCTGCTTCGGGCTCGCACGGGCGCCAAGGTGGTGGGTGGTATCGCCGGGGCACCCTGCGCTGACCCCCACGTGAAGCATGGCGACACGCTGCGCGCCGGGACCTTCACGCTCCAGGTGCTCGCGACGCCGGGCCACACGGATGACAGCGTGAGCTATCTGTTGGGAGACCGTGTCTTCACCGGGGATGCCCTGCTCATCCGTGGCAATGGCAGGACAGACTTCCAGAATGGGAACGCCGGCACCCTGTATGATTCCATCACCCGGGTGCTGTTCGCGCTTCCCGATGAGACGCTCGTGTACCCGGCCCATGACTACAAAGGGCTGACGGTGACGACCATCGGCGAGGAGAAGCGACACAACCCGCGCGTGGCCGGCCGGAGCCGCGACGGCTTCATCCAGCTCATGAACGACCTGGGCCTGCCGAAGCCCAAGCTCATCGACGTGGCGGTTCCCGCCAACCGCGCTTGTGGGCTGACGGCACCGGTCCGCGCGCAAGGCAGCCTCACACATTGAGGTACAGGGAGGGGGGCGGCACCGGCTCAAGGCTTGCTGTTCGGAAATGTCGGGACATTTGTGGCGCGAAAACCCCCGACATTTCCGAACAGCAAGCTGCCCATCCGGCCCGGAGCCCGCGCACGCACGCCACGACATCGACTCGCGAGCCTCTGGGAATCTTGGCGCACCTGTCACGTTCCTGGGCCAACCTGTCACAACACGGCAGCGAGCCCCACCCAGACATCACACAGGCCTGCGACTCCAGGGCAGGTCTGTTGATGCCAAACGCACAACTCGATGAAACATCCGCCAGAAAGCAGGCCCCCGACGTTCACTCCGCACCACGCTGGGTAGGATGCGGTTCCATGCCTCGCACCGCGCATAGGCCGCTGGAAGTGGATGAGGAGAAGCTCGTCCTTCAATTCCCCAGCCTGGACCGTAAGGCCGTGGGTGCTTTCTTCACGCCCGCACCGCTGGCGGAACGCACCCTCGCGCTCGCGCTCCAGCACGTGGGCGGAGGCCCCCTCACCGTTGTCGACCCCTCGTGCGGCGCGGGCGCCTTCCTCACCGCCGCTTCGCGGCTGCGGCCCGGCGTCCGGCTCTGCGGCCTCGAGCTGGACCCCGAGGTCGCCCGCCTCTGCCAGGCCCGCGTGCCCGAGGCCACCGTGCACGCGGGAGACGCGCTGCGAGACGGACTGGAGCCCCTGCTCGCCACCACTCCGCCGGACCACCAGGAGCTGTGGGTGGGCAACCCGCCCTACAACGGCACCTCCTCCGTGCTGAAGGACCCGGGCACCTATGCGCGGCTGCGCGCCCTGCTCCCACTGGCGCTGATGCCTGGCACCAGCCTGCGAGACGACTTCGCCTTCTTCCTCCTGGTGGCCGCGCACCGGCTGGCCACCCGTCCCGGCGCGCTCGCGTTCATCATCCCCGCGAGCTTCCTCGACGCCTTCATGTACGCGCCGCTGCGCCAGTCGCTGCTGGAGACACTCTCCCTGCGCGAGGTGGTGGACCTGGGCCCCGGCGCCTTCGCGGGCACCCAGGTGCGGACCTGCATCACCGTGTGGAGCTCCCTCCCGGGCCCTCACCCCGCCCCGCGCTTCGAGCGGCGCGGCATCGGACAACACTTCACCCCCGAGCCCCCGAGTGGCGGCTCGCCCCCACCGCGCCCGAGGCCTCCGCCCTGGATGCCCGCTGGCGAGAGCGTGGAGAGCCCCTGACGCGGCTCGTCCCCGTCAGCCTCCCCGGCGTGAAGACACGCTTCGACGAGCTGCTGGTGGACGCGGACCCGGAGCGGCTCCTCACCCGCGTGAAGGACTTCGCGGCCACGCCCGAAGAAGCCCTGCCCGAGTTCGCGAAGGCCCACGGCCTGCCCGAAGAGCTGCTGCCCAAGCTGCGCGCATTGAAGGCCGGTCCGCCGCTGGAGGTGGACGCCAGCTACATACGGCCCTTCTATCGCTACGGCGGCGCGCGCCACCGCGGCAGCGTGCCCCCGAGGCCCGCGCCTACTGCTACCTGGACCGGCGGCTCGTCCCCGCGGTGACCACCGGCTGCGCGGCCCTTATGACCCGCACCTGGGCGCGGTGAAGCTGCTCTTCAACGTGCGAGAGCTGCCCTTGTCGGCCGCGCTGCTGGAAGACGAAGGCTGCGTGCATGACCACCGCCACGCGCGCTTCGCCCCGCTCTACGTGCCACAGCGCCTGCGCGACGAGGGCCTGGGCCTCACCCGGTCCGTGAAGACACGGGACGAACTGGGCCCGCTGGTGCCCAACCTCTCTCCCCGGGGCCTGGCATGGGCCGAACGCCTGGGCGGCCCCCTGCCCGCCTTCCAGGCCCTGGTCCGCTTCCTCAACGGGGCGGAAGTCCAAGGCATCTGGGCGCCCGCCTTCGGTGCCTCCCGCGTCGTGCCCGTGCCCCTCGCGGAGGAGTGAGCGCTACAGAGCAGATGGCTCGGATGCCCGCTTGCTTTCCCCTGCGGCGGGCACGAGCAACCGCTAGTGTCCACCTTCGCTCCGTAGCGCACGACCCCAGGAGGAAGACACACTCATGAAGATTCGAGCCCTGCTCACCGCCGCCGCACTGACCGCCGCCCTCCCCGCACTGGCTCAGGAGGGCGCGGGCACGCCGCCGCCAGCGGACAAGAAGACGCCGCCCAAGGGCCAGACGGCCAAGGCCCAGGTGAAGGACTCCGAGGGCAAGGACGTAGGCGAAATCACCCTCGAGCAGACCAAGCAAGGCATCCTCATCAAGGGCAAGCTGAGCAACCTGCCGCCGGGCCAGCACGCCTTCCACATCCATGAGGTGGGCAAGTGCGAGGGGCCCGCCTTCACCACGGCGGGCGGCCACTTCAACCCCAGCAAGAAGGCCCACGGCCTGCTGGCGCCCAAGGGCAAGCACCACGGCGACCTGCCCAACCTCTACGTGGCCCAGGACGGCACGGTGCAGTTCGACATTTTTTCGCAGAACGGCCTCACCGTGAAGTCGCTGTTCGACAAGGACGGCTCCGCGATGGTGGTGCACGCCAAGGAGGACGACTACCACACCGACCCGACGGGCGACGCGGGCGGCCGCATCGCCTGCGGCGTGGTGGAGAAGACCTAGTCCACCCCACGCGGGAAGCAACCGGGCCTCTCCCTCGCACTGGGAGAGGCCGCTGTCACACGTAGCCGAAGCGCCGGCGGGCGAACCACTCCGCGCCCAGCAGCGCGATGAGCGCCACCAGGTAGTACCAGCGGTCCCACAGCGGCTGGTCCCTGGCGCGGCCCACCTCCACCACCGGCGGGTCCAGCAGCGGCACATCCGGAAGGCCGTCCAGCGGCAGCGTGTAGGACTTGCCGCCCGTCTCCTTCGCAATCTGCGCCATCAACTCCGGCCGCACGGACGCGTCCGACAGCTCGGGCCCCACGGCGCGCACGGCCACCGCGTCCTCGCCCTTGCCCAGGTCCGTCTCGCCCTTCTTCGCGGAGGCCAGCAGCTTGTAAGGCCCGGGCGCGGGGGCTCGAACTCCAGCCGCACCACGCCGTCCGTCCCCGTGGTGCCCGTCTGCACCGCCACCGGCTTCTGCGTGGCGACGGAGAAGAGCTCCACCCGCACCTGCGCGTCCTGCGCTGGCTGGTAGTCCGCCATCCGCGCCTGCACCACGACGCCCACGGGCCGGCCCGGCTCCACGGACGGCGGGTCCGCCGTCACCTTCAGCGTCGTCAGGTCCGGGTCCCTCACCAGCCACCGCAGCGCGTTGCCCCAGAAGCGGTCATACGCGCGGCTGGGCGAGCCGTGCTTGTGCGCCGCGAAGGCCCAGTACCAGGAGGCGTCCGTGGCCATCACCAGCGAGCGGCCCCGGCCGTAGTCCCACACGGCCACCAGCGGCGCGTTCTTCCCGCCCACCGTCAGGTGCGGGTGGTCCAGCAGCACCGTGGCCCCCGGACGCGCCTGCGTCAGGTTGGCGCCAGGGATGGGCGGCAGCTCCGCCCACGCGGCCTCCGTGCTGGCGGCGCCCATGCCAATGCCCGTCACCGGGTGGCGCAGGCCCTCGGGCGTCAGGCGCGCCTTGAAGGCGTCCAGGTTGGCGGGGCCCGCGGCCGCCACGGGCAGCGCCTCCATCAGCGTGGGCATGGTGGCGCGGCCTTCGCCCAGCACACTGTCGCCGCCAATCATCACGAAGGCGCCGCCGTTGTGGACGTAGCGCTCCAGGTTGCGCTCGTACTCGGCGATGGAGAGCGACGGGTCCGAGTGCCCGAAGTTCTGGAAGATGACGACGTCGAAGGTGTCCAGCTTCGTGTCGAAAATCTCCTCCATGGGGAACGGGATGAGGGACAGCTCGCGCTGGTCGTTCACCACGCCCGGGTCGTCCGACAGCGTGCGCAGGATGTAGAAGGACACCAGATCCACGTTGGCGTCCTGGCGCAAGAGGCCACGCAGGTAGCGCTCGTCCCAGGAGGGCCGTCCCACCACCAGCAGCACGCGCACGCGGTCCCGAATCACCTTCAGCGTGAAGGAGCGCGTGTTGTTGTCCGCCACGGCCTCGCCGGGGAAGGTGGGCACCGTCACCGTGTAGACGAAGCGCCCCGTCTGGTCCGGGGTGAAGGTGAAGGCCACGGGCTTCACGTCGTCCGCGGACTCCATCCGCACCACCTTGCTGGCGACCGTCTTGCCTTCCTGACTCAGCACCACGGGGATGTCCTGCCCCGCGAAGCCGCGGCCGTGAATCTCCACCTCCACGGTGAGCGAGTTGCGCACGAAGGCGAAGTCATCCACCTTCAGCCCCTCCACGGCGACGTCCTTCAGCGTCTCCTGCCCCACGGTGAAGGTGGAGACGGGGACGTTCAGGTCCGCCAGCGCCGCGCGCGCCCGGCCCACCACGCCCGCCTTGAGCTCGGTGTTGTCCGCGCCGTCGCTGAACAGCAGCACCCCGGACAGCTTGCGCGAGCCCTGCCCCGCCCCCGCCGCGGCGCGCACCGCCGAGAGCAGGTCCGTGGTGCCCGCGCGCGCGGGCGTCATCAGCGTCTCCGGCGTCGCCGGCGCCAGCTCCGGGTCGAAGCCGTACAGCTCCACCGTGAAGCGGTCCTGCAGCTCCGCCAGGCGCGGCGCGGCCCGTTCCAGGAACGCGGCCACTTCCTCGGAGCGAGAGCGTCCGCCCACCTCCGCGGGGAAGCTCATGGACGCGGAGCGGTCCACCAGCACCGCGACGCGGTTCTTCATGCGCGCCACCTGCAGGTGACGGATGCCGGGCTCCAGCAGGAAGAAGAGCGCGGCCACGCCGGCGCCGACCCGCAGGGCCCAGAGCAGGACCCGGCGCCCGCGCGAGGGCTCCCGGCGCACGCCCCAGGCGGCCAGCACCACGCCCAGCACCAACCCCAAGGCGAGCAGGACCAGCGCCCACGGTGGCAATGGCGAGAGGGTGACGAGCTTCCAGGCGTTGAACGTGGGGGAATTCATCCAGGCTTTCGGCGGAGGGCCGGGGCTTCAGCGCCGCTTGTTGAGGATGAGCGGCAGGTGGACGGCATCGTCCTTGTAGTCCAGGCAGAGGGCATACATGCACACGTTGATGCCCAGCCGTACCGCCAGCTCGCGCTGGGGCTCGCCACCCGGCGAGACGTCGAACTCGTAGTCACCCGACTCGTTGCGGCTCCACGCCCCGGCCAGGTCGTTCTGCGAGTACAGCACCGCGGCGCGCTTGCCCAGGTTGCAGCCCATCAACTGAGGCTTGTTGAGCACCCGCCCGGGCGCCGCGTCCAGCAGGAAGAAGGACTTGAACACCACGTGCTTCGACGGCACCTCGGCCAGCGGGCTCTGCGGCAGCACCCGCGCCATCTCCCGGCGGAAGGACGCATCGAAGCCGGCCCCGTCGCTGGCGTCGTTGGCGTCCGCGAGCATGAAGCCGCCGTACGTCAGGTAGCGGCGCAGGTTGGCCACCTCCGCATCCTCCAGCGGGGGAAACTCTCCCTCGCCGCCGAAGTAGAGGAACGGGTATTCGAAGAGGTCCGGTGAACTGAGCGGAAACGGGCGCGCGTCCGGCACGACTTCCACGGAGGTGCGGCGCTGGAGCTCCCAGGCGATGCGGCGCAGCCCGGACAGCCGTGTATCCCAGCGCCCCTTGTGACGGGCCACGGCGGGGATGAAGCGGTTCTTCTCACCGAAGGCATGCGCCCGCCGCGCCAGCAGTGGGGCGAGCGCGGCGGTGCCGAGCAGGAGGTTTCGACGGGTCAGACGCCGCGCGGACATAGGGCGTACCTATATACCGTCGACGGGTATGCGCATTCCCCGGTATAGAACGGCATCATGGCGAAAGGCGGACAGACGCCCCCGGCGCCCGGCTCGGCGGAGGCACATGCCGCCTGGGCCCGGAAGGAGGCGGGCGACGTGGCGGGGGCGCGGTGCGACGCCGAGCGAATCCTCGCGGGCAGCCCGTCCGCCGAGGACCGCGCGGAGGCGGAGGAGTTGCTGCGGCGCACCACCACCCCGCGCGCCCTGTACGGCTTCGCCCTGCTCGCCGCCACCGTCTTCGTGCTCCTGCTCGTACTCGCAATCGTCCGATACGCGTAAGCTTCGGCGGACCGCATCAAGGAGAATCTGCCATGGAAGGCCTCCTCCAGGCCCTCGGGGCTTACCAGACGTTCAATCCCACCGGCTGGGTGGCCGTCTACCGGATGCTGCCCATGTGGGCCGGCATCGTGTGCTGTGTCGCTGGCGTGACGTTGCTCGTCGCCGGTGGGGGGAAGCTGTTCCGCGTGCTCGCGGGCCCCATCGGCGCGGTGCTGGGCCTGCTGTGGACGCCCGTGCTCGTCATGAAGCTGGGCCTGCCGGACGTGGCGAAGATGGCCACCATCGCCGCCGCGGTGCTGATGGCGCTGGGTTTCCTGCTCCCCACGGCCATCACCTTCCTGGGCGTGGGGGTGCCGCTGGGGCTGCTGGCCGGGCAGATCGCCGGGCAGCAGGACTTCCTGCTGGGCTTCGCGCCGGGCTTCATCATCGGCGGGCTGGTGGGCGCGATGCTGCAACGCCCGGTGGCCGTGCTGGTGGCCTCCGCGGTGGGTGCGTGGATGTTCGTCATCGGCGCGCTCGCGGCGCTCCACCAGGTGGGCGGCGTGGTGCAGGCGGTGGCCAGCAAGCCCTGGGGCGTCATCATCGCCGCGGGCCTCTTCGCCGTGGCCGGCGCGGTGTACCAGCTCGCCGTCCGGCCCTCTCCCGAGGAGGCGGACAAGCTTCGCGCGGAGCGTGAGCGGCTCAAGGTGCGGCAGGCGGAGCAACATGCGCTCGAAAAACGGTGGGGGGTCAAGTAGCCCCCAGAGACTGGTGACCGTGCTTTACGTCCCCCTGCCCGGGGCGTAGATTCCGCCGCCTTTCCCCCCGGAAGGATTGATGGGTCAGGCCAGGCGTCAGGAGAAGCAGCACGAGTCCCCCACGGAGCCCGCTCCCCGGCAGGAGCCTCCCGCGAGCACCGCGTGGGTGAAGCCGGCGGGACTGACTCGCAAGGGGTGGGCCGTGCTCGTCGGCCTCATCCTCGTCATCCAGTTCCCGCTCATCCACTACGCGCTGCTGCGCGGCCAGGCGGAGGTGACGGCGAAGCTGCCCTACACGCAGGACTTCTCCGACCCGGGCGTGGTGGAGCGCGACTTCTTCTCCGCGGGTGGCTACTGGCGCGTGCTGCAGGGCGAGCTGCTCGCCCCCGGCGTGAAGAACAACCCGCTGTGGCTGCAGGCCCCGCTGCCGGATGACGTCGCCGTGGAATTCGACGTACGCTCGGAGCAGCCCGCCGGTGACATCCGGGTGGAGCTCTTCGGCAACGGCGTGGACCCGGCCTCCGGGTACGTGCTGGTGCAGGGCGGCTGGAACAACGCCATGTCCGTCATCGGCCGGCGCGACATGAACGCGCCCTCCCTGGACGCCCTCCGGCGCCGCGCCGCTCGCGGAGGCAAGGAGAACGTGGACCTGAAGGCCAGCGGCTTCTTCAAGGAGAACACCAAGGTCCGGGTGGAGCTGCGAGGCCAGCCGGTGCAGGCGGGCCGCACGTATCACTGGCGCATCGAGCGCCGGGGCTCGCTGCTGCGCTGGTTCGTCGACGGCGAGCTGATGCTGGAGCTGGACGACCCCTTCCCGCTCAAGGGCCCCGGGCAGGACCGGCTGGGCCTGTCCGGCTTCGAGTCCCAGATTTTCTACGACAACCTGCGGGTGGACACGCCGGACCGGCTGCCCTTCACGGCGGCGCCGCGCGCGCCCACGCCGCCCCCCGGCCCCTACGCGGATGACTTCAACCGCGACACGCTGGGTGACGCGTGGAACGCCACCAACCCCTCCGCGGTGAAGCTGGTGGACGGGGCGCTGGTGGTGGAGCTGATGCACAACCGGCCGGTGTGGCTGAAGCAGCCCATCCCCACCAACGCCACCATCGAATTCGACGCCTGGACGGACAACCCGGAGGGCGACATCAAGGTGGAGGTGTGGGGCGACGGGCGCTCGTTCTACGCGGGCGACCTGCGGCTGCAGTACACCGCCACCGGGTACGTCATCATCTTCGGTGGCTGGCGCAACACCCAGTCCGCCATCGCCCGGCAGAACGAGCACGCGAATGACCGGGCGGTGCGCGACGGCGCCGCGGTGGTGCCCGGCAAGCGCCACCACATCAAGATTACCCGCAACGGCGGCACCCTGGCGTGGGAGCTGGATGGCCAGCCCTACCTGACGCTCAAGGACCCCGTCCCGCTGGAGGGCCCACGCAATCAGTACTTCGGCTTCTCCGGTTGGAAGAACCGGGTTCACTTCGACAACTTGAAGATTCAGCCGCTCGCCCCCTAGCGGCGAAGGACAATCACACGTGCGCAGAGTAGGCATCTTCGGCTGGGGCGTGGTCGCCCCCCGGTCCAGGAACATCGAGGCGTTCGAGCGCAACCTCTCGTCGTCCGAAAGCTGGCTGTCCCCCTTCAACGGCTTCGGCCCCGACAACTTCCTCGTCGGCATGCCGGAGTTCGACCTGGCCGACTACAAGCCGTGGATTGACGCGCGCTTCCCGGGCAGCCGCTTCTCGCAGCTCGAGCGGAAGATGGGCCAGCCGACCCAGTTCGCCATTGGCGCCTTCATCCAGTCCCTGGCGCAGAACCCGGGCCTGGAGCAGGAGCTGCAGGCGCTGGGGCCCCGCGCGCACGTCTACGTGGGCACCGGCCTGGGCGACCTGCCCACCATCCGCTCCATCTCCCTGGACCTGTACCGCGCGCAGCGCCGGTGGGACCGCTTCTGGTCCGCGCCGGAGCGCAACGGCGCCCTGCGGAAGTGGCGTGAGACGCAGGAGCCACTGCCCGGCCTTCCGCCGGAGCCGTCCACGGTGGACGAGGCCACGCGCGACGAGGCCGAGGACGCGTGGTGGCACTTCTGGGCGGGCCGCTCGCCGGAGCTGCGCGAGTACCTGGACGAGCTGCGCGAAATCGAAGCCATTGGCGTGCCCGAGGATGGCGACGTGGAGTCCGCCAAGCTGGCCGTCATCAAGGAGAAGCGCACGCGCAACGCCCGGCTCCAGAAGAAGTGGATGTCGCCGGAGCCGCCGTGGAACGCCGTGTCCTCCAACGTGCTGTGGAACATCCACAACACGCCGGCCTCGCAGATTTCGATGATGGGCCGCATCACCGGCATGACGTTCGCCCCGGTGGCCGCGTGCTCGTCGTTCGGCTACGGCCTGCGGCTGGCCATCAACGCGATTCAACTGGGCCAGGCGAAGGCCGTCGTCATGGGCATGACGGACCCGCCGCCGATGCCGCTCACGGTGGGCGGCTTCTACAACGCCCGCGTCATCTCCGCGGACGCCGCCATCTCCAAGCCCCTCACCGCGCTGCGCGGTACGCACATCGCGGGCGGCTCGGTGGTGTGGGTGCTGGGTGACTTGGAGCACTTCACGGCCAAGGGCTTCAAGCCGCTGGGCATGGAGCCCATCGCGGTGGGCGTCACCGCGGACGCCGACCACATCATCACCCCGTCCAAGGAAGGCCCCACGCTGGCCATCCGCGAGGCCCTGGCCGCGGCCGGCTGCGCCCCGGAGGACGTGGGCAGCTGGGACCTGCACGCCACCGCCACCCCGGGTGACTACCTGGAGGTCCAGAACCTGCGCGACGTGCTGCCCGAGCAGGTGCTGATTACGGCACGCAAGGGCACCTTCGGCCACGGCATGTCCGCCGGCGGCGGCTGGGAGCTGACGGCGCAGTACCTGGGCTACGGCCAGGGCAAGGTGTTCCCCACGCCGCTGAAGGAAGCGGAGCTCAACAAGCAGATTTCCCACGTGCACGGCCGCTTCGTCTTCGACGAAGCCGTCGAGGCGCCCGCGGGCTGCGCGGGCAAGCTGTCCATGGGCGTGGGCGGCATCAACGCCTGCGTCATCTCCCGCCCCTGGTCGAAGTAGGGGCGGGGTCCACCGCGGGACTCAGGGGTGTGCGGCAAGCGCGTCCGCGTCGAAGCGCGCGGCCGCCTCCGGGTCACTGCGGCGGAGAATCTCCAGCTCGATTTCCAGGTCCCGGAAGTAGTTCTGCCGGGTGGGCAGGACGCCGCTGGCCTGGCTGTCGTGGACGGCCTGGGCGTAGTCCTCGTCCGTCTTGATTTCCTTGTCCACGTAACCGACGCCAATGGACTGGGTGACGCGGTCTCCGCGCATCACCCGCAGGGCCGTGCCGCCGCCGGTGAGCACGATGCCCTGCACCAGGAAGCGAGACGCCGTGCCGGGGCCCAGGCTGCCGCCGCCGGAGTCCAGCCACTCCGTCTCCAGGACGTAGCGGCCCGGCATCTCCTTCCAGGAGTAGCCGTGGCCCCGCAGCACCTCCTGGACGTGGGGCCACAGCTGCGCCAGTTCCTGGCGGTAGACGTGGTTGGCCGCCTTGTCGCGCACGTAGTTCTTGCGCAGCGAGCTGGAACAACCCGTCAGCGTCAGCAACGTGGCGACGACGAGACAGACTCCCGCGAGGCGGGTGGAGCGGTGCATGAGGGGGCTCCTGAGGGTGCGAGGAGAACGGCCGGGCGCCCCCCAGCATATCGCCAGTGCCCAGCCGGCTGCCTCGCCCCCTCCCCGCCGTCAGGCCTTGGGACTGGCCACCAGGTCGAAGTCCGGGATGTGTTCACGCATGAAGTCACGCATCCGGTTGATGAGGGCCGCCTCGATTTGCCGGGCCCGCTCCCGGCTGACGCCGTACTTGTCGCCGATGTCCTGAAGCGTCAGGGGCTCGTCGGAGACGAGGCGGCTCTCGAAGATGAAGCGCTCCTTGCCCTCCAGCGTCCGGGCGAACTCGGCCAGCTTCTCCCGGAAGAGAGCCTTGAGCTGCTCGGCGCCCAGGCGCTCGTCCGCCGGCATCGTGTTGGACGGCAGGTAGCGGTCCGCCCGGGTGGTCCGCGAGTCGTCGTCATTGCCCAGGGGCGCGTCGATGGACATCTCGTCGTGCCCCAGCCGCTGGTCCATCTCTACCACGTCCTGCTCGGTGACGTTCAACCGCTCGGCGAGCAGCTTGGGGCTGGCCTCGAAGCCCTGGGCGACGAGCTTCTCCTGCTCCTGGCGCAGCTTGAAGAAGAGCTTCCGCTGGGCCTCGGTGGTCCCCAGCTTCACCATCTTCCAGTTATCCATGATGTAGCGGAGGATGTACGCGCGAATCCACCAGGCGGCGTAGCTGCTCAGCTTCACGCCGCGCTCGGGGTCGTACTTCTTCACCGCCTGCATCAACCCGATGTTGCCCTCCTGGACCAGGTCCAGCAGGGACAGCGGGTTGCGGTGGTACTCGTGGGCCAGCTTGACGACCAGGCGCAGGTTGGACGCCACCAGCCGGTAGGCGGCGTTCACATCCCCGGATTCCTTGTAGTGCCGGGCCAGCTGGAGCTCTTCCTCTCGCGTCAGGAGCGGATGGCGCTGCACCTCGGCCATGTAGGCCTGGAGGGGGTCCCTGGGCGTGAGACCCGTCTCCGCCGAGCGGACGAGCGCCCGGGGGGGCACCACGGGGGTGTCCAGCTCGGCCTCCGGTTCGACCTCCGCCAGCTCCGCCGCGTCCGGCTCCAGTGAATCCGGGTCCGTTTGAGCCTCGACCTCCGCTCCCTCCACCTCGGCGTCCACGATGTCGCCAGCCCCGGGCGAGGCCGGCCGTTTCACGCGGGGTCGGGGGGACGTACCTTTGGTTCTTTTCCTCCCATTCGCCATGGGGGCTCCATACAGCAAAGTGCCGCGATTGTTGCCACAGGGTAATGCAGGGGCTATGCCCATGCCTGATGAGCGACATCCAAGAGCCAAACGCGCCGGGGAGTCCGGCGCCTGACGAAGCCCCGACACGTCCCGCCGAGTACATCGCGGACATCGGCTTCGACGACATGAACCTGTCAGAGCCCATCCGCCTCGCCCTGGCGGAGCGCGGTTATACCAACCCCACCCCTGTCCAGGCCCGCGCCTTCCGGCCCGCCATGGAGGGAAAAGACCTCATCGTTCGCAGCAAGACGGGCACCGGCAAGACGGCCGCGTTCGGCCTGCCCCTGCTCGAGAAGATTCCCGCCGACGAGCGCCGCGTCCGAGCGCTCATCCTCTGCCCCACCCGCGAGCTGGCCCTCCAGGTGGCGGACGAGCTGAAGATGCTCGCCAAGCACAAGGGCCTGAAAGTCGCGGCCATCTACGGCGGCGCCTCCATGAAGCAGCAGGAGGACGCGCTGGAGGAAGGCACCCCCATCATCGTCGGCACGCCGGGACGCGTGTTCGACCACATCAACCGCGGCAACCTGAAGCTCGACGCGTGTGACCACGCCGTCCTGGATGAAGCGGATGAGATGCTGAACCAGGGCTTCTACGAGGAAGTCACGCGCATCCTCGACCGTCTTCCCAAGACGCGCCAGGTGCTGCTCTTCAGCGCCACCGTCCCCACGGACATCCAGAACCTCATCGCGCGCTACACGACGAACGCGGAGACGCTGCTGCTGTCGGGCGACGTCTTCACGGTGGAGCACATCCACCACATCCGCTACGACGTGTCGGACGCCTTCCCCAAGCCGCGCAACCTCATCTACGTGCTGGAGAAGGAGGAGCCGCAGAACGCCATCATCTTCTGCAACACGCGGGATGACACGGCGCTGGTGACGGCGGTGCTCAACCGCAACGGCTTCGACGCGGAGCTGCTCAATGGCGACCTGCCGCAGAAGGAGCGCGAGCGGGTCATGGGCAAGGTGAAGCGCGGCGAGGTGGCCTTCATGGTCGCCACGGACATCGCGGCGCGCGGCATCGACATCTCCGGCCTGGAGTACGTCATCAACTACTCGCTGCCGGAGGACCCGGCGGTGTACCTGCACCGCGTGGGCCGCACCGGCCGCATCGGCAACAAGGGCACCGCCATCAACCTCTTCTCCGGGCGCGAGCTGGCCACGTACACCTCGCTGGAGAAGAAGTACGGCATCAAGTTCGACAAGCGCGAGATGCCGGCCCCGGAAGAGGCCATGCGCCTGTGGACGGAGCGCCACGTGCGCGAAATCCAGGAGGCCACGGGCGGCTCCGTCTTCGAGGGCTTCCTGCCGCTGGCCGCGCAGCTCAAGCCCCGCGCGGACGCCGACGACCTCATCGCCTTCCTGCTGAAGTACTTCTTCAGCCACCTGCGCATGGAGAAGGCCGCCGCGGCGATGGCGGCGGAAGGGCGTGAGCCTCCGCAAGAGCGCAAGTTCGAGAGCCGCGAGGGCGGCCGGCGCGAGCGCGGCGAGCGGAAGGAGCGTGGCGAGCGCCGCGACCGGGAGCGCGACGACCGGCGCGAGAAGCGCGGCGAGTCCTCCGAGCGCGAGCGCGAGCGCCGGCCCCGCCGTGACGACGCGCGGCGCGAGCGCGGCGGTGAGTGGCCGCGGCGCGGCGGCGCTGGAGGCCGGTCCGGGCGAGGCGAAGCTGTGGGTGAACCTGGGGACCGCGGATGGCCTGGGGCCGGGCAGCATCGCCACGGCGCTGGAAGACGCGGGCGCCCCGGTGGGCAAGGTCGTGCGCGCCGAGCTGCGCCCCACCTTCGCCTATGTCTTCGTGGCGGAGGAGGACGCCGCCGCCTTCGAGACCATCAACGGCAAGCAGCACGGCACCAAGACGCTGCGCGTGGAGAAGAGCAAGCCGCGCACGGAGCGTGACGCCACGCCCCGCCCGCCCCCGTCCCCGGACGCGGGCCCCGGCGAGGCGAAGCTGTGGATCAACCTGGGCATGGACGACGGCATGGACGAGGCGAAGCTGCCCGCCGCGCTGGAGGCCGCGGGTGCTCCCGCCGGCAAGGTGCTGCGCACCCTGCTGCGCCCCACCTACGGCTACGCCTACGTGGCCGAGGAGGACGCGCCCGGCTTCGAGGCCGTCAACGGCAAGCCCCACGGCGAGAAGGCGCTGAAGGTGGAGCGTCACCGTCCGCGGGGCGCACGCCCGGAGCGCCGTCCCCGCACGGAGGCCCTGCCGGAGGTTCCCGGCCAGACGCGCCTGTGGGTGGGTCTGGGCAAGCAGGACGGGCTGGACGAGGCGGGCGTCGCCGCCGCGCTGGAGGCCGCGGGCGCTCCGGCCGGCAAGGTGCTGCGCACGGACCTGCGCCCCACCTACGCGTATGTCTTCGTCGCCGACGAGGACGTGGCGGCCTTCGAAGCCACGCACGGAAAGCCCCACGGCGAGCGCACGCTCAAGGTGGAGCAGGCCAAGCGGAAGTAGTCCCTCAGGTGCCGCCAGTCCCTGGACTGGCGGCCTTCCGGCGCCGCTCGCGGTGGTAATGGGCGGCGCACAGCCCCGGGCGAGCACGGGCTTCTCACAGCCGGGCTCGCCGCAGCGGGCGGGCTCCGGCCGGACGGCCTGGAGGTCCTCCGTTGCCCGCGTGGGCTCGTTGAACATCACCTCCGCCACCGACAGCAACCGGTCCACGTCCACGCGGGACAGGCCGCGCCCCTGGACGAAGGCCTCCAGCCGGTGGACACCCGCGTCCTGCGTGTCCTCCAGCCGCAAGAGTTCCCACAGCGGGAGCTGGAGCGCGGCGGCCACCTGGAGCAGCGTCTCGTAGCTGGGGCTGCGCTCGCCTCGCTCCAGCAGGGACGCGAAGGACACGGAGATGCCGCAGCGGGCGGCGAAGTCCTCCTGGGTGAGTCCCCGCCGCTCCCGCAGTGTCCGGATGCGCCGGGCCAGTCCCTGGAGGTGTCCACTCACGGTGGAAGCGTCCGGCGGTTCGGGCGGCATGGCAGTTTCCTATGGTAGCGCACCCCTTCTGTTAAGGTCTCGCGCGCCGCCATCCAGGAGCTTGCCGACACATGAGCGCCGTCGAGGGTACCAACTACTACTTCCGCAAAGCCGCGCGGATCATGGACGTAGGCACCCCCATCGAAACGCTGCTCGCCACGCCCCTGCGCGAGGTGAAGGTCCAGGTCTCCATCGAGATGGACTCCGGAGAGATTCGCACCTTCCTCGGCTACCGGATTCAGCACGACAACAGCCGCGGCCCCATGAAGGGCGGCCTGCGCTACCACCCGATGCTGGACCAGGACGAGTGCGCGTCGCTCGCCTCGCTGATGACGTGGAAGACGGCCGTGGTGAATGTCCCCTATGGCGGCGCCAAGGGCGGCATCGCCTGCGACCCGTCCCAGCTGAGCATCAAGGAGCTGGAGCGCCTCACCCGGAAGTACGTGGACCAGGTGCAGGACGTCATCGGCCCCACGCGCGACATCCCCGCCCCCGACGTCAACACCAACCCCCAGGTGATGGCGTGGATCATGGACCAGTATTCGCGCTACCACGGCCACTCCCCCGCGGTGGTGACGGGCAAGCCCCTGGAGCTCTACGGCTCCAAGGGCCGCGAGGCCGCCACCGGCCGCGGGCTGCTCTACGTGGCGCGTGAAATCCTGCGTGATTTGGGCCTGCCGGTGAAGGGCACGCGCTTCGCGCTCCAAGGCTTCGGCAACGTGGGCGGCCACACCGCACAGCTCCTCTGGGAGGACGGTGGCGTGGTGGTGGCCGTGGCGGACGCGCTGGGCGGCGTTCGCAACCCGCAGGGCCTGGACATCCCCTCCCTCTTCGAGCACGTGAAGCGCACCGGCACGGTGACGGGCTTCAGCGGGGGTGCTTCGTGCAGCAACGATGACGTGCTGGGCGCGGACTGTGAGGTTCTCATCCCCGCGGCGCTGGGCCACGTGCTCACCCGGGAGAATGCCCACGCGGTGCGCGCCAAGCTCATCATCGAAGGCGCCAACGGCCCCACCCAGCCGGAGGCCGACGAAATCTTCGAGAAGCGCGGCATCTTCGTGGTGCCGGACGTGCTCGCTAGCGCCGGCGGCGTGACGGTGAGCTACTTCGAGTGGGTGCAGAACCTCCAGCACCTGTCGTGGGAGGAGGACCGCGTCAACGCGGAGCTGGAGAAGTCCATGAAGGAGGCCTACGAGCGCGTGGCGCAGGTGGCGCGCTCCCGAAAGGTCTCCATGCGGACGGCCGCATACATCCTGGCGATTGGCCGGGTGGGCAAGGCCACCGTGCTGCGCGGCATCTGACGCGGCCCGCCGTGTCACGCGTTGGACGTAGCGCGGCGCGGCAGGCAGCCGGCGGAGCGCGCTCCTTCCTCGTGTCTCTTCCGCCCGGGGCTCGCTTCCGATAGAGGCGCGCCCATGGTCACCCTCGAAGACATCCAGGCCGCGCGCGAGCGCCTTCGCTCGGCCATCCGCCCCACGCCGTGCCCGCAGTCGGACTACTACACGGAGCGGACGGAGTGCGCCGCGGTGTTCTTCAAGCTGGAGAACCTCCAGCGCACCGGGGCCTTCAAGGAGCGCGGCGCCCTCAACAAGCTGCTGACGCTGACCGAGGACGAGCGGCGCCGGGGCGTCATCGCCGCGTCCGCCGGAAACCACGCGCAGGGAGTGGCGTACCACGCGCGTCGGCTGGGCGTGAGCGCCACCATCGTCATGCCGGAGCGCACCCCGCTCATCAAGGTGTCGCGCACGCGGGACGACTACGGCGCGCGCGTGGTGCTCAAGGGCACAAACTACGACGAGGCCTACGCGGAGGCGCTGCGCATCCAGAAGGCGGAGGACCGCGCCTTCATCCACCCCTTCAATGACCCACACGTCATCGCCGGCCAGGGCACCATCGGCCTGGAGCTGCTGGAGCAGTGCCCCGACCTGGAGGTGGTGCTCGTCCCCATTGGCGGCGGCGGGCTCATCTCCGGCATCGCGTGCGCGCTGAAGGAGACGCGCCCCGACATCCGCGTGGTGGGTGTGCAGGCGGAGACCATCGCCAGCATGAAGGCATCAGTGGAGGCGGGCGAGCGCGTGCTGCTGGCCGCCGCGGGCACCACCATCGCGGACGGCATCGCCGTCAAGCGCGTGGGCGACCTCACCTTCCCCATGGTGCAGAAGTACGTGGACGAGGTGGTGGCCGTGGACGAGGAGGAGATCGCCGCCGCCATCCTCACCCTCCTGGAGCAGGAGAAGAGCGTGGTGGAGGGCGCCGGCGCGGTGGGTCTGGCGGCGCTGCTCAGCGGTGACGTTCCCGCGGCGAGGGGCCGGCGCACCGCCATCATCTTGAGCGGTGGCAACATCGACATGAACGTCATCAGCCGCATCATCGAGCGCGGTCTGGTGAAGGCCGGCCGCCTGGTGCAGTTGGAGGTCCGGCTGCCGGACCGGCCCGGAATGCTGGCGAAGCTCACCACGCAAGTGGCCGACCTGCGCGCCAATGTCGTGGAGATCCACCACGAGCGCGCCTTCTCCAAGGCGGGCCTGGGCGAGGCCATGGTGGAGGTGACGCTGGAGACCACCGGGCCCGCGCAAATCGAGGAGCTGGAGCGCGCGCTCCACCGGCTGGGCTGGCAGGTGGCCCGCAAGTAACACCCCATGCGGGGGCAGGGCCTTGCGCCCGTGCGCCCGTGTCCGGCGATACTCAGGGCATGAGCCCCGCCGCCCTGCTCTCCGCCCTGCTACTGACCGCCGCCCCTTCTTCTCCCGGACAGAAGGCGAAGTCGCTCGCCGCCAGCCGCGCCTGGGAGGAGCTCTATCTGGCCTTCTCGGCCGGAGAGGCGTCGGACGTGCCCACCCCGCAGCGGAGCACCGTCGCCACGGCGCTCCAGAAGGGCTGCGAGGCGCTGAAGGACGAGGACCCGGTGATGGCGTACTCACTGGGCGAGCGGGCCACCGTCTACGAGGAGTCCGCGGGCGCGCTGCGGTGCCGGCCCGGGCCGCGCGGAAGACGGACCAGCGGGCCACCGCGGAAGCCGCCCTGCGCAAGGGGCTGGCCCAGTACCCCAAGGACGGCGCCTTCGGCCTGGAACTGGGGCGGCTGCTGATGGAGGAACAGGACGCGGTGGGCGCTGTAGCGGCGCTGGAGAAGGTGCCGGCGAAGTCGAAGGAGGCCGCGGAAGCGAAGCGGCTGCTCGTGCAGGCCCGCGCCAAGACGACGGAGGAGACCGCCGCGCGGCGGGAGGCGGAGCGCCTGGAGCTGCGGATGAATGGCGCCACGAGCGGGCGGCCCACCGTCATGGTCGAAACCCAGCCCGCGGTGGCCGGCCAGGGACGGGGCAACACGCGCTCGGCCAGCCTCAACTACGAGTCGGGCACCGGCGCGGACGGCATGCGGACGCGCTCCAACAGCCGCTTCGTCATCCGGTACTTCAACAACGATCGCGACTTCGGCCAACGCGCGGAGTACGAGGGCCGCATCGTCGCCGCGCTGGACGAGGCCTACGACTTCACCCGCAGCATGCTGGGCGAGGTGCGCCACGCGCCGGTGGACATCATCCTGTACACCCTCGCGGAGTTCCAGACGCACTTCGGCGCGGCGCGGGCGCGAACGGTCGCCGGGCTCTACTCCGACAACGCCATCCGCATCAACGACGCCGCGGAGCTCACGCCGCAGACCAAGGCCACGCTCGTCCACGAATACGTACACGCCGCGCTGGATGAGTTCTGCGGCGGCTACGGGAACAACCTCCCCGTCTGGCTCAACGAGGGCCTGGCCGAGTACGTCGAGTGGCGCTACATGGGCGGCGAGGACCCCGAGCGGTCGGTCCGGAACTACATGGCCCAGGCCGCCAAGGCGAACACCCTGCCCAAACTGGCGCAGATGGAGGGCTCGTCCCTCATCATGCAGAGGAACCCGGCCATCGCCTATGCCACCTCCGCCGTCGCGGTCCGCGAGCTGGTGAAGCGGGGCGGCACGGGCCGGTTCCTCACGATGGTCCGTGAGGTGGGACAGGGAAGACCCATCGACGAGGCCCTGACGGAGCACTACGGCAAGACGCGGGCGAGCCTCGACGAGGACGTCCGGGCCGCTCTCCAGTAGGGGAGGCTGCCAGCCGGGCCTGGGCCAATTGGTTTACCCGTTCCCGGGAGTCCCCTAGACTCGCAGCCCCCTCTATTTACGCTGCGACAGAAGCTCGGCTGTACGCTGTCCGCAGCAAGGTGACGGATGTCGGACACGCGCGCAGCGATGAGAGAATTCCGCTTTCTCGACGAGAAGCGGAAGCTGGGAAGCCTGTCTCCGGTGGAGGAGGCTCGCTGGAACGAGCTGCGCGCACAGCTGGGCGTGGATGACACGCCAGCCGCGGACGCCGCCGCCTGGCAGCAGCAGGCCGCGCCCCAGGGCTACTACGCCGCTGACGGCCAGTGGTACCCCTACCCCGCCGGCTACGAGCAGCAACCCCAGGGCTACTACGCCGACGACGGCCAGTGGTACCCCTACCCCGCCGGCTACGAGCAGCAACCCCAGGGCTACTACGCCGACGACGGCCAGTGGTACCCCTACCCCGCCGGCTACGACCCGAACCAGGGGTACGATCCGAACGCGCAGGCGTACGCGCAGCAGGGGTACGACCCGAACGCGCAGGCGTATGACCCGAACGCGCAGGCCTACGCGCAGCAGGGTTACGACCCGAACGCTCGGGCCTATGCGCAGCAGGGTTACGACCCGAACGCTCAGGCTTATGCGCAGCAGGGTTACGACCCGAACGCGCAGGCCTACGCGCAGCAAGGCTACGACCCGAACGCGCAGGCGTATGACCCGAATGCGCAGGCCTACGCGCAGCAGGCGCATGACCCGAATGCGGGCTACGCCCAGGGCACTGCCGAAGCGTGGCAGGCGGATCCGCAGTCCTACCCTACCGCTCCCGCACACCAGCCGGCTGTCGAGCCGGACAACCTCAGCCTTTCAGACGACATCGACATCCCCGCGCTGAGCGAGCCCGCGCCTTGGATGACGCCGGGCGCCGGTGGACAGGCTCAGCATGCACTGAGCGCTGAGCAGGAGCCCGACATCGAGGCGATGTCCGCCGGCGAGGAACCGGCCGCGGCGGATGACCCGTCAGCGTCGTTCGCGGACGTCACCGCGGACCTCCAGCAGGATGCGCAGCCCGTGTCCGAGGAGGCGCCGCCGGAAGCCCTGAACGTCGCGGAGGATGACTTCTCCGAAGTGGGGTCGGGCACCCCGGCGGTGGCCGCCAGCGCCGAACCCGAGACCTCCCTGGAGGCGTCGTTCGCCGACCTGTCGATGGAGGTCGAGTCGGCACCGGATGCGCCGGTGGCGCCCACGGACGATGCCCTGGCCTCGACGGAAGTGGAGGTCCCCTCCGCCGAGGTCGAGTTGCTGGACGGCACCGCCGACAGCGAGCCTGTCCTGGCCCACGAGCAGTCTCCCGCCCCCATCGATGATGCGTGGGCCTCCGCACCGCTCGCCGTCGAGACTGAGCACGTGGACGTCGCCGATGCGGGCGACATCATCGACGTTGCCGCCATGGCGGAGCCGGAGGCGGCCTCGCAGGCTGCGGATTCCGAAATCGCGCTCGATGCCTCCGAAATGGTCGAAGCGTCGGCTGCGGACTCCGCGGATGCGTGGGACGCGGGTGCGACGACCGACGAGACGGCTGATGCCAGTGCGACGGCCGACCACGGCGCGACGGATTTCATCGCGGCCAGCGCGGGCGATACGTACGACGCACAGCCCGCCGAGATTGCACTCGACACCGCGGATGAGGCTTCGGCCGAAGCCGAGCCCACCGAGATTGCGCTCGATGCAGCCGACGTGAGCGATGCGGCGGCTGAGCACGCCTCGGAGATGGCGTTCGACGCGCCTGCCGGGACCGAAACGGGCACCGACAACTCGCCCGCCGAAATCGCGCTCGACGCTTCCGATGTCGCCGTGGCGGAGGTCTATCCCGAGACGGCCCTCACGGCGTCTGACGCCAGCGATGCCGCGACGGCGGAAGCCTACCCCGCTGCAGACTTCGCGACGGCGGAGGCCTATCCCACGACGGAGTTCGCGACGGCGGAGGCCTACCATGAGGCAGACTTCGCGACGGCCGACGTCAGCGACACCGCGACGACGGAGGCTTCTCCCGAGGCGGCGCTGACTGCCTCCGAGTCCAGCGATACGACCGCAGCCGCTCCTGAATTGGCGCTCTCGGCTTCGGATGTCATCGAGACGTCTGCTCCCGAGCCGGAGCTGGCGTCCACGGATGCCAGCAGCGAGGTCGTCGCCGAGGCCTCCCCCTCCGACACCTACGGCAGCGCAGCAGCCTCGTTCGAGCCCTTCGCCGAGACGGCCTTCAGCGAAGGCGATGCAACCGCCGCAGGCGAACCGTACACCGAAGCGGTGCTCGACGCCGCAGAGGTCAGCGACACGGCTGTGAGCGAGCACGCTTTCGCGACGTCCGAAGCGAGCGAGCCGGCCACTGCCGACGCGTATCCGGAAGTGGCGCTCGACACCGCCGATGTCAGTGATGCGGCCACGATGGAACTGGACTCGGTGGCGACCGCTGCCGAAGCCACCTCCGACACGGCGCTCGCATCCAGCGCCTGGGGCAGCACGGACGCGGCCGAGGAGTTTGCCACCACGGCGCATGCGGCCTCCGACGTCAGCGAATTGGCTGCCATCGAGACTGCGACCGAGATGAGCGAGCCCGAAATCGCGCTCGATGCGTCCGACGTCGCCGAATCGCCTTCCGCCCAGTCGCCCTCCGAAATCGCGCTCGACGCCACAGACGTCGCCGAGTCCGCCCCGATTGAGCCGGCCGCGGAGATTTCCCTGGAGGCCTCCGACGTCGCCGAGCCGCAGTCGGCTGAAATCACCCTCGATGGCTCGGAGGTGAGCGAAGAGTCTCCCGCGCAGCAGGGAGGCGTCCCGACGCTGGAGCTCAACGCGGCCGAGGTGTCGTCCGACGAGCCCTCGCTCGATGTCATCGATGTCGAGTCCGCGCCCGGACACGCTGGGGACGAGGCGTCGTTCCAGGCCGCTGACGCCGGGAGCGAGCAGCCCACGCTCGAGGTTATCGAAGTCGGCACGGAGGCCACCGCTTCGGAAGTGGACTTCCCGCCGGAGGCTGCGCCCTTCGCGTCGTCGGATGTCCCATCGCTCGAGCTCCGGCCGGTCCAGGTGGGTCCGGACCTCCACGCGGAAACGATCGAGGTGGTGGGAGATCCGCAGCGTTCGTCCTCGCACACGCCTTCCGCCGAGGAGATGTTCGACCTGAGCGGGAACCCCGAAGAGGCCGTGCCTCTCGCCGCGGCGAACGAGTTCCTGGCCCACGGACACTTCGCTCCGACCGATGAGCGCAGTGTGGCGATGGCGGAGGGGGACGCGGGCGCCATCGAGTTGCAGCCTGAATGGGCTTCCACTTCCGAGCAGCCCGCTGCGGAAGCGGCTCAGACGGAATGGGCCACTTCCGGCGAGCAGGCCGCATCCAGCGATGCGTATGCAGGCTGGGAGGATCCTGTTTCGGAGACCGTCGAGCTCCAGGCGGAGTGGGCGGAGCCTGTCACCGCTTCCGAGTGGACAACCTCCGAGCAAACGGCGCCTGCCACGAGCCACGCGGCGTGGGCGGCTTCCGATGCAGGCATCGCCTCCGAGGCGGGCCAGGCCGAGTGGGCCGACTCCACCACCGAGCTCCAGCCCGAATGGGTTGCGGCCGAAGACGCGGCAGCCCCTGAAGCCCAACCCGAGTGGGCCACCTCCGCGGAGCAGGCGCCCACCGAGGCGCAGTCGCAGTGGACCGAGACCGCCGCGCAAGCCGCCCTCGGCAGCGAGCAGACGGAATGGGCTGCGAACACGCCAGACGCCACGCCCGAGGCGGCCCAGGCCGAATGGGCTTCGTCCTCCACCGAGGCCGCGCCCGTCGAAATCCAAGCGGAGTGGGCTGAACCGATCGCCGAGGACGGCCAGGCCCAGTGGGCTACGGCTGAAGCGTCCTCGAGCGAAGGCTGGAACACGGCATCGACTGAAGCAGCGCCCATGGAAGTCCAGGCCGAGTGGGCCGAGTCTTCTGAGGCCGCGCCCACTGAGGTTCAGGCCGATGGGTCGGCCCCTACGCCCGACGCAGCGCCGGTGGAAGTGCAAGCCGATTGGGCCGCCCCCGCCCAGCAGGATGGAGCCGCCCTGACGGCTGCTCCCGCGACGACGGAGGCCCAGGCCGAATGGGCTGCGCCAGAAACCGCTGACGCCACGACGGATGCCCAGGCAGGTTGGACGACGCCGGGCGCCGACACCGCTCAGGCGGAATGGACTGCCTCTTCGGAAAACGGGTGGGCGACCGCCGAGGAAGTCCAGGCCGAGTGGGCGACGCCTGCGGCCGAAGCTGCCGCATCGTCGGAGTGGGCTTCGCCTGCGGTTGAAGAGGTTCAGGGCGAGTGGGCTACGCCCGCGACCGAAGCCGCCGCCCCGTCGGAATGGGCTTCGCCCGCGACCGAGGAAGTCCAAGCCGAGTGGGCCACGCCTGCGGCCGAAGCTGCCGCATCGTCGGAGTGGGCTTCGCCTGCGACCGAGGGAGCCCAGTCCGAGTGGGCTACGCCCGCGACCGAGGCCGCGCAGCCGGCTGAGTGGGCTTCGCCTGCGGCTGAAGAGGTTCAAGGCGAGTGGGCCACTCCCGCTGCCGATGCCGCCGCCTCGTCGGAATGGGCTTCACCTGCGACGGAAGAGGCGCAAGGCGAGTGGGCGAATCCCGCTGCCGAGGAAGTTCAGGCCGAGTGGGTAACGCCCGCGGAAGGCGCTGCGCCGTCGTCGGAGTGGGCTGCGCCTGCAACCGAGGAAGTCCAGGCCGAGTGGGCCACGCCCGAGGCAGGCGCTGCGCCGTCGTCGGAATGGGCTTCGCCTGCGACCGAGGAAGTCCAGGCCGAGTGGGCGTCGCCAGAGGAAGGCGCTGCACCAGCACCGGAGTGGGCTTCGCCTGCGACCGAGGGAGCCCAGTCCGAGTGGGCTTCGCCTGCGACCGATGCCGCTGCACCGGCGTCGGAATGGGCATCGCCCGCCACCGAGGAAGTCCAGGCCGAGTGGGCCACACCTGCCACCGAAACCACTGCCCAGCCTGAGTGGGCCTCGCCTGCGACCGAAGCCGCCCAGCCCGCCTGGGCGGCCCCCACGGAAGGCGCGCAGGCAGAGTGGGCCGCCCCCGAGGCAGTAGCAGTCCAGGAAGAGTGGGCCGCCGCTCCGGCGGAGGGCGCTCAGCAGGAGTGGGCAACGCCCACGGCAGCCCCCACGCAGCGTGGTCCACGCCCGCCACCGAGGAAGTCCAGGCCGAGTGGGCCGACCCCATCGAGGAAGCCGCTCCGGCCGGCGAATGGGCCTCAACGAGCGCGCCTGCCGCCTCGCAGTGGGACACGCCCGCGGACAACGCCCCCACGGCCGCGGAATGGTCCGCGACCAGCCACGACACCAGCGCGACCTGGGAGGCCCCCGCCACCACCGAGTGGTCCTCGGAGCAGACGGCGAACTGGAACGAAGCGCCCGCTGAAGAGGTCTCCCTCGCGGACACGGCCACGCCTGCCTCCGCGGAGTGGAATGACACCTCCGTGGACGTGGAGCCCGTCATGGAGGAGGCCGAGCCCATCCTGGACAGCGCCCCTGTGACGTCGCAGTGGGCCGCCGCCAGCACGGACAGCCCCTTCGGTGCTCAGGCGCAGGACTCCACCGAGGCCGTGCCCATCGAGGAAGAAGAAGTCTCGATGGAGCTCGAGCAGGAGGTCTCCGAAATCGACGTCGAGGAAGAAGCCGTGGTGCCGCCGCCCGCCCCCATGGCCGCCATCCCCGTCGTGGCGTCGGCGCCCGCGCACTTCGCCCAGGCGGCCTCACTGGCCACCGCCGCGCAGCCGCAGCGCACCGCTGTCGTCATGCCGGCCGCGCCCGCCAACCACGTCGCCGTGGAGCGTGAGCCACTCTTCGATGACACGGCCATCGTCGGAGGCACGGCCCTCACCTCCTTCGTGGAAGGCGAGCACCGCGTCATCATCCACACCGTCGAAGGCCAGGTGAAGCGCGGCACCATCCGCGACGCGGACCTGCTCGACGAGGTCATCTCCCTGGAGCAGCAGAGCGGCTTCGCCGCCGAGCAGATTCCGGGCAAGCGCGTGAAGGCCATCTTCTTCATGCTCGCCGCCGGTGCGCGTCAGCCGCAGGTGGAGGGACAGAAGATTCGGGTCACCTTCAACGACGGACGTCAGGTCGCGGGCTTCTCCCAGGACTTCCACGGCAGCACGCCGGGCTTCTTCGTCATCCCCGCCGACCAGCGCACCAACACCGCGCGCATCTTCATCTACCGCTCCAGCGTGCAGGCGGTGGCCGAGGGCTGAGCGGGCGCGCCCCGGAAGAACGGGCGGGGCCACCGTGCCCCCTGAAAGAGGGCCCCCACCACCGTGGGAGGCCCCTCCGTCATTTCAGAAGAAGCGAAGGCTTACTTCTTGTCCGTCGCGGCGGCGTCGGCCTGCTTCACCAGCGACAGCTCCAGGTTCACGGTGACTTCCTCACCCACCGCGACGCCGCCCGCCTCCAGCGCCTGGTTGTAGGCCAGGCCGAAGTCCTTGCGGTTCAGCTTGGTGGTCGCCGTCACGCCCGTGCGGGTGTTGCCCCAGGGGTCCTTGGACTCCTTCGACGGGCCCGTGACGTCCAGGACGACCGGCTTGGTGACGCCGTGCATGGTCAGGTCGCCGGTGACCTTCAGCTTGCCCTGGCCCGCCTTCTGGACCTTGGTGGACTTGAAGGTGATCTCCGGGAACTTGGCCGTGTCGAAGAAGTCAGGGGCCCGCAGGTGCTCGTCGCGCTTGGCGTTGCCGGTGTTGACGGTGGACGCGTCCAGCACGGCCTCGACCTTGGACTTGGTGATGTCCTTGTCGTCCAGGTTCACCGTGCCGCTCTTCACGTTGAACGAGCCGGTGACGTTCGACACCATCATGTGACGGACGGAAAAGCCGGCGCTGGAGTGCGAGTCATCCACCTTCCAGGTGGAGGCCAGCGCGATGGACGGGAGGGCGAAAAACAGGGCAACGGCGCTCTTCATGGACGTCTTCATAGGAAGTGTGCTCCTGGGAGATACAGCGAAGTCAGGCGCGCAGCGCGAAGCTGCGCATGGACAAGGTTCCGTGATGGAAGCCCTCGAATACGGGGGTGAGACGGTCCTCGGGGAGGGCAGCTCCGAGGACGAAATAGAGCGGCATCAAATGTTCGGCCCTTGGATGCGCGAGCCGCGCGTTCGGTGCATCCAACCATGACTGAAGGCCGGTGAAGTCTCGCGCCTCCAGCTTCTGCGCAATCCACGCATCGAAGGCCGCTGCCCACGGCTCGACGGACGCCGCCTTCTCCTGGAAATTCAGCCGGCGCAGGTTGTGGACGATGCCGCCGCTGCCCATCAACAGCACGCCCTGCGCGCGCAGCGGCCGGAGGAGTTCGCCCATCCGCGCGATGTCCGCGGGGCTCGCGCCCAGCGGCATGGAGACCTGGACGACGGGGAGCTTCGCCTCCGGGAAGGCATGCAGCAGCGGCACCCACGCGCCGTGGTCCCAGCCGCGCTCCGCGTCAGCCACGGTGGGCAACCCACCCGCCTTCAGCCGGGCGACCACGTCATGGGCCAGGGACGGCGCACCCGGAGCGCCGTAGCGAAGGCGGTAGAGCGGCTCGGGAAAGCCATAGAAGTCATGAATGAGGGACGGCTGCGCGCTGGCGGTGACACGAATCTCGCCGGGCGTCTCCCAATGGGCGGACACCACCACCAGGGCCCGCGCCTGGGCCTCGCCGCCGAAGCGACGCAGTGCCTGCGGGTAGGCATCCGCGTCCAGGGCCACCATCGGTGAGCCGTGAGAGATGAACGCCGCGGGGGCCACGGCACGGCCGCCGCCAGGGCCACCCGCCCCCAGCACACCCACCACCCCGGCCGCCGCCGCGCCTTGAAGCACCACGCGTCTGTCGAGTTCGTCGCCCATGACGGCCGCCTTCTAATGCAACCGGAGGACCACGACACCCAAAACTCCAACCTATTGGATTTGCTCCGCTCCCTAAACCTCCCGTGCAACGGACCTCTCAAAACGATAGAGACTCCACTCATTCTGGAAGGAGTCGTACAGCGTGGGTGGCCGTTTCGAGCTGGACTTGAGTGAGCTGCTGTCGTTCGAGCCGGGGGGTGGGCTCATCCACTTCGGAGGCCAGCGCGTGCTGCTGATGGACCCGGTGGCGCTGGGGCTGCTCCGCAAGGAGCTCATCAAGCTGATGGGGATGACGGCGGCTCGCGGCACCTTCACGCGCCTGGGCTACGCGCACGGCTGGCGCACGGCCGAAGCGATGAAGGGCGCGGTTCCCTGGAAGGACGAATCCCTGTGGCGCCGTGCAGGCGGGCGGCTGCACACCCTCCAGGGGCAGGTCCGGGTGGAGCCCGTCCAGCGCCGCGCGGACGAAGGCCCGGAGCCCTTCGCCGAAGCGCAGTGGCACGACTCCTATGAAGCCGAGCAGCACCTGCTGCACCTGGGCCAGTCCGACCAGCCGGTGTGCTGGAGCCTCACCGGCTTCGCGTCCGGCTACATGAGCTACGTCAACGGCAAGCCCATCTACGGCACGGAGCTGCGCTGCGTGGGCAAGGGCGACGCGGCCTGCCACTACGTGGGCCGTCCCGCCGAGGAGTGGAGCACCGAGTGCACGGAGGTGCTGCGCCTCTATGAAACCCAGTGCATGGAAGGCATGTTGGCGCAGGTGACGGAGGCGCTGCGGCAGGCGGAGCGCAAGCTGCGCGCGAAGCGGCAGTCGCTGGCGCGCGCGGGCGTGACGGAGGACCCGGCGGGCATGGTGGCGCGCTCGGAGGCGATGCAGCGGATCATCAACCTGGCGCGCAGGGTGGCGAAGGTCGACTCCACGGTGCTCGTCACGGGCGAGAGCGGCGTGGGCAAGGAGCGCATCGCCCGCCTCATCCATGACGAGTCAGGCCGCGCGCACACGGCCTTCGTCGCCGTCAACTGCGCCGCCGTCACGGAAAGCCTGCTGGAGAGCGAGCTGTTTGGCCACGCGCGCGGCGCCTTCACCGGCGCTACCCACGACAGGGCCGGCCTCTTCGAAGCGGCCCATGGCGGCACCCTCTTCCTGGATGAAGTGGGCGAGGTGCCACCGTCCATGCAGGCCAAGCTGCTGCGCGTGCTGCAGGAGCGCGAGGTGCGCCGCGTGGGTGAGAACACCAGCCGCAAGGTGGACGTGCGGCTGGTGGCTGCCACCAACCGCGACCTCGCGGAGGAAGTCCGCCAGGGGCGCTTCCGTCAGGACCTCTACTACCGGCTGCGCGTCATCGAGCTGAAGATTCCGCCGCTGCGTGAGCGCCGCGACGACGTGCTCCCCTCGCGCGGCTGCTGCTTGCCGAGGCTGCGGAGCGCCTGGGCCGCAGGGTGTCCGGCCTGTCCCCGGACGCGGTGGACCAGCTGCTGCGCTATGCGTGGCCCGGCAACGTGCGTGAGTTGAGCAACGCCGTGGAGCGCGCGGTGGCGCTGTGCGAGGGCACTCGGGTGGAGCGGGAGGACCTGCCGGAGGAGGTCCGCGCCGCGCCTCCCAGCCTGGTGCCCACCGGCAATCCGCAGCGGCTGGAGGACATGGAGAAGCACTACATCCTGGCGGTGCTGGCGCAGAACGGCGGCAACCGCGCGCGCACCGCCGAGCAGCTCGACATCGGCGTGGCGACGCTCTACCGCAAGCTCAAGCAGTACGGCCACCCGGAGGCGGCCCACTGAGTCGCGAAGGGCCCGGCGTCAGTTGAGGTACTGGTCCCGGTCCGGCCGGTCCTGCCGCACCACCTGCAGGTGCTTGGAGCGGCCCTTCAACTGACGCTGCAGCCGCCAGTGCTGCAGGTGCAGCCACAGCTTGCGCGGGCTGGCACCGCGCACGTAGGCGAACGCCATGCAGAGGCCGAGCAGGTCCGGCACCTGCGTCTGCCAGCCACTGGTGACGGCCGACAGGACGACGAAGCCCGCACCGATGCCCGCCAGCGCGTTGCCCGACAGCGGCAAACCCCAGAAGTTCGTCTGTCCCCGGCCAATGGAGAGTCCGTAGGACACCCACAGCACCGACGTCATGACGTTGCCGCCCGCGTACGCCTGCACCGTCGCGCCGGGCACCAGCATGGCCAGCAGCGAAGTGATGAGGCCCGCGCTCACCGCGATGCCCAGCGCCACCATCAACAGGCGCCTGCTGCCCCAGATGGACTCCAGGTAGCCGCCAATGGACCAGGTGATGATGGCGCCGAAGATGATGCCGATGGGACTGGACTCGATGAAGGCATACGTCAGCGGCTGCCACAGGAAGAGCTTGCCGAACACCAGGTCCGGGAACAGCAGCAGCAAACCACCCGACTGCGACTTCGTGAGGTGGAACATCACGGAGCCCGCCACCAGCGCCACCGCCAACTTGGACGCCGTGGTCTCCAGGCCGGGCAGTCCCATGCCGCCGCCCCCGCCTCCGAAGCTCCTCATCGGTCGCATTCAGTACACCATCCTCTCGTTGCTCAGAGCCGTCCAAAGGTGGTGGAACACCGCTCGCTTCGCAACCCCAAATGACGAAGGGCGCCCATCCCCGACATCGGGGAAAGCGCCCTCGAACACCCTCGCTTCGTCAACTGCCTCGCGGCCAATCAGGCCTTCGGCTTGTAGAAGAGCGTGATGGTCAAGCAGTGGAACTCCTTGTCGGAGGACTGCGTCACCACCCTGTCGACCACCTCGAGGTTGGAGTTCTCCTTGAGCCACTTGGTGATGTTCTCACCCATGTTCTCGCGGTCACGCGCGAGCGTGGTGGAGAACACCTTGACGCCCGTGAAGCTGATAACGCCCATTCCGACCCTCGTCATAAACCAGAGATTCTGGACGTTTACCCCGAGACGATTCCGCCATCAAGAATCGGGCCCGACAATCCGGCCCTTACGCGTCCTGGGCATCCCACCCGGGAGGTGGGCTCCCGAGCCTCGCACGGAGCGCGCGGGCCCGGGGGCTGGAACGTCACCGGCCGCTGGCAGCCTTGCGCGACAGGCAGGTGACCTCGTCCTTGCAGGCCGGGCCAATGCCTTCGGGGTGTGCCGTCAGGGGCGTCTTGTCGCTCTCCTCCACGCTGCACACCACGCACTTGCGCTTGCGGTTGCGACGCTCGGCGCGGCGCTGCTCCGCGATGGCCTTGGCCCGCTCACGCGCCGTCTTCGCGTCCACCTCGTTGCTCATCTCGCGTCCTGGTTGGAAGTCCTGTGCCATCAGAGCGCCTCGACGAGCACCGCGATGCCCTGGCCGCCACCGATGCAGGCGGACCCGATACCATAGCGGGCGCCGCGACGCTTCAGCTCGTACACCAACGTGGTGGTGATGCGCGCGCCGGAAGCCCCCAGCGGGTGCCCCACGGCGATGGCGCCGCCGTTGACGTTGGTGCGCTCGCGGGGCAGCCCCAGCTCCTTCTCCACCGCCAGGTACTGCGGCGCGAAGGCCTCGTTGACCTCGAAGAGGTCGATGTCCGACAGCTGACACTGGGCGCGCTCCAGCAGCTGGCGGATGGCCGGCGCGGGGCCGATGCCCATGATTTTCGGGTCGCAGCCGGAGACGCCCCAGTTGACGAGCCGGGCAATGGGCTGCAGGCCGTGCTTCTTCACGAAGCTGCCGGTGGCCATCACCATGGAGCCGGCGCCGTCGCAGATGCCGCTGGCCGCGCCCGCGTGCACCACGCCGTCCTTCTTGAAGACCTTGGGCAGCTTGCGCAGGCTCTCCACCGACGTCTCCGGGCGGTTGTGCTCGTCCCGGGACACCACCGTCTCCCCCTTCTTCGTCTTCAGCGTGACGGGGGCGATTTCATCCTGGAAGCGGCCCGCCTCCTGCGCGGCGGCGAAGCGCTTCTGGGTGAGGACGGCGTACTCGTCCACCTGGTCCTGCGTGAGCGAGTAGTCCACCGCGAGCTGCTCGGCGGTGAGCGCCATGGCCGGCCGGTGTAGCTGTCGGTGAGGGCCGTCCACAGCATGTCCTCCAGGCTGCCCTTGCCCAGCGGCAGGCCCCAGCGGGCGCCGCGGATGACGTGGGGGCCGGCTCATGGACTCGGTGCCACCGGCCAGCACGACGGCGGCCTGCTCGGTGAGCATCAGCTCCGCCGCCGTGATGAAGGCCTGGAAGCCGGAGCCGCACAGCCGGTTGACCCCCAGCGCGGGCACGGGGACGGGCACGCCGGTGCGCAGGCCCACGTGGCGCGGCAGGTAGATGGCGTCCGCGCTGGTCTGCACCACGTTGCCGTAGACGACGTGCTGGACGTCTTCCGGAGACACCTTCGCCTGGGCCAACGCAGCCTTCGCCGACTCCACGGCGAGGTCGGTGGCACTGAGGTCCTTCAGGCTTCCCCCGTAGGTACCGAACGGGGTGCGCTTGCCGGACAGGAAGTAGATTTCCTCGTTCTTGGACACGCTCTTCATGGTGGTCGTCTACCTACTCTCATGGGGCGCGCGGTGCACGCGCGCCGTGACGTCGTGACGTGTGGGACGGGCGGCCCTAGGGCGCGCGCGGCCCGAAAAAGGCGCTGGCGACGATGGCAAGCGCGATGACGGTCCACAACAAACCTTGAAGGTTCTGTTTCCGGATTTCCTTGCGGCCGAGCCCCTGGTACCAGGAACGCCCGGCGGCCACCCTGCCTTCCCAGGTAAAATCCCCGGCGGGCTGCAACCCGTCCAGGCGGCGCAGGTGCGCGCGCAGCAGGCGGTCAGGCGGAGCGTCCTCCAGTGAACCCGCCAGATAGACGCCGGGCACCTCCAGCGCCGGGCGCCGGTAGTCCGCGGTGATGACGAAGCCCCCGGAGGCCAGGGGGTGAGGAGGTACAGCCGGGGCACGCCGCCCTGCCCCTCGTGGAGCGTGGCGAAGACGCGCTCACCCGGGTGGGCCCAATCGTAGGAGCGCGTGGCGCGCTGGAGGCGCGGCTTCTCCTCGTGGCTGCCCAGCGGCACGAACCCCAGCGCCTGGAGCTGGTTGGCGCGCCCCGACAGCTCCAGGGGCAAATCCATCTGGTCCGCGGGCGCCTCGGGCTCCACCCGCACGCTGGACGGGAAGAGGAAGAGGATGCTGCGCCACAGATTCATGGACAGCAGCACGAGCGCCAGCACCAGGCCGGCGACGGCGATGCCCAACTCGGCGAGGACGTTCATGAAGGGAGGACCTCCAGGTGCACCGCCCCCCGCGCCACGGGCGCGAGGAGCCATACGAGGGAGGTCAACAAGGCGGGCCGACCGGAGACCATGACTCCGGGACCCTAGCGGAAAGCGGCGCCCGCGTGCGCTGGCTTCAGCGCCGGGACGCGCTGGCTGGCAGCGTGCGCCAGCGCTCGACGTCCGCCGGGGTGAGCGGGTCCTCGCCGCGCAGGAACTGCTCCAGGTGCCCCAGCGAGTCCACGCCGAAGAACAGCTCGCCGTCCGCCAGACAGGTGGGCACGCCAAAGGCCCCGGCGGCCACCGCCGCCTCGGTGTTCCGTCGGACCCGGTCCTTCACCTCCTGCGTCTGGGCCGCCGCGAGCAGCGCCTGGGCGTCCAGCCCCGCGGCCTGAATCGCCGCGCCCACGGCCTCGGGCGACTCCGCCCCCTTCCCGCCGCCCCAGGCGGAGGCATACAGGGCGCTCACCAGCCGGCTCCGGGCCTCCACGTCCTCCACGGCGGCCGTCACGCGCAGCGCGAGCAGCGGGTTGAAGGGATGCGTCGGCGGCGGCGCGAAGGGCACGCCAAAGTCATGGGCGATGCGGAAGGTCTGCTTGAAGATGTAGGCCCGCTTGGGCACGACCTCCGCGGGACCGATGTTTCCCGTCGCGTTGAGCACCCCCGCGAGCAGCACGGGCACCGGCTCCACGGTGCGGCCATGGCGCGCGGCGAGCGCCGGCAGGCGCGTCCAGGCCGGTAGGCATACGGCGAGATGAAATCCAGCAGGAACCGCAGTGGGGCGTGGGCCATGGCCCGAGTCTAACGCCCCACGTCCGGGCCGTGAGGACACAGTCCCGTCGACTTTCCAGCGTCACATCAGGCGCTCTGGCGCAGCTCCCCGGCGCGGCGCTGGAGCGCACCCCGCAGGGAGCTGGCCAGGGCCAGCAGGCTGGAGGCCCGGGCATCCATGAAGGCCGCCTCGGCCGCCTCCAGCGCCACCACGGAGGACTCCGCGTCCCGCGCGCGCTCCGCGAGCGCCAGGCGCACCAGCCCCACCTGGAGCACGTTGCCCGTCAGCTCCGCCAGCGCGAGCGCCCGGCGCAGGTGCGCCGGCCCTCCTCACCGGGCAGCAGCGCCGCCAGCGCCCGGCGGGAGAGGATTTCATCCCACGGATTGGCCAGCACCGGGTCCGTGGCCCGCGCCAGCGCCGTCTCCGCCGCGTCCTGCGCCGCCACCAGGTTGCCCTGCTCCCGCTCGAAGCGGGACTGGTAGACGCGCAGCAGCGTCTCCATGCGGACGCCGCCCTCGCGCGCGGCGGCAAGGGCCGCGGGAAGTGAGCGGCGCGCCGCACCCGCATCCTCGAAGAGCACGTCGCGGCAGGCCTGATACACCCGCAGGTGACACTGGAGCCACCGGTCCTCCGGCAGCACCCGCGCCAGCGCCTCGGCGCGGGCCACCACCGCGGCCACGTGCTCGTGCTCGCCGCGCTCCAGGTAGTACGGCGGTGTGAAGAGGGCCAGGTTGCGCTCCATCAACCGGGGTTGCCCAGCCGCCGCACCAGCTCCGTCTTCTCCGTGAAGGCCGGGACGAACGCCGCGCCGTCGCCCGTGAAGGCCGCGCGCGTCACCACCGCGAACAGATGGAAGCCGCGCACGTCCGTGAACCCATGGGCCTCCGCCACGGCGTACCCGTCGCGCAGCGCCTGCGCGTCCAGCGGCTCGCCGCGCAGCGCCAGGTTCATGTTCATCGTGAAGCCGCCCATGCCCAGCGCCCACGCCAGGCGCTTGGGGAGCCGGCCCATCACCTCGCACAGCCCGCGAAGCCGGTTCAGTTGCTCGTACTGCGTCTCCAGCACACCGGAGAAGCGGCCCGTGTAGGCACACAACTGGGCGGGCGCCAGTTGCACCGCGGCGCGGTAGGGCGACACCTCCGGCTGCTCGGCCCGCACGCGCTCCAGCAGCGCCGTCAGCTCCTCCGTGCGGCCCACGCTGGCCAGCGCCATGGCCTGGAGGATGCGCAGCTCGGCCTGCTTCCAGAAGACGTCCGCGGTGCTGGCGAACGTGTCCGCCTCCCGTTCGCGGAACAGCGCCTTCAGGCGCGCGGGACGCTCCGCTTCGGGCGCGGCGCACGCGGCCTCCAGCGCGGCCACCGCCTGCGTCCGCCCGTCCACCAGGTCCACCGTGGAGGTCCAGTGGTCGCTCAGCTTCCGCGCGAAGACGAGCGAGGTGGGCGGGTCGCTCGAATAGCCCACCTCCACCATCGTCACCCAGATGCGCAGCAGCAGCCTGTCACGGCCCGGGAAGTCCGGCGCGGCCTCCAGCAGCATCGCCGCTTCCTTCAGCAGCAGCGTCGCCTCCAGCAGCGCCTGCGCCTCGATGGCGGCCCGGCCCGCGTCCAGCAGCGGGCCAATGGCCAGCTCCGGCTCCGACGAGCGCAGGTAGTGCCACCCCACCGTGCGCGACAGCTCCGGCCGCGACGAGTGCAGCGTCTGGAGCGCCAGCGCCACGCGGCCGTGCGCCACGCGCCGCGCCTCCTCGGGCGTGCTGTCGTAGACGGCCTGGTGCACGGTGTCGTGCGTGAAGACGTAGCGGCCCTCCACCTCCTGGAGGAACTGCCGCTCCACGATGCCGTCCAGCACCGCGAACAGCTCGGACTCGGGCAGCTCCGCCAGCGCGCGGAGCATGGGCAGCTCCAGGCTGCGGCCCGCGGGCGCCAATTGGCGCAGCAGCGACACCTGCTCCGCCGGAGCACTGCCCAGGCGCGCGAGCACCGCGTCGTGGATGCTGGCGGGCAGCGGCCGTGTGTCCAGCCCCTCGACGGCGCTCCACCGGCCGCCCACCCGCGTCAGCGCGCCTTCCTCCACCAGCGCGCGCAGGCACTCGGTGGCGAAGAAGGCATTGCCGCCCGTCGTCTCATGCAACCGCGTGACGAAGGCCTCCGGCACGGCCAGCCCCGGCAGCGCCAGCTCCACCAGCGTGCGCACGTGCTCGGCGGCCAGCGGCTCCAGGTCCATGCGGGTGGTGATTTTCTCGTCCACCGTCTGGAAGGCCAGGCTCAGGCGGCTCAGCTCGCCGTTCCGGAACGTGCCCACCACCATGCCGCGCGTGCCGTACAGGGCGCGGATGAGGACGTTGAGCACCTCCAGCGTGGCGCTGTCGGCCCACTGCAGGTCCTCGAAGCACAGCACCAGCGTCATCCGCCGGCCCAGCGCCTGCACCCACTCCGCCAGCGCGCCGAAGAAGGCCAGCTTCTCCTCGCCCGCCACCGGATGCACTTCGCCCGCGTCCGGAGTCAGGCCCGGGAGCAGCTGCCGCAGCTTCGGCCCGAGGCGCTCCATCATCTCCGAGGGCGTGAGCGGCACCAGGCACCGCACTGCCTGGACGATGGGCGTCAACGGGGCCTGCCCCTCCGCGCGGCACTGGCCCCGGCCGAAGGGCAGCTCCGCCAGCTTCGCCTGGAGCTCGAACTCCTGGAGCAGCCGCGTCTTGCCCACGCCCGCGGGCGCGCCGATGAGCACCGCGCGCGACTGGCCCCAGTCCGCCTCGGCCAGGCCGTTCATCAGCGCTTCCAGCTCCGCGGCGCGGCCCACCACTTCCGGCACGTGCAGGTAGCTGGCGCGCGCCGACAGCGGCTCCTCCGGCATCGGCTCGCCGCTGGCGTGGCAGAGCGCCTCCATCAGCTCACTGGCGTCCTGGAAGCGCTCGCGCGGATCCTTCGCCAACAGCAGGAGGATGATCTCCTCCAGCTGCGGATCCACCGGGCAAATCGTGGACGGCTTCGGCGGCGGCCGCGTCAGGTGGTCCGCCAGGAGCGCCGCCGGGGTGTTGCGCTTGAAGGGCAGCCGGCGCGTGACCAGGTAGTAGGCCATGACGCCCAGCGAATAGAGGTCCGCACGCCCGTCGATGCTCGCGCCGCGCTGCCACTCCGGCGCCAGGTACTCCAGCGTGCCCTTGAGGCGGCCGGGGCTGGGGGTGCCCAGCTGGTGCATGACGCCGAAGTCCATCAGCTTCACCGCGCCCGCGCTGGTGATGCGGATGTTGCTGGCCTTGATGTCGCAATGCACGTACAGCCGCGAGTGCAGGAAGGCCAGGACCTGGGACATCTGGATGAGCACGCGGTACAGCGTGCGCGTGTCCAGTGGCGACTCACGCCCCAGCGAGCTCAGGTCCTGCCCGTCCACCACCTCCATGGTGATGAAGCGGTTGCCGGCCTCCGTCATGCCCCAGTCGAAGACCTTGAGGGTGCCGGGGTGCTGGAGCTTCTTCATGGCGAAGAACTCGTGCCGGAACATCAGCACCAGCTCCTCCGTCTTGCCCGCCGTCAGGCCCGCGGGGACCTGCATCTCCTTGAGCGCAACCCGGCGGTGCTCGTGCAGGTCCGTGGCCAGCCAGATGCGGCCCATGCCGCCTTCGCCCAGCAGCCCTTCCACCCGGTAGCGCCCCGTCACCACCATGCCCACGGCCAACGAGCGGCGCTCCCCGGCGCGCGCTCCCGGCAGGGTGATGGGCGTGCGGATGCGGTCCCCCCATGAACTCGGAGGACGGCTGCGCTCGTCCAGGACTGCTGTCTTCTCCTCGTCGCTCACGAAGGGGAACCGGCGGGGTCAGCGAAATGCAGAAGTTCATGGGATATCACGTTTCCTTGCGACAGGCACACATCATCAGTGCCGTGTCGGCGTTGAGTGTCGCACCGCGCATGCGGCCCCAGGCGACAAGCACCTGACAACACGGGCCTCGGCTGGACGGCGGCCTGGCAGCCCTGCCCGAAGCCCCGGACGCGTGGGTGCACATCCTCCCTCGAAGGCGCCGGCCGGGTGAGCGGGCCACGAGGGTGATGGATGAGGGACGCGGGCTGGAGGACGTGGCTGGGGGCGGGCGTGGGGGCGTTGCTGCTGACGGCATGCCACACGTCGGAGGAGGAGACACCGCCGGACCTCGACGACGTGGCGGCGGCGACGGTGACGCTGGAGCCGGGCCACTGCGCGGGCGTGGTGGTGGAAGACGGCCGGCACATTCTCACCGCCGCGCACTGCCTCCGGAATGAGGACACGCGGGTGCCCTTGTCCTTCCTGGGCGGACGCCGGATGGACGGCAGCGCTGTGCACGTGGACCGGGGCCGGGACATCGCCGTCCTCCGCCTGGACGCGCCAGCGCCCGTGCGTCCACTGGACGTCGCCCAGGCCCTGCCCGCTCCGGGCGAGCCGCTGGTGTTCGCGGGCCGCAATGACCGTCCCGACGAGCCTCAGCAGGCCGTGCTGGAGCGGCTGGGCCGCTGCCCTTCGCTTCCCGAGGTGCCCGCCGCGCTCTTCACCACCATCCGGGGCCGGCCGGGAGACTCCGGCGCGCCGTTGGTGGACGCGCGCATGCAGGTGGTGGGGCTGGTCCACGGCGGGGCCGCCTGCCGCATCGCCGCGCCCACCGCGGGGCTCGCGGAGGTGGTGGCGCAGCTGTCGCGAAGGCGACCAGCCCTGGCCCGGCAGGCGCCGCCTCCGCCTCGCCAGGCCGCCCTCCCGTCAGTGGGCCCTGGCATCGTTGCCCCAGGGGCCGCCCGCTCCGAACTTGAAGCGAACGGGGCGGAACCTCACGCCCTCCCGACCCACGGAGACGGCACCATGGCTGGCAAGAAGGACAAGGGCCCCCAGGACGCGCGGCCCAGGGACATTGGAGATGACCAGCAGGCGGGCTTCCACGCCGGGGAGAATTTCCAACCGCGCAACCGCGGGCAGGTGGCGGACGCGCAGGACCGTGGCGCGGCGGACGCCTCCCGGCACCTCGCCCACGAGCACGGCGACGCGGCGCCCCATGCCGACACGCCGTGGGAGGCGCGCGTGGAGCGCGGCGAGGAGTGGACGTCCCAAGATGTCCCCGAGAGGGAAGCCCGAGGCGACGAGGAGCCCGACTCCGCCGTCTCGCGTCAGGGCCTCGTGAGCCCCCTCCGGAGGAGTAGGCGCCGCGCCGCGGCCCCCACGGACCCGAGGGGTGCTGAGCACCCCCTCTTGCCCCGGCTGGCGCGTGGGGTGATGCTGGGCCTTTCGCCGGGGGAGAGCGTGTGCACCGGGCACCGCCGGGCGGCTGCCTCCCTGAGAGTCGGGGTGTCGTGAAGCCGAAGGTCCTCATCGTCGAGAATTCGTGGACGATGCGGGAGACGCTCCGTCTCCTGCTGTCCGGCGAGTTTGACTGCACCACGGCGGCCGACGGCGAGTCGGGGCTTCAGCAGGCCCTGGCACACCCGCCCGATGTACTCATCTCCGATGTGAACATGGACGGAATGGACGGCTACGCGCTCTGTGGCCACTTCCGCTCCGAGCCCACGCTCAAGCACATCCCCGTCATCTTCGTCAGCGGTTATGCGCCTCGCACGGAAGGACCCGCGGACCAGCCCGTCCCGGACGCCTACCTGGTCAAGCCGGTGAAACCGCCCGTGCTCATCGCCCAGCTTCACGCGCTGCTGGCTCGCACGGAGGCCGTCACCCCGGCCGCGCCCACCATCCAGCCCGCGTGGAAGAGCTGAGACCGCTCACCTCGAAGCCCCCCGGCACGGCGCGTCCCGAGTGAGAAGACGGGCGCCGGCCCCGCTGGAGCGCGGGACGGTCGCAGGGCGCCCGGGCGTTGCCGCCAATGAACGGGTGACACGCGAGGTGCTCCAGTGGCGATTCGACTCAAGCGGGCGTACGAGGCAGCAAGCCGCACGGATGGGCGGCGCTTCCTGGTGGAACGGCTGTGGCCGCGAGGCGTACGGAAGACAGCGCTTCCCCTCGAAGCCTGGCTGAAGGACGCAGCCCCCAGCACCGAGCTGCGGAAGTGGTTTGCACACGACCCCGACCGCTGGTCCGAGTTCTGCCGAAGATACTCCGCCGAGCTCGCGGCGAATCCCGCGGCATGGCAGCCCCTGCTCGAAGCCGCGCGCCACGGCACGGTGACGCTCGTCTACAGCGCCCACGACACCGAGCACAACAACGCGGCGGCCCTCCAACAGTTCCTCGAAGAGGCGTCCGGCGGCGCCGCTCCGAAGAAGGCTCCATGCGCCCCGCGGCGAGGCCGGGGCCGCTCGACGCGACACACCTGACGTGCCGCCGAGGAAAGCGCGCCGTGGCTCAACTCCCTCCGGTACGTGGAGTCGCCGAAGGGCCTCAGCAGCAACGGGACGTGGTCGTGCGCGTCCGGCACCGTGAGCTCGAACACCCCCGTCATCGACGGGTGGAAACCGCGCACGCCGGCAGGCTGCTCGGCGGGGCGCGAGGGGACGCGCATGGGCCTCATCGTCCCCGCGCACCGCGTCAGTGAGCCAAGGCGCCCCGGAATGACGGGGAATTGTCCAAAACCCCAAGGGTTCACTGGAGATTGCGCCGCCTTCCACGCTTCCCCCACTGGGCTGCTTGGCTATGCTGCGCGCCCTTCGTTTCCGCCCGAGGTGAATCCGCGTGATCAACGCCCATACCCGCGTCCCGCCGCCGAAGAACGAGCCTGTCCTCTCCTATGCGCCCGGCACCGCCGAGCGCCGGGAGGTGCAAGCCGAGCTGAAGCGCATGGCCGGTGAGCAGCTCGACATCCCCGTCATCATCGGCGGCAAGCACATCCGCACCGGCAAGACGGACACGGTGCGCATGCCGCACAACCACCAGCACGTGCTGGCCACACTGCACGAGGCGGACGCCAGCCACGCGGAGCAGGCCATCCAGGCCGCCCTGGCCGTCAAGGACGACTGGGCGCGCATGCCCTTCCAGTCGCGCGCCGCCATCTTCCTGCGCGCCGCGGAGCTGCTGGCCACGCGCTACCGCCCCATCCTCAACGCCGCCACCATGGTGGGGCAGGGAAAGACGGCCCACCAGGCGGAGATTGACGCCGCGTGCGAGGCCATCGACTTCATTCGCTTCAACGTGCACTTCGCCGAGCAGATTCTCGGCTGGCAGCCGGAGGCCGCGTACCAGACGTGGAACATGACGGACTACCGCCCGCTGGACGGCTTCGTCTTCGCGGTGGCGCCGTTCAACTTCACGGCCATTGCCCTCAACCTGGCCACCGCGCCGGCCATCATGGGCAATGTGGTGCTCTTCAAGCCGTCGTCCACCGCTGCCCTGAGCGCCTGGTACATCATGGAGCTGCTGCGCGAGGCGGGCCTGCCCGACGGCGTCATCAACATGCTCCCGGGTGATGGCCCCACGGTGGGCAACCCCGTGCTGGCCAGCCCGCACCTGGGCGGCATCCACTTCACCGGCTCCACGCCGACGTTCAACGCCATGTGGCGCACGGTGGGCGAGAACATCTCCCGCTACAAGCAGTACCCCCGCATCGTCGGCGAGACGGGCGGCAAGGACTTCATCGTCGCCCACCCGTCCGCGGCGGACGACCTGGAGGCGCTCGCGGTGGCCATCGTCCGTGGCGGCTTCGAGTACCAGGGCCAGAAGTGCTCCGCCGCCAGCCGCGTCTTCATCCCCGAATCCCTGTGGCCCAAGCTGAAGCCGCGCCTCCAGGCGCTCATCAGCGAGATTCGCATGGGCGACGTGTCGGACTTCCGCAACTTCATGGGCGCCGTCATCGACGAGAAGTCCTTCAAGAAGGTCTCCTCGTACATCGACCTGGCCAAGAGCGACAGCGGGGCCAGCATCGTGGCCGGCGGCGACGTGGACCGGAAGCAGGGCTGGTTCGTGAAGCCCACGCTGGTGCAGCTCGACAGCCCCACCCACCGCATCCTCCGCGAGGAGATCTTCGCGCCGCTGGTGGGCCTGCACGTCTACCCGGATGCGAAGTACGAGGAGACGCTGCGCGAGGTCGACCAGGCCGCGTCCTACGCCCTCACCGGCGCGGTGTTCGCGCGCGACCGGAAGGCCATCGACACGGCGCTGCGCGAGCTGCGCCACGCAGCGGGCAACTTCTACATCAACGACAAGCCCACCGGCGCTGTCGTGGGCCAGCAGCCCTTCGGCGGTGGCCGCGCGTCCGGCACCAACGACAAGGCGGGCTCGGCCCTCAACCTGGTGCGGTGGACCAGCCCCCGCACCATCAAGGAGACCTTCGTCCCGCCCGTGAAGGTGCCCTACCCCTTCATGGACAACGACCCGAACGAAGGCGCCATCTAAGGCACGTATGAACGGTCCGTTCCCCGGCATCGCAGGGCTGGACACGTACGCGCTGGTGGACGGCGGGTGCCGCGTGGAGGTCCTTCCTTCACGCGGGGCCCTCGTCAGCCGGATGTGCGTGGACGGTGACGAGTTGCTGTACCTCGACGAGGCCACCGTCGCGGACCCGGCGAAGAACGTGCGCGGGGGCATCCCCGTGCTGTTCCCCAATGCCGGGCCGCTGCCGGGGGACACCTATTCCGTGGACCGTCAGCAGTACACGCTGCTTCAGCACGGCTTCGCGCGGAAACTGCCGTGGAAGGTGCGGCAGGCGGACGCGTCACGGCTGGTGGTGGAGCTGTCTTCCAACGAGGAGACGCTGCGCCACTTCCCGTGGCGGTTCGACGCACGGCTCGCCTTCTCGCTGGCTGGCCAGCGGCTCACGCTGGAGAGCACGTTCGAGAACCAGGACACGCGGCCCATGCCGCTGCACCTGGGCTTCCATCCGTACTTCCGGGTGCCGGACGCGGCGAAGGCACAAGCGGGCGTGGACACTGACGCCACGCGCGCGTGGGACAACTGGCGCACGCAGGACGTGAACGTCACCGGGCTGAACCTCACCGAGGAGGAAGTGGACCTTCACTTGAAGGACCACTCGAAGCCGGGAACGACGTTGGAGCGGGGCCCTGGGCTCAAGCCCATTCGCCTGTCGTGGAGCCCCGAGTACCGCGTCCTCGTCGTGTGGACGCTGCGTGGGAAGAACTTCGTCTGCGTGGAGCCGTGGACCGCCGCCAAGGGTGCGCTGGCCACCGGTGAAGGGCTGCCGCACGTGCAGCCTGGAACTCGGACGTCGCTTCGCTTCGACATCCAAGGCTGAGCGGCAGGGCCCTGAGCCCCCGGGGCGACTCCTGCACCTTGCTGTTCGGAAATGTCGGGACATTTGCCGCCGCGCAAAACCCCCGACATTTCCGAACAGCGACCTCCCAGCCTCCTCCCGGGCCTGGGGCCCCGACCCCGATGGAGTTTTCGAACAGCGGGCTCCTGGCCCTCTACCCCGTCAGCGCGAGCAATTCGCCTCGCAGCCAGCGGTTGCGCGGGTCCGCATCCGCCTGCCGGTGCCAGTAGACATGAAGCTCCAGCGGGGGCAGTGACAGCGGCATCGGCAGGAGGTGGTTGCCCAGCAGCGCGTGCAACTCCGCCGCGCGCCGCCTCGGCATCGTCAGCAGCAAGTCGGAGTCCGCGACGAGCTTGAACGCGGCCTCGTAGTGCTGACACCGGACGACGACGTCACGCTGGTAGCCCAGGCGGCTGAGCACCAGGTCCTCCACGGCCAGCCCGGTGCGGCGCGAGGACACGGTGACGTGCCGGGCCGCCATGTACTTCGCCACATCCAGCTTGCGCCTGCTTCGGCTCACCACGCAGAAGGTGTCTTGCAACAGGGCCGTGCGCTTCAGCTCCGCTCCGGTCTGCTGCTCCACGTCGATGGAGAGGTCGAGCCGCCCCGACGCGAGGTCCCGCTCCAGCCGCGCCCGGTCGAGCCGGACGCTGGAGATGCGGACCTCCGGCGCGTGCGTCCGTAACCGAGCCACGAGCAGCGGGAGAATCGACGGCTCCAGCACGTCGTTCATCGCCACCGTGAACTGGCCCACGTCCCGGCGCGGGTCGAAGCCGCGCCCGCGATGAACCGCCTGTTCGAACAGCGCCAACGCCTCCCGAATCTCCGGCGCCAGCCGCTCCGCGAACGCCGTGGGCGCCACACCGCGCCCCTCCCGGACGAACAGCGGCTCTCCCAACTGCTCGCGCAGGCGCGCCAGCGCATGGCTCACGGCCGACTGACTGAGGAACAGGACCTCCGCCGCGCGCGTCAGGTTCCGCTCCCGGAGCACCACGTCGAAGACCCGGAAGAGGTTGAGGTCCAGCCGGGCGAGCCGCGCCGAATCCTGAACAGGGTTCATGGTGACACATGACCAACATTCACTGGATGCATCAAGGCCCCATGCGCAGGATGAAGGCCATGGACTTCGAGCCCAGTGAGCGAGCCAAGGACTACCTGGAGCGCGTGAAGCGCTTCATGAGCGAGCACATCCTGCCGGCGGAGGCCCGCTATCACGAAGAGCTCCGACCCACCGCCCAGGGCGGCGACTGGAAGACGTGGCGCGTGCCCCCCGTCATGGAGGAGCTGAAGGCCCTGGCGAAGACCCAAGGCCTGTGGAACCTGTTCCTCCCCGACGAGAAGCTCGGCGCCGGGCTCAGCACGCTGGAGTATGCCCCCATCGCCGAGGAGACCGGTCGCAGCTTCATCGCCCCCGAGGTCTTCAACTGCAGCGCCCCGGACACCGGCAACATGGAGGTGCTCTGGAAGTACGGCTCCGAGGCACAGCAGGAGCGCTGGCTGAAGCCGCTGCTGGCCGGAGACATCCGCTCGGTGTTCTGCATGACGGAGCCGGACGTGGCCTCGTCGGATGCCACCAACATGGCGGCCACCGCCATCGTCGACGGCGACGAGGTCGTCCTCAATGGCAGCAAGTGGTGGTCCAGCGGCCTGGGACACCCCAACGCGAAGGTGGTCATCTTCATGGCCCGCACGCCCGACACCGGAGGAGACCGCCACCACCAGCACTCCATGGTGCTGGTGCCACTGGACGCGCCGGGCGTGAGCATCCGCCGCATGCTCCCCGTCTACGGCGACTACGACGCGCCCCACGGCCACGGAGAGGTCCACTTCCAGGACGTGCGGGTGCCTCGCGACAACATCATCGCCGGACCGGGGATGGGCTTCGAGATTGCCCAGGGCCGGCTCGGGCCGGGGCGCATCCACCACTGCATGCGCTGCATCGGAGCGGCGGAGCGGTCCCTGGAGCTGATGATTGACCGGGGCATGAAGCGCACGGCCTTCGGGAAACCGCTCCTCAACCTGGGGGGAAACCGAGAGAAGGTGGCGGAGGCGCGCATCGCCATCGACCAGGCGCGGCTCCTGACGCTCTACGCGGCCTGGAAGATGGACCAGGTGGGGGCGCTCGGAGCCATGACAGAGATTTCCGCCATCAAGGTCGTCGCGCCAAGTGTCCTCCAGAAGGTGGTGGATGACGCCATCCAGCTTCACGGCGGCGCGGGTGTATCCCAAGATACGCCGCTGGCGGGCTTCTTCGCCCAGGCGCGCAGCCTGCGCCTCGCGGATGGCCCGGACGAAGTGCACAAGGGTCTCATCGCCCGCATCGAGCTGTCGAAGCGGGGCTTCTCCCGGAGCTGACAGCCATGGCAACTCAACGCATCTTCATCACCGGTGGTGCCAGCGGACTTGGTAAGGCCATCGCCGTGCGCTTCGCTCGCGCCGGCTGGAAGGTCTGCATCGGCGACGTCAACGACACCCGCGGCGAGGAGGCCTTGAAGGAGCTCTCCGCCCTGGCCCCCCAGGCCCATTACCTGCGCTGTGACGTGCGGCGCGAGGAGGACCTGCGCGAGGCCCTGGACTGGCTCACGGCCCAGTGGGGCGGCGTAGACGTGGTCATCAACAACGCGGGTGTCGCGCAGGCGGGCGCCATCGAGGACGTGTCGATTGATGACTGGCAGTGGATCATCGACATCAACCTGCTGGGCGTCGTGCGTGGGTGCAAGGTGTTCACGCCTGCATTCAAGACGCAGGGCCACGGCCACATCGTCAACGTGGCGTCCATGGCGGGCCTGCTCGATGTGCCGCTGATGAGCAGCTACAACGCGACCAAGGCCGCCGTCGTGTCGCTGTCCGAGACGCTGCACAACGAGCTGGCGGAGTACGGCATCGGCGTCAGCGTCGTGTGCCCGTCCTTCTTCAAGACGAACCTGGGTGACTCGCTGCGCACCACGGACCCGAGGCTGGGAGCCACCATGGCGCGGCTGCTGGAGCGCTCCGCCATCACCGCGGATGACATCGCCAACGACGTGTTCGACGCGGTGGCCGAGCGCGGCTTCTACGTCCTGCCCCACGCGGATGGCCGCAGGACCTGGCGGCTGAAGCGCCTGCTGCCGCGTGAGCTCTATTCGTGGATGCTGCGCCGGAATACGCGAGGCATGCGCCCCGGCTCGCAGCCGAAGGCGAGCTGAGCCAGAGAGAGCCCACTGATGCCACCGACCGCGACCATCGACCCCGCTGGCGCCGTGCGCCCGGGCGAGGAGCTGAACCTCCCCGCCGTGGATGCCTGGCTCAAGACCCAGGTCCCCACGCTGGAAGGCACGCCGGAAGTCACGCAGTACGCGGGCGGCGCCTCCAACTGGACGTACCGGCTGAAGTACGCCAACCGGGACCTCATCCTGCGCCGCCCTCCCGCGGGGACGAAGGCGAAGTCGGCGCACGACATGGCCCGTGAGTACACGGTGCAGCAGGCGCTGAAGCCGGCCTATCCCGTCGTGCCCACCATGGTGGGCCTGTGCCAGGACCCGGCCGTGCTGGGCTCCGACTTCTACGTCATGGAGCGCATCGAGGGGCTCATCCCGCGCAAGCACCTGCCCCGGGGGCTGGCGCTGGACGCGAAGCAGACGCGGGCGCTGTGCCTCAACGTCATCGCCAAGCTCGTGGAGCTGCACGCCGTGGACCCGGTGGCGGTGGGCCTGACGTCACTGGGCAAGGGGCCGGGCTATCCCACGCGGCAGGTGGAGGGCTGGTCGGCGCGCTACGAGAAGGCACGGACGTGGAACGTCGCCAGCTTCCGCTACGTGCGCGACTGGCTCAAGGCGAACACGCCCGCGGACATCGCCACGTGCGTCATCCACAACGACTGGCGCTTCGACAACGTGGTGCTCGCCCCGGAGGAGCCCACGCGCATCATCGGCGTGCTCGACTGGGAGATGGCCACCCTGGGTGACCCGCTGATGGACCTGGGCAGCGCGCTGGCCTACTGGGTCCATGCCGACGACGACTTCCTGATGCGCTCCACGCGGCGCCAGCCCACGCACCTGCCCGGCATGCTCCGGCGCGAAGAGGTCGTGGCGTACTACCTGGACCAGACGAAGCTGAAGCCCGCCAACTGGACCTTCTACGAGGTGTTCGGCCTCTTCCGGCTCGCCGTCATCGCCCAGCAAATCTACTACCGCTACCACCACAAGCAGACGCGCAACCCCGCGTTCAAGAACTTCTGGGTGCTGGTCAACTACCTGGGCTGGCGCTGCCACCGGCTCATACGCAAGGGGGCGCGCTGATGGGCGTGGTGTATCTGGTCCGGCACGGCCAGGCCTCGTTCGGCGCGGCGAACTACGACCAACTGTCGGAGACGGGCCTCGTACAGGCCCGGGTGCTCGGTGAGTCCCTGCGCGAGCGGCTCCCCGCGTGGACGCCGTCGTCACCGGCACCCTGGCGCGGCACCGGCAGACGGCGGAGGCGTGCCTCGCCGCGCTCGGCTGCGGCACCGTGGCCGTGCAGACGGCGGGCTTCAACGAGTTCGACCACGAGGAAATCGTCGCCCGGCACACGCCACGCTACGCGGACCCGGAGGTGCTCCGAGCGGAGCTGTCTCAGACGGAGTCACCCTGGCGCGCTTACCAGGCGCTCTTCACCGACGCCGTGGCGCGCTGGGTGGCCGGCCAGCACGACGCGGAGTACACCGAGCCCTGGTCCGCCTTCGGCGAGCGGTGCCGCCGCGCGATGGACGCCCTCATCCAGGAGATGGGCGCGTCGAAGAACGCGCTCGTCTTCACCTCCGGGGGAACCATCACCGCCATCTGCCAGGAGCTGCTCCGCATCCCCGACGAGCACGCCTTCCGCCTCAACCTGACGCTGGCGAACTGCGGCCTCACCAAGGTCATCTACAGCGAGCGCGGCCGTTATCTGTCCACGCTCAACGAGCACAGCCACTTCGAAGGCGCCCAGCGCGCGCTGCTCACATACCGCTGAGCGGCGCGCCGTCGTACCGCAAGTCCTCCCACGCCAGCATCGCCCGCTTGCGTGAGGCGCCCCAGCGGTACTCCCCGAAGACGCCCGTCTTGCGCAGCACGCGGTGACAGGGAATCAAGAGCCCCACGGGATTCTCGCCCACCGCCGAGCCCACCGCGCGCATCGCCTTGGGCTTGCCAATGGCGCGTGCGAGATCCTCATACGTCGTCACCTCGCCCGACGGCACCCGCAGCAACGCCTGCCACACCTGCACCTGGAAGGGTGTGCCCCGCACCAGCACCGACAAGGGGCTCGACTCCGAGCCACCGTGCCCCGCCTGGAAGATGCGCTCCATCCACGGCGCCGTGTCCTCCGCGGACGCCTGGAACGTGGCGCGTGGCCACTGCTTGCGCAGCGAGGCGAGCGCCTCCTCCTCTGATTCCCCCGAGAGGAAGTGCAGGCCACAGATGCCTCGCTCGCAGACGGCGAGCAGACACGCGCCGAACGGTGACAGGTGGACGCCATGGCGCACGGTGAGCCCTTCGCCGCCCAGCTTGTATTCCCCAGGCGTCATCGACGTCAGCGTCACGAAGAGCTCATGCAGCCGGCCGCTGCCCGACAGGCCCACCTCCAGCGACGTCTCCAGCACGCTGCGACGCTCGTCGAGCAGGCGACGAGCCGAGCTCAGCGTGTGCACCTGGATGAAGCGCTTGGGGCTGATGCCCGCCCAGCGCGAGAAGAGCCGCTGGAAGTGGAAGGTGCTCAGCCCCACATGCGCGGCCACGTCGTCCAGGGACGGCTGCTCGCGCGCATGTGCGTCGAGATAGAGGATGGCTTGTTCGATGCGGGCGTAGTCGCTGGATGCCATGCCGATGCTCCTGGGATGCGCTTCGCGAAAACGTATGTCCGCCAACACATGGTGGGGCAACCCGGTTCTTGCGCTGTCCTCGCGCGCCGGGCGTGCGTTGACATGAGGTGTCACTGTGCAACAACCAGAAGCCCCACCCTGCACGTCGCCTCAGACGAGGAGCGCCATGCTTCCAGAGGAAGACTTCCTGGCCGCGGAGGAGGCGCTGAGACGGGCCATGCTCTCGAGCGATGTCGCCGCGCTCGACGCCCTCCTCTCCGACGACCTCCTCTTCGTCAGCCACACCGGCAGCGTCCTCGACAAGGAAGCCGACCTGGAATCGCATCGCTCGGGAGCCCTGCGCCTCACACGGGTGGACTTCACCGACACACACTTCCGCTACCTCTCCGCAGGCGCCGTAGTCGTCGTCCATGCCGCGCTATCCGGTGAGTTCCAGGGAGCCCCCTTCGAAGGAAACTTCCGTTACACGCGCGTGTGGCAGGTCGTGGACGACGCACCCCAGGTCGTCGCGGCCCAGTGCACAGCGGTGGGTTGACTTGACTCCTGATGGACGAGCGCTTATCCGTTGGCGCCAATGACGTCGCTAAGCGCCATGTGTCGAATGTCGATGCCGGGTGGGCTCTCGCCCTCCAGGTTCGGCTGATGTCCGTCCGACCCTGGTGAGCCACCGAGCCCATCCACCCGCGAGGGTTGGTGGGCTCCGTCGTTTCTGGACGCGCGCTGCCCTCGCACTTTCCCACCGAGGCGCCGCGCTCCATGAGCACGCTGAACAAACTCCCTCTGCATGTCGACCTGCCGCGCGGCCTGTGCCCGGTGCGCGACGCCACCTGACGGCCCCCCGTCTTCTTTCAGCCCTCCGCGTCCTGGAGGGCCGTGCTCGCATCGCTCCCGGAGAATCTCCGTGCCGACCACCCACCTTCCCGTACCGCGCGTCTTCGACGTCTCCCTGCCCGATTTGACGCTGGAGGCAGGCGCCCGCATCACGAACCACCTCGTCCGCGGCTGGTGGTGGGGCCCCGCGGAGGACGTCCCCTGGCTCGAGTCACGCGCGCGCGTCCTCTCCGAGGACGAAGCCCAGGCGAGCGCGCTGCGCGTCGTCCGCCGCACCGTGGCCGAACAGCAGGCGCTCGCGGAGGAAGCCCATCATCGAGGCCCGGCCCGAGCCCCCGCGCCCGTCCCCACGGTGCTGCTGGTCCACGCGCTCACCGGCGACATGCGCGCGGGCGGCAAGGGCGGCTGGTGGGAACCACTCATCGGCGCGCGGCGCGCGCTGGACCCGTCCCGCGTGCGGCTCCTGTGCTTCAACAACCTGGGCTCCTGCTACGGCACCAGCGGCCCCGCCGACGAGGGCTTCCCGCTGCGGACGGACGACGCGCGCTTCGGTCCGCCGTTGCCGCTGCCCAAGGGCGACCTGCGCCAGGACGAACAGCGCCTGCCCGCCACCGTCACACCGTGGGACCAGGCCCGGAGCATCCTGCTGGCCATGGACGCGCTGGGCCTGGACGACGTGGAGCTCGTCACCGGCGGCTCACTGGGCGGCATGGTGGTGCTCTGCCTCGCGGCGTTGGCGCCGGAGCGCTTCGCGCGACTCTTCCCCATCGCCACCACGGAGTCCGCCACCGCGTGGGTGGTGGGCCTCAACCACGTGGCGCGGCAGGCCCTGCTGATGGACCCGGGCTTCCCCGAGTCCCCCGCCGGGGCCTGGAACTGGCCCGGCAGCTCGCGATGCTCACCTACCGCGCGGAGCCCGGCCTGGAAGCGCTCCAGGGCCGCCCCGCCGAGTGGTCCTCACGCGCGCTGCACCCCATGCACAGCTATCTGGAATACCAGGGCCAGAAGCTGGAGAGCCGCTTCGACGCACGCGCGTACCTGGCGCAGCTGGGCGCCATGGACCACCACGACCTGTCACGCTTCCCGGGAGGCGGCCTGGCCCGCATCCGCGCGAGCTCGCTGTGCGTGGGCATCGACACCGACCAGCTCTTCTTCCCCAGCCACATGGCGACACTGGCGCGGCGGCTGCGCGAGCACGGCCTCCACGCCGAGCACGCCACGCTGTCCAGTCAGCATGGGCACGACGGCTTCCTGCTGGAGTGGGACGCCATGGCCGTCCTGCTCGCGCGGGCGCTCGCCCTGCCCACGGCCAGGGGCCCGGAGCACGCCTTCCCGCGCTGGCCGGAAGTGCGCCCCGCCCTCAACCCACCTTGCGGGACGAAGGCGTGACCACGGCCACCGGCGCGTGGTGGGACCACAGGGGCGGATCGGCCTCGTGGGTGAAGGCGCGCAGCCGCCGGTACTCCGGATAGGACGCCTGGAGCGACAGCACGTCTCCAGGTCGGATGACCTCATCCCCCTGCGGGTGGAGCCGCTCCTCGCCGTTGCGTTGCAGCGACAGCGCCAGGCAGCCGAACCGATCCCTCACCTCGGAGATGGTGAGCCCCGGCAGGCCCAAGCGCGCCTCGAACAGCGAGACGACCATCAGGTGCTTCGCCAGGTGGAACGAGTGGACGATGCGCGGGTCCATGGCCGCCAGCGCCATGGCCGGGGCCGCCAGCGACGAGCTGGAGAGCGCTTCCGCCTTGAACGTCTCGCGCACCTTGCCGCTCAAGTCGTCATCGAAGAGGCGGATGACCACGCGGATGTCCGGGTTGAGCTTGCGCGCGTCCAGGGCGATGTTGAGGTTCGCTAGGTCGTCGTCCGTCGCGCAGACGATGGCGGACGCGTCCTTCACGTTGGTGCGAGGCAGGCACAGCGGGCTGCGCGTGTCGTCGATGAGCAGCGGCACCAGCTCGTCGCGCAGCGCGGACACGAAGGCCGCGTCCTCGCGCTTCTCCACCACCACCACGTCCTTGCCCATCTCCCGCAGCTGCGTCACCACGCGGTAGCCCACCCGCCCCGCGCCACACACCACGACGTGGCCCTTCATCGTCTCGGAGACCACTTCGATCCACTCCTTGTCGTTCTTGTGCCGGGCGAAGAAGAGGTACGCGAAGCGCACCACACCATCCGCGACCAGCGCAATACCTGCAGGCGGAATCACCAGGTTGAGCAGCTCCACCAGCCAGTCGTCCACATAGGGCAGCGACGGCTGGCCGTAGAGCAGGAAGTAGGTGTGGTGCAGCGCCTCGCCAAAGTCGATGCGAACGCCGTCCGGCCCACGGAAGCGCCAATGGAAGAGCAGCGGCCCTCCCAGGAACAGCACGGCGGACAGCACCAGCGTGGTGCGAAAGCGCCGCACCAGCGCCCGCAGGTAGCGCAGATTGGCCCGGAAGTGCCTGCGGGACTGCTTCATGGCGGCTCCTCGACTACGACGCCGGGGTGATGCCCGTTTCCGCCGCGTTCCGCGCGCGACGCCGCTCCACCATCCACACCAGCAGCACGCCCAGCTCGTAGCAGAGCAGCATGGGGCCGGCCATCAGCGACAGGTTCACCACGTCTCCCGTGGGGGTGATGATGGCCGCCGCGATGAGGCACACCACGAAGGCGTGGCGCTGGTACCTGAAGAGCCAGGACGACTTCACCACGCCCACCACGCCCAGCAGGGCCATGACGAGCGGCAGCTCGAAGATGATGCCGAAGGCGAGGATGAGCAGCAGCACCAGCGAGAGCTGCTCGTGCATGGACAACATGGGCCGCGTCCACCGCGCCGCCTCATGCGCCGCGTGCGCCTTGGCCAGCTCCTTCTCCAGCCGCCACAGCCCCGCCAGCTCCTCGGTGCGCGTGGGGGCGATGCCCGCCAGCAGGCTCGCCGAGCCGTCCATGGCCGCCGCCGCCGCCGCGAAGTCCTTCTTCTCGTAGGCCGTCACGGCCTCCACGCGCTTCTCCACCGCCTGCCGCAGCACGCCGCGGGACTGCGCGCCGTAGCCCACCGACGCCGCGTCCAGGAGCCGCCCCAGGCCATCCAGCCGCCCCGTCATCTCCACGCTGGCGGCGGGCGCGGCCTCGGGCGCGGGTGCCGGCCCTGGCCCTCCGCGCGCAGCTGGGTGCTCGTCTCCTTCGCGATGCGCCCCGCCTCCTCCGCTTCGCCCAGGCGCAGGAAGCGCAAGGCGTCATCCGCGCGCAGCCGGGCCGTGTCCAGGCGCTGCTCCAGCGCGAGCGTCTCCTCCTCGTTCAGGAGGAAGGTGAACATGGAGGGCAGCACCGCGAAGTAGCAGAAGGCGGCGCCGAGGAGGAAGGCGATGGAGCCGAACGCCACGAAGGGCGCGGCGAAGCGGCGCTCCTCCGGATACAGGCCGGGCGAGACGAAGCCCCAGATCTGCATCAGGATGACGGGCGTGGTGAGGAAGATGCCGCAGTACACGCCCACCTTCATCAGGACGTTCAGCTCTTCGATGCCGGACGTGTAGATGAGCGAGCGATTCTCGGGCGGCAGCGCATCCAGCACCGGCTGCATCAGCAGGCCGAAAATCGGCTTGGCGAAGACGAGCGAAATCGTCCCCAGGATGAGCACGGCGATGGTGCACCGCATGAGGCGCGAGCGGAGCTCCGTCAGGTGATCCGCCAGACTCATGCGCAGCTCGGAGTCGGCACCGGGGTTGATGGGCGGGGGGCTCAGGACTCAGCTCCGTTTCGGGGCGTTGCGCGCCACCGTCCCCGGGATGGGCGACAGCGTGGGCGAGGTGGCGGAGGAAGCAGCGGGCTCGGGCGGCGCCTCGGCGGTAGGCTCCGCGCCCGGCTCCGCGGTTGCCGCGTCCCGCGCGGGCGTCTCCCCGGCAGGCACGTCGGAGGTGGCCACCTCACGAGGCCCCTGCGCGTCCATTTCCAGCACCTGCGTGGGCGACGAGGGCTGAGGGGACGCCGCATCGGCCGGAGGCGACGCGCCGTCCGTGGCGGGAGGCAGGGTGGCCTCGGGCCCCCACGGCCTGCGGCGGCTGGGGCGCGAAGCGCGTCCCGGGCCGCACGGGCGCGGTGGGAGGCTCTCCGATTTCCTGGTCCATGGCGTAGAACTCACGCTCCACGACGTTGCGGACCTCATCCGTCTGGCGGCGGAACTCGCGCAGGAACTTGCCGATGCCGCGCGCGAGCTCGGGCAACCGCTGCGGCCCGAGAATGAGCAGCGCGGCCACCAGGATGAACACCATTTCGCCTGCGCCGATGTTGAACATTTTTCCTGACGCGCTCCCCGGAGCAGCCCGGTTTATCGCGCCCCGGGGAGACAGGCGCAACCGTTCGTCTCGCCAAAGCATCCGCCCGCCACCCGGAATGGGCGGCAGGCAACCCGAAGGCGCCCTTTCATACTACGCGTGAGAATCCGCCCCGGGCGAGAGCGGAACCGCCATTCCTTGCGAGGAGGCCACCGCCAGCGCCCGCGCCTGCTCCCTGCTGCGCACCCGCCGCTCCACCCCCCACAGCAAGGCAGGCAGCAACAGCGTCAGGACCATGGACACTCCGGCCATCCGGGGGATGCCGCCCAGGGTCCCGTCTGGCAGGTCCGTCAGCAGCCGGGCGCTGAGGAAGGCCCCCACGGCGGCGGCCATGTGCTGGACGGCGGACTGGAGGGACATGAAGCGCGCACGCACCCGGGTGTCCGGCACCCGCGACGTCAGCGTGTTGTACGCGACGTTGCGCGTCCCCATGGCCACCATGAAGAGCGTGAAGATGACGGGGACAGGCATCCACCGAGGCAGGTGGACGAAGCCCACGTAGGTGGACAGCAGCACCAGCGCGGAGCCCACCGTGCCCACCTTGAAGGAGCCGTAGCGGTCCACCATGGGCCCCGCCACCCGCAGCGTCGCGAAGCTGGCGATGCCGCCGATGAAGTACGGCAGCCAGAGCAGGTCGCGCGGGTAGCCCACGTTCTGCTGCAGATAGGCGGACAGGTTGGGGATGAGGACGAAGCCCGCCATCATCACCAACGCCGTCATCACGTACGACAGCTGGATGTCCCGGTTGCCCAGCAGCTCGAGCACGCCGGCCTGCTGTCTGGGGCCCGCGTCCAGATGGCCGCGCACGGGTGGCAGGTAGAAGATGGCGCCCAGCACCACCAGCAGGCCCATGGCGGCCACCGCGAAGAAGGGCACGCGCCAGCCGCCGAACTCCGCCAGCTTCAGCGCCATGGGCACGCCCGCCACCGAGGCCACGGAGAAGGCGCCCATCACCGCGCCCAGCGCGCGTCCGCGCCGCTCCACGGGGACCAGGTCCGCGATGATGGACAGCGACAGCGACGTGGCCGGCCCGCCGAAGATGCCCGCCACCACGCGCGCCAGCAGCAGCGTGGACATGCCCGTGGCGAAGCCACCCGCCGCGGTGGCCACCACCAGGCCCAGCATGGACACCGCCAGCGCCTTGCGGCGGTCGAAGCGGTCCAGGAAGTAGCCACCGGCCAGCCCCGCCACGCTGGCGGCCGCCGTGTACGCGCCGCCGATGATGCCGATGTGCGACGACGCGATGCCCAGCCCCTTCGCGAAGTCCGGGCCCAGCGGCATCACCATCACGAAGTCCAGGATGTTGACGAACTGGACCGCGCCGATGAGGGCCACCACGGCGCGCTCGGAGACCTGTCGTTGTGTCGGCATGAAGACGTGTCTACACCCGGAAGCGGCGAACCTCCGCACGGAGGATTTCCGCCTGACGCTGGAGGTTGTCGATGGCCTCCTCCAGCTGCTTCACGGAGCGTGTCTGGTGCTCGGACACGCCCTTGATGGTCTCCACCGCCTTGAGCACCTGCTCGCTGCCCTTCGTCTGCTCCTTCTGGGCGCGGTTCAGGTGGGTGACCATCTCGTTGATGCTCTCGATGGAGCGGGTGATCTGCTTGCTGCCGTGCGCCTGCTCCTGGCTGCTGCGCTGCACGTGGGCGGTGAGCGCCTTCATCTTCTCCGCGCTCTTCATGATCTGCTCGCCGCCGCGGGCCTGCTCGTTGGAGGCCTTGGAAATCTGCTGCACCGTCTCGCTGATGCGGTGGATGGAGGCCGTCACCTGCTTGCTGCCGCGCGCCTGCTCCACGGTGGCCCGGGCAATGGCCTTCACCATCTGCGTGGACTTCTGGGTGCTGTCGTTGATTTTCCGCAGCGCCCCTTCCGCCTCCCGGCCCAACTGCACGCCCTCCTCCACGCTGCGCACGCCCTGGTTCATCACCACCACGGCGTTGCGGCTCTCCTCCTGGATGCTGCGGATGAGCTCGGCAATCTCCTTCGTGGACGCGCCGGTGCGCTCGGCCAGGTCCTTGATTTCCTCCGCCACCACCGCGAAGCCCTTGCCGTGCTCTCCCGCCTGCGCGGCGATGATGGCCGCGTTGAGCGCCAGGAGGTTCGTCTGCTCCGCCACGTCGTCGATGACGTTGAGGATGTTGCCAATCTCGGAGATGCGCCGACCCAGGCTTTCAATGACGTTGGCCGCGCTGCGGCTGGTCTCCTTGATGCGGTCGATGCCGGTGAGCGTCTTGCGCAGCGACTCCACACCCGTCTGCGCGTCGTCGAAGACCTGCTCGGACAGGCGGGCCGTCTCCTTCGCGTTGGCCTCCACCTGACCGATGGCGGCGTCCATCTGGCTGATGGCCGAGGACGTCTCCTCCGTGGAGGCGGACAGCTCCTGGATGTTGGTGGCCACCTCCTTGATGGAGAACGTCATCTCCTCGATGGCGCTGGTGGTCTCCTCCACGCTGGCGGCCATGGCCTGGACGTTCTCCGCCACCTCGTCGTTGGTGGCGGCCATCTCCATGATGGAGGAGCTGCTCTCCTCGGCGCTCTGGTAGAGGACCTCCACGTTCTCCGCGATGCCGCGCAGCGAGGCCATCATCTCCACCATGGAGGAAGACGTCTCCTCCACGCGCGCCTGCACCGTGCCCGCGCCGGACGACACCGTGGTGCCGGTGCGGTGAATCTGCTCCACCACGCCCGCCACCACGTCCGACACGCCGCGCACCCGGCCCAGCGTGTCGCGCCAGCTCTGGGCGATGCGGTTGAGCGCCTCGGCGAGCTGGCCCAGCTCGTCCCGCGTCCCCACGTCCACGCGGCCGGTGAGGTCCGCCTCCGCCAGCCGCCGGGCCATGCCCATCATCGCGTCCAGCGGCACCAGGATGAAAGCGCGGGAGATGAAGAAGGCCACCAGCAGGAACAGCGCCAGGCCGATGCCGAACGCGAGCATCACGACGCGCTGGAGTTCGGTGAGGACCGCGTCCAGCCCGGAGTTGTCGAGCACCAGCAGCGCCTGCCCCACCACGCCGCCCGACAGCGTCACCGAGCGCGCCACGGAGCGGTCACCATTGGCGAAGCGGAAGCCATCCAGCGGCTGGCCCTGCCGGGCCTTCAGCTCCGCCAGGAACCACGCGGGCGGCTCGGCCGGGTGGGTGGCCAGCACCTGCCCCTCGCTGGAGAGGACGGCCAGCACCTTGAAGTCGTCGTCGCCCGCGCGCAGCCGCTCCAGGCTGTCGGGCAGGGCCGCGGCGGGCTGGGCCATCAGCATGCTGACGGCCTGGCTGGCACGGGCCTCGCCCCGCTTCTGCAGGCGCTGCTCCAGGTGGGCTTCCACGCGCGAGGGGACGACGAAGAAGAGCGTCCCCAGGATGAGGGCGAGGACGAGCGCGAAGGAGCCCAGCAGCAGGCTGCGCAGGCCGGGTTTCTTGAACCGGAGAGCCAAGACGAGGCACTGTAGGGAGGGAAACACCGGCAGGGCAAGAACAGGGCGCCGACGCGGCCTGTCCCCCGGGGGCGCTGACTTCCCGCCTGGCGGATGCGTAAGGTCATCCCGATGTCCTCCACCCTGCTACTGACGGACCCCCTCTTCTTCCAGCACGACCCCGGGCAGGGCCACCCCGAGTCGCCCTCCCGACTGCGCCGCATCCTCGGCGTGCTGGCCAGCACGCCGGTGAAGGGCACGGTGATGACCTCCCCCCGCTCCGCCACGGAGGCGGAGCTGGCCTCGGTCCACACGCCGGAGCTGCTGGCGTACCTCCAGCGCATCAACGGGCACCGCGCGCAAATCGACCCGGACACCCAGGTGTCCCCCGACAGCGTGGACGCGGCGCGGCTGGCCGCGGGGGCCTCCGTGCAAGCGGTGGAGGCAGTGATGAAGGGCGAGGCCCGCAACGGCTTCGCGCTGGTGCGCCCGCCCGGGCACCACGCCGAGCCCGACAAGGCCATGGGCTTCTGCCTGTACAACAACGCAGCCATCGCCGCGGAGGCGGGCCGGAAGCTGGGCGCCGAGCGCGTGCTGGTGCTCGACTGGGACGTGCACCACGGCAACGGCACGCAAGCGGCGTTCTGGTCGCGCCGGGACGTCATGTACCAGTCGGTGCACCAGTTCCCCTACTTCCCGGGCACTGGCGCCGCGCCAGAGGTGGGCGTTGGCGCAGGCGAGGGCTACACCGTCAACGTGGGCCTGCCGGGCGGCAACTCGGACGCGGACTACGGGATGATTTTCGAGGAGCTGCTGTTGCCCGTGGCGGAGGCGTACCGGCCCCAGCTCATCCTCGTCTCCGCGGGCTTCGACTCGCACCAGCACGACCCGATTGGCGGCATGGACGTCAGCGAGCGCGGCTTCGCGGCCATGTGCTCGGCGATGAAGTCCCTGGCAGACAGCGTGTGCCAGGGCAGGCTGGTGCTGATGCTGGAGGGCGGCTATTCGCTGGAGGGCTTGTCCCAATCCGTGCATGCCTGCGTGGAGGTGCTCGCCGGGCGCAAGGACAGCTTCCCCACGGGTGACACGCACTCGGACGCGAAGGACGCGCTGCGGGCGAGCCGCGAGGCGATGCGGCCGTACTGGCCTCGCGTCTAGACGTTGGCTGGATGGCGCGCCGCGCCTCGCGCCGCTGTTCATCCCCTGGCAACCGTGCAAGAAGCCCGGCAGCACACGGGAGGACTGCATGGCGGAGATGAACTACCGGACGGCGTTGGTGACGGGTGCCTCCAGCGGCCTGGGACGTGGGCTGGCGCTGTGGCTCGCCAGGCGGGGCGTCCGCGTGTTCGCCGCCGGACGCCGCCTGCCGCAGCTCCAGGCCCTGCGGGACGAGGCCCAGGCGGCCGGCGTCACCGTGGAGCCCGTGGAGCTGGACGTCACGAAGGCGGACGCCACCCTGGAGCGCATCCGCGCGCTGGACGCGGAAGCGGGCGGGCTGGACCTGGTGGTGGCGAACGCGGGCGTCGGCGGCACGACGAACGCGAAGCGCCTCCCGTGGGAGCGCGTGCGCGGCATCATCGACACCAACGTCACCGGCGCCGCCGCCACGCTGAGCGCCGTGCTGCCCCAGATGGTGGAGCGCAAGCGCGGGCACCTGGTGGGCGTCTCCAGCCTCGCGGGCTTCCGCGGGCTGGCCGGCCACGCGGCCTACTCCGCGTCCAAGGCCTTCCTGTCCACCTTCATGGAGAGCCTGCGCGTGGACCTGCGCGGCACGGGCGTGCGCGTCACCTGCATCTATCCCGGCTTCGTGAAGAGCGAGCTGACCGCCACCAACAACTTCCCCATGCCCTTCCTCATGGAGACGCATGACGCGGTGGAGCTGATGGGCAGGGGCATCGTCCGGGGCGACGCGGAGGTGTCCTTCCCCTGGCAGCTCGCGGTGCCCACGCGCATGGCGAAGGTGCTGCCCAATCCGCTCTTCGACGCGGCCGCGCGGCGGCTGCGCTGACCTCCCCTCTTCCCCTTTCCCGGAGACGCCCTGTGACGACGCCACAGCCCTTCGCCCACCGTTTCAGCCAGCTGGCCGAGCAGCGCTCGCCGTTCTGCCTTGGCATCGACCCGTCGAGAGACTTGCTGACGCGCTGGGGCCTGCCCGACAACGCGCGGGGCCTGCGCGACTTCTGCGAGCGCGTGGCCGACGCGGCGGGCAGCTCCGTCGCGGTGGTGAAGCCGCAGAGCGCCTTCTTCGAGCGCCACGGCCCGGAGGGCCTCCAGGTCCTCCAGGAGCTGATGCGGCGCTTCAAGTCCGTGGGCACCCTCACGCTGCTGGACGTGAAGCGCGGAGACATCGGCTCCACGATGGAGGCCTACGCCGAGACAGTCTTCGGCGAGGGCAGCGCCTACGAAGCGGACGCGGCCACCTTCACCGCCTACCTGGGCCTGGGCGCGCTGCTGAAGACGCTGGAGCGGGCGCGCGCATCCGGCGCCGCCGCCTTCCTGGTGGTGCGCTCCTCCAACCCGGAGGGAACGTCCCTCCAGATGTCGCGCGGCGAGGACGGCCGCACCGTGGCGGAGGCCCTGGCGGACGGCCTGCGCGCCTTCAACGAGAAGCCCGGCCAGGACGCGGCGCCGGTGGCGGGCGCCGTCATGGGCGCCACCCTCCCCGACTCGGACCGCGGCGTCATCGAGCGGCTCGGCGGCGCGCTGCTGCTCACGCCCGGCATCGGCGCGCAGGGCGCCGGCTTCGACGACTTGAAGCGCCTGTTCGCCGGGCGCGAGGCGCAGGTCATCCCCACCGCCACGCGCTCGGTGCTGGAGGCGGGGCCGGACACCGCCGCCCTGCGCCAGGCGCTGGAGCGGCACCTGGCCCCAGCGCGCGCCTTCCGCGCTACTGCGCGCCCATCATGAACTGATCGACGTCGACCGTGTTCTTGTCGGGCACCGCGTCCTTCGGCTCGGTGCCCTTCTTGAAGAACATCAGCTCCGAATCCCTGGAGCCCGCGGGGGCAATCTTCCCCGTCTTCTTGTCGATGTGGAGCCGCACCAGGTCCATGGACTGCCACGGGTAGAACTCGGACTGCGGCCGGCCCTCCAGCGCGCTCTTCATGTAGTTGAGCCAGATGGGGAGCGCGGCGCGGCCGCCCGTCTCGTAGCGGCCCAGCGGGTGCGGGTTCAAGTCATAGCCCACCCACGCCACCGTCACCAGGTCGCGGGTGTAGCCGGCGAACCACGCGTCGAAGGAGTCGTTGGTGGTGCCCGTCTTTCCCGCCGCCGGCTTGCCCAGGCGCTGCGCCGGGCCACCGGTGCCCTGGAGCACCACGCCGCGCAGCAGGTGCGTGAGGATGAAGCCGGCCTCCGGGCTCATCACCTGCTCGCCCGGCTCGAAGAGGCGCGCGTAGCCGGCGGCCACGCGGTCCTGCAGAGGCGCCCACGCGTCGTCGAAGGCCGTGTGGTCCTCCAACGTGCGGCCCCAGCGGTCCTCAATCTTGCGGATGAAGTACGTGGGCTTCTTGCGGCCGTAGCGGTTGAAGGTGGCGTAGGCGTTGGCCAGGTCCACCGGGTACACGCACGAGGAGCCCAGCGCCGCGGAGAAGTCCATGTTCATGGGCGTGGTGATGCCGAGCTTCGTGCTCCACGCGGCCATGTTCTTCACGCCCACCGCGCCGAACGTCTTCACCGCGGGCACGTTCAGCGAGTTGACCAGCGACGTGCGCAGCAGCACCTCGCCTTCGAACTTGTCGCTGTAGTTGGCCGGCTTCCACGACACCTTGGTGTCTGGGTCGTGCTCCACAATCGGCGAGTCCACCAGCACGGTGGCCTGCGTCCAGTTCAGCTGCTCCAGCGCCGCCGAGTACACGAAGGGCTTGAAGGAGCTGCCCGGCTGACGGCACGCCTGGAAGGCGCGGTTGAACTCGTTGTCGTCGAAGTCGTAGCCGCCCACCATCGCGGTGAGGTACTGGCGGTGGGGGTCGATGGAGACGAGCGCGCTCTGCGCTTCGGGCGTCTGCTCCAGGCGGAAGAGCTTCACGCCCTCGCTGGGGATTTCGTCCGCGAGCTTCTTGTCCCACTGCTCCTTGTCGTCCGTCAGGTCCTTCTTCGTGACGTGGCGCACCACGATGACGTCGCCCTCGGAGATGGCCTTCTTCACCGAGCTAATCATCATCGCCGGGTAGTAGCCCTCCGGGTTCACCTTGCGCGCCCAGCGCATGCCCAGCAGCGGCAGCCGCCCGGTGTGCCCGCCCACCTGTACGTCCGCGCCCTTGCCGTCCCCGTCAATGGACGTGACGACGGCGACGTAGAGCCGGTTCTCCACCAGTTCCTTCGCGCCCATGAGCTTCTTCGAGCGGTCGATGAAGGCGCGGATGGCCTCCTTCGACGCGAGCTGCTCCACCGGGCCGCGCCAGCCCTGGCGCTTGTCCACCGACAGCAGGCCGTGGAGCACCGCGTCCTGCGCGGCGCGCTGACGCTCGCTGTCCATGGTGGTGAAGACCTTGAGACCGGCCTTGAGCAGCACGGGGTTGCCGTACCGGTCCACCACGTCCTTGCGCACCTGCTCCACGAAGTACGGCGCGAACTCGTGGAACACGTCCTCCACCGGGTACACCTTCACCTCTTCGGCGTTGGCGGCGTCGTGCTCCTCCTGCGAAATCATGCCCTCCACCAACATGCGGCGCAGCACGTAGGAGCGGCGCTTGCGGGCCGCCTCCGGGCGCAGGAAGGGCGAGTACCGGCTGGGCGCCTGCGGCAGACCGGCGATGAGCGTCATCTCGCCCAGCGTCAGGTCGCGCACGTCCTTGCGATAGTAGTTCTCCGCCGCGCTCTGCACGCCGTAGCTGTGGTGCCCGAGGAAGACGTTGTTGAGGTAGAGGTAGAGAATCTCCTCCTTCGTCAGCGACTCCTCCAGGCGCCGGGCGAGGATGGCCTCGCGAATCTTGCGGGTGAGCGTCTTCGCGGTGGCGGACTTGTAGCCCTCCGCGGAGATGAGCACCGCCTTCGCGGTCTGCTGCGTCAGCGTGGAGCCACCCTGGATGCCGCCCGAGCGCAGCCCCAGCTTGGAGCTCACCGTCTTGAAGCCGGCGCGCGCGGTGCCCAGCACGTCCACGCCGAAGTGGTCGAAGAAGCTGGAGTCCTCCGACGCGATGAAGGCCTGCACCAGGCGCTTCGGAATCCGCTCGTAGGGCACCACCTTGCGGCGCTCTTCGTAGAACTCGCCGGCCAGCACCGCGTCATCCGTGTAGACCTCGGTGACGATGGGCGGCCAGTACTCGTCCACCTTGGGGATGGCGGGCAACCCATCCGCATACACGTAGTACACGGCCGTCACGGCAATCACGGCGGCCGTGGCCCCGGTCAGCGAAAGCCATCCCGCGGTCTTCAGGAGGAACTTCCACCAGCGCTTGGAGGGGACGCCGTCGAGCACCAGTTTCGAGCGGCTGCGGTCAGCGGATTTAGGGTCGGACATACGCGTTTCTTTTGTGCCTCGCGGGCGTCAGGGCACCAATGCGGCCCGCTTGAGCACGTCTCGGAGCTCGACGGCGAGGGGAGCCTCGACAGCCACCTTCGCGCCGCCTTCGGGATGCGGGAATTCGATGCGCTCGGCGTGCAGGAACAACCTTTTGAGCCCCCAGCGCGCCCGCACGTCGCGGTTGAAGGCAAAGTCACCGTACTTCTTGTCCCCAGCCACCGGATGTCCGATGGCCGCCAGATGCCTTCTTATCTGATGCGTGCGCCCGGTCTCGATGGCGCAGGACAGGAGCGCCGCCTCGCTCGACTGCTTCACGACCTTCCACCGGGTGACGGCCGCCTGCATGTTCACCCCTCGACGGGCCTTGGACTCGGCCGTCTGTTGGTGTTCTGACAGGGGCAGGTCGATGACCCCGGAGTCCCGGGGCATCTTCCCCTTCACCAGGGTGAGGTAGCGCTTGCGGGACAGGCCGTGGGTGAAGACCTCGGTGAAATGCACCATGGCCGGGCGCCGCTTCGCCACCAGGATGACGCCGGAGGTCTCCCGGTCCAGCCGGTGTGCGGGCGAGGCCGCGAAGTCGTTGCGGACGGCCTTGGGCCCCAGGTAGGCGCGCACGTAGTCCACCAGCGTTCCGCCGGTGATGCCGCTGCCGGTATGGACGGCCATTCCGCTGGGCTTGTCCACGGCCATGAGCCAGTCGTCCTCTCGAAGGATGACCAACCGGCTGGGGTCCACCGGTGGTGGAGGCGGGTCCACTTTCGGACGTTCCGCCCCCATGAGCTGCTGCTCGTCGCCGCGGATGGTGAGCACGTCTCCTTCTGACAGCAACTGCTCGGGTTGCGCACGCTTCCCGTTCACCCGCACCTTCTTGGTGCGAATCATCTTGAAGAGGTGGCTCACCGGTACATTGGGGAGCCGTTTGCGCAGGTGCTTGTCCAGCCGCATCCCGGCGGTGTCGGCTTCGATTCGATACTCGATCATTTGTGCTGGCGCATGGACCAGACCATACGAATAATCCCGGGTCCATGGCGAAAGCCCCCAGTATCGAGAAGCTTCTTCAGAGTGGCTCGGCGGAATGGAACCGGATGCGGAAGTCCGGCCAGGTCGCCACCGACCATACCGGCGCCACCTTCACTCAACTGTTCTCCGCCAACACGGACCTGTCCGGGCTGGGCCTCATCGGCTCGGAATGGGACCGGTGCGACCTGTCCAAGGTCAACTTCCGGGACGCGGACCTTTCCAATGCCTACTTCCACGGCGGCCGGCTCCAGGACTGCGACTTCCGGGGTGCGAACCTCGAAGGCGCGACGTTCGAGAAGCTGAAGCTGCTGCGGTGCGACTTCACGGGCGCCAAGGGGCTCGACGACATCGAGATGGACGACGTGGACATGGACCGCGTCGTCGGTCTGGACGGCGAGGAGGCCCCGCCGCCTCCGCCGCCCCCCGCCCAGGGCATCACCGCCTTCACCCGTGAGCAACGGGAGAAGGCGCTGGGCGTACAGGCCGCCGCGGCGCTCCAGGGTGAGCCCGTTGGCGACGAGCTGCCCCCTTCCGGCCCCAGGACCCTCCTGGCTCGCTCTTCTTCCGGGCGCTGAAGCGGATGGGCGTGCCTCCGCTGTGGGTGCTGGACGTGCCGGGCCTGCGCCCGCTCCTGCCGCAGCGGCTGCCCCCGGGCAGCTCGCTGGAGACGCTCTACCGTGAGGCGGTCAAGACGCGGCTGGAGAACAAGAAGCCCGCGGCGGACCCGGCGGTGGTGGACCGCGCGCAGAAGGCGCTCCGCATGGGCGCCAAGGACGCCCCGGTGGCGGCCATGTACCTGCGCGAGGTGGGCGTGCTGCCCCTGTTCCGCTTCTCCGCGGCGCAGGTGCTGAAGGGCGCGCTGCGGGAAGAGGTGGAGGTGGATGACCTGACGGGCTCCATCGACCCGCGCACCACGGGCGCGCTCCTGGAGCTGCGCTTGACGCACGAAGTCGTGGAGCACCTGCAGGAGGCGCGGCGCCGGCTGGCGGCCACGCAGCTCTACACGTCGCTGCTGGAGGCGGGCTTCAACCCGGAGAACAACTGGGACGAGGCGCTGGAGTCGAGCGACGCGTCGATGGAGCTGGCGCAGCTGGCCACGGGTGAGGACCGCAATGCCCTGCTGGAGGGCTTCCAGGTCTTCGCGGCGCTGCCGGACGAGGCCCGGCTGCGGCGGCTGGCCTACCTGGCCGAGTCCGTCACCAACCTGGAGCTGGTGAGCCGGCTGCCGGAGGGCATGGAGCCGTCGTGGCTCACGGGCCCCGAGACGCGCGAGTGCCACGAGCGGGAGATGACGTACGTCCAGTCGCTGAAGGCGGAGGAGATTCCCGCCAAGGTGGCGGCGCTGGCGAAGGAAGAACTGGGCGTGCCCGAGGGTGAAGTTCCCGAGGAGAGCGACGGCGACCTCTTCGTCCACCTGCGCTGTGACGTGTGTGGCAAGGAGAAGCTCATCGTTCAGTCACCGGAGGAGTAACCGTCCGGTGCAAGCCGAAGCCCGCGGGGCCGCGGGGTCCGGGACACGTTCCGGACCTGGCGGCCCCGTGGTGTTTCTGAAGCACGGATTCGCGGTGCTACACGCCGGACGCAGGCAGCACGTACGTCACGGGCCTGGGCAGCACCACCTTCACGGTGTCCCCCGCGCGGATGATGCCGGGGCGCTCCACCCAGGCCACCAGGCCCCGGCGCTGCCATGCGGCCTTCACGAAGCGGCTCGCCAGCTTCTGCACGTCCGGATGATGGGCCTCGATGACGCGCCCGGGGCCGATACAGGGCTCGTTCTCCCCTTCCACCACCAGCGTCGTGTCCTCCGGGAAGAACAGCCGCGTGCCCGGAGGCAGGTGCGTCAGCCGCGGCACGCCCGCCACCTCCAGGTTCGCGCCCAGCCACGACGCCAGCACGCGCGGAATGCCGAGCGTCTCCGCGACCTGCGCCAGCTCCTCGCTCGACACCAGTGAGAACTGCCGCGTGTTGCGGATGGGCGTCCCCTTGGGGAACCACGGCGTGCGCACGTCCGCCGCTCGCGTCAGGCCCGCGTGGCGGTCGCCCTCCAAGCCCTCGAAGGACACCCGCGCCTCGGGCAGCTCCTTCGTGACGAAGCTCTTGCGCTCGGTACACACGAGGACGCGCACGATGCGTCCTTCCCACTGCGGCGTCTTGCGGGCCATTGCCGTCCTTCTACCGAACCCCGTCTCCCGCCGCCTGTCAGAACAGCCCGAGCTGCTGCGGCTTCCCGCCCAGCGGCCGCGCGTCCATCCCCGCGTCGCGCAGCGCCTGCGCCAGCTCCTCCGCGAAGCCATGGCACGTCAGCACCTCCCGCGCCCCCGTGGACTTCGCGTAGGACACCAGCCCGGGGAAGTCCGCGTGGTCCGACAGCGGAAAGGCCACGTCCGCGCCGTACCGCCGCACCGCGCCCCGGTCCACCGCCCACCCCGTCAACACCGCCGTCGCCCGAGGCCACAGCGGTGCCAGCGCCCCGCCCCGCGCGTGGTGCGGCGGGAAGAAGAGCACCTCACCCGGCTCCACCTTTCCGTCGTAGCAGCGCAGGTTCTCAATCGGCACGCCCAGCTCCGCGTAGAGCTGCGCCACCTCGTAGATGGAGGAATGCGCCACCAGTGGGAAGCCGCGTCCCGCCAGGTGCTTCATCGCCTCCTGGCTCTTGCCCAGCGGATAGCCCAGCAGCACCGGCACCGCGCCGCGCTCCAGTTGCATCCGCAGCCACGCCTCCACCTGCCCCAGCACCTCCAGACGCGGCGGGAAGCGGTAGCGCGGATGACCAAAGGTGGACTCGATGACGAGCGTGTCGCACTCCGCCACCTCCGTCGCCTCGGCGGTGAGCGACGGCGCCACGTTGAGGTCCCCGGTGTAGACGATGCGGCGCCCATCCGGCCGCGTCACGCGGAGCTGCGCGCTGCCCAGGATGTGCCCCGCCGGCAGCAACTCCAGCACCAGCGGCCCCAATTCGAAGGGCTGCCGGAAGGGCACCTCGCGCGGCTCACGCACCGGCCCCAGGCGATGCGTCATGAAACGCAGCGTCGCCGCCGTGGCGATGGTGCTCTCGTGCCGGGCGATGTGGTCCGAATGCCCGTGACTCACGAAGCACAGCGGCGACTTGCGCTTCGCATCCAGGGACAGGGGGGTGCCCGTCAGGTGCATCCCGTTTCGCCGCAGCTCCACACTCATGGGAAGGGCCCCGGGTATAGCGCGTCCACTCGCCGGTGGCCGCCTTCACTTCACCCCCTGCCCGCCCGGCTGGTGGACAGGCCCCAGATGGCTGCGCGCACGCCCCGCGGCAGGGGCGCTACCGCGCGGGCGCCCTCGCACGCCACCACCCCCAGGCCGCCGCCCCCACCTCCGACATCAACACGCCCGACAGGATGAGCGCGCCGCCCAGCCACTCCCGAGGCCCGAGCGTCTCGTAGCCCAGCAGCACCGAGTACAGCGCGGCGAACACCGACTCCAACGAGTAGATGAGCGCCGCGCGCACCGCCGTGGTGCGCGCCTGCCCCCATGTCTGGAGGCTGATGGCCACCGCACTGGCGAACACACCGCAGATGAGCACCGCCCCCACGAAGGACGGATGCCACACCACGCGCCGCTCCACGAAGGGCAGGCACAGCGCGGACAGCAGCGCCACCGTCCAGAGCTGCACCGCCACCAGCCCCATCACCCCCTGCTTCGGCGCATGCCGCTCCGTCATGAGGATGTGACACGCGTAGGCCACCGCGCCGCCCAGCGACAGCACATCTCCGGACGACAGGCCGCCACTGCCAAGCCCTCCGTCCGGCTGCGTGAAGAAGTAGAGCCCCACCGCCGCCGTGCCCACCCCCAGCAGCGAGGTGAACTTCGGCGCCTTCCGGTAGAGCACCATCGACAGCAGCGGCACCAGCAGCACGCACAGCCCGGTGATGAACGCCGAGCGCGAAGGCGTGGTGGTGGTGAGCCCCACCGTCTGAAGCGAGAACCCCAGGAAGAGGAAGGTGCCCAGCATCGTGCCGATGCGCAGGTTGCGCGCCGTCAGCACCTGCCGCCCCGCCAGGGTGCTCAACACCACCGCGCCCACGATGAAGCGCAGCGTGAGGAAGCTGAACGGGTCGCCGTGCCCGAGCGCGCCCTTCACCACCACGAAGGTGATGCCCCAGAACGAAGTGATGAGCGCCAGCGCCCCATCCGCGCGAAGTCGCTGCGACCGCGACGAGGGCCCCGTGCCCCCCTCCAGCATGTCGGACGTCGAGGTGCTCATATCGCGCGGCCCACCGGAGAGGATGACGCCGGGCTCGCCGGTGACGTCACGGCGGCCACGGCCGCGGGCTTTTTGACGCAGCCAGGGCGGCCGCGCAACCTCCGGCGGCGCACCTACAGGGTGCGCTCGACGACGACCAGCCGCTTGGAGCGGCCCGTGGCATCCCAGGCCTCGTTGGCCTGCTGGGTCAGCGTGGCGCCCGCCCGCTGGAACGCCAGCCGCTCGAACGTGCGCAGCGACGCCGTGTTGTCGTCGTCCACGTCCGCGAAGACGTGCGACTGCCCCTGCCGTCGGGCCTCCTCCATCAGGCACTCCAGCAGCCCCGTGGCCACGCCCATTCGCCGCACGCGGGGCGCCACCACCAGGGAGCGCACCCAGACGCCCTCCAACTGCAAGCCCTCCTGCCGGTAGGAGTCCACCCAGGCGAAGCCGTGCATCCGTCCCTGGGCGTCGAAGGCGCCCGCCGCGGCGCCCCGGCGCTCCGTGTCCTGCAGGCCCCAGCGCTCGCGCAGCTGACGGCGCAGGAAGCCCGGAGACACCACCAGCCGCTCACTGGCGAAGGCCAGGAGCGCGTCCAGGTCGCCGGCCGTCAGGAGCCGCACCTCCAACGGCCCCACCAGGCGGCGACGAAGCGGCAGCGACCATCCGGCGAAGAGGAAGTCCCACACCCCCGAGACACTAACCGGGTCCGAGGCCAGGCCCACGCCGTGGACGCGGCCTGCTGCGCCAGCCGCAGCGCCGGACGCAGCGGTCTGGGCAGCGGAACCACCCAGCGGCCCCTCCGGATGGCCACCACCCGGCCCAGCGTCACGCCTCCCGGGGCGTCCTGGGGCCCCAGCAGCGAGGCCGTCCGCCACGGCCGCGTGGACACCACCACGTGCGCCACCAGCTCGCGCCCCTGCCGCATCAGCGCGACGTCCCCGGTCGCCAGCGAGCCCGGGCCACAGCGCATCACCCGCACCGAGTCCCCGGCCCGCAGCAGCGGAAACAGGCTTCGCCCCGCGCCACGCACCCACAGCCGGTGCCCCGGAGGCAGTGCCTCCAGCACGTCCAACAACACCTCTGCGGAGGAGGATCTGCGCGAAGGCATGCGCCCAGCCTCACGTGCTCCCCCGGCCCTTGGGAGCACTCGCGAAATCTACCTGTTGCCCGGTACACACACCAACCGCTGGCGGTGCCGGACGGCTTCCACACGTTCCCCGCGAGCCTCGGGAGCGAATAAGAGGAAGCCGCGCGTGAAGTGGGAGGAGGCGGCCATGGACACAGCACAGGAAGGTTCAATGGCGCCTCGGCCTGGCTGGTGGAGCCGCCACTGGCGCTGGGTCCTTCCGCTGGGATGCCTGGGGCTGCTCGCCTCGTGTATCGGCCTGGGCGTGCTCGCCACGTACCTGGGCTTCTCCTCCCTGGGGCAGTCCGACGCGCACCAGGAAGCCGTGGCCATCGCCAGCGGCGACGCGCTGGTGCAGCGCGCGCTGGGTACGCCCATCGAAAGTGGCCTGCCCCGGCGCAGCGCCGTGCAGAGCCGCAACGGTGTCTCTCGCGCGCAGTTCTCCCTCCCGCTCGAGGGGCCCCATGGCAGGGGCACGCTGCATGCGCAGGGTGAGAAACGCGGAGACGGCCCCTGGCAGTTCAACCACCTCATCGTCGCCCTGGGCGACGGCACGCTCATCGACCTGCTCCGGGCTGAACCACCCAAGCGCCCCGAGCTGCCACTGCCCGCCGAGCCGCCCTACGCGGACGAGGCCCCGGAGCCCGGAGACGTGGCGCCGCGCGACGCGGGCCGCGACATCGAGCTGTGAGGTGAAAATGCGAAGGGGCGGCGCGGGGAGGTCCCCACGTCGCCCCTTGCGTCAGGACACGTCCGTGCCCTCCGGTCCTACTTCAGCTTCGCCAGCTCCGCGCGCAGCTCGGGCAGCACCTTGAAGAGGTCCGCCACCATGCCGTAGTCCGCCACCTGGAAGATGGGGGCCTCGGGGTCCTTGTTGATGGCGACGATGGTCTTCGAGCTCTTCATGCCCGCCAGGTGCTGGATGGCGCCGCTGATGCCCGCCGCGATGTACAGCGCCGGAGCCACCACCTTGCCCGTCTGGCCGACCTGCAGGTCGTTGGGAACCCAACCCGCGTCGCACACCGCGCGGGACGCGCCCACCGCGGCGCCCAGGTCGTCCGCCAGGGCTTCAATCTCCTTGAAGTCGCCCTTGGTGCCGCGACCACCGGAGATGACGACGCGAGCCTCGGTCAGCTCGGGACGCGCGCTCTTCACTTCCTTGAAGTCGACGAACTTCGTCTTGGAGGCCTCGACCTTCGGGCTGAAGGTCTTCACCTCGGCGGCGCCCTGACCGCCAGCGGCGGCGGGGAACTCGGTGGCGCGCAGGGTGAGCACCTTCACCGGCGTGGTGAGCTTCACGTCGGCGAAGACGTTGCCGGCCCACATGGGACGGGTGAAGGTGATGTCCGCGCCGCTGCCGTTGATGGCCATGACGTCGGTGGCCATGGCGGCGCGCAGACGGCCGGCCACGCGGGGCAGCAGGTCCTTGCCCTGCGCGGTGGACGCCATGCCGATGTAGTCCGCCTTCAGCTCCTGGGCCAGGGCGGCGATGGCGGGCGCGTAGGTCTCCGCGAGGTAGTGCTCCAGTTCGGCGGCGGCGCCCAGGTGGACGGCCTTCGCGCCGTAACCCTTGAGCTCGTCAGCGACCTTCGAGGGGTCCTTCCCCACCAGGGCGATGTGAAGCTCACCACCGGCCTTCTCCGCGAGCTGCTTGCCGGCGGAGATGGCGTTGAGGGTGGCCTTGCGGAGGTTCCCGTCCGGCTGCTGCTCGGCGACAATGAGAACGATAGGCATTTGGATGACTCCGTAGAGAGTGTGCGGAAGGGCCGCTCAGACGACCTTCGCCTCGTTGTGCAGCTTCTCGACCAGGGCAGGAACGTCCGCGACCTTGATGCCGGCCTTGCGCGCCGGGGGCGCGGACATCTTCAGGACCTGGATGGCGGGGGTGACATCCACGCTCAGCTTGGCCGGCGTCAGCTCCTCGATGGGCTTGCTCTTCGCCTTCATGATGCCCGGGAGGCTGGCGTAGCGCGGCTGGTTGAGGCGCAGGTCCGTGGTGACGACGGCGGGCAGTTGGCACTCCACCGTGGCGAGCCCGTTGTCGACCTCGCGAATCACCTGCACGCTCTTCTTGTCGGCGGAGAGGACGATGGCGGGAACCTTGTTCTTCTCCTGCTCGCTCTCCATGGACTCCACCTTGGAAGCGAACGTGGCCTGGCCCCAGCCGAGGAACTCGGCGAGGTACTGGCCCACCTGGTTCTGGTCATCGTCGATGGACTGCTTGCCGAGGATGACGAGGTCCGGCTGCTCCTTCTCCACGACCTTCTGGAGCAGGGCCGCAATGCCGAGCTGGTCCACCGGGCCGGTGTGGTTCACCCACACGGCGCGGTGCGCACCCATGGCCAGGGCGTGCCGGAGCTGCTCCTGCACTTCCTTGCCACCGATGGACACCACGACGACCTCGCCCTGGTGCTTCGCGACGAGCCGAAGTCCTTCTTCGACGCCGATTTCATCGAAGGGGTTGATCTTGTACTTCAGCCCCTCCTGAACGATGCCCGAGCCATCCGGCTTGACCTTGATCTTCGACTCGGGGTCTTCCACGCGCTTGGCGGTGACGAGGATCTTCACGGCGGTGCTTCTCCTTACGGGGAGGAGTTTGGAATCTGGAAAAAACGGTCTGGGTTAATAGGCATTGGCGCGTCGCGGCGGCAATGGGAAACGGCCGCCGGACGCAGTGCCGCGGCGCTACTTGAACAGTTCCCGCGCGATGACGAGCCGCTGGACCTGGCTGGTGCCCTCGTAGACCTGGATGAGCTTGGCGTCGCGCATCAGCTTCTCCACGGGGTACTCCTTGATGTAGCCGTAGCCGCCGTACACCTGGACGGCGTCAGTGGCGACCTTCATGGCCATGTCCGCGGCGAAGCACTTCGCGTAGCTGGACTGGAGGGAGTTGCGCTTGCCCTCGTCCAAGAGCCACGCGCTCTCGTAGGTGAGCATGCGCGCCGCGTGGGTGTTCATCGCCATGTCGGCAATCATGAACTGGATGGCCTGGTGCTCGATGATGGGCTTGCCGAAGGTGCGGCGCTGGGTGGCGTACTCCATGGAGTGCTCCAGCGCGGCGCGGGCGATGCCCACGGAGAACATGGCCGTCAGCGGGCGGCTGTTGTCCAGCGTGGCCATGGCGATGGCGAAGCCCTGCCCCTCTTCGCCAATGCGGTTGGCCACCGGGACGCGCACGTCCTCGAACGTCAGCGACACCGTCTCGCTGGCGCGCTGGCCCATCTTGTTCTCGTGCTTGCTGACGGAGAGCCCTTCGGGGCGGCCCTCCACCACGAAGCAGGTGATGCCCTTGTGCTTCTTGCCCTTATCCACCGTGGCGAACACCGTGTACTGGCTCGCCTGGCCACCGTTGGTGATGAAGCACTTGGCGCCGTTGAGGACGTAGTGGTCTCCGTCCAGCCGCGCCGTGGTCTGCATGTTGGCCACGTCGCTGCCGGCCTCGGGCTCCGTGAGACAGAACGAGGAGAACTTCAGCTTCTCCGTGAAGGGCGTGAGCAGCCGCTTCTTCTGCTCCTCGGTCGCGTGGAGGATGATGGGGAGGTTGGCCAGGTCGTTGGCGATGATGGACGTCGCCACGCCCGCACAGCCCCAGCTCAGCTCCTCGGCGACGATGGTCTGGTCCAGATGGGACAGGCCCACGCCGCCGTACTCGGCGGGTATCGCCATGTTGAGCAGCCCCAGCTCCCACGCGGTCGTCAGCAAATCGAGTGGGAAGGTGGCCGTCTCGTCGTAGTGGGCGGCCTTCGGACGCACCACTTCGCGGGCGAACTTGCGTGCCGCGTCCTGCAGCGCGCGCTGGGCGTCGGTGAGCTGGAATTCCATGGGGACCTCGTGACGGGTTCGGCTCGTTGACTCGGGAGTCAACGAATACATGCCGCGGCGCGAAATCGCCAGTGCAACCCGCCGGGAAGCGGAGGAGGACGGGCTCCATTTTTCTCAAAAAAACAGGCCCCAACCCCGCAGAGGGATTGGAGCCGTGAAAACCGCCGTTAGTCTGTATTTCCCGAGGGACTATTTGGCCGCGGGCGGCTTGGCGGCCTTGGGGACCTTCTCCCAGTCGGCCAGGAACTTCTTGATGCCGGCGTCGGTGAGCGGGTGGTTCGCCAGCTGGGTGATGACGTTGTAGGGCAGCGTGGCCACGTCCGCGCCCAGGCGGGCGGCCTGGAGCACGTGCACGGGGTTGCGCACGCTGGCCACCAGCACCTGCGTGTTGAAGTGCTCGTAGTTCCGGTAGATTTCCAGGATGTGGGAGATGAGCTCCATGCCGTCCTGGGAGATGTCATCCAACCGGCCCACGAAGGGCGACACGTAGGTCGCGCCGGCCTTGGCACACAGCAGGGCCTGGTTGGCGGAGAAACACAGCGTGACGTTGGTGCGGATGCCCTCGGCGGTCAGCGCCTTGGTGGCCTTCATGCCCTCCACGCCCATGGGAATCTTCACCACGACGTTGTCGTGGATCTTCGCCAGGGAGCGGCCTTCCTTGATGAGCTCGTCCGCTTCCATGGACACACATTCGGCGCTGATGGGGCCATCCACGATGGAGCAGATTTCGCGGATGGTCTCCTCCAGGCCCCGGCCCACCTTGGCGAGCAAGGACGGGTTGGTCGTCACTCCGTCCACGCAGCCCATGGCGTGGGCCTTGCGAATCTCCTCCACGTCGGCGCTGTCGATGAAGAACTTCATCTCGTCCCTCTCTTGAAGGTGGAATGTGCCCCGGCCAATGGAGGCCGGGCGAGCAGGCGCGTAACCGATGCCCCCCCATGCGTCAAGGGTGGCCACCGCGGGGGTGCGGAGGTAGAAGGCCGGACACTGAACATGGCCCGCCCTTCCCGCTCCGCCGCCAAGAAGCCCCGCCTGCGCGCCCTCCCCGGCCGTCCCGCACAGGCACCTGCCGTTCTTCCCGACGCAGAGGCCACGCTCGCCTACGCGCGGAGCGTGCTGGAGGCCGAGGCCCGCGCCATCCTCGGTGTGACGGAACGTCTGGGAGACGACTTCCTGCGCGCCGTGCAACTGGTGCGCGAATGCCGCGGCCAGGTCATCGTCACCGGCATGGGCAAGGCGGGCCACATCGGCCAGAAGCTGTCCGCCACGCTGGCCTCCACGGGCATCCGCTCCGTGTACCTCCACCCCGCCGAGGCCGTGCACGGAGACTTGGGCCGCGTGGGCCGGGGCGACGTCATCCTCGCGCTGTCCAACAGCGGCTCCACGGAGGAGCTGATTCGCCTGCTCCCCTCCTTCAAGCGGATGGAGACGCCCGTCATCGCCCTCACCGGCGACGCGAAGAGCCCGCTGGGCCGCGGCGCGGACGTGGTGCTGGACATCGGCGCCATCGCGGAGGCCTGCCCCATGGGCCTGGTGCCCACGGCCTCCACCGCCGCGCTGCACGCGATTGGCGACGCGCTGGCGATGACGGTGCTGCGCTCGCGGCCCTTCGGCACGGAGGACTACGCGCTGCTGCATCCGGGCGGGAAGCTGGGGCGCTCCGTGCAGCGCGTCTTCGAGCTGATGCGCACCGGCAACGCCAACCCGCTGGTGCGCGACACCTCGCCCCTGTCCGCGGTGGTCGGGGTGATGACGAAGACGCCGGGCCGTCCGGGCGCCGCGTGCGTGGTGGACAAGGCGGGGAAGCTGGTGGGCATCTTCACCGACGGCGACTTGCGCCGCCGCGTGGAGGCGGGCCTCACCGACTTCACCGTGCCCGTGCGCGAGCTGATGGGGAAGAACCCGCGCTGCGTGACGCCGGAGACGCTGGTGCTGGCCGCGGCCACGCAGATGCGCGAGCTGCGGGTGGACCAGCTCCCCGTGGTGGACGTGGAAGGCCGCGCCGTGGGCCTGCTCGACGTGCAGGACCTGCTGGCCGCGAAGTTCGTCTGAGGCGTGGGCCGCGGAGGGCCGCCGCGCGGTCCTGCTGAACGTGCAGGACCCGCTGGCCGCGAAGCACTTCGAGCGCGCGGGTGCTACTTGCCCAGCTTCGCCTGGAGGCTCGCCTTGTTGGGGTAGTCCGGCGCGTCGGTGGCGAGCTTCTCCCAGAGCGCCTTGGCGCCCTTGTCGTCGCCCTTGGCCTTGAGCGTGTCGCCCAGCTTCTCCACGGAGAGCGGGTCGGTCTGCACGGCCACGCCCCACACGCGCACCGCCATGGGACGCTCCAGGGACACCAGGGCCCAGGCCATGCCCGCCTTCGCGCGCCCGTTCTCCGGCTGGAAGGGAACCACGCGCGTGTAGTTGGCGAGCGCTTCCTGGTACTGGCCCTTCGCCAGGAGTTCCTCGCCCTCGTCCACCAGCTTCGCCAGGCCCTGCTCCAGCTCCGGCGTGCGCTCGGTGCTCTTCACCGCGTCCACCATCTCCTGCGACAGCGGCCGCGGCGCATCCGGCGCGGCGGCGGCGGGCGCCTGCGACAGGCGGATGCGGCGGTCCTCCGCGCGCGAGGCGAGCAGCTGCTTGCGGCCCCCGCCTTCACGGTCTCCTCCACCAGCGCCACCATCCGCTTCGCCATGGGCGCGCGGAACGAATCGGGGTACGTGGTCGCGACCGCCTCGAAGCCCTCGCCCGCCTTCTTCAGCGCCGCCACGTCGTCGCCCTTCGTCTCGAAGAGCAGCGCCGCGCGCGCGTAGAGGGCCTCCTCGTGCAGGGGCTCCACCTCCAGCACGGCGTCGTAGGCCACCAGCGCCTTGCCGCTGTCGTTGGACAGGTAGAGCGCGTTGGCCTGCATCACCGCTACGTCCAGCACCGGCGCCAGCGCCACGCGCGCACAGGCCGCCGCGCCCGCGGTGTCCCCTTCTTCGCGCGCGCCTGCGCGGCGGCGCCCATGTCCTCCACCGGCATGTTCGGGGTGAAGCCGCAGCCCGCCGCCTCCGCGGTGGGCACCGCGGCCTTGCCCAGCTTCTTGCGCTGCGCCAGGAACAGCTCCCGCGTGGGCTGGGCGCGCGCCAGGGCCTGCTGAAGGTAGGTGCTGGCGTCCGCGTTGCGGCCGTTCACGTAGTACAGGCGGCCCAGCGACGCGGCGATTTCGAAGGTCTTCTCACGGTCCGCCAGCCCCTCCGTGGAGTCGAGCTGGCGCAGCAGCTCCTCCGCGGACGGCGGCGCCCGGCCCGTGCCCGACATGGGCGGGTGGCCCGGGGGCAGCTGCTCCGGGCTGATGCTGGGAGCCGCGCCCTCCGTCGGCGGGTGGCCCTCCGGCATGCCAGAGGTGGCGGGGGAGGCCGTGGTCCCCGGAGGGATGACCGGGTGGCCGGGAGGCAGCGTCGAGGGCTGGGCGGTCAGCAGCGCCGCGGTGGCCAGGGCAAGGGACAGGTTCATGTGTCGTTGCTCGAGTAGCTCGCTTCCGGCCACCACGTGGCCTCGCTCCTGCGGACATCCTGCGGGGCGAGTTTCCCGAGGAGCTCCTTCACCGACATCCCCAGTACCGGATGACGCAGGTGGGGCGCCAGTTCAACGAGCGGCTCCAGGGCGAAGCGGCGCTTGTGCAGCTCCAGGTGGGGCACCTGGAGCGTGGGGTCGGCCACCACCTGTCCCTCCCAGAAGAGGATGTCCAGGTCGATGGTGCGCGGGCCCCAGCGCACCTCCCGGGTGCGGCCCAGGTCCTTCTCAATCTGCTGAAGGATGCAGAGCAGCCGCTGCGGCGGCAGGCCACACTCCAGGGCCACCACCGCGTTGAGGAAGCGCGGCTGCGGCGGCCCCACGGGGGCGCTGTCGAAAAGCGAGGAGCAGTGGAGCACCGCCACCGCGTCGATGCGGGACAGCGCGGACAGGGCGGCGACGAGGTGATTCTCGCGCTCCCCCTCGTTGGAACCCAACCCGACGTAGACGGTGTCGCTCACGGCTCCATCTCAACAGGGTTCACCAGGGTTCCGATTCCCTCCAGCTCCACCTCCACCGTGTCCCCGGCCGACAGCTTCCCCACACCCGACGGCGTCCCGGTGCTGACGATGTCCCCGGGCAGCAGCGTCATGATGTGGGAGATGAACGACACCAGGCGCGCGGGACTGAAAATCATGTCGGACGTGCGGCTGTCCTGGCGCACCTGCCCGTTCACCCGGCACACGATGCGGAGGTCGTCGGGAGACAGGCCCGTCACCGCCCACGGCCCCGCGCACGCGAAGGTGTCGTAGCCCTTGGCGCGGGTGTGCTGAATCTCGCGGCGCTGGACGTCGCGCGCCGTCACGTCGTTGAAGCACGTGAGGCCCCAGATGGCGCGCGCGGCGGTGGACTCGTTGGCGTTCTTCAGCTTCTCGCCGATGACGAGCGCCAGCTCCGCCTCGTAGTGGACTTCCTGGCTCGCCTTGGGGATGCGGATGGGCGAGCCCGTGCCATTGAGCGCCGTGGAGGGCTTGGTGAAGATGAGCGGCTCGGGCGGCACCGGCTTGCCCATCTCCTCCGCGTGCTTGCGGTAGTTCTGACCGATACACACGACCTTGGACGCGTCCGACGGCACCAGCAGCGTCAGCGAGGACAGCGAGCGGTGGATGCCCGTCTCCTTCGCGCCGGCCCAGGGCGCGGCGGTGAGGACCACCACCTCGGAGCCTTCCACCCGGCCGTGGTGCGCACGGCCCTCATGCAGGAAGCGGCAGTAGCGCGCGGTCGTCATGAAGTCCTCTGGAAGCCGAGCACGTCGGCCATGTCATGGAGACCCGGCGCGCGCCCCACCACCCAGCGCGCGGCCCTCAGCGCGCCAGCAGCGAACTGGTCTCGGTTGGTGGCGCGGTGCGTGAGCTCGATGCGCTCGCCCTCACCAAAGAAGTACACGGTGTGCTCGCCCACCACGTCGCCGCCCCGCAGCGTCTGCACACCAATCTCGCGCGCGGGCCGCGCGCCAATCTGCCCATGCCTCGCGAAGGTGAGGTCCTCCTGGGTGCGCCCCAGGGCCTCCGCCAGCACGTCCGCCAGCCGCAGCGCGGTGCCGCTGGGCGCGTCCTTCTTCATGCGGTGGTGCGCCTCCAGCACCTCCACGTCGAAGCCCGGCCCCAGCACCCGCGCCAGCTCCGCCGCCATGCGGATGACCAGGTTGACGCCCACCGACATGTTCGGCGCGGCGACGATGGGCACCGCCTTCGCGCTCTCCGCCAGCGCCGCGGACGCCTCCGGCGTGAAGCCAGTGGAACCCACCACCAGGGCCACGCCGCGCGCGGCACACCTTCGCGTGCGCCACGCTCAGCTCCGCGCTGGTGAAGTCGATGACGACGTCCGCCTGCGCGGCGTCCAGCGCTCGCTCCAGGCTGTCCACCACCGTCACGTCCACCGGGCCCAGCCGCGTCGCCACCCCGGCGTCCTGGCCCACCGAGGCACTGCCCGGCCGCGCCGTGCCGCCCACCACCCGCAGGTCTCCCGAGTCGCGCGCCAGGCGAAGCAACGTGCTGCCCATGCGGCCGGTGATGCCGGTGATGACGGTGCGAATCATGTCTGCCGCGCTCCAGGTAACGGCGGGATGAGGGAAAGCTCAGCCCGTGAGCAGGCCCAGCTGGCGCAGGGTGTCGCGAAGCTTCGCGGCGTTGGGCTCGGTCATCTGCACCAGGGGCAACCGCATTTCGGGCCCGAACAATCCCATCACGTGCAATCCCCACTTCACGGGCGTGGGGTTGGACTCGATGAAGAGCAGGCGGTGCAGCTCGTTCATCCGCACCTGGAGGTCGCGCGCCACCGCGACATTCCCCGCGCGCGCCGCCGCCACCAGGTCCGCCATCATCCGCGGCGCCACGTTGGACGACACAGAGATGACGCCCTTGCCGCCGCAGGCGATGAAGGGCAGCACGGTGAAGTCGTCACCGGACAAGAGCGTCATCCGGTCGCCGCACTTCTCCAGGATGTCGATGGCCCGAGGCATGCTGCCGGTGGCCTCCTTGAGCGCCACCACCTCGGGGATGTCACACAGCCGCAGCACGGTGTCGGGCAGCAGGTCCACGCCCGTCCGGCCCGGCACGTTGTAGGCGATGATGGGGAAGCCCGGGTGCGCCTTGGCCACCGCGCGGTAGTGCTCCAGCAAGCCCGCCTGCGTGGGCTTGTTGTAGTAGGGCGTGACGATGAGCGTGCCGTCCGCGCCCGCGTCGCGCACGCGGCGCACGCCTTCGATGGTCTCCGCGGTGCTGTTGGAGCCGGCGCCGCCCACCACCGTCACGCGGCCCTTCGCCTCCTCCACCACCACCTTCACCGCGCGGGCCCGCTCGTCGGCCGTCATCGTCACGGCCTCGCCGGTGGTGCCCATGGGGACCAGCACGCTGGTGCCCCCTTCAATCTGCTGGCGGACCAGCGCCCGGTAAGCGGGCTCATCGAGCGCTCCGTTGCGAAACGGAGTGGCCAGCGCCGTCATGGAGCCTTCGAAGGTCTTCATGCCGGCGCTTATACGTTCAGGCCCGCTCGCCGCGCCAGAGATCCTCGACGCGCTCCCGCTCCCGGACCACGCGCCACGCCGCACCGTCCACCAGCACCTCGGCCGGGCGTGGCCGGGAGTTATAAGTGGACGACATACTCATGCCGTACGCGCCCGCGCTCATGAAAGCGAACAACTCGCCTGCTTGCGGAAGCACCAGGGGCCGCGCCTTCGCCAGCACGTCGGTGGATTCACACACCGGCCCCACCACGTCTACCTCCACCGCCTTGCCCCGCCGCTTCACCAGGGGCTGAAGGCCGTGGTGCGCCTCGTAGAGCGCAGGGCGCAGCAGGTCATTCATGCCCGCGTCCACCACCACGAAGTGCCGCGCTGGCGTCTTCTTCCGATACAGCACGCGCGTGAGCAACACGCCCGCGTTGCCCACCAGTGCCCGGCCGGGCTCCAGGATGAGCGTGGCCCCGGTGGAACCCGCCGCGGCCAGCACGGTGCGGGCGTACTCCTCCGGAGACGGCGGCGTCTCGTCCGAATAGGTGATGCCCAGCCCGCCGCCCACGTCCAGGTACGCCAGCGGATGGCCCTGCGCCTTGAGCGCGGAGTACAGGCCCGCCACCTTGGACAAGGCCGCGCGAATGGGCGCCGTCTGGGTGAGCTGCGAGCCGATGTGGCAATCCAACCCGGCGGCCAGCAGGCCCTTCATCTTCTTCGCGCGCGCGTAGAGGGCCACCGCCTCCTCGAACGGCACGCCGAACTTCGACGTCTTCAAACCGGTGGAGATGTAACGGTGCGTGCGCGCATCCACGTCCGGATTCACGCGGAGGGCGAACGGCGCGCGGCGCCCCAGGCGGCGGCCCACCGCGTCCAGCGCCTCCAGCTCCTCGGCGCTCTCCACGTTGAAGAGGAGGATGCCCGCGGCCAGCGCCGTCTCCATCTCCTCCTGCGTCTTGCCCACACCAGCGAACACCGTCTTCCCGGCGTCCCCGCCCACATGCCGCACCCGGGCCAGCTCACCGCCGGAGACGATGTCGAACCCGCCGCCCCGCTCGGCGATGAGCCGGAGGATGGCCAGGTTCGAGTTGGCCTTCACCGAGTAACAGATGAGGTGCGGCCGGTCTCCGAAGGCCTCCGTCACCACCCGGATGTGCCGGGTGAGCGTGGCGGTGGAGTACACGTAGGTGGGCGTGCCCACGGACTCGGCGATGGCCGCTAGCGGCACATCCTCCGCGTGGAGCACGCCCTTGCGGTAGGCGAAGTGATTCACGGGGCTCCCGCGTCCTCGGACTCCGGCGGTGACAGCGGCGTCTCCACCCCGGTCTCTGGCGTGGGAGACAGTGTGGGCCCCGACGGCTCCAGGGGCCCTCGCTCCGACTCAGGGGGCGGCGGCTGCGTCTGCGTCGCGGGCGCTGGCGGCGGCCCGGGTGGCCGAGGCGGCCCCTTGATGCCACACGCCGCCAGCATCAGTGACACGCTGGCGGCCACGCACACCCGCGCGAGGACCTGGCGCATGGCTAGAACTGCATCCCCAGCCACGCGCGGATGGTCTGCGGCGTGTCCAGGTCGTTGCGCAGCGTCTCGCTGAACTCCTGCAGGCCGCTCATCGGGAACAGGATGCCGTAGGCGATGCCGGCGATGAACCCGTCCTCCGTCTTGTAGTCCGCACCCACGTTGACCTCCAGGCCCAGCGCCTTGTTCGTGAAGGACGGCGTGGACTGCGCGTACATGGCCTGCGAGTAGATGACGCGGCCGTAGATGTCGAAGCCCTCGGTGATGGTGTACTTCGCCGACGGGCGGACATAGAACGCGTCCGTCACCCCGACCAGCAGCTCGCGCCACAGGATGAGGTCGATGCGGTAGTCGCGGTTGAAGCGGAAGTTGCGGATGGCGTTGTCCGCGCATCCACCCACGTCGCAGGCGTACTGCGGGCCCTCGAAGTCACCCTCCACCGTCCGACCGTTGGTGCCCGAGCCCGGGCGGCCCGGCTGGTTGCCGAAGCCCGCCGCCTTGTCACCGGAGGCGAAGCCCAGCTCCATGTTCAGCGACAGCTTCTGGTCCAGCAGCCGCAGCTCGCCCTGCGCCACGCCGCCGAACTGGGCCACGGTGAGGCTCTGGTTGAGCGTGGGGTCGTTGATGCCGCCCACGTCCAGCGCGCGGTTGCCGATGCGGCCCAGTTGGGCGGCGGCCTCGAACTCCAGCCGCCAGTTCTTCTCCTCGTACTTCAGCCACAGGTCCGGCACGAACAGCGTCGCGTCCCGCGGGATGAAGCCGGTGTTCTGGCCATTCGTGGTGGAGCCGTCGTACTCCCACTTCTGGGTGCGGTAGGTGAAGTGCAGGCCGTACTGGAGCACGCCCTGGTTGTTGTCCAGCTTGGAGCGGATGACCTGGTCGGTGTCCCGGCGCGCGATGGCAATCACCCAGCTGTGCGAGTCATCGGACTGGGTCAGGTCGATGGGCTCTCCCACGGTGCCGCGCGTGTCGGTGACGCCCTCCGAGTTGAAGTCCACCATCGGCGTCACGTACCAGCCCTCGAAGGGGTTGGTGACGAACTGGACGCGGTCCACGGTGTCGCCGAAGTCGCAGTCGAAGCAGGTGCCGTCGTTGCGCAGCATGCCCAGGCCCCACTGGCTGCCCATGCGGCCGAAGCGCAGGATGCCCACCGGCGTCTTCACCTCACCGTAGGCGCGGCGCAGCTTGATGGAGTCCTGGAGCGCGTCCGCCAGCGGGTCCTGGCTCTCGGAGAAGATGCCGAAGAGGTTGCGCGTGTTGCCGGGCAACAGCGTGTCCGGCATGGCGCCCATGATGAAGTTGTCCAGGCCGAGGACCTCCATCTTCAACGCCACCTGCTCGGAGATGTTGAAGGTGGGCGCCAGGCGCACGCGCATGGTGGCGAAGGACTGGGTGTTCTCCTGCGGGCTGCGAGGCGAGCGCGGGAAGAGTTCCCGGCCGGGCGCCTTGCCCAGGTCGAACTTGTAGAAGAGCGTGGGGCGGACGCGGAAGTAGCCGTCGAGCGTGAAGACCTCGAGCTTGCGCTTCTCCTCCGGGAACTCCTCGGCCCACTCGTCCGTGGCGCCAATGGACTGCTTGGCGGCCTCGGCGCGAATCTCCTCGCGCAGCTCCTCCTTCAGCGCTTCCAGGTCGTCACGGCTGACGCCCTCGCGAGTGGAGGACACAGGCGCGGTCTCCGCGGGAACAGACTCCGCGGGGGCGGCGGGAGCAGCGGGTGCGGCTTCCGCGGGCGCGGGCGGGCTACCCTCCGGCACCGGCGTCTGAGCGGTGGCCGTGGACGAAGCGACGAGTAGCGCCGCCAGCAGGGCGTGAGACATGGGCAACGATCTCCAGGGCCACCTGGGGCGGCCGGGTCTGAAAGGCGGGCGATTCAAGCGACGGGACCAAGGGGTGTCAACGCTTACCAGGGCGGGCCTTCGCGCCGTCAACGGCCGGCGCCCCCGCCTCACTTCGGCGTCCGTCCTCCGGCTGGCACCGGGGGCAGAAGTGGGTGGTACGGCCTCCCTGGGTGAAGGACTCGACCCGGGTGCCACACTGGGAGCATGGGCTCCCCGCGCGGCCGTACACCTGGAATGGATTCTCCGAGCGCCCCTCCTCCAGGTACACCGGCTCCTCCCCCTCCTGCTCCTTGAGGCCGAAGTCGATGGCGGCGCGGATGGCCTGGACCAGGCGTTTCCACTCGTCCGGCGTCAGGGAGCCGGGCTGGCGCGAGGGGTGGAGGCCCGCGCGGAAGAGCGCCTCGGCGGCGTGGATGTTGCCCAGGCCGGAGATGCGCTCCTGGTCCATCAGCGCCACCTTCAGCTCCTTCCGGGAGGAGCCCACGGCCTGCTGGAGCTGCCCCGCGGTGAGGCCATCCGCCAGCGGATCCCTCCCCAGGATTCGCACCGCGTCCAGTTCCCGCAGGCGCGCGGCGGGCGCCGGCTCCAGGCGCCCGAACATTCGTGGATCGGAAAAGTGGATGACATGGCCGTCGTCCAGATGGAACCGGGCGCGGCTGTAGGGCGCCACCTGCCCCTCGGTGCGGCGGACGAACTTGCCCGTCATTCCCAGGTGCCCCATCAGCCCCTTGCCGCCCTCGAAGGCGAAGAGCAGGTACTTGCCCCGGCGGACCAGCGACTCCAACCGGCCCGTCAGCGTGTCGAACTGCTGGCGCTCGGCGCCTCGGAAGATGCGGGTGTTCTCCGACTCGGCACGCACGAGGCGCCGGTCGCTGAACCAGCGCACCAGGTTGCGCCGCGCGATTTCGACTTCGGGTAGCTCTGGCATCCTGCGGGGCACATACACCGGCGGGCGTCCCCACGCACCGCCTACCTGCCGGGCAGTGAACACGGGTGGGGGGGCGGCGCGAAAGCCGGATGCCCGGATGCTTGCACCACGTGGCCCTTGAAGGCAGGTGCCGATGTGGGCCAGCGTCGCGCCTTCCGCGGAGCGACGCGGCGTAGACCTCTGGAAAGAAAGGCAGCACTCGTCATGCAGCGCATCCTCGTGGCGGTACTGGGAGTCACCCTGGCATTGGGCCTGTCGACGGGCTGCGCCAAGCAGCGCATCTCCGCCGAGAAGGCCGTGGCCCGCACCCTCATCTCCGACGAGCAGGAGGAGCAGCTCGGCAAGCAGGTCAAGGCGGAGCTGGAGACGAAGGAGAAGATCAAATACGTGCAGAACGCGGCCGTCGTCGACTACGTGCGCGGCATCTCCGCCAGCATCCTGAACCAGGCCTCCAAGGACCGGCCCGGGGTGAAGTGGAAGATCAACGTCATCGACGACCCGAAGATGGTCAACGCCTTCGCCACGCCCGGCGGCTACCTGTACGTCTACACCGGCCTCATCCTGGCCGCGGACACGGAGGCGGAGCTGGCCGGCGTCATGGCGCACGAGGCGGGCCATGTCGTGGGCCGTCACTCCGCGCGCGCCATGGTCAACCAGATGGGCCTGCAGGCCATCACCCAGGCGGCGCTGGGGCAGAACCCGGGCACCGTGGCGCAGATCGCCGCGTCGCTGGTGAGCGGCGGCACGCTGCTGGCGCACGGCCGCGGCGAGGAGATTGAAGCCGACGAGTACGGCGCCCGCTACGCCTCCGGCGCGGGCTACGACCCGCGGGGCCTCATCACCTTCTTCGAGAAGCTCCAGAAGGAGCAGGGCGACACGCCCGCGCTGATGAAGTGGCTGAGCACGCACCCCACCAACAGGGATCGCATCGCGAACATCCAGAAGATCATCTCGCAGAAGAAACTGCGGGGCAGCAACAACGGCCCGGGCGGGCTTCCCGCCATCAAGCAGGCCCTGGGCGGAAAGTAGTTCCCCAGCCCTCAGTGCAGCGTGGAGGAGCGAGGGTCCTGCTCCTCCACGGTGGGCTCGGGCTCCTGCCCCCGGGCCACGCGGCGCCGCCATCGGAAGCGCGCCAGCTTCGACCGCATGGCGCTGCTGGCGCTCTTGGCCGCGCCGTGCGTCTTCAAGGGCGGCTCCAGCGGCGCGGGCTCCCCGAAGCCGCGGGCGCCCTTCGACTTCCCCTCCACCGAGGCGTGCTCGAGGATGGCGTTGACTTCGCCTCCGACGATGAAGATGAGCCCGGAGAGGTAGAGCCACAGCAGCAGCACCATCACGCCACCGATGGAGCCGTAGGTGACGTTGTACTTGCCGAAGTGCTCCACGTACTGCGTGAAGCCCCAGGTGCTCGTCAGCCACAGGCCCGTGCCCAGGACGGAGCCGGGGGTGATGTACTTGAAGCGCTGCTTCACGTCGGGCAGCAGGTAGTAGCAGAGCGCCAGCACCAGCATCACCAGTGACGTGGTGAAGGGCCAGCGCAGCCAGGACCACACGAGGTGGAAGGCGTCCACGAGTTGCAGCTTCCCCGCCAGCCACAGCCCCAGCCGCCCGCCGAGCAGGAACGCGGCGAAGGACAGCGGGATGAGCAGCGAGCCCATCAGCGTCACCAGCATCGCCAGGCCCTGCGTCTTCCAGAGGGGCCGGGATTCAGAGACGTCGTAGGCCAGGTTGAGCGCGGTGCGCAGCGCATTCACGCCGCGCGACGCGGACCACAGCGTGATGACCAGACCGGCCGTCAACAGCTTGGGCTGGGGCTGGTTGACCAGGGACTGCAGGTGGCCGGTGATGAGGCCCAGCGCGTCTCCCGGCACCAGCGGACGGATGCGGTCCAACATCGCGTCCACCACGCCCGGGGCGAACGGCAGGTACGCCACCAGCGTGACGAGGAAGAAGAGGAAGGGGAACAGCGAGAACAGCAGGTAGTACGACAGCTGCGCCGCGATGTCGGTGACGCTGTCCTCCTGGAACTCCCTCACGAAGCGCCGGCTGAACTCGCGCCAGGACAGGTGCTTGAGTCTGGGCAACCGCATGCTCGCCTCCTCGCTCCAGGTCGTACCGGGGCTCAGAAGGTGAAAACGGAAGCGCGCTTTGGCAGCAGGCGGCCAGGCGAGCGCACGGTGTGTGGCCCGGCCGAATGACCTGGTGCGGTGTCGTCAGGCGACGTTGGGCGGGAGGTATCTGCCCAGCAGTGGACGGAGGCGGCCGCGCACCTCGTCGGGGATGCGGCTGCGCTCGGTGCCGATGGCCAGGGCCAGCGCGGTGTCGCAGCGGCAGGTGGCGCGGGCTTCGCCGATGCGAGGCAGCGCGCGGCGGATGAGCGCGGCGCCGCTGGCGGTGACGGCCTTCCGGTTGTGGGAGACCTGCGCCAGCAGATCGTCATGCTCCTGCCCTGGCGCGCGCGGCTGCCACGAGTCGTAGTCCGTGGGCAGGGCCACCATGGCGTAGTGGAGCTCCGCCTCGCGAGCGAGCCGGGCCTCGGGCATGCCCGTCATGCCCACCAGGTCTCCTCCCCACGTGCGGTAGAGCATGCTCTCCGCGCGAGTGCTGAGGGACGGGCCTTCGATGCAGACGTAGGTGGCCTCGGTGTGCACGGTCGGCCCCAGCGGGTCCCTGGCGTGCTCCAGCACCTGACGCAGGGTGCCGCAGAAGGGGTTCCCCAGGTCCACGTGGACGGCGACGTCGTCGTAGAAGGTGCAGGGACGGCGATAGGTGCGGTCGATGACCTGGTCCGGCAGGGCGAGCTGGAGCGGATGGATGTGCTCGCGCAGACTGCCCACGGTGCCGGTGGCGAGGACGTGGGTGACGCCCAGGACCTTCAGCGCGTACATGTTCGCGCGGTAGGGCGCGCGGGTGGCGTTGTAGACGTGGCCGGTGCCGTGGCGGGCGACGAAGGCGACGGAGACGCCGTCGAGCTCGGTGGTGACGATGGGGCCCGCGTGAGGACCGAAGGGCGTCTCCAAGATGTGGGACTCGCCCTTGCCGGGGATGCCCAGTGCCTGGGCCAACCCGGGGCTCCCGATGATGCCCACCCTGACAGCCATGTGCCTCCTCGTGGCGCGACCATCGCGCCAGGGGACCATAACGCGCCCCCCTGGCGCCGGAACCCCAGAAGACTGGTAGTTTTCGTAATCGCCATGCGAGCCCTTCTGATTCTTGGCCTGACCCTCGCCGCCGGCCCCGCCGCGGCCGCCGTCCCTTCTGGCTGCCAGGAGGACTACGCGACCTGCAAGGAGGACTGCTCCATCCAATACGGAGGCAGCGGGCGAACCATCAAGCAGCTCACCCACTGCCTGGCCGAATGCCAGGAGAACGTGGGCCTGTGTGCGGACCGGCACTCGTCGCTGAAGGGGCTGCCCGCCGGGGTGGTGGCGGATCCACCGAAGAGGCGGAAGGGAAAGAAGCTGACCCGCGAGGAGGACCCGTTCGGCGACGGTGATGCGCAGCCCACCCGCCGGCGCAACAGCCGCGAGGAGGACCCGTTCGGGGATGAGAAACCCTCGGGACGGCGGGACGGCTACCGCGCGTCGGAGTCCTCCGCCACGGCGGAGCCTTCGCGCCGCGCGCCGGAGCCTGTTCCTCCGCCGCCTCCGTCCTCCGGTGTCGCGGTGGAGGCCACGCGGACGGGCGTGTACCGGGCGAGTGAATCGGACCCACCTCCATCCCCTACTCCCGCCTCGGCCCCCGCTGACCCGACGTCCCTGGGCGACCTGGACTCTCTGGATGACGAGCCCACGGTGATGGCGGCGCCAGAGCCCGCGCCCGTGCCAGCCGTGCCCGAGCCGGTGAAGCCTGCTCCGCCCGCGGTCTCCGCGAGCCCGGCGAAGAAGGACCCGCTGCTCGACGAAGACGTGTCCGACGCGCCGCCTCCGGTGGTGAAGAAGCCGGAGCCCAGCAAGTCCACCAAGCCGGCGCTGCCGCCAGAGCCCAAGTACGACATCTCCGAGTGGGACCCGAACGGGGACTGAGGCGCGCTAGGCCGCTCCGGTTTCGCGCTCGGCATCCAGGATGGCCCGCCAGAGCGCGAACGGAGAAATCCCCGCATAGCCGCTCTCCTGGCCGTCGTTGCACTCAATGACAATCCACCGGCCCGATACTTCCTGGGCCACGTCCACCACGAGGAAGGGCACGTCCAGCCGACGTGCCACCTCACGCCCGAGCCCGAGCGCCTCTCGCTGCGCTTCCGGCGTCAGGGTGTACGGCGTGCCCTGCCACCAGTAGGGCCCCCACCCCACCAGCTCGCCCTTCCACCAGAAGGTGCGGAATTCGAAGGAGCTGGGGATGCGGTCCGGCGCGCCCTCTTCGACCCGGCGCAGGGGCCTCAACTCCCGGCACACCACTCGCTGCCAGTGGAGGATGGGGTCCTTTGCATAGGCAGCCATCGCCTGACGGAACTGCTCGGGCCCCTCGATGATGGAGAGCGACTTGCGGTGCCGGCTGGTCTGCCGCTCACCCTTCACGAACACGGGCCACCCCAGCAGACGCTCCACGGTCTCCGCGTCTGGACGCTCATCGAACCAGACGCTCCGCGGAGTCAGGTCCGTGAGCTTCGGGTACCAGTGAGGCAGCTCCGTGGCCAGGAGGTGCTGCTCGGGTGTGTGCACCAGGCGGATGCCCGCTTCCGCCAACTCGCGGTAGCGCTCGGCGTAGTCGTTCCAGACGCCAACCCTGGCCACCACCTCCATGGACTCAGGCAGCACGTACGGACGGCGGCATGCGAAGAAGCGGTCGAAGGCGAAGTCGTAGATGCCTTGTCCGGTCGGCGCGGACAAAAGCCACAGCCGCTCTTCCACCTGAAGCAGGTCCTCACCCGGACGAAGCATGGACGCACTCTACCGCGTTCACCGCTGTCCACCATTTCATCAGGGCCCGTCCTCATCGCGAGACTGAAGCCCAGGGAGGCCGCAGCCCTGCGCCAGACATCATCGTGCCTTCCGGAACGTCAGATTGATGCGATGCTCCCCCACCTGCGAATGGTGACCCGGCTTGAGCGGCGTGACGCCGTGGTAGCGCAGGCGGGCTGGTCCGCCCCAGACGACCACGTCGCCATGGCTCAACCGTACGCGCGCCGGCCTGTCCGCTCGCTCCGCGCCACCGAAGAGGAAGACCGCCGGGAGCCCCAGTGAGACGGAGACGATGGGCGCGGTGAAATCACGCTCGTCCTTGTCCTGATGCAGCGACATCTTCGCCCCGGGCTCGTAGCGATTCACCAGGCACGCATCTGGGATGAACCCTTCGAAGCCTGCCTTCGCGGCGGCGAACTGCGCCAATCGCAGGAAGACCGCCGGCATCTCCGGCCAGGGCCGTCCCTGCACCGGGTCCACCGCGTCATAGCGATACCCCGTCCGGTCCGTCACCCAGCCCCACGAACCACAGCTCGTCATCGCCACCGACATGCGGAAGCCGCCCGGCGTCTCCATGTGGCGGAAGGGCGAAGCGAGCGCGACGTCCCGGACCGCGCTCAGCAACTCCGCATCGTGGGCCCGCGCGAAGCCCCGAAGCACCATGGCACCGGGGCCCAGCGATTCCTCGCGCGGACCAGAGCCACCCAGGCCGTCGAACAAGTCCAACGTCATTCGCGCGCCTCAAGCCGCATCATGGAAGATGACGCCTACGGTGTGGCGCTGTCCTGAACGGATGCGGCTGACGCCGTGCCGGAGGTTGACGCGGTACACGCCTCGCGTGCCCTGCACCGGGCGGTGGTGGACGGCGAACACCACCGCGTCTCCCTGGCGCAGCGGGACGACCTCCGCCCGTGACTGCATGCGCGGACGCTGCTCGGTGAGGATGAACTCGCCTCCCGTGAAGTCCCGTCCGGGCTCCGACAGCAGAATCGCCACCTGGAGCGGGAAGACGTGCTCCCCATAGAGATCCTGGTGCAGGCAGTTGTAGTCGTCCGCCTCGTACCGCAACAGCAGCGGCGTCGGCCGCACCTGCCCCGCCGCGTGGCAGCGTTCGAGGTACGCCGCATGCGACTCCGGGTACCGCACCTCGATTCCCATGGCCGTGTTCCACCGGTTCGCAATCGGCGCGAGCCGGGGGTACAGCGCCTCGCGCAGCCCGGCGACCACGTCTGGCAGCGGGTACTCGAAGTACTTGTACTCCCCCCTTCCGAAGCCGTGCCGCGCCATCACCACGCGGCTGCGGAACACGGCGTCTTCCGGATACAGCGCCGCCAGAGCGTCACACTCGGCCGGTGTCACGAGCCGCTCCAACGTCGCGCAGCCTCGCGCGTCCAGTTCCTCCGAGACGCGTGCCCAGTCGACGTCGGCCACCCGCTCCGGGACATGCTTCACGGCTCGGACCGAGCCGGGCGGGCGTGACCTTCCCGCCGTCACCCTCTGCGTGGACACGACGTCTGCTTCCTTCCGGGAAACCCTTGCGGCCATGACGGGAAGCTAAAGGGCGACGACAGGCCCAGCACTCCGAGTCTTGCGGCTATCCGACACTCGATGAGGCAGGAGGCCGCTCTGGCACGGCCGGCGCTGCGGCGGGCGACCGGACGTGCGCCGCCTGCGTCAGTCGCACGCCGAGGAGCACGAGCACCCCGCCCACGGCGATTTCCCAGTGCAGCGCCTCGTCCAGGATGGCCCAGGCGGCCAGCGCGGTCGCCGCGGGCTGGAGGTTGGAGAACACGGCCACCTTCGACGCCGGCACCCGCGACAGCGCGAAGTACCAGAGCAGGTACGCCACCACCGACGTGAGCAGGCCCAGGTAGACGATGGAGTAGCGAGCCGCGGAGCTCGCCGCGAGCACCGCCTCCGGCTTCGCGAAGAACGGCGCCATCAGCATCATCATCAACGTGGAGGCCACCATGCTCCACGACGTCGCGCGAATCGGCCCGTGGATGGCGACGAACGGCTTGCCCTCCGTCGTGTACACCACCCACGACATCACCGCGCCCAGGATGAGCAGGTCTCCCATCAACGAGCCGCTCGCATCCGCCAGCCCGCGCCCCAACAGCAACACCACCACGCCCGCGAACGCCGTGATGATGCCGCCCATCGCCCGGAGCGAGGCGCGCTCATGCCCGCGCCCCAGGCTGAGCAGGTACACGCCCAGCGGCGTCAGCGCGTAGAGCAGCGCCGCGTGCGCCGCCGTGGACTGGGACAGTCCATAGAAAAAGAACACCTGGTTCACCGGCCCCGCCAGCAGGCCCAGCAGCAACACCCGCCCCCACTCGTTGCGCGGCGGCAGCCGGGGCCCGGGCAGGAAACACAGCAACAGCATGAACACCGAGCCACTCAACACGAAACGCCACAGCACCACCGTGAGCGGCGCCAGCTCCGACATCGCGCGCTTGCCAGCCAGGTACGTCCCCGCGCTGATGAGGACCTGGAGGATGAGCCCGGCGTAGACAGGGCCCAATGACTGCGGAGAGGTGGACGTCAGGGGTCGAGCTGAAGGAGCGCCCATTGCGCGGCGGTACGTACCAATTCACTCGAATCGCCGCAGAGCTTTTCCAGCAACGGTTTCGTGTCCGCCTGCTTCGCCACACCCAACGCATACACGGCGTTGCGGCGCAGCCCGTCATACCGTGCGCGCGCCAGCGCGGTGCCAGGTATTAGGTGCTCATACTGTTCCACTGTGAGTCCCGCGAGCTCGCGCACACCCAATTCCGCCACCGCTCGGGGCGCGAAGCGCGGATGCTCCGCGAACACCGGCCGGCGGTTCAGCGGACACACCTGCTGGCAGATGTCGCAGCCGAAAATCAGGTTGTCGAACTTGAACCGGAACGCCTCCGGCACCTGCTGCTCGCGGTTCTCGATGGTCTGGTAGGACAGGCACGCGCGCGCGTCCACGCGGCCGTTGCCCACCAGCGCGCCCGTGGGACAGGACATGAGGCAGCGGCGGCACGCGCCACACCGGTCCGCCGCGGGGCCGTTGCCGTAGTCGTCGACCTCGGCATCCACCACGAGCGTGGCCAGCAGCACCCACGAGCCGTAGGGCTCGGTGATGAAGCAGCCGTTCTTCCCCACGTAGCCGAGCCCCGCGCGCGACGCCCACACCTTCTCCATCAGCGGGCCGCTGTCCACGCCGCCGTAGCTGCCCAGCCCCGGGTACATCACGTTGAGCGCCTTGCGGAATGCCTTCATCCGGTCGCGCAGCGTGGAGTGGTAGTCGCGCCCTCGGGCATAGCGCGCGATGGGGGAGTCCACCGTCTCCGCGTCGTCGCGCCAGTAGTTGTTCGCGAAGGAGATGACCGTCTTCGCGCCCGGCAGCAGCAGCGAGACGTCCAGCCGCTCGGCGGCCCGCTCGCCCATCCAGTCCATGTCCGCCGCGTAGCCCGCGGCCACCCACTCCATCAGGAAGTCGGGCGGGATGGGCTCGGCGCGCGCGAACCCCACCAGGTCGAAGCCAACCGAGCTGGCGAGGTCACGCAGATGGGCGGTGGGCAGCACGTTCACGGGGCGCGTCCGACTATTTCGAGGGCTTCGCCGGAATCCACTTCACGTCTTCCACGCTCGCACGGTGGTTGACCACGCGAGCCAGGACGAAGAGCAGGTCGGAGAGCCTGTTGAGATAGACGACCACCGCCTTCGGAATCTTCCCTTCGCGCAGCAGCGGCACCGTGCGGCGCTCGGCGCGGCGGCAGACAGTGCGCGCCGGTGCAGCGCGCTCGCGGCCTGCGTGCCTCCGGGCAGGATGAAGTGGGTCATCGGCGGCAGCTCCGCCTCGAAGCCGTCGATGGCGCGCTCCATGTCTTCCGCCCACTCGGCCTTCAGCTCGGGGATGTGCGCCGACGCCTTCGTGCCCTCAGGCGTGGCCAGCACCGCGCCCACCGTGAAGAGCTGGTCCTGGAGCCGGTGGAGCAACGCGTCCACGTCCGTGGGTCCCTCGAAGCTCCGCACCAGGCCGAGGGTCGCGTTCAGTTCGTCCACTTCCCCATACGCGTCCACACGAACGTCGTCCTTCGAGACGCGTCCGCCACCGAACAGACCGGTCTCTCCCGCATCACCCGTCTTCGTATAGAGTTTCATGCCCCGGCTTCTAACGGTGCGTGACGACTGGCGTCCATGAGAAGCCGCAGGACGGCGCCCCCGATGTGCGGGGCTGCACCCATTTCACTCCGAGCGGCGATCCTGCTTAGAACTTTCAGTCGGCCACCGGCTCAGTTACATGGGCCCCATGACGCCCTACCTGTCCCTGCTCGACCACGTCCTGCACCATGGGGTGAAGAAGGGCGACCGTACCGGCACGGGGACGCTCAGCGTCTTCGGGCCCCAGCTCCGGTTCGACCTCACGCAAGGCTTCCCGCTCCTCACCACGAAGAAGCTGCACACGAAGTCCATCCTCCATGAGCTGCTGTGGATGCTCGCGGGGGACACCAACGTGCGCACACTCCAGGCCCAGGGCGTCACCATCTGGGACGAGTGGGCCAACGCCGACGGCAGCCTCGGCCCCGTGTACGGGCACCAGTGGCGCTCGTGGACGGCGCCCGATGGTGGACACATCGACCAGATGAAGGCGCTGGTGGAGGGGCTGAAAAAGAACCCCGACTCGCGCCGCCACATCATCAGCGCGTGGAACGTGGCGGACCTCCCGTCCATGAAGCTGCCGCCCTGCCACGTCCTCTTCCAGTTCTACGTGGCCAACGGGCGGCTGTCCTGCCAGCTCTATCAGCGCAGCGCGGACCTCTTCCTGGGGTTGCCCTTCAACATCGCCTCGTACTCACTGCTGACGATGATGGTGGCGCAGGTGACGGGCCTGCAGGCGCACGAGTTCATCCACACCGTGGGTGACGCGCACCTGTACCTGAACCACGTCGAGCAGGCGAAGACGCAACTGTCGCGCGAACCGCGCCCCCTGCCTCGCATGCGCATCAACCCCGAGGTGACGGACCTCTTCGCCTTCAAGTACGAGGACTTCACGCTCGAAGGCTACGACCCGCACCCCGCCATCAAGGCGCCCGTGGCCGTATGAAGCTGTCCGCCATCGTCGCCATGGCGGCGAACCGGGTCATCGGCGCGGGCAACCAGCTCCCGTGGCGGCTGCCCGCGGACCTCGCGCGCTTCAAGCGCATCACCATGGGCCACACCCTGGTGATGGGGCGCAAGACGTACGAGTCCATCGGCCGCCCGCTGCCGGGCCGCACCTTCATCGTCGTCACCCGCCAGCGTGACTTCGCGCCCCCGGGTGTCCAGGTGGCACACTCCGTGGACGAAGCGCTCTCCCTGGCAAAGGCCAGCGGCGACTCGGAGGTCTTCATCGCCGGAGGCGCGGACCTCTACGCCCAGACGATGGACCGCGTGCAGCGCCTCTACCTCACGCGCATCGCCCGGGACTTTCCTGGCGACACCTGGTTCCCCGACGTGGACCTGTCGGGTTGGACATGCGTCGAAGAGGAAGCACATCCCGACGCCGAGCCACCCCATACCTTCCTCACCTACGAGCGCTGACGCACCCCTTCGCCCGGCGGCGTCTACATGCATGCCCGGGCGAGGGCGCGCGCCCACATTCCTTCCTTCAAACGTTAAGCGCACAATCCAGACCTCACCCGGCAGTCCCATGGAGTTCCGGATGCACAAGACGTGGACGCGAGGACTTGGATTGGTTGCGGCGGTGGTGATGATGGCCTGTGGCGGCCCCGTGGAGGAGGCTCCCGTGGACGAAACGGGAAGCGCCGAGCAGGAGCTGCGCCTGTGTGATTTGCAGGGCCGGTGTGCCGCCAACGAGGTCTGCGTGGGCGGCCCCGGTGGCGTCTGCTACCCGTGCGACCGCTTCCCGCAGTACTGCGAAATCATCATCGAGCCGTAGCGCGAAGGTGAAGCACGAGGCGCCCGGCCATCCATCCGGCCGGGGGCCTCCCATCCCGCCGCCTGGCACGTCCTGACGCCATGCACACTTCCACGGGATGCAGACCACCCTCCTCTCTCGTCCCATCGACGTGCCGTGGCGGACCGCGGCCCTCTCCAGCGCCGCCGTGCTCACGGCTTCCAACGTGGCCGCGCTCGTGGCCAGCCTCCGGCTTGCTCCCTTGCTGCGTCACCGGCTGAGGCCCCGATCTCGTGCCCTGCCCGCACTGGCCGTTGGAGCCACCGCGCTGGGAGCGCTCGCCATCGGCGCGCTCAGCATCGGCACCCTGGCCATCCGAGCCCTGACCATTGGCAAGCTGCGGGGTGATGACTGGCAGGTGGATTCACTCCGCGTGGGCTCGCTCCAGGTCGTCGAGACGATTGGACCCACGGGCAGTTCTGGTGTGGGCGCGACCTGAGTCCGGTAGATTTTGAAGTTGCTTCGCAAGATTGAAAGGCCACCACCCCACTGGTAGAGGGGTGGCATGACTCGCGCCGCCTCGCTGCTGCTGTTCCTCCTGCTTGCCCTGCCTATCGCGTCCCGCGCGGACGACGGCGCCTCCGAGGAACGCACGTGGCACCGGCTCATCGGCATCCTCCAGTATCTGGAGGCGGACTATCCGCTCGCCATCGAGTCGCAGTCCGCGTTCGAGCTGGCGGAGCAGAAGAGCTTCGCGGCGGAGGCGGTGGACGCGGCGCGCGGCCTGGGCCCCGCGGCAGCGGCCTTCCTGCCGCGCGTGCAGGACATCCAGGCCCGCGTGGACAAGGGCGAGGACCCGGACGGCGTCAGCCGCGACTGCGGTGAGCTGGTGGAGAACCTCGTCACGGCCGGAGGGCTGGCCCGCAGCCCACGCCGCCCGCCGGACCTGGCGCTGGGCCAGTCGCTGTTCGCCACCAACTGCGCCGCGTGCCATGGCGCTGACGGCAGCGCGAACGTGGCCATCGCCGCCAACATGGAGCCAGCGCCCGCCAACTTCCAGGACGCGGAGCTGATGGAAGGCCTCACGCCGTACAAGGCCTTCAACACCACCAGCTTCGGCGTGCCCGGCACCGCGATGCCGGCCTACCCCACCCTGTCCGAGGAGGAGCGCTGGTCGCTGGCCTTCTACGTCTTCACCATGCGCCTGCCCGAGTGCGAGGGCACGCCGCCGCGCGTCTCCCTGGAGCGGCTGGCCAACGCCACCGACGCGGACCTGGTGAAGGAGTTCGGTCAGGAGAACCTCGCCTGTCTGCGCCGGAAGATGCTGGACGCGGACGAGGAGCGCTCGCTGCTCGCCGCCCGGGAGAACGTGCAGCAGGCCATGCGCCTGGGCGCCGCGGGTGACATCGCGGGCGCGAAGGCGGCCCTGCTGGACGGCTACCTCAACGGCGTGGAGCCGGTGGAGCCGAAGCTCAGCGCGCGCGACTCGGCGTTGACGCTGAAAATCGAGCAGGGCTTCCTCAAGGCCCGCATGGCGGCGGAGCGCGGCAGCCCGCACCTCCAGGACGAGGGCCGGGAGCTGCTGGCCCTGCTGGACCAGGCGCGGCGTGACTCGGGCACCACCGCGAGCCTGCTGTCCACGATGTGGCTGACGCTGCTCATCCTGCTGCGCGAGGGCTTCGAGGCGACCATCATCGTCGCGGCGCTGCTGGCCGCGCTGCGGAAGATGAAGGCCACCGAGCACGCCCGCGTGGTGCACTTCGGATGGATTTCCGCGCTCATCGTCGGCGCGCTGTCCTACGTGCTCGGCCGCCACCTGCTGGCCGGCGCCCAGCGCGAGTGGATGGAAGGCATCGCCGCGCTCGCGGCGGTGGGCATGCTGGTGTACGCGGCGCTGTGGCTCAACGCCCGCTCCAACATCAGCCAGTTCATGGGCGAGCTGCGCGAGAAGATGCAGGGCGCGCTGGGCCGAGGCAGCATGCTGGGCCTGTTCCTCATCGCCTTCACCGCCGTGCTGCGTGAGAGCTTCGAGACGGCCATCTTCCTCCAGGGGCTCGCGCTGGACTCGCCACAGGGCGTGGCCTGGGGCGCGCTCGCGGGTGCGGTGGCCATGGTGGTGATGGTCCTCTTCATCAACCGGCTGGGTTACCGCCTGCCGATGAAGACGCTCTTCAACGCGTCCACCGTCATCCTGGTCCTCACCGCCGTGATGCTGCTGGGCAAGGGCCTCCACTCGCTGCAGGAAGTCGGTGCGCTGCCGCTCGCACCCGTGCCCTTCATCACCGTGGACGTGCTGGGCATCTATCCGGACGCGCTCTCGCTCGTTCCCCAGCTCCTGCTGGGCGGCATCCCGCTGGCCATCGTGCTGCTGCGCCGCAAGGGCCGTACCCAGCCTGTTTCCGAGGCCTCCGCTGGTTAGGGCGACGCGCGCCCGTCGTTGCGGTAGCGTGTCCCAGGTGAAGGTTTCACGAGCCCACTCCATCGGGTTGGCCATGCTGGTCCTCTCGGGCCCAAACGCCGCCTGGGCGCAGGAGCCCCCGCGAGCGAGCCCGCCCGGGCCCCCGCCTCCGAGCTGACGCCGCCGCCCCTGGTTCCAGCCCCGGGCGGCTGGGACGCGCCGACGCGCCGCGACGAAGACGCCGGGGACGACTCCCGCACGAGCCAGGAGACGGAGGGCACGACCTCCGTCAATGAACAGGCCCTTCCTGGCAAGGCCCGCGCCCGCGCCACGGACCCCGTGCCACGGGTGGGGGTGGAGTTCCTGGGTGGCGCCGGTGGCGGCATCATCGCGGGCTCCCTGGGCCTCATCACGGGCTTCTTCGTGGGTGCGTCCACGGTGGGCTGCGACGAGTGCAGCATCGTCGCGGGCGTCGGTGGATTGACGGGGGTCGTGGTGGGCATCCCGGCTGGGACCGGCTGGGTGGCAAGCTCATGGGCGGCCGGGGCACCTTCCTCGCCACCGCGGGCGGCAGCCTCATCGGCTGGGGCGGCGCGCTGGTCGGCTCCGCCCTGCTGGGCATCGGAGACAACGAACCCGGCGGCGCGGTGTTCCTGCTGCTGCTCCCCGTGGTGGGCGCCGTGGCGGGCTATGAGCTGTCATCGCCGGGGGAGGAGCGCCCCGCGCTCACGCGCAAGGCCCCGAGCACGTTCCAGGTGGTCCCCGTCGCCGGGATGGGCGAACGCGGGCCTCGCCTGGGCCTCGCCGGGAGCTTCTGAGGCGAAGCCCCCGGGCCGGGGCACCTGCGCACCTCGGGAGCTCGCTGTTCGGAAATGTCGGGACATTTCGCCGCGCCAAAGTCCCGACATTTCCGAACAGCGCCCCATGGAACTCGCCCCCGACCCGCGAGGCAGCCCTCCTGAGGCGCGCCGTCCGTTCAGCGCGAAACCCATCAGGGAGGCGATGGCATCCGTGCCCGCGCCGTGCTCTCACTACGAGCACCAGCGCCCATGCTCTCCCATCTGAACCGCCCCATCCTGCTGACGCTCCTGCTGCCCGCCCTCGCGCTCGCCCAGCCCATGGATGACGCGCCGCGGATGCCAGAGCCCGTGACGGCCACGCAGCAGCGGCCCGCGGTGGGCCGTCCGTCACCGGCATCCAGGCCGCCGGCCTCTCCCCGAATGCATCCGCCCCAGGATGCGCCGTTCCCGCTGGGCGCGCGCCTGGTGGGCGAAACGGTGGGCGGCGCGCTGATTGGCGCCTCTGGCCTCGCGGTGACCTTCCTCGGAGGCGTCCTCGTGTCGGACCAGGTGTCCTGCGGCTACAGCGAGTGCCGGTCCGGGAGGAACCTCAGCCTCATCAGCGCTTCGATTGGGATGGGGCTCGGCGCGGCGGCAGGCGTGTACCTGGGAGGCTCGCTGATGGATGCACGCGGCAGATTCCTGCCCACGCTGCTGGGCGGACTGGTGGGAACGGCCGCGCCATTGGCCGTCGTGGCGCTGTCGGACGAAGCGTCCTGGGCGGTCCTCACCGCCACCTTCGCCGTGCCCGTGGCGACGTCCATCCTCGCGTTCGAGCTGTCCCATGGCGCCTACGAGCGGCGACGCCAGCAGGAGCACCCCGTGGTGCTGGTGCCCACGGTGAGCCTGGCCCCGGGAGGCGGGGCGCTGGGGCTCGCCGGCCGCTTCTAGGCCCGGAAGTACTGGAGCGACTCCTCACGCACGAGGCCTTCCTCCACCAGCTTCTCCAGGGTGGCCAGCGCGCTGCGCTCCGCGAGCGGATGCAGCAGCGGCGGCGTGTCCGCGTAGGCCAGGGACACCACCTGCGCCAGCGTGGCGCCGTCGGGTGGCACGGACTGAAGGATGAGTGCCTCCCGCGCCGCCCGGTGGTCCAGGTACTCCTGGAGCTTCGCGGGCCCGTCCGGAATCGGTGAGCCGTGCGCCGGGTACAGCGTGCTCACGGGCCAGTCCCGCAGCCGCGCGAGCTGCGTCAGGTAGTCCCGCATGTGCCCCTCCGGCGGGTCGATGACGATGGTCCCCACACCGGCCACCATGTCCCCCACCACCGCCGAGCGGCTGCGCTCGTCCACGAGACACACGTGCCCCTGTGCATGCCCCGGCGTGTGCAGCACGCGCCAGCGCTGCGGCACCTCGCCCGCCAGCTCCAGCACGTCACCGTCCTCCAACAACCGCTCCACGGGGAAGTCCAGGCGGTCCGCCGTACGCGCGTGGCACCACAGCGGGATGTCCAAGCGCTCCTTCACCGCGCGCGCGCCGCCCACGTGGTCACCGTGATGGTGGGTGAGCACCACCGCCACGGGCCGCAGCCCCTCCGCCTTCAGGCCCGACACCAGCGACAGCAGCTTCGCGTACTGCTTCACGTCCGCGGCGCCCGGGTCCACGATGAGCAGCTCGCCGTTGCCCAGCACATACGCGTTGGTATGCGCGGCCGGCGGCAGCGTGGGCGTCTCCAGCGCCACCACGCGCACGCCCTGCTGGAATTCGATGCGCTGCGAGACATACCCCGGGCAGAACGGAGGCGACGCCAGGCGCGCCAGGACGTCGGACGCATCCGTGAAGGCGCCCAGCACCTGGAAGGCATGCACCGCGGGCGGGTGCAGCAGCGCCGTGCCATCTCCCCACCGAGCCAGCGCATCAGCGGGCGTCACCCAGGCGCCCTCCGCGAGCTCGCCAGGCCACCACTCCGCGCGCGCGTGGGCGGGCATCTCCACCAGGTAGAAGCGCGTATCGAAGCGCACGGGCAGCGCCGGCGGCGTCACCCACCGGCCCGCGGCCCGGAAGTCATCCGCGTTCAGCGACAACCCCTCCGCCTTCAACAGAGCGCCCCACCCCAGCGTCCCGTCCAGGAGCGCCTTGCGCAGCGACGCCACCTTCGCGGTGGACAGCGCCTCGGCGCCGTGGGCCACCAGCACGCCCGTCTCCTCGAAGAGCTCGCGCGCCGCGGCCGAGCGCAGCGCCGCCTCGTCTCCGCTGGCGCCCGCCACCGGCACGGCCGCGTCGGCCGCGTCCAGCTTGCCGCCGGGAAAGGCATAGAAGCCGCCCGCGAAGCGAAGCGCCTTGCCGCGCTTCACCCAGAAGACCTCCACACCCTCCCCCGCGCGCCGATACAGCAGCGCCACGGAAGAAGGGCGGGCCTCCACCGGACTGTGGGTCAGCAGGTCCAGGCCCAGACCGGGAAGACGCTCGCTCATGACTCCACCGCCTGGCCGAGGACCCGGCCCATCAACGCATGTGCCTTGTCCGCCTGGTCTGGCCGGACGTACAGCCGGACGAGCCGCACCGCGCCACTGTAGCGTTGATACAGCGGCGTGTAGCGCGCCACCTCGGTCAGCCGGCCGGTGGAGGCGTCGATGATGTACAGGCTCGGCCCTCGGCCAGACGGCCCGGAGGTGTACTTGCTGAGCACGTTCTGGGACTCGACGACGTAGTGGTCGAACTTGTGGGACACCAGCGCGCTGCGCAGCACGTCCAGGTCGTAGCCCGTGTCCCGCTCCGTGAACTGCGCCAGCAGCTTGTAGCCCTGCCGCTGGCTGATGCGCTGGGCCCACGGATTCTTGGAGCGGCGCAGCGTGTACCAGAGCGCCGAATCGTCACAGAGCAGGAACTCTTCCGGATCCGAAGGAATCTCGAACTCGCCGGGCGACTCCTCGTAGTAGCGCCGCAGCATGTAGTCGAAGTTCACGGAGGTGTGGTGCAGGTACACCGACACGAACATGTGGTAGCGGCTGAGGAGGAAGTCCTCGAAGGCGAAGGCCGCCGCCCGGCTGAGGGCGAGGTAGGCCCGCCCGTCCTTCATCGCGGGATTGAGGTTGCTGACAATCCAATCCATGTCGTACCGGCCATAGTTGACGCCTGTGTAGAAGGAGTCGCGCAGCAGGTAGTCCATGCGGTCCGCGTCCAGCTCGCCGGAGACGATGGCGCGTAGCAGCGGCGTCCAGTCCACGCCCTGGTGCGTGAAGCCCGGGTCCTTCGGTGGCTTCGCTCCCGACACCAGCGCCACCGCCGCCATGGGCGTAATCCCCATGCCGCCGAAGTGCTTCTCGATGATGGGCGTCAGCGAGCTGTCGAGGAGGATTTTCGCCGTGTAGTCCTCGTGCGTGGCCAGCTCGCCCTCCGCGGTGCCGTCCAGCCAGGATGGCAGGCGCAGGAGCGAGCGCTTCGGGGCGATGCGCTCCGAGGCATGCGACAGCGGCATGTGCCCCAGGTCATGGCAGAGGACCGCCAGACGCACCGCCGCGCAGAAGCGCTCCCGCACGTCGTCCGGCAGCGACGAGCGAGCAGCCACCGCGCCGAACACGCGCGAGGCGACATGCATGGCGCCCAGGGAATGGATGTGGCGCGTGTGCGTGGCCCCGGGAAAGGCCAGGTCCCCGAAGCCAAGCTGTCGGACATACCGCAGCCGCTGGTAGTGCCGGCTGTCGATGACGGCCTTCTCGGGGTCGCTGACCGGGATGGTGCCGTGGATGGGGTCACGGATGCGCATGATTCCCTTTCCATACTCCTGGATACCCCCTCGGGAGGTCATCAAACGTACCGCGAACCTTTCCGGGGGGCAGCCGGCCTCACGTGCGGACTGTGATGGAGGCAGGGGACGTGGTAACCCTCCCGCACCACCGAATGCACATCATCCTGCTGCACAACCGCGACCACGACCTCCTTGAGGACGACCCTGGGCGGGAGGCCCGGGAGGATGTGGTCCGTGTCGTCTCCTCCATGGCGGACGCCCTCAACCGGGGCGACACCCTGGCCGAACCGCTCGCCATCGAAGGTGACCGGCTCGACTTCATGGACACCCTGCGCCGGCGCCAGCCGGACCTGGTCGTCAACCTCTGCGAGTCGTTGGCGGCCGACAGCCGGGGCGAGATGGCCATCCCCTGCCTGCTGGACGTGCTGGGGCTGGCCTACACGGGCTCGAGCGCGCTGTCCCTGGGGCTGGCGCTGCACAAGCCCAAGGCGAAGGAAGTCCTCACCGCGCGCGGCGTGTCCACGCCGCCCTTCCACGTGGTGGAGCGCCTGGAGGATGCATTGGCGGTGGACCTGCCCTGGCCGCTCATCGTCAAGCCCGCGCGGGAAGACGCCAGCATGGGCGTGACGTCGGAGTCCGTGGTGCACGAGCGCGCCGCGCTGGTCCGCGCCTGTGACGCGGTGCTCCGTGAGTTTCATCAGCCAGCCCTGGTGGAGCAGTTCATCCCCGGGCGGGAAATCTATGTGCCGCTGCTCGGCAACCGGCCGCGCCAGGCGCTGCCCCTGACGGAAATCGTCTTCGGTCGTACGTTCGAGGACAGACCCAACATCGTCTCCTACAACGCCAAGTGGGAGGCGGCGTCGGCGGAGTACCGGGACACCACCAGCGGATTGTGCCGGCTGGACGCGAACCTGGAGTCCCGTTGCGTGCAGGTCGCGCTGGAAGCCTTTGCAGCACTGGACTGTCAGGACTATGGACGGGTCGACCTCCGGGTATCCCCGGAGGGCGTGCCCTACGTCATCGACATCAACCCCAACTGCGACCTTCATCCGAGCGCGGGGTTCGCCAAGGCCGCCCTGGCCGCCGGAATGGACTATCCGGCCCTGGCGTCCCGGCTCGTGGAGGTCGCGCTCGAGAGAGCACATGGACATCCGTCCCATCGAAGAAAAGGATCGGGCGCCAATCGCCGCCCTGATTCGAAAGATCGAAACCTTCTCGCCGCAGGAGGTTGAGGTCGCCATCGAGCTGGCGAACACCACGCTCACGCCGGGCAACACGGACTACGCCATCATCGTCGCGGACCGCGACGGCGAGCTCGTGGGCTACATCTGCTACGGCCCCACGCCGATGACGGAGGACACCTACGACCTGTACTGGATTGCGTCCGCACCGGAAGTTCGCGGTCAGGGCGTAGGCGCGGCGCTGGTGTCCGCCATGGAGGGCGACCTGCGCCGCCGCAACGGGCGCCTCATCCGCGTGGAGACGAGCGCCACCGAGGCCTACGGCCCCACGCGCGGCTTCTACGCCTCCATGAAGTACGGCGAGGAGGCCCGCATCCGGGACTTCTACAAGGTGGGGGACGACCTCATCATCCTCACCAAGCGGCTGTAATCCCCACGCCGCGAGGCCGGGCGGGTGAAGACAACGGCCCCTTCCCTCGTTAGAAGGGGCACGATGACTCGCACGCACCGACCGACCTTGCTGGCCCTCGTGCCCCTGTGTGCCCTGCTGGTGGGCGCACCGTCCGCGCTCGCGAGGGCGCCCGCCCCGGCGGCCAAGGCCACTGCCACACAGGCCCCCGTCTCCGACGTGGTGAAGGCCGCCCGGCCCAAGGGCGGCGAATTCTTCGGCCTGTACCTCATGGACAAGAAGGTCGGCTGGCTCTTCACCGACCTGGAAGTCCTGCCGGACCAGCCCGCGCGGGTGAAGACGACCAACCAGCTCGTCTTCAAGGCCATGGTGGGCTCGCGCGTGTCGGAGCGCATGCATGACGAGGAGCGCATCTACGAGGCGAAGCCCGGTGGGCGCCTGCTGTCCTTCGTCGTGAAGCAGACGGGTGACGGCGGCACGCAGACGCTGGTGGGCACGGCCACCGCGGACGGCTTCCAGGTGGTGCGCAAGCGCCCGGGCCGCCCCGACGAGACGCTGCCCAAGCGGCCTCCGACGAAGGAGCGGGTGGAGGACGCCGACCCGCCGCGCGTGGCGCTGCTGCGCAAGGCGAAGGTGACGGGCTTCTCGCTGGATGGAATGGACCTGGAGTCCTACGGCCTCTCCACCACCGTGGAGCCCGAGGAGCAGCGGACCATCAACGGCGTGCAGGTGAAGCTGGGCAAGGCCATCACCGTGTCGGAGAAGGAGAAGGTCCCCGTCGTTTCATACATCACCCAGCGCGGGGAGATGGTGCTGGTGGACTACGGCACGACGATGCAGGCCCGGAAGGAGACGGAGGCCGTCGCGAAGCGGCTGGACCTGGTGGAAGTCTTCGGCCTCACCCGCGTGGTGCTGCCCAAGCCGCTGCCCGAGTCCGCGCGCACCGTGCCCGGCCACGTCACGCTGGTGGTGCAGGGCCTGCCCGCGAAGTTCCAGGAGCAGACGTACCGCCAGCAGTTCAAGCCGCAGCCGGATGGCAGCGTGGAGGTGACGCTGTCCGCCGTCGCGCCCAAGACGCGCAAGCCCCTGCCGCTGAAGGACCCGGAGGGCGGGGAGAACCTCAAGTCCACGCTCATGGTGGAGAGCGACGCGCCGGCCATCCGCGAGCTGGCGAAGCAGCTCGTGGGGACGGAGAAGGACGCGTACCGCATCGCCCAGAAGGTGAACACCTGGGTGTACACCAACCTGGAGAAGGACTACGGCGCCAGCGCGGACCGGGCCACGGACGTGCTGAGCCAGAAGAAGGGCGACTGCACGGAGCACTCGCTCCTGTCCGTGGCGCTGCTGCGCGCGGCGGGCGTGCCCGCCCGGCGCGTGGACGGCGTCATCTACATGGTGAACCAGGACGGCGTGCCCGCCCTCTACTGGCACGAATGGGTGGAGGCCTTCGTGGGCGAGTGGACCCAGTTGGACCCCACCTTCAACCAGGTGGTGGCGGACGCCACGCACTTCGCCTTCGGCAAGGAAGGCAACGCCGAAATCACGCCGCTCATCGGCGCGCTGAAGGTGACAGCCGTCAAGTGACGCAGGCCGCGCCGGCCCCTGCTCAGGGGCCGGTGAGCGCCGCCAACCGCTGGGCCAACACGTCCGGCTCGGTGACGGGTAGCTCGCAGACGAAGCCCCGGCACAGGTAGGCGGCGGCCCGTCCCTTCACGGGCTCACGTCCTTCGAAAGTCCCTTGTAGCAACGCAGGCACAGGCTGCCCTGGTGCCTTCCAGGCCAGCGCCACCGTGGGCGCGAAGGCACGGTCCATGGCGGCCCGCAGCGGCGCCACGTCGTCGGACGCGCCCGCGACGGTGACGGACGCCGCGCCCTCCAGCAGCGCATCCGCCGCCAGGCCCAGGTAGCCGTAGCCCAGGGTGTTTCGCACGAGCCCGTCGTGCATCCGCGCCACGTAGCGCTCCGGCAACTCCAGGTGCTGCTTGTCACCCGTGAGCGCCGCCAGCTCCACCTGCGCCTCCGTCAGCGTGGAGGCCCCGGACGGGAAGGCGTTGTCGAAGAGGCCATACGTCGCCACCACCAGGTCCTTCTGTCCCCGGGGCGCGGTGAGGTACGCCGCCTTCTCCGCGTCCCAGAAGAGGTCCACGGCCCGGCGCACCAGGGCGTCCGCCGCCTCCAGGTACTTCACGTCGAAGGTCGCCTGGTAGAGCGCGGTGAGGCCCGAGGCCAGGTCACCGTAGTCCTCCAGGAAGCCGTCGATGCGCGCCTGTCCCTCCTGGTACGAGCGCGCCAGCCGCGTCCCGTCCCACGCCTTCTCCAACACGAAGTCCGCGGCTTCCGCCGCCCACTTCGCCCACTCCGGCTGGCCGAAGACACGCGCGGCCAACGCGAGCCCGCGAATCATGAGCCCGTTCCATCCCGACAGCAGCTTGTCGTCCCGGCCCGGCTTCACCCGCCGCTCCCGCGCGTCGAAGAGCGTCTGCTTCGCCGCGGCCAGCTCGCGCTCCACGGCGTCTTCGGAGACGCCGCGCTCCCGCGCCAGCTCCGACACGGGCACCACCACCTCCAGCACCGTCGCGCCATGCTCGAAGTTGCCGCCGGGTTTGATTCCGAAGTGACGCAGCACCAGTTCCGCCTGCGCTTCCGGCAAGGCCGCGCGAACCTCCTCCGGGCGCCAGACGAAGAACTTCCCCTCCTCGCCCTCGCTGTCCGCGTCCTGCGCCGCGTAGAAGCCGCCGCCCGCGTCGGTCATCTCGCGGCGCACGTAGGCCACCGTCTCCTCCACCACCTTGCGCCACAGCGGGCGCGGCTCCACCTGCTGCGCCTGCGCGTAGAGGTGCAGGAGCTGCGCGTTGTCGTAGAGCATCTTCTCGAAGTGGGGCACCAGCCAGCGCTCGTCCACCGAGTACCGGTGGAAGCCGCCTCCCAACTGGTCATAGATGCCGCCCAGGGCCATGCGCTCCAACGTCAGGAACACCGCGTCCTTCAACGGCGCGCCGCCGCCTCTTCGCCACGCGCGCAGCATCAGCGCGAAGTTCATCGGGTTGGGGAACTTGGGCGCGCCGCCGAAGCCCCCGTGGACCGCGTCCACCTGCTTCGCCATGCGCTGGCCCATGCCCACCACGTCCGCCGCCGTCAGCACCGCGGGCGCGGCCTCCAGCCCGTATGTGGCCAGCTCACCGAGGCCCTCCTCGAACTGGGCGGACTGCCGCTGCACCTCGTCCTGCTTGTTCTCCCACGCGTCCCGCAGCGCCATCAGCAGCCGAGGGAAGCCCGGGCGCCCGTAGCGGTCCTGCGGCGGGAAGTAGGTGCCGCCGTAGAAGGGCTTCAGGTCCGGCGTGAGGAACACCGTGAGCGGCCAGCCGCCACCCTGCCCCATGAGCTGCACCACGCCTTGATAAATCTGGTCCAGGTCTGGCCGCTCCTCGCGGTCCACCTTGATGTTGATGAAGCCCTCGTTCATCAGCCGGGCCGTCTCGGGTGACTCGAACGACTCGTGCGCCATGACGTGGCACCAGTGACAAGCGGAGTAGCCCACGGACAGCAGGATGGGCTTGTTCTCCGCCTTCGCCTTCGCGAGCGCCTCCTCCCCCCAAGGGAACCAGTCCACGGGGTTGTGTGCATGTTGGCGCAGATACGGAGAGGGTTCCCGGGCCAGACGATTGGAAGTGTCAGCTGACGGAGGGGGCGTGGCCATCGGGACTCCAGGAAGAGGAATTGCTGTCGAGATACGAACCCGCGTGAAGGCGGGCAAGCCGAAAGCACTGGAGGGATGGTGGTCAACAGAGGGGCGGACGGAGTAGGTCGCCGCCGTGTCTCCGCCGTCCCCCGCCTCGACGGGCCTCAGTCTGAAGACCTGCGTGGCGCTGCTCGGCGTGGCGATGGCGGCGCGGCTCGCCCTGGTGCTGGGCACGGACGTCTACTTCGACACCGCCTATTACTGGCAATGGGCCCGCAAGCTCGACTGGGGCTACTTCGACCATCCACCGCTGGTGGCCTGGCACATCGCCCTGCTGGGCATCGAGGGCACGGCGATGCTGTGCGGCGTGGGGACGGTGGCCGCGGTGTGGCGGCTGGCGCGCGACGTCCATGGCGACGCGGCGACGGCCTGGCGGGCGGCGGCGCTGTGGAGCGTCGTCCCCGCGGGTGCGGTGGCCGGCGTGTGGCCCACGCCCGACTCGCCCCTGCTCCTGTTCTGGACGCTGGCCCTGTGGGCCCTGTGGCGGGAGCGATGGGTCCTGGCGGGACTGGCCGGAGGGTGCGCCCTGCTGTCGAAGTACCCGGCCGTGCTGCTGGGCGTGGCGTTCCTCATCGCCACGGTGCGAGCGCGGCGCATGCCCTGGGGCGCGTGGCGCACGGCGACGCTGGCGGGCGCCTTCTTCGCGCCGGTGGTGTTCTGGAACGCGGGCCATGACTGGGTGGGCTTCGCCTTCCAGCTCAGCCATGGCCTGGGCCGCGACTGGCGCAGCAGTTGGAGCACCTTCGGTGAGTTCCTCGCGGGTCAGCTCGCCCTGGGAGGACCGGTGCTCTTTCCCCTCGCGCTGGTGTACGGCGTGCGCGGTCCGCGCGAGCACTTCCTGCTGCGCATGGCCGCCTGCGTCCCCCTGCTCTTCTTCGGCTACGCGTCGCTGCGTACAAGGGGCGAGGCCAACTGGCCGTCCGCGGCGTACCTCGCGGCCTGCGTGGGCGTGGCGGGCATGCGGCCCATCTGGCAGCGCGCGGCGGCGTTCAGCGGGCTGGCGGTGGTGCTGGTGGTGGGCTCGCACCTGCTCTTCCCCGTGCTCCACTTCCGCCGGGACAGGGCGCTGTGGCGGACGCACGGATGGAGCGTGCTGCGCGAGCTGGCCACGCCGCAGCGGTTGTTCCCGGAGTTGACGCCCGACAACGTGGCCGCCGTCTACGCGCCCAACTACCAACTGGCGTCCCAGGTGGCCTACTACGCGCGGCGGCTCACGAAGACGGGGGCACCGGCCCGCTTCAGCCAGTATGACCTGTGGGCCGACCCGGACGTAACGCCCGGGCAGGACGTGCTGTGGGTGAGCGAAGGCGGAGCGCAGCCCCCCGAGGAGCTGGCCTCTCGCTTCACCACGGTGGAAGGCCCCGTGGAGTTCTTCGGTGACTTTCGTGGGCGACGGTTGCACACCTTCCAGGTGTGGCGGCTGCGAGCGCGCAAGCCCTGAGCGCCGACCACGGGCGCAGCGCCTCCACGCCTGGCCAACCGGCCTTGTTCACCGACGGGCAGTCTGGCCCCCTGCCTTTGACGGTGCCACGGGTGAGCCCTAGGTTTCCGGCTCCAGGTGCGGTGGAGGAGCCGATCTCTCCCGGGGGCCCGCGGACCTGCTTCCAGGAGGGGCTTCGCCGTGACGCACGCATTCCAGTCCCCTGCCGCGCCGGATGACGTGGCCCGGATGAACCGCTCCCGGCGGCTCGTGGTGGAGGCCCTGGGCTGCGGACTGCTCGTGGTCGCGCTGGAAGGCGCCCACCACGGCGCCGAGCACCTGGGCGTGAGCGCCACGGATGGACGCCTCTTCATGTCCCTGGCGGCGGGCGCGGTGCTGGCATGTCTGGCCTACGTGCTTCAACCGCTCACGGGCGCGCACTTCAATCCCGCGCTCACCTTCGCGGATGCGCTCGAAGACGGCACACCGTGGCGCGACGTGCCGCTGTACGTGCTGGCGCAGGTGGGCGGCGCCGTCGCGGGCCGGTGGGTGGCCCACGTCATGTGTCACGAGCCGATGCTCGTCGGCGCGAGTGCGCCCGCGGCCAGCTTGGCGCAGTTCGTCACGGAGCTGGTGTCCACCTTCGGGTTGCTCGTCATGGTGCGCGGCTGCGTGCGGAATCGCCCTACCGCGATTCCACTGGTCGTCGCCGGCTATCTGGCCGCCACCGTCTGGTTCACCGACTCCCGGGCCCTGGCGAACCCGGCGCTCATCCTCGCCCGGGCGTTCAGCACCCGCCCCAGTGCCATGCACTCCATGGACGTGGAGTCCATCATCGCCGCGCAACTGCTGGGCGCCGCGCTCGCGGTGCTGCTCTTCCGCTGGTTGCAGCGGGCGCCGCGAATGAAGCAGGCCCGCGTCTGGTCCATCGTCTTCAAATGCTCGCGGCCGGAGGTCGCGCAGCAGGCCGTGGGCATCTTCAACCACCTGGCCTCGCCCCAGCGCGCGCGGGCCACGACGCAATGGCACGCTGGCGATGACTCGGACCTGCCACCGCTCATCGTCCGGCTGGTGCTCGCGGGAGAACCCTCCGAGCCATCACACCCTGACGGTGTCTCCTGGCAACTGCGGGTCCCCGCCGACGCGGTGACCACCGAGGAGCCCCGGCTCCGCGCGGAGCTCCGAGCCCCCATCCGCCAACTCCTCCGAAACCGGGGCTGGCTGCGGCTCCATGCCGTCGGAGACGCGGCGCGAGAAGGCCCCAGCGGGCCGCGGCCCTAACCCAGCCGGCGGTGACGCGCCCGGAACAGCGCGTCGTACAGCTCCAGGAAGAGGTGCCCGCCCAACGTCAGGCCCTGCTCAATCTCGGCGGCCCCCGCGTCCGTCTCGTAGGGCGCATCCAGCTGCCGGTAGAAGCCTTCCGCGTGCTCCTCGTCGAGGTCCGCGTGCGTGGGGTAGTGCACCACCTCGCCATGCTGGAGCCAGCCCCGCGCGACGATGCCGCGGCCCAGGTCCAGGGAGATGCCACTGAACAGGTCCTCGATGATGCCGAACACGGCGAGCCCCGTGAGCGGCCCCTCGAACGCGGCGATGCCGGTGAGCGCGACGTTGAAGGCACGCACCTCCGGCCAGGTTACATGTTGCTCCACGCGAGCGGTCTCAACGCCCAGGCGGGAGAGGAGCAGGTGGAACGTGCGCTCGTGGCCGTGAGCCAACGTGCCGCGTCCGTGCTCGTCGAAGATGTTCTCCACCAACGGCAGCCGCTGGTGGGGCTGAGGCAGCCGGCTGGCCAGCATCGCCATGGGCCTGGAGAAATGCGCCACCGCGGAGGAGAACTGGAGCTGCGTTTCGACGAAGTCCTCCCGCGAGAAGGTGCCGTCTCTCAGCGCGCGCAGATAGGGCGCATCCAATGCGTTCCACTCCGCCTTGAGCCCGGCGATGTGCTGACGCAGCTTCAGATTTCGGATGAGGGAAGGTGCACCCATGCTGGCGCTCTGACAGGAAAGGAGAGGTCGAGAGAATAGACGGTGCACACCGAATCAGGAGCGATGCCCGCCTCTCGCAGCCAGTGGACGTGGTCCTCCAGCCGCTCGTCGATGCTGAAGCAGGCGAGCGCCTCCTCCCCGAGCGCCGCCAGCTCCACACCGCAGGTCCGAAGGTACTCGCCCCAACCGTGCGTCCAGGCTTCGGGCGGCGCCGACAGGTGGACCAGGGGCCACGGGCGACCCGTGGACAGCCGCTGAAGGTCCTTGGCCCCCGCCGTGGTGCACCACCCCGCCCCTTCCAGCGTCCTGGCGGGCGCGGGCCCCAGGCGGAGCCCTGCTCCCGTGGGGCGCGGGGGTGCACTCCGCGTCTCCAACGCCTGAAGCCGAGCGGGCGGCACGAAGTAGAGCGCGAGCTGGCTCGCGGGGCGCCCCATGCGCAGCGGATTCCACCCACGGGCGATGCGCATCACGTCGCCCCGGGCGCCGCGCATCGCCGCGCCGTAGAGGAAACGAATCCGACGCAGCGGGGGAATGAGGAAGAGGTGCTTGAGGCCCTGAAGCAGGAGCTTCGTGGAGAGCCCGGAGCCCCGCGCGTGCTTCGCCAGCTTGAGGTCGCAGATGTAGAGCGCGTCCACCTTCCGCGTCCCGTGCCACACCGGGCGCAAGACCCCCGTCACGGAACCGAGCAGGTCGTCGCCACGGAGCGCCAGCAGGAAGTACGCCTCTCCCATGGAGGAGAAGAACGGGTGGTACCCGGGCCCATGGTCGATGAAGAAGTGGTCGGCCCCATCCGCGAGTGGATAGAGGATTTCACGCTCCAGCAGACGCAGCCGCTCGACATAGGGCCCGAGCGAGTCGGGCCGGGCAACGATGAAGCGCACGTCACTCATGGGCTGTCTGGCACGCGGAAGCCGACCTCGATGCGCTCGTAGAACAGGCTCCGGTCCCTGGCAAGCAGCTCCGCGCCGAGCGCGTCATCGAACTTGAAGGCGGGCTGGAAGAAGCGGCGAAGGTCCCGGCGGTTGTTGAGCTGACGGATGAGGACGGCGCAACCGGGCCGTGCCTCACGCGCGAGCAACCCCGCCCACTCCGCCACCAGCGCGTCCTCCGACCAGTCGAAGATGTTGGAGAGCGAGATGACGTCGAAGCGGTCCAGGCGCGGCACATCCGGCAACGAGCCCTGGACGAGCGTCAGCGCCAGCGGGCCTTCGGCCTGAAGGTACTCGGGGGCATCCTCACGCAGGTACCTGCCGAGCAGCACGTGCTGGAGGAAGGGATTTCGAGGCGCATCCTCGCGCTGGAGCCCGCGTTCGAAGACCGCCCGGAAATAGCCAGGATATGAGCCGGGCTCGGCATGCTGTGTCGCCGCGGGTCCGAACATGGTGTTCAGCAGCGGCGCCGCCAGGGCCAGCTCGAAGGCCACGGGCCAGTAGGGCGAGGCGAACCAGCGGGCACAGGCCTCCCGCCGTTGTGAGGCCGTGGTGGCCGGCGCGAAGAACGCGGCGAGCTCGTGCGCGGGCGCGACGAACTCCTCGATGAAGCGGCGAAGCGTGCGGAAGAGCCCCTCGAATTCGCCGCGCTGATTCAGGGCCGCCGCGTCCTCCGCTTCCACGCTGTAGCGCGACAGCGGAAGGCGGCCGAGCCCCGCTGCCTTCTCCCGGACATGCGCGAGCTGACGCGGGTTGAAATCGAAGCCCACCAGCTCGAGCGCTGGATGCCGCCGCGCCAGGGTGAGGAGCGTGCAGCCTCCCGAGGCCACCGTGAGCACGGCCCGTGCCCGCGTGCGCTCGACGAGCGCCAGCTCCAGCGCGGCATCCTCCCGGACAACGGCGAACTTCAAGCGAAGGGGCGTCGTCGAAACCAGGCCAGGTTCCATGGCATGGTTCTACCTCGGAACCCCCATGCCGCTCGCGACAGAATCCCTCACCCCTTCGCAGTTGCGTGAATTGGAGCAGGTCGATGCGCGGCACGTTCCGCGGCTCGCCGTGTTCCTCATGCTCTACCTGGGCGCGGCGGCGCTGTCCGTGGTGCTCGCGGCGCGGGATGCGGCCTGGACAGACTGGCTCGCTCGCGCCCCGCTGTACCTCATCGCCGCGGCGTCGTTGCATGGCATCAGCCTGTTCACCCACGAGGCCGTCCACGGTGGCCTCGCGCGGCGGCCCTGGTTGAACCGGCTGGGTGGCATCGCCTGCGCGCTCCCGGTGTTGCAGAACTACGCGGCCTACAAGGTGCTGCACCTGAAGCACCATGCCGACCTGGGCGGAGGGAAGGACCCGGACCACTACGCCAACTACACGGGTCGGCGGTGGCTGGAGTTGTTGATGCATGTGGGCCGGCTGCTGCTCGGTTATCCCGCGTACATCACGATGATTCCCATCCTGGGTTGGCGACAGGGAACGACCGCCGAGCACCGATGGGTGATGTTCGAAGTGGCGCTGGCCGTCGCGGGCCTGACGGCCGCGGTCATCTTCATCCCCGGACAGGTGATGCTCCATGCCTGGGCGATTCCGATGCTCCTCCTCAACACCCTGGTCAACGTCCGGGGCATGAGCCAGCACACCTTCCTGCCAGAGAGCACGCACCCGGTCCGAGGCTCCCGGACCATCCTGTCGAACCCGGTGACGCGCTTCTTCATGTGCAACGAGAACTACCACCTGGAGCACCACCTGTACCCTCGGGTGCCCTGGTACAACCTGCCCGAGCTGCACCGGACGCTGCGCGCGGACCTCGTCGCGCAGGGGGCGCCCTTCATCCCGTCCTATTTCTCGTTCGTGCGCGGTGTCCTCTCGGGCTCGCTCATCCGAGGGGCGAAGCCCGCCACGCCCGATGCCTGAGCGGCTGTACCCGCACGAAGTCCTGCTCGCGGCGTTTGGCATCCTCCTCTCGACGGCGCTGGTGTCGGTCGCGGGAGTCTCCTCGGCTGCCACCGCGCAAGCCGTTGGCGGCACGGTATTGTTCATTGCCAGCGTGGCGCTGCTGGCGCGACTGGACGCAGTGGCCCATGTCTTCCGGGCACGGCTGCTGCTCGCCTACCTCGCGACGTTCTTCTTCTATGCCTCCGTGAAGCAGGCCGTCCCCGCGCTGGGGCTCGTGACGCGTGACGCCTGGCTCCTGTCCGCGGACGTGTTCCTGTTCGGCATCACCCCAGCCGCCTGGCTCCAGCGGTGGAGCACACCCTGGGTCAACGAGTTCTTCAGTGCCAGCTATCTGGCGTTCCACGGCTACCTGCACCTCGCCATGGCCTGGGCGCTGGTGGGCCCCCGTGCGCGGGCGGAGCGCTTCTTCATCGACGTCTTCTCCGCCTATGTCCCGGGCATCGCCGGTTACTACCTGATGCCCGCCATCGGGCCCGTGGCCGCATGGCCGAAGCTTTTTACCCTCCCCATCGAGGGCGGCTGGTTCACACAACTGAATGCCGCCGTCGTGGCGAGCGGCTCGTCCACCTACGACCTCTTCCCCAGCCTGCACACGTACATCACGCTGGTGCTGCTCGAACACGACCGGCGCCAGCACCCGTGGCGATTCCGTCTGATGGCGCCCGTCGCCGTGGCCATCCTCATGTCCACGCTGGTGCTGCGTTACCACTATGCCGTGGACCTGCTGGCGGGCGCCGTGTGGTTCATGGGGTTTCGCGCTTGCATCCCCCGGCTTCAGGCTCGCTGGGAGGCGCGGACGGCGCTATCGAAGCGCGAAGCGCCGACGGTAGGCGTCGGGTGAAAGTCCGGTGCGCGCCTTGCAGCACGAATGGACCGTGGTCATCCGCTCCACGCATGACGTGGAGAAGACGTCCGAGGGCTGGCGCATCCGCCGCGTCATGCTCGACCCTTCCACTACCGGGGCAACCTGGTGGGGCTGGCGTTCGTGAAAGGCAAGCGCCTCGTCTGAGGCGTCAATCCGGTTCGCGCGTTGCGGCGCTTGTCCGCAGCGCGCCCGGAAGCCGCCACGCCACTACGACGGTCGCGAGCATTCCACCCGCCCCCACCACCAGCAGCGTCACTGGCGCGGACGTCGCGTCCAGCAACAATCCTCCCGCGACGTAGGACAGCCCCGCCGCCACACCAATGGCGCCGTAGAAGTTGCCGAACACCCGCCCCCGCATCCCAGCCGGAACCCAGCGCTGGATGAGCGTGTGGCTGGCCACATCCATGGCGGCGATGCCCACACCGCGCACGGCCTGCATCGCGAACGCCGCGGAGACGGCCCAGGCCAAGCCGGTCAGCAGGTTGCCCAGGCTGCTCACCGCGAAGCCCAGCACCAGCATCACCGGCATCGCCGCCCCCGCGCCCATCCGCGCCATCAGCACGTAGCCCGCGACCAGGCCCAGCCCCACCGCGCCCAGCAGCAACCCCACCGCCGAGTCCCCTGCCTGGAAGGTGTCCTTCGCGAGCAACACCAGCGCCACGTCATCCACGCCGTTGAAGGCCACCACGGCGCAGAAGCCCAACGCGACGACGCGGGCCACCCGCGCCCGCCAGAGGTAGACGAGCCCATCCCGTGCCTGCCGGAACAACGACACGGGCGGCGCGGCGCCGTCATGCGCGGGCGGCACGGACGGCAGCGCCACCAACAAGCCCGCGGACAGGAAGAAGGACGCCGCGTCCACCAGCAGCACGCCCTGGAGCCCCACGAGCGGAAACATCGCCGCCGCGAGCAACGGCCCCAACGCTTCGGCGGCCTGCGTCCCGAAGCCCACGCTGGCGTTGGCGGCCTCCAGGTCCTCGCTCCGCACCAACGCGGGCACCACCGCCCGGGAGGCTGGCTGGAACACCTGTCCGGCAATCGCTCTCGCGGCGACCAGCGCCAGCAGCACCGGCAGTGGCGGCATCGTCAGCGCGATGAGCGCCAGGAGCGCGCCCTGGAGCAGCTCGCAGGCAATCATCACTCGCTTGAGGTCGAACCGGTCACTGATGGCCCCGGTGAGCGGCCCCAGCAAGGCGGGTGCGAAGTCCCCCACGAGCAGCAACAGGGAGACAGCCAGCGCCTGCCCCGTCTGCTCCGCGACGTACAGCATGAGCGCCACCAGGCTGAGCGCATCACCCGTGAAGGAGAGGACTCGCGCGCCCCACAAGGCCCGGAACGCCGGGTGGTGACGCAGCAACGGCAGGGCCCCTGTCCCGCGCTCGCTGGTGCTTGAATCACTCGCTGGAGCCGACATGCGCCGCGCGTCTCCACCCTTCCGGAAGCAGGCGCTGACACCCTAAAGGAGACGCGTGGCGGGCTTCAATTCCCCAGCCACGGACAGACGGGCATCCGGCCCGGTTCGCGGTGGTGGGACAGCGCAGCGCGGACACCCACGACACCATCACCCAACTGGTGCGCCCAGGCAGCTTCCGGTTCATGTACACCGAGATGGAAGTTCTTCGTCCCGACCGCTGCACATTCCATGGCGTGGGAATTGTCCCGGATGAAGAGATTGTGCCCATCACGGAAGACTTCGCGACGGGCAGAGACGCAGCGCTTTTGAAGGCCATCGACGTGCGCCAGGCACACGAGCAGGCGTTCGCCGGCGTGAATGCGGACAGCGCCTTTCGATGCGGGCATGTGAAGCGAGAGGATGGCGCTCCACACCCCGTGGAAAGGAGCAGTCATGAACTCACGTTTTCTTGCTGTCGCTGTCCTGGGTGCCGCGATGTTCACCGGCTGTGGTGAGCCGGAAACCACCACAGAGACGCCCGCTGGAGAAGGCGTTGTCATCCCGCCAGTGGAGACGCGGGAAGGGTCCGCCACTGTCACCGCCGCCGCGTACTGCGACGACGTGACGACGTGGAATTCGGCGTGGACGGCCCTGGAAGACCAGGTGCTCGTGCTCGTCAACGAGCGCCGCGCCGCCGGGGCCGTCTGTGGCGGCGTGGCCAAGCCGCCCGCGCCCGCGCTCAGCAACAACCCCCAGCTGCGGTGTGCGGCGCGCAAGCACTCCAAGGACATGGGCACCAACAACTTCATGAGCCACACGGGCTCGGACGGCTCCACGCCCTGGCAGCGGATGAACTGGGCGGGCTACACGTACCGCAACGCCGCGGAGAACATCGCGGCCGGCTACTCCACGGCCCTGGCTGTGGTGAATGGCTGGATGACCAGCACCGGGCACTGCAACAACATCATGAACCCGGCACTGCTGGAGATGGGCGTCGGCTACTTCAACGCGCCGAGCAGCACGTACCGGCACTACTGGACGCAGTCCTTCGGCCGGCAGTAACACCGGGCTAGAATGCGTGGCCGGGCGCTCATCCAGGGCGCCCGGCTCACCTCGTTCGTCATGGACCTCGTCCTGCTATTCGTCGGTCTCATCAAGGTGGTGTTCGGCGGCCTCGTCGCCGCGCTGGGCATCTGGCTCGCGCTGCGTGGACTGAGCCGCATCCTCGGCGCCAACCCCGTGGAGGAGCTGCGCCAGGGCAACGTCGCCGCCTGCCTCGTCCACGCCGCCAGCCTGGTGTCGCTGGGCGTGCTGGTGCAGCACGCGGTGCAGGCCACGTCGGACGCGCTGGACCTCACCGTGCAGAACCCGCCCCTGCACCTGCTGGTCGTGGGCCGGCTGGTCGCGGTGGCCGTCCTGCACGTCGGGCTGTCACTGGGCGTGGGCGTCACGGTGCTCGGCACGGGCGTGCTGCTGTTCGACCGGATGACGCCGGGCATCGACGAGCTGGCGGAGGTGCGCAAGGGCAACGTCGCGGCGGCGCTCATCCTCTCCGCCATCCTGCTGGTGCTGGCGCTGCTGACCGCCCCGGGCCTCCAGGCGGCGCTCAACGGGCTCATCCCCTTCCCCCAGCTCCCTGAAGGACGCTGCGCGCGCCCGCGTGAAGACGTTCTTCAAGTGGATGCTCGGCGTGGTGGGCCTCGCCAGCTGCTTCTGCTGCTGCGGCCTGGGCACGCTGGGCCACCTGGCGGGCATGGACATCGCGCCACCGGAGCCCGGCCATCCCAGCGGCGCCCGCGCGGTGGATTTGGGACTGGTGCTGCTCCCGCCGGGTACCTCACCGCAGCGGGCTCGTGATTACGACTGGCGAGCGGACAGCATCCAGCCCCCCGAGCACCACGTCTCCTACGGCCTGGGGACGGCGCTGGCCCAAACGCTGGCGGATGAACACGCGGCGCTGGGCCGCCGGCTGCACTACCGCTCACTGGGCAGGGAGCGCTTCTCGTTCAACGCACCGCCCGGATGTAGCGCCGACATGCGCTGCGTCTACGAGGAATTGATGCGCACCAACGCCGAGCCCGTGCGGAGGCTGGGTGACACCTTCGTCGCCTCCATCCGCGAGCGGAGGCTGGATGCCGCGCAGGCCACGCAGCTCATCCTCGGCTTCGTGCAGCGCATCGACTACGAACTGCCGGAGGACGAGGCCTTTGGCATCGTCCCGCCGGCGCTGGTCCCCGCCGAGAATCGCGGCGACTGCGACTCCAAGGCGGTGCTCGCGGTGATGCTGCTCCGGCAGGCGGGAGTCGACGCGGTGGTGCTGTACTCCGACCCGCTGTCCCACGCGGCGGTGGGCGTGGGGCTGCCCGGCAAGGGCACGGCGCTGCGCTACGCCGGGCGCAGCTACCAGTACGCGGAGGTCACCGCCCAGGGCTGGCCGCTGGGCATGATTCCGCCCCAATACGACAAGCCCCGGCTGTGGAAGGTGCTGCCCCTCAACGGCGGCCCGGACACCGCGGGCTGACGCCCCTGGGCATCAGTCCGCCTCGGCCCCGGGCGCCGCGAGCAGGCCCCGCACCAGGTGCTCATAGGCCTCCTTCATCGGCAGCTCGGAGTCGACCTTGAGCCGCCGCCGGAGTGTCTGGGTCCGCCGGCCATCCCGTGGGTCCACGCCCTCCTTCTGGTACGCCTCCCACCACACCCCGCTTCCACGCCGTTGCCACAGGGGCACGTCGTTGAAGTTGATGCCTCGCTGGAAGAGCAGCTCGTTCTTGTAGCTCACGGGCTTGCCGTCCAGCTCACGGGTGGCCTGCGCCGCGCTCCGGCCCTCCTTGCGCAGCGTCCAGTAGCACCAGCCATGCAGCGAACACCGGCTGCCGTCCGCCTGCCGCCACAGGAAGTAGTCCAGCACCGCCCGCTCCGAGGCGCCCAGCCATGCGCGGCCGTCGAACACCGCCGGGACACCCGCGGCGTGCGTGAAGGTGGCGCTGGCCAGGCCCGCCGCCAGCGACACCACCTTCTCGACGGAGCGGTCGAAGAGCGCCCAGTCCGGCCGGAAGAGCACGGAGATTTCGTCGCTCTGCGTGTACGCGTAGACGCCTTGGAGTTCCTCCAGCATCACGCTGGCGGTGCGCACCATGAAACGGTGGAACACCGGGTCGAAGGGCTTCTCGTAGCGGGCCTCGGTGAAGCGCGAGAAGCCCCGCCCATCCACGCGCAGCACCACCCAGGCGCCCGGCAGCATGCGCTGGCCGTGGAACACCTCGCCCTGCCTTGCTCGCGCCGCCAGTTCCTCAGGGTCCATCGGGTTCCTCCATCCAGGGTTGGACGCGAATGCCTCCGCCGGCGTCCAGTGTCACGTAGAACAGTGCGTCAAAGCCCTCCTCGAGCCGGGGCCGTTCGAGCTGCTTCACGGTGGCACGCAACGCCACCTCCGGCACCCGGGCACGCCCTTCACGCAAGGCATTGCGCGCCAGGCAGTCCTCCAGCTTCGACGCGAAGTAGTAGCCAATGATTCGAGCCTGGTACTCGCGCCCCAGGGCGATGAGTGGCGCGCGCACGTCCGCGGAGGGATTGGTGTTGTCCACCACCACCGGCCGGCCCGCGGCCAGCGCCTCGGCGATGTAGCGGCGCTGGCGGGCCTCCTTGCGAACGGCGTGAGGCCACAGGTCCTTGCTGACGTGCACGTGCGTGGCCGCGAAACGCTGCCGGTAGAGGCTGCTCTTGCCCGAGCCCTGCAAGCCAACGAAGAGAACCAGCTCCATGACGGCGGCTCCGGACGCCTCTGCGTGAGAGGGCCTGACAGTGACGGCCCAGGCAATAACGCTGCCACGCGAAAAAGACAGTCAACCCGACACATCTGTCGCGTCCGCAGTGTCACCCAAACGCCACGAATGCCTGTCATTCCAATGAATTCCCAGACTTGGGCATGCATTGACACACTCAGCTTAAGCAGACTAACAAGCACGTCTCGCTTTTCGAGGATTCAAGCGTCGTGCAGCACGGAAGTCCCTCTCAAGGAGACCCGCCATGCGTATGCCGTCCTCGTTGTCCCCGCTGTCCCTCCTGGCCCTCGGTTGGGGCTTGTCCGCGCCAGTCACGGCGCTCGCCGCGAACACGCCAGACCTGCGCCCCGGCATCATCCGGAGCACCGCGGCGCTGGGCCCCGCCCGGGTCCTCACTGGTGCCGAGGTCGACAAGGCGCGCCTCGCCACGGGCATCGACCGCGCGGCAAGCGGCACGTATGCCCTTGCCACGGGCGCCGGGCATGTCTTCCACCGGACGGCCCAGCCCATCCATGCGCTGAAGACGCTCGACGTGCCGCGTGCGTCGGTGCAGCTCCACACCGGCAGGAAGAGACGGCGGACGGCCGCCGCCAGGACTTCTTCGCCTACAGCCAGGGCGGCGTGGCGTTGCTGGGCCGCGTGCAGCCGACCGAGTACCGGTGCGGCTGGAGCACGCGCGCTTCGACCCGCTGAAGGGCGCACAGCCCCTGGTCGCGGGCGTGCTCACCGCGGACGCAAGCAACACCCTGCACCTGGTGCAGTTCCACGCCACGCCCCTGCCGGAGTACCGCGACGCCATCAAGGCCGCGGGAGGCAAGGTGCTGCGCTTCCTCACGGACCACACCTTCCTCGTGGAGATGAACGCCAGCACGCACAAGCGCGTTGCCGGGCTGCCCTATGTCCGCTGGGTGGGCGCGTACCATCCGGAGTACCGGGTGGAAGGCGTGCTGCGCGAGTCCCTCCAGGGCCGCGCGCTGAAGCTGGAGCCACAGCGCTACTCCATCATGGTGGGCGAGCGCGGCGCGGCGCGACAGGGCGAGGTCGCCTCGCTGGTCCGCACGCTGGGCGGCACGGTGGAGCTCATCGAGGCGGGCGGCCTGCGCGTGGAGGCCACTCTCACCCAGTCCCAGTTGGAGCGGCTGATTCGCTCCAACGCCGTGCAGTACGTCGACCGCTGGGGCGGGCCGGGTGAGCTCGACAACAACAACGTCCGCCAGGTGGGCGGCGCGACCTACATCGAAGGCCTGGAGGGCTTCACCGGACAGGGCGTCCGCGGCGAAATCTTCGACACGGAGCTGCGCACCACGCACCAGGAGTGGGCGACGCCTCCCCTCATCCACAGCACGTCCACCACGGGCAGCTTCCACGGTACCGCCTGCTACAGCATCAACTTCGCCCAAGGCGTGGACGGGAACGCGCGCGGACTGGTCCCCTCCGGACAGGGCATCTTCTATCGCTACAACGAGTCCTCCCAGTTCGGCGGCGCCAAGTCCCGCTACGACATCAACCGGGAGCTCATCGACCCAGCCGGGCCGTACCGCGCCGTGTTCCAGACGTCCAGCGTGGGCAGTGCGCAGGTGACGGGCTACACCACCATCTCCGCGGAGGTGGATGACTACCTGTTCCAGTACCCCATTCTCAGCACGCAGTCTCAGAGCAACACCGGCAACCAGAACTCGCGGCCACAGGCGTGGGCGAAGAACATCGTGTCCGTGGGTGGCATGTACCACTACGACAACGCCAATCGCGGGGATGACCGGTGGAACGGCGGCGCCAGCGTGGGCCCGGCGGCGGACGGCCGCCTCAAGCCGGACCTGTCGTACTACTACGACCTCATCCGCTCCGCGTCGAACACCAGCAACACGTCCTACACCAACTTCGGCGGCACCAGCGCGGCCACGCCGCAGACGGCGGGACACTTCGGCCTGCTGTTCCAGATGTGGCACGAGGGCGTCTGGGCGGGCTTCGGCGGTGGCGCGGACGTGTTCGACAGCCGCCCGAAGATGGCCACGGCGAAGGCGCTGATGATCAACATGGCGCATCGCTACAACTGGCTCGCGGGTGGCTCCAACGGCGACCTGACGCGCGCGCGGCAGGGCTGGGGCACCGCGGACGTGAAGCGCCTGTATGACCGCGCCGCCGTGACGAGCATCATCAACGAGACGGACACCCTGCTCCCGCTCGGCACGAACACGTACAACGTCACCGTGGCTCCCGGGGAGACGGAGCTCAACGTCACCATGGTCTACACCGACCCCGCCGGCACGGTGGGCGCGGCGCACGCCCGCATCAACGACCTGTCGCTGCGCGTGACGTCCCCCACCGGCGTCGTCTACTGGGGCAACAACGGCCTGACGGCGAGCAACGTCTCCACGGCGGGCGGCGTGTCGAACAAGGTGGATACGGTGGAGAACGTGTTCCTCGCCAACCCCGCCGCCGGCACGTGGACCGTGGAGGTGATTGGTGACGAAATCATCGAGGACACGAATCTGGCGACGCGCGTGCTGGACGCGACCTACGCGCTGGTCGTGAGCGGCGGCAAGATCTAAACCGCCTCGGCGAATCCCCTAAACACCGGAGCGGTTGTTCCGATGAAGGGGGTAGTGGTGATGGGGCAGCAGCCATTCAGGTTGACGTCCGAGCAGATGGAGGAGCGGCGACTGTTCGCCGCTGCGCTGCTGAAATCGGGCTGGCGCCCGATAGACGTGGCGGACGAGTGCGGCGTCAGCCGAGGAGCTGTGTCACAGTGGGGCAAAGCCCTCGCGCTGGGGGGCAGCAGGAGTCTGCGGCGCAAGCCCCATAAGGGCCGCCCCTCGAGGCTGAGCTCTTCGCAGTGGAAGCAAGTGGCCCGAGTGCTCAAGGCCGGCGCCTCTCGGGCTGGCTTTCCCACGGAGCGATGGACCCTTCCACGCATCGCGCGTCTCATTGAGCGACGCTGGGGCGTGCGGTACCACCCGCGCTCATTGTCGAGGCCTCTGCATCGGCTGGGGTTCTCCGCGCATCGCCCTCGTCCCCAAGCCCGCGAGCGGGATGATGTGCTCATAGAAGCCTGGGTAAAGAGAGACTGGCCTCGCATTAAAAAGGGGCTCGAAGAAGCGGGGGGACGATTGCCTTCTTGGATGAGACGGGTCACACGTTTCGGGCCCGCCTGGGCACCACCTGGGCGCCGGTGGGACAAGTCCGAGTCCTCAAGCGTCTGAGTAGGCGTCGTGAAGTCTCCAGCATCGTGCTGCTGACGGCCCCGTGGGGGCGTGAACGCCCCAGGGTGTTCGCTCGCCACTTCGTCGGAGCTGTCCACGACAAAGAAGTCATCGCCGCATTGCGGTACTTCCGCCGGCGCATCGGACGCCCTCTGGTCATCATCTGGGACCGCCTTCAGGCACACCGTTCGAAGGCCGTCACCGCATGGCTGCAGCGACACGCGCAGGACTTCCGCGTGGAGTGGCTTCCCCATACGCCCCTGACCTCAACCCAGAGGAGGGCTGCAATGGCGTGGTGAAGGAGGCTTTGCTCAACGCAGCGCCCCCTGCCATTTCGGACCTCATGCGCCTGGCACGAAGAGAATTCCGTGCCCTACAGCATCGTCCCGATGTCCTCCTCTCCTTCTTCGAGCATGCTGGGCTCCATGTTTAGCGGACTCGCCGAGGCGGTTTAGCAGGCCAGGGTTGAGCTGACGCAGGCGCCGGGCCGGTGTTCCCTTCGCGGGAGTGCCGGCCCGGACTGTTTCTGGAGGGCTACCGCGAGCCGCTCGTACGCCGTGCCAGGAGTGCCGGCGTCACCGGGTGCTCGCGAAGGAGCTCGATGAACAGGGGCTGGAGCTGCTTGCGGATGGCCGCCTCCAGGCCAGGGATGGCCAGCAACTCCTTGGTAGGGCCCGCGAACGCCATCTGCCTCCGGGGTCCACTCACGGCGACGATGGCCGTCAGTCCCCGCGCCACCCGATCCCAGGGGAATGCCCCCCGCGTCTCACCTGAGAGCTTCGCCAGTGCCCCCCGGAGCGCCTGGGTGACACCCTTCACGTGTGCGCCATGCCGCACAGTCCGCACGGTATTGGCGAACGACAGCAACGTGCTGTCCGCGTCTTCGCACCACTGCAATGCACACTGGATGCGCAGTCCGTCCCACGTGAAGTCGAAGGCGATCGGCTCGGGGTGGAGATGGGGCCGAGCCTGTGTGAGGACGTGAGCCCACTGCGCCACGCCACCGGGCAGATGCCACAGCGTGCGCTCTCCCCGCTGGAGGTCGGCGAAACTGACGCGCAGCCCGGGAGCGAGCGCCGCCAGCTCGTTACAGCGACGGGAAAGGCGAGCCCTGTCGAAGGCGAGCACCTCGAAGATGGTCGCGTCCGGAACGAAGTGGACGCGTACCCCTCGCTCCGCGGAGACAGGCATTGGCTCCATCGGCGTCACCGCCGCCCCCTCTCCCTGCGGCTGGCCTTGCTCGCCCATCAATCGCCACTGCCGCCCGTCCGCCCAGATGTCCACCTGGTAGCGGGAAGACAAGGCCAGGGACACGACGAGCATGCTGTCCCAGCCCCAGCCATCGCCCGGCGGATGCCCTAAGATGCCTGCTCCCGTCGCCACTCTGACCAAGTTCTCGGCGGTGACGGTGCGACTGGTGCAGAAGAGCGCGATGGAACCATCCCCTCCCACCTCCAACACCACGTCCCTGCACTCCCCACGGCGAGCTTCTTCGTAGGCGACGTCCAGGAGGAAATAGACGAGGTGGTGCAGCCCGTACTCGCCAACGTCACCGCAGTACATGCCGGGGCGCTTGCGCACGTTTTGGACAATGCCCCCAGGCAGATGCATCCCGTGCATCCCGTCATTCTACCCCAGCCGTCAGGCTCCCTCTCGCACTCCAGAACACGCGGACGTCCGTCCCACTGGCCCTGGCCCCGCCCCAGTGGCATGACAAGCCCATGGCCCGTGACGTCTCCTTCTTCGACCAGCTCGGCTCGCTCCTCGCCCAGGAACGCGAGGCCGAGAAAGCCCGCCTGGCCGCGCTCGCCCAGAGCCTCACACTGCATGAGCGCGAGGAGCACGGGCTGTCCGTCCTGGACCTGGAGTCCATCGAGGAGGAGGTCGGCCTGGGAGGCCGCTTCCTCGTCACCCTGGGCCGCGCGGACCGCCGCCCCCTGCCCACCCGCCTGCACAACGGCGACCTGGTGGCCGTGCTGCCCCGCCGCGCGGAGGTAAAGGAGCCTGCCCGCGCGCTCATCTCCCGCGCCACCGCCACGCGCATCCAGCTCGCCTTCGACCGCTCCCCGCCGCCCTACGTCCACGAGGGCCTCTTGCGCCTGGACATCGTCCCCAACGACGTCACCTATGACCGGCTGCGCGCCGGGCTCCAGCGCATCAAGGCCCTGGACAAGGGCGCCGAGCGGCACAAGCGCGAGGTCGTCCTGGGCAACGAGCCGCCCCGCTTCGACAAGCCCCGCGAGTTCGAGCCCACCCGCCCCCTCAACCCCGAACAGCAGGACGCCACCGCCCGCGCGCTCGCCGCCGAGGACTTCTTCCTGGTCCACGGCCCCCGGGCACCGGCAAGTCCACCGTGCTGGCCGAGGTCGCCGCCCAGGCCGTGGCGGATGGAAAGCGCCTGCTCTGCACCGCCGCCAGCAACGCCGCCGTGGACCACCTGCTGGACCTGTGCCTGGACAAGGGCCTGCGCGCCATCCGCGTGGGCCACCCCGCCCGCGTGGCGGCCCGGCTCCAGGAGCACACCCTGGACATCGTCGTGGAGTCCCACCCGGACCGGGCCGTCTCCCGCGACCTCTTCGACGAGGCCTTCTCCCTGCTGGGCTACGCGCGCCGCCAGCGAAACCAGGGCCGCAGCCGCGAGCGCTTCGCCAACGCCCGCGCGTCCACCACCGAAGCCAAGGGCATGCTCGACGAGGCCCGCGCCCTGGAGCGAAAGGCCGTGAAGTCCGTGCTCGCCAACGCGGACGTCATCTGCGTGACGCTCTCCAGCCTCGACTCCGGCGTGCTCTCTGGGCAGCAGTTCGACCTGGCGCTGCTCGATGAAGCCACCCAGGCCACCGAGCCCCTGGCGCTGCTGGGCTTCCTCCGCGCGCCCCGCGTCATCCTCGCTGGCGACCCGCAGCAGCTACCGCCCACCGTCCTCTCCCAGGAGGCCGCGAAGGCCGGCCTGGGCGTGAGCCTCTTCGAGCGCCTGCTCAAGGACCACGGCGACGGCGTCAAACGCATGCTGCGCGAGCAGTACCGGATGAACGCGCGCATCATGGACTTCCCCTCAAGGGAGATGTACGGCGGCGAGCTTCGCGCCCATCCCTCCATCGCGGACCGCACGCTGGACGCCGTCCTCACGCCTGGCGCGGACGTGGATGCGCCCCCCGTGCTCTACCTGGACACCGCGGGCAAGGGCTTCGACGAAGAAGTCGAGCCCACCACGCGAAGCCTCTTCAACCCCGGCGAGGCGGGACTGGTGGAAGCCCGCGTGCGCACCCTGCTCGCCGCCGGACTGGCCCCCCGCGAGCTGGCGGTGATTACGCCCTACAGCGCCCAGGCCCATCAGCTCCGCGAGCGCATCGAGGCGCTCAGCCCCGAGGTGGAGGTCGACACCGTCGACGCATTCCAGGGCCGGGAGAAGGACGCCATCATCGTCTCCCTCACCCGCTCCAACAGCGAGGGGCAGCTCGGCTTCCTCACGGACCTGCGCCGCATGAACGTGGCCCTCACCCGCGCCCGCCGTCACCTCTTCGTCGTGGGCGACTCCGCCACGCTCAGCGGGCACCCCTTCTATGCCCGCTTCGTCGAGGGGACCCAGACCCACGGCGGCTACCGCTCCGCCTGGGAATGGCCTGACGCCCAGGACACCTGACACCTCGGGTTGTAACAGGGTAAAGGCAGACCCGCCCTGGGGCACTACGCAATCTATGCGAGGCTTTCCGGCCCATTTTGTCGCAACTGTGCACAATTTTTGTCACCCCGCTCCAGAGGTGGAGCGGGGCAGTGCCGGAAATTCGGGCCTTTGAGGCCACTCTCCTGTGCGGCATGAAACATGCTCTTTCCCGCGGCGGGGAGGAACCGCCACATGTCCCAGCAGGCGAATGTTACGAAGGAAAACGATGTCTGGGTTCTCCGTATCGAGAAGGACAACGGCAAGCAGCAGGAGTACCGCTGCGCCACCGAGAATCAGGCGCGCCAGCTCGCGATGATTCTCTCTCGGCCCGACACGGGTGGGCCGCCGCGGCAACCCGCTGGACCCCGCTGAACACGCGCCGCGTCCGGGCGTGGATGACGGTTCTCCCGGGCGCGTGAACCGGGTAAGGCACGGGGCAGGAGGCTCCCGTGTCCGACGCGCTCGAATCCCTCTCTGTTGATGCCGAAGGCCTGGCGCTGCATGTCCGGCAGCGCTCCGCGCCCGACGGGCCCGCCGTGCTGTTCCTGCATGGCTGGCTGGACCATTCCCACAGCTTCGATGCCCTCATCCCGCACCTGCCCCGAACGTGGCGGCTGGTGCTGCTCGACTTTCGGGGCATGGGCCGCAGCGCCCACGTGGGTCCCGGCGCCACCTACCAGTTCAGCGACTACGCGCTCGACGTGGAGGCCACGTTGGACGGGCTGGGCCTGGACGCGGTGCACCGGTGGGGCACTCGCTGGGCGGCATCGTCTCACAGGCCTACGCCGCCGCCCGTCCGGGGCGTGTGAAGAGCGTGACGCTCATCGAAAGCCTGGGCCCCGCTGGCGGGCCCGCGGAAGGCGCACTGGGCCGGCTGCGCAGCGCACTGGATGACGCGCGCCGCCCGCCCAACCGCAAGCGCTACCCCACCGTGGAGGCCGCCGCAGCGCGGTTGCTGGAGAACAGCCCCACGCTGACGCAGGACGCGGCGCTGTACCTCGCCCGGCACGGGACGGAGCCCTACGAGGGCGGCTTCGCCTTCACCTTCGACCCGCGCCACCGCCGCCGCTTCGGCATGGGCTATGACGAGGCCCAGTGGATGGCGCTCCAGGCCGGCGTCACCTGCCCACTGCAGCTCATCCTGGCCACCGGCGGGCTGCGCCACGATGAAGCCCTCATGCGCAACCGTACGCAGGCGCTCCAAACCCTCGCCCATCCGCCGCTGCACCTCCCCGGCGGGCACCACGTCCACATGGAGCAGCCCGAAATGGTCGCGGAGGCGCTCGTTCGCATCATCCACTGACACCCACCCACACTTCCTCACCGCCAGAAGGACGGGAAAGTCTTTCACCCTCCAGAGTATCGCCCTTCCTCTTTGCCAACCGGATGACACCCACATCACGCCAACCTCCTGAAATCAGGGAGACGCACCCTCGCTCCCTGGGTTGGTACGTAAATTGATGGAGGAGCAGGGGGCGGATCACTCACCGGGCACGGGCCGGCGGGTGTGGGGAGAAGGGTGGGGATCGGGAAATGAGGATGGGGCTGACAGGGCGTGGGCTCACACTGGCGTTGCTCGTAACCATCGGGACGGCGTGCCACGAGGGGAAGGAGACCCGCGCGGTGCAGGCCACCGCGGTAGTGGACACGGACCTCCTCGACTTTGGCGATGTGCCCGTGGGCGAGTGGCGGGAGCGGGAGGTCCGCATCCGCAACGTCGGGTACGTGCCCTTCTCCGCCCTGGACGCGCTGGGCCTGGCCAACAACCCCTCCTATGAAGTGGAACTGGGCGAAGGCGCCGAGCGGGTGCTGCCGGGCGAGTCCCACGTGGTGCACGTCCGCTTCCACCCGCTCACCGAAGGCCTGGCGACGGAGACGGTGCACGTCAAGACGGACGCCAACCAGGGCGCGGAAGCCCAGGTGCAGGTGATGGGCATGGGCACGCCCACCCCCATCGGCGTGGAGCCGCCCTTCCTGGACTACGAGACGCTCGAGGTGGACAGCGAGCGCACGCTGGAGGTCACGGTGACGAATCCCGTGGACCTGCCGCTGACGCTGACGGTGGCGGGCACGCACCCGGATCCCTTCTCCGCGGACACCATCACCATCCCCCCGCTGTCGTCGCGCAAGGTGAGCACCAGGTACCTGCCCCGCGCGCTGGGGAACATGGGCGCGCGCCTGGAGATTCTCTCCTGTGAGGGCTGCACGCCGTCCACCGTGGAGCTGAAGGGCAACTCGGTGGCCTCGGCCTTCGTGTTCGACCCGGCGCCCGTCCCCTTCGACTTGATTCCGGTGCATGAGCGCACGCAGTCGTACACGCGCGCGCGCAACATCACCTGGCGCCCCGTCACCATCGAGCGGCTGGTGACCAGCGACCATGCCTTCGTGCCGATTTCCCGGCCGGAGGGCTCCTCCGTCGGCCCGGGCGAAGTCGTCGAGATGCAGATGGAGTTCGCGGCGCGCTACTCCGGGCCCAACGTGGGCGACCTCACGGTGCACTACACGTCCGACAAGGCGCGCAATTCGCAGGTGATTCTGGACGCGCGCGGCGGCCGGCCCACGCTGGCGGTGACGCCGGTGTCGCTGGACTTCGGCGAGGTGCCGGTGGGCGGCAAGGTGGAGCGCGTCATCCGCATCTCCAACGCGGGCACCAACGGCCCCCTCCAGTTCATCGGCGTAGCGGCGGGCGGCGACAGTCCGCAGTTCAGCGTGGATGTGCCCACGCGCGGCACCGAGGCCTATCCGTGGAGCGGCGGCGTCTGGCCCGTGCTGGAGGCGACGCCCGGTCTGCCCATTGCCCCCGGCACCGACGCGCTGGAGCTGAAGGTCTACTTCGAGCCCACCGCGGTGGGCACGTGGACGGCCGCGCTGCGCGTGCGCTCGGATGACCTGTTCAACCCGGAGCGCGAAATCATCCTCACCGGCCGCTCGCGCGCCACCGCGCCGTGCGTGTACGAGTTGACGCCGCGGCCGGTGATGGACTTCGGCAACGTGACGCCGGGCCGCGGCGCGGTGCTGGGCTTCTATTTCCGCAACCCGGGCAGCGCCGAGTGCGCCGTGAAGAACATCCACATCAGCAACGACGGCGGCGGCGTCTTCTTCATGCCGGGTGGCCGGCTCACGGGCGGCGTGGTGCCGTACGACTCGGGCTTCAGCGCCATGGTGGCCTTCCGGCCGCAGGCCGAGGGTGACTTCACCGGCGAGCTGCAGTTGACGGTGAGCAACCCGGCCGCGCCCATGGTGCGCCTGCCCCTCAAGGGCGTGTCCCGGCAGAGCTGCCGGTGGCGACGCCGTCCTTCGTGGACTTCGGCCCCATCCGCTACGACTGCGCCGCGGCGCCCCGGAAGACGTACGTGGCCAACCGGTGCAGCAGCCCCGTCACGGTGACGGGCGCGGACATCGGCAACGGGACCAGCAGCCAGTTCTCGCTGGTGATGCCCATGACGGCGCCCGTCACGCTGGCGCCGGGCGCGGGCTTCGAGCTGGAGGTCGGCTATGCGCGCAACGTGCACGGCCAGCACTTCAGCCCGCTGTACCTGCGCACCCCCAATGAGCCTTCCCCCTTGCTCGTGCCGCTGCTGGCGGAGACGAACCACGAGGGCATCCAGGTGGACCGCTACACGCAGGGCACCGACAGCCAACTGGACGTCCTCTTCGTGGTGTCCAACACCACCACCATGCAGCAGTACCAGGACCGGCTGAAGGAGGCGATTCCGCAGTGGCTGCAGGCGGCCCAGACGAACGGCGTGGACGTGCGCGTGGGCGTCACCAGCACGGGCCTGGTGGCCCGGGGCCGCAGTGCGGCGGCGGTGCCAACGGCGGCGAGGCCGGGCGCCTCTTCCCGGTGGATGGCAGCCGGCCTCGCGTGGTCTCCGGCTCCAGCGCCACCGCGGTCGCGGACATCCAGGCCAACCTGAGCGTGGGCATGTGCCACAACCTGGTGCAGGGCCTGGAGACGATGCGCCAGGCGCTCTCCGCGCCCCTGTCCGAGCAGATGGATGACCCGCGCACCCCGCAGGCCAATGACGGCAACTCCGGCTTCGTCCGCGCGGCGGCCCGCATGGCGGTGGTGGTCCTGGCCGACGAGGACGACAACTCCGGCTTCGGTCCGGAGAGCTACATCCAGTTCCTCCAGACGCTGAAGGGCACGGGCATGTCCCACCGCAGCCAGCTCTACGGGCTGGTGCCCACCGACACCGGCTGCGCCACCGCGGGCAGTGGCTCGGCCCGCTTCACCGCCGTGGCCCACGGCACGGGGGACAGGTGGCCAACATCTGCGGGCAGAACTACGGCGGGCTGCTGGAGCAGGTCATCCAGCGCGCCGGGGAGCCGCAGGCGGACTTCCCGCTCACCGCGGCGCCCACGGGCCTTGGGGAGATGGGCGTGCGCGTCCAGGGCCAGCCGGTGCCCGCGACGCAGTGGGTCTACGACGCGGAGCAGAACGCCATCGTCTTCCAGCCCGGGGCCATCCCCCTGCCCGGCCAGTCGGTGGAGGTCCGCTACCGCAGCGTCTGCGCGGTGCCGTAGGCCCGGCAGGGAGGTCCGGGGCACCCCGGCCAAGACAGGGAAGTGCGGTGTTACAGGAAATGATGCGCCGTGGACTTCCGTGTTCCCACCCGGCGCGGCTATCGTGGCGGACGTCGTGGAAACATTCGGCCGCTACGAGCTGCTTCGGAAACTCGCCATCGGCGGCATGGGCGCCGTCTACCTCGCCCGGCAGAAGGGGCCGGTGGGGTTCCAGAAGCTGCTGGTGGTGAAGCGGCTCCTGCCCCACCTGTCCGAGGACGACGAGTTCATCGACATGTTCCTGGACGAGGGGCGCATCGCCGCGCACCTCAACCACCCCAACATCGCGCAAATCTACGACTTGGGAGACGTGGACGGGCAGTACTTCATCGCCATGGAGTACGTGCATGGCGAGGCCGTGGGGCCCCTGGGCGCCCGGGCCCAGCAGCACGGCATCACCATCCCGCTGGGGCTCAAGTGCCGCATCATCGCGGACGCCGCCGCGGGCCTGGACGCGGCCCACAACGCGCGCAGCCCTTCGGGCCGGAAGCTGGCGTTGATCCACCGGGATGTGTCCCCGCAGAACGTGCTGGTGGGCTTCAACGGCGGCGTGAAGCTCATCGACTTCGGCGTGGCCAAGGCGTCCGGGAAGCTGTCCCAGACGATTGTCGGCACCATCAAGGGCAAGCACGCGTACATGTCCCCGGAGCAGGCCCGTGGTGAGCCGCTGGACTCGCGCTCGGACGTGTTCGGCCTGGGGACGGTGTTCTACGAGCTGCTGACGCAGCAGCGCCTCTTCAAGCGCGAGACGGAGCTGGCCACGCTCAAGGCGGTGGTGGGAACGAAGATTGTCCCTCCGTCGGAGGTGGTGCCGGAGATTCCCAAGGCGCTGGACGCCATCGTCTTCAAGGCGCTGGCGCGCAAGCGGGACGAGCGCTTCTCCACGGCCGGTGAGCTGCAACTCGCGTTGGAGGAGTTCCTGCTCACGGAGAAGCTGCACGCGACGACGGCGCACCTGGCGGCCTTCATGCGGGACATGTACGCGGAGGAGCTGGAGGAGGACCGCTTCGCCACCGAGCCCACCGTCATCAACTTCGACCTGCGTCAGGCGGCGAGGGCCCAGTCCCCCCGGCCTCCGGCGCGTGCGAGTGGGGGCTCCTCCTCGGCCGCGTCGCCCGTGAACGCCGGTCAGCCGCGTCCCGCCGCCCCGGCCCGGCCGCCAGCCGCGCCCGGAGCGAAGCCCGCCCCGGCGAAGCCCGCCCGGACGCAGACGACGGAGGCCGCCCCCGTGAAGCGGCCTCCGCCGAAGGGCCCCGGCGGACAGGGCGACGGCGGCAAGTAGCCCGCGGACTAGAAGTTCTTTCCGTCCACCTTCATCACCGGCAGGCCGTCCAGCTCGATGCCGTCCAGGCAGCGGACGTTGATGGCGCGCATGTCCTTGCCGTCCGGCATCGTGCCCTTCCCGAAGGAGCGGACCCCGCAGGTGTCACAGAACAGGTGGTGAATGGACTTCTTGCCGAACTGGTAGTCGGTGATGTGCTCGGCCCCCTTCTGGAGGTTGAACTGCTCCGCGGGGGCGAAGCCCAGCAACATGCCCGTCTTGAGACAGATGGAACAGTTACAGGACACCAGCGGCTGGCTCAGGTCCAGGCTCACGTCGTAACGGACCAGACCACAGTGGCAACCACCCTCGTAGCGCTTGGATTCGGACATGCGCGCATCCTGCCCCAACACGCACGGGAAGCGCGGCACGAAACGAGGACGCCTGGCGGCCGAGGCTACAGGCTGGCCAGCGCCACGCGGTACAGCGCGCGGTAGCCCATGCGCGGCGCGGATTCGAAGCGCTCCGCGTTGAAGATGTCCTTCAGCAGCGCCTGCCCATCCGGCGACGTCTGGAGGCTCAGCAGCGTGGACTCCAGCGAGCTCACCAACTGCGGCTGCAGCCCCATGGCCACCGGGACACCGTCGTTGGGGGCCTCGTCGGTGTACGCAATCAGCTCGAAGCGCCGGCCGGCGCCCGCGCCCAGCACGTCCTCCACGCCGGTGGCGAACGTCAGCCCCGTGGACGCCGGCGGGCAGAAGACGCTGGTGACGTCCGCCTTGCCGTCCAGCACCGACTCCAGCGCGCCCTGGTACGAGCCCGCGAAGTGCTGCGCGAAGAAGGCCCGCGTCGGCTCCAGGCCCTGCGTCTTGAGGTAGGCGGTGGGCAGCAGGTAGCCCGCCACCGAATCCCGGTCCACCCAGGTGGCGGTGGTGCCCTTCAGCCGCTCCACCGTCAGGCCCGCGCCCGCCCGGCACACCAGGGCGGACCGGTAGGACGACATGCCCCGGCGCACGCCGCGCACCACCACCCGCACGCCCATGGCTTCCATGCGCGCGCAGACGAAGGGCGGGGCCCAGGCCGCGTCCGCGCGGCCGGAGAGCAAATCCTTGGCGAGCGTCTCGTAGCTGGACGCGACGCTCACCTCCACCAGCTTGCCCAGCGCGCGCTGGAGGAACGACGCCAGGCGGTCCGCGCGCTCTCGCGCCGTCTCACTGCCCAGGGAGGGGGGCAGCCCGAACCGGAAGGAATGCCGGGGCGTCGAGGGGGCTTGCAGGGTCATACGAACCCCTAACTACCCCTCCCTGCCCAGTCGCGCCACTTCATCGTCAGCGAGGCCGAAGGTGGCCTGGAGCATATCCAGGATTCGCTGCTCGGGATGGCTCGGGGTGCCCCCCGCGTGGGCAATCTTGGTGGCCAGCCGGAAGGCCTTCACCCGCTGGGCGTGCGTCGTCAGACCGTGGGCCAGCACATGGAGCCGCTGGGGCAGGCCCTCGGCGGCCAGGGCCGTCACGGACTCGCTGACGAAGCTCTGGGCGCGCTCGGGGCTGACGTTCTCGAAGAGGGGTCCGCCGCGAAGCTCTCCACCAGCGCCCGGGCCTCGGCCTCCTGGAGCTTCCCGTCCGCGGCGCTCACCAGCACCATGACCTCCGCGAACAGCCGCTCCAGCGGCTCGCCCAGCGCCTCCGCCAGGCTGCCGCCGTTCTCGATGACGTCGATGATTTGCGCCACCTCGTCCTCGGAGATGCCCAGCGCGGCCTGGAACGTCTTGAGCAGGCCCAGCTCGTCCCGCGTGGCACGCTGGTCCGCCAGGGCCACCGCCGCCGCCAGCCCGAAGGCCAGCATCCGGTTCTTGTGGTCCGGCAGCCGGCGCCGCAGCGACGCGAGCACGTCATCCAGGTTCTTCGCCTCCGACAACCGCGCGGCGCTGGTCTCCACCAGGGCGTTGAGCTCGTCCGGGCGGGTGCCCTCGAACTCCGGGCGCTCCAGCACGCGGCTGAGGAGCGTCTGCATCTCCCGCTGCGAGACGCGTCCGTCGGCCATCGCGGCCAGCAGCATCGCCTCCACCAGTGCGCCGTTGCGGTCGTTCCGCGCCTTCACTGCCTGCTCTCGAGCCATGGGCTGGCGCTCCCTTGCGTGTCCTTCGGTTCGGTCGTCGTGGCCCCTTCCTCGCTGGCGTGCAGCGGGTCGGGGTTGAGCGTCTTGTCCAGCAGGTGACTCGGCCGCACGTTCGCCATCGCGTTGAGGACGCTCTGGCGGACGTTGGGAATTTCCTTGCCCAGCTCCTCCATCAGCCGCTGCATCCGCTTGCGCTGGAGGTTCTCCTGCGTGCCGCACAAGTCGCACGGGATGATGGGGAAGGCCATCAACTCCGCGAACTTCGCGATGTCCTTCTCCGGCGCGTAGCACAGCGGGCGGATGACCACGTTGCGCCCGTCGTCGCTGCGCAAGAGGGGCGGCATCGCCTTGATGGAGCCGGCGAAGAAGAGGTTGAGCAGCAGCGTGTGGATGAGGTCGTCGCGGTGGTGGCCCAGGGCAATCTTGGTGCACCCCAGCTCCACCGCCGCCGTGTAGAGGATGCCGCGCCGCATGCGCGAGCACACCGAGCACTGCGTCTTCCCCGGAGGCGTCTTCTCCAGGACGATGCTGTAGGTGTCCTCCTTCAACAGCTTGTACGGGTAGCCCTCACGCTGAAAGTACGCCTCCAGCTTGTCCGCTGGGAAGCCGGGGTGGCCCTGGTCCAGGTTCACCGCCAGCAATTCGAACTTCACGGGTGCGCGACGCTGGAGCTCCCGCAGGAGGTGCAGCATCGTGTAGGAGTCCTTGCCTCCGGACACGCCCACCATGATGCGGTCCCCGTCCTCAATGAGGCGGTGGTCCGCGATGGCTCGGCCCATGTGGCCAAGCAGACTCTTTTCCAGGCGCTGGACGTCGTTCATCGGCGCGGCCATCCTAGCGGCGGCCCGGGAAAAAACACCTCAATCCCAAGGCCCGGTCCGCTAGCCTGCCCCCCGCAATGCCGACCTACCCGCAAGGTGCCGTTGACGTAGTAGATGCCTCAGGAGAAGAGCGCGCGACCCGCACGCTGGAAGCCGCGCGCGAAATCGCCGTGGACCTGGAGGCGGACTCGATGCACGCCTTCCGCGCCCGGCTGTGCTTCCTCCAACTCGCCACCGACGACCAGGTCTTCCTGTTGGACACGCTCCAACCGGGCGTGGTGCCGGGCATGCTCGCCCCGCTGATGGCCGACCCGGCGCGCACCAAGTTCTTCCACGCCGCCCAGGGCGACCTCCAGTTCCTCGCCGAGGTGGGAGTCCGAGTGCAGGGCCTCTTCGACACCCACCGGGCGGCCACCCTGCTGGGGTGGCCCAAGGTGGGCCTGGCCGACCTCGCCCGGGAACGGCTGGGCGTGGAGCTGCCGAAGGAGCACCAACAGTCGGACTTCTCCATCCGCCCCCTGCCCCCGGGCATGCGGGAGTACATCGCCAATGACGTGCGCTACCTGTGCGAGCTGGGCCGCCAGGTCCGCGATGCCTGCCGCGAGGCCGACATCCTGGAGGAGGTCCTCCTGGACTGCGTCCGCCTGTGCGACGAGGCCGCGGCGCGCCCCGACGTGGGCGCGGACTTCAAGCCCAAGCTGCCCCGCGCCGGGCTGAATCCCACGCAGATGACGCTGGCCCACGCCATTGCCCACGCCCTGCACCGCAAGCGGCTGGAGTGGGCGGAGAAGGACAACGTCCCCATGGGGCGGATGCTCTCCAACATGGCGCTGGGTGACATCGCGGTGAAGCTGCCCACCAACCCCAAGGAGCTGGCGCGCATGGCCGGCGTGCGGGGCTCCTTCATCCGCTCGCACGGGGAGGAGCTCCTGGCCGTGGTGCGCGAACTGCTGGAGAAGTCGCGCCGGGGTGAACTGGCGCCGGAGCGCGAAGCCAAGGGCCCCAAGGACGCCAACAAGCGCAAGCGCGAGGAGGCCCTCAAGACCTTCCGCGTGGAGAAGGCCACCGAGCGCAAGGTGACGCCCAGCGTGGTGCTGACCAATCCGCTGATGGACGCGCTGGCCTCGCAGCCCCCGAAGGACGTGGAGGCGCTGACGCAGGTGCCCTACTTCGGGGAGAAGCGGGTGCGGCTGTACGGCCCCGCGCTCGTGGAGCTGCTGGCCGCCTACCCCGTCCTCAACGCCTGACGTGAAGGTGGGGCCGCGACCTGCTCGCGGCCCTGCCGCCAGTCATGGAGAATGTCCGCCCGCGCGCCCCTTCCCGCCGCGGATGGAGATGCTCCCGGTGCGGTGCCGACACTTCATCTATCCGCTGCTCGTCCTCTGCCTCGGCGCCTGTGCGGGCTCACGGCCCCAGCCCGCCCCCGCTCGGTCTGCCCCCGCTCGCCCCGTCACGCAGGCCGTGACGCCCGAGAAGGAGGCTCCCGTCCTCACCCCACCGGGCCTGCGGCTGTCTCCGGCCGTGCGGCCCGTGCGGCAGACGGTGACGCTGGAGCTGGACCCGCGGCGGGAGATGTTCAGCGGGACGACGGACATCGAAATCGAGCTGCCCCAGGCCACGCACGAGGTGTGGCTGCACGGGGAGGAGCTCTCCGTGAAGGACGCGGCCTTCATCGTGGCGGGCGCGCGGGTCAAGACGTCCACGCTGCCCATCGGCGACATGCTCGTCTTCCTCCCGCGTGAGGCGGTGGGCCCCGGCACCGTCATCCTGCGCGTGGCGTACACGGGCCGGGCGCGTGCCCGGGAGAGCTCGGGCGTCTACCGCGAACAGGACGCGGGGCGCTGGTACACGATGACCCAGTTCCAGCCGCTGGCCGCGCGGCGCGCCTTCCCCTGCTTCGACGAGCCCGTCTTCAAGATTCCCTGGCGGCTCACCCTGCGCGTGCGCGAGGAGGACGGCGCCTTCGCCAATTCACCGGTGGAGGCCGAGACGCACGGCCCGGATGGATGGAAGACGGTGCGCTTCCAGACAACGCCCCCGCTGCCCTCGTACCTGGTCGCCTTCGCGGTGGGCCCCTTTCAAGCCGTGGACGCGGGCGTCGCGGGCCAACACCGCGTGCCGGTGCGGATGCTGGTGCCGCAAGGCCGCGCCGCGGAGACGGCCTGGGCCGCGCAGGCCACGCCCCCGCTGCTGGAGCAGTTGGAGACGTGGTTCGGCACGCCCTACCCCTACGCGAAGCTGGACGTGCTGGCCCTGCCCGGCACGCAAGGGGGCGCCATGGAGCACCCTGGCCTCATCACCTTCAGCGCCCCGCTCATGCTGGGCCCCGTGGAGGGGGACTCCCTGTGGCGCCAGCGCTACTTCGCGCTGACGCAGGCGCACGAGCTTGCGCATCAGTGGTTCGGCAACCTCGTGACGCCCGCGTGGTGGGACGACCTCTGGCTCAACGAGTCCTTCGCGGACTGGCTCGCCTACAAAGTCGTGACGCAGTGGAAGCCCGAATGGCGCGGGGACGTGCGCCGCGTGGAGGCGCGGGGTGATGCCCTGGTGGAGGACCGGCTCGTCAGCGCGCGCAGTGTCCGGCAGCCCATCGCAGCGCCGGGAGACGTCCACTCCGCCTTCGACGGCATCACCTACAACAAGGGCGCCGCGGTGCTGGCCATGTTCGAGTCCTGGGTGGGCCCTGACGCCTTCCAGCAAGGCGTGCGGCACTACCTGGACACCCACGCGAGGCGCACCGCCACCACCGCCGACTTCTTCAAAGCCCTCACCCACGCCACCGGCAAGGACGTGGCGCCCGCCTTCTCCTCCTTCCTGGACCAGCCGGGCGCGCCGCGCGTCGCCATGGCGCTGGAGTGCCCCAAGGAGGGAGCGCCCCGGCTGGCCCTGGAGCAGCGGCGCTATCTCCTCTGGGCTCGCCGGGCGGACGCGGAGAAGAACAGGCGTGGCAGGTGCCGGTGTGCGTGCGCTACGCCGCCGGGGGCACGGAGGGCCGCGCCTGCACGGTGCTCTCGGAGCCCACGGGCACGCTGCCCCTGGATGGCGCGAAGTCCTGCCCGGACTGGGTCCACCCCAACGCGGAAGGCCGCGGCTACTACCACGCGCTGCTGCGCGGTGACGCGCTGGAGCGGCTGACGCGGCAGGGGGCCGGGGCTCAGCATCGCCGAGCGCCGCGTCCTGCTGGATGACGCCGAGGCCCTGGTGGCCAGTGGCGAACTGGATGTAGCCCAGGCCCTGACCCTGGCCACGCGCCTGCTGCGAGCGGACGACCCGGACCTCGTCATGGGCGCGGCGGCCCTGGTCGCCAGCGTGCGGGATGACTTCGTCCCGCGAACCGCGTGGACGAGCCGCGCGCGCTTCGTCCGTGGCCTCTTTGGTGGTCAGGCTCGCCAGCTGGGCTTCGTACCGCGCCCGGGCGAAAGCGACGACGTGCGCATGCTGCGGCCCCGGCTGGTGTGGATGGTGGCCCAGTCCGGCGAGGACGCCCTCCTGCGAACGGAGGCCCGGAAGCTCGCGCTGCGCTGGCTGGACGACCGGCGCTCCCTGTCCATGGACGCGGCGCAGGGCGTGCTGGGCGCCGCCGCGGCCTCGGGGGATGCCGTCCTCCACCAGCGCATGCTCGAAGCCCTGCGCACCACCACGGAGAGCCGCGAGCGCGACCTGCTCTTCACCGCCCTGGGAGGCTTCCAGGATGCCGCGCTCGCCAGCGCCAGCCGGGCCCTGCTGCTGGCGCCGGACGTGGACACGCGCGAGGCCCTGCCCATCCTCTTCCGGCAATTGGAGGAGCAGCCCACCCGCGCGGGTGCGTTCGACTTCCTGCGCGAGCACTTCGAGACGCTCCGAGAGCGGCTGCCGCGGGACATCGCGCCCTGGCTGCTGGGCACCGGCGGATTCTTCTGCGACGCCGAACACCGCGCGCGGTTCGCGGCCTTCTTCGCGCCCTACGCGCCCACCTTCGAAGGGGTGAGCGCGCCCTGGCGCAGGCGCTGGAGCGCGTGGACCTGTGCATCGCCCAGCGCGAAGCCCTGCGCCCCGGGCTGGAACGCTTCCTGCGCCGCTACTGACGTCAGCGCTTGCGCGCGAGCATCATCCCGTCACGCACCGTGAGCAGAACGTGCTCCACGCGAGGGTCCGCCGCCACCTTCGCGTTGAAGTCGACAATCGCATGGTCACTGGGGCCCTCCGGCTGGAGCACCCGGCCCGACCACAGCACGTTGTCCGCGATGATGAGCCCGCCCGGCCGCAGCAGCGGCAACACCGCGTCCCAGTAGGCGGCGTAGTTCGGCTTGTCCGCGTCGATGAACGCCAGGTCGAATGGCCCCTGGAGCGTCTTCAGGGTGTCCAGCGCCGGCCCCATGCGCAGGTCGATTTTCCGTCCATGCGGACTGCGCAGGAAGAAGGCGCGCGCCACATCGGTGGCCTCGGGGTTGATGTCGCAGGTGACGAGCGCCCCATCATCCGGGAGCGCTTCCGCCATCATCAGCGCCGAGTACCCGGTGAAGGTGCCGATTTCCAACACGCGCCGCGCGCCGGTGAGCGCGACGAGCATGCGCAGGAAGGTGCCTTCCACGGACCCGACCTGCATGTTGGGGGAGGACATCCGCGAGTACGTGACGTCACGTAGCTCTTCGAGGAGGGGCGCGGGTGCAGTGGTGTGCGCGTCCGCGTACGCCTCGATTTCGGGAGGAACGAGGGTGAGCTTGGGCATGTCCCATCGATTAGCACGTACCGCGGGGCCCCCCACTTCAGGTTGCCGTCAGACGCCTCGTGCATAACTTTGTCGTCGCTCTGGATGGAGGAGGTCTCGATGCTGGCAGCCAGAATCGGTGGTGCGCACGCGGATGTGTCCCGGTGCATCGCCGCGAGCCTCCAGTGTCAGGTTTCCTGCGAAGAGGGCATGGCCCGCCGGGTCGCCCGAGGGGAGCCGCTGTCCGGCGAAGTGGTACGCCTGCTTCGACAGTGTGCTGAACTGTGCGAACTGAATGCACGCGCGCTCCAGAAGGAGAGCCGGCTCGCCCGGCGCACCGCGAGTCTGTGCTTCGACCTGGCCAACCTGGTGGCCCGGACCGCGTGGCTGGACGCGGAGGACCGCGATTCGTACACGCTCGCGCGCGACGCGCTGCAACTGGCCCGCGCGTGCAGGCCCCTGCTGTTCGCCTGAGTCAGAAGCGCAGGTGCGGACTGAGCACCAGCGTGGGTCCCGCGCCTGTACAGATGTTGTCCGCAGGCGCCTTGTTGATGTCGCAGCGCTGGTAATAGCCACCCAGGGTGACGCCCAGCGGCCCATGGATGCGGACATCCATCCCGGCCCCCGCGGCCAGTGCGAGATGCGAACCGGTGTACAGGCGCGAAACAAAGGCATCTGTATCGATATTGGTGGAGGTGCTTCGCCCCACGCGAAGCGCCACCCAGGGTGACACACGCCGGTCCCGCAAGAAGCGGTAGCGCGCCTCCGCGGCAATGCCCCGGAAGGCGCCCCAAGGATGCTGTCGGATTTCCATGTTCCCAGGAGGCTTGGCGTCCAGATCCGCGGCAGGGAACGTGTTGAAGGTCCGGCCCCATTGCAACGCGAGGCCGACTTCCAAATCGAGGGGAGTCACCAGGAGCAAGTGCGCGCTCAGGAGCCCACCTCGATTGGCGCTGTTTCTACCTGCGAAGAGTCCTCCGCCGCCGGAGAGCAAGACGCCCCACCTCGGCGACGACGGTGCCTCTGACCTCGCAATGCCAGGCATTAACAGACTGAACAGCAGAACAGACATCACCAGGCGCGCAGACATCAATACCATCCTCACGGGCGCACGCGCCGACCCGAGTGCTGTCGCGAGTATAGTGACCGGCGCAGCCAATAGGCAAACCGTCGTGGGGTCGCCCCATGGACGTCCGCCGGGGCGCTCACGCCGCCTGCTGGACGGGAATCTCAGACAGCATCTCGTTGAGCGCGTCGACCTGTTGCTGCTCGTGGCCCGGCTGAGCCTGGACGATGTCGATGGCGCGCTGGAGTACGTGCCGCGCCGCTTCGGGAGCGTCATGTTGGACGTGGAGGCGGGCCAACTCCACGAGCTGCGGCACCAGGTATGGGTCCTGCGCTCCCGCCGCCTGCTCCAACCGCACCAGGGATTCCTGGAGCAGTGAATACGCATCCGCGTGGTTGCGCTCCTTCAAATCGAACGCGGAGCTCTGCAGGACGATGGCGCTCGCGAGCCGGTCCTGCTCTTCGTCCGTCGCGGCCAGGGGCGCCGGCGCCTCGTACCCTCGCGCTTGGAGTGTGCTGTCGAGCTCCCCGACGGTGTCTCGCGCTCTAACATGGCGGGCGACGACGCCACCAATGCCGCCCGGAATCGGTGCGCGGCCAGCGTCATGAACGACGGGGCGCGGGCGGAGCGTCGCTCCTCCCGCGCCCCGGTATCACGAACCAGCGCTCAAGATGACACCGGAACTACAGGTCCAGCAGACGCGCCTGGAACCCATTGCTCCCCGTCGAGGTGAGCAGCACCAGTTGGCCGTTGTGCACGAAGACCCGCTGGGCCGCGCCCGGGTAGTACGCCGCCGAGAGGATGTCGAACCGGTGGTTGAGCACCCGCAGCTGCGTCCTGTCTCCCACGGTGTCGATGAGATAGAGCCGCTCACCGTGGAAGGCGATGTCCACGAACGACAGGCCGATGCTGGTGCGGTACGTCAGGTCCGCCGCGTTGAAGAGAAGGCCACTCCCCGTCACGACCGCGGAGCCATCCGGCCACAGCCGCAGCGGCGCCCTCAGGTTGTAGGCACCATGGTAGGGCGAGTCGATTTCAGCGCCCAGCGTGCCCGCCTCCATGTCCACCTGCACTCGGTTCAGGTCCTGTGGCGAAACGCCGCTGTCGGCGAAGTAGATGGTGTTGTTCGCCTCCGAGAACAGCAGGCTCACCGCGCTGCTCCTCCAGTCCGCCGCCGCGACCCGAGCGCCCGTGGCCCGCTGATAGAGCGCATGCGTCCCCCAGGCCCCGGAGCCATCGATGGTAAACAGGTAGCGGTCCGCCACCACCATGCGCGACACCGACGCAGGCGCCGCGGCGAAGAAGCGAGCCGTGCCATCCTCCATCGAAGTGAAGGCGTCGATACGCCCTCCCGTGTAAGCCAGGTATGCGATCTGACCGTCCGAAGCGACCGCCATCGAGGTCGCATCACCCGTCCCGACATAGGCGGACAGGAAGCTCCGGGTCGTCAGGTCGAGTCGACGGATGCGATCCGCGTTGCCGTCCAGGAAGTGGATGACGCCATCGCTCGTCAGCGTCGCGTCCTGGTAGGAGAAGGCGAACTCGGCCCCGCCCAGCACGACGCCCGCATCCGGGTCCACGCCGCCATCACTGCCACCATCCTGCGTGGGCTCCCCCGTCTCCAGGCGACCCGAGATGTCGATACCACCCGTGGTGGCGCCCGGGCAGTTGACCGGGTTGCGCTGCAGCACGAGGCTCGCCGAAACCACCTCGCCGGCCACGACGTCGACCACTGCGCTGCCCGCGTACACCTCCAGCATGGACGCGTTATACGCAATCACACGCACTGCCCGGCCGGTTCCCGCAGGCACCTCGGACACCTGCCCCCGGATGGCCGTGCCGTCCACTTGAAGCGGCACAGGCCCGATGACAGACATGCCCAGGCCCGAAACAACGGCATCGGCGGACACGACGCCGCAGACATCCCCCGCCAGGGAGATTTCCATGCGGACGGACTCGGTTTCACCTGCGTGCTCGGACGGCCCCTCGCTGTTGCACGCCGCCACCAGCGCGCAGGCCGCCCACATCAGCCCAACTCGACTCAGAAATCTCATGAATGTTCCCCCTCCGCGCGGGCCCCATACGACAAGTACGGTTCCCGTGCAATGCATTGCAAATGTGGATTCGGAACTTCCGAGCCCACGGTCACGCAATGACGGCAGCCCCTGCAAAGCCTGACACGCCCACTGAATTCGCGGCGCCCACCGATGCGCTGGGACGCAAGTTAGCGTGCGACGCATTAGCGATGGGTCACGACGACCTCATGCACTCCTTGATGCAAGGCCCCTGCGGACGTTGTCCGTGCATGTCTATGAATGCGATTCGCGTCACGCGCCCTGGCACACGTCTGTCTGCGGCAGGAGCCCCCTGAGCCATCACTCCTCCCGCCGCGACAGTCGCTTCGAACGGCGGCGGGCACTGAAACGGCGACGCCACGGCCCGCTCCGGCAAGAGCGGGCTCGCATGGCGTGCCCATGCCGGACTACTCCCACTGCTTCGCGATGTCCGCCTGAGTCGGCTGCACAGGTGGCGGAACGTAATAGCGCGCCGGGTGGTAATCCCTGTCCGACCAGGTCACCCTCTTCCCGAACTCGCCCACCGCGCCGCGAACCTGGCCTACCGGATACTGTCGCTCACTCCCGTCCGTGAAGGCCTCGGCGACACGTCCATCCTTGAAGACGGCCCGGAAGATGAGCGTCTCCTCGTGGCACCGAAGGCCCGTGTAGATGGGCTCGTAACGGGCACCGTCGGCACGGAGCAGGTGATACTCCAGCTTGTTGTACTTCTGGCCCGGCTCGAAGCGCCCCTTGCTGCACCGGGCCACCACCTCCGAGACTTCCTTCAAGAACGCCCGCGAATTGGCCGCCGCTTCCGGAATCAGCCCAGGGGAATGCGTGGGATTCATCCTCGCGATGGCCGCGTCGATGCTCTCATTGAGCAGCTTCGCCAGCGTCGGACTCGAGATGTTCCCTGGCTCCGCGGGTGGCGACAGATACGGGGTCAAGAAGAAGTAGGCGCCCACCCCGATGGCACCCGCGCCCCAGCCCAACAGCATGGTTTTTCCAGGTTTGATTTGCGTCCCCCTTTGCAGTGTTGCTCCTCAGCTATCACAGAACGGACAGCCCAGGCACGAGGCGGCATCAATGCCACCTCCTGACGGACACACGCTCTCTCAACCTCTCAAAGCGAGACACCGTAGAGCGCGCCGTACTTCTCCTTCAGGTACGCCAGGAAGTCCGTGTCGGTGAGCCCCTGCCCCGTCACCTGCTTCACGCGCTCCTCCGCGGAGTGGCGGAAGCCATGCTGATGCACATGCGTGCGCAGCCAGTCACGCAGGGGCAGCAGCTCCCCCCGGCCCAGGTGCTCCTCCAGCTCCGGCAGGTCGCGCTTCGCGGCGCGGTAGAGCGACGCCGCATACAGGTTGCCCAACGAATACGTGGGGAAGTAGCCCAGCTCGCCCCAGGCCCAGTGGATGTCCTGGAGCACGCCCTGCGTGTCGTCCGGCGGCGTGACGCCCAGGTACTTCTCCATGCGTGCATTCCACGCAGCGGGCAGGTCCTCCACTGGCAGCTCGTCGCGCACCAGCAGCAGCTCCAGTTCGTAGCGCAGCGCGATGTGCAGGTTGTACGTCACCTCGTCCGACTCGATGCGGATGAGCGACGGCCCCACCGCATTCACCGCGGCGTGGAAGGTCTCCACGTCGGTGCCGGACAGCGCCTCCGGGAAGGCGGCGCGCAGCACGGGGAAGTAATGCCGCCAGAACGGCAGGCCGCGGCCCACCATGTTCTCCCACAGGCGTGACTGCGACTCGTGCAGCCCCATGGAAGGCGCGGCGGCCAGTGGAGTGCGGTAGAGCTCGGGAGCGAAGCCCTGCTCATACAGGCCGTGGCCGGCTTCGTGGATGGTGCTGAAGATGGACGGGAACGGCGTGGCCGTGTCCACGTGCGTGGTGAGCCGCACGTCCAACGGGTGCGTGCCTCCGGTGAAGGGATGGATGCTCAGGTCCTGCCGGCCCGCCTCCAAGTCGAAGCCGATGTCCTTCAACAGCCGCAGGGTGAAGGCCCACTGCGCGTCCTTGTCGTAGTGACGGCCCATCAGGAAGGGCGCCACCGGCCGGCTCACCGCGGTGAGCTTGCCCACCATGGGGATGAGGTGCTCGCGCAGCGCTGACAGCACCGGCGTCAGGCGCGCCACGCGCATGCCCGGCTCATGACCTTCCAGCAGCGCGTCATAACGCTCCCCGTCATGCCCATACGCGTCCGCCTGCTCCCGGCGCAGCGACAGCAGGCGCTGGAGCGCGGGCTGGAAGACGGTGAAGCGCCTTGCCTGCCGGGCTTCCCGCCAGGCGTGGATGGCTTCGCTGATGGCTCCCGCGAGCGCCCGCACCAGGGGCGCGGGGACGCGGACCTCCCGCTCCCGCTCGCGCGTCAGCACCGTCACCATGGCCCGGGCGTCGTCGGACAGGTCCGCCTGCGAGGCGGCCTGGGCCAGGGCCTCGCCCAGCCGGGGGTCCACCAGGCGCTCGTGGTGCAGCCCCTGCAGGGTGGAGAGCTGATGGGAGCGCGCGGGGCCCGCCTTGGAGGGCAGGTACGTCTCCATGTCCCACGTGGCCAGGCCGATGAGGCCCTGAAGGTCGCGAAGCTCCTGCATCCGGGTCAGCAGCCAGGTATCCATGCCCGGATTCATAGCCCGCTTCGCGCCGCACTATCGCGAAAGACGCACTCGGGAGTATGAGGGCTGCGCGATGGCCAACGTCATTCAGTTCTTCATGTCCCCCGACGACGAACTCGCCTTCTTCCGCTTCCTGGAGCGCTTCGTCCTGGAGGTGTACCCCCGGCGCGTCCCACAGGATTGGGAGACCTTCCGCGCGAACACGGAGAACCTGGAGCGGCTGCCCCCGGAGGACCTCTACATGGTGGCCTCCGAGCTGGGCGCGGCCATCGTCGACAAGGTGAAGCGGGGCCCGGACAAGGGCTACTGGCGCATCGACGAGGTGCGCTCGCCCGTCATCTTCATGGAGCGCTGCCGCACCAACGAAGAGGGCGAGCTGCTCAGCGGCAAGATGTGGGCGGAGCTGGACATCACCGCGCAGACGGGCCGGAAGAACGCGGCGCCCGACAAGTTCCGGAGCCTGTTCCTCGAGGTCGAGGAGTACATCAAGAAGACGTACCGCAAGGGCGATCCCAAGGGCTTCTTCGTGGGCCCCAAGACGGCGCGGCTCTGCAAGGAAGGGCTCGTGCTGCGTGACTCCGCCTTCCGCGGCGGCACGGTGTTGCCCTACAAGTAGCCGCGGCGCTTCAGGGCAGGGCCACGGGCAGGGTGAAGGAGAAGGTGCTCCCCTGCCCTTCGTGGCTCTCCACGTGGAGCGTCCCGCCGTGCGCGGCCACCAGACTCCAGGCGATGCTCAGCCCCAGCCCCGTGCCGCGTCCCGGTGAATGGCTGGCCCGCCAGAAGCGCTCGAAGAGGTGCGGTGCGTCCTCGGCGGGGATGCCGGGCCCGGAGTCCTTCACGAAGACGCACACCTTCGCCCCTCCACCAGGCGGGCCCGCACCTCAATGGCGCCGCCGGGGGCGTGAACTTGATGGCGTTGCTCACCAGGTTGGCCAGCACCTGGAGGATGCGCTCGCGGTCGGCGAGCACCGGCGGCAGCTCTGGCGCCAGCGCCACCGTCAGGACCTGACTCTTCTCCAGCGCGAGCGGCCGGAGCACCTCCAGCGCCTGCGCCAGCAAGGCGTCCACAGGAAGGGGCTGGAGCGTCAGTGGAATGGGCATGCCGCGCAGGCGCGCCCGGTCCAGCAGATTGCCGATGAGGCTGCTCATCTGCTGCTCGGCGAGGACGATGTTCTCCAGGTAGCGGCGCCGACGGTGTTCCTTCTCCGGCGCCGTGCCCGCATTCAGAATCATCTCCGCGTTCATCCGCACCGCGAGCAGCGGCGTCTTGATGTCATGGGAGACGACGGTGAGCAGCTCGTCGCGCCAGCGCACGGCCTCCTGGGCCTGAAAGAACAGCGCCTCCGCGCGCTCACGCAGGCGAACTTCGCGGCGCAGGGCATGCTCCTTCGGCAGGGCCACGGCCAGAAGGTTCGCCACCGCGTCCAGCAGCGCCAGCCCGTCCTCCCCCAGCCCCACCGCCTCCACGTGGAGCACGCCCAGGACGCCTTCCTTCGCCACCAGCGGCAGGGTGACCCTCCCGGGAACCTGGGCCGGTTCCGCCTTGAACACGCCCTCGATGGCGTCACGCCCTTGCAGGCTCACGCGCTCCAGGCCCACGAGGTACGCGTACGCGGAGGCGGCATGCGCCACGGCCTGGAACGGAGGGGACTCCATGCGCACGGACGAATGCCACGCCATCAGACAGGGCCGCTCCGGAACGGGCACTCCGGACGCATCCACCCCCTCCAGCAGGAGCGCGACGCGGACCGGCAGCCATCGGGAAAGGCGGTCCACCAGCGCGGGAAAGCTGGCGGCGACACCGTCGGACGCGCAGAGCAGCTGGCCTACCTCATGGAGCTGCGCCAGATGGCGGTGGGCCTGTCCCCGCTTTCGCCAGGCGCGACGGGGCCGCCGGCGGGAGGCTGGGACGTCCGGGGGGCGGTGTCATCCCCCGCTGGGCTCCGTGGCGCCTTCATCGGGGGGACCTCGTCCCTTCCACGGCCAGCAGCTCCTCCCGGAGCGCGGCGGAGAGGACCTCGCCCGTCAGCGCCCCGAGGACACGCAGCCACTCCTCGACCAGGACCACCAGCGACTCCTCCAGCCGTTCCGGGTCGAATTCAGCCACGACCGGATGCAGCCCCTCGAAGCGAAGACCTTCCGATGTGACGGCGAGCGCCGACAAGTGAGGATGGGCCTGGACGACCCGCCGGAGCACCCGCTCCAGGATGACCACCAGGGTGACCTCCCCCAGGGCCGAACGGCCACGGCGCCACAGCGCCTGGAAGCCACGCTCGAACAGGTCCAGGAGCGCGGGAGAGGACGGGCGCGGCAGCTGGCGTTGGCGCTAGGCACGCACGACCTCGTGAGGTGGGGGGTGCCGCTCTGACATGCAGTGGGCCGGCTGCGGTGCGACGCGGAAAGCCCCCTTCGCTTAATGAAGCCCCTGGCGAAAGTCCATTCGCCCAGGGGCTGGTACGACCCGGCCGGCGGGCCTCAGCCGCCCGAAGCCAGGGGGGTGGCCTGCCGCAACTGCGGGGCCTCCGAGACGAACTTCAGCTCCGGGTGCTTGTCCTCGGCGTGCTGGAGCGCCCAGTCATCCCGGAAGAGCACCAGGGGCAGTCCGTCCCGGTCCTGCACCGTCTGACGGTTGCCTTCCCAGTCGAACGCCTTCGGGTCGAAGTTGGCGCCCACCACCCAGCGCGCATGGCTGAAGGGCAGCCGGTCGAGCGCGATCTTCGCGCCGTACTCGTGCTCCAGGCGGTACTGGAGGACCTCGAACTGGAGCGCGCCCACCACGCCGACGATGGGGTCCTTCATGCCCATCTGCAGCTGCTGGAAGATCTGCACCGTGCCCTCCTCGGAGAGCTGCTCCAGGCCCTTCTCCATCTGCTTGCGGCGGAGCGGATCCCGGCTGCGGACGACGGCGAAGAACTCCGGGCTGAAGCGCGGCACGCCCTCGAACTCCACGCCGGTGCCCTCCGCCAGCGTGTCGCCGATGCGGTACAGCCCCGGGTCGAACAGGCCGATGACGTCCCCAGGCCACGCGTCCTCGATGGAGGTGCGCTCGGCGGCCATGAACTGGCTCGGCTTGGCCAGACGGACGTCCTTGCCCAGGCGCGAGTGGAAGGCGCTCATGCCCTTCACGTACCGGCCGCTCACCACGCGCATGAACGCGATGCGGTCGCGGTGCGCGGGGTCCATGTTCGCCTGAATCTTGAAGACGAAGCCGGCGAACTTCGGGTGGGTGGGCTCGCGCGGCCCCTGCGTCGTCAGGCGCGACGTGGGCGCGGGGGCCAGGTCCAGGAAGGCATCCAGGAACGGGCGCACGCCGAAGTTGGTCATCGCGCTGCCGAAGAACATGGGCGTCAGCTGCCCCGCATCGCTCTTCTCGCGGGTGAACTCGTCGCCGCCGATGTCCAGCAGCTCGATCTCCTCGTGCAGCTTCGCCAGCTCCGTCTCGGTGAGGACCGTCTTGATTTCGTCCGAGTCGATGGAGACCGAGCGCTCGCTCACCTCGGACTCGCCGTGGGAACCCTCGGTGGAGAAGACGTGGACGACGCGGGCCTGCCGGTCATAGACGCCGCGGAAGTCCGGGCCCATGCCGATGGGCCAGTTCATCGGATAGGAGCGGATGCCGAGCACCTGCTCCAACTCGTTCATCAAGTCCAACGGCTCGCGACCGTAGCGGTCCAGCTTGTTGACGAAGGTGAAGATGGGGATGCCCCGCATGCGGCAGACCTTGAAGAGCTTCTTGGTCTGCGGCTCCACGCCCTTGGCGGCGTCGATGAGCATCACCGCCGCGTCCGCCGCGGCCAGGGTGCGGTAGGTGTCCTCGGAGAAGTCCTGGTGACCCGGCGTGTCCAGCAGGTTCACCGAGTGGTCGCGGTAGCTGAACTGGAGGACGGACGAGGTGACGGAGATGCCGCGCTCCTTCTCCAGCTCCATCCAGTCGGACGTGGCATGCCGCCGCGCCCGCTTGGCCTTCACGCTTCCGGCCAGATGGATGGCGCCGCCGTAGAGCAGCAGCTTCTCGGTGAGGGTCGTCTTGCCCGCGTCGGGGTGGGAGATGATCGCGAAGGTGCGCCGCCGGGCGACCTCCCTATGGAGCTCGTTCGTCATGACCCGGGGCCAACTATCACGGGCGGTGTTTCCTTGCAGCTTGCAAGCGGCGCTTGCCGACCGGCCAGGGCCCCATGCAAGGCTGCCGACCCACACCTACCCTCGGAGCCCCCCCATGAAGCGCACCCAGCATTCCACTGGAACCCCGTGGGAGCCCCAGGTGGGCTACTCGCGCGCCGTGCGTGTGGGCCCCTTCGTCTCCGTGTCCGGGACGACGGCCACCGATGCCCAGGGGAACATCGTGGGCGTGGGGGACGCCTACCTGCAGGCCCGGCAGACGCTCCAGAACATCCAATCCGCCCTGGAGGCCCTGGGCGCCCGGCTGGAGGACGTGGTGCGCACGCGCATGTACGTCGTGGACATCCAGCAGTGGGAAGCGGTCGGCCGGGCGCATGGAGAGTTCTTCGCCCACATCCGCCCCGCCACGTCGATGGTGGAGGTCAGCCGCCTCATCTCCCCCGAAATCCTGGTGGAGATTGAAGCGGACGCCGTCGTCGCGGACGGCGTCTGAAGGCGCGCTCCACAGTCCCTCAACACTTCTCCCGCAAGGTGGGTCCCTCAACGCAGCCGAGGGGGTCCCCACGTGTCGAGCATCAGCAAGTCGTTCAAGAAAGCGGTGAAGAAGGTCAAGAAGACGGCAAAGAAGGCGGGCAACACGGTGGTGGACACCGCCAACAAGGCGGCCGATACCGTCACCGATACGGCGGGCACCGTGACGAACCAGGTGAGCCGCGAGGCCGAGCAGCTCGCCCGAGAGGTGGACACCCTCACCCGCGACACCGCGAAGCTGGCGGAGCAGGCGTATGCGGAGTCCCTGGCCGCTGGGGAAGCCGCGTGGAACGAGATGGTGGAGCTGTCCACCCGCTTCCTCACGGACGCGCTGAGCGACGTCGCCGAGGCGCTGGCCGAGGACGTCTACCGCAAGCACCTGGCCCTCCTCGAGAGCATGGCCGAGACGGGCTACGCGCTGCTGACGAATCCCACCCGCCGCAAGGAGGTGGACTTCCTCGTGCGCCAGTCCTCCCAGAAGAAGAAGGACGAGGACACGAACAAGACCGTCAGCTCGCTGTCTCAGGACGAGTCGGTCCAGCGCACCGGCAACGAGGCCCGGAGCAAGGGGCTCGGGACCCTCTCCATCGGCAGCGGCGGCAGCGCGACCTTCGGCCTGGGCCCCGAGGGGAACGTCGGCATCGCCTTCGACCACCCGGGGCAGACGCAAGTCCGGGGCTTCTTCGGCTTCGGGGGCGTCGCGGGCGCCACCAAGGGTATTTCGATGAACTTCCAGTTTGGCGCGTGGGCCGACATGCCCTCGAAGCTCGCCGGCCCCGTGCTCACGGTCAGCCTCGGCGCCGGCGTCGGCAAGTTTTGCGGTAGCGCCCAGGTCGTCTTCAAGATGCCCATCACCGAGAAGGAATGGACGGCCTTCGCCACGAGTGGCAGGCTCGACCTCGCGGGCCTCGTCATGTGCCTCGGCGCGGAAGTCAGCACCTTCGCCAAAGACGGTGTGAGCGCCACTGTCGGCGGCGGCTACACCTGGGTGTACTGAGCGACAGCGCTGACACGACGAGACCCACCTGGGGACCGTGTCCATGAACCCATCGGCGCGCATCCTGGTCGTTGAGGACGATGCCCCCATCGCCGCGGGCATCGTTCGTGGATTGAAGCTCGCGGGCTTCCAGGTGGTGCTCGCCACGGATGGCGTGCTCGCGCTCGAGATGGCCGAGCGCGAGCACCCCGACCTGGTGGTGCTGGACCTCAACCTGCCCGGGCATGACGGCTTCGAGTTGCTGGAAGCCTGGCGCTTCCGGCTCCGTGTCCCCGTCATCGTCCTCACCGCGAGACAGGAACTGGAGGCCCGGCTGCGCTCCTTCGGCCTGGGGGCGGTGGACTACCTCCCCAAGCCCTTCTGGATGGAGGAACTGGTCGCCCGCATCCGCGCACGGCTGCTTCTCCAGGAGGAGCGCCCACGACGCGTGCTGCACTGGGACGACGTGAGCCTGGACCTCGACGCCCGCGAGGCGAGCCGCGAAGGCACCGGCGCCCTGCCCTTCACGCGCCACGAGTTCGACGTGCTCGCCTATCTCGCGGAGCGTCCGGGACGGGCCCTGACACGCGCCCAGATTGCCCAGCACGCGCTGCCGCCCAGCGAAGAGCGCGATGACCGGACCGTGGACTCTCACATCGCGCGCATCCGCAAGAAGCTGGGGCCGGCGGGCGCGCGCATCCAGACGTCCTGGGGGATTGGCTACCGGTTCGTCCCCGACGAGGAGCCGCGGTGAGGCTGCGCAACCGCCTGGCCCAACGCATCCTCGTGGCCTCGGCGCTCCTGGGCCTGTTGGGCACGCTGGGCGCGTCCTTCCTCGCGATTGTCCTGGGCGTGGATGCCGCGCTGTCGCATGGCGTACGGATGTCCGCCGCCCTGGCGCTCGCGCCCCAGACTTCGGAGTGCCGGACGACACCGGGATGGCACTTCCGGAGCCCGGACGGAGTGGAGGTGCAGGCGTATGACCTTGCCCAGGTGGGGGCCGGCTCGCCCGGCGCACGTCCGGACCCCAGGCTTCTCGCACGGCTCGCCCAAGGTGAGCGTGAGCCCACCCTCTTCTACCTCCCGCTCTTCCGTCCGGACTCCACGTGGGCGGGGGCCTCACTGATGAAGCTCGCGGACTCCGGCCCCTGCAGCCTCCTGGAGTTCCGCTGGCCGCTCATGGACGAGCGCGCCACGGTGGGCGGGTGGGTCCTCGTGGCCGCCGTCCTCTTCACGATGCTCGCGGCGACGCTGTCCACCTTCGTCGTCGTCCACCCCCTCCTCCAGCGCCTGCGCCGTCTGCATCGGGCGGCGGGGATGCTCGGGGCCAGTCGGTATCACTCCGCGGCGGATGGCCAGGACGATGAGCTGGGCGAGCTGTCACGGGTGCTCGACACCACCCATGCCCGTGTCCAGGAGGACGCCACCCGCATCGAGGCCCAGAAACACGCGCTGGAGCGACACCTGGCGGACGTCGCGCACGACCTGAAGACGCCCATTGCCTCGCTTCAATTGTCGCTGGAGCTGGCCTCGACGACGCCCACCGAGCCCACCGCGGCGCTCCTCCGCCAGGGCATCGAGGACACCGTCTACCTCACCTCCCTGGTGGACAACCTCCATCTCGCCTGCCAGCTCGGAGAGGGCATCGACCCGACGGCGGGCGACCCGCGCGTGGAGCTGGGGCAGACGGTGGAGCGCGTGGTGCGCAGGCTCCAGCAGCTCGCGCGGTTGCTGGGACTGACCGTGGAGTGCTCCCGGCCCGACGAGGCGCTCTGGGTGCGCTGCAATCCCACGATGCTGGAGCAGGCCCTGGGCAACCTGCTCCACAACGCCGTCACACACGGCGAGGCGGGGGCCACGTCGTGGCGGTCCTGGAGGATGCGGAACCCGGGCGCTTCCGGCTCACCGTGCTCGACGACGGGCCCGGCCTCTCTGCCGAGGAGCTCGAGCGCCTGGGCGAGCGCGGGTTTCGCGCGCAGGCCACGCGGCGCCGGGCGACCCGGGGCAGCGGGCTTGGCCTGTCCATCGTCCGCGAGTTGTGCCACCGCGTCGGCTTCTCACTCACCTTCGCGCCCAACCCGCCGCGCGGCCTGAAGGTCGTCATTGAAGGACCTCGCGCCTCCACGAGCGAGCCGGCCTGAGCGCCGCTGTCGTGAGCGCGGGCTGCAAGCCGGCCGCCTTGCCGGCCGCCCGCCGAGCCCGGTGCCACGGCGCGACAGGGGTGGCCACCGTCTTCGACGCGCCCCACCTTGAAGGCAGCCATGGGCGTTGCCTGGAAGGACAACATCGACGTCGCGGATGCGCTGGAGCGCGTCGCGGACCTGCTGGAGGAGCAGGACGCGATGCCCTTCCGGGTCGGCGCCTACCGGAAGGCCGCGGACACCATCGCGAAGTGGCCTCAACCCGTGGCGGAGCTGCTGGCCGAGGAAGGTGAAGCAGGGCTGCGCAAGCTCCCCGGCGTGGGAAAGAGCATCGCCGCGGCGATGGCGGAGCTGATTCGCACCGGACAGCTCTCCCTGCTCCAGCGGCTGGAGTCAGAGCACTCTCCGGAGCAACTCCTGGCCAGCGTGCCGGGCATCGGCGCCGAGCTGGCCCGCCGCATCCATGACGAGCTGGGCGTGCGGACGCTGGAGGAGCTGGAGCAGGCCGCACACGACGGACGGCTGGAGCGCGTGGAGGGCTTCGGCCCCCGGCGCAGCGAACAGGTGCGCGAGCTGCTGGGCGCACGGCTGGGCAGGAGCGGCGCAGCGCCGCACGCCGGAGCGAAGGGCGGGATGAAGGCCCCCGGCCGGACGTGGGCGTGCTGCTCCAGGTGGACGAGGAGTACCGGCGGCGCGCGGGCGCAGGCGAGCTGCGCCGGATTGCACCGCGCCGGTTCAATCCCTCTGGCGAAGCATGGCTGCCCGTACTCCGCAAGAAGCTGGAGGGATGGAACTTCCGCGCGCTCTTCTCCAACACCGCGCTGGCCCACCAGCAGAATGCCACCCATGACTGGGTGGTGCTCTACTTCGACCAGGAAGGCGACGAGGGCCAATGCACCATCGTCACCGCGCATGGCGGTCCGCTCGACGGCCGACGTGTGGTGCGCGGACGGGAGGTGGAGTGCCTCGCGTACTACGGCGTGGAGTCCGAGGAAGTCGAAGCCCCGCAGCCCGGTGCCTGACGCGCCGGCACGTCAATCATGCAGTGAGATGTAGTGGATGAGGGCGGCGTAGAACTCCGGCTCATCGAAGGCGTCCGGCCCGACCCCCACCACATCCACATGGTCCTGAGGCACCACGCTGGACATGGACGTGCTCTGCGGACGCGATGGCCCGTTCAAATCATTGAGCGCGGGAATGGACGCGTCGTCCGTCACCGAGTCGAAGCCGAAGAAGGCGTCGTGGTAGCGCAGCCGGCGCCCCATCTGCTGAGAGTTGATGCCCACCATGCCATCGTCGTCCGCTTCGTTGCGCACGCCGTCGCCGCAGCCGGCCGCGCCGTCGTTGTCCCCATCCCCCGCGCAGTAGCCGTTGCCGTCGATGTCGAAGAGGAACTCCTTCAACAGGTACAGCGCCGGATTCACATTCCCCCCAAACTGAGCGGTGATGAGTGACACGTAGCGCTCCGCGTAGTTGCTGCTCACCGGATACTTCTCGTTGAAGGCCTTCATGCCCGTGACGACACCGTCCGAGGATGAATAGTCATTGAAGACGAGCTGCTTCGCCGCCGCATAGGCATCATTGCCCGGCGCATAGACGGAGTCGCCGTAGTAGCGCGCCAGCGCCGCGATGACGCTGGTGACACCCGTTTTCTGGTCGAGGATGTACTTCGCCACCGGCGAGCCCCGGTGCGGCGAAGACACACTGGCCAGCACCGCCACCGACGTGGCGCCCCTTCGCTCCCGCAGCACGCGCGCCGCCTTCCGCGCGTCGATGCCCCCTTGAGAGTGCCCGATGATGCTCACCTTCGAGGCACCCGTCGTCGCCATGAAGCCCTCGATGTCGTCCGCCAGGTCCAACCCGCGGACCTCCGAGGACTGAAACGCCGCCACCTGTGCAACGAAGGCGCGCTGTCCCGGGTCGAGGTCGCTGTTGCAGCTCGTGTCGAAGCGCGACTCACAGGCCTCGCCCACGAAGGTGCCGAAGTCGTTCCCCCAGTAGTCGTAGCCGAGCAGGTCATCGAACCCGCCCATGCCGTGCGCGAACACCACGGGGTATTGCGTCTTCGCCGCGCCGGCCCAGGACGCGGGAGCGCCTCCCAGCACTCCGGCGAACAACCCCGTCATGACCACCCTTTGAATCCGATTCATGCGTCCCCCTCGAATGCACCGCGGGGAGATTGGAGCAGTGGAGACGCGGGTCGAGTCACCCGAAAGCGAGCCGCCATCACCCAGGCGACACCCCAAGCCCCGAGCTGTCTTGCGGGCCGCATCCGAAAGCCCGCCCCGGTGACACAAGCCCCCGGGGCGGGACGTGGAATCAGGGTGCGGGCGAATACAACCCGGCGGAGGACAGCGAGCCGCTGGGGCCCAGGCCTCCCGACACCAGCACGCGGCCAGAGCCCACCAGCGTCACCACGCCCGCGCTGGTGAGCGCCGTGGGCAGCGTTCCGGCGCTGTGCCATTGGCCGCTGGCCGGGTCATACACCTCGGCCGAGGCCAACAAGCCCACGGTGCCCCCTCCGTCACCACCCAACACCAGCACGCGGCCGGAGGGCAGCAGCGCGGACATCGGTCCGTAGCGGGAGTGCTGCATGGACGTGAGCGAGGTCCAGGTGCCCGTCGCCGGGTCGTAGAGCTCAGCCGTGGCGAGCGCCCCCGCGCGCCCCAGCCTCCGGCCACCAGCACCTTGCCCGACGGCAGCGCCACCGCCGTGTGGCCATAACGCGGCCCGGACAGGGAGCCGGTGAGCGTCCACTGCCCCGTGGACACGTCATAGAGCTCCGCCGAGGACGTGTCTCCATCCTGCGTGTTGCCTCCCACCACCAGGACCTTGCCGGACGGCAGCGACGTCGCGGTGTGGTACTGCCGACGGCGGCTCATCACCCCGGTGGCGGTCCACGTCCCGGTCGCCACGTCATACAGCTCCGCGGTGGCCAGCATGCCAGAGAAGCTGGAGCTCATCCGGCCTCCCGCCACCAGGACCTTGCCGTTGGGCAGCAGCGTCGCGGTGTGGCGCGCACGCGGCGCAGCCAGCGCCCCCGTGGAACTCCACGTACCCGTGGCCGCGTCATAGAGCTCCGCCGAGGGAAGATAGCTGGACGACGTGCTCTGGCCTCCCGCTGCCAGCACCTTGCCATTGGGCAGCAACGTCGCGGTGTGGAGATAGCGCGCGGTGAGCAGCGTGCCCGTCTGCAGCCAGTGGCCCGTGGCCTCGGAGTAGCGCTCCGCGCCCGTCAATGCCGTGCTGCCATTCGCGGTGCCACCCGCCGCGAGGACCTCGCCCGAAGACAACACCGTCAAGGAATGGTGGTACCGCGCGGACAGCATGGCATTGGCCGCGCGCCAGGGCAGCGTGGGTGGGACGTAGCGCTCGGCGGAAGCGGTGCGCAGGACGCCGTCCGGGCTTCCGCCCGCGACCAGCACCTCCCCCGTCCCCAGCAGCGCGGCGGTGTGGCCCAGCCGGCTGGTGCCCATCGAAACCGTGGAGGTCCAGAGCGCGTTGACAGGGTCATACAATGCGGCGCTCTGGAGGTAGGGCTCGCTGCCGTCCGTGCCACCGGTGATGAACACCTCGCCGGAGTGCAGCACCGTCGCGGTGTGGTGCGCGCGCTCGACGGGCATCAGGCCTCCCGCGGCCCCCCAGACACCGGTCTCCACGGTGTACAGCTCCGCGCTGCGCGTCGCGGTGATGTCATCCACCAGCCCGCCGGACACCAGCACCTTGCCATTCAGCAGCGCCGTCGAAGCATGCCCCGTGCGCGGCGAGCTCATGGAGGCGGTGGAGGACCAGGTCCCCGTGGCGGGGTCATAGAGCTCCGCAGTCCGGAGGACGGTGCCCCACGAACTGGAGCGCCCGCCCGACACCAGCACCTTTCCATTGGGCAGCAGCGTCGCCGCGTGTCCCATGCGCGGGGTGGTCATGCTGTGGGTGGCGCTCCAGGTCCCCGTGTCGGCGTCATACAGACGCGCCGTCCTCAACGCGGTTCCCGTGCCGTCCTCTCCGCCCATCACCATCACTTTGCCGTCGAGCAGCAACGTCGCGGTGTGTCCCGAGCGAAGGGAGTCCAGGCTGCCGGTGGAAGACCAGGTCCCGGTGGCCACATCGTACAGCTCCGCGGTGCCGGTGGTCGCGGCGGCGACGTCACCGCCCACCACCAGCACCTTTCCATTGGGCAGCAACGTCGCGGTGTGACGACGGCGGATGACATTCATGCTCCCCGCGCTGAGCCACCGCGCGGTCGCCACGTCGTATTGCTCGGCGCTCGTGGAGGACTGGCCACCGGCGACCAGCACGCGGCCATTGGGCAGCACCGTGGCCGTATGGTCCAGCCGCTGAGTGGACATGCTGGGGGTGCCTACCCAACTGACGGAAGCGAGCTCGGCGTCCTGGGTCCATGGCTCATGCAGCGCGTCTGCAAAATCCTCGTGTGAGCATCCTGCGAACACGAGCGTCATCAAGAGCGCGGCCTTCCGGCCGAACCCGACAGGTTCAAACATAGGTGGGGGTCCTTTGTGTGACGGGGGGATGCGCGGCGGGACCGCGCTCGGCGCCTTTACCCCAGCCCTGCACGGGCGGACCATCGCACCACCCAAAACTGAACACATCAATACGTGGGGCCTTGGGCACCCACCCGTGCGGGGTAAAGCCAGAGGCCGCCGCGCCAGGCCATGCAATTCAAGCAACCATAGAATTACTCGCCAGGCGAATGACGACCGCCTCCTTCACGTCCTCCCGGCCTGTTGCGGAGGGCGCAGCGGCGACAAACGCGCGGCGCCGATGATAATGCAAACTAATCTCAAAATGAAAATATGAATCATCCAGCGCTCCGTGACGCGCCCGGCGCCGCTGTCGAACCGAGGAGCGACGTGGCATATCCGCCGGAACGTCCCTCGGTTTTCGCGGTCACGTTTCGGAGAACCTCCCATGCGCCGTTTCCATCGCCCGCTCGTCGCGGCACTGTTCGCCTCCGGTCTGGCTACCGCTGCTCCCTCCGCTGCTTTCGAGCTGAAGCATGAGACTGGCACGCTGAGCGTGCCCGCCACGCCGTCCCGCCTCGCCGTCTATGACCTCGGCGTGCTCGACACGCTGAACGCGCTCGGCATCCGTGCCGTGGCCGTGCCGAAGGCCACCTTCCCGGCCACGCTGTCCGCCTACAACAGCAATGGCGTGACCCAGGCCGGCAGCCTGTTCGAGCCCGATACCAAGGTCCTCACGGAGCTGAAGCCGGACCTCATCGTGGTGGGTGGGCGCTCGCAGAAGCAGGCCGAGGCCCTGAGCGCGCTCGCGCCCACCGTGAACCTGTCCGTTCGCGCCGACCACTTCGTGGACGACGTGACGGGCCAGACGCTGGCGCTGGGCAAGGCCTTCGGCAAGCAGAAGGAAGCCGACACGCTGGTGAAGAACTTCGAAAAGGAGCGGGCCGCGCTGAAGAAGCTGACGCGCGGCAAGTCCGCCGTGATGCTCTTCACCCTGAATGGCAACGTCATGGTGCACGCGCCCGGCGACCGCTTCGGTTATCTCCACGAGCTGACGGGCTTCAACGCCGTGGTCCCGAAGGCGGAGGGCAGCAACGACGGCCCGCGCCCGCCGGCAGGGTCGCCCGAAGCGAAGGCCCGTCAGGAAGCCGCGGCCGCCCTGCTGAAGAAGGCCGTGGCCGCCAACCCGGAGTGGCTGGTGGTGCTGGACCGCGGCGCCGCGACCGGCGGGGGTGAGAACAAGGCCCTGGAGACGCTGGCCAGGCACCCGGAGCTCAGCCAGACCCGCGCCTTCAAGCAGGGCCAGGTCATCGTGGTCGACGCCCCGAGCTGGTACATCGTCGGTGGCGGTATCGCGAACGTGACCCGAATCGTCCAGGACACGACCCGCGGCCTGAAGAAGTAGGCCCCCAGCGGTCATCCTCTCCCCGGAGCGGCGCGAGTCACCGCGCTGGGGAGAGGCGTTTCATGCCCGCGTCAGCTGCTCGCCGACGTGTACCGTCGGATGGAGCGCAGCCACACCTGACGTGAGCCCCAGGCGAAGAGCCCCGCGCCCACCACCGCGCCCACGAGCGACTGGGGCGGCAGCCGTCCCAGCATGGCCTGCGCCGGGAAGGTCGTCATCAGCGCCAGCGGAATGACGTACGTGAACACCATCGTCAGCACGCCGCGCCCCACGCCCTGGAACACGGAGGACGGCCAGCGCGCGAAGTCGAAGATGGAGGTGAACAGGTACGTCAGGTTGTCCACCCGCACGACGAAGAACGCCGCGCTCACCGTCAGAATCCACAGCGAGTAGAGCAAGAGCGTGCTCGTCCCCAGCAGCAGCACGGAGGCCAGCAGCCCCGTCACCGACGGCCACCGCCCCAGGTGCATGAAGGCGTAGACGAACAGCCCGATTCCCGTCAGCACGTTGAAGGCCCGCCACGGCTGGAAGCGCTGCGTGGACACCAGGAACTGCGCGTCCGCCGGCTTGAGCAACACGAAGTCCAACGTGCCCTTGCGGATGTGCTCCACCACCCCCGTGAGGCTGGGGTTGATGGCGCCCTCCAGGATGCCCTGCAGCAGCGTGAACCAGCCCACCACGAGCAGCGCCTCGCCGAAACTCCAGCCCTCGATGTTGGACCGCTCACCGTAGACGACGAACAGCGGCGCCAGCGCCGTGAAGGTCCAGAAGAGGGACGTCAGCCCCTCCGTGAAGAAGTCCGCGCGGTACTGCAGGGACAGCAGCCCCGACGCCTTGAGTTGAATGCCCAGCAGCCGCAGATAGCGCTTCACCTTCACTTCAGCCCCCGAACGCCGCGAAGCGCCGCACGCCCTGCTTCCACGTCACCGCCGCCAATGCCCCCAGCACCGCCACCCAGGCCCACTGGGCCGCCAGCAGCCGCAGGGACTCCTCCCAGCCATAGGCCCCCGTCAGCATCTCCACCGGGACGCCAATCTGATAGCGGAAGGGCAACCAGTCGATGATGGTGCGCAGCGTGGGCGGCAGCAGCTCCACCGGGTACATGTAGCCGGAGCACACGAAGAAGAGCACCAGCCACACCTCCACCACCTTCTGGCTGCTCTCCAGGAAGAAGCACAGCGCGCCAATGGCCACGTTGGCCAGGAAGGCCACGGCCCAGCCGCCAATCACCGACAGCACGACGAAGCCCCACTGCCACGCGTGCTGGGGCACCGCCTTCTGCCCCACCAGCGCCACGCTCAGCAGCATCACCGGCACCGCGACCATCAATCGCATGGGGAAGGCGGCGATGCTCTCCACCGCGTAGGCCCACAGCGGGGAGATGGGACGCAGCAGGCGCATGGCCAGCGTCCCCTGCTTCACCTCCCAGTTGATGAGCCACGCCGCCCACGACGTGGCCAGCTGCCGCACCGCGAAGGTGGCCAGGAAGTAGCTGATGAAGTCCGCCTCGCCGAAGCGGCCCACGGGCGCCTCGCGCGACACCGCCATCCACAGCACCATGTTGACCAGCGGCATGGTGGTGGACAGCACCCAGATGAGCATCTCCGCGCGGTAGGCCACCGCCTCCGCGAACCCCACCCGCAGCAGCGTGGGAAAGGCGCGCAGTGTGGTCCGGGCGCTCATGCGGGCACCGGTTCCGACACCGCCGTCCGGCGCGCCTTCGACTCCGCGAACAGCTCGCTCATCACCTCTTCCAGCGGCGCGTTCTCCACCGTGAGGTCCATCACCGGCAACGTGGACAGCGCGCGGGTGATGGTGGCGTTGACCGCCTCCTGCTGGACCTGGAGCACCGCGGTGCCGGGCTCGTGCGTCACCACCCGGCCCAGCGGCGACAGGCGCTCGGCGTCCACTTCCTCCGACAGGCGCAGCACCACGCGCTTCTCCGGCCGCACCCGCTGCACCAGCGCGTCCAGGCCGCCGTCGTACGACAGGAGGCCCTTGTCGATGACGATGACACGGGGGCACAGCGCCGCCACGTCGTCCATGTAGTGGCTGGTGAGGATGAGCGTGGCGCCGTACTTCTCGTTGTACTCCTTGATGAACGTCCGCATGGTGGCCTGCATGGCCACGTCCAGGCCGATGGTCGGCTCGTCCAGGAAGAGCACCCGGGGCTGGTGGATGAGCGCCGCGGCCAGCTCGCACTTCATCCGCTCCCCCAGCGACAGCTGACGGGTGGGCTTGCCGATGAGGTCCCCGATTTCCAGGAGCTCAATCAGGTCCGACATCGTCTTCTTGTACTGGGCCTGGGGCACGTCGTAGATGGCGCGGTTGAGTTCGAACGTCTCCGCCGGAGGCAGGTCCCACAGGAGCTGCTGTTTCTGCCCCATGACGAGCATGATTTTCTTGAGGAAGGCCTCCTCCCGCTTCTGCGGGACATGGCCGTCCACCGTCACCTCGCCGTCGGAGGGATAGAGCAGGCCGGAGAGGACCTTGAGCGTCGTCGTCTTCCCGGCGCCATTGGGACCCAGGAAGCCCACCCGCTCCCCGGGGCGGATGTCGAAGGAAATCCCGTCCACGGCCTTCACCGTGGTGTAGCTACGGTGGACGAGCGAGCGGAGGGCCGCCTTCAAGCCCGGCGGGCGCTTATGGACTTTGTAGTGCTTGCGAAGGCCGCGAACGGAAATCATGTGCGACCAGGGTTTAACGCGCTCTCCCCCTCCATGGCGATCTCGCCGTTGACGGCTTGGCGGGACGACAATGGGTTGGCAACGGCCGCGGCGGGACGCGGCCTCACAGGTGAAGGCTGGGTTCGATGAGCAACGCATACAGCAAGGACCTGGAGCGATGGATGCCGCGGCTCATCGCCGTCTGGCGCGCGTCACGCGGCCGGGGCGGTGGCGCCGGGCCGGAGACGCGCCTGACGCCCCAGGAGGTGAAGGAGGTGGCCGCGGGTGTCCGCCAGCTTTCCCTGGGCCTCACGCGGGAGCGGCAGCTCGCCGGCGCGCGGTACATGGACGACCCGAAGCTCCTGGGCGCCTATCTCCTCTTCTACTGGCCGGTGTCCTATGCGCAGGCCCGGCAGGTGCTCGGCGAGCTGCCGAACCGCCCCCGGCAGGTGCTGGACCTGGGCAGCGGTCCGGGCCCGGTGGCCTTCGCCGCCCTGGACGCGGGCGGGGGCCGGTCACCGCCGCCGACCGCAGCAAGGCCGCCCTCACCCTGGCGCGAAACCGGCCGCCGAGGCCGGTGAGGCCCTGGCCACCCGCGACTGGGACCCGACGAAGAAGGGCGCCACGCTGCCCGACGGCCAGTTCGACCTGATTACGATGGGCCACGTCGTCAACGAGCTGTACGGCACGGGGGACGCGGCCACGGCCCCCGCGCCGCGCTGCTGGAGACGATTCTGGCGAAGGTGAAGCGCGGCGGCAGCCTGCTGGTGATGGAGCCCGCGCTGCGCGAGACGAGCCGCGGCCTGCTGCACGTGCGCGACGCCATGGTGGCCAAGGGCTACGCCGTCCGCGCGCCCTGCATGTACCGCGGCCCCTGCCCCGCCCTGGTGAAGGAGACGGACTGGTGCCACGCCGAGCGCGCCTGGCCCATGCCTCGCGTGGTGGAGGAGCTGGCGCGCGCGGCGAGCCTGCACAAGGAGTCGCTGAAGATGAGCTACCTGGTGCTGGCGCCCAAGGACGAGGCGTGGCCGGAGCTGACGCCCGGGCGCCTGTTCCGCATCGTCTCCGAGCCCCTGGAGGGCAAGGGCCGGCACCGCTACATCGGCTGTGGCCCCGAGGGCCGCGTGGGCCGGCGATGCAGGAGCGCCACCGCAACGAGCGCAACGAGCGCTTCCTCAAGCTGAACCGGGGCGACGTCATCTCCGTGACGGAGACGGAGCCCAAGGGTGACGGGCTCGCGCTCGACGAGCGCACCGAGGTGCGGGTGGTGGCGCCCGCGGGCAAGGGCGTGCCGCCCCCGCCGCCGAAGGAGGACGCGCCTTCGAGCCCGGGAACCGGCCCGCGCCCGGGCGCGCCCTCCTGAGTGAAGCACCCGGCCCCTGACTCCTCGGGGCCGGAGGACGCATGGCCTGGCTCAGTGCCGGGCCTGGGCATCGCCTCCCGTGAGGATGTCGCACATGTGGCGGAAGGCCTTCACACCGTCCTTCATGGCGCCCACCGCGCCCTGCGCGAGGACGGTGGCCTGCACGCGGACCAGCCGCAGCCGGCGCGGCGCGGGCGTGTGAGGCGAAGTCGCAGGACGGATGAGCGAAGCGATGTTCATGGCGTGCTCCGTGGGGTGTGGGAGACAACCGGCAGTCTCCACCCCGTCCGCGAAGCCCGCGTTGCGGCGCGGTGAACTCGCCGTCACATCGTCCGTGGCCTGCCTGACAGAGCGCCCTCCGGGCAGGAGGTCCGCCGCACACTCCAGACGCCCTGCCACCCGCGGACGGAAGGCCCCCGGCGGGGCCCCTGGTAGGGTCAGCCGCTCCCACCGCTACGGAAGGCCTGCCCGTGTCCGTGTCCCACCGTCCGCTGCGTTCGCTGTACCCGCCCCTGGAGCCCTACCGCACCGGCCGCCTGCGCGTCTCCGGTGGGCATGAGGTGTACTTCGAGGAGAGCGGCAATCCAGAGGGCAAGCCGGTGCTCTTCGTCCACGGGGGGCCCGGCGGAGGAACGGACCCGCGCCAGCGCCGCTTCTTCGACCCGGCCGCGTACCGCATCATCCTGTTCGACCAGCGCGGCTGCGGACGCAGCACCCCGCACGCGAGCCTGGAGGAGAACACCACCTGGAACTTGGTGGCCGACATGGAGCGGCTGCGCGAGTTCCTGGACATCTCCCGGTGGCAGCTCTTCGGCGGCTCATGGGGCAGCACCCTGTCCCTGGCCTATGCCCAGACACATCCCGAGCGCGTCTCGGAGCTGGTGCTGCGCGGCATCTTCCTGCTCCGCAAGCAGGAGATTGACTGGTTCTATCAGCGAGGCGCCAGCGCCATCTTCCCGGACGCGTGGGAGTACTACCTGGAGCCCATTCCGCTCGAGGAGCGTGGGGACCTGCTGGCGGCCTACCACCGCCGGCTGATGGGCTCCGACGTGAAGGCGCAGCAGGAGGCCGCGCGCGCGTGGAGCGTGTGGGAAGGACGCACCAGTTGCCTGTACCCCAACGCGGAGCTGGTGGCGCGCAACAGCGGGGACACCTTCGCGCTCGCCTTCGCCCGCATCGAATGCCACTACTTCGTCAACCGGGGCTTCCTGCGCAGCGACACCCAGCTGCTCGACGACGTGCACCGCATCCGCAACATCCCCGCCGTCATCGTCCAGGGGCGCTATGACGTGGTGTGCCCCCCAGAGAGCGCCTGGGCCCTGCACAAGGCGTGGCCGGAGGCGGAGTTCGTCATGGTGTCCGACGCGGGGCACTCCGCGAACGAGCCGGGCAACACCTCCGCGCTGGTGGATGCCACGGACCGCTTCCGCGGGCGATAGCGGCTGCTCACCTCCGCACCGGAACCACCGCCGTGTCGCGCTCCGCGTCCACGCGGCGGAAATAGAGGATGACCCACAGGCCCACCAGCGCGGCCACCGTCACCATGGCTTCGCCCGCGAACGCCCCTGCCTGCTGTCCCCACGCCGCGGTGGCCAGCTTCCCCACCACCACCGTCAGCGCGTTGAAGACGGCGTGGGCGCCCACCGCGAGCCAGTACCACTTCACCTCGCCACGGATGAAGCGCTGGAGCACCACCACCGACAGCGCGATGTGCACCACCATGGAGCCCAGCCGCTCGTAGGCCCCCAGCAGCGGCATCCACCAGTCCAGCGCGGCGATGGTCGCCTTGGCCTCCACCACCTGCGCCACCTGCTCCGGCTTCAGCGGCAAGGTGGAGGGTCCAACCTGGACAGGGCGATGACGTTGACGAGCCCCAGCGCCGCCAGCCCGCCCACCAGCAGCGCCGACTCCAGGCCGCCGTGGCCCACGCCGAAGCCCACCGCGTCGCGCCAGCGGCGGAAGTCCTTCAGCGGCTTGCGGAAGGCCCACAGCCGCGCCGTCTCCTCGAAGAGGCCCGCGGTGAGGGACAGCACGACAATCCAGACGCCCAGCAGCACCGAGGACGTCTTCAGCGCGTCGCGCATGAAGTACTGCGCCACCTGCACCATGGGCAGCCGGGTGAGCAACTGCGACAGCGCGAACGCCGCCGCGCCCCAGCCCACCACCTTCCAGGCCACGCCCAGCCGCCGGCGCGCCCACAGCACCATGCCCACCGGCATCAGCACGTCGAAGGCGATGGCTACCGCATAGCTGGCGACCAGCCTCGTATCCACAGCATCCACGCGGTCTCCCTCCGCCAGGAGGCACAGGCCCCGGCTCCCGGCCTCGAAGACACCAGCGAAGCGCCGCCCGAATCCAGGGGAAAGTGCCAGTCTTCAAGACCTGGCGGCCTTGACCCGAAAACAGGCGGAGCCGCTCTCCGCGGGCGACGCCCGTTACATGCACTCGATGGTCATCCGCGACAGTGCCCCAGCTCGGTCCGCGCGTCCGCCGTCTCCTGGACATAGGCCTTGCGCCACACGGACAGCTCCTCCCAGGCGCGGCGGGCCTCTCCGCAGGCCGCTTCCTCGGCGCCCGTCAATCGAAGCGCCCGCGCGAGCCGGCGGCGCACCCTGGGGACACGCGCGGAGACCACCTGCCGGGCCGTGAGGTCCGCCAGCGCGGTCCGCAGCGGCGCCAGGGCCTCGGCGGGCTGACCTCGCGCGAGATGGACGTCCCCTAGGAGCAGCAGCGCCTCCATGCGCTCGGACGACGACGGCCCCAAATCTCTCTCCATGACCACGAGCGCCTGCTCGATGTGACGGCGTGCCTCGTCCACCTGCCCCAGGAAGAGCAGCGCATCCGACAGGTAGCGCAGCGACGTGCCATCCAGCTCCCCCTTGTCGGCCAGGGGCCGCTGGAGCGAGACACCGCGAGCGTGGAAGCCACGGGCCTCGCCCGGACGCCCCAGCAGACGCAGCAGCCGGCCCACCTCGTGCGCATCCAGCGCCACCTCCGGATGGGTGGCGCCATAGGCCCGCTCCCGATGCGCCAGGAGGCCTCGGGCATACTCCAGCTCCGGCAAGCGCTCGCCCTGCTCGCCCTGCACCCCCAGCCGGTTCGACTTCACCCCAATCAACACCGGGCTGTCGGCGGCCACGCTCTTGAGCGCCACGGCCCAGCTCTCCTCCGCGGTCTCCCGCGCCTGGGCCGCATGCCCCCACTCGACGTAGACGAGGGTCAGGTTGGACAAGGTCCGGGCCACCGACAGGTTCTCCGAGCCCAGCGTCTGGCGAAGGATGCCCAGCGCCCGCTTGAGGACGGCCTCGGCACGCGGAAGCTCCCCCAGGAAGGCCAGCGTGCCGCCCAGGTTCGACAGGGCCCGTCCCGTGTCCCGGTGCGTCGGCCCGAAGTGCGCCTCATGGAGGCGCAGCGCTTCCTCCTGCCAACGCTTGGCCTCCAACAACCGTCCCTGCTGCCGGGCCAGTTGGCCCAGCCGGCCGTTCAGCTCCGCGCGGGTGAACGCCTGGCCCCGAGCGGTGACGGTCTCCAGCGAGGCACGGAGCATCGATTCGGCCTCCGAGAAGCGGCCCTCCTGCTCCAGGAACTCCGCCTGCACCTGGTCCAGCATGGTGTCCAGTTCGGGGTCTCTGAGCGTCTCCGCCACGGCCCGGGCGCGATGCAGGAAAGGCCACGCCTCCTGGGGCTGGCCCATCCCGTACCCATGCAACCAGGCCTGGAAGTGCAGCACCCGCGCGAGCACGCCCAGATGCCGCCCGGCCTCGGCCGCCAGGGAGCCCTGGACCAGGGACACGCGCGCGTCCTCGATGGCTCCCGCGTCCTCCTGCAATCGCGCGCAGAGGTGATGCGCCTCGGCTTCCAGCGGCCGATGTCGGGTGGCGAGCGCGCGCTCCCGGGCGGCGAGCGCGATTCGCAGGCCCTCGGGGGTATGCCCCGCGAGCCGCTTCGCGTTCGCCCGCGCGAGCTCCGCGCGCACCGCGTCCACCTCCGCGCGCGCCTTCGGGTCCTCCGGCGGAGACACGGCCTCCTGCAACGTGCGCACGTCCGCGCACCCGCCCACGCCTCCGAGCGAGGCCCCCAGCCCGAAGCCCCGCTCCACCGTCCGCGCGTCCGCGCCCTGGAGCGCCGCCGTCAGCCGCGACAGCTCTCCCAGCCGCTGGTCCAGGCACGTCATCCGCAGCCCCAGCGCCGCTTCCGACTGCTCGCCGAAGACACGCGTCGCCTCGCACGCGGACTGATGCGCGCGCGTCCAGTCCTGCGTCCACTGCTCCAGCGTGGAGGCCACGGCCTGGAACGAGGCCTCGGCCGCGGGGGCGCCCGTCGCCAGGAAGGCCTGACGCGTGGACTCGCGCACGGACGCGTCCCAGATGCCCGCGAGGTGCCGTTCACTGCCCTGACAGGCTTCGCTCGGCGCCGCCGCGGAAGGCCCCAGCACGAGGAACCCCAGGCCCACCAGTCCTCCCGCGAGCACCGCCGTGGCCGCGCTGCGCTTCCAGGCCCCCACCTCCCGCGCGAGGCGGGCTCGCAGCACCTGCATGGACTCGAAGCGCCGCGACGGGTCCACGGAGAGGCCCCGCCGCACCACGGTCTTGAGCCACGAGGGCACGCCCCGCTGCTCCGGACGCACCTCCTGGCGCTGCATGGACGCCAGGAGCTCCTCGCGCGTGGCCCCCGCGAAGGGCCGCTGCCCGTTGAGCGCCTCGTAGAGCGCGACGCAGAAGGCGAACTGGTCCGAACGGGCATCCCCCGCTCCCCGCGAAGCTGCTCCGGCGCGCCATAGGCGGGCGTCCCCAGGAACGCGCCGGTGACGGTGAGCGGCGCCTCGCCGGAGTCGATGGCCGCGTCCTCCCGAGGAGGCCCCAGTCCCACCGCGGCGTTGGCCAGGCCAAAGTCGGTGATGCGCACCTGACCGTCGCGCGTCAGCAGGACGTTGTCGGGCTTGAAGTCGCGGTGGATGATGCCCAGCGCGTGCGTGGCCGCGAGCCCATCCGCCGCCTGGGTGAAGCGCGCCAGGATTTCCCGGCGCGTGCGCGGCTTCTCCGCCAGCCACCGCCGGAGCGTTCCGCCCTCGACGAGCTCCATCACCAGGAAGAGCTGTCCCTGGAACTCGCCCACGTCATGCAACTGGGCGACATGGGGATGCGACAGGCGGGCCATCGTGCGGGCCTCGCGCTCCAATCGCTGACGCGCCTGGGCCAGCGAGTCCTCCCCGAGCCTCGCGAGGTTCAGCAGCTTCAGCGCCACCTTCCGGTCCAGCTCCGGGTCATAGGCGGCATGGACGCGCCCCATGCCACCTTCGCCGAGCAGCCCGAGCACCACGTACCGTCCCACCCGCGCACCGGAGACGAGCAGCCCCGTGTCGACCAACGGGGGAGGATTCTCCAGCCCCCCCAGCGCGGCGAGCACGCTCCGGCACTCCGAGCAGCCGGAGACATGCTGGCGCACCGTCGTCATGCCCTCGGGGTCCAACGCACCGTTCGCGAACCCCGACAGTGCGTTCTCATCCGGGCAGCTCACTCGCGCCCCTCCAGCAGGCCGGAGAGGCTCAAGTCCAACCGCCCATGGATGGCGCGCATCACGCTGTCCACTTCCGGCTCGGGCAACGACAGGCGCTCAGCGAGCGCGCGCCGCGTCCGTTTCTCCAGCAGCGACTGCACCGCGGTGAGCCGGCGTGAGAGGGTGGACTTGTGCAGGTCGAACAGGGCGCCCATGCGCTCCAGGGAGAGGCGCTCCACGAAGTGCAGCCGCAGCAACTCCCGGTCCTCATCATCCAGCGAGGCCACCGCCCGGACGAAGGCCGCGCGCACATGCCCCCGGGCCTCCTCCCGCACGAAGCCCAGCTCCAGGCCGCCCGGCGCGGGGTGTGCGGCGAGCACCTCGGCCTCCACGTGGGACTCTTCTCCCAGCGCCTTGCGCATCCGCAGCGCGAGCCGCGTCGCGGAGATGCTCACCCAGTGCAGCAGCGGGCCCGCGCCCGCGTACCCGAGCAACCGGGACGGAGCCTCCGCGCGAGGCATCAGGAGGTTGGCCCGGAGCGCTTGCAACACCTCGTCCGTGAACGCCGGCGAGGGGTGGATGCGCGCCAGGGAGACGCGCAGCTTGAGGAGGACCTCCTGCTCCAGGAGCGCACGGGCCGCTGGCAGTCCCTGCGCGCAGGAGAGCGCGAGCGCGACGTCCCTGGCATGCAGCCGCTCCAGCGCGAGCACCGGGTCCACCGCGCGCGAAAGCAGCGCCCCCAGGTGTTGGGCGAAGGCCTTGGACTCGGGCGCGGCGGCTTGGAGGGCCGCGGCCAGGGAGACGGCGCGGTCCACGGCCTCCCTGGCACTCGGCGCCGCACGGAGGCGAGCGGAGGACGGCTCGCCAGCGGCCTGTAACACCCACTCGAAGAACTCCGCGTTCGCCCCATGCATCCCAAGCGCTCCTGACATCACGCTGACGATACATCAAGGCCATGATTCAACGAGACCAGGGCCCTGGAGCCACCGGGTGCTCAAGCTTCCCGCGCGCTCAGGGCCTCGGCCAGCTCCGCGTAGAGGTGGATGGCGCTGCGGATGGACTTCTCCCAGTCGCCCAGGTGCAGGCTTTCATTCTCCGAATGGGCATAGGTGTACGGGTCCTCCACGCCGATGAGCAGCGCGGGCACCCCGCCCAGCTCCTTCGCGAAGGGCTCCACGAAGGGAATGGAGGCGCCGCAGCCAATGGCGACCGCCTTCGTGCCGTAGCCCTTCTCCAGCGCGCGGAAGGCCGCCTGGAACGCGGGATGGGACGGGTCCGTGTACCACCAACCGGACGCACCCTCCGTGTCGAAGTGGACGTCCAGCCCCCACGGGCACACCTTGCGCAGGTGCTCCTTCAGGCGCTGCTCCACGTCGCGCGCCTCCAGGTCCGGGACGATGCGGATGCCCACCCGCGCCCAGGCCGAATCACAGATGATGTTGCGCGCGTCCTTGCGGCTGCTGGCCTGGATGGCATTGATGGCGATGCTCGGCTGACGCCAGTTCATCTCCCACGGATGCGCCCCGCCTCCCAGCACCTGCGCGCCCGGCAGCAGGCCCGACTGCGCGCGGAAGTGCGCCTCGTCTCCGGGCAGGGATTGGATGCTCTGGCGCTCTCCGTCCGTCAGCGGCTTCACGCGCTCGCGGATGCCTTCAATGGCGATGGAGCCATCCGCGTGCGTCAGCGTGGCCAGCATCCGGCACAGCGCCATGACGGGGTCCGGCACCGGCCCGCCCCACATGCCCGAGTGCACCGCCTGCCGCAGCGCGCGCACCTCCACGTCCACCGTGACGAGCCCGCGCAGCGCGGTGGTGATGGACGGCAGGCCGGTGTCGAAGTTGGACGTGTCGGTGAGGACGATGGCATCCGCCTTCAGGAGCGCCGCGTGCTCCTGGAGGAAGGCGCCCAGGAAGTTGCTGCCAATCTCCTCCTCGCCCTCGATGATGACCTTCACGTTGAGCGGCAACGCTCCCGCGCCCTTCAGCCACGACTCCACCGCGGACGTGTGCACGACGATGCCCGCCTTGTCGTCCGCCGAGCCGCGGCCGTACAGCCGGCCGTCGCGCTCCACCGGCTCGAACGGAGGGCTCTTCCACGCGGCCTCGTCACCCGCGGGCTGCACGTCATGGTGCGCGTAGAGCAGCAGCGTGGGCTTGCCCGGCGCCTTGAGCACCTCGCCATAGACGTAGGGGTGCGTGCCCTCGATTTCGAGTAGCTGAACGTTTTCAAAACCACGGTCTTTCAACAGCCGTGCAGTCGCTTCCGCGCTGCGTCGTACCTGCGTCGCATCGAAGCCAGGAAATGAGACACTGGGAATCCGGACGAGGGACTTGAGGTCCTCCAGGTACGTCTGCTTTTTCGACTCGAAGTGTGAGAGAGCGTTGTCGGTGGACATGCCCACCCCTTAACCCAAAAAGGCGGGCAGGCGTGCCATGTCCCCGCGCGGATGTTGCGCGGTCCAAGTATCATCCGGAGCCATGTCCGACACCCCGACCCTGCTGCTCGTCGATGACGACAGTTTCGTGCGCCGTATCCTGAAGGACGTCATCGCCGACACGGGCATCGAGCTGCGGCTGCTCGAGGCCGCGGACGGTGAGGAAGGCCTGGCCGTGGCCGCGCGGGAGAAGCCCGCGGTGATGTTCCTGGACCTGTTCATGCCGAAGAAGAGTGGACTGGAGGTCCTGGGCGCCATCAAGACGGTGTCGCCCACCACGCGTGTGTTGGTCATCAGCAGCATGGACGCGGAGCCCGTCGTGGAGCAGGCCATGGCGGCGGGCGCCGTGGGCTTCGTGGGCAAGCCCTTCCATCCGCTCGAGATCGCCTCGGCCGTGCGCCAGGCGTTGGCTCACTGACCCCCGGGGTGTTTTCGTGTCGTCTTCTGCTGTCGGTTACTGGGTCGCGGACCATCTCGGACGTGTGCTGGGGCCCCTGGCGCTCCAGTCCCTCCGGGAACTGATTTCCTCCGGACGCTTGAAGGCCGCGGTGCGCGCCTCGCGGGATGGGACGAACTGGGTCGCCCTGCCGGAGCTGGCCGAGCTGAGCGACTTGTTCGCCAGCGCGCGTCCCACGCCCTCCCTGGAGCTGCAGCAAGCCGAGCGCCTGCGCGCGCAGATGCGCGCCATGCAAAGCCTGCCGGCCCACGAAGTCTTTGGCCTCAAGCCCACCGCCAACCTGGACGAGCTGCGTCTGGCCTACTTCCGCATGGCCAGGCGCTTCACGCCGGACCACGTGTCCCCGGACACGCATCCGGAGCTGAAGAAGGTGTCGGCGGAGATCTTCGACTTCCTGTCGCGCCGCATGCGCGACGCGGAGGCCACCTGGACGCAGGCGGCGCAGGCGCCCCGCCCTCCGCCGCCCGTCGTGCCCGCCGCGCCGCCCCGGCCCCCGCCGGTGGTGCACGTGGCCCCCGCGGCGGTGCGCGCGCCCGTCGTGCCCGCCGCGCCCCCGCCGCGCCCTGTGCAGGCCGCGCCGGTGATGGCGCGGGCACCCATTGCCCCGCCGCCGCCCGCGCCACCGCCGCCCACGCCTCCACCGCCCGCCCCGGCCATGCGCCGGGCCGCGGCGGCGCCCACCTATTCCAGCGCGGAGTTCGTCGGCCTGGAGCGGCGTTCGGATGACCGCATCCACGCGGACGTGAAGGTGACGCTGCAGAACGCGGGCATCTTCACCGACCACCGCATCATCAACCTGTCATCGGGCGGACTGTTCATCGCCACGGACAAGCCGCTGCGGCTGGGGACCTTGGTGGAGCTCACCTTGCGCTTCGATGAGCCGCCCCGGGTGCTGACGCTCCGCAGCTCCGTCATCTGGGAGAATTCGCTGGAGGACGGAAAGAACCCGCGCGGCTACGGGTTGCGTCTGAGCCACCTTCGCCCGGAGGAGAAGGAGTTCGTTCAGAAGTATCTGGCTCGCGCCAAGGAACTGAAGAAGAAGCCCTGAGGCCAGGCGCTACAGCATCTGTCCCAGGAAGACGGCGCCCATCATCACGAAGGCCGCCGTCACGGCCATGACAGCCTTCAGCTCCAGGTCATCGCGGTCCATCAGGTTCTTGAAGATCATCGTCGTGCCCTCCGAGTGTTGCCCCTCGCCCTTCCATACGGGGTGCGGAAAAACCCATTGCGTCCGCCGTCGCCGGCTCCGCTGAAGTTCCCTTGCGGACGGGGCGGTGGACTCAGAGGATGACCGCCGTGTCCACCGCCTCCGCCGAATACCGGCTGCTCGAAGCGATGCCCCTCCCCACCGCCCTCATCCGCGGCGAACAGGTGCTACGGGTCAACGCGGCGCTCGCCACCCTGCTGGGCGTTCCGGCGGCGGAGCTGGAAGCCCTGTCGCTCTCCGAAAGCATCCGCCGCTTCGTCCCCGCGGAGCGCGGCTGGGTGGAGCCGCTGTATGAATCCCTCGTCCACGGTGGGCCGCTGCCCGAAGGCCCCGTGTGGGTGCGCGTGCAGCCGGCGAACGGCCCCCAACGCACGCTGGCCCTGAGGCATGCGCCCGGAACGCACCCGGACGAGCTGGTGGTGGTGCTGCTGGAGGCGGAAGCGGAGGACTCCGTGCGGCGCCTCACGGAGGCGTTGGTGGCGGCCGCCGCGACGATGCTCCGCTGCCGCGATGAGCGGTCGGTGCTGGAGACGGCCGTGGACGCCATCTACCGCCAGGGCTTCTCCGTGTCCGTCGTCTACGTGGACGGCGACGCCTTCCGGTACGGACCCCTGCGGCAGAACCCCTTCATCGTGGCCGAGGCCGAACAGCTCTACGGCATGCCCCTGGCGGACGTGCGCATTCCGAACGCCGCGCTGCCGCACTTCCTGGAGGTGCTCGAGCGGCGCAAGGCGGCCTTCCACCACGACATGCTCGGCGTGGCGCGCTTCCCGCCTTCCGCCAACGGGGAGAGCCCCGTGTGCCAGCTGCATCCACCGGACATGCGCGGGCTGGACGCGCCCATCCTCGTGGACGGGCATCCGTTCGGCGTGCTCTCCGTGCAGGGCCCCGCCCTCACCCCCGCGGGCGCCAGCACCCTGGAGCTGTTCGCGCAGCTGGTGGGCGGCGCGCTGGAGAACGTGCGCCACCACCAGATGTCCGCGGTGCGGCTGGAGGAGGTGTCCCGGCTCCAGGACGAGCTGGTGGCGCGCGAGCGGCTGGAGGTGCTGGGCGAGGCCGCGGGCGTCGTGGCCCACGAGGTGCGCAATCCCCTGGGCGCCATCCTCAACGCGGTGGCGGTGCTGCGCCGCGAGGCCCACCTGGGGCCCACGGGACAGGCCGCGGTGGGCATGCTGGAGGAGGAGGCCATCCGGCTGGAGGACATCGTCCGGGACCTGCTGGACGTGGTGCGCCCGTTGGAGCCGCGCCCCCGCCCCGTGCAGTTGGGCGAGCTGGTGCGCCGGGCGCTGGGGCAGATGCATGGCCCGCCGGACGCCCCCACGCTGCGCTTCAGCGTGGACGAGGCCGAGGAGACGCCTCCACTCGAAGGGGACGAGACGCTGCTCCAACTGGCGGTGACGCACCTGGTGCGCAACGCCGTGCAGGCCTCACCCGCGGGCGGCAAGGTACGGATGACGGTGGAGCCCGCGGACGGCGGCGTGCGCCTGGTGGTGGAGGACGAAGGGCCCGGCATTCCCGACGTGGACCCGCAGCGCGTCTTCCAGCCATTCTTCCTCACCCGCGCCAACGGACGGGGGCTGGGGCTGGCCATTGTCCGGCGCGTGGTGCTGGCGCATGAGGGCAGCGTGCGCGCCAGCAGCCGGCCTCGCGGCGGTGCTCGCTTCGAGCTGTGGCTGCCGCGAGCGCCTAGCCGTATGTCTCCCGTTTGATGCGCTTGTCCTCGATGCCCAGCGCGTGGAGGTGGCCCAGCACCGTCTCCATGAAGCGCGGCGTGGAGGGCGTGCGCGTCTCCAGCGCCTTGCGCCGGTCCCACGGCGTAATCGCCGGGCCGCAGGCGTACACCAGGCACGTATCCCGGTCCTGAATCAGCTCCTCCAGCAGGGACTGGTGGACGCGGCCCTTCCGCACGGCGGCGCCGAAGCGCGACTCATCCGTCTCACGGGTGAGCGTGTGCACCACGCGCACGCGGTCCGGGTGCTGGCGCTCCAGGGCGGCCAGCTCTTCGCCGTACAGCACGTCCCCCCACGTCTTGTTGGAGAAGAGGAAGGTGTGGCGCAGCTTCAGCCCCCGGTGGAGCGCGTCCTTGAGGATGGCGAAGTTGGGCACCGCGCCGGAGCCGGCCACCAGGTGGACCACGTGCTCCGTGCGCTCCTCCACGTCCTCCGGCAGCACGTAGGGCCCCATGAAGGCCATCACCTTCATCCGCGCGCCGGTGAGCCGACCATGCACGAGGTAGGGCGACAAGAGCGGCGGATAGCGGGTAAGGCCGGGGATGAACTCCTCGTCCTTCACGGTGATGGCCACCAGCGGCTCATGTGGGGCGGAGGCGAGCGAGTAGGAACGCTGCGGCTCCTTCCGCCCCTTCTGCTCCTGGAGGTAGGCCGACAGGCGGCCCAAGGCGGGGAACTGGTGCGGGTCGATGTTGAGGAACTGCCCGGCCTTGTAATCCAGCGGGACTCCGCCGAAATCCAGGAACAGCGTCGCCGTGTCGTGCGTGTCCATCCGCACATGGTCGACGGTGACCTCGTATTCCACGGGCTTCCTGGCGCGCGACGCGCGGGCTTCGACCAGACTCATGCGCCCTCCCATAGCCAACCCGCATGGAGGGTGGGAAGAGGGGAAGGAAAAACCGTCCCGCCCCCCAGTCCCACATGAGCGTTGGCTGTACGACGGCTCGCCCGCCAGGCGAGGCGCCGGGACAGGAGGGGTGCTGACGCGCGACACTTGTCGGAACTACATCTGCGGGTGGAGCATTGAGGGCCTGGGGCGACTGCCCCCCTGAGCTAGAGGCGACCAACACGTGCTGCGCATTCTCTTCTTCCTGATGTCGAAGCTGCCAGAAGGCGCCCGCCAGCAGGTGGTCCGCGCCCTGATGAACGGCGTCTGGGACACCCTGGCGAACGAGAAGGTCCTGGGGCGGGAGAACATCCCGGACCAACCCTGCCTCTTTCTCTGCAACCACCTGTCCAACGCGGACGGCTTCACGCTGGACCGGGCCTTCCGGCCGCGCAAGGTCGTCTTCCTGGCCGGGGTGAAGCTGAAGAGCACGGTGATGACGCGCCTGGCCTCGGAGACGATGGAGACCATCGCCATCAAGCCCAACTCGCCCGACATCGAGGCGATGCGGCGGGCGCTGGACACCCTCAAGGCCGGCAAGTCGGTGCTCATCTTCCCGGAAGGCGCGCGCAGCCGCACGGGCACCCTCACCCAGGCGAAGAAGGGCCTGTCGCTGATTGCCAAGCGCGCGGGCGTGCCCGTGGTGCCGGTGGCGTTGCAGGGCACGGAGAAGCTGATGCCCATCAACGACTCGGACATGGGCGGCGAGCGGCTCTTCAAAGCCGACGTCTTCGTGCGCTTCGGCCCGCCCTTCCGCGTGGAGGCGCTGGAGGCCGAGGTGGCGGGCGCCGAGGACCCGCGGCAGGCCCTGGTGGATGCGATGATGCGCCGGGTGGCGGAGCTGCTGCCGCCCGAGTACCGCGGCTTCTACGCGGAGACCTCCGCTGCGGCGGCTCCGGCCCCGGACTGGGAGCGGCCTTCCGCGCCCGCGTCCTGAATGAAGCATTGCGGCGCGCGCCGGGACGCGGACAATGGACGCTCCCGTGACACGCGCCCGCTCCGACGAACAGCTCTTTGTCTCCACCCTCCCCGGCTTGGAGCCCGCCCTGGAGGCAGAAGCCTCCGCGCTGGGCTGGAAGCCTCGCCGCGTGGACGGCGGCGTGGAGCTGGAGGGCCCGGCCGGCCTGCACCAGGACGCCAACCTGCGCCTTCGCTGCGCCAGCCGGGTGCTGCTGCGCCTGGGCCACTTCCGCGCGGGAGACTCCGACACCCTCTCCGACCGGCTGGCTGAACTGGACCTGTCTCACGTCTGGGATGGGCGCTCGCCACCGAAGCTGTCGGTGAGCCTGAACCGCTCCCCCGTGCCAGGGCCCGACGTGGTGTTCTCCGCGGCGGCGTATGCGTGGAACGTGCCCTCGGTGGAGCGCGCGGGGCCGCTCGATGAAGAGGGCGGAGGCCCGGGCCTGACGTTGCTGGTGCGGGTGGAGGGCGACGCGTTCACCGTGAGCGCCGACACCAGCGGGGATGCGCTGCACCGCCGGGGCTACCGCCAGGAAGTGAGCCGCGCGCCCCTGCGTGAGACGCTGGCGGCGGGCATCCTCCAGCTGGCGGGCTACGACGGCACGCAGCCCCTGGTGGACCCGATGTGCGGCTCGGGCACCTTCCTTGTGGAGGCCGCGTGGATGGCCATGCGCCGGGCGCCAGGACTGCTGCGCGCCTTCGCCTTCGAGTCCTTCCTCCTTCGACGCCCAGGCCTGGGCCGGGCGCAAGGCGCGCGCGGAAGCGGACGCGCTGCCCGCGCCAGGAGCGGCGATTCACGGCTACGACATCAACGCGGGCTCGCTGGGAACAGCGCGGCGCAATGCCCGGCGCGCGGGGGTGACACTCGCGTTGGAGCGGCAGGACGCGCGGACGTTGAAGGCGCCCGTGGAAGGCCCGGGGTTGGTGGTGGCGAATCCGCCCTACGGCAAGCGCGTGGGCGAAGCCGAAGACCTGCCCGCGCTGTACCGGGCCTTGGGGAACACGCTGCGCCAGGGCTTCGCGGGGTGGCGCGCGGCGGTCATCCTTCCGGATGACGCGGCGCTGGTGAAGGCGCTGGGACTGACGGGTGCGCGAAGCCTTCCGGTGAAGAACGGCGGGCTCAAGTGCCGGCTGCTGCTGTCGGGGCTGGATGTGACGTGAGGCCCAGGCGGCGCGTTCGAGGTCTTCCTCTACAGCAAGGCCCCTGGATACGCCAATGCGCGCCGCCTTCGCGTCCGAGACAGCCGGGCAAGTCGGCCCCGACTGAGGAACGATGGCCGCCCTGCCGCTCGGGGGCAGGCGCGGAGTCCTCGGTGGAGCGGCCACGAAGGCCGCCATCCGGATGCGCCGCGCCGCCGTGCCGTGGTAACGCGGGCCTGTGGAAACGTGGTTCACGCCCTTCGAGCCGAGGCCCCTCGCGGACGAACTCCCCGGGCGCTTCCCAAACCCCTTCGACGAGGGCGCGCCCCACGCGCTGGCGCGCCGGGCGGCGGAATGGCTCCAGCGGGAGCTCCGGGCAGGCCATCTCGCGCCTGGACTCGAGGCCTCGTGCCTCGACACGCCCGAGGGTGGAAAGATGTTCGGCATCCTCGTGGTCCAGGCGCCTGACGGACGCGTCGGATTCCTCCGCGCCTTCTCGGGCATGCTTGGCGGGCGATGGGACCTCCCCGGTTTCGCGCCGCCCCTCTTCGCCCGTGACGAGCGCGAGCGGCTGGAGCCCGCGGGTGACGCCCTGGTGAAGCGCCTGATGACCCGTGAGGCGGCCTTCCGCCAGTCCCCTGAGCGCGCCTCCGTCCTGACCGCGCACGACGCGTTGCAAGCGCGCCACACCGAGGCCCGCGCGGCGCTGCGCGCCACACATGACGCCCGGAAGAAGCAGCGCCATGCGAGGCGCACGGACATCATGGCCTCGGACTCGCTGAGTGAGGAGGCGAAGCGAGCGGCGTTGCATGCGCTCGACCAGGAAAGCCGGGGGGACAAAGCGGAACTGCGGAGACTGGAGGCGGAACACGACGAGGCGCAGCGGGCGCTCGTGTCCCAGCGGGCCCGCATGGAGCGGCGGCTTCGCGCCATGGAGCGACTGCGGCGCATCGTCTGCCGTGCGCTGATGAAGCGCCTGCACGACACCTACGTGGTGCCCAATGCACGCGGAGAACACCGGCACCTGCGTGGCCTCTACGCCAGAGGCGAGCCTCCATCGGGCGCGGCGGACTGCGCCGGGCCCAAGCTCCTGGCGCACGCCCTCACCCAGGGCTTCCGTCCGCTCGCGCTCGCCGAGTTCTGGTGGGGTGCTCCTCCTCCCGCGGGAGGCCGGGCCGCCGGCGCGTACTACCCCGCTTGCAAGGACAAGTGCGGGCCGCTGCTGCCGTACATGCTGGACGGTCTCCCTGTCTCCGCACCCCGGCCCTTCACGGTGCCCGTGCTGCCGTCACGAGGGCTGGACATCGTCTTCGAGGACGAATGGCTCGTGGTGGTGGAGAAGCCAGAGGGCCTGCTCTCCGTGCCCGCGAAGGACGTCTCGGTGGAGGACTCCGTGCTGGCCCGGCTGCGCGCGAGAACTCCGGAAGCAGCGGGGACGATGCTCGCGCACCGGCTCGACCTGGACACGTCGGGGCTGCTCGTCGCGGCGAAGGACGCGCGCACCTACGCAGCCTTGCAACGCCAGTTCGCCGGGCGCGAGGTGCACAAGCGCTACGCCGCATGGGTCGAAGGCAACGTCCAGGGCGAGCGCGGCACCATCGACTTTCCCATGCGCGTGGACCTGGACGACCGGCCCCGGCAGATTCATGACCCCGTGCACGGCAAGCCCGCGGTGACGGAGTGGCATGTGCTTGAACGCAGCCACGGTCGCACGAAGGTGGCCCTCTTCCCGCTCACCGGGAGGACGCACCAGTTGCGCGTTCACGCGGCCCATCCGCTAGGCCTTGGCGCGCCCATCGTTGGCGACCGCCTCTATGGCCACCCGGGGCCTCGATTGCATCTGCATGCGGAGGCCCTGTCGTTCCAGCACCCTGTCACGGGGCAGCGCCTCACGCTGGAGCGGCCGGCTCCCTTCTGACCTCGCGTATCTCGGCCGCAAGCCCGCGCTGCACGAGGGCGCCGCGACGCCCGGAGCACCATCGACACGGGCCCCGGGTGAGGGCTCCCGACCTCGCTGTTCGGAAATGTCGGGAGTTTTGCGCCACGAAATCTCCCGACATATCCGAACAGCAAGCGCTCCGAACGCGCCGCCCCCGCGCATCCACCGTTCCCGGACACGCAGCGCAGAGCCTCCCCAGAGACGCCCCTCGAGGGCGGGGCGACATCGTTGAGGCGAGCGGCCCTGTCACCGCCGCAGTAGGGGGCCCCGCGCCGAGAAGGCACAGTTGGCGTTCATCGTGCCTGCCCCGCGCCGAGACAGGCTGCGTCAACATGGCAGACGCCCGCGTTCAGCGCGTGACGACGTGCTCGGAGGCATCCGGCTCCGGCGCGGAGACAGTCTCCACCGCGGCCGACGCTGCCGGCTTCACACCCAGCTCACGCGTCAGCTTGGGATTCACCCCGGTCTCCGCCAATAGCCGCTCCAGTTGCATGCGCGCGCGCCGGTTCTCCCGGTGTACGCGGCGCCCCAGAATCAGCTCGTTCTTCAGCGAGTGCTCCCAGCCCGTCAGCTCCGTCACCGTCACCTGGTAGCCGAAAGCCTCCAGCGTCAGCGCGCGGATGACGTTCGTCAGGTGCGAGCCGAACTCGCGCCGGTGCCAGGCATGCGCGTACAGCAGCGACATGCTGCCGCTGCTGGCCACGACGGGGCGCTTCTCCTTGAGCTGCGCGGCCACCTCCGCCTGGCAGCACGGCACCACCGCGACGTGGTCCGCGCCATGGCGGATGGCCGCGACGAGTGCATCATCCGTGGCCGTGTCACACGCGTGCAGCGCCATCAGCAGGTGGATGCGCTCTGGGTACTGCGCCGTGTCGATGTGCGCCGTCTGGAACTGCATCCGCGTGAAGCCCAGCCGCTGGGCGCGGCCCTGGGCCCGCTCCGTCAGGTCCGGCCGGCCTTCAATGGACAGCAGCGTGCCGCTGGCGGCGCCCTTGAGGAACAGCTCGTAGAGGACGAAGCCCAGGTAGGCGTTGCCGCTGCCCGCGTCCACCATCACCGCGTTCGGGTGGCGCGCCTGGACATCCTCCACGGCGGGACGCAGCAGGCCCATCAGGTGGTTCACCTGCTTGAGCTTGCGCAGCGCGTCCGCGTTGAGGTTCCCCTCGCGCGTGAGCAGATGCAGCTCGCGCAGCAGCGCGGGGGACTGGTCCGACAGCAGCTCCCGCCGGACCTGCGAGGCTTTGACGTTGCGCCTCAGACGGACACCACCTCGAGGACCTCGGGAATCATTTCCCGCAGGCGCCCCTCGATGCCCATCTTCAGCGTCGCCGTGGACGACGGGCATCCCGCGCACGCGCCCTTCATGTGCAGGTAGACGATGCCGTCCTCGAAGCGGTCCAGGGTGATGTCACCACCGTCCATGGCCACCGCCGGGCGGATTTCGTTGTCCAGGATGTCCTGGATGCGCCCTTCCACCGTGCCACCACCGGACGAGCCCGCCGCCTCGCGAGCCGCCGCCAGCGCCGCCTCGTCCACCACCGGCTCGTTGGCCGTCAGGTGGGTGTCCAGCGTGGACATGACCTCGTCATTGAGCTCGTCCCACTCGCCCTCTTCCCCCTTCGTCACCGTCACGAAGTTGGTGCCGATCATCACCGCCGTGACGCCGCGCACGTCCATCAGCTTGCGCGCCAACGGGGACTTCGCCTGGGCGTCCTCGGGGTTCGTGAAGTTCACCGCCCCGCCCGCCAACAACCGCCGGTCCACCACGTACTTCAGCGTGCTGGGGTTCGGGGTCCACTCGAGCTGGATGTTCACCGACATTCAAATCTCCTTGGCGACTCCTCTAAGGCGCTCGCGGCCCCATAGCAACCCGGGTCGCGGGCTGGCAATCGCCCTCGCCCCCGCTCCCTCCACTCCGGCACCAACCCGCAATCCCAGAAATACATGAACTCATAGTGGATTTAGCGTAGACTGGGGGCATGCCCCCGTCCCCGCCCCGCGTGCCCGCCAGCGTGTTCGAGGGGTTCTTCGTGCGGGGTCTCCAGGCGGAGGGCCGGCTGGCCCAGGAACTGGAGGCGCTGGGGTACGACAGCCGAAAGCCGGAGTTGGACTACCCCATTTCTCTCTGGCAGCAGGCGGTGGCCCTGGCACGGAGGGAGCGATACGCGGAGCTCGGTGACGAGGACGCCTACCGGCAGCTGGGCCGCCAGGGCATCTTCGGCTTCGCGCAGACGCTGGTAGGCCGCGTGGCCGCGGTGGCCCTGCCCATGATTGGGCCTGCGCAGGCGCTGGAGCGGGTGCCTCGCTACCGGCGATGATGGGCCGCTCGGACGTGGACGTCTCGATGTCCTCCGAAGGCGAGCGCGGCCGCCGCCTCTCCCTGTCGGACCGCTACAACCGGCCCGAGCTGATGGCGGGGTGCCTGGAGGGAATGTTGGAGCTGGCCAACGCCCGGCCTCGAATCTCCGTGGAGGAGCGCAGCAGCGGGGGGTACCGTCTGTTCGTGCGCTGGTAGCCCGCCAGCCCCGCCCTGGAGCCCCGCGTGTCCTACCCGCCCAGACTCGCCCATCTCGCAACCCGCGCCGTGGTGGTGGCGAAGCTCGTCCCCACCTACGCGCAGGCCCACCACATCGACGAGGAAGAAGCAGCGCAGCGGCTGTCCAGTGCGCTCTCAGGACGGATGCTGCCCACGCTGCTGGAGGTCACGTGGACCGCCATGCGCGGCAAGGCGAAGCGGCTCACCGACGACGGGCTGGTGGAGAAGGTGGCCGCCACCTTGAGTGAGCGGCCCCTGCGGCCGGGACGCATCGCCCCCGTGGGTCCGGCGCTCAGCGCCTTCTTCATCCTGGTGGACCTGGAGGTGGGCACCGCGGGTGACGCCGCGCGGCGGGTCATGGAATCGGACGAGGGACGCCGCCGGGGGGAGGAAGGACTGGCGGAAGCCGGACGCTTCCTCGCCGCGGAGCTGACTCGCGGGAAGTAGCGCCCGGACAGCCGTGGCAGCAGTGGGTACGCATCGTTATAGGCTCGCCCTGGCCCAGGCCCCGACGATGTCGACACCGCTCCCCACCACGCTGCGAATCCTGCGCTCCCTCGCCGACGTCCCCCGCGCCACGTGGGATGCGCTGGTGGACGCCCAGGCCACGCCGTTCCTGGAGTGGACCTTCCTCACCGCGATGGAGGAGAGCGGCTGCGCGGTGCCGGCGCGGGGCTGGCACCCCCGGCACCTGACGCTCTGGCGCGGCTCGCGCCTGGTGGCCGCCGCGCCCGCCTATCTCAAGGACGACAGCGACGGGGAGTTCGTCTTCGACAGCCCCTGGGCCACCGCCGCCGAGCGCGCGGGCCTGCGCTACTACCCGAAGCTCGTGCTCGCCGTCCCCTTCACCCCCGCCACCGGGCGCCGCGTGCTGGTGGCCCCGGGCGAGGACCGCGCCGCGCGCGAGGCGGAGCTGTACGCCGCCGCCCAGGAGTTCGCCCGGGCCGAGCGCCTGTCCGGCATCCACGTCCTCTTCACCACCGAGGAGGAGCTGCCCGTCCTGGTGGCCCAGGGCTTCGCCGTGCGGCTGGGCGTGCAGTACCACTGGCGCAACCAGGGCTACCGGACGCTGGAGGACTTCCTTGCCCGCTTCCACGCCAAGCGCCGCAACCAGCTGCGCCGGGAGCTGCGGGCCCTGACCGAGCGCGGCATCGAGGTCCGCACCCTGCGCGGGGACGCGCTGGCGGACGCGGACGCGGACACCGTCTACCGCCTGTACGCCACCACGGTGGACAAGTATCCGTGGGGCCAGCGCTTCCTCACCCCGGACTTCTTCGCTCGCATGCTCGCCCGCTTCCGGCACCGCTGCGAGTGGGTGGAGGCCCGCCGGGAAGGCCGGCTGGTGGCCGGTGCGTTCAACTTCACCGGTGCCAACGTTCTCTATGGCCGTTACTGGGGCTGCTTCGAGGAGCACCCCTTCCTTCACTTCAACGTCTGCCTGTACCACCCCATCTCGGAGGGCATCACCTCCGGGCTGGAGCGCTTCGAGCCTGGCGCGGGGGGAGAGCACAAGCTCACCCGGGGATTCGAGCCGCGCCTCACGTACAGTGCGCACCTGCTCCTCCACCCGGGCATGGACAGGGCCGTGCGCGGCTTCCTGGCCCACGAGCGGGCAGCCGTCGAAGGAAGCCTGCCCCAGTGGCGGGCGGAGACTGGTTTCAAGGAGGGGGACTGAAAATCCCCCGCCCGTTCAGCAAAGGGAGTCCGAACGACTTATGGCGCAGAAGCATGAGCACGACACCTCCGTCATCACGGAGTCCGCCCCCAAGCAGAAGCTCAAGAAACCGCCGCTCTACAAGGTGCTCCTGCACAACGACAACTACACGACCCGGGAGTTCGTCGTGGCCGTGCTCAAGGAGGTCTTCCACAAGTCGGAGACGGATGCCGTGCAGATCATGCTGCACGTTCATTACAACGGTGTCGGGGTGGCCGGCGTTTATACGTACGACGTCGCCGAAACGAAGATTCAGACGGTGGAGGCCGCGGCGCAGGAGAACGACATGCCGCTGCGACTCTCCATGGAACCCGAGGAAGGTTGAAACGTGGCAGGACCGCTGATTGCCAAAGAGTTGCAGGCCAGCTTCCGCACCGCCCTGGACGAGGCGCGGAAGATGCGCCACGAGTACCTGACGCTGGAACACCTGCTCCTGGCGCTCACCAGGGACGCGCGCACGCGTGAAGTCCTCAAGGGGTGCGGCGCCAACGTGAAGCAACTCCAGGAGCGCCTGGTCTCCTTCCTGGAGGAGACGGTTGAGCGCCTGCCGGAGGGCGTGGACGCCGAGCCGCAGCAGACCATCGGCGTGGAGCGGGTGCTCCACCGCGCCGCCATGCACGCGCTGTCCGCCGAGCAGAAGCTCATCGACGGTGGGGACGTGCTGGTGGCCCTCTTCCGCGAGGATGAGAGCCACGCGCTCTACCTGCTCCAGCAGGAGGGCGTCACCCGGTTGGATTTGCTCAACTACATCTCCCACGGCGTCACCAAGGACGGCGAGGGTGAAGGTGAGGGCGAGGAGAGCGCCGGCCACGCCACCCCGGCGGGCGACGACGACGAGGGCGAGTCCCCGAAGAAGAGCCCGCTCGAGGCCTACACGGTGCAGCTCAACATCGAGGCCAAGGAGGGGCGCATCGACCCGCTCATCGGCCGCGAGAAGGAGCTGGAGCGCACCATCCAGGTGCTCTGCCGCCGCCGGAAGAACAACCCGCTCTACGTGGGTGAGGCGGGCGTGGGCAAGACGGCCATCGCCGAAGGGCTGGCGCTGCACATCCACGAAGGCCACGTGCCGGAGGTGCTGAAGGACGCCATCGTCTACTCGCTGGACATGGGCGCGCTGCTCGCGGGCACCAAGTTCCGCGGCCAGTTCGAGGAGCGGCTCAAGGGTGTACTCAAGGCCCTGAAGGAGCAGCCGAACGCCATCCTCTTCATCGACGAAATCCACACCATCGTCGGCGCGGGCGCCACCAGTGGCGGCTCCATGGACGCGTCCAACCTGCTCAAGCCCGCGCTGGCCAGCGGGCGGCTGCGCTGCATCGGCTCGACGACGTACCAGGAGTACAAGTCCGCCTTCGAGCGAGACCGGGCCCTGTCACGCCGCTTCCAGAAGATTGAGGTGGGCGAACCCTCCGTCGAGGACACCATCCTCATCCTGGAGGGGCTGAAGAGCCGCTACGAGGAGCACCACGGGGTGACGTACCAACCCGAGGCCATCCGCGCGGCGGCGGAGCTGTCCGCCAAACACATCAACGACCGGTTCCTGCCGGACAAGGCCATCGACGTCATCGACGAGACGGGCTCGGCCGAGCGGCTCAAGCCGGAGGGCCAGCGCTCCAACACCGTCAGCGGCGCGGACGTGGAGGCCGTCGTCGCGAAGATGGCGCGCATCCCCGCCAAGAGCGTGTCCGCCAGCGAGGGCGTGCAGCTCCAGAATCTGGAGAAGGAGCTCCAGGGCGTCATCTACGGACAGGACTCGGCCATCAAGGACCTGGTCAGCGCCATCATGCTGGCGCGCTCCGGACTGCGCGCGCCGGAGAAGCCCATTGGCTCGTTCCTCTTCTCCGGCCCCACGGGCGTGGGCAAGACGGAGCTGGCCAAGCAGCTGGCGCAGTCGCTGGGCGTGGAGTTCCTGCGCTACGACATGAGCGAGTACTCGGAGAAGCACACGGTGAGCCGGCTCATCGGCGCGCCGCCGGGCTACGTCGGCTTCGACCAGGGCGGCCTGCTCACGGACGCCGTGCGCAAGCACCCCTACTCGGTGGTGGTGCTGGATGAAATCGAGAAGGCCCACCCGGACCTCTTCAACATCCTGCTCCAGGTGATGGACCACGCGACGCTGACGGACAACAACGGCCGCAAGGCCGACTTCCGCAACATCGTCCTCATCCTCACCACCAACGCGGGCGCCCAGGAGATGAGCACCAAGGCCATTGGCTTCGGGGACCTCGCGAAGCCGGTGGACTCCACCCGCGCGAAGAAGGCGATTGAGCGCACCTTCACGCCGGAGTTCCGCAACCGCCTGGACGGGTGGATTCTCTTCTCCGGCCTCCCGCCCGAAGTCATCCTCAAGGTCGTGGACAAGGAAGTGCGCCTGCTCCAGAAGATGCTGGACGAGAAGAAGGTGAAGCTGGCGCTGACGCCCGCCGCCCGCGCGTGGCTGGCCGAGCACGGCTATGACCCGGCCTTCGGCGCGCGGCCCATGGCCCGGCTGGTGGACAACTCGCTGAAGAAGCCGCTCGCCCAGGCGCTCCTCTTCGGGGACCTGAAGCATGGCGGCACCGCCCACTACGACGTGGAGGACGACAGCCTCAAGCTGCGCACGGAGCCCGCCACCGCCGAGGTGGCATAGTCCCCTGCCCGCGCTGGCCGCGGACAGGACAAGGCCCCGGTCCCCTTCCCAGGGAGCCGGGGCCTTCGTCTGTCCGCCCGTGACAGCGGGCGAGCGACTACTCGACGCGGTAGCTCTTCACCGCGCTGGAGAGCTGCTCGGAGATGATTTGCAGCGTGGTGGCGGCCTCGCCCGTGGAGCCGATGCGGGCCACCGTCTCATCCATCATCTTGGACAGGTCATTCACCGCCAGGGTGATTTGGTTGATGCCCACGTTCTGCTGGCTGACGGCGGCGGCAATCTGCCGGACGGCGGCGGCGTTGTCCTGGACGATGGAGGACAGCTCGCGCAGGTTCTGCCCGCTGGTGCGCACCTGGGCCAGGCCCGACTCCATGCGCTCGGCGCCGCGCTCCGTGATTCGCACCGCCAACGTCACCTGGTTGGCGATGTCATCCAGCAGCTCGCGCACGCGCGTGGTGGCTTCGATGGACTGGTCCGCCAGGGCGCGGATTTCGCGCGCCACCACGCCGAAGCCCTTGCCGTGCTCGCCGGAGCGGACGGACTCGATGGCGGCGTTGAGCGCCAGCATGTTGGACTGGTCCGCCAGGTCCTTCACCGTCTGGGTGATGCCACCAATCTGCTGCGTGCGCTCGCCCAGCTCGACGATTTTCTGGGCAATCTCCCCCACCTGGACGCGGATGTCGTTGAGCCCCGCCATGGTGAGCTCGATGGAGGCCTCGCCGGACTTGGCCAGCGTGTCGGCGCGCTCGGCCACCGACAGCACGCTCTCCGCCTTCTGCGCGGCCAGCATGGAGGTCTGCTTGATTTCCTGCGCCGTCACCTGCGTCTCCTGCAGCGCCGCGGCCTGCCGGGAGATGGTCTGCGCCTGCTCCGTGGACGACGAATTCAGGTGCTCGGTGGACTGGGTGAGCGCCACGGCCGCCTGCTGGAGGTTGAGCGTCACCTCGCGCAGCCGCTCCACCATCTGCGAGAAGGAGCTGGCCAGCCGGCCCACCTCGTCGCCGCTCTTCACCTGAATGGGGCGCGTCAAATCGCCGGACTCCACGATGTGGCCGGCCACCTCCGTCAGGCTCTTCAACGGGCCGACGATGCTCCGGCCGAACAGCGAGGACACCGCCACGCCCAGGGCCACCAGCAGCGCCGCGAAGCCCACCATCCGCACGCGCAGCGCGGACACCAATTCGTCGATGTGGTCCCGGGACACGCCCACGTGCACCGAGCCCAGGCGGCCACCGGCCACCGGCGCCACCACGTCCATGGCGCGCAGGCGGACGCCCCCGGCGTCCGCCTCCAGCACCGAGCCCACGCCCGCGGTGGCGACCGCCTCCTTCAGCGCGTCCGGGAAGCCGTCCGGGAAGGTGTGGGCCACCACGTTGCCGGCCGAGTCTTGAATGAAGGCATACGCCAGGTCCGAATGGCCCACGCTGGCGTCCAGCATGGGCTGGAGCGCGCTGGCCCCCGCCGACACCCCCTGCTCCGCCGCCACCGCCAGCCCGCGGGCCACGTGCCGCCCCGCGCCCAGGTAGCTGTCCGCCAGGTCGCTCTCCAGCCGCCGCGTGGCGACACCGGTGAGCAGGGTGGCCGCCGTCGCGCTGATGAGCGCGGTGACGAGCACGAACTTCGGCGCCAGCCCCAGTGACTGGCGGAACTGCTGCGACAACTGGGAGGCGAAGGATTGTTGCGGGAGGCTCACGGAATCACCGCCGGGGAAACGACGTCAGCACGGCACCCGCGCGGAGGCGGGCAGGTGAAACAGGCACAGGAGAAGCTCACCGGGTGGGTCCTCCCTCGGGGCGTCCGCCCCGGAAGGGGGCGAAGGTACAGCTCTGGAGGATGAGCTCCGGCATCGAGGCCAGAGGCACGCCCTGGTCGGTGGCCTTCACATCCAGCGCGGCGCGAGGCATGCCGAAGACGACCGACGACGCCTCGTCCTGGGAGAAGGTGACGCCGCCCGCCCTGCGGATGGCCAGCAGGCCGCGCGCGCCGTCCTCGCCCATGCCGGTGAGCACCACCCCGCCGCTGCGCCGGCCGAAGGCGGCGGCCAGCGACGTCAGCATCACATCCCCGCTGGGGCACGGTCCGCCCCGACTGGGCTGCAGGCGCGCCAGCCCGGCCGCGTCCACCAGCAGGTCATGCCCGTCCAGCGGGAAGTACACGCGGCCCGGCTCCAGCCGCTCGCCGTCCTTGGCGATGGACACCGGCAGCGGCGTCACCTGGGACAGCCAGCGCACCATGCCCTGGGTGAAGCCCACGGTGATGTGCTGGGCGATGAGCAGCGGCACCGGCAGCGAGCGAGGCAGCTTGGACAGCACGTCCGCCAGCGCGGGCGGCCCGCCAGTGGAAGCCACCACGCCGAAGATGTCCACCCGCGCGCCCGTGGGCGGCGGCGGCGCGGTGGCCGCACGCGGCCGGCGGGAGATGACGGGCACCTCCGCCATGAGGCACACCGAGTGCGCCAGCTCCTTGCCCCAGCGGCGCAGCTCCTCCGCGTTCGTCACGTTGGGCTTGCCGATGAGCTCCAGCGCGCCGGCGCTCATCGCCTGGAAGCCCAGGTCCACGCCGCGCTGCTCCGCGACCGCGCTCACCACGAGGATGCGCGCGGGGGACTGGGACATGATGGCGGCGATGGCCCCCGGTCCATCCAGGCCGGGCAGCAGCAGGTCCATGGTGATGACATCGGGGCGCAGCAGGCGCGCCAGCTGCACGGCGCGGTTGCCGTCTCCCGCACGGCCCACGACTTCGATGCGCGGCTCCTCCGTGAGGAGGGCCGTCAGCATGTTCGCCATGGTGGGCGAATCGTCCACCACGAGGACCCGGATGGGTCGCTGAACGCTCACGCGCGACTCCCCCGGCGGCTCATGACGTCCAACACCTCCGCCAGCAGACGGCCCGCGGCGCACTCGCGCTTGCTGAGGTAGCCGTCCGCGCCCGCCTTCAGGCCCCGCTCGCGCGCCACCGAACTGTCATGCGCGGAGACCAGGATGACGGGCAGCGACGCCGTCTCCGGGCGCTCCCGCAGCTTCGCGATGAGCTGGATGCCGTCCATCTCCTCCATGTCCAGGTCGCAGATGACGACGTCGTAGGTGTCCGACTGGAGCCGGTCCAGGGCCCGGGCCCCGCTGGCCGCCGGTGCACCGTGAAGCCGCCCGCCTCCAGCATGGCCCGGTGCAGCGCCCGCGCGGTGAGCGAGTCGTCCACCACCAGCGCCCGCCGCTGCGCCGACACCTGCACCTGCACCGTCTCCGTCACCAGCCAGTCCGGGCGGCAGATGAGCAGCAGCTCGCCACGGCTGAGCGTGGCCGCGCCCTGCCAGGCCGGCACGTCGCGGACTTCCGACGGCAGTGGGCGGATGACCAAGTCCCGGTCCCCCACCACCGCGTCCACCACCAGCGCCACGCGCTTGCCACCGCTCTGGACAATCAGCAGCGGCTGCCCTTCGGCCGGCGGCGCCAGGGCGCGCAGGCCCAGCCGCGCCCCCAGGTCCACCACCGACAACAGCTGCCCCTGGTACTCCAGATGTGCCCGACGCTTGCCCAGGCGCAGCGACTCCGCGCGCGCCAGCTGCGTGGCCTCCACCGCCAGCATGGGCAGGCCCACCAGCTGCTCCAGCACGCGCACCACCAGCACCGGCGAGCTGCCCAGGTCCGTGGGCAGCGTCAGCATGAAGCGCGTGCCCTGCCCCGGCGTGCTCGCGACCTCGATGCGGCCCTGCAGCGCCTCCACCGACGCGCGCACCGCGTCCAGGCCCACGCCGCGGCCGGACGTGTCCGTCACGTCCGTGCGGGTGCTGAAGCCGGACCGGAAGATGAGGTCCCGCAGCTGGTTTTCGTTGAGGCGCGCCGTCTCCTCCGCGGTGATGACACCGCGCTGCTCGGCCAGGCGTCGCACCACCTCCACGTCGATGCCGGCGCCGTCGTCGGACGCTTCCAGGTAGAGCAGGTTGCCCTGCTGCTCCACGCGCAGGGTGAGCGCGCCCTCGTGGTGCTTGCCCGCGCGCTCGCGGTCCGCCGGCAGCTCCAGCCCGTGGTCCACGGCGTTGCGCAGCAGGTGCACCAGCGAGCCTGCAGCTTCTCCAGCAGGCGCCGGTCCAGCGACACCTCCGCGCCCACCACCGACAGCCGCGCTTCCTTGCCCAGCTGACGGGACAAGTCACGCACCATGCGCTGGAGCGGATCCAGGATGGTGCGCACCGGGCGCGTGGTGATGGCCTTGAGGCCATCCTCCAGCGCGTCGACGATGTCACTCGTCTCCTCACCGTCGGTGCGCAGCGAGCGCGCGGTGCCGGACAGCGCCGTGCGCGCCTCCGCCGTCTCCGCCAGCAGCCCCTGCTTCGCCAGCAGCACGGCCACCCGCTCCAGCTCGCGGCCCCGCTCCTCCACGCGCAGGCGCACCTCGCGCAGGCGCTCCACCTCGCGCATCAGCGCCGTCACCTGCCACGACGACACGCGCCAGCCCGCGTCCGCGGACTCCGGCAGCGCGTCCGGCAGGGACACGGGCTCCGCGGACGGAGCCGGCGCGGCGACGGCGGCCAGGCCCCGGAGGCGGCGACCATGGCCGCGGCCTCTTCGGGCGGCGGCGCGTCCGCCACCAGCTGCGCCAGGGCGGCCGCCGGGTCCGGAAGCGCCTCCCCACGCCCGTCCGCGTGGGCCTGCGCGCGCAGCAGGAAGAGGTCCAGGCCGTGGAGCAGGATGTCCACCACCGGCCGCGGCATCTTCTGAGGGTTGGCCTTCAGCGGGGCGAGCGCGTCCTCCAGCTTGTGGGCGATGTCGCTCAGGTCCTGCATGCCCAGCGAGGCGGCGCTGCCCTTCAGGGTGTGCAGGTGGCGGCCCAGCCGGACGTAGAGCCTGGTGAGGGCGTCCGTCTCCAGGCCCTCGCGCTCCAGCTCCAGCAGGTCCATGGTGACCTTCTGGACCACTTCCTGGGCCTCGACGGCGAAGCCCGCGACGAGCCCCTGCAGCATCGGATCAACGGGCATGACGGGCTCCCGTGCCGCGCGTGGCGGAGAACAGCCGCTTCAGGTCGATGAGGTGGATGAGCTGCCGGTCCTGCGTGAAGACCTCCATCACCGCCCCCTCCGCGCGCACCCGCGCGGCCTCCACCGCGCTCATGGGCAGCGTGGTGGGGCGGGGAATGGCCTCGCAGTCCAGCGCGCACAGCTCGCCGTCCCCGCGGTCCACCACCAGCAGCACCGCCGGGTCCTGCCGCCAGCCGTGGCCGCCCAGCAGCGACGCCAGGCTGAGCGCGGCCAGCACCGGCCCTGGAAGCGCAGCACCCCGACGACGTGCGGCGCCGACAGCGGCACCGGCGACACCATCTTCAAGGGCAGCGCGGCGCGCAGCGACTCCAGGGAGAGCGCGTAGCGCTCCTCACCGAGCGGGAACTCGGCAATCCAGTGGACCGCCTCCTCGACGGTGTTCTCCCCTGCTCTCGCAGGCGGGACGCGCGCCGCTCCAACAGTTCGAGCGCCTCGGCCTCCTGGGCCGCTTCCAATGTCCGCGGGGTGACCTTCATTCGAGCGCCCCCTGGTTGAGGTAGGCGTCAGCGGACGCCTGGTAGAAACGCGCGGGCAGGGCCTCCGGCCCCTCCACGAGCTGGTCCGGAGGAAGCCGCTCCGCGCGCGAGCGCAAGGCGCGCATCAGCGGCACCGCGCCTTCCCGCGCCCCGGAGCGCTCCCGCAGCAGGGCCAGCTCCAGCAGCCCCGGCAAGTAGTCCGGCGCCGGCGGACCAGGGCCTCCAGCACGGAGGACGCGCCCACCTCGTCGCCTTCCTCGATGCGCTCCAGCGCATTCAGATGCAGCCGCGTGGGCGGCGGCGGAGGCGCCGCGGGCACCTCGCGCGCCACCACGGGCATCAGCGGCGCCACCGGACGGCGGGACGGCGGCGCCACCGGACGGGCGAGGGCGGCGGCGCGGGACGCGGCGGCGGCGCGGGCGTTCAGCTCTTCCTGCGTGAGGAGGCGGAAGGCCTGCAGCTCCGGCGGCCCCTCGCGGACCATGCCCGCGGGGACGCGGTCCACCTCCACGGCGCCCAGGAACAGCCAGCCACCGGGGTTGAGCGTGCGCGACAGGAGGGAGATGGCCGCGTCACGCGCGGCGGGAGTGAAATAGGTGAGCACGTTGCGGCAGAGGATGAAGTCGAAGCGGCCGAAGCGCTCGGGCAGCGGCGCCAGCAGGTTCGCCTGGGCGAAGGTGGTGATGCGGCGGACGGGGGAAGGATGGTGACCTCGCGCTCGCCCGTCTCCGAGTAGAGCGGGAAGAGGCGCGGCGCGGACTCGCGGCGGGACCACGTCCCGTAGGTGGCGCGGCGCGCCGCCTCCAGGCTGGCCTCGTGGATGTCCGTGCCCAGCACCTCCACGGGGAAGCCGTGCGGCAGCGACGCCTGGAGGCACGCGGCCAGCGAATACGCCTCCTCGCCAGACGCGCAGCCCGCGCTCCAGCCCCGCAGGGCCAGGGCCCCCGCTGGAGCGCCGCGGGCACGGCCTCGTGGGAGATGAAGCGGAAGTGCTCCGGGTGGCGGAAGAAGTACGTCTCCCCCACCAGGATGGCCTTCACCAGCGCGGTGGCCGGTGGGAGACGGGAAGGAGCAGTTCGCCCAGCAGGTCGGGCGCGGTGCGCCCGCGGGCCAGCTCCGCGCGAATGACGCGGTCCACCGCCTCGGAGGCAATGGCGTCATTGCGAAAGCCAGTGATGCTGGCCACCACTTCCCGCGCGCGGGCCAGCAGCCGCGGGTCGAGCGCTCCGCTCATGCGTTCCGCCCGGCCTCCGCGGCCTCGAGCATCGCGGGCAGCTCCCGCAGGAGCCCCCGCGCGATGAATACCCGCGGGTCCAGGATGGGCAGCGAACGCCCTCCCGACCGCAGCATGCCGATGAGCCCATCGCGCAGCGGGCCATGGTCGGCGCCGCCCACGCGCTCGCGCCGGTCGATGTCCGCCGCCGCGTACTCCTCGGGGTCCTTCACCGTGTCCACGGCGAGCGCCAGCGACACGCCCTCCGCCTCGATGACGACGAGCATGCGCTCCACGCGCGTCAGCTTGTGCTCCACGCCCAGCCGGCGCGCCACGTCCAGCACGCACAGCGCCGCGCCCCGCACCTCCACGTATTCGCGCAGGTACGCCGGCCCGGTGGGCAGCGGCCGGGTCGCCGGATGCAGCAGGACCTCCCGCACCGCGTCCAGCGGAATGGCGAACTCCAGCTCGCCCACCGTCACGCGAAGCACCAACAGCGAGCCCGTGCGCGCCCGCTGCCGCGCGCTCGTCATGGCCTCGCCCACCGTCTCCAGCAGCTCGTCCGCGCGGAACGGCTTGGCCAGGAAGGTCTCCGCGCCCAGGCCCAGGCACGCCTCCGCGCGCGACTTCTCCGAGGAGATGATGATGACGGGGATGTCGGCCGTGGCCGGGTCCGCCTTCATCCGCTGGAGGACCTCGTCACCGTCCATCTCCGGCATGGACAAATCGAGCAACACCGCCGCCGGACGCAGGCGCCCCACCTTCTCCAGGGCCTCGCGGCCGTTGCTGGCGGTGTGGATGGTGTAGTGGCCGGAGAGGATGGCCCGCTCCAGCGCGAGAATCGCGTCGCTGTCGTCGACGAGCAGCAGGGACGGCAGGCTCACGGCGGTCAGGCCTTGGTGAGGAACTGACGGACCGTTTCCGTCAGCTCGTGGTGGGACACCGGCTTCTGGATGAAGGCGTTGGCGCCGGCCTCGGTGCCGCGCTGACGCAGGTCCACGTTCTTCTCCGCCGTCAGCAGCAGGATGGGCACCGAGCGGACCTGCGGCATCGCGCTGGCGCGCACCTCCTTGACGAAGGTGATGCCATCCATCCCCGGCATGTTGATGTCCGCGATGACCAGACTCACCGGCACCAGCCGCAGAATCTGCAGCCCCCGGGTCGCATCGTCAGCCTCGACGGTCGAGACCTTGAGGTTCATCAGGTAGATCTTGACGATGTTCCGAACCGTCGGGCTGTCGTCCACCAGCAAGACGTTGGTGCTGTGGGTGCTCACTGTGCGGCGGCTCCTGCGCAGGCCCCGCGACGCGCGGAGAGTCCTGCGAAACGTTCAAGACTCTACCGTGAGGGCTCTCACGTGAGAACAGGGGGGCGGTCCGGCCCGGTTTCCACCCGGGCAGGCAGGTGTCGGATGACCTCAGGGAGGACGCCCCCGGGTCCAGATGGTCCCGGGGGAGGGATGGGCCCTACTCGCCGGCGGGCTTGGGCGGGAGCTCGTCCGCGTCCGGCGTCACCGGAGGCGCGCCAATGGCGTGGTAGCCACCGTCCACGTGGATCATTTCGCCGGTGGTGGAGGGTAGCCAATCCGACAACAGGGCACACGCGGTGCGGGCCACCATGTCGTGGCTGTCCTTCGCGCTCCAGCCCAGGGGGCCTGCTGGCCCCAGCCACGCTCCAGGGCCTTGAAGCCTGGAATGCCCTTCGCGGCGATGGTGGACAGGGGACCGGCGGCCAGGGCGTTGACGCGGATGCCCTTGGGGCCCAGGTCGCGCGCCAGGTAGCGCACCGTGGACTCCAGGGCCGCCTTGCACACCCCCATCCAGTCGTAGATGGGCCAGGCGACGCGGTTGTCGAAGTCCAGCGTGACGATGGAGCCCCCCTGCGTCATCAGCGGCAGGCACGCCACCGACAGCTCCTTCAGCGAGAACGTGGAGATGCGGAACGCCGTCTGCACGCTCTCCCACGGGGTGTTGAGAAAGTTGCCACCCAAAGCATCTTCGGGCGCAAAGGCAATGGAATGCAACACGCCGTCCACCCGGTCCCACCGCTGGCGCAGGGCGTCCGTGAGTGCGGGGAAGTGGGCGGAGTTGGTGACGTCCAATTCCAGCACCTCCATTCCCGGCTTGAGGCGCTTGGCGCTCCGCTCGGTGAGGGACTTGGCCCGACCGAAGCCGGTGAGGAGGACCTCGGCCCCCTGAGCCAGCGCGTGCTCGGCGATGCCGTAGGCCAGGGACTGCGGCGTGAGCACCCCGGTGATGAGCAGCTTCTTGCCTTGGAGCAGCATGGAGACAGCCTCGTTGCGGAAGGGGAAAGACAGGAAACGCGTTCTCTAGCATTCCTTCTGGGCGGAATGGTTGAAGTTGCACTCACCTGGGGCATGAATCCACCTGCTCCGCGGCAACGGGTGCGGCTTATCAGCCAGCGGGAGGGCGCTACAAAAGGCGCTGCTAAAACCCCCCAACGGGGCGCCCATCCAGTAAAAGACGACACGCCATGGCGAATTTCCAGGACACGTTTCTTTCCGGCGCCAACATCGACTTCATCGAGGGCCTCTACGCCCGTTATCTGGAGGACCCCGCCAGCGTGGATGCAAGCTGGCGGGAGGTCTTCGACCGCAGCAACGGCGCCGGACGACCCATCTTCAGCACCCGGCTGCTGGAGCCCGTAGCGGCTCCAGCGGCGGCCAAGGGGGCGGCAAGGGCGCCGCGTCCAAGGCCCAGGTCGCGCCGGCGCCGCAGCCCGCCCCGGTGGCCGCGCCCGGCCAGTCCGTCCAGGACATCTCGCTGCAGGCGCGCGTGGACCACGTCATCTTCGCCTTCCGCCTGCGCGGCCACCTGCGCGCGAAGCTGGACCCGCTCGGCCGTCCGCGCCCGGCGCTGGCGCACGTGGCGGATGTGGCCCTGGTGGATGACAGCCACTTCACCGACGCCGAGGTCCAGCAGCTCGTGGAGACCAATGGCGTGTTCGGCGAGCAGCGCGTGCGCCTGACGGAGCTGCTGGCGCGCCTGCGCCGCACGTACACGGACACCATCGGCGTCGAGTACATGCACATGCTCGACAGCGAGCGCCGCCGCTGGCTGATGCACCGGATGGAGTCCAACGAGAACCGCACCGACTTCTCCCCGGACGAGTGCCGGCACATCCTCACCAAGCTGTCGTACGCGGAGGGCTTCGAGCACTTCCTCCACACCAAGTACGTGGGCGCCAAGCGCTTCAGCCTGGACGGCGGCGAGGCGCTCATCCCCATGCTGGACGCGCTGGGCGAAGTGGCCACCGGCATGGGCCTGAGGGAGATCGTCATCGGCATGGCCCACCGCGGCCGCCTCAACGTGCTGACGAACATCCTGGGCAAGCAGCCGGATCAGATCTTCAGCGAGTTCGACGGTCCCCGGAACCCGCAGGACTACCTGGGCCGCGGCGACGTGAAGTACCACATGGGCTTCTCGTCGGACCACACCACGCGCCAGGGCCGCAAGCTGCACCTGTCGCTGGCCTTCAACCCCAGCCACCTGGAAGCGGTGGACCCGGTGGTGGAGGGCCGCGTGCGCGCCAAGCAGGACCGCGGCGGCGACACCGAGCGCACCAGCGTGATGCCGCTGCTCATCCACGGCGACGCGGCCTTCATCGGCCAGGGCGTGGTGGCGGAGACGCTCAACCTGTCCGGCCTCAAGGGCTACACCACGGGCGGCACGGTCCACATCGTCATCAACAACCAGGTCGGCTTCACCACCGACCCGCACGACTCGCGTTCGTCGCTCTACTCCACCGCCATCGCGCAGATGCTGGACATCCCCATCTTCCATGTGAACGGGGATGATCCGGAGGCCTGCGTCCACATCGCGAAGCTGGTGGCCGAGTACCGCCAGACGTTCAAGTCGGACGTCGTCATCGACCTGGTCTGCTACCGCCGCTACGGCCACAACGAAGGTGACGAGCCCTCGTTCACGCAGCCGGCGATGTACGACATCATCCGCAAGCACCCGACGGTGCGCACGCTCTACGCGGCGAAGCTGGCGGAGCAGAACAAGATTCCGGCCGAGGAGTCGGAGGCCATCAAGCAGCGCTGCCAGCAGGAGTTCGACGCGGCGCTCACCCGCGCGCGCCAGGAGAGCCAGTTCAAGGAGCCCAGCGCGCTGGAAGGCCTGTGGAAGCCCTACCAGGGCGGCTCGCTGAAGAGCGCGCCGGACGTGTCCACCGCGGTGGACAAGCAGGTGCTGTGCGATGCGCTGCGCAAGCTGTCCACGCTGCCGGAGGGCTTCAACGTCCACCGCGACGTGGAGCGCACCGTCATCAAGAAGCGCCTGGGCATGCTGGACAGCGGCGAGCTGCAGTGGAGCGAGGGCGAGTCGCTGGCCTACGCCACGCTGCTCTCCGAGGGCTACAACATCCGCATCACCGGCCAGGACAGCGAGCGCGGCACGTTCAGCCACCGCCACGCGGTGGTGCACGACGTGAAGACGGGCGAGAAGTTCGTCCCGCTGCGCCAGTTCGTCAGCGGCAAGGGCAAGAACGGCTTCCACGTCTACAACAGCCCGCTGTCGGAGATGGGCGTGCTCGGCTTCGAGTACGGCTACAGCCTGGACGTGCCGGACGGTCTGACGGCCTGGGAAGCGCAGTTCGGCGACTTCGGCAACGGCGCACAGATCATCATCGACCAGTTCATCGCCGCCGGTGAGAGCAAGTGGCGCCGCCTCAGCGGCCTCACCCTGCTGTTGCCGCACGGCTACGAAGGCCAGGGCCCGGAGCACTCCAGCGCGCGTCTGGAGCGCTTCCTGGACCTGTGCGCCGAGGACAACATCCAGGTCTGCTACCCCACCACGCCCGCGCAGATCTTCCACCTGCTGCGCCGCCAGGTGCTGCGCCCGGTGCGCAAGCCGCTGGTCATCATGTCGCCCAAGAGCCTGCTGCGCCGGCCGGAGGCCACCAGCAAGGTGGAGGAGCTGGCCACGGGCACCTTCCAGGAAGTCATCCTGGACCGGGTGGACCCGGCGGGCGTGACGCGGCTGCTGCTGTGCAGCGGCAAGGTGTACTACGACCTGGTGAAGGCGCGGGACGAGCGCAAGGACGAGAGCATCGCCATCGTCCGGCTGGAGCAGCTCTACCCGTTCGCCTCCGACGTGCTGGCGGGGCTCATCGCGAAGATGCCGAAGCTCGCCGAGCTCCTGTGGGTGCAGGAAGAGCCGCGCAACGCTGGCGCGTGGCACTTCATGTTCCCCCGCCTGCACGACCTGGCCTCCACGCAGTCGAAGCAGCAGGTGAAGATCGGCTACATCGGTCGCGCCGAAGCCGCCAGCCCCGCCACGGGCTTCCCCAAGACGCACGAATACGAGCAGCAGCTCATCATCGAGGAAGCCATCCTCCGAGGGACCAAGAATGGCCGTTGAAATCAAAGTGCCCCCCCTGGGCGAGTCCATCACCGAAGCCGTCGTCGGCAAGTGGAACAAGAAGCCGGGTGACGCCGTCACCGCCGACGAGCCGCTCGTCGTCCTGGAGACCGACAAGGTCACCATCGACGTGCCGGCCCCGTCCGCGGGCTCGCTGTCCAGCATCGCCTTCAAGGAGGGCGACAAGGTCCGCGTGGGCGAGGTGCTCGGCCTCCTCGAGGCAGGCGCCGGCGCTCCCGCCGCCAAGCCCGCCGCCGCGGCTCCGGCTCCTGCCGCCGCGCCCGCTCCCGCCGCCGAGGCGCCCGCCGCGTCCGACGCGCGCTCCACGCCCACCGCGCGCAAGGTGGCCGAGGAGAACCGGGTGGACATCTCCCAGGTGAAGGGCAGCGGCGCCGGTGGCCGCGTGCACAAGGACGACGTGCTGGGTCAGCTCAACCGCCCGGCCACGCCCGCCGCCCCGGCGCAGCCCGCCGGCCCCCGCCCGAACGCCGCCCGCGAGGAGCGCGTGCGGATGACGCCGCTGCGCAAGCGCGTGGCCGAGCGCCTCATCCAGGCCCAGTCCACCGCCGCCATGCTCACCACCTTCAACGAGGTGGACATGGGCGAGGTGATGGCCCTGCGCAAGAAGTACAACGACAAGTTCCAGCAGAAGCACGGCGTGAAGCTCGGCTTCATGAGCTTCTTCATCCGTGCCTCCGTCGAGGCCCTCAAGGCCTTCCCGCAAATCAACGCGGAGATTGACGGTGAGGACGTCATCTTCAAGCACTACTACGACATCGGCGTGGCCGTCAGCGGCAGCCGCGGTCTGGTGGTGCCGGTGGTGCGCAACGCGGACAAGCAGGGCCTGGCGGAGTTGGAGAAGTCCGTGGGCGAGCTGGGCACCAAGGCGCGCAATGACAAGCTGGCCCTGGCCGACCTCCAGGGTGGCACCTTCACCATCACCAACGGCGGCATCTTCGGCTCCATGCTGTCCACGCCCATCCTCAACCCGCCGCAGACGGGCATCCTGGGCATGCACAACATCGTCGAACGCCCCGTGGCCCGCGACGGCCAGGTCGTGATTCGGCCCATCATGTACATCGCGCTCACCTACGACCACCGGCTGGTCGACGGCCGCGAGGCCGTTCAGTTCCTGGTGCGCGTGAAGGAGTGCATCGAGGACCCGGAGCGGCTGCTCCTGGACGTCTGACTTCAGGCCCGGCATCCGGGCAAGACTTGCATTCCGGGCGGCCGGCTGGACTTCCAGCCGGCCGTTTCACTACAACTGGGAGTGTCTCCCGGTTGTCGGGGGGCGGGAAGAACGGGCGGCTCTCCTCGCGCCGCCCCGCAAGACTGAAGGACGTGCAATGGCAACCGGTACCGTGAAGTGGTTCAACGACGCGAAGGGCTTTGGCTTCATCACCCAGGACGGCGGCGGTGAAGACGTGTTCTGCCACCACACCGCCATCAACATGGACGGCTTCCGCACCCTGGCCGAAGGCCAGAAGGTGGAGTTCGAAGTCACCCGTGGCCCCAAGGGCCTCCAGGCGCAGAACGTCCGCGCCGCCGGCTAACGCGTCCGTCAGCCACTCCCTCCGGACTGGCCGATGACAAGAGGCCCGGCCCCACCACCTGGGGACCGGGCCTCTGGTTTTTCAAGCCCTGGGGCCGCGCGGCCTACAGGTTGCGCTTGAAGTGGTCCATGACGCGCTCCCACTGGCGCTCGGTGACGAGCGGGTCGGGCACCATGTGCGTCAGGCCGCTCAGCGGCAGCAGGTCATGCGGCTTGCCGGCGCGGAAGAGCGCGTCACTCAGCTTCAGCGTGTGGAAGAAGTAGACGTTGTCGTCCGCGGTGCCGTGGATGAGCAGCAGCTTGCCCATGGGCTTGTCCTGCTTCGCGTACGTGAGCAGCGAGCTCTTCTCGTAGGCCTCCGGGTTCTGCTGCGGCACGCCCAGGTAGCGCTCGGTGTAGTGGGTGTCGTAGTCCAGCCAGTCCACCACGGGGGCGCCGGCCACGCCGGCCTTGAAGACATCCGGGCGCTTGAGCACGGCCAGCGCGGACATGTACCCGCCGAAGCTCCAGCCGGAGATGCCCACGCGGGACAAGTCCAGCTCCGGGACTTCCTTGGCCAGCGCCTGGAGCGCGGCGACCTGGTCCTCCAGCGTGACGCCGGAGAAGTCGCCCTTCACCTCGCGCTCCCACTTCGCGCCGCGCAGCGGGGTGCCGCGGCCGTCAATCTTCACCACGAGGAAGCCCTGGTCCGCCACCCACTGCGACATCAGGTGCGCGGCCATGCTCTTGTGGACCACGGTGGTGGTGGGGCCGCCGTACACCTCGACGATGACGGGCAGCTTCTTGCCGGGCTTGAAGTCGCGCGGGCGCACCAGGGACGTCCAGAAGCGCTCGGGACCCACCTGCCGCTGCTCCACGTTGGGCGTGTAGGGCGGCTCCTTCGCCACCGAGGGCAGCTCGCCCACGGTGGTTCCGTCCGCGCGCACCACCTGCACCTTGGGCATGGACTTGAGGCCCTGGCCATTCATCACCATCAGCCCGCCGCTCTTGGACACCGAGCCCGACTCGATGTCGAGCCCCGTCGTCACCTTCTCCGGCGCGCCACCGGCCTTCACGCGCCACAGGTGGCTCTGCGTGGGGTTGGGGCCGCCGTTGAAGTAGAGCGTGTCATCCTTCTGGATGTAGCGCGCCAGCGAGCGGAAGCCCGCGTCCGGCTTCACCAGGGTGCGCACCCGCGCGCCGTCCGCCTTGCGCAGCTCCACCTCCGGGCCGCCGTTGCGCTCCGTGTACCAGAGGAAGCCGCTGCCATCCTCCAGCCACAGCGGGAAGACCTGCTCCAGGTTGAGCCAGGCGGCGTCCTGCTCCGTCAGCAGCTCCCGCGACTTGCCCGTGCGCGGGTCCACCGCGAGCAGCTTCTGCTCGGTCTGCTCCCGGTTCTGCACCAGCGCGGTGAGCGGACCGCCCTTGGGCCACGTCACGGTGGCCAGGTACGGGTACTTCGCCGCGTCCCACTGCGCCCACACGGTCTTCCCACCGGTGACGGGGGTGATGCCCAGGCGCACCTTGGCGTTGGCCTTGCCGGGGCGCGGGTACGCGAAGTCCTCGCCGCCGCGCTCGGGGTGCATCACGTCGACGATGGTGAGCTTCTCCACCTCCGTCGTGTCCGCCTCCGTGTACGCGATGGACTTCGCGTCCGGGCTCCACCAGTAGCCGGTGAAGCGCCCCATCTCCTCCTGGGCGACGAACTCGGCCACGCCGTGCGACTTCGCCTCGGTGCCGCCCTTGGTGACGCGCTGCTCGCGGTTGGCGGCCACGTCGATGCGGTACACGTCGTGGTCCCGCACGTAGGACACCTGCTTGCCGTCCGGGGAGAAGCGCGGATCCAACGTGCCCGGGCCCGTCTTCAGCTCCGTCACCTTGCCGCTGGCGCGGTCCACCACGTAGAGGCGGCCGGACAGGGGCACCAGCAGCCGGTTGCCGTCCTCGGACACCTGGTAGCTGGTGAAGCCCCGGGCGCTGACGCGCATGCGCTCACGGCGGGCCTTCTCCTCGGGGGTGAGCGTCTCCTCGGCGCCCTTGAGGATGGCCTCGGGGGTGAGCAGCTCCTGCGTCTGCCCGCTCTCCACGTCGAATGCGTAGAGCGTCTGCACGTTGGACGTGGGCTGGGTGCGCAGGAAGAGGATGCTCTTCTCGTCGGGGGAGATGCGCACGCCGCCGGGCCGGCCGCTCATGAAGCGGCGCGTCTCCGAGAACTGGCGCAGGAAGGGGTCTTGCGACCGCTGCGTCTTGGACATGGTCAGGGGCTTCTGCTCCTGGGCGGAGGACGAAGCGCTCGCAAGCAGGAGCGCGGCGGTGAGGACGTGGCGCATGCGTCGTCGAATCCCCGCGGGAAGGGCGGGGCTCCTTTCGTGGAAAGGTGCGGGACAGCCTACACTCGGCGGCCTCGCGGCCGGAGCAAACGCCTGGCGTGCTGGAGGATTCCCGACGCAATGGAAACGGAAGACGACGCCCCGCGGCACCTGCGCCTGGCCGGCATCATCCGACTGGGCCTGGGCGGAGGGCGTGGCCCCCGAGACGCCTACGTGTTCGACCCGCACCGGCTCGCCCTCCCCGCCTGGGCCTGCGCCCTGGGCGACACGGAGGGCCCCGCCCTGCTGGTGACGCTGGACCGGCACCTGGACACCGTGATGCCCCGGGCCCCCGCGGCCGTGCCGGACCGGACGGCCGGGCTGCGCGCGCTGGATGAACATGCCCGCTGGGCGCTGGACGTGCGCAACTACGACCACATCCTCGCGGCCATGGAGGCGGGGCTGGTGGGAGACGCGCTGCTGATTGCCCGCACCCGCCCCCGCGGCGCCTTCACGGGGGACACCTACGTGGACACGCGGGGCCGCGCGCACCGGCTGGTGGCGGTGCCCACCGTGGACCGGGCGGCGGAGGCCTACAGCCGCCCTGCCCCCGGCGACGCCGTGCGCGACGTGCTGGACGCGGCAGGCCGGGTGCTGCTGGACGTGGACCTGGACTGCTTCACGTCCCTGAGCGACGCGGACCCGACGACGGTGCTCCCCTGGCCCCGGCAGGTGATTCGCGAGTTCCTGCTTCCAGAGGACTCGGAGCCCTTCTGGGACGCGGTGCTGCGAAAGACGGTGGCGCTGACGCTGGCGCGCGAGCCCCACCACTGCGGCGGGCTGCTCGCGTCCGGGGACTTGTTCCAGGACGCGGCCCAGGTGCTGTTCCGGGAGCTCTTGCGCACCGAGCCCCCGTGAGCCACGCCGTGCGCTACAGCGGCGTCTCCATGAAGTTGGGCCGCACGTCCGTCATCTGCCCGCCCGCGAAGGAGAAGCGGCTGCCCACCGGCGGCCGGGCGTCATTGAGCACGTAGCCGAAGTCCACGCGGAAGGGCAGGACGTTGAACTGCGGGAAGAGCAGCCGCAGGCCCATGCCCACCGTGTGCACCATGGCGGGCTGGTCATTGAAGGCGCTGCCCGCGTCCCAGAAGAGCACGCCGCCCAGGTGCACCGTCTTCACGACGATGGGGCGGCTTCGGTACTCCAGGTTGAAGAGCAGGAGCCGCCGGCCGGAGTACGCATCCGCGCCCGCGCCGCGCAGGCCGTTGGCGCCGCCCAGCAGGTGGATGCGGTCGAACAGGTCGTCGATATTCACGTCCAGCAGCCCGCGCGCCACGAAGCGCCCGCCCAGCACCTTGGGCGACACTTCAATCAACTCCGCCGCCCAGCGCCGGTTGGTCCACGCGCCCCCAGGCCCCAGCGGCCGGCGGACGGCGCCCGACAGGGAGGCGGTGGTGAGCGTGTCCCCCAGCCGCAGGCGGTAGCGCAGCGCCAGCCCACCTTCGACGAAGTGGCTCTGCTCGCCAAACACCGGCGGCGCGTAGCGCAGGGTGGCCGCCACCCAGTGGCCCATCTGGAAGTCTTCGGCCAGGACGTACGAGTCCACGTCCCGCAGCACCTCGTAGCGCGCGTCGAAGGCGCGCAGGCTCAGGCCGACGTAGCCGGCGTCCTCGGCGCGCGGCAGGTAGTTGCGGTTGAACCACTCCGACTGCTCCGGGGACAGGCCGGACGCCAGCGGCGCGCCGTAGGCGTAATGGTAGGCCCCCACCGTGCCGCCCACGTTCCACTTGTAGCGGGTGCCCATCGAGCGCGTGTACGAGAGGCCGCCCACCACCTCTTCGGTCCGGTAGATGTAGGGCACCGCGGGCCCGCCCGGGAATGGCAGCTGCCAGATGGACGCGCCCCGGTAGACACGGCTGGTCTCCACGTTCCAGGACACGGAGGCGCTGGCGCTCCACGGCGTGGACAGCGAGTACAAGGGCCGGCTCACCGCGAAGTTGCCGCGCGAGCCCTCCGTCTTGCCCGTCTCCCGCCCTTGGATGACGGCGATGGACTCGCTCAGCGACCAGCGGCTGCCCAGCACGCGCGGGTCGGTGTAGCTCTGCCCCAGACTGAGGGTGTCCTGCCGCAGCACGAAGTCCACGGCGATGCGCTTGCCGCGCCCCAGGAAGTTCTGCTCCGTGCCCTGCAACTTCAAGTACTGGAGCAGCGAGCCCACCGCCGCGAAGTCACTGTTGAGCCGCAGCGACCAGATGTCCTTGGTGACGGCCATCAGCGCCACCGAGTCCGGCGTGCGCCCCTTCACCGCCACCAGGCGGACCATGGAGAACAGGCGCAGCCCGCGCAGGTTGCGCGCCGTCTCCTGGGCGAGCACCTCCGAGTACGGCGCCCCCACCTGGAGCAGCACCTCGCGCCGGACGACGTCGTCCCGCGTCCGGGCATGGAAGATGTTGAGGAAGTCCGGGAAGGGGTCGATTGCGGCCACCACGTCCTCGGTGGCCACCAACACCTCTTCCAGAATCTTGCCCTCCGGCGCCGGCTCCAGCACCCGTCCATGCCGGGCCAGGGCCTCGTCAATCAGCGCGTCCTCGTAGTTGTCGATGGCCGACGCGAGCCCCTGCGCCGGCGCGTCAGACGACGCTTCCGACGAGGAAGGCGCGGCCGCGAGAAACGTGGCGACGAGCAACACAGGCAGCGAAAGCGGCACGCAAGGCATCCTGTCATGAGCCGCGGCATTGCCCCCTGGACAATGCCGCGCTCTGTCACATCGCTGGATTTCCAGCTTTCACGGTCGCGTCGAAAATATACATGGGGGAAGCAACCGCGAAGCCCACTGGGTGGATAATGACGGCATGACCAGCGTCGTCGGCCCCCGCCGCTCGCCCCTCCTCGCTCGCCCGACCACCGAAAACGCCCGTGAGACGACGTCCTCCCCCCGGACGACCGCCTCCGCGGCCACCAGCTCGTTCCAGCCCGCGCGGCCGGGACTCGAGGGCACAACGCCTTCGATGCTGACGAAGCTCGGCGCAGTCTTCGTTCCCCAGACGCCCACCGCGACGCAGGCGGCGGCTTCCCACCCGAAGGCCGCGGCCGGTACACGGGCGGCGTCGCTGGTCCACAGCACGACGCCCAACGCGGACATCAAGGACCACACCACCATCGAGAGCACCATCGACGTCCCCGAGGACGCCACGGTGGAGTCGCTCAAGCTCAACCTGGACATCGAGCACACCTACCGGGGCGACCTGAAGGTGACGCTGACCTCGCCGTCCGGCAAGAGCGCGGTGGTGTCGAACCGCAAGGGAGGCTCGTCGGATGACCTGACGGGCGCCTTCGACCTGTCCGCGTTCAAGGGCGAGCCCACGAAGGGCACCTGGACGCTGGAAGTGCAGGACGTGGCGCGCGGCGACACCGGCACGCTGAAGTCGTGGGGCCTGGACATCGCCCCGCAGACGCCGGTGACGGAGCCCGAGGCGCCGGAAGAGCCCGAAGGTGGCCTCTTCGAGGGCCTGCGCGACGGCGCGCTGCTGGACGCGCTCCAGGATTACTCGTCCGGCAAGAAGGTGGTCAGCTACAACGAGGCCCGCCGGCTGATGTTCTCCAGCCTGGACGTGAACGAGAACGGCAACGTCGTCTGCGTCTACACGGGCGCCGAAGTCAAAGGCGGCAAGATTCCCAACAACTCGGTGATGAACACCGAGCACACCTGGCCCCAGTCGAAGGGCGCCACGGGTGCGGCGAAGAGCGACCTGCACCACCTCTACCCCACCGACAGCAAGGCCAACTCCCGCCGCAGCAGCTTCCCGTTCGGCGAAGTGGTCAACGTGCGGTGGAGCCAGAACGGCGCCAAGCTGGGCACCGACGCGCGCGGCAACATGGTCTTCGAGCCGCCCGACGCCCACAAGGGCAACGTGGCGCGCGCGATGTTCTACTTCTCCGCCACCTACAACAAGGCCATCCCCAGCGACGAGGAGGCGGCGCTCAAGGCGTGGAACAAGCTCGACACGGTGGACGCCGCCGAAATCGAGCGCAACCGCCGCATCGCCACCATCCAGGGCAACTCCAACGCCTTCGTCGAGGACTCGGCGCTCGCGGACCGCGTGAAGGACTTCTAGGCCCCCGCGGAGCGCAGTTCCCCGCGCGCAGGGGCGGCAGCTTCTCGCCCCGCGCCACCGCCGCGACGATTTTCGCCAGCCGGTCCACGCCGTCCGACAGGGCGGCTGGCCCCGGCTGGAGGATGAGCGAGCTCTTCACCTCGTAGAGCTGGTCATCCACCACCGCCCGGACCCCGGTCCACCCGGGGCGGGCGACGATTTTCTCCCGCTTCGCCTTGCGCCCGCACCAGCTGGCGATGACGCCCTCCGGGTCGCGCCGCGCCACCTCTTCCGGCGCGAAGATGCGGCCCTGCGCCCCCTGCGACGCGCGCGACTCCCGGCACACGTCCACGCCGCCCACCAGCTCCACCAGCTCCGAACACCAGCGGATGCCGGAGATGAGCGGCTCATGCCACTCCTCGAAGAAGATGCGCGGCCGGCGTGGAAGCGACTCCGCCGCGTCCGCGTGCCGCTCCAGGTTCGCGGTCAGCTCGGTGGCCAGCGCCTCCGCGGCCTCCGGCCGCCCCACCAGCGCGCCCGTCAGCCGCACTGACTGCAGGATTTCCGCGAGCGAGCGCTGGTTGAACAGGTAGACGGGCACGCCCCGCTTCGCCAGCTCGCGGCCGATGTCCGCCTGCAAGTCGGAGAAGCCCAGCACCAGGTCCGGCTTCAGCTCCAGGATGCGCTCGAAGTTCGCGTCCAGGAACGAGCTGACCCGCGGCTTCTTGCGCGCCTGGGGCGGACGCACGGTGAAGCCGGACACGCCCACCACCAGCGCCTCCGCGCCCAGGCGGTAGAGCACCTCCGTCGTCTCCTCGGTGAGGCACACGACGCGGCGGGGATAGGGCGGCGCACCGGAGAGCAGCTCGGACAGGCGGGCATTCATACGGGGCCGCACCCTAACGCGGCCACCGCCGCGCTACGTGTCCGTAGCACGCGTCCGCGCGCGTGGACCGGGCTTTCTCCGCACTCCCAGTCACGCCACGGCGCACGTGTGTCACCTGTGAAACGTTGTCGCGCCCGAGCCGGATTCTCGGCCGGTGGCGCACTGCGCCAACCCGGCAGGTCGCTTGGGAGGTGGACGATTGCAGTGTTAGCATCTGCCCTCATGTTCGACCGGCGTGTCACGTGCCTCACCGGTCGGTGGGGGCAGTCATGATGGAGAGCAACGCCCCGACGAATGGCGCCCCCCCCGACGTCGCGGACCCGATGCTGGGCCGGGTCCTGAACGAGCGCTTCCGCATCCTGGAGACGCTTGGCGCCGGAGGCATGGGCCGCGTCTACAAGGCCGTGCAGTCACCGCTGGACCGGCTGGTGGCGCTCAAGGTGCTCAACCCGCAGTACGGAGAGGGCAAGGACCCGGGCTTCCAGAAGCGCTTCTTCCTGGAGGCCAGCGTCACCGCGAAGCTGCGCCACCCGAACACCGTCACCGTCATCGACTACGGCAAGACGGAAGACGGCATCTACTACATCGCCATGGAGTACCTGGAGGGGCTGACGCTGGGCCAGCTCCTCACGCAGATGGGTCCGCTGCCGTGGCCGCGCGCGCTCAACATCACCCAGCAGATCGCCCGCTCGCTGCGCGAGGCGCACAAGGTCGGCCTCATCCACCGCGACCTCAAGCCCGCCAACGTCATGGTCCTCAATCAGGAGACGGACCACGACGTGGTGAAGGTGCTCGACTTCGGCCTGGTGAAGTCCTTCATCGGCGACGCGGCGCCCGTGTCACAGGACACGTCCATCACGCAGGCGGGCATCATCCTGGGCTCGCCGCAGTACATGGCGCCGGAGCAGGCGCGCAACATCGCCGACCCGCGCAGTGACGTGTACAGCCTGGGCGTGGTGCTCTATCAGATGCTGATGGGGCGGCCGCCCTTCCTGGCCGCGCAGAGCATCGACGTCATCGTCAAGCACATCAACGAACTGCCGCCCGCCTTCGGCTCGCTCTACCCCAACCATGGCATCCCCGGAGAGGTGGAGGCCCTGGTGATGAAGTGCCTCGCCAAGACGCCACCGGAGCGCTACCAGTCCATGGACGAGGTGATGGAGGCCATGCGCCGCACCATGTCCACGGTGGGCGTCAGCGGCGCCTTCAGTGGCGCACGCTTCGCGGGCGCGGGCATCAGCGGCGTCGGTGGCAGCGGCCCCATCAGCGGGCCCCACGGAAGTGGCCCCCACGGCGCGGCCGGCTCCGGTCCCGCCACCGTGGCGCTGGACATCTCCGTGGAGGAGGCGCCGGTCAAGGGCCGCAAGCCGCTGGGGATGATCCTCGGCGGCGGCGCGCTGCTGGTGGGCCTTGGCGTGGCCCTGATGGTGGCGATGCGCCCCACCCAGCCCATCGTCCCTCCGCCACCGCCCGCCACCGCCCAGGCCGTGCCCGAAGCCAACGCGCCCGAGGCCGCCCTCCCGCCCGCGGAGTCCGCGGTAGGTGCGTCCGACGAGGAGCTGGCCCTGGCGCCGCTGAGGCGGCCCACCGTGGAGCCGGTGCGCTTCCTCATCGTCAGCGACCCCATGGGCGCGCGCGTGACGTACCAGGGGAAGGACCTGGGCGAGACGCCCCTGAACCTCGAGGTGGTACCAGGTGCGGGCGGCGTAGCGGAAGCGGCGCTGACCTTCACCCTGGACGGCTACCAGCGCGCCCGCGCCGTCGCCAGGGGCGCGGGCCCCGAAGAGCGCTTCACGCAGAAGCTCCAGCCCAAGAAGAAGGCGAGCACGCGGCCTGGAAAGGCCCCAGACTCGTCGCCCTACAAGGACGACCCGTACAATTGAAAACCCTGACAGCCTTCAAACGAGCGGGGCTCCTCGCGATGTGTCTGTGCGCGGGGGAGGCCCTGGCGGACGCCCGCCTTGAGGCCCGGCGCCACTTCCGCAGCGGCATGAGCCTCATCGCCCAGAAGCAGTACGACGCGGGCATCGCCGAGCTCGAAGCCGCCTACGCCATCAAGCCGCACCCCAACGTCCTCTTCAACATCGCCCGCGCCTACCAGGACTCGGGCCGGTCGAAGGCGGCGCTGGAGGTGTACCAGCGCTACCTCGCCAGCAATCCGCCGGACGCGGCCTCCGTGCTGCCCACGGTGGCCGCGCTGGAGGAGAAGCTGAAGGCCGAGGAAGCACAGGCCGCCGCCGCGCAGGACCCGTCGTCGCTGCCCATGCCGCCGCCCCCGCGGGCATGCAGTCGCAGCAGCAGCTGAGCGCGCTGCTGGAGCGGCTGGAGAAGGCCATTGAACGGGCCGAGGCCATGCCCGTGGGGAGCGCCACCATTCCCGGCCTGACGCCCAGCGGCGTCGCCTCCGCCAGTTCGGACGACACGGTCGGCGGCGTGGACCTGGGCGCGGTGCCCTACGAAGAGCGCGTGGTGACGGCGAGCCGCCGCGCGCAGTCCTCGCTGGACGCGCCCAACGCCACCACCGTCATCACCGCCGAGGACATCCGCCTGTCGGGCGCCACGTCGCTGCCGGAGCTGCTGCGGCGCGTGCCCGGCGCGGACGTCATGGCCCTGGGCGTGGGCAGCGCCAACGTGTCGCTGCGTGGCTTCAACCAACGCATCGCCAACAAGGTGCTGGTGCTGGTCGACGGCCGCACGGAGTACCAGGACTTCCTGGGCCTCACCATCTGGTCCTCCATCCCCATCAGCTTGGAGGAGATTGAGCGCATCGAGGTCATCCGCGGCCCGGGCAGCGCGCTGTACGGCGCCAACGCCATGCTCGGCGTGGTCAACATCATCACCCGCGCGCCCGGCACCGGACCGCGCGCGCAGTTCAACGTCACCGGAGGCACCGGCAACACCGCCGCGGGCTCCTTCGTCAGCCACGGCGGCTCGGGCGCGATGCGCTACCGGGCGGCGGCGGGCTATTCGCAGACGGACAAGTGGAGCCGGGACTACGCCAGCGGCCTGCCGGACGTGACGCTGCGCGGCCCCGACCCGGACCTGGGCGCTCGCGGCGCGCGCGCGTCGCTGTCCGCCGTGTACACCTTCGCCGAAGGGCGCCAGGTGGGCCTGTCCGGCGGCGTGAATCGCTTCACCACGGAAATCTATCCGCCAGGCCTGCTGCGCAACTACTTCATCGACGGCGTCAACGCCTTCGCCAAGGGCGACGTGGAGCTGGGGCCGCTGAAGCTGAAGACGTTCTGGAACCACATCTCCAGCGACGCGGGTCCCCAGTATGAAGCCACGGGCCAGCGCTCGCTGGTGACGTCGCTCAACTCCAACCTCTTCAACGCCGAGCTGCTCTTCGCGCGCGACTTCGAGCTCGCGGGCACGCACCAGCTCAACATTGGCGTGGAGGGTCGCCTCAAGCGCGTGGACTGGGGAGACTACCTGGGCCCGCTGCGCGAGCAGGTGCACGCGGCCTTCTTCGTCCAGGACGAGTGGCGCATCGTGGAGCCGCTGGCGCTGGTGGCCAGCTACCGCGTGGACCGGCACCCGCTGCTCAACCTGGGCCGCCCGGGCCTGGCGCACTCGCCGCGCATCTCCGCGCTGTTCAAGCCTTTCGAAAACCACGCCTTCCGCGCGAGCGCGGCCTCCGCCTTCCGTGAGCCCACGTTCCTGGAGAGCTACACGCAGCTGACGGTGCCCGTGCCGGGCATCAACGGCGTCAGCACGCTCACCACCGGCAATCAGCAACTGCGCCCCGAGCGCCTCACCGCCTTCGAGCTGGGCTGGCGCGGCGAGGCCCCGGAGCTGGGCATCGACCTGGACGTGGCCGTGTACCAGAACACGGTGAGAGACCTCATCGGTCTGTCCGGGGTGTCGCGGCTGCCGCCGGGCCAGTCGTATGACCCGGGCACCGGTTCGTACCTGCTGGGCAGTTCGTCCTTCCAGAACGAGGACGCCATCTACACCGCGCGCGGCGCCGAAGCGGGCGTCACCCTGGCGCCGGTGGACGGCCTGGGACTGAAGTTGAGCGCGTCGCTGCAGGACGTGACGTCGGACCGCGAGTCGGCGGCCGAGTGCGGCCCGTGCAACCAGGCGCCGCAGTTCCGGCTGTACGGCGGCCTCACCTACCGCTCACGCGCGGACCTGGAGTTCGGCGTGGACGCGGCCTACACCTCCGCCTCCACGTGGATTGAGCGCGAGCCCGCCGCCGCGGACCCCACGCGCATCGAACTGGTGTCCAACCCGCTGCGCGCCTACACCGTGGTGAACGCGCGCGTGGGCTACATGGCCGTCAAGGACACCGTCACCGTCGCGCTGGTGGGCAGCCACCTGGGCGGCGCGCATTCACAGCATCCCTTTGGCAATCGCATCGAGCGGCGCGTCTACGCGACCCTGACGGTGACTCCATGAGCCGCCCCACCCTGTCCTCCTGGAAGCGGGCCGCTGGTGGCCTCGCCCTCGCGTCCGTGCTCGGACTCGGCTGCGATGCACCGCCTGTGGTGCCCACCGCCGACGTGCGGCAGAACACGCGCAACGCGCGCATCGACGGCAACCTGGTGGTGCAGTCACGCGCGCGTGGCAACGCGGTGGTGTTCCTCTACGACGCGGACCGGCCTCCGCCGCCGCAGGGCACCGGCCGCCCCATCACCTTCACCGTCATCCCCGCCGAGCAGCTCTTCGGCCCGGCGCTGGCGGGTGACACGCCCGGCCCCTTCGTCGCGCCCTTCAGCTTCAGCCTGGTGCCCGAAGGCCGCTACATGCTCCGCGGCTTCATCGACACGAACGGCTGCGGCTCGGACGCGGGCGCGGACTGCCGCCGGTCCGACTTCAACCCCTGGTACGGCGTCACCAGCGAGCCCAACGCGGGTGACGTGGGTGGCGCGGCGGTGGACGCGACCGGCAGACCACTCACGGTGGAAGTCGTGGCGGACGCGGACGGCCAGCCGCAGCCCCTCACCGGCGTGGCGGTGAGCTTCTCCGACACCGCGCGCGTGGTGAGGGACCGGCCCACCTTCCAGGTGGTGCAGGGTGACGGGCAGTTGGGCAGCTCGGTGAAACAGCTGCGCCTCCAGCCGCTGTCCCTCCACGACGGCGCGGTGGACCAGCGCCCGGAAGGCTTCGCCGTCAGCTACCTGGACGCAGACAACGACGGCACCCCCGATGGCTTCTGGCCGCGCGTGGTGGTGCGCAAGCTGGCGGACGACGCCAGCAACCTGGTGGACGAGAACGACCTGGACCGTGATGGCGTCCCGGATGACACCGGCGTGGACTACGCCCGCGCCGATGGTTCCCAGGACGGCGTACCGGATGTCGTCGTGCTCAACGCGCGCCTGGTGCCAGACAGCATCACCGCCGCACTCACCGACGAGAACGGCAACCCTCGCATGGAAGGCGCCGTCGTTCCGGAGCTGGTGGTGGAAGTGCGACCCCAGGCACTGGATGCCCGGGTACCTACCAACCCCGTTCCGCTGCGTGAGCTGCCCCGAGGTCGCTACGCGGTGGTGTTGATCCAACCCAGTGGACAGACATGGCGTGTGCCCAATGAACTGGCACCCGCCCTCGCGTCTGGACTGGGGCTTCCTGCTGTGGAAAGTCAGGCTTTCTTCCTGGAGGTTCCCTGAGTGGCGGTGCTTTGACTTCGGACGCTCCATCCGCCAACATGATCGCCGTTCCCCGGGGAACTGCCCCAATTGAGGTTGATGATCCGATGAAGGCCGGAACCCTCCCCGAGCCCCTCCCCCTCCGCAGCACGACGGAGACGACCCGCCCCCTGGGCGCGCGCCCCGCCACGGGCACGGCTCCGCAGCGCGTGCTGTTGGTGGATGACAGCCGCTCCATCCGCACGCTGCTGAAGATCTACCTCATGGCTCGCAACTTCGAGTTCCTCGAAGCGGAGTCCGCCGAGGAAGGCCTCAAGGTGTCGGAAGCGGAGCCGGTGGACCTGGTCCTCACGGACTTCCACATGGATGGGATGAACGGCGCGGACTTCGCCGCGCAGATTCGCGCCAGCGCCAACCCGCGTCTGGCCAAGGTGCCCATCCTGATGATGACGGGCGACCCGAACGTGGCGGAGGTACGCGCGCTGGGCCAGAAGGCCGGCATCAGCGCCTTCGTCCGCAAGCCGGTGAGCTGCGCGCAGCTCATGACGCTGGTGGACACCATCCTCCCGCTGCCGCGCAAGTAGCACGCCGCGCCCCTCTGGGCGCCGCTTCACTCACGCCGGGTTCCGGGCCGCCGCAGCGGCGCGGGCCCGGCGTTTTCGCATGGCTTCACCCACGCGGATGGCCAGCAGGAGCGCCAGCACCGCGCCGTAGATGAGCGGCTCGGTGACGTCCTTCTTCACGCGCCACACGAAGTGCACCACGCCCAGCGCCGCGGCCACGTAGGCCAGCCGGTGCAGGCGCTGCCAGCGCGGGAAGCCCAGCCGCCGCACCCACCGGTTCGTTGACGTCACGGCCAGGGGCACCAGCAGCACCAGCGCGGCGAAGCCCACGGTGATGAAGGGGCGCTCGGTGACGTCCGCCCACAGCGCGCCCCACGCCAGCCCCTGGTCCAGCACCGCGTACACGAGGAAGTGCGCCACCGCGTAGGTGAAGGCCAAGAGGCCCAGCGTGCGGCGCACGCGCGCGGGCCACGTCCACCCCGCCACCAGCCGCAGCGGCGTGCACGTCAGCGAGGCCACCAGCAGCACCAGCGCCAGCAGCCCCGTCTGGTGGAGCGCGGCTTCAATCGCGTTGGGCCCCAGCTCGCCCCGAGGGCCCTGAATGGCGAGCATCAGCAACGGAGACAGGCCCCCCACGACGAGCGCGGGGTTGAGCCAGGGATACGGAGACGAGGCCATGGCGCGGGGACTCAGTAGAACCGGCGCAGGTCCATGCCGGTGTAGAGATGGGCCACCTGCTCCGCGTAGCCGTTGAAGGGCAGCGTGGGGCGGCGCTCGAAGTCACCGATGCGGCGCTCGCTGGCCTGGCTCCAGCGCGGATGGGGCACGGAAGGATTCACGTTGGCGTAGAATCCATACTCGCGCGGCGCGGACAGGCGCCACGTCGTCATGGGCTCCTCCCGCGTGAGGCGGATGCGGACAATGGACTTGATGCCCTTGAAACCATACTTCCAGGGAACCACGAGCCGCAGCGGCGCGCCGTTCTGGTTGGGCAGCTGCCGGCCGTAGAGCCCCGTGGCCAGCAGCGTGAGCGGGTTCATCGCCTCGTCCAGGCGCAGTCCTTCCGTGTACGGCCAATCCAACAGGGCGCGGCGCTGGCCCGGCATCTGCTCCGGGTCCAGCAGCGTGGTGAAGGCGACGTACTTCGCGTGGCTGGTGGGCTCCACGCGCTGGAGCAGCGCCGCCAGCGGGAAGCCCAGCCACGGAATCACCATGGACCAGGCCTCCACACAGCGCATGCGGTAGACGCGCTCCTCCAGGGAGAACCAGGACGTGAGCTGTTCGACGTCCACCGTCTGAGGCTTGTGCACCTCGCCGTCGATGACGACGCTCCACGGCCTCGGCTTCAGCGTGTGCGCGAAGCGGGCCGGGTCGTTCTTGTCGAAGCCGAACTCGTAGAAGTTGTTGTAGGTGGTGACGTCCTCGTAGGGCGTGCGCGGCTCGTCCGTGTCGAAGGGGCCCATCGCCTGCGCCACCGGTTGCTCCACCAGGCCCGCGTCCGGGACGAAGCGGTCCATGGGGCGCGTCTGCTTGCGGCCCAGCAGGTGCAGCCCTCCGGCGACGGCGACGGCCGTGCCCGCGAAGAGGCCCGCGTTCTTCAGCAGCTCGCGCCGGCGGAGGTACGTCTTCTCGGGGGTGACTTCGGAGCTGGGCGGCTCAGCGGGCGGCTTGTCGCGCATGGCCCCTGTATAACGGCCCGGGCCGCCCGCGCGTTACCGGGCAGTGCCTTCCTGTCCCGGGAGCGTCCCGGTGCTCTGCGTCAGCGCGGCCTCACGGGCACGGGCGTCCTTCAGGCGCCACAGCCGCCACCAGGGCGTGCCCGGGGACTCGTGGTGCTCCCAGTGGTAGCCGAAGAAGAAGCACGACAGCAGGGCCCACAGGTGATTGCGCGGCAGCGTGCGCGCGTGGTGCGGGGCCATGTCCGGCGTCTCCGGGCGCCGGTGCGGCAGGTAGGTGCCGAAGTAGAAGAGCTGCAACGTGCCCAGCACCGAGGGCAGCACCCAATAGCCGAGGATGTGTGGCTGGGAGACGCCCAGGAAGAGCAGCACGTTGAACTTGGCCGCCATCACCCCCAGCTGGGGCAGCGTGGTGTAGCGGGCCATGAAGGTGCCCAGCCACGGCCAGAAGGACTGGCTGTGGATGGAAAAGTCCGGGTCCGCCTCGCTCGTGGGTCGGGCATGGTGGGCACGGTGGTTCACCACCAGCCGACGGTAGGACAGCCCCGCGAAGAGAAAGCAGGCGACCGTGCCCACGGCCTCGTTCACCCAGCGCCGGCTAGACACCGTGCCGTGCATGGCGTCGTGGCCGGTGATGAAGAGGCCCGTACACAGCCAGGCCTGGAGAGCGACGTGCAGCCAGGTGAGCGGCTCCGCCCACGGCAGCTCCGCTCGTGTCAGCGCCCAGGCAAGGTGCCCACCCCACGCGCCCATGATGACGAGCGCGATGACGACGCCCCAGGGACCGGGCGGCGCTGGACGGAGTTGGCGGGCGGAAGTCTCCATCTCTCCTGCTTTCTGGCCATCGCCGGCCCGCCGCGCATGGGAAATGCCCAGGCGGCGGGGCGGGGCAATGGGCCGGTGGCTACTTCTTCACGTCGCGTACCAGCTCCTCCGCGGTGACGTAGCGCGGCTCGATGTCCACCGGCACGCCCTTGAGGCGCTCCAGCACGCGCTGCACGGGCGGGCGCACCACGCCGTGCTTCGCCAGCAGCGCCTCGGCGGCCTTCCGGTCGCCTCGGCCCTGAATCTCCATGAGCTGCTTCGTCAGCGAGGTGACGGCCTGCTTCATCTTCGCCGGCACCACGGAGAAGGTGCCGTCCGCGTTCACCTTCACCGCGCCGGTGTCCAGGAAGTAGTTGAGCTGCACGGCGATGCCCTTGCCGTGCGCCTCGTCCACGCCGAAGCGGATGGAGCGGAAGGCGGAGGCCAGGAACGTCGTGTACATGGTGCGCTCCAGCGACTTGTCGATGACGCCGGTGTCCACCAGGCGCTGGAGCGCCCACAGGCCGGAGATGTCCGCCTTCGCCTCTTCGATGGCGCTGGAGGCCGCCTGGAGCTCCTTGCGCACGGTGGTGGCCTTGCCACCCACGGTGATGTTGCTGGGCCCCAGGCCGTGCATCAGCTCGTGCATCAGGATGTGCGTGAAGAAGGCATCGAAGGAGACATCCTTCTGGTCCGCCGGGGTGAGGGCCACCTTGGCGATGGGCAGCAGCACGCGCTCGAACTTGGCCTCCTGCACGTTCTTCAGCATCACGCGCTTGGAGCCCATCTTCTCCGACACCCGCTCGTCGTTGGGCAGGTTGAAGGCGGCCGTCTGCACGCCCCGGTTGCCGTCACCGGAGGAGAACAGGCTGTTGATGACGCGGATGGGCGCCAGCGCGCCCAGCTTCGGGTTGCGCAGCTTCGGGTCGATGGGGAGGTTGTTCTCCAGCCCCTGGAGCTGCCCGCTGAACTTCGCCAGCTTCTGCGTCTCCGCGTCGTCGCGCACGCCCACGAAGGCCTCGAAGGCGGCCTTGTAGTTGAACCACTCGTCCTCGTAGACCTCGTAGGGCCCGATGGTGGGCTCGATGCTGGCGTCCAGCTCCATCCACGCCACCTCGCTGGCGTAGTAGTCGTTGGACAGGAACGCGTCCGCGCGCGAGGTGAGGAACGCCTTCAGCGTGGGCTGCTGGGTGAGCGCGGCGGCCTCACGCAGCAACGCGGCGGCCTGGGCCAGCTCGCCCTGGTACTCCACGCTGTAGGGCACCGTGATGAAGCGGCCATCCGTGCCGCGGCGGATGGTGGTGTAGAAGCCGGTGGCCTCCTTCTGCTGCGCCTCGGGCAGCGACTTCACCCACGCCTCCACCTCCGCCTGGGTGGCGCCAGCCGGATAGAAGTTCGCGGACGCGGGCTTGGCCGGCACGCCCGGGATGAAGGGCCGCGCCTCGTCGAGGCTGTTCCAGGGCCCCTTGTCCAACAGGAACGCCTGCAGCCGCGCGCGGCCCAGCGGCGTCGTGTCCCGGACCAGGTCCAGCAGCAGCGACTCGTTGCCCGCCCACCGCTGACGCAGGAAGAGCGCGTCCATCAGCTTCGAGGCCTGGACGATGCGGGCCAGGGCGCGGCGCTCGGACTCCGGCAGCGCCTTCAGGTCCACCCGGAGCTCCACCGGGGCGAAGCGCGCCGTCAGGCGCTGGAGCTCCGCGGCATCCGGGAAACGGGCAGGGGGCGTCTTCTCCGCGGCGGTGGCGGCGCCCGACAGCATCGCCGCGCCGAGCAGGGACAGGAGGGTACGGTTCATGTCCCCTTCCCTACTCCAACCCGGGCCCGCCCTCCCAGCGGTCCTCACATCTGAAAACCCAACGTCCCACATTTCCCCCCTCATTCGCGCGCACCCGGAATGGACCACCCGCACACCCGTCCCTGAGCGGGCGGGCGGACGGCCCGGGCTCGACAAGCGGATTTCCATGGTTAAGGGAAAGCGACGCTGGCGCCCCACCGGGCGCCCCGGAGGCCCCTGTCACCATGACCGTCGAAAACGCCCCCCAGCGGGAGACCCACGCCTTCCAGGCGGAGATCAATCAGCTCCTCAGCCTGGTCATCAATTCGCTCTACAGCCACAAGGAGATTTTTCTCCGCGAGCTGGTGTCCAACGCGTCGGACGCGCTCGACAAGCTCCGGTTCCGCGCGATTACGGAGCCAGAGCTGCTGGCGGACGAGCCGGCCCTGGAGCTGCGCCTCATCCCAGACGAGGCGAAGGGCACCCTCACCATCGAGGACACCGGCATCGGCATGTCGCATGACGAGCTGGTGAAGAACCTGGGCACCATCGCCCACTCCGGCTCGCGCGAGTTCATCGAGGCGCTGGCGCAGAAGGGCCAGCAGAAGGACATGCAGCTCATCGGCCAGTTCGGCGTGGGCTTCTACAGCGCCTATCTGGTCGCGGACCGCGTGGAGGTGGTCAGCCGCGCCGCCGGCCAGGGACAGTCCGCCTGGCGGTGGACGTCGGAAGCCAAGGGCTCCTTCACGGTGGAGCCCGCCGAGCGCGCCGCGCGCGGCACCTCCATCATCCTGCACCTGAAGGAGGACCAGAAGGAGTTCCTGGGCGAGTGGCGGCTGCGGTCGCTCATCACGCAGTACTCCGACTACGTGGGCCACCCCATCAAGCTCCAGGTGAGCAAGACGACGGGGACCGGCGACGAGGCGAAGACGGAGACGTCACTGGAGGTGGTCAACAAGGCCAGCGCCCTGTGGCAGCGCTCCAAGTCCGAAATCACGGACGAGCAGTACCAGGAGTTCTACAAGCACCTGACGCACGACTGGGAAGCGCCGCTGGCGTGGACGCACTTCAAGGCGGACGGCAACACCCAGTTCACCGGCCTGCTCTTCGTGCCCAAGCAGCCCCCGTTCGATTTGGACGCGCAGCAGCAGCGCGGGGTGCGGCTGTTCGTCAAGCGCGTGTTCATCATGGACCGCTGCGAGGAGCTGGTGCCGCAGTGGCTGCGCTTCGTGCGCGGCGTCATCGATTCGGATGACCTGCCGCTGAACGTGTCGCGCGAGCTGCTCCAGGACTCGCAGGTGGTGCGCGCCATCCGCAAGCACGTGGTGAAGAAGTCCGTGGACCTGCTGGAGAAGCTGGCCAAGGACAAGCCGGACGACTACCTCACCTTCTGGAAGGCCTTCGGCACGGTGTTGAAGGAAGGCCTGGCCACGGAGGCCGAGCAGAAGGACAAGCTGGGCGGCCTGCTGCGCTACGAGAGCTCGCGCGAGGAGGGCCTGACGTCCCTGGCGGACTACGTGGGCCGCATGAAGGAAGGCCAGGAGGCCATCTATTACGTCTACGGCGAGTCCCGGAAGGCGGTGGCGGACAGCCCCCACCTGGAGGCGCTGAAGCAGCGCGGCTTCGAGGTCCTCTACATGACGGACCCGGTGGACGAGTGGGCCGCGCAGGGCCTGCGCGAGTTCCAGGGCAAGCCGCTGGTGTCCGCGCTCCAGGCGGACCTGAAGCTCCAGTCCACGGACGAGCAGAAGAAGGAGCAGGAGCAGCACGCCGAAGGCCTGAAGACGCTCACCACGAAGATGAAGGACGTGCTCCAGGAGTCGGTGCGCGAGGTGCGCGTGTCGGACCGCCTGACGGACTCGCCCGTGTGCCTCGTCGTGCCGGAGGGCGGCTCGCCGGCCTACCTGGAGCGCCTGCTCCAGCAGCGCGGCCGGGGCGCGGGCATGCCGCGCGTGAAGCGCATCCTGGAAGTCAATCCGAAGCACCCCGTCATCGAGCACCTGAAGGCCGTGCATGACCGCGACCCGGCCGCGGCCCAGGTGGCGGAGTGGATTGAACTGCTCCACGACCAGGCGCTGCTCACCGAGGGCAGCACCATCGCCGACCCCAACCGCTTCGCCCGCCGCATGACGGGGCTGTTGACGCAGGTGGCGGCCCTGGCGGCGGCGCCCGCTCCAGCGCAGGCCCCCGCCTCGGCGACGGCGAGCTGAGACGCCGTCACCCACGCCCCCTCTCGCTCCGAGAGGGGGCGCCCGCAGCCCGAGCGAGCGCCTGGTGCGCCCGGCTGCTTCAGGGAGCCCCCGGCCAAGGGGCATTCCCGACCCGGGATGGGGGTATCGGCGTCCCCGGGGCGCGTCGGCTATCGTCCCTCGGAATATCGAGGGGAGTCCGACGACATGAAGCGAGTGGTTCTGGGGTTGTTCGCAGCCGTGGTCCTCCATGCGTGCGCAGCGCACGAAAAGACGGGAGACCGCGCCGCGGCCGTAGGGGATTGGAAGGCCGCGTATGCGTCCTACCGGCAAGCGCTGGCCAGCGAGCCGGACAGCCCCGAAATCAAACTCAAGTTCGACGCGGCCCGCACCAAGGCGCTCCAGGATGCGCGGCAGCGGGCGCAGACGTGCGCGCAGGTGAATGACTGGGGCTGTGCGCTCGCCGAGTCCGACTTCGCCCTGTCCGTGGAGCCGGGCAACGCGGAGATTGCCTCGTTCCGCGCGCACGCGGCGCAGCGGGTTGCGATGGCGCAGCTGGACACGGCCGTCGAGCAGGCGCAGCAGGGGCAGTACGCGGAGGCCGCCTCGCTGATGGACCGGGCGCTGCAGCTATCCCCGGTGCCCGAGGTCAAGACGCACGCGGAGGACGTGCGGCGCATCATCACCACCCAGGGGCGTGCGCAGGCAGACCGGTACCTGCACGAGGGCAACTTCATCGCGGCCCACGAGCTGGCGCAGCTGGTGCTGCGGCTGGATGCCTCCGCCTCGGCGTGGGCGCAGAACATCGCCGCGGAGTATGAGCACTTCATCACCGAGGAGGTCGAGCGGCTGTCGCGCGAGGGTGACGCCGCGCGGGCGCAGCGTGACTGGGGGCGCGCACAGCAGAGCTACGGCGCCGCGCTGAGCCTGCGGCAGGGTGGCCGGGCCGCGCCGCTGGAGGCGTACGTGCGCCACATGGCCCTCGCCGACCAGCGGATCGCGGGCCGCGACTGGAACGGGGCGGCGGAGGCCTACCATGTGGCGCTGCGCACGGGTCAGGACGACGGATATGCCAACCACCAGTTGGAGCGGGTGCAGCTGAGGCCCTACCGCTTCGTCCTGCACTCCGTGCTGGTGACGCCGGGCCGGCCGGATGGACGGGCGTGGGTGGGCGCATCGAACGACATCTTCACGCGACTGGCGAACCGGGTGACCCAGATGGCCCGGCAGCGGGGCATGACGGACCTGGTGAAGGACCTGGCCATGAGCATCCCGCATGAGAATCGCCCGCAGCTGCGCATCGAGGTCCACCATCCGGATGGCATGCACCTGACGACGCAGGGCCGTCACGGCATCTATACGGACTACGGCGCCGAGTTCGTCGCCATCGCCAATGCCTTCGACAACCGGCCGGTCGGCTTCCAGGTGTACATCGACGGGCCGCACGGCAGCGAGCTGCTGGGCTCGGTGGACGTGCCCGTGCACGAGCTGGTGGAACGCCGCGACGTGTCGCTGGAGGGCGCCTCCATCCTCTCGCTGCGGCTGAGCACCGTGAGTGACAGCCGTCAGCCGGGCCCCTACGGCGGCATGGCGCACGTGGTGCCCGCGCCGCCTCCTGGTGCGCGGCCTCCGCCACCGGGCCGCGGCCACGTCGCCTCACCGACTCACTGACGTCCCGCGAGGCCGGAGGCATGGCTTCCGGCCCACGGCGGTACACTGGCCGGGACACAGAAGGCTGCGAATGGGCCGGGCCTCGTTCACCGCGTTGTCTGACAACACGGCTCGAACGGGGCCCGGAGCGCCAGCCAGGCATTCACGGGGCTGACGATGGCCTCCGCGCGCCCCCTTAGCGCGGCAGGCGGAGCCGGAACGTAGAGCCCGTGCCGACGACGCTCTCCACCTCGATGTCCCCCCCGTGCGCCCGGGCAATCCGGCGGGACACGGAGAGCCCCAGCCCCACGCCGGGGATGTCCTTCGCCGCGGTCCGGCTGCGCTTGAACGGCTCGAAGAGGGTGCCCAGGTCGTCGGGCGGAATCCCCACGCCTTCATCCGTCACGGACACCGACACGTCGCGATCCGAGGACTCCAGCCGCAGCGACACCACCCCGCCCTCGGGCGAGTACTTGATGGCGTTGCTCACCAGGTTGGTGAGCACCTGCGACAGCCGCGTCGAATCACACCGCCAGGGCACGGGCGAGTCCGGCACGGAGCACTCCAGCCGATGATGCTCGCTCGACGGCCGGTGGAGCTCCACCACCTCCTCCACCAACCCGCGCAAGTCGCACTCCTCCAGCCGCAGCTCCAGGTTCCCCGCCTCGATGCGCGTCCGGTCCAGCAGGTCGCCCACCATCCGCTCCAACCGGTCCACCTGGTTGGAGATGCGCACCAGCGAATCCCGCACCTTCTCCGGCGGGGGCGCCGTCTTGGCCCGCAGCAGCATCTGCGCCGACAGCTTCAGCGCGTTGAGCGGCGTGCGCAGGTCGTGCGCCACGCCCGCGAGGAACTGGAGCTGCCGCGCGTCCTGACTGGCGACGGTCTCCGCCATGTCGTTGAACTCCGCGCCAATCTCCTGGAGCTCCGGCGGCCCCGCGCGCGCCACCCGCGATTCACGCCGGCCTGACTTGAACGCACTCAACGCGCGGCGGATGGCCACCAGCGGCCGGTAGATGCTCGTCTGCGCGATGGCGAGGAACAGCACCACGCCCGTCAGCACCGACACCGCGAGCAACGTTCCAATGAGCCGCCCCATTCTCCGCACGGCGGTCGCCTCGTCGCGAGCCATGCGCGCCCGCGCGATGCTGGAGTCCATCACCGCCCGCGTCGCATCCACCGCCTGCGCCAGCCGCCGCCGCCGGTCCGGCTCCGGCGCGTTGAGGTAGGCCTCGACGCTCGCGCGGGAAGCCGCCACCAGCCCGCGCTCCGCCTCCGTCTCCGTGTACATCTCGACATGGGCCAGCCGCTCTGGCACCTCGCGCACCAGCGCGTCCACCCCGATGGGCGGCCCGACGTCCGTGGGCCCGATACCTTCCACTTCGTGAGCGTACTGGAGCAGCAGCAAGGTGAATTCCAGCTCGGCCGCCGCGCGCACCCGCTCCGCCGCGTCGATGAGGCTGGTGGTCTGCCGCTGCAGCAGGGTGGTCATCCAGAAGAGTCCACCCGCGGACCCCAGCCCCAGAACCGCAAGGAGTACCGCTCCGAGGGTGAGGAAGGTCCGCAACCGCATCACGCCCTCCAGGGGAAAGCATCACCCTACCTGATGCGTGGAGCGAACGGGCATCCCAACCCGCCCACCCGCGAACGGCATCCACCAGCATCCATTACCCGTACTGCACCCGCCCTCACCGGGATGTGCACTGCTTCACGGCATGGCAACCCGGTGGCGGGATATCGCCGCGCCAGGCCACATCTCCTCCGGGCCAGGGGATGCGTGCGGTACGCTGTGGGGTCCACCGTCTTCCGGGAGGAGCAGGCACCATGCGCTTCACCGTGAACGTCGACGGCCAGGAGCACGCCGTCGACGCGCCCTCCTCTACATCCTGCGCGACGAACGGGGGCTTCACGGGGCCCGGCACGGCTGCGGCGTGGAGCAGTGCGGCGCATGTACGGTGCTGAGCAATGGCTCACCACTGGCGCGCCTGTGTCGTGCCTGCGGCGACCCTGCGCGCGCCGGCTGGGACACCGCACCCGCTCCCCAACGCCTTCGTGGCCGAGCAGGCCGGCCAGTGCGCCTACTGCATCCCCGGCATGGTGGTGACAGCGGCGGCCCTGCTGAAGGAGAAGCCTCCCAGGGTCCCACTTCGGCTGCGCTGGCCAATGCCCTCTTCCACGCTACGGGGGCCAGGCTGCGGGAGCTGCCGCTGACACCGGCGCGGCTGGCGGCGGCGCTCCAGACACGCTGAGGCGGCACCGAGGGGCAAGCCCATGGCCCGCGCCCACGTCGACAACACTCGACGGAGGGCGCGCGCCATGTGAATCTGCGTTCGAATTTGAAGTGGAAGGGTGCGGCGATGAACGCCGCAGGAACTCGGATGGTCGGGCCGCCATCCCAGCCGGCAACGCAGCCGGCGGGACCCGCGTATGTCGACGACCACGCCACCGGGGCAGTCTGCCCTTCCGCCCGAAGCCTGGGCCCCACTGCTTCGACTCTCCAGGCTCGCAGGCCGGCCGCTGGAGCGCTTCCTCCATATCGAGGCGGCCAGTGGCATCCTGCTCCTCGTGGCGGCGGCCATCGCGCTCCTGTGGGCGAACTCGCCCTGGGCGGAGAGCTACGCGCACTTCTGGCACACGCCACTCGGCATCCGCGTCGGTGACTTCACCTTCGAGCGCAGCCTCGAATGGGTCGTCAACGACGGCTTGATGGCCATCTTCTTCTTCGTCGTGGGCATGGAGATTCGCCGCGAGGTCCATCAGGGCGAGCTGTCAGAGTTGCGGCGCGCCGCGCTCCCCGCCGCGGCGGCGCTGGGAGGCATGCTCGTTCCGGCGGGCCTGTACCTCCTCCTGGCGAATACCCCGGACACCCGCTCGGGGTGGGGCGTGCCCATGGCCACGGACATCGCGTTCGCGGTGGGCATCCTCACGCTCCTCGGAAGCCGGGTGCCCCCCGCCCTGCGCGTGCTCCTGCTCGCGCTCGCGGTCATCGACGACCTGGGCGCCATCATCGTCATCGCGGTGTTCTACTCATCGGGCGTGGCCATCACCGGACTGCTCGTCGCGGCGCTGGGAATCGTGGGTGTCTTCGCGATGCAGCGGTTTGGCGTGCGCTCGAAGTGGGCCTACATCGTTCCAGCGTTCGTCGCCTGGGCGGGCGTCTACTCCGCGGGGATTCATCCGACGATCGCGGGCGTCATCATCGGGCTCATCACGCCGGTGCGCACCTGGCTCGGTCCGGAAGGATTCGTCACCGGCGCTCGGACCGAACTCGAACACATCGCCCAGGCGCAGCCGGGCGAGCTGTCCTCCCATCACCTCTCGGAGACCTTGCGCCGGGTCGATGCCGCGCGCCGTGAGGCCATGTCGCCTTCGGAGAGCCTGATTGCCACGCTGCATCCGTGGGTGGCGTTCGGCATCATGCCGGTGTTCGCGCTCGCGAACGCGGGGGTGCCGATTTCCAGTGAACCGCTCGATGCGGCGTCGTGGACCGTGGCCCTCGCGACGGCCACCGGGCTCCTGGTGGGCAAGCCCCTGGGCGTGATTGGCGCCTGCTGGCTCGCGCTGCGCCTGCGGCTCGCGACGTTGCCGAAGGGCCTGGGCATGCGGGAGTTGCTGGTGCTGGGAAGCACCGCGGGCATCGGCTTCACCATGGCCCTGTTCATCTCGCAGCTGGCCTTCACGGAGACGAAGCTGCTCGCCGCAGGGAAGCTGGGGGTGCTGGCCGCGAGCGGGGCCGCCGCCGTCGTCGCACTCGTCCTGGGACGGTGGTTGCTCACCACTTCGGCGCGGCCCGGCGCCGCGAGGTCCGTGGACGAGGCGGAGCGCTCGACGGCGCTGTAACTCATCGAGGTGCGCGGACCCGAGCTCGCGCACTTGGACGCCTCCTGGCGACGCCTCCAGGGCTCGGGCACTATCCCGGTCGCGAGCCCCGATGGCTCGTCGAACTCTGCGGGGGCACGTGATGCGGACAGCGATGAAATACATGGGGCTGTTGTTGCTCGTCCTGGGGGGCGCGTGCGCGAGCACCCGGTCCGCCGTGACCGAGCCCGTGCCTCCCCACCAGACATTCACCCTCGAGTCCGCGAAGCTGAAGGAGCCCCGCCACATCACCGTCTACCTGCCGCCGGGCTACACGACGGCGGCGGAGAGCCGCTTCCCGGTGCTCTACATGCCCGATGGCGGCCTGAAGGAGGACTTCCCGCACCTGGCCACCACCGTCGACACGGCCATCCGCGCGGGCGAGCTGCGGCCCCTCATCATCGTGGGAATCGAAAACACCGTGCGGCGACGGGACATGACGGGCCCGACCACGGTGGCGTCGGACCTGGAGGTCGCCCCCGTCACGGGAGGCTCGGCGACGTTCCGCGCCTTCATCCACGAAGAGTTGATGCCGGAGGTGGAGCGCCGCTACCGGGTGACGCAGGAGCGGGCCATCATCGGCGAGTCGCTCGCGGGCTACTTCATCGTGGAGACGTTCTTCCTCCAGCCGGACCTGTTCGACACCTACCTCGCGCTGAGCCCCAGCCTGTGGTGGAACGCGGAGTCGTTGGTGAAGGGGGCGGGTGAATGGTTCGCGGCACGGCCGGACCTGCGCGCGGGACTTTATGTGTCCTCCGCCAATGAAACGGACGACATCGTCCCCGCCGTGGCGAGGCTCCAGGACGTCCTCCGCACCAGCGCGCCCGCGGGCCTGAAGTGGGAAGTCGAACCCCGGCCCGACTTGCGCCACGACAACATCTACCGGGAGAGCTCGCCCAGCGTGCTGCGCAAGTGGCTGCCTCCCGTGGTGGCCGCCGAACGCGCGCCCTGACGCAGCGCCCACGTGCCGCGCGGAAGCCCTGGGCATCCACGCGGCGCGCCACGTCCGCTGACTACTGCGGAGGCATCTGGTTCGGGTCCATCCAGGCCACCTCCCAGTGGTGACCGTCCGGGTCGTAGAAGCTCCCGCCGTACATGAAGCCCATGTCCATGGTGTCCGCAGCGGGCGAACCACCGTTCGCCAGCGCGGTCTTCACCAGCGCATCGACATCCTCGCGGCTGGTCGCGGACAGCGCATAGGTGCCCGCGGTGGTCTGGTGCGCGTCGTGCAGGGGCTTCTTGATGAAGTCCTTGAAGCGGGTATGCGTGAGGAGCATCACGAACGCGTCCTCGCCCACCACCATGCAGGTGGCGTGCTCGTCGGTGAAGTCCTTGTTGAACTCGAAGCCCAGCTTCGTGAAGAAGTCCACCGACCGCTTCAGGTCGGCTACGGGCAGGTTGAGGAAGAGCTTGCGGGGACGGCTGACCTTCATGTTCGCCTCCAGGGCGGGTGGGTTACGAGGGCTTTGACTCCCAAGGCGGACCGAATTCATCGGTCCTTTTTCAGAAAGATTTTCCGCGCCCCGCCTACCGAGGGAGCTCCTGGGGAAGGCCGAACCGCGGGAACAACGCCTCCGTGTCGAGGAAGTGGGTCATCGCCGCGATGCGTCCACCGGACAGCTCCAGGACGATGAGCGACCACGGCTTGAAGGGGCCGCCGTCGCTGCTCGCGTGGTACTGGCCATAGGCCGGTGAGCCACAGGCCTCGGTCCGCACCAGCCGGGAGTCCCTGCAGACCGCCCCCCGCCCGAGGAACCAGCCGAGAATGGACGCGTGCCCCTGGAGCCACAGCGTGTAGGGGGGCATGGAGAGGGTGACTTCCTCGTGGAGAATCGCGGTGAAGGCGTCCATGTCGTAGCGCTCGAACGCATCCACGTAACGGTTCAGCAACGCCACCTGCGCGTCGGACTGAGGCACCCGGAACTCGGAGTCTTCCAGCCGCAGGTCCGACACCGTCGCCCGGGCACGCTGGAGCGCGCTGTTGACCGAGGCGACCGACGTCTCCAGCGTCTCGGCGATCTCCGTGGCAGGCCAGCCCAGGACCTCGGCCAGCAGCAGCACCGCGCGCTGCTTGGGGGCAGGTGTTGAAGCGCCGCCAGAAACGCGAGCCGGATGCTCTGACGCAGCGACGCCTGCTCGGAGGGGTCTACGTCCGACGGCACGGCCAGCGCGTCCGGAATGGGCTCAATCCAGCTGTTCGCCGGCAGCGGCGTCAGCGGCCCGTCGATGGAGTACGCGGGCCCCAGCTCCATCGGCCGCGCGCGGCGCCCGCTCGCCGACAAGGCGTCCAGGCACACGCGGGTGGCGATGGAGTACAGCCAGGTCCGCGGAGACGCACGGCCCTCGAACCGGTCCATCGCGCGCCAGGCACGCACCATCGTCTCCTGGACGGCGTCATCCGCCTCCGAGACAGAACCCAGCATGCGATAGCAATGGCCCATGAGCGCCGAGCGATGCGCCTCGAAGCCGAATGCCTGCTTCCCAGAATCCGGAAGGTCCTTCATCAACGGGCGGTCTATCAGGCCCATCAGGTCATGTCAGGGGCTCGGACAGGCAGCCCCTGAGTCAATCCACGCGCGGATGAGCTCACCCAATTCACGCGGAGTGCCTGGCACGGGCTCCAAGGCCAGGACCTGGGCCCCCTCCCCGCACCAGGACGTCCCCGGCCCTGTGGTGTCTCATTCGCGCTCCAACTCTCTCAGGACGGCCTCGGCGGCGCGGCGGCCCGACACCAGCGCGCCGTCGATGGAGGCATTGTCACGGTGGTCTCCACACACGAACAGTCCCGGCGACAGCCGCACGGGCCGGCGAGGCGGCTCCAACACCTCCGGAGGCTGCGCGGGCAGCGCGAGCGGAATCGCATAGGTGCGCAGGTGCCGCCATGCGGACACGGCCGGACCGAACCAGTCCGTCAGCTCCGCGAGCACCTCGGCTTGCAGCGTGGTCAGGTCCGGCGTGGCGCCGACCACGGACACGGACACGAGCGCCTGTCCCCGCGGCGCATACGCCGGTGACACCTCGCTCATTACCGCCACGTTGTTCACCCGGCCCCGGCCCTCGCCATTGAGCAGCAGCCAGGGCCCTTCCACGGGCGGCTCCGGCGCGGCGAAGTAGAGGCACGTCACCCGGTTCATCACCGGTGGCACCATGCCCGGCAGCAGCCCCACCGCGCTCGCCGGGTCCGTGGCCACCACCACCGCCCTGGCGCCAATCAACTCTCCGTCCGCCAGACGCACGCGGTGTCCCCACACCTCCGCCACCGGCGCGCGCATCCGCAGCAGGCCCGACGGAAGGCGCGCCGACAGTTGCGCTGGAATGGCGCCCATCCCCGACTCCGGAACCGCCGCGTATCCGGATGAGAACATGCGGAAGACGAACTCCAGGAAGCGGCTGGACGTGGTCAGCTCCCGCTCCAGGAAGATGCCGGCGAAGAAGGGGCGCAGGAACGACTCACGCAAAGCCTCCGTGAAGCCCAGCTCGTCCAGGTAGCGCCGCGACGTGCGGGACGGCCGCTGCCACACGTCCTCCACTTCACCGGAGAGCGCCAGCTGCCTCAGCTCCAGGATGCGCAGCTTGTCCCCGAACGTCCCCACGGGAGCAAACAGGTGCCCGAGCGCCTCCAAGGGGCGGCGCAGCGGGTCCGCGACCGTGTGCAACTTGCCACCCCGCCACACCTTCGCGCCGGGGACGAACCTGCGCAACGTCAGCGCCTCCAGGTCCAACGTGCGCCGGCCCTCCGGATACGCGGACAGGTACACCTGGAAGCCTCTGTCTAGCAGGAAGCCCTCATGGACATCCGTGCGAACCCTGCCCCCCGGTGCGTCGCTTCCCTCTAGCAACAACACCTTCACCCGTGACGCGACGAGCGCCCGCGCGCACGCCAACCCCGCGAGCCCTGCCCCGACGACGATGACCTCCGGATTCGACACGCACGCGCCTCCACACTTCCTGCTCAAGAAAAGCGCCCACGCTCGCTTGATAAGCGTGGGAGGCGCAAGGGAGACTCGGAAGCGGTTGCGGGCAACAGACACTTGATGCAGAAACACCGGCTGTTGCCCGTCCCACCCATGCAACCAAGCGCCGGAATGCTCCCGGCCCACAACACCCCTCGGAGCGAGAGAAAGCAGGCAGCCCCATGTTGATCGTGATGCGACCCGACGCGACGGCCCAGGACATCGAGCGTGTGAACGACGAGATCCGCCGCCGTGGTTGGCAACCGCACGCGATTCCAGGGGGCACTCGCACGGCCGTTGGCATCACCGGAAACCCGGGCGCGGTGGAACCGGAGCCCTTCCGCGTGCTCCCTGGCGTCGCTGACGCCGTGGCCATCTCCCAGCCGTTCAAGCTCGTCAGCCGCGAGGTGAAGCCGGACGACACGCAGCTTCGCATCGGCGACCTGACGATTGGCGGCTCCGCCTTCCACGTCATCGCCGGCCCGTGCTCGGTGGAGTCGCGCGAGCAGATTCTCTCCACCGCCCACGCGGTGAAGAAGGCGGGCGCCACCATGCTGCGCGGCGGTGCGTTCAAGCCGCGCACCAGCCCCTATGAGTTCCAGGGCCTCAAGGGTGACGGCCTGGCGCTGCTGGCCGAGGCGCGCCAGGAGACGGGCCTGCTCGTCACCACCGAGGTGAAGGACACCGCGACACTCCAGGCCGTCGCCGACGCCACGGACATCCTCCAGATTGGCGCGCGCAACATGCAGAACTTCAGCCTGCTGGAGGCCGTGGGGGACCTGCGCAAGCCGGTGATGCTCAAGCGCGGCATGAGCGCCACCATCAAGGAACTGCTGATGGCGGCCGAGTACATCGTCGCCCGCGGCAACACGCAGGTCATCCTCTGCGAGCGCGGCATCCGCACCTTCGAGACGATGACGCGCAACACGCTGGACCTCAACGCGGTGCCCATGCTGAAGGCGCTCTCGCACCTGCCCGTCTTCGTGGACCCGTCGCACGGCATCGGCGTGCGCAAGGCGGTGCCGGCGATGATGCGCGCGGCGACGGCGGTGGGGGCGGACGGCATCATCGTCGAGGTGCACCCCGACCCGCCGCGCGCGAAGTCGGACGGTGCCCAGTCGCTGGACTTCTCCGAGTTCGAGAAGTCCATGAACGAGGTCCGCGCCATCGCCCAGGCGATGGGCCGCGAAGTGGTCAGGCTGGGATAGGCCATGACACTCAAGGAAGCGCTGGGCAAGGTGGTGGGCCGGCGCGACCTCACCCGCGAGGAGATGACCCGCGTCATGGGTCTGATGCTCGCCGGGGAGGCTTCGCCTGCCCAGGTTGGCGCGCTGGCGACAGCGCTGAAGATGAAGGGTGAGACGGAGGATGAAATCCTCGGCGCGGCGGAGGCCATGCGGGCCTGCGCGGCGAAGCTGTCCCCGCGTGCCGACGTGGTGCTCGACACCTGCGGCACCGGTGGCGACGGCGCGCACACCTTCAACATCTCCACCGCGGTGGCCTTCGTGGCCGCCGGGGCCGGAGTGACGGTGGCCAAGCACGGCAACCGCGCGGTCTCCAGCCGTTGTGGCAGCGCGGACGTGCTGGCGGCGCTGGGCGTCTCCATGGAGCGCCCGCACGAGCGCGTGGCGCGGGACATCGACGAGCACGGGGTGGGCTTCCTCTTCGCGCCCTCGCACCACGGGGCCCTGCGGCACGTGGCGCAGGCGCGGCGGGACATGGGGTTCCACAGCGTGTTCAACCTGCTGGGGCCCCTGACGAACCCGGCGGGCGCGCGCTACCAGCTCCTGGGGACGTTCGACGGCAAGCGCGTGGAGCAGACGGCGCGCGTGCTGGGCCGGCTCGGCAGCCGCCGCGCGTGGGTGGTGCACGGCCATGACGGGCTGGATGAAATCTCTCCGTGCAGCGCCACGCAGGTCGCGGAGCTGCGCGAGGACGGCACGGTCCACACCTTCACGGTGTCGCCCCAGGACGCGGGGCTGGATGTGGTGCCTCGCGAGGCCATCGCGGGTGGCGACGCGGAGGAGAACGCCCAGCGGCTGCGCGCGCTGCTGGACGGCGAGCGCTCGGGGCTGCGCACGGCGGTGCTGCTCAACGCGGCGGCGGCGCTCGTCGTCGTGGGACTGGCGGCGGACCTGCGTGACGGCGTGCGGAAGGCGGAGCAGGCCATCGACTCGGGCGCGGCCCGCAACAAGCTGGCGGCCCTCATCGAGGGGGCTTGTCATGAGCACGACAGGAACGTTGGACCGCATCATGGCGCGCAAGCGCCAGGAACTCGCAGCGCGTCCGCCCATGGCACCTCGCGCCCGGCCCATGCCCCGCGACTTCGCCCAGGGGCTGGTGACCCACCGCTCCGGGCGGCAAGTGAGCGTCATCGCGGAAGTGAAGCGCAAGAGCCCTTCGGGCGGGGACTTCCCCCACGCGGACGTGGTGGCGGTGGCCCGGGCCTATGAAGCCGCGGGCGCCAGCGCCATCAGCGTGCTGACGGATGGGCCGGACTTCGGCGGCAGCCTGGAGGACCTCGTGGCCGTGCGGGCGGCGGTGTCGCTGCCCGTGCTGCGCAAGGACTTCCTCGTGGCGGCGCGTGAGGTGGAGGAGAGCGCGCAGTGGGGCGCGGACGCGGTGCTGCTCATCGCCGACGCGCTGGAGGATGGCGAGCTGCGGGAGATGGTCGCCACCGCGAAAGCGGTGGGCGTGGCCGCGCTGGTGGAAGCCCACACGGAGGCGCACGCCGAGCGCGCGCTGGCCGCGGGCGCGAAGCTGGTGGGCATCAACAACCGCAACCTCGCCACGCTGAAGACGGACACGGGCACGGCCCTGCGGGTGATGCCGAAGCTGCGCTCCCGGGCCCGGGTGCTGGTGGCGGAGAGCGGCCTCAAGTCCCTGGCGGACCTGGTGGCGGCGCAGGAAGCGGGAGCGGACGCCGTCCTGGTGGGCGAATCCCTGCTTCGGGAGCCCGACCCCGGACATGCGCTGCGGAGGCTGCTCGGGGTGAAGGACGCGGCGCCGTGAGTGTCCGCGTGAAGGTGTGCGGCGTCACGCGCCTGTCCGACGCGGTGGCCGCGTGGGAGGCCGGCGTGGATGCGCTGGGCCTCAACTTCTACCCGAAGTCGCCCCGCTACCTGGACCTCCCCACGGCGGCGGCCCTGGCCCGTACACGGCCGCCCCTGGGCACGGTGCTGGGCGTGTTCGTCAACGCGGCGCCGGACACCATCCGGGAGACGGTGCGCGCCTGTGGCCTCACAGCCGTGCAGCTCCATGGGGACGAGCCCCCGGAGGCCTGTTCGGGGTACGGGGTGCCTGTCGTCAAGGCGCTGCGAGTCACGGGGCCGGAAGACGTGGCCCGGGCTCGGACGTATGTGGGCGTAGGAGACGTCGCAGGGCTGCTGCTCGACGGCGCGGCGCCGGGATATGGCGGCGGCGGCGTGGGCTTCGACTGGTCGCTCGTCGCGGGGCTGGCGGGAAGCGGCGTGCCCGTGCTGGTGGCGGGAGGCCTGCGGCCCTCCAACGTGGCCGAGGCGGTGCGCGCGACGCGGCCGTACGGCGTGGATGTGGCCAGTGGCGTGGAATCCGCCCCTGGCATCAAGGACGTGGAAGCGGTGCGCGCCTTCGTGCGCGCCGCGAAGTCCATCAACCTCTGGGAGTGACAGACATGACCACGGAGACTGCCGCCGGCCGCTTCGGGCGCTACGGCGGACGCTACGTTCCGGAGACCCTGGTTCCCGCGCTGCAGGAGCTGGAAGAGGCCTATGCCACGGCGAGCGCGGACCCGGCCTTCGGCGAGGAGGTCGCCCGCGTGCTGCGCGAGTTCGTGGGCCGCCCCACCACGCTGACGCCCGCCCGGCGCCTCACGGAGGCCTGGGGCGGCGCGAATGTGTGGCTCAAGCGCGAGGACCTGGCGCACACCGGCGCGCACAAAATCAACAACACCGTGGGTCAGGTGCTGCTCGCCAAGCGGATGGGCAAGAAGCGCATCATCGCGGAGACGGGCGCGGGCCAGCACGGCGTCGCCACCGCCACCGCGTGCGCGCTCTTCGGCCTGCCCTGCGAGGTGTACATGGGCGCGCTGGACGTGGAGCGGCAGGCGCTCAACGTCTTCCGCATGCGCGCGCTGGGCGCGGTGGTACGGCCGGTGGAGTCCGGCTCGCGCACGCTGAAGGACGCGATGAACGAGGCCATGCGCACCTGGGTGTCGCAGGTGTCGGACACGCACTACGTCATCGGCAGCGCGGCAGGGCCGCATCCGTATCCGACGGTGGTGCGCGACTTCCAGGCCGTCATCGGCCGCGAGCTGCGGACGCAGGCCCAGGCGGCCTTTGGCGGCCTGCCGGACGCCATCATCGCGTGCGTGGGGGCGGCTCGAATGCCATTGGCGTGCTGCACCCATTCATTGGCGACGCCAGCGTGCGGCTGGTGGGCGTGGAGGCGGGAGGCCACGGCCTGGATACGAAGCAGCACGGCGCTTCGCTGACACTGGGGACGGAGGGCGTGCTGCACGGCTCGCGCTCGCTGGTGCTCCAAGACGAGGACGGCCAGATTCAGGAGGCGCACAGCATCTCCGCGGGCCTGGACTATCCGGGCGTGGGCCCGGAGCTGGCGCACCGGCGAAGACGGGCCGCATGGAGGTCCGCATCGCCACGGACGACGAGGCGCTGGCGGCCTTCTACGAGGTGGCGCGCCTGGAGGGCATCCTCCCCGCGCTGGAGACGTCTCACGCCTTCGCGCGCGGCCGGGAGCTGGCGCGTGAGCTGGGGGCGGGCAAGCACCTGGTCATCAATTGCTCGGGCCGCGGAGACAAGGATGTGGCCACGATTTCCGCGCGGGGCGTGCCTCCGCCGGTGGGGGTGAAGGCATGAGCGGCGAGATTGCACAGACTTTCGCCCAGGCGAAGGCACGGGGCGAAGGCGTACTGGTGACCTATGCCATGGCGGGCGACCCGGACCTGCCCCGCTCGGTGGACGTGTTCGCCGCGCTGGTCGAGGGCGGCGCGGACGTGCTGGAGATTGGCGTGGCGTTCAGCGACCCCATCGCCGACGGCCCCGTCATCCAGGGCGCGGCGGAGCGGGCGCTCAAGGCCGGCTCCACGCTCAAGCGCGTGCTGGACGAGGTGGTGCCGGCGGTACGCAAGCGATGTCCCCAGACGCCGCTGGTCATCATGACGTACGTCAACCTCATCATGGCCATGGGCGAGGCGCGTTACGCGAAGCTCGCACGCGAACGCGGCGTGTCTGGAACCATCCTCCCCGACCTGCCGCCCGAGGAGAGCGCGAGCCTGCGCGCCACGTTCGACGCGGAGGGCATGGACCTGATTCCCCTGTGCGCCCCCACCACGCCCCCGGCGCGGGCGGAGGCCATCGCGAAGGACGGCCGAGGCTTTGTCTATTGCGTGTCCGTGTCGGGCGTGACGGGCATGCGCGCGGAGCTGCCGCCGGACCTTTCACAGCGTTTGGATTTGGTGCGCAAGGCCGCGACTGTCCCCGTGGTGGCAGGCTTTGGCATCTCCACGGCGGAACAGGCACGCATGCTGTCTGCCCATGCGGATGGCGTCGTGGTGGGTAGCGCGCTGGTGCGTGCCGCTCACACAGAGGGCCTCGAGGCGGCGAAGGCGCTCTGCGCCGACATCAAGCGCGGACTGCGACGCTGAGGCACGGCTGCAAACGCTCTCTTCAAGCTGAAAATTCAGGGATAATCCCACACCCCGTATAAGCACTCCGGCTCTCCGCATGTGCCCGCATCAGGCGGGCATTTGCGCGAGGACATTCCTCCGGAGGCAATATGCAGCAACGGCGAAGGCCGTCTTGGAGCAGTACATTCCTGCTGACAGCAGGTCTGTTGGCGGGAGCGGGATGTGGGGGCAACGCGGCTCCCACCGAGCCCGAGCAGCTCAGGAGTCAGTCGCAAGGCCGGGGCTTTGGCCCCGACCTCGTGGTTCGAGAGCTGCGAGGCCCCAGCAGTATTCGATTCGGTGAGCCCTTCACGACCCTCGTGAAGGTCTGCAACGAAGGCACAGCGCCCGCGCAGAGCCCCATAGGTCCCACCCAGATGGACTTGTACCTGTCCACGGATGGCACGCTCTCCTGGCCCGACCCGAACGTGCCACCCCCGACGGACCAGGTCTTCCTCGCCACGCTGGACGTCAGCGCCCTGGAGGCCGGCCGCTGCGAGACGCGAGCCATCACCAGTTCCGCCACGCCGCCTGGCCCCCAAACGGACGGAACCTACTACCTGGGAGCCATCACCGACGCGCACCAGACCCTCGTCGAACTGGACGAGGCCAACAACACCGCGGTGACCGCGCTGGGCATCGGAAACCGGCCGGACCTCGTCGTCACGGAGCTTCGTGGCCCCACGAGCGTCACGAACAGCGGGACGGTCACGTCGACGCTCAAGGTGTGCAACCAAGGCACCCACGTTTCGGACGACACCATCGTGGAGCTGTACCTCTCCACGAACGGCACGCTGTCACCGCCAACGACGGGTGGACCTCCCCCCACACATCAGGCCTCACAGGGAACGGTGGACGTGCCCGAACTGCTCCCGGCCCACTGTGCCATCCGCAACGCCTCTTTCCCGGTGATATTGCCGCCCGACGCGACACCCGGTCAGCTGCTCTACCTGGGCGCCATCGCCGATACCCCCGGGTTCTCCACGGAGCTCAACGAGGACAACAACGTCTTCGTGGGGGACCTCGTCGCCATGGGAGCAGGACCGGACCTCGTCGTCACCTCGGTGCACGGCCCCAGCAGCATCCAGAGCGGTGACCTGCTTGGCGCTTCTGTGAGGGTTTGCAACCACGGCACGCTGCCCGCGAATCCCAGCTCGCTCGAGCTGTACCTCTCCGTGGATGGCAACGTGACCATGCCAGGCAGCGGCAGCCCACCGCCGCCTGGACAGGAACGGGTGGGCCAGACGGATGTGCCCCTCCTGAACCCTGGCATTTGCATCACTCGCAATGTCCAGGGCGCCGCGACGTTCCCAGCCGGCGCGCCCCAGGATGGCGCCCTCTTCCTGGCCGCCATCATCGATTCCACGCAAGACATCCCTGAACTGCGCGAGGACAACAACGCCTTCACCCAGGGGCTCATCGGCGCGGGGGCGCGCCCGGACCTCATCGTGACCGCGATTCGCGCTCCAGCCAGCGTGCCCCCTTCGGCATCGTGGACCCCTGTCAGCGTCACCGTTTGCAACGTGGGGACCGTCGTTGCCCCGACGGCCGCGGTGGATATCTACCTGTCCATGGTGCCGACGCTGGACTCGCCTGCCATGGGGGGACTGCTGCACGGGACCAAGATCAGAGTCGGCGGATTCGGCGTCTCCAGCGTCGAAGCAGGGCGTTGCGTCACACGCGAGGAGCCCATCACCCTGGACCGTCCCCTGGGTGCGCCACCCCAACTCCAAGCATTCTACGTGGGCGCCATTGTCGACCCCAGGTCGAACATCGTGGAGCTTCGCGAGGACAACAATGCCTTTGTCGGTGAGCAAATGGGTCTCGGCAACGGGCCGGACCTGGCCATCACCTCCGTGAAGGGCCCCGCCAGCAGCATGCCTGGCGACGTACCTGTCACCGCCCGCATCTGCAATCGGGGCACCGTGGCCTCACAGAACACCCAGGTGGAGTTCTACCTGGCCGCGCATGCCTTCCTGAATGCCCCGATTCAGGGGGGCTCGCCTTACAACGCCGACCCGCATACGGCGTTCTCCATTGGGATGCACCAGGTGCAATCCTTGGATGCGGGCGAGTGCAGGACGATCTCCACCCTTGCTACCGCGATGAGCTTCCCCGCGGAGTACATCGACAAGGCGCTCAATCTTGGAGCCATCATCGACCCATACGCGCAGGACAATGAACTCCGCGAAGACAACAACACCTTCATCGGAGACATCATGGGCCTGGGCAACCGTCCTGACCTGGTGGTCACTGCCATCGATGGTCCCGCCAGCGTGCGCGACAGCACCACCTTCGCGACCACCCTGACCGTCTGCAACCAGGGCACCGATTCCTCCGGACCCACGATGGCACAGGTGTATCTGTCCACCGAACCCCGCCTGGTGCTTCCAGATTGGAGCGGGCAAGGAACTCCGTTCACATGGAGTCAAACGCCCGTGGGCGACGTGAGCATCCCTCCCCTGAACGTCGGGCACTGCTTCACAGGGCAAGTGACTGGCGCGGCCTACATCCCGCCCGGCTCGCACGGCGAGGCCATCTACCTGGGCGCCATCGTCGATGCGAACGACGCCATCGAGGAGCTTCGCGAGGAGAACAACGCCTTTGTGCGCGGCCGCATCGGCGTAGGAAACAAAGCGGACCTCGTCGTCACCGCCATCAACGCTCCACCGAGCGCGCGAATCCATGGTGCCTTCACAGCCACCGTGACGGTCTGCAACCAGGGCACCGAGTACGCGAGTTCCTCGGAGCTGGAACTCCACTTCTCGACCCTGCCCACGTTGGAACTGCCACGGTGGTTCGGTTCGGGCTCCCCCCTGCCCGACACCCAGGCCTCCATCGGCAACATCTCAGTGCCACACCTGGACGCGGGCCATTGCATTTCCCAATCCATCCAGGCCGCTACACAGTTGCCACCCGATGCACTGTTTGCCCAGCCCTTGTACCTGGGCGCCATCATCGACGGATGGGGCAACCTCGAGGAACTGCGCGAGGACAACAACATCTTCGTGAGCGGAATCATGGGCGTCGGTGATGGCCCTGACCTTGTCATCACGGCGGTGCAGGCGCCCCCGAACGTCGGGCCGTTCGCGACGTTCCACCCGACCGTTACGGTTTGCAATCAGGGGACAGAGCCCTCGAACAGCACCCTCGTGGAGTTCCACCTCTCCACGGAAGAGGCGCTCGTCATGCCGCGCTGGAGTGGACCCGGCAATCCACTGCCACCGACGCAGCAGCCCATTGGCGAGCTGAGTGTCCCCTTCCTGAATCCAGGGAGGTGCTTCACGGGAAGCGCTGTCGCAACACTGACGCCGCCGCCCGCGACAGCCCCTGACCAGAAGCTCTACCTGGGTGCCCTGGTCGATGGGATGCAATCCCAGGCGGAGCTGCGTGAAGACAACAACATCTTCATGAGCGGTCGCATGGGCGTGGGCCATGCATCCGACCTGGTCATCACGTCACTCACGGGCCCCGCGAGCGTCGAAGCCAACGCCGCGTTCACCGCCACGGTCACCGTCTGCAATCAAGGCACGTCTGAATCCTATCCCACGGAGCTGGAGGTCCACCTCTCCACCGAAGCAAGCATGGCCATGCCCGAACGGTACGGCCCGGGAATCCCGATACCCGCCAACCAGGTGTACGCCGGCGAGTTCGGAGTCCCCGCCTTGGGTGTCGACGATTGCGTCACGCTGCAGGTGCCCTCCTGGTCGAACATTCCTGTCCTGGCTCAGCCCGAACAGCCCTTGTATCTCGGCGCGGCCATCAATCCGGACCTGCTCGCTGGTGAGCTGCGCGAGGACAACAACACCTTCGTCGGTGACATCATGGGTGTTGGCGCCGGTCCCGACCTGGTTGTCACCGCGGTGCAAGCGCCTGTCAGCGTGGAACGCAACGGCAACTTCACTGCCTCGGTGACGGTCTGCAATCAGGGCACCCGGGTATCGGGCAGCGAGCAGTTGGACCTGTACTTCTCCACCCGGGCCCAGGTCGTGATGCCTCAATGGAATGCCCCAGGTTTCCCCTACCCGCGCACGCAAGCGCTCATCGGCGCCTGGAACGTGCAGCCCCTGAATCCGGGACAATGCATCACAGAGCCCGTCCTCGCGTGGGTGGAACTGCCCGAGGAGGCCGAGCCCCATCACCCGCTGTATCTGGGCGCGGTCATTGACTCGAACCAGGCGCAGGCCGAGCTGCGCGAAGACAACAACATCTTCGTCAGCGGACTCATGGGTGTGGGCAACCAGCCAGACCTGGTCGTCACCTCCGTCTCCGGCCCCAACTCCGTGAGAACGGGTAGTGCCTTCACCGCCACCGTGCGGGTCTGCAACCAGGGCACCACGCCCACCCACGGCTCCATGGAAGTGGCGCTGTACCTGTCTAGCAACAACACGCTCGAACTCCCCTATCAAAGCTGGCCGGGCGCTCCCCCCGACAGTCAGAGCCAGATTGGAGTGATGACCGTGCAATCTCTGGACGCCGGGCAGTGCGTCACACGCAACACACAGGTGACGGTCAACACGCCTCCGGATTCTGGCCCCACTGGGTTCTTCTACCTGGGCGCCCTCGTCGACCCATGGCAGAACCTCGAGGAACTGCGCGAGGACAACAACGTCCTCGCGGACCGGTTCATCGCGGTGATGCCGTAGTCGTCGCGGTCTGAGAACGGGCCCGGCCGAGCGCATCGACGTTCGGCCGGGCCTTGTTTCGAGGTCGCATGCATTCCAGAAAGAATGCCAGCCACCTGCCTGCAATTCTTACACGCCCGCGTTGCCGCGCTCCGGCCTCGGCGTCAGTGCCTCTTTCCGTCACGTGCCCGTCCGGCTGGGAGTTCCGGACAAGAACAAGTCCCCCGGGCCATCCTCCCGCCACTTCCAAGACATCCCCAGACAATGCCATTCGACATCCGGGCGCCCCTGGGGGCACATGTATCAACCTCCAAGAATAACAACAAATAAGAGAACAACTGGCACATCGACTGCAGCCGTCCCTTGTCCCCCAGCAATGACGGACGAGGAGACCCCCATGATGGATAGGAAGTGGCTCGGGCTCCTGTTCATCGGCGCCGTCTGGGCCTCGAACGCCTGGGCCAACGACTTCCGAGCCGAGAAGCTCGTGAACGGGCTCAAGCAATACACGGTCGACACCTACCCGGAGACGCTGCGCTTCACGTTCACCGTCACCAACATCGACCCGACGCTCCCCTCCGAGCTGCTCTCCGCGACCGCGCCCCTGCTGAATTCCTGCACGCTCTTACGCACGTCCCCCCTCGTGGTTCCAGCGGGAGGCCACGTCACGTATCAGTGCGAAATCGAGCTGGAGAGCCACGACGCGTGTCTCACATTGGGGATACACGATGCGAACCCCGTGACGCCCAACCACGAGGTCTCCTTCACCAGCACCTTCAGCATCGGCTGGGACGCAGGCGCTAGCCAGGCGGGGGCCAACGTGCTCTGCCTTCCTCAGCCCAACCTGTTCTGTGACGACACCGTCTACCTCTCCACGGCCTCGCGCTCTCCGGAAGGACGGCCCGCGGCCCCCTCACGGCTCTACATCTTCGACCCCGCCACCGGCACGCTGACGCTACAGGGTGAAGCCGGGCTTCCCTACAACGCGCTGGCGTTCAACCACTACGACAACATCCTGTACGCCATCGCCTCGGACGGCGTCAGCGCTCCCAGCTTCATCCGCGTCGACGCCACCGGCTCATCGAGCATCATCGCCCCGCTGGACACCACGGCACCTCGCTCGGCCATCTGGACCGCGGGAGCCGTTCTCAAGGATGGCTCCTACGTCGGCTTCGAGCACAGCACCCATCGCCTCATCCGCATCAACCCCAGCACCGGAGGCACTCTCTCCGAGCAAGTGGTGACCGTCCCGGGGGACTTCCAGCTGGCGGACTTCGCGATGAATCCCCGGGACGGCCAGCTCTACGCCTTCAACAACGCCACCCAGCGGCTGACCCGCATCGACCCGCTCACGGGCGTGGCCACCGACCATCCCGAGCCCGCGCGGATTGACGGCAGGCCCGCGGAGAACCCCGTCATGAGCGCCGCCGTCTTCACACGCGACGGCGAGCTCTTCCTCTACGGAACCAGCGGCCCCGATACCCACAGGGTCAGCGGCTTCCATGCCGTGGACGTGACGACGGGCAACCTGACCCGCCTCCTCACGCGGCCGGTGCCCCAGCTCGCGAACGGCGCGATGTGTGGCGTCTACTCCTGGGGCTCGCCTCGTCCGCAGCCGATGACCCGGGACCGCGGATTCTTCGGCGCCAGCGAGAGCGCGCTCTTGGAGTGCCTGGCATACGGCCCCATCTCCCTCGGCGCTCTCGGCGAAGTCTCCACCCTCCCAGGCGCCCTGGGCATCCTCTGGGCCAACCCCGCCATCGCCTCGAACAACACGCGCCGCACGGCCCTGGAGTCCTTGAAGGTCCGGACGGCGCGCGAAGCGCTGACGGCGGTCTGCAACGAGCGCGTCTTCAACACGCGCGCGCCTCCCCTGTCTGCGCTGGAGAATCCGGCCTCACTCGACCCCGGCCGGATGGAAGAGCTGCGTCAACGGCTGGAGCGGCACAACCACTCCGGCAAGCGGACGGCCATCCCGCTGCGAAAACGAATCTTCGCGGTGGACCCGCTGCAAGCCATGGAGCGCGCCGAGGAACCTCGGTTCTGAGAGGGAGCGTGGTCATGAAGATTCCATCCCAATCCAGGTGGGTCGCGGGCCTGCTCGTGGCGCTGGGAACAAGTGCCTGCGATACCAGTGAAGACGATTTGATGCGGGCGCTGGGAGACCCCGTGCTGGACGCCTTCGAAATCCGCCTGCGAGGCCAGGACGCGGCACAGTACGAGAAGGTCCTGCTGGGCATGGGCCAAGTCGAGGTCACCTCCTTCGGCGAGCCCGTCCGCTTCGAGCCCTCGCCCAACGCACGCGCCATGGATTTGACGGACACGGACCACGCCCACCTCCTGGGGCGCTTCTTCCTGCCCAGGTACGTGAAGCAGGTGGACATCACCGTGCGCTTGGACGACGTGGGCGCGTTCAAGGAAGACAGCCTGGCGGGCCTCATCAATGCCCAAGCCGGAACCATCCAGTTCTCGACCACGCGCAGCGCCCTGGAGCAGCGCTCACGCGTCGTCATCCACCTGCACCTGAAGGACAGCCTCTTCGACGGCAGGGGCGGAAAGACGCTCCTGCCGGCGACTTACATCGCCCACTGAAAGTCCTGGCACCCCGAAGGCCCTCTGGCTTCCACCTGCGCGCGAGCCCGGGCCCTGCCAGAATGCGCGCCATGAAGACCCCCGGGAAACAGGTGGTACTCGTCCGGCACGGAGAGACGGAGTGGAGCCGCGCCGGTCGGCACACAGGCCGGACGGACATTCCGCTCCTGAGCTCCGGAAGGGAGATGGGCCGCCTGCTCGGCGCGCCGCTGAAGGCCTGGCGCTTCGACGCCGTCTACACCAGCCCACTGAGCCGCGCGGCGGACACCTGCGCCCTTGCCGGCTACGGGGACTACGCCCAGCCGCGCGAGGACCTCATGGAGTGGGACTACGGCGACTACGAGGGGCGCACCGGCGCGGAGATTCGCGCCGAGCGGCCCGACTGGACCATCTGGACGAACGGCGTCCCCAACGGAGAGACCGCGGCGCAGGTGGCCACTCGCGTGGACGGCGTCATCTCCGACGCACTCCGGACGGACGGGGACGTGCTCATCTTCGCCCACGGGCACCTGCTTCGCGTGCTCGCGGCGAGATGGCTGGGCCTGCCCCCGTGGGAAGGCCGCCTCTTCCTGCTGAGCACCGCGTCCATCAGCGTGCTCGGCCATGACGGCGACAGGCGCCGCCCGGCCATCGTGTCGTGGAACGACACCACGCACCTGCGCGCGTAGCTACAGCCGTCCCTCCAGGAAGTTGCGCACCAGCGCGGGGCCCTCGGGCGTGAGCACGCTCTCCGGATGGAACTGCACGCCCACCACGGGCCGCTCGCGATGGCGCAGCGCCATGATGAGGCCATCCTGGCTCCACGCGGTGGCTTCCAGTTCGGCGGGCAGTGACGGCGCCTCCACGATGAGCGAGTGGTAGCGCGCCGCCGCGAAGCCCTCGCTGAGCCCGGCGAAGAGCCCCGTGCCGCCATGCCGGATGTGCGCCGCCTTGCCATGCACCGGCTCTGGCGCGCGCACCACCTTGCCGCCGAAGGCCGCGCCAATGGACTGGTGCCCCAGGCACACGCCCAGCACCGGCACACGTGACTGGGCAATGGCCGCCACGCTGACGCCCGCCTCATGCGGAGTGCAGGGCCCCGGCGAAATCACCAGGTGGGACGCGCCCGAGGCCGCGACACCTTCGGCATCCAGGCCGTCGTTGCGCACCACCTTCACCTCGGCCCCCAGCGTGTACAGGAGCTGCACGAGGTTGAAGGTGAAGGAGTCGTAGTTGTCGATGACCAGAATCACCGGCCACCTCCCTCGCGCGCCAGCCGCAGCGCGGCGGCCATGGCGCCCGCCTTGGCTTCCGTCTCGTCCGCTTCCTTCGACGGCACCGAGTCCGCGACCACTCCCGCGCCCGAGGTCCACATCGTCCGGTCTCCGTCCACGAAGAAGGTGCGCAGCGCAATCGCCACGTCCAGCGTGCCGCAGAAGGACAGGTAGCCCACCGCGCCCGAGTAGGGCCCGCGCCGCTGGACCTCCAACTCGTCGATGATTTGCATCGCGCGAATCTTGGGTGCGCCCGACACCGTGCCCGCGGGGAAGGTGCTGGCCAGCGCATCCAGCGCGTCGTACTTCGCGTCGAGCTTGCCGCGCACCTGCGACACGATGTGCATCACGTGGCTGTAGCGCTCGATGAGCATCATGTCCTCGACGCGCACCGAGCCAGGCGCCGCCACGCGGCCCACGTCGTTGCGCCCCAGGTCCACCAGCATGATGTGCTCGGCGCGCTCCTTCTCGTCCGCGAGCAGCTCCTTCTCCAGAGCCAGATCCTCGGCCTCGGACGCGCCACGGCGCCGGGTGCCGGCGATGGGCCGCACCACCACGTCCCCGTCGCGCACCTGCACCAGCAACTCCGGCGACGCGCCCACCAGCGCGCGGGCCTCGCCCAGCTCCACGAGGAAGAGGTACGGCGATGGATTCACCCGCCGCAGCGCGCGGTAGAGCGACAGCGGCGGCGGCGCGCCCCGGGATTCGAAGCGGCGCGCGAGCACGACCTGGAAGATGTCTCCGGCGCGGATGTACTCCTGCGCCTGTGCCACCGCCGACTCATACCCCGCGCGGTCCCAGCACGCGGTGGGCGCCACGTCCCCACGCATGCGCGGCGCGGGCGCATAGGCCTCCGGAGACAGCGGCTTCAGCAGCCGGTCCGCCATGGCCTGCGCGCGCGCCTCCGCGTCCTTCAGCGCGGCGGCCACGCTGCCGTGCAGCGACGGCCGGGCAATGGCCGTGGCCTTGAGCGTCCCGGTGCGGGTGTCGTGCGTGACGAAGTCCTCGCACACCAGCCATTCCGAGTCCGGGAAGGAGATGTCGCTGGGGTGCCGGTCCGGCACCGTGGGCTCCAGCCACGAGAAGCAGTTGTAGCCCATGTACCCCACGAGCCCGCCCAGGAAGGGCGCCTCACCGGGAAGCCGGGCCACGGCCAGCTCGCGCCAGAGCTGGCGCAGCACGTCCAGGGGCTTGCCGTCCCGGCGCTCCTCGTTCGAGCCGCGCCACAAGGTGGCACCGTTCCGGTCCAACCGCACGCGGCCCGCGGGCTCCGCGCCGATGTGGCTGTAGCGGCCGAACTGCTCGCCGCCGTAGCACGACTCGAGGATGAAGCCGCGCGAACCACCGCCCAGCTTCAGATAGGCCGACAGCGGCGTATCGAGGTCCGCCGGTAGCTCCACCGACACCGGCACCGCCTCACCCTGCTCCGCGCGCTGCCGATAGGCTGACTTCCGCTCCTGTGCATCCATCGTCTTTGACTCACGTCCCACCGCGCATCACGGCAGGGGGAATGGGGTGGCCCGTCTCGGCTCCGATGAAGCGCTTCACTGGCGACGTTGTGGATTCGCGGACAGCAGCAGGACGGGCGCCATCCCTGGGTTATCCCCCGTCCGAGGGAGTCCTCCAAGCGGTCCGACATTCCCCTCCCCCCATCGCGCAAGCCCCCGGGCCAGCGGGTGCCCGGGGAGCAGCCCGGGGAGCTCCCGCCGGTGAGGCGGCGTCCTCCCCCGGGTGGTCTGGCTCCAAGCCCCTCGCTATCTCAATGGGACTTTGAGTGCCGCTCCTTCCGCCCCATTGATGACGGTGACGCCTCAGGGGCTCTACTGCGTTCCCGGTGGCTTCCACGTCGACCCCTGGCGTCCGGTGGACCGGGCGCTCATCACCCACGCGCATGGTGACCATGCACGCAGCGGCAGCCACCGCTATCTGGGCGCCCGGGCGGGCAAGGGACTGCTCCACCGGAGACTGGGCGCGGACGCCACCATCGACACGCTCGACTACGGCGAACGGCTGCGCATCAACGGAGTCACCGTCAGCTTCCATCCCGCGGGCCACGTGCTGGGCAGCGCGCAGGTGCGCGTGGAGCACGCCGGTGAGACCTGGGTCGTGTCCGGTGACTACAAGCGCGCGCCGGACCCCACGTGCGCGCCCTTCGAGGTCGTCCCCTGCCACACCTTCATCACCGAGGCGACGTTCGGCCTGCCCATCTTCCGCTGGGACGCGACGGAGCAGGTGGCCGAGGACATCCTGCGTTGGTGGGACGCCAACCGCGCGCAGGGCCGCGCGGCGGTGCTGTTCTGCTACGCGCTGGGCAAGGCGCAGCGGCTGCTCGCGGAGCTGGCGAAGCGGACCGACCGCGCCGTGTTCATCCACGGCGCCTTGCACTCCCTGGTGGACGCATACCGGGACGCGGGCGTCCGCATGCTGCCCACGCAGCCGGTGTCCCAGGTGGAGAAGGGCACCTCGTTCGCGGGAGCGCTGGTGCTGGCGCCGCCGAGCGCGAGCGGCACCACGTGGATGCGCCGCTTCGGTGACTACGAAACCGGCTTCGCGTCCGGCTGGATGCGCGTTCGAGGCAACCGCCGCCGCCGGGGCTTCGACCGCGGCTTCGTGCTGTCGGACCACGCGGACTGGCCGGACCTGCTGCGCACGGTGAAGGACACCCGGGCGGAGCGCGTGCTGGTGACGCACGGCTACGCCGAGCCGCTGGCCCACTACCTGCGCGAGCAGGGCGTGGACGCCGCGCCCCTGGCCACGCCCTTCGAAGGCGAAGCGGAGGACTGACGCGTGCGGCGACTGGCGGACCTCTACGAAACGCTGGACCAGACCACGTCCACCAACGCCAAGGTGGAAGCGCTCGCGCGCTACTTCAAGGAAGCGCCCCCGGAGGACGCGGCGTGGGCGCTCTACTTCCTCACGGGGCAGAAGCTGAAGCGGCTGATTCCCACGAAGCTGCTGGTGGGGTGGACGCAGGAGCTGACCGGCATCCCCAGCTGGCTCTTCGAGGAGGTCTACGCCTCCGTGGGTGACCTGGCGGAGGTGATTGCCCTGCTGTTGGATGCCCGTGAGCGCCCGGCGCGGACCGAGGAGCTGCCCCTGTCCGTCTGGCTGGAGCAACGCCTGTTGCCGCTGCGTCAACGGGGCGCCGCCGGGCAACGCGAGCAGGTGGTGTCCTGGTGGCACGCCATGCCCCGGCGTGAGCTGTTCCTGCTCAACAAGATGCTCACCGGTGAACTGCGGGTGGGCGTGTCCTCCACGCTGGTGGTCCGCGCGGTGGCGCAGGTGGCGGGACTGCCCGCGCCCAGCGTGGCGCACCGGCTGATGGGGACGTGGACGCCCTCGCCCACCTTCTTCCGGCAGCTCGTGTCCCAGGACGTGTCGGACAGCGACAGCTCCCGGCCCTACCCCTTCTATCTCGCGTCACCGCTGGAGCAGCCACCAGGGGACCTGGGCGACCGGGCGGAATGGCAGGTGGAGTGGAAGTGGGATGGCATCCGGGGCCAGCTCATCCGCCGCAAGGGCAGCGTGCACCTGTGGAGCCGCGGCGAGGAGCTCATCACCGAGCGCTTCCCCGAAATCGCGGACGCCGCCGCCGCGCTCCCCGAGGGCACGGTGCTGGACGGCGAGGTGTTGGCCTACGCGGACGGAAGGCCCCTTCCCTTCGCCCTGCTCCAGCGGCGCATCGGCCGGCAGAAACTGACGCCCAAGGTGCTGGCCGAAGCGCCCGCGGCCTACATCGCCTACGACATGCTGGAGCTGGGAGGCGAGGACCTCCGGAGCCAGCCGCTGCGCGAACGGCGCGCGAAGCTGGAGGCACTGTTGGAAGGCTTGCCTCGGCTTCCCGTCTCCCCCGTCGTGCAAGCGGCGACCTGGGAGGACCTGGCCACCGCGCGGGGCGAAGCGCGAGAGCGCAACGTCGAGGGCTTCATGCTCAAGCGCCTGGAGTCGCCGTACCTCACCGGGCGCAAGCGGGGCGACTGGTGGAAGTGGAAGATTGACCCGTTCACGGTGGACGCGGTGTTGCTGTACGCGCATCCGGGCCACGGCCGGCGCTCGTCGCTGTACACCGACTACACCTTCGCAGTGTGGAACGGCACGGAGCTCCAGCCCGTGACGAAGGCGTACTCCGGCCTGACGGACGCGGAGATTGGCCGGCTGGACCGGTGGATTCGCGCGCACACGCGGGAGAAGTACGGCCCCGTGCGCTCGGTGGAGCCTGAACAGGTCTTCGAACTGCACTTCGAGGGCATCCAGTCCTCGCCGCGTCACAAGTCGGGCGTCGCGCTGCGCTTCCCCCGAATCGCCCGCTGGCGGACGGACAAGAAGCCGCAGGACGCGGACACGCTGGACTCACTCAAGGAGCTGCTCCATGCCAGCGGGTAGACCCCGCTCGCTGCGGGCGCAGATTGCCGCCAGTCGCAAGGCCCTGCGCGCCACCACCGAGCCTCCGGCCGCAGAGGCGCCGCGCAAGCCCAGGCGACCTCGCGTCCAGCGCACATCGACTCGAGCGCAAACGAATGAACCACCCCTGGAGCGGCTGCGCGGCTGGTTCCGCGCGAAGGGTTGGACGCCCTATCCGTTTCAAGAAGAAGCCTGGGCCGCCCATGCGCGCGGCGAAAGCGGGCTCATCCACGTCCCCACCGGCGCGGGCAAGACGTACGCGGCCTACCTGGGTCCGCTCGCGGACGTCGCGGCGCATGGACAGCCAGGACTTCAACTCCTCTACGTGACGCCGCTGCGCGCGGTGTCCCGGGACGTGGAGAAGGCGTTGAGGGAGCCCCTCACCGTGCTGGACGCGGACATCGCTGTGGAGAGCCGCACCGGCGACACGTCCTCCTCGGTGCGCCAGCGTCAGCGGGAGCGCCTGCCGCAGGTGCTCATCACCACGCCGGAGTCGCTGTGCGTCCTGCTCACGCATGAGCGGGCCCCGGAGCTGTTCGCGTCACTGCGCTCCGTCATCGTGGATGAATGGCACGAACTCCTCGGCTCCAAGCGGGGTTCGCAGCTGGAGCTGGCGCTGGCCCGCCTGCGCCGCTTCGCGCCGGGCCTGCGCACCTGGGCGCTGTCCGCCACGCTGGCCAATCTGGAAGAGGCCGCCCGTCACGCCGTGGGCACCGGCCAGACGCCCACGATTGTGAGCGCGGCGTTGGAGCGGCCCGTCGTCGTCGAGACATTGCTGCCCGAATCCGTGGATGCGTTCCCCTGGGCGGGCCACCTGGGCTTCTCCATGCTGGCCCGCGTGGGCGCGTGGCTGGACGCGGAGCGCTCCACGCTCATCTTCACCAATACGCGCGCCCAGGCCGAGCGCTGGTTCGAAGGCCTGCGATTCGCCCGTCCGGAGTGGGAGCACCTCATCGCGCTCCACCATGGCTCCATCGAACGCGAGGAGCGTGAGCGCGTGGAGAGCGGCCTCAAGGAAGGCTCGCTGCGCATCGTGGTGTGCACCTCGTCGCTGGACCTGGGCGTGGACTTCGGCCCGGTGGAGCGCGTGGTACAGGTGGGCAGTCCCAAGGGCATTGGCCGCACGATGCAGCGCGCGGGCCGCAGCGCCCACCGCCCGGGCGCCACCTGTCACATCCTCTTCGTCCCCACGCACGCGCTGGAGCTGGTGGAGATGGCCGCCGCCAAGGACGCGCTCCTTCGCCGCGAGGTGGAGGCCCGCACGCCGCCGGGCAAGCCGCTGGACGTCCTGGCGCAGCACCTCGTGACGTGCGCGTTGGGCGGCGGCTTCACGCCCGACGCCCTGCGAGACGAGGTGCGCACCGCGGCGGCCTTCGCCGGCCTCACCGACGAGGAGTTCGCGTGGACTTTGTCCCTGGTCCGCGAAGGCAGCCCGACGCTGCGCGCCTACCCGGAGTTCCGGCGCGTGGTGGAGCACGAGGGCCGCTGCGTCGTCGCGGACGCGCGCGTGGCCCGCCTGCACCGCCTCAACATCGGCACCATCACCTCCGACGCGGTGGTGCAGCTGCGTTACTGGAGCGGAGGGCGCCTGGGCAGCGTGGAGGAGTCCTACGTCAGCCGCCTCAAGCCGGGCGACACCTTCATCTTCGCGGGGAAGAAGCTGGAGTTCAGCCGCCTCCAGGACATGACCGCCTACGTGCGGCCCGCGAAGACGAAGGTCACCCGGACGCCGCGCTGGGGCGGCAGCCGCCTGCCCCTGTCCGGCTCATTGGCCGCCGCCGTTCGGCGCACGCTGGACACCGCGCGCCACGGCGATGTCACGTCGGGCGAACTGGCCGCCGCCTGGCCCGTGCTGGACGCGCAGGCCCGCCTGTCCCGCATCCCCGCGGCGGACATCCTGCTGGCGGAGACGTGCCAGACGCGCGACGGGCACCATCTCTTCCTCTATCCCTTTGAAGGACGGTTGGTGCACGAAGGACTGGCGGCGCTGCTGGCACTGCGGCTGACGCGCCTGCGCAAGGCCACCTTCACCCTGTCGGTGAATGACTACGGCCTGGAGTTGCTCACGCCCACGCCCTTCCCCTTCGAGGAGGCGCTGCACCCCGCGCTCTTCACCCGCGAGCGCCTGGAGGCGGACGTCCTGGAGAGCGTCAACGTCGGCGAGCTGTCAAAGCGCCAGTTCCGCGACATCGCCCGCATCGCCGGGCTGGTGCTGCCGGGCCTGCCCGGCGCGCGCAAGTCCTCGCGGCAGGTCCAGGCCAGCGCGTCGCTGCTGCACGACGTCTTCATCAAATACGACCCGGACAACCTCCTGCTCGTCCAGGCCCGCCGGGAAGTGCTGGAGCAACAATTCGAGGAGGGGCGCCTGGAGCGGACCCTGGAGCGGCTTCAAGCCGCGCCCCTGGAGCTCATCCATGTCCGCCGGCCCACGCCCCTGGGCTTCCCGCTCGTCGTCGAGCGCATCAGCGCGAGCCTGTCGAGCGAGTCCCTGCTGGAGCGGGTGGAGCGATTGAAGGAGCGATGGACTCGCGAAGATGCCAGGTCCGCGTAGAAGGCACCCTGCTGGAGCTGCTCCCGGAGCGCGCCCTGTACTGGCCCGACACTGGCACCCTGGCCGTGGCGGACCTGCACTGGGGCAAGACGGAGAGCTTCCAGCAGCACGGCATCCCCCTGCCCACGGGCGTGCTGGAGGACGACCTGGCCCGCCTGTCCGCGGCGCTCACCACCACCGGTGCCCGCCGCCTGCTCCTGCTGGGTGACCTCATCCATTCACGCCAGGGCCTCACCCCCGCCGTGGTGGAGCGGCTGGCGGAGTGGCGGGAGTCCCACGCCTGGGTGGATTGCGTCCTGGTGCGGGGCAATCATGACCGGCACGTGAAGACACTGCCTGACCGCTGGCGCCTGGACGTCCGCGAGTCCTCCATCGTCGAAGGCCCCTTCCACTTCGCCCACCACCCGGAGCCCGTTTCAGGTCGCTATGTATGGGCAGGTCACCTCCACCCCATGGTGCGGCTGGGCGGCAGGAGCGACACACTGCGTCTTCCCTGCTTCCAGGTGGGACGCGGCGTGGGCGTGCTTCCGGCCTTCAGCGCCTTCACGGGCGGAATCAACGTCTCCCGCCGCGCGGGCGATCGCATTTTCGCCGTCGCCGGCCCCGCAGTCGTCGAGGTGTAGGATGAGCTACGCCAAACGCCGCAAGATACTGGGTATCATCGAAACGGATAATACCTTCGAGCGCGCCAACCACCGGGGCCGCGAGGCGTGGCTCGGCAAGTGCTTGCACTGCAACGCGCACTTATGGGTCGGCCTGGATGGCGAGCCGATCAGCCGCGCCACCATCGAGCACATCCTCCCGAAGACGGCCGGGGGCACCGAGACGCTGAGCAACCTGGGTCTGGCCTGCGCCCGGTGCAATCAAGGCAAGGGCACCCGGCACGACGCCCGTTATCACCGGGACGCGCGCGCCCGGGAGCTGGTGGAAAGGCTTCTGGCCCGGCGCCTCGCGCGCTGGCGGAAGCCGGAGACCGACGACGCGCCGTGAAACACCCGGAGTGATCCTCCCCGACGGGTGCTTTGCTCAATCGTCCCTACCTCCCTCCAGAAGAGAGATTCATCACCGCGCGACCGCGACTTTCCGCCCTCGCACGAGGAAGTGGTATCCCCGTGCCGCCACATCTGAATGGTTGACACTGCCGTGTCGATGCCCGATGGTCCCGCGCCGCATTAGGGCAGGGAGAGGAGGAGGGCCCCGCCCACGGCATTACTAATAGAGGTTTCGTTGGACGTGTCCGCTTCGCCTTCAGTGCGCCAGGAGCTACCGCCCACCCGCCCCAGTGGGGCCGGGAATGCCCCTCCGCTCCCTGTGCCCGGTAACGCCCACGCCTCGCCTTTCGTTCCCTTCACGAGTGCTGTTGTCGAAGCCCCCTTGCCCATGGTCCAGGTATGAGCGGCCCTCTCTTCCCACGTTGGACGAACACGGTGTCGCGGCTGTCCGCCGCGGCGCTCCTTGCCGTGCCCGCCATCGGTATTGGCGGTCTCATGGCCTACGTGCGCTCGCCGTACGTCACTGGCCAGCAGCGGCCCATTGAACAGCCGATCGAGTTCGATCACCGCCACCACGCGGGTGATGAGCAGATTGACTGTCGGTACTGTCACTGGTCGGTCGAGGAGTCGCCCTCCGCGGGCATCCCCTCCACCACGGTGTGCATGTCCTGCCACGCACAGGTCTGGAACAAGAGCCCGTACCTCAACGAGGTCCGCAAGGCGTTCTTCTCCGACCAGCCCATCCCCTGGGTCCGCGTGCACAACCTGCCGGACTTCGTCTACTTCAACCACTCCATCCACGTGGCCAAGGGCGTTGGCTGCGCCACCTGCCACGGCCGCGTCGACCAGATGGCCGCCGTGGAGCAGGCCGCGCCGCTCACCATGGCCTGGTGCCTGGATTGCCACCGCAATCCGGAGCCCCACCTGCGTCCGGCGGAGTTCATCACGTCCATGACGTGGACCCCGCCCGAAGACAAGGCCAAGGCCGCTGAGCTTGGCCGCCAGTTGGCTGAAGCGTACGACGTCCACTCGCGCGAGAGCTGCTCCACATGCCACCGATGAACACGAAGCGCGACGGCGCCCCGTCGCAGGATACCCCCTCCTCCTTCGCGCTCCCGGTCGTCACGGACCGGCCTGCCGCCAGGTCCGACGTTGTCGGCGAGGCGCTTGAGCACGCGGCCGCCAACGCCTCCCCTCCGAGCCCGGCTATGGCCAGACGTACTGGCGCAGCCTGGAGGAGAAGCTCGGCACGCCCGACTACCTGGAAGAGACGCGGCCGGAGTTCCCCGTCGGCGCGGACGGCCCCCACGGGCTTCGCCCGCCGCGAGTTCATGCACCTGCTGGGTGCCTCGCTGGCGCTGGCCGGCGCCACGGCGTGCAGCACCCGTCCGGTGGACGAGCGCATCCTGCCGTACACCAAGACGCCCCCGAGCTCGTCCCGGGCAACCCGCTCCACTACGCGTCCGGCATGACGCTGGCCGGTCACACCTCCGGTCTGCTCATCACCGCCCGCGAGGGTCGCCCCGTGAAGATCGAGGGCAACCCGGACCACCCGGTCAACCAGGGCGCCGCTGGCCCCTGGGAGCAGGCGTTCCTCCTGTCCCTGTACGACCCGAGCCGCGCCCGCGTGCTCCGTCAGGGCAAGAGCCCCCGCGCCCTCCGCGCCCTGCGCGAGGAGCTGGTCAACGCCACCAGCAAGGCCGCCGCCAATGACGGTGGCAGCCGCGTGCGCTTCCTGTCCGAGCCCGGCAACTCGCCGCTGACCGGCGACCTGCGCAGCCGCATCCTGAAGAAGCTGCCGAACGCGCGCTTCCACAGCTACACCGCGCAGACGCACGACACGCAGGACGAGGCGCTCCGCGCGCTCTTCGGCGGACAGCCCGTTTCGGCCGTCTACGACTTCGCCCAGGCGGACATCGTCCTGTCGCTGGACGCGGACTTCCTGGAGAGCCGCCCGGAGAACCTGGGCTACGCGCGCCAGTTCGCCAACCGCCGCGACCCGAACAACGGTCCGCTCAACCGGCTCTACGTGGCCGAGGCCCGCTTCTCCATCACCGGCGGCATGGCCGACCACCGCCTGCGCGTGAAGTCGCAGGACGTGCTCGCGGTCGCCGCCGCCGTGGCCCAGGCCGTGGGTGGCCCCGCCGCCTCGCTGGCTGGCGCCGCCGCCAACAAGGCGTCGCTGAAGTCGGACCACACCGCCTGGGTTCAGGCGGTCGTCGCGGACCTGCGCGCCGCGCGTCCGGGCCGCACCCTGGTGGTCGCGGGTGAGCGTCAGCCGGCGGCGGTCCACGCGCTGGCCCACGCCATCAACGCCGCGCTGGGCAACACCGGCACCACGGTGAAGTACGTGCAGTCGTCCATCGCGGAGCAGGAGGGCCTGAGCCAGGTCCGCGCGCTGGTGGAGGACATCACCGCCGGCCGCGTGGACACGCTGGTCATCACCAGCTGGAACCCGGTGTTCTCGGTTCCGGCGGACACGGGTCTGAAGGAGCTGCTGGACCCGGCGACCAACCCCAACCGCGGCAACCTCACCGTCATCTACACGGGCCTCTACGAGGACGAGACCAGCCAGTACGCCGACTGGTTCGTCCCCGCGGCGCACCCGCTGGAGACGTGGAGCGACGGCCGTTCGTTCGACGGCACCGTGGCCATTGCCCAGCCGCTCATCCAGCCGCTCTACAACGGCGTGCCGGAGTCCGAGCTGCTGGCGATGTTCCTCGACGAGCCCTACCGCCCCGCGTACCAGATGCTGCGCGACTACTGGCAGGGTCAGTCCGAGGGCCAGGGTGACTTCGAGGCCCGCTGGGAGAGCTGGGTGTCGGACGGTGCCATCCCCGGCACGCAGGCCGCTCCGGTGCAGGGCGCTCCGGACTTCGGCGCCGCCTCCGCGTTGGTGACGGGCTACACGGCCCCCGCCACGGGCGAGCTCGAGATCAACTTCGTCTACGACTACAAGGTCTTCGACGGCCGCTTCGGCAACAACTCCTGGCTGCAGGAGCTCCCGGACCCCATCACCAAGATGACCTGGGACAACGCCGCGCTGCTGAGCCCGGAGACCGCCAAGAGGCTGAGCCTTGAGCCCGGTGACCTGGCGGAGCTGACCTACGGCGGCCGCAAGATGACCGTGCCGGTCTGGATCACCCCCGGCCACGCGGACGACACCGTGACGATGGCGCTGGGCTACGGCCGTGACGGCCTGCACGAACAGGTGGCCAAGGCGGTGGGCTTCAACGCCAACGCGGTGCGCACCGTGAAGGCCCCCTGGTTCGACGGCGGCGCCACGCTCACCAAGGTGCGCGGCAGCTACAAGTTCAGCCTGACCCAGACGCACTGGCGGATGGAGAACCGCCCGCTGGCGCTGGACATGCCGCTGTCCGAGCTGAAGAACCCGTCCATCGCGACGCAGCACACGCTCCACCGCGTCAAGAGCGAGCTGAAGTTCGGCGTCCAGGACAACCTGCCGGCCTTCGACTACAACAAGGGCCCCGATAACCCCCAGGGCTACAAGTGGGGCATGGCCATCGACCTGTCCCGCTGCACCGGCTGCAGCGCGTGCGTGATTGCCTGCCAGGCGGAGAACAACATCCCCGTCGTGGGCAAGCAGCAGGTCTCCGTCAGCCGTGAGATGCAGTGGCTGCGCATCGACCGCTACTTCGAGGGCAGCGAGAGCGACCCCCGGATGGTCATGCAGCCGGTGATGTGCGTGCACTGCGAGAAGGCCCCCTGCGAGTACGTCTGCCCGGTGAACGCCACCGTGCACTCGGACGAGGGCCTCAACGACATGGTGTACAACCGCTGCGTCGGCACCCGGTACTGCTCGAACAACTGCCCGTACAAGGTGCGCCGGTTCAACTACCTGCACTACACGGCGGACAAGACGGCCACCGAGAAGATGCTGATGAACCCGGACGTCACCGTCCGCAACCGCGGCGTGATGGAGAAGTGCACGTACTGCGTCCAGCGCATCGAGCGAGTGCGCATCGACGCCCGCGTCGAGAAGCGCCTCATCAATGAGAAGGAGCTGCAGACGGCCTGCCAGCAGACCTGCCCCACGCAGGCCATCACCTTCGGCTCCCTCAACGACCCGCAGCAGCGCGTCACGCAGCTCCATGAGGACGAGCGCGCGTACAAGCTGCTCCACGAGCTGGGCACCCGCCCGCGCACCGCGCACCTCATCCGCGTCCGCAATCCCAACCCCGCCCTCGAGCCCGCCGCGTCCGCCGCTGCGAACCAAGGGAGCCACTAAGCCATGGCTGAAACTGCTTCCAACACGTATCACGACCCGCTCGAGCCACGACCCCTCGTCGCGCCGCACCATGACGACGCGACCCTGAACGAGACGCTGCTGGACCATGTCTGGCGCAAGCCGGGCAAGGGCTGGTTCATGCTCTTCGGCCTGTCGCTCAGCGCCCTGGGCCTGCTCGTCATCGGTGTCACCTACACGCTGGCCCGCGGTATCGGCGTGTGGGGTAACAACCAGCCTGTCGGCTGGGCGTTCGACATCATCAACTTCGTCTGGTGGGTCGGTATCGGCCACGCCGGTACGCTCATCTCCGCCATCCTCCTGCTCTTCCAGCAGAAGTGGCGCACGAGCATCAACCGGTTCGCGGAAGCCATGACGCTGTTCGCCGTCATGTGCGCCGGTCTGTTCCCGCTGCTGCACACCGGCCGTCCCTGGTTCGCCTTCTGGCTGTTCCCCTACCCCAGCACCCTGGGCGCGTGGCCGCAGTTCCGCTCGCCGCTGGTGTGGGACGTGTTCGCCATCTCGACGTACCTCACGGTGTCCGCGCTCTTCTGGTTCGTGGGCCTCATCCCGGACCTGGCGGCGCTGCGTGATTCGTCCAAGACGAAGCTCCAGCGGACCATCTACGGCCTGTTCGCGCTCGGTTGGCGCGGCTCCGGTCGGCACTGGCACAACTACAAGATTGCGTACCTGCTGCTGGCCGGTCTCTCCACGCCGCTCGTGGTGTCCGTGCACACCATCGTTTCGTTCGACTTCGCCGTCTCCCTGCTGCCCGGCTGGCACGCCACCATCTTCCCGCCGTACTTCGTGGCCGGCGCCGTGTTCAGCGGCTTCGCGATGGTGATCACGCTCATCATCCCGGCGCGCAAGTACCTGGGTCTGCGGGACGTCATCACGGACCGCCACCTGGAGAACATGAACAAGGTCATCCTGGCGACGGGCCTGCTCGTCTCCTACGGGTACCTGATGGAGCACTTCGTCGCCTGGTACTCGCAGAACCAGTACGAGCTGTGGACGTTCTACGTGAACCGCGCCACGGGCCCCTACGCCGGCGTGTACTGGCTGATGATCGCCTGCAACGTCATCACCCCGAACATCTTCTGGTTCAAGAAGTGCCGCACCAGCATCCCCATCATGTGGGTGGCGTCCATCGCGGTGAACATCGGCATGTGGTGCGAGCGGTTCATCATCATCGTCACCTCGCTGAGCCAGGACTTCCTGCCGTCCTCCTGGGGCATCTACACCCCGACGTGGGTGGACTGGTCCATCTACATCGGCACGCTGGGCCTGTTCGGCACCCTGTTCCTCCTGTTCCTCAAGTTCGTGCCCGCGGTCGCCATCAGCGAGGTGAAGGAGCTCCAGCTCGAGCTCAAGCACGCCGCTCACCAGCACGGCTCTGATGATGCGCTCGCCGGCGCCGGCACCCTCACCCACGGAGCTCACTAAGAGCCATGGAAGCCACCGTTCTCGATTCCTGGGTCCTGGCGGAGTTCTCGACGCCGGACGCCCTCGTGACCGCCACCCGCCAGATGCGGGAGAAGGGCTTCGAGGGAATGGACACCTACTCTCCGTACCCGCTGCACGGCGGGTCGGAGGCCCTGGGTCTGCCGCCCTCGCGCGTGCCCTTCATCGCCCTGTGCGGCGGTCTGACGGGCGTGGCCACGGCGCTGGCCATGCAGACGTGGATGAACACCATCGACTACCCGCTCAACATCGGTGGTCGCCCGCTGCTGTCGCTGCCGGCGTGGGTGCCCATCACGTTCGAGCTGGGGGTGCTGTTCGCCGCCTTCGGCATCTTCTTCGGTCTGCTGGGGCTCAGCCGCCTGCCCCAGCCGTACCACCCCGTCTTCGAGTCCGAGGAGTTCCGCACCGCCTCCACGCACGGCTACTGGCTGAGCGTGCCCCAGGCGACGGGCACGGACGCGGCGCCGGTCATGGATCAGCTCAAGGCCCTGGGCGCGACCCAGGTGACCCTCGTCACGGGAGAGAAGGAATGAGGTGGCTCATCCCCGCCGCCGGACTCGCCACGCTCACGGGCTGCAACGTCAGCTCGGAGTTCCTCCAGCGAATGGAGCACCAGGCGAAGTACGAGTACTACGAGGCGTCCGACTTCTGGGCGGACGGTCGCGCCATGCGCACGCCTCCCGTGGGTACGGTTCCGCGTGAGCGCTTCGACAAGCTCCCCGAGCTCAAGGACCCCACGCAGCGCCAGGTGGCCCTCACCGGCCGCAGCGCCGGCCAGCCGGTGGCCCACCTGCCCATCGCGGTGGACCAGAACCTGCTGACCCTGGGTCAGAAGAAGTACAACATCGTCTGCTCGCAGTGTCACGGCGTGCTCGGCGATGGAAACAGCATCGTCGCGGAGAACATGGCCCTGCGCCTGCCTCCCTCGCTGCTGGACCTGGAGAGCAAGCCGGACGGCCACTTCTACGTGGCCATCAACGAGGGCTACGGCGTGATGCCGTCCTTCTCCGGTGAGCTCGACCTGCGCGAGCGCTGGGCCGTGGTCGCCTACGTCCGCGCACTCCAGACGGCCCGCAATACCCGCACGGACGGCCAGCAGCCCGTTCCGCAGGAGAACCGATGAGTCCCCCCGTCACCAACTCGCACACCAACTTCGGGCCGTACACCGGCACGCCGAAGCTCATGGTGCCCGCGTTCGCCGTGGGCATTCTCTGCCTCCTGGCCACGCTGGGTGGCTTCTTCGCCACCGACGCCAAGGGTGAGACGGCGCACGCCTATCTGATTGGCTTCACCTACTGGGTGGGCATCAGCGTCGCCTTCCTCATCATGCAGGCCATCTTCCACACGGCGAAGGCCAAGTGGCTCATCGTGCTGCGCCGGACGATGGAGACGGCCTCCGCGGTGGTTCCGGTGTTCTTCGTGCTGGCCCTGCCGCTGCTGGCCATGGCCACCTACCTCTACCCCTGGTGGGAAGGCTCCGAGCTGACCAAGGGCTACTCCAGCCTGGAGCTGGAGCACCTGAGCCACAAGCAGCACGGGTACCTGAACAACCACCTCTCGTTCCCCCCCGGCGTGGGCGTTCGCCACATCATCTACTTCGGCGTGTGGACCTTCGCGGCCTGGCGGCTGCGGTCGTGGAGCCTGAAGCAGGACACCGAGGGTGGACTCGATTTCACGGTGAAGCAGCGCAAGTTCTCTCCGGGTGTGCTGCCGTTCCTTGCCCTCACCATCACGTTCGCTTCTTTCGACTGGCTGATGAGCCTCACGCCGCTCTGGCAGTCGACCATCTTCGGCGTCTATTACTTCGCCGGAAGCTTCCTGGCGGCCTTCTGCATCCTGACCATCGTCACGGTGAGCGCCCAGGGCAAGGACCTCTACGGCAGCGTCGTGAAGCTGGACCACTTCCACAACCTCGGCAAGCTGATGCTCGCCTTCACCGCGTTCTGGGCCTACATCGCCTTCTCCCAGTTCATGCTGGTGTGGATCGCGAACATCCCGGAAGAGGCGCCCTGGTACGGCCTGCGCATGTTCGGCCCGTGGCGGTCGATGTCCATCGCCCTGTTCTTCCTCCACTTCCTGCTGCCCTTCGGCATCCTGCTGTCGCGCAAGCTGAAGCTGCAGCCTCGGAAGCTGGCCTGGGTGGCGGCGTACCTGCTCATCATCCACGCGGTGGACCTGTACTGGCTGGTGTGGCCAGCGCTGACCGGTGAAGCGGGCCCGACGCTCCACTGGTCGCTGCTCACGGCCTTCTTCGGAGTGGGTGGCATCGCGGTGGGCTTCGCCCTCTTCCTGGCGCGTGGCCACTACACGCTCACGGTGAAGGACCCCTACATCGCCGAGTCCTTGAGGTACGTGCAGCCATGAAGAAGACCCAGGTTGAGCTCGAGTCGCGCGTCATCGTCGGCGCGCACGGCGTGGCGGCGGAAGAAGACCACCTGGTCATGGGCAAGGTGGTGGGCGTCGGCGTGGGTGCGCTCGCCATCTTCGCGGTGGGCATCGTCTGGGCCTACACCATCCAGGTCCGGACCATGGCCGACATCCAGCCAGACGGTCCGCCGCCGCGTCCCGCGGCGATGGGCCAGTACGAGGTGGGCATCGTCAACCAGCGCCTGTTCGAGCAGGACTGGCACGCCGTGGACAAGATCAGCGGCCAGGACCAGGCGCTGCGCGCCGGCTGGGGTGACCAGCCGGGCGTGAAGCAGCACCCCGGCATCGACGCCGCGATGAAGACGGTCATCGAGCAGAAGCGCAACCCGCCCCCTGCTCCGACCCCCACGCCCACCCCGGAGACCCCTCCCGGGCAGACGCCTCCGGCACCGTAGCAGTAGCCTTCACCGCTCCCCTGTCGTAAGAGCCGTCCTGCAATGATGTCCACCCGCTCCTACATCCTTCCGCGCGCCCGCCGCGCGGGCTTCCTCGCCGCGGCGGCGCTGGTGCTGGCCGTCGCGGTGCCGGCCTCCGCCATGCCGGTGCCGGGAAGACGCCCCGGGCCATCCTGGAGGCACAGCAGGACCTGCCGCCCCCCATCCAGGGTGTGGACGTGCAGGAGCATCTGGGGGAGCTGGTGCCCATGGACACCCGCTTCCTCGACGCCTCCGGGCGCGAGGTGCGCCTGGGCGACGTGGTGCCGAAGGCGCGGCCCACCCTGCTGACGCTCGTCTATTACAACTGTCCCATGCTCTGTAACCTGGTGCTCAACGCCCAGGTGCAGTCCATGAAGGAGCTCGGGCTCGAGCTGGGCAAGGACTACGAAGCCGTCACCGTCAGCATCGACCCTGACGACACGCCCGCCCAGAGCCTGGAGCGGCGGCGGCGGCACCTGCAGTCCATGGGCAAGCCGGAGACGGCCCCCTGGCACTTCCTGACCGGCACGGACGCGGAAATCCGCCGGCTCGCGGACGCCCTGGGCTTCAAGTACACCTACGATGAGAGCACGAAGCAGTACGCCCACGCAGCCGTGGTGCACGTGCTCACGCCGGAAGGCAGCATCTCCCGGTATCTCTACGGGACGACGTTTCCCCCCTCGGACATGAAGCTGGCGTTGCTGGAGGCGGCCAATGGCCGCGTGGGTACCAGCTTCGATCAGATCATCCTGTCCTGCTTCAAGTATGACACCGCCAGTCGGCGGTATGGCTTCTACATCTTCGGGTTCATCCGCCTGGGCGGCATAGCCGTGTTCTGCGCCCTGGCGACGATGCTGATCTACTTCTGGAGGCGCGAGCTGAAGAAAGGCGCGGCGGCATGAGCGAGCTTCTCAACAATATCCTGTTCCTCCCGGAGGCCGCGTCCACGTTCGCGGAGCGAATCGACACGCTGCATCACTTCGTCGTGGGTACGACGATGGTGATGTCGACGGCGGTCGGTCTGGCGGCCCTGTTCTTCTTCTTCCGTTACCGTCGTCGCCTCCCGGCGCAGGCGACGGAGTACATCGTCCCCACCCTGAAGACGGAGTTCCTCTTCGTCTCCGTTCCCCTCGTGTTCTTCCTGGCCTGGTTCGGTATCGGGTTCCGGGACTTCACGTGGGTCACCACGCCGCCCAAGGACTCGATGGATGTCTACGTCATGGGCAAGCAGTGGATGTGGAAGTTCTCCTACCCGGAGGGCCCCAACGGGGTGAACGTGCTGCACGTGCCGGCGAACCGTCCGGTGCGTCTGCTCATCACCTCGCGTGACGTGCTGCACTCCTTCTACGTGCCGGCCTTCCGCATCAAGATGGATGCGCTCCCGGGCCGCTACACGCAGATCTGGTTCGAGGCGACCAAGCCGGGCACGTACCAGGTGCTGTGCACCGAGTACTGCGGCCTGTCGCACTCGAAGATGCTGGCCGAGGTCGTCGTGCTTCCGCAGGAGGAGTACGAGAACTGGATCCAGGAGCAGCGCCGCGGCCGTCTGCAGGACCGTCAGGACGCGCTGGCGGACAACTCCCTGGTGCCGCCGGTGGCGCGCATGGTGGAGCAGGGCCAGGTGCTCGCGGGCACCCAGGGCTGCCTCAAGTGCCACTCGGTGGACGGCTCGCAGCACATCGGCCCCACCTTCCTGGGAATGTATGACCGCGTGGAGCAGCTCGAGGATGGGCAGACCATCCGCGTGGACGAGGCCTATATCACCCAGTCGATGATGGACCCGGGCGCCCACCTGGTGGCGGGCTACCAGAACGTGATGCCGACCTACCAGGGCAAGCTGCAGGGCCCGGAGACGGCCGCCATCGTCGAGTACATCAAGTCGCTTCGCACTCCGAACGTCCGTGAGGGCGCCTCCGAGGGACCCGCCTATGACGCCATCCAGTAGCATTGCAGCCCCGGGCGCCACCCCCGCGCCCGAGGAGCATCACGACCACCACCCGAACTACCTGGTCGACGGCACCACCATCAAGTCGTGGCTGCTGACGGTCGACCACAAGCGTATCGGGCTCATGTTCCTGTTCTGGGTCCTGCTGTTCTTCCTGGTGGGCGGCATCTTCGCGCTGCTCATCCGGGTGGAGCTGCTGACGCCAGGCCCGACCATCATGGACGCGATGACGTACAACCGTACGTTCACGCTCCATGGCCTGGTCATGATCTTCCTGTTCATGATTCCGGCCATCCCCGCCGTCTTCGGCAACTTCATGTTGCCGCTGATGCTGGGTGCCAAGGACGTGGCCTTCCCCCGGCTGAACCTGCTGTCGCTCTACATCTACCTGGCCGGCGCGGTGTTGGCGCTGTGGGGCATGCTCAACGGCGGCCTGGACACGGGCTGGACGTTCTACACCCCGTACAGCGCGCACACGACGGCCACGGTGGCGCCGGTGCTGTTCGGCGCGTTCATCATCGGGTTCAGCTCCATCGTCACGGGCATCAACTTCATCGTGACGTGCCACACCATGCGCGCGCCGGGCATCACCTGGTTCAAGATGCCGCTGTTCGTGTGGGCCATCTACGCCACCAGCGCCATCCAGGTGCTGGCCACGCCGGTCATCGGCCTGCTGCTGGTCCTGGTGACGGTGGAGAACCTGTTCGGGTTCGGCATGTTCGACCCGGCGCGCGGCGGCGACCCGGTGCTCTTCCAGCACCTGTTCTGGTTCTACAGCCACCCGGCCGTGTACATCATGGTGCTGCCGTCCTTCGGCGTGATGAGCGAGATCGTCGCGACCTACAGCCGCAAGAACATCTTCGGCTACCGCGCGGTGGCGTACTCCAGCCTGGGCATCGCCTTCGTGGGCTTCTTCGCCTGGGGCCACCACATGTTCGTGTCCGGCCAGTCCACCTTCGCGGGCGGCCTGTTCGGCGTGCTGACCATGCTGGTGGGTGTGTTCACCGCCATCAAGGTCTTCAACTGGGTGGGCACCGTCTACAAGGGCGCGGTCGAGTTCAAGACGCCCTTCGCCTACTTCTGCGGCTTCCTGTTCTTCACCGTGTTCGGTGGCATGACGGGCATCGCGCTGGGCACGGTGTCGCTGGACGTCCCCTGGCACGACACCTACTTCGTGGTGGCGCACTTCCACTTCATCATGGTGGGCGCGACCATCATGGCCTTCCTGGCCGCCCTCCACTACTGGTTCCCGAAGATGTTCGGGCGCACGTACCACGAGGGTTGGGGTCTGGTGTCCGCGGCACTCATCATCCTGGGCTTCAACGCCACGTTCATTCCCCAGTTCCTGCTGGGCAACAACGGCATGCCGCGCCGCTACTACGAGTACCCGGAGCGCTTCCAGGCGCTGAACGTGGCCTCCACGGCCGGCGCGACGCTGCTGGCGTTCGGGTTCATCATCATCGCCATGTACCTGACGTACGCCCTCATCTACGGCAAGGCGTCCGGCAAGAACCCGTGGCGCAGCAAGGGCTACGAGTGGCTGTCCGAGTCTCCGCCGCCGACCCACAACTTCGTGGGGCCGCAGCCGGTGTTCCCGGAGGAGCCCCACTTCTACGTGGACCCCAAGAAGGCCGAGGTGCCCGATGCAGTCTAGTTCTCACGCCGCGGGGGGCGCCGCCCTGCCCGTCCCCCGGCTCGCCGGCCACTTCGCCTCGCTCGAGGTGCAGAACCACGCCGCGCGCCTGGGCATGTGGCTGTTCCTGGCGACGGAAATCCTGCTCTTCGCCGGCCTCTTCATCTGCTACGGCATCTACCGCTTCCTCTTCCCGGAGGCGTGGGCCGCCGCCAGCCGCAGCCTGGACCTGACGCTGGGCACCATCAATACGGTGGTGCTCATCACCTCCTCGCTCACCGCGGCGCTCGCGGTGCACTACGCGAAGGAGGGGAAGAACAAGATGGTCGCGGTGCAGATTGGCCTCACCCTGGTGATGGCCGTCGGCTTCCTCGTCATCAAGTACTTCGAGTACCACCACAAGTTCGAGATTGGCACGCTGCCGGGCCGCTTCTACTCGTACGAGGGCATCCAGCTTCCGGGCGTGCCCCTGTACTTCACGGTCTACTTCTGCGCGACGGCCCTGCACGGCATCCACGTCGTCATCGGCATGATCGTGCTGGCCTTCTCCATGGTCCGCGCGCTGAAGAAGGCCGACTTCGGGCCGAACAACTTCACCATGGTCGAGCTGGGCAGCATGTACTGGCACCTCGTCGACCTGGTGTGGATCTTCCTCTTCCCGATGCTGTACCTCGTTTGAAGGGTTCCTCCACCATGGGCATTGCCAACGAATCCCGGCAAGAAGAACAGAACATGCGTGAGGAGCACCACGGAGCGGGCCGTTACTGGCTCATCTGGGGCCTGCTGCTCGTGCTGACGGTCGTCACGGTCGTCACCGGCCGCATCCACATCCCCACCTGGGGCCTGGTGCTGGCGCTCGTCATCGCCTCCACCAAGGGCACGCTGGTGCTGCTCTACTTCATGCACCTGGCTGACCACCGCGGCGCCAACCGACTGGTATTCGCTGTCTCCATCATCTTCGTGGTGCTGATGCTCGCCATTCCGATGGTGGACCTGGGCACCCGCTTCCGCGGCGCCACGCCTCCGGGTTCGACGTACAGCGACCTGCAGGCGATCGACATCGGCGCGGACGCCGAGGAAGGCCGCTACGGCGGCGCCCTCCGCAAGCAAGGGAAGATGGGCGAGGAGTCCGGCGCGCCCAAGCAGTAAGGCGGTCGGGGCGGCTACCGCCCCACGCCACCCACACGCGGCGCCGAGGGACCTCCCCGGCGCCGCGTTGCTTTTGCGGGCTACAGCATCACTTCGAAGTTCAGCGCCAGCGCGGTGTCCGTGGACACCTTGCCCGGAGGCGGCGCGCTGTCGTGCTTCACCAGGAAGCTGGTGCCCAGCGACAGCTGCTTGGTGAGCCCCACGGACAGCTGCGTCTGGCTGTTGAAGAGCATGCGCGAGTCGCCGATGACGCTCACCAGCACCTCCACGTCCTCCTTGAAGGTGACGTTCTGCGCCAGGCCGTAGCGGAACACGGCGCCGAAGCGAGGGCCGCCCAGGTCGACGTCCGGCAGGTTCAGCCGCGTGGGGTAGTACTGGAAGCGCGTCTCGTTGGCGTAGCGGAAGGCGGCGTCCGTGCGGAGGTAGGACTCGCGGCCCTTCTCCTTCTTCTCGTCCCACCACAGCACACCCAGACCGCCTTCGCCGAAGGTGCGCGACTCCACGCTCTTCACGTGGTCCGTCTCCGCGCCCCCCAGCAGGTAGCCGCTGATGACTTCGGTGAAGCGCCGGTCGCCGCGCAGCTCCAGGCCCGCGTTGAACGCCACCACCTGGGACTCGGCCTCCTCGCCCGTCACCTCGGGCGGACGGCTGCGGCCATAGGAGCCGTAGGACTTGATGGCGTAGATCCAGTGGTCCGTCGTGCGCTGGGCGCTGGCCGGCCGCTCACCGTCAGGGTGGAGGCGTTACCCGTCAGCGAAATGAGGCCCAGGCCGACGGTGACGTCCCACTCCCCTGCTTCTTGTCGGTGGCGGGCGCGGCTGCAGGCGCAGGGGCCGGTGGCGGAACGGTGGCGGCGGCGGCGCGCTCGGCGGCCTCGGCGGCACGGGCGCTGGCCTCGGCGGCGCGCTCAGCGGCGATGGCGGCGCGCTCGGCGGCGATGGCGGCGCGCTCCTCCACGCTGGGGGCGCGGCGGGCGCGGTCTCCGCGGCGGGAGCCGGCGGCGTGGAGGAAGTGGGCGCAGGCGTCTGGGCCTGCAGGGACGTGGCAATCAAGAAGGCAGCGGAAAGCATCGGGTCTCCAGGTCAACGACGCCGGCAAAAGCCTGAGTCCGGGTGTGGAAGTCCTGTGTTCCCCCCGATGCCGACGCAGCTCCCTTCCTGCTTCAAAGGCCCGCCGCGCTTCAATGGCTTAATGGTCGAATTCGGACACGCCCCGCCGCCACCGCACCGGGTGGGTCCGTTCCCACCGCCTTCCAGGCAGCTGTTGAAAGAAAAAGGCCCATGCCCCTGCGACCCGCTCCGCTCCTGCTGCTCTGCGCCCTGCTCGTCCCCGCCGCGGCCTCCGCCCAGCGCGTCACCGTCCCGGTGGACGTGGGGGTGGGGCCCGCGGCCTTCGCCTTCTTCGGCCCCGTCTTCGACGACCAGCCCATCCACACCGGGCTGAAGCTCTCCGTGGAGGCGGTGCTGGACAAGGAATGGCTGAAGAAGAACCAGCGTCGCGTGCCCCAGCGCTACCGCAAGTACGCCAAGAGCCTGGATGAGGTCCGCATCTCCCCGTCCATCCTCATCCCGGACGCGCTCATCATCTCCCCCAAGCTGCGCAATACCGGCATGTACGGCGCCACCTGGAAGCCGCTGTCGCTGGGGGTGCCGCTGACGTCCAGCCCGGCGCGGCTGTCGCTCGGCGCGGGGCTGCTGCTGACGTACGTCTACATGCACTCGGACACGCTGCCCAACACGCACTTCCTGCGGCCCGGCGCGGAGGTGGGCATCGACCTGGAGCTCCAGCTCTCCAAGAGCTTCCTGCTAGGCGTGGGCTGGGAGTCCGCGTTCTACGTCCCGCAGGAGCTGGGAGGCCTGGGCCTGCCCGAGCGCCTGCGCGATGGCATCTTCCACGTGGGACAGGCCTACATTCAGCTCCACTTCCGGTTCCCCTACACCGTGCGCTTGTAAGGCGGAAGGCAGGCAGGCCTCGCGGGCCCTCCAGGGCTGCTGCGAAGCGTCGCGCGCGCGACTACCCTGCCCCGCCATGCATCTGGTCGTCGCCAACGAAGCACAGAAGGCGGAGAGAGACCGCCACACCTATACCGCCTGGGGGTCGCCCCTCACCGTCGAGCAGTTCCTCGAACGGGAGCAGCGGCTGCGCGCCCATCCCTGGAGCCGGGACACCATGCGCACCTGGCTGCTGTGCGATGACGCCGGCCGCGTGCTCACCTCATGTGAGACGTTCCGCACGCCCAGCTACCTGCGCGGCCCCGACTGTCAGACGACGCGCGGCGACAGCTTCGTCATCGCCAGCGTCTACACCGAGCCGGCCCTGCGCGGACACGGCCATGCCACGCGGCTGATGGACCAGGTGGCCGCGGAGCTGGAGCGCACGGAGCCAGACGCCCAGGCCGCCGTGCTCTACTCCGACGTGGGCGCCCGCATCTACCGGCGCTCCGGCTACCAGGAGGTCCCCGCCTGGGACTGGCACCTGCCGGTGGGCAATGGGCCCGTGATTCGCAAGGTGGACGCGCTGTTGGAAGACACGGACGTGCCCTCGGCGCTCGAGCGGATGCGGCGGCCGGAGGTGCCCTTCTACCTGTGGCCGGACGCCACGCAGGTGGACTGGCACCTGGAGCGCGAGCGCATCTACGCGGAGCTGCTGCGCCGCCCCCGGCCCCGGCCTGCGGCGCGGTGGTGGGCGCGTCCACGGCGCTGTGGGCGATGATGGCCCGCCAGGGAGAGCTGGTGGTGCTGATGCTGGACGCGCGCTCCGAGGACGACGCCGCCGCGCTGCTGGAGGCCGCGGGGGCCCAGGCCCACAAGGCCGGACTGTCCAAGGTGGTGCTGTGGGAGGAGCCGGGCACCATGCCGTGGGTGGCCCGGCTTCCCGAAGCCAGCCGAGAGGCCCGGGATGGCTCGCTGCCCATGGTGCGACCCCTGCGCGAGGGCCTGCCCACCGCCGCGGACATTCCCTTCGCTCGCGCGCTGTGGGCGTGAGCGTGCGGCTAGGATGCGCGCATGGCCCGCAGAACCCGCATCATCGAAGGCACGGGGAACTGCACCTCGTGTGACACGAAGTCGATTCGCGCCCGGCACAAGCGCTGCCCCCTGTGCAACAACCCGCGCGAGCTGACGGGCCAGGAGTCGGAGTGCGACTTCGGCGGCGTGGACGCGGCCAGCGGGAAGTCGCGCGCGCGCCTCACCGTGACGAACCTGGGCACGGTGGAGAAGGTCGTGCCCCGATGAGTGCCCCCACGCCAAGCCCGTGGAGTGCACGCGCTGCGGCGCCTGCTGCGTGGCGCCGGACATCGCCGCGCTGGACAAGCCGCTGGGCCTGCGCTGCCCACACCTGCAAGAGGACAACCTCTGCGGAGTCTACGAGGAGCGGCCCGCCATCTGCCGCGACTACCAGGCGGATGAAGTCTGCACCCTCATCGAGGCCCCCACGCTGGAGGAGCGCGTGGAGAAGTACCTGGGCCTCTTCGGGCTCCAGGCGGAGGCCCACGCCTTGCGCGAGCAGGGCTGTGCGTCCATGCGCATGGCCCGCCGCCTGGCCACCCTGCGCCGCCCTGATGGCGCCAAGGACTAGGCGCCGGCGGCAAGAGCGCTTGTCGTCCCCACGCACGGGCGTTATCCCCCGGCCGTGCGATTCCAGCCCACCCAACCCTTCGTGCCCGCACCCGGCCGGCCAACGAGCACGCGCAGACCATCTACGCCTCGCTCGTGCGCCCCACCCGCACGCCCGCGCTGCGACGCGAGCGCATGGAGTTGCCAGACGGCGACTTCGTCGACCTGGACACCTTCGACGGCGCGGCGGGCGCGCCGCATGTCGTGGCGCTGCACGGCTTGAGGCTCGTCCCGCGCGGGCTACGTCACCGCCATCCTGCGCGGTGCGAGGACGCGCGGCTGGGGCGCCACCGCGCTCAACTTCCGCTCATGCAGCGGCGAGCCCAACCGGCTGGCGCGCTCGTACCACTCGGGCGACATCGACGACGCGCTCCGGGTGCTGAACGAGACGCGCGCCCGCGTCACCGGCCCGCTGTTCGCGGTGGGCTTCTCCCTGGGCGCCAACGTGCTGTGCCGGCTGCTGGAAACGCTGGGCGACGACGCGCCCGTGAAGGCCGCCGCGTCCGTCAGCGCGCCGTATGACTTGAGCGCCTGCTGTCGCAAGCTCGACGCGGGAGGCCCGTTCCACCGGCTGTACCGCGAGCGCTTCCTGCGGACGCTGAAGCAGAAGGCGCGCGAAAAGCTGCGCCACTTTCCGGAGGCCTTCGACGGCCGGGCCATGGAGGCGGCGCGCACCATCCGCGCCTTCGACGACGCGGTCACCTCCGCGCTGCACGGCTTCCGCGACGCCGCCCACTACTACGCGGAGTCCTCCGCCGGCCCCCGGCTGCACGCCATCCGCCGGCCCACGCTGCTGCTGAGCGCCGCGGACGACCCGATGCTGGAAACGCCCGTCATCCCGCCCGCCGCCGCCGCGAATCCCCACCTGAGCGTCGTGGTGACGGAGCACGGTGGACACGTCGGCTTCGTCGGCGGCCAGGTACACCGGCCCCACTTCTGGGCGGAGGCGCAGGTGCTGGCCTTCTTCGACGCGGTGCTGTCCCAGCCGCGCGCGGACTGAGGCAGCGGCCTCGGCTCAGCCAAAGGACAGCAGGATGCCGAGCTTCGCGGTGGGCTCGATGTTGCTCAGGCTCCAGCCGTGGAAGTTCGCGGGCTCCAGCGCGTCGCGGAACTGCTCGTCCACGCCGACGATGCCCGGGCTGTAGAGCCGCATGATGCTGAAGCCGCCGCGCACGAAGAAGGTCAGCCGCTTCGGGGCCTGCCATTCAAAGCCCAGCAGGGCGCTCGCGTAGGAGTAGCCCACGCGCTCCAGCGAATGGATGGGCATCTGCGTGCGGTCCACGATGCGCCGCTCCAGTCCTTCACCATTCGCGGGCCGCGCATGCCCGGCCTCCAGCGTCAGCGCGGGCGTCAGGCGCCCCTTCAAGGGCAGCAGCGTGAGCCCCACGCGCGCTCCGGGACGGACACCATTGTGCGTGCCACCCACGTGGAGCCGGAGCATTCGCGTGGGCCGGAAGGAGAGTGACAGGCCCGCGCCTTCGGGTGCGCTGGCGTCCAGCATCAATCCGAAGGGAGCCAGCCGCTCCGGGTCCTGGGTCCGCCGCTGGAGCCCCGAAGCTAGCGCTGCCTGTGCCGTCAGCAGCACCCCTACCGCCGCCAGCGCGGATACCACCCCCATGCCCTGCCTCCCGTGACGCATGCCCCGTCCCGCCCATCCTCCCACACCGCCGCCATGACTGGCTTCTCGGGTGAAGCGACTGCTCACTCGCCCCCTCCCTGCATCCGCGGCCATGGAGTCCCCTGGCTGCCCGCCGGCCGGCGCTGGCCGGGAGCCTTGCTCCACCCGCCGCGACTGGACCGCGAGCGGGGAGAAGACGCGACGGGCTCCGAGAGGCCCCCACCTCACCGGAACCCGCGCCCCTTTTCTCCATGCCGTCGAGTCCCCGCGGCGCTCCGCCCCCACGAAGCACCCCGGCCCCAACCGTCACGCCCCCAAATCCGTCCTGCCCCGCCCTGCTGGCGCGAACCCGCCGCGCTTCGCCCCCACGAAGCGCGGCAGGGTCCGCCCATCCGCCGTCCTGTCCCCTGTCCCACCGCGAGCCAGGCCCTGCCGCCACGTCCGCCGCCGCCCTCGTCCCCCAACGAAGCGCCGGCATGCCGCGCCGTCCTCCTCCCCCATCCCACCGAGGCCCGCCTCCCCACTCCAGGCGCCGCCCCAGCTCCGTCCCGCCCTTGCAACCCGCGACCCGCACCGGCGTCCCACACCCACCAACCATCCCCATCCGCCGGCCCGCGTCGCACCGTGCACAACGCCATAGCATTCGCCGTGCCGTGCCCGCCGGAGCACGGAACACGAATCATTTCAGCCAGTTACAAGGAGTCGAAGCCAGGGGGCGGAAGCGGAGCCAGACGGCGGCCGGAAAAAACTACCTTCGCGGGCCGAACAGCCTGCCCCGGCGTACCGGTCCCCTGTTGATGCGACGACGAAGCCCTTCAGGCGCGCCCGACGGGTGGGCGCCACAGCCGGAGCAGGTCCTGGGCGAGCAGCTCGTGCATGGCCTGTTGAAGCGAGACGAGCATCTGATGGAGTGACTCGGCGGTGTCACCGTGGGCTTCGAGCACACGCTCGTGCCGCCCGTCGAAGACGCGCAGCCTGCCCGGGACGAGCGCGATGACGGGAAGCGTCGGGTGACGTTTGCGGAGCAGGCCCAGGAAGAGCGGGTGGTCCTCATCCGGGCGGCGCACGTCCACCACCACCAGCGCGGGAGGCCGGGACGTCAGCGAGGCGAAGGCGTCGTCCGCATCCCCGGTGACGGAGATGGCCAGGTCTGGCGCCTCGAGGATACGGCGCAACAGCTCGCGCGAAGGCGCGTGAGGACTGACGATGAGGACCCGGCGCATCTTGCAACTGAATCTAGCCCTTCCAGACGGCGATGGTGGCGCCGATGAAGGCGAGCCCGGAGCCCAGCACCCGGGGGAACGTCACGGGGCGGCCTTCCACCATCGCATCCCACACGAGGCTGGTGAGGAGCTGCGCCGCCATCAGCAGCAGGACGGACTGCACTGCCCCCAGGCGGCTCATGGCCAAGGGCATGCCCAGGACGATGATGACGCCGCACAGCCCCGGCAACAGGTGCCAGGGCGTGAAGCCACTCAAGCGGCCCTGGCCCGCCGCGGCCTCCGGCCAGAGCCCCGGCACCGTGCGCACGACGAGGTACACCGCGAAGGTGGCCACCGTCGCCACCACCATGTTCAGGAGCACGGCGCTCATCAGGCCCCACTGGCCCCCGAAGCGACGGTTGAGACCAGCCTGAGCCACGACCGCCAGGCCACACAGCATCGGAACGAGCGAGACGAAACGCATGCCGCGCGTTGGGTACCGTGAACAGCGCATGCCTGCAAGCCTGCCTTCCGGGCCTTCGATGAGACTGGCGAAACCCAGGATGACCGGCTAGGTCCCTACACGCCGATGCCGTCGCCCACCGAGCTCCACTTCGACTGCGGCACCCTGGTCGCGCCCACACTGCCGGAAGATGCCCGCCTGCGAGCCCTCTTCCAGAAGGACGGGCGCACCGGCGTCTACCGCGCGCCCGCGTGGCATTACCGCGAAGCGGTGCTGCGGCTGCGGGAGCTGGGCATCCCCTACGAGGACAAGGCGAAGCGCTTCGAGCCGCTGGAGCTGCCGCTCACCTCGCCCATCCAACCCTTTCCGCATCAGCAGCAGGCGCTGGAGGCGTGGACACGCGCGGGCGGGCGTGGCCTGGTGGAGCTGCCCACGGGCGCGGGCAAGACGCTGATGGCGGTGCTCGCCATCGCCCACGTGAAGCGGCCCACGCTGGTGGTGGTGCCCACGCTGGACCTGATGACGCAGTGGCAGGGCGTGCTGGCGCGCCACTTCTCCGTGCCAGTGGGCCTGCTGGGCGGCGGCGTGAATGACCGGCAGCCGCTGACGGTGACGACGTACGACTCCGCGGCGATGCAGACGGAGTTCCACGGCAACCGCTTCGGCCTGCTGGTGTGCGACGAGTGCCACCACCTGCCCGCGCCCAGCTACCGCTTCATCGCGGAGGCTCGCTGGCGCCGTACCGCCTGGGCCTCACCGCGACGCTGGAGCGCGCCGATGGCGGCGAGCGCGTCTGCGAGGAGCTGTTGGGTCCCCGCGTGCACCGCTCGGACATCCGGGAGCTGCAGGGTGAATACCGGCGCCCTATGACGTGAAGCGAGTGGAAGTCCCGCTGACGCCCGACGAAAAGGCGCGCTACGACACGGCGCGCGCGCTGTACCTGGGCTTCGTGCGCAGGCTGGGCGTGCCGCTCTCCGCGCCGGACGGGTGGGCGCGCTTCCTGGCGCAGAGCCAGCGCAGCGACGAGGGCCGCGCGGCGTACCGCGCCTACCGCGAGCAACGGCGGATTGCGCTCACGTCCAGCGGCAAGCAGGAGGTGCTGTGGCGCATCCTCCTGGAGCACCGGGACGACCGCGTCCTCGTGTTCACCGACGACAACGAGACGGTGTACACGCTGGCGCGCCGCTTCCTGCTCCCCGCACTGACGCACCACACACCCGTGCCCGAGCGCAAGGCGTTGCTGGCGGCCTTCGCCTCCGGGGAACTGCCGGTGCTGCTGACCTCGCGCGTGCTGAATGAAGGCGTGGACGTGCCCGAGGCGCGCGTGGGCGTGGTGCTCAGCGGCAGCGCGAGCGTGCGCGAGCACGTGCAGCGGCTGGGGCGCATCCTGCGCAAACGGCCGGGGAAGCGCGCGCTGCTGTACGAGGTGTGCTCCGCGCAGACGGCGGAGAGCAGCATCAGTGAGCGGCGACGCCAGCACGGCGCCTATCAGGAGGGCGGCTGAGATGCTGACACGCGAGCTGCTCAACTTCCGCGTGCGCCAGGGCGTCCTGCGCCCCGTCTTCGTGAAGCGCGATGACACGGAACTGCTGACCTTCGCCCAGGACCTGCTCGCGGAGGTAGCAGCGTCGCGCGGCGGCCAGCGCGACGGCATCGAGGAGTCGCTGGGCTTGAAGGCCGGCGCCTTCACCAGGCCCAAGGTGGCGCGCGGCCTGGTGAAGCTGGTGTTGGACCGGCTCCTCTTCGACGAGCCCGCGCCCGGCGTGACGGAAGCCCGTTGGGAGCGAATCAAGGCGGCGGGGCAGGTCCTGCGTGCACTGCCTCCCGACGCCACGGTGGAAGACTTCGAGGCACGGCTGGCCCAGACGCTCCCCGTTCCCCTTTCCGAGGCCCGAGAGGCGCTGTACTCGGACCTGCCCGGCCACCGCCGGCTGGTGGGGTGGGACGGCGAGGCACTGGACGCCCAGGACCTGCTGGACCGCTACAACCTGGCGCTGGCGCAGGGCCCCTGCTGTCCGCGCGGCGCCTCCGCCTGCGAGCCCAGGCGCCGGACCTGCTGCGCGTGCGCAAGGTGCTCCGATGGCTCAAGTTCTGCCGCCTGGTGGCCGAGGTGTGGCGCGACGACGACAACTGGGCGCTCGACGTGGAGGGCCCCGGGGCCATGCTGGCGCTCCAGAAGAAGTACGGCCTGCAACTGGCGACCTTCCTGTCCGTGGTGCCGGTGCTGGAGCGCTGGGAGCTGACCGCCACCGTGGAGCCTTCACGGAGGCAGGCCACGCTGATGCTCAGCCACAAGGACCCGCTGCGTTCGCCCCTACCCGCCGCACTGGGTCACATTCCTCCGGAAGTGGCCTCCCTCGCGGAGGGCTTCGCGGATGACGCCTGGGAGCTGGACCTGACGCCGCTTCCCCGGCACGTGGGCGCCTCCGGACTGTGCGTGCCGGACCTCACCTTCCGCCACCGCGCGTCCAAGAGAGAAGTCGCGCTGGAGCTCTTCCACGCATGGCATGCGGCGCCCCTGGCCCGGAGGCTGACGGAGCTGCGCTCGCGGCCGGACGCGGGCCTGCTACTGGGCGTGGACCGGGCGCTGGCCAAGGAGGCCGTGGAGCGAGAGACGCTGGAGGCCCACCCGCAGGTGGTGCTCTTCAACGGCTTCCCCTCCGCACGCAAGCTGAGGGAGCGCCTGGCGAAACTGGAGCCCGGGCGGTGAGCGCCGCGCTCACCCGCCGGCACCATGCGTCAGCCGCGCGGCCTGAACTGCGCCGCGAGCACGCTGAGTATCCGAATGGACGTCCGGTCCAGTTGCTTGGCCCGGCGCATGAGCCGCCGCAGCTCTGCGGACTCGCCGTAGTCGCTGGGCGGCTCGGCGGCCCACTTCACCTCCTGCACCGGCTTGAGGCCCAGCGCCTCGTCCGCGGAGATGGAGAGCACCGTGCACAACCTGCGGAACGTCTGGATGCTCGGCAGCATGTGGCCGCGCTCGAGCCGGCCATAGACTTCGCTCGCGATGCCAATGCGCTCCGCCACGTCGGCCTGGGTCAGGTTCAGTCGGGTCCGAGCAAGGCGAGCCGCTCCGCCAAGGCGGGATGCGAGAGTCTTTTCCATGGGTCGTTAACCTAGCGGGTCCGCACATGTCGATATGACTTGAGAGGTTGGCATCCAAGAACTTCCTGAGTAGTCTTGTAGGTAGGCAACCTCGTGCGTTTGGCCAACCACACAGGTCTCACCCTGCTGGCGCGAAGACCATGCTGACCTTCTTGTTCGTGGACGAAGACCTACGTTCACTCGCGGCGCTGCGGCGTCTCGTGAGGGATTTACCCGGCGGGAAGCGCTTCGCCCGCTGCGTGGAGGAGGCCCTCGCGCTCATGAAGGAAGAAGCGCCGTCCGTGGTGGTGACGGGCGATCTGCTCCCGGACGGAGACGGGCTGGGCCTGCTGGAGCAGGTGCGTGCGAGCCACCCCCGCACCGCCTGCGCGCTACATGCGGTGATGCCGCCCCTGGCGCGGGACATCACCTGGATGGACCGCGCCGCGCCACCCTCGGAGGTGCATGCCCTGCTGCGGATGCTGGGCATCGGTGCAGCATCGATGGGAAGCCCGCGTTAAGGTGCCCGCTCGACGCGCCATGAAGCTCTACGCCATCAGCGACCTGCACTTGCGCCACAACGACAACCGCCTGGCGCTCCAGGCGCTTCCGGCCCATCCGGAGGACTGGCTCATCGTCGCGGGGGACGTGGGCGAGACGCTGGCGGAGATGGAGCTCATGCTGAGCACCCTCACCCAGCGCTTCCGCCAGGTCATCTGGGTGCCCGGCAACCATGAGCTGTGGACCCTGCCGTCGGAGCAGCCGCAGCTGAAGGGCGAGGCGCGCTACCAGCGGCTGGTGAGCCTGTGCCGCAGCTACGGCGCCCTCACGCCGGAGGACCCCTACCCTCGCTGGCCCGGCCCTGGCCCCGAGCGCGTCATCGTCCCCATGTTCCTGGGCTACGACTACACGTTCCGCCCGGACCATGTGCCCGCGGACAAGGCGCTGGAGTGGGCCTGGGAGGATGACCTGCTGTGCACCGACGAGGTGCTGCTGCACCCCGAGCCCCACGCCAGCCGCGCGGCCTGGTGCGCCGCGCGCGTCGAAGCCACGCGGGCCCGGCTGGACGCCCTGCCCCCGGGCTGCGCCACCGTCCTCGTCAACCACTACCCGCTGCGCTACGAGCACGTGCGGCTGCCGCGCATCCCTCGCTTCTCCATCTGGTGCGGGACGAAGCAGACGGAGGACTGGCACACCCGCTACCGCGCGGAGGTCGTCGTCTCCGGCCACCTCCACATGCCCGCGACGCTGTGGCGTGACGGCGTGCGCTTCGAAGAGGTGTCGCTGGGCTACCCCGTGCAGTGGAAGTACCGCGGCGTGCACGCGTGGGAGAGCTGCCTGCGCGTCATCCTCCCCGGCCCCACGCCGTAGAAAGCACGAAGCCCCGGGCGCCGCGTGAAGCGGAGCACCCGGGGCCTCATCGGCGCGGCTCAAGGCCGCGCCGTCACTTCAGGCTACTTGGGCAGCGGCTCGAGGAAGGAGCCGATGAGGACGATGCCCTCGAAGCCATCCTTCGCGCCGTAGACCTCGATGTAGTAGCGGCCGGCCGGAGCGTTGATGAGGTTGCACTTCTCCGACTGGTGGTCCTTCACGCTGCGGCAATCGTAGTCCGCGTGCGTCGGGGCGCCACCGCGCTTGACGTAGAGGTCGGGGTTGCCCTTGCCCTCGCCCGTCTGGATGTAGATGTTGTTCTTCCCCTGGCCCGGGCGACGCTCCGGAACGTCGAGGATGAACACCTGCGAGGAGCCCGCCGCGCCCGAGAGGTTCTCCACGGCGACGCCGCTCTCGATGGGGACGTAGCCACCCTCCCAGGTCACGGTCAGCGTGGCGCCGGAGTACGCGCGGAAGCCGTTCAGCATCGCGTACCACTTGCCGTGCTGCGGAGCCGCGAAGTTGCAGACCTCGTTGTTGCCACTGGCGTACGGGCGGCAATCGTACAGCGCGGTGGTGGGCGCGCTGTTGTAGCGGACGTACAGGTCGGCGTCACCCGTGCCACCCGACAGGGTGAAGCGCAGGTTGTAGGCACCTTCCGGCACCGTGACCTCGAAGTACTTCTTCTCGTTGGCGCCACCCGACACGACGACCGGCGTGTCCTTGACGATGGGGTCCGTCGGCGGAGGCGGAACCGGGACGCTGACGCCAACGGCCTTCCACGCGTTCGACACCGACTCGATGGTGGCGGCGTCGTAGCCGAGCTGCGCCGCGGCCTGCTCCGAGATGGTCTTCGCGGCCTCGAAGTTGGACGTCGGCACCATCAACGTGTTGGCCTTGTAGAAAATCTGCGCGGCCTTCTCGATGCCGATGCCCGCCACCACGATGGTGCTCTTGCCGCGCGGGTGCGTGCCACCCTGCGACAGGAGGTAGAACGCCAGGTTGGAGATACCGGAGCTGTAGTGCACGCCGGTACCGGGCACGTAGTTGTGGTAGTGGTCGAGCGAGTCGCCATCCAGCGCCGGGTCGTTCATGTAGCGCAGGGCGTCGTTCGGGATGGACGGGGTCCACACGTCGTCGCCAATCAGCCAGTGACGCGGGGAGACCTCGTCCGCGCCGTCGCCGTACCACTCGCACACCGCGCCGAACACGTCGGACATCGACTCGTTCAGGCCGCCGGACTCACCCGAGTAGATGAGGTCCGACTCGTTGTCCGTCACGGCGTGGGTCAGCTCGTGCGCCGTCACGTCCAGCGAGTTGGCCAGGTTGGTGGCCGTCACGCCGTCGCCATCGCCGTACACCATCTGGGTACCGTCCCAGAAGGCGTTCACGTAGTTGACGCGGTGGTGCACGGTGCTGATGAGCGTGCCGCCCGCGTTGTCGATGGAGTCACGACCGAACAGGGTGTTGTAGCAGTCGTAGACGGTGCCCAGGTGGTCGTAGTTGGTGTTGACCACGGGGTCCGCCACCGGCGCCTGGCCCTCGGTGCGAACGACCGGACCCGGCAGGGTGGTGGTGTTGTTGCCGTTGTGGAGGCGGCGGTCGAGGGACTCCTTGATCTGCGGGATGCGCAGCATCACATCCGCGTTGCGCGCGTCCACCAGGACCCAGTCGCGAACAGGCGTGCCGTCCGCCTTGTTGCCGTGCTGGACGACCTTGTACATCAGACGCAGCTCGTCATCGATGCGCCAGTACACCAGCTCCGGGTTCTTGTCGGTGACCCAGCCCTTGAGCGTCTCGCGGTCGGAGTCCACCGCGGACGTGGCAACCTCACCCGCGATGGTCGCCTTCAGCTCGGCGCGCAGGTCGCTGCGGACGTTGGTGTTCGCCGCGAAGACCTTGCCGTTGCGCGCGTGCAGGATCAGCTCGCCGCCCAGCACCGGGATGTCGTTGTGCTTCACGGCATAGCGGTAGTGGCTGTCACCCTGCTTGTCCGTGTGCGCCTTCTTGAAGACCAGGTTGCCCGGCTCCAGGCGGAACGTCGGCGCCACGGCGTCGACGACCGAGGCCAGCGCGGACGCGTTGAGCGCCTTGGGACCCGCGGCCGGAATATCCGGCAGAGCAATCGACAGACCGGTGACGAACTGCGCCACCTTCTGGTTGTCCGTCAGAATGACCTTCGCGCCATTCTCCAGCATCGCCGCCTTCGCGGCATCCGTAGGCTTTTCGGCCTCGGGGGCAGGGGTGGACTCGTTGCAACCGACAACGACAGACAGCGCCGCGATACCGAGCGCTCCGCGCACTCTCTTCTGCACCATGTAATCCTCCTAAGCGGAAAGATTAGGAGGCACGATGACACAGGGATGACGCGTATTTCAAGGTTGCGCGATTATTTCAGCTTCTATCCTCTTCTTAGATTTCAGGTTATTTACGATTAATCCTTTAGTTTCATGGATTTGCGAGGTCCACTGCGAGTGAGAGCCACTTTCCACGTGACGTGACAGGTCGTCCAGGCAGACCTCGGTTTTCCACAGGTCGTGTGAACTTTGTGCCGGACTCGGGGTCCGCCCGCGCGCGTGAGGCAACACTGGCATCGACGTGGCTGGCCATTACGCTTCCTGTCCGGGAGGCAACGATGCGCGCATTGCAGCTACAGCGGCTGGACGGCCCTGACGGGCTCCAACTGGTGGACGTGCCCGAGCCCGAGGCGGGGGACTCGGTGCTCATCGACGTGGTGGCGGCCGGGGTGAGCTTTCCGGACCTGCTGCTCACCCGGGGGCAGTACCAACTCAAGCCCGCCCTGCCCTTCATTCCGGGCGTGGAGGTGGCGGGTGTGGTGCGGCAGGCCCCCGCGGGCGCGGCGGTGAAGCCTGGGCAGCGGGTGATGGCCTTCAGCTTCGGGTTGGGCGGCTTCGCCGAGGTGGCCGCGATTCAGCCGGAGATGGTGTTCCCCATCCCCGCGGACTGGAGCTTCGAGGCGGCCGCGGGCGTGGTGATGAACTACCACACGGCGCACTTCGCGCTGCACCGGCGAGGCCGGCTCAAGGCGGAGGAGAGCGTCGTGGTCCATGGCGCCGCGGGAGGCGTGGGCACGGCGGCGGTGCAGGTGGCGCGCGGCGCGAAGGCGCGCGTCATCGCCGTGGTGAGCGACGAGCGAAAGGCGGACGTCGCCCGGCGGGCCGGCGCGCACGAGGTGCTGCTGTCGACTGGAGATTGGGTCGCGCAGGTGCGGGAGAAGACGGGCGGCCTGGGTGCCAACGTGGTGGTGGACCCGGTGGGCGGCGACATCTTCGACAAGAGCCTCAAGTGCCTGGCGCCCGAAGGGCGGCTGCTGGTGGTGGGCTTCGCGAGCGGCCGCATCCCCGAGGTCCCGGTGAACCGGCTCCTGCTGCGCAACATCGACGTGGTCGGCGTGGCCTGGGGCGGCTTCCTCCTGCACGAGCCATCCCTGACGCCCACCATCGCCAAGGACCTGGAGGCCATGGCGGACCAAGGTGTGCTCACGCCCGTCGTAGGCCCGGTGTTCCCGCTGGAGCAGGGCGCGCAGGCCCTGCGTGAGCTCGACGCCCGGCGCGCCACGGGCAAGGTGGTGCTGCGCATGCGCGAAGGCTGACCTGGCCTGGAGGCACCGGCGCGAGCGTGCTCGCGCCCGGTGCCCGTTGATTGATCGCCGGGCATGCGGCCTGCCGCGTGTGGCCATGCCCGGCGCTGCCGACTTCGCGGAGGGGACACCACCTTGGTGCAGGAGGTGACGGCACCATGACGGATGACATTTTGGAGCGGCAGCACCAGCGCGAGCGGGAACAGGAGCGCAGGCGGCTGCGCGAGGAGGAGCAGAAGGACCTGGACGTGGAGTCCCGCCGGGGACCGCGTCCCCTGGAAGGCTACGCAGGGGGCCACACCTCGTGGACGGACCAGCAGGATGACGACTCCGCCCGTCAGGTTCATGCGGGCGATGCCCAGGCCTCCTGGGAAGCCAGCGAACGACAGGCGCGATTGGAGCCGGAACCCGAGCCCGCGCGCCGTGAGGACGAACCGCCGCCGGGTGGCGAGCGCTCCCGGTGAAGCGCGGCCCACGACGCGTGGGTCAACGAAGCTCGGGCACCTCGCGCTCCAGCGTCTCCGCCGCGCGTGCATCCTTGGGCAGGCCGAAGCGCTGGCGCGAGCACGCCAGCAACTGCCCCGCGTAGACGGTGTCCTCGAGCGCCTCCTGGAAGCGACCCAGCCGCGCCAGCGTGCGTGCCCGCTCGTCCACCAGCCGGGCCAGGATGCGGGCCTGCTCCGCGTGTGAGAACAGGCGGACCACGGAGCGCGCGTCGAAGCACACCAGGGTGTCGAACTCCATGCCCAGCGCGGCCGTGCAGGCTTCGCGGATGTGCAGGAGGCTCGTGTCCAGAGCCGCCTCCGCCCGTGCCCGGGCGATGTCCGGAGCCAGACGGCCGAGCTCACGCACGGCATTCAGGGTGAAGGCGTAACGCAGGACAGGCATGCGGATGGGAACTACACCCCAGCCGCGAGGATTCATCCAGTCGCCGCGTGTGTCGAGTGTCGCCCCCAGGCCCGCCCCGGGGCGCTCCCGCGAAAGAACGTCACTGGCCGGGATGGAATGGCGCCGACTACAGTTTCTCATCGCGTTCCAGTCACCCCCACCAAGGACGACGAGACATGAAGGACCTGGACGCCATCCTCCGCGCGCGGGCGCAAGCTCGCGGCCCCCTGGTCCTGGCCACGGTGGTCGAGGTATCAGGCTCCGCCTACCGGCGGCCGGGTGCGCGGATGTTGATGAGCGCGGACGGATGGCTCGCGGGCGGCATCAGCGGCGGCTGCCTGGAGGCCGACGTCGTCCGCAAGGCCTTCTTCTGGACCACCACCGGGCCCCGTCTGCTGCGCTACGACTCCACCAGCGACACCGCGGAGGACGAAGGTGCCTTCTCCTTCGCGCTGGGCTGCAACGGCGTGGTGGACGTGCTGCTGGAGCGCTGGGAGGCGGGCGCGGGCGAGGCCCTCGCCTTCGCCGCCGAGGCGCGAGAAGCGGGACGCCGGGCGGTGGTGGCGACGGTGTACCGGGGCCCCGCGAACGACGTGGGTGCCCGCTTGAGGCTCCGCGATGACGGCACGGAAGCGGGCCAGCTGTCCGGCGCACTGGGAGACGCCGTGCGCGAAGCCGCACGCGAGGCGCTGGAGGCGGGCCGGACGTGGAGTGGCCCCTGCGGCGGCGCGGACGTGCTGGTGGAAGTCGTGGAGCCGCCCCATCCCCTGGTGCTCTTCGGCAGCGGCTTCGACGTGGCCCCGGTGGTGAACCAGGCCGCGGCCCTGGGCTGGCATGTCACGGTGGTGGCGGACCGGCCCGCGCAGGCCCTGCGGCGCCGCTTTCCCCAGGCCCATGCGGTGGTATCGGCGAAGGCCCCGGACGCGCCCGGTGCGGTGCCCCTGTCGCCCCGTGCGCTGGCCGTGCTGATGACACACAGCCTGCCGCAGGACCGCGAGCTGCTGGCGGGGCTCCTCCCACGGCCCCTGCGCTATCTGGGCGTGTTGGGACCTCGCTCGCGCACAGAGCGATTGCTCGCGGAGCTGCCCTCCCCGCCCACCGACGCGCACCTGGAGAAGCTGCACGCGCCCGTGGGCCTGGACCTGGGCGCGGAAGGCGCGGAGGAAATCGCCCTGTCCATCATCGCCGAGCTTCAAGCGGTGGTCGCCGGACGCGAGGGCGGCAAGCTTCGCGAGCGGCGCGCGCCCATCCACACCGCCGCGCACCCGCCGGTGCGGAGGCTCGCATGACGGTGGGCGTGGTGCTGCTGGCCGCGGGCGGCTCCTCGCGGCTGGGCCACCCCAAGCAGTTGGTGCGCTACCAGGGCTCGACGCTGGTGCGGCGCGCCGCCGAGGCCGCGGCCTCCTTGCGGTGCGGCCCCGTGGTGGTGGTGCTGGGCGCGTCGCGGGATGCGGTCGCAACGGAGCTCACGGGCCTCGCCGTGCGCACCGTGGACCATGCGGACTGGGCCGCGGGCCCTGGAGGCTCCCTGCGCGCGGGGCTCGGTGCGCTGCGGGAGACGGAGCCCCCGCGCTGGACGCCGTGCTCGTGTTGCTGTGCGACCAGCTTCGCGTGGATGCCGCGCACTTGCGGACGCTGCTGGATACCTTTGAACGGACTCGCGCGTCCGTGGTGGCCTCCGCCTACGAGGACACGCGAGGCGTACCCGCCCTCTTCGCGCGTGACGTCTTCCCGGAGCTGGAGGCGCTCAGCCCGGACCAGGGCGCGCGCGGTGTGATTGCGCGCGTGGCCTCACGCGTGGTGGACGTCCCGCTGCCCGGGGGTGGCGACGACGTGGACACGCCCGAGGATGTCTCGCGGCTGACGTGAACCGAGGCCGCATCCGTCGCGCCGCGAATACGCGCATCGGCCCCGAGGCGGGCCCTCTGGTACGTCAGTGCGTATTGCCACCGCCGCGCACCGCTCCCCACCTTCTGCGCGCAGGACTTTCAGCAAAGGGGGGCTCATGTCCAGATTCAGGTTCCCGGCGGCGCTGGCCGCCTCGGCGGTGATGTGTTTCTCGGTCGGCTGCTCCAGAAATGCCAAGACATCCCAGGGAGGGATGCCACCCACGGCGCAGCAGATGCCACGGCAGGGCGAAGGCCTGCCGCCCAACGCACAGGCGGAGATGAAAACGGACTGCCCCATGGACGTGTCGGGCGCGCAGGCGCGGGCGGAGGACATCCCGGAGGGCGTGGCCCTCATCATCGTCACGCCGGAAACCGACAAGGTGGCGGACCTCCAGCAGCGCAGCCGGAGGATGATGCAGTTCCAGCAGGAGCACGGCACGGGCGGCAGCGGCATGGCCCAGCCACCGGGCGTGGACTACAACGAGATGGGCGGCCGCGAGGAGCCGGGCTCCGCGGGCGCACCGTCGGTGCCGTCCATCGCCAGCGTGCATGACTCACCGGAGGGCGTCGTCATCGTCTACACCGCCGTCGACCCGGCCCGGCAGGACAAGCTGAGCTCCGAAATCCACCGGAACGCGAAGTACCTGGACACGGGCAAGTGCCCGGGGATGGCGGCGGACTGAGCGCGACCTGAGGCCAGCGCCCGAGGCCCTGCCCCTCCCGTCGTCCAGGTGGGCCGTGCGCTGGCTTCATCCCCGAAGACGCCCGCTGTCACGCCAATGGCGGCAGGTGCGTCAGGAGCCGCTGCAGGTCCGGCTGAAGCTCGTCCGGTGAGGCGCTCGCGAGCACATCCACCGGATGCGTGCCCCAGGTGACGGCGTAGGTCCGCAGCCCCGCGGCCTGCCCCGCGCGCAGGTCCAGCGCGGTGTCCCCCACCATCCACAGCCCGCCCGTGCCCAGGGCCGCCAGCGCGTGGTGGATGACGTCGGGCGCGGGCTTGTGCGGAAAGCCATCCGTGCCCTGGACGTGGTGGAGCAGCGAGCCCAGGCCCATGGCGTCCACGAACTTGCGCGCCATGTCGGGGCGCTTGGTGGTGGCCACCGCCAGCAGGTAGCCCCGCTCGCGCAGCGCGCGCAGCACCTCCACCACGCCCGGATAGGGCCGCGAGCGCCGGTGGAAGTTGAGCGGGTAGTGCTCACGGTAGGCCACGCACAACGCGGGGACGTGGTCCGGCGCGAACTGGCCGTACATCCAGTCCAACGGATGGCCGATGAGCGCACGCACCTGCTCGTAGGTCGGCGCCGGAAGCCCCAGGTGCCCGAAGGCGTGGAGGAAGCTGTCGATGATGTCCGGCAGCGAGTCCACCAGCGTGCCGTCGAGGTCGAAGAGGATGCCGCGAGAAGAGGAAGCGCTCACGCACCTTCCATACCCCCTCTCGCGCCCCCTGTCCTCCCTCCGGACTCAGGGCGAGGCGCGCTCCAGCGGAGCCGCGGGCGCCTGCTCCAGGACGCACATCCACAGCCGCTCCTCCTGCACACAGCGTGTACCGCGAATGGCGCGGAACTCATGGAGCCGCTGCGGAATGGAGAGGTAGATGGTCTCCGGGTCGAGCTTGCCCGCCCGGATATCGTCGTCGAGCCCCAGGCAGTAGGGCTGCGCGCGCGCGTCATCCAGTCGCGCGACGTAGCCGCTGTTGAAGGTGAGCCCCAGCAGGTAGGCGCGATAGGCCCAGCGGTGGAAGTCCATGGGCCCGGCGCGGCAACCCCGCCCGGAGCCGTCATGTATCTGCGGCGGGTAGAGCACCAGGTGCTTGCGTCCCACGGCGGCCTCGCGCAGCGCCTCGGACGGCTGCGTGTTCCAGGCCGGCCCTTCCTTCGCTTGATGGCCCCGCCCCAGGTTCACATCGAAGGCCTGCAGCACCAGCGCCAGGGCCAGCAGCGACGGCGCCACCGTGGGCCGAGGCAGGCGGATGAGCGCGAGCGCGGAGCCCAGCGCCAGCAGGTAGTACAGCGGCCACACGAAGCGGCCGGAGGAACGGAAGGGCTCCACCCACCGCATCACCGGCGCATAGAGGCCCGTCAGGTCCGCGATGAGCTCGCCTTGCAGGGTGATGCGCGAGGACAGCGCGAAGAAGCCCAGGCCCAGCGCCACCAGCCCCACCGGCGCCAGCCTGCGCCACTGCCGCGCGACGAGCGGCGCGTCCCGCACGAGCAGGATGAGCGCGGCCCAGAGCGCGAAGAGCACGCCCAGCCCCAGGTAGCCGAAGCCTTCGTACTGGGCGCCCTGCCTCGGCAGCGCCCCCAGGAAGCGCGACCAGGATTCCCGGTAGCCCATCGGATTGACGAACGCCAGGAGGTCCGCGGAGAACCCACCGAAGGCGCCAGCGCCCAGGGTGCGGACCGTGCCGAGGTAGCCCAGCACGTAGAACAGCACCAGCACCACGCCCACGTTCACCACGGCGCCCAGCAGGGCCACCGCCAGGGCAGCCTCCGCTCCAGCGCGGTCCGCATGCACAGCGCCAGCGCGAGCGGCAGCACCATGGCGGTAATCACGGGGTGCACGCCCGCGGCGAACACGCACAGCGCCAGCGCGATGCCCAGCGCCTGCTTCGCCTCGCGCGCGTCCCGCTGCGGAATCAGGTTCAGCCCCACCAGCAGCACGATGGCCCAGTGCGCGCACAGCGCTTCGTGCGCCATGCTCATGCGCGCCAGCAGCGTGGGCGACAGCACGAGCAGCGCGCCCACCAGCCACTGCTGCGGCACCGTCGCGCCCATCCGCCGCGCCACCCACGCGGACGAGGCACCCTGGAGCACCAGGCACAAGCACATCCACGGACCGATGTATTGGAAGTCGGCGGGCAGCAGGCTGGAGAACGGCCGCAGCAGCAGCGCCACCCAGGGGATGGCGTCCATGTAGCCGAGCGTCGTCCCGAGCGGATGCAGGTAGCCGTCGATGGCGCCCAGCGGGAAGCGGAGCGGCTCGTTGCGGAAGAACAGCCAGCCCAGCAGGTGCTGGCTGAAGTCGTCACGGATGAGCCACGACAGGCGGGTGGGATTCAGCGCCGCCGGACCGTAGATGGCCAGGAACGCCAACAGCCCCACCCCAGCGGCCCCCAGCGGGCCCGCGTGCGCCACGACGAACGATGCAACCGTGTCCAGGATGCGCCGCAGCCGCTCGGGCAGGGCGGGCCTCATGGGCGGCACTCACGCGAGGCGACGGAGACGAAGGTGACGCGCACTTCGGGCATGGAAGCGCCGCTTGAAGCACAGCCGTTTCAGGGGCGTCAAGCAGCCCCGGCGCAGACAGGGGCGCCCCGGCCCTCCACCTCCAGGGCCTCCACGTCCTCGGGCTCCGAGGTGAGCCGCCACAGGGCTTCCTCCAGAAAGCCCAGCGCGCCACGCAGGTCCGACGAGGCGGCCTCTGGCGGGGCGCTCCGGGCCCGCGCGATGCGCTGGCGCACCGACTCGAAAGCCCGCTGCACCCGCGCGACGTCGTCCCGGGCCGCCCTGGCCTCCGCCAGGTCCACCACCGCGCGAAGCAGCGCGGCCAGCTCACGCAGCACCGGGTCGTCCCGCAGCTCCGGCGCGCCCTCCAGCACGACGAAGCTCGCCTCCGCCGCCGCTGCGTCTCCCACGCACGCCTCCACCACGGCCCGGTACACCGCGAAGCGCAGCACCTGCCCGCGCGACACGCGCCCCAGGCCGGACACCGCCTCCGACAGTCGGGCCCAGGCTTCGCTCCACGACCCCAGGGCCAGCTCCGCGCGCCCCAACTCGCCCAGCGCGGTGCCCTCCAGCAGCCGCTGCCCCAACTGCCGGCCAATGCGCGCAGCGGCAAGCAGGTGCTCGCGCGCCTCCTGCGGGCGCCCCTCCTCCAGCAGGTAGCAGCCCAGGTTGAGGCGAGCCAGCGCATGCCCCGCCCGGTCTCCCACACTGGCCGAGCGCGCCATCGCGTCCTCCAGCAGGCTCATCGCCTCGCGCGTGCGCCCCATCTCCCCGATGGCCACCGCGCAGTTGGACAGGAAGCCCACCTCGAACGTCACGTCGCCCACGCCGTGGAAGAGCGCCTGCGCCGCGCGCAGGTGGGGAATGGCAGCCTCCGCGCCGCAGCGGGCCTGCTCCACCAGCCCCAGGTTTCCCACGGTGTAGGCGTCCAGCCAGCGGTCGCCCTCCGACGACAACAGCCGCGCTTCGCGCACCAGCGCCCAGGCCTGGGACAGCTCACCTTCGTGACGGGCCACAATCGACAGGTCCACCAGCACGCGCTTCTCGCCCGCCACCGCGCCCAGCGTCCTCAGCGATGCGCGTGCGCACTCCAAATCCCTGCGGGCCGACACCAGGTCGCCCGCCTCCAGGAACACGCGGCCACGCACCGCCACGGCCTCGGCCACCAGCCTGGGCGCGCCCATCACCCGGTCCGTCAACGCCAGCGCCGCGTCCAACCGTTCGAGCAACAGGCGCACCGGGCCGCGCGTCACCACCTCCGGCTCCAGCGCCACCAACGCCTCCAGCGCCCGCTCCACCGAACGCGACGTCGCGGGCGTCACGGCCAGGGCGTTGTCACACGCCGCCAGGAGGTTCTCCCGCTCCAGGGCCAGCCGCTGCAAGGCCTCCGCGCCGCCCTGGCTGCGCACCTGCGCGCGCAGGCCGTGGGCCAACGACAGGTACCAATCCGCGTGCCGCTCCGCCAACGCGGCCGCATTGCCCACGCCCTCTTCGGCCAGCCGGGCCGCGGCGTACTGACGGATGCTCTCGTACTGGCCCAGCCGGGAGTCACCGCCGGGCAGCTCCGCCTCCAGCACGCGCAAGAGCGACTTGACGCGCAGCGACTGGAGCACGTCCAGCACGGAGGGCCCGTCCGGGGGCAGCCCCAGCACCGCTTCCGCCGCCTCCAGCGTGAAGCCGCCACGGAACACCGAGCAGCGCGCCAGCGCGGCCCGCTCCTCCGGCTCCAGCAGGTTCCAGGACCAGTCGATGGCTCCTCGCAGCGTCGCCTGCCGCGCGCGGCCATCACGCCGTCCCGTGCGCAGGAGCTCGAAGCGACGCGTGAGGCGCTCCCGAAGCTGGCTCACGCTCAACAGCGCCATGCGCGCGGCGGCCAGCTCGATGGCCAGCGCGATTCCATCCAGCTGCCGCACGATGTCCGCGACCATCGGCGCCTCGCCAGCCGTCAGCTCGAAGCAGCCCCGGGCTTCACGCGCCCGCTGCGCGAACAGGCGCACCGCGTCCGACCGGACCAGCTCCTCCAGCCGGGACTCACCCTCCTCTGGCACCGAGAGCGGCGCCAGGTCCAGCAGTCGCTCCCCGGGTAGGCTCAGTGCCTCGCGCGACGTCGCCAGGAAGCGCGCACGAGGCGCCAGTTGGAGCCAGCGCCCCAACGTGGCGGGCAGGTGCTGCACGGCCTGCTCCAGGTTGTCGAGGATGAGCAGCACGTCACCACAGTCGTTCAGCGCGCGCCCCAGCCGCTCCGCCGGCTCGGTCGGGTCGCCGTCCGCGCGCAGGGGGATTCCCAGCGCATGCCCCACCGACAGGCAGAGCGCCTCCGCTGTCTGGGCCTCGGCCAGCTCACACAGCCACACCCCGCCCTCCCATTCCCCCGACTCCAGCTCCAGCGCACCAAAGGACGTGGCCAGCCGGGTCTTGCCCATGCCACCCGGCCCCAGCAGCGTGACGAGCCGCGCGCCATCCGCGAGCCAGCGGCGGAGCTGCCCGAGTTCGAGGCCTCGCCCCACCAGTCCCTCTTGGAGCACGGGCACGTTCCCCTGGCGATCTCTCGGCGCACGTGGAACCCCGAAGCGCCGCTCCGACAGGTGCGCGGGCAGCACCTCCACCAGGGCCACGGCATCATCGATGCCCTTCAATCGGAACGCGCCCAGGGGACGCACCGCGGGCCGGCCCAGCGGCTCCAACGCCTGCGCGGCCTGCGCCCAGGCGCCGCCACTCACCAGGACCTGACCTCCATGGCCCGCGGCCGCCACGCGCGCCGCCACGTTCACCATGCGGCCCAGGTAGTCCGTCCGGCCGGAGCGCGCGTCCACGCGGCACTCCGGCTCGCCCACGTGCACGCCCATGCGGACCCGCAGGCCCCGGAACAACAGGCCTCCGGGCCCCACCTCTTCGGCGGCCTCGGGCTGGGAGAGGATGTCCACCGGCCAGGGCGCGCGCAGCAGCGCGTCCTGCGCCTCCAGGCACCACGTCAGCGCCTCCAGCACCGAGGGGAACGCAATCATGAAGGAGTCCCCCTGCGTCTTCACCTCGTAGCCGGTGCCGCCGACCAGCAGGGAGCGTAGGACGCGGTCATGCACCTCCAGCGCGTCACGCATGCCCGCGCCACAACGCTCCCACAGCCGCGTGGAGCCCTGGACGTCGGTGAAGACCAGCGCCACGGAGCCCTCGGGAGGCGTCGCGAAGGCTGGCTGGGACTCCTGGCCGGGCAGTGCCCTCAGCATGCCCGCCGCGGAGCCTGCCAGCCTTCTGGAGGACACATCACCCATCGCACGCTCCTGCGATGCCCGTTCCCGCTGAAGAGATGACACCACGCGGAACGAACACCGCCCATGCGTGACGGGCACATGCTCCGGGCCTCAACACAGACAGCATCCGGCACGAGACGCTCGCGCGCGGACGCGTCCACAACGCCACGGCACCCTCGCCCCAGGAGGCACCGCCAGTGTGAACCCCCTGCCCACCTCCAGCACGCCTCGACTGTCAGCGACTGCAAACATTGCCCGCGGGTACGGGTTGCCCGCACGCATCCCTGGTGCAATTTTTCGCGCCGGCCACCCTTCACCCTGCCCGCACTCCTCGGGGTGGCCCCGCCCGGACACTTGCACCGCGAGCCGTCCGGCGACCTGGACCCACTGGGGAGTCGATGAAAAAGACACTGCTTCCGAAGACGTTTCCGATGCTCGCCCTGACGATGCTTGGCATTGCTGGCTGCGAGCCTCCGCCGCCAGACGCCGCGTCCCCGACCGGCGCGCGGACGCAGCCGCAGGAGTCGTTCAACGGGCTGTCATTCAACGGCCTGTCATTCAACGGGTTGTCCTTCAATGGATTGTCATTCAACGGGCTGTCCTTCAATGGCCTGTCGTCGGAGGCCTTCAACACCTGGTTCCAGGCCAATCCCTCACTGGCCGACATGGCAATGCGCTACGTGGTCCGCTGCGCCGTGCCCGCGGGGCAGACGCGCACCTACACGGAGCCCGTGATGGAGCAGTCGTACACGTGGGAAGGTGGCCTGGGGCTGGCGCCGGACTGGGCCAGCGGAAGCCCGGCCACGCTGGCCGAACAGCAGGTCGTCTCCGCGTGCCTGGCGGCCCACGCCAACCGGCTGGGAGAGGAGCTGCTCATCTCCATCCTCGGCCTGGACGGCGCTGGCGCCGTCATTCCCTACACGGCGCAGGAGCTCGCCACGCATTCCCGGCAGGAGTCGTGTTTCTTCGGCAACCTCTTCAACTCCGAAGGCGTCCACGTGGGCGCGGAGCGCGCTCCGCTGAGCCCCCAGGAGAGCACCTCGCGCGCCTGCGCGGGCCTGCTCCACGATGGCACGGAGACGCTCGTGCCCTGCGCCCCCATGGTGTACGTGGGCGCCTGCACGTCCCACTGCGCGCTGGACCCGAGCGGCCTCTACTACGAGACGTGCACGCTCGGCGGTGTCACCTACCGCCCCATCACCACGCGGCTGTCCCCCACGAATGTGAATGTGTGTGGAGACAGCGTATGTCAGGCCACGGAGCAGTGTGGCACCTCCAACCGGTACGACAGTTGCGCACAGGATTGCGGCCCCTGCCCGTGAGGTGAGCCGCGCGAGCGTCTGCTGTTGGACGCTTGACGCGTGCGCGTGGAGGAATGGATTGGAAGGCGCATGGGCGTGGCTACTTCCCTCTCTCATGCACCTCACCCCATCCCGTCCCATCCCCCTGGGCCTGCCCCGCGCGCTGCTCGTCGCGAGCGTGCTGCTGGCCTCGACGTCCCACGCCCAAACCACGCCGCTGGAGGACAACAACCGCATCACCGCGGGCTACATCGAACTGGCCTATGAAATCGGCGGGCTGCTGGACCCCACCCTCACCCCGGGTGGCACCAGCGCCGTGCGGCCCAACTGGTTCGTCTTCGCGCCGCATGCCTCTCGCACCGGCGGCGAAGGCCTTCTCGGCGCGTCACTGGCCCGCAGCGTCATCCGCGCCGCCCGCGTCCAGCCATCCCTGTCGCTTCAGCAGGCGCTGGGACGCGTGGGCCTCACGGGCGCCCTGCATCTGTCCGTCCAGCAACTGGGCCTGCAACTGGTGCTGTCGGGCCTGCCCTTCGACGTGGCGGCGTCGCTCGCCTCGCTCACCACGGCGCTCAATGGCGCGGCCCTGCTGGACGCGCGCACGTTGCTCACCACCACGGCGCGCTTCGCCGCGCTCTACGCGAGCGCGCCAGGCGTGCTCCCGCTCGACAAGGCGGAGCGCATCGTGGACACGCTGGAGCACACGCTGAACGAGAGCAACCTCGCCATCTTCACGGACATTGGCGGCTCGGGGCGCCTCTACATGGACTGGCGCGCGGGGGCCGGCGTGGTGACGCCCGAGCGCGTGCTCACGGAGTTCACGCTGGTGGACGCGGTGCCCACCCAGTCCCGTCAGGCGTATGACTACGCGCTCGCGCACGCCTTCGACACGCCGCGCCCGTTCGAGTTCGACACCCTCTTCCCCGGCATGCACTGGAAGAGCCTGCTGGTGGCGGCCTTCGCGCTGTACGAAGAGGCCCGCCTGGCGCCCACGCCGGCCGCGCGTGACGCGCTGATCGCCATGGGAAACAACTACATCGCCTGGCGTGAGCAGCACGACATGGCCCAGCCTGTCTTCTCCCCCGCCGTCCAGCGCCCGGACGAGGTCTCTCGCGTCGAACTGCTGCGCGCCATCACCCCGCTGCTGACCACGGACTTCGGGACGATGACGTGGACGTACGCGGACTTCGCCTACAGCCAGCCGGACCGCGACGGCAACCCGCTCACCTCGCCGCCCACTGAGTACAACTGGGCCCTCTTCTGGGACCGCTGGACGGGCATTCTCTTCGCATTCGACGCGGCCTATCTTCAGCCCACGGCGCTCTGGGTCATGCCTGAACCCCTGGTGGACCCCACGGCGGCAGCGAACGGAGGCTGAGCGCGCATGGGCGAGTCGGGGCGGCCTGGGGGGGGCCGGAAACGGGGGCGCAGGGACCGGCGCCGTGAGCCTCCTGACTCACCAGGAGCCCCCGCGAGCGCCACGCCGGGCGGCTTGACGCCTCCGGATGGCCGGGAGACCTTCCCGGCCCCCATGAGACTCGCTCCGTCTTCCGAGCCCGGTCGTCCCTCGGAGCCGCCCCCGCAGTCACCACCGAGCTGCCTGCTCACGCCGCCGACGAAGTCGGCCTGTCCGCCGAGGCCCGGTTGTGTGTGCTGCAGGAGATGATGGGCGAGGCCTTCTTCACGCTCGACGCCCACGGCCGCGTCCGCGAGCTGAACACGCACGCCGCCGCCCTGCTGGGTGTGTCGGCCGAGCAGGTGCGCGGCCAGGAGCCCTGGCTTGCGCAGCCCGAGCTTTCGGGCACGGTGCTGCACGAACGGCTGATGACGGCGCTGACCACGCGCGAGGGCGACCGCTTCCTGGCGGAGCTGCCGTCGCGGACATGGCTGGAGGTGACGGTCCGCGTGGTGGGTGACGAGACGTGGGTGCTGGCCACGGACATCACCCAGCGCCAGCACGCGGAGAACGAAGTGGCGCGCACCGAGCAGCGCTTCCGCCAACTGGGCGAGCGCTTCCAGGTGGCGCTCGACTCCGCGCAGATGGCCGTCTGGGAGACAAACCTCGTCACCGGCCAGGTGTTCCGCTCCGAGGCGCATGACCGGCTCTACGGCTACGCACAGCCGCAGGCGGAGTGGACGCACGAGAAGTTCCTCGCCTCCATCCACCCGGAGGACCGCGCGGAGGTGGAGGCCCAGGTCGCCGCGCTCTTCACCCGGCACGTGGACGCCTACACGTCCACCTTCCGCACCTGCTGGCCGGACGGGAGCTGGCATTGGCTCACCAGCCGGGCGACGGTGATTCGCGATGCCACGGGCAACGTCGTGGTGGTGCGCGGGGCCATCCTGGACATCACCGCGCTGAAGGAGACGGAGGCCGCGCTGCAACAGGCGGTGCGCACGCGGGACGACTTCCTCTCCATGGCCAGCCACGAGCTGCGCACGCCGCTGACGTCCCTGCGCCTCCAGTTGCAGTTGCTGCGGCGCCTGGGCGCCTCCACACCTGGCGCGACGCTCGGCTCGGACAAGGTCGCCGGGAAGCTGGACAACACGGAGCGCCAGTTGCGCAGGCTGGGCGCGCTGGTGGACAACCTGCTGGACGTCAGCCGCATCCAGACGGGGAAGCTGGACTTCCAGTTCGCCGACGGAGACCTGGCAGGCGTGGTGTCGGACGTCGTCTCCCGCTTCGCCGAGGAGGCCCGCCTTGCGGGCGTGCGCCTGGATTCGCACGTGGACGCGCCGGCCCCGTGCCGCTTCGACCGGCTGCGCATGGAGCAGGTGGTGAGCAACCTGCTCACCAACGCCTTCCGCTACGGCACGGGCAAGCCGGTGAAGGTGTCGCTGACGCACACACCCGACAGGACCCGGTTGGTGGTGCAGGACAGCGGGCCGGGCATTCCCGCCGCGGATCGGGATCGCGTCTTCGAGCGCTTCACCCAGGGCGACAACGCCCAGCGGCGCGGCGGCCTGGGGCTGGGGCTCCACATCGTCCGGCAAATCATCGACGCGCACGGCGGCCGCGTCCACGTGGAGGAAGCGCCTGGAGGCGGCGCCGCCTTCGTGGTGGATTTGCCACGGTAGGGCAGGTGCCACCCCGTTCCGCGGGGCGGGCACGGCATCCACTTGTGGACACATGCGGGGCGCAGCCCACGGGGTGACACCCGGCCCTTCCTCCGATTTCTTACACCCTGACGCCTTTCGGGAAGGACTTGGCGTCATCAGTGAATCGGGGTTCGCCGAACACGTGCAATATGCCGTCCCGGTTCGGCGTCCAAGCGGGCGTGGGTTCATTGCTCGTCATGGCCGCGCCAGTCGTTCCGTCAGGAGGCGCTCCGATGTGGATTGAGAGCATCATCATGCCGCGCGAGGACGACTCGGAGCCCTACGTCCCGGCGCCACAGCGGGACCGGCGCAGCGGGCTCGCGGCGGCGTTGGAGGAGAGCCGCAAGCTGCGCGACACGGTGCAACGCTTCGTGAGTGCCCACGACTTGTCGGACGGCGTGAGGTGGCTCAGCGAGCCCGGCCTCCTGCCCGTCATCACCATCCACTGCACGGACTTCGCGCTGGCGAAGCTGCGCGAAGCCGCGGACTTCGTGGTGGGCTGCGCGGCGCCCATCGACGTCTACCCCGCGCTGGTCGGCGCACAGGGCCGGTGGCCCCCGAGGCCCTGTTCACCTCGGCCGTGCCCCACCTGCAGCGCCGCATGTAGGGCCGCATCACGGCGTGGGGATGCGCCGGTAGCGCGCCACGCACAGTTGGTAGACGGCGTAGGCCACCAGTCCCAACGCCACCAGGCCCAGCAGCCAGGGTCCGAAGGGCTGGCGCGCCAACGTTCCCAGCGCTTCCCCCAGGCCGCCCGCCTCTCCCGGGTCCGCGCGCAGCGCCGCCTGGATGAAGAACCAACCCACCAGCAGGAACACCACGCCGCGCGCCGCGACACCGGCCTTGCAGATGCGCTCCACCCAGGTCCGCCGGCGCGCGGCCAGTCCGGACAGGCTCAGTTCCTCCAACATGCGTCCCTTCCAGGCCTGGTAGAGCTGGTATCCGGCGAACGCCATCACCGACAGGCCAACCACGACGACCAGGACCTGGCCAAAGGGTTGGGACAGCAGCTTGGCGGTGAGTCCCTGGTTGCCGCCGCCACCACCGCCACCTCGGCCGCGAAGGAGGTTGAAGGCCGTGAGCGCGAGGCTGGCGTGAATCACGCCGCTGCCCGCCATGCCCACGCGCGCCGCGATGCCCGTTCCGGAGCGGCCTTTGTCTTCCAAGTCCCAGGCGGCCTGGGCGAAGCGCCACAGCGCGAAGGCGACGAGTCCCACCCCCAGCAGCACCAGCAGCACCGAGCCGAAGGGCTGGCGCGCCACCTCCTCCACGGCGCCATGGGTGTCCGTCGCCGGCCTCCTTCACCCGCGGCCAGCATCAACGCCAGCACTCCAATCACCGCGTAGACCGCCGCGCGCGCGGCGTAGCCCACGCGGGCCGCGCACTCCACACCGCTCCGGCTCGCGCCCTGCCCCACCCGAGCCACCCGATGGAGGTCGGGCCGGCGCAATGTCCCCGTCGCCATGTGTCCTCGTTCCTTTCCGGCGCCACCGCCATGTCCGAGCAGGAACGATGCACATGGACACGCCGCGCCCCAACGGACGCTCGCCTGTCCGCTCGCCCAGGATTCCGGGGTAGCTTCCCCGCTTCAACCGAAGCGCTGGCGAGGAGGTATCGCGGTCTGACCTGGGCGCTTGCGCCCCCATTCCATGGAAGGCACGTCACGCACATGCGGCTCATCCTCACGTTCCTGCTGGGTGTGGTCTGCGGCGGCATCGGCGTCTGGCAAATCAAGCCGGATGCGACTCCATCTCCCATGGAGAACGCAGCACCACTGCCTGCTGTCGCCACCAGGCAGTCACCCACTCCAGGCCCATCCACTCCCGCCGTCCGGAGCAAGGCCCCTCACACGCCTTCGCCCGTCGCCCCAGCACTGCCCTCACCCCACGCCGCGCCTGGAACGACGGCCCAGCTCGAATCAGAAAAGCAGACACACGCCGCCAGCGGGTGGCGGCTGGGGGGAACCGATGCGCCAGAGAAGCGCTACTTCGGGCTGGCGCTGTACTCGCGCGACGAATCGCCCCAGCGCCAGGGAGCGCTCAATCAGCGCATCCAATACCGCAGCCGGCAGATGCAGCAGACCCTCCCGCGTCCGTGAAGTGACGACGGGCGTCCCTCGCAATCTCGCAGCATTGAAGCGCACAGCCAGACAGCCCGTCTTGAGGGCCGCATGGCCGTGCCCGTTCCTCTTGCCACGGAGCTTCGTGCGGACGCCCTAGTCGCAGCCGACGCGCTGCGTGCTCACCACGACGTTGTCAATCCACGTCTCGGAGCCGGACGCTCCCAGCGGGTGGACGAAGCCGTAGCCCACGGAGAAGTTGTTGAAGGCGCGCATGCCGATGTTGGTGAAGTCGTGCGCAAGCGTGCCGTCCACATAGACGCGGGTGTTGCCGTGCGTGCTCGACGTGCTGTCGCGGCGGACCTCCCACTCCAGACACACCCAGCGCCCCGCCTCCATGCCCAGCCGGACGGGCTCGGGCTGGCGGTTCCAGCCCTGCCCTTCGCGGAAGGACCAGTCATCCAGCGCGAAGCCGCTGTCCTGCATGACCTGGAGTTCGAAGCCACCAAAGTCCGCGCCGAAGTTGGACAGCACGAAGAAGGTGCCCATCTGCCCGAACACTCCCGGCAGCGAGCGCATGTAGACGTGCGCGCGCACGAAGAGCCGGGTCTCGAAAGCCGGGATGCTCTTCTGCCACTGCGCGATGGCCTTGCCAGCACGCTGCCGCTCGTCGTGTCCATCCTCGGTGAGGACGTGCAGCGCGCCCGGGCCGTTGCGCGTCCGCGTGCTGTCCACCTGGAGGGAGGCGTTCTCCGCGCTGGCGCTCCATCCGTTGGTGTCGTTGCCGCTGTCGAACAACTCGCAGAGCAGCGCGTTGGAAGGACAGGTCCCGGGCTCGGTGCTGGGCCCCGGGTTGTCATCGCCCGCGTCCGTGCCGGAATCCGTTCCCGCGTGGGTGCCCGCATCAGTGCCGGCGTCATTGCCAGGAGAGGGGTCGTCACCATCGTCCGAGCACGCCGGCAGCACGCCCAGGGACAGGACCGCGAGAGGGAGCAGGAAAGACTGCTTGAGACGCATAGGTTCAGGTATCCGGACAGGCCCGCGGGGCCGGGCATGCGCTGAGGGGATGCGGTCGGGCGGGCTCCCCGGACCGGTGCCGACCGTCACGAATCCCTATCACTCGCAGTGCCTGCGGGTCACCTGGGCAGGGCCGACCCAGGGGGCGGCCCGACCTGCATCCGAATTCGTGGCGAACGGCGCTGGAGTCGTGCAGGAATCCGCGCCATGAAACTCTTCTACTCCCCTGGCGCCTGTTCGCTGTCGCCCCACATCATCCTGCGTGAGGGCGGCTTCTCCTTCACCACCGAGAAGGTGGACATCCGCGCCAAGAAGACGGCGGCGGGCGAGGACTTCCACGCCATCAACCCCAAGGGCTATGTCCCGGCGCTCCAGTTGGATGACGGCAGCCTGCTGACCGAGGGCCCCGCCATCGTCCAGTTCCTCGCCGACCAGGTCCCCAACAAGAAGCTGGCCCCGGCCAACGGCACGCTGGAGCGCTACCGCCTCCAGGAGATGCTCAACTTCATCTCCACCGAGATTCACAAGGGCTTCAGCCCCCTGTTCAACCCGGCGTTCCCGGATGACGTCAAGCGGCTGACGCGTGAGCGGCTCGCGCAGCGCCTGGGCATGCTGGAGGCGGTGGTGGCGAAGCAGGCGTTCCTGCTGGGCGACCAGTTCACCGTGGCGGACGCGTACCTCTTCACGACGCTCAACTGGGCCGGGCACACCAAGGTGGACCTGGAGCCCTTCCCCGCGCTGCGCGCCTATCACGCCCGCGTGGCGGACCGGCCCTCCGTGCAGGAGGCCCTGAAGGCGGAAGGCCTCGCGAAGTGACGGCGGCCTTCGTCAAGCTGCTCGTCACGGACAGCGCGCGCTCGGTGGCCTTCTATGAGGCGCTGGGCTTCACGCGCGTGAGCGCCGAGCCCCCTTCGTCCACCTCCGGTGGGCGGAGGCCCTGGACGTGTACCTGGTCACCCCGCCGCCACAGCTGAAGTTGGAAGGCCGGCGCGGCACGGGGGTGCTCGTCGGCCTCCGCGCCGAGGCGCCCCACAGCCTGGACGAGGTGCTCCTGCGGGCCCAGTCCCTGGGCGCCGCCGTGGACGGCCCCACGGTTCAGCCCTGGTACACCCGGGAGCTCATCGTCACCGACCCGGACGGCTACCGGCTGAACTTCATCGAGCCGGCGTAGCCGCGCTTCACCGCGGGCCAGGGCGCGCGGCCTTCACTTGAGGCCGCCGCCCTGCGTTCCCGCGCCACCGCCTTCCCTCCAGAGGCGACGTCCGGCAGGCACCTCCCCGAGCGGCTTCGGCTCACAGAGGAGCCGGACAGGTCCGGGGCATGGAAGCGACGGTCCTCGCCGGTTACGGTGCGGGCCTCCGCTCCCGTCTCATGGAATCCCGCGTCGCCGCCCTCTTCGCCCACGTGCGCGAGCACGCCGAGAATCGCCCAGGCGTCTACCGGATGCTGGGGCCTTCGGACGAAGTGCTCTACGTGGGCAAGTCCGTGCGGGTGCGCACGCGGCTCTTGTCGTACTTCCGCGCGGAAGCGCACGAGAAGGCGGCGGAAATCATCGCCCACGCGCACCGCATCGTCTGGGAGTACACGCCCAGCGAGTTCGCCGCGCTGTTGTACGAGTTCCGCCTCATCAAGTCACAGCGCCCCCTCTACAACGTGGAGCACAAGCGGGACCGGGGCCACTGCTTCATCCATCTGACGCGCGAGCCCGTCCCCCGGCTGCGCGTGGTGAGCCGCGCCAGCAGCGAGAGCGGCGACTACTACGGGCCCTTCCACGGACGGAGCGCCATGTCCGACGTGGTGCGCGCGGTGAGTGACTTGCTGGAGCTGCGCGACTGCGCGGCGGACACGCCCATGCGCCTGGCGGACCAGGGCCAGCTCTTCCCGCTGAAGCAGGAGCCGTTGTGCATGCGCGGGCAGCTCTCGCGCTGTCTGGCGCCCTGCGCCGGCGGCTGTACTCGCGCGGAGTACGACGCGCGCGTCGCCCAGGCCCGCGCCTTCCTCGAAGGGACGTCCGACACACCGCTGACGTTGCTGCGTGAGCGCATGGCGCTGGCGGCCCGCAGGCTCCAGTTCGAATACGCCGCGGAGCTGCGGGACAGGGCGGAGCGGTTGGAGCTGATGCGCGGCTGGGTGGTGGAGCTGAGCCGGATGCTCAAGCGCCTCTCTTTCGTCTACACGGTGCCCGGCCACGGCGGCGATGACCGCGTCTACGTGGTGCGCCGGGGCAGCGTGCGCGCGGAGCTGCCCGCGCCCGTCACGCTCGAGCAGCAGCAGGCGCTGGAGGCGAAGGCCCGTGAAATCCTCGAGCGGCCCGAGCCGGAGACACTGGGCTTCCGTGCACACGAAGCGCAGGAGGTGATGCTCATCGCCCGCTGGTTCCGCCTGCACCCCGAGGCGCTGAACGAAGGGCCCTACCAACCGGTAGGGCCCTTTTGTTTTACACGGGCCTCGCGATGAATATCGCGGGGCCTTCGTGCTTAAGCCGCTGAATCACAAGGGATTCTGGCTCGCGGTGACGAAGAGGGCGCTCTCGGCGCTCTACCCCGCAGAGCGAGATGCCCCCTCTCCTCCGCCGCCGATTGGGCCCTCTGGACCGCTCTTTCACCCGTTTTGGGGAGAGAGAGGCCGAGAGTGGTTAACAGTTTTGTTAACCACCGCAGGCACCCGATTCTGACAATCCCTGGCTTTCGATGTCGTACCTTCCAGGGTTACGTCGTTTCCCTCTTTCAGAAGGCCGAAATAGGCCACTGTTAACCGAGAGAGTGAAAAAGGGCTCTCCGTTACTCGGTATTCTCGATTTCTTCGCGCGGCGCAGACTCTCCGAGACGACTCTCTGCGTGTCTCGGCCACGCTGCTCGACCGACACACCTCTCCGTCCCCTCCTCTGCCCATGTCGGCTCGGGCAAAGGGAGGCCAGCGTCCCAACGCGCTGGATCCAGGGTGAGGCCTCCCCATAGGTCCCCAGCAGGAGATGGGCATTCGGCCAGGCCGGGCCCCTCCCCTCCAAGCTCCAAGGAGCGCGGGAGGCCGCCGCGCAGCCCTTCGCAGCAGCAGTTCCGCTTAGGTTAGACCGCCTCGAACTCCGCCCCGGTGACGCTCGCACGCTCCATCGCCGTCTTGATGTCCTCGGAGACAATGAGCACGCCGGTCCATCCCCAGGTGCGGAACACTTTCACGTCGCCCACCTTCGAGGGGTCAATCCTCATCCCGTAGACGCTTCGGTACTTGCCGAGCTTCTCGGGGCGCTCATCCTCTGGCTTCCAGTACATCACTTCTTCCGATGCCTCGTCGTCGATGCACCGAACCAGCCGTATCGCCACGAGAATGAGGTATTCGTCAAGGTAGCCTTTGATATCGACGGGAATCAGTTGCACGTCATTGGGGGCCAGCTCCGCGAAGATGGTGGCCACCTTGACGTGGACAATGGGAGTCATCCCAGCGCCTGCGGCGTTGTAGTCCAACCGCCGTCCGGGCTCGTCGATGGGAATCCACAGGGGACCGGACACGCGTGCGGGGCGTCCAGACGTGAACTCCCTCCAGTTCTCCAGTTCTTGGCCCTGCTTGTCCAGCGGCTCGTTCAAGGACCATATCCCGTCCAGCATCGCGGGCATGAGTCTGAAGAATCGCGATTGATTCGACATGGTGGGTTGCTCAGTGTCCTGACTTGCCCAGCGTCACGCGCTTGTGGGGCCGGTCCTGGGCATGATTCCCACGGTGATGCTGCGCAGGTCCACTGCACCTGCGCGCAGGCCCGTCGCGGATCCACGCGCATGCATTCCATTCATCGGCACGCCACTCGTCCTCGTGCTGCGTAACGGGCTGGTGCTTCACCTACTGCTGCTCGCCGCGGGTCCGTTTGACCTTCTTCTTGGCTGGCCGGGCAACGAGGTCCTCGTCCACCTGCACGCCATCACCTTATGGGAAGTAGCGTAGGCAGCCGACCTCGCACTGGCACGAAGAGGCGCTCCCCTTCGCGCCGACGTGGGCAGGGCCGCCCCTACTCCTCCACGCGGACAACCTGCCCCTGCTGAATGAAGAAGTACCTCGTGTTGAGGACCTTCCCTATCGTGGGGACCCTTTCGCCCAGCGAGTGAGACTCCGCGAGGACGGGGGCGACTGCAGAGCGAAAGCCGAGTCAGTAGGTCCAATAGAGAAGGGGCACGGGGGCTCCCGCCCCCAGTCCACCGTCAGGACAAGCCGCATGGTGCGCAGTGGCATGAAGCGCCCCACGGCCCCGGTGACCAGGAGCCCGCGGACGACCGCCAATGCGAAGGGGCCTCGTCGCGCCTCGTGCAGCATCTTCAACGCCCGCATCGCGGAGACAAGAAAGAGGGTCGCAGGCCCCATCATCAACAGGTTCGCACACAGCTCCACCCACGGCGGAGCCTGGTCGACGAGATAACTCTTCTCATCCCAAGCAAGGACGCCCAGGCTCCAGGCCACCGCGAGGACCGCCTGGCACAGCAACATGCCGAGCGGAGCGAAGGTGCCACCCGCGTAGAGCACCATGGCCACGGAACTGGGCCATGCTCATGGTCGACGTACCTCGAAAGCTCACGCACTTCGAGCATCCGCCCGTACTCGGCTTCTGATAGAGGTCAAAGAATGGATATTTTCATTGTCGGCATGCTCGTGGTGATCGGCGGCGTCATTTGGCTCAGCTATCGCTACGGACGACGCCCTTCGAAGCAAGAGAAACCCGCGTTCGTGCTCGGCTCGATCGGCACCCGTGCGCACGCCGTGCTCGCCACGGTCGGTGAACCCGTCACGCTCGGTCGCTACGGCCACGGCCCTACGTTCCATGCCGTGCCCGTGAGCTTTCAGCTGACCAACCCGAGCCGTAGCATCGAAACTCGCCTCACCTGCAGCGCGCTCCAGCTCCCACTGCTGCAACCGGGCGCCCCGTGCGAGCTCTTGCTCGACCCGGCCGATCCCACTCGGCTCATGGTCGCGTCGGTGCAGAACTCCTTCGGCGTGCAGGTGCCCACCGAGATCGGCTCTTCGCACTTCCGTTGGTGACGCGCCGTCGGCGCCAACCGGGAAGCTCGGCACGTCGGAGTCTTTATGGTCGACCCCTGTGCCTACCCAAAACTCAGTCGCTGCATCATGAGTGCGTCAAGGCTGCGTCAAAACGCGCGTCATGACGTGAGCGATGCGCATGACGAGCTGTGGGTCCTCCCTTCCGTTTGACAGAGGTCTGAATTACGCCCGGCTCAGATGCCACAACACCTCTCTGCCTGCGTGTGGACACTCCCCGCCCATCCTGCGAACGCAGGTAGGCTGGTGCAGCACGCGCGGGTCTACGAGGGTGTTGTTGGAAGGACCGAGACTCTACGCAGCGCGGCGCTCGTACCGGTGGTGGAGCCCGAAGACTTCCCGTAGCTCTATCACTGTGGCTCCTCGCTCCGGGCCCTGCACCTCACGCGTCTCGGGCGCATCTTTCCCGAGCGACAGGTGCGTCCTGCTCGCATTGTAGTAGCGCTGGTACTCGCGCAGCAGGCGCCGAGCGTGGGCTTCGTTCAGGACGACGACATGGTCCAGCAGCTCCCTACGTATCGAGCCGATGACTCTCTCCGCATAGGGATTCTGCCACGGACACCGTGCAGCACTCGGCACCTCGCGAATCCCCAAATGGGTAAGCGTGGCGCGAACGCCCTCGGAGTAGAGCTTGTCCCTATCTCTGTGCAAGTACCTTGGAGCACTGGCCCAGGGAAAGGCTTCTCGCAACTGCTGCTTCGTCCATTCTTCCGTCGGGTGCGCTGTCACATTGAGGTGGAGGATTTGCCTGTCTCGGTGACTCACAACCACAAATCCCAACAGCACTCCAAACGTCGCAGTCGGAATGACAAAGAAGTCCATCCCCGCGGACTCCGCCAGATGCAAGCGCAAGAAGTTCCGCCATGTTGGTGACGGTTTCGGCGCTCCCCTTCCCGGTCTGGACATGTAACGAGCGACCGTTGTCTGGCCTACCTCCATCCCCAACTTCAGCAACTCCCCGTGAATGCGCGGGGCCCCCCACGTCGGGTTGGCATCGGCCATGCGCCGAATCAATGCGCGCAGTTCCGGAGTTGCCCGAGGCCGCCCCAGCCGACTCCGGGACTTCCAGCGCCAGAAGAGCCGAAAGCCCATCCGATGCCTGTGCCTACCCAAAACTCAGTCGCTGCGTCATGAGTGCGTCAAGGCTGCGTCATAACGCGCGTCATGAAGTGAGCGATGCGCGTAACGAGCCGCTGGGTCCTTCTCTTCCGTTTGGTAGAGGTCGGAATTACGCCCGGCTCAGACGCCTCAACACCTCTCTGCCTGCGTGTGGCCGCTCCCCTCCCGTCCTGCGAACCCAGGTAGGCTGGTGCAGCACGCGCGGGTCTATGAGGGTGTTGTTGGAAAGACCAAGTCTCTACGCAGCGCGGCGCTCGTACCGGTGGTGTGGCCCCCATTTCAAACGAGCAGGTCCCTGGTGCCCCGCATGGACGAGGAGCAGGGCAGGCCCTGCACGAGTTGACAGTGAGCACATCGCGGCCCTCGGCCCCGAGAAGAGGCCGAGCCTCGCCCAGCCGTCAGAGCCGGGACAGAATCTCCGCCCTCTTCTGCTCGTACTCCTCGGCGGCAATGAGCCCCTCGTTGGCCATCCGTTGCAGGTCCGCCATGGCCTTCACGGGGTCTCCCTGGGGCGAGACGCTGGAGGGCTGAGAGGTGTCCTCCCCCACGAGGAGAACCCGCTGCGCGTCGTTTGGATGAATCTTCACCTTGAGCCGTCGTCCAGGCTCCATCACCGGAATGTCCCAGGCGTCCAGCCGGTCCTCCAGTCCCACTTCATAAGGCGCATGCCCCGACCGCCGCACCTCCAGTCGGACCGCGAAGACAGGGCTGTGGTTGATGCGCTTCCGGGTGCGCTGAACCTGGAGCACCGTGGCTTCGGCCGACTCTCCCTGCTGGAGGAGCTGCTCGTCCCTCCGGCGCGCCCGAATCGAGCGCACAAAAAGCCCATAGACAATGAGCGCGAATAGACCCCAGCTAGAGCCCAGAAGGATGCTTACGGTCCCCTCACGCATGTATCACCTCGAAAGCGCGTCGCATCCGCCGACCAAGCAGCCAGCCCAGGGGAAGCAGCGGTAGCCCCTCCCAGGAGGCACTGACTTAGGCCGACACGAACCGCCGCGAAAGCTCGAAATGGGGCTGCCCTCATACCCGCCCTTGTGCCTTCTGTGCCCTCCCAACAATCAGGAGAGAGGGTGCCTCCCCCAAATTCGGTCGCTGCGTCACGGGCACATTCGGCAGTGCGTCACTGCGAGCGAGGCGCGCGAAAGGGCGTTGCCCGCCGAGGCGACAACTTCCTCAAAGCAGGGGGCCATTTCGCACGCGCAACAGTGCATTCAGGGGTCGCGAAACTCGGCCGTCTCGCTGTCTTCATGCTCGGCATCGAACCCATAGCGTTCCGCGAGAGCTTGAGCCACGGCAGCCGCACGCGAGAGCCCCTTCTCGCGAAGTGCATCCGCATCCTTGCGAAATCCGGTAGCAAGGTCACGATCCTGCGTCCCCCCGTCCAGGAAGCTCCTCCTCACCACTCCACGCAGTTCGCGCTTTGCCCTGAACAGGTAGCGTCCCAAATGGGGGCAGGTCGTCGCCAAGCTCTAGCGGAGGTCAGACCTGGAGCTGTCCGTGGACGAAGGCAAGCTTCGGGCTGCGGAAGCCCATCAGGACCCACGCGCCCAGCAGCTTGACGAAGAACGAGACGGATTGGTGCTTGCCGTTGGGGACGTCCTCGGGGAGCGCCGTCCCGGGCGGGAGGTCCGAGGTCATGGTTCGCAGCTCGAGCGGGGGCAGCGTCCCTTCGGGCCAGAGCGCGCCATAGAGACTGAGCCAGTGGCCGTTCTCGAACTCGAGGAAGACGGGCGTGTTGCAGCAGGTGGCGACGACCCGGCGGGTCTTCGCCTCGGGCGTGAGCCGGAACTCCTTGAGGTGCTCGGTGCCCTGTTGGAAATGGACGCGGTCCTTGCGGTAGAGCACGAAGCGCGTCGCGCCAAGGGAGCTCAGGACCGGCCGGGCCCCGGGGAGCGTCTGAAGCCTGGCGCCGGCCGCGCGGCAGCTATTGCAGCAGCATTCGGCGCTGATGATGGGGACTCCCCGCACCTGCAGGAGGACCTTTCCGCAGGCGCAGCCGAGCTGAGGGGGTTGGGTCATGGCGATGCTTTCTCTGGGAGGGGACGGTTGAAGAGGAGGCGGATGTAGCGGTCCAGGTGGTCCAGGCTCTCGCGCGCCAGGGCGGCATCGTTCCCCTGTGCCTACCCGAAATCCGGGTGCTGCGTCATGCGTGGGTCAAGGCGAGTGGGCGCGGCGCATAGGGGGCCGCCGAGTTCCTGTAGCGGCGAAGAAGGGGTGGAGCAATGGGGAGGCGGCCTCGGGGCGTACCAGGCTGCCGCTGCGCGCGGCCGGCTCGGCGCTCCCCCGAAGCGGGGACGCAGGCCGGACCCGCCGAGATGGGCCGCGGGGCCACCTGGGCAGTGCTTCGCCCCTGAGCCCGCGCGCGCATCGAACCCATGCGACTTTCACCTACCCCAGCGAGTTGCCCGCGAGCCCACGCGCACCACGTCGCCACGCACTCACTGTGAAGCGGACACCGGCAGATTGGAACCATGGACGAGAGGTCGCCCACGGCGTAGTTTGCGGAGATTCAATCGGCCCCCGATTGAAGGGGGCCCCCAGCCCTCTCCTTGAAACCACTGAATGATGGACTGGCCGCAGACAGGGGCCAGCCCCAGGTTGAGGGGCATGGTCCGCGAACTCGTCCCCGACGCCTTGTGGCAGCACGTGGCTCCCTTGCTTCCTCCTCCTCGCCCCAAGAAGAAGCTGGGTCGACCTCGAGCGGACGACCGGGCGGCACTGGAAGCCATCGTCTTCGTGCTGCGAAGTGGCATTCCCTGGGAGATGTTGCCCCGCAAGCAGTTCGGCCTGTCGGGCATGACGGCCTTGCGCAGACTGGAGGAGTGGACCCGAGCAGGCGTGTGGCAGACGTTGCAAGGACGGTTGCTCGACGAGTTGAGCCTGCGCGGCAAGGTCGACTTCTCCAGGGCCTCCATCGACTCCTCGTCCGTCAGGGCGTCGAATCCAGGGAGCGACTCGGTCCCTACCGATGGGTCGTGGAACGGACCCAGGCCTGGAAGAACCAGTTCCGCCGACTTCGGGTCCGCGACGAACGCAGGGACGATGTCCATTTCGGCTTCCTCGTCTTCGGTTGCTGCCTCATGCTTCCGCGCCGCCTCTACCCTGACTTTCGTTAGGTGCTCTCCTCCCCCCGTGACCTGCTCGACCATGCCTGTCTGCGCGGCCGTTTCCCAATCGGGACGATGACGGAGTGGGAGTTCGAGAAGGATGACGAGGTCGTCAAGATCGAGCCGACAGGGCCGTTGATCGTCCGGGTCGGAGGGGCGACCGACCTTGCCGTCGACGCGGCGATCGCCGGTTGCGGCATCGTCTACCTCTTCGAGGACTGGCTGCGTCCTCACCTGGAGCGCGGTGTCCTCGAGCCCTGGTGGCTGTCCTTCTCCGGGCCGTTTCTCTACTACCCCGGGCGGCGTTTCGTGCCAGCGCCGCTCCGGGCGTTCGTCGACTTCATCAAGGCCTCGGCGGAGCAGGCCTGCCCCCGGCGACGTCACAACGCGACGTTGACCGCGACCCCCTCGCGCCCGGTCGCCCACTCGCGCAAGTACGCGTTGAGTTCCCCGAAGAACGATATCGACACCAGGTCCGACACCGCGAAGAGCTCCCGGAGCAGTGCGCCCACGTGGTTGTTATGTGTTTCGGCCGCGTCAGCGTCCACGTACTCCTCGATGATCGAATAGTGACCGGGCTTCTGCGTGGTGAACCACTGGTAGCGCAATGTTCCCGGCTCGGTCGCGGCGACGGAGGCCAATGCCCGCGCCGCTCGGAGGAACTCCGTCTCCCCGCCGGTCCGTGTCTTGAATTCACAAATCACCAGAAGGCTCATTCGACGCTCCTGCACAGGCTGCATTTCGAGGGCTGGCGTTCGCCATACCATCCGACAGGCTCGAAGTCGTCAACGAACGCATGCCGGTGGAGCCGCCCTTCCCGCAGCATCCTCTTGACGCACGCATGGCGCAGCGTCCTGATTCTGGCGCGGGGCAGGTTCGGTCCTGCGCTGCCGTGCGGTGCGGGGACGACGCCCTGGAGGAGGGTGACGGATGCACGAGTACGATTTGCTCGCGGACTGATATGCCTCCCACCGTACGGGCCAGATGGGCGTCCCGGAAGTGACGGCGCTCGCCTTCACGCGCATCCGGGGGCGCAGCCATGCCGAACTCCACGGTCGCGCGATTCCAGAGGGCACCATCGAACGTACCGTGTCGCTGGCGCTGCTTGCCTTCGGAGTAATGACCGCCGCCGTCTTCGTTCTCAGCTTCACGGAGGGGCGCGGCGCGGAGTCGGTGCAGACCGCGCGCGCCAGCTTTCTGCCCGTCTTCTTCGAAGTTGTCAGCGCCTTCTGCACGGTGGGGCTGACGATGGACGTGTCGCCTTCCCTGAGCATTGCGGGCAAGGTTCAAATCATCGTGTTGATGTTCGTGGGCAGATTGGGCCCACTGTCCTTCTTTGCCGCCCTCAGCCTGCGCGCCCGAACGCACCTGCGGCACGTGCGTCCCGCGCAAGAGGACCTCATCGTTGGTTAAGGAGCACGGATGAAACGCATCATCGTGGTGGGCCTGGGCAACTTTGGCTCGGTCATCGCCGCGCGCCTGCACGAGCAGGGGCATGATGTCATCGCCATCGATCCACGCCCAGCGGTGGTCGATGCCCTGGGCGCGCGGGTTTCCAAGGCCATGGTGGGTGACGCCACGCAGCGTCAGGTGCTGGAGGAAGTGGGCGCTCGGGGAGCGGACGCGGCCATCGTCTCCACGGGAGAGGACCTCTCGGCCAGCATCCTCGCGCTGCTCGCACTGCGAGACACAGGCATCCAGGACATCTACGTGAAGGTCCGCTCGGACGACCACGCGCGCATCGCCAACGCGCTGGGCGCCACGGAAAGCATCTTCCCGGAGCGGGAGAGCGCCCTGGGCTTGGCCAATCGCATCACCAGTGGCCGGCTCCTGCAATACGTCCAACTAAACCGAGGTTCGTGATTCTCGATCAGGTCGGTGAGCAGGCGGGCGTGGAGCGGGCGGGAAGAGAGAGCAGGGGCACCTCCCGTTCGGCTCTGTGTGCGCAGAAGACCTGAGAGCGAGAAGGCCCTGCCCCAGAGGCACGGTAGGCAGTGGTTGAAAAGGAAGCAGCGACAGGCGCTGCTTCGGTGAGGGGCCAGGAGTGGCTGCCTGTACACCTATCGGAGGTGTCTGGCAGTGGCGTCCGTGGGGCGTGGGGCGTCGTGTCGAGCCACCGCCAAGGCGCTGGAGTGCGCCACCTCAACGGTGGTGGTGGCGGTCAGGCGCTACCAGGAGGGTGGGCGTCAGGGACTCCGAGACAGACGTGAGGGGAACGTCAACCCCAAGGTGGGGCGCGACTGGTGCCTGCCCGGGCAACGACGGGTGGTGGTGACTCCCGGCAACAACCAGAAGCGCTACCTCGCTGGAGCGCTCAATACGCGCACGGGGCAGCTGACGTGGGTGGAAGGCAGGTCCAAGGCAAGTGCCCTCTTCATCCAGCTGCTGTGGCGTCTGGCAAGTCAATACCGGCGCGCTCGCCGTATCCACCTCGTTCTCGACAACGCCTCGGTTCACTCCAGCAAGAAGACGCTCAAGGCGCTCGCGCATTTCGGCGGGCGATTCGTCTTCCACTTCCTCCCGCCGTACTGCCCCCAGGGCAATCGCATCGAGCGGGTGTGGCTCGACCTACATGCCAACGTCACCCGCAATCACCGCTGCCGCACCATGGCCCAGCTCATGGTCCGAGTGCATGCCTACCTCTCCGCTCGCAATGCCCAGCGCTCCGCCAGTCCATCCTTGCGACGAGTCGACCTCAGGCGCACACCCTGAGGCCGTTCGAGAATCACGATCCTTGGTTTAGACTCCGCAGCTCTCGTTCCGACGCATTGACGACGAAGATGCTCGTCCTGCTCATCCACCACGTCGCTCCCACGGCCATGATGATGCCGACAGCGCAGATCGAGAGAAGCAGGGTGGGCGTCGAGACTTTGCGCATGTCGAGACCTCAGGGGAAGCGACTTCAAGCTCTCCTCCATTCAGCGCGCCCAGGCATGCGCCAATGCAGGTCGGCTCGGAGAACAGTTGTACCTTCCCAAAATTCGGTCGCTGCGTCCTGAGCGCGTCAAGACCACTTTCGGCAGTGCGTCACTGCGGATGAGCGAGGCGCGCACGGCCCGGCTCGACGAGGGGCTGCGGCGGCTGCGCGCCTGTCTCGTCGCGGCGTCCGGAGCGGCGCGCCTGAGGGCCTATTCCTTCAATGCCTTCACGGGATAGCTGCCGGTGTAGGAACGGAATCGCTGCTCCAGCTTCCCGGGCACGAGCACGCCCGTGTCGAACAGCTTCAGCAGGAAGTCCTCGTACTTCGTCCACTGGGAGAAGTCCGCGCGCCGGAGCTCCTCGTAGAGCACGTAGGCCAACACGTGCATTCCATCGTCGTGGTCGCGGAAGAAGGCCGCGCCCGTGAGCGGCTTGCCATCCCTCGCGCGGAGCAGGCCCTGGCGTTCGCTTACGAAGACGTCGACGGCCTCGGCGCAGTCCTCCTCCGTCAGCCCCTGCGCAGTGGTGTAGCCGAACGCCGGGTCGTGCTCGCGCACCAGTCGCTGGAAGTAGGGGTCCGCCTCCAGAGCCGTCAACCGCGCGTCGATGGCGCCCTCGCGCTTGAACGGCGGGTGGAGCAGTTCGTGCACGGCGGTCTTCACCGTGACGCTCAGCGGGTAGGTGAGGTCGGTGAGGAAGTTCCACCCCGTCACCCGGATGCCGTGGGGTTTGACGAACTTCAGCACGTGGGCGTTGAGCTCCTCCACGTGGAGCGCCCGGCCGAGGACGTCCTCGTCCCAGCCCACCACGTCATGGGGCGCCAACTGGACGCCGAGTTGCGCGATGGCCTGCTCGACCTGGGGCAGGTACTCCGCGCGCCAGATGCGCGAGAAGCCGATGCGCTGGAGGAAGGCGAACAGCACGCCCAGGTCCTGGCGAACGTCCTCCATCTCGGTGAAGTCGGAGTCCTCGCCGTAGCTCGTCGCCTCGAAGTCCCGGCGCATCGCCTTCCAGGCGGCATCGTCCGACACCGTCCTGGCCAGGCCTTCCACGGTGGTGGCGCCCGTGACGGAGAAGACGAGCGTCAGGTGGGGACCCACCATCTTCCCGGCCTGCTTTCCCATCCGCTCGGTGAGGTGCGCGAGCGCGGCCTTCTCCCTGGGCTCGAGGAGGGCGGAGAAGCGCTGAAACTCCACGGGATAGAACTGCGTGTAGAACGCGTCGCCACGGAGCAGATTCAGCAGGCAGAGGGCGTCGTAGGCCTCGGAGGGACGCAGCACCCAGTGCGTGCGCCCGGCTTCCACGCGGGTGACGGCCGGCGCGGGAGCTGTGGGGACCTCCTGCCGTGATACGCAGCCGGATGATGCCAGCCACAGCGTGGCGACGAGGGCCACGGTGGGTACTCCCCAGCGGGAGTCGGAGGTCAGGGAGGGGACGGGGGAAGCGAGCGGGTCCGGAGTCATGGCGCTGAAGCTGACCCCGTCCGCGCGAGGACGTCTTGGACGGAACTCATTCCGTTGGACGAAACGAGCGGCCCGCGAGCAGCCGCCGGTACTCGGCCGGGGTCAAGTGGAGTCGGCGGCTGAATTCGCGCGTCATGTGACTCTGGTCGCAGTAGCCCGCCTCTAGCGCGATGTCGCTGAGGGGCTGCGCCGTCTCTCGCAGTGCCCGGCTGGCGCGCTCCAGTCGGGAGCGGCGCAGGTGGTCGACGGGAGTGCACTGGAAGAACTGGCGGAAGCCGCGGCCCAGTTGCGTGGGGCTCACCCCCGCCTCGCGAGCCAGTTGCGCGAGCGTGGGAGGCGGCCCCGGACCGCATCGAGCAACTCCCGCACCCGTACGAGCCACGCGGGAGGGGCCGACGCCTTCGGGGGCGTCGTGGCGCGCACGGCCTCGGCCAGCAGCTCCAACGCCAGCCCTTCGATGGCCAGCGCCGCCACGTCATCCCCGCGGAGGAACTCCTGATAGAGGCGCGCGGTCAGCGAGAACAGTCGCGCCGATGCCAGCTCCATCCGGCTGTCCAGCCGGGAGACGAGGGGGTAGCGCGACCGCCAGACCGACTCGGAGAAGTCGACGTTGAAGGTGCGGGTGAGCCGACCGGCGATGCGCTGCTCGTGGGCGACCTCGGGTGCCTGGAAGGCCACCGACCTGGGAGGACATTCCCGGGCACGTCCTTCCAACACGTCGGTGAAGCCGCCTTCCAGCGTGAGCCGGAAGCCCGCGTGCCGGTGCCGGTGGAGGGGGAGGACGACGTCGGGAGGATAGGTGCTCTCCGTCAGGACGAGCCCCGCCACCTCCAGGCGCTGGAGCGGTGTGCCGAGATAGCGACCAAATCCAAGGACGGGTGCGGAGGACACGAAGTCCCTATGCACGGCCCGTGAATCGATTGCAATCGCCAGGCTCCCCCGTGTCAGGGAAGTTGTCGTTTCGGCTGACCGGCCGAGCTGACCACCCCCGGGGGCGAGTACAGGCAGGTAGCTGTGTCGTACACGGATGCATTCAAGGCGGAGGTGGTGAAACGGATGGTGGGGCAGATCACAGGCGCGAAGCACATGCCGCTGCAGTGGAGTACGTGAGGGCGTTGCTGGGGCACGCGCAGCGGAAGAATGCGTGGGGCCTTTCAGAGGACGCGGGGCACGGCGCCCCGTATGCCTTCCAGCACCTGCTGCTGCGCGCGAAGTGGGACGCGGACGCAGTGCGCGACGACGACCTGGAGTACGCCCGAAGGAGTCTGGGGGAAGGCGGCGTGCTGGCGGTGGACGAGACGGGCTTCTTGAAGAAGGGAGACAAGTCCGTCGGCGTGGCGCGCCAGTACACAGGCACCGCGGGCAACATCGAGAATGCGCAGGTGGGCGTCTTCCTCTCGTATGCGACGCCCCGTGGACACGCGTTGGTGGACCGGGAGCTGTACCTGCCAGAAGCCTGGACGCAGGACGTGGCGCGCCGTGAGGCGAGCGGCATCCCAGAAGACGTCGACTTCGAGTCCAAGCCAGCCCTCGCCCAAGGCATGCTGCAACGGGTGTTGGCCTCAGGACTGAAGCCGGCGTGGGTGGTGGGGGACGAAGTCTACGGGCGTGACAACACGTTGCGACGCTTCCTGGAGGGATTGCGCCAGCCCTACGTGCTGACGGTGGCGGCCAATACGCACGTCTGGCGGGGCTTCTACCAGGTGAAGCCGGGCGACATGGGGCAACTCGTCCCTCCCACGTGCTGGGTGCGACTGTCTGCGGGCCCGGGAAGCAAGGGCCCACGCCTCTATGACTGGGCACGCATGCGTCTCAACCGGCACCTGGGCCTGTCGAGGTGGCTTCTATTTCGTCGCAGCCTCGTGGACGGGAAGATGGCTTTCTACATTGCCCACGCACGGCGCAACGCCTCGCTGGCCTCGCTGGTGAGGGCCGCGGGAAGCCGGTGGGCCATTGAGGACGACTTCGAATCAGCCAAGGGCGAGGTGGGGCTGGCGGACTACGAGGTACGTACCTGGACACCCTGGCATCGACACACGACGCTGTGCCTCGTCGCTCACGTCTTCCTGGCCAATGCGCAGGCCATGGCCAATCTCCCCCCGAGGAGGGACTGCCCCCCAAAGCGCTCGGCCTGCCGTCGCGAAGAAACCCCATGCGGGCGTTTCTCGTCCGGCAGGGCCTTCACTGACAGTCCTCGTCCGCTACTCCGTCCAGGAGATTCGGCGCCTGCTGCTGGCCCTCTGGCGGCGCACGCTCCCGCCAGTTACCGATGTCCTCCTGTGGAGTCGGTGGCGACGGCACCATCAAGCCGTCGCCATGCGCTGCCACTACCGAGCACGTGGCGCCAGACACAAACTGCAACTGTAGGACTAAGCACGAAGGCCCCGCGATATTCATCGCGAGGCCCGTGTTAAGCAAAAAGGCCCTGCCAGTTGGCAGGGCCTTCTATTCAGCATGACCCGATCCGAACAAGTACGAGAGGTCAATACCCACTTTCCCGGCAGCCCGTGCTCTGCCCCTCCACTTGCGAGGAACGGTACTCAGATCAAACGGCTTGGGCCCGTCGATGCGCTCGATCTTGAACAGCACGCCGGCGCTGAGCGGCTCCACCCTCGTCCCGCGCGCTCGGGCGAGCGCTCATGTGTGGAGCGCGTGCACGACGGCGTCTGTCACGGCGTCTGCATACTCATCGGAGAGTGGGCCGGTGCGGAGTAGCCAGCGGTGGAAGACCGGCCCGACCAGGAGCTCGACGGCGACGTCGAGGTCGATGTCCGCCCGGACGTCGCCATGCTCTTGAGCGGTCGCGAGCCAAGCTCGGACATCGTCGAGCGAGGGCCGGATGAGGCGTTCGCGTGCCTCCGCGCCCAGCTGCGGGTCCTCCTGAATGGCGATGGTCAACGCTCGGTACGGCGCTTCCCAGCTCGTGTTTGCGAACGCCCGAACGGTGCCGCGCAGCACCCTCCGCACGTCGGCTGCGAAGTCGCCTCGGTTGAGCGGCCCGAGCAGAGGGGTCTCGGTGCGCTCCTCCACACGGTGCTCAAGGAACGCCTCGAGCAGCACGGCGCCCTTGGATGGCCACCACCGGTAGATGGTCTGCTTGCCGACGCCGGCCCGTCGGGCAATCGCTTCGACCGTGAGCATCTCGAAGCCGGAGGCGACAATGAGATCGAGCGCAGCGTCCAGGATGGCCCGCCTCGTCGCGGCGTTCCGCCTCGTCGGGTCTGGCGATCGTCGCTGTGTCGCCGAGGTTGCGGGCTGTTGCGAATCGGGTCGGGTGGCGGACATGCACCAACGGTAGCTCGAAACGAGACGAGACGTATTGCCATCATGCACCCAAGTAGCTATTCTGCGAGACGAACCGTCTCGTCTGGTGATCGTCCCGGAGCGAGGCCTACCTGCATGACCTTCGGACCCGAGGAGAATCGATGCTGATCCGACGAGAGACCACCGCCGACCACGACCGGGTCGACGCCGTGCACCGCGCCGCGTTCGCCGCCCAGGCTCCCGGGGCCGAACCGTTGGAGGTCGGGCTCGTGCGCCTGCTCCGGGGCGACGTCGGCTGGAACCCCGCGCTCTCGCTCGTCGCTGAGGATGCTGCGGGCTCGGTGGTCGGTCATGTCATCTGCACGGTCGGCTCGCTCGACGTCGGGCGCGCGGTCGGGCTCGGGCCGATCGGCGTGACTCCGCAACAGCAGGGCAGCGGTGTCGGCGCGGCGCTGATGCATGCCGTGCTCGGCGCGGCGGATGCGCTGGACTTCGACGTCGTCGTCCTGCTCGGCCACCTCGACTACTACCCGCGGTTCGGGTTCGTGGCCGCCCGGACGATCAACATCGCGCCGCCCGATCCAGGGTGGGGCGACCACTTCCAGGCCCGTCCGCTGGGCCGGTGGACTCCCGGCATTGGTGGCCAATTCCGCTATGCCGCGCCGTTCGAACGGCTGTAGCGTGCCACTCTCCCCCATCACGATGGGGGCATGAGTGCAGTCGTCCGTCGCGCGGACCCGCACCGCGAAGAGGTATTGCTGGGCAGCGAGCAGCTCCTGTGCCTACCCAAAATTCAGTCGCTGCGTCATGAGTGCGTCAAGGCTGCGTCAAAACGCGCGTCATGACGTGAGCGATTCGTATGACGAGCCGCTGGGTCCTCCCTTCCGTTTGACAGAGGTCGGAATTACGCCCAGCTCAGACGCCTCAACACCTCTCTCTGCCTGCGTGTGGACACTCGCCGCCCTTCCTGCGAACGCAGATAGGCTGGTGCAGCACGCGCGGGTCTGCGAGGGTGTTGTTGGAAGGACCGAGACTCTACGCAGCGCGGCGCTCGTACCGGTGGTGGAGCCCGAAGACTTCCCGTAGTTCTATCACCTTGGCTCCGTGCTCCGGGCCCTGGACCTCACGCGTCTCGGGCGCATCTTTCCCGAGCGACAGGTGCGTCCGGCTCGCATTGTAGTAGCGCTGGTACTCGCGCAGCAGGCGCCGAGCGTGGGCTTCGTTCAGGACGACGACATGGTCCAGCAGCTCCCTACGTATCGAGCCGATGACTCTCTCCGCATAGGGATTCTGCCACGGACACCGTGCTGCACTCGGCACCTTGCGAATCCCCACGTCGCAGTCGGAATCACAAAGAAGTCCATCCCCGCGGACTCCGCCAGATGCAAGCGCAAGAAGTTCCGCCATGTTGGTGACGGTTTCGGCGCGCCCCTTCCCGGTCTGGGCATGTGAGCGCCTTCACGAAGATCCGCATCTAGGAGTCTGTCGCGGTAATCGCGACGGGGCCTTGCCCGGCAGGAGCTGAGGGGGCTCAATGCCCCCATGAGCAAGAAGTTCCGCCCCTGGAATGTGCAGCAGGACTTCCTGCTGCCGCCGTCGCTGCTGGACTGGCTGCCGGAGCACCACCTCGCGCGTTTCGTGCTGGAGGTGGTGGAGGAACTGGACCTTGCCCCCATTTACGAGCCCTACGAGAAGCAGCTGCGAGGCTACCCGCCGTACGAGCCGAAGATGATGGTGGCGTTGCTGCTGTACGCGTACTGCACAGGGGTGACGTCGTCTCGGAAGATTGAGAGGAAGACGCGGGAGGACGTGGCCTTTCGCGTCCTGGCGGCGAACCAGTCCCCGGACCACTCGAGGATTTCAGAGTTTCGGCGCCGGCACGGGGCGCACTTCGAAAACCTCTTCGTGCAGATGCTGAAGCTGTGCGCGAGGGCGGGGCTGGTGAAGCTGGGGCACGTGGCGCTGGACGGCACGAAGCTGAAGGCGAACGCCAGCAAGCACAAGGCGATGAGCTACGAGCGGATGCAGAGGGAGGAAGAGAAGCTGCGTGGGCAGGTGAAGGAACTGCTGGCGCAGGCGGAGGCCGTCGACGCGGAGGAGGATGCCCGGCACGGCACGGGCAAGCGGGGCGATGAACTCCCCGAGGAGCTGCGGCGCGCGCAGTCGCGTCTGCAACGCATCCGCGAGGCCCGGCAGGCGCTGGAGGCCGAAGCCAAGGCTGCCGCGGAAGCAGGCAAACGCAAGGATGATGACGACGACGAGCCCCCGCCGCCCGCCCAGGACTTGCCAGGCCACACGGTGCCCCACACGGCCGAGGGGAAGCCGACGCCCAAAGCGCAGCGCAACTTCACGGACGCGGACAGCCGAATCATGAAGAGGGGCACAAGCTTCGAGCAGGCCTACAACGCGCAGGCGGCGGTGGACTCGGCGCACCAGGTGATTGTCGCCCAAGCCCTCACCAACCAGCCTCCGGACGCCGAGCACCTGCCGGCGCTGGTGGACCGGGTGGCCGAGCACCTCGACGAGGTGCCCCGGAAGCTGAGCGCGGACGCGGGCTATTTCTCCGCGAAGAATGTGCGCTGGCTCGAGTCGGTGGGCGTCGAGCCATACATTGCGACGGGCCGCCAGAAGCACGGAGAAGCGCCACCGAAAGTCAGAGGCCGTCCGCCTGCGGGACTCACCCCGAAGGCGCGGATGGCCCGGAAGCTGGCGACGCAGCGAGGCAAGGAGGTGTATCGAATGCGCAAAGCGATTGCGGAACCCGTCTTCGGCCAAATCAAAGAGGCGCGCGGCATCCGAACCCTGCTGCGGCGGGGCCTGAAGGCGGCCCGGGAGGAGTGGGCTCTCATCTGCGCCACCCACAACCTCCTCAAGCTCTTCCACGCGGTGGTCGCTTAGCGGCGGGCTGCCTCAATCAGGCGGCCAGCCGCCTACCTCGTCCGCGCTCGCCTCCTGCCTCATTACCGCCACAGACTCCTAGCCATTTTTGCCGACCGTAGATGGCCGGCCAGAATTCTGCCACGCCCTGTCACGTGCCGCCTGATGTCACAGAGCCAGCCGCGCACGCTCACACCACGGTCGAGCCCTCCCTTGAATCAACGGCTCTCCGCATCAGGCCCGCACGTCCGACCGTCGGTTCGACCCAGCACCCGTGATTCGGGTCGTCGTGGTCGTTGTCGTCGTTTCCAGCGGCCGACGCCATGGGAAGGTGAGCGCGAGCGCCACTCCCGCCAGTCCCACGACGGAGTAGATGAGGCGAGCAAGAGCGCTGGTCACCTCACGTGAGCCGCCACCGAAGACCGCCTCCACGAGGTTCCAATTGAAGAAGCCGATCAGCCCCCAGTTGATGGCGCCGATGATGGCCAGCACCGCCATCATCTTGGCCAACACAGCCTTCAGACGCTCAGCATCCGTGCGTTCCATGGCTCGTTTCCTCGTCTTGAGGTGTCATCAGGCTGGTGGCGGGCGGTGCCTCCCAGTGAACACCCTGGCTGCCCCCCGGATGAACCTAGTGACTGCCCTGCGCTCGGGCCCGGTTGCCTGGCTGTTCAGAGGCGCTCTTGAAGCAGTCAGAGGCGGGGCAGGACTACCTTTCGCCCAGGAGATCACCATGGAAGGCGGACCCCGCAGCCTGACTCGCAAGGAAGCGCCCGGCGCGGAAAGGCGTCCTGCCAGGGCACACGGGGACCGACCCGGCAGCGCAGCGGAGTGGACGGACATCCTTGGAGGACTGCGACGAGAGTGGCAGCGCAACAAGCTGAGCGACGCGGCGGCCGCCCTCACGTTCTACGGCCTCCTCTCCCTCTTTCCCTTCCTGCTCCTCACCGTCGCTCTGGCGGGCCTCGTCATTCAACCCTCGCAGGTAGAAGCGCTCATCGGCGCGCTGGGGCGCGAAGTTCCCCCGGCCTTCAGCCGGCTCCTCTATGAGCAGCTCGCGCAACTCACCTCCGGGCCTGGCAGGGGGCTGCTGACGCTCAGCGCGCTGGTCGCCGCGGGGTCGGCGACCGCCGGGGTAAGAAGTCTCATGACGGCCCTCAATACCGCCTACGATGTGACGGAGAGCCGTCCGCGTTGGAAGCTCCTGGGGATGGCGTTGGGAATGACGCTGGCGGGAGCCGTCCTGGCGCCGCTCGCCGGTTTCATCGCGGTGGCCGCCCCGGCTCTCGCCACCCGGCTCGGTGGGCCCTGGGCAACGCTGGCTGGCTGGCTGAGGTTTCCCCTCGCGGCGCTGCTGATGATGCTCCTCTGGGCCGTCCTCTACTCCGTGCTCCCGGATACCCGGCAGAGGTTCAAGTTCATCACGCCCGGCTCCGTGGCGGGGGTGCTCGTCTGGCTTGCTGCTTCGCTGGGCTTCTCCTTCTGTGTCTCCCGCTTCAGCACGTTCGGCATCACCTATGGAGCCCTGGGAGGCATCATCGTCCTGAGCTTGTGGATGTGGATCTCCTCGCTCGCGCTGCTGCTGGGCGCCGAGATCAACGCCGTCCTCGGCCGCCGTTCCTCTGAAGACAAACGCTGAGCCCGCTCCGGTCCGAGCAGACGGCGCGGCGGCGGTCGACCAAGGGGCAATGCGCACGGGCGGCGGGACAGCCGTCTCTTGCAGGCGCGGCCCAAAAGGAGCCTGGTTGACTGGGGGCTCCGCGGGGCCAGAGGCCGCTCATCTTACAAGGGCATGAAGAGAACCGCTCACTCCGTCCGCCGTGGCTTGAAGGTCGTGCTCGGTGTTGGGGCCGCCGTGCTGGTGCTGGTGCTGGTGCTGGCTGCCGGCGCGCTGGCCCTGAAGCCGTCGTGGATCGCCGAGCGTCTGCGCGGGCAACTTGAGGCCATCGCCACCAGCGCCCTCGGCCGTCCTGTGAGCGTCGAAAAGCTCGATGCCCACTGGCTTCCGAGGCCCGGCGCCGCGATCACGAACCTGCGGGTCGAGGGTGACGGCAACGAGCCACCGTTCCTGGAGGCCCCACGTGCGACTGCGACCGTTCAGCTCTGGCCGCTGATTCGGAGTCTCGGCAAGGATGTGCGCGTGAGCGCGCTGAAGCTCGATGCCACGAAGCTGAACCTGGTGCGGCGCGAAGACGGGACGTGGAACCACGAATCGCTCGGGAGCACCCGCCCGAGGTCCGAGCGAGGGGCGTTCGTCGAGGACCTTCGGATTCGAGATGGCGTCGTGAATGTGACCGACCTGCAGGCGGCCGGAGGCACCGCCGCGGTCGTGCTTCGGGACATCGACGCGGAATTGAAGGGCCTCGGACCGGGTCTGTCGTTCGAGGGCGCCATGAAGGCAGCGCTCGCCGCATCGGAGCAGAACGTGGCGATGGACTTCAAGGTCGACCCGCTCCCCGCCGGGAAGCTTCAGCCCGGCCAACCGGTGCCCGAGGTGACGCTGCACCTGCGCGGAAAGGACCTCTCAGTGAACGCATTCCGGAACTTCCTGCCTCCGAGGGCGGCTGGTTATTTCACTGGCGGCCGGATGGACATCGGCGCGGACGTGAAGACCGACCAGGGCGAGTACACGCTCGCGGGCCACGGCTCAGTAAGAGAGTTGAGGCTTCGCGGTGAGCCGGCGAGCGGCTCGTTCGCATTCACCTCGCGCATCGACCCGGCCCATGCGAAGGCGGCGAAGGTGGACTTCACGCAGATTGCGCTCAAGGGCCCCGGCATCCAGCTCGGCGGCACGGCCTCGGCCTGGATGGCGCCCACGCGCGTTCGCTTCGCGCTGCAAGGGCAGGAACTCGACGTGAAGCACCTGCTCGGAGTGCTGCCACCGCAGCCGAAGAATGAAGAATCGGCCACCGCGCTGCCTGCCTCGGTGCGCGCGCAGTTGGGGAAGGTCGATGTGGGAGGAACACTTAAACTGGCGAAGCTCCACCACGGTGCGCTCGTGGCCACGGACGTGGACGCGCAGGCGAGGCTGGATGACGGCGTGCTCCTCGTGCATCGTGGTGGCGCAACGATCTATGGCGGGCACACTGACCTCACGGGGACCCGGGTGGACCTCACCAAGAAGCAGCCGGAGTGGACACTCAAGGTGGTCCTCGCCGGAATGGACACCGCGAAGGCCTTCCAGTCGCTTTCGGGACACCCGTCACTGAGGGGCAAGGCCAGCGGCGAGCTTCAACTCACCGGTACCGGAGTGGATTGGGCCCAAGCGCGGGACAGCGTCACCGGCGGCGGGAGCGTGCAGCTTCGCGACGGTGCCCTCACGACCGCAGACGTCGGTGCGGAGGTGGCTCCGGTACTGACGCGGGGCTTGGAGGCACTGGGGCTCAAGGACGCGACTGGCACGGTCCAGAAAGCGGCGCAGGGCACCCGACTGAACGATCTGAGCGCGCAGTTCCGGGTCCAGGGCGGATGGGTCGCGTTCACGAAGCCCATGGCGTTCCAGTCGGACATTGGCACCGGGACGCTGGATGGCCGGGTGGGCCTCGATCAGCGCCTGGAGCTCAAGGGTACGATCAACGCTTCCGAGCAGTTCGTCTCGGCCATCACCCGCGGTGCGATTCCAATGAAGGCGCCGGTGACGATCCCACTCACGATCACGGGCACGCTCAGAGCGCCCGAGGTGAAGCCTGGCAGCACGCTGGACGTCGCCAAGGGCCTGCTGCCAGGGGGGCAGCCGCAGCAAGGGAGCGAGAACCCGGTGAACCGAGCACGCAAGGGCCTTGGAGACCTCTTCAAGCGGCCGCGGAAGTAGCGAAGGCGCTTTGCCTCGCGGCAGCGGGCGCCATCATCATCGGGAAGCGGCTTCACCGTCTATTCGCGGTTCGAAACAGGGCCAATGCTGGCGTGGGACCGATGGACCAGGAACCAGGTGGCGCCGACGGACAGCAGGAGCAGCGAGAGGGGCAGGACCCTCGGAAAAGTTTCCGCGTCGAGTTCCATCACCACAATCTTTCTGACGACCGCGATCAGCGCAGCCTCCATCACCGTTGGCACGATGCTGCGGTTACGCAGATGTGCGATTCCAATCTTGAAGAGCTCAAGCGCGATGAACACCACCAACCCGACATCGAGCAGGTGCGCGATGGTGGTAGCGTCGAAGGTTCCCGCCAAGAGCCCCCTGCGCACAATTGCCATGAGGAACGCTGCGAGCCCGAGCACGGCAACGACGGCCGTGCCAATGGTCACGCCTACGCTGAGGCTGGCTTCGATGCGCTCCAGCCATCGCTCGAGAGTGCTTCGCGCGCCCATATTTCCCCCGTGGTGGGCAGACTCCGCGCATCGGTGGGATGGCGGATGAAGTCCACCGGCAGTGGAGTGTACCTCCTGTGCCTACCCAAAACTCGGTCGCCGCGTCATGGGTGCGTCCAGGCCACATTCAGCAGTGCGTCAAGGCTAGTGAGCGAAGCGCGCGAAAGGGCGTTGTCCGCCGAGGCGACTTCTTCCCTGACACAGGGGGGCTCCCTGTGGGGCAGCCTGGTCATCGTGTTGGTGCTCGTCGCCGGCTTCGTCTACGGCGCCCGCGGAGATCGCGAACTGCAGCAGAAGAAATCGGAGCTGCTGGCAGAGGGGGTGCGTTGTTGGGGACGGATTCTCGGCATCGCCCCCAGGGGAGATAGCACGACCATCAACGGCAGACGGTGGATGGGGGTGCTAATCACCGTCGAGGCCTATGCCGCGGTCGATCCTCGGGGTGTGCAACCCCACGCCGTCGGCACCCGGGTAGCCGACCAGGTCGTCATCGGGGCCGAGGTCTCGGAGCTCCAGTTCGCGCTGATGATTCCAGGCTACTTCTGAGCGTTCCTGCTGCATCCCAGAGACCATCGCCACACGCGCCTGGATGGCTTCGTGACCGCCCAGGGGCAGGTCGTCGCCAAGCACTAAACCACCGCTCGTGATTCTCGATCGCGGTTGGTGAGCGGGCAGGCGCGCGGGGCGACAGGAAGAGGCAGGGGCACATCCCGTTCGGCTCTGTGTGCGCAGAAGACCAGGAATCAGAAAGGCCCCGCCCAGGGACAAAGGTAGGCCCCGTCTTTCGCGGCTGCAGCGTCGCTCCCTCATCCGTTGGGGTGAAAGGAGCGGCTGCCCGCTCACCCTGCGGCGGTGCATGGCGGTGGTGGGAGTGTCGCGCGGCGAATCATGCAGGCAGGTAGCGCGTGCTCTGGCGTGCGCCACCTCCACAGTTGTCTCCGCGGTCAATCGCTACCGGACGGGACGGCGTAAAGCCCTGGTGGACCGCAGGGCGGCCAATGGCGAAGCGAAGGTGGATGCGCGCTTCCTCGCCATTCTCTCGCGCGTGCTGGCGGGTACTCCCGAAGAGGTGGGCTGGTGCCGCCCGACGTGGACACGGGAGTTGCTCGCGCTGGAGATGGAGCGCCGGGGCCTGGCGCGGGTGTCGGTTGCCACCATGGGCCGTGCGCTTGCCACCCTCGGTGCGAGCCTGAAGGCGGCCAAACCCGTGGTGGGCTGCCCTTCGCCGGGCTGGAAGCGGCGCCGGCGTCTCTTCGAGTTGCGGTGCCTGGAAGCATGTGCCCGGTCCGACGAGCCGGTCCTCTATGTGGACGAGGTGGACATCCACCTCAATCCGAAGGTGGGACGCGACTGGTGCCTGCCCGGCCAGCGCCGGGTGGTGCTCACGCCAGGCAACAACAAGAAGCGATACCTGGCCGGCGCCCTGGACTCGAAGATGGGCCGCCTCACCTGGGTGGACGGCAAGTCGAAGGCCAGCTCACTCTTCATCCAACTGCTTTGGCGCATCGCCGGTGAGTACCGTGGCGCCCCACGAATCCACCTCATCCTGGACAACGCCTCCATCCACAGCAGCCAGAAGACGAGAAAGGCGCTCGAGCAACTCGGCGGCCGGATTGTCCTCCACTTCCTGCCGCCTTACTGCCCGGACGCCAATCGCATTGAGCGCGTCTGGTTGGACCTCCACGCCAACGTCACTCGCAACCATCGCTGCCGCACCCTCCTGAAGCTCATGCGGCGCGTCCATGCATACCTGCACGCTCGCAACGCCCAGCGGCGTGCCAGTCCTATCCTCCGCAAGGTCCATCTGCGGCGTGCCGCCTGAGCGCGTACGAGATTCATGATCGGGCGTTTAGACGTGGTGTGCATGGGCGAGCTGTTCCAAAACAACCATCACGCCCGACCGGCGAGCCCGGACTTCGCCGCGAAGCGCTTCGAGCTAGACCCCACATGGCAGGTGATGCGGCTGCTCGCCCGACTGAGGCTCATCCAAGTATCGCACGCCCCACCCTCGCAGCCTGCAGCAGCAGGCGAGCGGCACCAACGCCCGATACTCCGCCTGCCCATGCGTCGCAAGGCCCACGGCACTCCCACGTTCGCGTGTCCATCTTGATGAGAAGGAGTGGAGTTGACACATGCGATTTTCAGAGCGTATCCGCCCAGGTCGTACCGTTGTGGCCTCAGGGGGGCAGCAGATAGGTGTCGTGGAGGCCTTGTCCATTGACAGCGAGACTTGGAAGGTTGAGGGGCTTCAAGTGAAGCTGCGCTCCGAAGCCGCCGACCAGATTGGAGCGTTCTGGAATTTCTTCCACGCCGGCCGGGTCGAGCTGCCTACCCATATCGTCCAGTCAGTAAGCGACACCGTGGTGCTATCGGTCTCCGTGGACGAGCTTCGCCAAGTACTGCCGTTGGAGTCCACACAACGCTCGCACGAGGCGCAGCCCGAAAGAAGGAACCACTCCACTTGAAGACTTCCTGCCTTCCTTTCGAGAGACTCTCCTGAAGAATCGCAAAGAGCTAGAGGGGGCAACCAATTTTTTCCAATACGTGCAGAGATTATTCGCCTTCAGCCCCATCATCCTGGGCATAAGTCCAGAGAAGCCCCGGAACGCGTCTTTTCCATTCCTCCACCACGCACATGGGCCTTCCGGGCGAAACGCAAGCATGGCGGGCCCATTTCTTCACTGAGGTGTCTCGCCATGCCGTATCGCGTCACCATCGTCCCCGAACTATCGGAGGCGTACGAACAACTTCCTCCCTCCGAGCGCCAGCCCATCCAGGAGCGGCTGGACATGCTCGCTGCGGCGGCCGAGGACGCCGCTCAGTCCCCGTCTAGGGTGAGCCGCCCCCATGCGAAGGAACTCGCAGTTGTCTCTCCAGGAATTCACCGGGTATTCCTGGGCGACCAGTGGATTGCTTATCGCATCCAGGCGGAGGACCACACCCTCCAATTGCTGGACTTCGGCAGTTGGAGCATAAGCCCATTGTCGCGCCAGGCATCGCCCGCTGAGGAATGGCACGGCTCGGGACACCAGGAGGATGGCTGGGACAACGAGGGCGGCGGCAGCCCCCCGTACAGCCCCTAGTCCGCTGTTGTCCGAACCCAGCACCTTCGTGGATCGACCGGTGCACCTGCCCGCTCCTTGGACGCGGCGGCTTGCGACCGCGCAGTGCACCGTTGGCATGACTGCGGGGACAGAAGCCGGAGCCAGGCTTCTCGGGCCCTTAGCGATGCCCACCAGCCCGGAGGCGCGCCTGCGGCTGATGCGGCGAATTCGGCCACCTGCGCTCGGAGATTCACGCGTCCTCAACATCGACGACGGGGCGCTGGGCGTAACGCCAGCATCAGGTACTCACGGTCGAAATTGAGGAATACTGAGCGCGAGGTGCCACTCGCCACCGACATGAGAGTCTCGACTCCGTCCAGGAGGAGGGCGCCAATCAATCATGGTCAGTACCGTGCCCCGGTTACCTGGGACACGGCCTGTCAATCGCTCCCAAAGAAGCGCGCGCATGCATGCTCGCGCCGTCATGCTGCTGTGGCTGCCGGACTCGCCAATGGAGCCGATACGGCCCCCTCGACCGCCCCGGTGGCCGCAAAGAATGTCTCGCGCTCTTGCTGCATGCCGGTCGGCCGCTCTCGCTACAAGTGGTCTCAGAATTGAGCGAGCAGGCATGGGGGCGATAACCAGGCCGCTGATCGACATGGAGGGGATGGCCATGTTCGAAGCAGCCCGGTGGACCTGACTGATGAACAGTGGAGCCTGATTGGGCCGCTACTCCCAGCGAGGAAGCTGAAGCGGGAGGACCGGCCTGGGCGAACGCCCACGCCCTCACGGGCGCTGTGGGCCGGCATCCTGTGGATTCTGCGCACCGGGGCCCAATGGAGCGAGCTGCCGCGGGAGAAGTATCCGCCCTACATAACGGTCCACCGCTGGTTTCAGGGCTGGGTAAGGGAGGGGACTCTCCGCACCGTCCTGCGAGCCTTGGCCCTGGACCTCAAAGAGCGCAGAGGATCCGACCTGGAGGAAGGCTTCGTCGACGCGTTCTTCGCCTCGGCGAAAAAGGGGGGCCCTGCGTCGGGAAAACGCAGAGGGGCAAAGGGACGAAGGTCATGGCAGCTGCAGACGGCGCTGGTCTTCCTCTCGCCATTGACGCGGCAAGCGCTTCTCCCCACGAAACCCAGCTCCTCGAAGCCACCCTCGACGAGAGCCTCATCGACGAGCTTCCCGAGCGGCTCATCGGCGACAAAGCCTATGACGCTGACAAACTCGACGAGCGACTGTGGCACCAACGGGGAGTGAAGCTGATTGCCCCGCACCGTTGAGGACGCAAGACGAAGACGCAGGATGAGCATGAGCTGCGTCGATATTGCCGTCGCTGGAAGGTGGAGCGGCCTTTCGCCTGGCTTCAGAACTTCCGTCGTCTCGGCACCCGCTACGAGGTGAAGGTGGAGACTTTCCCGGCGTCCTCCACCTCGGCTGCATCCTCATCCTCTTGAGGCAATTCAGAGCTCGCCTCGAAGCCATCCGGTGTAGCGCCTTGCCTCCCCTGCGATGGCGAGCAGGAGGCATCACGCGTCCGATGCCTCCTGGGCGGAGCCGCCGCTCCAGGAGGTGGACGACCGCGGCATGGAAGTCCTCCCGCCGCGGCGTCAGCATGCGGCTGAAGGGCGCCACCTGAGAGTGACAGCGGAGGAGTTCGGCGAAGCGCACCTCCTTCAGCGCGAAGGGCGCCGACTCGCGCGTGGCCTACTCATACCTGCCCTGTGCCAGCGAGTCCGCCCCGTGCCCTTCCCTGCCGTCAGGTGGTAGAAGCCCACCGGCGCACCGCAGGTGAGGTCGCTTCCGCGGAGGGCCAATCGGGCATGGCCGCCACCACGTCTCCTCTTCTTCACACGCTCGGAATCATCATGGTGACGACGCGCGTGCTGGCGGCTCCCCCTCCGGCGGCCCCCTCACCTCGCGCGCTCGTCTTCGCCCGGAATCCCATCCGGACGCCCCTCCCCAGCGAACAACCGCTCCCGCTCCCTCCCACCGGAGGACGCCTGGCGCATCCCTGGCTCGAGGCCATGTCCTGTGTCATCCCCGAGGCCCGGCCTCCCTTGTGCCTACCCAAAATTCGGTCGCTGCGTTCCGCGCGCCTCAAGGACGTGGTCGGCCCCCCCTGTGCCTACCCGAAATCCGGGCACTGCGTCATCCGTGGGTCAAGGCGAGTGGGCGCAGCGCGTAAGGGGCCGCCGCGGTCCCGTAGCGGAGAAGAACGAGGGAAGGCGGCGTCGGGGCGCACCAAGCAGCCGTTGCGCGCGGCCGGCTCGGCGCCGCCCGAAGCGCTGCCCCCGCGCGCGGCCAGCTCGACACCAAGCACGGAGGTGGTGGACGCTGGCCAGACTGGCCGCGATGGCCACGTGGACAAGGCTTCGTCTCTGCCCCTGCGCACGCCTCGAAGCATGCGACTTTCACCCACCTCAGCGCGTCGCCCGCGTGCCCACGAGCGTCGCCGCCACACACTCCTTGTGAAGCGGACGCCGAGAGGAGCAAGACCATGGACGGGAGGTCACCCACCGTGTAGTTTGCGGACATTCATTCGGTCCCCGATTGAAGGGCTCGCCCAACCACTTCTTTGAAACCGCTGGACATCACTCGGTTTTCGGCCCTCAGAGAGTTTGAGTCCTCTCAGAGAAAAGCCGAGAACGGGTTCGCAGAAGCCTTCGTTCGGGGAGCTGAACGAAGGGCCCTACCAACCGGTAGGGCCCTTTTGTTTTACATTGGCCTCGCGATGAAAATCGCGGGGCCTTGGTGCTTAAGCCCCTGAATCACAAGGGATTCTGGCTCGCGGCGATGAAGAGGGTCCCCTTGGCTCTCTACTCTGCAGAGCGAGATGCCCCATCTCCTCCACCGCCAATTGGGCTCTCTGGACCGCTCTTTCACCCGTTCTGGGGAGAGAGAGGCCGAGAGCGGTTAACAGGTGCTGTTAACTTTTGGGGAGGCGGTTAACAACATTCTCCTGGAGAACCGCTATTTCCGCTCTGATTTTTCTGGGAAGGCATCTCTCTCTGCTTTCTCGCCTCGTCTCTTACCTGCTTTGCTGGTCCTCAAGGGTTCGGCGCAAGGCCAGCGGGGCCCGCGCTACCCCCCCCACTTAGAGTGAGGGCGGTCGCACCTGGCCGTTGATCCGCGCGGCGCCATTCCTCTCTAACGGCGCTCGCACGCCCTGTGAAACTTTCGGTTTGTCAGTCCAATCAGGTCCAGAGAGTGTCACCAGTGAGAGAGGTTGAAAGCGAACCGGGGCAGGCGCGCGGCGGCTAACTGCCTCGGTTAACAGCCTCAGCAACTCTTGAACTCCGTTCGGCCTCTAAGAGCGCCGCCTCAACTGTCGCGCGTACCTCGCCGGACTGGCAAACGAGTACAAGGCGATGCCTTGCCCTCGTCCATGCCACGTAGAGGTCGGTCGGCGTGAAGAACGCGCCGAACCCGCTGAGACCATAAACGACCACGACGTCTGCCTCGAGTCCCTTGAATGCGCGCGCTGTCGTCGCGAGAACGCCGGCGCCTCGCCTCCAGTCGACGGCGTCGTCGATAAGAGGGATCCCGTCCACCTCCGCGTGACGAGCGAGCGAGCCCTTCGCGTGGGAGGCGACACCGATCAGCGCGAGTTGCTGCGGCTTGATGCCTTGCAGTAGCAGTTGCCGAACCTCGGAGAGCACCAACCCCGCCTCGGCCACCGCCGTCCCTGCTCTTCGAACGGCAGGCGCCTCTCCTGACGGCGAGCCGGGCAGCAGACGAATGTCGATGCCAGCGAGCGCTGCCCCGCTTCGGGCGATGGCCTTCGTGTTCCTGCAGTTCGTTGTAAGCCGGAAGCGGACCGGGAGCGAAACCGGTGGGAGCTTCGCCACGCCACGCAGGCTCTGCTTCATATCAAGGAAGACGTAAAGCCGACCTGCCTGTCCTATGCGCGATAAAGACTCAATCGTTACCCACCAGTCGGGAGCAAAATCCTGCGCTTCGTCGACGACGATCGCATCAAAGGCCTCTGCTTGCCCCCGCGCGCGCAGGACCTCAAGCGATTGCTCCATAATGAGCGGGACGTCTTCATCCCAAAATGCCTGTTCGCCGGTGCTTGGGACGTCGAAATCCACACGCGCTCGCTGCGCCAAACGGCGAGCACATGCGTGGAACGTCGAGATTTCCAACAGCGCGCCAGCACGGTGTGCCCTCGGGTCGTGCTTGGCTTGCTCCTGAAGCCATGCGCTAAGGTGGCGGTTGTAGCAGAGGAGCAAGACACGCTCACCACGGTCAGCGCGCGTCAACGCGAACTCGAGAGATAGGAGTGTCTTCCCAGAACCCGCCGTGCCCTCGACGAGTACGCGCTCATTCTCGAGGAGCCCCAACAGGGTCGCACGTTGGTCGAGCGTGATCTGGACGATGCGATGATACTCCGCGCTGACCTCCGCCCCTGCGCAGCGTATCAACCTCAGCTTCGGCATCAAGGCATCAAGAAGCTCTGTGAACTGGCTTGGAGTCAGGTGCGTTTCGCTCCGCGCCCATGCAGTGAACGCCTCCTCGATCCTCGCAGGGAGCGTCGAAAGGCCTGGTGCATCAACGAGGGTGTGAGGATCACTGTTGATTGGTAGTGTCCCCGAGAACCGAGCGTGCGGGAACACGACGACATCTCCATGAGCGAACATTCCGCGGTGGACGCGCTTGCGGGTGCGCTCCTCAATCGCATCGAGGAGCGCATAGCGACTCTTCCGAGCCTGGTCGAACGGGTCACGCAACTCCTTCCCGCCGCGAGACCACGTGCGTCCTGTCAGCTCCGGCTTGCCCCCCTTTACCTCAAGGACCAAGAGACCGCGCATCGGATGGAGGATGACGAAGTCCGCCTCGCCCTCGCGGAGTGGCTCGCCCACAAGGTCACGCATGGGACGGAGCCAGGGGAACGAGTGGAGAACTACAAAGCCCGTCGGGAGACCTCGCAGCGCCTCATAGACGACTCGCTCCGAATCGTGGACGATGTCCGTCGGAATTATCTCGGGGATGAAGCGCGCCATTAGGGTGCCTCGTCGGCGTGGCACACGATCGCCGCAGCGAGCGTGACCTCGGTGCGTTCGAGTCGCTCAGGGCGGTACTCCCTTCCCGTGGCGCTGCCATACGAGACTTGCAGCCGCGACGGCGCCCCCTCATCACCCAGCAACGCCTTCACGTGCGCGACTGTCCATTCCGAACCAGTGGCCCCGAACTTTCCGCGCGGTCGAAGGACTACTATCCACGTGTCGGGACCGAGATCGCCAGGCGAAACAGGGCGGACGACGAGCCACCCGCCAGCACCAAATCCGATGTTCCTGAGACCAGGGCTGGGGACGCGCACGGCGAACGCGCCCGCAGCAAGGGCGACGTCGACTAGCACCCGAACCTTGCCGTGAGTCTTGTCATCGTCTGCTCTTCGCAAGTCCTTTATCGGGAGTTCGACGATACGCCCCGTCGATGGAGTCGGAGCCGTAGGACGAGGCGCGGATGTGCTCGGCCTCGTGAGGCCCGTAGCGCGCTGGTATGCAGAGGGCAGATCGTGCTCCACGAGGTAGTCCGGCAAGATGACGCGCGGGGCATCGCCGGGAGCTACAGTCGGGTGCGTCATCTCAGCGGCATCGCTCGCGAGGAACGCGGGATAGATACCCACCGTCATTGAGCGTGGTCCTTCGCAGCGCAGGGCACCGCTCGGGTCCGCTACTGTGGTCCACCCCTCCATTTCGAGGAAGCGGGCGAGCGGACGCAGCTTTCGGATCTGCTCGGTCACAGATGCAAAGGGAGGGACCTCTCCCGCGCGGAAGTACCGCAGCAGTTGGTACGCGAGGCGACGGTCGAGGCGCCCGTGTAGAAAGCGATTGCCGTAGTGACGCAGGCACTTCGTGCACGAGCGCTCGCAGTTTCCCGGGCACACGCGGAGAAGTTCCTCCGTCCGGTCGAGGACCTGCTGCAGTTGTTCGCCAGCATCGGCCGCGTAGCCCGCGCCGCCAGCGGCGGTGTCGAAGAGGTAGAGTTCGGCTACTCCTTGGTCACCATCCACGAGCTTCGGCAACAAGCGGAACCCTGCGGAGAGCTCACCCGGGTCGATGTCGAGATGAAGGCTGGCACCGAGCGCGAGCGCCTCAGCGAGCGTCGCGAGCGCGTCGTAGAGCCAGGGCTGCTTCGGCTGAAAGTCCAATGGCTGACGGAACGCGCCGCGCAGCAGAAGCAGGTCGGTTCGGAAGTCGTGCACTAAGAACAAACCGCGCCGCACCTCACCGTTGCAAGCTCGCCCTGCACCATCACGTTCGAGGATGTGCCTCGGAACAAGGAACGGACGCGCGTGAGAACCGTCCGGCTCATCGCCGTCAATCCACGCGCCGCCACAGCTCGCACACACACTGAAGCCTGCCGCATCCTTCCCTTTATTCGCCACGACCAACAGGACGTCTTCACCGTACGCGTGGCTGAAGTTGACCCCGGGGCCATCCCTCCAGTCGAACTCGTCGCGACTGGCGATCTCGGGGAGTTGGGCTGACGAGGCGTAGGTGACGTCCTGCTCGCGATCACCCTCGCGCAGCGCACGCCCCTCCTCTGGCGAAAACCCCGGCGGGTCCAGGTACTCGCGGACGAAGAGCGGCGTGCGACACACCGGGCATGGCGAGCCTTCGACCGTACGAGCCGACGCCCTCCCACCCTCGATCGAGATGTAGGAGCACTGCGGACAGCCTACGTAGCGGTTGAGCGGCTGCGCAAACAGCGCTGCCGCCGGAGTTGCAGACGGCGGCCCGTCGACGAAGACGCCGCCGACACGATAGGTCTGCTTGTTCACGACCAAGAGGCGCCCTGGCGCGTACTCGCTCAGCGCTTGCGCCTTCGCGAGTTGTGGCCGTTCGGCGACCTTGATCCGCCACTGTAGGGTGCTCTTGTCCCATTCCTGAATTACAAAGCTGCACAGGTCTGTCGGGAACGCATAGGACGGCAGGAGCCCGCGTTCGAAGCAGAGGTCCAGGAGCCCTCCAGTATCGTCGTCGTTCGCATCCTCTTCGCTGGGTACAGCCTCACCGCTCGACGCGCCGAGGCGCCCGTCGCGTAGCTGAGTGAGAGTGTGAAGCAGCGTGTCGGCAATCTCCCGTACGAACTTCCGCTTCTCGTCGGCCCCCTCAGTCTTGAAGATCGCCGCCGGGAGCCAGCCAGCTACCTCTTCGACGATGGCGCTCTTCGGGGTGAGCACCTCCCTCTTCATCCACTGCTCGAACTCCCCGAACGAGAACTCGGCCGTTCCTTCGAAGAACTCCTTTGCATCGCCGAACGCGCTCATGATGCCGGGTCGGTGTTTAGCGATCTCCGCTTGCGCCTCAGCCGAGAGCGAGTCCAGGCGCGAATGGAAGAAAGTCTGAAGCAGGTGCGAGTTGACATGCCGCCGCGCCAGGCGCGGGTTATCAGCCTTCAGGCGCGGCTCGCGCGGCGGCCCGCTGATGATTGCCTGTGGGTTGGCGAAGTAATGGGCATCATGCGCCCCCCCTTGCGCGAACATGAGAACGGACGAGACCGACGTACCTCTACGACCCGCGCGACCGGCACGCTGTTGATAATTTTCACGTTGGGGCGGAACCGTTCGAAGGCCGACGGCAGTCAGCGATCCGATATCGATGCCGACCTCCATCGTCGTCGTGCAGCTCAGAATGTCGACGGGTGGCTTGTCGGGGCCGAGCGGGACGTCTTGGAAACGGAGTTCGAACTCCTCTGTGGTCGCGTAAACATCACCAGCGTCGCGCTGGGAGAGTTGCGCGGTGTGCTCTTCAGCCGTGATGTGCACCGGCCGCGCTCCTTTGAGGACCGCGCGTAGTGGCTCACGGAAGAAACCCTTCCGCGAACGCATGTACTCGTGCTCGGGTGGGCGCTTCTCAAGGCGCTTGTCCTGGCAGTTCCCGCAGACACCCAAGAACGGCTTCAACTGAAGGTGGCCGCAGACTGTGCACTGCAACCATTCTGCGTCGAGCGCGAGACACATCACGATGCTATCGGTCATGACGAGGCGACCGGAGTCGTCGCCAGCGGAGGCCTCCCGGGTGAAGACCTCGAAGAGTTCGTCTCGGAGTCGCTCAACATCGGCAGCACTGAGTCCGGTCCGCACACGGATAAGCTCAAAGAACTTCTTCAGCCCGTCAGCAGCACGGACAGGCTGGAAAAAGGGGAACTCGTCGAGGCGTGCGTCCTTCCCAAGGGCGGGATCAAACGCGTACATACGGAACATCTCACGGAGCCACGCGTTCGCGACCTCATCGATCATCGATGATGTGCCGACGCCGGTGAGCCGCTTCTGCAGTTTACGGAGAGTCGCAGGCGCCGCTTCAACCACCGCCGCGCAGGCTGCAACGAGCGAGTAGTAGGGGTCGCCTATTTGGCGGACCAGCGCAGTTCGGAAGCGTGTCGGCGGTGTAGGACGCCACTTATCTGCGAGGGCCGTATCAAGGTCGTCGAAGTCCTTACGGAACTGCCTGCACTCTTCGAGGAGTTTGTCCTGGTCGCGCCCGTCGAAGAAGTGGAGGTGGTGGCGCGCGCACACGGCGACGAACGCCGCATACATGGTCTCATCGAGGATCGCGGGCTGAGGCGTGGAAAGTTGCGCGAGCTCTTGGCAAGCGAGGACCAGCGCCTCGCGGAACGAGTCGCGCTCCACCTCTCGCGGTAGATCGCGCGCAAGTCGAGCAGCCTTCTGCCTACCGTCACTAAAAAGGAGCGCCTTGCGGCCTTCGTTCGGGTGTTGCTCGCTCGGCCCCTTGGTCGCAAGTTGCGAAACAAACTGTTCTCTCACGAGGTTGGCAAAAGGCTGCTCACCTTTAGTCGCGAGATCCATGATCTTCAGGGAGCCATTTGACTGCGTCGTTCGCGTGCAGGCAGGACACACGCTGAACGTCGTCGTGTTAGTGACCTTGACGGCTGCCACGTGAGCGCGGAAGCAGAGGCGCGTTCCACTAGTCGTCGCGCTCGCGGTGCCGAGAACGCGGCCAGTTTGGACGTCGAGCAACAGAGGTTCGACAGCGCCTCTCTGCTCCGGGTGAGGCTCTTCGAGGAACAGGTGCAGTTCATGAAGGGGCCTGCCGAACTCCGTCAGCTTCCCACCACGTTCGTGCCAGAGGAAGTCCGCCGTCGCGCTCGTCGCGAACGCGCGTAGGTAGGCCGCGCCACAGTCGCGGTGAGTGAGCAGCTCAAATACGCGCCCACCGCACTCACACTGCGTGCGTGGCTGCGTGTACAGACGACCCAGGAGCGTAGTCCCAGTTCCGTTACGACGCGCGGAGCAGTTCGGATTGATACACGAATAGAGCGGCGGCAACCCGCGAAAGAGCACATGGACGCGCGTTGGGAGGAGCGGCTGCTCGTTTCTCCCCGGCTCAGTGCGCCGCGCGAATGTGCCGAGCGCGAGGAGTCCGTCAGTTGCACGTTCTGCTTCGCCGAGCGAACTGCCAGGGAAGAGCATTTGGGCCAGCACTGCGAAGTCAGTCCCGTTTCCCGACGCGTGCTCCAAGAGCAACTCGAGCGGGCCAAAACCTGTGAGCGACCGACAAATGTACTGGCGTGTCGGCAGTGTCGCCGAGTCTCCCTTCTCCACGATCGTGGGAGGAGTCGCCCAGCCAAGGCGCGCTGCGACGCTGGCAAGTGACGCATTCGCCTCGTCGGGCGCGAACCCCGCAGCCGCTAGAGCGCCGATCAGGTTACGGCGAGGGAGCAGGCAAGCGGCAGGAGATCGACGCGGGCTGTCGTCGCGTGGTCAGGTCGCCACCTTTGGAGGTGGCGCATGGAACGCTGGAAGCCGGCTGTGGAGCAGAGCGCACGGGAGCAGCGCCTGCTGAGGCTGGCGGGGAAGAGCAGGAAGCTTTTCGTCTTCCTGCGCGAGCATCGGCACGAGTTGTTCGACGAGGCCTTTCAGGACGAGCTCGAAGCGATGTACCGACAGACGGGCCAGGGCCAAGAGCCGCAGCCGCCCGCGATGATGTGCATGGCGCTGCTGGTGCAGGCCTACACGCAGGCCTCGGACGCCGAAGCCGTGTGCCTGTCGGGCACGGACAGCCGGTGGCGGATGGTGTTGGACCGACTCGGCGCGGATGAGGACGAGCCCGCCTTCTCCCAGGGCGGGCTGCAGCAATTCAGGGAGCGACTCATCGCGACCGAGATGGACCGTCGGCTGCTGGAGCGCACCGTCGAGGTGGCGAAGCGAACCAAGGGCTTCGACCCGAAGAAGACGCCGAAGACGCTGCGAGTGGGGGTCGACAGCCGCCCTCTGGAAGGGGCCGGGCGGGTTGAGGACACCATCAACCTGCTCGGCCACGCAGGCCGCAAGGTGGCCGAGAGCATGGCGCTCGTGCTCGGCACCGACGTTGAGGAGGTGTGTCAGCAGGCCGCTGCGCCATTGCTGATGGCCAGCAGCATCAAGGCCGGCCTCGACATCGACTGGAGCGCGCCCGACGCGAAGGTCGACGCACTCAATCGGCTCTGCCGACAGCTCGACCGCCTCATGGCCTGGGTGGCCAGGCAGTCGAAGTCGTGCGCCGCTGCTCCGCTGACGCGCTACATCGAAGCGCTCGCGCAGGTGAAGGCACAGGACCTCGAGCCGCGCCCCGAGGGCGGCGTGCGGATTCGACAGGGTGTGGCGGCCGACAGGCGCATCTCCATCGAGGACCCGGACATGCGCCACGGGCGCAAGAGCAAGAGCAAACGCTTCAATGGCTACAAGCAGCACATCGGCACCGACCTCGACACTGAGCTCGTGGTTGCCTGCGCCGTGACGCCAGCCAACCGCCCCGAAGAGGAGGCGACGGGCGCACTGCAGGAAGACATGGCCCACCAAGAGCTCTTCCCCGACGTCCTCCTCATCGACAGGGCGTACCTCAACAGCTCAATGACCGAAGACGTGCTGACCAGCGGTGGCGACGTCGTCTGCCGTCCGTGGCGAGGAGTCAGCGCGAAGCCCGGACTCTTCGGCAAGCGTGACTTCAAAGTGAACATCCGCGACGGCACCCTCACGTGCCCTGCTGGCGAGGTGGAGCCCTTCGAGCCCGGCGCCGTCGTGCAATTCGACCCGGAAGCCTGCGGGCCGTGCAAGCTGCGCGCGAGTTGTACCCAGGCGGCGTCCGGCAGAGGGCGCAGCGTCACGATGGGCGACGACGAGCGGCTCCAGAAGCGCCTTCGCTCACGTCTGCAGTCGCGCGCGGGCCGCGCACAACTCCGCGAGCGTGTCGGTGTCGAGCATCGCCTGGCGCATCTCGCCAACCGCCAGGGGCCGAAGGCCCGTTATCGAGGCACGCGCCGCAACCTCTTTGATCTCAGGCGCCTCGCGGCCGTCCAAAACCTTGAGGTCGCCGCGCGCTACCTGCGCGCGGCGTGACCCAAACTGTTCGACGCTCTAGGGCCACCCCCTCTCCTGCGAGGAGGAGGAAAAGCAGCACGGCCGACACGGAATGATGCACGCGACGTTTCTCCTGGACCACGCCAACAGCAACACTGCTGGCGACTCACGGGCGCCTGCCCAACAGCGACGGGTCATTCAAACTCACTCACTGCCTTGACCAAAATCGCAGAGTACACGCGAGCCTTACCGGTATCTCCTCCGCCACCTTCGATCTCCGCTCCTCGTTTCTGAGAGGAGTCCAGCACTTCCAGGCACACGGGGAAGCTTCCTTTGCTCGTGCGCGCCCGAGTCAGTCGGACATAGACGCGGTCGGCAATAGTGAGTCGCCCAGACAAAGTAGCCATGTCCGAGCCCAGGATGATCTGTGCAGTGCCATCCCTCACCGTCACGTACTTTTGCTCTCCCCGGACGAAGCTTGCCGCCTCCTTGTCCCCAATCTCCATGCCGAGCATCTTCATGCCCTTGGTGGCGCCTGCCGGGCACAGTTCAGGATCCGGAGCCGGACGCACCTGGGGACCAGTGCAGGCCAACGCGCCGCAAAGGGCCGTCGTCGCCAGGGCAGTGCGGACGCTCCTCGCGGCCTTCTTCGCAGGCGCTGGCGGGGAGGAAACGGTGTCATTCTGGGGGGTCGTCACGGTTGCAGTCACCTCGGGAAGCGTCGCAGGGGGCGCGACGGCCGCAGGTGTTGCCTCCGGCCCGATGGGAGCTGCGGCCGGGGCAGCTTGAGGTTTCTTGGCATATGCCGCTACTTCTTGACCGGGGCCGGCCTGCGGCTTCGGTGAGGCCGTCCGTTGTGAGAAGTACGCCCCAGACGCGAGGGCCATGGCCAGCAGCCCCGCCCCCAGCACACGCCCCAGCCGGAGTCGCGAGAGAAACGAGCGCCGCCCTGCCTCGACGACGGGGGCCACAGGCGCCACGAGCAGCGCGGCGTCCGCCTCCATCGCGGCTTCCGCCCCCACCCCGGCCTCGAGCGCCAAGCCCGGCAGCTGCGCCTCCACGGGCTGCGTGGCCGCAGGCACCAGCGGGGCCTCGGGCGGCAATGCCGCGGGCCTGCCTTCGCCAGGGACTTCCGGCAGCTCCGGCCCCAGCGCCTTGCCACGACGCATCTGGCGCAGGGGCCGCTTCGCCCACCGCTCCAGCTTGTTCACCTTGCCCTCGTTCTCGGTGGTGGCCGAGTTCGGGCCATAGGCGTCAAACAGGGGCGTGTCCCACGCCTCCCCTTCCGCCCCGGACAGGAGCTCCTCCAGGGCCGCACAGACAGTGCTCGCGTCGGGACGCGCAGCAGGGTCCTTCTCCAGCAGCCGCATGCACAACATGGCCAGCCGCTCCGGGACGAAGCGGTTGACGTAGTGAGGGGGCACAGGTGACTTGTCAATGACGCCCTGGATGTACGCCTCCTCCGCCCCCGTGTCGAAAGGCAGCCTCGCCGTGAGGAGGCGATAGAGGACGATGCCTAGGGCCCACACGTCGTCCGAGGGGACTGACACGTAGCGGAAGCCCTTCTGGCCGAAGTACTTCCGTATGAAGAGCCACGCCTCAGGGGGCCGGTACTCCATCGTCCCGGGCGGCAAGATGGACTGGGTGACACCGGAGGGGGCGCCCGCGTAGTCCCCAATGCCGTAATCCACCAGCACCGCCAGGCCGTCCGCGTCGCGCACCATGACGTTGGCGTCCTTCACGTCCCGGTGCACCACTCCCGCCTCGTGCGAGGCCGCCAGCGCCCGCGCCACGTCGAGCGTCACCTTCGCAATCCGCCGGGCCGAGGGGTTCTCCTCCCGCACCCACGCGCTGAGCTTCCGCCCCTCCACGTACTCCATGGCGATGAGGGCAAAGTCGCGCTCCTCGGCCTGCCAGTAGGTGAAGCCGCGAATCCCCACCACGTTGGGGTGCTTCAAGCGCAGGAGGATGGAGACTTCCTTCTCCACCCGCCCCTCCACGCGCTGCCGCTCCACGAGCTTCAGCGCGCAGGGCTGCTCGTCCTGAGTCGCGAGGTACACGGTGCCGAAGCCGCCCTGGTCCAGGTGCCGCACCACCGTGTAGCCCTTCACCACGTCCCCGGGAGACAGCACGGCCGGGGGGCCGTTGTCCCTCATGGCGACCTCCGCCTGGAGACTGTGTCGGACAGCAGGACTGCGGCCACGCGCATGCGACTCCCTCCCGGACGCCGGCCCACGTTACCAGAAGCCCGGGGAAATCGCGCGAAGTCTTATCCCACCCCGACCACCAGCCGCAGAGGGTTTCAAGCCTATCTCAAGGTGAATACAACTAGACTATCAGGTACAGTTGCTTGGGAATGTACATCCACCCTGACGCCCGTGGCCTCGCCCTTCCGAAGGAGCCCTCCCGTCCCTTGCCCAGCATCGTCGGCGGCACCCTCCGCGCAGCCCGCCTTCGCGCTGGCCTGAAGCAGACAGAGGTGGCCCAGCTCATCGACATCTCCCCTATCGTCTACAGCCGAATCGAGCGCGGCCGAATGCTTCCCAGCGTCCAGACGCTGTACCGTCTGTGCTCCGCGCTCCGCACCACTCCCAACGAGCTACTGGACTACCCCGCCTCACTGCCACCGGACGTCGTCACCGCCGCCAAGGAGGCCCTGCTCCGCCGTGTGCGCCAGTTGGACGCGCACCAGGCGCTCGCCCTCATCCAAATCCTGCCGGACGTGCGCTGATGGATGGTACTCCCTTGACAAATTGAAATTCAGGTATACTCCATTTCACCCATGAACGAACAGCTTGCAGCGCACCTGGGCGCCATTGCCCGTCTCGCTCGGGAGCAGATGAGTTTGACGCAGGTCCAAGTCGCGGAGCGCGTGGGGATGGCCTCAGCCGTCTACAGCCGCATCGAACGCGGGCACATGATTCCCAGCGTTGAGACGCTGAAGAAGTTGTGCATCGAGTTGATGGTCTCCCCGGAGGACATGATGGGCCTCACCGAGGCCTCCGACAGAGGGGCACGGACTCGGCCGGAGGATGACGTCACCTTGCGCCGCCTTCTCTTCCTCGCGCGGAAGCTCGATGCGGCGAAGCTGGACGCCCTCGTCCGCATCACCACGGAGCTGGCCCGCTGAAGCTGCGCCCCGTGGGCGCCCGCCCATCCAGCGCCAGGCTGCTTGCGGCCAGCGCTCCGGCGTCTCCGAGCAGGGAGCAGACACGGCGGGCAGAGCCCCATACCTCGGGGCTCTGCACCGGAGCACGCGCCCCCCCCAACCGAGCGGACCCCGGCGATGACGGAGCGCCTCCCCGTCCGAAGGAGGAGGCACCCCGCTACGCCGCGCCGCGCTCCCGCAACTCCGCATCCACCTCAGCGAGTAACTTCTCCAGGCGCGTCTTCTGCAACTGAAGGCGGGAAACGTCGTCCAGCCCCGCCTCTGGGTCGCTGCGGCGCTCCTTCGGTGGGTCGGCTTCCAAATCCTCACGCACCTCCACGATGAGGACATCGCCCGCGCGGATGTTCGCGTCACACCACGTCAGGTGCTCGCGGTACTCCCTACCTTCAGAGCCGCCCACGTGGAGTGTGAATTCAGGGATGGCGCTGGTCTCGTCGTCAGGGCGGCGCACCCACGACAGAATGGTGTGGAGGACTCCGAAGTCCGGCAGCCCCGCGGTGGTGAGGTGCTCGCCATTGCGAAGGACGCGAAAGCAGAGCATCGGCGGCCTACTCCTTCTTCGGGAGACCCAACTCGTGCTTCTCCAGCCCATCCGGGTAGATGCCGGCCTCGCCGAACTCCACCTGGTCACGCAGCACCCCGCCCTCGGACACGACACGGGCTGCTTCCTTGGCGGCTTCCGCTCGCCCATAGGGCTCGCGGAGCTGGACGTGGGCGACACCACGCAGCGCATCCCTCATGTCCGCCGCCGTCGCGAAGCGCTCCTCGGGGTTGAGGCGCAGGGCCGTGTGCAACACCGCCTTGATGTCCTGGCTGAGGTGGCCCACCGCCTTCTCGACGACGTCCGGGCCGAACGCCTCCATGAGGGCCTGCATCTGCTGCAGCGGCAACGAGGGCTGCGACTCCGCGACAAACCGGCTCTCCTTCGCCACCACTGGGACGTCGCGCACCTCGAAGAGGTGTTTGCTCGTCAAGACTTCCACGAGCAACACCCCCAGGCTGAAGACGTCGGAGCGCGGCGTCAGCCCTTCCTTGCGCAGGTACTCCGGAGAGGCGTAGGCCACGTCCCCTCGCAGCAGATTCTCGGGCGACTCCTCCCGCCCCACCAGCAGCGAGAATGCCGAGCCGAAGTCCAGCACCTTCACCTCTCCATGGAGGCCCAAGGCGATGTGCCGGGGACTCACGTCACGGTGGACGATGCCCAGAGACACACCCTTCTCTGACGTCAGCGTGTGCGCGTAGTGCAGCGCGTCCGCCACCTCCGCCCCCGCGTACAAGCCAAAGCCCTCGGAGAGGGGCTGCCCTCGCACCAACGCCGCGCACACCAACGTCTCCAGCGAGGGCCCACCCACGTACTCCATGATGGCGTAGGGGGCGTCCTCCTCCTCATCCACCTGCATATGGAAGACTTGCGCGATGTTGGGGTGGTTGAGGCGAAAGGCCAGCTGCACCTCTTCAATCATCCGCTTGCGCATCATGTACGTGGATGGGCTGGCAATTCGGCGAACCAGGGAGAGGCCTGCCAAGACTCCATCCGCCACTCGCCGCTCCACCTTCAGGAGCTTCTCGCCATTCGACCGCACCTCGACCTCCCGCACCGCCTCGTAACGCACGCCCTCCACTTCGAAGAGGAAGCGCGGCGCGCTGGGGCTAGGCGGGGTGGAGAGTCTGGACGGAAACTCCTCCGTCGACACTTCATCTTCCGAACGCTTCGTCATGGCTGTGAATCCTCCTGAAAGAGGGGGCGCGGCCCCACGGACACCGAGATTCGCCGTCGCGGCAACTCTCCCGGGGCCTGCTAGGTCTAGTTGACTCGACCGTCTAATTAACATGACCTTTTGTAGCCTGTGAAGCCCTCTACCACTCGTAGCGGACAGGCCACCCCAAGTGCGCCTATCCCTATCAAGGGTGAAAGAGACCCCAGCCTCGGCCTCACACGCTGGGCTGGGTAGCCCGCAAAGGAAACATGCATCGTGACTGAAACCGTTGACTGGGGGCCGATTCGCGCACTGGCGCGCCGTGTCCTCACCGAAGGAGAGCGCCTGGCCCTCACGCGGAAGGAGAAGGCGCTGCTGAAGCGCACGGCCGCCGAGGTAGGCATCAGCGCCAGCGAAGCCAAGAGCGCGCTCGCTACGGAAGAGGGGGCGCTGGGCCTGTTGCAAGAGGAGTCTCGGCGCATCCGCGAGGGCACTCGCCGGCTCATGGACGCGCTGCACCGGATGTACCAGCACAAGGACAAGGGGGACTTCGTCAGCGCCCGCCAGGAGATGCGGGACGTGCTCGAGGTGGAAGTCGTGCCCCACTACCGCGCCATCGCCCAGGGGCAGCTCGACGCCATGGCCGACGAGCCGTAGCGACGAGCCGCAGGAGCGCCCTCCGAAGAGGGCGCTTCGCGGCCCAGACTCAGGCTGGCGTCACCTTGTCGAAGGGACGCACCACCTGCTTACCGTCGGAGACGCGCTCCACCGTCACCGTCTTCGCCTTCTCGTCGACGGCCTTCACCTTCGCATTGAAGGCGCCCCGCCCTTGCTTGTAGCGCACCTCCTGTCCCACCGCGAAGGAGACGGGCGCCTCGGGGCTGGGACTGGCGCTGGGGGCTGCGGCCGTCGCAGTGCGTCCCGCTGCGCGCGGGCGCCCGCGGCTCTTCTGGGGCGCGGGGCCGGCCCGCGTGGGCTTCGGCGCAGCCTCCGGCCTCACATACTTCCGCACGGGCACCGAGGGCGTGCGCTTCGGCGTGGACGCTGGCGCGGGCGCGGGTATGCGCTTCGACGCGGGAGGCGGCACGGGGGCCCGCTTCGGCGCGGACGCCGCATGAGCCGAGCCGGACTCAATCCCCAGGAACTGAGCAATCTTCCCCAGCAGCTCCAGCTGCCGCTCCTGCAGCTCCATTTGCCGGCCCAGCGTCTTCTCCACCGCCTCCGCCACCGCAGCCTGGATGATGCTCTTCATGTCGCTCTGCATGTGCTCTCGCTCACTTTCCGCGCGGGGCGTACAGCCCGCGCACTCTCAACGCGGACAACAATTCAGCCTCTTACACTCACGCTACACCAAGGAGTCCAGGCGTCCTGGATTCCCATCTCAGAATGAAGCTTTCACCTCACGCCAGCGCTCGCGCTGCACCTCCCACGTCCCCGCGTGTGCAACGGCCCGGAGTCCTCGCTCGCTGAGGGGCTCCTCTCCCTCCACGGCCTCGAGGAACAGCACCTCCTCCTGGATGTCCGGAGCCAGCAGCAGCAAGTCCAGCAAGTGCGTCACACGCGCCGGGTAAAGCTGAGTTGACCTGCGACGTCCGCTGCGCTCGCCACGAGGCCCCGCTCAATGGCCGACTCCACATGGTGCGCCAGGGCCAGCATTCGCGCGACGTGTGCGGGCCGTCGCGCCACCTCTCGCGGCGGGGGTGGCGCCCCCTCGGAGGCGCACCTTCGCGCGACGCACGCGGTGGAAGTGCGCGCTGACGAGGCCAGCCTCCGCCGGCTGAGACTCGGGGCTCGCGCTCACGCCGCCACCTCCTCGCGCCCAGTCGCGGCGGCCTCACCCGCGTGGGCCATATGCACGTCGACCTGGGCGGTCAGGTATGCGATCTCCGCACCCTCCACCGCGCGAAGCGTCTGTCCTGCGTCGAGCAGATCCGCGCTCTGTAATTGGTCTGTGTCGTTGACCTTGTGAGGACGGCGACTCACTAGACGAATCTCGCTCGTGAACTCGCGCTTCAATTGGATCGCCAGCTCGCGTCCAATCTGCCCGCTGGCTCCTAGTATCACTTGCATGCTCAGCAACTCCTAGGAGTCTGTGGCGGTAATGAGGCAGGAGGCGAGCGCGGACGAGGTAGGCGGCTGGCCGCCTGATTGAGGCAGCCCGCCGCTAAGCGACCACCGCGTGGAAGAGCTTGAGGAGGTTGTGGGTGGCGCAGATGAGAGCCCACTCCTCCCGGGCCGCCTTCAGGCCCCGCCGCAGCAGGGTTCGGATGCCGCGCGCCTCTTTGATTTGGCCGAAGACGGGTTCCGCAATCGCTTTGCGCATTCGATACACCTCCTTGCCTCGCTGCGTCGCCAGCTTCCGGGCCATCCGCGCCTTCGGGGTGAGTCCCGCAGGCGGACGGCCTCTGACTTTCGGTGGCGCTTCTCCGTGCTTCTGGCGGCCCGTCGCAATGTATGGCTCGACGCCCACCGACTCGAGCCAGCGCACATTCTTCGCGGAGAAATAGCCCGCGTCCGCGCTCAGCTTCCGGGGCACCTCGTCGAGGTGCTCGGCCACCCGGTCCACCAGCGCCGGCAGGTGCTCGGCGTCCGGAGGCTGGTTGGTGAGGGCTTGGGCGACAATCACCTGGTGCGCCGAGTCCACCGCCGCCTGCGCGTTGTAGGCCTGCTCGAAGCTTGTGCCCTCTTCATGATTCGGCTGTCCGCGTCCGTGAAGTTGCGCTGCGCTTTGGGCGTCGGCTTCCCCTCGGCCGTGTGGGGCACCGTGTGGCCTGGCAAGTCCTGGGCGGGCGGCGGGGGCTCGTCGTCGTCATCATCCTTGCGTTTGCCTGCTTCCGCGGCAGCCTTGGCTTCGGCCTCCAGCGCCTGCCGGGCCTCGCGGATGCGTTGCAGACGCGACTGCGCGCGCCGCAGCTCCTCGGGGAGTTCATCGCCCCGCTTGCCCGTGCCGTGCCGGGCATCCTCCTCCGCGTCGACGGCCTCCGCCTGCGCCAGCAGTTCCTTCACCTGCCCACGCAGCTTCTCTTCCTCCCTCTGCATCCGCTCGTAGCTCATCGCCTTGTGCTTGCTGGCGTTCGCCTTCAGCTTCGTGCCGTCCAGCGCCACGTGCCCCAGCTTCACCAGCCCCGCCCTCGCGCACAGCTTCAGCATCTGCACGAAGAGGTTTTCGAAGTGCGCCCCGTGCCGGCGCCGAAACTCTGAAATCCTCGAGTGGTCCGGGGACTGGTTCGCCGCCAGGACGCGAAAGGCCACGTCCTCCCGCGTCTTCCTCTCAATCTTCCGAGACGACGTCACCCCTGTGCAGTACGCGTACAGCAGCAACGCCACCATCATCTTCGGCTCGTACGGCGGGTAGCCTCGCAGCTGCTTCTCGTAGGGCTCGTAAATGGGGGCAAGGTCCAGTTCCTCCACCACCTCCAGCACGAAACGCGCGAGGTGGTGCTCCGGCAGCCAGTCCAGCAGCGACGGCGGCAGCAGGAAGTCCTGCTGCACATTCCAGGGGCGGAACTTCTTGCTCATGGGGGCATTGAGCCCCCTCAGCTCCTGCCGGGCAAGGCCCCGTCGCGATTACCGCGACAGACTCCTAGTGGCTCTGGACGAACGTGGGGATCGGCATATGCAAGGCGCTCTGGCCCTCGGTCGTGACGTCGAGTTGGATCGTCTTGAGCGAGCTCAGATGATCGCCGTGGTGATAGCTGTCGGATTTTGACACCGCCTACGCCGTCCCCCTTTACGTTCCAATTGTTGCAGTGCAGTAGCAGCGCGCTACGGGCGAAAGCCTTCCGATCGATGCGCATGTTTCCGTGTTCTGGTAATCGTAAACATGCGCCTCTTGCGGTGCCTTCTCCGTGTTCCGTAGACTGCCGCGCATGACCTACATTTCATCCGGGCAGCTCCGCGCCGACCTCGAGCAGCTCATGGGAGTGGCACTTGTTCGTGAACCAGACGCGGACGAAGAGGACGAGGACTCGGAGGACGACGAAGCAGAGGAGGATGACGATGCGTTCACGCTCGACGGCTTCACGCCGGAGCTTCGCGCAGAGTTGGAAGCGCTGAGCGACCTGGCCGAGAACTGGTCCCTGCCCCAGCTCTGTGTGCTGAAATGGGGCGATTTCTGTCCGAGCCCTTGGCAGAACGGCGCGGATCGCGACGAGGTACTGGAGGAGTGGTTCGACGGCGACGAGGCCGCGACCGACTTCGTCATGCGCGCAGTGAGCGTCGTCCACGGCGGCGGCGGGTTCTACGTCCTCGTGAACGAGGACGGGCGCATGGGCATCTTGTGCGAGGATCCGCACTCTTTCGATCGGCTCGACTGCACGCTCCCGCAGTTCCTGAAGACGCTCGTGTCCGCACATCACATGGTCAGCACGCGGGGGCTGGAGGCCGCGGAAGCTGAGCTGAGCAAGGTCGTCGGAACCCACGCCGCCCTTCTGCTGACTTTCGCGGGCCGGTTGGCGCCGAAGGGCTGATGATGTGCGGTGCGGGGGCGATGGGCTCGCGCGCCGCGAAATCGGCGTCGGCGGTGGGCCACGCGTAGCGCACGCCGCTGAAGGGCCTGCGCTTCGAGTCGCTGGAGGCCGCCCAGGCCTACCTCGACGCGTGGGAGGCGAAGTGGGCGGACACCCGAATCCACGGCACCACCAAGCGCCAGGTGGCCGCCATGTTCGGCGAGGAGCGCCCATGGCTGCTGGCCCTGCCCGTGGAGCCCTTCCGTTACTGCGCCTACGGTGAGCGAGTGGTGCACCTGGACGGGCACGTCGAGGTGGACGGCGCGTACTACTCGGTGCCCCCGGGCCACATCGGCTGCAAGCTGCACGTGCAGTGGGACAGCCTCCATGTCCGCCTGCTGCTGCCCGCCTCGGGGCAACTGCTCCGGGAGCACACCCGGGCCCCTCGCGGCCACCACCGCACACGCGAGGAGGACAGGCCTTCCCACGCGCCGCGCACCACCGTGCAACTGCTTGAGCGCGCCGCCAGGGCTGGACGCGGCGTCGCCGCCCTCTGCCCCGAGGTGCACCGCCGAGAAGGTGAGACGGGCACCCGCCGCATCCTGGGCGCGCTGTCCCTGGCGAAGAAGCACGGCGCCGCTGCCCTGGACGACGCCTGCGAGGTGGCTCTCGAGGTGGGCGTCCCCACCTACCGCTTCGTGCGCCGCTACCTCGAAAGACGCACGCCCACTCCCGTCACCCTGCGCCAGGTCGACCCGCTCATCCGCGAGCTCACCCACTACCGCGACGTCATCGCCCGTCTGACTCAACCCACCCCTCATCCAGGAGACACCGAGACATCAATCTCGTCGAAATCACCCGCGCCCTCACCACCTTGCGCCTGTCCGGCATGGCCCAGGCCGTCGAGGCCCGCATCCGGCAGGCGCAAGCCGAGAAGCTCGCTCCACTCGACTACCTCTCCGCCCTCGTCAACGACGAGTTGACTCGTAGAAGCGACAGCTTCATCCAACGCCGCCTCAAGCAGGGTGCCTTCCGCGACGCGGGCAAGACGCTCGACGGCTTCGACTTCAACAAGAAGATGAATCGCCGCCTCGTCTTCGAGCTGGCCACCGGCGGCTTCGTGGAGCGGCGCGAGGACGCGCTCTTCCTCGGCCCTCCAGGCACCGGCAAGAGTCACATCGCCCAGGCCCTCGGCCGCGCCGTCATCCAGTCCCAAGGCCACCGCGTCCTCTACCGCGAGGCGCACCACCTGCTCGACGAGCTCGCCGAAGCAAGCCTCGAAGGCACCCGACGCCAGAAGCTCGATGCGCTCACCGGCGCTCCTCTGCTCATCATCGATGACCTCGGCATGCGCAAGCTGCCGGCCACCGCCGCCGAGGATTTGCTCGAGCTCATCATGCGCCACTACGAGAAGGCCTCCACCCTCATCACCTCCAACCGGCCAGTTTAGGACTAGGGGAAGCTCTTGGGGGACAACGCCGCCGTGGCCGCCATGCTCGACCGTCTGCTGCACCATGCCCACGTCGTCCAATTCGGTCCCCGCAGCTGGCGCACCAAGGGGGCCATGGAGTTGCGGACCTCCGAGTCCGCGGAGTAGGAGTCCTCCTGTCTCGGTCCTCTCCCTTTGGCCGGTTTTGAAGGGACCTTCTTTGGCCGGTTTTCACGTGACCATTGAGGCGCTGGCCTCGCTGGTGAGGGCCGCGGGAAGCCGGTGGGCCATTGAGGACGACTTCGAGTCAGCCAAGGGCGAGGTGGGGCTGGCGGACTACGAGGTGCGTACCTGGACCGCCTGGCATCGACACATGACGCTGTGTCGCGTCTCTCACGTCTTCCTGGCCAATGCGCGGGCCATGGCCAATCTCGCCCCCAAGGAGGGACTGCCCCCAAAAGCGCTCGGCCTGCCGTCGCGAAGAAACCCCATGAGGGCGTTTCTCGCTCGGCAAGGCCTTTACTGACGGTCCTCGTCCGCTACTCCGTCCAGGAGATTCGGCGCCTGCTGCTGGCCCTCTGGCGGCACACGCTCCCGCCAGTTACCGATGTTCTCCTGTGGAGTCGGTGGCGACGGCACCATCAAGCCGTCGCCATGCGCTGCCACTACCGAGCACGTGGCGCCAGACACAAACTGCAACTGTAGGACTAAGGAGTCCAGGCGTCCTGGATTCCCATCTCAGAATGAAGCTTTCACCTCACGCCAGCGCTCGCGCTGCACCTCCCACGTCCCCGCGTGTGCAATGGCCCGGAGTCCTCGCTCGCTGAGGGGCTCCTCTCCCTCCACGGCCTCGAGGAACAGCACCTCCTCCTGGATGTCGGGCGCCAACAACTGCAAGTCCAACAGATGCGTCACACGCGCTCGGGTGAAGCCCAGTTGACTGGCGACGTCCGCCGCGCTCGCCACCAACCCGCGCTCAATGACGGACTCCACATGGTGCGCCAGGGCCAGCATTCTCGCGACGTGCGCGGGCCTTCGCGCCACCTCTCGCGGCGAGGGTGGCGTCCCCTCCCGGAAGCTCACCTTCGCGCGACGCACGCGGTGGAAGTGCGCGCTGATGAGGCCAGCCTCCGCCGGCTGAGACTCGAAGCCCGCGCTCACGCCGCCACCTCCTCGCGTCCGGGCGCTGCGGCCTCACCCGCGTCGGCCAAATGCACGTCAACGCGGCCCGTCGCCTCACTCACCACCACCCAGGCAATGAGGGCCCGCAGCAGGCGGCCCCGGTTGGTGGCCGTGAGGGCGTCCCATACCGCGTCGAAGTCCGCCAGTGCCTGGGCCACCCACGCTGCTTCCAGTTTCTCCCCCTCCATGGCGTCCAACGCGCGCTCCACCTCCGCCAGCCGCCTCTTCATCCCGGCGGCCTCCTCCTCCGCCGCCGTCAGCTTCTCCTCCAGGAGGCGCCGGGCCGGGCTCTCCACCTGCGAGAGGGATTCCACCCACTTTGAGGCCTCCCCGGCGCGCCTGGCAAAGTCTCTCGGAAGCTGCGCGCGCTCGGCGCGCAGGGCCTTGTGCTTCTCCTCCATCCGCGCCGTGAGGCGGGCGTGTACCTGCGCCGCGAAGCCGTCACCTACCGAAACCTCCCGGAGCTGCGTGACGACGAAATCCTCCAGGGCGGCTGCCGGAAGGGGCGCGGCCCGGCACCCTGCCTTCCCCTCTTTGTCCCTGGTGACGCAGCGGTAGTAGCGGTACTCGCGCGTGCCCTTGCGCGTGGAGCCGGGCGTCATCGCCTCGCCGCACAGGCCGCAGCGCAACAGGCCTCGCAGCACGTAGTCGGGGTTGCGCCCGTGGTACTGAAGGCCTGGGCCCTCCAGCAGGTCCTGCACCCGGTGGAAGGTGGCCCTGTCCACGAGGGGCGGGTGCTCGCCCGGGTGCGTCTCGTCGCCATACGGCACGAAGCCTGCGTACAGGGGACTCCTCAAGAGGCGCAGCACATCCTGCGTCGTCCACTTCCGAGCCGCGCGCGTGGCACCACTCTGGGCCTCGTACCGCTTCGTCGTGCGCCCCTTCTCGTTGAGGAGGCGCGCCACCGCCGAGGCCTGCTGGTGCTGGAGGTAGAGTTCGAAGGCCTCTCGCACCACCACCGCCTCGTACTCGTTCACCACGAGGCGCTTATCCTTCACCTCGTAGCCCAGCGGCGCGCGGCCTCCCGTCCACTTCCCCTTGCGCCGCGCAGCAGCCACCTTGTCCCGCGTCCGCTCGGAAATCATCTCGCGCTCGAACTCGGCGAAGGACATCAGCATGTTGAGGGTGAGCCGCCCCATCGCGTCCGCGGTGGAGAAGTTCTGCGTCACCGAGACGAAGGACGCGCCCGCCGCGTTGAAGCGCTCCATGACTTTCGCAAAGTCGAGGAGGCTGCGGGAGAGGCGGTCCACCTTGTACACCACCACCACGTCCACCCGCCCCGCGTCGACGTCCTGCAGCAGCCGCTGGAAGGCGGGCCGCTCCATGTTGGCCCCGGTGAAGCCGCCGTCGTCGTAGCTCTCATCCAACAACACCCAGCCGGGCTGGCGCTGCACGTAGGAGACACAGGAGTCGCGCTGAGCGTCCAGCGAGTTGAACTCCATCTCCAGGCCCGCCGCCGTGGACTTGCGCGTGTAGACGGCGCAGCGCTTCGCGTCTGAGGGCGCTGGCTTGCTCTTCTTCATGGTGTCTCCACCCCCTCTGTCGTCGGCGGCACCGGCTCGATGCTCGAAGGCTGCTTCTGCCCGGCGTGTTGCTCCGCCACGGCCACCAGCCGCTCCAGGTTGTCGTTGAGGCGCGTCAGTTGGCGGACGAACTGCGGCATCGTCGTCTCGTAGAAGCGCTGCCCCATGTACGTTTGAAAGAAGGAGGGTCCGCTCATGGCGTCACCTCCTTCGAGCCGCCGGCCTTGAGTCCGAAGAAGGTGAAGCCATTCCAGGCCGTGCCCGTAATCAGCTTGGCCACGCTGGAGAGGCTGCGGTGAAGCTGGCCGTCGTATTCGACTCCGGCCTCGCGCACCGTCACCCGGTGCTGAGTGCCCTTGAAGACGCGCGTCAGCACCGTGCCCGGTGGCGGCAGGCGCGCGTCGCGCCCGTCCGCAATGGGCGCACGCGCATCCGCGGCGGCAGGCGGAGGCAGCACTGCGGGCTTCGCCTCTTCCGCCTGTCGCATCCTCCAGCGCTCGGGCAACTTGTCACCCAGCTCCGAGATGCGTGCGACGGCACGTGTGGAGAGGCCCCCTTCGGCCAGCTCCTGAATCCGGAAGGCCAGGCGCTTTCGCAGGTAGTCCCGGTTGCGGCTGCGCGTGGGCTCGCCGTACACCTCCAGGTACTTCTCCGCCAAATCCGGTACCGACATGCTGGCCAGCGCGGCCAGTTGCTGTGGCACGTCCGCCAACTCCTTGCGCGCAGCCCGCGCAATCCCCTTCTTCGCCATGGTGGTGTCTCCTTCGCCCGGGGCAGCACGCCCTCGGGCGAAACCCATGGACGCTCTGTCCCCAGAAGAAGACAAGGCGAGAGTCCGCGACTCAGCCATGCGCGCCCTCCTCCGCTCCCCACACGTGCGTCTGTCGTTGCGGCTGCGCATGTCGACGCAGCCACAACTCCCACAGGGCCTCAGCCAGCACGTCCACTGCATCCTCGCGACGCTGCCGCACGGGGCTCGCCGGACAGCTGCTACGCCCACGGGTCGACTTCCGTCGTCTCCTCGGGAGTCGTGGCCGTGTTCACCTCCAGTTCGCCCGCCAGCTTCTGGAGTGCGTACATCGTCCGCTTCTTGCGGTCCTGGTTCCGCACCACCACCCGCAAGTCCCCAAAGACTCTGTCCCTCGCCGTTTGCAGCGCACGGCCCAGTCGGCTCTGCTGCGAGCGCGGGCCCCCCTCGCCTCGCACCTGCAGCATCAGCTCGTCCTTCTCGCACAGCTCGTTGAGCGTGGAGACGAGCACCTCCTCCGCACCATGCGCTGCCCACCAGGCCTGCACGAATTCGCGCCAGGACTCCCCTTCGACGTCCGCATTCGCATACAGCTCGTCGAGGTTGTCGAGGAAGCCCTCCACTCCAGCCACCTTGAGGAGGCCGCCCATGACGGCCGCCCAGCCTCAATGGTCACGTGAAAACCGGCCAAAGAGGGTCCCTTCAAAACCGGCCAAAGGAAGAGGACCGAGACAGGAGGACTCCTACCCCGCGGACTCGGAGGTCCGCAACTCCATGGCCCCCTTGGTGCGCCAGCTGCGGGGACCGAATTGGACGACGTGGGCATGGTGCAGCAGACGGTCGAGCATGGCGGCCACGGCGGCGTTGTCGCCCAGGAGCTTCCCCCAGTCCTCCACGGGCCGGTTGGAGGTGATGAGGGTGGAGGCCTTCTCGTAGCGGCGCATGATGAGCTCGAGCAGGTCCTCGGCGGCGGTGGCCGGCAGCTTGCGCATGCCGAGGTCATCGATGATGAGCAGAGGCGCGCCGGTGAGCGCATCGAGCTTCTGGCGTCGGGTGCCTTCGAGGCTTGCTTCGGCGAGCTCCTCGAGCAGGTGGTGCGCCTCGCGGTAGAGGACGCGGTGGCCCTGGGACTGGATGACGGCGCGGCCGAGGGCCTGGGCGATGTGACTCTTGCCGGTGCCTGGAGGGCCGAGGAAGAGCGCGTCCTCGCGTCGCTCCACGAAGCCGCCGGTGGCCAGCTCGAAGACGAGGCGGCGATTCATCTTCTTGTTGAAGTCGAAGTCGAAGCCGTCGAGCGTCTTTCCCGCGTCGCGGAAGGCGCCCTGCTTGAGGCGGCGTTGGATGAAGCTGTCGCTTCTGCGAGTCAACTCGTCGTTGACGAGGGCGGAGAGGAAGTCGAGCGGAGCGAGCTTCTCGGCTTGCGCCTGGAGGATGCGAGCCTCGACGGCCTGGGCCATGCCGGACAGGCGCAGGGTGGTGAGGGCGCGGGTGATTTCGACGAGATTCATGTCTCGGTGTCTCCTGGGTGAGGGGTGGGTTGAGTCAGACGGGCGATGACGTCGCGGTAGTGGGTGAGCTCGCGGATGAGCGGGTCGACCTGGCGCAGGGTGACGGGAGTGGGCGTGCGTCTTTCGAGGTAGCGGCGCACGAAGCGGTAGGTGGGGACGCCCACCTCGAGAGCCACCTCGCAGGCGTCGTCCAGGGCAGCAGCGCCGTGCTTCTTCGCCAGGGACAGCACGCCCAGGATGCGGCGGGTGCCCGTCTCACCTTCTCGGCGGTGCACCTCGGCGCAGAGGGCGGCGACGCTGCGTCCAGCCCTGGCGGCGCGCTCGAGAAGTTGCACGGTGGTGCGCGGCGCGTGGGAAGGCCTGTCCTCCTCGCGTGTGCGGTGGTGGCCGCGAGGGGCCCGGGTGTGCTCCCGGAGCAGTTGCCCCGAGGCGGGCAGCAGCAGGCGGACATGGAGGCTGTCCCACTGCACGTGCAGCTTGCGGCCGATGTGGCCCGGGGGCACCGAGTAGTACGCGCCGTCCACCTCGACGTGTCCGTCCAGGTGCACCACCCGCTCGCCGTAGGCGTAGTACCGGAAGGGCTCGACGGGCAGGGGCTGCAAGTGCGGACGCTCCTCGCAGAACATGGCCGCCACCTGGCGCTTGGTGGTGCCGTGGATTCGGGTGTCCGCCCACTTCGCCTCCCACGCGTCGAGGTAGGCCTGGGCGGCCTCCAGCGACTCGAAGCGCAGGCCCTTGAGGGGCGTGCGCTGCGCGTGGCCCACCGCGGACTCCACCTTGCCCTTCCTGTCCGGGTGGCGGACTCGGGCCGGCAGGGCCGTGCATGCGTAGTGGGCCAGCACGTCCCGGAAGAGCGGATTGAGGGCTGGCTCATACACGTCGGCCGCCAGCACGCCCTCACGCAGGTTGTCCAGCACCACCGTGCGAGTCACGCCCCCAGCCGACGGAAGGCCTCCTCGTGCAGCTGCGCCCACGCGCGGCTGGAGGACTTCCAGCACAACAGCCGCACCGACTTGCGGCTGTAGCCCAGCGTCATGACGAACATGCGCGTGCGCCGGTATTTCCCCGTCTCCGGGTGGCGCACCATGGGCCCCTCCCCATAGTCCACCTGGGCTTCCTCGCCCGGCGCCGTGTGGATGACGGCCTTGGCCTCCGGGCCCTGGCTGTCGCGCAATGCCCGGACGAAGCGGCGCACGCTGATGTAGCTGCCCGTGTAGCCCTGCGTGTCGACGAGCTCCTCGTAGATGGCGCGTCCGTTGCGGCCCACCTCCATCCGCTGCCGCACCAGCTCGACGTAGGGCGCGACGATGCTCGCCGATACGTGCCGGACTCCGGCTCGGCTGCGCGGCATGGAGTCGGTGGTCCCCTCATTGGCCGGTTTTGCTCCGGCGGCCTCGGCCGCAGGCTCGCTCGCCGCGCTCGCCTCGGTGGTCCCCTCATTGGCCGGTTTTGACTTGCCCCACCGACGCGGTGCACGGATGCCCACGCCCGCGGCCTTCAGGTAGCCGCTGGCCGTCTCACGGCGCACCCCCGTCGCGTCCTCGATGCGTCTCAGACTCCAACCCAACCGCCCCAGGGCGATGACCTGCTGCTTCTTCTCGTCGCTCAAGACGTTGCCCATCCCCCGGGCGGACTCCACGTCCTACCCAGGCGTCAACGTCTCGGCCCTCCCCATTGGCCGGTTTTCAGGGGACCTTCATTGGCCGGTTTTGGGTGACCACTGAGGCCCAGTGCTCGAAGGAGCCCAGCCGCTCTTTCCCCAGGGGCCTCCCCGCGGCAATCCACGCCTGCACGAGCGTCAGGGCCGCACGTACCAATTCGCTCCGATGCGCCTTCACCCAAGGAATAATCGGGTCGTGCTTGAAGTCGGTCCGCGTCCAGGCCCTGTCCAACTTGGGGTCGATGCGGATGCGCACGGAGCGACGGGCAATGTCCTTTGAGAGCCTCGGGTTGTTGCCGGTGAGCATCCACATGGCGGCATTGGGCAGCGTCAGCTTCTGCGTCTTGCCCAGGAGTCGGTCCGTCCAGGACGTACTCGTCAGCATGGCGGCGAGGGCCGCGGAGGAGAGCGTCGCCTTCTCATTGGCGTTGTCGAGGAGGATGAGGGGGCGCGCCAGGGCGAGCTCGGCGGTGAGCGTCTTTCGAATCTCCTCTTCATTCTCAGGCAAGGTGCCAATGGCGCACGCCCTGCCCGTCACCACCCACGAGACGAGGTTGCACAACAGGCCCTTGCCGGAGCCGACAGCGGGCGCCTCCACGACGTGGAGAGGGGTGCAGCCCTCAATCATCCGCCGGACGAAGGGCAGGAGGACGGCGGCGAGGGCATGTGCCTTGTCGCTGGGGTGCGCGAAGGGGAAGTCCACGAAGACGTCGTCGAAGAAGAGGGCCCGTGCGGCGGCAACCTCCTCGGGTGTTGGCCGCTCGGGCACGGCGCCGAGGTGAAGTGCGGGGGTGGGCTCCAGCCAGAGTCTGTCCTCCCGGTGCAGTCCGGGCGTCAGGAGGAGCTTCCCGTCCTGCCCGAATACCGGCGTCGTAATGACGGCCTCCACGGGAGGGAGGCCTGGAGGCGGGTACGCGAGGAAGTCCCGCGCGACGTCCTTCGGCGGGAAGACGGAGTGCGGACTGCCCTCGACTTCCGCTACCCACGTCGCCTCCCGGAGGAGGACTCCGTAGACGGCGGCCTCCGTCATCTCCGCGAGAATGGGCGCCTCCTTCTCGGGCTGGGCGAGCTGCGCGAGGGCGTTGCCTCGTATGAAGAGTGGCGCCGCCTCGTTGGCGAAGCCCTGCGTGCTGGCGGCCCTCATGCGGCGCTCATTCGCCTGCACCACCGCCTGGCGTGCCTCGGTGACAATGGCCCAGAGTTGGCGGTTGCCCACGTTGATTTCCGGGCGCACGGCGGACGCACGGCGCTGAGCCGTGGCCGCCGCCTCCTTCTGCGCCACCACCCCCTTGAGGTTGGCGTTGAGGGCCCGCCTCCGGAGGCCAAACTTCGCCGAAATGGCCTCCAGCACGACGTCGGCCCGCACTGCGGTGCACGTCTGCAGTGAGGCCAGGAGGGGCGCCAGCGCCTTGTCCAAGTCGGCCTTGGGCGCACTCTCGGGAATGCCGTCCAGCAGGTACTCCGGGTAGCCCCTCGCGCGGCCAAGGACTTCGTGGAGCGCCGCGGCGCCGTGCGTCGTCACAAACGCGTTGACGTCCACCTTCTCGGTGCCCTGCGGACGTGGAAGCAGGGCGAGGCACGCCTCGCGCCCCTCGGCCCAGAGGGCCGCGGCAGTCTCCCGCGCGCCCGCCTCTCCGGCGCCGCTGGCCTCGGCGTCATTGCAAATGACGACGCGCCTGGCGTCGCGAGTGAGTCTCAGCAGCCGGGGAATGTCCTGCTTGCGAAAGCGCGTCGTGGCCGGAGAGAGGCAAGCAATGCCCGCCTGCATGGCGCTGATGCAGTCGGTGACGCCCTCCGTAATCAGCAGCGTGTCGGCCTTGTGTGCCGCGTCCTCGTTGTAGAAGTAGTCGTTGCGGACGGTGGGCGAGACGTAGGGGTGCCGCTCCGAATGGGTGAGGAGCTTCTTGTACTTGGCCTCCTCCCTCGTGTGTTGCGTCGCCCGGGCGATGAAGTAGACGACGCGGCCCCCTTCCAGTACGGGAATACGAGGCGCTCCCGGAAGAAGTCCTCGACGCGGCCGCCCGGCAGTTGGACGAAGAGTCCCGTCTTGAGGGCCGCCTCGCGGCTCGCGCCCACCGCCGCACTCAGGTGCTCGAAGAGGCCGCCGTCGGCCCACCCCAGCTTGAGGCTGTCCACCACCTCGTCGGTGAAGCCGTAGTGCTGCTTGAAGGACTCCTCGCGGAGTTTCGTGGGCAGGCGGCGGTGGTAGTAGTCGGCGGCGGCCGTGAGGAGTCGCTCGACGTCGCGGCGCTCCACCAGCGCCTCGAGCTCACGCGCGTGGGACTCGTCATCGGGCGAGGGAGGAGAAATGCCAGCGCGCTCGGCCAGCCGGAATACCGCCTCCTTGAAGCCAACCTTCTCCCTCTCCTGGACGAAGTTGAAGACGTCGCCTCCCAGGCTGCCGCCGTTGGAGAAGTCGCGCCACGTCTGCGTGGTGGGCCACACGACGAAGGAGGGCGTCTTCTCCGGGTGAAAGGGTGAGAGTCCCTTGAGGGTGCTGCCCGAAGGGCGCAACTCGACGTGGGCGCCGACGACGTCGGTGATGTCCGAGCGGCTCCGTACCTGCTCCACGAAGGCGCGAAAGCTCATGGGGCCTGCACCTTGGGGCTGTGCCTCGTCGCCGCGGCGTCCGGCCCTCGGCGCACGGCAGGTTGGCACGCACGTCCCGCCAGCCTGGCGCCGAGGCGCCGCTGCGCAATGACTGTTGGGAGGCCGAGGGCACGAGAGGCAGCGCGCCCCTCGTCCCCACGGCGCGCGGAGAAGGAGTCCTGCATGGGTTGCTTTCCGGGGACGTGTGGACGGGCTGACTCGCAGCACGCCCTCGCTTGGCGGCTCAACTCACCTCGGGCTGGCGCTCAGCAGTTTCGTTCCCAAAACGCCTGGTACTCGACTGCAACCTCTTCGACGAAGGTTTGCCACTCCTCGCCGCGCATGGCTGACACGTCCCCAACCTGCTGCATTCCGAGGTGGTGGTGGAGGAGGCGCTCCACCCTCTTGCGCGGCATGGTTTTCAGCACGTTAGAGAGGTACTGCACGAGACGCGCGTTGGGTGGCCTTGCGCCCGCGGCGCCGCGGCGCGCTGCTTCGGCTGCCGCCGACGCGTCCACCCGGAGCTTCGCCAAGTCGTGAAGCGGCAGCCCCTGGAAGGACTGCTGCTGCTCCGGGGACAGGCGGCGCTCGGGCTGCAGGGAGTAGCGCGTCTGCCACCAGTCCTTCGCGGCCCCGTGACGCTGGACTTCAACGGCCCACGTCTCAAGCCCAAACGCGTGCCGCACGCGCAGGACGTCCTTGAAGAAGGCGATTCCGTACTCCAGCACCTTCACCTCGCGCGTCTCGAAGAGGGCGACGTTGTGGGTAAATCGCAGCACGGGCTTGTGTCCCTCCGCCTTCAGCCTCCGGGTGAAGGGGACGAACTTGTTGTCGATGACAGCCACGTCGCGCGGGTGCGGCTCCCCTAGGAAGACGACGACGGCGGCGTCCCCGTCATTCTCCAACTTCAGCCAGGCGTCCCCGGCCTCCTTGGGCTGCTTCGTCAACTCCTGCGTGCGGCAGTCCTCCCCCAAGGGCTGGGCTGGGGCAGGGCTGGGCGTCTGGGTAACTGGCCTGGGGGAGTCGCTCTCGTCACGCATGCGTGCCTCGGGGCCGGAGGAGGTTGTGGCCGCCGCTACTGGGGAGCCGCTCCGCCCTGCAGAGACAAAGGCTCGGTGCCCGCAATCGGGGACATGCCGACGCGCACGAATTTCCACCGGGGCCTTCGACTCTCCAGGTAATCAGTTTTTGCTGGAGTCCTGGTGGCTTGCCCCGCATCCGGTAGCACCATGAGAAGGAGGCCGCGGCGGGCCATCCAGTATGGAGGGTCGCTCCTTCATGAGGGCGGCGATGGCCTCTGCTGGGCGGGCCTCATGCCCCTCTGCCTTGAACACGGGCGGAGTTCCCACCTCCTCCATTCGGACTCCCACGCTGCGCTCCAAGGGGAGAGACCACGAGCACTCCCGAGGGGCTCGGCCTGTGACTGCTCGGAACGAGTGAGGAGTGCGTGGGCGAGGCAACCTTCACGCCGAAGGGCATGGACAGCCGCCTTCCCCAGAAGCCGCTCTCGCTCGAACCAGGGCAACCCCATCAGACACACGGGGTGGTGCTCACCGGTGGCGCGCAACCGGCGCCCCCAGCCCCAGCACGACGCGGGGACAGACAGGACGATGAAGGCGAGGAACAGGGGAGTGAGTGACCTCGCCACCTACTTTCCCCCTCCGACTCTCGCATCCCTGCCGGACTGCCGGACTTCATGCCGGACTTCCCCCGCAGAAGTCCGGCACCCAAAACGGCTGTAACTACGAGTGGTTAGGCCCTCCTGCCGGACTTGCCGGACTTCCTCCCCCCTCCCTCACCTATACGGGGAAATATTTTCTGCTCGCTTCCCTCCGAAAATATTTTCCTTCGCGTACGTAAAGGTGCCTTTGAAGTCCGGCAAGTCCGGCAGAGTGACTCAACCCCATGAAGTTGTTACGGAAATTGCTGCCGGACTTCATGCCGGACTTCTGCCGGACTTGGGAGAAGTCCGGCAGCTGAAGTCGGGGGCGGTGCCCTGCTTCAACTCGAGGTACCGGGCGCCAGGGTGAGACTTCGGCACCTCCGGCTTCCCTGGCCTGGTTGCTGGGTGCCAGGACCGGCTCAACGGACCGCATCCGGGTCGGCCAAACGGATCGCGACTCCTGAGCGCGCAGGATTGGCCACTTGCACCCGGTTGTCGTTCGCCTGCGCATGGAGGGCGGGGCAAGGTGAGAACCGGCGAAGCTGCCCCTTGGTACTCCTGAGCGCCCGGGCAGCTTGAGCAGAACGGGACTCCGATTCGCGCAGGTGCCCCACAGGAGAGGGCGGCCCATGACAACGCAGAGGAGTGGCTGTCTCTGCGGCTGCGCGAAGCCCGAAGCTGTTCGTCCAGGTTGGTCCAGGGCCAGCGACACTCCCGCGCTCGGGGTAATTCTCCTCCGACAGGCGCCCTCCCCCCGCCGACCCCGACTGAGAGCGCCCTTCGGTAAGTGAACGCGGACACTTTGGTCTTCAGTTTCGCCGTTCACTTTCGTCGAGCCAGGCCACGCCCGTTCACTTTCCCCCGGGAGCTCCACCTGGCGCGCGGATGCACACTCCCGGGGCCACAGCCTCCGTAGTTTCGCGGGGTTGGGGCGGACGGCCACCAGTGCTCGAGCGCCGCGGTATCGCTCCGGGCCATAACTCGGGCCCGGAAGCACACTCCGTCCAGCGGGCCGGACGGCCTCGGGCCGTTCACTTCCCCGGCCCGCCTGCCCCCTCCCCGCCAAAGCCCCGCTGGCCGCAGCGTGGCCCACCGGCGCGCGCCCCCGGTTGGCCCCACGTACCGCGCCTGTCGCGGCGTGGCGCCCCTTTCGTGCGCACGTGTCCCCCAGCGCTTCGGGCCGCAGTCCTTTGTCCTCCTCGTGAGCCCCACGAACCCCCGAGCTGCCCTCGAAGCCCCGCCCCTCCGCCCCGCGCGCACCTGGGCGCGCGTGCCGTTACCAGGGCCGAGCCGAATGGCCGGAAACAGGTAAAGGTGGCCATTCGGCGGCACTGCCCCCACGCTGTTTCGCGCGCTTACGAGGCCTCCTGGCGGGCCGAAACGCCGAGGCCAATGGCCGCTTTCCGCTGGTTGGCGCCACCTGCTGCCCTCCACGCGCCCCTGCCATTCCCCAGCCAGCAGCACTGCCTGCCCGGCCGGGTGTCCCCTTGCATACCGACGACGTCAGCACGCCTACCCCGCCTACCCACGACGCCAGGGTGGGGGGTGGTGTGTTTTTTCGTGGAGACGGTCTCGCCGGGGTGTGTACCTGGGACCCTTCTTGAAGGAGTCACCTCCCAGAAAGTGAACACCCCGCCCCTGTTCATTTGCACTCGGTAAGTGAACACCTTGCGCTGTTCACTTTCGCCGGCTGCGCCTGGGGCGGCCCACGCGGGCTCAGCGCACGGCCGCCCCGCACCGCCTCCGCGCGGCACCACGGCCCAACCAGGGGCTCTCGCGGGCGCTCAGCGCGGAGGCGGCGTGCCCCATCAGCAGGGCAAGTCGTTCGTCACGCGCACCAGCTCGTCATCCGAGGGGTGCGTGTAGATGACGGTGGAGTCGATGCTTCGCTGCCTCGCGAACTTCTGAGTGAGGCGGATGTCCTTCGTCCTTCGGTTGTTGCGAGGCGAGCTGGTTGATGGACGAGCGATCCGCCTAGTTGATGGGCATCACCGAGCGCGAGCGTCAGCGAGCGCGCTCGGTGATGGGACCGGCCTACAGAGCGGCGGCGTCGGTGTCGAGCACGCGTGCGAGGACGTCGCGCTCGACGAGCTTTTTCTTGCGACGCGCGGCCTCGCGAAGCGCAGTGGTCGCGAGCCGGTCAATGTCGCGGTGAGCGCCGGAGGCGGCCTCGTGGAGCATCGCCATCGCGTCGGAGGCGAAGAGTTCTCGCTCGCAGCCCGCGTTCTTCAGGCGCAGGCGGAGGTACTCCGCGGTGTCATCGGGCTGAAGCGCGTCGATGGTGAGCCGGCGTGCGAGGCGGGAGGCGAGGCTGCGGTTACGGCGCATCGCGAGCCGCGAGTCGAGCTCGGGCAGGCCGACGAGGATGAGGGAGAGGAGCGCCTTCGAGTCCCACTGGTAGTTCAGGAGGATGTGGAGGTGGTCGAGCACGTCCTGGTGGAGCAGGTGCGCCTCGTCGAGGAGGAAGACGGGGTGGACGCGCTCGCGACCGAGGTCCTCCACGTGGCTGGACACGGCGTAGAAGACAGAGGCCGCGGTGGCGGACGGCGTGAGCCCGAGGGCAAGACACAGCTGGCGGTAGAAGTCGCGGCGGCCCAGCGTGGCGTTGTGACAGTAGGTGAGGCGGAAGCCCGCCTGGGGTAGCCGGTGGCGGAGCGCGCGCAGGACGCACGTCTTGCCGACGCCGGGCTCGCCCACCAGCATGACGCTCTGCCGCTCGCGCACGGCTTCGCAGAGTTCCTCGACGAGGTCCGTCTTGGAGGCCGGCAGCCAGAGGTCCGCGTCGGCAATCTCCTTGGAGAAGGGCGCCTCGGAGAAGCCGAAGTGGGTGACGTAGGCGGGCGTCATGACTCACCTGCATCGCGATGCCGAGGAGGACGCCCGACGGCGCGGTCGAGGAGCGCGCGAGGCGGGTCAAACGCGGGGTGTGGCCGGTACGTCTCGTCGTGGACGGGAGGCCGACGCAGCGGCCTCTTGCGGCGCGCGTTCTTCACCGCGTCGACTGGGTGGAGGGAGTAGCGCTTGCCCTCGAATTCGGCCCAGGGAGCCTCACCCAGGTCGACAAGGCAGCGGCACAGGTGCACGAGGCGCCCGGCGAGGTGGCCTGCGTCGAGCTCGTAGTCGGCACCATCGACAGCGACGGTGGTGTCGCGCCGCACGCGTCGGCGGATGCGGGTGGTGAGGGCCTCGCGCAGCTTCGCCTCGTCGAAGCCATCGGGCGCCCGGGGCGTGGCCTCGAAGACGGTTTTCGGTGTCGCGCCCATGAGGGCAGCGTGCGACGTGACGTGGTAGTGCGCGTCGAGGAAGGCGCAGAGGCGGACATTGACGTCGTGCAGCGAGGCGACGGGCCCGAGGAAGTCGAGGCAGCCCTCGCGCAGCGTGCGCCAGAAGCGCTCCATCTTCCCGCGGGCGGGGGCGTCGTAGGGCCGCGCGTGCAAGAGCGACGTGCCGATGCGAGCGCACGCGGTGGCGAGCGTCTCGCCCCGGTACGTGGCGCCATTGTCCAGGTAGAGAGCGTCCGGCGGACCGTGCTTGCGCAGGGCGCGCACCATGAGGCCAAGCATGTCCACCTCGCGCTCAGTGTGGTGGGCCTCCAACGCCACGACGTACCGGCTCGCGTCGTCCAGCAGCGCGTGGATGCGCAAGGGCAGCGACTTGCCCCCGACGGTGAGTCCAGGCCCGTGACACACGTCCGCGTGCCACAGGGCCATTGGGCGCTCGGCCTGCCAGCGCAGGCGCGTCTTCGTGCCGCTGCCGTCGCGCATCCCGACGCGGTCGAGTCCTGCTTCCGCAAAGAGGCGGCGCACCGTCGTCGCCGAGACGGCGTCCTTCTCGAGCCGGCCATCGGTGACGAGCGTGCGCAGGATGAGCGTCACGGACGCGGACGGGTACTCCCGCCGGATGTCGAGCAGCAGCTCGCGCTGGGCCGCCGAGAGCTGCTGGGCGCGGCCCTTGTCGCTGCGGCCGCGCGGGGCGAGGCCTGAGAGGCCGCGCTTCTTGTACGCGTAGTACCAGCGCTCGAGCGTGGCCGCCGAGTAGCAGTGGCTCGCCTTGGCGCCCGGCGGCACGAAGCGCTGCTGGGCGAGGGATTCGAGCGCCGAGGCGAGCTGGCCTCGGTCCATCTGCGCCTGGGTGAGGGCGCCGATGACTCCGTGGCGAAACACCGCCACCGCCTCGGCGTGGGACTTCGGGGTGAGGCTCTTCATTTTGCGCGGACTTCCCGTACCGCCCCCTCATCCCGGCATGGGCCTCTTGGGAGAGCAGACGCCTACCGTCCCGCCGGAGGCAGGTCTTCGAGGACAGGGCGTGTCGGGTGGGACGGACTTCTGCGCGGGGCGAGCCGATGGCTGCGGAGCAAGTCCCTCAGCGAGCGCGCTCGGCTCCCCGGAACGAACAGGCGGACAGCGATGGCGGTCCCGTCGCCGGGAGCGCAAAGGCGGCGACTGTCGTCGCCGCTCGTGCGGCCACCGCTCGCGCCGTCCAGTCCGCGGGCGCCGGCCGCACGCAGCACAGGAGCGTCCCGCGCCTGGCCTCCCCGGCCCAGCGGCAGAGGGCATCCCAGCGCCCAGCGCTCCCTGGCCCCACCACGTCCCACGGACTCACGCGCCTGCGCACCGCCGCCGCCGGCAGCGACTCGAGGCCCCACAGGGCGAGCGCCCAGGCGATGGCCGCGAGCGAATACAGCTTCCTGCCCAGCACCTCCGCGGGCACTACCGTCTGCGACACGCCGCACGCACGGCAGCGGTAGCGTCGCACGCGCAGCTCTACGAGCACGGGCGACGCGCCAGCGTCCAGCGGCCCGCGCACCGGCGGCTCCGGCTGCCATGCCCATGAAGCCTCAGAGGCGCTCCCACAGGGCGGCTCGCCGCGCCGCAAGCGGCGCAGCTCGCCGGGCGTACCGCCGACACGGACGGCATCTGTGCCGCCCAGGACTTGACGCCGACGCGCGTCCGTACGACTCCTTGGGTGCCTCGCTTCTCTCTCACACGTCGAGCGGGGCGCTCGACCTGTGAGCGTGTTGGCGCACGCTCCAGGTCACCTTTCTCGCACGCGAGCTGGCGAACACCGCCGCGCCCCGTCCTCTCAGAGCCCCGCGGACTACCTCACGCAGCGTGGCGCGCCAGAATCCGGCTCGCTGCTGGACTCCGCGCGGCCTGCAACATCCCTTCCCGGCAACCAGCGCGCTCGTCGCGACCGCGATCTCCATCAACCACTTCGCTCAGCAACATTCGGTACACCCCGGTGCACGCGGTATGGCGCACGGTGTGGAAGTTGAGGTGCCTGTCCAGGCCCGCGCGCTGCTGCCACACGCCGAAGCCGTGGCGCACCTGCCGCGTGGACAGGCGCAGGCCCTTGCGGCTCAGGAAGAGCGGCGCCTGGGGCCCCACGTCGTGCCCCTGCGCGCGCTTCACGCGCAGCAGCTTCTCCAGCTTCGCGCGCACCGTGTCCGAGAGGACAACCTCCTGGGGGCGCGGGTGCCGGCGGCAGCCCTTGAAGACGTGCAGCAGCACGTGCCGGCGTGCGCGCCCGCGCTCGTCGAAGATGTCGCCGATGTTGAGGGCCACCAGTTCGTGCTCACGCAGGCCCGAGGCCAGCGCGAGGCTGTAGAGGCAGTGGTCCCTGAATCCCTCCTTGTGCTCCCCCGTGGCGCGCAGCAGCCGCGCCACCTCCTTCTCCGTGAGAGTGCGGGGTGCTCGGACGACAGCGGCATAGGCAGACATGGCGACTCCTTCGTGAAGTGGACGCGGCCATACGCGCTCTGTCGCCGCAACAAGACAAGTCATTAACCCCGCTGCGCATTCTTGAGCCGGGCCCCGCGCGGCCTCGGCCTTTCCCCGAGAGGAGTCGCTGTGCATCCGCTGGCCCATTTCAACTTCGAGGCACGCCGCAAGACGGGCAGCCACACGGCGTCAGGCGCTCCGTCACCACAGCCACGCCTGGCCCCCATCTCACCGCTCCAGGACCTGGTGCTGGCCCACCTGGAAGTGGCCAGGACGCTCGCTTCGTTCATCCCGGGCCTCACGCCGGAGCTGGCAGCGGCCCGCGCGCTCGACGCCATCCACACGGACACGGGGCTGACGATGGAGCCCCATCGCAGGGGGCTGTCGGCCGCCGCCGAGCCACCCGCGCGGCTCACCGCCACGCAGCTCGGCCAGAAGGTGGGGCTTTCCGCCAGGAAGATGAACCTCCGCCTGGAGGCGTGCGGCCTCCAGCGGCGCAACGAGCACGAGGAGTGGGAGCTGACGGACGCGGGCCAGGACTACGCCGAGGCCGTCCCTCGCACCCTCCAGGACCATTCCGCCTACCAGCTCCTCTGGCAGCCCGAGGTACTCGGCGTCCTCGAGGATGCCGCTCGCTCCTCGGCCATTTCCGTCGGCCTCGGCTGAAGGAGGACAGCGTGACGCTCAGCATCGTCAAGCGCACCGAGGATGACCTCACCCAGTGGCTGGCCACCGAGTCGGGCTTCATCTCCGGCCTGTGCAACTACGACAGCGAGCCGGTGGTGCTGGAGCCGTACCAGCAGTCCTTTCTCGGCAACCGCTCCCGATTCAGGTGGGTGGCGAAGAGCCGCCAGGTGGGCTTCTCCTTCCTCTTCGCCCTCGAGGCCCTGGCGCGGTGCCACCTGCGCGACGGCCACACGGCGGTCTTCGTTTCGTACAACCTCTCGGACGCCGTCGAGAAGGTGCTCATCGCCCGGCAGGTGTACGAGGAGCTGCCGCTCGCCTACCAGAAGAAGCTCGTGACGGATGCCAAGACGGAGCTGGCCTTCGAGTCAAACTCCCGAGGCCGGCGCCTCTCGCGCATCATCTCCGTTCCCGCCAAGCCTCCGCGCGGCAAGCGCGGCGATGTCTACCTCGACGAGCTGGCGCACCTGGTCAACGACCGCGAAGTCTATACAGGCAGCACCGCCCTCATCCTGCGCTCGCATGGACAACTCACAGGGGGCAGCACCCCGCTCGGCCGGCGCGGCATCTTCTGGGAGATAGACACCCAGGAGCTGCGGAAGTACCCGCACCACACCCGCCAACTGGTGCCCTGGTGGCTGTGCCGCTTCTTCAGCCTGAACGTGAGGCGCCCGCAGTGGAGGCGCCCCTCATGTCCACCGAGGAGCGCGTCGCTCGCTTCGGACGCCCCGTCCTCGTGGAGCAGTTCGACTCCCTGCCCCAGGAGGACTTCCAGCAGGAGTTCGAATGCCTTTTACGTCGACGAGTCCTACAGCTTCCTCCCCTACGAGCTCATCCTCCCGTGCACCACCGACGAGCTACCGCTGGCCCAGGACGCGTCCGACGTGCCCGTCCCCCAGGGCCGACTGGTGGCGGGCTTCGACGTGGGCCGCACGAGAGACCGCTCGGAGCTGGCCGTCTTCGAAGAGGTGGAGGGCCGCTTCACCTGCCGCATGCTGCGCAGCTTCGAGGGCGTGCCCTTCGCGGAGCAGGAGGCGCACCTCCGTCGTCTGCTGTCCGTGCTTCCCGTGGCTCGTCTCAGCGTCGACCGCAGCGGCATCGGCATGAACCTCGCGGAGAACCTCGCCCGCGACTTCCCCCAGGTGGTGGAGGAGAACTTCACCAACGAGGCCAAGGAGCGCTGGGCGACTGACTTCAAGATTCTCCTCCAGCGCCGCGATGTGACGCTGCCGCGCCAGCGTGAACTTGTCGGGCAGATTCACTCCATCAAGCGGCGCGTGCTGCCCTCGGGGAAGGTTTCCTTCGACGCCGAGCGCACCAACCGCGGGCACGCGGACAAGTTCTGGGCCGTCGCCCTCGCATGCCAGCGCGAGCGGGGGCCAGAGCGACGCGGTACCGGGGAGATTGGGGTGCGGGTGATTGGCTAAGGCAACCGGGGCCCGGCTGCTGAGCGCGTCGCGCCGCAACGTCGCGCCCTCATGGCCCTCCAGCACCGCGTGTCGCAAGGCAAGCTCGGGATCTTGAGCCGGTCTAGCCGCCGCGCCCCGCAAGTCCGGCCCCAGGACATGCTCCCTTTCCATGGTCGCCGCAGGCATCAATCTCGTGCCTGCCTTCTCGGCACCGGGCATAGATGTTCTGCGGCCCTCGGCCAAAAAAGGCTCGGAACCTTCATGTGTGGAGCAGATCGCGTCTCGCAGCGTGGTGCTGGCGAGTGGTCCGCTCCCCAAGGACAAGCCATGAAGAAGGACACCCTGGGCACCAGCGAGAGGCATCACAAGCTCATCCTCGTCGCCGGCCTGATACTCCAACTGCTGCAGCTCCTCGTGGCCTACGCCGCCTTCCGCGCCCAGCCCTAGCCCGACCGAGCCGCAACTGCCCACGGTGGGTCGCCCAGGGCAGGCCGGCCAGCCGTGGACGGCGGCCAGCATCTAATACGACTTGGTCACTTCAGAATGCGTGAGGGCGGGCGGACTGTTCCCCATGCATGACGCCGACGCAGCTGAAGCGGTTGGAGGGAGAGCTGGAGAGCTTCCTTGAATCGATGTTCTCAGGCCTGGGCCGCGTGGAGCGGCGACGGGCGATGGACTGGTACGTCAAGGGTCTGTTGCTCGAAGGCGAGCGCAAGAGCATCGACCCGATGGCGGGGCGACTGGTGGAGGCCGCTGGCGAGCAGGAGGCCATGCGCCAGCGCTTCCAACAGTGCGTTAGCGGCAGCGCATGGGCGGACGAGGAGGTCATGCGCCGACTGGCACTGAAGCTGGAAGCAGAGCTGCCGGACATCGAGGCGCTGGTACTGGATGACACGGGCTTTCCCAAGAAGGGCAAGCATTCGGTAGGCGTCGCCAGGCAGTATTCGGGCACCTTGGGCCGGACTGACAACTGCCAGGTGGCCGTCAGTCTGCATTTGGCGGGAGAGAAGAGCAGTGGCTGCATCGGGATGCAGCTGTACCTACCGGCGGAATGGACATCCGCCCCGGAGCGATTGCACAAGGCGGGCGTGCCCGAAGATGTCTCGTTCAAAACGAAGCGGGACATCGCCCTCGGGCTACTCGAGCGTGCGCTCGACTGGGGCGTCAAGCCACGTCTTTTCCTGGCGGACTCAGGCTACGGAAATGAAGTCGAGTTTCGCGAGGAGCTCACGCGCCGAGGGCTGCCGTACATCGTCGGTATCCGCGGCGACTCGGTGCTCTGGCCTCCAGGATTCGCGCCTCCGCCCATTCCCCCGAAACCCGCGGGAATGAGTGGGCCTACGCGCACCCGCTACCGCTATGGTGACGCGAAGCCCGCTGCCGCCCAGAAGCTTGCTGCTGACCTGCCCCCCACCGCTTGGAAGTCGGTCCGCTGGGGTGAAGGCACCAAGGGGCGCAAGCGTTCACGTTTCGCCGCGCTGCGCATCCGCATCGCCCATGGGCACTCGGTTGGGTTGGCCCCGGGCGACGAGCAATGGCTGCTCTGTGAGTGGCCCAAGAACGAGAAGCAGCCCACCAAGTTCCACCTCTCGACTCTGCCTGCGAATATTTCCCTGAAGCAACTCGTGCGCCTCACCAAGCTGCGCTGGCGCGTCGAGCGTGACTACCAGGAGTTGAAGGCAGAAGTGGGACTCGACCACTTCGAAGGGCGCTCATGGCGTGGCTTCCACCACCACGCCACCCTCTGCGCCGTGGCCCACGGCTTCCTCGCGCTCCGTCGAGCGCTTTTCCCCCCGGAGCCGAGTGCGATGGACGCTGCCGATGGTGCGGCGTGCGCTTCAGCCGCTTCTGCTCCGGCAGATTGGCACCTGCCCGCTCTGCAACAGGGCCATCAATCCCAGAGCTCCGCCTGAGCTGCCCTCACGGATGTGACCAAGTCGTATTAGGTGAGATCTCGACCGATCCCGCCGATGGGCAGCTGGGGGGCACAACCAGGAGCGGGTGAACGCGAACCACATCCGCACGTTGCAGAAGAAGCTCGAGAGCATCGCCTCGCTTGTTGCCGCCGGGGATACGGCGGCCGCGCTCGCCGAGTTCGCCGCGTTCCGGCAGAAGGCCGACTGCGGCTCGCCCCACTGGTTCGTCTGCGGGTCGGACGCGCAGACGCTCGTGGTCACCAGTGTCGACGAGATCGTAGCGAACCTCCTCGGCAACTGAGCGCCCCTGGGGTATTCATCGGCCATGACCCTCAGGACACCGTCCACCTCCCACGCACGCTCCCGCCTGGCCCTGCTTCTCCGCGGCTGCGGCCTCACCGCCGTGCTCGTGTTGACCGCTTGTGGTTCCGAGAAGCCTTCGCCGCCCAGGTGCTGCGAGAGCCCGCGCTGGGAGCCCGTCGAGCAGCACGGAGACGTTCCGCCCGCGCTCTGGGAGGCCAGTGCGTCGTTCTCCCGCACGAGCGGGGATCCGGCCGTCGTCTACCGCTTCGGCGGCCAGAGCGGGAACTTCCCGGATGACTTCACCGTCAATGACTTCCATGCCTTCGACGTCGCCACGGCCACCTGGAGGAAGCTGACCTCGCCGCCGCCCGCTGCTCGCGCCGAGGCCCTGATGACTCCCGGTCCGTGCGACGACTGCGTGAGCATCGTGGGAGGGCGGGGCCGGTTCCGGACGGGCTCGGACCTGATGTTCCCCGAGATGTGGACCTACCACGTGCAGAGCCAGCAATGGGAGCAGGTGTCCTCCGAGAACCTGGGAGATCCGTTCGCCGTGCGCCGCTCCTCCGCCCTGGTGGTGGAGGTGCCCCGGGCAGGCCAGTCCGGCAAGAAGACCCGTTATGCGTTTGGCGGCGTGGGCAACACGCTTCCACGCTTCGCCACGACGTCCACCGGTCTTCGCAACGATGTCGCCGTCCATGACGAGGACACGGGCTGGCGGCTCGTCACGACGACTGGTGAGAAGCCCGCGCCTCGCGCCTGGGTCGCGGGCGGGTACGACCCGGACAGCCACTCGCTGATTGTCTTTGGGGGCTACCGCCTCGGAGCGGATCAAGGCCCCGATACGCCGGCCGGGGAGCTCTTCGGTCCGACGAACTACGAGAACGACCTCTGGTCGCTGAACCTCGAGACGCTCACGTGGACCCGGCTCCAGCCGGCGGGGCCCCTTCCTGCGCCGCGCGACAACGCGGTGTCGTTCTTCGACACCCTCCATGGCGGGCTGGTCGTCTTCGGTGGGCAGCGCTTCGACGGCCTCTCCAGCGACCTGTGGTTCTACTCGGTGAAGGACAACCGGTGGACCGAGGTGGCCTTCGCCTCCGGCTCGCCCATTCCCCCGGCCCGCGTCGGAGGCATCTCCTTCGTGCGCGAGACGCCCACCGCCTACGAGCTGTACCTGAACGGTGGGGCATCGTCCGACGGCGGCGCGAGCGAGTTCTACGACGATCTCTGGAAGCTGACCTGGCTGAAGCGCTGACCGAGTATAGGAAGGATGGAATGCCTGTTGAGGGGTGGCGTGCTGGAGCGCCGGGGCCGAGGAGGGCCGCTGACAGGGGCCGCCCGAGCAGCGCACCCGGTCGGTTGAGAGGCCGCTTGAGCCCCTTGAGGGACACGCCTGCCCAGGTCGCCCTCCCATGAGGTGCGCGGCAAGAGCATAAACGACCGATCTTAATTCCCGAACAGTCTCAAGCTGCGCGCCGAACAGGTGCGGCGCGCAGCAGGGGGCTGGCCGTCTTTTGCGTGTTGCGCGCATCGAGGTAGGCGTCCACCTCGGCCATGAGCGCCTCCATCTTCTTGCAGCGGTGATTGCGGGTGACGTTGGCGTGCACGTCCCACCACACGCGCTCGATGCGGTTGCCTTCCGGGCAGTACGGCGGCAGGAAGTGCAGCACCACTCGCTCGCCCAGGCCCTCCAGGGCCTTCTTCGTCTTCTTGCTGGAGTGGGTGGCTGCATTGTCGAGGATGAAATGCAGGCGCCTGGCCTGGGGGTAGGAAGCATCCACGGCACGCACCAGGTCGATGAAGAGCGCACTCGTCTTCTTCTCCCCCTGCACCCAAGTCATCTGGGCCGTACTCGCGTCCAGCGCTCCGGCCACGTAACGCTTCTGGTTATTGCCGGGAGTCACCACTTCGCGCCGCTGCCCTGGCAGCGTCCAGTCCGGGCCGATTTTCGGATTGAGGTGCACGTCCATCTCATCCTCGAAAAGCACGGGCTCGTCCGGCCGGGCCAAGGCTGCATGGCATTTCAGCCGCCAGAGGCGCCGCTGGCGTCGACGCGCTGGCCAGGGACAGCGCACCACGGGACGCGGGCGCCTTCTCTTGGCCCCCACCGAGGCCAAGGCACGTCCCATCGTCGCGGGCGAGACATGCACCCGGCCTCGCCTCTCCACCTCGCGTACCAGCAACTCGCGCGTCCACGTCGTGCGCCGCCAACCGGACTGCTGCGGCGTGCCTTCCAGCACCCGGCACAACGTCTGCCGGAATTTCTCGTCCACTTTGCGCTGCCCATTCTGAGCGCGCCCGTCCAAGAGGCCCTCACGGCCTGACTTCTGGAAGCGCTGGACCGCGGACACCACCGTGGACGTGGCGCACAGCAGCTGCCGCGCGGCCTGCGCCCGTGACTGACCACTGGCCACCTTCGCTACCGCCAGGCACCTCCGCAGGGTGAGCGGGCAGCCAGTCCTCTCTCCCCAGCGAATCAGCCGCCTGCGGTCAGGACACCGCAGGCGCAGCTGTTGCCTTCCCTGAGGCAGGGCTCGCTTCTTCATCCGGTTCTTGCGCACACAAGGCCGAACGGCGCGAGCGCCTGCCCCTTCCTTCCTCCTCCAGCGCCTGCCTACCCTGCGAGCCGATCGGGATTCATGCGCGGTCGTTTAGCCACGCGGCTCCGCCTCTCGCTCGATAGCCCCGGAGGCAGCGGCGCTGTCAGCACGAACATCCAAGGGCTCAACGCCTCGCTGCCGTTCGCGCCTTGACCTTCAGCCAGGCCTGCCGCCGGAAGGGGTACGTCGAGCAGATGCGGCGCCACGTCCACACCTCGCTCCACGTCCACCAGTCCGCAGGCGGCTGGAGGCCGACGTCGCGCAGGTTGCCAAGGCCACGGTAGCCGACGCCGTCGAGCCCGAAGCCAGCGTTGGACTCCAACACCAGAACCTTGTCCGTCTCCGGGTGGAAGCCCACGACGAAGAAGGTGTGCCCGGAGCCCCACTGGCTGCGCCACCCCTGGATGAGTGTCCAGGGGGGGAGGAACGTCCGCCGACGGCGCCGGCACGGCCATACCGGACTCGACGGCAGCCGTCACGGGCGAGAAGTAGTCCTGGGTGGAGGCAATCATCATCTGCCTGTGGCGGCGCACGTCCCAGGAGAGGGCCGCGCCATGCACCTCGGAGAAGGCCTTCACCAGCAGGGCCTCGACGAAGGTGCAGCAGTTGTTCAGCCGGGGCGGCGCGCCCTCGGCGCAGGTGTTGGACCGGCTCGCGCAGGCGCTGATGCTGACCGACGTCGAGCGCGAGCACCTGTTCCTGCTGGGGTTGGGGCGTCCGCCGGAGGTGCGTTACCGGCCCGTCGAAGGTGTCACGCCGCGCTTGCAGCGCGTGCTGGACGCGATGGGCGTCTGCCCGGCGATGGTGCGCACCGCGACGTGGGACATCGTGGCCTGGAACCGCGCCGCGGCCGTGGTCCTGTCCGACTACGGCACGCTGCCGCCGGACCGCCGGAACGTGCTGCGACAGATATTCCTGAACCCGAAGGCGCGCGAGCTCAACTTCGATTGGGAAGCGGTGGCGCGTTTCGTGGTCGGTGTGTTCCGCGGCGACGCGGCGCGCGCCGGGGCGGCCGAGACGGTGCAGCCGATGGTGGACGAGCTGTGCCGGGACAGCCCGGAGTTCGCGGCGATGTGGCGCGACAACGACGTGAGGAGCTTCGGCGAGGGCGTGAAGCGGCTGCGCCACCCCGTGCTGGGCGCCATCACGCTGGAGTACTCGTCCTTCGCCGTGGATGGCCGGCCCGACCTGGCCATGCTGGTCTACAACCCGATGGAGGAGGCGGACGCGGTGAAGATTCGCGGGTTGATGGAGGGCAGGGCCGCCTGAGCAGGGTGGAGCCTCCCGCCGAAGAGCGAGCTCATCGTCTATCCCCAGACACGCGGCGGACTTCGACACGGAGGTCGTGGACTGCCGGGAGGGCCGCCGTTTTCATGGGGGCGGGGTGTTCGAGACGCCAGGGGGTTCACCTTGACGCGTCCTCTCACTTCGCTTCGGCCGACCCGGACGGACAGCTCGACATCCACCGCGAAGGGCGTGGAGAGATAGCCATTCCTCGGGGCTCGGACCCGAGCGAGGTACTCAGGGCTGTCGTCCGCGTCGTCGGCGACGATGAGTGCCCCTGGGCGGAGCCGGTCCTCGATGAGTCGCAGGATGTCCGGATAGAGCGCCTTCGCTCCGTCGAGCAGGAGCAGGTCGACCTGAGCGGGGAGCCCGAGCGCGAGCGTCTTCAGGGCGTCGCCTTCGCGGAGCTCCACAGCATCCACAGGCTCAACAGCAGCAGGGGATTGGCGAACCATCCCCACAGGTACGCGATGGGGCCCGCCTGGCTTGACCCCGAGTGGCCCCGTTCCCTCGAAGTGTCCGGTCCTCGCGGCATTGGCGCCGAAGAAGATGGAGCGAGATGATTCGGGCAGGGGGCTGTCTCCGTCTTGGGATGGTCAGAAGGGGCGTCACTCCAGGAGCGCGGCTGGAGGGGACTCGTCGCGCCAACCCGCCTCGGACCAGGCGCTCACGGAGTGGCTGCCGAAGAACCAGAGGTGCTCGGAGGTGGCGGCCATCCACGAGGTCCTCGACGTGCCTGGGACGCTGAACGGCTCCAGCGATGGGGAGTCTCCAGCGGACAGCTCGAACACCGCACCCGATTGGGTGGACACGAAGCACCGCCCACGCCACGTCTGGATGCAGCTGAAGGTCTCGTCCGTGTATGGGTGGGACACGGCGCTCCACGCCCCGTGCTCGAAGCGCCACAGTGCGCCGCGCTCGCCTCCCATGACGAAGCGCGCGTCGCCGAGCGAGCGGAGCGCTGACAGCGTCATTCCCGTGGGGGATGCCAGCCGAGACCAGGCGCCGTCAGCGCGGTGCCACACCTCGCCGCCAATCCCCGCCGCGTAGAGGGAGCCGGGGTGATGGCCATCGAGCGTGTAGATGCCAGCGAGGGCTCTGTCGCCGCGCGCCTGCCGGACGCCCTCATCCACGCGCTCCCAGGTCGAGCCACCGAGGGGGCGGCTGAAGACCATCCGGCGCATGCCCGCGACGAAGAGTCGATCTCCCACGACCCGGAGGCCGGAGACGGTGCGCAGCACGCTCGGGCCGTCGTCTTCCGCGGTGAGCTGCTCCTCGCTCGAGCCCGCGACGTCGTTGCGAACCTTCAGGGTGCCGTCGTAGCCGAGATAGACGACGGTTCGGCTCTCGCCGAGGGCGTAGGCGACCATGCCGTAGGTGCGGTTCTTCCACTGAAATCGGCGCCACTCACCCGCGACGCGTTCCCACAGAATCGTGTGCGGCACATCGCGATCTTCCAGCTCACGGACCACGCCAGCAACGTAGAGCGTGCCGTCGTCCAGTGCGGCGCCGTGGTTGAAGAGAAAGGGGCGCGTCGCGGGGGCTGGATTCATGGCGCGGCTGACTCGGAGGCTTGCGAGGAGCGGCGCAGCGTACGCACCTCGATTCGAGCGGGTCAACATGCGGCGCGCCTCCGCTGGGGCCCGGAGTCGAGTCACCGAAGTGCAGGGCCTGCTCCATCGCGAGCTCCGGCAAGCCGAAGAAGAGACCGGAAGCCGTGGGGCACGGGGCCGGGGCGTCAGCTGATCACCGGCGTCGCCCGGAGCTCGCCGAGAAACCCCTGTGGCGTCAGGCCTGTGAACGCGCGGAACTCGGCAATGAGGTGCGCCTGGTCGTAATAGCCAGCGTCGGCGGCGATGGTGGCCCAGTGGGCGTGTTCGTCCTCGAGCCCGGCGCGTAGCGCTCGATGGAAGCGGACGAGCCTGGCGAAGGCCTTGGGGCCTACTCCGACGGTCTCACGGAACACGCGACGGAGATGTCTCTCGCTCACACCGATGCCGCCCGCGACATCGTTCACCGTGCCGCTCGCGAGCTTCTCGGCGGCATCGAGGGCGAGTCGTGGGTGGGCGCGGCGCCCGTCCGTGCGCGCGAGGCGTTCGGCGATGGCGCTCTCCAGGATTGCCGCCGCATGGGCCGTGTCGTCGGTGTCTCCGAGTCGCTCGAAGAGCCGCCGGGCCGCGGCATCGCCCCACAGGTCCTCGAGTGCGACGATGCCTCCGACCAGGGTGGAGGCCGGGACGCCGAGCACCGCCTCATGAGCGCCCAGGTGGAGACGCGCCGTCACGGTCCTCTGTCCGCCGTGAATGCGCTTTCGACGCACCCGCTGCGTTCCGCCCATCGCGTGTGCATCGAGGCCCCTTCGCGCCGCCGGCCCGAACCGAACGACGAGCTGGACCTCGGGACGCGGAATCAGGAGGCCCTGCACGTCGTGGTCTCGCTCGTCCACGAACAGCGCGGCCACGGCGGACGCGACCGAGGCGCTCGGCGCGATGTGACTGCGATGAACAAGTCCCGCGTGCATGCGCTGACTCTGGCTCGCGCTCGACGGTGACGCAAGCGTGGGTGCGCGTGTCCGTTTTCTCCAATCTTCGACGCGCCTGGGCGGGCAACGTTCGGCCCATGAAAATCCTTGTCACCGGAGCGACCGGAAAAGTCGGAAGCCGACTCACCCAGCGACTGGCCGAGCGTGGCCATGAAGTGCGCGCCCTCGTCCGTGAGCCAACGCGCGCTGTCTTCCCGAAGGAGGCGCGTGTGGAGCTCGTCCAGGGCGACCTGCTCGACGCGGGCTCGCTCGCGCCCGCCGTGCGCGGTGTCGACGTCGTGGTCCACTGCGCCGCGTTCTTCCGCGGAGCGACCCCCGAGCAGGCGCACGCGGTCAATGACCTTGGCACGCAGCACCTCGCGACCGCCTCACGTGCCGCGTCCGTGAAGCGCTTCCTCTTCACGAGCACCGGCCTGGTCCATGGCTCGACGGGGGGGCTCCTCACCCGCGAGGACGCTCCCTGTGCGCCGACCGCGGCCTATCCGGTGAGCAAGCTCGCCGCCGAGCGGTTCCTTCTCGGAGTCGAAGGCCTCGACGTGCGGGTGCTGCGCCTGCCGTTCGTGTACGGCGATGGAGACCCTCATATCGAGGAGGTGATACCGATGATGCGCGGCTTCCCGGCGGCCCAACGCATGTCGATTGCCCACCACGTGGACATCGCGCAGGCCGTCGCGCGTTTGCTCGAGGCGCCTTCGCCCGCGCACCGCATCTACAACGTCGTCGACGACGAGGCACCTGACCTCGCCACGCTCTTCGCGTCGGTCGGGGCGCCGCCGCCTGATGGCTCGAATGCTGAATTCGCGCGCGCTTTCGACGTGCTCCTCGATGGGCGCCGCATCCGCGAAGACCTTGGTTTCAAGCCAGCGTTTCCGCGGCTCGCGGATGCGCTCGCGGCAGGCGCATAGGACAGACGTGCTCGCGGAGTCGGGTGTACGCGAGAAAGCGCGCTCCCGCCCGCTCGAGTCGTCGGACGGGACCGCGGGGGCTTCTGGCTACTTCCGGGAGCTCTTCCCGTCCTTGATGATGATGTTCGCGTCACCGTCGAAGGTGATGGTGTTGCCCTTGAGCGTCACCTTGCAGGGCGACGAGCCCTGGATGGACACCGAGGACGTGGTGCTGGCGGAGAACTCCACCGGGTCCTGCTTGCTCCCGCTGCACACGGCCTCGGCGGCGTACGCCTTGGAGTCCTTGTTCTCGTAGCGGAGGGTCAGGGACGCGGAGGCGGAAGTGGACGCGAGCAGGGTGAGGGCTGCGATGGCGGTCTTCATGGTTGAAGGCTCCCTGTGGTGTCGAACTGGGAGCATCTTCACCCGAGACCCTGACATCCCGGGCCCTCGGGAAGTGATGTCTGCATCGATATGAATGCCGTGTCAGTCATCCGCCTGTGATTGCCCGCATCCGAGAGGACTGCTCGTGTCGCCCTGGATGCGGGCCTTCGACGACACGGTGTCACCAGAAGAAGCCGCGAGGCAGGTTCCACTCGACGCGCGTGTAGCCACCGGTGGCTGCCTCCAGCAGGGACCGGTGCCTGCCTCCGAGTCGGCGTCGGGAGTGGATGCGGAGCTCGCGGACACCGAACCCCGTCGCGAAGCGGAGGGTTTCCGCCAGGGCCGCGCAGTGGGACTCGTGCTCCAGGGTGGCCTCGACGGGCACTTTCGCCGCCGGCGATACCGTGAGGGCCCAGGCGTGGGGCCTGGACGCCTTGAAGCGCTCCAGCCTTCGGGCCAGCGGAGAGCTTGCACACAGGAGGACGTCCTGGGGTTCGGCCTCCTGGACCTCCACCCGTGACAGCTGGGGCAGGGAGGCCAGTCCCGCGAACACGTCGGGCTCTTCGTGGGTGAGCTGTCCCCGCAGCTCGAGCCGTCGCACCGGGAGGGGGTGCTCACCCAGTCGCCGGGCGAGCCTGGCGTTCACCTGCCGCAGCACCGTCACGTGGCGCAGGTGCGGGTGCGCGAGACAGGCCGCCTGCGCCGCGTAGCCAGTCCCGCTCCAGTCGACTTCCCGGACGGTGCTCCAGCACGGCCCGGGAGGCGGCAGCAGGCGCCAGTTGGGTCCCATCGCGACCGTGACGGCCACCGGAAAGGCTCGCTCGAGGCGGACGCTCTGGTGCATGACACAGGGCCCGAGGAGCGCGGCCCACCGGTTCCCGTGCACCTCGAGCAGCCGCGTGATGCGGACCTCATCCCGCTGGGGCAGGCATTGGAGCGTGATGAGCTCACCGAGTGGGTCTCCCTGCTCCAGCAGGTGGTCGGCCAGTACCAGCCGTGGGCCGTCGTCGTCCGGATGGGCGGCGACGCGGGCCAGGAGTGACTCGCGCAAGGGCGCGCTCCGGGCCGTGGCTTCCTCGCGCCGGGTGAGGGCCTGCTCGAGCGCGGCGCACAGGGTGGCGGTCGTCGTGTCGGGCGTGGAGACCTGCTGGCGGGCGAGGCGTTGGAGCGTGACGTCGAGCCTGTTCGCGTAACCGGTGTCGGGAGGCAGGGCGGCGCGAAGGGCTTGGAGTGGCCCGAGGCTGCGAGGGTCGCTCATGTGGTCGAGCAGGTCGCAGAGGTGGTCGAAGACCCTGCCTTGCTGGGCCTCGGGCGTGGGCGCGAGGGCGAGCAACACGGGGGTGAGGCGGGGATCCGCGGACCAGTCCGTGTGGTCGATGAGCTCGGTGCCCAGCACGCGAGGGTACCGATTGTTCGCGAGCAGCAGGAGGTCCTCGACCAGCAGCGGCAGGTCGACGGGGCCCGTGAACGGATCGAGCCAGGCGGGGAGCAGCGCCGACAGCCGCTCGATGAGCTGGGCGAGGCGCTCGGAGCGCGACTCGCGCCAGGCCGACAGCAACTGCTGGAGGGCTTCCTCGTCTTCGTGGTGCTCGAAGGCAGCCAGCGCGCGCTCGAGGAGCTCGGCCTGGGAATCGCTCACGGTGGGGAGTCTACCTCTCCCGCGGCTCGTGGTCGGGCGTGAGTGGCGAACCGGACGTCAGGGATGGTTCGTGGGCCTGGAGGTGAACGCCTCTGTCTCCACACAGTCCATGACATGCATCTGTCCCACTCCGCGAAGCGATGGTCCGGCCGTAGGGGCGGAGCCCGCTCGCACAGACGCACGGCCTGGTGGAAGAATGGGCCATGTCTTCGAATCCCAATGAGCTGTCGGCTGGAGTGTTCGTCCGCGGACTGACCAACCTGAAATCGCAGCTGACGAAGGCGGAAGCGCATGCCGCCGCCAGTGGCTGTGGTGACGCGGCGTTGCTGGACGCGCGACTGACTGGAGAAGGGCGCATGTCCGGTGCTGCGGGCGACGCGCCCGCGGACCTGCACATGTACACGCTCGCCGCCCAGGTCCACTGGGCCGCGGAGGGCGCCAGGTTGGCGATGGCGCGGTTGCTGGGGGAGTCACGGGTGCCGGCCGCGAACGATGCAAGGAGCTTCGCGCAGCTGCATCACCAGCTCGATGCGACGATTGCGTATCTCCGCGGCCTCTCTCCAATCGACCTCGAAGCCGGCCTCGAGCGAGAGGTCGTCATCGAGCACCGCCGGGGCTCGGTGCGCTCCAGTGGTCGACACTTTCTGATGGCATTCGCGATTCCCCACTTCTTCTATCACGTGACCACGGCCTACGGCATCTTGCGCAACCAAGGCGTGCGACTCACCATGGGCGACTTCCTGGGCAACTGGGGGGAGAGTTGAGCGGGACTTCGCCCGCGCCGGATGACGCCCGAGCCTCCATCTCTCCTATACTGGGCGCCTGCCGCTGAGCGGCTCTATCGTTGTCGTCCAGGGGGAGGACTGCTCCATGTTCGCGTTCGACCAGAAGCCGCGTCCGTCTTCGGCGCATGCTCCTGCTCCGAAGCGTGAATCGCAGCGCCCAGCCGTCGGGCGCGCCGCTTCGGAATCGGGAGGCGGGTTGTCTCCGCCGGCCGCGCCCGGCTCCTCGTTTGATTTCGCCCGCATCGCCATCACGCCGCCACGGATTCAACGCGAGCTGACGATCAGCTCCCCGGGCGACCCGTTCGAGCGCGAGGCAGACGACGCGGCCGACAAGGTCATGGGGACGCCGCAACCGGCGCCTGTCGGTTCGGGGCTGCACCGGGGAAATGGGGGAGTGGGCGCATCGCGCGCGCTCGCGCCGCCGGTCGTCCACGAGGTGCTCGCTCGGCCCGGGCGCCCGCTGGAGCCGGCCGCGCGCGACGCGATGGAAGGGCGCTTCGGAGGCGCCGACTTCTCCTCCGTGCGGGTGCACGACGACGCGCGGGCCGCGCAGAGCGCGCTCGCGGTGGGCGCGCACGCCTACTCCGTCGGGAGCGACGTGGTCTTCGCGCCCGGGCGCTACGGGCCGGGGACGGCCACCGGAGACCGGCTGCTGGCGCACGAGCTGGCGCACACCCTCCAGGGCGGTACGAGCACGCTGCGCCGACAGCCGTTGGACACGCCACTCCTGGGGGCCGACACGGACGAGCCGCAGTCGCTGAAGAACAGCGTCAGTGCCTCGAACCCGCAGGCCGTCCGGCTCGAGATCGCCAGGATTCACCGCTGGCTGGCGCGGCAGCCCCCGGGGCCGACAACGCGACGATTCAGCACCTGCGTGCCGAGCTCGCCCGGCTGGAGGCGCTCGTCGGTCCGACGTTGCCCCGGACGACGGTGGCGGACGCGTTCGCCTCCCTCTTCAACAAGGAGTTCGCGGACGTGCTGAACGTGTTCGGCGTGCCGGCGGCCCCGCTGACGTCCGCGAGGCTCCAGGTGCTCTTCACGGACACCCAGCGCCAGAAGCTGCGGGACTTCACCCTCTCCCGACGCATCCCCGACCGCCTGTTCAACGGCTCCGACCGAGGGGCGACCACCGCGCAGCAGCGCCTCCTCCTCTCGGCCCACATCCTCGCGAACGGCATCTACCGGCCCGGCTCGTTCGACCAGCGGGTGCATGCGCAGTTCTGCTTCCACTGGGTGCAGATCGTCCACCACTACGCTGGCGCCACCCCGTCGGGGTCCGGGTTCTCCGGAGGGGTGATGGGGTCCTTCGACCCGCTGGGCGCCGCGACGCTCAACACGGGCAGGGCGATTGACGTCACGAAACAGGACCGGGTCTCGAAAGAGGGGCTTCCCCTCGATGAGTTCTCGGGCGCCGAGATGCCCCCGTCCTGCGGGGCCGGACACGCGGGGGCGGGCAAGGAGGTATCGCCGGCCCCCGTGAAGCCGAAGGACGAGGGCTTGGGGCCGCTGCACAAGGGAACGAAGCAGGCGGAGGCGGCGGAGAAGGCGGCGGCGGAGAACCCCGGCAAAGGGTCGAGGTACTACCGGCAACGGCATCTTCCCTTCGAGAAGCTCAACGACTTCCAGACGGGAGACTGGCTGTACCTCTACAACGCCAACGCCTCGGAAGGCGGTGGGCACAGCGTCATCTTCTCCCACTGGGAGACGGGGAAGGACCTCGTCCACACGCCCCCCGGAGCCCGCTACCGCGTGGCCATCGTCTGGAGCCAGCCGACCCCCGCCAGAGGCGGCGTGCAACACAAGGCGAGGCTGGGCGACCGCTTCGTGCCCAACCCCGGGAACAACCTGGACCCCTTCGTCACGCCCGTCACGCACGTCTCGCGGGTGACCCCCGACACGGGGCCCGCGCGCACCGCGGCCGAGATGCTGCCGGGCCGCACGGGCGCGGCCGCGACGCAGCTGGCGAAGGACAACGCGGACTTCATCCAGCGCAAGAAGCTCAAGGGCCCGGTGAACCGGAAGAAGCTCACGACGTGGCTCCAGACCAAGAACGAGTCCTTCCTGGTCTCGCTGGGGAACCACCTGGACCCGGGACAGCGCGCCGTGCTCCGTGGCGTGAACCGGGGCGACGACCTGGAGGCGCTGGTCCGCCTCTTCCAGCGGCTGCGCACCCTGAGCGCCAACGCAAGAGTGCTCGACGCGAACACGCTTGCCTACAACGCGAAGCTGGACCCGAAGCACAAGCAGGCCAAGGAGAACAAAGAGGCCGAGGTCGCGACCTTCGATCCGATGAAGTTCGACATCCCGAAGGTCAAGACCTCGCTCACGCGAGCGTCGGGTGCGCATGCGAGTGCGCGAACCTGATGGAGCTCGAGCCGCCGCCGAGCGTGCGCTCGCTGTTCGTGCGAGCCGGTTGGTATCCCCATCGCTGCAAGGAACTCGACGAAGCGGTTGATCCGCGTCATCCCGCGGCAGCGGTGCTCGCTGCGTTCGGTGGGCTCGAGGTGCGCCCCGACGGTGTCACGGGCAGGACCTGCGCGCCGAGTGCCGTGCACTTCGTCCGATTGTTCCCGACCAAGCGAGCGAGCGACTGGAGTCGCCTGCTCAAGACCGAACTGGTCGGCATCGCCGAACTTGCCGATGGTCATGCCAGCCTCTACCTCGCGGACGATGGCCGGGTGTTCGGCATGAGCGATATCCACGATGCGTGCTACTTCGAGGGCGAGACGTTCGCGCTCGCGATCGAGCACGTCCTGCTCGGCAAGCGCGCGCAGCCGATGCTGCATCCGGCGCAGCGCGAGGTGATACTGTACGGCGTGGTCTACCGGCGCGGCGACCCGGCGCTCTATCCCTGGTAGTAGCCTGCTCGACCTAGTGGAGTGTCCGCGAAGTAATCCAACATAGTCAGCGGCGGTGCCGCTCAAACCAATCGCGCATCTTGGCCCGGGTCCACAACCAGGTGAATGGGTGGGCGTAGAGGCGGTTGTACTCGGGCCAGCTCGCATCCAGGTGGGCGACGAAGTCGGAGCGGCGCTTCCAGTCGCCGCGCTGTAAGTAGCGTGCGCTGAAGGCGCGCAGCAGCAGCTCGGCCTGGTTGAGCCAGGAGGCATGAGGCGGGGTCACGAGGACACGAACGTGGCGGTAGCGGCCCAGGAAGTCGCGCGTGTCCTGGGCGACGTGACTGGAACCTCCATCCCAGATGAGGTGAACCCGTCGAGCGTCGCGGTAGGGGTGCAGCAACTGGGGCAGGACTTCCCGTAGGCACGCCCCATCGTTCTTCTCCAGGCACCAACCACGCATGGTGCCTGCGTGCACCAGGAGCGAAGCCAGGAAGTTCACCGTCCCGCGGCGCACATACTCGAATTCGCGCCGCTCGATGAGGCCCGGAAGCACGGGGCGGGTAGGACAGCGGCGCTCAAGGACCTGGATGTTGGGCTTCTCGTCCACACACAGCACCACCTCTCCGTGCTCGGCGAGGGCCTGGGCCCGCTCGTAGCACCAGAGGACCGCCGCGGCCTTCTGGCGGAAGTGCTCGTCCAGGGTGGGCGTTTTCCAGTACCGGCTGCGGTGGGGCTGCAGCTCCGCGTGATGGAGGATGAGCGCTACCGTGGAGTGAGACAGGGTGGGAGCGATGCCGCGTTCGCGGGCGACGCGCGCCAACGAGCGTGTACTCCACTGGGTCATGTGCAGGCCCACTCCCGCCGGCTCACAGCAGGCCAGTTGCTCAACCTGGACGAGCTGCAGGGGGAGAGCCGCGGTGGACGGCCAGAGCGAGGAGCATCCCAAACTGCGGCAGCTCCCAAGGCTTCGTAACGTCGGCACAAGCTCCAGATGCTGGTGCGGTCCAGACCGAAGTGCTCGGCCAGATCCTGCACGACGGTGTCCGGCTCGGCCATGGCCAACAGAATGCGCGCTCGGCGCGCAACTCGCTGCTCGGTGCGACCGTCCTGCACCAACTCCTCCAGGAGGGCGGTATTGGTCTGCCCCCCGATTTTCGGACCAGTTGAAGCGTGAGAGAGTCCTCGCGGCCAGGAGGTAGGGCGGTCGTGAGAAAGAGCAGGTTTACCGAGGAGCAGATGGTCCGCATCCTGCGGGAGGCGGAGACGCCTGGGGCCAGCGTGGTGGAGGTGGCCCGGAAGCACGGCGTCGTCGAGCAGACGCTCTACCGGTGGCGGCAGAAGTTCGGCGGCATGGAGGCAGGCGACGCGACGCGGCTCAGGGAGTTGGAGAAGGAGAACGCGCGTCTGAAGAAGCTGCTGGCCGAGAGGGACCTCGAAATCGAGGTCATGAAGGAAATCTCCACAAAAAAACTACGCCGGCAAAGCTCTCCTGAGCTCCCGCTCAATCGCTGCGAGGTAGGCGTTCGGATTGGCCCGGAATCGACGGCCCAAGACTCGCGCGTGTTGCCGTCTTCGAAGGGAGGCACGCAGCTTCCTCCACGCGATGATGTCTTTGGGGGCCAGTTCCGCGCCGACAGTGGGGGCAAGTCGGGTCGCCACTGCGGCGACGACTCGCACCTGTCCGCGCACCACCAGGCCCTCGCTTCCGCGGCGCCGACCCGAGGCCCGGCGCTCGTGGTAGCGGCAACTGCCAAACAGGTGCTCCAAGTCATTGTCCGTGCGCGGCAGGCCGGGTACGTCGTAGCAATGGAAGAGGCCGGGCCAATAGCGACGCGTCTCCAGGAGGAAATGTGCCAGCGCGGCGCGGTGGGGGAGCGGGTGCGTCGCACGGCATGCTCCAGTGCGCCGACAAGGCCGGCCATGCGCCTTTTGACGTGACAGCCTTTCTGGCCGGAGGCATTGGTGAGGATTTCGGCGACACGCTCTACCCACCGGTAGGCCGCCTTCAGTGGTGGCCACATCCTCGCCGTCTGCATCAGGCCGCGCCTCAATAGCAGGCGCAGCCGTTTCAGCTCTCTGGCGCGCGCCCCCTTTTTCTGACCGGCGGAGACTGGCTTCAATCGCTCGCAGCCGACGGTGCAACTCCAGTCCGGAGGGCTTCAGGGGTGGGCGTCTGTCGTCCGTCAAGGCGCTTCGCACCGCGGCGCAGTAGCTGCGGACAGCTTGTGCTTGGGCGTCCTGGCGCCCCTCGACGGCGCGCTCGATGACGCGCACTCCTCGCACATGACTCTTCAGCAGCTTCTTGGCGTGCCGGTCCGCCTCGTAGAGGGGGCGGGCCGCTTCACGCAGGTAGTGGAAGTGGCAGAGTTGGTGAGGCACCCCAGGCAGCGCCGAGGCTACCGCGTTGCGGATGGAGCGCTGGCCATCCGAGACGACTCCGGCAATGGGCACCGCCAGCGCCGCTTTCACTTCCAGGAGCAGCGGGGCCAACTCCTGCTCACCACTGCCCAGCAAGCTACGGGCTGCCAGCACCTCACCGGAGAGACAGTCGCGCACCACCCACAACACCTCATGGGCCACTTCGGGTTGCAGGCCGTCCATGGCCAGCACCACCCGGCCCTGCTGACGTGTCACCTGCTGGAGTCGTCGGCTGTCTGTCATTCGCAGCGCCAGCAGCTCGTCATACCGGTCGAGTTGGTTGGTGACACTGCGCTCGGAAATGGAGACGCCCCGTGCGCGAAGGAGTGCATGGATTTCCGGGACGCTGCGATGCTCGTGGTAGCGCAGTGCCCCAATCAAGGCGATGACGTCCAGGCCAAACTCATGGTCCGGCAGTGCCCACCGGCCCTCTTCTTCGGCACGCACGGGCTTCAAGTATAACGGGCAACCCTTCCGGTGGCACACTCGCACCTGTACCTTGAGGGCGACCACCGCCTCCAGCGTCACCACGTTCCGCCGTGCCCGGTAGTCCGCTGGGGCGGGCCCTCCGCACGCGGAGCACCGCCGTCGATGGTTCTCCAACCCCACCTGCCTGCTCGCCGGTGGGTGGGCAGTCGTGCGTCCCATGGTGCCACCTCCCTATTGAGGCAACACCGCGGAGGGCAGGAGGTATTTGCCGGCGTAGAAAAAAATGGTGAGCGCGCCTGTCCGCCGTCGGCAGGTGCGGTACGCCATGGGGAAAGGCGTGTCGCAGCGCAGGGCGTGCGCGCTACTACAGGTGGCCCGCAGTAGCCTGGGCTACGCCAGCCGGAAGGAGGCAAAGGACGCGGCGCTGGTGGCGCAGTTGCGCGACATCGCCCGGGCACGCCCCCGGTTCGGCTACCGGCGAGCCTGGGCCCTGCTGCGGCGCGAGGGGCCCGCGGTCAACGTGAAGCGAGTGCATCGGCTCTGGAGGAAGGAGGGGCTGGCGCTCTCTCGGAGACGGCCAAGGAAACGGCTTCGGCTGGGGCAGCAACGCCAACCCAAGCCGGAGGGCGTCAACTCGGTATGGGCCTGGGACTTCGTGCACGACATGTGCGCCAATGGGCAGAAGCTCAAGTGCCTCACTGTCGTGGATGAACACAGCCGAGAGTGCCTGGCCATCGACGTGGCCGGGCGCATCAGTGCCAGGCGCGTCATCGAGGTGCTCTCGCGCCTGGTAGCAGTGAACGGGCCGCCGAAGTACCTCAGAAGCGACAACGGCCCCGAGTTCATTGCCAAGGCCCTGCGCAGGTGGCTGGAGGCCAATGGCATTCAGACGGCCTACATCGCTCCAGGCAAGCCTTGGCAGAACGGTACCAACGAAAGCTTCAACGGCCGCTTCCGGGACGAGTGCCTGTCAGCAGAGTGGTTTTCCACCAGGAAGGAGGCCGTCGTCCTCATCGAGGCGTGGCGGCGCGACTACAACGAGAAGCGCCCGCACAGCAGTTTGGGCTACAAGACACCTGCGGAGGTCGGAGCTCGCCGCGCCCATGCCGGCCCCGTCGCATCATCCCCCGAGCACGGCATCAGCAGCGCCGCAGGACTCTCGTAACGCGTGGTCCGAAGAACGGGGGCAGATCAGTATCCTCCTGGGAGAGCTGGATGAATCGCGGGGGTCTTCTCCTCATCCAGGAGAACTATTCATCCTCCGCGACTATGTCGACTGACTTCGCGGACACTCCACTAGGGCGCATGTGGCCCGACGAATGGAACAGGAGGATCATGCGCACCCTAAGAGATGCGGAGTTGTCGGCAGGGCAGGCGTTGACGCGGAATGAGGTTCTGAGCATCGTCGCGGAGAACATGAAGCTCTACGACATCCCAATGAAGTTCACGAAGGGAAGAAGCCGATGACGGACGGGCGTTCGTGGCAGGGGAACTGGAGAGTTCGCCTCTATGAGCGGGTCCGCGAGCGTGGCTTCGACTCGCTAACCGCCTTCGCGGAGGCACGTCCTGCTGTACCTCTGTACGCATTGGCCGAAGAACTTGGCAAGGATGACGTCGCAGGGGTGCAGGTGTTGACCGGGTTGCGCGCTGAAGCGGAACGACACAAGCAAGTCACACGATTTGTTCGAGACCTGCTCGTGCGTGAGTTGGCAGCAGGTATTCCCAACGGGTGGCCCGGAACCTGTCAACGCGAGTGAGACAGTGAGTTCGAGAGATTACTGCGTAGCTTTCAGTGAGGCGGAGAGCCGCGCGGGGTCGTTTATCCAGACGGAGGTAGGCGGTGCCTTCGGCATGGGAGCACCGCGAGGGAAGCGCTCAGGGTGAGCGGCGTAGGCAGCGGCGAGCACCGCAGCGCGGGCCGCGAGGCGCTCGGCCGCCGTGCCAAGGTGCACGTCGTAGGGTGTCAACAGGCCGAGGCCGCCGTGGTGGTGCTCGTTGTTGTACCAACCGAAGAAGTCACTGAAGTGGCCGCGAGCGTCCTGGATGCAGCCGAAGGCCTCGGGAAAGTCAGGCCGGTACTTCATCGTTTTGAAGTGGGCCTCGCTGAAGGGGTTGTCGTTGGAAACGTAAGGCCGCGAGTGCGTCTTCGTCACGCCCAGGTCGGCCATCAGCAAGGCCACCGGCTTGGACGTCATGGAGGAGCCTCGGTCGGCATGAATCGTCAACTGGCCGGGTACTACGCCCTGGCGCTCGCACGTCAGCGCCAGCAGCTTCTTCGCCAGGGTGGCCGACTCGCGGTGGGCCACCATCCACCCGACGACGTAGCGGCTGAAGACGTCCAGGACGACGTAGAGGTAGAAGTACGTCCACTTCGACGGGCCGTGCAGCTTCGTAATGTCCCAGCTCCAGAGTTCATTGGGCTTCGTCGCGTGCAATTGGGGCACCGGGTGGTTCGGGTGGCGCAGCTGGTTGCGGCGCTCACGCACCTGGTGATTCTCAGCGAGCACCCGGTACATGGTGCGCTCGGAGCACAGGTAGCGCCCCTCATCGAGCAACTGCGCGTAGACTTCCGCTGGCGCCGCATCCTGGAATCTCGGCTCATGCAGCGCCGCGAGCACCTCGGCCCGCTGCTCGGGGGCCAGCGCCCGCGGTGAGCGGCTTCGGCGCGCCGGCCCGTGCTTGGGCCGTGCTCGTCGGTAGTAGGTGGCACGCGGCAGTCCCAGTGCCTGGCACACCGGCGCCACGCCCAGTTCGCTCACCGCTTCCAGGGCCACGCCCATCAAAGCTCCTCGTCGGGCTTCGGCAGCTCCACTCCCAGGATTTCCGATACTTTTTTTGGAGGTCCAGCAGGGCCTCGGCGCGCTTGAGGCGCACCTGGGCACGGGCCAGTTGCTTCTCCAGTTCGGCGACGCGTCGGGCGCTCGCATCGGGAACCTTCGCCGGTGGGCCTCGCTTCTTCGGGCTGCGGGCTGACAGCTCTCCCGCTTCGCGCTGGCGTCGCCACGCGCTCAGCAGCGACGAGTACAGCCCTTCGCGGCGCAGCAGCGCCCCAACCTCACCGGGCTGCGTGCAACGGTCTGCCTCCGCCAGCACCCGCAGCTTGTACTCCGCCGTGAAGCCTCGTCGCCTCGCCTTCTCCTCCACCTCGGTCTCCCGGACCCGAGCCTCTTCCACCACTGCGCTCATCGTTCCTGCCTGGGTCGCCCTGCACACTAAACTGCTGGGTACGAACTGTCTCACTCACGTTGGCAGAGAGGGGCCGGCGGAACTTGATGACGTGACCCGCTTCCAGGTCGCTAAGGCACTTGGCCTGTGGTCTGGCTCCACCCCAGAAGCATATTCAGAGCGCACTCGGCAGGTTATTGTCGCGCTCCGCGAGAATCCTCCCCCCGCTGGCTGGCGTCCGCTCGGTCCTGACGATGAGCTTCTGAGGACACTCCTTCCGGACGAAGAATCCTGACCGAAACCGGAGAGCCCTCCAGCTAGGCAGTGCCTTCGAGCCCTGCCGAGGGTCTCGCTCATTGCCCCCATATAGCCCCTCCACGGGGGAATCAGGGGGTGATGGGCGGGACAGGACGGGACAACCGCTGGCCGAAATCCCCAGTAAAATCGCGGGTCAAGGCGATCCTGCCTCGGGATTGGGTTGTTCGGCACAGCGGGTTCGATTCCCGCCGCCTCCACTGAGTGAAGCCCAGCAGCCGCGAGGTTGCTGGGCTTTTTGTTTGGGCCCCTGTTCCCTCCGGCGTCTCTGCCCGGTGCGGTGTGGAACTGGGGCGCGGGTCGTGCCAGTCGATGCGCCCTTGCTCGCGGCGGATGCCCGCCACCCGCGGCGCACGCTGGAGCCGTCGCTTCATTCGACGCTCGAAACCCGCGCCGGCTCGTGCGAGGCTCCGACTCCATGGCCGCCTTTCGAGAAATGCTGGATGCCGAGTTCCACGAACGCGTCGCGCGCGAGCACGTCGAAGGTGGGATGTCTGTGGTGGAGTTGCGTCGCAATCACGATGTGCCTCTCTCGGCGGTGCGCAAGTGGATCGAGTTGTTCCAGAGCGGCGGGCCCGAGGCGATTCGCGCGGCGGCAGAGCACCTCGCGCGGGTGCAGCGAAAACCGCCTTCGGCCAAGGCGCTCCAAAAGCTGCGGGACGCGCTGGTCAACCCGGCGGATGACGAGCGCAGCCTCCAGGCGCGTCTGGACGCCGTGGTCACCGTGGGTGTGCGCCGGATCCACGCGCTCGCGGATGACATCGAGAACTTGGTGCCTCAGAGTGGCGTGGGCATCGAGGCACTCCTGACACTGGGGGACCTGGGCGAACTCGACCGCATCGACCGCGTGGCGGCCCAGTTCGGCCCGGGCAACCAGGGATGGGTGGATGGGGCGCGTGAGAGAGCGCTTCGTGTTCGTGGTACCTAATGCCGCGACGAACAGCGTGAGAGCGTTTCGGCGAGTTGATTCCGACTCGATATGCACGAATTGGCCGAGCCCGCTCGACTTCCCGCCAGGGCGCGAGGGGTTCTCGTAGCCAATGTGGCTCCCCGTCGAACATGGATACGCCGCACACGCTGCGTAGGAGCCAAACTGCGGCCATTTCTGGTCCCTAAAGCAGGTGCGGAGGAGGTGCGCGCGGGGCTTGAGGCAGCGGCCAGGAAGGAGCTGATGAAGGAGAGGACACCGCGAGTAGACTGGGCCGAGTTGTTCAGGCGGACGTTCGACTTCGACGTGTTCGGCTGCAGCCGCCTGTGGCTCCCCACTCCGGGCAAGAACGTGCGGGTGGGCGTGGTGGGCGCACTTCGCTACCCGGACCAGCGCTTCCTCTTCACGCACCAGCCGGACCGAGTCACCTCGAGCCTCTTCCCACCACTGCTCGAAAAGCTGGTAGCGCACGCCAAGCGCACCGACAGACGAATCGTGCTCGTGCTCGACAACGGGAACACCTTTACGGCCCGCCGCGCCCAGGCCGCCCTTGAGCAAGCAGCGCCTTGGGTGCGCCCCTTCTGGCTACCGAGGTACACGTCCGAAACCCTCAGCTGGATTGAGGGATACTGGGAGGACCTGAAGGACACCTACTTCAGCCGGATGCTCACCGAGGAGCGCGAAGCCTTCTATCCGGACGCCGTCCGGTTGCTGCACCGGTTGCAGCGAACCGGACGGCCTGGGGCTCTCGCTCCTCGCACTACCCTCTGACAGGACTTACCCCGGGTGGCTTAGCTGTGAAGTGAACTTCGAGCAGCTCTCAACGGCTCGTCGTCCGCACGCCCAGAACGCGTTGCCTCGTCACGAAGGCGAAGTTCCTCGCGCGCAGTCTTCTTGTGCAGGAGTTCCGCGTCGAGACGATGAGGACGGCCTGGCGATCGGGCGACCCGGTTCGCGTGGTGGCTTGCGAAGACAACCTGTGCGAGTCCGTGGAGCGTGCGCTCGCGAGCCTCCAGCTAGATCATTCGGCCTTCTCTGCATCGTGCGTGCACAAGCAGCGTGACCTTGCACCCATCGACGTGCGCGATCAACACTCCGACGATGCACAGCGTGTTGCTCGGAGTCGTGGCGGCAACGATCATCCTGCCTCTCAATGCACAAGCCGACCAAGGAACCCACGTGACCCGAACATGGTTTGCGGACACCAATTGCACCAGCCTCGTGATCAACCAATACAACGAGGCGCGCGACAAGCGGGCCGCGCGGACGCTGACGATCACCGATGGTCAGTTCGTGCGCTCGCTGGTTTCCCGTATCGAGCAGCTGCCCACCGAGGGAGACAAGTTGATCTCGTTTGCGCCGACCGTACGCAGGGTCGAGCTCGTGTTCACGTGCGGAGAGGGCGCGCGCACGCTCGAGCTGTACCAGCATCGGATCAAGACGCCCGCGACCAGCTTCTTCTCCCAATCCTCTGAGCTCGAGACCCGGCTCGACGACGACATCGAAGCGCTCCTGGCACCCGCGCTCGGCACGATCATTCCGAAGGTCAAAGGTCTCGAGCTGCGGTTCGATGGCTTTTCAGTGACGTTCACCGGCGTCTCGTCCAGTCCCCCAGCGCCTGTCACCGTTTCGACGTGCTCCGACGAGTTCCTGATCGATACGGAGGGGAAGCCTCAGCAGAGGCTCAGGATCACCTCCGGTCAGCGGCCGCCCGCGCCGCAGACGTTCATGGTCGGCGCATCCACGCGAACGCTCCTCACGTACGAGACCAAGAGTAAGCATCGGCTGCATCCGCACGCTTTCCAGATCACGAAGTAGCGAACGGCTCACGACGCTACGTCCCACTCCTGGCACTAGTGGAGTGTCCGCGAAGTAATCCAACATAGTCAGCGGCGGTGCCGCTCAAACCAATCGCGCATCTTGGCCCGGGTCCACAACCAGGTGAATGGGTGGGCGTAGAGGCGGTTGTACTCGGGCCAGCTCGCATCCAGGTGGGCGACGAAGTCGGAGCGGCGCTTCCAGTCGCCGCGCTGTAAGTAGCGTGCGCTGAAGGCGCGCAGCAGCAGCTCGGCCTGGTTGAGCCAGGAGGCATGAGGCGGGGTCACGAGGACACGAACGTGGCGGTAGCGGCCCAGGAAGTCGCGCGTGTCCTGGGCGACGTGACTGGAACCTCCATCCCAGATGAGGTGAACCCGTCGAGCGTCGCGGTAGGGGTGCAGCAACTGGGGCAGGACTTCCCGTAGGCACGCCCCATCGTTCTTCTCCAGGCACCAACCACGCATGGTGCCTGCGTGCACCAGGAGCGAAGCCAGGAAGTTCACCGTCCCGCGGCGCACATACTCGAATTCGCGCCGCTCGATGAGGCCCGGAAGCACGGGGCGGGTAGGACAGCGGCGCTCAAGGACCTGGATGTTGGGCTTCTCGTCCACACACAGCACCACCTCTCCGTGCTCGGCGAGGGCCTGGGCCCGCTCGTAGCACCAGAGGACCGCCGCGGCCTTCTGGCGGAAGTGCTCGTCCAGGGTGGGCGTTTTCCAGTACCGGCTGCGGTGGGGCTGCAGCTCCGCGTGATGGAGGATGAGCGCTACCGTGGAGTGAGACAGGGTGGGAGCGATGCCGCGTTCGCGGGCGACGCGCGCCAACGAGCGTGTACTCCACTGGGTCATGTGCAGGCCCACTCCCGCCGGCTCACAGCAGGCCAGTTGCTCAACCTGGACGAGCTGCAGGGGGGGAGAGCCGCGGTGGACGGCCAGAGCGAGGAGCATCCCAAACTGCGGCAGCTCCCAAGGCTTCGTAACGTCGGCACAAGCTCCAGATGCTGGTGCGGTCCAGACCGAAGTGCTCGGCCAGATCCTGCACGACGGTGTCCGGCTCGGCCATGGCCAACAGAATGCGCGCTCGGCGCGCAACTCGCTGCTCGGTGCGACCGTCCTGCACCAACTCCTCCAGGAGGGCGGTATCCTCCTGGGAGAGCTGGATGAATCGCGGGGGTCTTCTCCTCATCCAGGAGAACTATTCATCCTCCGCGACTATGTCGACTGACTTCGCGGACACTCCACTAGGAGTCTGTCGCGGTAATCGCGACGGGGCCTTGCCCGGCAGGAGCTGAGGGGGCTCAATGCCCCCATGAGCAAGAAGTTCCGCCCCTGGAATGTGCAGCAGGACTTCCTGCTGCCGCCGTCGCTGCTGGACTGGCTGCCGGAGCACCACCTCGCGCGTTTCGTGCTGGAGGTGGTGGAGGAACTGGACCTTGCCCCCATTTACGAGCCCTACGAGAAGCAGCTGCGAGGCTACCCGCCGTACGAGCCGAAGATGATGGTGGCGTTGCTGCTGTACGCGTACTGCACAGGGGTGACGTCGTCTCGGAAGATTGAGAGGAAGACGCGGGAGGACGTGGCCTTTCGCGTCCTGGCGGCGAACCAGTCCCCGGACCACTCGAGGATTTCAGAGTTTCGGCGCCGGCACGGGGCGCACTTCGAAAACCTCTTCGTGCAGATGCTGAAGCTGTGCGCGAGGGCGGGGCTGGTGAAGCTGGGGCACGTGGCGCTGGACGGCACGAAGCTGAAGGCGAACGCCAGCAAGCACAAGGCGATGAGCTACGAGCGGATGCAGAGGGAGGAAGAGAAGCTGCGTGGGCAGGTGAAGGAACTGCTGGCGCAGGCGGAGGCCGTCGACGCGGAGGAGGATGCCCGGCACGGCACGGGCAAGCGGGGCGATGAACTCCCCGAGGAGCTGCGGCGCGCGCAGTCGCGTCTGCAACGCATCCGCGAGGCCCGGCAGGCGCTGGAGGCCGAAGCCAAGGCTGCCGCGGAAGCAGGCAAACGCAAGGATGATGACGACGACGAGCCCCCGCCGCCCGCCCAGGACTTGCCAGGCCACACGGTGCCCCACACGGCCGAGGGGAAGCCGACGCCCAAAGCGCAGCGCAACTTCACGGACGCGGACAGCCGAATCATGAAGAGGGGCACAAGCTTCGAGCAGGCCTACAACGCGCAGGCGGCGGTGGACTCGGCGCACCAGGTGATTGTCGCCCAAGCCCTCACCAACCAGCCTCCGGACGCCGAGCACCTGCCGGCGCTGGTGGACCGGGTGGCCGAGCACCTCGACGAGGTGCCCCGGAAGCTGAGCGCGGACGCGGGCTATTTCTCCGCGAAGAATGTGCGCTGGCTCGAGTCGGTGGGCGTCGAGCCATACATTGCGACGGGCCGCCAGAAGCACGGAGAAGCGCCACCGAAAGTCAGAGGCCGTCCGCCTGCGGGACTCACCCCGAAGGCGCGGATGGCCCGGAAGCTGGCGACGCAGCGAGGCAAGGAGGTGTATCGAATGCGCAAAGCGATTGCGGAACCCGTCTTCGGCCAAATCAAAGAGGCGCGCGGCATCCGAACCCTGCTGCGGCGGGGCCTGAAGGCGGCCCGGGAGGAGTGGGCTCTCATCTGCGCCACCCACAACCTCCTCAAGCTCTTCCACGCGGTGGTCGCTTAGCGGCGGGCTGCCTCAATCAGGCGGCCAGCCGCCTACCTCGTCCGCGCTCGCCTCCTGCCTCATTACCGCCACAGACTCCTAGGCATGTCCCCGATTTCTCGCGCCGTGCCTTTGCCTTCCTCTGGAGGGCGCAGGCATGAGCAACCGGCTGGATTTTCACTTCAGGCAGCGCGTGACGGAGGCCGAGCTGGACCTGGCCTTCGCGCAGTTGGAGCAGGCGGACCGCAGCCTCGCCTCGGACTTGGGCGTCCACGGCGTCACCTCCGGGGCGGTGCCTGCGCCGCACTCCCCCGTCCCCAACCTCACCGTGGACTTGACGGCCCCTGGACGCGCCTACGACAACCTCGGCCAGCGCATCTTCTTCGGCACCGGGCAGACGGTGGACTGCGCCACAGACATCTCCGGCATCCCCACCGACGTCTCCACCTCGGGCAGCGAGCGGTGGGTGGGCATCTTCCTGCGCTTCACCCGCCTGCTGTCCGAGCCGCGCACGGACGGCAACTCCCAGCAGGTGTACTTCCGCCGCGACGAGTCCTTCGAGCTGGTGGTGCGCCAGGCACCGGAGGGCCCCGTCGGACAGGCGCCCAAGCCCGCCCTCCAGCCCGACGAGTTGCTGCTGTGTGACGTCCGGCGCCGCCCCGGGCAGACGCAGATTCTCGCCGCGGACTTGGACACCTCTCGCCGCCAGGCATTCATCTTCGCCCGGGGCACCTCCGTGGCCGTGGAGAGCGGCACCTGGGACGTCCTGAGCCCCAGCGCGGACACGGTGCAGGCGACGCTGGACGAGGTGGACGCCGAGCTGGCCGGCCACTTCTCCGGCGCCGCCCGGAGGCACGAGGCCAGTGCCGTGGACTACGCGTCCCACGGCTTCCTCACCTCCAGCACCGTGCAGGAGGCCGTGGACGAAGTCGTCGACAAGCTCTCCTCGGCCGCCGCTGGCACTCCGGGCGCCTCCCGCGTGGGCGCGGACGCGGTGCCCGGCACGCCCAACCTCCTGCCGGCGGGCACCGTGGACGCGCAGCTGTCCTCGCTGCTGGGCTTCGTGAATGCCCACCAGGGCGCGGCCACGGGGGCCCACCACGCCAGCGCCATTGGCGCCACGCCCCACGGCTACGTCAGCGGCACCAGCGTGCAGGCTCAACTCCAGGAGGTTGTCACCCGCCTTGGAGAGACGACGGCCGGAAGCCCCGGTGCTGCTCGCGTTGGAGGCGACGCGCTGCCCGGGACGCCCCACTCCCTGCCCGCCAGTAGCCTGCGGCAGCAGGTGGCCACCCTACTCGGCTACCTCAATGGGCACGTCACCCAGGGTGCGGGGGCCCACGCGGCCTCGGCCGTCTCCGTGGCGGACGCGGGCAACCTGCTGACGGCGGGCACCGTTGAGGCCGCCCTCGCAGAAGCCCTCGCCGCCTTCAGCGGCGGGCATTTCCGCGGCAACGAGACCGCGGCAGGCCAGCACAAGGCCATTCTCCAGCCCAGGCTGGGCACTGGTCGCGTCCTCCTCCTCGACGCCCTGGGCGCGGGGGCGCAGCCGCGCGCCTGCGTCTCTACGCCGACGACGACTCGGTGTGGTTCACCCTCAATGCCGCCTGGAATGGAAGCGCCTGGGCCCGGGACACCACCGGGGCGGCTGCGGGCGGCTTCCGCCTCTCTCGCAACGAGGCGGAGTTCCTCCACGACGGCAGCCTCACCGCCACCTTCTCCACCTGGACGCGCACCTTGCGGCTCCCCCTGAGTAGCACCGCCAGCAACACCTCCTTCGAGGTGGCGGGCAGCGTGCGCGAGGTGGGCCGGCTCGGCATGGAGTTCTGCAACAGCGACACCGTCGCCCACGACAACCTCGTCGGCGGCGGCTCGGTGACGTTCCGCAGTCGCTTTCCCACCGCGCCCTCCTCCATCACCCTCACCCCCTTCGCCACCAGCGGAAGCTTCGTCGGCAACCCCACCGTCATGGTGCCGGACAGAGACGGCTTCGCCTTCTACAGCTACCAAAACCTCCAACCGCTCGCCGCGACGTACTGGTTTGGAAGCTACACCGCTGTCGCGTGAGGACGCCCGCATGGCCATCCACGAAGTCACCGCCGAGGACGTGCTTCAACGCTGCGCACGGTGCGGCAGCGGCAATCGCCTCTCCCTCGACGCCCTGGAGGTGGGCATCGCCCGCCGGGAGGACGCGGACGACAGCCTCGTCCAACTTCCGCCCTGCCCCTCCTGCCGCTCCACCGAGTTCCTCATCCGCGCGGCTGAGGGCGAGCCGGAGCACCCAGCGCCCGGCAGCTTCGGACACCTGCATCGGCTTCTCGTCGGCCACCTCCACGCGGAGCTCGTCGAGCGAGGCCGCTTGCACTCGGTGCTCAAGCCCAAGGGGGCGGCGCCGGCACGGTATTGGTGCGCCCCCTGTCGCAGGAGGCTCGGGAGCGCTGGTTTCCGCAGGGCCTCCGAATCGAGGTGCCGCCGCTGCGTGAGCGCCGCGAGGATCTGGTGGACCTCGCCAACGCCCTGGTCGCCGAGCTCGCGGGCGAGCTGGGGCGCCGCTCGGTGGCGCTCTCGGAGACCGGCGTCACCCGCCTCCTGCGCTACCCCTTCCCGGGGAACGTGCGCGAGCTGCGAAACGTCCTCGAGCGTGCGCTGGTGCTCGAGTCCGGGCCCAAGCTGGATCTCGAGGGCCTCGACGCGGCCCCGGGAACCGGGCCCGCCGCCGCCCTGCCCGCCGACGCCTTCGTCCTGACCGGTCCGGTGAAGCCGCTGGAGGAGGTCGAGCGCGCCTACGTCCGCCATGCGCTCGATCAGCATGAGGGCCGCCGCATGGAGGCCGCACGCGCGCTCGTGATCTCGTACCCGACCTTCCTGCGCAAACTGGGCGAGTCGGGCTGATGGGCGAGGACGGCGCCGCGAGGCGGCCGGGCGATCTCGGTGGACCCGCCGATCGCGACGTTGAAGACTGCCGTTGATGACCGCGGGGGACCGTGGGGCGCCGGAGGACCGCGCGCCGACGCTCAGCTCACAGCAGGGGAGGATCAAACCGGTGATCGAACAGCAAGATCGCTTCGAGGCGTTGGACGGCTTCGAGATCGCCGGGTGCGCGATCAGGAGCCCGGTGCTGTACGCCTTCTGGGGGCAGGCCTGGGACACCCCCGATCCGCTCGAGCTCCGGGTCACCCGCACCTACTTCTACAATGCGAGTCGGGCACCCGGTGCACGCTGGGCGTATCGCGAGATCGGCAGCGCGCGCGGTCTCCGCGGCTGCGCGGTGATGCAGCCCGAGGCGCGTTGGCTCTTCGTCGCGGACGACGGCGAGGTGTTCGTCGTGGGTGGCGGCGTCGAGGGCTTCGAGGCGCCCATCGTCGATCGCCCGGGCACCACCTTCTCGAACGTTCGCTGTGTCGCAGGGGGCGCGCGTACGCGGTCGGACCAAACCAGAAGGTGTACGTCCGCGCGTCCGAGGACAGCTGGCGGCACCTCTCCGTGGGGCTCCCGCCTCCCGCCCCCGTGGTGGCAGGCGACCACGGCTTCCAGGACGTCGATGGCTTCGCGGAGGACGACCTCTACGTGGCCGGCGGCCCGGGGGAGCTCTGGCACCTCGACGGGGTGACCTGGCGCCGGCTCGCGCTTCCGACGAACGAGACCGTCCGGCGCGTGTGCTGCGCCCACGACGGCGAGGTCTACGTCCTCGCGGGCAGCCGACAGCTCCTGGTCGGACGCCGGAGCGACTGGCGCCATCTCGAACCGCGCGCGGCGGAGGAGGCGTTCGAGTCGATCGTCGCCTACGGAGATCGGGTGATCCTCTCCACGCAGTCCGCGCTCTTCGAGGTCGCCGACGGCGCGATCAGTCCCGCCGCCCTGGGGTCGATGTCGACGCTGCGCAACTGCTCGTTCCTCGCAGCCGGCCACGGCATCCTGTTGGTCGCGGGCGCACACAGCGCCTCCAGCTTCGATGGGACGACCTGGACGGAGATCTTCGGGCCCTGAACGCCGCGAGGGCTTTGGCGCCTGCGTCGCCCGCATCAGGCGGCTGTCCCCATGGCGCCCCCGCGCCCCGCGCGGCCCGGGTGAGCCTGTCCGTGGCCCAACTGTGCGGTGGCGGCGCAGGCACCGTGCGGCCCCTTGCTCCAGAGGCGGCAGCGGCACCGACGCCGAAGTCCGCTGGTCATCCACCATGTCTCCGGGCGGGTGGCGGCGGGCGCGCACCGGCGCCACCGTCGGTCGGCTTCGTTCACGCCGACGGTTCACCATGCCGCGCCGCCCTGCCCCACCCAGCACCACGCGGTGTTTCGCGCGCGCGATCCGACCCGTCCGGAGGCGGCGGCGTGCGGAGGGGCCCCGCGTCGGTTGCCGGGCGCTGCTCGTGCTGCTGCTGCTCATCGCGGCGCCCCCGGCTCTCGGTGAGGAGGGGAGCGGTGCCACGCCTCCGCCCGCGACACCGCAGGTCCCCGAGGCGACCGAGGAAGAGGAAGAGGACGGGCGCTGGCGCCTGATCCCCCACGCGAGCGTCCAGTTCCTGGCGACGGTCAGACGCGGAGAGGTCCCCTCACTCTCCACGGGTGCCCTCCGGGCAGGCGTCCGGCTCGACGGGGGCCAGGCGCCCGCCCTCCGTGACGCGCACCACGTGGGCGGGTGCGAAGGTGCCAGCCCGGCCACACACGACTGCGTCGAGTCGCTGGTCCGTCGTCCCCACCACCAAGTCCCCCGCTTCATCCAGTGCGTATGCCATCGGTGCGCCAGGGAGAGTCACCCAAGGCGTGGCACGCCACCGCCCCTCGGAGGCGTCGACACGCACCAGACGCCCGGCTCCGCCATACATGTGTGCGAGTCCCTCCACCACCACGAGGGCGCCGTGCATCCGCACGACTTGCAGGGGGTTGGCCTGGGACTCCTCCAGCACCGTCACCCGCCCGGCCTCATGCACCTCCAGCGTGCCCCCAAACTCCCCGTCGTCCCACCCGACGAGGCAGGCCTCCCCCATGGCTTCGAGGACGGAGGCGGAATCCCCTCCTGGCACGGATGCACACGGACTCCCTGGTGAGGGCGCCTTCGGCTTGTCCCAGTGCAACTGGATGGAGGTATGCCCCTCGCGCAGCGTCCACCCTCCGGCGCGCCTTGGACTGATGCGGGCGCAGTCGATGGACTCCGCGGGCTGCACCTCCTGCCCGGAGAGTCCCTCCAGGGCCAACCTCGCGTGGCTCCGCGCCACCGGAGAGGCGTGCGTCGCTACCACCTGCTGGAACAGCGGCACCAGCTCCTCCGCATGCGCCCGGAAGGCGTAGCTGCCCAACGCATAAACCGCCGCGGCCTGGACTTCGCTGTGCGGCGCGTACACCGCTTGGCGTAGCGCCTCGAGGGCGGCTGCGTCTCCCACGCGTCCAAGGGCCTCTGCGGCCCGCGCGCGCTCCCAACCCTCCTCCCCCGTGGCTAGCAGCCGCAGCAGCGGCACCGTCGCGGCTGGCCGCGCCACGCCCCCAGGGACACGAGGCTCGCAAGGGCCCGGGCACGGCACTCAGGCACGGCGAGCTGCTCAAGGACGCCCGGCACCGCAGCAGGACTCCCGAAGGCCACCAACGCCTGCAGCGCCACGGGTGTGAGGCGCACGTCCGCCCGCTGTAGCGCCTGCAACGCCTCGGGCGCGGCCTTCGCGCCTTGGCGCCCGTAGGCAGCGAGCACCGACGCCACGTAGGCCGCTCGCGGGGTGCACGCGTCGAAAACCGCCCCGCAGCCTGGCGCAGGCGCCGACGGGCAGGACGTCCCTGGTGGGCGCCGCAGAGTGGGCTCCTCCAGCTCCCGCTCGAGGAGCGTCCGCAGGCGAGGGACGAACGTCTCCGTGTACACGGAGGCACGCCGGGCGAGGACATGGCGCACCAGCACCAGCGCCTCCCAACTCGACTCCGGATTCTCCAGCACGTCCAACAGCACCGGGGCCAGTGTCGGGCCGAGGTGCTCCAGCGTCGACGTGGGCGACTCCAGGAGGTGGCGCACAATGGCTGGTGCTGCTCGCTCGTCATCGAGTGAGGAGAGCGCGTGCAGGGCCAGCCCACCGGGCTCCCTCTCATACGCCTCGATGAGCGCAGGCAGCGCGCCCCTGGCCTTCTCTTCCATCTTCGCCAGCGCCTGTGCTGCACCGCCGCGCACGCGACGGTCCGAATGCCGAAGCAGCGAAACCAGCCGAGGGACGACGTCCTCTCCCTCGCGCCCCAGTTTCCAGGCGGCACACGCCTGCTCCGGCGGCAGCCACTTCTCCCCTGTGTCTGGGCCGTGGACTTCCTGAAGCAGCGCAAGGCACGCGTCCGCCCCCTCGCAGCAGCCCTCCCACGTCCTGGTGTCTTCCCGCTTCCACGGACGGGAACACCCCAGTACCAGCGCCACCACCACGCACACGAGCCCGGCCAGCCAGCGGGGACGCCCAGACTTCACCTCTCTCTCCATGTCATCGCCTCTCATTCCCCCTTCACTGGGAAGGGATTCCGAAACAAACGCTTCAGCCAGTCACGAGCCGCGCGGCGAACGAGCGCGGCGCTCGAGGGGCTTTCACGACGCGGGTGCCGGCCAGCCAGTCGTGAAGACACCGTCGGTCCTCTCCAACGATGAAGAGGGCGTCCACGAGGCCGAACCAGCCGCAGTAGCCGCAGTAGCCGCAGAGCGCAATCGGGAGCGCGTTCCTCAAAAGGGCAATGCGCCAGACCTCCGCCGGCCGCCCGTCCCTTCTGACGACGCGGATTCCCAGGAGCCTCTTGCCGAGGCTCGCCCCTGTGCCTCGAATCAGGCTTGCCTGCACGAGCAACACGAAGACCACCGGGACATAGATGGCTGGAGCCGTCATCGCCGCCTCGTCCGGAAGGGCCAGGCACCGGAGGACACCCAGGAGCAGGGACGGGAGCAGGAACGCAACACCATCGACGAGGCTTGCTGCGAGCCGGGCCCTGCGCGTCGCCAGCTCCGGAGCCGCATGAAGGCACCGGAAGCACAGGCCCGCACTGGACGAGGCACAGAAGGCACAGATGAAGGTGCCGCAACGAGTACAGGCCAGGGCGGCGGAGAAGCCAGGATGCTCGGAGCATGGGAACTCCGAAATCGATTCAAGGGCCTCGCGGAAGTCGGACATGAAGGGCCGCAGCACAGCTAGGCCCGCCCAAAGGCAGCAAGTTCCTTCGGCTAGAAAATCCGGCCTGCACCCACAAATGCAACCCAACAGGTTTATTCTACTCGACCATCATGGCAGCCCTCTTGCCACCCACTGGTTACCTCGACGCCTGATTTCGTTGCATGGAAGAGCGTCCCCCCTCAAGGAACGAGCCTCCGGAGCGCACAACTCCAGGGCGGCTCCTCCAAGGAGGCGCCCAATGCCCAACGGATGGAGTGCCTCCTATCGCACTCGCCCCGGTAGGCTAAGTCCATAACACCTACCCAGCTTGGAACTTGCCGTGCCCATGCCGCCCCCGACGCAGCATCTGCGGACCCCGACTCCTGCTGTGCCGCGGAATAGGTCGACCAGCAAGCCAGAGCGAACGGCCGCTGGCCTCGTGGAGAGCGGCCGACTCCACCTCTCGTTGTCCAATGCGAGCTTCGCGGAGTTCGAACGCGCGTTCCTGGCACACCAGCAGTCCTGGCTGCGCGCGGCCAAGACGCCGAAGGAGCGCCTCACCCTCAAGAGAAGGACCTCCGAGGACATCCTGCTGGGCGCCTACGGACGCGAATGCACGTGGAAGGAGTTCAACCGTGCGCTGCGTCGCACCGAGAGGCTCGGCGACGACAACGTAGGAAGGCGAGCGCACGTGGCCTGTCTCTTCGCGATGACCGCGAACCAGTTTCCCGACCAGGCCGACAGGGCCCGCCGCAAGCTGGATGATGCGGAGCGGCGCCTGCTCGTTCTGCGAAGGGACAACCCCACGCGGACGGAATTCCTCGAGGAGATTTCGCGCATTGGACGCATGGCCTGATGGAAGGCCGCTGGCTCGCGGGCGAGATAGACAGCCATCTCTGCTGTGCGACTGGAGCGGGCCGCGCGTGCACACAGTAAGGTGGACCGCCCTACGACGCCGGCCGCCCCCATCGCCACATGGAGCGCTTCAAGACGTACTGCCAGCGGGCGAGGGACAGCCCGGGCCCATGGCGCTGGCGTTTGAGGTACCCGCGCGCTTGGCGATCCACCGCGCCGCGCCAGACTAGGCCAACCTCAGAGGAAAGGGGCCCGTCGGGACCGCCGCGGCGAGGCGGCGGTCCCGACGCCCGCCTCAATCACAGTAGTACGTCGGAGCCAGCTCCAGGACGCGCTGCTCGGCGATGGGGGAGAGCGCGCGCAGGCGGGAGAGGAAGAGGGGCGCCTTCATCCCCATTCCGATGAAACCCCAGACATACGAACGCTCCTGGGACTCGGCCAGGTGCTCTTGTTCCTCCGGGGTGAACGTGCGCCCCACCACCTTCTCCAGCGTCTGGAGATCCAGCGCGAGCTGAGCGTTCAACGTCCCCCGCAGCGCCTGGAGCAACTCCGCGTACTCCCTGAGGGCCTCGTCCAACGTATCGGGCTCCCGGGCGAGGATTTTCTGCGCCTCCAGGAAGTCCAGCCGGGTGTGCTGCGCCTCTTCGAGCCAGTGGTGCTTGAGCAGGTTGCAGAACAGCGGGTCCAGCTTCTCCGCCTTGTTTCCGCGGACCGTCTCCAGATAGTGCTGCTGCGTCATCAACTCCAGGTGCAGGTTGAAGATGAGCACCCCCAGGTTCGACTTCGCCATGATGGCCCGCGCCACCTCGACGTGGTTGTCGAGCAGGGCGGGGACGACCTTGAACCCCGGGCGAACGCGCCGGTGAAGCGCGCGAAGAGCTGCTGGTGCTTCAGCTCCTCCTCCGTGAAGCGCAGGAGCGCGCGCATGTGCGTCGCGTTCCCGTGCAGCTCGAGGCTGGCGCGCTGGGCGGCCAGGGCCACGGCGTACTCCTCCAGGAACAGGAACAGGTGCGCATAGCTGTTGGAGCGGATGTGATTCAGCATCAGCCGCTCCTCAGCGTTCAGGAAGGGAATGGCTTCCGCGCCCGTCAGCGTATCCGAAAGGAACCGCTGGCTGAAATCCAGGACGGTGTCCTTGGGCAATACGTCATCAAGACGCCAGGAGACCTTCTCCGAGCTCTGGATACAGGACTGATACTCCGGATTTTGATTCAACATTCGAAATGAACCTCCCTATAAAAATCAAACACTGATGGCACGAGTGGGCTTGCCGCGAGGGCGGCGGCCCTCGTGAGAGCAAAGCGCCCTCCATCCACCAGCCAACGAGGGCGAACTTTTCAATATACCATGTGAAGCACGACGATTTGCTGGCACGGTTTCTGGATGGGGGCGCCATGCCCTTGGTACGACCACAACTCCCTCACGTTCGCGAGCGACATGTCCGCTCCACGAGCCACGCCCTGGCCGGCCCCCGGCCTCCCTGCCTCCTACTGGAGTGGGCTGGGAGGCCGGGGACTGGGACTCTGGCTCTGGTGGAGACGGAGATAAGCGGAGGATGCCTAGCGGCAACTCAGGTCGAACATGTAGCCGACGTATGTGGAGGTGTTCGCGCTATCCACCACGAAGCCTCGAACAAGGCCATTGCCACCACATTGGAAGGAGTACGTCTCCTTCCCCAGGATGCAGGAGCTGCTCCCCCCCACCTTCGTCAGCGAATCAATCTCGCCTGTTTGGAGGTTCCTGCACGACACCGATATTGTCGAGAGATTGATTTCACTGCACCAAGACTGATTCACAGGGGCCTTCGCCCAACCATTGATGCCCGTGATTTCGTGGAGGACGGCGCCCGGCCCGCAGTCCCGGGTGAAGGCCGTGCCTCCCGAGCCGCCAATCGCGGTGGCGCTCATCGCGGCGCCGATGATGGCTCCGGAGTCGAAGCGGGCACAGCGCAGCCCCAGCGCGTCCAGCCAGGCGCCCGCCCGGCCGTGGATGCCGACCGCCACCTCGTCCGCCGCGCATGTGAGCAGTTGGGCCGTGCTGCTCTCCACGCACTGGGTGCCCGTGGAGTCGCGCCGGTAACCTGACTTGCATGTCCAGGGACAGTCGGCCTGGGTCGCCGTCGGGCTTGTGTACTCCGCGTTCGCAGGCGCGTTCGTGCAGGCGCTGCGGGCGTTGGAGTTTGCAGCAGACCAGTAACCGATTCCCACGTCGACACAGACGTCATTGGCGAGGTACTTCCCCGCGCCGCAGGTGAAAGCCACGCAGCGGTAGGGCGAGGTCGACGTGTCGCACGTCAAGCCCGCTTCGCAGTCGCTCTGCTGGAGGCACTGCTTGCCTCGGGCACAGGGCGCGCAGGGCCCTCCACAGTCCACGTCGGCCTCGTCCCAATCCGTCCTTCCGTTGTCACACTGCGAGGGGAAGCAGAGCGGCCCGAACGGGGGCTTGACGGCCTTGGAGCAATACAGGTGATGAACTCCCTGCCGCAACATGCAGTCGGAGGTCTCCTGGCACTTCTGGCCCTTCCCACAGCGTCCACAGATGGGCCCGCCACAGTCCACGTCAGTCTCCCCCACCGTCCTGATGCCATCCTTGCAGGTGGTCGGGACACAGAAGACGCCATCGCTCACGCCCGACTTGCAGTCGGCCGACACCGAGCAGCGCGCCTTCAGCTCACACTTGGGGCAGTCCTTCCCGCCGCAGTCGACGCCGCTCTCATCCGCGTCCATGACGCCCGTATTGCAGTGATTCTGCACGCAGGTCCCGAAGTCGATGCCGGACTTCGCGGACTTCTTGCAGAAACCGGAGGCGCAATCCCCGGGACGGATACAGCCCTGCTTGTTCGCGCAGGGCCCGCAGCGCGCGCCGCCACAGTCGACGCCTGTCTCGTCCCCATCCACCACCCCGTTTCCGCAGTGATTTCCGTCCGAGCACTTGCCCGCGTTGCAGTACCCGAACGCACAGTCTGAGTTGAGCGAGCACGCCTTGCCCTTGGCACAGGCTCCGCAAGAGCCGCCACCGCAGTCTACATCCGTCTCGAAGCCATCCCGCTTCGTGTTTCCGCACGTGTCCGAGCAATAGCCCAGGCCATCCTTCAGGGTGAACTTCAACGGCTCCACGAGGGGGAACTGATAGTTGGCGAGCTCGATGGGGCCGATGTCCCATCCAAGCCCCGCTCCGGAGGAGCCCGCATAGCTGGTCCCCGGCGGCTGGACGCGCCCACCCACCTGGACACCGAGATTGCCGTCGAGCCCCAGGGTGATATCCGCTTTGGCCTTTTTTCCTTCGCAGCGTGACGCGTACTTCGCGCTGGCCACCACCGACGCCCGGACACCGGCGTTCACCCCGAGCGCGTCATACACATACACATTCAGGCGAGGGATGAGCCCGCAGACGACCGCCAGGCTGCCTTCGCCGGTTACGTTCACCTTGGTGTACTTCGTCTGCTTCAGCGTAGGCTCTTCGGTCGTCAACTTGCCGCCCTTATAGGTTGCCTTGAACTTGAAGGTCGCGTTCTGTTCATGATGCACAGTGGCCTTGACGCCTGCCTTCGCCTCGAATCCACACTCGAGGTCCACCTGGATGGTCTGGGTGAAGACGACTGGCACGGGCCCGACGAGGACGGTCTGCACCGCGGGCTTGGTGACGAGGATGTTGCGCTTCCAGCCCCCCGCGGGCCGCATGTCCGGATGCCCCAGATACTTCAGCTTCGCCTGGGTGAGGACCTCCTCGGCAAACTTCGTCCGCTCCGCGAGCTTGTCCTGGAGCTCCTTGCCGGTCTTCCCGCTCGCGGACGCAATCTTGGCGTTCACGATGGCCTCGATGTCGAGCTCGAGGGTGGCCTTGCTGTCCACGTTCAGCGCCATGCTGGTCGAATCGCCCTCCTCCGCCAGGATAGGGGGCACCTTCACTTCCACCTGCGCGCGCGGGTTGAAGGAATAGGACACGTCCGCGCTGCCGCTCCCCTGGAGGGAGAGCTGGAGCGGCCTCTTCCCCGCCTCGTTGAAGTCCTTCTCGTATTTGAGCGTAAACAGGGTGCTGGAGTAGCTGTTCTTGATTTCGGGCTGGATGTTCACACCCGTGGTGATTCCATCGACCGTCACGGCCTTCCAGACGTCCACCGCCGCCTGGGCCACCGCTTGGGCCGCCCCTCCCACTGCCTCGGTGATTGCATTCCAGATGGAGCCCAGGAAGTAGGCCTCACTCTTGCGCTGGTCCAACTCCTCCTCGACCGCCGGCAGGGGCTCGTCGTCCGGATTACCCTCGACGCTGGGGGACATCACGTTCGCGTCGACATACAGATGACTGGCAGCCCACTCGAGGTCGAGCTTCGAGAGGTCCACCGTCTGCATGTTCGCGTAGTCGAACGTGAGCCGCAGCTCACCCGTGACGATGTCCTTGAGCGCCGCGGCCTCCGTCTCCACGACGAGGGACTCACCCACCTCGGTGACGGCAACGACCCTGCGGGCGAAGCCCAGCGGATTGGCACCTGGGCCGTCGCTCGGTGCCGACACCACGACCTGGCCAGGCTCCCAGTGCAGCACCTCGGGGGTCTCCGCCTTCGGAAAGACGAGCGAATCGGGCCTCACGATGACGGTGCGAGCCTGCGTCTCCGTGGCGACCTCCACCCAGGGCTGGGGTTGAAGGTTGTTGTAGTCGGGCTCGAACTGCGGCTCCCACACGAGGCTGTCGAGGTCCTCGCGCGGGCTCTCCACGGTGTATTCCTCCGGGGTATCGTCCTCGGGGAGCGTCTTTGCGCACGAGCCGGTCAACAGGAGGCCGACAAGCATCGACAGGACCAGGGGTGGACGGCCACGCATCCAGGGACTCCGCAGCTCACTTCTCTTCAACATGGGTTCTCCGGGAACGGAATTGTTCAAGGCCCAGCAAGACTCATTCCAGGCAAGTAAGCTGTGCCGTCCCCCTCGAGGAGCACACGTGGAGGGCGCATTGACGCGTCGACAGCAAACGCTGACGCGTCAATTCCCCCAGGGCCCAACAGCACGCCTCCGTCGTGCCCCTCGCGGACAGGCGCCTGGCGCACACCGCGCCGGCGCCTCGTCCACGGTTGTCACCGTCTGGCCGCGCCCTGCTATGACTTCGTCGTGGCGCCCGAGGCGGCGGCGTGCTTCTCGCTGACCTCTCGCATGTATTGCTCCGCGTCGGCGCGCGTCCGAATCGCGCGCACCCGCGCGAGGATCTCCTCTCGCTGCTCGGGGGGCGACAACTCCAGGTCGGTCCGCAGCAGCAGGTGCAGGAAGCCGGGCAGATGGCCCTCGGTCACCGAATCGGTTGGCTCCAGGAGCTTGCCTGGCTTCGCCTCTTGTCGCGGCGGGGGCGCGGTGCGCTTTGGATCCGGCAGGGCCACCAGGCAGTCCGCCCTCGGCTCGGACAACGTGGCGAGCGAGAGCAGGCTGTTCGCCTTCGCATCGCGCTGCGTCATCCGCGGAAGGCCGAAGACGTCCGCGACCGTCGCCGGCACCGAGGCATGGTCATACAGACGATGGTCAATGACGTTCTTGGGGATCCACGGCGAGATGACGACGGCGGGGACCCGGACGCCGTATTGATCGAAGGGGAACCCGTACTTGTTGACAGCCGGGGGCATCAGCCGCATGTCACCAGGCGCCGGTGCTGGGGGCGGCGTCACATGGTCGTAGAAGCCACCATGCTCGTCCCAGGTGACGATGAGCAGGCTCTCCTCCCAAACAGGCGATTGGCGAATCTGCTCATAGACCTCCTTGATGAGCGCCTCACCATGCAGGACGTCGTCTCGCGGATGCTGCGAGTTGCCAGTCGCGTAGGAGTCATCCCACACGTCGCCATACCTCGGCTCGATGAAGGTGTATTGGGCGACCGGACGCTGATAGAGGTCCAGCTTGAAGTCCGAATAGGGGCGAACTTCTCCGGCATGGACCCCCGCGGTGGCTCTGGCGATGCAGAGCCTGTCCCCCGCGTAGACCGCTGACGTGAGATTCGGACGGGTGAGGATCGAGCCGTTCTCGAACCTGAAGCCACCTTCCAGGTGCGTTTCCCATTCAACTGTCTCCTCCAGGTCGGGGCTGTGGTCGAGTCCGCCGGCCGACGCCGCATTCACGAAGAACCGGTTGGGCCAGGTGGGGCCTGGAAGGGAAGAGAACCACTGGTCGCAGACGGCGAACTCCCGGGCGAGCGCGTTGAGCACCGGAAGCTGCTCAGGGGCATAGCACTTCATGATCTCGCCCGGGTCGTAATCCTTGTGACCAGCCTTCTTCGCCGCGTCGACATAGCTCTCGACGAAGCCCGACATCGTAATTTCGGGATACTTCAACTCTCCGGGCTGCGGCTCCAATTCGCGCCCCGTGAGCTGCAGGAACACGTCCTGGAAATCGTGATGGGGTCCCACGGGCATCACGTAGTCCGCGGGGCTGCTCACCGGGTACCGGACATCATCGAAGGTGTTGAACTCGTTTCCGGTCAAGCCGTTGAGCAGCGTTCGCTGGCCGGTCTCCGCGTCGGCGCCTGAGATACCCGAGAACCCCAACATATGGTCGAACGAACGATTCTCCATCATCAGGACAAAAATGTATCGGATGGGCGCAGCCATACGGAGACTCCTCGCTAAGGTCTCCCATTTAATTGCCATTTCCACCAAGACACGTCAACACCACGCCAGACCAATCCCCTTGCTTTCCGGCTGACGTGTCAGGAGTTGGTCCTAACACGTCAATGATGACGTTTGACACGTCAGAACCCAAGGCCGCCGTCTCCCCTCCGCCGGGCAGCGGGTGCGGCATGATGCCTGCAATACCCGGCCCCCTACCCATCACCTAGGGCTCCATCATGCGAACCAAGTACCCTCGCGTCTTCGATCATGTCCTCGTAATCATGCTTGAGAACCAATACCGCGGCTATGTGATGAAGAACCCCTACTTCAAGAAGCTGGCGCAGCAGGGCATCTGTCTGAGCAATTCCTTTGGGGTCATGCACCCCTCACAGACCAACTACATCGCGTCGATTGCGGGGGAACTCTGCAACGTGACGTTCGATGTCCCACCACCTCCGCTTCCCCAACGGACCATCGTCGACCTCATCGAGGAGTCTCCCCAGGGACTGACGTGGAAGGCGTACATGCAGGGCTACGACCCGCGGGACACGCCGTGGTCGTCCACGCTCAAGCCGCAGGATGCCTACCCCTACGTCATCAAGCACAACCCGTTCTCGTCCTTCGCGAACATCCAGGGAAGCCGCGCTCGTTGGGAGCGCATCCAGGGAGAGGAAGCCTTCTGGGAAGATATCGAGCGCGGCACCCTGCCGAACTACGCTTGGTTCACGCCCAATATGTGGAATGACGGTCACTACACGCAGGGCACCAAGGAGGAGCCGGAGGACCGCGCTCCCGCGCTGGTTGACCAGACCGCGAAGTGGCTCGAGTCCTTCCTGGGAGGCCTGCGCTTCCCCGGACCGGGCTCGCGCCTACCTCCGCGAACGCTCGTGGTCATCACCTTCGACGAAGCGGACTTCAAGAAGTCCTACGAGAAGAAGACCTACGACGAGGGAAATGTGGACGTGCTTGTCTATGACGGACCCAATCAAATCTACACCGTGTTGCTGGGAGACATGCTCCAGCCCGGCGAGCAGGCCGAGGCCTACAACCACTACAGTCTCTTGCGCACCATCGAGGAGAACTTCCAGTTGGGGACTCTGGAGAAGAATGACGCATCCAGCAACTGGTTCCAGTTCCTCTGGGACAGACATTTCTGGTGGGAGGATGCGGCTCCCACGCCCGTCGCCGAGGCGGCCCACTTCGCGCTCGCGGAGTTCGCGGGGGTGCTCCATCTCGTGTACGCGAACCAGCAAGGGGAGCTGCGCACCCGCATGTCGGAAGCATCCGGCTGGTCGGCGGAGCGAACCCTCGGTGTCACGGGAGGTGGAGCACTGGCCCTCGCGGCCACGGCGGAGCGGCTGGTCCTCGCCTACGAGACGCGCGACGGTACCGTCAACTCCCTCTCCTATCGGGTCGGCTCCGGCTGGTCCTCGAGTCCCACACAGGTCGCCACCAGAACGCGTGGCGCGCTGGCGCTCGCGGCCTTCTCGGACGGGAAGCGCCTCATGCTGGCCTATCGGACCGAGGAGGGAGCGATTCAGTCGCGCATCCACCAGCAGGGGGCGTGGGGAGAAGAGGTTCGGGTACCTGGAGCCTCCACCGAGGGGCCCTTGACGCTGGGCGTCCTGGGGCCGTCGCTCTATCTCATCTACAGGCCCACGGGCGAGAACACCTTGTCCGTGGTCTCCTACAACACCGCCTCCTTCAACGTGGTCCGTACTCCCCCCATCGAGCAGTTTCCAGGGGTGGATGAGAACACGACTCGAGACACCTGGTCCCCCAGTCAGTTCCCGGTTGCCGCCTACACCCGGCATCCCGGCAAGGACAGCGGTGGCGAACCGGAGCCTCGGAATAGGCCCTACAAGGCGGGCAATCCCTTCGCCATCGCGGAGCTGGCGGGAGTACTCCACCTCGTCCACCCGGTGAACTCCCAGTTCTCGCTCATGACGGAGACCTTCTCCCTCAGCGGCATCATGACCCCCGCGAAGCCCGTGGAGTACAACACGAAGGACTACGCCTCCTTCAACGATGGCTTCGGCACCCTCGCGCAGGCGGGCTGGAGTCCACAGACCCCCATTCCCGGGACGCACTGCGCGCCTGGCGGGGGGCTCGCCATGGCGCGCGTGGGCGATGAGCTCATTCTCGCGTTCCAGCCGGAAGCAGGAGGAGGAATCCACCTCCGCAAGGGCCGATACCACCTGCTGCCGGTTTAAGGCGGGGGCAGAGGAGGCGCAAGCGCACACGGGCGCTCCATCCAGACGCATACGTGTCCACAGCCCCTGCGGGAGTTGGCTGCACCGCTCCCAAATTCGGCCGCAGCGTCCTGCACGCATCAAGCCTCCCTGGGCAGCGCGTCAAGACGAGTAGCGAGACGCGCACGAAACTGTCGAACTCCCTGGCCGGTAAGGCTGGGGTCAACTCCCCCTGTCCCTACCCCAAGTTCGGTCGCTGCGTCATGAGTGCGTCTAGGCCGCGTCAGGCATTGCGTCAATGCGGGTGAGCGAGGCGCGAACGAGACTGTCGAGTTCCCTGGCCGGCAGGGCTGGGGCAAATCCCCACCACAAGGGGACTGCGGTTAACTCGGTCCGACTGTAGGTGCCCGCCGACAAGCGATTGGCCAGGGCGCGAACGCGGCGCGCTTGAAGCCCTCCCGCCCGCGCTAGCCTTCCCTCCCCCAGTATGGGCGCCCTTCCCCCCAGTGGCATCAAGGCCGTCCACCCGGCTCGACGGGGGCCAGGCGCCCGTCCCTCGTGACGCGCACCACGTGGGCGGGTGCGAATGTGCCAGCCCGGCCACACACGACTGCGTCGAGTCGCTGGTTCGTCGTCCCCACCACCAAGTCCCCCGCTTCATCCAGGGCGTATGCCATCGGCGCGCCTGGGAGAGTCACCCAAGGCGTGGCACACCACCGCCCCTCGGAGGCGTCGACACGCACCAGACGCCCTGCCCCGAAATAAATGTGTGCGAGGCCCTCCACCACCACGAGGGCGCCGTGCATCCGCACGACACGCAGGGGGTTGGCCCGGGGCTCCTCCAGCACCGTCACCCGCCCGGCCTCATGCACTTCCAGCGTGCCCCCAAGCTCCCCGTCGTCCCATCCGACGAGGCAGGCCTCCCCCATGGCTTCGAGAACGGATGCGGAGTCCCTACCAGGCACGGCTGCACACGGACTCCCTCGTGGTGGCGCCCTGGCGCAGCGCCTCGAGGGCGGCTGCGTCTCCCACGCGTCCAAGGGCCTCCGCCGCCCGCGCACGCTCCCAGCCCTCCGTCCCCGTGGCCAGCAGTTGCAGCAGCGGCTCCGTCGCGGCTGGCCGCGCCACGCCCCCCCAGGGACACGAGGCTCGCGAGGGCCCGGGCACGGCATTCAGGCGCGGCGAGCTGCTCAAGGACGCCCGGCACCGCAGCAGGACTCCCGAAGGCCACCAGCGCCTGCAGCGCCACGGGTGTGAGGCGCACGTCAGCCCGCTGTAGCGCCTGCAACGCCTCGGGCTCACCCTTCGCCCCTTGGCGCGCGTGGGCCGCCAGCACGGACGCCACGTAGGCCGCTCGCGGGGTGCATGTGTCGAAAACCGCCTCGCAGCCTGGCGCAGGCGCCGACGGACAGGACGTTCCTGGTGGGCGCCGCAGAGTGGGCTCCTCCAGCTCCCGCGCGAGGAGCGCCCGCATGCGAGGGACGAAGGGTCCCCGTGTACATGGAGGCGCGCCGGGAGAGGACGTGGCGCACCAGCACCAGCGCCTCCCAGCTCGACTCTGGGTTCTCCAGCACGTCCAACAGCACCGGGGCCAATGTCGGACCGAGGTGCTCCAGGGCCGACGTGGGCGACTCCAGGAGGTGGCGCCCAATGGCTGGCGCTGCTCGCTCGTCGTCGAGTGAAGCGAGCGCGTGCAGGGCCATCCCACCAGGCTCCCGCTCATACGCCTCGAGGAGCGCAGGCAGGGCGCCCCTGGCATGGCGTAGAGGGCGAACGAGCCACGTCGACTCTCCTCGCCCAGCACCTCGCCGATTTGCTGGAAATACCTCTCAAGCCGCTGCACGGCGGCGCCGTTCATGAAGGAGTCCATACCTGCTTCATGAGGGGGGCGGATGGCGGCCGAGGCAATGAGGTTCTGCCCGCCCAGCCCTCCGTCGCCCACTCCCCCTTCGGCTTACCCCTGACGCCGTAGTGCTATGATGCCGTCCGCGCCAGTCGGTCCAGCGCGCGGGAGGCTGTCGGTGAGGGAGCGTCAACAAGTGGTCTTAACTCAGCCAGAGGCCGAGGAGCCCGCGGTCGAGCACCTCGACGCCCTGATTCGCCGGGCCCATGCGGCCTCGGAGGACGAGCGGGCTCTGCTGGGCGAGGAGCTCAACACACTGTTGCTCCAACTGCCCGCGACGGCCGAGCCCGAGCGCAACGCCGCGTGGGTGCGGAGGCTCCTAGAGTCTCAAGCGCTGGTGGGCCTCGGCACGTCGACCATGCCCGCGACCATCGCCGCCATGCGGGTGCTCCTGGACCTGGGCTACCCGAGCTCGCTCACGCTGACGCCCGAGGAACTCGCGACGCTGCGGCGCTGGGAACACCAGCGCTTCGCGGTTCCCTGGCTCCTCCTGCTCGTGACGCTGCTCCTGGTCTTCCTCGTCCAGTTCGGCTTCATCACGATGAGGACCGAGAACGCGCTCATGCTCCACTTCAAGGCCGCGTTCGACGCCTTGTCGGGGGAACCTCCGCCGCCGCCCACCCTCATGGAGCGCTACGAGGCCTTCATCCGAGACGCGGCCTATCAGGTCCTATCCGCCCAGGTCCTCGCGGGAACGGCCGCCTTCTTCTTCACGGTAACGCTCGGCCCTCGCCCGGGTGGGAGACGTCGAGCCTGGCTCGCCTTCCTGTCGCTCGCGGTGGCCGGTGCGGTGGTGAGCCTGCTTCAGCTCCCCGCGGGTGGGTGGATTGCCGCCACCACCTTCGTGGGCGCCGTTGGGGCATTCATCTGTGCCGCAATGCTGAAGCCAGTCTGAAGCCCTCCGTGAGCCGCGGCCTGTGACGTCTCTGTTGAAGATTATGTCGGACGGCTGATGCACACGGCCTGCCTGGCCTTCAATTTGATTCGGTATCTACCGCTTTCCAGTCTTCCCGTGACGTTGGGCTGTGGCCCCCCGCAGGCGAGAAGCCGCCGAGGCGCTGGCGACGCACACGCAGGCCCTGCTGACGGGGACTCCGGCGTCCACGGGCGTGCTGGCGTTCCTCAACAGCCGCTCGACGACGGTGACGGTGCTGGACATCGACGCGCCCCTCGACTCGGACGCCGCGCAGAACCTCATTGCATACCGCGACGGGCCTGACGGGGTGGCGTCCACGGCGGATGATCGCCACTTCGTCTCCATCGCCCAGGTGGACGCGGTCCCCCAGGTCGGGACGAGTGCGCTGGCGGCGCTGGAGGCATACGCCCGCGCCACGGGCCGCCTGCACTCAGCGTGGGTGGAGGACACCGCGCCCCACAGCATCCCCGACGTCATTCTCCCGCGCGGGCGCAGGCCCAAGGCCGACGCCGCGCCTCCTGCTCCCAAGCCGCCCGTCAGCGCCACCCCTCGCATGTGGGTACGCAAGAAGGGGGCAGCAGGAGCGGACGGCACCTCCGGCCAAGGGGCGCCAACGCCTGCCGGGCAGTCGCCCGTCGCCTCGGAGCGCGAGCGCGCCACGGCCACCGCCCAGCGCTGGGCCAGCGAGTTCCGCTCGCGGACGCGGCGCGCCTGAAGCCCTCCCGCCCGCGCCGGCCCCCTCCCGCCCTGGGAGGGGCGCCCTTCCCCACCGGTGGCGTCAGGGCCGCCCGTCCGGTTCGACGGGAGCCGGCGCCCGTCCCCCGTGACGCGCACCACGTGGGCGGGTGCGAAGGTGCCAGCCCGGCCACACACGAATGCGTCGAGTCGCTGGTCCGTCGTCCCCACCACCAAGTCCCCCGCCTCGTCCAACGCGTATGCCATCGGCGCGCCTGGGAGAGTCACCCAAGGCGTGGCACGCCACCGCCCCTCGGAGGCGTCGACACGCACCAGACGCCCTGCCCCGAAATACATGTGTGCGAGGCCCTCCACCACCACGAGGGCGCCGTGCATCCGCACGACTTGCAGGGGGTTGGCCCGGGGCTCCTCCAGCACCGTCACCCGCCCGGCCTCATGCACTTCCAGCGTGCCCCCAAACTCCCCGTCGTCCCATCCGACGAGGCAGGCCTCTCCCATGGCTTCGAGGACGGACGCTGAGTCCCCACCACGCACAGATGCACACGGACTCCCTCGTGGTGGCGCCTTCGGCTTCTCCCAGTGCAAATGGACAGAGGTGTGTCCCTCGCTCAGCGTCCAGCCCCCGCTGCGTGCAGGAATAATGCGGGCGCAGTCGATGGACTCCGCAGGCCGCACCTCCTGTTCGGCGAGGCCTTGCAGGGCCAACCTCGCGTGGCTCCGCGCCACCGGCGAGGCGTGCGTCGTCACCACCCGCTGGAGCAGCGGCACCAGCTCCTCCGCATGCGCCCGGAAGGCGTAGCTGCCCAGCGCCTCAACCGCCGCGGCCTGGACTTCGCTGTGCGGCGCGTACACCGCCTGGTGCAGCGCCTCGAGGGAGGCTGCGTCTCCCACGTGCCCAAGGGCCTCTGCGGCCCGTGCGCGCTCCCAGCCCTCCTTCCCCGTGGCCAGCAGCCGAAGCAGCGGCTCCGTCGCGGCTGGCCGCGCCACGCCCCCAGCAACGCAAGGCTCGCAAGGGCCCGGGCGCGGCATTCAGGCACGGCGAGTTGCTCAAGGACGCCCGGCACCGCAGCAGGACTCCTGAAGACCACCAGCGCCTGCAGCGCCACGGGCGCGAGGCGCACGTCCGCCCGCTGTAGCGCCTGCAGCGCCTCGGCCTCGCCCTTCGCCCCTTCGCGCGCGTGGGCCGCCAGCACGGACGCCACGTAGGCCGCTCGTGGGGTGCATGCGTCGAAAACCGCCTCGCAGCCTGGCGCAGGCGCCGACGGGCAGGACGTCCCGGGTGGGCGCCGCAGCGTGGACTCCTCCAGCTCCCGCGCGAGGAGCGTCCGCAGGCGCGGGACGAAGGTCTCCGTGTGCATGGAGGCTCGCCGGGAGAGGACGTGGCGCACCAGCACCAGCGCCTCCCAGCTCGACTCCGGGTTCTCCAGCACGTCAAACAGCACCGGGGCCAATGTCGGGCCGAGGTGCTCCAGCGCCGACGTGGGCGACTCCAGGAGGTGGCGCACAATGGCTGGCGCTGCTCGCTCGTCATCAAGTGAGGAGAGCGCGTGCAGGGCCAGCCCACCGGGCTCCCTCTCATACGCCTCGATGAGCGCAGGTAAGGCCCCCGTGGCCTTCTCCCCCATGTTCGCCAGCGCCTGTGCTGCACCGCCGCGCACGCGACGCTCTGGGTGCCGAAGCAGCGGAATCAGCCGAGGGACGACGCCCTCTCCCTCGCGCCCCAGCTTCCAGGCCGCACACGCCTGCTCCGGCGGCAGCCACTTCTCCCCTGTGTCGGGGCCGTGGAGCTCCTGCAGCAGCGCAAGGCACGCGTCAGCCCCCTGGCAGCAACCCTCCCACGTCCTGGTGTCTTCCCGCTTCCACGGCCGGGAACACCCCAGTGCCAGCGCCACCACCACGCACACGAGCCCGGTCAGCCAGCGGGGACGCCCAGACTTCAACTCTCTCTCCATGTCATCGCCTCTCATTCCCCCTTCACTGGGAAGGGACTCCGAAATAAACGCTTCAGCCAGTCACGAGCCGCGCGGCGAACGAGCGCGGCGCTCGAGGGGCTTTCACGACGCGGGTGCCGGCCAGCCAGTCGTGAAGACACCGTCGGTCCTCTCCAACGATGAAGAGGGCGTCCACGAGGCCGAACCAGCCGCAGTAGCTGCAGAGCGCAATCGGGAGCGCGTTCCTCAAAAGGGCAATGCGCCAGACCTCTGCCGGCCGCCCGTCCCTTCTGACGACGCGGATTCCCAGGAGCCGCTTGCCGAGACTCGCCCCCGTGCCTCGAATCAGGCTGGCCTGCACAAGCAACACGAAGACCACCGGGACATAGACGGCAGGAGCCGTCAGCGCCGCCTCGTCCGGAAGGGCCAGGCACCGGAGGACGCCCAGGAACAGGGACGGGAGCAGGAGCGCAACACCATCGACGAGGCTTGCCGCAAGCCGGGCCCTGCGCGTCGCCAGCTCCGAAGCCGCGTGGAGGCACCGAAGGCACAGGCCCGCCCGGGACGAGGCACAGAAGGCGCAGATGAAGGTGCAGCAGCGAGTACAGGCTAGGGCAGCGGAGAAGCCAGGATGCTCGGAGCATGGGGACTCCGAAATCGACTCAAGGGCCTCGTGGAAGTCGGACATGGAGGGCCGCAGCACAGCTAGGCCCGCCCCAAGGCAGCAAGTTCCTTCAGGGAAAATCTCCCGCCCAAACCAATAAACACGACCCGGCAGGTCTATTTGACTCAACCTTCCATCAATCTCCTTGCCGCCGCCGGTTATCAGGCCGCCTGACTTCGCTGACGGGGTGAGCATCTACACCCAGGAAAAGAGCCCCCAAAGCACACGATTCCAGGGCGGCACTTCCAGACCCTCCACCACCAGGAGCATTTGTGGCAGGACGACGTTGACGCAGCCCGCCTCGAGATGGTCCGCGAGCGCGTCAGTCGCATCAGGCCGCTGGGCAGCGCGGGCGGCCCGGGCAGAGGAGATGCCGAAGCGCTCTTCCAGGGCCTGGAGCATGAGCCCTGTCGTGCGCGGCACCGTCCTCGCCCACTCCAAGGACGGTGGCGTGGCGGGATCCGTCCGCCCTACCCGCGGTCACATCCGACTAGAACAGGAGACAGAACGGCGAAGCCCACGACATCACGGCGGCTGATGCCCACCGAGGAACTGCTCCTTCAGGTCTATTGAGGGACCACTCCACTCATCGGCGATTTGGACTCTGCAGAAGATATCACCAAACAGTCGCAGCTCGAATAGCGCAGACCCTCTATTCTTCGCAGAAAAGAGGACTGCGTGCTCTAGACGGCAATCCTTGATTTCAAATTGGCCTCTCAGAAGTAGCGCAGATACCGAGGCAAGAAACTTAGGCACAGCACAATCACTTCTCAGCACATAGCTTCGCGCCCCCTGGAACTCTGGGAGGGGCAGCAGCGCAGCCGCCTTGAGAGCAACGAGGTTCACACCGGCGCGAACAGTGGACCGGAGTAAAATCTCTGCCTTTCCTCGAAGGTTCCCAGAAGCAGCACCAAGCACCAGGGGGACACATGTGACGTCGACGAGACTCATGTGCCGACTGCGTTCCTCGATGAAGTCTTCGACGACGTCAGCTCGAACAATCCACTCCTCAAGCACCTCATCCCCTTCCCGCACGAGTGCGCGACGGCTATGCTCTGGATGAGTCAGTTGCCCCCCTGGCAGCATGGTTGCAGCGATTGGGCCTTGGCTCGTAGCAACCTGAACACGAGCAGACGCCGCCGAGTCCCTCTTGCTACTCCGCACATCAAAGTATGCGATGATCGATTGAAACTGAATCTTGAGCGGCTGATCGAGCCACGCATTGAGGTTATTATTGCACTCCTTGCAAACTGCCCCATCGGGCAGAATCTTCTTGCCCCCCAGAAACTCCGGCAGGACGTGCTCACGGCTCTCCACTGCCGGCGGATACGGCTACCCACACCAAATGCACCTCAAAAAACAAAACCGCTCCAGTTGACGTTCCATTCGCCTCCAAACCAACGACAGTGCGGAGCCATTGCGCCCAGGCACTCCTCTCCATCAAGACACCAACCAGCAAAAACCCTGACTACATAAAGAACCAAATCCCACTCACTCTAGCTTTTGCGGTCTCGCACAATTTGATTCGAAGAGTAGTATGGCTCCCCCTCAAGGTTCAGCACGCGCTCTTTCGCGTCCAATAACTCCTGAAAAGAGAGCGCCCCAGTCAAGACGGCCCGAAGGTCCACTCCATCAGCCAGCAGTATCGATTTGGATGCGTTCTGCTTCAGGAGCGGAACCACGTTCGCAGACCAACCATTCATTGAGAGAAAGAGGCCCATCGACTGCTTTCCGGATCGATTCACTTGGCCAACGAGGCCATCAAGATCTCGGGTATCTGCGGGCTCACGCCTCCATCGGCACTCCACCAAGTAGTACCAGGCGCCATGTCGGAACGCTCCGTCGATCTGCTCTCCTCCATCGTTTCGAGTAAAGCTTCGAGCGGCTGGGACACCATGGATTGCAAGGAGTTCGTTCAGCAGGTCTTGTAGTTCGTAACCACGGCGTTGAGATTGAGCGGACACGAACATTCCATCAAAACGCGAAAGGAGAGACTCGCGCGCCTTTTCAAACTCCTGCCGACTTCTCTTCGGAGTCTCGATACGAGTGACGTCTTCGGAACGACTGGGCTCAACCGCGCGCGGCACAGGAAAGCCACTGCGTCGGAGAGCCTCATCCAGTTGAGTGCAAAGCTCTGGTTTGTTGTGTGCAAGCTGGTGCAGAAACGCACGCACCGCTTCGGCTCGAGCGCTCGGATCCATCTCCGTCCGGCCAATTGAGCATAGCCAATCGAAGATGCTCTGAGCCCGCTGCGACGAAATCGCATCTACGGGAAAGCGCTCGACCGAAATCCGGAGGATCGCCATCCCATAGCGGTCAATCTCCTTGAGGGTCGTTTCGTACTTCAGCAGGTCGCCCGCTTCCATAGCGAGCAGTCGGATGTTGGGCGCCATGGAAGGATTATACTCTAAGTGCGGGCAGTCGCACTTTTCCCATCCAGCGCGTGGGCCCTGTCGCGCGCGGCACCGTCCTCGTCCACTCCAAGGACGGTGGCATGGAGGGAGCCGTCCGCCTCCATCACCTCGACGTAGGCGTCCCGGGCACGCCGGGCGCTCGCGACGCTCGGCACCCGGTACAGCCCCGGCGCCGTCACCGGCACCATGCCTTGCCGCTGCCCTGCCGGTTGAGGTCCACCGTCCCACGCGGCCTCCACCCGCCACTCAGCCGTCTCAAGAATCCGGTGTGATACAATGCGAAGCAGTGGTACCCAACCCATCTCCGCCGGCACCTCTCTCGTAATCAGTGGTCCGAAGGATCCAGACAGGTCATCTACCCTCCCCTCCTAATCTCCTGGCGAGATCCTCCGGAGCGGCGGCAACACTACGAGGAACCAGGGGGCAGGTGACGCCGCACCGGCTACATCCGTGCGTGGTCTTGCCGTCCACGCAGGTGTGATGCTCGGCCCGATGGGCCGATACCTGCTCATCAAGCTCAGTGGCGCCCAGGCGGTGGAGGTCGATGATGTGCGCGGCGACCTGCGCTGCACGGACGGCCTCAAGTGTCGAAGAGATCGAGGGCACCGAGCCAGTGTGCTCCTCTCGCGTCACAGCGGCGAGGATGTGCGCGGCGCCCTCCATCCCGAGGAGTGTCGCACCGATGGCAGCAGCGACATGGTCGAACCCTGCTGCCGCGTCCGTGGGAATGGGCCCCAACGGCATGACTGGATAGCCCGAGGCTGCGAGCATCACGCCGACCCGGTGGATGTCTGCAGGACGCGCGTGCCCAGGGGACTCGATAACAACACCGACTCCTGAATCCATGATGCGCTTTGCCAGAGCGAGCTGTGCGTCAATTTCCGCCAGCTGCGTGCCATCGAGCGCGTCGAAGATATTAGCCGAGCGGAAGGTGGCCCCAAGACTCAAGACCGTTCCGTGCCGGGCCGCGGCATGGACGAGGTCCGGAAGGATGCGGAGGTAGACGTTCTCGTCCCGACCCGACTCAAGCATGTCGTCGATGACGAGCCCACCACCGCGCGACGTCCATGGAACCCGGCGAGCCTGCGCGCTCTCAATGAGTGGGCGGCTCGCGGTCGGGTGAATGGTGAGGAGCCCGACACCAGCCTCCATCTGCTGCATGGCCGTCGCGAGGAGTTCCTCCGGAGCAATGCGCCGCCCCCGTCTGCGGACCGAGTAGACCGGCAGCGTCGCAGCCCGGTGCCCTGACTCCAGCACGTGCGCCCAGAGCGGCTTTGCCGCCGGCACGATGCTCAAGTCAGAGATGAGGTCAGGAGGCTGGCCCAGGCCCAGCAGCGCTTCTAGCTTCTTGAGCTGGCCTGCATGACCTCCCGGCGTACTCGTCCCGATGAGCGCCATGACGCGCGTCGGCTCACCAGGGCCGACTACAAGCGGCGCCCGCCCGAGACTACGAATAGTGGCGTTCATGCGCGAAACGTAGTCAGAATGCATTTCACAACGTCCTCGGCAGAAGGGTTCCCGGCACTCGCTGCGCTGACATACTCGGTTGGGAGTTCATTCTGAATCCGAGCATCCTGGAACAGGCGCATCGCCAGCCCACCCTCCTCCCCGGGAACGGGCACGATGGTGCAGCCCAGCGTCCGTGCCACCTCGACCTCCGCCTCGGTTCCCTTGCGGCCGTCAAACACCACCATCGTGTGCGTCGCGCGCAGTAGGCTCGCCCTCCACTGCTTCAGTTGGCCGAGGAACGTGTCATTATTCGCAAAGGCAGGGTTGAACGCGTAAGGATTTGGAAAATACCGGATGCGCCCCCGCATGTCGGTATGCGCCCGGACGCACGCCGTCCCAAAGGCATTAGCGGCGGCACGGCCAATTCCCTCTGACTGTCCGTCGAGAAGAATGACGTCCGGGCTGCGCGCAAGGAGTTCACCCACCGCAGCGGCCTTTGTGTCGTCAGTTTCGTGGGAACCGGTAATGAAGACGCTCCGCCCTCGTGAGCCGAGCGCCAGCTGGTCCAGCAACTCCTCAAGTTTCTGGAAATCGTCGATGAGCGCGCTGCGAATCCCAACGCGCCGGAGATCCATAAGCCAGAGCTCCTGCCGCCTCCGACTCTCCTTCCCCTGCTCGCGCCTAGTCACGAGGAAATGTTCCCGAGTCGCTTTCCTGGCGAGCCGCCGTGCTTCGACGAGGATGGTGGCAATGTTGGGATCGCCGTAGCTGTATCCGATGAACAGGAGCGACCGGTGCAGTAGGTCATTACGGAGCCTCTGCGCCAAGGCGGGTCGCCGCGCAGGGAATTCCTCGTAGTCCTCCCGCGTGAGCACGAGTTCCTCAGGCGAGCTCCGGTCAATGCAGCCGTGAATCTTCAGCAACTCAACATCAGCGCCCCCCGTCCCCCCTGTCAGATCCGCATCGTTGGCGCGCACGTCCGGCCGCGCAGGGGCGAGCGCCTGCTCGATGAGCGTGTCAAAGTTCGTCGTCCAGAGGGTCCGGACGTTTGTGCGTGAGATGGCGGCGTGGTACGAGTTTGCACGACGAGGCTGACTTGAGAGCGCGCGCTTCAGGCGCCCGATGAGGGGCCCTCGGTTACCAGCATCCGCGTTGACACAGTGCTGCGCCATCAGTGCGAGGTCATCCCTCCTGGTAATTTTCAACCCCAGCGGGGCAGCCACCTCCTGCATCAGCGCCAGCCAGTCGGGAAGCCCCGATGCCGCCGAGATTCCCGAGCCGATGAAATAGGCACCCTCCCCGCGCTGGAGCGCGCGTCCCATGTCTCGGCTCACCTCCTCAATGCTGAGGCTCAAGTCTGAACGCACGTGTACGACCCCCACAGTTGAACGGACGCAACTCAAAATGTTCGGTTAGGCCAAATCACCGGTGTCATTCCATAGCGAGTTCTCCGATAAAGCATCCGAACAGAGTTGCACCTCGCCCGCGACATGTCACGCCCTCTTCGGGGCTTCGCGTCGCCCATTGAGCTCGACAACATCACCCGAGGGCTGCTGCGCCGCCGAAGCCCACTACCGCGCCTATCGGGCCTTCAGGAGCCTCGCACATTCGTCGCTCACGGAGCGGTCACCCGTATCCGCCACGTATTCCACTAAGCGGCCGCACAACGCCTCGTGCACTCCAGCGACAGGTAGTTCATCTGGCAGAAGTAGCCCCTGCGCATACCCCAAGTTCGGTCGCAGCATCATGAGTGCGTCAAGTCAAGGCCGGCAGCGCGGCAAGGAGGGTGAGCGAGGCGCGCACGCTAAGTCAACAACACCCCAGACATGGGGAGTTCAGGACAGGGCCACGTCAAGGCCATCGAACGTTAGCTCATTGTTGGTGGACCAGTGGTAGGCGACGACTCGTATGCCCAAGGCGCCAAGACGCTGTGCGGCCTCTTTCTTAATGGTCCGGGGGAGGACACAGATCAGGCGGTTCGCGCTGCCCCCTCCGCCATGCCAGAGAAGCTGCCCGACTGCAGCATAGATGCTGGTGGTGTCCGCAGCCGTCTTTACTTCGAAGAGGTGGGTAACTTTTCCGCCCTTCAGTATGTAAGCGTCGCGCAGCATGTCGCGTCGAGCGATATGCCCGGCCGCTCTCAGCATACGTAGGAGGTGGTTCACCACGAGCCCGTGGTCGCACTGCGCGACAACGTTCCGCGGTTGGATGTACTGCTTTGTTCCCGCAAACTCCTCTCTCTCCAGCACATGCAGACCATCCGCAGGCCCGCCTTCCACAGCAGGTGTCTTCTTTCTGCGGCGAATCTGGCCGGCCGCTGCCAGCTTGCGGAACTCGCTCACGCAGAAGGCGAATTGAGCCAAGCGATCAAGGAGTCGGCGATCCTCCGATGACGATAACTTGGGTGGCTTCGCCATCATCCATCATCTCGAGGAGTTCCCCACCATGCAAGCTCTGCTCGCCGCCTTTGGTTTCACTCTCGCCCGTGTACCAGCGTAGAAAGGCAACCTTGCCTACCCCTTTCTTGCCGCCGCCAACTTTGCCGCGGTGAATGAGGTATATACGTCCACTCTCGTCCGCGGCGAAGCCGCCTGCAATCCGGCGATTTATGCCAGAAAGAGGCGGGTTGATTTCCACGTCTGGAGGAGGCGTCTTCACTTCAAAGGGATTTCCTAACCCCAGTGCATTCCAATATCTGTTGCCCGCATGCTCGAAGGCGCACCAAAGGTCTCGGTCTCCCATCCAGTAAGTTTCGGCATCCATGCTTCCACTAGGAAAGCCAATGCGGATGCGCTTGACAGAGGTGGCTGCTGCCTGGACGAGGGCCTCAAAACGGCGCTGGGCCTCTGCAATCTCGCCCTCGCTCTCCAGCAAATACAGCATGGGGATTCACTCCTCGTGGCGTTACCCTGCTGGGCGGCTCAGGGCTGGAGATGGGCTGTTGATTCTACGCGCTGCTGCAGACCTTTACTACTTCTCTGAGACCGCCCAAGCACATAGAGAGCTGAGTCGAGAGCCACCCACAGCCGAGACATCAGCACTCACTATACGGTGTCTCCAGAGACTCTTCACGCCTGTGCCTCCCCAAAATTCGGTCGCCGTGTCCGGAGCGTCACAGCCACATTCGGCACTGCGTTAAGGCGGGTGAGCGAGGTGCGCGAGACCGGCGGGTTCATGTGCTGACGAAGCGGAGCGGGCTCACCGAGGCTCCGTCGGCCTTGGGTTCGGGCGGCTCCCTTCCCCGCACGCTCCAACTTCCGAGGCGTTGGGGAGATGGCGGACATGAGCGCCGGGCCGAGTTGGGCGCCCTGCTTCATCGGGCCCATCTGCACACGCCTAATGCCGTCGCCGCGCAGCGCATTGGCCGACACCTTCCTGGTGGTGGTCCTCGCAGGGTGGGGCCGGCCACGCGAAGCGGTGTCTGCCTGCCCTCAACGTATAGGGCTCGAATCGGGGCTGCAGCCATGCTGAATTGCGGCTGTGCAAGAACCTTCACGAGGAGCGGTGGGAGGAGCCGCAGGCGAAGCTGGAAGCATCTTCCGGGCAGGCGTCGCCGCTTGGTTCGTCGCGTATGGGCTGCGCGGCTATCCGCTTCCCGGGCTCCGCCTTCCGCCACAGGACGCGATGGTGTCGGAAGTCGCGCTCGAGGCGGACTCACCCGTCGACGACGTCGTCGTGCACTTCACCACAGGCGGGCGTGCGTGGGTGCAAGCGAAGCGCAGTCTCTCCGTCAGCAAGACGGATGAGGAGTTGGCTTCTGTCGTCCTCCAGTGGCGGAAGGCCCTCAGGGAAGGAGTCCTCGACAAGCGCCGGGACCGGCTGGTGCTCGCTGTCGCCAAAGAGACGGGCCCGCTGAATCACTTAAAGAAAGCCCTGGAGCGGCATGGCGCTCCAGGCTCGGGCGCGCCCTCCAGCGACGAAACGGAAGCCTACGAGAAGCTCGAAGCACACCTGGGGGATTTGACGGCCGAGGAAAGGCTCCTGCTTTCACAGACTGTTGTCCTCCTCTTCCCGGATGTCGAGTCGGTCGCCGGTGCCGACGCAGGCGTGGCCCAGGCCTTGATGGATGGCTTCGTCGTCCCTCTTTGCCTGGGGCCCCGCGCTTGGGAGTCACTTACGTCGACTGCCCGTGAGAAAGCGTCCCGGCGCCTTTCGGGGACTGTGGCCCAGTGGGTGGAGTGGCTGCGAGAGTCGGACGTGCCTCTCGTCTCGGACCGGGAGGGAGTCGTCGCTGCTCGGATTGAAGCGGCGGAGCAGGCCACTCGCGCCTACCTCGCGAAGGTGGTGGCCCGTGGCTCCCTCCTCGAGCTGATTGCGGTGATGGACGTGCCTCCTCTCCATGTCCATGACGCCGCGCTCCACCTAAGTGGGAATTCAAAGGAACTTGGCGATGGGCTACTTCTTGCGCTTCTCCGCCGACTCGGACGCGTGCTGCTAATGGGGCCTCCGGGAGGGGGGAAGTCCACGGCCCTCCGGCAAGTGGCAGCCTGGTATGCACGGGCCGTGGAGGGCCCCTTTCCCCTCTATGTCCCTCTGCCGCTTCTGAAGCCAATGGCCCCCGAAGGACTGCTTGAGCAGGTTCTGAAGCTCGCCGTCTCCCGCTACGCACGCGAAGATGCGGACCTCGTCGAGGAGGTGGCCCGCCAGCGGCTTCGGGAAGGACGGGTGGCGCTGCTTTTCGACGGCCTAGACGAATGCTTGGAGCCCCGAAAGGTCCTGGCCTCACTGAGTGAAGCCCTCGCTGAGCTGCACGCGGACGTCGAAATTATCCTGGCAACGCGGGACAGCGTGTATCGCAGCGCGCGTACCCTCGGCTTCCATGAAGTTCACCTTAAGCCTCCGTCCAATCTACCCGCTTCTCTGAGAGACTGTGCGCATCAATTCGCCCTCGCCAGAGGCGTGCCTGCCAGCGAAGTGGCAGCCTGGTGCGAGCTGCGGCTGCGCTGGGTGGCGGAGCTTCGAGAGCAGGATGCCTTGCTCCAGGAAACCCCGCTGATGGGGGTGCTCCTCGTGGGCATCGCCTGCGAGGCGGATTCAGAGGGGCAGCTTCCACGCCGACGTGCGGACGTGCTCTCCACGGTGGTGGAGCGGGCAGCCCACCGGTGGGAGCTTGCTCACCGCAGGGGAGAGCAGGCCTCCATCAGCACCTTCACGGGGACCGACGCCGCTTCCATCCTCATCGCGGGGTTCGAGGAGATTTCGCACCATGCGTACGCGGGAGGGCCGGTTGCGCATGGCGTCATCATCCATGCACTTGCGCACATGCTGCGTTCGCAGTGGGGACTCGCGCCCGGCCAAGCGGATTCTACCGCCCAGCAGGTGCTGACTTTCTGGGCGGAGGCCGGTGCCTTCGTCTCCGACGGGGCAGATGGACAGGTTCGTCCACGCATCCGCCTTCTGGCGGAATTGGGCGAGGCCCGGTACACCCTGAAACGGCCTGCGGGCGTGGAACCGTCGTGGGTTGAACAGCGCCTAGCGTCCAACGACTCCGAAGTGCTGGTGCTTGCCGCCGGGCTTTCGCCCGCAGTGGCCACCACCCTCATCCACGTGGTGGCTCGAAAGCCACGGCCCGAATGGCTCCGCCTTGCAGCGCGCGCCGTCGAAGAGGGAGCTGCCCCGACGCCGGAGGCCCTGGAACTCCTTGTCCGCTTTCTTCGGGGCCAGGTCACCGCGGGGCTTCCCTCCGCTTGGCCCTTCGCGCAGGCACTGGCGCAACTCTCGCTTCCGCCCTCACTCCACCCTTTCGTGCTGGAGGTCTTCGAACGCCACCTACCCGAAGGGCATGCGCTGTGTGCACGCGCTCTGGCCTTCACGAATTGGGAGGGTGTCGCGCAGGCGCCAGAGGTCGTCTGGCGCGACTTCCTAGGCTCTGCCCCCTTTCGCGTCGTGCAGGAGACACCGCGTGGCTCGGACATCCGCTCGCGCTTGTCGGCAGGGGCCATCGACGGCGTCTATACGCACGCGGCCGCCCGCATCTCGAGGCGGCTCCTTGAGGTAGGCGAGAATGGGGACGCCGAGCGCGTCGCAAAGGCCGCCGAAGTGGGCGCAGTTGGAGGACGTGCCAAGCTCATCGCTCTGCTTGAGCAATTCGGCCACCACATGCTCGTCGAAGCGATTCACAAGCGGTGGCAGGCCACATTCACGCAGATTTATGAGGCCATACGAGCTGAAGCCGAGGCCTGGACGCAGTACCTCCAGATTCTCGCGGGCCTCCAGCCTGCGACTGCGACATACGGTGACAGGCGACGGCTTGAGTCCGTCGTTGCATTCTCGCGGGCAATTGTCCCAGATGAGATGCCGGCGGGGATGTTCCCTGAGGGCCTGAAGAAGCAGGAGGACGTCCCCGGCTTTCTCCGCACGCTGGCGGTCCTCGGTGGACTCGATGTGGGTAGGCTTGCAGGCGAGGCCGGTGCCCTTCTTGAAGAGCCGAAGGCATTGAGGCAGGCCATCTGTGAAGGCAACGGACCTGCCGTGGAGTTCCGCCACTGGGACCGTTGCGAAGCACCCACAGTGGTGCGGCAGTCGCTCATTCAGTGGTTGTCGCATTCCCGTTGGTTCGCGCACCGCTCCGTGGAAGCGCTCAGCCACGCTCCTGCACCCGAGGAAAATGTCGAGGCCGTAGTGCGAGCATTGCCTGGTGCACACGCGTTGTCGCGCGGATTCACCGTCAAACTGATGGTGGCACTCTCAACCCACGCACTTCCATTGCTGCGACATTGGGGCACTCACCCGGATGTCCTCCTTCGCCGTAGTGCCGCATACGCGCTGGCCGCCATGTGGAAGCGGAGCGAGGGGCTGGTGCCAGTCCAGGCTCTGCGAAGCTCACTGCTCGATGAAGACGTTGGAGTGCGCAAGGCCGCCGAGGGAGCCCTCTCGGATACCATGCGGCATGAGGCACTCGCGGCCATCATGAAGGAGGCCGCCGTACGACTGCCGACGCAGTGGCACTGCAGGTGCTGCGGGCTCACGTCGTACAACGTGACGGCGCCTGCGTGTGAGAGGTGCGGAGCTCAGGACGAGAGGTGACAGGGAAGGTGCCTTGGGGCGACCGTGCTTCCCGCTCCCGAAGCGTCCGCGACGCTGATGCCCGGCTTGTGCCTCCCCAAATTCGGCCGCTGCGTCATGGCAACCTCCGACAGTGCGTCAATGCGCGAGAGCGAGGCGCGCGAGGCTGTCCAGTTTCCTGTGTCGACGGAGCGAAGTCGGAATCGCCAAAGGCACGACACAGCCTTGAAGTTCGGGCGACTACCCTCCGCCGCCCGCTCGAACTCCCGAGGCTTCGGGGAGGTGGCGGAGACGAACGCCAGCACCTTCGCCGCCAAGCGCCGGATGGCCCACTTTTGGGACTGCGTGGCGCGAACTAGAACCTCCAGCGCCTCGCGGATCGAATCAGAGGCGAGCGCTCGGAAGGCAGCCGCAGCCGCGGTTCTACCTATCCTCTGCCAGGGAGAATGCTGCGCAGTTCGAGTTTGCCAACACGCGTCACGCGCCTTGCAGTGAATAGAACACGGCGCTGTGCGTATGAACGACGGCTCAGGCGCAGCGCTTGAGTTCGGAGGTGATGATGCGCGCCCCTTGCGGACTATGCGGTTGGAGCAACGCCAAAAATCAGCCGGAGCACCCTGCCTGCGTGGTGTGCGAGCGACGCGTGTGCCCGAAGTGCAAGACGAAGGGATGTTGTGGTCACGTCCCCGCGCGCACTCTTGCGGTGCGCAGACCGATGACGGCTCCTACAGCAACGGGCCGCGTGCCACATCGCGTCGGAACTATGAGGCCAGCCACTCGAACAGAGAGGCCCGCACAGGAATCGCCGTTTGAACCACGGCCGTCGGAGCCAGGCTTCAAATATGAGGTTAGCCGCTGCTGTCCCAAGGCCGTGAAGGTGCCCTGCGGGTGCATCATGAAGTGGATGTGTCCGGACCATGGACCCAAGTGCGTCGGCGACCACAACTAGTCTTCCTCCTGGATGAATTCTGCAGCCGCCTCGTGTGGCCCGGGTATGAGGAGGCAATGACGAGACATCAGCGGGTGTAACCAGCGATAGGCCTCATCGCAGCCCCAGATGATTACCTAGGTAGTCATCCTAGAGCCCCGGTGCAGTGCGACGAGGATGGGCGCGGGCGGACACGGTTGGCGCGGGCACCTTAGGAACCCGCTGGAAGCTCAACCAGGAGACAACCCCAGGTCGAAGAGCAGCTCAAGCACGGGCTCTCCGGGGCGGTAGGCATTCGCCGGTCGCTTCGAGTCGGGATTGAGCCAGGGATGGTGGCTGTGCTTCATGCTGGAGAATAGGAGCCGCGCAAGCCCTAGCTGATCGCCCCTGGACAGGTGTAGCAGCAACGCGCGGGAGACATGCCCGATGGGGAGTCCCCGCAACGTGAGGGCGTGAAGGTACTCCTCCCCCAGCTCGTGCACTCGCCGGTTCCAGGCTTCTGGATTGGCTGCGATGAGCTGCTCCAACTCCACGGGGGCATTGAAACCAGGGCTCCAGAAGCCCGGCCACTCGCTGGCGAGCTTTCCGGACAGGGCTGCGGCCTCGTCACGCCCCAGCAGCGATACCAGAGACGCGGAGCAGGTATAGCGAAGCCAGCTCTCCCGCGTGCTGCAGGTCTCTAGGGAGGGGCGCATCAGCTCGAGGCAGCCCGCCCCCTCGGCCCAGTGCGCACCTCCCGCGATGCCCGATTGGAACTCCTCGTCGGCACGTGACAGCACCGCCACGTAGGCGGCCAGCGCGTCCTGCACCTCGGGTGGATGGGGTGGATTCCAGAAGGAGATGATGAGCGCTACCGCGTAGAGCTGGTCGAGGGTCGACAGGCCGCCGGAAGAGGACTCCTCCCGCTTCGCGAGCTGAGCCGTCCAGTCCCGGGCCAGCCCGACCCAGCGCGCCTCCAGTTTCGTCCCTTCGAGTACCGGCCGCAGGGCGCGGAAGACAGCGGCGGCATGTGTCATCGGACGGACGCCGCCCCGTTCATTCGACACCGTGGCCTGCTCCCACTCGGACTCCATGCGCTCCACGGCAGCCTCGCGGACCCGTGGATGGAGAAGCGCCTCTCGCGACAGGGGCTCGCGCAGCAGCCTCAATTGGCTGTTCGTGCGGATCCACGTGGCCAAGTGCACCGCGGCGTCCTCGTTGCCCGCGGCGACCAGCACGTCCAAAGCGAGGCCCGGGAAGTTGTAGGCTTTGGAGTCCTCCATGCCCGCGCATTGCGCAAGGAGGGCTCGCTGAATCGACGGATGCCTCACTGCGGCCTCGCCCAACCTCCTCTGATCCTCCCACAGAAAGAAGACCTCCCGGAGATGGGCGATGAGCCAAAGGGCCCCCTCCGGGTAATCGCTGGCGGCGCGAAGGAAGGCGGGGGCCGCCGCGAAGCTGTTGAGCGGGACCAGGCGCTCCCGTTCAGCCAGTTCGAGCTGGGAGAGTTCCGCCCCGAGCAGGTGGATGAGGCGCTCCTTGACAAGGCTCGACGGAGGGGGAGCGGGCTCGCAGGCGCTCTCGTCGGCTGGCATAGGGAGCGGGGGAAGCAGCTTCATTGGTCCTTGCCAGTCGGCCCAGACCGCCTCCAGCGCGCGACGCCCGTCATCCCTCGAAGCCAGCTCCGACACGACCTCAAGTGGACACCCGTAGCGTTGCTCCAGGGTATGGAGCTGCGCTGCCAGCTCCTCGGCGGGAGCTTCGCCCGGACGGAGGGCAAGAGATGCTGCGAGGGACGATATCGAATGCTGTCTTCGCAGCAGGTCCCGCAGCTCCGGCAAAGTGGCTTTGAAGTAGCCATCCCGGCTCGCACTGCGCAGAACTTGGCCGGCGAGGATGGCAGGGGGATACCGGGGATACGGCTCCTCCCAGTCGTGCAGGGAGTCAAGCAGTGCATTGCGGACCGCGTTGACATCGACCCACCGGGCTAACCGCTGGAGTGCGACCAGCCGCACCTCAGGGTCGCGCTCCTCCAGCACCAGGAGCCAGTAGTTCGCCGAGTCATTCTCGCGGGCCGCCCACCAGTTGGCGCGCTTGCCTGGGATGCGAAGCAGTTCGAGCAGCCGGGCACCCACGGCGCGCCGGAGCGCGTCACGCGCCAAGCTCCACTCGTCCAGGACCTGCTCCGCCCGTCGCGGCAGCCACGAGGAGGACTCGTGCGCCAGCATGCCCGCGAGCATCTCGGTGAGCTTGGCTACCGTGGGGCCGTCCTGCACGGGAAGGTCGGTCGCCGTTCGCACAGCGGTCAGCTGAGAGCGGAAGAAGCGCAGTCCATCCCGGTTGTCCTGTGGCACCAGCAGTTGGTCGATAACGGCCAGCGCCTGGGGCAGGGAGTCCAGTTCGGCGATGAGCCCGATGGCGTGCCGCACAGGCTCCTCCGCCCACTTCTCGCGAGCCGCCTTGACGATGGCGCCCGCTCCCAGCCGCCGCAGCTCCGCTCCTGAGAGGTGCTCCGCCACGCCTCGGAGTACGAACCGGTAGGAGCCATCTTCCTGTCGCACGAGCAGTCCGAACTTGTCCTGAATCAGTCCGAGCAGCCGCTCCTTCAGGTCCGGTGCGATTCGCGCCAGCAGCCGGAGCAGGTCCTCCCGCGTCACCTGCTGCTCCTGCCCCTGTAGCGCCGCCAGGGCGAGCTGCCGTAGGAAGGGCGCCACCTCATGCCACGGAACTCCGCTTAAGCCCGCTTCCAGGCTGCGTCCGCCCACCCAGCGTTCGCACAGCAGCCGGATTATCGACTCGAAGATTCCTGCGCGGCCTCTCTTGAGCGCCGCCGGCTCCTCCTGGGCCAAGTAAAGGCAGAACGTCGCCGTCAGGGGATTCTGGAGAAGCGGACGCAGCAGGTCCGCCTGGACGTCCTGCTTCAACCGGGCCACGAGGCCGGGACGGTGCTCGGACCACCGGTCCAGGTGTCGGTTCAGAGAGGCCTCGTCCCACTTCTCCAGCTTGACCTTGAGGTACGGACGCCCCGGCCGCGGCGCCGCGCCCCCAAGTGGGCGTGAGGCCACGATAAGTCCGGCGCTGTCCCGGCGGCCATGGAGCTGGGACAGCATCCCCTGGAGCGACGGATGGCTGGCCTCGCTGGTCTCGTCCAGCCCGTCGACCATGAAGAACTTGGGGATGTCGTCGGTTTTGAGCAGCGCCTCGTCATAGGTCTCTGGGGTCCGCCGGTGGATAGCGTCCACCAGCCTCCCGGAGACGAGCGCGGCGGCGTCGACGAGGACGGGGACTGGTGCTTTCTCGTCCTGCCGTGCATACCGGGCGAGCTCGTGCAGGAGGTACTCCAGCAGCACGCTCTTTCCCGCCCCCACCTCGCCTTCGACGACGATGAAGGGCCGGGTCCGGAGCCGCAGCTCCTTCTGCAGGTGCTTGTGGAGATCGATGTGCCCCGCATCCACCTCCGCCTGTGCGAATGACGAAGCTGCGTGGGGCTGCGAGACCATCCTGTCCGGCGACTCGCCTGGGGGCCGCGCCGAGACCTGCTTCAGTACCCGGACGGGAGGCATCACGAAGACCGCCTCCAAACGGACTGGGGCGTCAGCTTCGTCATGGCCTAGGCCCACGCGCAGGGGGCGCAGTTCCTCCCACGCATACTCCAGCTTCTCCAGGCAGCGCTCCCGCTGCCGCTCCAGGCTTCGCGCGCGTACGCTCGTGGCGCGCTCGAATTTCCGAAGAATGCGCTCGTCGAGGAAGCCGTAGGTTATGGGGATGGCGGCGTTCGGGTACCGGCGTAGGACGCCCAGCATTGCGTTCCAGACCACATCCGGCTGGACAAAGCGCTCCCGAAGTACCTTGAACGCACCGTCCTCCAGGTCCTGCTCGGAGCCGAGCGCCCGGATCTCCAATCGCTTGAGGACGGAGAGCGCGTCCTCGGGGCGAGGCAGCTTCAGCTCGGAGCAGATGAAGTCGCACCAGGTCTTCTCGCCCTCGCTCAGGCTGATGGAGAGATCCGTCAGCACCAAGCCCGGAGTCCGCACCTTGTCCGCGAGGTCTCTCAAAAATCGCAGGTGCTCTACCCCCTTGACCTTCACGATGCTGTGAAGCACCAGGTGGGCCATGTCGAAGGTGTCCAGCGTCAAGTCCCGGATGAGCTTCCGCATTTCCTCCTCGGCGAGTTCGTCCGTCTGGCGCTTCACCTGCCACACATGGCGATTGCCCTGAGGGTCCTCGGTCCTACGCTCGAACAGGTCATCCCAGCAGCCGCAGTGGTTGACCTCAAAGCGCAGCTCCACCGGCCCGGGCGCGGAGGCCTCCTCCGCGAAGATGACGTCCGCGCATCGGGTGGCGGCGAAGCGGACCCCATAGTGGCCGCTGGCCAGCAACTTGGCTTGTCGGTCCATGCTGGGAGCATAAGACGGATAGGGGCAACGGCCTGCATCGCCACTCCGACATTCGGTTCGTTCCCCCTACAAACGCCTCCTCGGGATGGAGACGGCCGTCCTCGCGCACCGCCAGGCCGTCTACCTGTACGCTCGGCAGCGAGCCCCAGCGCGGTGGAGCCTCCACGACCACGACTGGACGCCCACTGGCCCCGTGCGTCTCCCTGTGCCTACCCAAAACTCGGTCGCTGCGTCATCGGTACGTCAAGGCAACCTCCGACAGTGCGTCAACGAGAGTGAGCGAGGCGCGCGGGCTTCGCGCGTCGCTGCTCGGCGCGGAGGTCCGAAATCCCATTCAGGCTCATGGCCACGCCAGGTCGTTGTAAAGAAGCGGGGCTGCGGGCATCTCCATCTTTGCGGCTCGCGCCGCGCGGAAAGCTTCGCCCAACACACCGATACCCGGGGCTGCGCGCACCTGGCCGTCTAGCCAGTAGCGGCTCTCCGTCTCCACGCGCACATGGCTCTGCACCCAGCCAGCGAGCATCGGCACCTGCTCCTCGACGTTTGCCCGCGGCAACTTCGAGCCGCGCGCCAGCCCCCTGCTGAGGAAGCCATGGACGGCACTCGCGCGGACGGCACGCGTAGGCGAGCTGCTTGTCGCTGACAGCATGGAGGAGCGGTGGTACCTCCAGCCCCTCCACGGTGAGGACCACGTGCGGCAACATGACGTGGACGCAGCCCGCCTCGAGCTGGTCAGCGAGGGCGTCGGCCGCATCACGTCGAAGGGCCGCGCGTGCGACCCGGGCAGAGGTGATGCCGAATCGCTCCTCCAGAGACTGAAGCACGGGCCCCGTCGTGCGTGGCACCTCGTCGTCCACCCCAAGGACGGTAGCGTGGAGGACACCATCCGCGTCCGACACCTCGACATAGGCGTCCCGGGCACGCCGGGCACTCGCGACGCTCCGCACGCGGTACAGCCCCGGCGCCGTCACCCGCACCGTGGCCGTGCCGCTGCCCTGGCGGTTGAGGTCCGCCGTCCCATGCAACCACCGCACGCGCCACTCAGCGCCTGCAGGCTAGAGCTCAGCAACCCCACCCCGACGCGCCGATGCGGACGCTGCCGCACAGGCAGCCGCCGGTGAAGCGCTCGGGTCCCTCCACGCTCATCCCGCTTTGCGACGGAGGTGGAGCGCCTGCACGCCGGACTTGAACCGCTGCGTCGAGAGGAGCTCAAGATGCCGCGCACTCGACAGGCCATGAAACAACGTCGGCCCGCTGCCACTGATGATGGGATGAACGACGATGCGGTACTCGTCGATGAGCCCCAACTCCTCGAGCGCAGCCGCGAGCTTGGGCGCTCCGACGAGGACACCCCGCTCGGTCTTCGCTTTCAGCGCTGAAATCGCCTCGCGAAGGTCACCCTCCACCTTGATCGTGTTCTGCCACGGAAAGTCGCTCCGCGAGCCCGACACGACGTACTTCGCCTTCGCATCGAGCTTCTGTGCCCACTCGCGCATCGCGCGCGGCGCCTTTTCGTCGCGTGCCACCGCGGGCCAGGCTCCCTCCATCAGCTCGTAGGTGTTGCGCCCGAAGAGCATCGCCCCGCTCTGCTCCATGAGCTGCCTCCAATAGTCGTGCAGTTCGTCGTCCACGATCCCCTGGGTGTGATCGATGCACCCGTCCAAAGTCACATTGAGACCGAAGGTGAGGAGGCCCATGGCGTGGGATTCTACGAAAAGCGCGCCCAGCGCGCAGCAGCCCGAGCCATCGACGCAATGCCCCATCCCCGGTGGGTATCGGCGAGCAGAAACTCGACACCATCCAATCCATCACCCGGATCTGCTGCGCACTGCGCGCAGAAACCAGACCTGCCCCTCGCCCCACTCCAAGCCCCTTCGTCCGGTGGCAGTGGACGCGACAGTAGCGGACGGAGCCAAGCCGCCCGGCGGTCAGGCGCGGCTGGCCCAACGGCCACCCGCGGAGGCCGTGGACGCGGGCCAGGCCGGCCGCCAGGGGCCACGAAGCCGCCTGGGCAGAGCTTCGTCCCCGCACCTGCGCGCGCCTCGAAGCATGCGACGTTCACCCACCTCAGCGCGTCGCCCGCGAGCCCTCGCGCGCCACCACCACGCACTCCTTGTGAAGCCGGCGCCGAGAGGAGCAGAACCATGGACGGGAGGCCCCCCGCCATGCAGTTTGCGGACATTCAATCGGTCCCCGATTGAAGGGGCCCCCAGCCCCTTCTTTGAAACCGCTGGATATCACTCGGGTTTCGACCCTCAGAGAGTTTGAGTCCTCTCAGAGAAAAACCGAGAACGAGTTCGCGCAGGGCTTCGTTCGGGGAGCTACTTGAAGGGCCCTACCAACCGGTAGGGCCTTTTTGTTTAACACGGGCCTCGCGATGAATGTCGCGAGGCCTTCGTGCTTAACACTATTGCGTTACGGTACGCCCAAGGGGAGAGGGCGGCGGAGGGCTGGGCAAGCAGGCCGTCATTGCATTGGGCGCCATCCGCCCCACTCATGAAGGAGGTATGGACTCCTTCATGAATGCCGCTGCGGTGCAGCGGCTTGAGAGGTACCTCCAGCAAATCGGTGACGTCCTCGGGGAAGAGAGTCGGCGCGGCTCGTTTGCCCTTTACGCCTCAGTGGTCACCCAAAACCGGCCAATGAAGGTCGCCTGAAAACCGGCCAATGGGGAGGGCCGAGACGTTGACGCCCGGGTATGACGTGGAGTCCGCCCGGGGGATGGGCAACGTCTTGAGCGACGAGAAGAAGCAGCAGGTCATCGCCCTGGGGCGGTTGGGTTGGAGTCTGAGACGCATCGAGGATGCGACGGGGGTGCGCCGTGAGACGGCCAGCGGCTACCTGAAGGCCGCGGACGTGGGCATCCGTCCACCGCGCCGGTGGGGCAAGTCAAGACCGGCCAATGAGGGGACCACCGACTCCATGCCGCGCAGCCGAGCCGGAGTCCGGCACGTATCGGCGAGCACCACTCCGTGAACGCTCACGTCCTGTCAACTGCGAGTCAGGCGATGTCGAGCCAGAGCGCGGCGCCTGCGATATCGGCGGAGAGGTCGACCGCCCCGCCTTCGACCACCAGCCCCTCCCCCATCTCCAGGCGAATGGCTCGGGCCGGGTCTCCCGCGGCGACGACGTGGAGCGGACTCGTCATCGCGAGCAGATAGCCTCGCCGCTGTGGCGCCGTGGAGAGTCGTTCGATGGTCCCCGGTTCGAGATCGTGCCACCAGACGCGCGCGTCGGCGCGCAAGGGCATCTCGGCGTCACCGGCGAGGAGATGTCGTCCTCGTTCAGCGAAGCTGCGATGAAAGTAAGCGGGCGTCCCTCCGCGAGAGGTCGGCTCGAACCAGATCTGCAGCATGCGCGTGGGAGCGTCGGTGTCGTTGCCCTCGGCATGCACCATGCCGTCGCGCGCGGAGATCAACTGCGCCGAGCGCGCGCTGACCGTCGCGCCGTGGGCCTGGTCTCCGTGATGCGAGAGGTCTCCGTTCAGCACGATGCTGAGGATCTCCATCTCGCGGTGAGGATGCAGCGGGAAGCGCGAGCGGGGCGAGAAGGTGGCGTCCGCCAGCACCAGCAGAGAGCCGAGTGGGTGGCCTTCTCCAGCCCGCGCGCCGACGGTGGCCACGAAGTGATCGCGCAGGGTGAGCCACGACAACGTGGTGGTGGGGAGCGAGTCGAGGGCGCGATGTTTGAGGTTGGGCACAGCTTCTCCGCGAGACCGGGTGCGCGAGCAGGCACTCGCGAACAGCGCGCTTCCCCCGAGGAGGAAGGTGCGTCGCGTGGCCAATCGCAGTCCGAGCGTCATGCCCCTCTTCGTACCGGCGAGCCATCCGGTTTGACAACTGCGCGCACATGCACAATTCATGTGCGCACATGCACATCACTTGGGACGAGTTGCAGACGATCGAAGCGCTGGTTCGGCTCGAAAACCTCGAGGCCGCAGCGCGTGAACTGTCGCTCCGTCACTCCTCGGTCTCCAGGCGCATCGCAGGGCTAGAGTCGCGCCTCGGCGCTGCGCTCTTCGTGCGAGGGCCACGCCTCACGCCAACGGAGCTCGCACGACAAGTGGCGAAACGCGCCGAGGCCATGCGTGACGTCGCAGCGAACATCGAGTTCGCGCTGCGCGCACACCAACGGCGTCGAGCGAACCGCCTGATCATCACCACCAATGACGTCCTAGCGCCGCTCCTCTTCCAAGCGCTCGCCAACGACGCCGCCTCGCAAGCGAGGGTTGAAGTGCTCATCAGCGACACCGAGCTGTCCCTCGGCGCTGGGGAGGTCGACCTCGCGCTTCGCCCCTCGCAAGACCCGAGCGGAGTGCTGATGGGAAAGCGGCTAGGGGCGCTACGGTTGGGCGTCTATCGAGCACCCGAGGCGCAACCGGGCTGGGTGATGCCGAGCGCGTCGCTGCGAGCGCGGTTGTCCATGCGCTGGTGGCGACATGTGCCCGAGGACGACGGCGCAGCCGTCACCTGCAGCTCGCTGCTCGGTGTGCGAGACGCCTGCCGTGCGGGCTTCGGGCGCGCTGTCCTCCCGTGCTTTCTTGCCCAACACGACGCGGCCCTTCGGTTGGAACATGAGCTGGAGGGTGGGCCTCCTCTCTGGCTGCTGTCTTCGGCGTCGCAGAAGGCAGATCGTCAACTCCGGGCGGTGTGCAATGCGCTCTTTGCCACGCTCCGCACCATCGATGGAGTGTTCCACACGTAGGCCGAGAGAACGCCGAGGGAACCTGCGCGCAGCGTCAGTCCACCTTGACGCCGAAGCATGCCTCGACCGGCGACGAACAAGTTCAGCGTAAAGCGGACATGATCTGCCCCCGCCTTCATTGGGGGCCCTACACTCAGGAGGCCATTCGAAGTCCCGTGCATGAAATGACGCGTTCGCTGACGCCCGCGTGGCACTGGACCCGAATTTCCGGTAGCCACAGGGGATCTTGAGAGTTCCCACGTCGTCTATCTGGTGTACCCAGACAAGCTCGGAATGAAGCGCGGCGAACCGATGCAGGGGCAATGTGGTGGCCCAGGATATGAGCAATGTTTCTTCGAAGCTTGCACCATTCACATCCGCGTTGACTGGGACAATCAGGACTGGGCGACGCGAATTGCAGAGAGGCGTGGCGTGAAGCCGGATAGCGACCTACTCTCATTGGCACATGAATTGCACCCGCAAAATTGACTGGGTAACCGATAATGTCAAATATGGAGGTGAGGCCTTTGCTGACCATGTCGCGACACTGGTTGAGAGCTATCGGCAACACTCCTCGCCAACGTGCCGCAGCTCTTGCACTCACCTGCATATACGGATGCACGGTTCCCTCTGTGAGAGCCCCTATCCCCAACGACATTCAGAACGAGGAGGTCAGCAGCGAATGCCAGAGGGCTCGTACCATCTTCAAAATCGATGCCGAGCGACATAACAACTGCGTAGAAGACGACGACTGCCACACAGAAGACCTCCGCGTGTTCCCCCAAGGATGTTGCTTTTCAACGTCATGGACTTGGCGCCAGCGCAGGGAAAGCCGTGCTCTTCTCAATACGGCCTACATCCAATGCGGCGGTGTGGCGGACTATTACTGCCCCAGGTCATGTACTGCCGCATGCATCGAAGGGAGATGCGTTGGCAGGATTAAACATCCAGACGGAGCACCACCCGCCCCGTAGAGACTGCTCGCAGCTCGTTTGTTCATGAGATGCGCCCACGAAAATTGACCATGTAATTTCTGGGCGCGCCTCCCGACACAGCCACGTCCCCCTGTTCGGAAACCACATCAGGCGATTCACACGCCAGATGTGGTTTTTCTCCACCACGGGGCTCTATTGAGCACCTCTTCCACCGGCTGGACACTCCGGTTGCCCGCTACACCCACCCAAACAGGGTCGCCGCGTCACTCGCGTGGCAAGGCCAGCCCGCCAGTGCGTCAATACCAGTGAGCGAGGCGCGCACGAGGCCGTCGAGTTCCTGTGCGGGTGAAGCGGGGTGGAATCACCAAGGGCACAGCACAGCCTCGGGGGACAGGTGCCTGCCCTCTACCGCTCGCCCAACCCCCGAGGCTTCGGGGAGAGGAGTGCGAAGGCGAGCGCCTCGCCGAGCAGGGCGCCTGCCCCTCAGGTCGACAGACCGAGCTCCAAGCCGCGCCAGCTCCCCCCATGATGTTTCTCGTGTTTTCCATCGCAGTCTCTAGAGAGAACCACTGAGAACCCGGCCTCAGCGACCTCGGGGGGACGACGGAGCCGCACTGAGCCAGCCGTAGTCATCCACGCGGGTCGCCGGAGGGGCGGCGTCGACCGAGGCGGACCAGCGATTCAGCGCGCAACTGACCGCACGCCGCGTCTATGTCTGCCCCGAACTGCTGTCGTCGCGTCGCCCCGACACCCAGGCGATGCAACCGCGCCACGAAGTCGTCGACCTTCGAGGACGCTGGGGCCCGGAACGACGGGTCTGCCCCGAAGGCCGCATTGTAGCGGATGACACTGACGTGAAAGAGCTCAGGCCTGGATCGCCGCTGCACGAGTCGCGCGAGTGCAACGAGATGTGCCTCGGAATCGTTGATACCTTCGATCAGCAGATACGCCAAGTAGGTCTTCCGCCGTGCGCGCAGAACGTGTCGATCCAGGATCGCGAGATTCTCCTCGAGGGGGAACCGACGCTCGAGCGGAATAAGCTGTGCGCGTTGCTCGGGGAACGGAGAATGAACCGAGAGCGTAAGGGTGACCTGCGGGTGCACCTCGGTGAGCGTCGCGAGGGCCGGCGCGAGGCCAACCGTCGAGACGGTGATTCGACGCGGTGACAGCCCACCATAGCTCGGCGCCGTGAGCACGCTCAGCGCAGTGAGCACGTTCGGGTTGGCGAGAGCCTCGCCCATCCCCATGAACGCGACGCTTTTCGGAGCGCCGCCCGGCTCTGAACTCCAGCGCTGGTGCACGACTTGAGCGCAAATCTCGTCGACGCTCAGGTTGCGCTCGAGCCCCAAGGCGCCCGTGGCGCAGAACGAACAAGCGAGACCGCAGCCTGCCTGAGTGGACACGCAGACCGAGGACCAGCCAGCGCGGTAGCGCGAGAGAACTGTCTCGACACGCGCACCAGTTCGCGTGCGGAAGAGCACCTTCTCAACCTGCTCTCCCGTACGCACTGCTTCGACATCGAGGGGAAGGACGGTCAGCCCGAAGCGGGCGACGAGCTGTTGCCGGAGGTCGCTCGGCAGGTCGCGGACCTCGTGGAAACTCTGGGCGCCGCGCTGAAATGCCGTCACCAACTGGTGGTAACGATACAGAGGCGCACCGAGCCCGCGAAGGAAGGAGTGAACCTCGGCGAGGATCCCCGGAGGAGGGTGTGGGAGTTCGTTTACGGTGCTGCGACGCATGGCAATGACTCCTGAAGGGACGTTGGTTTTGGAGGGAGGAAGCGCTCACAAGGCGGTGCCGTATTCCACTCGCAGCGACCGCGTCGTGACGTGAGCGGCGAAGATGTCGTCGTGGGTGACCAACACCACGGCCCCCGGACATGCCTCGAGCGCCGCCTCCAGTCGCTCGCCGCTCGGTAGGTCCAGATGGTTCGTCGGTTCGACCATCACCAGCGCCCAGACCTGCTCAGCAAGAGCCCCAGCGAGGTCTGCCAGCGATTCCGCTCGCCGGACGGGAGCATCGACCCGTGTTCGAGATCGCTGGGGTCGAGCGCGAGGCGTCCGCGCAGCGCGGCCGCGACGCCGTCGTCCCGTGCAGCAAGAGCGTCGATGCCTTCGTGCTCCGGTGTGAAGACGACGGTGCCTTCGTGCGGGGCCCGCTGCCCAGCGAGGCTCGAGAGCAGCGTGGCATTGCTGGCGCCGTTGGCGCCAGCGAGCCCAGAGAAGCCGCTGCCAAGCGTGAGGGAAACCGAGTCGAAAATGGGAGCGGACGCCACCCAAGCGGCGCTGCCCCCGTGCAGTCGCAGCACGGACACGAATCACTCCAAACCCAAGGGCGCACGGCTTCCGTGCGCGGTTCGTTCGAGAGGACGACGTGCGTCCTCGAAGCGGATGGGGTTCGGGTGACTTAGGCCATAATGGCGCCGGCCGGACCAGCGCATGCGCTGTATAGCACACGACCTACGGATTCCAGCCCATTGCCTGCGACCACTCGACGACATCCCACCGGGTCGGCCTGTTTGGCGCGCCCCTGCGCGCTGGCTGCAGGCGCGGCGGTCCGCACAAGGCCACCAGCGCGTAGCCTGAAGGGATGCCCCCGGCAGGCATGCCCGGTCGGGGTTGCTTCAGCCAGGGCGGTCTACAGACAGGGCCGGACACGCGGGAGCCGGTGCTGCCCGTTCATTGGGTGGCCTAAGTTCCTACATGGTCCGGCGCCTCAAGCCTGTGCGACGACTAACTACACCCTCCCCTTCTGAAGGATGGCGGGGAGCTATCCCCAACCCGCAGTATCCGGGTAAGCGTCCGGCCCCTGGCAGCGCATTGTGAAGATGAGCCTCACGTTCATGGTGAATTGGCGTGGACCATCGGCGAGCGACGCGTGCCGTGCATGGGCTTCTGGGGGCCGGAAGATGTGTGCCTCGGGCAGTGGTGGGACGAACTCACCGGGGCCGTAGCGGCACTTGCCGACAGACAGCCCTACACCCTCGACTCGTGCGAGCAGGGCGACCCCGCCGTCCTCTTCGAGCGCACGGACGCGTCCCTCCACCTCTCCATCGTCGCCGGCATAGGTGGTGGCGCCCCGCATCCCGAGTGGCAGAACGCGGAGTTTGCCTGGGACGACCTGGGCGCAGCACTCCGGCGCTTCAAGCACGACTTGCGGCAGCTTCTTGAGTTGAAAGGCCCGCCCACGTTGCCAGCGGAGTGGAAGAAGCGTTTTTCAGAACTGGTGTGACAGAAGTGCATCGTCGAGCCGCCAACCTGTCCGAACTTGACGGGGCAACTCCAGGGGTTTCCACGCGCCAGCAGGCGGGTCGCGCGGGCTGCGCCCCTGTCAGGGAGAGGTCATCCATGGACTTGCTCAGGCTGCTGAGATTGTCCAGGGCGGAGAGCGGGAGGGGTAGGAAATGCCGTCGGACCTGAGCCGTATCATGGGCGCAGACATGATGCGTCGCTGACGTGTCAATGACGGGTACACACAGCCTCTCCAGCGCGGCGCGCGCACACCTTCCCTGGCCAGCCAGAGCTGGCGCAGCGGGCGAATACGACTGTCTGCAGGAATGCTCCGCGCCCGCCACGCCCATGGCGAATCAACTGGCACTGCTGGTGGGCGTGAAGTCCCAGAGACGGGGACGGGCTGCGACACGTAGCTGCAACTGCTCATCGGCGCCGGCGCGCCGAGCGTCCAGCTTCACCAACGTCTCCAGGCACGGGGCTTCCGCACGCGGGTGAAGGTACGCAAAGGTGAAGCCGCCAGGGCGTACCACCACTCCGATGGCAATCCCGACGATGACGGCCAGCATGGTGCGGGAAGCGAAGGTCACGCGGCTCGACCGACATGGCATGGCGAACCAGCGCGGGAGAAGATTCAGGAGCCTCCACCGCTCGACAGCCGGGTACCCACAGGGCCTGCGCCCGGTTCCACCAAGGAAAACGGGCCCGACGCGATGGACGCACCGGGCCCGTCCTCCTGATTCACGACGCGAACAAGCGCCTCAGCCGCCGAGCGCCACGTTCTCCAGTACGCCCAGCGCGTCGGGGACGAGCACGGCGGCGGAGTAGTAGGTGCTCACCAGGTACTGGGTGAGGGCCTGGTCGTTGATGGCCATGCGCTTCACGGTGAGGCTCGGCTCCACCTCGTCGGGGATGCCCGCGTTGTGCAGGCCCACCACGCCCTGGTCTTCCTGACCGATGCGCATGGCGATGATGGAGGTGGTGTTCTCCCGGGTGATGGGCAGCTTGTCGCACGGGAGGATGGGCACCCCGCGCCACGCCTGGAACTTCGCCCCGCCCACGTCCACCACCGTCGGGTACAGACCGCGCTTGTTGCACTCCCGGCCGAACGCCGCGATGGCGCGCGGGTGGGCCAGGAAGTATCGCGTCTTGCGACGGCGCGACACCAGCTCGTCCATGTCGTCCGGCGTCGGGGGCCCCGAGCGGGTGTGGATGCGCTGCTTGAGGTCGGCGTTGTGCAGCAGGCCGAACTCGGGGTTGTTGATGAGCTCCCACTCCTTGCGCTCCTTCAGCGCCTCGATGGTCAGCCGCAACTGCTCCTGCGTCTGGTTCATCGGGTCGTTGAAGATGTCCGACACGCGGGTGTGCACGCGCAGGATGGTCTGCGCCACGCTCAGCTCGTACTCGCGCGGCTTCAGCTCGTAGTCCACGAAGCCGCCGGCGATGATCGGCTCGCCGTGGTGGCCCGCCGTCAGCGGGATGGCCGCCTGGCCCGCCTTGTCCTGGGGCTTCTTCAGGTTCGCCTTGTAGCGCTCCACGTGCGCCTTCAGCGCCGGGGACTGGGTGATGAGGGACTCGAAAATATCCTGCGGCAGCGCCATCACCGTGCAGGCCGTGACGGCCTTGACGGTGAAGGGCCACACGTCGTTCGACTCCACCACCGCCTGGTCGCCGAAGTGGTCGCCGTCCGCCAGCGTCTCCAGCACCACGGGGTCGCCGTACTTGCCGGCCGTCAGCTTCTGCGCCTTGCCGTGGGCGATGAGGATGACGTGCTCGGCGGACCTGCCCGCCTCCACGATGGTGTCCCCCGCCTTGTACTGCTGCTGGGTGAAGCGGCCCGCCAGCGTGCGGATGAGCAGGTCATCCACGTCCTGGAAGCCCCGCATCAGCGGCAGCTTGAGCAGCTCCTGCGGGATGATCTCCACCTTGACGCCGATGTTGCTGAAGTTCAGCCGGTCGTCGCCCACGGTGTACGTCAGCCGCCGGTTCACGCGGTACGTGCCGCCGGACACCTGCACCCAGGGCAGGATGCTCAGCAGGTAGCGGGGCGATATGCCCTGCATCACCGGCTGCGTCTTGGTGGTCGTCGCGAGCTGGCGGGCGCCGGCCGTGCTCAGGCTGGTGCCTTCGTTCGCCGCCAGGTCCTTGTCTGGATTCGCCATGAGAATGCCTTCCGTTCGGTTGCGAAGTCAGGGGGACGACGACTAGGAGCGGCCCAGCTCCACGCTCTCCAGGATGCCCAGCGCGTCCGGCGTGAGCACCGCCGCGGAGAAGTACGCGGTCACCAGGTAGTTCATGATGGCCTTCTCGTTGATGCCCATGAACCGGACGTTGAGGCTGGGCTCGATCTCATCCGGGATGCCCGCCTGGTGCAGGCCCACGACGCCCTGGTTCTTCTCACCCGCGCGCATCAGCATGATGGACGTGGTGCGCGACTCGCTGATGGGCAGCTTGTTGCAGGACACGATGGGGATGCCGCGCCACGCGGGCACCATGTTCCCGTTCATGTCGATGCTGGTGGGGTAGATGCCGCGCTTGTTGCACTCCTGCCCGAACGCGGCGATGGCGCGCGGGTGGGCCAGGAAGAACGACGGCTCCTTCCACACCGTGGCCAGGAGCTCGTCCATGTCGTCCGGCGTCGGCGCGCCAGAGCGGGTGTGGATGCGCTGCTTGAGGTCCGCGTTGTGCAGCAGGCCGAACTCGCGGTTGTTGATGAGCTCGTGCTCCTTGCGCTCCTTCAGCGCCTCCACGGTCAGCCGCAGCTGCTGCTGGGTCTGGTTCATGGGGTCGTTGAAGAGGTCCGCGACGCGCGTGTGGATCTGGAGGACGGTCTGCGCGACGGCCAGCTCGTACTCGCGCGGGTGCGTCTCGTAGTCCACGAAGGTGCCGGGCAGCACCGGCTCGCCGTGGTGGCCGGCGGCCAGCTCGATGGCCTTCTGGCCGGCGGTGTCCTGCTTCTTCTTGGAGCGGGCCTTGAACTTCTCGATGTGCTTCTGCAGCGACGGCACCTGCGCCACCACCGCCTCGAAGGCGGACTGCTGGAGGATGAGCGCGATGACCGGCGTAACGGCCTTGGCCGTGAACTGCCAGTAGTCCTGCGACTCCAGCAGCGCCTGGTAGCTGTAGTGGTCGCCGTCCGCCAGCGTCTCCAGCACCACCGGCTCGCCGTACTTGCCGCGGCCGATGCGGTTCACCTTGCCGTGCGCGATGAGGACGATGGAGTCCGCTTCCTTGCCGGCCTCGGTGATGACCTCACCGGCCTTGAACTCCTTCTGCTCGAAGCGGTTGGCCAGCGCGGTGAGCGCGTCCACGTCCTCGTAGCCGCGCAGCAGGGGCAGCTCGCCCAGCTCCTGCGGAATCACCTGCACCTTGGCGCCGGTGCTGGTGAAGGTGACGCGGCCGTCCCCCACCGCGTAGGTCATGCGGCGGTTGACGCGGAACGTACCGCCGGACACCTGCACCCACGGCAGCAGCTTGAGCAGCCACCGCGAGGAGATGCCCTGCATCTGCGGCTCGGACTTGGTCGTCGTCGCCAGCTGACGCGCCGCCTGCGTGCCGAGGCTCTGGTTGTTGTCGTCGAACTTCTTGATGTCGTTGGACATGGTTCACCCCTCTCCAGGTTGAAGAATCAAAAGGCTTCGGACTGCGGTTGAACTCAGGGCTTGCCGCCGTGGAACAGCTCGGCGATGCGCATCGCGGACATGCCCAGGCCGGAGACCTTCCCGGCCTTGAACTTGGGCGACGCGTCGTGGATGAGCTCGGTCTCCGTGTAGCGGGTCACCTCCGCGTGCCACCGGGGGATGCCCGCCATCCACTGCTGGAGCTGCTCCACGTACTTGTGCAGCTTCTCCTGCGCCTTCGCATCCAGGCCGAAGGTGCGGATGACCACCGGCAGCTCCTTGGCCACCAGGTGCTCGAACTGCTTCATGCGCGCGGTCATCAGCTCATTGACCGTGAGCACCGCCGTGTCCTTGTCCACGCCGAGGAACTTCTGGACCACGAGCACGCAGTTGTTGAGCTCGCCCTCGAACTCAATCTCCTTCTGATAGGAGAAGAGGTCGTTGACGAAGCAGGCGTAGTCCGCGGCGGAGTTCTCCAGCCCGCGCAGCGTGCGGGTGTTGAAGACGTCCTCCGGCACCGCGTCTCCCTTGGAGAGGCGCGACAGGCTCATGGTGAGGTCCGAGCCGAACGTCTTGCGGCGCATCTCCACGTAGTCCACGGGGTCCGGCACGCGGTTGAGCAGCTGGTTGTTCAGCTCCCACACCCAGCTGTCCGTCATGTCCTGGATGGCCTTGCGGAACAGCTTGCGGCTGCGCGGCGACAGCGGGCCGGCGGTGCGCTTCCACAGGTCCGCCAAGCCCAGCTCCACCGGGTTGGTGGGAACGGCGGCGTTGGCGGCCTCCACGTCATCCGGCATGAACTGGCCAAGCCGCGCGGTGAACAGCTTCGCGCCCGCAATGTCCCGCGTGTTCGCGTAGAGCATGGGGAAGTAGTCGTCCGCGTAGGTGCCCCAGACGAGCCAGCACGCCGTCAGGTCCAGCTGCTCCGGGGTCGCGTCCGGGTGGATGTACGCGCCGCAGAGAGCCACGTCCGCCGCGTCGAACTTGTGGTCGTCCCAGACGTAGAACCCCACGACGGGAACCACCTCCAGCATGCCCACCCGCCGCGCCCACGCCTTGGAGTTCTTGCGCGCGCGATCCAGGTGCGGGCTCAAGTACGTGCTGTACGGCATGTAGAACGGCGGCAGCTTCGTGGGGCCCACGTGCTGGCGGGGCACGTGGCTCAGCGAGCGGGCGCGGGGCCCCAGCCCCAGCCCGCCGGCCGTCAGCGGCAGCCGCAGCGCGGAGGTGCCCAGGCCTGAGGGAACGGGAATGGACAGCGCCGGGCGCTCCTCCGAGTGCTGGTTCATGTAGCGGTTGGAGCGCATGTGCCACTCGTGGCCGCCGGACTGCCAGTCCTGGAGTCCGCGCAGGTACGTGAGCACCTGCGCCTGCTCCACCGGGTTGAGCCCGTACTCCGCGAACAGCCACGGCAGCTCCGTGGCGAAAGTGGTCTCGAACTGCTGGAGCCGCGACGTCAGCAGGTCGTTGACCAGGTCCGCCGCGCGCTGGGTGTCGCAGTCGAGGAACGTCTCCACCACCAGCACGCCGTTGGAGAGCTCGCCCTCCTCCAGGATTTCGCGCTCGTAGGAGAACAGGTCGTTGCGCAGGTGCACCGCGTCCGAGAACGTGTCCTTGAAGACGCGCATCGGCCGGCTCTTCACCACGCGGTCCGGTATCTCCGCGGCGACGGCGTGCTCCACCAGGTCCGACGACCAGGGCGCGCCGCCCACCTTGCGGCGCATCTCGATGTACTCGATGGGATTGGAGATGCGCGCCTCGCTGATGTTCTCGATCTCCCACATCGATTCATCGAGCAGGTGCTTGGTGTTCTCGAAGAAGCGGCGGCGCCAGTCCATGGACATGGACGGCACCGTGCGCTGCCACAGGTCCCACAGGGCGCGCTCCACCGGGTTGACGGGCTCCGGCGGCGTCTGGGACATGTCCAGCGGCATGAACAGCGGCAGCCGGTCCAGGTAGGCCTGGCCGCCCTTCACGTCGCGCGAGTACTTGAAGACCTCCAGGAAGTGGTCGTCGAAGTAGAAGACCCAGACGTACCAGTCCGTGATGAGGTCCAGCTCCGGCCCCGGCGCCTCCGGGTGCGTGTACGCACAGAGCAGCGCGTAGTCCATGCCGTCGAAGCGGCGCTCGGACCACACCTCCCGGTCCGTCCCATCCCGCGGCGGCCCCAGGATGCCCATCTGGTATGACCACGCCTTCGTGTGCGCGCGGGCCGACTCCAGGTTCGGGTTCAGCCGCGCCGGCCAGGGCACGTAGAACTCCGGCAGCTGGAATGGTTGCTTCTGTCTCCCCTTCGACATGCACACCTCTCGTTGGTCCCAAGGAATTGCGCTGACGTCCAGCAGTCAACTCCACGAATGACAGTCTGAGTCAAGATATATCAATCCCTCAATAGGGATTCGCGGAGATTGGCGACGGCCCACCCGGCTCAATGGGTGAACAGACAAGAGTCCAGCGACGTCCATCTCCGCTGCGCGAAGTCCGGGACGAACCAAGCCTCGAGGAAGCGCAGCGGGTGCCGCGCGAGCAGACCCACCCGTCGAGCGAGCCGCCCCAGCACCCACTTGCTCGCGCGAAACGGACGCAGTTGGCTTCAGGGGGGGTCATTTCATCCCCCTCCGGCGCGCCTAGCCTCACTTCGCCAAAGGACTCCCGTCACTCACAGGCGAGAAACCACGGTTCGAAGCAATGACACACAACTTCACAACCGCCTGTTTCACGAATGACTCCATTCATCGAACCTGAGTCGAGCCCCTGCAACGAGGGTGCCATGATACGCCAGGCCACATCAAGCGTGATTTGAGGAGGATGAAACAGCCAGGCTCCGTGTTTGACACGTCAGCCGCATTTGCTGACGCGTCAACTGGCCTCATGACACGCCCGTCTGCGGCGCCTTGACTCACAGCCGGGTTCGGCTGACCCGAGCCGCTGGGCATAGCTGCTCGTGGGATGACCCGACCGATTTCCGAGAACTTACGTCGACGCGTTCTCGATGCGCGAGAGGAGCGCGGCAAGACGTACGAGGAGTTGGCAGCGCAGTTCCGCGTGGGCCGGGCCACGGGTAGCGCAGCACACCGCCCGCGAAGCTCGTCGCCACGTCCCCACCACGCCCCTTCCCGCCCTGCCCCAGCGTATGCGCAGCACCAACCCGGGCGCGCAGCGAATCACATCCACTCGCAGAACCCACCCTGCACGCTCCGGCACGCCGAGCCGCTGCCCATGCGCGCCAGGATGCTGGCCGCGCGGGGCTCCGACGGCAACCCCGCCTCACCAGGGCGATGTTGGGATGCGCCAGAGCTGTGGCTTTCATGGGAAGACTCACGACGCCCGCGGACCCGCGAGCTGGCTGCTGAAGCAGCGCACGCCCATCCGGGTGAGCTTCGTCACCACGGGCTTGGGCTCCAGGAACAGGCCAATGACGGCCCCACCATCTCCACCAGCTCCGGTCAGCTTGGCGCCCAGCGCCCCCAGCTCCCGCAACCGGTAGACCATCTCTTCCAACGGCGGCGACGACAGGCCCAGCGCCGCGAGCAGGCCCTGGTTGACGTTCATCGCGTCGCCCAGTGCCTCCAAATCTCCCGCCGCCACCGCCTTCGCGCCCTCCGAGGACACCCGTCCAATCTCCGCGAACAGGCGCTCGTAGCGCGACGGCCAGCGAGCCTGCCGCTCCCGCAGCGCGCCCACCGTCTTCTTCGTGGGGCTGCGCTCACCCGCGAGCGTCACCACCACGTGCAAGGGCTTGGGGCTCTCCACCACCTGCCCCGTCCCCTTGGCGGCCCCGGCTTGCGCCAGTAGAGGACCAACTGCTCCGCCGCGCTGGTGGTGTGGTCCACGCCGGACGGCGTGCCGTGGAACTCCTGCTCCATCGCCCACGCCACACGCGCCGCGTCCTTCGGCGTGGGCACCTTCCCCGCCGCCTGGAGCAGCAACCGCGCGCACGCCACCGACAGCGCCGCCGAGCTTCCCAGGCCCACCGCCAGCGGCAGGTCCGCCTCCAGCGACACCTTCACCGGCGGCGCGCCCGTCACCTCCGCTGCACGGGCAAACGCCGCCGTGAGCTGCGCCCGCTGCGGGCGGCTGAGCGTGGAGGGCAACGCGAGCTGACACGCCTTCGCCGGCACGGCGCGCGCCGTCACGCCCTGCGACAACGGCCCGGCCAGGGCCGGGTGCCCGTACACGACGCTGTGCTCACCCAACAGGATGACCTTGCCGGCGCCAAAGGCCGACAAGGATTCAGGACGAGGAGCCACGGCGTCAGACCGTGGTGCCGGTCGCGGCCGCGGCATCCTCGGCGGGGAGGTTGGCCAGCAGCTCGCGGGCCTTCTCCACCTTCACGTGGCCCGCCTTCACCAGCAGGTTGGCAATCTTCTCCACCCAGTCGCCCCGCGCGCCCGCCGTCACCGCCACGCAGCGCGCGTGCATCGCCATGTGGCCCTTCTGGATGCCCACGCTGCCCAGCGCCCGGAGCGCCGCGAAGTTCTGCGCCAGCCCCACCGCCGCGAACACCATGGCGAGCTCTCGCACCGACGTCGTCTGCATCAGCTTGAGCGCCATCTGCACGCCCGGGTGGATTTTGATGGGCCCGCCCACCGTCCCCAGCGCCATGGGCAGCTCGATGCGGCCCACCAGGTGGCCCTCTTCCAGGTACCAGGTGGACAGCGGCCGGTACTGCCCGTTGCGGCAGGCGAACGCGTGCGCGCCCGCTTCAATGGCGCGCCAGTCCTGCCCCGTGGCGATGGCCACCGAGTCAATGCCATTCATCACGCCCTTGTTGTGCGTGGCCGCGCGGTACGGGTCGGCCTCCGCGAAGCGGCTGGCCTGGGCGATGCCCTCGGCAATCTCCTCGGCCGGCATCTCGAAGTCCGCCAGCAGCGGGATGGGGATGCGGCACATGGCACGCGCCAGCCGGCGGTCCGCCAGGTTGGAGAGGATGCGCAGGTACACCTTGCCGCCCGTCACCTGCTCGATAAGTGGCGCCACGCCCTCCGCCATGGTGTTGATGAGGTTGGCCCCCATCGCCTCCTGGGCGTCGATGATGAGGTGGACGATGAGCAGCGGCTCGCCGCGCGGCCCTTCCGGGGCCGGCAGCACGCGAACCTCGACGTCCTTCGCTCCGCCGCCACGCGCCACCATGGCCGGGTGGAAGCTGTTGGCCAGCGCGAGAATCTGCTCCTTGTGCTCCAGGATGCGCTCGGTGGCCACCGTCGGGTCGCCGTAGCGCGACACCTGCACCTGGCCAATCATCAGCGACGGGTCCGCCTCGCCGATGAAGCCGCCCGCCTCCCGGACAATCTTCGCCGCGAAGGACACCGCCGCCACGACGGACGGCTCCTCCACCGCCATGGGCACCAGGTAGTCACGTCCGTTGACCTGGAGGTTGAGGCCCAGGCCCAGCGGGAGTGAGAAGGTCCCCACCGCATTCTCAATCATCTGGTTCGCCAGGACAGGCTGGAGCGCCTCCGAGCCCAGCAGCTGCTGCAGGTCCTCGGGCGTGAGCCGGAACATGCGGGAGAGGTGCGCGTGGCGCTCCTCCATTGGCAGCTTGTGGAACCCGGGAAGCCGGGACGTCACGGTGTCAGACATGTTTTTCCTTCCAGACTTCAGCGCGGCCACCCGCTACAGCGCCGCCAACCAATCCTTCAACTCTCCGGTGACCACCCGGGGCCGCTGTCTCAGTTCAGCGCAGCTTCTGCTTCCCGTCAGCACGAGCGCCTGCCGCAGGCTCGCCAGGATGACCTCCAGCGCCACCTCCGCCGCCTCCAGCCCGCCCACCTGCTGCGCGCGGAACAACGGCAGCGCCATGCCGGCCAGGTTCGCCCCCAGCGCCAACACCTTGGCCGCGTCCAGCCCCGTGCGCAGGCCACCGCTCGCCACCAGGTGGACGTCCGGGCCCACGGCCCGACGCACGGAGGCCAACGCCGCCGTGGGAATGCCCCACGCGCTGAACTCCGCCCCCAGCTGTGCCTGTACGCCCGACGCGCGAAGTTGTTCCACGCGCACCCAGGACGTCCCGCCCAGGCCAGACACGTCGATGTTCCGCACGCCCAGGTCCACCAGCCGCCGCGCGACGTCCGGGCCAATGCCGCAACCCGTCTCCTTCACCAGCAGCCGGTCGCCAAAGGCCTTCACCAGCAGCTCCACCACGCGGTAGCCGCCCTGGAAGTCCCGGTCGCCTTCGGGCTGCGTCAGCTCCTGGCCCGCGTTGAGGTGCAGCGCCAGCCCGTCCGCGCCAATGCCGTCCACCAGCCGGCGCGTCCCCTCCACGCCCAGCCCAATGGCCTGGAACATGCCGATGTTGCCCAGGAGCGCCACCGTGGGCGCCACCTGCCGCACCTGGAAGGACGCGGCCCGCGAGGCGTCCTCCGACATGGCGCGCTGGCTGCCCACACCGAAGGCCAGGCCGTGGCGCTCGGCGAGCAGCGCCAGGTCGCGATTCACCGCACCCGCGCGCTCCGTCCCACCTGTCATGCCGGTGACGAGCAGTGGGTAGCGCAGCCGCTTGCCCAGGAACGCCGTGGACAGGTCCACGTCCTCCACGGCCATCTCCGGCATCGCGCAGTGGACCAGCTTGACGCACTCCAGCAGGGTGCTGTTACCGGTGGGTTCGACGTCACCCACGGCGCAAAGGTCGAGGTGCGCATCCTTGCGTCTGGCTGTGATGTCGTCGCCCATCTCGTTGAAATCCGGTCTGCCCTGGGTGGAAGGCGCGTAAGTGCCTGAATGGCCAAAGTTTCCTGAGCAAGCACGGCGGCCAAGGTGCAAGCCAAAGGGCCCGCGAGGTCCGTCTCCGCGTGTGGTCAGCAAACCTGAGTCGAGCCCATGCAACGACGGCGCCATGATGCGCCAAGCCGCATCAAACGTGATTTGAGGAGGATGAAACAGCCAAGCTCCGCGTTTGACACGTCAGCCTCAGTTGCTGACACGTCAACGGGCCTCATGACACGCCCTGGGCCTACCAAAAAATGCGGTCGCTGGGTCATGCGGACATCAACGCGAGTGAGCGCGGCGCTCGAGGGGCCTTCACGGCACGCGTGCCGGCCATCCAGTCGTGAAGACACCGCCGGTCCTCTCCAACGACGAAGAGGGCGTCCACGAGGCCGAACCAGCCGCAGTAGCTGCAGAGCGCAATCGGGAGCGCGTTCCTCAGCAGGGCAATGCGCCACACCCCAGCCGGACAACCGGCGCTCCGGACGACTCGAATTCCCAAGAGCCTCTTGCCGAGGCTCGCCCCAGTGCCGCGAATCAGGCTCACCTGAACGAGCAACGCGAGGAGCGCCGGGACGTAGACAACTGGAGCCTTCATCGCCGGCTCGCCCGGCAGCGCCAGGCACCGGAGGACGCCCAGGAACAGGGACGGGAGCACGAGCGCGGCGCCATCGACAAGGCTTGCCGCGAGCCGGGCCCTGCGCGTCGCCAACTCCGGAGCTGCGTGAAGGCACTGAAAGCACAGGCCCGCCGACGGTTTCAACCGCGCCGACGCTCGGCGCGTCCGCGGTCGGTTCGCGACGCCGCACAGATGGGGCAGTACCTATCCAAAATTCGGTCGCTGCGTCATGAGCGCGCCAAGGCCAGTCGCTCAGTGTGTCAATGCGAGTGAGCGAGGCGCGCGGCTGTCGAGCTCCTGTAACGGTAAGTTGTCGCATCGGCTGACGTGCCGAGCAGCTACTCCAACTTGACCTCGACACCACCCCCGAGACGCAATGCGAGGTTCGCGAGGACTCCACTGACGATGCCAACAGCAAACCCGGCGATGCCGTACAAGATGCAGGCTCCCGCCACCAGCAGGAGCATACCTCCCATGTCAAACTCACCGAGGTGCATGCTCTTGCCGAGAATGGAATTGGCGCCACGCGGTCCGAGCAGAAGCATCGCCGTGCTCGTCAGCGCCCCTAGGACGATGCCGACCAACGCATAGAAGGTACCCAAGCACTTGCCGAGCGAGATGACGCCGACGCCGCGAATTACCGTCATTCCCAATCCTCCCCTCCGCCACAAACGGGCAGGCCTTTCACCGATTCATCCCTCTAAGCAGCGGACTGGGCGGGCGAAAATAGGAGGCTGCGCCTACTACCCATGATTCAGTCACTGCGTCATGAGGGCATCAAGGCCACCACCGGCCTTGCGTCAATTCGAGTGAGCGAGGCGCCCGGGCTTCGCGCGTCCCTGCTCTGCGAGGAAGTCTGAAGTCATCGTCACGCACATAGCCACGCCAGCTCGATGTGGCGAAGGGGGTCCTCGGGCATCTCCACCTTCGCGGTTCGTGCTGCGCGGAAGGCCTCGCCCATCACGCCGATGTCCGGGGCCACGCGCGCCTGGCCGTCCAGCCAGGAGCGGCTTGCTATCTCCGCACGCAGGTGGCTCTGCCCCAGCCGGCGAGCATCGGCATCTGCTCCTCATCGTTGGAGCGTGGCAGCTTGGCGCCGCGCGCCAGCACCGCACTGAGGAAGCCATGGACGGCACTCGCGCGGACAGCGCACGCGTAGGCCAGTTGCTTGTCGCTGACGGCCTGGAGGGGCGGCTCCTCCAGCGCCTCTACTGTGAGGACCACGTGCGGCAGGACGACGTACACGCAAGCCCACCTCGAGCTGGTCCGCGAGCGCGTCAGCCGCATCACGCCGCTGGACCGCGCGTTCTGCTCGGGCGGAGGTGATACCAAAGCGCTCTTCCAAAGATTGGAGCACTGGCCCCGTCGTGCGCGGCACCTCGTCGTCCACCCCGAGGACGGCAGCATGGAGGGCGCCATCCACCTCCGACACCTCGACGTAGGCGTCCCGGGCACGCCGGGCACTCGCGACACTTCGCACGCGGTACAGCCTCGGCGCTGGCCCCCGCATCATGGCCATGCTGCTGTCCTGGCGGTGGAGATCCGCCGTCCCACGCAGCCACCGCCCGCGCTGAAGCGCAAGCCCACGGTGCCCGTGCGAAAGTGGGTGAAGACGGAGGCTGCGCCGAAGCCCACGCGGGCCGCGCCAGCGCCCCAGAAGAGCCGCGGGCGCCCGCGTGCGGTGGGACGCACCGCGACGGCCGCCGCCCCCAGCGCCAATCCCAGCCCCGAGGACGTCCACCTCGTACGAGGTGGGGCAGGAGGTGCGTTACAAGCAGGGGCGGGCCAGCTTCTCGGCGAAGGTGAAGGCCATCGACGCGAAGGCGAAGACGGTGACGTTGGAGCGTGTCTCCGACGGCAGGCAGGTGGTGCGCCCCTTCGACCACGTGACGCCAGCCTGAGGAGGGACTTCGCGCCCCTGTGATGTGCCCGCTGAGTTCGTTGGCCGATAGGGTGTTTTTCAGCCAACAGGCCCCCCTCGCCTTGCAGGCAATGGGCGGCTGAGTTCGTGGAGCGATGTCACGCCCCTGGGCAAGAGGGGCGCCGTGTCGACGCTCACGCAGACACGGCGCCCGGAGGATGGTGCCTATGGTCCCGTCAGGCGGTTAAGCGTGAAGGAGGGCCGGTTCCACGTCCCGCCGGGGAAGCTCACTGCGGAGGAGGCAGCCATGCCACCTGGAGTGCCCGCCGAGCCATTGACGGTGAAGGTGCCCGCGGCCGTCCCCGACGTCGACGTTGGTCCAGTGCAACCCGGACAGAGATTCGTCCCGGTGACGTACGTCATTGGGAACACGAGCGACGTGGAGGCGCTGTTCACCACGCCCTGCAGCCACACCGGATTGCTGCCCTGATAGACGGTCAGGTTGAGAACGTGGGTGTTGCCCTGTGTATTGAAGCTGCCGCCCCAGCCGGGCTCCGCGCCGTTGTACCAGAGGCCATTCAGGTTCATCACGGTGCTGCCGCCACCGAAGGCCAGGAATTGGATGGGCTCGTTGCCGGAGAGCGAGCCCAGCTTCCAGTAGAAGCGCCACAGGCCGCTGCTATAGGTGATGCGCAGGGTGCCCACCACGGAAAACGTCGCGGAGGAGCCCGTCCAGGAGGTCTGCAGCAGATCGCCCCGCCACTCGCCGGCCTCCGCGACGAGGTAGGCCTGGTACCAGATGGGCACGCCCGCGGCCGTGTACGTGTACCAAGTGACGTGGATCTGGTCGGAGGCGAGGTGCTGGATGTCCAGGCCGTTGCCAGAACGCGCCGGGTTGTACCAAGGGCCCTTGTCCGGGCGGGGCGGGAGCGCCGCATACAGGTAGGTCAGCGCGCTGAGGTCGCCGGAGGTGAACTCCCCCGTTTCGACCGAGCGGAAGCAGGAGTTCATGAGCGAGCCGCCGACGGTCGCCGTCGTCGGCGTGCCCGGGATGTGGATGGCGCCGACGCCCGCGTCACCTTCGTTGCCGCCACTGCCGCAGCTGATGCTGCGGTTGTAGTAGTCCGTGTGGCGCAAGCCGATGGTGTGGCCAATCTCGTGCGTGATGACGTGCTCGATGACGTCGACGCTGTAAGTGGAAAGCCCGCCGCCGATGTTGATGGTGCCGTACGGCAGCCCGCCCGAGGGGAATCCCGCCGAGCCTCCAACGACACCCGGCTGGATGACCGCGTTGATGGTGAAGCTGCAGCCGGTGCTCGGCGTGCGCGCCATGGCGAAGGACAGCGGCAACTCGTCGTAGTTCTGGATGGCCAGGTCGAGTGCCGTGCTGAAGCTGCCGGTGAACGTCGAGCCGTTGATGCAGATCTTCGTCACCGCCGAGCTGATGAGGTTCGTCGTGTGGTACTGCTCCTCGGTGCTGTGGTCCCGCGCGAGCATCTCGCGCGATGCGGCCAGCGAGACCTCGGCGTCTCGCCCGACGTACACCTTCCCGTCGACGACCATGATGTCATCGGCCGGAAACCCGGCCTCGGCCAGATTGTCGACAATCTCCTGCGTCTCATCGGGCTGTCCGGCACATCCGAACATCAAAGCACTGCATCCCACCGCAAGGACGAGACTTTTCGCAAACATGGATACTCCTTTGGTCGACCAGAAGTACATCCGTTCGCGGGGTTGCCGCGCCCCGCAGGCGACACTCCTTCCAGACAATCTCGCACAGTACGCTGAAGCCAGACTCCGTGTCGACGAAGGCATATACCCGTAATGCTTCGCAGTGCCCTGTACCGGTGCAGGCCTGACCCTGAGGGATCCCCTTATTGAGCGAGTGGGGACGCCTCGTCCTCCACTTCCTTCCCCCGTACTGCCCCAGGGCAATCGCATCAAGCGGGTGTGGCTCGACCTGCATGCCAACGTCACCCGTAACCACCGCTGCCGTCCCCTGGCCAGGCTCATGCCCCGGGTGCATGCCTACCTCTCCGCTCGCAATGCCTAGCGCTCCGCCAGTCCATTCCTGCGTCGAATCGACGGCGCTGTGTACGCAGAGGACCTGAAAGCAAGAAGGCCCTGCCCGAAAGCAAAGGCAGGCAGGGGTTGAAGTGGAAGCAGCGGCGGGAGAATCTGCCGGGGAATCCTGCCTTGGCGTTCGCGAAAAGCACGGCGTTCCAGCCCACCCCGCTTTCCCGAAAGTGCGGCATGGCGAAGAACATCGGGGCGTGGGATTTGGTGCCGCACTTCTGGAGATGTCGCCTAGCATCCAGCGCATCCCCACCGCTGAAGGCCGACTCCGCTGAACGCCACCGAACCGCGCCACCTCGCCGGCCTGGACCTGCTCCGGTGCCTGGCCATCCTCATCGTCGTCCTCTTCCACTACCCGCGCCCCGACGGCCACGAGGCCTATCGGATGCTCGCCAACTTCGGATGGACGGGCGTGGAGCTGTTCTTCGTGCTGAGCGGCTTCCTCATCGGCTCGCAGCTCCTGGAGCCGGCGTCCCGGGGCGAGGCACCGTCTCTAAAGCGCTTCTACCTGCGGCGCTCGTTGCGCATCCTGCCCCCCTATTTCTTCGTGGTGGCCCTGTACCTCTTCATTCCCGCGTGGAGTGAACGCCCCGTGGAGACGCCCGCGTGGCGCTTCCTCACCTTCACGCAGAACTTCGGACTGCGCCTGAACGGCTTCTCCCACGCGTGGTCGTTGTGCGTGGAGGAACACTTCTACCTGGTGCTGCCCCTCACCGTGCTCGCGCTGCGCGGGCGCGTCCGGGCACCGCACCTCCTCGCGGGCGCGGTGGGGTTGATGGTGGCCGGCATGCTCCTGCGGGGCGGCCTGTGGCAGCGCCACTTCTCGCTGCTCGGGCCGGGTGACGCAGGGTGGCGCGGTTACGACACGCTTCTGTACTACCCGACGTACGCGCGGCTCGACGGGCTGACGTACGGCGTATTGCTCGCGGCGCTGCGCGTCTTCCGACCCGCGGCCTGGGAGCGCTGGACACGAGGGGCCCGCGCCGGAGGCCTCGCGTTGGTGGGACTCGTGTGCCTGGGCGGAGTGTTTTGGATGAACGAAGAACACTTTCGGAACCTGGCCCACACGATGCTCGCGTTCCCCATGACGTCGTTAGGCTACGCGGCGCTGCTCATGGCCATGGCGGGCCCCACCGCCTCGCGCGTGTGCGCCCGCATCCCCGGCGCAAGAACCTTCGCGGTGCTGAGCTTCACCGTCTACCTCACCCACAAAGCCGTGCAGCACGGAGTCCGCGTCTCACTGGAGCCCTATGGCATGGACGCATTCCACCCCGTCACGCTGTTGGGGGGCGCAGTGGCGGTGCTGCTCGCGTCGCTCGCTCTGCACCACGGCGTGGAACGGCCCTCGTTGAAGTGGCGCTCGCGGCTGGAGACGCGGCTCGTCCCCGAGCCTTCGCCCCAACCCGCCACCCTGGTGGACACCAGCACCATGGCGCGCTAGCTGGGGCGGACGAAGGCGAAGTTCGCGGACACTCAATCGGACCCCGAATTTTCCCGATTTCACCTAACCCCATGATGTTTCTCGTTCTTTTCCTTCGCAGTTTCTCGAGAGAGCTCAGAGAACGAGTTCGCGCAGGGCTTCATTCGGAGCGCTGAACGAAGGGCTCTGCCAACCGGTAGGGTCCTTTTGTTTTACATGGGCCTCGCGATGAATATCGCGGGGCCTTCGTGCTTGATCCTACAGCTGTAGTTCGGAAAAAGCCGGTACCGCCTCCTTGTTGAAAGAACTGGAGGGGGGAGCGAGGCTTCCCATGTCGTCGACAATCGACGTAGAGACGCGAGCGCACGAGGTGCGCCTGGTCGCGCGGAAATGGAAGAGATTGGGGCCTGGCTGCAGCCCCACTTCCGCAGGCGCGAAGCACATGCCGCCGCAGTGGAGTACGTGAGGGCGCTACTGGGGTGCGAGCAGCGGAAGAATGCGTGGAGCCTTTCAGAGGACGCGTGGCACGGGCTCCTTGCGCGCCACACGGATGACGCTGTTCATCCCGCTCGGCTCAAGGTAGGCGCGGGCGACTTCCTTCACGTCCGTGACCCCGTGCATTCGCAGCTCCGCCATCAGTTCCTCACGATTCATGAACTCACGACGCAGAGCATGCTGATTTATCTGCCCGTCACGAATCAGCGCCACGGGCCGGGACTTGAGCAGCGGAATGAGAGCCGGCCACCGGTAAGCCAACGCGTCAATCGCCACGCTCCAGGCGGAGATGGTTGCTATCACCAACAGGCTGTCGAGCAGCCCCGCTGCGCCGACACCGCGGGGTGGCGGAGCGCACCAAGTCATCTCGCAACCTGGAGCGCCGGCGTGGGACCTGGGCTCATGTGCCGAGGCGGTATCTGTCGAGCTGAGGATGGCGAGCCCGGAGTACCTCCCCACGCAGGAGCCCCAGGGCACCTCGTCCGTGACGCTCTCCGCGGGAGGCTACTGCCGGCAGCCGCCATCAACTTTGGAAATGACTTTGGCCGCCCCGAGGGCATTCCTCGCGGGAGCATCCACGGCGGGGGGAGGCCACCAAGGAAGCCTCCCCCACCCATCGCATTGGAGCCAGCCGAAGTTCTGTCTCTCGTCTCCGCTTCAATTCCCGCTCAGCGCATTGACGATCTGCTGGGCCGACTTGGGGTCATCGCAGGAGTTGCTCAGCGGGAACCACCTGCACCCGGCCGGCGGTTTGCCCTGCGGGAACCATTCCTGGTCGCCATTGAACGCGCTGACGTAGGCATTGAGGTGCTGGTAGCCGAGCTGCGCCATGAACGACGAATCGTCGGTCCATTTCACGCCGGTGTTCTTGCTGTCGGTGTAGCGCGCCAGCGGGCCGTCGAACGCGGCTGTCTGCTCGAACTGCACGTAGTGTTGGTTCGAGGCGCTCGCCTGCCGAGCGCCGATCATCTTCCCGACAGGGTCATTGGCCAGGACGTTGAGGCCGTAGATGTTCGTCGGTTTCGTCAGCGCATTCATCGTGCCCGCGTTCCAGGCGTGTGGCACCACGTCCTTGGCGTTCCAGATGAACGTGGCATTGGCTTTGCCGGCACCGAACACGCTCTTGAAGTGGTCGAGGAACGCCTGGTTGCCGATCGACGGCCCCGCTGTAGCCAGCAGGTTCACGTGCTGCCAGTGGCTCAGGTTCGTGTCCTGCGTATTCAGCGCCGAATCTGGATCCATGAGCGCGAGCATCAGCATCGGGGCGAGGGCTCCGCCGAGGCTGTGCCCGGCGAACCAGAGCGTGACGGTCTGCTTGTTCGGAATGTTCCCCAGAAACGTCCGGATGTCATTGAGAGGCCACTGCATCTTGAAGAGGAGCCTCATGAGGCCCTCCCAATCCCCCGTCGTCACCTGCATCGGCGAGGAAGTGCTGCCCACCTGTTTGAGCTTCCAGTCCGTCGGCTCGATGTCGAGGTCCTCGGTCGTCATATCGAAGGAGGACAGCGCGTTGGTCCCAGCCACGGCCACCACATAGACCGGGAGAGGGTTGTTGCTACCGTCCAGTTGCTGCGCGACGAACATCCCGTTGCTCACCTGAGGGGGGAGCAGATCATCCAGGGTATAGCTCGGGCCCCAGACCACCTTCCACTTCGAGTAGGGAGCATTCAGGCTGTTGATCTGCCCTTCCAGGTCCTTCGCGCTCCAGGGACCAATCAGGTTGCCCACAGTGGCTTGGCTCGCCAGCCATGAGAGAGCAAAAACCTGCTTCTGAATAGACGTGGGATTGAACATGCGGGCTCCAGATGAGAAACGGGTTGAGGGTCAAAGCCAACCCTCGAGAAACGCCAAGAACTGGCGCCACGAGGCAGCAATGCATGCGCTGTGCCTCTACCGGGGTTGGGTGGCCTCTGGGTGGGCGCTGCTCTGTGGAGCCCGGCCAGAACTCAAGCCTGCGCTGGAGCCCGAGGTGTCAGGCCTCTTGTTTGACGTGTCAATTCCCACCATTGACATGTCAGCCCTGAGCTGAAGGGAGCGTGCCCGTGGATGGCGACGAGCACCCACGCGAACGGCGGGTTCAACTGTCTGTCCGGGTTGCCGCAGTGTCTGCGATGGCGGAATGGGCTGCGCAAGGACTCCTTTCCTCCCTAGCAGGTTGTTTCAAAGGCACCTACCTGAGAGGCTGCCGCCCACCTCCAGTTGCGCGCCGTCGGGGATCTTCCCTGGAAGCACGGCGCAGGGCGGCTCCCGTTCGTCCCATGCCCGGGACTGACGCATTGCACACCATGCGATCGAGCCCGAGGAGAGAGGACAATTGTTGGGGAGGCGGCCTCGGGATAGAAATCTCCGACGCAGAAGGAGGAGTGAATGTCGAGTCGAACCGTCTCCCGGAGGACGTTGCTCCAAGGTACGTTGGTGGCAGTCGCATTCAATCCCATGAGCCGGAGTTGGGCCTCCGCGCTGGAGGCTGGCGCGGTCCCCCTGCCGCCACTCGATGGCGAGTTGCTGCTGGACCCAGCGTCGCGGACCGCGGCCTCGGAGGACTTCGGTCACATCCTCCACCGTACGCCGTGGGCGGTGCTCGTTCCCGGCTCGGTGAAGGACATCGTGACCATGGTCCGCTTCGCGCGGCGCCAGGGCCTGAAGATCGCCGCCGCTCGGGGCCTCGGTGAGAGCCACAGCACCTTCGGCCAGTCCCAGGTGGCAGCGGGCATCGTCATCGACATGTCCACGCTGTCGACCATCCACGAGATTGGCGAGGACAGCGCCTGGGTGGATGCGGGCGTCCGGTGGCACGAGCTGCTCCAGGCCTCGCTTCCCCACGGCAAGAGCCCGCCGGTGCTGACCGACTACATCGAGCTGAGCGTCGGTGGGACGCTGTCTGCGGGGGGCATCGGCGGGCAGGCGTTTCACTGGGGCCTCCAGGTGGACAACGTCCTGGAGATGGACGTCGTCACGGGTCGGGGTGAGCTCGTGCGGTGCTCTCGCTGGCGTGAGCGGCCCCTGTTCGACGCCGTGCGCTCGGGCCTCGGCCAGTTCGGCATCATCGTGCGAGCAAGGGTGCGGCTCGTCGAAGTGCCGCCTCGCGCTCGGACGTACATCGCGCTGTACAACGACCTCCACCGCTTCATGGAGGACCAGCGGCGGCTCATTGAGGACGGTCGCTTCGACTACGTCGAGGGCTCCGCCGTCGCCTCCAACGGGGGCCGGGCGTATCAGCTCGAGGTGGTGAAGTACTTCACGCCGGGCTCGGAGCCGAACGATGCGAGACTGCTCGCGGGCCTGGGCTTCCAGCCGGGAACGCTCCAGGTGAGCGACGGCAGCTACTTCGACTTCGCCAACCGGCTCGCGCCGCTGGTCGAACTGCTCAAGCAACTCGGCGTCTGGGGCTTCCCCCATCCGTGGCTGGACATGTTCGTCCCCGCCCGGTCCGCCGAGTCCTTCGTCCAGGAGGTCCTCTCGCAGACCACCGAGGCCGACATGGGGCAGGGGCCCATCCTCCTCTATCCCTTCCGCTCCTCGGAGCTGACCACGCCCTTCCTACGCACCCCCAACGACAGACACGTCTTCCTCTTCTCGCTGCTGCGCACCGCCATTCCACCGACGCCGGAGAACGTCGCATCCCTCCTGCGGAAGAACCGCGCCATCTTCGACCGGCTCACGGCCATCGGCGGGAAGATCTATCCGGTGGATGCCGTGCACTTGAGCCCCGCCGACTGGCGCCGCCACTTCCACCCCGGCTGGGAGCGGTTCGAGCACGCGAAGCGGCGCTACGACCCGGACCGCATGCTCACGCCGGGACAAGGTATCTTCTGATCAACGCCCCCCAAAGGGGCCTCCGCATGCTCGGGGCCGCATCCCATGGGAGTGGCTCCGAATCCGCCACGCCACCTGTGCCTCCCCCAATCCGGTCGCGGCGTCATGGGTGCACCTCGCTCACTCAGCAGTGCGTCAAGGCGAGTGAGCGAGGCGCGCGAAGGGCATCGTCTGCTCGGCGCGTACTCCGAGGCGGCACCCTTCCTGGCACAGGGGGAGAGGCTGTGCGCTCAGGGTACGTACACCTCCGCCGTGGCAAGTGGGTGGGTTCCATCTTCGCCACCCACGACGAGAATCCTGCCTGAGGTCAGCACCGTCGCGGTGTGAGCTCCGCGGGACTCGGCCATGGAGCTGATTGCGGACCAGGAAGAGGTGGCCGGGTCGTACAACTCCGCGGTGTTGTAATAGCTGCTGCCGTCGCCCCCCGCGACGAGCACCTGGCCCGAAGAAAGCAGCGTGGCGGTGTGGCGGGAGCGGCCTTCGACCATGGAGCCAGCCGCGGACCAGCTGTTGGTGTCTGGATCATACAGCTCAGAAGAAGCCGGTTCGGCGGGCGATTGCCCCCCTGAGATGAGCACCTTGCCGGAGGGAAGCAGCGTGGCCGCGTGAAGGCTACGTCGCGTCACCATGGCGCCAGCTGGAGCCCACGTATTGGTGGTCGGGTCGTACAACTCTGCGCTGCTCAAGCTCCCGGAGCCATTGGTCCCCCCTGCGACGAGGACCTTGCCCGAGGAGAGCAATGTGGCCGTATGGTTGAAGCGGGCGGTGCTCATGACGCTGGGCCTAACCCAAATGTTGGCGAGCGATTCGAACACTTCCGCGGTGGCCACGGCGTTGTTGCCATCGGTGCCGCCGGTGACGAGAACCCGGTCCGAGGGAAGCAGCGTCATTGTGTGACCGGAGCGCCCCCCGCTCATGGGGCTCACCGGATACCAGGCGTTGTTCTGCGGATCATACATCTCCGCGCTGGTCAGGGCGCCGACGCCCCCAGCGACGAACACGTAATCACCGGAGAGCAGTACGGCGGCATGAGCGAAGCGGCCCCTTGACATGGCACTGACGGGAGACCAGGAGTTGGTCGCTGGATCGTACGACTCCGCACTGCTCAGGGTGGTCGTCCCATCGCGCCCCCCAGCGATGAGCACCCGGCCCGAGTCGAGCCGCGTGGCGGTATGGTTGTAGCGGCTCGTGGACATCGCCCCTGCCGACGTCCACCTGGTGACGCTGAGTTGAGCCGTGCCGCTCACGCCACCCAGGGTGGCAGTGATGGTGACGGGCCCACCCGCGGCCACGCCAGTGCACAGGCCCGTGCTGCTCACGGTGGCAATGGCGGCGTCGCTCGTCGTCCACGTCGCGCTGCTCGTCACATCGACCGTGGTGCCGTCGCTGTAGCTGCCCTGGGCGGTGAATTGCTGCGTGATGCCTACGGACACAGAGGCCAGGGAGGGTGACACCTGCAGCGAGAGGAGGTGAGCGGCGGTGACCTCGAGGGTTGCCTCGCCCGAGGCTTCGCCCGCGTTGACGGTGATGATGGCGCTACCGGGCTTGAGCGCCGTCACTTTGACAGTGCCATCCGGTTGCGGTTCGACGGAGGCCACTTAAGGAGCGGACGTCTCCCATTGCCGTGAAGTGGAGGCGTCGAGGTCGACGACGCGGCCATCGTCATAGACCCGCTGGGCCTTCGCGAGGGTCGTCATCCCCGCGGAGATGCGGGTCTCCGCGAGGGCGACTCGGAGCGAGAAATCGTCGCGAGGAAGTGGAGGCGGATGATCATGGCAGCCAATGACTGCCAGCGCCAAGCAGAAGGCAAGAAGTGAGATGGGTAGGTTTTTCATGCGAAGTGGCTCTTGGTTCAGAGTGGGGAAAGGCCCGGATGGCCAGCAACCAGAGCAGGTACCGAGTCACGTCAACGCGGCAACCCTTACTCTGAGTGCCAGGACCGGTGAGCGTCAAGGTAGATGTCGCGTGAAAGGATTCAACCGAAGCGCTTCAACTCCTGCACTGCCGGGGTGCGATTCAGTGAGGGGCCGAGGCGGTCGGGGCCTGCGGGTGTCCAGTCGCGCGTGTCGAGGCTGCATCGCTCGGGGTGACGGGATTTAGCGCGTTGGTACACCTGGTGGCGCCGGGCGAGCAGCGCGGCTTCACGCCGGCAATGCCTGTCGCCGGGTGTGACGAAGCGAATGGCCGGGTGACGGTGTTCGGTGTTGTACCAGCCCACGAATCGAGCCACCCAGACGTGCGCGTCCTTGGCGGACGCGAAGGGTCGCTGAGGGAAGCTGGGGCGATACTTCAGCGTGCGGAAGAGGGCCTCGGAGAAGGCGTTGTCGTCCGAGACACGGGGCCGACTGAAGGATGGCGTGAACCCACCCCAGATTCGGCCGCTGCATCGTGAGCGAGTCGAGGCGCGCACGTAGGAGAACACCTCGTCTCCCAGCCGAGCGGCGCGGCCTTCCCAGTAGCCGCGACTGCGGTGGCGCAAGTCCGCGCGGTGCTGGGGCAGATGCTCCTCGTGGGTTGCTGTAGAGGCCAGTCGTATACTGTCGACCCAACAATGGAGGGCGGCTCGATGAGACTTCTTCGACGGGTGAGACTCGCGCGGGTGGCTGTGGCGTCGATTATCTTCTCAAGCGTCGGTTCGGCCGCGGCCGAGCCCGAGGTGAAAACAGTGCCCGAGGTTCTGGAGGTGGGCGCACTCACCTCGACCTTCGCGGAATTCCAACGGACGTGTGACGCCGAGGGGCGACGACTATGGGGCCAGTCGCTGTGTGCCCCTCTCCTCGTCGTCCATCCCGTCACGCGCATCTTCGTCGCGAGCACCTGGCCGAAGGGGGCGGGGACAGGGCCCTGGGTGGGAGTGCTCCCCTCGGACCTCACCATCGCCAACACGGCCCTGACCTGGGCGGGAACCACCTGGGTCCAGCTCCAAGGTCCGTTGCCCGACGCCCCCGCACGTCGCCGTGCCCTGCTTACCCACGAGGCTTTTCATCGGCTCCGCACCACCTTGGGCCACCCTGGGCGGGAGAAGGACAATGCCCACCTCGATAGCATCGAGGGCCGCACGCTGCTGCAACTCGAGTGGCGTGCCCTCGCGGCCGCCCTGCGCGCGACGACCCCCTCGGTCCGCACCCGCGCCGTCGAGGACGCACTGGTGTTCCGTCGCGAGCGCCGAGCGCTCTTTCCTGAAGCAGCGGTCGCGGAAGGGCTCCTCGAGGAGCACGAAGGCCTCGCCGAATACACGGGCGTGGCGCTGGCGGTGGCCGACGCACGTGGCAGGCGAGCCTCGCGCTGGAGAACCTCGACGATGCCGTCAAGCGAAGCTCCTTCGTGCGCTCCTTCGCGTATGCATCAGGCCCCGCCTACGGCCTCCTGCTGGACGAGGCGGGCCCTCGCGCCCAGGGGTGGCGTGCCCGAGCGCTCACCGGGGCGGACCTGGGAACGCTGCTCCAGGACGCACTGCGGCTGGGCACGCCCAAGCCCTCACCCGAGCGCGACACACGCTACGGAGGCGCCGCTTTGCGAGAGACCGAACGCGAGCGGGCTCGCCTCGCCCAAGCCCGGGCCGAGGCGCTGCGCAAGAAGTTGGTGGAGGGCCCTGTGCTACACCTCCCCCTGGTCCGCATGCGCATCCAATTCAACCCCGGTGAGCTCATCCCGCTCGCCGAGTACGGCACGGTGTATCCCGGCGCTCGCATCGTCGATGCATGGGGCTCGCTCACTGTGACCTCCGACGTGCTCCTCTCCTCGGACTGGAAGACGGCCACGGTGAACGCCCCCCGCGCGGGGCCCCGAGATGCTCGCTGGGAAGGTGAGGGCTGGGTGTTGGAGCTGGCCCCCGGCTGGCGCGCCAACGCGGGGCCCCGACCAGGAGACCTGATTCTCCAGGCCCCCGAAGCTCGCTCACCGACACCTCACCCCTAACAGCTCCTAACGACAGTCAGGGATGGACTGGTTGCAGGCAGGGACCAGCCCCAGATGGAGGGATTTTGCTTCGCGGTGCTGCAGAGGGCTACACCACAGATGCAGGAGGCGATGCTTCGAGGAATCTTCCCGCTGTTCCAGCGGAGAAGACTCGCAAGCCCCTGCTCGTCATCCAAGGCGCCAACGATCCGCGCGTTCCCAAGGACAGAACGGACGCGCTCGTCGAGACGGTCCGGAAGAACGGCGTGCCCATCGACTCCTTCGTCAGTACGAAGAGCGAAGAGGAGCCCCCCGTGAGAATCCGCTCCTTCCTGGACTGGCACCTGCGACGACGACAGTGAGCCCAGCGCCGCTGCGTTTCAGCGGCGCATGCGCCTGCAGGAGCGCCTTCACCTTTTCATGAGGAACAATCAACCGCGCTCCTACCGGCCCCGATGGCGTCTCAAGCTTCAGGAGGCCACGATGGACGCTTCGGCAGCTGGCCTCAATCCGGAAGCGAAAGGTATCGGCCCTCGCGTAGGTGGATTCTCCCGCCTGCCTCGGGCTGGAACGCGAGCACGAGCGCATCGCCCACCCGCGCCATGCCGAGTCCTCCACCAGGCGCGCCATGGGCCCCGAGGATGGGCGACTGCGGACTCCAACCCGCCTGTGCAAGGGTGCCAAAACCATCGTTGAAGGACGCAGGGTCCTGCGTGGCGTAGGCCACAGACTTGGCAGGCGTCATGAGGCCACTGAGAGAAAAGGTCTCAGTCATGAGCGGAAGTTGAGAGCCCACCGGGTGCACCAGGTGGAGCACTCCCGCGAATTCCGCCGTGGCGAGGGGACTCCCCCCCGTGTAGGGCCTGTTCCAGGGCTCTGGCTCTCCATCACTGTCCGCGAGGGGTTGACGGGTGAAGGCGGCCACCGGGAACTGACTGGGAGACCACATGTCTCGCGTCGTGATTCCATCCCCCCCGGGAAGTTTGCTGTGGGAAGTCGGGATGACCACGTTGAACGGAGCGGTGTTGTACGAGACCACGGACATATGGGTGCCGCCCGTCGGCCTGTAGATGAGGTAGAGCGAGGCCCCCAGCGAGCCCAACGTCATGGGCCCCTCGGTGAAGGCGCCTGGGACCTGCACCTCCCCTTCCCACGCTCCACGCTGGTGGATGCGCGACTGGATCGCGCCCTCCTCCGTCCGATAGGCCAGCATGAGGCGCTGCCCGTCCGCGAAGGCGACGAGGGACAGCGCACCGCGCGCGCCGGTGGCCACCTGAGTGGGCGCGGAGGACCACCCGTTGCCAACCGCATACGAAAGAGCGTTGAGCGTGCCATCACGCGTCTCATAGACGAGCACCAATTGGTCCGTCGTGGCCGCGAGGGCCATGGGCCCACTCCCCGAAACTCCGAGCGAGCGCTCCTCCGACCAGACCGAGGACTCCGACGTGCGAACGCGGAGTTCACCTTGCCTCGTCGCGTACACGAGATGGAGCGCCCCCGCGAACTCCGCGAGCACGAAGTTCGTCGCCTCGGAGACCGGAGTGGGCGGCACATCCTCCCACCGGAACTGCCTGCCCCAGAGAAACTGGAACCAGTTGGAAGAGGCGTCATTCTTTCCCAGCGAGCCCAACTGGAAGTTCTCCTCAATGGTACGCAGCAGGCTGTAGTGGTTGTAGCCTTCGGCCTGCTCGCCGGGTTGAATCATGTCGCCCAGCAACACGGTGTAGATCTGGTTGGGCCCGTCATATGTCATGAGTGCCGAGCCCCCCACGTAGGACTTCTTGAAGTCCGCCTCGTCGAAGGTAATCACCACGAGTGTTCGTGGCGGCAGAAGTGAGTCCGGTCCCGGGAAGCCCAGCTTCCCCAGGAACGACTCGAGCCACTCCGCGGTCTGGTCGACGAGCGTGGGCGCACGCTCCTCCGGCTCATGGTACTTACCGGTGAGATAGTGGCCGTCATTCCAAATGTTGGGAGTGAACCAGGCATAGTTCGGCAGGGTTCCGTTCTGGATATCCATCCAGAATGCATCCTCATCCTGGATTCGCTCCCAGCGGGCGCTGCTCTCTTGGATGTTCTTGAAGGATGAGAACGGGTTGTGCCTGATGACGTAGGGGCGCTGATCCTTCGGCTTGAGCGTGGGCGACCAGGGCGTTTTCTGTGGGTCGTAGCTCTGCATGTACGCCTTCCACGTCAGTCCCCGCGGTGACTCCTCGATGAGGTCGACGATGGTCCGCTGAGGAAGTGGCTCGGGCGGGTCATCGTCTGCGACGTTGCAGAGCTCCCCGGCAATCGACGTGATGTAGTTGGTCTGCGAGGGATGCATGACGCCAAAGGAATTGCGCAGGGAGATGCCCTGCCGTGCCAGCTTCTTGAAGTAGGGGTTCTGCATCACGTAGCTGCGGTACTGATTTTCGAGCATGATGATGAGGACGTGCTCGAAAGCGCGGTGGTGCTGGATGTTCATGATGGAGTTCCTGGGTGAGGTGGTCCCTCCAGCGCTGCAAGCCGCGCACCGCGCGCACTCCAGAGGAGAAGCGATACGCAAGTGGCCTGGCCCGTCGCGGTGACATGTCAGTCGCGTGCGTTGACACGTCAGCCACGCCAATTGGCACACCAGAAATGCGGGCATGGTGGCGTTGACTCGTGTGACTGTGCCTACCCAAAGTTCAGGCGCTGCGTCACGGGTGCGCCGACATCGCATTCGGTAGGGCGTCACTGCAGTGAGCGAGGCGCGCGAGGCAGTAATCGTTCGGTGTGCCCCGTCTCTTCCCCCTGGGGCAAAGTTGGCGGACACGTCAGCCTCCGCCACTGACGTGTCAGTGACACGGGATTCCCCTGGCATCCGAAGACTGGCATCACCGCAAGGAGTTGAAATAACTGGCGCCGTTCTTCCGCAGGCCCTGGCGCGAACATTGCTCTTGTCGCCGGCGCATCCATCCACGGCACCTCGTATCAACCCCAGAGCTCCCTATGGCAAACCAGTTGTCGTACAGGAGATGCAACACCTCGAGCTGGCCAGCAACCTCTTCAATGCGCTATTCGCCCCCAAGGGGGACTCGGCGCCCGCCAATGCGTGAGGAGATGCTCGCGCTGGGCGCGCTGCCCGGACTCCTCCCGAACACGGCATTGAGCGCGAATCACTCGAGGTCGTCACCGCCGACGCCTCATCAGACGCGTCACCTCTCGAGGACCAGGCCATGTCACTCGCTCACGTCGCGTCCACCGCCTACTCATCTGGCCCGCTCCTTCTGATGCCTCCTGTTCGACAGCCCCTGCTCTGGCTGAATTGCGTCGCGCTGGCGCTCGCCATCGCCGGCTGCGGCTCGACCAACCCGCCTGACAAACCAACGGACTACGTCCATCCGTTGGCCGAGGACACGCCCATCTGCGGGCGGGCGGACTTCGACGAGATGTTCCCCTATTCCATCCGCTCGGAGACGCTGCCAGTCCTTGTCCACTACTACAGGGAGGTGGAGCGCGAGACGGCACAGCAGGTCCTGACGTACGTCGAGAAGGGTTGGGACTATCATGTCAATCGACTCGGCATGCGTCCCGCCATCACGGATCATGGCGAGTGCGGCCCTGATGAAGCATTCGACGTCTTCGTGTGGAAGGGCCACCGAAGCTGTCTGGTCAACGTCCTCTCGGGTGACACCTCCACCCCATGGGACGACCGGCGCGGCTTCATGGTCGTCGACCCGTGGGGCCCCTACGGCGGCCCTGAGCTCGAAGAGACCGTCGTCCATGAAATGGCGCATGCATCGCAGGCCGCGGATGACTGGTACGAATCCCCCATCACCTTCGAAATGTCCGCCGTGTTCACGGACCAGGTGTATGCGAACCGCTACATCAAGTCCTATTTCGATGACTTCCAGGCCCATCCGGATTGGGCCCTTGACCGCGATGACAAGTATGAGACCTGGTACATGTACGGGGCCTCCCTGTATCTGCTCTACTTGAAGGACCGCTTCTTCGACGGCAACCCCGGGTTCTTGTCGCGCATGTGGCTCGCGTCCCGCAATCCACCAGGGGCAGAGAACGATCCAACGCTCAACGAGCCAGATTTCGCCGATGCGCTCGACGCAATGCTTGCCGACAAGGGCTTCAGCTATGTCGAGACCGTCCCCGAATTCTCACGCTGGCGCTGGTACACGGGAGACCACGTCGATGATCGCCACTTCCACCACTTCGAGGGGGGCTTGGACAATCTGAAGTCCGCGAAGCTCGCGCTGGCTGCGGACCAGGAGGCATCCCCTGGCACCCTTCATGTCACGGAGGATGCGCCGATGATGCTGGGCACCAGCTACGTGTCGCTGCGGACCGGAGCCAGCACTCCGAATGCCCTCTACGTGTCCCTGGAGGCCCCAGCCGACGCGCGCCGTCGCTTTGTCGTTCAAGCAGTGCCTGGATTGACGCCCGACTCTGATGGCGAGACGCTGGACCTCTCGTCGGGTCCGAAGCCCCTGCACTTCACTGCGGACTCGACGCGGACGCTCATCGTCACCGTCCTGCCCACGGGCCCCTATGACCCGGACCTCCGAGACGAGGACCGGTATCCATTCTCGATTGTCCTCTCGACGCATCCCTAACAGCACCCCACCCCACCACTGCAAGTCCAAGATACGATGACGCCTCTGCCTCCCGACGAAGCACAGAAGATCGCGTACGACGCCTTCATGTACGGTTACCCGCTGGTCGAGAACTACTCCATCCTGTGGCAGAGCACTCGCGCCATCCAACAGCAATTCAATACATTCTATGGCAAGGCGCAGCTCACCAATCCTAACGATACCACCGTCATCACTCCCAACAACGACACGGCGTACTCGCAAGGATGGCTCGACCTGGGCGCCGAGCCGATCGTCCTGCAAGTGCCGGCGGTGCCCCAAAATCCACCGCGGTACTATAGTTTCACGATCATCGATGCGTGCACCAACAACGTTGGCTTCGTTGGCTCGTTGACAACCGGCACGGCTGCGGGCAACTAGGTGCTTGCGCCCCCCGGTATGGTGCCAGGCAGCGTCCCGAACGCGACGGTGATCCCCGTCCCGAGTCGCTACATCTTCCTGCTCGGACGCACCCAGCTCCTGGGTACCAACGACATCCCAGCGACCCAGGCGCTGATGGACCAATACGCGCTGGTCCCGCTGTCCCAGTTCCTCGGCCAGCCCCCGCCCGCGACTCCCTTCCTGCCGATTGCCCCCTCGCTCATCACGACGCTGGCGTTCTTCCAGTACCTCAACCTGGCGCTGACCTTCCAGACCCCGCCGGCCGGGGAGGCGCCGCTCCTCGAGAGCTTCGCACAGATCGGCGTGGGGCCCGGCCTGCCCTTCAATCCGTCCACACTCGAGCCGGAACTGGCCGGTGCACTCCAGCGCGGGATCCTCGAGGCCAGCAATGCCATCAAGGAGATGACCCACCATGGCAGGGTCAAGAACGGCTGGAACCTCCCGGAGGTGAACCGTCCCTACTTCGGCACGGAGTGGAGTGCCGACTACGAGTTCCGGTCGATGACCGCACAGGCGGGGATCTACCCGGTCTCGCCCTCGGAGGCGATCTACTGCCGCGCCTACCAGGACGTGAGCTCGAAGCCCCTCGCCGGCACCAACCAGTACACGGTGACGTTCCCCGCCGGCCAGCTTCCCCCTGCTGCATGCTTCTGGTCGTTGACCCTGTACGGGGAGAATCAGTTCCTGGTCCCCAACAGCATTAATCGTTACTCGCTCGGGACTCAGTCGGACCTGAGCGTCGCCGCCGACGGCTCCGTGACGATCTACATCCAGGCCAACGCCCCATCGGCCGCTGAGATGCCGAATTGGTTGCCCTCGCCCGCGAGTGGCTCGTTCTACATCGTGCTTCGCATCTACGGCCCGGAGGACACGTCCTACATCGCGCCGGGACTGGTGCAGGTCGGCAGTTCCGATTCGTGACGGTCGGCCTCCCGAGCGCCCATCGAGGGCGCTCGGGCTGGACCACCAAGGGCATCGCTTGCAGTGAGCCCTGCGCTACTCAAGCTCCACCAGTTGGCGCTCCCCGTCCCGGAGGACGCGCACCGGTCGCTGCATCCCGGCCTGGAAGAGCGGCGCCTCCATGGGCCGCACGAGGCGGTCCGCCGTGGCCTGGAACTCAGGCCCCTCGGATTGGAGACGAATGGTGAGCGCGAAGCGGAGGATATCGTTGCCCCCGTGGCTGAACCCAGTCTGCTCCCAGCCGAGGATACGCGCCGTCCCTGCCTCGCCCTGCGCGAGCACCTTCGCACGCCGAACGTCGGCTCCCACTGTCCACCGCAGCAGGGCCACGATTCCGACGGCAACGAGCAGACCGGCGAGCACGCCCACGACGATGAGTCCCACCATGGCCAAACGCTACCACATGGGATTCCGGGCCTGTGCCCCCACAATTCGGTCGCTGCCTCCTGGGCGCGTCAAGCCCCCTTCGGATAGAGCGTCACAGCGAGTGAGAGAGGCGCGCAACGCAGAACGGCTCGGCCCTGGTGGCCTTTGGTGAGGGCAAGGATGGGCACCGGCACCTGCTGGCAATCATATTGGGCAGCCAGTCGCACGGAGCCTCAACGCCCCTCCTCGGCCAGCTCGAAGCGGACCGCGAAGCTTCCGCTCTTGCCTGCCAACTTCTCGATTCCCGAGTCGATGCGGCCCAACCGGACGAGCCCGCTCGAGTACCCGAAGTCGCGATAGAAGATCGCCAGGTTCCCCCACGGCGCATAGTAGGCAAGGTCGCCCACATCTGGATCCACACCGGCCGGTGTGCCGCTGGTGGAGAGCCGCTTCGGCAGGTCGCTCACCTTCTCCGTGCCAGCATAGTCCTTGAGCGTAAGGTTGAGCGGCAACAGCGAGACAAAGTCCCGGGTCGCCGCGTTGTCGTCCAAGGTGGCGGTCAAGACCGTGCCTTCTGCAACCAATCGAATCTTCACGGTGCCAATCCTTCGGGATGAGCCGCCAGTGACGGCGGAAGGCGACTGTGTGGTCTCGCCAGCCGCCGCGTGGGCTGTCCCAGCACGCTCACAACTCGCCAGCAGGAGAACTGCTACCGGGAACGCTCGGGGCAATTGCCGATACATGGGGCCTCCAAGCTCACGGCCGCAGGAGCGCCTTGATGGCGCGCCTTTCATCCATCGCACGGTACCCCTCAGCGACCTGCTCAAGAGGCAGCGTGAGGTCGAAGACCTTGCCGGGGTCGACCTTCCGGCTCCAAACGAGCTCAATCAGCTTCGGAAGGAAGCGGCGTACTGGAGCAGGACCGCCATGCAGATGGACATGCGAGAAGAACAAGCTCTGGCCCTCGAGTGTCACGCCGTGCGGCACGCCCACGTAGCTCACGAAGCCCCCGGGCCGCGTGGCGCCAATCGCCTGCAGCATCGACTCCTGCGTGCCCACGCATTCGAGCACCGCGTCGGCGCCCACGCCCCGGGTGAGGTCCTTGATGCGCGCGACGCCCTCGTCCCCGCGCTCGGTCACGATGTCCGTCGCACCGTACTCGAGCGCGAGCTTCTGCCGCGAGGCGTGCCGGCTCATCGCGATGATGCGCTCGGCGCCCATCTGCTTCGCGGAGAGGACAGCCAGGAGGCCCACAGCGCCATCGCCCACGACAGCGACCGTCATACCGGGCTTCACGTTGGCGGCATCGGCCGCGAACCACCCGGTCCCGAACACGTCGGACGCCGCGAGCAAGCTCGGTACGAGGTCGGCAGGCGGCACCTCGGGAGTCGCGACGAGCGTCCCGTCGGCCAGGGGCACGCGGAGCCGAGGGGCCTGGGCGCCCCCCACCAGTTCACGGTGCTGGCAGGACGTCTGGTAGCCCGCCTTGCAGTGAGGGCACGTGTTGTCGGAGGCGAAGAACGAGCCAATGACGAACTGCCCCGGCTTGACCGAGGTGACGGCGCTGCCGACCTCCTCGACGATGCCGCAGTACTCGTGCCCCATCGGCGTCGGCTCGGTCACCGCCTGCACGCCCCGGTAAGGCCAGAGGTCCGAACCGCAGACGCACGTGGCCGACAGGCGGATGACGGCGTCGGTCGGCGTGAGAATCTTCGGGTCGGCGCGCTCCTCGAAGCGGATGTCGCCGGGCTTGTGGAGGACGGTGGCTCGCATGGCAGGTCCTTTCTCGCGGTGCCTATTGAAAAGATGCCCACCGATAACCGTCGAGAGAAGGCGCTCCTCGCGAACAGGCCGTTAAGCAGCCGTTGACAATGCGCCCCCTGCGGCCGATGTAGTTTGCTGCGGGAGCAACCCATGAGTACGACTCTGTTTCCGCAACTCCAGGCGTTCCTTGCCGTCGCCCGAGCACGAAGCTTCAGCGGTGCCGCCCGAGAACTTGGGGTCTCACGCTCGGCGGTGAGTCAGAGCGTGCGCCAACTCGAGGAGGAGCTCCATGTGACGCTCGTTGCCCGCACGACGCGGAGTGTGGCGCTCACCGAAGCGGGAAAGCGCCTCGTCGAGTCCGCCGGCCCGGCCGTGGCGCAAGTACGGGCGGCGCTCACGGAGGCTACCGCGAAACCGGGGGAGGTCGCCGGACGCCTCCGACTGACCACGCCGCGTGCCGGGTTTGAGTTCGTGTTCAAGCCATTCCTCCCCAGGTTCCGTGAGCGCCATCCCAGCATCGAACTCGAGCTCGTGTTCGAAGACCGGCGTGTCGACATCGTCAGGGAGGGGTTCGACGCCGGCATCCGGTTGAGCGAATACGTCGAGCGCGACATGGTCAGTCTGCGGCTGACGAGCTCCGTCCGCTTCATCGTCGTCGGCGCCCCGAACTACTTCGAGAAGCACGGGACTCCAGCGCGGCCCGAGGACCTCCTCCACCATGAGTGCCTGACGTTTCGCTCAGAGACGACAGGCGCGCTCTATGCCTGGGAGTTCGAACGAGGTCGCAAGACCTGGCGCGTGCCGGTCCGTGGCGGCGTGGTCACCAACAATGGCCATCTCTGCGTGGAGTGGGCGCTCCAGGGACTGGGGCTGGCCTACGCGTTCGAGCCTCTCGTGAGGACGCATCTGCGCGAGGGGCGGCTCATCCACGTGCTCGAACCGTATGCCGCGAGCGTGCCCGGCTTCTACCTGTACTACCCGAGTCGGTCTCAGCGCTCTCCTGCGCTCAAACTGTTTGTCGAAGCGATCCGCGAGTTCGCAGCAGAGCAGTTGTCCTTGGCGAGCTCCGAGAAGGCATAGCGCGCCCATGAGGCGGGGCGACGATGCCCCCTGGTGTCGAGCCCGGCCACTGTCCAGCGCTGCTTAACGGCACGTCCATCCATGGGTGCCTAGTCCGCAGTCAACGTCGGCTGCAATGTAGTCCCCAAGCCGCCCGGCAGTGCATGCCCAAAGAGGTGAGCCGCTTTGTCTGCCCGTTCGTCGACGGCGCGCCGAGCCTCTTCGACGCGGCACGCGAGGAGGAGGGGCTGCATGCCCCCGTCCAGGGCCTCAAGGGAGGCGCCGTCTGGCTGCGGTACCGGCTCAAGAACCCAGGATGCTGGCCGAGGCACTGGCGGCAGCGCAGCAGAAAGGAAAGGAAAGGAGAGCGTGATGGTGACAGAGAGGCAACAGCGGTTCGCGGGCAGGGTCGCATTCGTGACAGGAGCAGCGAACGGAATCGGGCGAGCGACGGCGCTGGCCTTCGCCCGAGAGGGAGCCAGGGTGGCGCTCGCCGACATCTCTGAGCGCGGGAACGAGGAGACGGCCCAGCTGCTCCGCGACCTCGGCGCGGAAGCGCTGACCGTCAAGTGCGACGTCACACGCGCGGAGGACGTGAAGCGCGCCCTGGAGACGACAGTCGATGCGTTCGGACGTATCGACGCCGCGTTCAACAACGCCGGCGCCGAGCAGGCGCTCGCCAAGGCGGCCGACCTCACCGAAGACGCGTGGGACCGAATCCTTCACGTCAACCTTCGCAGTGTGTTCCTGTGCATGAAGTACGAAATCGCCCTGATGCTCCGGCAGGGCGGCGGCACCATCGTCAACACGTCCTCTGGGGCTGGCATCACAGCGGTTCGAGGGCAAGCCGCGTACACCGCCGCGAAGCATGGCGTCATCGGCCTGACGAAGGCGGCGGCGCTGGACTACGCCCCGTCGAACATCCGCATCAACGCGCTCTGCCCCGGCATCATCGACACACCGATGATGGAGCGCTTCAGTGGCGGCACCGCGGAAGGGAGAGCGCGCGTGATCGCTCAGGAGCCCATCGGGCGCATGGGCAAGCCTGAGGAGATCGCCGCTGCGGCCCTTTGGTTGTGCTCGGACGAGGCAGCATTCGTCGTGGGACACGCGATGGTCATCGACGGCGGCCAGACGGTCGGAATCTGACGCAACCCCGGGTGCCGGCTCATGACGCGGGTCGGCGCGAGTCCGGCTGGAACGCATACGGCAAGGAGAAAGACATGACCACCTCATCTGACCGCAGCAAGCAGCATTCACCTGAGCGAAGGCGACTCCTCCTCGGGCTCGCCGCTGCACCGGTGGCGGCGTGCGCCGCAACTGGAACGGGAGCCAACCTGCGAGCGGAGACGACGGCGGGCGCGTCGGCTCCCGCGAGGGCGACCTCTGACACCGTGGGGCTGGGGCCCTTCCCCACCGAAGGCATGGCGGCCTACGCGCCGACTGGCCCGCTCAGGCCGATGCAGTTCCAGCGTCGCGCGCTCGGCCCCAAGGACGTCGCCATCAAGCTCCACTACTGCGGCGTGTGCCACTCCGACATCCACACGGTCCGCGGCGATTGGGGACCGATTCAATACCCTCTCATCGTAGGCCACGAACTCGCTGGCGAGGTCGTCGCCGTGGGCTCGAGCGTCAGCAAGTTCCGCGTCGGCGCACGGGTCGGCGTCGGCACCATGGTCAACTCGTGCCGGCGCTGCGTCGAATGCGACGCCGGCCACGAGAACTATTGTCTGAACGGGAACACACAGGCCTACGGCTCGAAGGACAGGGATGGCTCGACGACCCAAGGCGGCTATTCCACGTTCGTCGTGGTGGACGAGGACTTTGTCATCAACATCCCGGACGCCATCGACCTCGCGGAGGCAGGACCTCTGTTGTGTGCCGGAATCACCGTGTACTCGCCCCTCCGTCGATGGGGCGTCTCGACGGGCAAGAAGGTCGCGATCATCGGCCTGGGCGGCCTCGGGCACCTGGCAGTGAAGCTCGCCAAGGCGCTGGGAGCGGAGATTACCGTGTTCACCACGTCGCCTGAAAAAATCGACGATGCGAAGCGCTTCGGCGCCACCAACGTGGTCGTCAATCGCGACGGCGCAGACTTCTCCGCGCTCAGGCACTCCTTCGACTTCGCGCTCGACACGGTTCCCCAGCGGCACGATCTCAATCGCTTCGTCCCTCTCCTCAAGCGCGACGCGACATACTGCCGGGTCGGCGTGGGTAAGACGGTGGACACCCTCGACGTCGGTCAGATGAACCTGGTCTTGCTCCGCAACGCCATCGCCGGCTCGAACACGGGCGGCATTCGCGAGACGCAGGAGATGGTCGACTTCTGCGCGCGCAACAACATCAAGCCAGACATCCATAAAATCCCGATGACGGGCATCGACGACGCGTGGTCCAAGGTCGTCGCCAAGAAGGCTCGCTATCGCTACGTCATCGAAATCAACGGCTGAACGTCACCCGTTCGAGATGCGTCCGAAAATCTCGACCCCCTGTCGTCCCAGGCCGTTGTCAATGACTGCTCAACAGCCAGTCGGGCTCCAGACTCCCTGTGCATTGCCTTGCAATGCCTCATCGCGTGATTCCCAGGAGGGCTGGCTTTCGCAGGGCAGCCGGCGCGATCGGATCGTGCTGGCAACCAAGGTGTACCAGCCGATGGCGAGACGCCCTCCAACGTTGCGCTTGCGTGGCTGCTCCACAATCCGGTCGTTACCGCCGCCATCAGCGGACCGCGCACCGTCGAGCAACTGCGCCAGAACCTCAAGGCGCTCTCCCTGACGCTCTCGAACGAGACGCTGGCGAAGTTGGATGAGCTCTGGCCGGGTCCGGGCGGCGAGGCGCCCAATGCCTACGCTTGGTAGCCGCGCGGCGCCCGGCCGGCGAGAGTCGTCATTGTTTGTATTTCATCACCAACCTGGAGGATGAGACATGAATCCGACGTATGACTTCAAGGGACAGGTGGCCCTGGTGACCGGCGCTGCAATGGGAATGGGCCTCGCCACGGCTCGTGCCTTCGCACAGAGCGGTGCGTCCGTGGTCCTGGCCGACCGCGACGGCGACCGCGTCGCCAAGGAAGCCGCCAAGATTGTCGAGGAAGGCGGCGTCGCCATCGGCGTGCCCTGCGACGTCAGCAACGAGGCGCAGGTCGCCGCCCTGATCGAGCGGACGGTCGCCGAGTACGGCCGGCTCGACATGGCGTTCAACAACGCAGGCGTCATGGCCAGGCTCGCCCCGACCGCCGACGCCACCAGCGAGGAGTTTGACCGCGTGATCGGGATCAACCTGCGCGGCGTGTGGAACTGCATGAAGTACGAACTGCAGCAGATGCAGCGTCAGGGCAGCGGAGCCATCGTCAACAACGCCTCGGTCGGCGCATTGACCGGCAATCCCGGTATCGGCGCCTACATCGCTTCCAAGCATGGCGTCGTCGGCCTGACCCGGACCGCCGGCCTGGAGTATGCCAAGCGGGGCATCCGCGTGAACGCGGTGAACCCCGGCACGATCGACACGCAGATTGCTCGGGACGTCGTCGGCGGGAGCGAGCAAGCCTTTGCCGAACTGGAAAAAGGCGCGCCCATCGGCCGCGCGGGCCGGCCCGAGGAAATCGCCGCGGCCGTGTTGTGGCTTTGCAGTTCCGCAGCGAGCTATGTCCTCGGCGAGGCGCTCACCGTCGACGGAGGGCTGACGGTGCAGTGATCGCCCCGTAAGAACATGGGCCGATGGCCCTGCTCTGCCCCCGTTCTTCGGGGCCCCACTCGCAGTACCGTGCACGCGATGACGCGTTCGCCAACGCACATGTGGCACCGGACCCTACTTTTCGGTAGCCACAGACCGGCGGCTCCTGCTGACAGGCAGGAAACCGTCTCCCCCCAAACGTAACGCACCGCATCATGTCTCGACGGCCGGGAGTACGCCCACCCCCTTTTTTACAGGGAGGTATCGGGGATTCTGAACGCCGCCATGGGCGCTGCCCCTGAGGCATCGCGGGATTGTCGATCCTGACGCAACTCCGGCGGGGTGCACGCGATAATCCCCGCAAGTTCGTCCCATCCAATTCCGAGAGGCCCACCATGGGTTTCGATATCCGCAAGACCTTCAACTCTGCCCGCGCCAACGTCCAGAAGGTAGCCAAGGACGTCCAGAAGACCGTCGAGGACAACAAGGGGCTCATCAAGGGCGCCACGGCGGTTGCCACCCAGAGCGCGAAGGCCTTCGGGTACGGCAAGGATGCCTTCCAGCAGATCAAGAACATCAAGAACGGCGCCGAGGGCCTGCTGACCGGCGCCAACCGGGCGTTCGTCAGCAACCCCACCTACGCCGCGGGCGAGTTCAAGGGCCTGACCAAGTTGGGCGCTGGCATGAAGGCCGCCGCGCGCTACGCGGGCATCCCTGGCGCGGTGATGTCGGGCGCCACGGCCGTCAAGGACATCCGCCAGGCCATCCGCACCGGTAGCAAGGACGACATCATCACCGCCACGCGCTCGACGCTCGACGCGACCAAGGCGGGCCTGTCCGCCGCGACGGGCGGCATCGTCGGCGGCAAGGTGATGGGCGGCGTGCTCGGCGGTACCGTCTTCAAGGAGAAGCTGGAGGCCGGCAAGAAGGCCGTCGACGCCTTCAAGAAGGCGCTCCCCAACGCCAGCGACGACGTGCTCAAGGCCGTCAAGGACACCGCCACCAAGGGCATCTTCGAGGGTGGCACCGCCAGGGGCGTGAGCCGGGCCGTCAAGTCCGCCGCGGCCGAGACGGCGAAGGCGACCAGCACCCTGGCCCAGGGCCTGACGGGCAGCGGCACGCGCCAGGCCGCCAAGGCCGCGCTGAAGACGGCGGGCAAGGAGGCCGGTGAGGCGGCCCTCAAGCAGGGCGCGAAGGCCGCCGCCGGCACCGCCGCCAAGGCGCTGGGCCGGTTCGCCCCGGGCGTCAACGTGGCCATCGCCGCGGTCGACGTGGCTAACGCTGGCGCGACGCTGATGGACAAGAACGCGAGCACGGGCAAGAAGGTGACGTCCGTCATCACCGCGGTGGGCTCGGTCGCCGCGGCCACCAACATCCCGATTGTCAGCCAGGTGGGCGCCGCGGTCTCCACGGTGTCCAGCATCGTGGGCGCCTTCTTCTAGAGCAGCGCCCCACCCTTCGGGGTTTGTCAGAACGGCTCGGCTGGACTATGCCCTGGTCCATGCCGAGCCGTCGCTTTTCCCCCCATTGGCGCGGGCGCTGGCAAGCCTATCTCCCGGGAGCATTCGTGAGCCGCAAGCAAGGGATGCAAGGACCAGGTCATGGAGTCGAGCGCCTCCTGAAGATGAGCCCGGTGGTGAGCCTCGGCTCCGCCAAGGCCCTCGAGCTTCCCACTGTGCAGGCGCCCTCCCTGGAGGGAGTCTCGGTGCGGGTCCCCACCCCGGACGACCTGACCGAGGAGGACCTGCTGCGCGCCTTCCACGAGAAGCGCCGCGCCCTGGCGACCTCGCGCGAGCGTCAACCCGGCGAGTCGCTGGAGCTGGGCGACGAGGTGCGGCTCAACATCGTGGGCTACTGCGACGGGAAGCTCATCCCCTTCTCCGCGCGCTTTGGCATGACGACGGAGTTGGCCCCCATCGAGGCCCTCCCCGGCTTCAGCGAGGCCGTGGCCGAGGGTGCCAAGGTGGGCGAGTCCCTGCAGATTGCCCTGGAGCTGCCGGAGGCGTACCCCGTGGAGGCGCTCCAGGGGAAGCCCGCGCGCTTCCTGGTGGACGTCCTGGCCGCCCACGAGGTGACGCTGCCCCCGGAGAGCGCCCCCGAGTTCCTCGAGAAGCTCGGACTGGGCAGCACGCTGGGCGAGGTGATGGCCCACCTGCGCGACGAGCTGGAGGACGCGGCGGCGGCACAGCTCTGGGTCCAGGCGCGGGACATGGTGCTGGACGAGCTGGTCCGGCGTGCTCCGGTGGAGCTGCCTCGCGCGCTGGTGGACGAAGAGCTGCGCCGCCGCTGGGTCCAGGCCGAGGGCCAGGGCATGCTCGAGCACCAGTTCGACGTCGACGAGCAGCGGGAAGCGCTTGAGGGCTGGCTCACGGACCCCACCACGCGCGCGGACGTCGAGCGTCGGCTGCACATCGGCATCGTGCTGAAGGCCATCACCGAGGAGCAGAAGCTTCAGCTCACCCCGGAGAAGCTCGAGCAGTTGGTGCGCGACCAGTTGGAGCCCTTCGGGCTCACCGCCGCGGATGCGCACGCCGCCCTGCGCGAGTCGCCCGAGACGACGAAACAACTCGCCGAGATGGGCTGGTACCTGCTCGCGGTGGAGCACGTCATGAACAAGGCGAAGGTCACCTTCGAGGGCGCTGAGCAGGAGGGCTGAGGGCGCGCTCGCCGGGAGCGCGAGCTCAGCCCTCGCTGAACCACAGACCCGCGCCACCCGCGAGGCCCATGCCCAGGAACAACGCGGCGAGCCCCCACGTCTGGGCGCGCGACCACCGGAGCGACTCACCGTACCGGTAGCCGCACACCAGGATGAGCAGGGCGAACCCCAGGCAGATCGACGCGGGCCCCAGCGCGACCAGCACCTTGCGCGGCGTCCCGCTCACGTCGAGGACCGCCAGCAGCAACAGCGGCCAGAAGCCGATGACGAGCAGGCCGAGCACGAGCCCGAGCCCCCAGCGCCCTTCGGGAGAGGACAGCTCCATGAAGTCCAGGAAGCGCGTCCACCAGGAGCGGGGCGGCTCTCGATGACGTTGGGGGGCTGAGGGCTGCACGTGGGGCGGCTCCAGGGACGGGGGGTGGTGAACCTGGCAGCCTCTTCTAGTGCAGCCCGGGGCGGTTCGCGAAGCGGCTCGAGCCCACTTACGCCTTCTTCACGAACTCCGACTTGAGCCCCATCGCACCGATGCCGTCGATCTTGCAGTCGATGTCGTGGTCGCCGTCGACGAGGCGGATGCTCCGGACCTTGGTGCCGACCTTGACCACCGTCGACGAGCCCTTGACCTTCAAATCCTTGATGACGGTGACGCTATCGCCGTCCTGAAGCAGGTTGCCGTAGGCGTCGCGCACCTCGCGCTTCTCTTCCCCTGGCGCTGCGGCAGCAACGGTCGACCACTCATGCGCGCACTCCGGGCAGACGTAGAGGCTGCCGTCTTCGTACGTGTAGGCGGAGTTGCACTTCGGGCACGCGGGCAGGGCGCTCATATCGGCTCCAGAGGAAGGAGGAGCGGAGGCATATACACGAGCGGTGAGCCGAAGGGCTCCCGTTCCACCAACAGCGCTCCTGATGGAACGGAAGACCTGCGTGTACCGAACCAGGTTGTTGAGCCACCAAACTCGGCGGCCAGCAGGGCACCCTCGCGGCGCTCCTGGAGGTAGCGCGGCCAGTCGCGCGCGGCGTTGAAGCCGAGTCCGTGGAAGGACACCACTGTCCCCGCGTGGAACTTTTGTGGGCAGTCGCGGTGTCCTTCCGGAACACCCCGACCGCCGGAACGCCCGCTCGGAAAGAAGATGCGCGGGCGTGCTTCCGTGGGCATATGGAAACCCATGCGCCGTCTCCTTTGCTTCCCGCTCCTGATTGCGCTCGCCCTGATGCAGGGAGCGTGTGACCGCAATGACCGCTATGACCGCCCCGGCACGCCGGTGCCGGAGACCCTGCGGGCCGAGACGCTGGCGGGAGAGCGCATCGACCGGGCGGCGCTGCTGGGCCGTCCCTGGGTCATCAACGTGTGGGCCCCAGGCTGACACGCCTGTGCTCGGGAGTTGCCCGAGCTCGAAGCCCTGAGGAGTGAGTACGAGGCGCGCGGCGTCGGCTTCCTCGCGCTCTCGCTCAATCCCAGTGAGGCGCGAAACCGCCAGACGGCGGCCGCGCTGGGAGTGCACATGACCGTGGCCACGGCGAAGGGGGAGGTGTTGGGCCCGCTGCGCATCTCCACCGTACCCGCCACCGTCTTCATCAACCGAGAGGGCGTGGTGGTGGCAGCCGTCAACGGCGAGCGCTCGCGTGCGTTCTACGCGCGGCGCCTGGAGGCGCTACTCGCTGCGCCGTAGCGACTGGCGTCTACGGGAAGAGCCCAGCACAGCGGCCGCCCGCGATGACCTCCAGTCCCTGCCAGAGGGAGGTCAGGGATTGCTCACCCACGCGGCGCGCCACCTCCTGGCCCGCGGCGTCCAGGAAGAGGAACGTGGGAACGCCGCGAACGCCATATTGGACCGCGGCCCGCCGGCCCTCCGCGGTCCCCACATCGAGGCGGAGGACCTCAACGCCCTTTCCCGAGCAGTGTTGCTCGGCCAGGGCCACCGTGGGCTCCATCCGCTGGCAGACGGGGCAGCTCTGGCTCACGAACTCCACCATCGTCGGGCCGTCAACCCGGGCCAGCGCGGACGGACCGATGAAGGATGGGACGCCCCCCTCCTCCGGGAGCGCGCACGTGCCATCGCCGCCTTCCTCGGAAGTGCACGCCGTCTCCGAGGCGGCCGGCGAGGACGAGGCGCGACGCTCCATCACGGGGGCGGAAGCCGCTCCTCCCTCCGCCGAGGGCACGAGCAACGCCAACGAGTCGGTGAAGAGCAGCGCCCCCAACCCGGCGAGCAGCACCCCTGTGGCGACCTCGAACTTGCGCAAGTGCCGCTTCGCGCGCTCCATCCACCGCAGCGCCACCGGAGCGGCGGCGGCCACAAGGAGCAGCGGAACGGAGAGCCCCGCGGCATAGGTGCCGAGGTAGAGCGCCCCCATGAGGGGCTCCGACGTGGAGGAGGCGGTATAGGTGAGCACCCCACCGAGCACCGGCCCGATGCACGGCGTCCACCCCAGGGCGAAGGCGGCCCCGAAGAGGAAGGCGCCCAGCAGGCTGCCGCCCCGCCGCACCCGCCCGAGCAGGGGCCGCGCCTCACCGTCCATCCAGGGAATCTGGATGACCCCAAGCTGCTTGAGCCCCAACAGGAAGAGCGCGAGCCCTCCGAACTGGAGGAGCCCGCTCCGATGCTCCGCGAGCAGCCCGCCCATGGCGGTGGCCGCCATGCCGAGCGCGACGAACACGGAGCCGAGCCCCAGCGAGAACGCCAGCGCCACACCCCATGGCCGCCGCACGTCACTGCCCGCCTCCCGAAGTTGCGACAGGGACACACCCGCGAGGAAGGACAGATAGAGCGGGACGAGTGGAAGGACGCAGGGCGACAGGAATGTCAGCAGGCCCGCGAGGAAGATGCCGGGGAGGCCAAGACTCATGTCCTCGAGGACACGGCCTCGAACCTCGGAAGTTCCCGGCCTCGCACCTTCAAGGAGCCAGGCGGGTCAGGGCGTCGACGAGTATCGGCCCCAGCAGGACATCACGCCGGGCCGTCGGCGCTCGCTACGACAGGCACGCGCACAAGGACCTCGACATGGGTCAAGTGGCTGTCCGCCTCACCTCCCCGCGCAACCTGCATCTGCACGAGAGCGCCTGGCGCTAGGACGCTTCGCGAACGAGCCATTCACGAAACTCCACCAACTTCGGAAGAGTGGCGCACTCGGGTCGGTAGACGACGTAGTAGGCGAGTCTGGAGGGGAACTCGACCTCCGGGAACAGGTGCACCAGCCGTCCGGCCGCGAGGTCGTCATGCGCCATGATGCTGCGGGCCAGCGCCACACCCTGCCCATCGATTGCTGCCTGAAGGACCGCAGCGGAGTTGTTGATACGAAGGCCTCGCTTCGTCTCGACGTCCTTGACCCCCGCCTTCTCAAGCCAGGCATCCCACGTGGCGAATCCCGCGCGGGAATCCACGGAGCGGTCGTGGATGAGTCGTACGCCGCCCAGGTCCGAAGGCCGACGCAGACGGCGGCCCTGCCGAAGGAGCGCAGGGGAACAGACGGGATAGACCTCTTCGTCGAAAAGCTTCTCCGAAACCAACCCGGGCCAGTCCCCCGCTCCGTAGCGCACGCCGATATCCACACCGCGCGCGGCGAAGTCGAGCAGGTCGATGGACGCATCGAGCCGAACGTCCAGTTCTGGCCATGCGGATTGGAAACGCTCCAGGCGCGGTAGCAGCCACTTGGCCGCGAAGGCGGGGCTCACCGTCACCGTCAGCACCCCGACCGGTGAGCCTTCTTTCAGCCTCGCGACTCCGATGCTCAGCCGCTCGAACCCCGCGCGGATATCCGGCAGCGCCCGCTGGGCCGCTTCGGTGAGGACCAGCCGCTTGCGCCCACTCGTGCCCCGATGGAAGAGCGGCGTGCCGAGCGCCTCCTCGAGGCTTCGCACGAGTTGTCCGACCGCCGCCGGAGTCACATGAAGCTCGGCGGCCGCGGCAGAGAAGCTCTCGTGCCTGGCACTCGCCTCGAAGGCGCGCAGGGCGTTGAGGTGTTCGGGCGCATTCATGGGCGGTAAAGGTTTCCTTTGCTAGATGCCAAGAACATCTCGGTTGCCGCGACGATGCCCCGGGAGAATGAATCCTTCGTCGCCCCACTGTGCCGACGTCGAGGCACCCCCACAATGGATAGTTGTTCTTTCACGTAACACAGACATCAAGACGGAGGAAACCGATGGTCTACCTGCAGATCACCCTGCAAATTTCTCCCGCCAACCGGCCCGCTGCCGCCGACGTGTACAAGCGCTACAAGGCGCCATTCCTCGAGAAGGTCGTCGGCGCAAAGTCGAAGGAGTTGCTCGTGCGTGACGAAGACGTGCAGGTGCTCCATGGGTTCGACACGGCGCAGCAGGCCAACGCCTATCTCCAAAGCGACTTGTTCACCGCCGACGTTGTGAGCGCGTTGAAGCCACTCCTCGACGCCGCCCCTGAAGTCCGCATCTACCAAGCCGCCTGATGCCTTCCGTGTCGGGCCGCCGCCGACCGCGGCGGCCCGACATTCACCCAGGACCAGCAAAGGAGCACATTTCCAATGAGCGCGCGATTCGCCAATCAGAAGCTCATCGTTGTGGGCGGTACCAGCGGGATGGGGAAGGCCGTGGCTCGTATCCTCCTTGAGGAGGGCGGTCGCGCCGTCGTCATCGGGCATCGAGACGACAAGCTCCAGGCCGCCATCGCGGAGCTGGCTTCGTCCGGCCCTGTGGAGGGCCTGCGCGCGGACATCACATCCGGCACGGAGAGACAGGCCCTGGTGGCCCAACTGCAGAAGGACCACGCCGACGCAACGTTGCTGGTCAACGCAGCGGGGGTCTTCCTGCCGAAGGCATTCTTGGAGCACGAGGAGCGCGATTACGACCTGTACCTCGACATCAACAAGGCGATCTTCTTCATCACGCAGGCCGTCGCCCGCTCCATGGTCGCGCTGCGCAAGGGGGGCGCGATTGTCAACATTGGCTCGATGTGGGCCAGGCAGGCCATCCAGGCCACTCCCTCCTCGGCCTATTCGATGGCCAAGGCAGGACTCCACTCGCTGACGCAGCACCTGGCGATGGAGCTGGCCGGACATGGCATCCGCGTCAACGCTGTCTCGCCCGCTGTCGTCGAGACCCCCATCTACGAAGGCTTCATCCCAAAGGAGCAGGTTCACGGTGCGCTCCTGGGGTTCAACGGGTTCCATCCACTCGGCCGCGTGGGCCGCGCAGAGGATGTTGCGCAGACCATCGTCCATCTGTTGTCGAACGAGACTTCTTGGGTCACCGGCGCAATCTGGGATGTCGACGGCGGCGTCATGGCAGGGCGCAACAAGTACAGCTGCCCCCTTGAAGGCTTCCTAGGCATCGGAATGATTCGAAATCAGTCCGGCGCGAACCGGGCTCCGGAGCGTCCCCGGGTTGGGTCGCCCTTCGTCCAGGTCGAGTACGAGGAACCCTGACCGGCTCGCCGCGCGAGGCCGAGAAGGCGCTGGACGTCAGCGTCCTCGCCGACGTCCGGCCGCTCATCGAAACGATGCCACTGAGAAGGCAGGCGAGGCATATTCCCGAATGAGGTCTGGCGAAGCGAGGTTTCGGATGGTGCTGACGATGAAGGGGGCCCGCTGATGGGTGGCCTGGCGAACCACGCGGCGTTCCTTCATGCCCTGCACAACGCACCGCGGATACTCACCGAGGGCTCCGTGGTCGAGCGCCTGCGCCGCCACCCCGCGGGACTGCTGGACCCGCATGTGGCCAACGCGAGCCTCCTCGTTGACCCGGAGGGACGTGAGGCGCTCGCAGCCATCTACCGTGACTACCGCAACATCGGCCTGCGTCATGGCCTGCCCACCCTCCTCCTCACGCCCACCTGGCGCGCGAACGCGGAACGACTCGCGCGCGCGGGCCTCGCTGGCCGGGACGTCTTCACCGAGGCGGTGAGGCTGCTGGCGGGCCTGCGCGATGAGCTCGGCGAGCGGGAGACGCGCATCTTCATCGGCGGGCTCGTCGGGTGCCGCGGGGATGCCTACCAGCCCGCGGAAGCACTGCCCCGCCGGGAGGCGGCAGCCTTCCATGCGCCGCACGTGGAGGCGCTCTCGCGTGCTGGAGTGGACTTCCTCGTGGCCCAGGCGCTGCCGGCCCTCTCGGAGGCAGAGGGCCTCGCCCTGGCGATGGCGCGCACCGGGGCGCCGTTCCTGCTGAGCTTCGTCCTCCGCCCCACCGGGACGCTGCTCGACGGGACGCCGCTGGCCGAGGCCGTCGCGCGTATCGACGCCCTGCCCGACGCGCGCCCAACCGCGTACATGGTGAATTGCGTCCACCCCTCCGTCTTCCGCGAGGGCCTGTCGCACCAACTGGCCGCCTCGCCCTCCCTCGGCGCGCGGGTGGTGGGCCTGCAGGCCAACACCTCTCGGCTCTCGCCCGAGGAGCTCGACGGGCGCACGGAGCTCGACTGCGCGCCCCCGGACTCTTTTGCTCGGGAGATGGCTCGCGTCCATGTGGAACTCGGCACACGCGTGCTCGGCGGGTGTTGTGGCACCGACGAGCGGCACATCGCCGCGCTCGCTGGCATCCTGACAGACGGCACGCCAGGCGCTCTGCCCCCATGACGACAAGCTCGCGGTGAACGGCCTGCCACGGGGGCCCCGGGTGCCAGTGCCATGGGCCGCCCTGAGCTCGTCTTTCTGCTCCCCGCTCAGCTCCAACCAACGCACGCAGGGTGAATCCGAGAAGGACTCGTCGAGTCCTGAATCAGGAAGCGACCATGCACAGCAGGGCGTCTTCTCGCTCGAGAGGGACATTGACATCACGACATCATGATGTCGTGATGTCATAATGGGTGCCACGCGTGAATCCAACCCCCTCTATGCGAAAGTCGAATTGACGCTTGCTTCTGAAATCGCAGCCGGGGTCCTCCCTCCTCGCAGCCAACTTCCCACGGAAGACCGCTTGATTGAGCGGTTCGGCGTTAGCCGAACGACAGTCCGAAAAGCGATCGAGAACCTCGTGGCCCGGGGCTTGGTGGAGATCCGGCGCGGCGTAGGCACCTTCGTCGCGCAGCCCAAGATCATCCAAGAACTGACCGAGCTGACAGGCTTCGTCGAGGACATGCAGGCACTCGGCCGCACCCCGACCGCTCGGCTCCTGGATAGTCAGATCGTCCCAGCCGATGCTGACGTTGCCCGGCAACTCGCCGTGTCGCCCGGCAGCCTCGTCATGCGTATCCAACGCGTGCGGCTCGCCGACGGCTTGGCCATGTCCTTCGATGAAACCTACCTGCCGCGCGAGCTAGGGGAGAAGATCGTCACCCACGACCTAGAAACCGAGCCAATCTTCGCACTGCTCGAAGAGCGATACCACCTGCCATTGATTGAGGCCGAATACCGGCTAGAAGCCATCACAGCCACGCCGACCGTTGCACAGGCCCTCGCCGTGGAGCCCGGCAACCCGATCTTCCTGATCGAGCGCACGTCCTATACCGAAGGGTCTCACCCCATCGACTACGAAAGGCTCCACTACCGCGGCGACCTCATCAGGTTCATCACTCGCTTGTCCCGGCGCCCACGCGTGCGGTCATGAGCCGGAGACACATCAATGAACCCCACGATGGTCTTCTGGCTGTTCGCGTCCGCCTTTGGCGCGAGTGCCCTCGGCGGTGTGCTTGGCATGGCCAGCGGCATCTTCATCGTGCCAATCCTCACGCTGTTCTTCCGCATCGACATTCACGTGGCGATCGGCGCGAGCATCATCTCGGTGATTGCCTGTTCGTGCGGCAGCGCTGCGCCGCTCCTGAAGAGGCGCCTGACCAATATTCGGCTTGCGATCGTCCTTGAGACAGCCACCACACTCGGCGCGCTGACAGGCGTGTTCCTGATCGGCATCGTCTCGAATTCGTTTCTGTACGGCCTGTTTGCCTTTATCTTGGCGCTCTCCGCAAAGCAGATGCTAGCGCGGCGGCGCGAAGTGCAAGGGGTCGATGCCAGCGGGCCAAACGTGAAGAGTCTGGCCACGGTGCTACGCCTGCATTCGAGCTTTCCCGACCATGCATCAGGCCGCGACGTGCCTTATCAGGTGGGTCACGTGCCGGTCAGCCTGGCTCTGATGTACGGGGCTGGCGTGATCTCGGCGCTGCTCGGTATCGGCTCCGGCGTGCTCAAGATCCCTGCCATGGATACCGCCTTGCGGCTGCCCATCAAGGTCTCGTCTGCCACATCGAACTTCATGATCGGCGTGACGGCCGCCGCGAGCGCTGGCGCCTACTTCGTGCGAGGCGATATCGACATCGGCATTGCGGGGCCTGTCGCACTTGGCTCAGTTGTCGGGGCGCTCGTCGGGGCGCGTTTGCTGATGAGGCTGCCCGCTGAGAAAATTCGCATCTCCTTCGTGGTGTTCCTCACCCTGCTTGCGGTTCAAATGCTCCTGAGCGCCCTGGGTGTTCAGTTCCTCGGAGGGTCGGCATGAAGTCTACGACCCATCGCATTGATCGAAACGAGCAGCGCATCGCCGGACTGCTTTGGAACGGCACTTGGCTTGCTTCAGCGCTCGTTGCCGCCGGGATGGCCTTGGGCGCGACACATGACTTCTGGAGTGTTCTCGCCCCCAGCCTCAGCGGCCACGACGTGATGAAAATCGGTGTGGCCTTGTTCATCATTTTGCCCATCGCGCGTGTGGCGCTGATGCTGGTCATGTCCCTGCGCGAGCGCGACTACATCTACACCGCGATTTCGGTGTTCGTCCTGGCTGTCATCGCGGCCGGGGTCATGGTCGAGCTGTGAGCCTGTGAGGGTCTGCTCTCCGATTTACGGACCCGCCTTGCGCGACAGGTAGTAGACGTTCTCGCCTGGGTCCGTGTGCGTCGACTCCAGCGTGAGCCCGTGCGCGCGCAGCAGGTCGCGATACCCGTCGACGCTGTACGAGTGATAGCGGAACGACACGCCATTCATCGGCTCGCCGTCGATGGAGCCGTGGGCGTCGCCCGAGGTGAAGAGGAACGCGGCGCCAGGTTTCAATGCCCTCGCGATATTGGCGATCGCCTGTTCCTGCGCTTCGTGGCGCAGGTGGAACAGGACACCCCACGCGATCGCGGCGTCGAACGCCCGCTCCTGAAGCTCACACGACTGGATGGGCGCACAGCTCACCGGCACGTGGGGGAAGTTCACTTGAAATCGCGCCAGCAGCTCGCGGGAACTATCCACGCCCATCACGTGGCAGCCGTGCTCCAGCAGAACCCGCGTCAGCGGCAGTCCAGTGCCGCAGCCGACGTCCAGCACCCAGGCACCGGCTGGAAGTGAGGCCGCGAGCGCAGTCACTTCCGGGACGCCCATGTGGCCTGCGCGTTGGGAGGCATACCAGTCCGCGATCAAATCGTACTCATGCACGCATCAACCTCGCCTTCGGCAATATGCCCTAGAGTGAACGGCCATCGCACCACGCCCTCCATCTCAGCACGTCGATGGGCGCACGGCTCTCGCACCGTCACAGTTGGGTCACACCCTCAGGACCAGACTCGCGAGCGGAGGTGACTCATGTCCCATTCGCCCTGAATGGTGGCGATGACCGCGCGAGGCTTGACCGTGTCCGATTTGGCGGGGGCGACTCCAACGTCCTCCTCGTCCGACCCAGACCATCCCGCTCCCGGAGCCGACACATGCACCGACTACTTCCGCTCATCGTGCTGTTCCTCGTGGCCTGCGGCGACAAACCCGGCAAGCCGCCACCTGCCGAGCCAGGGCCATCGAACGCTCCCATCCAGGGCTCGCTGACAGTCCACTCGCGGCTCTGGGAGGACGTCGGCGACCCGAGCCAGCTCGTCGGCATCTATGTCCTGCTTGGAGATGGGAGCCGGTTCCGGCAGCCGCTCGGCCAGGATGGTGTCGCGCGCTTCGTGGACCCCGACATCCAGGGTCCACAGGATGTCACCCTGCTGGCGGTCTCCACGGAGAAGACCTTCGCCGACACCTACCTCGCCCTGGAGCAGCCAGAAGTCTGGCTCCAGCAATACACGAAAGAGGACACCGGAGGAGAGACGGGGCAAGCCACCCTGAAGGGGCGCATCACCGGGAGGACCAGCGTCGTCCAGGATGTCTTCGTCGCGAGCGCCGACCAGCAGGGCCATGGCAACTCCACGAGGGCAGCAACAGATGGCTCATTCGAAATTGACATTTCGGGGAGCGGAGTCATGCCTGTGCATCTCTTTGCCATGGAGTACGTGCATTCGACACGTCGCTTCGGACTCAAGAGCAACATCACGCTCCAGGCCGGGCAGACACTTGACGACGTGGAGATCGCCCTGGTTCGCGCCGAGGACCAGTTTCAGCAGGTCAGCGTGGAGAACTTCGAACCCTACGGCACGGAGGCCTTCGTCACGATGGATTACAAACTCGGCACCATGTACCTCTTCAGGAGCATGGCGACCGGCGCTCCGCCGCTCCAGCTTCCCTCGATGTCGCTCACCCCGCCCTTCGACCTCCTCCAGATGGTCACGACGGTGACCGTGGGTTCAGATGGAGCGGCCGGAGTCACCTCCGCGAGCGTAACGGTCCTCACGGAGGGCGGCTCGTCCCCTGTCGTGACAATCCCCCCTCCCCTTCAACTCACCTCGATTCCACTCGGCACCATGGAGGCGCCGGCCGTCGCTCGGACCGAGGGCTTCACCTTGACGTGGAACGTGGCCCCCACCGCGCAGGTGGTGCATGCGTATCTCAACGCTCAGAGCAGAGACCACCAACTCGTCTGGAGATTGACGGCTCCCAGCCACGTGACATCGTTCACGCCGTTCGAGCTACCCGCGGAACTGACGCCTGTGACCCGACTCCCTCCGGGACTGGCATCGCTCTCGATGTGGGCCAAGAACAACGGTGCAGACCGCGCCTACGCGGATCTCTTCAATCAGTACGAGTCCCCCGTCCAACAGGGAGGGACGTGGTCCCTGTCTCGGCAAGGCTATGTGAGGCTCGTTGAGTGAAGGAATGGCCGGAGTGGCGATTCCGCCCCTGAATCCGGTTGCTCCGTCACAGCGCGCACGGGTCTAACGAAGGCCCGTGCTGGCGAAGCGGAGGCGGAATCGCCCTCGAAGGCTCAGGGAGAGCCATGAGTTCCGCTCTACCCGCTTTCATCGATCCCGGCTGCTCAATGCCTGCAGATGCTCAACCGTCACCGTGACGCCACCGCAGACGATCACCGCGATGCGTGACGCGGCGGCAAGCACCGACGATGCCGCGTCGAGCGCGGCCAGCGCGGCCCCGCACGCGGGCTCCACCAGAATCCGGTGTTCGTCGAGAAACCGCAGTGAGGCGGCCACGGCTGCCGCATCGGACACAACGATGTTCTCGACCACATGGCGTGTCGCCCACTCCACCGCCGCATCGCAAGGCCGCTTCGCGCCGAGCGACGTGGCGACACTCGTAATCGCAGGCAATTCGACTGGCCGCCCCTGCGCAATCGAGCGCGCATAGCAGTCTGCGCCTTGGGTCTCGGCCGCGACAACCGGCACATCGCCCCAGCCGTTGCGAGCCAGCCCTTCGAGAACACCGCACAGCAACCCGCCGCCGCCAACTGCCAGCACGACGGCGCCGGGCTTCGGTCCGGCTTCCGCCATCTCGTCGATCATCGTTGAATGGCCCTGCCACAACTCTGGCTCGTCGAATGGATGCACGAACGCGTCAGGAGGGTTGAGCACGGATTGCGCAAACATGTTCGCCTCTGCCCAAGACGCGCCGTGGACGATCAACTCCGCGCCTTCGAGACGGATCAGGTCGCGTGCGCGCGCGGACGTGCTCTCCGGAACGACGACGAGCACCGGCACGCCGAGTTCGCGACCCGCATAGGCAACCGCAATGCCCGCATTGCCACCCGAAGACGACACGAAGCGACGGGAGCCTGCCGCGCGCCGCGCGTCACATACCGCACCGACGCCGCGCAGCTTGAACGAGCCGGACGGCTGCATCGCCTCGAGCTTGAACAGGACGTCTTTGCCGAGCCGGCGGGATGCAGCTTGCGAACGGATGTAGGGCGTCTGGATATGGAGTGGCATATGACGAAGTGCGACAAACGTCCGCAACATGCGGACAGTTGTCGTGACCCTGGACAACCTAAGCCGCGCCACTCATGCATTCCAATACTCTTCAGTGCAGCCCGTCATGCCTATTGAGTATATCGACGGAACGAACAGGCATCTCATGCGACAGGTCGAACTGCGCCATCTGCGCTACTTTGTGGCGGTCAGCTCGGCGAACTGCGTCTCGGCGTGCTACCGAATTACTACCCGTTGCCGATGGTGTCGAACGTCCTCAAGGCCTTCCGGAGCGCATGCCCGGACGTCAAGCTATCGATCTCGCCAATGCTATCAGCCGAGCAGGCAACCGCGATATCACGCGGCGATCTCGATGGCGGCATCATGGCGTGGCGACAGAGCGAGGCATCGCATCTGTCAGGCATGCGGCTGCTACGCGACCGATTCGTGCTCGCGATGCCATCCACGCCGGGCCAGCGATTCCGCGCCTCGTCAACTGGCCGAACTCGCAGGCGCACCGTTCGTCTGGTTCGACCCACTCCGGTCCGCAGCGCATCACCGGTTCCTACTCGAGCAGTGCCGGCAGGCCGGTTTCACGCCGCGCATCGCGCAGGTCGGCAGCGACATCCCGACGCTCATCGGACTCGTCGCAGCCGGAATGGGCTACGCATTCGTGCCGGAGACCATTTCACCGACGTGCCCGCGCACGGTGCGGCTGGTCCCGATTGACGAGCTCGACGGCCGCTTCGACGTCGAATTCGTGTACGACGGCCAAGCGGACTCGCCGGTCGTGCAGCAATTCCTCGCGGCGCTGCGCACGACCGCCAACACATGAGCGGGCCCCCACAGGAGGTCACAGAGGCCCTCTGGCACGACCAGCCAGAGTACTCGCTGACACAATTTTTCGATGAGGGCGATACGACCAAACGAGGCATACGGCTTATTTCCTATGCAGGCCTCAGCAGTCGGGACTCCGCCGACTCGCCCCTCAACGTGTCTCCTCCTGGTAGGCTTTCACCAGCGCGTTGAGGCGCCGCCCGCTGGGGTCCTCCTTCCGCGGGTCGGCGATGACGAGCACCAGCTTGCCTGAGGCCGCCGCAACGCCAACGGAATTGCCGACGAGCTTCCAACCAGCCTCCTCGGCCTGCCGCGCCTTCTCCGTGCTCTCAAACACACACACGGTTGCGTCCAGGCCACTCACCTTGCCCGCCTGACATTTTCCGCCCGGGAGCTTCTCTCCAGCATCCGTGAACGCGGCGGGCGACTCTCCCGCCGCCTTCCACGCATCCACCACGTCGTCCACGCCGCTGGAGCAGCCCGCCACCAGCAGCGTCACCATTCCAAGTGCCACGCTCCGCACGCTCAGTCCCGTCCCTTGAACTTCTTGTGTTTGTGCTTCTTGTGTTTGTGCTTCTTGTGCTTCTTGTGGACGTGGTGCTCGCAGTGGTCATGGTGCACGTGCACATGCTCCTCCCGGACGACCCGCCCCCCCCACTCGGGCTGCGGGGGAGGAGGCGGCGGCCGCGGTGTCCCGACCCGCACCTCGACAGAGGGCAATGGGATGTTCAGGCCCACCTGGATGACGGGGCCGTGGTACTCCGGCGGCGGGGCCAACGTCACCACGGGGCGTGGGGCACTCCAGGAGCGGTACACCGTGTTGACTCGCACCAACGTCGGACTTTCCCGCCGGTACTCCTGGGGGTACTCGCCCGCGTAGTAGTGGACGTCCTCCTTGTCCACGAACTCCTGGCGCGGCGGAGGCGGGTAGGCGTGGTAGTGCGGCCCGTCGTGGTAGCAGTACTCCACCACGTCCACGTCGACGTCGATGCGCACGAGCACGTTGAGCACCACGGGGTGGTGCCCGTAGTACGCATGCTGCGGCCCCTCGTAGCCAAAGGGCGTCGGGTCTCCAATGAAGACATAGACGTTGTCGCGCGTGCGGTAGAGCGTGTCGGCGTGCATCGGCGCGGCGGTGTGCACATGCATCATCTCGATGTGACACAGCCCATCCGCCGGCCGCCCGGTGCGCGGGTGCATGCCCGCGTACCGCCACTGCTTCGCCTCGACCACACCGGAGGAAGCGAGCATGAGTATCGCAACCAGGCCGGCCAGATTCATCCGTGACATAGTGGGGTTCTCCCTCGGAGCGGCACGTTATACCGGACCCCGCTCCCTCGAGGTCGAGCACGCTCACGGTCGGCCATACTCGCGGTGTCTTCACATGTGCTCCGCGCGCAGCATGAAAACAGCCAGCACGAAACATTTCCGCGGCATGACATTTCGCACCGGGACGCGAGCTCCCGAGTAACCTTCAGCGCCAGCCTCCGATGCTCCCGGCTCCCCACACCCTCCGCCGCTGGCTCCTCGTCGTGGCGAGCCTCCTCACGCTCCTGGGCGCGGGAGTCGAGGTCGCGTACTACGCGCTCGACGCCCGCGGGCTGGAGCCATTCGTCGCGTTCCTCTCCTTGAGCTACGAGCGGAACCTGCCGACCTGGTACGCGTCGGCCTTGCTGCTGAGCTGCGCGCTCGTGCTCGCGGGTATCAGCCATGTGGCGGGACAGGGCCGGGAGCAGGGATGGCGTCATTGGCGGGCGCTGGCGGGCGCGTTCGCGTACATCTCTCTCGACGAGAGCGTGGGCCTCCACGAACACCTCGGGGGGCGGCTCTCCCTGGGTGGCGTGCTCTTTTTCACCTGGGTAGTGCCCGGGGCGCTCCTCGTGCTGCTCGGCGGGCTTGCCTTCCTCCCCTTCCTCGCCCGGCTCCCTCCGCGCCGACGCCGACAGTTCATCCTCGCTGGGGTGCTTTATGTGGGTGGGGCGCTGGTGATGGAGCTTCCGCTGGGGTGGTGGACGGAGCAACACGGCAACGACAACCTCCTGTACGCACTCATCGACCACGTGGAAGAGGCCCTGGAGCTGATTGGTGCCAGCCTGTTCCTTGCGGCGCTGGCAGAGGAGCTGGGCGAGCGGGTGGTGCTCACGGCACGAAAGGAGGAGCCCCATGGGCCTGGCCCAGCCGCTCCCCGCTGAGACGCAGCGCCCGGCAGAGTCGGTGCATGAGTCGCCCCCCTCCTCCTCGCGCGCGCCCTACATCGCCGGGCCCCTCTTCGACTGGGCCTTCTTCCTGCTTCCTCCACTACTGGCGCTCGGGCTGGGCATCGCCATCTCGGGCACGCCCTTCAGTGACACCCCCGTCCAGCTCCTCGGTCAGGAGAAGACGTGGGCCGGGTTGATGGTGGGCAGCCTCATCCATGCCCATCTGGTGGCGGTGTTCTTCCGCAGCCACGGCAACCCCGCCATCTTCCGGCTCTACCCGCTGCGCTTCATCCTGGTGCCCGTGCTCGCGTGGGCCGCTATTCGCGGCTCGGCGGTGGTGGCCGCTGGCGCCACGGTGCTCGCGACGTTCTGGGACGTGTGGCACTCGGGACTGCAGACGTTCGGGCTGGCCCGCATCTACGACCGCAACCAAGGCAACCCGCCCGAGGCGGGGCGCCAGCTCGACTTCTGGCTGAACCACCTGCTGTACGCGGGCCCCATCCTCGCGGGCGCCACCATGCTGGACCACTTCAGCAGCTTCGAGTCCTTCGACGCGGTGGGAATGCCGTGGCTCGCCTCCGTGCCCGCGCGCATGACGGCCACCCACCGCGCCTGGACGCTGGGCATCGTGGCGGTGGGCGGCATGTTCCTTCTCTTCTACGTAGGGGCCGCCGTGCGCCTGGTGCGCCAAGGCCACCGCCCCTCCTTCCACAAGGTGTTCCTGCTGGTCACCACGGGTGCTTGCTCCATCTACACGTGGGGCTTCAACTCGTGGGGAGAAGCCTTCTTCATCATGAACCTGCTCCATGCCGTCCAGTACCTGGCACTGGTGTGGGCCATGGAGGGCGAACGCCTCCGTGAGCGGCTGCTGCTGAGGTGGCGCGGGCTCGCGCTCGCGCTGTTCCTCGGCACCGTGCTCACCTATGGCGTGTGGGCCGAACTTCTCGATTCCAGCGTGGAGAGCCTCTGGGCGCTCACCCTCGTCGTCTCCCTGATGCACTTCTGGTACGACGGCTTCATCTGGTCCGTGGCGCGCAGGCAGGTGTGAGCACCGCCCCACGGCATGTGCCACTCCGTCGCCAAACTGCCGCCAAGCGGAGTTTTCCCACCCCACGACAACGCCTAAGCCAGCGGCGCGATCGTTCAACCAATGCCGTGGCCGTTTACCCACAATCAGAGTCCCTCTGAGGAGATGCCATTCATGATTCGACAGTGGGCAGCCGTAGTGGTGATGGGTCTGGCAATGGTGGGGTGTGGAGAAGATACGCCCAGGTCACCGGGGCACTTCGGCGGGGTGACGAGCGCGGTGGTACTGGTCAACCCCGTCATCAACGAGGGCTCCACCACCTCGGTGTCCCCTGGCGGGGACCGCTCTGGCGTAGCGTTTCAAGCCGAGGACCTGCCCACATCCAAGACGGACTCCACCGGGCTGGCACTGGTGGAGAAGCTCCCCACGGGCACGGTGACGCTGGACTTCGACCCAGGCACGTTCTCCTTCCAGGTGGTGCAGGAGAAGGAGCTGTATGACGTGGTGCTGTCATACCGTGACGGCGTGGTGCAGCCGCTCTTTCCGCCGGTGCGCTACCCCATCGGGGGCGAGGTGGTGGTGGTGGAGCCGGGCGGAAGCATCGCCCAGGCCGCTGCGGCCGACGACACCATCATCCTGCTGAAGGAAGGCACCTACCCAGGCAACATCGAGCTTCGCGCGGAAGGCGTGCTCATCTTCGGCGCATGGTCCCCGACCAAGGGGCCTCTGTCGGTCATCGAGGGCAACGTGACGGTGCTCGGTGGCACCAACCGGATGCGGGGCGTCAAGGTCAACGGTCGCGTCACCAGCAATGCCAACGGCTTCTCCCTCGCGTTCTCCGACGTCACCAGCGCCACCATCACCGGGAACGGCGTGACGCTCCTGCGCAACCGCTTCACCACGGGCCAGGCCACCGTGCCCAGCTCCAGCGCCGTGCTGGTGGACAACACTGGGATTCCCTGATGCGGAGGCTTGGGCTCTTCCTGGGATTGGCCTGGACACTGACAGGATGTCACTTCCATACGCGTGACGTCCCCACCTACCCCCGCGAGGCTCCGCGCTCCCCGCCACCTGGACGGCCACGTCCCCCACGCCCACCTCCGCCTCGGCGCGACGTCATCGAAGTGAAGGAGATTCATGCCAGCCGGGTATCGGCGCGTGTCATCTACGCCAAGGAGGTCAAGGCCCGGGACGGGCGGGTGGGCCGCGTCATCCGCGGCGGCCCCCGGCGTGAGCACTGGGGCAGCTCCGAGCTCAAGAGCAGCACCGTCTCCGCGGATGTCATCTACGCCAAGGAAATCCACGCGGACTGGCTGGAGGCGGACGAAATCCACGCCAAGGAAGTCAAGCTCGGCCGGTAGGCCCACCACGACAATCCCTGACACGAACAAGCCCTGTGATACGATGAGCACTTCGTGGAAGGCTGATGGCCCTGTGGGTCATACCGGGTTGCGAGTGTGGCGATGAGCCGAACCCACCACCGGACACCCCGGATGCCTCCATGCAGATCGCAGCATCGACAAGCTCCGCATGTCACGTGGGGCACAAGTTGGCGACCGGCAGCACCTCGACTCGAGGTGTGTAGCCTCCTGAAGCGTCGGACAGGCTCGTTCGGCTAGAATGCGAGTCTGAGAAAGGCGTTCGGGTTGGCCCGGCATCGACGGCCCAAGACTCGCGCGTGTTGCCGTCTTCGAAGAGAGGCCCGCCGGGGACGGCGTAGCAATGGAAGAGGCCGGGCCAATAGCGACGCGTCTCCAGGAAGAGATGCTCCAGCGCACAGACACGGCCGGCCATGCGCCTCCTGACGTGACTGCCTTCTGGCAAGAGGCATTGGTGAGGATTTCAGCGACACGCTCCTAGTGCATGCTCGCGGCGGCCATGGCGGTGAACGACACGTCCCGCCCTGCCCGCTTGGCCTCCAGCAACACGGCGCTGTTGATGAGCCCGACATGGGAGAACGCCTGTGGGAAGTTGCCAAGCTGGCGGTGCAGCCCAGGGTGGTACTCCTCGGCCAGCAGCCCGAGGTCGTTCCGGATGGAGACGAGGCGCTGGAACAGCGCCCCTGCCTCGTCGAGGCGGCCAACCATGGTGTAGTTGTCGACGAGCCAGAAGCTGCAGATGAGGAACGTGGCCTCATGGCCCGCCAGTCCGTCCACGCCCGTCTCGGTCAAGTAGCGCTCCACAAACCCAGCCTTGGTGAGGCCCTTCTCGATGGCGGCGACAGTGCCCAACATGCGCGGGTCATCCGCAGGCAGGAAGCCCATGTGCGGAATCAGGAGCACGCTCGCGTCGAGGGCGTCCGAGCCATAGGACTGCGTGAAGGCCCCCACGCGCGAGTTGTAGGCACGCGCCAGGATGTCAGCGCGAATCTCCTCGCGCAACGCGCGCCAGCGGGGCAGGCGCTTCTTCAGCTTCTCCGACGCGTTGGCACCGAACTGCTCGACGAAGCGGACGCCTCGATCCACCGCGACCCACGCCATGAGCTTCGAGTGCGTGAAGTGGAGCTGGCGCTTGCTGCGGATCTCCCAGATGCCTTCGTCCGGACGCTGCCAGCTCTTCTCCACGAAGTCGACGAGCACCTTCAGCGTGTCCCAGGGGAGCGATCCGGCCTCCGGCACCCCGTACACGCGCGCCTCGTACATCGCGTTCAGCGTTTCACCGTAGACGTCCAGCTGGAACTGGCCGTACGCGCCATTTCCGATGCGCACCGGCCGGGACTCCTCGTAGCCGGGAAGCCATGGCAGTTCGACCTCGGGGAGACGGTGCTCGCCGGCGACGCCGTACATGATCTGCGCCTCAGCCGGAGCGCCAGCGACAGCACGCAGCAGCCAGTCGCGCCAGGCCCGCGCCTCATCGAGGTAGCCTCCTCGCATCAACGCCTCAAGCGTGAGGGATGCGTCTCGAAGCCAGCAGTAGCGGTAGTCCCAGTTTCGGACTCCGCCGAGTTCTTCGGGGAGCGACGTGGTCGGTGCCGCGACGATGCCTCCGGTCGGCGCATAGGTGAGCGCCTTCAAGGTGATGAGCGAGCGCACCACGGCGTCACGAAAAGAGCCCTCGTATCGGCACCGGCTCGCCCATTCACGCCAGTACTGCTCAGTCCGCACCAGGTCCCGCTCCGCATCGACAGGGTGCTCCGGCGCAGCCATGTGCGACGCATAGAACGTCAGCGAGCAGGGGAGCCGCTCCCCTGCGCGGACGACAAAGTCCGCTTCCAGGCGGGCCTCATCCCAGTCCGGTACGAGCGGAACCGGGCTGCTGAATGCGAGCGCGTCCGGCCCCGAGGTCAGGGTGGCGCGGTGACTGCTGCACTGAATCCAGGGGGTCAACTTGCCATAGGCAAAGCGCACCCTGAGGTCGGAATGCATCGGGACCTCACCTTCGAGCCCCTCGACGATGCGGATGATGTCGTGCTCAGTCTCCCCCGGAGGCATGAAGTCGATGATGCGCGCCCGGCCGCCGTTACAGGTAACCTCCGTCTCCAACACCAACGTCTCCGGCCGGTAGCGCTGCTGGACGGCCCGGACCTCCGCCGCGGGCCGGAGGCTCCAGTAGCCATGTTCGTTTGTGCCGAGCAACTTGGCGAAGCAGGCATCGGAGTCGATGCGCGGCAGGCACATCCAGTCGATGGAGCCGCTCCGTGATACCAGGGCAACGGTCGTCAGGTCGCCGATAAGGCCGTAGTGCTCGAGGGGGGATGACATGTCTGGACATTGGGATGTGAGACGGGCTCGCGCAACGCGCCGCTCCGGCGCACCCGGGCAGCGGAGTGAGCCTCAGCTACGTCGGCCCGCCATCACATGGCTCCGGGCCGGTGGCGAAGCAGGCCCCCAGGCCGGAGCCTCAGGACGCCTCACTCATGAAGCCAGCTGAACCACCTGCTTGATGCCACCTGCCCCATTGAGAAGCGCGGGCGTCTCCTGGATGGGAACCCGATGGGTCATGAGGGCGCGCACGCTCTGCGGGAACAAGAACATCGCTTGCTCCAGCTCGCGGAGCGCCAGCTCGTAAGCGCTCCGGCTCGCGTTCACGGTCCCGAGGAGCAGTTGGTTCCTCAGCACGATGTTGCGCATCAGGGTGTCCGTATCCACGGGGTTCGGGCCGCCGTGCGCGGGGATGCCTGTGAAGATGAAGAGCCCATTGGGCCCCAGCGCATCGATGGCCGCGAACGCGACCTTCGACACGCCCACAGCCTCGTAGATGATGTCGAACGTCCCGACCTTCTTTCCGAGCTCCCCGAGGGGCACGTCCTGTCCGGAGACGTAGGTGGCACCGAAGGAGCGGATGAGGTTCGCGCGCTCGCTGGCCGCGGGCTCCAGGGAGTAGACGAAGGTGTCAAAGTGGTTCACCACCATGCTCATGGCGCCCAGGAGCCCCACCGGCCCGGCGCCGAGAGCCAGCGCTCGCACGCGTGCGCGCTCCCAGGGCAGCCTCCGCTGAATGGCCTGTACTTGCTCCGCGGCCTTGGCGGCCACGGAGAGCGGCTCGACCAGCACCGCCACGTCGGAGAGCTTGCGGGGCACCACGACCAGGTGCCCCTCCTCTTCCACCACCCACTCCTGGAGGAAGCCGTGCGCCGCCTTGATGCCCCGCTCCCGGAAATCCCCTGTGACACAGAAGTCCTGACGCTCCGCGCGACAGGGATGACAGCGCGCATGAGGACAGGGCCGGCGAACGGTGGGGACCACGAGGTCTCCCTCGCGGACCAGGGTGACGTCCGGGCCCGTCGCCACCACTTTCGCGAGCGCCTCGTGCCCGAGAATGAGGTGGTCGGAGTCCGGAGGAGGCGTCCCGTATTCAAAGGCACCGATCTCCCGGTCCGTGCCGCAGATGCCCACTTCGAGGACCTTCAGGAGCCCCTGAGAGCCCGTCACGGGCCGAGGCTCCGGCGAGTCGACGAGGCGAACCTCGCGCGTCCCTGGAAACACTGCCACCGCATGCATGCCGCACCTCGCTCAATGACGGGTCTGTCTTTCAAATAGGCACGCCCTCGCGACGGAAAGCCTGGGCCGGACAGCCGCACCGTGCGGCAGTTCCACGCCCTCGTGAGCCGGGCAGTGCGAGTCGGCTCCCTGCCCCCGCCAGGCGACAGCTTGATTCGCAGGTGAGCGGTGCACACCGATGTGCCAGGGCGACGAATGACACGAAGGGGGCGTTTCGCAGCCAGGCTTGGTGGAACAACGATGCAAGCCCGATGAGGCCCCCGCCTACCGGCCGGGCGCTCATCCGACGGGCGGCGGAGCGACACCGCCGATGCACCATCCATCCTGAACGCCAGCCCCGAAGCCGCGCCGCCCCCGGATGAGACCCCGCCCGAGGGCAGCAACACGCACACGGAGGAGCGCCATGGAGTACGCATCGATTCTCGGCATTTCGGCCCCTGCCAGCCGCGTGGGCCTGGGCACCTGGGCCATGGGCGGGTCGCAGTGGGGTGGCACCGACGACGACGAGTCGGTGCGGACCATCCACGCAGCGCTCGACCTGGGCATCACGCTCATCGACACCGCGCCGGCATACGGCTTCGGGCACTCAGAGGAAGTCGTGGGCAGGGCGCTCGCCGAACGAGGCGGGCGTGAGCAGGTCGTCGTGGCAACCAAGGTGGGCCTGGAGCGGCGCGGGGACGGCGTCATCCGCAACTCGTCGCGACAACAGGTCATCCAGGAGCTCGAGGTCTCGCTGAGGCGTCTGCGCACCGACTACGTCGACCTCTACCAGGTCCATTGGCCGGATTTCTCCACGCCATATGAGGAGACCGCCCAGGCGCTGCTCGACCTCCAGCGCGCCGGAAAAATCCGCGCGATCGGCGTCTCCAACTACTCCATCGAGGCGATGGAGCGGTTCCGGCGTGTGGCGCCGCTCGCCTCGGCGCAGCCCCCGCTCAACCTCTTCGAGCGGGAGGCCCTGGAGGACATCATCCCCTGGTGCCGCACAAATGGCGTGGCCACCCTCACCTACGGCGCACTCTGTCGGGGACTCCTGACCGGGACGATGAACGAGAACACCCGGTTCGAAGGAGACGACCTGCGAAAGACCGACCCCAAGTTCCTGCCTCCGCGCTACGCACAGTACCTGCAGGCCGTCCAGCGGCTCGCGCAGTTCGCGCGCGAGCGCTACGACAAGGGCGTGCTCCCGTTCGCGGTCCGCTGGGTGCTGGACCAGCCCGGCGTCACAGTGGCGCTGTGGGGAGCCCGCCACCCCGGCGAGCTGGAGCCGCTGCGGGACGTGATGGGCTGGAGACTCGACGACGAGGCCCTGACGTACACGGACTCGGTGGTGACCGAGTCCGTGCCCGAGCCCGTAGGCCCCGAGTTCATGGCGCCCCCGGAGCGGCGTCCGGAAGAGTTGGGCGAGCGGCCAGGGGCATCCGTCTGACCCGCGGGCCCCGGCTTTGCCCGAGGCCCGTGACGTCCTGGCTCAGAAGCACCTTTCCGAGGTATCGAAGGACGAGTTCGCCACGTACTTGCAGGTGCAGTTGCTCACCTTGCAGTTGAACGAGGCGTTCTCCTGACAGAGCGAGTCCACCTTGCGCCAGGCCAGGATGGGCATGTCCTCGAACTCATCCTCGTGCAGGTACAGCGTGTCCCCCTTGACGGCGAACGCATAACGGAAGGTCTCGTTGAAGGAATCCTCCCTGGTCCCGTAGCAGGAACTCGTCGTGGTGATGACCAGGTGGTTCCCATCCACCTTCCAGGTCCCCAGGATGTTCCCCCAGCTACCGCCCACCTTGAGGACGGACTTGCCCTTGAAGAGCAGGGCACGCGCGTCCTCCGAGCCGCGCTCCAGGCGGTACAGCCCATCAGGCACCGAGCCTCCCTTCAGCGCGGGGGCGTCCGTCACCGCCGCCTGGTCCGACTCCCACGAGGTACACCACCCTATCGCGTCGCACTTGAGCGCGGAGTCCCCATCACCTTCGCTCGAGTCACCACAACCCACCACCAGCATGGAGAAAAGCACCAGGTACCGCGTCATCGCCTTCATGTCGTCCTCCCGAACAGTCGCGGTGGGGCAAGGAACACCCCCGCCTGACAGGGAGAGACAGGCCGGGCGACACCGTTGCAGGAAATCGACCGAGCTGCCCAGGGAGGGAAGGTCCGGCCCTCTGCCAGGAGGCCGCCTGGGTGACGGGACGCCTTGCGCCATTGACCTGCCCCCGTTCTTCGGACCACGCATGACGAGAGTCCTGCGGTGCTGCCTTCATGCGCCGCACCATCGTTGGCGGATGGCGCTCTTCCGGGGAGTTGAAGCGCGGCGCGCCCGACGTGGACTCCACTGACGTTTCCGACCTGCCCACGCCCACCCACTGAGGCGTGGTGGTTTGTACGTAGGCAAAGCACCTGTCTGTCCGCGCGACTGTCAGGGATGCGTCGTATGACGTCGCCTGCCGTCACGCGCGAGGCATGGACAAGCACCAACTCCGTGCTCCAGTGTGCGCGGCACCAACGCTCCTGACTCAGGGAAGAAGGCATGAAGACGAAGCTCGCCGCGGTGACACTGGTTGCATCCCTGCTCGCGTCGTCCGCCGCGTGGGCCGCGGTGACGGTGCGCTACTACAACCGCGATTCGCGCGACCACTCGTGGTCCGTGGTGTGTAGCGGCGTGAAGACGTCGGTGACGTTCGGCAAGAGCCAGACGGCCTCCGTCACCATCCAGGGCTCCGGGCCCTGCGCCGTGAAGACGGACGCGGGAACCGTGGTCCTCAAGGGCGGTGAAGACCTGGAAATCAAGGACGGGCGCATCCAGATGAAGTGAGCCCCCGCCCGCCAAGTAGCCTCAACTTAGAATAAATATGGACCGTTTTAACCTACCTGGGCGCTAAATAAGCCCAGGTCGGATTGAATCTAGCGCGAACTCGCCACATCCTGCATTGCGTCAGTCTTCCGGGTGGAGGCGCAATGAAGAAGTGGATGGCGATGGCCCTTCTCGTGGGTGTGGGTGTGGCGGGGTTGCTGGTCGAACCGGCGGCGCAGTTGAAGCAAGGGGGGCCCATCGACACCGCGGACACGGCGTGGATCCTCACAGCCACTGCGTTGGTGCTGCTGATGACGCCGGGCCTGTCCTTCTTCTACGGCGGCATGGTGCGGCTGAAGAACGTGGTGTCCACGCTGCTGCAGAGCTTCATCGCCATGGCGGTCATCAGCCTGATCTGGGTGGTGGTGGGCTTCAGCCTGTGCTTCGGCGACAGCTTCCATGGGCTCATCGGCGACCCGCGAACCTTCTTCATGTTCAGCGGCGTGGGCGGTGAGACGCACCCGGACCTGGCGCCCACCATCCCCTTGATGCTGTTCGCGCTGTTCCAGCTCAAGTTCGCCATCATCACCCCGGCGCTCATCACCGGCGCGTTCGCGGAGCGCGTGCGCTTCAAGGCATACGTGCTCTTCATGGTGCTCTTCACGCTCGTCATCTACGCGCCGCTGGCGCACTGGACGTGGCACCCGGAGGGCTTCCTCCGTCAGTGGGGCGTGCTCGACTTCGCGGGCGGCACGGTGGTGCACATGTCCGCGGGCTTCGCGGCGCTGGCTGGAGCGCTGGTGCTGGGCCGCCGCAAGGTGCACGTGGAGAACACGACGCACGCGCCCGCCAACATCCCCTTCGTGATGCTGGGCACGGGCATGCTGTGGTTCGGCTGGTTCGGCTTCAACGCGGGCTCGGCGATGTCGGCCTCGTCGCTGGCCACGCTGGCCTTCGCCACCACCAACACGGCGTCCGCGGCGGCGATGCTGGGGTGGATTGCCTTCGACTGGCTGCGCGGCCGCAAGCCCAGCGCCATGGGCGCGTGCATCGGCGCGGTGGTGGGCCTGGTGGCGGTGACGCCCGCGGCCGGCTTCATCACCGTGGGGCAGAGCATCTTCGTGGGTCTGGTCGCCAGCTTCGTGAGCAACGCGGCGGTGCACTTCAAGAACCGCACCTCCGTTGACGACACGCTGGACGTCTTCCCCTGCCACGGGCTGGGCGGCGTGGTGGGCATGGTGCTGACGGGCGTGCTGGCCAAGGACGTGGGCCTCATCCACGGCGAGACGCGCACCTTCATGATGCACATGCTGGCGCTGGTGCTGGTGTCGGTGTTCTCCTTCGCCGGCGCGTTCCTGCTCTACAAGTTGGTGGACCGCATCGTCCCGCTGCGCGTCACCCGCGAGCATGAGGAAGAAGGCCTGGACCTGAGCCAGCACGGCGAGACGGTGGGCGAGTCCATCATCGCGCCCGCGCCGCAGCCTACGCTCACCGCGACGACGGCGGTCGCCACCGAGCCGGCGCCGGACGCCTCCCGCCTGCCTCAGCCCGCCTGAACGACACCGAAGTGCTGTGTCGGGCGCCGCCGCTCGGAATCCCGGGCGGCGGCCTCGTGCGAAGCCTGAGCAGCCTCAGCTGCTCTTCTTCCTCGCCGCGGGCGCGCGCCCTTGCGTGCCGCCGCCCGGGTGGGCGCGGTTTCCGGCATGGGGCCCGTCGAGGGAGTCCCCGTCTCCGCGGTGGGCTTCTGCCGGCGCTTCAACCGGCGCGGCGGCAGCAGGTCCGGTTCGCCGGGCACCTTCTGCGCCATGAAGATGGCGGCATCCAGCTTGTAGAAGCTCCGCGTCCGGTACCACGTCAGGGCGGACTCGTTGTTCTCCGCCACCTCCAGGACCAGGTGCGTGCAGCCCCGCGTCCGGGCCAGGTGCTGGAGCTGATCCAACATGAAGCTGCCCACGCCCCGCCCCTGGTAGTCCGGGTGCACCGCCAGCTCCTCCACGAAGAGCGGCCGCATGCCCCGCTTCTCGAACCAGCGGGGGTTCACCCAGTTGTCGTCCCCGGTGGCCTCGAAGGCGCACTCCGAGTAACCGACGATGCTACCGTCCACCTCATAGAGGAGCTGTTCGATCCACTCCGAGGTGTAGACCTCCAGGAATCGCCGCTTGGAGCGAGGCCGCTGGTACTCCACCGTCTCCCGGTTCACGTCCCGGAAGACGAGCTTGAGGAACTCCCAGGTCCGGTTCAGGTCCCGCCTGTGGATGCGGCGCACTCGGACTTCGAGTGAGTCCGGGGGTTTGGGAGTCTTGGCCTTCGGCATACGCCCGCCTCCTTAGCAGGCTGCCGGTGGGACGCACAGTCTCGTCGCGTGCCACGACCCGGCTGGGTGTACTGCGACATCAGGAGGGTTGCCTCATGGGGGGGTGGGAGGATGGAATGGGCGAAGTTTCCCCGGAATGCCCTGCCTGAGAGTCCCAGCCCCATGACCCTACCCGCTGACGGTGACCTCCGAATTGATGAGGTCCTGCGGAATACGTACAGGATTGTCTCCCTGCTGGGACGGGGAGGAATGGGCTCGGTGTACCTGGCCCAACACCTGCGGCTTCCCGGCAAGCAGGTGGCGGTCAAGGTGCTGCGTGGCGGCGACCACCTGACGCCCGAAATCTTCGCGCGCTTCCGCCGGGAGGCGGAGATTGCCTCGCGGCTGGGCCACCCCAACATCGTCGAGGTGCTCGACTACGACACCCTGGAGAACGGCAACCCCTTCCTGGTGCTGGAGTACCTGCGCGGTGAGAGCCTCCAGGAGCGTCTGGCGCGCGGGCGCCTGCCCATGGAGGACGTGGTCTCCTTCACCCGGCAGATGGGCTCGGCCCTCCAGGCGGCGCACGGCGCGGGCGTCATCCACCGCGACCTGAAGCCAGCCAACGTGTTCCTGGTGCCCACCGACTCCGGTGGCGTGGTGGGCGAGCGCGTGAAGCTGCTCGACTTCGGCATCTCCAAGGTCCTCAGCTCCACGACTGTGCAGACGCAGGAGGCGACCATCATCGGGACGCCTCAGTACATGTCACCGGAGCAGGCCCAGGGGAAGAACCGGGACATCGACGCGCGCACGGACGTCTTCGCGCTGGGGTGCATCGTCTACGAGATGATGGCCGGCAAGCCCGTGTTCGGCTCAGGCAGCCTCGCCCAGATGATCTTCCGCGTCGTCTATGAGCCGCCCGAGCCCCTGGCCCCGCTCTGTCCCGAGGCCACGCCGGAGGCCATCTCCGCGGTGATGCGCGCGCTCGCCAAGAGCGTGGACGAGCGCTACCCGGACGTCTCCTCCTTCATCGAGGACCTGACGGGCACGCCGCTACACTCGCTGTCCACCACGGCGGGCAACCAGCCCGCCCCACGTCCCCAGGCCCCGGTGTCCGGAATCGCGCTGCCCTCCACGGGCCCGGCCTCACTCTCCGCCACCGCCCCACCCGGAAGCCTGAAGGTGGCACCGGACACGGGCCGCGAGGGCTTCGATTCCACGATGGCGCCCGGCACCGGCTCGCAGGGCTTCAGTGCATCCGCCACGGGGCAGATGGGCGTGGTGCAGGCGCAGGGCTTCAGTCCATCCGCGACGGGGCAGATGGGCGTGGCGCAGTTGTCCGCCGCATCGCTCATCGACCCGCCTGGCCTGGAGCCCACGCTCATCTCGAAGCAGCTTCCGGCCATTCCCGTGCCGGAACGCCCCGCTCAGCACCACACGGCCGTGAGCGTTCCCGTGCCCATCCCGGGCGCCGCCGAGGCCCATGCCGCCGCGGCGCAGTTGTCCGCCCCGCCCATGCCCGTCTCACCGCCCCCGCGGCAAAGGGGCGCGGTGCATTCATCGGCGCCACCGCGGCGGTCCTCCTGGCCTCCAGCGTGGGACTCGTCTGGTGGATGAAGGGTGGCGCCTCCGGCACGGGCTCGCCCACGACGCCCGTGGCGGACGCCCGCGCGCCCCAGGACGCGCAGCATGCCAACGGTGCGCAGCAGGCCAACGGCACGCAGCAGCCCAACGATGCGCAGCAGCCCAACGATGCGCAGCAGCCCAACGATGCGCAGCAGCCCAACGGCCAGCAGGCAAACGGCACGCAGCAGACAAACGGCACGCAGCAGGCAAACGGCACGCAGCAGGCAAACGGCACGCAGCAGGCAAACGGCACGCAGACTCCGCCGGACACAGAGAACGCGCAGCAGGTGGTGGTGGCCACTGTCACCCCGCCCGACAAGCCGACCTCTCGCCCGGTGACGCGTCCCGAGCCCAAGGAAGAACTTCCCGAGCAGGTCCGCAAGCTGTTGAAGGAAGGAGAAAGCGCGTTGGCCTCGGGTGACGCCAGCCGCGCCATCGCGCTGGCACGCAGCAGCCAGCGCACGAAGCGCTCCATGGCGGCGTATTCGCTGCTCACCCGCGCCTACTGCCAGCAAAAGGACCTGGGCGGTGCGGTCAGCGAGTGGCCCAAGGTCGCGTCAGCGGAGCGTGCCAAGGTCAAGAAGTTCTGCCAGAAGCACGACATCGAGCTCTGAAACAGCGGGCCATCCGGGTTGGGGGGCCCTCATGCAACACGAGGTGATTCGCTTGAGAAACATGGTCGCAGTGATTGTCACGGCAGTCGCGCTGGGGGCGTCGCAGGCCCTGGCCGCCGCGCCGGTGGAAGCTGGCAAGGTGTACTCCGGTACGGAGGGCGAAGAGGTGGCCGTGGTGCCGCTCACGCCCCGTTCCGACAAGAAGTTCATCCTGCGCGTGAAGGGCACGGGCTCGGAGTTCGACGGCCTGGTGTTCCCCTACGAGCAGAACGACTGGAGCACCCGCAGCACCGAGCAGTTCAACTACAGCACCCAGTGGCACGGCCGGAAGTACACGGCCCTGCACGTACGCGACACGAAGTACGAGCTCTACGTGCCCGGCCGCCAGCGCCCCATCCGCCTGGCCTATGACGAGAAGAAGACCGCCGCGCTGAAGCCGGAGGAGGTCTACGCGCAGCACCAGAAGCAGATGAAGGACGGCACCCTGGCGAAGCTGATGGCCTTCGACCGCAAGGGAGAGGAGTCCGGCCACAACAAGGAACTTGCCGCCACCCTCCAGGAGATGAACAACGCGTGTGGCACGTCCGTGGCCGCCCGCATCGACTGGAGCAGCATCAACGAGGACCACCTCAAGGAACTGAGCATCTCCAGCTTCTGTGGCACCCCGCTGACCAGCCTCAAGGAGCTGTGTACGGCGTCCGCCATCGCGAAGCAGACCATCCAGGAGAAGGTGAAGCAGGTCAGCTGCCGCTTCGGCTCCGCGCTGGAGCCCAAGATTGAGGCGGACCGCGTCATCTGGACGACCTCCCGCGATGCCCCCAATCAGGACAAGTTCGCCACCAAGTACTTCAAGCAGAACCTGTAGTCGGAGCCTTCACGATGCGATTCCAGCGTTTCGCCTTCGCGGCGATGTCTTTCGCGTGTACCGCCGCCATGGCGGCCGAGCCCATCCAGCCCCCCTGGGGCAAGGAGTCCAACCTCGGCGAGAAGATGATGTTGGAGGCCACGTCGGTGTGCACCGACGGCAAGGGCCACTTCGTGGCACTCACGCCCGACGACGAGGACACCAACGCCGTCCTCTACTACGGCGATGAGAAGCAGTTCGTCCAGGTGCCCCGCCCCGGCCCCTACACGTCGGCCACGTCCTTCCTGGACCCGCGCTTCTTCAACAAGGGCGCGAACCCCAACTTCCGCGGCATCGACTGGCGGGTGATGTCGAGCGTGGAGATTGACCGCAAGGAGCGCACCTGCTCCCTGACCTGCGGTGAGAAGAAGATTCCCCTCACCATGCTGGACGGTGAGCCGGCCGCGGAGCTGCTGCGCAAGGCCACCTTCCAGCCCAACCCGCAGAAGTTCGTGCCCTACGCGCTGCTGCGTGACACCAAGGGCGCCTACTACTTCGTGGACCGTGGCTTCCACGAGGCGGAGAAGAAGAACTACCGCGTCTTCATCGGGCCGCGCGGCAACCTGAAGGCCCAGAAGATGACCAACGTCATCTCCGACTCCGAAGGCGAGATCTTCTCCACCAAGCGCGGTGACCTCCGCCTGCTGCTCGACAAGGCGAAGCCCGCCCTGTGGATTGAAAACACCAAGCGCCGCCTGGAGCTGCGCCAGGTGCCCGTGGAGGAGAACCTGCCGCTCATCTACAACGAGCTCGGTGTGTACGAAGGTGCGCGCCTGGGCACGCCCTGCGACGACCAGTAGCCGTCCGTCAGCACGAGGGCCGGGAGCCGGCGTCCCACGGACGTCTTCCCGGCCCTTCGTGTCTTTGGCGTCAGCGGCTCCCGCGGCGCGCCGTCGCTCGAGCCCGCCACTGCGACGCAGCGGGCCAGAGACCGGCCAGACAACGCACCGCGTCTAGCGCATCACACGCGCACGGCACGGAGGACGCTCGCCTGGAGTGCGACCCACCCGCGCTCGTTGGACTTCCAATGACGTTCATCCGTCCACGCGGTGACATGCGCTTCGGCGGAGGGACACTGGGACGGAACTGGAAACGTGGCATGTTGCGCTCGCCATGGCCGTCAGCGTCTTCGACCTCTTCAAGATTGGAATCGGACCCTCCAGCTCGCACACCGTCGGGCCCATGCGAGCGGCGCGCATGTTCGCCCGGAAGCTGGCGGACACGGGCGTGCTGGAGCGGCTCACCCGGCTCAAGGTGGAGCTGTTCGGCTCGCTGGGCGCGACGGGCAAGGGCCACGGCAGCGACAAGGCCGTGGTGCTGGGCCTGATGGGCGAGACACCGGAGGCCGTGGACGTGGAGGCCGTGCCCGCCATCATTTCCCGCTGGCGCGCGGAAGGCCGCGTGGCGCTGCTCGGTCAGCGCGAGGTGACGTTCCGAGACGGCGAGCACCTGGTCATGCACCGCCGCCGCTCGCTGCCCTTCCATCCCAACGGCATGCGCTTCACCGCCTCCGGCGCGGACGGCGCGGAGCTGGCGTCGGCCGCCTACTACTCCGTGGGTGGCGGCTTCATCGTCGACGAGTCCGCCGCCGCGGCGGGCAAGGACCCGCTGAGCAAGGACACCACGCCGCTGCCCTTCCCCTTCCAGTCCGCCGCCGAGCTGCTGGCCCACTGCGAGCGCGAGCGCATGAGCTTCAGCTCGCTCATGCTCGCCAACGAGAAGACCTGGCGCGACGAGGCGGAGATTCGCGCCGGGCTGCTGCGCGTCTGGGATGTGATGCAGGCCTGCGTGCGCCGCGGCTGCACCAGCGGCGGCATCCTCCCCGGTGGCCTCAAGGTGGAGCGCCGCGCCGCGGGCATGTACCAGAAGCTCATCAGCCGTCCCGAGGCCGGCCTCACCAACCCGCTCACCGTGCTGGACTGGGTGAACCTCTACGCCCTGGCCGTCAACGAGGAGAACGCGGCGGGAGGCCGCGTCGTCACCGCGCCCACCAACGGCGCCGCGGGCATCATCCCCGCCGTCCTGCACTACTACTGGCGCTTCGTGCCCGGCGCGAACGAAGACGGCGTGGTGCGCTTCCTGCTCACCGCCGGCGCCATTGGCGTGCTCTACAAGGAGAACGCCTCCATCAGCGGCGCGGAGGTGGGCTGCCAGGGTGAAGTCGGCAGCGCCTGCTCCATGGCCGCGGGGGCGCTCACGGAGGTCATGGGGGGCACGCCGCTCCAGGTGGAGAACGCGGCGGAGATCGCCATGGAGCACAACCTGGGCCTCACCTGCGACCCCATTGGCGGACTGGTGCAGGTGCCGTGCATCGAGCGCAACGCCATGGCCTCCGTGAAGGCCATCAACGCCACGCGCATGGCCCTCCACGGCGACGGGCGCCACTTCGTCAGCCTGGACAAGGTCATCCGGACGATGCGCGACACCGGCCGCGACATGAAGGACAAGTACAAGGAGACGGCGCGAGGGGGGCTGGCCGCCAACGTGCTGGAGGTGGCCAACCTGAGCGTGGGCCTTCCGGAATGCTGAGCCGCAACCAATCTCCGTCGTAGTCGTTGTGCTGTGCGTGGGTTGCGTGGGGCGCCGGACACGCTTTAAGACGCGCGCCAGGAGCGCGGCCATCCCAGGCCGCCTCCTGAGGACCCACTCCCCATGCTCAAGAAGATTCTCGTCGGCCTCGCCGCCGTCATCCTGCTGTTCGTCGGCTTCGTCGTCACCCGTCCCGACACGTTCACCTATCAGCGCACCGCGGTGCTCCCCGTGTCCGCGGACATCGCCTTCGCGCTGGTGAATGACTTCCGCCGCTGGACGGATTGGTCCCCCTGGGACGGTCTGGACCCGCAGCAGCAGCGCACCTACTCCGGCCCGGAGTCAGGCACGGGCGCGGGCTACGCCTGGGTGGGTAACGACCAGGTCGGTGAGGGCCGGATGACCATCACCGACAGCAAGGCCAACGAGCAGGTCACCATCAAGCTCGAGTTCATCAAGCCCTTCGCCGCCACCAACACCACCACCTTCACCTTCAGCGCCGCCGAGGGCGGCACCCAGGTCGTCTGGGCCATGTCCGGCGAGAACAACTTCGTGAGCAAGGCGATGAGCCTGCTCATGGACATGGAGGCCATGATTGGGAAGGACTTCGAGAAGGGCCTGGCGACCATGAAGGACGTCGCCGTGGCCGACGCGAAGAAGCGCGCGGAGGCCGCGCCCGCCGTGCCGTGATGCACGCCTGACGCCACGAGGTCCGAGCGCGCGGTGGTGGACACTGCCACGCGCGCGAGTGCCGACTCGCCGACGTCCCCCCAAGCCTCATGGCCTCAGGGTGGACGCGGCCAGCGTAGACGGCGCCTTCACCTCTCTCGTTGGCGACAGGCTCCCATGAAATTGCGCAAGCCCTCGGCGAAGACCCGGCCCACCACGCTCAAGAGCGAAAGCCTCGAACCCCACCGGATGCATGCGGTGGGGAAGGTCCTCACCACGGACCAGGGCATTCCCATCTCGGACACGGACAACTCGCTGAAGGCCGGCATCCGCGGCCCCACGCTCCTGGAGGACTTCCACTTCCGGGAGAAGATGATGCGCTTCGACCACGAGCGCATCCCGGAGCGCGCCGTCCACGCGCGGGGCGCGGGCGCCCACGGTTACTTCCAGGTCTACAAGTCGCTGGAGAAGTACACCCAGGCCCGCTTCCTCACCGACCCGTCCCTGCGCACACCGGTGTTCGTGCGCTTCTCCACCGTGGGCGGCTCACGTGGCTCGGCGGACACCGTGCGTGACGTGCGCGGCTTCGCCACCAAGTTCTATACGGAGGAAGGCAACTTCGACCTGGTGGGCAACAACATGCCCGTCTTCTTCATCCAGGACGGCATCAAGTTCCCGGACTTCGTCCACGCGGTCAAACCCGAGCCGCACAACGAAATCCCCCAGGCGTCCTCGGCGCATGACTCGCTCTGGGACTTCGTCTCGCTCGTCCCCGAGACGACGCACATGATCATGTGGCTGATGTCGGACCGCGCCATTCCGCGCAGCTTCCGGATGATGGAGGGCTTCGGCGTCCACACCTTCCGGCTGGTCAACGCGGCCGGCAAGGCGAACCTGGTCAAGTTCCACTGGAAGCCGCTGCTGGGCAACCACGCGCTCGTGTGGGACGAGGCCCAGAAGCTGTCCGGCAAGGACCCGGACTTCCACCGCCGCGACCTCTGGGAGTCCATCGAGCGCGGTGACTTCCCCGAGTACGAGCTGGGGCTGCAAATCATCCCCGAAGGCGACGAGCTCAAATACGGCTTCGACCTGCTGGACGCCACCAAGCTGCTCCCCGAGGAGCTGGTGCCGGTGCAGCGCGTGGGCAAGCTGACGCTCAACCGCAACCCGGACAACTTCTTCGCGGAGACGGAGCAAGTGGCCTTCTGCGTGGCCAACATCGTCCCCGGCATCGACTTCACCAATGACCCGCTGATGCAGGCGCGACTCTTCTCGTACCTGGACACGCAGCTCACGCGGCTGGGCGGGCCCAACTTCGCGGAGCTGTCCATCAACAAGCCGGTGTGCCCCGTCACCAACCACCAGCAGGACGGCTTCGGGCGACAGACCATTCCCACGTCGCGCGCCAACTACCACCCCAACTCCCTGGGCGGCGGCTGCCCGGTGCTGGCGAACCCCGCGAGCGCCTTCCGCCACACCCAGGAGCGCGTGGAGGGCCACACGATTCGCGCGCGCAGCGGCAGCTTCAGCGACCACTTCAGCCAGGCAACCCTCTTCTACAAGAGCCTGTCGAAGCCGGAGCAGGAGCACCTCGTGGCCGCGCTCGAGTTCGAGGTCGGCAAGGTGGAGCGCGTGGAGATTCGCGAGCGCGTGGTGAACCAGATTCTGGTGAACGTGGACCCGGAGCTGGCCGTGCGCGTGGCGCGCGCCGTGGGCGTCACGCCACCGAAGGCGACCAGGCCCCCAAGCCGTCCAAGGCCGCGGGCAAGAAGGCGGCGCCCTCGGTGGAGACGTCCCCGGCGCTGAGCATGGAGAACTCGCCGCATGACTCCATCCGGACGCGGAAGATCGCGGCCCTGGTATCGGACGGGTTCGCCGGCAAGGAGCTGGACGGCGTGCGCAAGGTGCTGGAGGAGCGCGGCGCGACGCTGGAGCTGGTGGGCCCCACGCTGAGCCCGGTGACGAGCCAGGAAGGCCGGGAGGAGCGGCCCCTGCGGACCTTCTCCACGGCGTCCTCCGTCATGTACGACGCCGTCTACGTGCCCGGTGGAGAGAAGAGCGTCGCGGCCCTGCGGCGCGCGCCGCTGGCGGTGGACTTCGTGCGCGAGGCCTACGTGCACTGCAAGGCGCTGGCGCTCTCCGCGGACGCCAACACCCTGCTGGACGCCGCGGGCGTGCGCGACCTGGAGGCACCGCCGAGCAAGGGCCTGGACGCCACCCGAGGCATCGTCCGCAGCGCGAAGGTGGAGACGAAGGGCCTCGGCCAGCTCTTCGCCGAGTCCATCGCCCGCCGCCACTGGGAGCGTGAGGCCCCGCCCCCGCGTAGCTCAGCCGCCTGAGCCCATCCGCCCCGCGAGCAGGCCCAGCACGAAGGCCAGCACGGCCAGCAGTCCCGCCCAGACGGGCGGGACGCCCTTCGCGGAGGCGGAAGGGCTCGCGACGCGCACCGCGCCCGCTTCCTCGGGGACGATGACGCGGACCTTGATGACGGCCTGGGTGAGCACGGCCTCGACGTCGGTGAGGAAGCGCTCGTACTCCTCGGCCTGCATCTCCAGCGGCTCGCCGTGGTGAAGCTCGTACCGCTTCGCCACCGCTTCGAAGTTGCGGAGCTGGGCCTCGCGCTTGGACACGTCCACCCAGCCACACGTCAGCGAGGTCCCCGCGCCCTTGCGAGGCACCAGGGAGATGGCCTGCCGCGCCAGCTTCCCGCCCGCGGTGCTGGGCCCTTCCGGCTCGTCGATGCGCAGCACCCGGTGAGGACCGCGGCCATACATCTTCGTCGACAGCGCGTCGCGGAGCTGCTCGGCCAGCAGCGCCGAGTGGTTCGCGAACATCGTCCGCAGCGCGGGAGCCTCTTCCGCGGCCACCACCTTCGCGCCCAGGGGCTCCAACGGACTCAGCCGCACCACGCCCACGCTGGCGGGGGACGCACTGGCCTTGGGCGGGCTGGCGCGCTTCTCCGGGCCTCCGCGCGGCCTGGGAGGTGTCGGAGGCATGACCTCCGTGTGGACCTCGGCAGGCGGCGCTGGAGGCTCGGTCCGCGCGCTTCTGGGTGCGCTGCGTGAGCGCCCCGCCCGGACGGGCCTCGCGTCCGGGACGGGCCCCATCCGCGTCTCCAGCGCGGGAGGCTCCAAGGGGAGCAGGTCCTCCTCGTGGGAGAAGGACTCCACGGGGCCCATGCGCGTTTCCTCGAAGCGGGGCTCCACGGGCCCCATGCGCGTCTCCTCGGGGCGCGTGAAGAGCGGAATGTCCCGCGTCGCGTCCTCGTCCTCTTCCGGGGCGATGCGTGGCTCCTCGGAACGCCCCGGGCGACCGGGCCGCCTCTTCCCGTCAGACATGTCCGTCCCTCTCCCGGGCGAGCATACTTCAAGGCCGGGCCGGCGCCCCTTCACGGACGCCTCCCGGCCTTCACCGCCCTGGACGCCGCGGACTCAGGCCCCCGGCGCCGGGGCTGGCGTCTCGCCGCTCGGCAGGACGGCCTGCATCACCAGGCTCAGCGCCACCACCAGCGCACAGCCGATGACGTTGAACCAGAGGTAGCCCACGTCGGAGAGGAAGAAGAGGGCAATCACCGCCGCCTGGGAGATGACGGCCGCCGCGAACACGGCATGGCCGCGCACGCGCTTCACGAAGAAGGCCACCAGGAAGATGCCCAGCACCGTGCCGTAGAAGATGGAGCCCAGGATGTTCACCGCCTGGATGAGGTTGTCCAAGAGCGACGCGAAGGTCGCGAAGCCCACCGCGACGATGCCCCAGAACACGGTGAACAGCTTCGACGCCACCAGCACGTGCCGGTCGGAAGCGTTGCGCTGGAAGACCCGCCGGTAGAAGTCCACCGTCGTCGTCGTGCCCAGGGCCGTCAGCTCGCTGGCGATGGAGCTCATGGCCGCGGACAGGATGACGGCGATGAGCAGGCCGAACAGGCCGCTGGGCAGCCAGCGCTTCACGAAGGAGATGAAGATGTAGTCGGAGTCCTTCGTCTCCGCGCCCGGCAGCGCGCGGGCCACCAGGTCCTTGGCCTCCTTGCGGACGGCGCTCGCCTCCTGCGCGCGGCCCTGCAGCAGCGCCCGCGACGCATCCCCGGCCGCCACGTCGCCTGAATCGACGGCCGACAGGTAGCGCTCCACTTCCGCGCGCTTGCCGGACTGGACCTGCTCCCACTTCGACTCCAGCGCGGCGTACTCGGCCGCCTGCGCCGTGCCCTGCACGCGGGTGCGCAGCGCCTCGTTGAAGAGCAGCGGCGGCGTGTTGAACTGGTAGAAGGCGAAGACGAGAATCCCGACGAAGAGGATGAGGAACTGCATCGGGATTTTCAGCACGCCGTTGAAGAGCAGCCCCAGCCGGCTCTCGGAGATGGAGCGGCCGGAGAGATAGCGCCCCACCTGCGACTGGTCCGTGCCGAAGTACGACAGGGACAGGAACAGTCCTCCGGTGATGCCGGACCAGAAGTTGTAGCGGTCCTGCATGTCGAAGTCGAAGCTGACCACGTTCATCCGGCCGAAGGCACCCGCGACGTCCACCGCCTTGCCGAACGACACGTGCTCCGGCAGCCGCCAGATGATGACGATGGCGGCCACCACCATGCCGCCCATCATCACCACCATCTGCTGCTTCTGCGTCTGGCTCACCGCCTTGGCCCCACCCGTCACCGTGTAGAGGATGACCACCGCCCCCATGACGATGACGGTGGGCTCCAGCGGCCAGCCGAGGATGGCGGAGAGGATGATGGCGGGCGCGTAGATGGTGATGCCGGCCGCGAGTCCCCGCTGGATGAGGAAGAGAAAGGCGCCCAAGAGCCGCGTCTTCAGGTCGAAGCGTGACTCCAGGTACTCATAGGCCGTGATGACATTCAGCCGGTAGTAGATGGGCACGAAGACGGCGCTGATGATGATCATCGCGATCGGCAGTCCGAAGTAGAACTGCACGAAGCGCATCCCGTCCTCGTAGGCCTGCCCGGGGACGGAGAGGAACGTGATGGCGCTGGCCTGCGTGGCCATCACCGCCAGGCCGATGGTGGGCCACTTCAGCTCACGGCCACCGCGCAGGTACTCGTCGCTGGTGGCCGTCCCTCGGGACTTCCAGAGGCCCCACGCCACGATGAACGCGATGGTGCCACCGAGCACCAACCAGTCGAGCCCCGTCACGAATACACCTCCGTGAGCACCCAACCCAGGGCGAGGAACAGGACGAAGGTGCCCAGCACCAGGATGTAGATGTTCCGCCACGAGCCCAGCAGCGGCGGCGCGTCATCGAGCTCGGGCCGGGGCGCGGGGACCTCGGCGGAAGGCTCACTCGGATTCAGATGGGGGGCAGTGCTCATTGAGAAAGGATGTTGGCCAACAGGCGGTAGGCGCCGGGAACGCCGGCGGGAAGCTGACGGAAGAAAGCGAGGCCCGTGTAGACGAACGTGCCCTTGCCATGGCGGGCGACCAGCAGCGCGCCCTGGAGCGGCGCCTCGCCGGCATCGTGCATGGCGAACACGGGCTGGTAGCGAGCGTCCCACGACGACGCGAAGTAGAGGCCGCGCTCCTGCACCCAGCCCTCGAAGTCCGCGGCCGTCAGCGCATTGGGCGCGCGCAGCAGCGGCTCATCGGCGCGGAGCGGCGTCATCACCGCCGTCTCATCCGTCACCCGGTCGCGGCCAATCTCCAGTGGATAGGGCCCGACGAAGGACGTGAGCGGCCCCACGCGGCTGTTGGTGTTGTACTGCACCACCAGCCGGCCGCCGCCTTCCACGTACTGGAGCAGCCGCTCCCGGTGGACGGTCAGGTGCGTGTTGGCGTTGAAGGCGCGCACGCCCACGAGGATGGCGTCGAAGCGCTCCAGCTTCTCCTGGGCCAGCCGCTCCTCGGGGAGCAGCGTCACCTCGTAGCCCACCGCGCTCAGGCTCTCCGCGACGCGGTCGCCCGGCCCCGGGATGTAGCCGATGCGCTTGCCCTTCGTGGCCAGCGAGAGCGGCACCACCGTGGCCGTGGAGGGCTGGCGCACCGTCAGCGGCGGGATGTGGGGATAGGACACGGAGCGGGCACGCCAGGACCAGGCGCGGTCCCCCACGTCGACATCCACGAAGAGGTCACCCTTCCGCGCCGAGCCTGGGGCGGCGTCACCTGGAAGGTGACGGTGCGCTCGTCTCCGCGCGCCGCGAGCTTGAACTCCACCGATGCGGGCTCCACGCGCCACCCGGGCGGCGCCACCATCCGCACCGTGCCCGGCACCTGGTCCATCCCCGCGGCCAGCACCACCGGCACGGCACGGGACGCCCCGTTGGGGAACATGAGCACGTCCTGCGCCAGCGTGGCGGTGACGGGCGGGACGACCTCGAAGTCACGGTAGAGCTCGCCGCGCACCGGGTCCGTCCAGACGTAGACCACCGGACGCACCGCGCGGAAGCGCCGGCCCGCGACCTTGTATTCGAACGCCACCGACAGCGCGGGAACGCCCTCTGGCTGGCCGGTGAGCGCGCGGTCCTCGCCCTCGAGCGTGTAGAGCCCTCCCGTGACAGGCTCGCGGAGCCAGTAGGGCGTGGAGATGGGCGCCGTCGTCGGCAGCGTCACCGTGCGCGACAGCTTCAAGGGCACGTTCGCCCCCAGCGCCTTCCCCACGGCCTCGGGCTTCTCGCCCGGCAGCGTCAGCCCCACCCACTCGACGGCGGCGGGCGAGCGGTTCAGCGCCACCACGTCCAACGCCACCGGCAGCCCCGGGATGCCCGTGGGCGCGGCGGCACGCACCTCCAGGAACAGACCCGCGCAGGCGGCGATGAGCGCCTCCGTCTCCCGCAGCTTGGGCGCCTTCCACGGATGGGTGTCCGGCAGCGCGGTCAGCGCCTCGTGGACACGGACGAGCGAGGGAAGGGAGCGGTGGGGGCGCGCGCATCGAACGCCTTCGTCGCGGCGGCCACCGCGCGGGACACGGCCTCGGAGCCCTTCCAACGCCTCCAGGAGAAGTCGAGCCCCTCGAACACGTCGCGCTTCGGCAGCGTCCCCGCCAGCGGGGTGAAGTACTCCGTGCTGGGGCCTCGGTCCACGGCCTGGCCGAAGCCCTGGCTCTTGTGCTGGCTGCGGCTCTCCGCGGCCACCTCGCCCCACGAACGCCCGAGCAACGCGTCGTAGCCGCCCACCTCCAGCTTCACGTAGCGGGACAGGTCCTCATCGGGCTTGAACCACCATTGGGAGGCGTTCTGCAGCAGGCGGTCCGCCTTCCACGGCTTCACCTCGGAGAGCTGCTCGGGGAAGCGCTTCGGGTCGGCGGCGGCGATGAAGGCCTCCGCCGCGAGCAGCGCGGAGGCCGTGTGGTGGCCGTGGTTCGGCGGCTCCGTGGTGAAGCGGGTGATGATGACGTCTGGCTGGAAGCGGCGGATGGCGAGCACCACGTCCGCCAGCACCTCTTCATGTCCCCAGATGCGCAGCGCCTCTTCCGCGCTCTTCGAGTAACCGAAGTCCCGCGCCCGCGTGAAGAACTGCTCCGCGCCGTCCACGCGCCGCGCGGCGAGCAGCTCGTGCGTGCGGATGAGCCCCAACAAGGCGTCCTGCTCGGTGCCGATGAGGTTCTGCCCACCATCGCCGCGCGTCACGGACAAGTAACCCGCGCGCAGGCCGCGCTCTCCCACCAGCCAGGCGAGCAAGCGCGTGTTCTCGTCGTCCGGGTGGGCCGCGACATAGAGGACACTGCCCGTCACACCGAGCCGCTTCAGGCCCGCCGCGATTTCACCCGCATGGAGCTGCCGAGGAGGCTGCGCCACCGCCTTCGACCCGATTCCAAGGCTCATGGCCAGCGTCATTCCGAGGAGCAGGTTCCGCATTCGGGCGGACCCTATAACAAGCCTCTCCCCTGCGCGCGGCTCGCGTTCGCCCAGGGATGACACACGCCGTCACGGCCGCACATGACGTGCAAGCGTGCACTTCCGGTGGCGCGCCCGTCGCGACCTGTTATCACGGCATGCCGTGACGTCCCCGTTCTCGACCGCGTGGCTTCGCGGAGATGCGTCCGCGCTCTCCTTCCTTCCCGACGACTATCGACACCGTGAAGCGCGCGCCCGGGCCGTGGCCGCCGCCGCATCGCGCGCGGTGTCGCCCGCGCTGCTGGACGTCCTCGGTGCGCAGAACGCGCGCCTCGCGCCCAGTCCCGCGCGGGAGCGCAACCTCGCGCTGCTCGCGAAGCCTGGCACCGTCGCGGTGGTGACGGGGCAGCAGATGGGCCTCTTCCTGGGGCCGCTGTACACGCTCTACAAAGCCGCGTCCGCCATCGTCACGGCGCGCGCGCTTCAGGAAGAAACCGGCCGGCCCTGTGTTCCCGTCTTCTGGCTCCAGACGGAGGACCACGACCTCCCGGAGATTGACCACTGTGTCATCCCACGTCCGGGCGGAGGGCCCTGTCGCCTGGCGCTCGAGCTTCCGGATGCAGCAACGTCTCGAGCGCCCATCGCCCACCGCCACCTTGGACCGAGCGTCCTCCCCGCCCTGGCCACCCTCCGCGCCGAGCTGGAAGCAGAACCCCATGCGGAGGAATTCCTCTCCCTGCTGGAGCGGGCCTACCGCCCTGAAGCCACGCTCGCGGGAGCCTTCACCGACGTCCTGTCCTCCCTCTTCGCCGACGAGGGACTCGTCTTCCTCGACCCGAGAGACGCACGACTGGCGCCACTCGCCGCTCCCGTGCACCGCTTCGCCCTCCAGGAAGCGGGGGCACTCTCCTCGGTGCTCGCGGCCCGAGCGGAGGCGCTCACCCGCGCGGGCTACACGGTGCAGGTCCATGTCCGTCCGGGCTCGCCGCTCAGCTTCTTCTCACCCGATGCGCTCGATGGCCCGCGCTACCGGCTGGACCCGGCGGAAGCGGGCGCCTGGAGCCTGGTGGGTCACCCGGAAGGCAGCGCCATCCCCCAGGACGCGCTGCATGCCGCCCTGGAGCGAGAGCCGCTGCGCTTCACCACGTCCGCGCTGCTGCGCCCTCCTCCAGGACACGTGGCTCCCCACGGCCGCGTATGTCGGCGGCCCGGGCGAGCTGGCCTACTTCGCGCAACTGGCACCGCTCTACGCCCACGCGGGCCGTCCGATGCCGCTCGCCATTCCCCGGGCCCGCTTCCGCGTGCTCGATGACCGCACGCGACGGTGGCTGGGCAAGGTGGGGCTCCAGCCGGATGAGGTGAACGTGCCGCGCGACGCGCTGCTCACGCGGCTGGCCACGCGTGATGCCCCGGAGTCGCTGGAGACACCCGAGGCCCTGGAGGCCCGCCTCTTCGGCGCATTCTCCTCCGAGCTGGAGCGCGTCGCCGGGCAGGTGTCCGCGGTGGACGCGAACCTCCAGGACGCGCTGCGCCGCACCCAGGGCACGGTGCGTGTCGCGGTGTCCCGGCTGACGGGCCGCTACCGCCGCGCGCTCGCCCGGCGTGATGCCACCGCGGCCGAACAGGTGGACCGCCTGCGCACCTTCCTCTTCCCGGAGGACGCGCCCCAGGAGCGGATCCTCGGGCTGCCCTACTTCGCCTGCCGCATCGGGACGCGCGCCTTCACGAAGACGGTGCTGGACGCGTGTGTCCCCTTCTCCGGTGACTCGAAGGACCTGACGCCATGAGCGCGACCGGCACCGCCTACGGCATCGACGTCCTCGCCTTTGGCCCACACCCGGATGACGTGGAGCTGTTCTGCGGCGGGCTGCTGGCGAGCATGGCCGCCCGTGGCTACCGCACCGGCATCGTCGACCTGACGCGCGGCGAGAAGAGTTCGCGCGGCACGCTCCAGTCCCGCGCGGAGGAGACGGAAGCCGCCACCCGCGCGCTGGGGCTGGCCCACCGGGAGAACCTGGAGCTGCCCGACGGCTGGCTCAATCCGTGGGCGGGCTTCGACACGCCCGAGCCCGAGCGCGCCCGCACCGCCGCCGTGGCCCGCGTGGTGGAAGCGCTGCGCCGCCTGCGCCCGGAGCTGGTCGTCGTGCCCTGGGAGCAGGAGCGCCACCCGGACCACGAGGCCGCCAGTGCGCTGGTGACGCGCGCCCTCTTCTTCGCAGGCGTGCGCAAGTTCGACGCGGAGCCCGCCGCGGAGCCCTTCACGCCGCGGCAGGTCCTCTACTACCCGATGCGGCACCTGGCCGAGCCCAGCGTCATCGTCGACGTCTCCGCCGTCTACGAGCGCAAGCTGGCGGCGGTGCACTGCTATGCCAGCCAGGTGCTGCCCCGTCCGGACGCCCCGCCCACGCTGGTGGGCTCACCGCTGTCAGTGTCCTCGCTGGAAGCCCGGGATCGCTTCCATGGCGCGCAGATTGGCGTCACCCACGGCGAGCCCTACATCCTCCGCGAGGCGTTGGGGCTGGCCGACCCGCTCGACCATTTTCGCAGGAATAGCTTCGCCAAGCCCCTGTTCTTCCCGTCACGCACATGAACGCCCCGCTCAACGTGGCCATCACCTGCTTTCCAACCTTCGGTGGCAGCGGCATGGTCGCCACGGAGATTGGCCTCGCGATGGCGGACCGGGGCCACCGCGTCCACTTCATCGCTCGGGACCTGCCGGTCCGCCTCCATGGCGCGAATCGGAAGGTCGTCTTCCACGAGGTGACGGAGAGCGACTACCCGGCGCTTCAGCAGTCTGGCACCTATCCCATCGCGCTGGCCTCCAAGATGATCGAGGTCGCCAGCTACGAGCGCCTGGACATCCTGCACGTCCACTACGCGGTGCCCCACGCCACCGCCGCGTGGATGGCGCGCGAGGTGCTGGGCCACAAGGCGCCGCGAGTCGTCACCACGCTGCACGGGACGGACACCACGCTGGTGGGAATCGACCCCAGCTACCTGCCGATTACGCGCTTCTCCATCACGCGAAGCGACGCGGTGACGGTGCCGTCGGCCTACCTGCGCCGCGCGACGTGGCGGGGCTTCGACATTCCCGAGAGCGTCCCCATCGACGTCATCACCAACTTCGTGGACACCGCCCGCTATGCCCCGGTGCGAGACCGCGCCTGCCTGCGCGCGCTCTTCCCCGCCCTGCGTGACCACGAGCCGGTGCTCATCCACGTCTCCAACTTCCGGCCGGTGAAGCGCATCACCGACGTGGTCGCCATCTTCACCGAGGTCCACCGCCACCGTCCCTGCCGCCTGGTGATGGTGGGAGACGGTCCAGAGCGCTCGCCCGCGGAGCGGATGCTTCGGGAGATGGGCCTGGAGGGCCGCGTCGCGTTCCTCGGCAAGCAGGACCGCTTCGAGGAGCTGGTCGCCGCCTCCGACGTCTTCCTGCTCCCCAGCGAGCAGGAGAGCTTCGGGCTCGCCGCGCTGGAAGCGCTCAGCTGCGGCGTTCCCGTGGTGGCCAGCGACCTGGGCGGAATCCCGGAGCTCGTCACGCACGGGGAGACGGGCTTCCTGGCGCCGCTGGGTGACGTCCCGGCCATGGCCCGGCACGTGCTCACATTGGTCGAGGACGCGGAGCGTTGGCAGGGCTTCTCACACCGCGCGCGGGCGCAGGTCCTGGAACGCTTCCAGAAGGAACCCGCCATCGACCGCTACGAGGCGCTCTACCGCCGGCTCCTGACGGGGCCCCTCCGTCGCTGAGGAGCCCCGGGAGTGGCTGGCTACTTCTTGTTCTTCCACTCCGCCAGCGCCTTGGAGACCTGGTCACGGTAGAAGAAGTTCTTGTCCTTCTGCCCCAGGTCCCACGCGGTCTGCGCGGCCTTGCGGGCCTCGCTGTACTTGCCCATCTGCGACAGGACGCCCGCGCGAACCCAGTGGTTGTACCAGGTGCCGTTGGCGGCCACGGCCGCGTCGGCGTGCTTCAGCGCCGCGGCGTAGTCCTTGGTGGTCTCCGCCACGTAGGAGGCGGCGCTCACGTGCATGCCGGCAATGCCCTTCTGCGCCTCCGCGATGTTGGCCTTCGCGATGGCCGCCGTGTCCACCGTGATGGGGACGGAGACGCGCAGCTTCTCCCACTCCAGGTCCAGCCGCGTGCTGTTGTCCGTGGTGTCGGTGAAGAGGTACGTCAGGCGCTCACGCGACGGAATCTCCGTGGTGGTGGCGCTCACCGAGGCCACATCCTTGGAGGTGTCGTAGGGCGCGCCGCCCCGCCACAGGCCCAGGTCCGTGTTCAGCATCACCTTCCAACCCTTCTGCGAGGGCAGGCTGACGATGGCGTAGGAGCCCGCCGGAACGGCCTTGCCGCCGAAGGTGACGGGGTGGCTGAAGGTAATCTTCGTCGCCGAGTTGGCGCCGCTGCGCCACGCCTTGTCATTGGGGACCAGGTCGCCCCAGACCTTCCGGCCCTTCACCGCCGGGCTGGAATATTCGACGGAAATCTCGGAGACGCCCACCTCCTGCGTCACCTTCGCCGCGGGGCTGGCGGCCGGCAGCTTGAGTTGAGCCAGCGCGGGCATCGCCGACAGGGTCATGAGCGCGGAGGCCATACCGCTGAGAAGCTGGTTCTTCATCGTCCTCACTTCGTCCTTTCCGACCCGGAGGGGTCGCAGAGCCGGCGGAGTGTATAGACGAGGTCTCGCTCCACCTCACGTTCCACCTTGGCCTGCACCGCGTCATGCGGCGAGCGTCCAGGGAGGGGCTCGGGCGCCCTCTACACACGAAAGGAGGTGGACATTCCGTGACATTGCGCGGTTCCCCCGCGCGCCCACACTGGCCATGCTGCGCGCCGAGGAGACCCATGAAGCTCACGCGGCTCGAGGTCCATCACTACCGGAACGTCCTCCCTGGCACCTCGCTGGTGTTCAGTCCGTCGTCCAATCTGGTGCTGGGGGAGAACGGCACCGGCAGGACGACGCTACTGGAGCTCATCTCCACGGTGCTCGGCTCGGACTTCTCCGGCCTCATCCACGAGCCGTTCGCGCTGGAGTACGACCTGGCGTTTCCGGGCATGAAGCTGCACGTCTTCGTCCGGAACGAGGAGAACGCGCCGGCGCCAGACACGGAAGCACCGCCGAGAAAGGGCTCCGCGCTGATGCCGCTGCGCACGCCCGCACTGGACTCCTCGCTGCATCCGCGCATCGAAGTGGACGTGCAGTTCCATTCGCCGTCGGCCAGGTTGGTGATGCGTGCGGACGCGGCGGGCATGGACTGCAAGGTGGACGGCGAGGCCGTGTGGTCGCGGAGCATGCACTGGTCGCTGCTGGACCGGTCAGTGTGGACCCTGCTGTTCATGACGGCGCAGTACATCGACGCGGGGATGAAGGAGCGGCTCAAGGAGCTGCTGCGCCGTACGTTCCTGCTGGCGCCGCAGCGCTTCGATGAAGCGCTGGGGATGTTCGAACGCATCGGCGCCATCCGCTATGCCATGGAGGTGCGGGACGGCGAAGTGTTCCCGCTGGGGTTGATGGCGCTACCCACGTGGATGCCGGGGTGGCTGCGTGAGCAGATGGAGCAGCCATCCGTCAAGGACGTGCTGGAGCTGACGCACGACGCGCGCGAAGGCAGCTTCCTGGCGAAGTTCGTGGGGCTGGGGGGCTTTGAGACGGGCCGCTTCCGCGTGGAGGTGCTGGAGAAGCGGTCGTTCGAGAACGGCGGGCGCGTGGGCTTTGGGGGCTTTGGCTTCGAGTTCACGCGGCGCGATGGCCGGGTGCTGACGCACGAGGCGTTGGGCTTCGGGCAGAAGCGGCTGCTGTCACTGCTCTATTACTTGGACGTGAACGAGGACTTCGCCATCGCGGACGAGCTGGGCAATGGGCTGCATCCGCGCTGGGTGGAAGCGAGCATGCGGGAGCTGGGGGCACGGCAGGTATTTCTCACCAGCCAGAATCCGCTCCTCTTCGAGCACACGCTGTTTCCGTCCGCCGAGGCGCTGAGGGCGTCGCTCCTGCTGTGTGGCAACACGCGAGAGGATGGGCCGGAGCGCATCGCGTGGAAGAATCCCACACACGAAATCGCGGGCCGGCTCTTCGACGCGCACGGGCTGGGCGCACACCCGCTGGCGGAGCTGCTGCGCCAGCAGGGCCTGTGGTGAGCCCCGACCGTCGGCACCTCCCCACGGGCGCGCGTGTCCCCGGCGGGTGTCCCTGAGGGGGCTGCTCGCTGGCGCATTTGCGTGATTGCCTCGCGAGCGCGGTCGAATCTCCCAAGAAACAGCGCCTCGGGACTCCTAGGGTGGCGCATGGGAGGCCCGGGTAGCGGGAGCGGCTCGCATGCGGCGCATTCGTGTCATCGACAGTCATACCGGGGGAGAGCCCACGCGCGTGGTGACGGACGGAGGCCCGGAGCTGGGAGCGGGCGACCTGGCGAGCCTGCGCGAGCGCTTCCGCGAGGAGTTCGACGCCTTTCGCAAGGCCATCGTCTGCGAGCCCCGTGGGTCCGACGTCATGGTGGGCGCGCTGCTGTGTCCGCCTGTCAGCGCGTCGAGCGTCGCCGGCATCATCTTCTTCAACAACGTCGGTTATCTCGGGATGTGCGGCCACGGGACCATCGGCGTGGTGAAGACGCTGGAGTACCTGGGACGCATCGGCCCTGGCGTCCACTCACTGGAGACTCCCGTTGGCGTGGTGAAGGCCACGCTGCATCCGGATGGGCGCGTCAGCATCGCCAATGTGCCGAGCTACCGGTGGGCGCATGACGTGGCGGTGTCCGTGCCGGGACATGGCGAGGTGCGCGGCGACATCGCCTGGGGTGGCAACTGGTTCTTCCTCTCCCGCGCCACGCACCTGCCGCTGGAGTTGTCGCGGACTCCCGCGCTCCTGGCGTACACCTCCGCCATCAAGCAGGCGCTCTCGGACCAGGGCATCACCGGGGAGGGCGGCGCGGAGATCGACCACGTCGAGCTGTACGCTCCCTCTCCGACACCAGGGGTGGATGCTCGCAACTTCGTGCTCTGCCCGGGGCTGGCCTATGACCGCTCGCCGTGTGGCACCGGGACGAGCGCGAAGGTCGCGTGTCTGGCCGCCGAGGGTGTGCTCGCGGAAGGCGCGACGTGGGTGCAGGAGAGCATCCTCGGCAGTCGCTTCGAGGCGCGCTACGTCCGTGACGGTGCGCGCATCCTGCCCACCATCACCGGCACCGCGTCCGTCAACGCGGAGGCCACGCTGCTGGTGGACCCGACGGACCCCTTTGCCTGGGGCATCGGATGAGCGCCTTCGACTGCGTCATCGTCGGCGGTGGCATCGTCGGCGCGGCGCTCGCGGATGTGCTCAGTGCTGACGGCGTGTCGGTGGCGCTCGTCGAGGCGCGGTCCATCGGTGCGGGGACGACGGCGTGCGGCATGGGCCACCTGGTGGCCATGGATGACAACGCGGCGGAGCTCGCGCTGACGTCGTGGTCCGTGTCGCTGTGGCGCGAGCTCGCGGATGGACTGCCTCGCGCGGTGGAGTACGACGCGTGTGGCACCCTCTGGCTCGCCGCCGATGAAGAGGAGATGGCCGCTGTCTCCGCGAAGGTGGCCAACTACCGCGCCGCGGGCATCCGTGCCGAGGTGCTCGACAGCGCGGCGCTCCATGAGGCCGAGCCCGCGCTTGCTCCGGGACTCGTGGGAGCGCTGCGTGTCGTGGATGATGCCGTGCTGTATCCGCCGCTCGCCGCGCGGACCTTCGCGCTGCGTGCCCAGGCTCGGGGTGCGCGGCTGATGACGGGGAGTCCGGTTCGGGAGCTGCGCCCGGGAAGCGCCGTGCTCTCCCATGGGGAGGTGCTGACGGCACGGCACATCGTGCTCGCGGCGGGCGTGGCCAGTCCCGCGCTCTGCCCTGGGCTGCCCATCTCTCCGCGCAAGGGACACCTGCTCATCACCCGGCGCGGGGCGCCCGTGGTGCATCACCAACTGGTGGAGCTGGGCTACCTCAAGAGCGCGCACGGAACGGACGGCGCTTCCGTGGCGTTCAATGCCCAGCCGCGTGTCACGGGGCAGCTCCTGCTGGGCTCGTCGCGCCAGCCGGGCGATGCGACGCGCGAGGTGGACGCGGCGCTCCTGGACCGCATGCTGAAGCGCGCGGCCCTGTTCCTTCCGGGGCTCGATGGCTTGCAGGCACTGCGCGTCTGGACGGGCCTGCGTCCGGCGACACCCGATGGTCTGCCCTTGCTGGGGCCTCATCCGGAGAAGCCGTGGCTCTGGCTGGCTTGTGGCCATGAGGGGCTCGGCATCACCACCGCCACGGGCAGCGCGCGTCTGGTAGCGGACCAACTGCTCGGGCGCACCAGCGCCATCGATGCGCGTCCGTATTCACCCGCGCGCTTCCTGACGGTGTCCGCTCAGGAGGTTGCTCATGCATGAGCCCGCGTCGAAGGCCACCCCGCGCGTCACCCTGCGCATCAACGGACGTGCGGTCACGGTGCCAGTGGGAACGTCGGTCGCGGCTGCGCTGGCGATGACGGACCGCTTCGTCAGTCGCGCCGACTTGAGCGGGCGCCCCCGCGGGCCCCTCTGCGGAATGGGTGTCTGCTTCGAGTGCCGAGCCACCATCAATGGTGTTCCCGAGGTCCTCATGTGTCTGACGCCGTGCCGTGAGGACCAGGAGGTGGTGACCGATGCGTGAGGCCTGTGACCTCGTGGTCGTCGGCGCCGGACCTGGCGGACTCGCCGCCGCTTGCCGTGCGGCCGAGGCGGGGCTGGATGTGCTCGTCCTCGACGCCCAGCCCGAGCCCGGTGGGCAGGTCTGGAGAGGCGAGGCCCGAAAGGGCGCGAATCGCCTCGCGCGCCGGTGGCTCACCCGCTTCGCCGCGTCGGGCGCTCGCTTCCGTCCAGGCGCTCGCGTCGTCGCCGCGCCCGAGCCGGGAGTGCTCCTGATCGAAGAGGGCGCCTCCTCGTTCGCGGTGCGCTACGGCCGCGCGGTGCTCGCCACCGGCGCACGCGAGCGCTTCCTCCCGTTCCCTGGTTGGACACTGCCGGGCGTGCTGGGCGTCAGCGGCCTCCAGGTGCTCGTCAAGGATGGCCTCCCCATTCGCGGCAAGCGCGTGGTGCTCGCCGGCACGGGCCCGCTGTTGCTCGCCGCCGCCGCGACGATTCACGCCCACGGTGGCGAGGTCCGCTACATCGCCGAGCAGGCCGCCGCCGCGAGCCACTGGGGCTTCGCCCTCCAGCTCTGGCGACACCCCGCCAAGCTGCTCCAAGGCGCCTTGATGTCCGCGGCGCTCATCCGCGTGCCTACGTCCACGGACGCCTGGGTCATCGCCGCCGAAGGCGAGGGCCGGGTGGAGTCGGTCCGCCTGTCCGTGCGCGGTCGCGAGGAACGCCTGCGGTGCGACTACCTGGGCGCGGCCTACGGGCTCGTGCCCAATCTGGAAGTGGCCCGGCTGCTGGGCTGTGAGACCTCTGCCGGCGCGGTGGTCGTGAACGAGCGCCTGGAGACGCGAGTCTCCAAGGTCCACGCCGTGGGCGAGCTGCTCGGCATCGGCGGCGTGGACCAGGCGCTCGTCACCGGAGAGCTGGCCGGACTCGTCGCCGCGGAACAACCCATCCCTGTCGAGCTGGAGCGCACGGCATCGCGTCCGCGCGTTCTCCGTCCAGCTCGCGCTGCATGACGCGCCACGCGCGGAGCTGCGACGGCTGGCCACGCCCGACACGCTGCTGTGCCGCTGCGAGGACGTGCCCCTGTCCGCGATGGAGGGCTGTCAGAACCTGCGCGAGGCCCGGCTGTACGCCCGGCTGGGCATGGGCGCCTGTCAGGGCCGCACCTGCGGCACGGCGGCGCAAACCCTCTTCGGCTGGCCGGGAGAGGACGTGCGCCCACCCTGTCTTCCCGCGCGCATCGGCAGCCTGCGCCTTCCCCCGGACGTTTCCTCTACCCACACGAGAGAGTCATGAACCTCTGGACTGGTGTCCTCCCCGCCATCACCACCCCCTTCAACACGGACCTGTCCGTCGACCACGGCACGGTGCGCTCACACGTGCGCTGGCTGGTGTCGCAGGGCTGCACCGGCATCATCCCCTGCGGCTCACTGGGCGAAGGCGCGACGCTGAGCCTGGAGGAGAAGGCCGCGGTGATGCGCACGTGCGTGGACGCGGTGAAGGTGCCCGTCATCCCGGGCATCGCCGCCCTGTCCACGGAGGAGGCCGTGCGGCTGGCCCGCGCCGCGGAGGAGGCGGGCTGCGCCGGACTGATGGTGTTGCCCCCCTATGTCTATTCCAGCGACTGGCGCGAGATGAAGGCCCACATCTCCGCCGTCCTGCGCGCCACGAAGCTGCCGTGCCTGCTCTACAACAACCCCGTCGCCTACAAGACGGACTTCACCCCCGCCCACCTCGCGGAGCTGGCCGCCGAGCATGACAACGCGGTCGCCGTGAAGGAGTCCTCCACCGACGCCCGTCGCGTCACCGCCATTCGCGCCCTCCTGGGAGACCGGCTGGCCGTGGGCGTGGGCGTGGACGACTGCCTCGTCGAAGGTGTCGACGCGGGCGCGCGCTTCTGGGTGGCGGGGCTGGTCAATGCGTTCCCCGCCGAGTCCGTGCGACTGTTCGAGCTGGCCCTCGCCGGAAAGAAGCAGGCCGCTTTCGAGCTGTACCGCTGGTTCCTGCCGCTCTTGCGCCTGGACACCGTCACCAAGTTCATCCAGCTCATCAAGCTGGTCCAGCAGGAAGTCGGCTGGGGCCACGAGCGGGTGCGCGGGCCTCGGCTGGAGCTGACGGGTGCCGAGCGCGAGGAGTGCCTGCGCGTGCTGCGCGAGGCCCTGGCGAACCGGCCCGCGTTGTAGTGCCCCGTCGCGAAGTGTCCTGTATCGAAGCTGGAGGGGCGATGGGCCCCTCCCGGAGTGAGGTCGCCGCATGAGCTGGATGGGACTGTCATTGATTGGCGCCGAACGCGGCGAGCCCGGTGGGCCGACGTTCACCGGCTGGAATCCCGCGGAGGGCGTGGCGCTCGAGCCTCGCTTCCACGGCGCGCGGCCCCAGGAGGTGGAGCGGGCCTGCGTGCTCGCGGAGCAGGCCGCCCCCACGCTCGCGGCGCTGCCCTCGCGTCAGCGCGCCGTGTTCCTGGAGCACATCGCCGAGGCGCTCCTCGCGGCGGAGGCGGACTTCCTCGCCGTGACGCCCAAGGAGACCGGACTTCCTCCCGCGCGCATCCAGGGAGAGCTGGGCCGCGCGGCCGGGCAGTTCCGTCAGTTCGCTCGGCTGCTGGAGGAAGGCAGCTGGGTGGATGCGCGCATCGACCGGGCCCTCCCCGAGCGCCGTCCCTTGCCGCGTCCGGACCTGCGCTCCGTGCTGCGCCCCGTGGGGCCGGTGGCCGTGTTCGGCGCGAGCAACTTCCCGCTCGCGTTCTCCGTCGCCGGAGGTGACACCGCGTCCGCGCTGGCCGCGGGCTGTCCCGTCGTCGCCAAGGCCCATCCCGCGCACCCCGCGACGTCGGAGCGCGCGGGCCTGGCCATCCGCGCGGCCGTGGTGGCGTGTGGGCTGCACGAAGGCGTGTTCTCGCTCCTGTTCGACGCGGGCACGGAGGTGGGCGCCTCGCTCGTGAGTCACCCCGCCATTCGCGCCGTCGGCTTCACGGGCTCGCGTGGCGGAGGACGCGCGCTGATGGCGCTGGCCGCCGCGCGGCCTGTCCCCATTCCCGTCTTCGCGGAGATGGGCTCCATCAACCCCATCTTCCTCCTGCCGGAGGCGCTGGCCGCCCGTCCCCAGGCGATGGCGGACGCGCTGGCCACGTCCATCCTCCAGGGCGCGGGCCAGTTCTGCACCTCGCCTGGCCTGCTCGTGGCCGTGGAGGGCCCGGGGTACGAGGTCTTCCGCGCGCGGCTCGCGGAGAAGCTGGGGGCCGCCTCGGCCGCCCCCATGTTGACGCCCGCCATCGCCGAGCGCTTTCGCGAGGGCGTGAGCCGTCTCGCCGCTCGCACGGACACGCGGACCTGTGCGCGGGGTGAGTCGCAGGCCGCGCTGGGTGCTGCCGCGCTGTTCGAGGCGGAGGCCCGCGTGGTGCTCGCCGAGCGCGCGCTCACGGAAGAGGTGTTCGGAAGCTGCGCGGTGCTGACGGTGGCGCGTGACGCGGCGGAGCTGGTGCGCGTGGCCTCCAGGCTGGAAGGCCAGCTCACCGCGACGGTGATGATGGATGCGGGAGACACGGCGCTGGCCGCCGAGCTGCTCCCCACACTGTCGGACCGCGTAGGCCGCGTGCTGATGAATGGTGTCCCCACGGGCGTGGAGGTCTGCCCGGCCATGGTGCATGGCGGTCCCTTTCCGGCCAGCTCGGATGGCCGCTTCACCGCCGTGGGCACGGGCGCCATCCGCCGCTTCGTGCGGCCGGTGTGCTTCCAGGATGTGCCGGACGCGCTGCTCCCGCCGGAGCTGCGCGAGGCCAATCCCCTGAACCTGTGGCGAACGGTGGAGGGGGTACTGAAGCAGGAGTGACTCCCGGGTGCCCCGTGTTCACCCGGGAGTCACTCCCGGGCTTCACGGCGTCGTGTCGAAGCGGGCCTCCAGCTTCACGCCCGCGAACGCCGCGCGGGACTTCACCATGGCGTAGTAGTAGACGCCGGTCAGCGGCGAGGGGATGTCCACCACCTCGTCGTTGCCGGCCAGATACGGCCGGTAGTCATACGCCGTCGTCGACGGCCACTGGTTGGCGCGGACGTAGAGGTCCGCGTTGCCCGTGCCGCCGCTCATCTGGAAGCGCAGGTTGCGCGCGCCGGCGGGCACCCAGAGGTAGAAGTACTGGATGTTGTCGCCAGCCAGCGGGCCCCGGTAGCAGCCGTTGTCCAGCATCCGGGTGTCCGCGCCCGTGCACGGCGTGCCGGTGCCAGGCCCCGGTTCGGGGTCCGGATTCGCGCAGGTGCTCGGGTCGGTCGCGGTGGAGACGCAGTCAATCCACTGGTGGAACTCCGCGTCGTTCGCCGAGTCCAGGCTGTCCAGCGACGCGCGATACCCGGTGTAGTTCCCCGCGCGGAACTGGCCGACGAAGGTGTCCACCTGCGCCGGGTGACGCTCGAACATGAAGCGCACCGCGAGGTAGCCCCAGTAGTACACGCGCTCGGTGCCACTGTTGTAGTCGTTGCGCAGAATCTGGCTGAGCTGGAAGCTCTTGCTGGTGCCCAGCTCCACGGCGGACGCGTTGTCGTCCTGCTTGGAGATGTACTCACCCAGCCCTTCAATCCACCAGATGGTGGGCTGGCTGATGCTGTCGCCGAAGTCGCCCTTCATGTTGAAGCGGCCATCCAGGTAGTGGACGTACTCGTGGCGCAGGTTCCAGATTTCGAACGCGGGCCGAACCCACTCCGCCTCGTAGGCGATGAAGCGGGCCTGATTGCCGGACGCCGCCGGGTCTCCCTCCAGGTACATGCCGCCGTTGTTCGTGTCGATGCCGAACAGCGCGCCGGCATACGTCTGGTAGTCCAGGCTGCTGTCGAAGATGACCATCTCCAGCGACGTGTTGTTGTCACTGGCGACGGGCAGGCGGCCCGTCTTCAGCTTGTCGTGGAAGTAGGACTCCTGCGTGGCGAGCTGGCCGCAGCTCTGCGTGAGCTGCGTGGCCGTCATCTCCTGGGCGCGCATGCGCAGCGTGGCGCCGCAGTTGTGCGTCACGCGGAGCACCGCCTGCTCCAGCGCCCGCCGGAAGTCGCAGATGCCGTAGTACGCGCAGTTGGCGCCGTCGTAGAAGTCGGCCATCTCCGCGGCGCCCACCCAGACGCCCGCGGTGGGGCCCGTCATCGAGTGGCTGGTGATGAGCGCCTTCACCTTGGGGCGCGTCTTCGTCTGCAACGTCCCCGGGTACTGGAGGAAGCGCGACAGCTCGCGGGCCGCGTTGACGGAGAGGTACTGGTTGTCGGTGCCCAGCAGGTGCTCGGTGCGCAGGCCGAAGGAGTCCAGAGAGTCGATGATGGACGGGTCCTGCTGCACGGCCGCCACGAAGGCGTCGTTGTAGTGGCCGCGGAACAGTCCGACGAAGACGTTGTTGGTGGCGCTGCGCATGTACCAGGAGGCCAGGGCGGTATTGTTGAAGCGGTCCAGCAGGCCCTTGAAGGTGCCCAGGTGCCGCGCGTTCTCCCCCGCGCTGTCGATGAGCGTGACGAACTCCCGCAGCACCGCGCCGTGGTCGTCGTTGACGTCCCGGAAGTGGCTGTTGGCCACGAAGGCGGCCAGGGCCGGGCGGATGGCGTTGGCCAGCGCCGTGCCGTAGCTGCCCACGACGTCCGGGGCGTAGTACTGCACGTAGTACCCCGCGCGCAGGAACATAATGAGCTGGAGCGTCTGGCCGTTGTTGTTGCCCCCATAGCCTTGCGCGCTGGTGGTGAGCGCGTTGGCGATGGTGACCATCTTGCTCTCGATGAACACCTGCCGGGCGAGCGTGCCCGTGACGCTGAACAGCGTGTTGATGCACTCCGTCGAGGAGCCCTTCACCAGCGTGACGAGCGCCGTGCCGGTGGCGGACCCGAAGGCCGCCGTGTCACACGCCAGCAGAAAGCGCTTCGGTGCCGGTGGGGTGAGGGCCTGGCGCAGCTGCTCCGGGGAAACATCCGGCTGCCGTTCGTCGGGCTGGATGCGCTGGTGCGCGTGCTCCAGTCCATGGACGCGCTGAGCAGGGTCGGCCGGGAGAGGACCTCCGGGGCGGGCGTCCGCTCCGGGTGCGAACAGGGCGAGACAACAGATGGCGAGGACGATGTGACAGCGACACCAATCCGGGATTGGACTGCGCATGGCTTCGTGCTCCTCGAATGGGGGGGCTTGCCGCACGGTGTCGTCCGTTCCGAGTGACACCGACGTGGGTTTCACGCGGTGTTCAAGGTATTCGTGAGAACGTGTGACATTCTTGTGTCTTTCCCATGTGGGGACGAATGGAAACCACCAAAACGCGTGAAACCTTGGAGCACTGGCGGATGGGCTTCATGGGGCGGGTGGCGAATCCGCTGTTCGCGGAGGAGCTGTTCGACCGGGTGCCGGACATCGTCTTCTCGGTGAAGGACATCCGGGGGCGCTACGTGTGCATCAGCGAGGCGTGCGCGGAGCGCTGTGGCCTGAAGAGCAAGGCGGCGGCGGTGGGGCACACGGCGCACGAGCTGTTCCCCCAGCACATGGCGGACCGGTACGTGCGACAGGACGAGCAGGTGTTCCGGACGGGGCGCGCGCTCGTGGACAACCTGGACCTGACGTTGTTCAACAACCGCAAGCCGGGCTGGTGTCTGACGAGCAAGGTGCCGCTGTTCGATGCCACGGGCGAGGTGATGGGGCTGGCGTGTCTGTCCAAGGACGTGCACGAGCCGGGGCGCGCGGGGCTGGTGGACGAGCGCTTCGCGGGGACCATCGACTACATCCAGGCGAACTATGGGGAGCGGCTGCGCATCGAATCGCTGGCGCGACGGGCGGGGATGTCCGCGGCGCAGTTCGAGCGGCGGATGCAGCGCATCTTCCAGCTGTCTGCCGGGCAGTTCATCATGAAGACTCGCATCGACGCGGCGGCGGAGCGGCTGGTGAAGGATGCGCAGCCCATCTCCGCCATCGCCCTGGCGGTGGGTTTCTGTGACCAGAGCGCGCTGTCTCGCCAGTTCAAGCAGGTGACGGGGTTGAGCCCGCGGCAGTACCGGCAGCTCGTCGTCGCCACGTCCGTGCCGGGAGCGCCACGGGGCAAGCGGGCTCGCTGAAGCCAGGCCACCGTGATGCCGTTGACGTCGAGAATCGTCTTCGACGGGTTCTGGAAGTTGCGTCCTCCCACCTCGCGCGTGTCAATCCATACGGAGGGCACGCGACATACCGCGTCAATGCGGCACGGGCGGTGAGGGCTCACGCGTTTCGGGGTCGTGGTGGTTCAGCGTCTGCTCCGCCTGCTCGCGGTGGAGGCGCCGCGTGGCCGTCTCCTCCTCTTCCGTCCGCTGGCGCCGCTTCACCAGGCCCTGCGTCTCATCCACGAACCAGAACACCACCCGGAAGAAAGCCGCGATGACCGTGATGAGCAGCGTGGACAGCACCCAGCTGAGCACGTAGCCGGGCCAGCCTCCCACGGTCACCCGAATGACGTTCGTCCCCGTGAGCGGCACCAGGACGAAGGCCACGTAGTGCGACACGCAATAGGGGCACGACACCAGGTAACCCCACCAGGTGTCCTTGCCGCCCAGCCGCGCGCGCAGCGGCGCGAAGATGCGCTCCCGGGACAGCGTCTGCGACACGCCCATCACCACGGCGGAGACGGCGAAGAGCTGAAAGAGGTCCCCCATGTCGTCAAGGTGGCGATGACGCATCGGGCAAGAAACAGCGGGCCTCCATGAAGGGCCCCGCCCGCCTGCTCGCCGTGCCTGCCCCCGGCGCGAGCGGCGCCGTTGGCCAGTCGACGTTCGGAAGAGACTTCCGTGGGGCTGGCTGTAAAAACGACCGATTACCGCCCTTATGCATGGGCCGGCTTGGATGCAAACCCCTGGATTCACTTGGAAACGATGGTGCCACCCCTTGGCACGTGGGTCGCAATGGGCAACCCCCCGTAGCGTCATCGCGATCCCCCAACCAGATCTCTTTTTCCCCGAGAGACACCATGCAGGCTTCCAACTCCTTCTCCTCCCCTGATTCGCTCTCCACCTACCTGTCGGAGATCAACCAGTACCCGCTGCTCACCCAGCCGCAGGAGCAGGAGCTGTCGAAGCGCTTCCGCGCGGGGGACCTTTCCGCGGGCCACCAGTTGGTGACGGCGAACCTCCGCTTCGTGGTGAAGGTGGCCTACGAGTACCGCTCCTACGGCCTGAAGATGTCGGACCTCATCCAGGAGGCGAACATCGGCCTGATGAAGGCCGTGCAGAAGTTCGATCCGGACAAGGGCATCCGCCTCATCTCCTACGCCGTCTGGTGGATTCGCGCGTACATCCAGAACTGCATCCTGAAGAACTGGAGCCTGGTGAAGCTGGGCACCACGCAGGCGCAGCGCCGCCTCTTTTTCAGCCTGGCCCGCACGCGCCGCGAGCTGGAGAAGATGGGCGCCGGCGACGCGAACGTCGTCAACGCCGAGGAGATTGCGCGCAAGCTGAACGTGAAGGCCTCCGAGGTGCGCGAGATGGAGCAGCGCATGGGTGGCCGTGATTTGTCCCTGGACGCGCCCATGGGCGAGGACGGCGACGCCACGCACCTGGACTTCGTGGAGTCCGAGTCCGTCTCCGCGGTGGACGAGGTCGCCGACCGGCAGCAGGCCAACCTCACCCGCGAGCTCGTGCAGCGCGCCCTGCGCCGCCTGGACCCGCGCGAGCGCTTCATCATCGAGCAGCGCGTCATGGGTGACGCGGAGATGACGCTCAGCGAGCTGGGCGAGCACTTCGGCTTCTCCCGCGAGCGCGCCCGTCAGCTGGAGATTCGGGCGAAGGACAAGCTCAAGCTCGCGCTGGCCACGCTGATGGCCGAGGCCGGCGTCGACGAGAGCACGCTCAACGCCTGAGCCTCACGCCTTCCTGGGGAAGACGACGGCGCTCCAGCCCGGCCCGGTTGGAGCGCCGCCTCCCCGCCCCCGCTCGACATGGCGCGGGCTCACCCCACCCGCTCGAAGCGGATGTCGGCGTGCTGGACATCCGCGGCGGCGAAGGCGAGCAGCCGCCCTCCCTCGTCGCTCAGCGCGGCGCGGTCCTCACGCGACAGCCGCGCGAAGGGCGTGATGCACAAGGTCGCGGTGCCGCGCGCACGTTCGATGCGCCAGGTTCCCCGAACGAAGCCATCGACGAGGATGGTGGCGCGCACGATGCCGTTGAGGGTGAAGACTCGCTTGCGGGCGGCATCGGAGATGATGCGCGTGCGGTCCGCGTGGGCCAGCAGCACGCTGTCGAATTCGGACAGGAAGCGGACGGGCGCGGGCGTGTCCGGGTCGGGCCTCCGGGCATTCGGGATGTCGAACAGCTCGACGCCGTGCTCGTCACGATAGGCGCGCAGCTCAGGCCGCAACCGCTCCAGGACAGCGCCCATGCGTGACAGGCCCGACCAGGCCTGCAGGTCCCTGGCGCTCGCGGGGCCAAACGCGGCGAGGTAGCGCATCACCAGCGCGTCTGGCGGCGCGGCGGGCTCGAAGCGCTGGCCGAGCCAGGACTCGGCGGTGGCGTACACCATCCGCTCGCCATGGCCCCACGTTCCACAGGGGGCACCACAACGAGCGGTTCCAGGCTCGAAAAACCCAGGCTCAGGGCGCTCGCATCATGGCCGGGCCACTTCTCCTGGAGCCGCCGGCCCAGCTCGCCCCGGGGACTGGGACGTGCCTCCAGCAGCGCCCGTCCCTCCGCCACCAGCGCCTGGGCCTCCACACCCGCCAGCTGCTTGCCATGGGAGGCGTGCTTCAGCCCCTGTCCAGCGCGGGTTGCAGCACGGGACGCAGCGCGAGGCAGTCGCGCGCGGTCACCAGGTGCAACGTCCCGCGCATCATCCCGGCGCGCACCACCTGGCGCTCAATCACGAGCCGGGTCAGCGCCTCTTGCTGAAAGCCGTTCAGCCGCGTCCACAATGCGCCGTAGGGAGGATGGGTGGCCTGGGCTTGAAGCCCCACCAGATGCTCCAGCGCCTCCATCACGCCCGCCCGGGAGCGCTGCAACAGCCACTGCCGCTGGAGCAGGGCCCGGTTGAGGGCCCGCTGCCCCAGGACCTGGGCCGGCAGCCGCCGCCGCGAGGAGGCACGGACAGGCGGCGCGCTTCCTGATTCCTTCGTGGGTGAAGGCACTGGACTCAGCCCCCCTCCCCTCCGTGCCTTGCTGGAGCGTCCACGTTTGACACCCGCGGGGACGAGCATCGGCAACATCATCAAGAAGGGAATCATGTCGGGTGGCACCTGGGGTGGGATGCGAACGCCCCTGGGTCGGGAGAACCCAAGGGGCTTCGTAGACGCCATCCTGCGACCCGCCCCTGACAGTCCTATGTCAGGAATGTACAACCCACCGGGCCCGGCTCAGCGCCGCGACAGGCCGTGGAGCGCCATCACGAGGTGCTCGAAGGTGCGCCCGGGCAGCAGGCGCTTCGACACCAGGCCGACGCGCTGCGACAAGTGACCCACGGAGTAGCGCACGTCCACGCGCTGCCGCTCCACCAGGGCCAGGAGCTTCCGGGCGACCTGCTCGGGAGGAACGCCCGCGCCTTCTCCTGACTCCACCAGGTTCATGACGCGCTCGAAGGCCTCCTGGTAGGCGGACCCAGGACCAGACTGCCGGGCGCGCTGCCGGTACTCGCGCACGCGCGTGAGGACATCCCCGGGCTGCAGCAGCGTGGCCTCGATGCCGAAGGCGGCGACTTCCTGCCGGAGGCTCTCCGTCATTCCCTCCAGGGCGAACTTGCTGGCGCTGTAGAGCCCCTGGAAGGGAAGCCCGGCGGCGCCGCCCATGGAGCTCATGTTGACGATGAGGCCCGACCGCTGCGCGCGCATCGTGGGGAGCACCGCCCGGCAGACGCGCAGCACGCCGAAGAAGTTGGTGTCCATCTGCCGCTGGGCTTCTTCGACGGACACGTCCTCCACGGCGCCGGCCATCACGAAGCCCGCGCAGTTCACCACCACGTCGAGCCGGCCCTCGGCCGCGAGCACCGACGCCACCGCGCGCTGAACGGAATCCTCATCCGTGACGTCCAACACGGCCATCCGGTGGTGGGCACCATCCGCGCGGGGATGGCGGCTGGTACCATGGACGGCGTGGCCATGTGCCCCCAGGAGCTCCGCGCAGGCCTGACCGATGCCAGAGGATGCGCCAGTGATGAGGACCACCTTGCGTCGCGACTTGCTCATGCGTGTTCCTGCCCAGGCTCGTGACGAGCATCAACGTGGGAGCGCATAGTGAACCTCATCGAGCCCTGTGTGCTGGCGGGCGCGGTGGTGGGCACCCTCACCGGCGCCGTCCTGGGATTTCCCCATGGCCTGCTGTGGGGACTGGGCGGCATGGCAGCCGGCTTCGTCGGCGGCGTGCTCGTGCTGCCCTTCGTCATCCTCTTCCTCGTCATGGCCGGAATGGCGCTGTTCTTCTGGCCGCGCCACCTGCTCAGGCGGCTCCGGGGCACGCAACCCGGGGCGGATGACGCGCCGCGAGGACACGGCGAACACTGAGGCGTCTGTCTTTACGAATCGCCGAGTCCTCGCTTAAGAGGCCGGCTCACATGATTTCCACAGACAGTGTGCATTTCCGCCGTCGAGGTTCCTCCAATGTCATGGGCTTCCCATCGCCGCGCGTGAAATCGCTCCTGGCGTTGATGCTCCTGTGCCTGGCCCCCGTCACCTGGGGCTGTGGTGGTTCGGAGCCGTCGCCCTCCCCCAGACCCGATGCGGGCACCCAGCGGCCGGACGCGGGGGCATCGACGAACGACGCGGGCACCGACGCCGGGACGGAGGACCCCGACGCGGGAGAGCCGCCTCCGGCCTTCACGCTCAAGCAACCACCCGAACTCTCACTCCGATTCCGTCTGGACCGCGCCACCGAGAGTTGGCCGGTGGTCGTCCTCCGCGAGCCGACGTTCACTGACGCCGTCTCCATCTCCGTGGAAGGGCTCCCCGAGCACGTGAGCGCGTCCGGCACCGTCGTGGCCGAGGGAGAAATCTATGGCACGCTCGAGTTCAGCGTCACGGAGTTCGCCTCCTACGGCATCGTGCCCGTGACGTTGGTCGCACGCGCCGGCGAGGTCCGCGTCGAGCAGACGCAGCTCCTCAACATCCAGCCCGGCCCAGCGGCACTGGACACCTCCTTCGGCAACAGGGGCGTGGCGGCGCCCGCCTTCGGCCACCCGGCGGTGCGCATCCATGCCGTGGCACCGCAGCCCGACGGCAAGTGGATTCTCGCGGGCGCCACGGGCTCCACGGGCCTGCGCGACGTCCTGGTAGCGCGCCTGCTTGCGAACGGGACGCTGGACCCTGACTTCGGCACCCAGGGCACGGTGACGCTGGATGTCTGCGGAGGCGATGACTACGTGGACGCCGTCACCGTGCTGTCCGACGGGCGCATCCTGGTCGCGGGAGGCGCCATCTCGGGCCCCGGGGACTGCTCGGGGAGGCAGCATCAGAGCCTGCTCTTCGCCAGGTACACCCCCGCGGGCACCCTGGACACCACGTTAGGCGGCACGGGCGTGCGCACCTTCCAGCTTTCCGAGGGCAATGCAACGCTGCATGCCGTCACGGTGGACTCCCAGGGGCGTATCGTCGGGGCGGGCACGGCGCAGCACGATGACCTGGACTTTGTCATCATGCGCTTGACGCCCACCGGCGCCGCGGACACGAGCTTCAGCTCGGATGGTCTGGCCTGGGAAGACCTGGGCGAGGACGAGGACGGGCTGGGCGTCGTCACCCAGGCGGATGACCGCATCGTGGTGGTGGGAACCACGCTCGCCAGCACCAGTGGCATGACCCTGCGTCGCTACAACGTCAACGGGACGGTCGACCGGACCTTCAGCTACGACGGCCAGGCGCCGGGGATCCGCACCATCAAGCCCCGGACCTTGCACCTGCTGGCCGAAGACGCGTTGCTGGTCGGTGGCACCGCGCAGTTCTCCTCGGGCACCACCGCCTACACCTCCGCCTCGGTGACCCGGCTCCATTCGGACGGGAAGCGTGACGTGGCGTTCGGCATCGAGGGCACCAGCACCGGCCGGTGGTCGGCGCCGGACAACCCGGTGGAGAGACTGGTCGGCGCCGGCATCCTTCCGGGGGGCGAGCTGGTCCTGGCGGCGGCGAGCACCATCGACGGTGTCACGGATGGCATTGGGCTCATCCACCTGTCCGCGGACGGGAAGACCGCCCTGCGCGCCCATCGCACCAACCTGCCGGGGACCGAGGCCGCGCTCACCGCCGCGCTCCATTCCGATGGCTCGATGTGCGTGGCGGGCCTCCGCGCCGACCAAGGCACGTCCACCTCGGCGCCCTTCGCGGCACGCTTCTGGCCCTACGAATGAGCGGAACCGCAGCCCTGGGGACCTATGTATCGGTGGCGGCGAGCTCCGGATGGCACGGCACCTCCCAGAGGTGCCCCTCCAGGCCCTTGAAGTAGCCGAAGTCTCCCCATGGCTGCTCGCTGACGTCCACCTCCTCGCGGGTGGACGTCGCATGCGACAGGACGGCCGGACGCATCCGGACCTCACTCATGTCGAGCGCCCTTCCTGGCGCCGCCGCGCTCTGGCTTGCGAAGCTCCCGCTCCAGGGCATCCAGCCGGTCATTCCAGAAGCGCTCGTAGAAACGCAGCCAGTCGGCCGCTCCGGCCAGCGGCGCCGGCGCGAGACTGCACCGATGCGTGCGCCCCTCCACCGACCTGTTCACCAACCCCGCACGCTCCAGCGTCTTGACGTGCTTGGAAGCGCCCGCGAAGGACATGCTGAACGGCGCCGCCAGTTCGCCAATGCTCCTCGGTCCCGAGGACAGGCTGCGCAGCATCTCCCGCCGCGTCGGGTCGGAAAGCGCGTGGAAGACCGCGTCGAGCTGCTCGGAACGTTGCTGAACCATGGGGGTGACCATAACGACCTCCGCCCCAAATTAAACCACCCAGTTAAACAACATGCCAGAGGGGTGGGCAGGCGGACAGCAGAAGGCGCTCGCGGACGACCCGCCCTTCGCGCGACAGCCGCGGCCCCAGGACCAGGCCAGAAGCACCAGCGGAACCAGGCCGGGGTTTCCGCCCCCTGCCGCCGCGCACCCACCCTGCGCTGCTGCATCCCGCGGCTCGGAGCAGGGCAGCCACAGCCGGCACGCCGAGCCCGCCTTCACACACGGATGCGCCCCCTGCGCGCCGGTGCAGGCAGGCCCGAAGTGGCCCGCCTCGAGCCCCGCCACCGCGCAACTCCGAGTGCCGTCCGCCCGCGCGACACACGCCATGCCCACCGGGCAGTCCGCATGCGCACGGCACCCCTGCGCGCAGGCGTCCACGTCCGGGTCCACCGGCGTCCGGACGGGCGCGCCTCGTGAGGCGTCCTCGATGGCGTTCTGGATGAAGTCCGCGTGCACGTCGACGCGGCTGTTCGTCCCCGTGGTGCAGGTGAGGTCACCAAACGAAGTCACACCGACCAGGCGCTCGAGGCCGTCCTGTTCGATGAACACCGGGCCACCGCTGTCCCCGCCGCACGACATCGCTGGCGCCGCTTCGATGGAGAACGCGTCCGCTTCCACCGACGTGATTCGGGACAGGCCGCCACGGCGCAGGCCCGAGCCGCCCTCCCCGTCCACGCCAAAGCCCACCACCCGCGCCAACCGCCCCACGCCGTCAGCGGGAAACGCCCTCGCCGCCCAGGCCAGCGGAGCGACCGGCGCATCGCTGGCGAGAATCAACACGCCCAGGTCACTCACGCCCGGACGCCACGCGGGATGGAGCCGGCCCTCCACCACGAGGATGCGCTGCGCGGCGGAGGCACGGGCTGTCTCCGCGGCGAACACCACCGAGAACACCCGCGGAGCATCCGCGTTCTCCACGCAGTGCGCCGCCGTCAGCACCACCCGCGGCGCCACCAGCGTGCCCGTGCAGAGCACGCGAGCCGCCTCGTCAGGCTCCCCACAGAAGGGCGAGACGGGGACGATGGCGGCCACCGCGGGGAAGCCCGGCTCGGGCGCTCCGCCCACCACGGCCCGCCGCGCCGGGGTGAGCGCCTCCGGGGAGACAGGGACGACAGAGGGACCGCACGCTCCCGCCGCCAGCAGGAGTCCCACGGCGGCGGACGTGACGTCACTCGCTGTCGAAGTCGCCCTGCGGAACGTCCGTGGCGGCGCCCGCGGCGTCCCAGTACTTCCACTCACCCGTCTTCTCCCCCTTCTCGTACTGGCCCTGCACGGCCAGCGCGCCACTGGGGTGCCACTCCGAATAAGCGCCCTGCGAGCGATGCCCCGCCAGCGTCCCTTCCGCCCACTTCGAGCCGTCCGAGCGCCAGGCGGTCCACTTCACCGGGCCGGAGCCGGGTGAATGGAGCTCCTCGCGGTTCTTCTGGCCCTCCTCGTAATAGAGGGTCCACAGGCCCTGCTTGAGCCCGCCACGGTATTCCCCCTCGTACTGCTTCACACCGTCCTCGAAGTAGCTGACCCAGCGGCCCTCCATCTTCCCGTCGACGTAGGTGCCCTCCGTCTTCAGCTTCCCGGTGGCGTGCCACTCCGCCCAACGGCCGTGCTTCTTCCCTTCGGGCCGGGCACACCACTGGAGGACGCCGTCGGGCGGCGCGCGCCCCTGGAGCCGCGCGCCATCGGGACAAGGCGAGGAAGCCCGGTTGCAGCCCAGGGCCATCCCCGCGACGAGCACCAGCACCGCACCTGTCAGCACGCGCTCCTTCAACTGCACGAACCCACGCCGCTGCAACTGCAGTTGTTGCGCGCGAACGAATAGTCATCCGACGCCGCCGCGAAGCTGCCCAGGCCGTAGTCGTGCTTGGCGCAGTCCTGCGTGTAGGCCGTGCTGCCCACGCAACGCGGCAGGCTGGTGACGCCGCAGCCCTGCCCGCAGCGGCCCTTGCAGCCGTTGCCCGAGCCGCCGGTGCAGCCGCAGCCCATGCCCGCCGTGCGGTAGTAGCCGGAGCCGATGTACTGCCGGCCGCAGGAGCAGGAGATGTGCGTCCAGCCGCGCTCGGACACGTACTCGTACGCCGTGAGGACCTCTCCCACCGGGACAATCTGCATGAAGCTCGTCTGGCGCTCGGCGGCGTCCTCGACGCGGGTGCGGCCCTCTTCGGGGAGCTCGCGGGCAAGCCCCTCCATCAGCGACGCAAGCAGGTGCGAATGGGCCGCGTCGAGCGGGCTGCCCGACGGCATGAACTGGCCTACGCCCTGATTGAAGTCGATGTGGAACCCGATGACGGGGTCGCCAAAGTCGTACGTCACCTCGACGACGTTGGCCTGCGTCTCCACCGCGAGCATCCGCACCACGGCGCCCCCGGAGCCGTACGTGGCCTCCAGCGTCGTCGCGTCGTGCTGGAGGACCTTGAAGCCCTCCTGCTCGATGGGCTGTTCAGGCGGCGCGCCGGAACAGCCCACCACGACCGCCAGCGACACGGCACAGAGCAGCAGCCTTTTCATGTCTCTCTCGATTCCAAGGGCGTGAAAATTCTCAGCACCCGAGAATCTAGAAACATGCGCACATGGTCGTCAACGTGCTTACCCTGAAATCAATACCATCCCGGCTTAGGCTCGGCACCCCGGCGACGGACGCCGGTCTCAGGAGAGTCCCATGCCCCAGAATCGCGCAACCCTGATGTGCATTGCCGCCCTGCTGATGGCTGGCTGTGGCGGAGCCATGGACGAAGCCACGGCGGAGCCTTCCACGACGGAGTCCGCGTCCCAGGCGCTCTACCCGGAGTATGACCCGGACATCCACTGCCTGGTCTCGTCCCAGTACGTGTCCTGCGGCAGCGGTCCGACGATGTACGCCTACTACAGCCCGGACTGGGGCTACTACATCAACCGCGACGTCTGTGGCCGCAACGGGCCGCTCATCTGTCCGCTGTACTGATTCACAGGACGGGCATCCATCCCCGGCGCGGGCGGTGCTATCAAGCACCGCACCATGCCTGAAACGCCCCCTTCCCTGTTCGATGCGGTGCCCGCGGAGATGGACTTTCCTTCCGACGAGCGCCGCATCCAGGCCTTCTGGAAGGACCGCCGCATCTTCGAGCGCTCGCTCGAAACGCGTGAGGATGCCCCCAGCTTCGTCTTCTACGAGGGCCCGCCGACCGCCAACGGCCTGCCGCACAACGGCCACGTCCTCACGCGCGTCATCAAGGACCTGTTCCCCCGCTACAAGACGATGACGGGCCACTACGTCCCCCGCAAGGCCGGCTGGGACACCCATGGCCTGCCCGTGGAGGTGGAGGTCGAGAAGGAACTGCGCATCCACGGCAAGGCGGAGATTGAACGCTACGGCGTGGAGCCCTTCACCGAGCGCTGCATCGAATCCGTCTTCCGCTACACCTCCGAGTGGGAACGGCTCACCGAGCGCATCGGCTTCTGGGTGGACCTGAATCAGGCCTACGTCACCTACCACCGTCCGTTCGTGGAGAGCGTGTGGTGGGCGCTGGCGGAGCTGCACCGCAAGGGCCTGCTGTACCAGGGCCACAAGGTGGTGTGGTGGTGGCCGCAGGGCGGCACCGCGCTGAGCGCCGCGGAGGTGGGCCTGGGCTACAAGACGGTGGACGACCCGAGCGTCTACGTCACCTTCCCGCTGCGCGACACGCCGGACACCGCGCTGGTGGTGTGGACGACCACGCCCTGGACACTGCCGTCCAACATGTACGCGGCCGTCAACCCGGGCGTGGACTACGTCACCGTGGACGCGGGCGAGCGCAAGCTCATCGTCGCCGCGGCGCTGCGCGAGGCGCTGGCGAAGAAGCTCAAGATGGACTTGCCGGTGCTCGCCACGCAGAAGGGCAGCGACCTGGTGGGCCAGCGCTACCAGCCGCCCTTCGACCTCTACCACCAGCGCGCGGGCGACACGCGGCTGCCGCTGAAGGACGGCGGTGAGGACGCGCAGGCCTGGCGCGTGCTGGGCGCGGACTTCGTGACGCTCGACAGCGGCACGGGCATCGTCCACATCGCCCCCGCTTTTGGCGAGGACGACTACGAGGCCTTCCGCAAGGACAAGGCCCGCTTCGCCCAGCCGGAAGCGCTGGAGCTGTTCTGCGCGGTGAAGCCGGACGGCACCTTCTCCGACGACGTGACGCTCGTCGCGGGGCGCTTCGTGAAGGAGGCGGACAAGGACATCCAGCGCCACCTGAAGGAGCGCGGGCTGGTCCTCTTCACGGAGCAGTACAAGCACGAGTACCCCTTCTGCTGGCGCGCGGACGACGACCCGCTCATCCAGTTCGCCCGGCCCGCCTGGTACATCCGGACCACGTCCGTGAAGGACGAGGCGATTGCCAACAACCGCGCCGTCAACTGGGTGCCCGAGCACATCAAGGAAGGCCGCTTCGGCGACTTCCTGGCCAACAACGTGGACTGGGCCCTGTCGCGCGAGCGCTACTGGGGCACGCCGCTGCCGCTCTGGGTACACTCGGAGACGGGTGAGGTGGAGGCCATCCCCTCGCTCCAGGCGCTGCGCGAGAAGCCGGGCAACAACGTGGCCGCGGTGGAGGCGGAGCTGAATGCCTTCCTCGCGGGCAAGCCCCACGAGGCCAACGCCAGGCACCTCATCGTCCACAAGCCGTGGATCGACAAGGTGACGTTCGAGAAGCCCGGCACCCCGGGGCGCTTCCAGCGCGTGCCCGAGGTCGTCGACGTGTGGTTCGACTCCGGTTGCATGCCCTTCGCGCAGTGGGGCTTCCCGCACGCGCCGGGCTCGCGGGAGATCTTCAACCGCGCCTTCCCCGCGGACTTCATCTCCGAGGCCATCGACCAGACGCGTGGCTGGTTCTATTCGCTGCTGATGGTGAGCACGCTCCTCTTCGACGAGGAGACGCAGGCGCGCATGGGCCTGTCCCCCCAGCGCGGCTGGCCGCAGCCGTACAAGAGCTGCATCGTGCTGGGCCACGTCTCCGACAAGGAGGGCCGCAAGGAGTCCAAGTCCAAGGGCAACTACACGCCGCCGGAAATCATCCTGGACGAAGTGCGCATGGACTTCGCCGTCCTCACGGCCGCGGAGGCCGGCGTTCCGGGTGAGCCGGGCGTGGCGCTCATCGCTCGCGAGGACCTGGAGGGCCTGGACATCCAGGAGGGCGCCAAGGTGCAGCTCTTCCGGCCAGACCGTCCGGACGTGGTCATCACGGCGACGGTGAAGGCGCACAAGAAGCTCAAGCGCCGCGTGCTGCTGCTGGCGCCCGCTGACCTGCAGACGCTGGACGTGGCGCCCTCCGCGCGGGGCGCCAGTGTCATGCCGGTGGAGGTGCCCCGGTTGGCGCCTTCCGAGCGCGTGGTGCTGAAGGACCCCGCCGCCAAGGCGCCGGGCGCGGACGCGTTCCGCTGGTTCTTCTACGCGGCGAGCCCCACCTGGTCGAACACGCGGCACTCGCTGAGCAACGTGCGGCTGTTGCAGAAGGACTTCCAGGTCAAGCTGCGCAACGTCTACTCGTTCTTCACCATCTACGCGAACATCGACGGCTTCAACCCCGCGGCCGGCAACACGGACGCGACCGACTCGCCGTGGGAAGCCATCCGCCGCAGCCAGGGCTGGCGCGAGGTGAAGGCGCGGCCGGTGCTGGACCGCTGGATTCTGTCCGAGGTCCACCTCACCCTGCGCGACGTCACCCGCGCGCTGGACACCTACCAGGTCTACGACGCTGCCCAGCGAATGGTGGCGCTGGTGGACGCGCTGTCCAACTGGTACCTGCGCCGCAGCCGGTCGCGCTTCTGGGCGCCGGGCTTCGAACAGGACAAGCAGGACGCGTACTTCACGCTCTACGAGGCGCTCACCACCATTGCCTCGCTGTCCGCGCCCTTCATCCCCTTCTTCGCCGATGAGATGTGGGGCAACCTGGTGCGCAAGCCCTGGCCCACCACGCAGCCGGAGAGCGTCCACCTGGCGCGCTTCCCCTCCGTGGATGCGTCCCTCATCGACGAGGGGCTCGCGGCGGAGATGGGCGCTGTGCGGGATTTGGTCTCTCTGGGCCTCAAGGTGCGCACGGACAACCGCCTCAAGGTGCGCCAGCCGCTGTCGCGCGCGGACGTCATCCTGGCGCGCAAGGAGCTGACGGACCGCGTGGCGGCGTACCGCGACCTCATCGCGGACGAGCTGAACGTCCACGAGGTGCGCTTCGTGGAGCCGGGCAGCCCGGAGGCGGACGTGGTGCGCTTCCGCGTCCGGCCCAACCTGCGCGCGGTGGGCGGACGGCTGGGCCCCAAGCTGGCCCCGGTGCGCAAGGCCTTCGACACGGGTGACGGCGCCGCGCTGCACCGCGAGTTGCTCCAGACGGGCCGCGTGGCCATGACGGTGGCCGGCGAGGACCTGGTCTTCACCGCCGAGGAGTTGGAGACGCTGGTGGAGGCCAACCCCGGCTACGCCGCCGCGGGCATGGGCGTGGGCGTGGTGGTGCTCCACACCGAGCTGACCGAGTCCCTGGTGGATGAGGGCCTGGTGCGCGAGCTGCTCGCCCGCGTGCAGGGCGCGCGCAAGGACATGGAGCTGGGCTACACCGACCGCATCCAGCTCTGGGTGGACGGCGACGCGCGCGTGAAGCGCGTGACGGACGAAGCGCGGGAGCTGATCGCGCGGGAGACGCTGGCCTCCAGCATCCTCGTGGGCCCCGAGGGCCTCACCGGCAAGGAAGAAGAAGCCAGCATCAACGGCCTGCCCGCGCGCATCCGCGTGGAACGGGCCTGAGCCGCGAAAAAACACGGGCTGCCTCATCCCCGCGATGAGGCAGCCCGCAAGTCACGGCACCCCGGCGCTGCCCTTCCCACGTGAAAAAGGGCCGTGCCAGCCTTCACTCAGCTCGCGGTGAAGGTCGTGTCGTTCCGGTACAGCAACGTCTGGGTCCCGTTGGAAGCGATGGCGCAGAACAGCTTTCCCGTTGCCAGCTTCATGACGTCATTCCCCGGCCCCGAACATTTCGACATTTACCGCTTTTACTCGATTATTAAAACGTAAGACAGGCTGTCAATCAAGACCCAGCCCCTGTCCGCCACGTCGCCCAGATTCGCTTCTTCCTGGACGGTGCCGCGCGAAGCCCCGTCCCGCGGTGTCACCCTCCATCAGGACTGAGCGGTGGGACGGACGATGATTTCGTTCACGTCCACGTCGTCGGGTTGCTCGATGGCAAAGGCGATGCTCCGCGCAATGGCCTCGGGCGGAATCGCCACCCGCCGGTATTCGCGCATGCCCTCGCGCGCGACCGGGTCGGAGATGGAGTCGGCGAGCTCGGACGTCGTCACGCCCGGTGAAATGACGGTGACCCGGATGTCACCGCCGACCTCCTGCCGCAGGCCCTCGGAGAGGGCGATGACGGCGTACTTCGTCGCGCAATACACGGCGGCCGTGGGCACCACCAGGTGGCCACCAATGGAGGAGAGATTGATGAACTGGCCGGAGCGCTGCGCCTGCATGATGGGCAGCCCGGCGGCGATGCCGTGCAGGACGCCACGGATGTTGACGTCAATCATCCGGTCCCACTCCTCGACCTTGAGCGCCTCCAACTTCGACAGCGGCATCACGCCCGCGTTGTTGATGATGACGTCGATGCGGCCGTGCTCGGCGCGGACGAAGCCCATGAAGGACTCGACGTCGTCCCGTTTCGTGACGTCCAGCTTCCGGTAGCGCGCGGAGCCACCCTCCGCGCGGATGGCGGACACCAGGGCTTCGAGCCGGTCCGTCCGGCGCGCGCCCAAGACAACGTGTGCCCCACGCTTCGCGAGCAGGCGAGCCGTCGCCTCCCCGATTCCGCTGCTCGCTCCGGTGATGGCAATGACCTTCCCTTCAATTCCAGACATATGGATGCGCCTCGTGACCGCGGAGTGGATGACCGCAATCTGTGCGCTGGCGCCGCTGAAGCGATATGCCGATGCTGCCGGGTTCTTGCCCAATCCTGCACGGACGGGTGAATCCCCTGGCCCGGAGGTACGGGCCGCATGCCCGCCTCCCCCAATATCCGGCCGAGCTGGCCGGGGCATCCGGTGGGCGATGAGGCCCCCTCGCGATGCAGCCGGGAGTACAGCCGGCTGCTTGGCGCGCCGCCCTCGCGAAACATCGGCCGGCTGCGGAGCACGCTCCAGGGCCAGGCACCGGTCCGGCAGGCCAATGCGTCAACTTGACGCACACGCCACTGCCATCGCCGGGATATGACGTGCGGGTGTCCACCGCGCCGACTCACCCCGAGGCGCCGTCGCCTGACGTCCTGTCCTCGCCCCCGCGCTCCGCCTTCCGACGCTCCACTGGGGACATGGCGGCGCGGCTGTCCTCCAGCGACATCGCGCTCGGGTGGCTGGTCCGCCTGCGCTGGCATGCCGTCGCCGGACAAGCGCTGACAGTGGGCGTCGCCGTCCGGGTGCTGGAGTTGAAACTGCCCGTGGCGCCCCTGCTGGCCCTGGTGGCCACGACGGCGGTGTCCAACCTGCTCCTCGCGCTCTGGCTCCGCCGCGAGCCCGAGGTCCGTCCCGGCCTGCTGGGCGCCGTGCTCGCGTTCGACACCGCGTTGCTGACGGGGCTGCTCGCGCTGTCCGGTGGCCCGGCCAACCCGTTCGCCATGCTGTATCTCGTCCACGTGACGCTGGCGGCCATCGTGCTGGGCCCCCGTTGGACGGCGCTCATCGCGATGCTGTCGGTGCTGGGCTCGACCAGCCTCTTCGCCTGCCACGTCCCACTGCCCGACACGGTGAACCCGTCGGGCAGCCACGGCCTGGACTCGCTCCACGTCGTGGGCATGTGGGTCGCCTTCACGCTGACGGCACTCATCATCGGCTTCGTCGTCGCCCGCGTGGCCGCCGCGCTGAGAGACCGGCATGCCGCGCTGGCGCGCACGCAGCGGCTGGCGGCGCGCGCGGAGAAGCTGGCGTCGCTGTCCACGCTGGCGGCCGGCGCGGCACACGAGCTGGGCACGCCGCTGGGCACCATCGCCATCGCGGCCAACGAACTGGACGCGCTCATCCTGGAGGCGCCCCAGGAGGCGCTGGAGGACGCCCGCCTCATCAGGGACGAGGTGGAGCGCTGCCGGGACATCCTGGAGCGCATGAGCGCCCGCGCCGGACAGACGCTGGGCGAGGTCCCCGAACGGACGACGCCGAGCGACGTGCTCGCCCGCCTCCGGGAACAACTGGGCACCGCCGACCAGGCGCGCCTCCAACTCGAGCCCGGCCCGGACGTGCCCTTCTGGTGCCCCGTGCGAGGACTGGTGCAGGTCCTGACGAACCTGGTGCGCAACGGGCTGCATGCCAGCGAGGCCACCGGAGCGAACGTCGTGGTGTCCGCGCACCGCGAGGAAGAGCGCCTGCGCTTCATCGTGGAGGACCGGGGCACCGGCATCCCGCGCGCGCTGCTGCCCCGGCTGGGCGAGCCCTTCTTCACCACCAAGCCCGCGGGCCAGGGCATGGGGCTGGGCCTGTTCCTCACCCAGACGTACGCCGAGCTGTGTGGAGGCCGCCTGGAGCTCAGCTCCGAGGAGGGACAGGGGACGCGCGTGACGCTGGAGCTGCCCTTGAGGAAGGAGTCGTCCGATGCCCCCAGGTGAAGCCCCCGCCACGGTGCTCGTCACCGACGACGACGAGCGATTCCGAGAGCGGCTGGTGCGCGCCTTCGTACGGCACGGCTTCCAGGCCCATGGCGCGGCCAGCGCGCAAGCGGCGCTCGAGACCGCGCGGGCGTTGCGTCCGGGTTACGCCGTCGTCGACCTGCGCCTGCCCGACGGTTCCGGCCTGGAGTTGGTGCGCGAGCTGAAGGCCCTGGACGCGAGCACCACCGTCGTGGTGCTGACGGGCTATGGCAGCATCGCCACGGCGGTGGAGGCCGTCCGGCGAGGTGCCACGCACTACCTGGCCAAGCCCGCGGACGTGGACGACATCCTGCTGGCCTTCGCCGGCGCCACCCTCCTCCGGGCAGGAGGCCGCGCTCACCCACGAGGTGCCCTCCCTGGCGCGCGCGGAGTGGGAGCACATCCAGCGCGTGCTCGCCGACTGTGGGGGCAACATCTCCCAGGCCGCCCGGTTGCTGCGCATCCAGCGGCGGAGCCTGCAACGCAAGCTGTCCAAGTACCCCGTTCCCAAGTGAGCCCCGGGGTGCGTCAGCAAGACGCACGAAACGCGGCGCCCGAGCCGGTAGGGTGGAAGGTGTCAGGAGGCCCGATGTCCCCGCCACGCGCGAGTGCGCTGCTGCTCACCCTCATGGTGTTCGCCGGAGGCTGTACCAAGACGCCCACCGAGGAGGGCGTGAAGGAAGCCAACGGCGGCATCCAGTGCCAGACGCTCCAGCACCTGGCCTGCACGGGACTCTACGGCGAGGGCGGCGCCGGGTGGGCGGCCCGGGCGATTCCCCCCGAGGTGCGCCCCTACGAGCCCGGCCTCCAGCTCTGGAGCGACGGCCTGGACAAGACGCGCTTCATCTACCTGCCGCCCGGTACGAAGGTGGACACGTCCAAGAGCGACGAGTGGCGCTTCCCCGTGGGCACGAAGCTCTGGAAGGAGTTCAGTTGGAAGGGGCGGCCCATCGAGACGCGCTTCCTCTGGAAGCGCCCGGACGGGAGCTGGCTGCGGACCACCTACCGCTGGAGCGACGACGGGAAGACGGCGCTCGAGTTGACCAGCGGTGAGAAGGACGTGCCCGGCACGGAGGGCTACGAAATCCCCAGCCAGCAGGATTGCCAGTCCTGCCACCGAGGGCGCGGCGACGAGGTGCTCGGCTTCGAGGCCGTCGCGCTGGCCCACGACGGCGCGCGAGGCCTCACGCTGGCGAAGCTGGTGGAGGAGGGACGCCTGAGCCACCCGCCCGCGCAGGTGCCCCGCATTCCTGGCACGCCGGTGGAGCAGGCCGCCCTGGGCTACCTGCACATGAACTGCGGCGTGTCGTGCCACAGCGCCAACCGCATGGCGCTGGGCAACAGTTCCGGCCTGCACCTGCGCCTGGAAGCGGGCGAGCTCGGCTCCGTGCAGGAGACGGACACCTGGCGCACGTCCGTGAATGTGAAGGCGCTCATCCAGACGTCGGGCATGTTCGGGAAGAGCTCGCAGCGCGTCGCGCCGGGTGACGTCCAGCACAGCTCGCTGCTCTACCGGATGGGCCAGCGCGGGGACTTCATGCAAATGCCACCCCTGGGCACTCGCGTGGTGGATGAACAGGGCCGGGCGCTCATCCAGCGCTGGATTGAAGCGATGCCCACGAAGAAGGGGGGGTAGGCACCATGCTCTACTCAGTGGTGTTGCTCCTCCACTCCTGGCTGCGCTGGGCGGTGGTGGTGCTGGGAGTGCTCGCGCTCGTGAGGGCACTGATGGGCTGGGCGCGAGCCCGTGACTGGACGCCCGGCGACCGGCGGCTCCAGGTCTTCTTCGTCTCCGCCTTCGATACCCAGATGCTGCTGGGGATGACGCTCTACTTCGCGCTCAGCCCCGTCACGCCCCGGAGCCTGGACGCGCTGCGGATGAGCATGTCCATCGGCCACCTGCGCTTCTTCAGCCTGGAGCACCCACTGCTGATGCTCCTGGCCCTCACGGCCGCGCACGCCACCTCCGCGATGACGCGGCGGGAGGCGCCCGCTCAATCCAAGCACCGCACCTGGGCGGTGGGGCTCCTGCTGGCCATGCTGTTCGTCGCACTGGCCATTCCCTGGCCCGGCTTGTCCCACGGACGGCCCCTGCTCCGGGGCTTCTAGCCAGACAATCCGTTAGAGTGCCGCGCATGCGCGGACACAGAAACTGGGCAGGCACGTCAGTGATTGCGGTGACGCTTTGGCTCGCTTGCGGCGTGGCGATGAGCGGCTGTGGAAGAGGCAAAGAGCGCGCTGCGCTCGCCACGAAGCTGGAGCAGCGCATCCGCTCCGCCGCGAAGACAGGAGAGGCCTTCCACCTGTCGGAGGTGACGGACTTCGACTGGGACACCCTCCGCGTCTTCACGCCCTATGTGGTCGCGGAGGAAGTCCGCCAATCGCTTGGCAACGACTGGTCCGGCGCGAGAGACATCTATGAATCGGAATGCCTGCTCGTCTTCGTGAAGGAAGGACGGGTCGTCATGGACCTCGAATACCCTCGGATGAAGGGGGACTTCTCGGCCATGAAGAAGTACCGCTTCTCGCGCGACGAGGCCCGGTTCGCCGCGCCCAAGGACGGCCGTCCCCTGACGCACGCCGTGGATTCGCCCTGAGCCACCGCGCGCAGCGGCGTGCCTCGGCCCGTGAGGAGAGGCACGCCCGCGGGCACCGCTAGGCTTTCACCCATTTGTCTTGAAGCACGTCCCAGCGCATCTCCTTGCCCTTGAGCGGCTCGGCCTGATTGCTCGCGAAGCTGCCCGTCTCTTGCACGTTCGTACAGCCAATGCTCTTCAGGTAGGCGACACAGTCCTTGGTGAACTGATTGGCCTGGTCGTGGTTGTGGGCACCCATGGCGCCATACATCTTCGAGCTGCCAGGACCGTCGTAAGTGAAGTTCTGCACGTAATACAAAGGCATGTCAGTCGCTCCCCTGAAGGCGTTGGTTGCCTTCACGATTATCGCACTTTCCGTCCTTCCTGTGAAAGTGCGCCTGGAGCAATGTCTCGGAGGGAGGAACCCCGCACCCGACGCGTCAGGGCTCCCACCTCCACCACCCAGGCGGCTACTGCCGGGCGACGCGCTTCCGCCGAGGTGACACGGGCGAACCTGGACCGGGCTATGCCTTCAGCGCGGACACCAAATCGCCCGCGGCCAGCCGTGAAACGGATTCCGCGGAGGTGTGGAGGAACCGCAGCGCATAGCCCTCGCTGCCGGCCGGGAGCGAGGGGCGGTCCGTCATCCCCGCGAAGAATGTGGGCGCCGAGCCAGGCGAGAAGGCGTGGGGGGTGGCATCCACTTCAAGGCCACGCAGCCTGCGCAGGAAGGCGGCGGTGTCCTCGTCCGAGCCCCGCTTCAGGACAGACACCGTGCCATCCCGGCGCCGGACCTGCACCGTGCGGCTGCGCGCGGCGGCGTGAAGGCAAGCCAGGTCCCAGAGCGTGGGGCGGGCGCCGGTTCCGAAGTAGGCCAGGGTGTCCTTTCCAAGGTTCGCGAGCTCGCCTCGCGAGCTGTGCACACTCTGGAAGCCATCCTCGGGAGGGACCTTCACATCCACCCAACGGAGCGTCTTCTCGACGAGGTCGATGACGAGCGGCACGGAGATCTTCCCGCTCCCCTGCAGGTCGAAGCGCTGCTCCACCGCGCGCGCATCGAAGTGGGGCCCGCCCTCCCCGTCCCGGACCATGAAGCCCGCGAACGCGTCCTCCATGCGGTCGAACGAGACGCTGTTGTAGGAGAACACCACCGGAATGGCGTAGCGCACGCCCTGCGCCAGCAGCCTCGGAGCATGGACATCCAGGAACTCGGCGCCACCCGTCGGCAGGGGCCCGGAGGTGACATCCCCCGAATGCACCGCGGCGTCGTCCGCCAGCCGCAGGTTCGTGAAGTCACACAGGTCCACCAACCACCAATCCTTGTCGTAGAAGGCCACCGACAAGTCCAGGTCCACCCGCGTCCCCTTGGGCTCCGTCCAGTGGACGAAGAAGCGCAACGTCTTCCCTTCCGGCAGCGGCAGCAGGCTCCCACGCGGAACCGCCACCAATGCCCGGGAGGCCGTCTTCTCCGCCAGCGGAACCATCAGGTCGGCCAGGGCCTCGTCGAGCACCGCTTGAGGGAAGGCCGGCAGGGCCTCCGCCCGGCGCAGCAGCTCCCGCTCCAGCGGCGCCACCAGCTGGCCAATGGCGTCGCCAGGGAGCAAGGGGCGCCGGTCCTCCATGCCCCAGGCGTGGGTGGCCTCGCCCTTGGGAAAGAACACGCGTTTGGCGAACGGCTTGTGCCGCTGACGCAGGTGCGCCGCCACGGTGAGCAGCAGCCCAGGCGCGCCCCGAGGCAGCACCGCCTCGAGCACCGCGAGCAGCTCCGGGTCGAGCGCGGCGGAGCTCGACCGGGCCACCGACAGGCGGCTCACATGGTCCAACCGGCGCAGCAGCTCACCGGGTCGCTGCCGCAGCAGCCGCAGTGCGCCGCGGACATCGCTCGCGTCCAGCGCCGCTTCGACGTGTGAGGCAAAGGAGCGGAAGCCAACGCGCACCCCTCCGTCGGCCTCCAGCCTGTGAAAGGCCGCTGGATGCTCGCTGGCCAGACTCAGCACGGATGCTCCGAACGGTGTCTCCGGCACCAACACCGTCTCACGCAAGACAGCGAACGCGAGCGCGACCTTCGGATGGCGCTGCCACTCCTCGAAGACATGCAGGAGCTTCGCCTGGGCCTTCCACAAGCCGGGGTGGCGCCGGAGGTCCTCGGTGAGGTTCAGCACGGAGAAGCCTTCCAGCATCCGCAGGACGGCGCGCCGTACCGGACGCGGAGGGCTCTTCAGTGGAATCTTGACGGTGAGGTCGGGGTTGCCGCCCGCCCATGCGACGAGTATCCGGAGCACATCCGTGGCGGTCTTCACGTATGCCGCGGCGCCGGCCAGCACGTCTCCCGCCGTGCGGGCATCCTGAAGCAGCAGGCCCATGACCTGCGCCAGCGTCTCCTTCACCGGGATGCTCGGAGGGAGCCACCCCAGGATGCGCACCCCCGTGGCGGAGACGAGCATCTTCAGTAACATCACCTCGGAGGGGTGCAGCACCGTGGACCGGGACACCAGGCGCCGCATGACCTCCCTCCCCGTGGCATCCGGGTCGGTCCCCAGGGACAGCCGCGTCAGCCGGTTGGCGGCCAGTGCATACACGCGCTCGGCGGCCTCGAGCGCCGTGGGCTTGAGGAACGGCTCGGACGGAGACAAGCGACGGTGACAGATGGGACACGCGCTGTAGTCGCTTCCGTCGTAGCACCGCTCGCAGACCAGGTGGGCGCACGGCGACAGCGCACGCACCGTGCCCTGCGCGCCGCAGTGGATGCACGGCTGTTCCGGCGACTGGAACAGCCAGCCCAGCATCCGCTGCACGTACAACTGCCGGGTGTCGTGCGGGACGCTCTCGGGGAAGTTCCGGAACAATGGAACGAAGGGCCGGTTGGAGCCCCGAAGCGCCGCGCAGTTGTCGTAGATGAAGCGGCCGGAAGCCGCCATGACCTCGGTGGGCAGCGCGAGCAGCGCCTCCCGGAGCGCGCCGTCCAGCGTGTAGCCCACCCCCGCGAGGTCTGCCTCCAGGGCATCCATGCCCTGCTCCCGCTCCTGCGAGTCACCGCTGGGAGCAAGTCCTGAGGGGAGGAAGACAAGCCCCAGGGTCCGGAGCAGCAGCGCGGCGGTACCGCCCATCACGTCGAGCGAAGGGGAGCCCATGGTGACTCCAGACGAGAGGAAAAAACGGGGCGGAGAGCGGATCCGCTACCTCAGGAGTGAGAAGGAAGCACACCCAGGGCCGCCCCGTGGGGAACCCTACCAGGGCCCGGCGGGGCGCCGCTACCGTTGCAGCACGCGGTTGTCCCCCCTACGCGGGCCTGCCCTCGCGACTCAGCGCGCCCGCCTGCCTGAGCCTGGCGAGCGCTCCGCCTACAAACTTCCCGGTGCGCTTCACCCGTGTCCTCGAGGAGCGTCAGCCCTCGTGGACCTGGACCGGGAGGAGCCGTCAGACTGCGAGACATGAACCTCTCGCGAGCCGCCCTTCTCGTCCTGCTCCAGCCGCTGGCCGTCCAGGCCGCGGAGTACCGCGTAGGCCCCGACCAGCAGTACACCCGCCTGGGTGACGTGCCCTGGGAGTCCCTCGAGCCCGGAGACACCGTCTTCGTCCACGCACGGCCCACGCCCTACGCGGAGAAGTGGGTCCTGGGCCGCAGGGGCACTGCCGCCGCGCCCATCACCGTGCGCGGCGTGAAGGACGCGCAGGGCAACCTGCCCGTCATCGTCGGCGAGAACGCCACCACGCGCTCGCAGCTCAACTATTGGGGTGAGGAGCGCGGCATCCTGAAGATTGGTGGCTCCAACCGGCCCGCGGACACGATGCCCGCGCACCTGGTGGTGGAGAACCTCCACCTGCGCCGGGCACGTGGCGCCTTCACCGGCCGCAATGGCGCGTCCACCTACCTGGACAACGCCGCCGCCATCTTCATCGAGAAGGGCGAACACATCACCATCCGGGGCTGCGTGCTCGAGGACAGCGGCAACGGCCTGTTCATCGCCAACCAGGCGTCGAATGTCACCGTCGAGCACAGCCACATCCTGGGCAACGGCAACACCGGCAGCATCCTCGAGCACAACGCGTACACCGAAGCGCTGGGCATCACCTACCAGTTCAACCGCTTCGGTCCGCTCTGCACCGGCTGTCTGGGCAACAACCTGAAGGACCGCTCGGCGGGCAGTCTCATCCGGTACAACTGGATTGAGGGAGGTAACCGGCAGCTCGACCTGGTGGACTCGTCCAGCGGCACGCTGCGCGCGGCGCCGTCGTATGCGCGGACCTTCGTCTACGGCAACGTCCTGCTGGAGCCCGAGGGCGCGGGCAACCGGCAAATCGTCCACTTCGGTGGCGACTCCGGCAACACGGCCAACTACCGGGGCACGCTCTACTTCTTCCACAACACCGTGGTGTCCAGCCGCACGGACCGGACCACGTTGTTGCGGCTGTCGCACCAGAACCAGACGGCGCACGTGATGAACAACGTGATGCTGGTGGCCGCGGCCCATGGCAACACGCTGTCCCTCACGGACGAGGCGGGCACGCTCCGACATGGCGGCAACTGGTACAAGCCCGGCTACGTGAGCACCTTCGGCACGCTCACGGGCGCCGTGGTGGATGCGGGGGGGAATCTCACCGGAACCGACCCCGGGTTCATCAACCTCGCCGGACAGGACTTCCGCCTGGCCGCTGCCTCCGCCCTGCGAAGTCAGGCGGTGGCACTCCCCGCCGAGACCCGTAGCGAGCCCGTCACCTGGCAGTACGTGAAACACACCGCGGGTGAGCCGCGCGCCCAGGTGAGCCCGGCCCACATCGGCGCGTATGGGGATGCCTCCGAGCCAGGGACCGAGACACCGGACGCGGGCACGGGCACCGAGCCCGACGCGGGAACAGGCACGCCCACGGACGCGGGCACGGACACACCCACGGATGCGGGCACGACGCCGCAGCAGCCAGACGACACCGAGAATTCGGGTGGCTGCACAGCCGCTGGAGCCAGCTTCGCGGGCCCACTGGCGTTCGCGATTCTCGGCATCCTGGGACGCCGGAGGAGAAACCCGGCGCGAGGCCAGTAGGTCCATCGGGAGCCTCGAAGTTCGAGGCTCCCACCACGGCCTCAAAAGACGTCGGGACGCGGAAGGACTTGCGCGGAATAGACGAGCACGTGTCCCCCTTCGTCGAAGAAAGCCGGGTCGTGGCTGGAATTCACCTGGGTGGGGCCACCCACCGTGGCGATGGACCGCCCCATGGAGACCAGCGGCGCGTTGCATCGCTGAGGGAGCGCGGGAGTGTGCTTGGAGCAGGTCGTCCCCACCCTGTAGGACTCAGGACATGGCGCGGGTGGGCCACCGCAGGTGGAGCAAGGCAGGCCCACGGGGAATTCCTTGCTGCATTTCAGACACCAGTTGAAGCCAAGCGGAGGAGGCGCGGGGGGATAGGGGTGTGCGAGGCAGGGCATGGTATTGGTACAGCCGACCACCCCACACTGCCACCTTTGCCAGGCGTAGCCGCACAGATGCCGCGCCTCGGTCGGACCGTGAGTCGGGCAGTCCCCGGGCGCGCTCCGCGTCTTGTTACAGCCGACGCACCACCGCAATTCCTTGTCCTGGGTGCAAAGGCCCGGCACGGTCGCGTGCATGGCCGGATGGTCATCGCAGGAGTAAGCGCCATCCGTCACGCGTGCCACCGATGCGCACCGCTGACCATCGACGTTGAACACCAGGCCGGGCTGCGGGCCCCCAATCCAGGTGCACAGCTTCCCACGACCAATGGACATGCCGAACGACGGGATGAGCTGGACCTGCACCCGAGGGTCACCAGCCACGGCGCCAGGGGCTGCGGCCCGAAGGGGGAACGGGGCTGTTCCCCCATGATAGAAAAGGTCCAGGCGGTTCATGGCGTGGTCCAGGCAGACCTCCAGGCCCAGGGTGACGCCATCCACCGTGACCACTGAGCCGCCTCCGTCGCCCGACAGGTTGATTTCCGACCCGACGCGGTTCGGCCGGTTCAACCAGGTGGCGCCCAGCCCCACCCGGTTGGGGCTCGCCGCCGGTACGTCCGTGGAGCCTTCCGTGGGAAGCGCCAGCCTGTCCGTGCCGCCATGGATCTCGATACGCCGGCCCAAGCCCGTCGCGTCGAACCAGGCATTGGCATTGTGGGAGTTGGGTCCCACGAAATCGATGGCGGAGACGTACTCCTTGTAGACGGCGGCCCCTTTCAACCCCTGGCTGAGCAGGGGGGCTGGCCAGCCCTTCTGGACCATGACGACGTTGAAGACTTCCGTCGACCTGGGCTCGACGAGCTCCGCCGACCCGCTGGCGAAGCCCACCTTCTTGTTCGCCAGCGTGAGGCGGTACCGGCCCGCCCCCAGCGGCACACACCCCTTGATGTCGTCCTCTTCAGACCCCGTGCGCAGCTTCCACGGCGCAGCAGGCGCGGCGCCCGATGACGGAATGAAGATGCGAGAGCACACCCTGGAGTTGACCACGACCTCCGTGCAGGCTCCCGTCTGGTCAACGGTGTCAATCCAAGCCACGGGTTCGGACAAGACGATAGGGCCTGGAACAAGGCCGCTCTTGCCGTCCACGGTGAGCTGGTACTCGCCGGGCGTGAGCGTCGTCGCGACGGCCTTGAGTGAGTGGTTCTGCCCAATCCCACGCACCTTCCAGGTCGTTTCGGGAGGGCGCGAAAGCGCGACCTTGAGGACGTCATCCACGCCGGACGTATTGGCCTCGAGGAGGACCGCGTGGACCTGCCCCTCCCCGCCATGCGTGAGGGGCGTCCCGGTGGGCGCCCCCGTCACCGCATCCAACTCCTCGTGCGGGAGATAGCCGATGGCGCTGCCAAACACGAAGAGCCAGTCTGCATACTCCGGCTTGTCCGTCTCCTGCCGGAGTTGCCGCGTGACGTCCCAGAGCTTCTCGACCGGATATCCACCGTCCTTTCCTCGGAAGTAGAACTCCGGGGCCATGAACAACTTGAGGACGTTCTCCTCGGGACGGATGTGGCCATCCGCCGCCGCGAGTCGAATGGCATCCTTCATCACATCGCAGCGCGTCTGGATGTCGACGTCCGGGTCCGCGTCGCCCAGGTAGTCGATTCCGGGGCCAGGCACGCGAGGCTTCGTCCCCGGCTTGACGTTGAAGGCAATGAACTGCACCTGCGCATAGTCGAAGGCACGGACCTGGGTGGGCATCACGGCCAGCGCGAGGCCCAGCGGTTCGTCTTCGTCACTGTGCGCCTGGAGCTGCACCCGGTAGGGCAACTGGTCGCGGCGAATCGCGGCCTTGTCCCACGTCTTCCGCGCATCCTTCAGGAACTCGTAGCGCATCCGGGTCCGGAGCTGCTGCTCGTCCAGGGGCGCGAAGAACACCACGTTGTCGTCCTTGTCCCAGACGACGAGCTGCCCCCGCTTGAGCTTGCCGTGGTCGCCTTGCAGCTCCCACGAGACACTCAGCGTGTCCTCGTCGAGCTCGGGGTCCGCGCCCTTGACGGGCTTCCAGCGTGGAGCGAAAGGCGTCAGGAGGATTTTCGCCGCGTTGTCCCGGTCATCCTTGTAGTACCGCACCAGCACGTCATAGGGCGCGCAGCCGTGGTGGATGAAGGTCCCCGTGCCCTCCCGCTTCAGCACGCCCTGCGTGGCCTCGCTCTCCCCTTTCCAGTCCGGGAGCTTCTGGGCCACGGCGGGCGGCCGCCTGTCAGCGACCTCATAGCATTTGCGCCGGCGAAACAAGTGCGTGGAGCCCCCCTCCGTCGCATCCGTGTCGCAGGCCACCTGCCCGCCCTGAGGCGAAAGCGAGTGATACCCATGGGCGTGGACCTCGAAGTCCACCTTGTCGGCACTGGAGGCGACACCTTCCAGCACGTACTCCGCTTCGCAGGTGCCGGAGGAAGGCAGGAACCACCGGGTGAGCTTGCGGATGGACACCGCCGGAGCAGGAAACCGGCGTCGCACCTGCACGGTGTGCGCCGTGTCCAGGGCGAGCGGCGCGTCGGGCTTCCACGGCTCGGGTTTGTGAATGAAGGGCTTCGGTCCCAGCGCGGGGTCGAGCAGCGACGCGAGCGGGTCCGTCTCCGGCCTGGCGCAACCCACGAGTTCGATCAGCGCGCGGTTGATTTCCGCCGGGACGAGGGTGCCCCAATTGTAGAGGGCCACGTCGTTCAACCGTCCGGTGAGCCCGTTCGTGTCGAGCAACTCACCCAGTGTCTGCCGGTGCGTCACATCAATCTTGTTGGAATCCGACCGGCGGGCGAAGACAGGAGGCATGGACGCCCTCCGTTACGGGTTCAAGGCCATGAACTCGAAGACTTCGGGGGCGCCGTCGTCCTCGAGTTCGAGTGCGTCGAGCGTCAACGCGGTCTGAGGTCCATTCACCAGGGGAATGTCCTCACTGACGCCCTGGTCGAGCACCCACTGCCTTGGCGAGGCACTCGGCGGCCATTGGACGGTGACGTGCGGCCGGTCGATGGGCGCCGTCGTCCCATCAGGCCGCTGGAGCTGGACGGCGAGCTTGAGCTGTCCCAGTTGCTGGACCTGGAAGTGGAATTGAGACCGGCCCGCGGGGATGTCCAGCACAGGTGCGGCGTCCAGCAACTGGCCCGTGGCGGAATAGAGCTGGAACTTGCCGCCTCCCGCGAAGCGCAGGGCGAGCGGATAGGGCCCGGGCACCAGCGGTTCCCCGCTCCATCCCACCAGGCCCGAGGTCCCCGTGGCCTGAGCCAGGGGATGGGCATCCCCCAGCGTGAGCTCCACGCCGCTGACACCCGCGGCATCGTGCTTCCATCGCAGCAGGAACTCGGGGCGCGCCCCCACTTCGACTGGGACCAGGCACACCGGGCAGGTGTTCAAGATGACCGGCTGCTCCCGGGCCCCTGGATTCAGGAGCAGGTCGTCCACCGCCGAGAGGCCATCCACCGTGACGGTGTAGGCCCCCGCATCCAAGGGCAGGAACCGAGCCACGCCATCGTCTTGCGTCGCGGCCGTCATGTCATTCACGGCGTAGCGCAGGACGCGGCCCTTGGGCTGCATGGCCTTGTTGCGGTGCGGATCGTACACGGGAGGGATGAGCCGGATGGCACGTCCCGACAGCGACACCTGGACCTGCCCCAGCATCTCCTGGGTGTCTGCCCGATAGACGAGCACCAACAGCCCCGTCTGGTGCTGGATACAGGGAAGAGTCGAAGTCCCCACGACGGTCGACGCGGTCTTCTCTGCGGCCTTCAGGGCGGCGTCGAGATTCATCCATTCCCCTCGCGCGCCCGAGCCAGCTCCAAGCGCGCATAGATGAGATTGAGCTTCTCGGAAGCCGGCCGCTGAGCATCCGTGAGCAGGTCTCCCATCCAGCGGGTGGCTGGCGCCTTCTCGAACCCGGGCCCGAATTCGATGAACAAGAAGACGTACAACGTCACCTCACGGGCATCCGTGATGCCGTGACGCTCGGCATGGGCGATGCCATCCTCCACCGCGCCGCGCAGGGCCCTCGCATCCTGGAGCCGCGCGTCTCCCGGAAACACCGAGGGCAGGCTTTGGAGCGTCTCCGCGATGAAGCGCTCGCGCCCTTGCGCGTTCATGAAAGCCATCTGCTCCGGACGGATTCTCAGCATGGCGGGCACGGAGGCTATCAACAGCCCCAAACAAGGAATAGAAGCAATCGAAGTAAAATCAATGCCCTTGGAATGCCACTTCACGCTCGACACATCCTTCCCCTGCGCCGAGTAGCCCGTATGCTCGGGGCGTGAGGTGGATGCGTCAGGCAGGACAAGCGTGGGACCCGGGGCCCTGGAGGACGGCACTCGCCAGTTCCGCCCGGTGGCAGACGAAGGAGCCTTCACGAGCGAGGCAGCGCCACCGAGGCGTCCTGGCCCTGGCGCGCGTCTCCCGCGCCTTCGAGTTTCCCCGCACGATTCTGCACGTCGCGAAGTCCGCCAGTGGCCCCATCATCGTCAGTGAGGACGACGAGGGCCGCCGCTACCTCCAGTTCGGGTGGATTGGCGCCTTCCAGAGCGCGATGTGGCCGGGCTTCCCGCTGCGCCTGGAGCTGGACTACACGCGAGCGGTGGCGGCGACGCTGGCCTTCGTGCCCGAGCCCTCGCGCCTGCTCGTCGTGGGCCTGGGAGGCGGCACCATTCCCACCTTCCTCCGCGCGGTGCTCCCGCACGCGCACATCGACGCGGTGGAAATCCAGCCCCAGGTGCTGGACTTGGCCCGGCGCTACTTCGACTTCCACGAGGACGAGGCCCTGCACGCCCATCTCACGGACGGACGGCGTTTCATCGAATCACCCGGGGCGCCGTATGACGTCATCATCCTGGATGCCTACGGCACGCGAAGCATCCCGCCGGCGCTGGCGACGCAGGAGTTCCTGCGGGCCACGCAGGCGAGGCTGACGCCGGACGGGGTGGTGGTGGGCAACGTGCTCCGGAAGTCAGGCAAGCCCGGCTCGCTGATGGACCCGCTGTGGCAGGCCAGCTTCCCGCAGCTCTATGCCTTCAACGTGCAGGCGTCGGACAACCGCATCCTCGTGGGGCTGCCCCATGCGCGCAGGCTCCTCCGTGCGGGATTGCTGGCACGCGCCGGGCAGCTCGCGCGCGAATGGGGCGTGCCCTTCAACCTCCGCGCACGGGTGGCCCGCCGCGTGAGCGTCAGGCGCAACCCTGCGAACAGCCACGGCTGACGCGCAGGTGTCGACTGACGTCGAGTTGAAAGCGGCCCCCTGCCCCATACGGACAGAGGGCGGCACCACCGTGCCGTCGGGCAACCTACTGGTCCGCACCGTCGTACGCGCGCTGCAAGCCCCGGATGTCGAGCTTCACCATGCCCAGCATGGCTTCCATCACCCGGCGCGCCTTCTCCGGGTCCTTGTCATTCAACATCTTCCCCAGCACGGACGGGACGATTTGCCAGGACAGGCCGAAGCGGTCCTTGAGCCAGCCACACTGCTGTGTCTGGCCTCCGCCCTCCAGGAGCTTCGACCACAGCTCATCCACCTCTTCCTGCGTCTGACAGTCCACGAACAGGGAGATGGCCTCGGTGAACTTGTAGTGAGGCCCGCCGTTCAGCGCCATGAACTGCTGTCCATGAAGCTGGAACGTGCCAGAGACGACCGGCGCGGTGTCCGAGTCCCCAGCGCGGTTGAGGCTGAGAATCTTCGCGTCCTTCTTGAAGACGGACACGTAGAACTTCATGGCTTCTTCCGCGTTGCCGTCGAACCACAGGAAGGGTGTGATCTTCTGCATGATGCGGTCTCCTCTGTTCAGGATGCGCCCGGCGTCAGGCGCGCTTGGATTGCTTGGACTTTGATTTCACCGGCGACTCGAAGAGCCCATCCAGGTACGTGCGCATCTGGCGCAGGTTCTCAAGGACCATTTCGGGCCGCTGCCGCGTCTTGCCCACCAGCATCGAGCCCTGCCACGTGCTGTAGAGCATCCAGGCCACGGCGTCGGGGTCGAAGCCCACGCGCGGCGGATGCAGCCGCTTCGCCTCCGTGAGCAGCCCCGCCACCGCGCCGACCCAGGCCTCCATGTGGCCTTCACCCGCCTGGCGCACGGTGGCGTTCGACAGCGCCAGCTCCTGGGACAGCATGCCCACCATGCACGTGAGCATCCCGCCGTGCTGGCGGGCCAGGTCGCTCATGACGTCCAGCAGCCGGTGCAGCTTCTCCAGCGGGTCCACGCCGGGCTCGTCCCAGGCCTCGGCGTACAGCCCCATGCCCATCTCCGCGAAGGCGGCCATCGCGGCGAGGCCCATCGCCTCCTTCGACTCGAAGTGGTGGAAGAAGCTGCCCTTGGTCAGCCCGGCCTCGGCGCAAATCTGGTCCACCGTCGTCGCCGAAAACCCCTGACGCATCATCAGGTGCGTCGCGGCCGCGATGAGCTGACGCCGCGTCTCGGGGGCGTCACGCCTTCGTCGGGTGGGCATCTGGTTCATACAGACTGGTTGGTATGTATTGAATCCACACCCACCCCGTCAAGCGACAGGGGGAACGGAAGCTTCCAGCGCCGTGAGCCAGGAGACGCACAGAACGCACAACGGAGACACGGTCGACATTGCCCATCCGCCCCCGCAGCGGATAAGCCGTTGAAAATGACTCACAGCGTCGGGTTCACGGCTCGCGCCGTCCCGCCGCTCCTTTCGAACCGGAGTTCCTGGATGCAGTCACATCGCGCGGTCTGGAGCAGGCGCCTGATACTCGTGGGGAGCGTCATCCTCCTGTCATGCGGGAAGGAGGGATTGACGCCTCCGGGTGACGACGCGCTGGCCGCCGCACGAGGCCAGGCCCTGTCCCAGTGGAAGCAGGCCCCTTCCGCCCCCACCGCCCTGGCGCTGGCGCTGGCCTACTTCCCCGACCTTGAAACGGGTCCGGCCCCTTCAGCGCCCTCGGCCCGGCTGCTCGAGGCGCAGCTCGGGAATGACGGAGGGCTGACGCTGACCACGCGCGGGCTGACCTTCCAGGTCCAGCCGGCGGCCGCCCCCCGGGCACGCTCCACCGCGAGCGCTTCGCCGCGTTCCAGGGCGAGCGGCACCTCTGGTGGCCCGCGGGAAGCACGCAGACCACCCCACAGGGCTGGCGCACCTCGCGGGTCGAGGAGGCGTGGATTCTGGACGAGGTACCAGAGGCGCGCGGTGGCAAGCCAACGCACCGCGCCGAGTACACCGTCACGTTGCCGGCCTCCGTCCGGCACATCCAGGACACGGGCGACTACCTCCAGTTCCTGGATGAAAGCGCGCGCCCCGTGCTCCGCTTCCATCCCGCCGTGGTGCGAGACGCCAACGGCCACTCGCGCGCGGGCAGCACGCGGCTCGCGGGTGGGCGCATGAATCCGCGCACCCAGGTGTTCGACGTGGACGGCGCGCAGGTCCGCATCACGACCGAGGTCTCGCTCGCCGGGCTCACCGCGCCGCTCGTCGTCGACCCTGGCTGGTCCTCCACCGCCACCATGGCGGAGGCCCGCGCTCAGCACGCCGGCCTCCTGCTCGGCACCGGCCAGTTGCTGGTCGTCGGCGGCGTCAACCGCCTGGGCTTCGTGGCTTCGTCCGAACGCTACGACCCCGACACCGACACCTGGAGCGCGGCGGCCGCCGCCGGGATTTCAGGCAACGTCACCATTTCCGCGCGCCTCTCCGATGGGCGCGCGCTCGTGCTGACGGACGGCTCCACGTCGGGGCGCATCTACGACCCTGCGACGGACACCTGGTCGGCCACGGGCCCCATGGCCGCGCCCCGCCCCTGGCCACCCTCACGCGGCTCGACTCCGGTCAACTCCTCATCGCGGGCGGCAGCAATCTCGCGACCGCCGAACTGTACGACCCCGCGAGCAACACGTTCCTCCCCACCGGCAGCCTCCTGAGGGTCCGGCAAGCCCACACCGCCACGCTGCTGCCCGACGGCCGGGTGCTCGCGGTGAGCGGCTTCAACAACGAGGACCACGAAGTCCCGGGCGCCGACCTCTACGACCCGGTGGCGGGAACATGGACCGCCGCCGCGGCGCCCCTGGTCCCAAGGCACTACGCCACCGCCACCCTGCTTCCCGATGGCCGCGTGCTGCTCGCGGGTGGACGCACCGCGACCGGTGTCACCACGCATGCGGAGCTCTACGACCCGGCGGCCAACACGTGGACGGCCACGGGCGCCCTGAACTTCCCGCGCAACAGCCATACCGCCTCACTGCTGCCCGACGGCCGGGTGCTCGTCATGGGCGGCTCCAACGCCGCGCGAGATGCCCAACCGGTCTCCGAGCTCTACGACCCCGCCACCGGCACGTGGACCCTCGCGGGCGCCATGGCGATTGGCCGGGAGAACAGCACGACGACCCTGCTCCCCTCCGGCAAGGTGCTCACCACCGGAGGCGTCCACTCCATTCCGTCACTCACGTACTACGCGGACACGGAGGTCTATGACCCTGGCGTCCAGGGCTGGGCCGCGGCGGGAGCCCTGGGCGGTCCTCGCATTGACCCGCTGATGGCGCTGCTGCCCACGAACCGCGTCCTCGTGGCGGGTGGCCGTGACGGTGCGGGCACCGCGCTGGCGTCCGCCTCGCTGTATGACCGGGCGACGAACGCCTGGTCCGCGGCCGCGGGCCTCTCCACCGCGCGAGCGGATGCCACGGCGACGACGCTGGCCTCGGGCGAGCTGCTCGTCGTGGGTGGCACGAACGCAGGCGGCACGCTGAACACGGCAGAGCGCTATACGCCGGCCACGAACACCTGGAGCCCCGCGGCGTCACTCACCCGCGCGAGACACCTGCACACCGCGACGCGCCTGCCGGATGGTCGGGTGCTCGTCGTCGGTGGCCAGGACGGCGCGGACGTGCTCGCCTCCGCGGAGCTGTACGACCCGGGCACCCAGGCGTGGACCGCCGCGGCGTCCGCGGCCGGGGCGCGCACCGCGCACGCCGCCGCCCTGCTGCCCGATGGACGGGTGCTCATCGCGGGAGGACGTGACGCGGGTGGAGCCGCCCTCGCGTCGGCGGAGGTGTACGACCCCGCCACCAACACCTGGGCGCCCATCGCCGGCCTCCCCCAGGGACGCGAGCGCTTCACGCTGACGCTGCTGTCCTCTGGAGAGCTCCTGGCGGCGGGCGGCGCCGCGGGAGGCGTGGCGCTCGCCACCACGGAGCGGTACTCGGCCGCCGCGAACACCTGGACGCCGGACAGCCCGCTGACGCAAGCGCGCTGGCGCCACACCGCCACCCTGATGCCGTCCGGTACGCTCCTGGTCGCCGGAGGCCTGAGCGCGCCAGACACCTACGTGGCCTCGGCCGAAACCTACGGAGCCCCTCGCGGACCTGGACACCGGTCATCGCGCCCGACGTGCGGGGTGGGGCCGTTGCCGTTGCCTTGCCCACGGGCGAGGTCCTGCTCGCGGGTGGCACGGCCGCCACCACGGCCCAGCGCTACGAGGACGTCCTCGCGCCTCCCGCCTGGCGTCCGGTCGTCTCCGCGCCGGAGACGCTGTACCAGACCTGCCCCACCGTCATCGAAGGCCAGGGCTTCCGGGGCATCTCGGGCGCGTCCAGCGGCAGCTACCTGGACTCGCCAACGGACTTCCCCCTGGTGCGCCTGCGCGCCGCCGAGGAGGGCGGCTCTGGACGCTTCCCGCCACGGACATGTCCACCACGCGTGCGACGGTACGGGTGCCCGCGGAGGCGCCGCCGGGCCCGTATGCCCTGTCCGTCTTCGCCAACGCCATTCCGGGTGGACGCATGGTGATGGTGCGCGCCAACACCGCGCCCACCGCGGACGCCGTGCGCATCGCCACGATGACCGGCGTCCCGCTGGACATCACGCTCACCGCGACCGACCCGGACGCGGACCAGACGTTGACGTGGACCATCGTCACGCCGCCCCAGCATGGAACGCTGAGCGGCACGCCGCCGAACCTCCAGTACACGCCCAACCCGGGCTACGTGGGCGCCGACAGCTTCACCTACCGCGTCAGTGACTGCGGCCTGGACAGCAACGAGCCCTCGGTGGACATCGCGGTGGAGGCCACCCAACCCCTGGCCATCACCTGCCCCGAGGACACCGTCATCGAGGCAACAGGGCCTGACGGCGCTCCAGGCAACTGGCCCCCCGCCACCGTGACGCCCGGAGCGGGCGGACCCGCCACGCTCACCTATTCACCGGCGGAGGGCAGCACGCTGCCGCTGGGGACCACGACCGTCACCGCCACCGCGGAGGACGCCTCTGGCACGCAAGTCACATGCACCTTCCAGGTCGAGGTGCGGGACACCACCCCGCCCGCGCTGACGTGCCCCGCCGACATCCGGACGACCTCCGATGATGCGTCGGGAACGACGGTGACCTTCGAGTTGCCCGAGGCCACGGACGGCGTCTCGACGCCCTCCGTCACGTCCTCGCCGGCATCGGGGAGCACCTTCCGGCACGGCAACAACACCGTCACCGTCACCGCCACGGACGCCGCGGGCAATGAAGCCCGCTGCACGTTCCAGGTCACCGTCCAGGCAACGGTCGTCTCCATCGCCGGAGGCGGCTGCCAGGCCGCTGGCGGTGGCGCTGCCTCGTCGCTGGCCCTCCTGGTGGCTCTGGCATCGTGGAGCGGACTGCGTCGCCGCTCGCGTCACGCCTCGCACTGACCCGTACGTCACCCTCTTTCGCGAATGGACTTCACCTTGCGTACACAGGCTCGGAGCTGGGCGCTGGCCGCGCTCATCTCCTCAATCGCGCCCAATGCCCTGGCACAAAGCACCACGGGCGCGCTCGTCCCCATCGACCTGGAGCGGCTTCGCTTCACCCCCGCCGCCACGGACTCAATGCTCGTGGACACAGGCCACGTGCTCCCCCAGGGCGCCTACCGGCTGATGCTCATGGCCGGGTATGAGCGCGGCATCCTCCTGCTCAAGGGCAGCGATGGCCAGGAGCGCTCCATCCTCGACTACCGCGTCTCCGGTTGGCTCGCGGGCGCCTGGTCTCCCACCGACCGACTGGAGCTGTCCGCGCGGCTGCCCGTCATCATCCACCAGGGCGGCAAAGGCGCGGACACGCTGGTCGGCATCTCCGCGCCGGACGCGTTCGGCCTCGGCACGCCAGAGCTGGGCGCCCGCTACGCGCTGCTGCGGCGCGAGGACGGCGCCCCCGTCTTCCTCAGCCTGGGCCTGGACGTGGGCACGCCCGGCGGCACCGCGGATGCCTTTGGCCGGCAACAGGGCTGGGCGGGCCTCCAGGTCGCGCCCCGGGTCGCGGTGAGCCGGGAGCTGGGCCCCGTCGTGCTCGGCGCCAGCGCGGGCGTGCGCATCCGCTCCACGGAGAACGAGCCCGGACGCGACTTCGGCACCGAGTTGGAGCAAGGCGTCGTCGTGTCCACGCGCGGCAAGGGCCTGCGCGGCGAAATCGCGCTGCAAGCCGCGGAGTCACTGGTGGAGCCGGACCTCGCGCTGGAGCTGCTGGGCGGCGTGCGGCTGCCCGTGGGCGGCGGCTTCGAGGCCTTCGCCATCGCCGGACATGGCTTCACGGACATCCCGGGCACGCCGTCCATCCGCGCGGCCGCGGGCATCGCCTGGGCCCATCAGCCGCCCGCCCGGGAAGACGTGTGCCGGAGCGGCCGGAGTCACACGCCGGAGCAGTGCCCCGCGCTGGATGACGACGGCGACACGGTTCCCAACGGGCAGGACCGCTGCCCGCTCGAAGCCGGCCCGCCAGAGAACGACGGCTGCCCGGACACCGACGCGGATGGCGACGGCGTCGTGGACCGCGAGGACGCATGCCCGAACGAGGCCGGTGTCGCCGCCCACCGTGGCTGCCCTGAACCCAAGCAGGAGCCCACGCCACCGCCGCCCGCTCCCGAGCCCGCGCCCCAGGCGCCCCCCACCGAAGCGCCGACGCGGCTGCCGACCGAGCACCACGTTCAGTTCCCGGTGGGTCAGTCGACGCTCTCCGACTCGGAGCGTCGGAACCTGGATGCCATCGCGGACTACCTGAAGGCCAACCCGGGCGTGTCCCTGCGCATCGAAGGACACACGGACAACACCGGCCCCGAGGAGCTCAATCGCACACTGAGCCAGGACCGCGCGGACGCAGTGCGGCAATATCTCATCCAGCAAGGTGTTGAGAGTTCGCGTCTGACTGCGAAGGGCTACGGCCCCGCCCAACCCATTGCGTCCAATGATACGCCCGAGGGACGGAGCGCCAACCGCCGCGTGGAGTTCATCACCAACACTGCTGGTGAATGAAAACACGACTTATCGCGGAAGCCTAACGGCGCACGGATGGAGCTAAATCCGTGCGTCAGCAGGCAAGTCGAGACTTCACCTGGGAATCTCTCATACAAGAAACACCTGAATAAGGTTTCAGCACCTGACTATAACGCCCCCCCTGAGCTCAACGAGGGGCGTGCTGGAGAACGTGGAGCTTGGCGGCTGACGTTCCAGAAAGTGACACGGCGGGTTCAGGCGCAATGCCTGGACCCGCTGTGCCGCCTGAAACGCCCGCGTGCCGCATCCGTCAACCGGCGGGCCGGGTTGATTCGCATTGCGTGACGGAGCATCGTCCGCGGCCATGAGTTCGAGCGAACAACCTCAGACAGTCATGGCCCTGGCCGAAATCTTCGTTCCGCTGGCCGTGGGCATCCTCCAGGGCATCCTGGTGATGAAGTTCGTCAAGCCGCTGCTCATGGAACGGCTGGGCGGGCTCGCCGGCCTGGTCCGCTCCCGGGCCAACACCTTCTTCGGCATCATCCAGATGTCCCTGCTCCTGGGCGTGGTGGCGGCCTGCAACGCCGCCTACGCGCCGCAGACGCTCGCCTGGCTCCAGGAACGCGACATCCTCCCCTTCGAGCCCACGCTGCTCGTGCTGCGCATCTCCGTCATCGTGGCCTCCTATCTGATCGGCACCAACCTGGTCCATCTGGCCTCGGCCCTGTCGGACGACACGGAGCCGAACACGCTGGAGCCGCTGCCGCTCAACGACCGGCGCCAGCGGTGACGCGCTCGATGAGCGCGAGCATCGCCGCGCGGTAAGCCTTCGCATCGCCGCCGGTGCTGATGGCCAGGGCCGCGCGGTCGAAGGCGGCGGACAGCAGGCTGGCGAGCGCCGGCACCAGCGGCCCGTCTCCCAGCAAGGCGGCGAGCCCTTCTCGCAGCGAGCCCGCGGCGGAGGCCTCGTCGAGTGCCATCATCTCCGCATGGCCGAACACCGCCGGCCCATCCACGAGGAGCAGGCGCGTGCGGCCCGGGACGGCCATCGCGTCGAGGTAGGCCAGGCTTCCAGCGATGAGCGCCTCCCGCGCGCCCAGAGCCGGCGGCGTCGCCTGGTCGATGGCCCTGCGCAGCTCAGCGAATTCCCGCTCGAGCACCGCCCGCAGCAGCGCCTGCTTGTCCTCGAAGTGGTGGTAGAGCGCCCCGCGCGTCACGGCGGCGGCGGCCACCACCTCCGGCGTCGACGTCTGCGCGTACCCCTTCTCCACGAACAGCGCCCGGCTCGCGCTCACGAGCGCCTGCCGCGTCGTCGCGCTGCGCTCATCGTTGCTTCTTCGCACCCTCGATTGCATACATGCAGCCTGTATGTTACCTCAGCGAAAGACAAGCCCGAAGGAGAGCGGAGCCCATGAAAATCACGAGTTACTACCCGGTCATCATGACGAACGACGTCGCAGGTACGGCGGCGTTCTACACGGCGCACTTCGGCTTCAGCCCGCGCTTCACCAGCGACTGGTACGTCCACCTCCAGTCGGACGATGCAGAGCATGTCGCGCTGGCCATCCTCGACGGCCGGCACGAAACGGTGCCGGCGGTGGCCCGGGGCACGGTGGCGGGGACCATCCTGAACTTCGAAGTGGAAGACCCGGACGCCGTCTACCGGGACCTGCAGGCGGCCGGCCTTCCCATCCACCTCCCGCTGAGGGACGAAGCCTTCGGCCAGCGGCACTTCATCACCGCGGACCCCAACGGGGTGCTCATCGATGTCATCAAGCCCATTCCGCCGAGCGAGGACTTCGCGAAGCAGTACGAGGCCAGCGCGCTTCCCGTCGGGTGACGGCCGGGGCCGGAAGCCACCCGCGTAGAGGGGGCGGCCATTCTTGCCCACCGCCAGCAGCTCCTGGTCCGTGCCCAGCCGCAGGCTGTAGACGCGCATTTTGAGCCAATCGCTCTCACATCCCAGACAAAGACTTTCAAAATACGCTCACAAACTCGCGCCAACCCGTTCCGCACGCGCCAGCACCACCTCTTCGCGCTCAGGCGCCAAAGCCCATCCTGCTCGCCAGTGGTGGAGGAGACTTCACCGAAGCGGGGCCGAGCCATCGGCGTCCAGGTCCCCAAGGGCCTCGGCGTTCCCGTCCCCGTACCTGCCTGCTCGTCCCCCCAATCCTGTTCACGGAGGTGGGAGTGGCCGGGTTCGCCTTGACGAGTCGCACGGCCTGACGGGTACGCCCCACGGCCAGCGGCATCCGCTTCGACCAGACGCTCACCGCCCGCATCGACGCAGGCCTGGACACCACGCGCGGCGGAGGGCGCCGTGCCACCTGATGCCCCCGCTCCGCCATGCATCAGGCACGACAGACACGGAAAGACTGTGTTTCACGCAACCTCATCCAATGACTTCTCACGACTTGAGAACGCCGAATTATTTCTCGAATTCGCCGCACCTGAGCAACCCCGAAACATCACACGGCGTATGAGACATCGGTAAAATGCGCCACGCTGGCTTCACCCTGAGCGCAGTGGCGAATCTCATCGAAAAGACACACGCGATTGTTTATAGATGCGTGCACTTTTCGACACGGCTCCGGAGTCTTCACTGAAGCGCTCGCACACCCGGGAATTCCCCACGCACGTCCTGTACTGGCTCGCCGCTGGCTTCGCCCTGATTTACGTGGTGGCGGCAGCGTTTCTCTCGTTCGGCAAGATTTACCTGCTCCCGCAGGACTTCATCAAAGGGCTCCTCCGCTACAACGCCGCGCCCATCGTCCTGCTGGCGGGCATCCCCTGCGGCCTCTATTTCATCTTCTGGCGGGCCAGCGACTTGTTCGCATGGCTGGCCGCGCCGCCGAAGCTGGTGGTGGATGAAGAGAGCCTGCGCGCGGGTGACACGCGCATCGCCTGGCGGAACGTGAGCGCCATCATCACGGTGCAGAACCACGACCGGCTCGTCCTGCGCCACCGCGGGGGCTCCTACCGGCTGAGGCTGAACCTGTGGAGCGACGCGGACGAGTTGTACGCCCACGTAACGGACCATGTCGTCGATGCGCTGATTGACGGCGTGCACCGGCAGGTCAACGCAGGCAAGGCGGTGCAGTTCGGGCCCCTCACGCTCAGTGGCGCCGGGCTGACACACAAGAAGCGGCTGATGCGCTGGGACGACATCGAGAGCATCCGCTTCCAGGACGAGTTCGGCGACGGCGTCTCCACCCGCGAACTGATCATCGCCGCCCAGGGCAAGCCGCTCAAGATTGACGAGGCCCGCATCGTCAACGCGCCCGTCCTCCTGGCCTACCTGTCGCAACGGCTGGCCACCTGACTCCCTTTCCCCTCACAGGTCACACGTCATGGAAATCTACAGTTCCTCGCAGAACAAGCAGAAGACGCTGAAGCCGCGCGAGGTCTACTACTCGCGCACGAAGCTCATCATCGGTGTGGTCATCTGGACGGTGGCCTCGGGCCTCTGTGGCATCCTCACCTTCCGGCTGGCGAACAGTCCCGGCGTGATGGCGCTCTGCGGGGCGGTCAACCTCTGCATGGTCTGGATGCTCTACGGCTGCATCAGGCCGCTGGGCAACCTGGACAAGCCCGCGCTGATTATCGGTCGGGACGGCATCCGCTTCGAGGATGGCCTGCTGATTGAATGGGCCGACATGACCGAGAATACCTATTACAGCCAGTCCTACATGGGCATCCCCACGCTCAAGATGATTCAAATCAAGACCACGCTGGACAAGCCCAAGACGAAGAAGATGCGGGTGGCGGCGCTCGACATCGACAGCGACGAATACCTGGAGCTCTGCGACACCTACAGCAAGCGCGCAGCGCTGGCCCCCGCACGGGCGTAGCGAGAAACCTGGCACCGCGCCGGCATGAAGGCTGGCACGGCGCCACGTCGGAACGCCCCTGGGGAGAGACCGGGGGCGCCCGGCCAGCGGTAGCAGGGTGACGCCCCTCCTCAACCCGTGAAGCGCTCGACGAGCAACGCCAGCCGCTGACGCAACACCCGCGTCGTGGGCAGGTCGGACTGGAGCGCGTCGACGGCCAGCATGAACACCTCGGCGAGCGGCCGCGACTCCAGAACGGCCTGCGTGTACTTGAGCCAGCGTCGGCGGTGTCTCGCCTCCACCTCCGGCAACAGCCGCTCGCAGGCGGTGTAGAACTCGGAGGCCATGGGCGCCCCGGCCATCATCTCCCACGGCTCCAGGAGGGTGATTTCGTACACCTGGAGCAGTTTGTCGCCCGCGGCGCCCGGCCGCGAAGATGTCCTCCTTGTTCTTGAACTTCATCACGACGAGCGCGGGTGGACGGCATGACGTGGCGCAGAAGGCTGGCGTATGCGGCAATGGGAACGGCGGCGCTGCTGGCCCTGCTGCTGACGGTGGTCGCCATCCAGGCCTGGCCGGCGCTGGGTCAGGCCGCGGACGGCGCGCGGCGGGCACGCATGGAGCGCTCGCCCCAGTGGCAGGACGGGCACTTCGACAACCCGCAGCCCCTGCGCAACGACACCTGGGGCTCCATCGCGAGCATGTTCAGCGCCAGCCCCGACGTGAGCCCTGCCCAGGGAGCGCTGCCCTCGGTGACGCTGGACAGGAGCGCGTTCGGCGCGCCACCCGCCACCGGCCTTCGCGTCACATGGTTCGGGCACTCGACATCGCTCGTGGAGCTGGACGGCCAGCGGATTCTCATCGACCCGGTGTGGAGTGAGCGCGCGTCGCCCCTGAGCTGGATAGGACCGCGCCGCTGGTACGCCCCGCCCCTGGCGCTGACGGAGCTGCCCGCCGTCGACGCGGTCGCCATCTCCCATGACCACTACGACCACCTGGACCATCACACGCTGTTGGCGATGAAGGACTGGGACACCTCCTTCATCGTGCCGCTCGGCGTCGGCGCACACCTGGTGGGCTGGGGTATCCCCGAGTCGCGCATCATCGAGCTCGACTGGTGGGAGCGTGCGCGCGTGGGAGCGCTGGAGGTCGTCTGCACCCCCGCCCGGCATGCCTCGGGCCGAACGGGCATCGACAAGGACGCGACGCTGTGGGCAGGCTTCGCGTTCCTGGGCCCCAAGCACCGCGTGTACTACTCGGGCGACACGGGCCTGTTCCCCGCCATGAAGGACATTGGCGAGCGGCTGGGGCCCTTCGACCTGACGATGATTGAGGTGGGCCAGTACCACAGCGCGTGGCCCGACTGGCACATCGGCCCCGAGCAGGCCGTCACCGCGCACCAGTGGGTTCGGGGGCGCGTGTTGCTGCCGGTACACTGGGGCCTGTTCACCCTCGCGCTCCACGGGTGGACGGAGCCCATTGAACGCGTGCTCGCGGCGGGCGAGGCCACGGGCGTGAGCGTCATCGTCCCGAAGCCGGGTGAGCGTGTCGAACCCGGTGCGCCGTCCTCCCTCGAACGCTGGTGGCCCTCGCTGCCATGGAACACGGCGGCGCAGGACCCCATCGTCTCCACCCAGTTGGACTGACGTCCCTGGCCCGAACTGCCTGAGCGCCGCCGCCCGCCCGCCTGTCCTCCAGGGTGACGCCTGCCCGCCCTCCCGGTCCAGGTGCCCTTCCCCGCGCCAGGAAGCACCTTGAGCGCGGGAGGCAGAGAGCGGATGAACAGACGACTCGCTTCGTTTTTCCGAAGAGACCCGACAGAAGTCCAGGGCGCGTATTACCTGCTCAAGGGCCTGTTGCCCTGGCTCCAGTCGAAGCGGGTCACCCGGCTCACCGGGCCCATCCGCGAAGGCTGGCTGATGATGACGGTGGGCGGACTCGCCGGCACGATGGGCGCGACGCTCCTGTCCGCGCACCGCCATGGCCGCGTCACACCGGAGCTCAGGAAGCTGGGCATCTGGAGCGCTCTCACGCTCCTGGTGGTCGACGTCTCCACGTACGCCACGAACCGGAAGCGGCGCTCCGCCGTCTTCCTGGCCGACGCGGCCGTCCAGGCCGCGTTGCTCGCGGCGCAGTGCCGCGCGCACAGCCGCATGCCGGTGGTCATCGACGCACGCGCCTCCAGCCTTCGCGACCCCTCGCGGTACGGCGCGGGCGAGCACGGACGGTGGAACATCCTCCCTGGCGAGTCACGCGACGCGGCGGGCAATCGCGACATCGTCGCCGAAGGCTCCATGTCTTCGTTTCCCGCCAGCGACCCGCCTTCCTACATGGGTTGACCGCTTCGCCGCTGGGTCTCCCGGAGCGGCCGGTGTAAACCGGGGAGCGTGAACGAAAGCTGGGAGCGGCGCTTCCGCCGAGAGGTCAAAGAGATGGACGCCGCCCTGCGTGGCGTCCTGTCCCGGACACAGTCTGACGAAGAACTCCGTGCCGCCCTCGAGGAACTGGCACGCCGCCCCGCCTTCCGGTCCTTCACCTGGCTGTGGGGGCCCGCCCTTCACGCCAGGGACCGCGTCCGCTTCCGCCCCCTCATGCTGTCCTGCTTCTCGCCCGGCAGCGTCACCGCCGACGGGAAGTGGGGGAACCCCTGGCTCGGGGAGAATGCCTCCGCGCTGGAGGTCTGGCTCTTCGACGCGGACCGCGCCGACGACGTGGAGATGTTCCGCCGCCTCCTGGACTGGAAGCTCGCGGGCCTGCGCGCCCCCGGCAGACGGAGTTCTGGCGGACCGAGGTGGTGCGGCGTGTCCAGAAAGCGCCCACGCGCGCGGCGCGGCACACCGAGCTCGCCAAGATGGACATCGGCTGGGGCCGGCTGGACGAGCCCACCGCCCTGGCCCTGGACGCGCTGGACGCGGAGGCCGCCCGGCCCTTCATCCTGGAGCATCTGCCATGGAGAGGGCACCGCGAGCGCCAGCCCATGTGGAACACGCTGCGCGAGCGGGCCCAGGCGCGGGGGACGCGGCCCTGGCCTCCGCGCTCTACCGGCGATGCGTGGATGAGCCCACCTGGTGCCGTGATGCCCTGGCGCTCGCACGCACCGTCCAGTCCCCGGCCGAGCTGGTCGCCGCGCTGAAGGCGCACCACCCGGAGATGCCCATGCCCGGCGCGGCGCGGCTCTTCGTGGAGCTGGCGGAGGCGCGCGGACGTGACGTGGTGCCCTACCTCCTCGGCCACCTGCAAGCGGTGGCGCCTCGCTGGGGCGCGCTGGGACGAAAGGACGCGAAGGGCTTCCCGGAGCTGCTGGCGCTCGCGCGGGCGCGGGACTGGGACGATGTCTGGGGCGCGCTCCTGCGCACCTCGGCCATGGCGGAGACATATGACGCGGAGGTGCTGCGGCTGGTGCAGGACGACGCATCACTCCCGGCCCGGACTCGGCGCCGGCTGCTCCAACTGGCGGGCGCGGGCGGCGAATGGAATCTCCCCGGCCTGGGCCTGGCCCGGGTGCAGCCGCTGACGGACGCCACCGCCACCGCCCTGTACGCGCGCTTTCCGGAGCTGGTACGCGGCCCCTTCCGCATGCACGTCGCTTTGAGCTGGCACGCCGCGTACCCCAAGCTGGTGATGCGCGCGCTGGAAGCGCACGACGAGGACCTGCTGGACTACCTCGCCAGCCGCGCCGCCATGCACCTCCCGGCGACGGGGAGCGCGAAGGAGTGGGAGAAGGTGCTCAACGCGATGGCCGCGCACTACGAGGCCCTGCCGAAGGAGGGCGGCGTCTTCGCCCGCCGCGCCGCCAACGCGCTGGGCGCCCTGCCCGCCTATTCCATGTGGACCTTCGACGCGCTGATGGAGAAGAACCGGCTGGCGCGGCTGTTCTTCCTCCGCTCGGATGACTTCTACCTGGCCGAGCCCCGCGCCGTGCGCGACCTGCTGGAGGCGCCGCAGATTCACGTCCAGGCGCTGGCCTTCCGGCTGCTCGGCCGCGACTCCGCGAAGGCCCGCGAGGTGGCCGCGCAAAACCTGGACCTGCTCCAGGCCACCCTGCTGAGACCCCTGCACCGGCGCACGCGTCACGCCGCCTTCGACGCGCTGGCCAACGCCGCCGCCCACGGCGTGGAGGCCGCCCGCGTGCTGGTGCCGCGCGTGCGTGACGCCTTCGCGCTGCCGGACTCGCGCTATCCCAAGGAGTCGCTGATGGCGCTGCTGGCCCGCATGCTGGCGCGCTGGCCCGAGCTGCGAGACGCCACCGAAGTCCCCCACGTCTTCGGCCTGCCCGCGAAAGGAGACGGCGCGTGACGGCCTCCAGCTTCCTCTACGCCACGCCCTCCGTGTTCGAATCCACCCGGGAGCGCGCGCAGCTCAGCCTGTCCGCGGACGCGCACCGCCCCGTGCGTTTCCACGCGCGCGTGGCCCGGGACGTCCTGTCTCTCCGGATGGCGCTCCAGGCGCTCGGCGGGCTCATCTGGCAATCGGACGCGTGGAACGAGACGTGGGGCGGCGGGCTGCTGGACCCGCTCATCACCGTGCACCCCGACCGCGTCTTCTTCGAGGCCTTCACCCAGGACCAGAGCGCCTACGGGCTCGTCATCGTGGACCGCGGCCTCTTCGAGCCCGAGGGCGAGGTGCGCTGCGGCACCACCAACGTGGACTTCACCGCCTGGCTGTGGGCGGCGCTGGCCGAGATGCGCTCCACCCGGGAGACACACCTGCGCATCGGCCCGGAGGGACTCGACGTGCGCACCACCGGCGCGGGCGGTCGCTTCGAGCAGAAGGTGGACGTCCCGGAGCCCTGGGTGCGAGGCCTGCTCCAACTCCAGGGCGGCATGGCGATGCCCGGCACCCGCCTGACCGCGCGGCCGGTGGACCTGCTCGCCGCGGTGCGCTTCCTCAGCCACACCAAGGCCAAGGTGTCACCGCGCGCGCTGCGCTACGAACTCCACCCGGGCGAGGACGCGCGGCTGATGCTGGAGCCGTGGGAACACCCCGTGCCATTGAAGGGCGCGGCCCACGGGTACACGGCGCCTCGCATCATCCGGGCCTGGGGCCGCCGGCGGCTGCGGCTGCTGGAGCCGCTGCTGCCCTACGCGGAGCGGGTGGACATCTACCTGAAGGGCCGCGCGCTGCCGCACTTCTACGTCGCGCACCTGCCCGGCGGCGTGCGCTTCCTGCTGGGCCTGTCCGGGTGGACGGCGAATCATTGGACGAACACCGCGGGCATGGACCTGCTGCTGGAGCCGACGCGTGACAGCGCGCTGGCGGAGCGTGTGCTCGGCGTGCTGCGCGAGCGCTTTCATGCCTCGACCGAGGATGTGGCCACCGCCCTGGGCGTGGACACGGCGCGGGCCGCGGGCGCCCTGGCGGCGCAATGCACGGCCGGGCGCGCCATCTTCGACGTGGAGGCGCGGCGCTGGCGCCACCGCGAGCTGTTCGCCACGCCGGTGGACCTGGGCCGTCTGTACCCGCCTGACGCCCGCCGTGAGGAAGCGGAGCGCCTGGAGGCCGCGGGCGAGGTGGAGGTGACCTCCGCGGCGCCGCGAGAGAAGCGCAGCGTACGCACGCTGTCCACGCCGGAGGGGCCCGTCACGCGCGAGGTGGTTCACCGGGACTGGGTGGTCCATGGCCGCGCGGGCCCACAGTCGGGCGTCGAGCTGGTGATGAACGACGAGGACCGTCTCCTCTTCGGCCGGTGCGGCTGCGAGTACTTCAGCGAGCACCTGCTGAACCAGGGCCCCTGCGCACACCTGCTCGCGCTCAGCCGCCCGGCGCGAGCGCAGCGCCGCGAACTCCGCAGCTCCGAGCCCGCCTCCGCGGACGCGCTCGCGGCCCGGGCGGCGGAGGCGGACGCGCGGCGGCGGCCCACGGAGACGCTTGACCCGGGAGACGACGAATGACGATAACGGCAGGTGCTCTCGGGAGAGGCCAGGCTCGCAGATGAGCCATGAGTACCGCGGTGTTTCGCCGCGGGGGTGTTCTGTCCCCATCTCTTCGCCAGGGTCCCAGCGTACGCAACGCAGGGAGCCCCGGGTCCAACGCCTCGCAGGTCGTCCCCTGGCCTCTTCCGGAGCACCATGAGCTGGTTCGACACCCCCCTCTCCTGGCTCAAGGGGTTGTTCAGCCGTCCCGTGACGCGAAGCACCACCGGGCTGGACGTGCCGCTGGATGCCCACGGCCGTCCCCAGGACGTCGTGACGGAGACGGTCTCCACGTCGGGCCCCCTGAAGCCCGGGCACCTGCGACAGATCCACCGGGACGCGCGGCTGCTCCCCAAGGGCGTCCGCCGCTACACCCCGGGCCGGAAGAAGTGGATGGAGGCCGCCGAGGCCCGGCGGCTGTTCTCCGCCACGCTGCGCACGCGGAACCGGAACCTGAGGGACTTGCTGCCCGATGAGGCCCAGCTGGCGCGCTACGGCCTGCCGGTCTGGCGCACGGAGGAGGACGTGGCAGCGGCCCTGGGCGTCTCGGTGGGCGTGCTCCGCCACTACAGCATCCACCGTCCACGCGAGCGGGTGCGGCACTATGTGACCTTCGCCGTGCCCAAGCGCTCCGGCGGCGTCCGGCTGCTGCATGCGCCCAAGCGGCGCCTGAAGGCCCTGCAACGCCGGATGCTGGCGCTCCTGGTGTCGAAGCTCCCCGTGAGTCCACAGGCCCATGGCTTCGTGCCCGGCCGCTCCATCAAGACGGGCGCCGCGCCGCACGTGGGCCGGCGGGTGGTCCTGAAGCTGGACCTGAAGGACTTCTTCCCCTCCGTCACCTTCGCGCGGGTGCGAGGGCTGCTCATCGCCCTGGGCTATGGCTATCCCGTGGCGGCCACGCTCGCGGTGCTGATGACGGAGTCCGAGCGCCAGCCCGTGGAGCTGGAGGGCACCCTCTTCCACGTTCCAGTGGGCCCGCGCGTCTGCGTGCAGGGCGCCCCCACGAGCCCCGCCCTGTGCAACGCGGTGCTGCTGCGACTGGACCGGCGGCTGGCGGGACTGGCGCGTCGGTACGGCTACACGTACACGCGCTACGCGGATGACCTCACCTTCTCCGGCGACGACGTCACGGCGCTGGAGCGAGTCCGCGCGCTGGCCGCGCGGTACGTGCAGGAGGAAGGCTTCGAGGTCAACCGCGAGAAGACCCGCGTGCAACGCCGGGGCGGTGCCCAGCGCGTCACTGGCGTCACCGTGAATACGACGCTGGGCTTGTCACGCGAGGAGCGGCGGCGGCTCCGGGCAATGCTGCACCAGGAGGGGCGGTCGGAGGACAGCGAGGCACACCGCGCGCGCCTCGACGGCCTCCTGGCCTACGTGAAGATGCTCAACCCGGAGCAGGCGGAGCGGCTCGCGCGCCGGCGCAAGCCGCGCGGGACGTGAGCGAGGGCTCAGCTCCGGATGGGCCAGGGCCTGTCGCGCGTCCCGGCCTCCCAGTTGTCATGGCGGCCGTCCCAGTACACGACCTTCAGCTCACCGGGGTCGACGTCGTCCAGGCACTGGATATTGACGGACCGGAACTCTCCACCGAGCTCCTCGACGAACCCGGCGGAGAAGCAATGGATGCCGCAGTGCTTGCAGAACGAGCGGAAGTTCGGGCTCGAGCCCTTCCGGAACTCACCCAGGTGCTCCGCGCCCGCGGTGACGCGGAAGGCGCTCGGCTTCGGGTAGGCCTGCGTGCCGCCGACCTTGGTGCAGATGCTGCAATTGCAGCGGCTCACGGGCTCCGACAGATCCATCTCGGCCTCGAAACGCACCGCTCCGCAAAGACATCCTCCGGTGTACTGCTTCAGCTTGCTGTCCTTCGACATGACGGAATCTCCTCGAACGAGTGAAACGACGCCCATGACTTAGGCAGCCCGCATGACAGGGGTATGTCAGGTATCTTCCGGCCCGCTGCGGCGGCAGGGACTCCCCGGCCCGGAGCCTGGAGACAGCAGAATCCCCGGCCTTCGACACCTTGCGTCATGCCACTTCGGACGCAGAGTCACTGGAAATTGCAACTCAAGGTGGAATCCAGCCTGCCCGCTCGCCCCTGAGAGATGACACTTCGCCCCTCGGCGTGGTAACCGGACTCTCCCTCGTTGGTGGTCAAACGGTGTGCGCTCACGCCCGGCCACCAGCCAGGGTGGCCGCTGTGGACCTCGTGGCCGCCCTGACTACCGCAGGAGAAACGAGACATGAGCGTTATGTCAAACGCAGCACTGGCTCTGTCCACGGGTCGCCGGTACCGTGCCTACACCACGCGACACCTGGACGAGCTGACGACTCGGGCCGGGCTCTCAGCGGATGAACGGCTCGCGGTGCAAGCGGTGGCGCACGTGCTGCCCTTCCGGACCAACAGCTACGTCGTGGACGAGCTGATCGACTGGGCCGCCGCGCCCGCCGACCCCATCTACCGGCTCGTCTTCCCGCAGGCGGACATGCTGCCCACGGACGACGTGGCTCGCATGGCGGACCTGCTGAGCTCCGGTGCATCCCCCCTGGAGCTGAACGCGGCCGCCAACGAGATTCGCGCGCGGCTCAATCCGCACCCCGCCGGGCAGATGCAGCTCAACGTTCCCAAGCAGGCCAACGAAGAGCCCGTCCCGGGCCTCCAGCACAAGTACAAGGAGACGGTGCTCATCTTCCCCAAGCAGGGTCAGACGTGCCACGCCTACTGCACGTACTGCTTCCGCTGGGCGCAGTTCGTCGGGGACGCGGACCTGAAGTTCGCCTCGCGGGAAATCGAGCCGCTGGTGAACTACATCCGCGCGCACCCCGAGGTCACCAACGTGCTGTTCACCGGTGGCGACCCGATGATCATGACCGAGGCCGTGCTGGCCAAGTATATCGAGCCGCTGCTGGACATCGAGCACCTGGAGGCCATCCGCATCGGCACCAAGGCGCTGGCCTACTGGCCGCAGCGCTTCGTCACGGATTCGGACGCGGACGACATCCTGCGCCTGTTCGAGAAGGTGGTCGCCTCCGGCAAGAGCCTGGCCTTCATGGCGCATTTCTCTCATCCCAACGAGATGGTCCCCGAGATTGTCCAGGAGGCGGTGCGCCGCATCCGGAGCACCGGCGCGGTCATCCGCACCCAGGCGCCGCTCATCCGCACCATCAACGACACGCCGGGCACCTGGGAGAGCATGTGGCGCACGCACCTGCGCCACGGCATGGTGCCGTATTACATGTTCGTCGAGCGGGATACGGGTCCACAGGACTACTTCGCGGTACCGCTCGCCGAGGCCTACGACATCTTCCGCAACGCCTACCAGAGCGTGTCCGGACTGGCGCGCACGGTGCGCGGCCCGTCGATGTCCGCCACGCCCGGCAAGGTGTGCGTGGACGGTGTGGCGGAGATTGCCGGCGAGAAGGTCTTCGTCCTCCACTTCATCCAGGCGCGCGACCCGGAGCTCGTCGGCCGGCCCTTCTTCGCGAAGTACGACGAGAAGGCCTCCTGGCTGTTCGACCTCAAGCCCGCGATGGGCGCCACCCACTTCCCGTGGGAGGAGCCGTCCGCGCAGTCGTAGCCGCCACGCGGCGGGAGGCCCCAGTGGCTGGCCTCCCGCCCCGGGCGCATGCCCCTGGAAGCGGACGCGGAGGGTCCACGTCAGCGTCAGACGCTTGGAATCCGGAGGCATCCACCAGCGTCCGCGGGTTGGGAATCTGCGGCCAGGCGGTGCGTAGACCCAGCAGCGTCGCGCCCTCGCCTCGCATCCGCTCTGGAAACCCCAGATTCGACTCCCGTCAGGGCCCTCGACGTCCCGCCATGTTCCAGCGCGTTCCGCAGGGTCATGTGACGTACATGCAACATGGCGTGGGGCAGGCGGAGACGGTCTTCAACCCACGTAGAGAGGGCCGAGTTGCGATGGCTCGGCCCCTCTTGTTTCTACAGTTGAGGCCATGGAGTGTGGCCGGCGCGCTTGTGAGCCTGACAGGTATGCGGCGCCTCCCTCAGCGGATTGCGCAGCCGCCTCTGTTGGTCACGCGTCTTCATCGGGGAGGAGTGTCCTCAAAAGCTCGTCGTCGGGTCCGAGCGGACGCCAGCCAGGGGGAGGCGGATTGGCGAGGAGCGCATCGCCTGCCCGATCAACTTGTTTCTGGTGGGTTTCTGGGGTGTACCCAGTCCAACGGCCTAGAGCCTTGGCGACCTTGAATCGGTTCGCATCGTCCAATACGGCCGGCCACCCATCAGGAAGACTCTGGGACAACATGCGCACAAGGACGTCGCGAACAAAGCGTGTGACCTGCCTGCGCTGTTCCGCCTCGTAGAGCAAGGCACTTAGAACCTGCACCCCTGCAACATCCTCGCGCCCCAGCTCTTCGGCTAGCGCCACTAACGAAGCAGTGGGACGCTCGTTTGCGAAGGCGGTGATTGACTCGTACCCACGCTCGCGCACCCGTTCGTACAGGCGGGCCTTGATATCTCCCCGCCAAGCTTCTCCGTCGCTCATCGGCTTCTCCCGGTGACGAACTTCATCGGGACTCTGTACTCCTTCATGTTGTCCGCAACGATGGCCAGGATCTCGTTCCGGTTCAACATCCGACCTGCCTTGGCCTCGGCCGCGCTCAACGTGCGCATGATCATTCGGTTCCACTCGCCGGGCCACATGCGCCCCAGCTTCCAGTTCCCCCCACCGTGAATCGCCTCGTGGTGGGCCTGCTCCAAACGGACGCAGAAGTTGTCGATGTCCATGTCGCCCTTGAAGCCGCGCTGCTCGAACCACTCCCGGTGCTCTTTCGGCAGAACGTGGTGCTTCGGTGCGCTGGACATGCCCGCCCCAGCCCTGCCCGTCACCTGCATACCTCGCACTTCGGGGCTGTCCCCCAGCGCTTCACGCACGCCTTTGGGCAAGTCCTGGTGCGCTTGGACCATCATCACCTGCCCACCATGGATGCGAACCGCCGCGCTCACGGCTGGGAGGGAGAGGACACCCGCCTGCACCAGCCTGCGCATCATCTCTACCCACTCAGCCGAGACGACGAGCCAAGAGTGGAGTTGCCCCCGTCAAATCGGACAGCTCAGGCTTGGGAATTAGCAGTACGGAACTCGCGGGGTGACATCATCTTCAATCCTCGATGAGGGTGGCAGCGGTTGTAGTCGTCGAACCAGGCGGGCAGCTGGGCGAGGACGTGGGGAGCCGAGGGCAACTCATTGACGTACACGTAGTCACGCTTGAACGTCTTCACGAAAGCCTCGGCCATGCCGTTGCTTTCCGGGGAGTAGGCGGGCGTGGTGCATACCAGCAGGCCGAGGCTCCGGCCGAAATCGCGGGTGTCCGTGGCCGTGTAGACGGGCCCGTTGTCCGACAGCCACTCCACCGGGTGTGGCACCCTCGAGGTGCCCGGGCCGAAGCGGGCCTCCACCGTCTCGGCCATCAAATCCTGGATGGTGAGGCCGGTGGGGTGCTCGGCGGACGCACGGTACGCGATGAGCTCCCGGTCGCAGCAGTCGAGGCTGAATGCCACCTGGACGCGCTCGCCGTTCCAACAGCGGATTTCGAAGCCATCGCTGCACCAACGCAGGTTGGACTTCAACGTGATGATGGTGCCCTCATGGGTGCGTGTCGGCTTCCCCGTGTGCCTCTGCAGGAGGAGCTGGGCGTCGCGCATGAGGCGGTAGGCCCGCTTGTGGTTGACGGGCGATTTCCCCGCCGCCCGGCGCTGCCGGTTGAGGAGGGCACAGGCTCTGCGGTAGCCGTACGTGGCGCGCTCCTGAGCGACGGCCTTGAGTCCCTCCAGCACCTCGGCGTCAACATGGGCGTCTGGGTTGCGGGGCTCCCGAGGGCCCAGGGGCCGGTGCAGGGTGGAGCGGGCCACGCCGAGGGCCCGGGCCACCGCGCTCACAGAATGCCTCCCAGCTTGGACAAGGCCGCGGGCGACAGTAGTTTTTTTTCGCGGGCCAACTCCACCGCGTCCCGGAGCACTTCCGCCTCCTGCGTCTTCTTGCCCAAAAGCCGCTGGAGCTCACGCACCTGCGCCTTGAGCGCCTGCACCTCGGACTCGGGCACCACGGCCTCCCCGGCCTGCAGCCCGGATACGCCGCCCGCCTCCTTCAGATGCCGCCAGCGGAACAACTGGCTGGGGCTGATGCCGTACTTCCGTGCCACCAGGGACACGCTGCTGCCAGGCGCCTCACTCTCGGTCACCAGGCGCAGCTTCTCCGCCGCTGAGTACCGCCGACGGCGCTTGCCCTTCTCCGCCCCCTCCGGGGCTCCTTCTTGGGTCTTCTTCTCCATCGTCAGACTCGCTTTCTAGCCGAACGAGCCTGTCCGACTCTTCAGGGGGCTACACCAAAGAGCCCGCCATGACGCCCCCCGAACTCATCACGAGGCCCACGCTGAGCGTCGCGGGGGCTGCTGGGGGAGGCCGGGGGAGTGACATCTTCAGCGTGGAAATCAGGGCGAGTAGCTCCATCACCTGCGCCGCCACCATGACCTTGCCGCCCACCTCCATGGCCGAGCGCGCATCCCGACGAATCGTGTCGAACTCGTGAGTCAGCTCCCCCATCAGCACGGGCATCCCGGTCGCCGCCGCCTCTATCCGCTCCGAGTCCCCAGATGCGAGGTCCGCCAGCGTCGGAGTCACCTTGCTTTGAACTCGATGCAGGTCCGCGAACAGCTTCTCGGAGCCGCACATGGGGCAGTCGCGGAGCAAGGCATCAGCGAGTTGAAGGAAGTCCACCCACGTGGCCAGCAGCAGGGTTCCGAACATCGCGGCCTGGAGCCGGGGCCCCGTCATCTGAAGGAGGCTCAGCTCCATTCCTGAACCCCCGACCTCCGACGCCACTCCCGCCAGCGCCGTGGCACTCCCCAGCGTTCCTCGGAGCCACGTCAGTTGCTTCGAGCCATGGTCGAGATAGCGCGTAAACACCCCGTCGAGTCCCCGGCCACCGAGAGAGGAAGGACACGACGCAAGAAAAGTCGGGACGCGCGGGTTCTCGCCGCTCGGCAGTTCTACCCACGCGGGAAAGGTGACCACGCGCGGCGCGTAATGCAGCGTTCCACCAAGGCCAGAGGCATGCGCAACCGAAGCCGCCCCCGTGGCCACCACCAACAGCAGGGCGTTAGCGCGCATTGTCCACCCCCAGCCCCACCGCAGCGAAGGCCCCCGGTCGCAGCGTCCCATCCACCGTGGGGAACAGCAACGTGCCTCCCGTCCCCATCGCGTAGAGCTTCCCGTCCAGGAATCGCCAGCGCACTTCCGCCGCCCCCAGGTAGCGCGCCCCAGGCTGCCCCATGCCCACACCCAAGCCCTTCAACGCCACTTCCAGGCTGCGCTCGAAGAGCTGCACCGCCACGCGCCCGTCCACGTCGAAGCGCCCCCAGGAGAACGTCTCCGCGCCCAGCGACAGCTTCAGGTGCCTGTAGAGGCCTCCGTAGCTGACGGCGTCCCAGCCCACTTCAACCTCACCGAATGCGGAGTAGCCGTCCGGGAAACCAGCATCCGCGAGCGGCACGCCATCCGGGCCCGCAGCCTGGAAACGCGCCAACTCGTAGTCCGCCCCGAAGAAGCCTTGCCGGAAGCCGCCTTGCTGGCGTCGCGCCTCCAGCCGCAAACGCAGGTTGAGCTTCTCCTGGAGAACGTCCACCCCGGCCCCCACAACGGCGCCCCACGCGCCCCCATCCCCCGGACGGCCGCCCCACCCGGCAATCACGTGGACCTCGTAGTCAGGCCGCAACAACACCCCCGCCGTTGCGTCCAGATGCGCCAGCGTCACCGAGGCCGCGCGTCCACCTGCCCGTCCCCAGTCATGCACTGCGGACAGCGCGAGCGTGTAACGGCCCCGTTGCTTGGGCTGGCCGAAGAGGATGTGCTCCATGTCCAGGGCAAACTCCGCGCCCATCAGCCGCGCGCCCAGCACGTCCGAGGCAAAGGCTTCTGTGTAGAGCGGGCCAAACTCGCCGGTGAAGATGCCCCCTGCCGGGTGGTAGTCGGGATTCGTACGGTTGGAGTAGCGACGGACCAGATGCCCGGAGAGGAGTCGGTGTTCCTCCAGGGCGCCAAACCAGATGCCCATCGGCGCGTTGTCCGAGCCGAACTTGAGGCCACGGACGAGCTGCCCCCAGTCCGAGAGGGAGTCCCAGTCCTCCCGCCGCACAATCCCCGCGCTCTCGCCCCCACCCCACAGGCGAAAGCGCACGGGAGCGCCCACGTTGACGCCGAACTCGGGGCCCCCGTCGATGATGAAGGTGGGCTCCACCTGGATAAAGCCATCATCACCAGCGCCCGCACGACGGAGCAACGCAAACGTCGTCGCCTCCAGGCGCGTCAGGTAGTACCACCTGCGCGCGGGAGAGGCCGGAGGGGTGGACGGCACCTCTTCCTCGGGCAACGGAGGCTCCGAGGCCCATCCCGTCGTGGACAGCAACGACAGCAGCAGCGCGGCCAGACACCTTCGCTTCCTGTGCAGACACGCCTCCTGTGCGTGCCCCGGAATGAGGCACGAGAAACACACGTCTCCTGGCGAGAGGAAGGCATCACCGGCTGGCATGACCTGCGCCACACCTACGGGAGCCACCTCGCAATGAAGGTCGTTCCCCTGAAGATCATCCAAGAACTGATGGGGCGCGCCACCATCGACATGACGGAGTGGTAGCCCACCTCAATCCCGACACGCGTCGTCACGCGATGCGAGTGCTGGACCTCCCGCTTGCGCCCGCGTGCGACACAGGCGGAGGACGTGACCAACCATGCGTCATGACTGAGTTGAAAAGTGGTCCTGGCAGGCGTCGAACCCGCAGCGACGTGGGCTCAATATCCGACGGCAGCCGGGCGACGGCTGCGACGTCCTCGGACTTTGCCGTCACAATCTACTCGGCGTGAATGGGAACCTGGGCCCGGTTCGCGGCCTCGATGAGCGCCTTCCGCTCGGCGTCAGTCAAAGCGGTCATGCAGAGTTTGTGAATTCCAGCATCACACGCCCGTGACGCCTCCCTGGCCAGGCGAGCACGCACCCGGCACCTTCCTCCTGGGGCGCACGGTGCATACCGTGGCGTCATGCTCGGCGACCGTTCCTGGGAGGAGTGGATTTCGGAGTACTCAAAAAGCCACACCCATGCAGTCAACCGTCTGTGTCATAAGGTGGGCATTCCGATGATTGCGGCCTCGGTCCCCCTGGCCGCCGCATCCCCGTTCGTCCCTCGCCTCTGGAAGGTGCCCGCCGCCCTCTTCGTCGCCGGGTGGAGCTTCCAGTTCGTGGGCCATGCCTTCGAGCGCAAGCCCCCTGAGTTCCTCAAGGACTGGCGCTTCCTCTTCGTGGGCCTGCGGTGGTGGGCCGCGAAGGTGGCGGGCAAGGCTTGACGCCCGCCTGAATCGCTCAGGCCCTGGGAGGCGCCGCTGGCGTGCGCACGTGTTCGGGCCGTACGCCCATGCCCACCAGGCGCGCCGGAATGCGCCGCAGGAAGGGGACGTGCTGGACCAGCCACAGCGGCAAGGGAAGCGCGGTGGACGCCGCCGGGCCTCGCAGCGCGGGCCCGAGCACGCGATTCTGGATGAGGACCTGGGCCCGCTGGGTGACACGCGTGGGCCACTCCCGGCGCTCCTGGACGCGCCGCAGGTCCATGGGCGTCACGTGCCGGGCGAGCAGTGGCCCCGCGAGGATGTTGGCGGCGGCCACCGCGTCCTGCACCGCCAGGTTGATGCCGACCCCGCCCACCGGCGACATGGCATGCGCCGCGTCGCCAATGCAGAGCAGGCCCGCCTGGTACCAGGTGCGCAGCCGATCCACTCGCACGGTGAGCAGCTTCACGTCGTCCCACGTCGCCAGTTCGTGGGTCCGGTCCGCCAGAAAGGGCGCCATCCGGGCGAAGTCCTCGCGGAAGGCCGCCAGCCCGGCCTCGCGCAAGGCGTCGAAGCTGCCCTTCGCGATGACACGCCCGCACTGCCACGAGTCGCCCCGGTTGATGAGGACGAAAATCTGTCCCTTCTCGAAGCGGCCCATGGGGTCCTCTGGGTCTTCGGGCTTGCGCGAGACACGGAACCAGAGGACGTCCATGGGCGCGCCCAGGACCTCCACCTCCAGGCCGGCGCGCTGACGCACGACGGAGGTCCGGCCATCCGCCGCCACCACCAGCGACGCACGAACCTCCAATGAGCCCTCCGGCGTCCGGGCCTGGACGCCGACGACACACCCCTTCTCACGCAACACATCCGTCACTTCCGCACACCGGCGCAGGTGGAAGCCCGGGTACTCGGCGGCCTTCCGCGCGAGGAAGTCGAGCAGGTCCCACTGCGGCATGAACGCGATGTAACGCGCGCGCGTGGGCAGGTGAGAGAAGTCTCCGACGACCACGTCATGGGCACCGCGCTGGAAGCGCAACACCGGCGCCTTCTGATGCGGCAGGGCCAGGAGCTCATCCAGCCACCCCAGCTCGTGCATCAGCTCCAGGGTGGAGGGGTGGATGGTGTCGCCGCGGAAGTCACGCAGGAAGTCCGCGTGCTTCTCCAACACCGTCACCTCCACCCCCGCCCGCGCCAGCAACAAGCCCAGCATCATCCCCGCCGGGCCTCCTCCCACGACACAACACTGCGTGGTGCGCACCTCGTCGGCCATGTCAGTCCCCCGCCATGTCAGCCTCAGGCAGCAAGAGTCTACGAACGCCCCACCCGGAACGACCAGCCCCTCCAGGACCGAACGTCTCTCCCTGACAGCAGCGCGCTTCAAGGGGGCGCTTCTCGGCGCACCCAGAAACAATGTCATTTCAGGCGCGACATGACACGCCGACAAGTCGTCAGCCGGCTCCTACAGAGTGCCTGAAACAATGGCTAACAGAGTTCTATGAATCCGAATGGAATTCACGGACGCCGGCCGCTGGCGCGAACCCCAGTGCGTGTCCGCGTGAGTGGGGCGGCCCTGGCCTGAGGTGAGACATGGGGTGCCCGGCTCGTGTTCGACCGCTCCAAAGACGGCCTGCGTCAATTCTCACTCTGTGAGACTCCAACTCATCGAGCATGGCATTCTGCAACGTCGCGCTCCCGAATCCCGAGAATCACAGAGACACTGGCGGGACACACCGGGAATGACAGAGCCATGAGTTAGGGTCTCGCCCTGCTGGGAGATTCTTCCCGGCATTCAACTTTGCAGAGGTTTCCTGATGCGTTTTCCTGCCTGGGCGCGCGCGTTGCGCACGACTTCAATCTGCCTCGTGGGTGCCTGCTCGCTGTTGACGGCTTGCGATTCCAGCGAAGATCCAGGGCCCGGCAACGAGCCCCCACCCGACACCACCCCTCGTACGCTGACGCTGCTGCAGACGAGCGACCTGCACACGAACATCTTCCCGTGGGACTACTTCTCCGGGAAGCCCGACGCGAAGCGCGGCGTCGCCAAGGTGGCCACGCTCGTCAAGCAGGAGCGGGAGAAGAACCCGGACTGCACGCTGCTCGTCGACACGGGTGACACCATCCAGGGCTCGCCGCTGGGCACCTACTATGCCCTGGTGGACAACACGCCCCAGCATCCCATGGCCGCCGCCATGAACGAGATGGGCTATGCCGCCATGGCCCTGGGCAACCACGAGTTCAACTTCGGCCTGGACGTCCTCAACAAGTTCAAGAACGAGGTCAACTTCCCTCTGCTCGGAGCCAACGTGCGCAACAGCGCGGACGGCTCCGAGGCCTTCACGCCCTACGTCATCAAGACGGTGTGTGACGTGAAGGTCGGCATCCTCGGCCTGGTGACGCCTGGCGTGACGACGTGGGAGCGCGCGGAGAACATCGCCGGCCTGCGCTTCGATGACCCGCTGCAGACGGCGAAGGACTACGTGCCGCGGATGAAGGAAGCCGGCGCGGACGTGGTGGTGGTGGCCATCCACAGCGGTCCCGACCGGCAGCCGACCGGCAGCGCGAGCAACCCCGAGTCCTGGCTGGCCGACTACGCGGATGATTCGAAGTGGGCGGACCGAGGCAACCTCCCTGGAGAGAACCAGGCCGTCCAGATTGCCCAGCAGGTCCCCGGCGTGGATGTCCTCCTCACGGGCCACACGCACCAGCCCATTCCGAAGATGCTGCTGCGGAACGTGGACGGTAGCGAGGTCCTCCTCACGCAGCCCAACCGCTGGGGCAGCCACCTGGCCGACGTCCAGCTCCAGGTCACCTGGGATGGCGAGCGATGGGGCGTGAACACCCATGACGCCCAACTCCACGTCGTGGACGACACGGTGGCGGCGGATGCCGCCGTCACCCAGAGCACCCAGGTCCACCACGATACGACGGTCGCCTACGTGAACCAGAAGATTGGCACCACCACCGGCGTGTTCCCGGGCGGCTTCGCCGGGCGCTACGTGGACGGCCCGCTGGGGGACCTCATCAACATCGTGCAGGAGCAGGCCGCGCTCGAAGCCGGTTTCGCCGTGGACCTGTCCCTGGGCGCCATCTTCACCAACGATGTCTCGCTGCCCGAGGGAGACGTCACCCTGCGCGACGCCTACAGCGTCTACATCTACGACAACACGCTGTACGTCATGGAAATCAACGGCTCCATCCTCCGGCGCGCGGTGGAGATGAACGCCAACTACTTCACCACCATTGACCCGGCCAACCTGCCCCCGACGCCCGCGGAGGCGAAGGCCACCTCGCCCTCCATCGCGGACTACAACTGGGACCTCTACTCGCACATCGAATACGGCTATGACTTGACGAAGCCCGCGGGTTCGCGGACCACGCACCTGCGCTTCAAGGGCAATGAAGTCACCGACGACCAGGTCTTCATCGTCGCCATCAACAACTACCGCGCGGGTGGTGGTGGCGGGTACAGCATGTTCAAGGAAGGCCGCGTGCTGTGGACGTCCGCGGATGGCGTGCGGGACTACGTCGCGCGCTACCTGCAGGAGAACCAGGGGCTGTCGCCGGACGCGGTGAACACCTGCAACTTCACGCTCGGGCCCGACCTCTACACGCCGTACTACGCGGCCACGTTCGGCCCGGCGAAGTGCCTGACCGTGGAGACCGTGGAGTAGGCACACGCTGATTTCACGCGGGGCCGGGCGCACGCCGTGCAGGTGCGCCCGGTCTCCGGCGCGAAGCTCACTTACGCCGGGGCGGAGCGGGTGCCGCCTGCTCGCGACAGGACCTCTCCGCGCATGCCACGCCCTCGTCGACCCGTTGCATGACCAGATAGGCGAAGGTGAACCTGGTCAGCGATGCGGCGGACATCCACAAGGAGCTCCAGCCCATCCTGTGGAAACACGGCGTGAACATCGCGTGTCGCCGAAGCTGCTGAAGTCGCGCGCGCAGCCCGCTCGCGGTCGCGCGCACCTGGGTCTCCCGTTGCACCATGTGGGGCTTTCCGGGGAAGCACGCGCCCACGCAGCGCGGAATAACCAAGAAAGCATCGGACTCTCAGAATTCTTCCACGCCATGAGGCAGACACAGCGCCACCGTGGGGGCCGGCTCGGTCCCGCTTGCGGGAAGTGTGGTACGAGAAGCCAGTTCCCGCGAACCGGAGGATTGCTTTGACGTTGTTTCGAGTGTGTCTGACTTCGCTGCTGGTCTTCGTGGCCGCCTGCGGGGGGGATTCGGATCCCGTAGTGACTCCTGACGCCGGCCAGACGCGACCGGACGCGGGCGGCGAAACACCGGACGCGGGGGAGGAGACGCCTGACGCCGGTGAGGAAACGCCGGACGCGGGCGAGGAAGTCCCGGACGCCGGCAGCGAGACGCCCGACGCGGGTGAGGAAATCCCGGACGCCGGCAGCGAGACGCCCGACGCGGGTGAGGAAATCCCGGACGCCGGCAGCGAGACGCCCGACGCCGGGAGTGAGACACCTGACGCGGGTGTGGAGCCCGAGGTGAGCGTCATCGACAACTGGGGCTTCGAAGAGTGGCCCGGTGCGCTTCCGGAGATGTGGCTCGGGAGCAAGTCGAACATCACGTCGGACAGCGTGCAGAAGGTGACCACGAACGCCTACGAGGGCGTGAACGCGGTCCGCCTGACCAACACCTCGGGGACGCACCGGCGCTTCACCACCGGAGCGAAGTCGATGCCCGCGGGCCGTTACGCCTGCACCTTCCAGGCGCGGGGCACCGGCGAAGTTCGAAACGCCTTCTTCGACGACGACTACTCCAGCTATTCGTCCTACACGGCCGTCGACAGCGCGACGTGGACGCAGGTGGCGTACGGCTTCAACCTCGCCAACGACGTCTTCGACACCTTCGAGCTCATCTTCAGCATCCGCAACACCAGCGGCGAGCACCTGAGCATCGATGACGTGCGCTGCACGCGGGCCGCCGAGCCGTGTGACGCGGTCAGCTGCGAGTCCTGGGAGCGCTGCGTGAATGCCACCGCGACCTGCGAGCCGCTCGCCGGCCGGTGCAACGCCGCCGAGGACTGCAGCGAGTGGCAAGCCTGCGACGAGACGAACACGTGCGTGGTCGCCGCCGACCGCTGCACCCGCCACGCGGATTGCGCGGGGACGCCGGAGACGCCGGTCTGCGATACGGCCAGCCACCTCTGCGTCGAAGGCGACCCTTGCGCCGGCGTCGTGTGCAACCACCCGGCGACGAGCTGCAACCCCACGAGCGGCGTGTGTGAGCTGTCCGCGGGAGCCTGCTTCACCACGTACGACTGCGTGGGTGAGCTGCCGGCCTGCGACACGGCGACCGGACGCTGCGTGTCCGCCGACCACCCCGCGAACATCATCCTCAACGGTGGATTCGAAAGCTGGAGCACCACCTACATCCCCTACCACGGCAACCATCTCATCCCGGACTACTGGTACGGGCTCGACAACGGCGTCGCCGACCCGGGCACGGAGATCAGGCCGTCGCGACTCGTGCGCTATACGACGGCGGTGCATGGCGGTTCGTCGGCGCTGCAGTTCGTGGTCCCCATCCAGGTCGCCGAGCGCTTCACGCTCGAGAAGTTCAACATCCCGAGCGGCAACTACTCCTGCTCGTACCGGGTGCGGGGCCACGGCACCATCCGGCATCGCAGCTACTCGAGCGCCGGCTGGAGCCCGGCCACCGACTTCCTCACCGTCGACAGCGACGAGTGGCAGCCGGTGTTCTTCCGTGTCACGGGCAACGTGCGTGACTGGCGCCTGTTCTTCTATCCGAGCCGCAGCGAAGCCGACCGCGACCACCTCCAGGTCGACGACGTCGTCTGCACGAAGGACTAGCGAGCCGCGGCGAAGGACCGCGGGCCTCCAAGCCCGCGGTCCGCCTCGCCCCCCCTGGTGCCCTCGAGAGGGCGACCTGCCTCGCGCCGCGCAGCACCGGCCCTCCCCCGCGGCGGCACATCCATCCGACCTATGGATACTCCGGGCAGCGCATGGGTATCCTCTCTTCCATGACGCTCGTCATCCGCCAGGCGCAGTTGGCAACCTTCGGAGAGGCTTCTCTCCATCGGTTCGAATCGCGGCTCTGCGACCTTGTGCGCCAGCACTGGCGGGAGACGTGCGAGGCGATGTCGCCGTCCGACCTCCACAAATTCGTAGAGGAAGGCATCGCGCGCGGCCGGACCTACGGCCTCACCTCTGAGAGAGACCTCGCGCGCTTCGTCAACGTCCAGTTCGCGCTCGGCGTCGGGTTCGACACCAATCCCCGCTATGCTTGGGCCGCCGACGTGCTCAAGGCCTCTGGCGTCCCCGCGTCCACACGCGTTGACCAACTCTGCGAGCTCACCGCCGGGGCCCTGCGATGAGCACTCGAGAGAACTTTTCCCGCCTCCAAGCCCAGACGCAGTCCTTCCCGGACCGCCCCGTGGACTCGGCGGTGGAGCCCTGCCCTCTCCAACAAAAGGTGCGAATCCGCCTGGTGGTGCGGAATCACGACTTTGGCGTGTACACCCACAAGAAGTACCGGCTGACCATCGACTCGGTATCCGTTGACGGAAACACGGGCGACCGCGGCATGGTCGACCAGCTGGTCCCCAAGGAGGCGCGCAAGGCGGCCCTCAAGGTGTGGCTCACCGAAGGGCTCCCGCCGCGTACGTGGAACCTGGAGCTGGGCAAGCTCAAGCCCCCGTCCACCGTCCAAGGCGTACAGGCACGATTGAGCAACCTCGGGTTCGAACAGGGCCCCGTTGACGGCGACGCGGGCGCCGAAACGCGGCAGGCCCTCATGGCCTTCCAAGCGGACTTCGGCCTTGAGCCCAGTGGCGAGATTGACGACGGCACCCGGTCGCGCATCGACGCCGTCTACCGGTCGCGCCAGGAGGCGCCCTCACTCGAGGGCATCTGGCGTCCGAAACCAGGCAAGCGATTCAAGCGCTCAAAGGATCGCACGGCGAATCCGCCGGTTCCCGGTGTCCGCGATAAATAGGCTGCGCCCGGCCTGGTCCACCGCCAGGCCGCGAGGCCCATCCAGCTGAGCGGCCCCCGGCAGACCGCCGTCACCCGCGAAGCCGGCTGCGCCCGTGCCCACCAGCGTGGTGATGATGCCTTCCTCCACCTTGCGCACACGCGCTTGCGGCGTGCATGTGATGTAGACCACGCCCGCGCCATCCACGGCGAGCCCCTGCGGGGTGTCGAGCATCGCCGCGTTCGCCGCGGCACCGTCCCCCGCATTGCCCTGCACGCCCGTGCCCGCCAGCGTGTTCATCGTGAAGGTGTCCGTGGTGTCGTCATACTCAATCATGCGGACACGGTGGTCGCCGACGGTTGCCACGTAGACGTTGCGCGAGTTGTCGACTGCGACAGCGACCGGTCTGTGGAGCGATGCCGCGGCGGGCGCCCCACCATCGCCCGCGAACGCCGCGTTGCCGTCACCCGCGAAGGTAGTGATTGTCCCGGTAGCGATGGAGAGCGCGCGGATGCAGTTGTTGCCTTCGTCGCAGATGTACAGCACGTCGCCCTTGAAGTCATAGGCCACGTCAGTGGGGGTGTCGAGCTGCGCGAGCAGGGCGTCACCATTGTCACCGCCGAACCCCTGGGTCCCATTGCCCGCGACGAGCGAGATGTTGCTGGACCTGAGGTCGACGCGGCGCACGCGGTGATTCCCGCTGTCCGCCACGTAGAGGACATGGTTGTCGCGGTCGTAAGACAGCCCGCCCGGAGTGTCCAACTGCGCCGCCGCAGCGGGATGATTCGCGTCGCCCGCGTGCGCGTTGTTGCCGTCACCCGCACACGTGTGGATGTCGACCGCGCCGTCCACCCTCCGGACGCGGTGATTGACGGAGTCCGCGATGAAGACGTCCTCACGCCCACAGGCAACCGCCAGCGGGGTGTCGAGTTCGGCACCGCTGGCATCAAAGTCGTCGCCATCAAACCCTTGCGTGCCGTTCCCCGCGAACGCGTCGATGGTGCCAGCGGCCACCGTGACCTTGCGAACCCGGTGGTGCCCCCTGTCGACGATGTAGACATCGCCCGTGGAGTCGACCGCGACGGCACAGACGGTGTTGAACGTCGCCGCGGTGGCGAGCCCGCCGTCGCCCCCGTTACCGTTGGCGCCGGTCCCCGCGAACGTACTGATCGTGCCGTCCGCCTCGTTCACTCTCCGCACGCGGCGGTTGCCCCGGTCAGCGATGTACACGTTGCCCGCGGAGTCGACCGCCACGCCACAAGGGGCGTTGAGCTGGGCTGAGTCCGCATCTGCGCCGTCCCCCAAGAATCCTTGCGTCCCATCGCCAGCGAAGGCCGTGATGAGTCCCGCCGAAACCAGGCGCACGCAGTGGTTTCCTGTATCCGCGATGTAGAGCCCACCACGCGCGTCCACCGCCAGCGCGGTCGGCGCGTTCAGTGTCGCGGCGGCAGGTGGGCCGCCGTCGCCCGTATTGCCCGCGACACCCGTGCCCGCGAAGGTCCGGATCTTCCCCGTCTTCAGGTTGACGCAGCGGATACGGTGGTTGCCTGTATCCGCGATGTAAAGCAGGTTGTCTGCCACCGCGAGCGCCAGGCCGCTGGGGGCGTTGAGAAGGGCCGCGGTGGCGAGATCCCTGTCGCCCCCGTAGCCCGGGGCTCCAGTCCCCGCGATGGTGGTGATGATTCCCGTGGACAGGTTGACTTCGCGGACCCGGTGCGACGCCGAATCCGCGATGAAGAGGCGGTTGCGTGATGGGTCCACCGCGAGGCCCGCCGGCGTGCGGAGCCGGGCGTTCGTGGCCAGCGCGTCAGAGTCCCCCAAGTACCCCTGGTTGCCGTCTCCGGCGAACGCGCGGATGCCCCCCGAAGCGTCGATGACGCGCACACGGTGATGTCCGGGGTCCGAGACGTACACGTTCCAATCCGCGTCGTACTCCAGGTGCGTTGGCGTGTTGAACTGCGCGGCGGCCGCCTGTCCTGCGTCGCCCACGTCGCCGTTCACGCCCGTGCCCGCGAAGGTCGAGACAGACGCCGGGAACATGCCGAAGAAGTAGTGGATGGAGAGCGAGCAAGGCCCGTTCGGACAGACGCGCGGGTGACGATGGCACCCAATCTGCGGGGCACCGCAAGCACCGGCGAACGCGACGCGGGCGGCCGCCACGGCGGCGCGCGCGACCTCCGCCAGCGCCGGGCTGGGCGTGCCACAAATGGCGGCCACGGCGGCGATGCGTGGCAGGAGCTTGGCGTTCACGTTGTCGATGATCATCGCGGGTGCGAACGCCCGTGGGTTGATGGGAATCGCGGGTGCCAGCGCGGCGGCCGCCGCGATTGCCACGCGGACGTCAGCACGGATGGCCGCCATCGCGGCCACCGCGGTAGCCGCTGCCTCCGCCGGCCCTTGTGAGAAATTGCCACCCGGCTGACCAATTCGCGCCTGGGACGCGGCGCACACGGCCGCGGTCACCGCCGTCTTGATTTCCGCGGCGGTCGGCACGTTGGCCCCGTTGCGCGCGTGGGCCGCGAGAACGACGCGCATCGCGAAGTCGGTGGGGATGGCGTCGTGTACCAGCTCGATGGTGTCGGCGTGCGCCGCACAGCCGTGCGCCTGCGCCGCCGCCTCTTTCGCCTGGCTCGGCAGCGTCGGAATGTTCAACGGGTCGCTCAGCATGTCCGCAATCACGATTTCGACGAAGTTCGTGACCTCCTGGGCGCACTTCGCGGCGGCGTGCATCACGCAATGGACGACCGCGGCGGCCAGGGCCTGAACATTGGGATGCGACGCGACGGTCGCCGTCGCCACGACGGTCGCCAGGGCCCCCGTGAGCGAGGCATGCGTGGCCGCCAATCCCGCCATGTCGGCCGCCCGCTGCGCGAGCGTGCGCGGAGGCACCTGCGCCACGGGGGCAAGCATGGCGTTGGCCACGAGCGGAATGTTGCTCTCGATTGCCGCCTGGTATGCCGCGCCTACCGCGACCTGGGCCCTCGTGCCCAGCACGTTCTGGTAGACATCGATTTCCGCTGCGGCCGTGGCGAGGAGCGACACGGCCGCGCCGTTGATCTCCTCCGGCGTATTGGCGACGTCCGCGTAGCACGGCCCACGGGCCGCGCCCGGCCACAGGATGCCCACGTTGCCCCGAGGCCCCGCGTACTTCGCTGCGAACTCCGCCCCCCCGGTGTCCATCCGGTGGTCGTCGTCCCACTCGCGGCTCTCGTACGCCGTCACGCCATCGTCGATGTTCGGGTGGCCGAACGCATTGCCCCAGCCGAACGAATAGACAATCAGGTACTCCGCCGCGCGATTGGGACGCGGAACGTACGGGGGATGGCCCACGGGCGAACCGTGGTGTCCAGCGACGAGTCCCACGCACTGCTGGTCCACTCCGTGGCGGAAGACCCGCTGATTGGCCATGTGGGGTAATTGCTCGAACGTCGCATCTCCCGTGAGCAGCATGTATTGCCCAGCCACCCCGGGGTTCTCGATCCGCAGCGCGAGCCCCACGTTGTTCGGGTCTCTGCCCGAGCACTTGATGACTTGGAAGTGAGAATGCGTGGACCTGCGCATGACCGGGGCATTGCGCCAGTCCTCGTCGGGCCACTTGTGGATGGTGCACCCGGCACCATCGAGCGTCTGCTCCAGCGCGTCCGCGGTCATGCTCTTCTGGATGGCGGCGCGCCAGGCGATGTTCGACCGTTCTTGCGCTGGCGCCAGGATGTGAAGGTTGTTGATGGCATTCGCGTTCGACAGCTCGAGCAGCGCGCGGTAGTGGTCCTCGTCCCAGTGCGACTGGATCACGCGGGAGTAGGCGACGTCGACGCAGTACGTGGGCGCTGGGTGGGGATAGGTGAACTGACTACCGCTCATCCCGCCCCCCAGGTCGTAGTAGATGAACGGGCGCCAGTTGTCGTTGAAGACGACGTTGCAGTTGCCCTGGCCCACATCGACGACCACCACGAAGCGCGGTCTGGTTGCTGCCCCGACGGGGAACCAGTGCTGGAGCAGGGCGTCGGCGGTCCCTTGATTGAGATTGATGAGCGGCACGGTTCAGCCCTCCTCCCAGATTCGGCTCAAGCGCTTCAGCTTCCGCAGCGCCCAGGGCGTGTCGGGAACCCGGCCGATGCCGCGCATGAACCACCGGGAGTCGATGACGCCGGACAACCCAGCCAGGGCCGGGTTGGTGGCGCCTCGCGGCACGAAATGGATGTCGACTGCCGCCAGGGGGCGATTGTCGCGAGGATCATCGTTGCGATTGACCACCATCTCCACCCAGTTGCCTGGAAAGAAGTAGGGCGTGTCGCCGTCGACCGTGGTGACGATGTCCTGCAGCACGTCGGCCGAAACGGTCAGGTCCATGATGCAGAACTTGCTGTCCTGCCCCACCGTGTTCCAGCGCGGCATGTCGCGAAGATCCTCATGGAGCTGGGCGAACCACTGCTGATCGATGCACTCGAAGATGACATGGAAGTAGGGAACTCCCTTTGAGTCCTCTCGTTCGATGTCGCGAATGTACCCGTACAGGTATTCGTCGTAGACAACCAGTGCGTCGAGATCCCCGTGGTTGTTCACCTCGAAGACCTGGACCTCATGCGGGTGGTTGGAGGACAGCTCCATCGCAAAGTCCTCCCCACACCCCTCACCGCACTCGCCTTCGGCATTGCAGACGGTGCAGATAATGACGTCACAGCGCCTGCAAGCGTCAAATTCGTCCCGGTGGCCGAAAGGGTCCCTGCAAGGAATGTACATGGCAGTTCATCCGCAGGCCGCCGGCACCTGGGCCCCCTCGCGCGTGATGGACGTCCGGCTGCCGGAGATTGTCGCGCGCCCGCTGGTGGGTAACAAGCACTGCCGCAGGAATTCCCTGACCAAGGCTGTGCTGCGAAGCTGGACACGCGCTCTGAACGTCCTCGCCTGGCGCACGTCCTGGGTGAAACACTCATGTCACAGCCGCAACGGCGCTGAAGCTGCCACAGTGCACCATTGGCATCCGGGTCCATGACACCTCAGACCCGGGTCAGACACTGTCTCATGCGTGTCTTTCGTTACCCATCTTCCGCGCGCCCGTCTCTCGTGGTCTTGCGGGGATGCCGTGGCAACAGACTTCTCCCCCCGGAGCGGACGACAGGCGTCCTCCCGGCGCCACGGCTCAGTTCCCCCGCTGAGGAACGGAGTTCGTGATGCAACACCCTCTCTTGAGCATGTTCGGGCTCGTCGGCATTGTCTGCGCCTCGGGTGCGCCTTCCATCGCCGAGGCACAGGTCCCCCCTCCGTCCTGGGTGCGCCAGCTCGGCGCCCACCACGACGAGCAGGCCCACGCCGTGGCCGTCTCGGGCACGAGCGTCTACGTGGCAGGCCAGACGACCAGCCAGCTCGGTGCCGACCCACAAGCGGGCGGCCAGGACGCCTTCATCGCCCGGTACGACACCGCCGGCAACCTCCAGTGGGTCCGCCAGTTCGGCACCGCGCGGACGGACCGCGCCACCGCGGTGGCCACCGACGAGGCCGGCAACGTGTACGTGGCCGGCACCACCTTCGGCAGCCTCGACTTCTACACCAACGCGGGCGGCATCGATTACTTCATCGCCAAGTACGACGCCGCCGGCAACCGTCAGTGGCTGCGCCAGAACGGCACGCAGATGGACGACTTCGCCACCGGCCTCGCCATCAACGCACCCGACAAGCTCTTCTTCACCGGCTACACCGGCGGCAGCTTCGCCAACGGCGGCAACCCCAACAACTATGACATCGTCGTCGCCCTCTACGACACGGCGGGCAACCCGTACTGGCTCCAGCAGTACGGCACTTCCGCGAGCGACATGGCGCGCGGCATCGCCGTCACGCCCACCCACGAGGTCTACGTCGTCGGCAACACCTACGGCAGCCTCGACGGCGCCACCACGCCGGTGAGCAGCGACATCTTCCTGCTCAAGCTCAACATCCTCGGCGCCCAGCAGTGGGTCCGGCAAATCGACGCGGGCGAGCTCGATGATGCCAAGAGCGTCGCCGTGGGCCCCGATGGCGGCGTCTACCTCGCTGGCGAGACGTTCGGCAGCCTCGACAGCAACGCCAATAACGGCACGGTCGACGTACTACTCGCCCGCTACGACAGCGCCGGAAACCGCCAGTGGAGCCGCATGCTCGGTGGCGCGCAGACCGACTACGCGTTCGGCGCCTCCGTCACCGCGAACAACGTCGTGCAGCTCGTCGGCTACACCTCCGACGCGCTCGACGGCAACCCGGCCACTGGCTCCCTCGACGCCTTCCTCACCCGCTACGACGCGCTGGGCACCAAGCTGGGCACCCGCACCCTGGGCACCCCATTCCAGGACATCGCGCGCGGCGTGGCCGTGGACGCCTCTGGCAACGCCTACGTGGCTGGCAACACCTTCGGAAGCCTCGGCGGCAACACCAACGCCGGCGGCTACGACGCCTTCCTCGCTCGCTTCTGATTCAGGCACGAGGCCACGTTCGTGCTTCAGTTGCACGCGCGTCGGTGGGCTGCCGAGTCACGGCGGCATGGACTCGACCAGTCCACCGGGCAAGCCCACGCTCCTGCCGCCTCCCCACGTGCCCCACCCTGCCCTCCCTTGGCAGGGCCCGTGCCCGCCCCCCCTGCCTGCCTCCAGTTGCGACGTGAGGGTGTGTGGCAGCGCTGCTGTCGCCATCCCCCTCGTCCGCGAGGGAGCGCTCCGGTTGCGCCTGGGTCCGCCCAGCCTCAAAACGTGAGGGGACGGGGCGCAGGGGGCCCATCGCGAAGGGGAGCGTCGTGGGCTGAGACAGGGGGGAACATGCGAGCAAGGCTCAACGCGCGGGCGGGCACCTGCCTCCTCGCAATGGTGCTGGGAGTGTGGAGCGGAGGGGCGTGGGCCGGGGCGCCAGGGGCGCGGACGGTCGTCACGCTGGCCTTCGACGACGGACTCGAGGAGCAGCGCCAGGTGCTGGATATGCTTTCGGCTTCGGGGCTGAAGGCGACCTTCTTCATCATCAGCGGGCGGGTCGGCCAGACGGGATACATGAACCTCGATGACCTGCGCCGCATGGCCACGGCCGGACACGACATCGGGGGACACACGCTGCAACACTCGGAGTTGGCGGTGCTGTCGCCCGAGAACCAACGACAGGAGATTTGCGAGGACCGCTTGCGGCTGCTCAGTTGGGGCTTCTCGCCCACCTCCCTCGCCTTCCCCTTCGGCTCGAACGATGCGGTGGTGAACCAGACGGCAGCGGCGTGCGGATACAACGCCGCGCGCGACGTGCGGGGCCTGGTGGACACGTGTGGCTCCTGCCCCACGGCCGAGACAATTCCTCCGCTCGATCCCTACGAAATCCGCACGCCCGCGACGGTGACGCGCGACGACGGACTGGAGCAGTTGCAGGCGTGGGTCACCTCGACGGAGGCCGCGGGGGGCGGCTGGGTGGTCGTCGTCTTCCACTTCGTGGAGCCGGACTGCACCAAGCACACCTACTGCGTGAAGCCCGACGTCCTCCGGGAGTTCATGGGCTGGCTCTCGCAGCGGGCTCCGATGGGGACAGAGGTGCGCACGATGCAGGACATCCTGGGCGGTGCGGCGCGGCCCGCGGTGCACCCCGTGTCCCTGCCGCCCACGGCCACGCTGAAGAATCCCTCGCTCGAGGACGACGCGAACGCCGACGGCGTGCCCGACTGCTGGCAGCTAGGCCCCACCCACGGTGGCGCCGTGCGCGCCGAGCGCTCCGCCGAGGCGCACAGCGGCGCCTGGTCCTACCGGCTCGAGCGCGTGGAAGCCTCCGGGGGCGCCGCCTCGCTCCAGGTGCTGCGCGACGACGGAACCTGCGCACCGGCCGTGACGCCTGGGGGCGGTTCGCGGGTGAGCGTCTGGTACCGCTCCAGTACGCCGCTGCACCTGGAGGCGGCCGTGAAGGGGACGGATGGGACGTGGAAGGTGTGGAACCGCGGCCCGAGCCTGCCACCCGCGGAGGCCTGGACGGAGGCGTCGTGGGAGCTGCCCATCGCGCTGCCGGCCGACGCGTTCGAACTGAGCGTGGGCGTCGCCCTGGAAGGGGTGGGATGGGCGCTGGTGGACGACTTCGGGCTGGCGGATGCGACGGCGCCCGCGGCGCGACTGGTGCTGGACGCACCGACCGGTGGAGAAGACTTCGTCGTGGGCCAGGACGTGGAGGTGAGGTGGTCCACGCTCGGCGAGGTGCGGACGCTGGACGTGGCGTACTCCACGGAGGCGAGCGCCAGTTGGGTGCCGGTAGCCACTTCAGTGGAGAACACGGGGCACCTCATCTGGCGCGTGCCCGACGTGCCGAGCCATGAGGCGCTGCTGCGCGTCGCCAGCACCGAGGATGGAACGGTGTCGGGCACGAGCGCGCCCTTCCGCATCCTGGCAGGGGCCCCGCAGCCCGGCATCGTGGAGACGCCATCCGAGGAACAGCCGCCAGGGGAGCAGCCTCCCGAGGAGGACCTTGGTGACGGGCAGGTGAATGGCGCGAGCGGTGGTTGCGGGGGATGTGAGGGCGGCGGTACGGGGCAACTGTTTCTCACGGTGGTCGGCGGACTCTTCGCCCTCTCGCGTTCGCGAACCAGGAGGAGGAAGCGGAAAGAGTAACGCCTGAGGTAACGGAGCGCGGCCCCTCCACCGGTGCCGCGCTCCACCTGACTGGCCGGCCCCCGCGATGCCCACGCCGAAGGTCAGCGTCGCTCGACTTCGCTCGAAAAGCGCGGCTAGAAGAGGCGATGGGGACATTCACACATCGAACCGCGCTCGTGACTGGGGCTGCTTCTGGCATCGGGCTGGCGACGGCGCGACATCTGGCAGAGGAAGGTGTCACACGGCTGATTCTGGTCGACCTCGCGCAGGAGGCATTGGAGGCGGTGACGCTTCCATGCGCGGTCGACCGGGCCGTGGGGGATGTACGAGACGAGGCATTCTGGGAGGCGCTGGCGCCAAGGCTGGCGGGGCTTGACCATGCCGTGGTCAACGCGGGTGTCGCGGGGGCAGCGACCATCGTCGACCATGGCTTCGACGAATGGCGGCGCATCCTGTCCATCAATCTGGACGGTGCGTTCCTGACGCTGCGTGCTGCGATGCGCGCGATGCGGGGGCGTGGTGGCTCCATCGTCGCGACGGCGTCCGCGGCGGGCGTGAAGCCCGAGCCTGGCGTCGCGGCGTATGGCGCGTCGAAGGCGGCGTTGATTCACCTGGTGAAGGTGGCGGCGAGGAAGGCGCGGCTGACCGAATCCGTGTCAACGCCATCGCGCCCGCGGGCGTCGAGACACCGGTATGGGATGCCGTCCCCATGTTCGCGGGACGCGTGGCGCAGGTCGGGCGCGATGCGGCGTTCGCCGAGCTCGCCGCCCTGGCGACGCCCCTGGGCCGCTATGCCAGGCCGGAGGAGGTCGCGCGCCAGATTGGCTTCCTGCTGTCGGATGACTGCGCGCTGATGACAGGCACGACCTTGCTGAGCGACGGCGGCTACACGCTCTGAGTACGCGGCCGCTCCTCCGGAACTCATGGCCCGCGGTTCAAACGCTCGACTCGGCCTGCCGGCGCAATATTCCTTGACGGGAATATTCCCCACGAGGAATATATATCCTCGTGATTGAGACCTTCACGGCGCTCGCCGACCCGAACCGCTTTCGCATCGTGGAATACCTGCTGGGGGGCGCGCGCTCGGTGGGTGCCATCGGAGAAGCGCTGAACCTGAACCAGCCGCAAGTGTCGAAGCACCTGCGCGTGCTGAAGGAGGCCCGGCTGGTGGACGTGGAGGCGCGCGCCCAGCAGCGTCTCTACGGCCTGCGACCCGAGCCACTGCGCGAGCTGAACGCGTGGTTGGAGCGCTACCGCGACATCTGGGACGAGCGGCTGGGACAGCTCGACTCGCTCATCGAAGAACTCAAGACGCAGGACATGGAAGCAGCGCAGCGACATGCTCGAAAGAAGAAGGGATGAAGTGATGAGCCTTACGTCAGTGGAGTTGGAGTCGGACCGCACCATCGTCATTTCTCGCAAGTTCAATGCGCCCGCGCGCATCGTGTTCGACGCGTGGACTCGCGCGGACCTGGTGAAGCGCTGGTGGGCGCCGAAAGCCCACTGTGTCACCATGGTGAGCTGCGAGGCGGACGTGCGCGTTGGCGGCGGCTACCGCTATGTGCTGCGCAATCCGGACGGCAGTGAAGTCGCCTTCTCCGGCCAGTACGCTGAAATCACTCCGCCCTCGCGGCTCGTGTACACGCAGGTCTTCGAACCGATGGCGGACGCGGGTTCGGTCACCATCACCGTCACCTTCGACGAGCGCGACGGCAAGACACACATGGTCTCCCGCGAACTGTATCCGTCAAAGGAAGTGCGGGAGGCCGTCCTCGCGTCCGGCATGGAGCACGGCTTGCGCGAAACGATGGAGCAGCTCGAAGCGCTCGTGTCGTCGCCGGGCCTCGACTGAGCCGGTGCGCCGCCGTCATCCGTGCGCGTTTCGCGTTGCAGCGGGGGCAGGTCCCTTGGAATGTGACGGTCTGCCCCCTCTTGCCGGATGACGTCAGCGCCCTGCCCTCTCCCGTCCATGCCGACCCTCCTGGCGATACTGCACATCGCAGGCTGCGTGCTGCTCGCGGCCGTCTTCTTCGCTCCCGCTGGAGTGCCCACGCTCGTCCACCTGCTCAAGGGCATCGTGCGGGAATACAGCCTGGTGATGCTGTTGCCGACGCTCCTCACCGCGCTGGTGGCCGTCTGGATTTCCCACGTGGACGTATGGAGGTGGCTGCGCTGGGGGACGGCGACATCCGCACTGCTCGTCGGCATCCTCGCGGTGTGGCCCGCAGCCTCCGCGTGGCGGATGGCCAGGGCGGCCGACATTCCACTCCACCTCCGTGAGTATTTCCATCCCCTCGTCGGAGCCCGCCCCCTCCCGAGCCACACCGCTCGTTTCGCCGTGGTCGAGGGGCACGAACTCCACGCCGACGTCTTCCTTCCCGATGCCTCCGCCTCCCGGGCCCGCCCCGCCGTGCTCTACTTTCACGGGGGCGGCTGGCGTGGCGGAGAGCGCGGCTATGCCCGCGCCTGGGCCGACTTCCTCACCGCGCGGGGATATGCGCTCATCTCCTTCGACTACCGGCTCTTTCCTCCTGCCACCGGCCTGAAGGCCCCAGGGGACGTCAAGTGTGGCATTCGCTGGGTCAAGGACCACGCGGCCACCTACGGTATCGACCCGGACCGGCTCGTCCTCTTCGGAGAGTCCGCAGGCGGGCACCTCGCGACCCTGGCCGGGTACACCGAGGGAGATGCACGCCTTCCGTCCTCCTGCGCCCCCGGGGACACGTCGGTGGCGGCCATCATCAGCTTCTACGCGCCCAGCGACCTGGTGACCTACGCCGCGAGCGCCCCTGCTCCGCTCGAGGGCTTCACGGGTGTGCCGCAGGAAGGCCACCGCGAGCTGTACGAGCTGCTCTCCCCCATCAACCACGTTGGGCCACGCTCCCCTCCCACACTCCTGCTCCATGGCGGGGCCGACAGCGTCGTGCCACTCAACGCCTCGCAAGCGATGGCCGCTCGACTGGCCCAGGCTGGCGTTTCCCATGCCCTCTTCGTGCTGCCGTACGCGGAGCACGGCTTCGACATCTGGGATGGCGGCTTCGGCCGTCAGCTCGCCCGGGCGCAGGTGGGGCGGTTTCTCCAGCAGCACGCGCCCGTCGATTGAGGGCGTTCCCCTCATTCTTCGGGCCAAGAGTCACGAGAGTCCGGCCTCTCGTCCAATGTATACACATCGGCGGCGTCAGGGCCCTGCAACGGAGCGCCGGAGGCGCAGGCCGCCTGATGGCCATGTCTCCCTGAGCACGAGTCCCCTCGCAACGCCTTGCTGACGCGCGCTTCTCGCCGCGCCCACCGGGGATGTAGCAACCCGGGTGGATGGACAAGCTTCTGAGCAGGTGCAGGCATTCGTCCAAGGACCTTCCGGTTCCACTCGTCGATAACGCGAAAGTAACGGTTTACCTCTCCGAGCCCGAGGCCGGGCTGGGGGGAGGAATCATCTGCACCATGACGTTCACGTTCAAAGACCCGGCAGGGAGCTGGGACTCCGTCTGCGAGGATCCGGTAGACCTCGTTCCCTTCGAGCCGTGCCGCGAGCAGTGACTAATGGGCAAGGTTGCCTGTGGTTCACGCCAGCGCTTGCGATTCACTCAAACGCGACGACCGAGGACACACTCGTTTCTGACGTCGTAGCGCGCAGCGAGCCGAACACCTCAAATGCCTCCTCTCGAATGAATGAGACAAGCCGGGCGGCACCGTTGCATTGAATCGTCGGCAAAAATCGAGGTCCGGGACGCATGGCTCGGGGCGCCCTACGCCGGGCACGACATCACGAGCAAGCGAGGCTTTTTCGTCGACAAATGAGCCGTGAATAATCCACCCTGAGGTGCGTCCAGGTGGGCCAGTCGGTGAATGACTCCCCGCGCCCCAACGCGGCCCACCGGCTTCTCATATAGAAAGAAAAAGCTCGATGAACTCGATTGCTCGCGCAGTGCTTGCCTCATCCATGTTCGCCGCTTCCTCCGCCTTCGCCCAGGACGTCGAGATGAACATCCATGCCGATGACATGGGCATGCCGTCGACCAGCATTTCCGTGGAGGGCATGTCCCCGGATGGCAACGCAGCGGGCGTCAACATGGAGATTCGTGGCGGCGGCGCTCGCATGGAGGTGAACGTGTCGGGAACCGGAACTCCGCCGCCGTCGGGGCGACATGAGCGCCGTGAGCGCCGTGAGCATCGCGAGGAAGTCGCGCCGCGCGAGACGCCCGTCCGACATGTGCGGCACCACTCCGAGCCCGCGTTCCGCGACTGTGGGACGAACCAGGACCCGGGCTGCACCATGCAGCGCAACGGCCATTTCGCGATGGACGCGGAGACCTTCCACGGCTTCATGCAGGCCCTCAAGAGCACCCGCAACGAGCTGACGCGAGAGGAGATGGTGGAGAAGGTGATGAACCGAGCCTTCCTCACCGCGAAGCAGTTCGGCCTCGTCCTGGATCTATTCCAGAACGAAATCACCCGCCTGGACGTGGCGAAGACGGCCGCGCCCCGCGTGGTGAACCCGCAGCACGCGCTGGGGTTCTCTTCCAAGTGGAGGAACTCCATCTCTGCTGACGAGTACGTGGAGATCATCACCGAGCAGTAATCCACGGGATGTCGTTCCAGCAGCCACTGCGCACCGACGTATCCCCGCCTACCCGGTCGGTCAGTGCCAGCAGAACCCGGGGCCGCCCTGGGCGGGGCGGCGCCCAGGAGCAGTGACGTGCTCGACTGCGGCTCAGTAGTAGTCGCGTAGGGTGAGCCGGCGCTTGCTGCCGTCTTTCAAAGTGAGCACCACCGTCTGACCTGCTGCGCGATATCGCCAACGCGCGAGTTCCGTGCCCGCGTAGTCGGGGCCAATGGGCTTGCCATCAATGGCAATGATTTCGTCCCCCGCCTTCCAGTCCGAGCCGGCGGCGGGGCTCCCAGGGGCCACCAGCTTCACCACGAGCCGTCCCTCCGCCGGGAGGGCAATCAGGCCGGACCGGTCCTTGCGGAAGGGCTGCCGCAGCGCGCGGGCATCGGGGACCAGCATCAGCGTGTCCGTCGCATAGTCCGTTATCATCCGGAAGCGGCCGAGGACGGCGAGGCCCAGATTGCCGAGGAGCCGGTCCGAGGCGGAGATACTCTTGCCCGCGTCGTCGAACACCGTGGGCACGTCCTTCAGGGTGATGCCCGCGAGTTGAATGTCCTTCAGCGTCGCGACATCGCGCTCCCGGAGTCCGCCTACGGCTCCGGACAGCGTCCTGGAGCTGCGCCTTCCCGTGAGCAGCCCCGCTTGCTGCCAGTAGGCGGGGAAGAGCGAGAGTGCTCCGCCATTGCCCACGTCGAAGAGCACTGGGATGGGGGGACGGCCCTCAATGGAGATGTGGACGGCGCGCTGCCCGCCCGCGGATTCGACCAGCGGGAGCCGAACCGCTCGCGGCGGAGCCTTGAAGCGGGACGCCTCATGGAAGGCGACACGCCGGTTGGGGAAGTCCACGTCCACGACGAGCTGGTTGAAGGACTCCTTGCCCAGGACGACGGGCAGCGGGTGGCCTATCATCCGTGCGACCTCGGACAGGTCGATGACGGCGACCGTCAGCCCCGTCAGTCGCAGGTTGCCCAAGGTGATGTCCACGCCGCCCGCGAGCTGGGCCTGTGCATGTCCTCCGCTGCCGACCGCCGCGAGCTGCCCCTGCGTCTTCAGCCCCAGTTCACGCGCATAGGCCGTGTCGACCACCGTCATCTCGGCGCCGCTGTCCAGGAGCACCTGCGTCGCATGACCATTCACCCGCGCTGGAATGTAGACGCGGTTCTCGTCGAAGAACTCGAAGGGGATGAAGCCGGTGCTGTGGTGACCTTTCGCGAAGATCGCCTTGCGGACATCCTGGGGGCGTTCGAAGACCGCGGGCGGAATGGGGACGTTCAGCTCCAGCGCCTCCACCACCGTTCGTGAGTCGGAGTCCGGGTTGTCGGTGAACACCTCCTCCAGGAAGGGGATTCGCACGCCCTGGACCTGACGCCAGTCTCCCAGTCGCACGAAGCGGGTGACGTTGTTCTCGCGGATGCGCAGGCCGTGGAGGGCTCCGTCGGCCTCACTGAGGAACAAGTCGTAGAGGTCTTCATCGCCAAAGGTGACGCGCACCACCTTCCAGGAGCGGCCGTCGCGCTGCGCGTCGGGTTGCAGCGCGAGCGTCGCGCCGGCGCTCCCCCGCAGCGCCGTCCCGAAGTCGAGCGCCACCTGGTGCCGGACATCGCGCGCGTCCGTGGACGAGGCATCTTCGACCTGTCCGCTGGCGTTCAGCTTCCAGCCACCATCTGGGGTGATGGTCATCGACTGACGCATCACTCCGTAGTCCTCATCCCGGCGTGCCCTCCCGTCCCGGTGGCTCCAGGACTCCATCCGGCCCTGGAGTCCGCCTGTCACGGACTTCCCTTTCGCGTGGATGCTCTCCAATCGCGTGAAGGCGTCCCCGCCACGCCACGCGAGGTGACGCGCGAGGACCGGCTGCAGCGCCTCTGCCCAGGCTTCAGAGGGGCCAAACAGCAGGGGCAGGGTCAGCAGAACCGCGATGAGGGCTCTCATGGGGTGTCTCCGCGCTTGGAAGAGAAACGGGGCTGTCGCCCGACGAGCTGGCGCAGCCCCGGAGGGCTCGAGTTGATGAGGGAGAAGGACCGCGCTAGCCGCGTGCGCGCGGACGGAGGAGCGCTCAACTGGATCTCCGCGGCCAGCCCACTGTGTTGCAGACAGGAGAGATAGACGCTGTCACTCCAGATGGCCTGCTTGACGCCGGTGCCGTCCGGCGTGAGCAACGCCACCAGGAACTCGCGGGCATCCACCACGAGCGTGAGTTGCGCGCCCGGCCAGCGCTCCCGAACGAAGTCCGCGCTGGACGAGCGCACGCAGGCGAAGGGAGCCTTGGGGGGTTCGTCATAGACAAGCCCCACGATGGACACGCGTCTGGCGCTCGCCTCCGTGAGCGCTGGGGTGAGGGCCGCGAGGGGTGGCGGGAAGAGGTCGAAGAGCAGTCGCTCGGTGGCGCCGGCAATCATCGCCCGCGCGCGCTCCATCACCTGTGCGTGGCTCTTGAGGTGGTAGATGCGGTCGTCTTGCACCGGGGCGTGGAGCTTGCGCAGCGCGTCCGCGGCCTCGCGCCTGCGCGTCTCGAAGCCACGCTGGAGCGCCGTGAGCACTTCGTCCGGAGGAACGGGCCGGAAGGAGCGGGGCTCCCCCTCCTCGACGAGCACCGCCCCCTTGTGCTCGAGCGAGGCGAGCGCCTGGTAGATGCTCGGAGGCGCCTTCCCCAGTGCCTGCGCGAGCCGGTAGCCGGTGGCGGGCGCCCCCTTGAGCAGCTCGCAGTACACCCGCGCCTCCACCTCCGTGAACCCAAGGGCCACGAGCCCTTCATCCGCGTCCATGGAGGTGGTGTTATTACTGGACGGTAATAATGGTCAAGAGACAGGGGGTCAGGGCATGCGCCGTCGCGCCAGGCGCCCCCCTCCAGCGGCCCATTCAACCCTTGCCCCCCCTGCCCCTCGAAAATGGAAAAGCCCGGCAACCCTTCTCGGGTGCCGGGCTCTTCACACCGCGCTCGCGGCTCCGAAAAGGCCTAGCAGGTCTTCTTGTAGAGCGCGAGGCAGTTGTCGACGAACTGCTTGGTTGTGCACTTGCCGTTCTGCTTACAGGTCGCCCAGCCGTTGTAGCGAGGGTCCTTGCAGTACAGGAGCGTGACCCAACAGTTCGGGCCCATCGCGGAGACCTCACCGTCCGCGTCACCCGTCGACGCCAGCGGCTCCTCTTCCGAGGTCAGGGGGCTGTAGTCGAGGTTGATGCTCTCACCGGACTCGGTCGTCACCGTCTCCACAGTGTCCGTCGGCGCATCCTCCGCGCCCACACCACAGCCCACGGCAGGAACCACGGCCAGCATGAACCCCAGGAGCAGCTTCTTCATTGTTGTTCTCTCTTCCTTGGAAATTGAAACGCCTGAGGAGGGCGTTGCCATGTGGACGCGTCCTGTCCACGCCCGCCACCCTACAATGAAGCCAAACCAGACATAAAGCTGTAAATCAAGAATTGAACGCAATTACACAAATCCCCATCCTCGCTCCGGTAGCAGCTCGGGCAGGGCATCCCAGCGCTCGCGTGCGCGCGGCCTGGAGAAGCGTCGGAGACGCGTTCGCGCCCCTGCCCCCCACCATGCCTGGTGAGCCAACCAACCCCATCACACACCCGCATCGTGTACAGGTCAGGGCCCGTTCGGGAGGCAGTTCGTACCCAGCAGTTCATTGTGCGGGTCGGCCCAGGCAGGAACAATGAGCGCAGTGGTGGAAGAGGCTCGGGCCTACTACCGACGAGCACGGCCCAAGCATGGACCGGTGCGCAGAAGTCGCTCATCACCACTCCAACCATCGACGCTTCTCACTCGTCCTTCGCGTCCTCGATGTTGCTCGTCGACGTCGTCTCGCCCGAGCCCGCGACGCCAATGAGGCCCGCCACTTGGAGGTCGAGGCGGGGCCACTGGAGCGAGAGCTGAGCCCCCTTTCCGAGAGTCCGAACCTCCCAGAAGTACGAGGCGCATGGAGGGTCCAGGGGACGAGCGTTCTTCTGGAAGACCGCCAGCCGCTCGAACCCTTCATCAGCGTGGCGCTCAACAGGCGCATCAAGGAGCTGGGCCTGAGGGTGAAGAGCTCCTGAAGCGGGCCCATGGCTGGAATGGGAGGAACCCAGCTTCGTCTTCTTCACGTCCAGTACGTGCGGCGGCGTCTCGTCGGCCCACACCGCCCCCTCAATCGCCCTGTCATCCGTCCTATACTTCGCTGGGCAGCTTGGCGAAACTAAGAGACACCACGATCCTCAGCAGGTCGATCACAGAGGGGGGCAAGTGAGCAGGACCGTCTTCACCAAGGTTGACAACACCCTGGGCAGTCTCATGGAGTCGATTGCACTGGGTAGAATCGGGCTTCCGGACATCCAGCGTCCCTTCGTGTGGAAGAACGCCAAGGTTCGCAACCTGTTCGACTCCATGTACCGGGGCTATCCCGTAGGCCACCTCCTGTTCTGGGAGAACGAGGCGGCGGGAAGCAAGGCCATTGGCACCGACGAGAAGCAGAAGGTTCCCCGCTTGCTCATCGTGGATGGGCAGCAGCGACTGACCTCGCTCTACGCCGTGGTGAAGGGCGTCCCGGTGGTGCGGGAGAACTACAAGCCGGAGAAGATCGAGATTGCCTTCAACCCATTGGTGGAGAAGTTCGAGGTGGCGGATGCGGCCATCCGCCAGGACAAGGCATTCATCCCCAACATCTCCATCCTCTGGGACAAGTCGACCGACTTCTTCGAACTGGTCGAGACCTACCTGAAGGACCTCGCGACGGTACGGGAGGTGACGGCGCAGGAGCGGAGGCAGATTGGCAGTACCTTCTCCAAGCTGCAGAACCTGCTGAGCTTCCCTTTCACCACGCTGGAGTTGTCCTCGAGCCTCGACGAGGAGCAGGTCTCCGAGGTGTTCGTCCGCATCAACAGCGAGGGAAAGAAGCTCAACCAGGCGGACTTCATCCTGACTTTGATGTCCGTCTTCTGGGATGAGGGCCGTAGCCAATTGGAGACGTTCTGCCGCGAGGCCCGAACGCAGACCGCGGGCAAGCCCTCGCCGTTCAACCCATACATCCAGCCGGACCCCGACCAACTGCTGCGCGCCAGCGTGGGGCTCGGCTTCCGGCGCGCCCGGCTGAAGCATGTGTACTCCATCCTGCGGGGCAAGGACCTGGAGACGGGAGAGATCAGCGCGGAGCGCCGTGACGCCCAGTTCCAGGTGCTGCGGCAGGCCCAGGCCCAGGTCCTGAGCCTGGAGCACTGGCATGGTTTCCTGCGCGCCATCCAGCAGGCGGGCTTCCTCAACAAGGGGATGATCAGCTCCGAGAATGCCCTGCTCTTCGCCTACACCCTGTACCTGCTCGGGAAGACGGAGTACGGCGTCGAAGAGGAGCGGCTGCGGCGCTCGATAGCGCAGTGGTTCTTCATGAGCGCGCTGACGGGGCGGTACTCCGGCTCGCCAGAGTCAGCGATGGAGTTCGACTTGGCCCGGCTGCGCCAAGTGAAAGACTCGGACGCGTTTGTTGCCGTGCTGGCGGCCACCTGCAATGCCACCCTGACGAGTGACTACTGGACCATCACCCTGCCGACGGACCTCGCCACCTCGGCAGCGCGCAGTCCGTCGATGTTCGCCTACTTCGCATCCTTGAACCTCCATGCCGCAGAGGTGCTCTTCTCGAGACAAAAGGTCAGCGAGTGGATGGACGCGGTGGTGGCCCAGTCCGGCACCACGTCCCTGGAGCGCCAGCCCCTCTTCTCCAAGCGGCTCCTGGAGAGCCAGGGCATCGGAGATCCCCGGGAGACGTCCCAGATCGCCAATTTCACGGTGGTGGAGTGGGGGGAAAATGCGCAGCTCGCGAAGAGGGCACCGGAGGAGTACGTGCAGGTCCTGCGCAAGCCCTTCTCCTCCAAGGAGTTGGAGCGGATGCACTACTGGCATGCGCTGCCGGATGGGTGGGAGCGCATGGAGTACCGCGAGTTTCTCCAGCAGCGCAGGGAGCTGATGGCGAAGGTGATTCGCGACGCCTACTCCCTACTGGCGGGGAAGGACGGCGCCAAGCCGGAACCGGTGCTGAGCACCGGGGAGCTCATCAAGGGCGGGGAGTCCTCCAGCGTCGAGTTCAAGTCCACCCTGCGCGTGAACCTGCACACGGGCCAGGAAGACCCGAAGATGGTGCTCAGCGTGTTGAAGACACTGGCGGCCTTCATCAACACGGGCGGGGGTACTCTGCTCATCGGTGTGGCTGATGACGGCACGCTGGTGGGGCTCGGACCCGACAAGTTCGAGAGCGAGGACAAGATGAGCCTGCGCCTGGTGGAGCTCATCAAGGACCGTATGGGGACCAGCCACATGATGTACATCCATCCCCGGTTCGATGACTACCAGGGGGGCCGCGTGCTGGCCGTGGATTGCCTGCCGGGGCGGTCTCCTATCTTCGTCAAGGACGGCAACGTGGAGCGCTTCTACGTTCGTGCGGGTCCCTCCTCCCAAGACCTGTCAGGGGCGAGAATGCAGGCCTACATCCAGGAGCGGTTCCGGAGCTGAGCCGTCGATGGAGTCAGCAGGACGGAACTCGCGGGGCTGGCGGACGGACGGCTCACGCAAGCGGTGAAGAAGCAGCCGCCACCGGCGCCCCTCCCACTCGCGGAGGAGCGCCGGACGGCCAGAACCGCTACTGCGGATCCCACCCCGCGTTCACTGTCATCCGGTCCAGCGCGCGCACGGAGACGTAGGGGACGAAGCCCGCCGCGCGTGAGCGGGTATAGGCGTCCGCGACGTGCTCGGCCTGAATGGCGTAGTCGGTGGAGAGCACCAGCTTGCCAGCCGCGCGGACCCGGGCGGCGTTCGTCCGGTTCTCCTCGCACCAGCCCTCGTCGCAGGCGTTGTCGTCGGACCAGTACATGTCCTCCATGCCCAGTCCGTCGATGGCGGGCAGGTAGGCGGGGTCATCCACCAGCTCGGGGGAGTTCTGGGGCATCACCTTGAAGGCCGGGTTGCGTGCCTTGGCGTACTGGTTGATGCGCGCGATGAGGGCCACCATCTTCCGCGCGAGGTCGGCGCGGTTGGTGCCCGCGGCGTTCGCGGGAATCTCCTCATACGTCACCACCATGTCCAGGTAGCACCCGGTGAAGCCCGCGGCGAGCGCCTGGTCGATGCGGCCCTGGACGATGGGCCACCAGCGCTCGTCCCAGTACTTCACGTACTGTTCGTCGGGCCAGCCGGCCACGGGGCCGAGCTTCAAGTCATCGGGCACCTGGGGCCACTCGGGGCGATACTCCTCGATGGCGCCAATCTCGAAGTACGCGAGCACCTGCTTGCCCTTGGCCTTGAGCGCGCTGATTTCGGCAGCGGTGAACCAGCCATCGGAGCCGTCGCGCGACAGCTCGACGATGGCGAGGTCGAACTTCGAGTCGGCGATGGTGTCGAGCTTCCCCTGGGGATAGTTCGTGAGCTGGTAGGTGAAGCTTTGGACGCCCTCCCACGACACGGGCGTGCCGGCGTCGGTCCCCGTTCCCGCGTCGGAGGAGGTGCCCGCGTCGCCAGGGGTGCCCGCGTCCGTGGGAGTCCCCGCGTCCGAGGCGGCGACCTGGATGCGCACCACGAGCAGGTCCAGCAGCGACGCATCCGCCGTGGACGTCGTGCGGTAGCGCAGCTGCACCGGGCCTCCGCTGACGAAGCGCTGGGGAGACGTCAGCGCGAGCGACGTGGCGGTCCACCTCCAGGACTGCGCGAAGGTGTTGTCGCCCACCAGCACCCAGGCGCCCGCCGTGTAGTCCCACGCCTCGAACAGCCAGCGCATCTGCGACTTGAGGGGCCCTCGATAGTTGATGCCCACCTCGGCGGCGACGACGTCGGCGGCGCCCACGTCCGCGGGGAGCGCGTACGTGCACGTGGCGGAGGTGCCGGGGAAGAACTCGACGTACTCCGCCCAGCGGTCCTGCGTGCCCGACAACGTCTGCGTGTGCAGCCCCTGGACGGTCTGCCCCGAGCCGATGGAGCCGCTTTCGACCTGGAGACTGGTGCACGTCAAGGTCCGGGTAGCCGCGAGGACGGCCGTGTCCTCGCCCCGCTCCGCGCTGTCCGCGCTTCCGGAGGCACCACCACAGGCGAACAGCGCGATGCACCACAGACTCGTCCACCCTCCTACCGCGACTCGCATGTGCGCTCCCTGTCGCCAGAGCCGGGCCCCGACCCGATGTCGATGCGCTCGGCGAACATGGCGGGCTTTAACTGCAGGCGCCCGGAATCAGCAACGCGATGTGGCGCGCGACACGCGACATTCAGCCATGTCCTGGAACATTCGTTCCTGTCTGGATGGAGTGGTGCGTTGCAGGTGATGGGGCCTGGCCTCGGGTGGAAGGTACAGGCGACCGCCGGAGCCAACGAGGCCGATGCTGGCCTCGGACGGGAAGTGGAATAGGCTTGCCCCAAGGCAATCTCTCTCAGGAAGACTCCTCTTGGACCTCCCCTTGACTCCTGCCCTGCGCATCAACCTGGGCAAGCGCGCTGGTGTCACCGGCGGCCTGCTGGGCGTGCTGTGCGTGTGCGTCGAATTCTGTTTTCTGTTTCCCCACTTGCTGGTGTCCAACGACGGCCGGGCCTTCTACGTGGAGCACCTGGGCGTGTTCCGGGGCATCCTCCAGGCCGCCATCGTCGCCACCTTCGCGCTGGGCGCATTCAGCGTGCTCACCTTGCGCTCCAAGGCGCATGGCGGCATCGCCATGCTGCTCGCGCTGGTGGCCATGCTGCTGGGCGGCAGCCAGGCGGAGCCACTCACCCACCAGCCGCGGGCGCTGAGCGCGGGCCTGGACTATTTCGCGCTGGAGCTCCTCGTGTTGGGGCTCCTGTTCATCCCCATGGAGCGGCTGTGGGGGCTCCACCCGCAGCGCATCTTCCGCGAAGGCTGGCAGACAGACCTCAAGCACTTCTTTGTCAGCCACGTGGGCGTACAGCTCATCTCCTTCGCGGTGATGATTCCGGTGCAGGTCTTCTTCTCCTGGGCGGTGCGCATGGACTTCCAGGCCCATGTGGCCGCGCAGCCCGTGTGGCTGCAATTCTTCGAAGTCCTCCTGGTGGTGGACCTGGTGAGTTACTGGGTGCACCGCGCCTTCCACCAGGTGCCGTGGATGTGGAAGTTCCACGCCATCCACCACTCCAGTCAGCAGATGGACTGGCTGGCCAGCTCGCGCTCTCACCTGGTGGACGTGCTCGTCAACCGGTTCGCGGGGTTCATACCGGTGTTCCTGCTGGGCTTCAGCCCAGCCGCCATCTACGGCTACCTCGTTTTCGTGTCCTTCCACGCCGTCTACATCCACGCCAACGTGAGCCACCGCTGGCCCTATCTCCGTTGGGTGTTCGCGACGCCCGAATTCCACCACTGGCACCACACGTCCGACGAGGAAGGCATCGACAAGAACTTCGCTGTCTTCCTGTCCTTCATTGATGCGATTTTCGGCACCGCGCATCTGCCCGAGCACTGGCCGTCGCGGTATGGAACGACGAAGTTCCAGCCTCCAGAGACCTACCTGGGTCAGCTCGCCTATCCGTTCCGACGGCACGAAGAAACGCCTTACGGATAGAATTGAAACTCGATTCCGGGTTCAAGCGCGATGGCCGTCTTCTGTGTCGTCGGTGTCCGCATGGACGCCTGCTCCGCCCATTCCGACGCCTCCAGCGCCACCACCGCCGGCACCTCCGCCGCCGCCCCCTCTTCCGCCCCCTTGTCGCCGCCCTTGCCCCCCCTCCGCCGCTGGGACGCAATGGGCCCTGGTCGGGAATCGCGAGTCCGTGGGGGATGGGCTCGAGGTCGAGCGCCCGGCGGATGAAATCGCGCAGCGATACGACCAGCCGCGCGGTGCCGACCTTGCGCCCGGCGACCATGTCCGCGGCAGCCTCCGCGGCGAGCCGCACCTGATCCTCGGTGCCGAGCAGCATCACATCCGACAGCGCCGCTTCGACCGCGTCGCGCGTGCGCCGACGGCGTTCGAGCGCCGGGTGGTCGAGCGACGACGCCAGCACGAGGCCCTGGTCCGGCTCCTGTTCGAGTGGCTCGCCAGCCGCGAGCCGACGGCGCATGTCGCGCAGATGGGTCGGGTCCACGACGAGCTCACCGGTGAATGAGCCGCCGAGTGTCTTGTATGCGGAGATCAGCGTCTTCAGCCGCTCGTTGATCTGGCGGTTCTCGCGTTCGCGCCGGCGCTGCACGGTCTGCATCACCAGCAGGCGGATGCTGACGACGACCAGCGACACCAGCACGAGGCTGGCCAGCGTCGCCGCGAGGCCACGCCAGGAAGTGAAGTCGAGTGAGCTCATCATTGGCGCGACGATAGCGCGTCCACCGCGCAGTCGCCGCGACACGCTGCCGTGTGCCGCTGACTCGTCTTGCTGAGGAAGTGCTGCCACGGTGGAGTCCTTCACCCATCGGTCCCCTGTGGCCGTGGTGGCGGCGGGCACTCACAAGCCGGACCAGGAGCGCTTCAGCCTCCAGGTGAAGCAGAGCCGCTTCGGGTTGTGGCTCAACGAGGAGGGCACCGTGCGCGGCCAGGTGGAGCTGGGCATTGTGGACTCCGCCAAGGCCACGCCCACTGTGCACCCCCTGCCGCGACTGCGCATCGCACGGGCGAAAAAGCCGCGAGGGCGTGAGCGTGCTGGCCACCGGGCTCACCTTCGCGAGCACTGGGGGCCGCCGAGGGCGGTGAGCCGCTCGCCGCCCATGCCGACCTCTTCGGCGAGGGGCGCAATCCCCAAGCGCCGCGCTCCGGGTGAAACAGGCGTTGTGCCGAGCCTGGCGCAGCCACGCCCCACAACGCTCTGCCGCCCTCCTCAAGCAAGGCGGCCAGGGACGTCAGCGCGCCCGCGTTCTGGCGGAGGGCTTCTTCGCGGCGCTTTTCTTCCTGGCCGAAGCGACCTTCGCCTTCGCGACTGCCGGCTTCCCTTCGCCGCGCGGTGCCTTCGCCTTTGCGGCCGCATCCATCGCTTTTCGGGCTTCGGTCTTCTCGCCTTTCCGCAGCGCGAGCGCCGCGGCGATCCACTCCGGTGCGTAGCTCGAAGTGCATCCCTTCGGAATCGGTCGCGGGTCCCAGCGACCGAGGCGCTCGCCGATGGCGATGGCCTCCGAGGTGTACGTAGGCAGGTGGAGGCCGATCCAGACCAGGCAGAAGTTGATGCCCTCCTTCACCCGGTACGGTGCATCCGGAAGCTCACGCTCGATGCGCTCGAGCGTCGCGCCTACGTCGAGTTCCTTCTCGAGGCCTCGCGCAATGCGCCCGGCAAGAAGCTTCCATCCGGCGCGGCGAGGGAGTTCCTTGCTGCCGTCCATCCACTTCTCCTGAAGCCTCGGGGCGACGGGCGCATGCACGAGCACGCGACCGACGAGTTCGTCGACCAGGTTCGGGTTCGAGAGTGGCTCGAGGAGCCCGCGTGCCTCCTTCTCAGTGAGCGCCGCGGGGTCCAGGAGCATGCACGCGAGGATGCGCGCATCGTGATTGCCGGTCCCCCACAGTTCCAGTCCGAGCCCGTGGTTCGTCCCCAACGTCGCTGCCAGGCCACGGATTTTGCCGAGCAGCACACCGAAGACGTTATCGACCACCCCGTCGCGCACGTAGCGCTGGCGCACCTTCTCGTCACCATGGCTCTCGAGCAGCTTCATTACCTGGGACAACGACATTGTTTTCGGCATGGGGAGCACCTCGACGGGCGGTGGATTGAGAGCGGCCGGAATGGTGGCACCACGGGCGCCCTCGGTCGAGAACCGCTTCCGCGCACTGCCACCGCGCAGCTTCGGAGGCGAGGGTGCGGCCATCCGGATGTGGCACCGTCCCCACGGGAACCGAAACGCTGCAACCAGGCGCGCGTCCCCAGCGCGTGTAGAGGCCCACCGCCGGGAAATCATCTGGCGAGCGCCCCCCCGCTGCTGCCGCCACTCGAGGCGGAAGCAAAGGACGGACAGGCGCCCTGGCGAGGTTCGGGGTCACCAATCGCCACCCATGCACTTGGTCCTTCTCCTTCTTGGAACTGTTCTCCGCCCTCAGACACTCGATCCTCGTATAGGAGTGCGAGATATCGAGCCGATGCCCGCCACCATCGAACGGTGGCCCCACCACCTGGAGTTCTACGAGCCGCAGGAGTACGAGCGGCTGGTAAAGGCGGCGGTGAGGCGGGGCTGCGGAACCAGGAAAACTTCACCGTGAGCGTGGAGTACAGACGCCAAGATGAGGGCGACGCGGAGCCCTGCAAGATCAAGCAGGCGTTCGGCCAACGAGAATCCGTTCCCTCCTGCAAGGAATTCCAGGTCCTGGTCTGCCCCCCGAAATGCTGTGAGACAACGGCAAGGAATGCGTCTGAACCATGGATGAACTACTTGCACTGCTCGGGCGCTACGCTCCCTGCTCCAGCGGTCAAATCGAAGGCTACCCAGACTTTCTCGTGGATGAATTGGAGGACGTCTTCGGTCGTCCGCTCCCAGCCGTCTACCGTCTCTTCGCCGAGGTCTTCGGGTTGCGTGGAGGGCCGCTCCTGGCCCATGTGCGCTCCTTCGACCCCATCCTCGATGTCGCCGAACTCTATCGGGTCGTGCCCAAGGGAGAGATGCCCCCCAGGCGTTTTCTCTTCATCTTCGGAGACCCCGACCCACTGGCCCCACATCATTACTGGGTCGACCTGGAGTCCCCTTCCGAAGAAGGAGACTGTCAGGTCGTGCGCATGCCCTTTGGTGCGGACGCATGGAAGACGAAGCTGCACCGGGAGGCCATCAGCTTCCGGGAGCTGCTCTTCCTCTGGGCCATGGAGCACGTCCACCTGCCCACCCACCCTCATCAAGCCAGCTATGTACGTAGGGAGGGACACTCGACTCCCAGCGCCGAGGACCTCGCGCGTCTCATCGAGAAGATGGGCTTCGCCCGGCTCCCCTATCCCCGCTACAGCCTACTCTTCGAGCGAGAGGAGGCCGCAGCACGACTGTACCGCCCTCCTGATAGCCCCCACTTCAACCTTCGCGTGGGCATGCAGCGTCCCAAGGAACTGGAGCGATTCCAGATGATCCTTGAAGACAACACGGACCTGCGGAAGTCCCCATTCTAATCGGGGAGCCTGCACGGGCTCTCAGCACGTCGTTGGGCGGACGCTTACGGTGCTTCAACGCTGCCGCAATGGCCTCGCACGCTGGTCTTCGTACCAGGACACAGCACCTTCCCCCTGTGTCAGGGAAGTTGTCGCGTAAGAGGGTGAGCCAATCCGAGTCGTGCCTGATTTGGCGGGGTAGTTCCATTACCAGACCTGCGCGGCGGCGTTCTAACAGCGATCTGATGGAGTCCGCGAAAGGTCACGCCACCCAGATGCGATGCTCGGTCAACTGGCCGGATGAATCCCTCTCCAGTCGCACTCCGTACGCATCCCGTGGTCCGCAGTGACTTGCCGCGTACACCGCAGGCTCGCGACGATACGGAGCGACTTCAATCACTCCGACCCTTGTCGCCAGTGGGGAGTACAAGGAAGAATGCTGCATGGAGCGGTGGCGCAGATAGCGCCACACGTCATGACGAACGAAACAGGAGTCGCTCAGGAACCAAGCCCCTAGCAGCGGCACAGCAATCCTGAGGCGTTCAAGTTCCTCATCACTCTCGATAGCCCCCCACAGCAGAACCCAGGTCCCCCAAGGACGCCTCCGCTCATCACGTGACGACCAGTCGGCCATCAGGATCCGGACCGCCTGCGCGATGAGCCATCGCCCTGGGTTGTCAAAGTCAGTCATGAGAGGCAGTGAAGTCTTGGCTCCAGGCGTCGAGAGAGCAATCTCGTCCACGGCTCGTTGTACCGATGACCCACTCCAACAAACAGGGCTCCCATCCATCCTATACTTCGCGCCAGCAAGCTTCGGATTAACGGGACAATCGGCACGACCACGAAGAGCCGTTTGCTCGCCAACCCCAGACTCTAGACGTGACGCCCGACATCGAACAGCTTCACCAGACCATCGCCCAAGGCGTGTACAACAAGCTGACGACGGCTGGGTTCAGGCCACCTATTCGTACCTGGCCATCACCCCTCTTCTCCGAAGAAACCGGCCGGTACCGCCTCGCCGACGGGCAGCAGCGCTCCTTCGCCGCGACAGACGAAGTCACGGACGCCTTCGACGAGTTGAGGACCCGGATGGCGACACTCAGCAAGAACGGCCACAGTTCAAAGTGGTGCCATCTGCCGGCAAATGAGCCGATGAATTCCGCACCTACCCGCGCCAGGAACTCCAGGCTCGCGTCCCCGTCCAGCCCAGCTGACCCGAGGTTCGCGCCCGCAACCGGTCGGCCAGAGCCGCGAGGATTATCGGCCCCAAAACGAAACGGGCTGGAGACCTTGCGATCTCCAGCCCGCTTCATGACGTGGTCGGGGAGACAGGATTTGAACCTGCGACCCCTTGGTCCCGAACCAAGTGCTCTACCAGGCTGAGCCACTCCCCGATATGTCGCCTCGCCGGACGGTCCTTCTCGGGACCGGCGAAGTGCGGGCGGTAGTACCCGAGCCGCCCAGCCGAGTCAACGTCCTCGGATCACCTTTTCTTCCACCCCTCCCCGCCCAGAGGGAGCAAGCAGCCGAGCGATGCCCGGGTGCCCCCGGACTCCGCTTCCCAAGACCACGAATTTCCTGTACTCCCGGACAGTTTCCCCTCCTGCTACACTCACGAGGCAGCCTGCATTGTTGCACCGCGATGCCATGACGCCGCCCCCCGTCGTCCTCATCTCCGATGACGAGCCCCTCATCGTCTCCGCCCTCGCCCGCGAGGGGAAACGCTCCGGGCTGAACTGCATCTCGGACACCACGTCCGAGCGCGTCCTGGAGCTCGCCCGCGAGCACCGGCCGGCCGTCATCATCCTGGACATCAACCAGCACCAGGACGGCAGGGACTTGCTCGCCCAGCTCAAGCAGGACCCCAACACCCGCGACTGCAAGGTCATCATCCTCAGCGCCGTCGAGGACCAGTTCACCCGCCACGTCTGCTTCGAGCTCGGCGCCGACGACTACGAGGTGAAGCCCTTCGACCCCACCTTCATGACCCGCGTCGCCCGGCTCGCCTCCTCCGTGGCGCGCCCTCGCACCTGAAGTCCGCCGTGCCTCACGAGCGCAGCGAGCGGATGGCCTCCGCGTAGTCCTTCGCGCCGAAGACGTAGCTGCCCGCCACCAGCACCGTGGCCCCGGCCTCCACCACCCGCTTCGCCGTGGTGGCGTTGATGCCACCGTCCACCTCGATGTCCACGTCCTTCAGCCCGCGCGCATCCAACATCCCGCGCAGCCGGCGCACCTTCTCCACTGTGGACTCGATGAAGCCCTGCCCACCGAAGCCCGGGTTCACGCTCATCAGCAGCACCATGTCCACGTCGCCCAGCACCTCCTCGATGGCCGACAGCGGCGTGCCCGGGTTCAACACCACCGCCGGCTTCGCCCCGGCATTGCGAATCTGCTGAAGCGTCCGGTGCAGGTGCGGACTGGCCTCCACGTGCACCGTCAGCACGTCCGCTCCCGCCTTCACGAAGGCCTCTACGTAGCGCTCCGGCTCCACAATCATCAGGTGCACGTCCAACGGCTTCGTCGCCACCCGCTTGATGGCCTCCACCACCACGGGGCCAATCGTGATGTTCGGCACAAAGCGGCCATCCATGACATCCACGTGAATCCAATCCGCACCAGCGGCTTCAATGGCACGGACCTCTTCGGCCAAGCGGCCGAAGTCACAGGACAAAAGCGAAGGAGAGATGCGAACGGGGCGGCGGCTCATGCCGCGCTTCATAACCGCAACCCGCGCGCTGGCTAAGGCCGAACGCAACGCGGCGACGTCCACCAGACAGCCAGGGACCTGCCAGGTGGGTCCCCCGAGGCAGCGTGCTGTCTACCCGTGCTAGAACTTTGTAGCTCTTCGCGGCCGCTGGCCGCTTCTCACGGAGCCGCCTGGTGCTCGCCCAACCCGCCCCACAGCCCGAGCTGAACCGCCGCCTGGCGAAGCTCACGTCCATCCTGGATGTCGCGAAGGCGATGAGCGCCGAGCGCGACCTCGACCTGCTCCTTCCGCTCATCCTCTTCGAGGCCACCAAGGTGGTGGAGGCGGACCGCTGCTCGCTCTTCATCCTGGACCGCGAGCGCAACGAGCTGTGGAGCAAGGTGGCCCAGGGCTCCAAGAGCGAAATCCGCCTCCCGGTGGGCAGCGGCGTCGCCGGACAGGTGGCCCAGACGGGCGCCGTCATCAACATCCCCGACGCCTACGCCGACGCTCGCTTCAACCGCTCGTTCGACGTCTCCAGCGGCTACCAGACGAAGACCATCCTCTGCGTCCCCATGCGCGATGCCGGCGGCGAGGTGACGGGCGTCATCCAGGCCCTCAACAAGCTGGACGGCGCCAGCTTCAACGCCGAGGACGAGGAGCTGCTGCTCGCCCTGGGCGCCCAGGCCGCGGGCGCCATCGAGAACGCCCTCCTCCACGAGGACATCAACCGCCTCTTCGAGGGCTTCGTCTCCGCCTCCGTCGTCGCCATCGAATCCAGAGACCCGACCACCGCCGGTCACTCCGGCCGCGTGGCCGACCTCACCGTGGCCATGGCCCAGGCGCTCGAGCACCTGTCCACCGGCCCCTACGCCCACACGCGCTTCTCCGCCGGGGAGATTCAGGAGCTGCGCTACGCCTCACTGCTGCACGACTTCGGCAAGGTGGGCGTGCGCGAGCCCGTGCTGGTGAAGGCGGAGAAGCTCTACCCCCATGAGCTCGAAGGCCTGCGCGCCCGCTTCCAGCTCGCCCGGAAGGACTTGCAGCTCCAGAGTTACCGCCGCCGCCTGGAGGCGGTGAAGATTCGTGGCCAGGCGAACCTGGCGGAAATCGAGGCGGAGGAAGAGGAGCGGCTCGCCCGCGAGTCGTGGCAGCTGGACGAGGTGCTGGAGTTCATCCTCTCCTGCAACCGCCCCACCGTGCTCGCGCAGGGCAACTTCGAGCGGCTCCACGAGCTGGGCGCGCTGCGCTTCCTGGATGCCCACGACCAGGCCCAGCCGCTGCTGCTGCCGGGGGAAATCCAGTCGCTCTCCATCGCCCGCGGCACGCTCTCTCCCGAGGAGCGCCGCGAAATCGAGAGCCACGTCGAGCACACCTACCGTTTCCTGTCCCAGATTCCGTGGACGCGCACGCTGCGCCGGGTGCCGGAGATTGCCTACGCCCACCACGAGAAGCTGGATGGCACCGGCTACCCCCGCGCGGAGAAGGACATCCCCGTCCAGTCACGGATGATGTCCATCTGCGACATCTACGACGCGCTCACCGCCAGCGACCGGCCCTACAAGAAGGCCGTGCCACACACGCTCGCGCTCGACATCCTCCGGCGCGAGTCCGACGCCGGGCAGTTGGACCCGGCGCTCTATACCGTCTTCATCGAGGCCGACATCCCCCGGAAGGTCCTCCAGGGAATCAAGTAGCCGCTCAGCCCTGGATGGTGTGCAGGCGCAGGCTGTTGATCTTGCCCGGCTGGCCCACCGGCGCGCCGAACACGATGACGATGCGGTCGCCCTTGCGGCCCAGGCCTCGCGCCAGGAGCTCTTCCTCCACGCGCTTCACCATGGCCTCCGTGTCCTGGATGGGCTCCAGCACGCGCGGCACCACGCCCCACAGCAGCGACAGCCGGCGGCGCACTTCCTGGTTGGGGCTGAAGGCGACAATCGGCACCGTGGGCCGGTAGTGCGACAGCAGGCGCGCCGTCACACCCGACAGCGTGAAGGCCGCGATGAGCGAGGCGTTGCTCGCCTTGGCCGCCTCGCACGCCACGCGCGCAATCACGTCCGGGAAGTGGCTGGGCAGTCCCAGCGGCGTCTCCAGCGGCCGCATCAGCGACTGCGTCGTGCGCGCGGAGGACTCGGCCGCCAGGATGATGCGCTCCATCATCTGCACGGACTCGATGGGGAACTTGCCGCTGGCTGTCTCGCCCGACAGCATCACCGCGTCCGCGCCGTCGAACACGGCGTTGGCCACGTCGCTGGCCTCGGCGCGCGTGGGGCGCGGGTTATCAATCATGGAGTTCAGCATCTGCGTGGCCACGATGACGGGCAGGCCGCGCAGGTTGGAGCGCCGGATGATGTCCTTCTGGACGGCCGGCACTTCCTCGGGAGGAATCTCCACGCCCAGGTCGCCGCGCGCCACCATCACGCCGTCCGTCTTGTCCAGGATGGCGTCCAGCCGGGCAATGGCCTCCGGCTTCTCCAGCTTGGCGATGATGGGCACCGTGCGGCCCACCTCGGCCATGGCCTGGCGCGCGGTGTCCAGGTCGGACGGCTGGCGCACGAAGGACAGCGCGATGTAGTCCACGCCGGCCTTGATGCCGAACACCAGGTCCTCACGGTCCTTCGGCGTCAGCGCCTCCGCGCGCACCGCCACGCCGGGCAGGTTGATGCCCTTGTTGTTCTTCAGCGTGCCGCCGTGGATGACCTGCGTGCGGATGAGCTTCTGCTTGTCCGTCTCCAGGACCTTCAGCTCCAGCAGGCCGTCATCCAGGAGGATGCGGTCCCCCGGATTCACGTCCGCGGCCAGGAACGGGTACGTCGTGGACACGATTTCGTCCGTGCCTGGAACCGTTTCGTCCGTGGTGATGTGGAAGGTGCCGCCTTCCTTCAGCTCGGTGCTGCCCTTCACGAAACGGCCGGTGCGAATCTTCGGGCCTTGCAGGTCGCCGAGGATGCCCACCGCCTTGCGAACCTTCAGCGACGCGGCGCGCAGCTTCGCGATGTTCTCCGCGTGCTGCTCGTGGCTGCCGTGGGAGAAGTTCAGGCGAGCCACGTCCATGCCGTTCTCCAGGAGCGCTTCGAGCATCTCCTGACTCTGGCTGGCGGGACCGAGGGTGCAGACAATCTTCGCTCTTCGCATAGAGCTCGTGAGGATGGGTTTCCCTCACGGCAGCGTCAAGCACGCTGCATGGGCCGCTTCGCTCGGTAAAACGGTAAATGAGCCAGCGAACGACGCGGCGCTCAGCCGCGCAACAGCACGCCCAGGTTCTCCCGCTCCCAACGCAGTGCGGCGGCGTAATGCGGGAATGTTCTCTCGCGTTCGCGGAAGGCACGCGGGTGATGCACGCGGCGGCCACCCCGGCCCGTGCTCGGGAAGAGCTGGTGGAGCATCTCGTGGAAGATGATGAACTCCACGAAGAAGGAAGGCACCTCGGGGGTGTCCAGCGCCGGGTGGATGCGAATCTCACGCGTCTGGTGGTCGTAGACGCCCAGGCGGATGGACTTGCGACGGCGGCGCGGAGGCATGCGCCCCCAGCCAATCCGGGCCTGGATGAGGCCCTGGAAAAAATCGCGGTTGGTGGCGTCGTAAAGCGCCTGGAGGTCGAAACAGCGCCCGCGCGGGTTGAGGTCCGCGTCGGATTCGCGGCGCATCTGGCGGATGCGCGGCTGCTGACCGCGGATGTACTCGTCCAGGATGGCGCCCGCGGTGCGGTGTCCCCGGCCCGCATAGTCCGCCACCGCGCGCACCACCGGCTCCGGCGCGTCCAGGAACATGTGGTGCAGCCGCAGCGCCAGCACCGCGGAGCCCCGGCGGAAGGACACCATGGTGGAGCGGTTGTCCGTCACCGACAGGCGCACCGGCATGCCCAGCTCGGCGCTCAGCCGCCAAGCCAACGATTCAGCCCGGGACCACAGCTCCTCCCGCGTGGGCGCACGCGTGACGATGCGGGGGCCTCGTCGGGCAGGAGGTTGCGCTGCGGCATGGGCACGGGCGGTGCGACGGGCCGCGGCGCGGGCGCCACGGGCGCGGCAGGTCCCCCTCGGGCCGGGGTGCGGCCGTGCCCTCCGCCGCGCGGCCGGCGGCAGAGAGACCTCGAGGGAAGAGCGACGTCTGGCGAAATTGCTCGGGGGACACGCGGCTGCGCATCGTACCCCGCACTTCCGGGGACTCAAGGGCGGCGGTCCCCTGCCCGCCTCCTCACCGTCAGCCCGTCAACCGCGCTCGCACGCAGCGTCCACTAACAGGAGGGAAAGGCAGGCGAGCGTACGACGCGCCCTCACGGTGCGGGCGGCTCGGCGTGCCGGGACTTGAGGAGCCGCTCCAGGCGCTCGGGCTCCATGCGCACCACGAAGGTCTTCTCGCGCGTGAAGGTCACCTGCCCCGGCGCGCCGCCCTTCACCTTGCGCACGAACTTCGCGGGCACGTAGCTCACCTCACCGCGCGGCTCGCCCTTGGCTCCGGAGTGGTGCAGCGCCGGTGCGCCGCGTCCAGCAACACCTCCTGCGCCACCTCCTGCCCCTTCTCCAGCGGCAGCACCACGTGGCTGCCCGGGACACCGCGCGCGTGGAGCCACAGATGCCAGGGCCTGGCCACCTTGAAGGTGAGCGCGTCGTTGTCCTCCGAGCCGCGCCCCACCCAGATGCGCGCCCCGCCATGGCCCACGTACTCCTTGAAGGGCCGGCCCTCCCGCGCGCCCTCGCCCCCACTGGGGAGCTGAAGCACCTCCGCCTGCGACAGCAGCGCGGCGTCCTCCATCCGCTCAATCTGCGCGAGCGCCTGCTGCGCGTGCGCCACCTCGCGCGCCAGCTCCGCCTCGCGGTGACGCGCCTGCTCCACGCCCCGCAACAGCCGCCGGTACTGGTGGAAGTGCCAGTCCGCCTCCTCCTTCGGGGTGCGCTTCGGGTCCAGCGTCACCCGGACCTCCTTCGCGCCCTCCTCTGTATAGGCGGTGAGCACCGCCTCGGTGGCGCCCCGCTTGAGGCGGTAGAGGTTCTGCGCCAGCAGCTCGCCCACCTCGCGGTGCTTCTCCGCGTCCGGGCCGCGGGCCGCCTCGGCGCGCACCTTGTCCAAGGTGCGGGAGGCGCGCTTGAGGCGGGCGCGGTACGGCTGCGCCAACCGGCGGCGGATGGTCTCCGAGCGGCTGGCCTTGTCGCGCGCTCCGAGCAGGCGCTCCGCGGCCTGGGAATACGGCAGCGCATCCGAGTCCTGGGGAGCGAGCCGCGAGGGTTGGCTCCGGGCCTTCTCGCGGGCCTCGGGCGGCGGCGGCTCCGGCGGCGTCCACGCCGCGCCCGGATGCAGGCCCCGGCGCTGCGCGAAGCCCTCACCGGAGAGCATCAGCACGCGGCCGGTGTCGCTGAGCAGCAGCAGACCACCGGGCGCGCCCACCTCCAGAAGGAGGCGCCTGCGCACGTCCTCGCGCTCGAAGTCGAAGGCCACCACGCGCTCGGCTTCCATGAAGCGGGCGTCCTGGAGCTTGAAGCCTGTCAGCTCCTGACGCAGCCACCGCTGGAAGGGGGCGGGTTCGCCCGGCGTGGGGAAGCGATCATCCGCCACGGACACCCGGGCCAGGTCACCTTCCGCGCACAGGCACAACAGGATGGATTTGCCCGGGACGCGAAGCTCCACGTAGGCGAGCCTGGGAAGGGGACACCAGGCCTTCTGCGCCACCGCGCCCGTGAGGCGCTCCGCCAGCTCCGCCACCACCTGCTCCAGCTCCACGGGACGCAGCGACATGGGGCACTCCGGGTCCTGAAAATGAAAACGGCCCGGCGGGTTTCGCCGAGCCGTTCACCGGACGTCAACTACCGTCCGCTCATGACGACGGGACTGCTCAGGACTCCGGCGTAACCGGGGCCGCCACCGTCTTGGCCTTGGTGGTGCGCTTGCGAGCCGGGGCCTTCTTGGCCGCCTTGCGGGTGGTCTTCTTGGCGGCCGCCTTCTTGGTCGCGGTCTTGCCAGCCGTCTTGCGAGCGGTCGTCTTCTTCGCCGACTTCGCCGCCTTCGTGGCCTTCGCGGTCTTGGCAGCCTTCTTGGTCGCGGACTTCGCAGCGGTCTTCTTCTTAGCGGCCATCAGAATCCTCCAGTTCAGTGGTTGGCCCCAGGTCAACCGAGGCCCTGCACTCTTCTTGATGGGAGTGAGTGCTTGAAGTGAATGGTACGGGCGACATGCCAGTGTGTCAACGCATGGTGATGTATTGCATCGCGTGCGAGGCCGATTTTTCGGCATCGAGCGCGTCCGGAGGTGCCGAACGCCACCTCGCGGACACTCGCGAGCGCATCCGAGGTGTCGCGCGCGAGGCCGAGTTTCCGGCTCCGGACACGTTTCGGCCACTTTCGAGCACGACGTCGGCGCATGCCGCGGCGCATGCGCGCGAGCGACGCGGCGCTTTTCGTCGTGGGGTGCGGCGTCTACGGTTCGCCACCACATGAGCGCCACCGAGCAGACCTTCCCCGCGGACTTCACCTTCGGCGTCGCGACCGCCGCGTACCAGGTGGAGGGCGGCATCGAGAACGACTGGGCCGAGTGGGAACGCGCCGGGAAGCTGAAGGAGCCGGACGCTCGCTGCGGCCCCGCGGTGGACCACTGGAACCGCTACGAGGAGGACTACGCCCTGGCCCGGGCGGTGGGCGCCACCGCGTTCCGCATCTCCCTGGAGTGGGCGCGCATCGAGCCGGAGCGCGGGCGCTTCGACGAGGCGGCGCTGGAGGCCTACCGGGAGCGGCTCCTGAGGATGAAGGCCCATGGCCTGCGGCCGGTGGTGACGCTCCACCACTTCACGCACCCCACCTGGTTCCACCGGGAGACGCCGTGGCACCAGCCGGCCAGCGTGGACGTCTTCCGGCGGTACGCGAAGCGGTGCGCGGCGCTGCTGGAGGGGCTGGACGCGCTGGTCATCTCCTTCAACGAGCCCATGGTGCTGCTGTTGGGGGGGTATCTGCAGGGCGCCATTCCTCCGGGCCTCGCGGATGGCCCCACCACCATGCGGGCCATGGAGAACCTGGTGCGCTCGCACGTGGCCGCCCGGGAGGAGCTGTTGTCCCGGCTGGGCCGCGTGGAGCTGGGCATCTCCCAGAACATGCTCGCCTTCGCGCCGGACCGCTGGTGGCACCCGCTGGACCGTGCGCTGGTGAGGCTCGGGGCCCAGGCCTACAACCATGCGTTCCACGAGGCGCTGGCCACCGGCAAGCTGCGCGTCACCATGCCGGGCGTGGCCTCCACGCGCGTGGACATCCCTGGCGCGCGGGACTCCGTGGAGTTCATCGGGGTGAACTACTACACCCGCGCGCACCTGCGCTTCGTGCCGCGCCCGCCCTTCATCGAGTTCAAGTACCGGGACATCCACGGCCGGGGCCTCACCGACATCGGCTGGGAGGACTGGCCGGAGGGCTTCCTCCAGACGCTGCGCGACGTGAAGCGCTACGGGAAGCCGGTGTGGGTTACGGAGAACGGCATCGATGACCGCGCCGGCACCCGCCGGCCCCACTACCTCCATTCCCACCTGGCCCAGGTGCTGGCCGCGCGCGCGCAGGGCGTGGACGTGCGCGGCTACCTCTATTGGAGCCTGCTCGACAACTTCGAGTGGCTGGAGGGCTGGGGCCCGCGCTTCGGCCTCTACCACGTCGACTTCGACACGCTCCGCCGCAGCCCCACGCCCGCGTGTGACTACTTCCGCGCCGTGGCCACCGGACGGAAGCTGGTACCGCCAGACGCCGTCCTCCCCTCGGGCGCTTGAGCGGCGCGCCGCCCACGAAGGGCACGCGCTCCCTCCTTATATAGAGAAGCGCCGTGCCCTCAGCCCAGGGCCGCCCGGTAGTCCACGTCCTGCTCCTCACCGGGGCCCGCGAGGTCCACCTGGGCCGCGGTGAAGAAGCGGCGCACGCAGTCCTCCACCGCTGACGGCACCTCCAGGCCGTTCACCTCCGCACGGAAGGCCGCGGCGCCGTACAGGCCGTGGGCGTACCACGCCAACTGCTTGCGGAAGGAGCGCACGGCGCCCAGCGGGTCCCCCATGAAGTCCAGGTGCGCCCGGAAGTGCTCCAGCACCAGCTCGCAGCGCTCGCGCGGCGTGGCGGGCGGCCCCCGAGCAGCTCGCGGAAGATCCACGGGTTGCCCAGCGCGGCGCGGCCAATCATCACGAAGTCGCAGCCGGTGGTCTCCAGCATGCGCGCGGCGTCCGCGGGCGTCTTCACGTCCCCGTTGCCGATGATGGGCAGCTCCGGGAAGTGGCGCTTGAGGTCGGCGATGACGCTCCAGTCCGCCTGCCCCGAATAGCCCTGCTCGCGCGTGCGGGGGTGGATGGCCAGCCCCGCGCAGCCCGCCTCCTGGAGCGCGCCAGCCACCTGCAGATAGTTCAGGCTGCGGGCGTCCCAGCCCGAGCGAATCTTGCAGGTGACGGGCAGGCCGGTGGCCTCGCGGATGCGCCGGACGATGTCCGCCGCGCGGGGCACGTCACAGAGCAGGCCGCTGCCCGCCCCGTTCTTCACCACCTTCTTCACCGGGCAGCCCATGTTGATGTCGATGATTTGCGCGCCCGCCTCGCGCCCCACCACCGCGGCCCGAGCCATGGCGTCCGGCTCACCGCCGTAGATTTGGAGCGAGTAGGGCCGCTCCACCGCGGCGTCGTAGCGCAGGTACTTCAACGTCCGCTGGTTGGCGCGCATCAGCCCCTGCGAGCTGACGAGCTCGGTGGGACAGAGCGCCGCGCCCAGACGGAAGGCGAGCACACGGAAGGGCATTTCGCTCACCCCGGCCATGGGGGCCAGGATGTACGGATTCGGCAGGGTGTAAGGACCAAGCTGCGGCATGAAGGGCGGGGAACCTAGCGGATTTGCCCGGGACATGGCGGAGACGGTGAGCAAGTGCCTGCGCTCGGAGGTCCTAACGGTTAAGGTCCGTCCCCATGTTCCGCTTTCGCCTCGGGAGCATTCCCGTCGAAGTCCACCCCAGCCACCTGCTGGTGTCCGGCATGCTGGCCTGGAGCTCCGTCCCCGCGGCCCAGAACGGCTGGCCGTTCCGCCAGGTGGATGGAGCCCCGCCCCTGGGCCACGCCAGCGCGATGGTGGTCTACATCCTGTCGTGGATGCTCATCGTCTTCGTGTCCGTGCTCATCCATGAGATGGGGCATGCGCTGGCCAGTCGCCTGTTCGGCTACCGGCCAAGCATCGCGCTCGTCTGGATGGGTGGCCACACGCTCCCTACCGACGCGCCAGGTCCCCTTCCGTGGAAGCGGGACTTGCTCATCACCGCGGCCGGCCCCTTCTTCGGGCTGATGCTGGGGGTGACGAGCGGGGTGGGCTACCTCCTGCTCGAGGGCCGCTCGCCCGCGCTCGACTTCTTCCTGCTCACCTTCATGATCGCCAACTTCTTCTGGGCGTTCCTGAACATGCTGCCCGTACTCCCGCTGGATGGGGGGCGCATCACCACCACCCTGGCCACGCGGGTGTTCGGTCCGCGGCGCGGCTTCGTGCTGGCGCAGGGGCTGGCGCTGCTGGTGTGCGTGGGGGCCGTGGTGTACGGCCTGCGGTCGGGTTGGCTCCTGCTCACCCTCATCTTCGCCATGTACGGCATGCAGTCCTTCCGCGTGGTGGCGGAGGCGCTGCGCAACGGACAGGCGCAGAGCGTCCCACTGAAAGGGCCGCTGGCGGAGAAACTGCGCGAGGCCCGGGCCGCGCTCGACGCGGGCCGCATGGACGAGGCGAGGCGGCTGGGCGCGTCCGTGCTGGAGGCCAACGAGGGCCTGACGCCGCGGGTGGCCAGCCATGCCCACCACCTGATGGGCTGGCTCGCCTTGAAGGAGGGCCAGGGCCGCCAGGCGCTGGACCACTTCTCGCAGGTGCAGGGCCTGCCCGTGGAGCCGCACGCGGTGGCGGCGTCCTTCTCCCTGGTGGGCGATGACGCCCGCGCGGTGGAGTGGTGGAAGCAGGCCTGGCAGTCCTCGTCGGACCGGACCGTGATGCACGAGTACGCCGGCACGCTCATCCGCATGGGCCGCGAGTCGGAGGCCCTGAAGCTCCCGGGCCTGGACCCGGAGGCGGCGTTCTCCTGCGCGGAGCGGGTGCTCTTCATCCGGGGCGCGTACTCGGAAGCCGCGGCCGTGGGCGAGGCGGCGCTGCAGCACGCGCCCAGCGCCACGCTGGCCTATGACGCGGCCTGCGCCCATGCCCGCGCGCGCAACGTGCCTGACGCGATGCGCCTGCTGCGCCGCGCCACGGAGCTGGGCTTCACCGATGGGGCCTATGCCGCCTCGGACGAGGACCTGGCTCCGCTCCATGGGTACCCCGCATTCGAGGAGTGGTTGACGGAGCTGCGGCAATCCGCCGCCTCCTGACAGAGGGATGACAGGCGGGGGTGTTGATGCGGGGTGAGGCTGAGCACGTTCCAGCTCGGCCCACCCAGCGCACGAGGCTCCCTTGCAGACACCGTCCCCAGCCCTGCCCGCGGCGGATGAGCGCCTCAACTGGCTCTCCTCCATCCCCTTCTTCGCAGTCCACCTGATGTGCCTGTTCGTCTTCGCCGTCGGGGCGAAGCCGGTGGACGTGGCCGTGTGCGTCGGCCTCTACGTCGTGCGCATGTGGGGCATCACCGCGGGCTTCCACCGGTACTTCTCCCACCGGGCCTTCAAGACGGGACGCGTCTTCCAGTTCATCCTCGCCTTCGTGGGCAGCATGTCCGCGCAGAAGGGCGTGCTGTGGTGGGCGGCGCACCACCGCCACCACCACCGCTATTCGGACCAGGCAGAGGACATCCACTCGCCCCTGCAGAAGGGCTTCTGGTGGAGCCACGCGGGGTGGATTCTCTCCGACAAGTACAACGACACCCGCATGGAGGGCATCAAGGACTTCGCCCGCTTCCCGGAGTTGGTGTGGCTCAACCGCTTCCACCTGGTGCCGCCCGTCCTGCTGGCCGTGGCGCTCTACTTCATCGGCGGCTTCTCCATGCTGGTGTGGGGCTTCTTCGTCAGCACCACCCTGCTGTGGCACGGCACCTTCACCATCAACTCGCTCAGCCACATCTTCGGCAAGCGCCGCTACAAGACGACGGACACCAGCCGGAACAACTGGCTGCTGGCGCTCGTCACCCTGGGCGAGGGGTGGCACAACAACCACCACTTCCATCAGAACACCGCCAACCAGGGCTGGTTCTGGTGGGAGGTGGACCTCAGCTACTACTCGCTGAAGGTCCTCTCCTGGTTCAAGGTGGTGGAGGGGCTGCGGCTTCCCTCCGAGGCCACGAAGTTCGCGTTCCAGAAGTACACCGACGAGGAGCGCGCGGCGCTGGCGGCTCCCACCCGCTTCTGGGGTGCTTCGGGCGCGCGGGCCCAGTTCGTGGCCACGAAGGCCGCGGGGATGCGGCCCGGGCCGCCAGTGATGCGGCGAAGGCCGCGGGCGACAAGGTGCGTGAGGCCCTGACGACCGCCGCGGACCACCTGCCCACCGCCGCGCCGCCATCCTCCGCCATGCTCAAGCGGCGCTAGCCGTTCGGAGCTGAAGCGAAACCGTGACGCGCCTGTCATGGGCGCGACCCGACGGCTGGCCGCCCTGCACACGTCCGCGTCACGAACCTTGAGTGGCGCCTGACCCACTGTTAGTGGGACCTGCAATGAGTGCAGGGGATGTACCCGCATCAAGCGCGGCGGCCCAGCGCGCCCTCTGGGCACAACTGCGCGCGGCGATGGGCCGCTTCGTCCACGCCGCGCTGAGAGCGTCCAACCGCCTGCGGCTGCCCGGCCCCTCTGTCCTACCGGTCGCGGGCGCGGTGGTCGGTCTGTACAGCGGGCTGGCGGCCGGCATCTTCTCCAACCTCATCGGGTTGGTGAGCGGGCTCACCTTCGGGGCGGCCTCGCTGAAGCACACGCTTCGCCAGGACCAGTTCCAGTCGCTCATGGAGGCGTTCGCCGCGGCCCGCTGGCATCCGGAGTACGCCTTCATCGGCGTGCCCTGGCTTCCGGCGCGCTGCTGCTGGCGCGCATCATCGAGCCGGGCGGGCCCCGTGACGAAGTGAAGCGCCGGCTGCGCCTGCTGGCCCTGCTGGCCCTGGGTGGGCTGTCGCTCTACTACCCGCTGGTGGCGCTGTCCGCGCTCAACAGTGTGTTCGGACACAGCCACAACCTGCCCGAGGCGCTGCCCCACCTGCCCTGGTGGCTGATGCTGCTGGCGCCCACGCTGGGCGGCGTGGTGGTGGGCCGGCTGCTGCGGGACAAGCCCGAGACGCATGGCCACGGCGTCCCCGAGGTGGTGCGGGCGGTGAAGAGTGGCGCCAACGCCCTGCCGGCGGACCGGGGCCTGCTGAAGCTGGTGGCGTCCGCCATCACCATTGGCAGTGGCGGCTCGGCGGGCCGCGAGGGGCCCATCGTCTACGGCGGCGCGGCGTTCGCATCCACCGTGGGCCGGGTGCTGGGCTTCAGCCGCAAGGAGCTGTCCATCCTCCTGGCGTGCGGCGCGGGCGCGGGCATCTCCGCGTCCTTCAACGCTCCCATCGCCGGCGCCGTGTTCGCGATGGAAATCATCCTTCGCGAGTTCGAGCTGCGCGTCTTCTCCCCCATCATCCTGGCCAGCGTGGCCGGCACCCTGGTGAGCCAGGGCGTCATGGGTGAGTCCGCCATGCTCCGGCACGTTCCCTACGAGCTGGTCAGCGGCGGCGAGGTGCTGGCCTACGCGGGCCTGGGCATCGCCTGTGGGCTGCTCGCCTTCACCTTCGTGCAGTTGCTGCACGGCGTGGAGCACTACTTCCATGGCCATGTGAAGGACCGGCTGTCCCCGTGGCTGGGCAGCAAGCCGCTGCCGCTGCGCGCGGGGCTGGGCGGTCTGTGCGCCGGCATCCTGGCCTTCGCCAGCCCCACCGTCTGGGGCAGCGGGCACGACTACATCAACCTGGCCGCGCTGGGACGGCTGCCCTTCCTGTTCCTCATCACCGCGTGTCTGCTGAAGCTGGTGGCCACGGCCCTCACCATCGGCTCGGGTGGCTCGGGCGGGACGTTCTTCCCGGCGGCGCTCATTGGCGCCATGGCGGGCGGCGCCTTCGGCACCCTGGTGCACTACTTCTTCCCGGAGAGCACCGGCCCCAGTGGCGCGTATGCCCTGGTGGGCATGGGCGGCGCGGTGGCGGCGCTCACCCGCGGCCCGCTCACGGGAATGATGATGCTGTACGAGCTGAGCGGGAACCACGACATCATCCTGCCGCTGATGGTGACGTGCACCATCGCCTCGGCGCTCTGTCACTACCTCACCGAGCGGAAGACGCCGAAGGTCCAGAGCGACACGGACCTGCTGGAGGCCACCCCCGTCCGCTCGCTGATGACCCACCTGACACCCGTGCCCGCGGGCACGCCGCTGCGGGCGCTGACGGACCTGCTGCTCACCTCCGAGGCGGGCACCCTGCCCGTCCTGGACACCGTGGGCCGCATCTACGGCACCGTGCAGGTGGAGCAACTGCGCGAGGTGTGGCGCGATGAATCCGTGTACCCGCTGCTGGTGGCCAGTGACCTGGCGCGCAAGCTGCCCGCGCTTTCCCCCGACGCGAACCTGTCCCATGCCCTCCACGTCATGGACCACGAGGACGTGGATGCCCTGCCCGTCAGCGTCCCGGCGGGCAGCCCCACCTGCGGGCTGCTCACCCGCGCCGCGGTGCGCAGGTTCCTCTTCGCGCAGCATGCCCAGGCCCACGCGTCGGGCAACTACCCGGTCAGCCCCACCGAGGCGAGCTGACGCCCCACCCGCTCAGTGCGTGGGGGTGCCCGCTGGAGACAGCACCCCCTGCGTGCCCACGAGGCTGGCGTAGGCGGAGAGGTAGCGGCTGGCCATCCGCCGGGGCGTGTACGTCAGCGCCCACGCCCGCGCGCGCAAGGCCAGCCGGGTGCGCAGCCCGGTGTCCTCGCGCAGCCGCTCCAGCGTCTCCACCAGGGCATCCACGTCGTCCGGGGGCACGAAGCACGCGGCCCCATCCCCCACACCTCGCGCAGCGCCGGAATGTCGCCCAGCACCAGCGCGCAGCCGGACAGGGCCGCCTCCAGCGCGGTGAGGCCAAAGGGCGCGTAGCGGGCCGGCAGCACAAAGATGGATGCGCGCGACATCCACTCCGCCAGGACATGCGGCTCCAGGTGCCCCATCCACTGAAGGTGGCGCGGCTCCGCCTTCCGCTCGGAGGGATGGCGCGCGTCTCCCGCGAGCCGCACCGGCCAACCCAGGCGGGGCGCGGCGGCGTCCAGCACGGCGACATTCTTCGCGGCGTCCCACGGACTGCCCACGCCGAGGATGAAGGGCTCCCGCTCCGAGCGAGGCGGCACCCGGTCCGCGCGCCGCCCATGGGGGATGACCTCCGCGGCGGGCAGCGGGCCATAGTGCATCTGGAGGGACTCGAGCAGGTCCCGGCTCGGCGTCACCACCCGGCCCGCGGCGCCGAGGCCCGCGGTGACGGCCTCGCGATAGCGCGCATGGCACGCGGGCGCGTCCTCGCCCTTCACCGCCCGCCACCACGACAGGCGGCATGCGTGCCCCACCACCAGGGGCCGGTGCAGCCACGGCAGCGCTCCGTGCACATAGCCATTGAGGTGCACCACGTCCGGACGCACGCGGCGCTCCAGCGCGAGCAGCCAGTCGCCCGCCGCGCGCACGTCGTCCCACGGGTCCTCCATCCACTCCAACCGGAAGCGCCCTTCCTCCACCGTGAGATTGGGAATGCCCCGCGCCTCTGCCCACTGCGCGCTGGTGAGCGGCGCCCCCATGGTCGCCAGCGTCACCTCCACCCCGTGCGGCGCGAGCGCCCGGGTCAGCTCCAGCGCGTACGTCCAGACGTCGCCCACGGCGTCGGCCGTCATCAGCACCCGCCGCACTGTCCGGCTCGACGTGACGTCACTGCCGTGCGCATGCCTGCCCTCGTGGGGTGGGGCATGGGTCTCCTGGCCTTCCATTCCACTCGCCATGCGCATCCGCTGACTGTTCATGGTCCCCCCGCAGAGCCCCGGACTCGTGGAGGGCAACGTAGGCCGAGCGCCTCCATGGGAGGATTGCCCCACCGCGCCCCTTCCCTGCATGACACCCGATGGATGGAGAGACGAGGACCCGCCCAGGCCCAGCAGATACCCTCCGAGACACCCTGGCCGCCGGACGCCCGAAGGGTCATGCTGGGAACACGAGAGGCCCTCCATGGAGATTCTCCGAGCGACTCCGTCCGAGCACACGCTGCTTCGAAACCTCTACCCGCTCTACCTCCACGACCTGAGCGAGTTCGGCGTCGACTACGCCCTGGACGAGCAGGGGCGCTGGCGGCCGGACTTCCTGCCCACGTGGTTGATTCAAGCCCCCGAGGTCCACCCCCTGCTGCTGCGCTGGGAGGGCCGCGTCGTGGGCTTCGCCTTCGTGGGACAGTCCCCCTTCCCCTACATGACGCCTGGACGCGACTTCCGGATGAGCGAGTTCTTCATCCTCCGAAACGAGCGGCGCATCGGCCTGGGACGGCTCGCGGCCAGGGCCGTGTTCGACCTCTTCCCTGGCATCTGGGAGCTGTCCCAACTGCCACGCAACCGCCCCGCCATCGCCTTCTGGCGCAGGGTCATCGACGAATACACGGGGGGCGCCTTCGAGGACACCTTCATCGACGGTTCCCCCGCGCAGGTCTTCGACAGCCGGCAGCGCGTGGCACCCGCGCGGGGACGGTAGCCACGTGCCTTACGCGGCTACTTCGTGCCCGAATCCGGCGTCTTCGCGTCGGCGCCGGCCGGCTTGCGCAGCGGGCACGCGACAATCGCTCCGTGCGGGTTGATGGCGTCGTTGCCGGACTCGACCTTGAGAATCTTCAGGCCCTCCCCCACGACGAACGTGTACCGCTTCGGCACCGACAGCAGCGGCATCTTCACGTCATAGGCGGAGACGACCTTCCCTTCAGGGTCGGGGATGAACGGGAACGGCGCCTTCAGCTCAGTCTTGAAGCGCGTGAGCGTCTCCGCGTCATCCATGCTGATGGCCAACACCTGCCCCTGCGCCTTCTCCACGTCCGCGTAACGGTCCCGGTACGCCTTGAGCTCGCGGGTGCAGCCTCCCGTGAAGGCCTTGGGGAAGAAGGCCAGGATGACGGGGCCCTTCTTCACCATCTCCGACAACGTGTAGACGTTCCCCTCGGAGTCCTTCGCCGTGAAGTCCGGCGCCGTCTCTCCGGCCTGGGGAATGGCACCGCTGAAGAATCCCGCAACGAGCAATGGCACGAGCATGGGCGGGACTAGACAGGACATCCCGCCCCCGGACAAGGCAGAGGCGGGCTACTTCTTCGCCGCCTCCGCCATCCGCGCCCACACCGCCGACGCGGCCTCCCGCGCCTGCTCCGCCACCACGGAGGGGCTCACCGACAGCGGCCGGCGCGCCCACATGCGCCACACACCATCCACCATCACCGCCTCCACGTGCCGGCTGCCCAGGCCGAACACCACGTGCCAGGCCAGGTTCTCCGCCGTCAGCGGCGTGGCCGGCAGGTAGTCCAGGATGAGCAGGTCCGCGAGCGAGCCTCGCGCATGGGCCCCACCGATGCTTCGAAAATCTGCGACGCCATGCGGTGCCCGTTGGCCAGGTAGCGCAGCACATCGATGGGCTGCCCCGCCTCACGTGAGCGCAGGTACGCCGCCTGCGCCTCCGCGAACAGGTCCGCCGACACGCCATCCGCGCCCAGCGTGGCCCGGGCCCCGAACTTCAGCGCCGGCGCGTACCCCACCTCCAGCCCCTGGTTGGCGCGCGGCGTGTGCACCAGCCACGCACCGGTGGCAATCACCTGCGCCAGGTCCGCCCAGTCCAGGTGGCCCACGTGCGCCAGCTGGCTCTTGGGCGACAGCAGGCCCGCCTCCAGCAACCGCGAAACCGGCGAGGCACCGTAGTTCTCGTTGGACAGGCGCTCATCGAGCGGGTCCTCCGCCAACGGCAGGTGCAGGCCACCATCGCCCAGCGCTTTCAGCGCCTCCGCCAGGCCTGACAGCGCATCCGGCCCGATCGTGAAGCACGGCGCCGCGCCCACCTGCCCCCGGAAGCGCCCCTTCGCCTTCTTCGCGAAGCTGACCGTCTCCTCCAGCCCCTCCTCGCGGCCGAGCGCGCCCTGGCGATCCGACACCGCGTAGGCGAGCACGCCGCGCACGCCCACCTCATGGAGCCCGCGCGCCAGCCGCACCAGCGAGCCCGAAATCGCCTTGGGCGAGGAGTGCAAATCGCACACGGTGGTGGTGCCGCACTGAAGCGCCTCCAGCCCTCCGGCACAGCCCGCCACCTGCACGGCGTCCAGGTCGAGCGCGTTCTCGTACGGCCAGGCCACCTGCTCGAGGATTTCCTGGTAGGTCTCCAGCGGCGGGCGCGGCATGCCACGGCCCAGCACCGCGTACAGGCGGTGGTGCGCGCTCACCAACCCCGGGAAGACGAGCTTGCCCGACAGCGCCACGACTTCGTCATCCGGGCCCGGCGTCAGGTCCGGCCCACGGGCGACGATTCGCTCTCCTTCGATGCGCAGGTCCACGCGCTCGACCAGCGCCGGCTCCAGTTCGACGACGTAACCACCCTTGAGGACTGTGCCCAACCATCCCTCCGGCCGCAGCGCGTGCGTGTGTCTGGGCCACCTCCCGCCAGGCCCATGAGACAGGACGGACGTTAACATTCCCGCTCCCTGGCGCGAGCGGGGAGGTAGAGGACCCCCACCCGCCGTAATGGCCACAACACTGTGCGCGGACGGGCGCCTACACGTAGACTGCGCGCACTTTGGAGCCGGAGCAGAACCCCTATCAGGTGGGTCGCTACCGACTGTCCGCGCGAATCGCGACAGGCGGCATGGCGGAGGTGTACCTGGGCCGCCGCATCGAGGACGACGGCAGCCGTGGGCCCTCGGTCGCGGTGAAGCGGTTGATGCCGCACCTCGCCTCGGACCGGCGCGTGGTGCAGATGTTCCTCAACGAGGCCCGCATCACCGCGCAGGTGAGACACCCCAACGTCGTCACCATCATCGAGCTGGGCATGGAGGGCACCGAGCCCTTCATCGCCATGGAGTTGCTGGAGGGACGTTCGTTCGCCGAGCTGCGTCAGGAGGCCGCCGAGCACGGACACCGCGTGCCGCTGGGCATCACCCTGCGCGTGCTGGTGGAGGCTTGCCGGGGCCTGGACGCGGCGCACCGCGCCGTGGATGAAGCGGGCCGGCCGCTGCGCATCGTCCACCGCGACTTCACGCCCGACAACATCCACGTGGGTGTGAATGGCGCGGTGAAGGTCATCGACTTCGGCATCGCCAAGGCGGACGCGCTGGGCTCGGGCACGGAGCCCGGCACCCTCAAGGGCAAGTTCTTCTACATGTCCCCGGAGATGATTGCCGGCAAGCCGGTGGACCACCGCGCCGACCTGTTCGCCGCGGGCGTCATGCTCTACGAACAGCTCTGTGGCCGCCGACCCTTCACCGGACTGTCCGCCGACGAAGTGCTGGGCCGCATCGCGGAGGGACGTCCCAAGCCGCCCACCGCCTTCGACCCGTCCGTGCCCACCGCGCTGGAGCTGGTGTGCCTCACCGCGCTGGCCCGAGAACCGGCCGCGCGCTTCGACAGCCTGGAAGACTTCATCGCCGCCATCGAAGCGATTGGTGGCGCAGCGGAGATGGCCACGCCCGAGCAGCTGGCCGCCTACGTGGATTCGCTCTTCCCTCCGGACCGCGACCCCAAGCGACTGGCCCTGCGGCGCGCGCGGCTCGCGGACCCGTCCCACGGAAGCACACCGGCGCCCCACACCCGGCCCATCCTGGGCGTCGTCGACGCGCCCACCGCGTGGCCCCAGGTCTCCCGGACCACGAATCCCGACGCGGCGACGGTGGCGGGCGCCACGCGGAAGGCCCCCACGGGCACGGCCGCCTCCACCGCCCCGGATGAACACGCCCCGAGCAGGCGACGCTCGCGCATGGTCCCGCTCATCGCGGGCGTGCTCGCGCTGGGTGCTGCGGGCGCGGGCGCGACGTGGTTCCTTATGCGTCCCGCAGCGCCCCCGCCGAGCGCCTGGCCCGGGCGGAGTCCGCCTCCACGGCGGATGCGAAGGCGGCTGCCCTGGAGGGACTGGCGTCGGATGACCGGGCAAGCGCGGAGGAGCTGAGCCGGGCGGGCGCGCTGCTGCTGGAAGCCGGCGCGCACGCGCAGGCCCTGGCCCTGGCGGATGGCTTCGTCGCGCGCTTTCCCAAGGACATCGAGGCGCACCTCATCGCCGCGCGCGCCGCCACGGAGTTGCGACTGGGCAAGCGGGCCGAGCGCGCCCTCGAGGAGGCCACCGCGCTGGCCCCCAAGGACCTCCGCCCACCGCTGGCGCTGGCCGAGCTGCGCGAGCGTCAGGGGGACATCCCGGGCGCGCTGGCCGCGCTGGCCACGGTCCACGCCCGGAAGCCCGGCTCCTCGGAGGTGACGCCCCGCTACGGCCTGCTGCTCTCGCAGAGTGGCCGGCTGGATGAGGCCGCCAGCGTGCTCTCCGCGTGGACGCGCTCCCACGATGACGCCGCGAGCCTCGCCGAGCTGGGCTTCGTGCGCTTCCGACAGCAGCGCGTGGACGAGGCCGCCACCCTTCTCAAGCGCGCGATTCGGAGGGCGCCCAAGCTCGCCGTGGCGCACTACTACCTGGGGGCCGTGCTCTTCCGGCAAGGCGACACCGCGGGCGCCGAGCGTGCCTACGTCGAAGCGGACCGGCTCTCTCCCGAGGACCCACGAGCGCTGGCCTCCCGTTGCCAGCTCCACGCCCACACCGGCAACACGGCGGGGGTCACCGAGGCGAAGCGCGCCTTGTCCGAGCGCTTCCCGACGCGCGCGGAGGCCCTGGCCGCGGAGTGCGTCGCGGTGAAATGACGCCGACACTTCGTGCGTCACGGCTCCGGCCCATTAACTTCGAGGCCATGCGCTTTCGCAGAACTCGCCTCGCCCTCGGAGTCCTGCTCGCTGGTGCCACGGCGTGCTCGTCCTCGGACACTTCCCGCCGGCCCACGGAGGATGCCGGCATCGTCCCTCCCACGGGTGAGGAGCCCACGGTGCCGGAGCGCACGGCCTGTACCGGCCTCACGGTAGGGCCCGGAACCTACGACTGGACGGTGGAGCACGACGGGCGCACCCGCCACTACCGCGTCCACGTCCCCCCGGGCTACGACGCTACCCGGCCCACCGCCGCCGTGGTGGCCTTCCATGGCCTCGGCTCCAACGAGGTGGAGATGGAGGGGCTGATGCGCCTGTCCACGCTGGCCGACACGGAGGGCTTCCTCGCCGTGTATCCCCGGGGCCTCGGCGCCTCCGAAATCAATCACCAGGGGACTGACGGCACCTACCGGGGGTGGAACGCGGGCGCGTGCTGCGGCCCCGCCTGGACGGCCAAGGTCGATGACGTGGGCTTCGTGGACACGTTGCTGGCGGACCTGGACACGCGCGTGTGCGTGGACACGCGCCGGACCTTCGCCACGGGCTTCTCCAACGGTGGCTTCTTCTCGTACCAACTGGCCTGCCAGCGCGCGAGCCGCTTCGCCGCCATCGCCCCCGTGGCGGGCATGGAGGGCGCCACGCCCTGCAACCCGTCGCGCCCCGTGCCGGTGCTGCACATGCACGGCACCGCCGACCCGGTCATCCGCTACCAGGGTGGCAGCAACCTGAGCCCCTTCGGCGGCACCTACCCGTCCGCCGAGGAGTCCGTGCGCCGCTGGGCCGAGCGCAACGGCTGTATGGGCCCCACCGTGGAGACATACCAGCAGGGCGACAGCACCTGCACCGCCGCCACCGGGTGCAGCCCGGAGTCCGCCACCGCGTCCCTGTGCACGGTGCAGGGCGGCCAGCACACCGGCCCGGCTTCACGGGCTTCAACCACGGCGGCACACCCCACCTGGACGCCACGCGGGAAGCGTGGAAGTTCTTCCAGACACGCCCCCGGCCCTGAGCCCACCGCGAGGAGAACCCCGCCATGCCGTCACGCGCCCTCATCATCAACGCCGACGACCTGGGCTACGACCCGGCCGTCACGCGCGGCATCCTCCGCTCCATGCGCGAGGGCGTCGTCTCGTCGGCCACCTTCATGGTGAACACGCCCTTCTCCGAGGCCGCCGCGCGCGAGGCCCGGGGACTCTCCATCGGCCTGCACCTCAACCTCGCCCGGGGCGCGCCCGTGTGGAGCGGCTTCCCGCGCGAGCTGCTCGGCGAGGACGGCGGCTTCGTGGAGGCGCGCGCGGGCAGCCTGCCGGCGGACGTGGTGGAGGCGGAGACCTTCGCCCAGCTCGCACGGCTCGCGGGCCTGCTGGGCCAGCCGGCCACGCATGTGGACGTGCACAAGCACCTGCACCTGCACGCGGGGGTCCTGGAGGGCCTGGCCCGGGCGGCGCGGAGCGTGGGCATCCCAGTGCGCTCCATCGACGCGGAGATGCGGCGCACGCTGCGGGCCCAGGGCGTCGCCACCAACGCGCACTTCGTGGGTGACGCGGGCGCGGAGGCATACTGGACGCTGGAGCGCTTCGCGTCGGAGCTCGCCGCCCTGCCCCAGGACGGCGTCATCGAGCTGATGTGCCACCCGGGCTACCGGCCCGAAACGCTGAAGAGTGGCTACGCGGCCCAGCGGGAGGTCGAGCTGGAGACCTTCCTCCACCCCCAGGCGCGCGAGCTCCTGGCCCAGGCGGGAATCGTCCCGGTGGACTTCCGCGTGCTCACGTCCGGGAGCTGAGCAGGTCCAGCGGCGCCTCGGCCGTGGACCGCCGCTCCACGGAGAGCGCGTTGCGCACCCGAGTCACGAGGTCCTCGGGCCGGTAGGGGCGCGTACACAACGACGTGCCCTCATGCGCCCACCAGGGGCGCTCGTCTCCAGCCAGCAGGATGGGCACCGGCCGCGCGCGAGGCAGCGTGGCGAAGGTCTCCAGGAAGACGCTCGTCTGTCCCTGCGTGGCGCTGGTGGACAGGACGATGAGGTCCACCGGCAGGTGCGTGGCTCGCCGCAGCGCCTCGGCCCCGTCGCGCGCCGTCAGCACCTCGAAGCCCTCGGAGAGCAGCACCTGCTCCGCCGCGGCCTCCTGGGTCTGGTCCTCGTCCAGCAGCAACAGCCGGTGGGGCAGCCGCCTCACGTCGTGCGGCGCCATGCGAGGCAGGCTCAGCGAGAAGGTGCTGCCCTTCCCTTCCGCGCTGCGCATCGACAGCGCGCCGCCGTGAAGCCGGGCGATGGAGTGGCTGATGAAGAGGCCCAGCCCCAGTCCGCCGAAGTGGCGGTGCGACACGTTGCGCGCTCGATAGAAGCGCTGGAACACCTGCGACTGGTCCGCGCCCGGGATGCCGATGCCGTGGTCCTGGACGTGGATGCGCGCCTCGCCCTGGGAGCGCTCCACCGTCACGGCGATGGGCTCTTCCGGCGCGCTGTACTTGTGCGCGTTCTCCAACAGGTTCACCAGCACCTGCTCCAGCCTGTCCCGGTCCCCGCGCACCCAGACACGCTCGCGGGGCACCTCCACGGCGAAGGGCCGCTCGAAGGCCGCGCGGAAGTGGTCCACCACCTCCGCCACCAGTTGCCCCACCTCCAGCGGCGCCAGATCCAGCGCCAGCCTGCCCGCGTCCAGGCGCGACGCGTCCAGCAGGTCATCCACCAGCCCCACCAGCCGGTCCACCTGCCGCTTGGACTTGAGCACCGTGGCCAGGTCCACCGGCTGGCCCGACGACAGGCGCCGCTCCATGGTGAAGAGGCCCAGCTTCAGCGGCGTGAGCGGCGTCTTCAGCTCGTGGCTGGCGATGGAGATGAACTCCTCGCGCACCTGAAGCGCGGCCTTGGCCTCGCGCAGCAGGCGCGCGTTCTCCACCGCCACCGCCAGCTGGTTCGCCGCGGCGCTCCACAAGTCCAGCTCCCGCACGGAGAAGGACGTGCCCTGTTCCTTGTAGAGCAGCAGCAGGCCCACCGTCCGGCGCGGCGCGCACAGCGGCACCGCGGCGAAGATGGAGCCCATGGAATCCCCGTAGCCCCGCTGGATGCCCAGCTGCGCCTGACGCAGCGCCAGCGCCTGCCGGAACGGGTCCGACTGAGAGTCGAAGGTCGCCTCGGGGGACTCCGAGCCGGCCGGTCCGACACCGCCACCCGGCGCAGGCTCCCGCCCTCCTCTTCGCAGAGAAAGACCTCGGCGCGGCGCACGTGCGCGCAGCGGACCAGGGCCACCACGGCGGCGGCGCAGACGCTGTCCACCTCCAGCGTCTCCCCCACCGAACGGGCAATCTCCTGCACCGCCTGGGAGAAGGCCCCCTCGTCGTCCACGCCCGAGGGCTCCACCACCAACCAGACGCCCGCTGCCTCGCCCGCCGAGGCGGGCTTCACCTGCACCCGGACCTGACGCAGCGCACGGGTGATGACGTGGCCGGTGTGGGACGCACCGTCCCGGATGGCGCGCTCCAGGGCGTCCAGACTCCGGGTGCGCTCCAGGGCGTCCCGCAGGTCGCCACCGGCGTGCAGCGCCACGCCCGTCTTGTGGGCGAATCCTTCCTCGCACCACTGCACGCGCAGGTCCGGACCGACGCGAACCAGCGCCAGCGGCAGGCACGAGAATGCATCTTCGACGTCGGAGGGAAGCGGCATGTGCTCGGGCAGGGGGAAGAGGCTCCCTTGATTATGGGCCCCTGCCCACGCGGCAACCGGGCCCTCCCCAGGATTCCCCCCTGCTGGGCGCCAGGCGCGTTGGCAGGCGGACATCGAAGGGAGGGATGACACGCGGCGTTGGTGTGGTAGACGACAGCGCCATGCCCTCGCAGCCGTCCAAGGAACTTCAGACCTTCCCCAACCCCGCCGCCGATCGCGACTACGAAATCGTGTTCGACGTCCCGGAGTTCACCTGTCTCTGCCCGCTCACCGGTCAGCCGGACTTCGCACGTTTCAAGATCAGCTACGTGCCGGACCAGAGCTGCATCGAGCTGAAGAGCCTCAAGCTCTACATGTGGGCGTACCGCAATGAGGGGGCCTTCCACGAGAAGGTCACCAACACCATCGCGGACGACATCATCAAGGCCATCCAGCCGCGCAAGCTCACCGTGGTGGGCGACTTCTTCGTGCGCGGCGGCATCGGCACCATCGTCACCGTCACGCACGACAAGTCCAAGCAGCAGGCCTGAGCCACCCGCCGGCCTCAGCGGGTGAGCTGCTCCACCAGCGGCGCCCACTGGGCCTGGGTGAAGTAGAGCCCGGTGCCCGCCGCCGTCATCAACGCGATGGCGGCGGCCAGGGCCCACCGCAGCTTCCCGCCCTGGCGGGAGCGCCCCGTGTCGAACACCTCCACCGCGGCGTCCAGCTCGTGCGGCCGCATGAGCTGCTGGGCCTCCGTCTCCGTCAGCTTCTGACGGTGGCGCAGGAAGGCCACCAGCAGCGCCGCGTGGGACACCTGCACCTCCTGCGCGAGGAAGACGTCCAGTTCACGGCGCATGGCGGCGGCGTCCGGGAAGCGGTCCTCCGGCTTCACCTCCATGGCGCGCTGGATGATGCGCACCAGCGGCGCGGGGACGTTGGGCGCCACCTTGGAGAGCGGCGTGTACTTGCCGTCGCGAATCTTCGCGAAGACCTCGCCCGCCGTCTTGCCGTGGAAGGGGCGCGCGCCGGAGAGGGCTTCGTAGAGCAGCACGCCGAGCGAGAAGATGTCGGTGCGGCCATCCACCGGCACGCCCGTCACCTGCTCCGGGGACATGTACGAAGGCGTTCCCACCGCCATGCCCTGCTGGGTGAGCGCCTCCATGCCCACGTCCTTGGCGATGCCGAAGTCCATCAGCTTCACCTCGCCGGATTTGGTGAGCATGACGTTGGCGGGCTTGAGGTCGCGGTGGATGATGTGGCGGAAGTGCGCGTGGTCCAGCGCGCTGGCGATGCGCGCGGCGATGACGCCGGTGACGTCCGCTGGCAGCGGGCCTTCCTTGATGAGCGTGTGGAGGGTGGGCCCGTCCACCAGCTCCATCACCATGAAGAGGCTCTCACCCTTCTCCACCATGTCGTAGAGCGTCACGATGTTCTGGTGACGGAAGGCCGCGAGCGCGAGCGCCTCGCGCCGGAAACGCGACAACGTCTCCCTGTCGCGCTGGCCATCCGGGAGCAGCTCCTTGATGGCGACTTCGCGCTGCAGCATCTCGTGCAGGCCTCGGTACACCAGGGCCATGCCACCACGTCCCAGCTCTCCGAGTACGCGGTAGGCACCAATCTTCCGATGACGAACGGGCTTCGCAGCAGGGGGCACGGCGCGCAGGCTATCGAAGCAATCGCACAGCGTCGATGGGGGGAATGTGGCCGCGCGCCGCCGAGCCGGGTCCGAGCATTCATGTCCTGGCCCCGCACGATGAAAGCCCGTCTCCTCCTCCCCGTTCTCGCGCTCTTCACCTTCAGTGGCTGCTTCCACCATCACCACTACGACTCGCGTCCGCCCAAGTCGAAGAAGTCCAAGCGGAGCAGCAAGCACTGCCACCCGAGCCAGTACTGGGACGGCACCGAGTGCAAGCACAAGGGCAAGGGCAAGGGCGCGCGGAAGCACGACGGGCGCTGAGTGCTCGCGGCGGGACGGCCCCCATGTCACGGTGAGGCTGTCCCGTCGAGACGCTGGGAACGGTAGGGTGGAAGGCGCTCATGCGCGCCGAAGCCTCACCGCCGCCGTTGACCGCTCCTGGCGTCCGCCTTCCCCTCAACGAGGTCCGTGAGGAGCGCTTCACCCTGCTCGACGGCGGGACGGAGGCGTACCCGCGGATGCTGGAGGCCATTGCCTCCGCGCAGGTGCGGATGCACCTGGAGGTCTACACCTTCGAGCGGGATGGCATTGGCGCGAGGTTCCTCGAAGCGCTGGTGGCCGCGGCGCACCGGGGCGTCGCGGTGAAGGTGGTGGTGGACGGCTGGGGCAGCATTGGCGCCAGCCGGCACCTCACGCAGACGCTGGAGGCCGCGGGGGCGAAGGTGCGCGTGTACAACCCGCTCACCTCGCTGTGCACCGGCCGCTCCTGGCGCAACCACCGGAAGATTCTCCTCGTCGATGACTCGGTGGCGTTCCTGGGAGGCATCAACATCGGGGACGCGTACGCGGCGAATGGGGGCCAGCCCGGCTGGGCCGACCTGGCGCTGGAGCTGCGAGGTGACATCTGCCGCCAGTTGGGGGCCACGCTGCACGCGGGGGCCTCCGCGCTGGAGTCGGGCGCGGTGCGGCTGTTCCTGTCCGGCTTCGCGGGTGGGCACCGGCTGCGCAAGCGGTACCTCCAGGCGATTGACGGCGCGGAGCACGAGGTGGTGCTGGCGCACGCGTACTTCCTGCCGGACAAGGGCTTCATGCGGGCGCTCAAGCGCGCCTCGCGGCGAGGCGTGGCGGTGCGGCTGATGCTGGCCGGGCGCAGCGACGTGGTGTTCGCGCGCGCGGCGACCATGCGGCTGTACCGCGACTTCCTGCGCGCCGGGGTGAGCATCCACGAGTGGACCGACTCCACGCTGCACGCGAAGGCGGCGCTGGTGGATGGAAGGAAGCTGCTGGTGGGCAGCTTCAATCTGGACCCGCTGTCGCTGGTGAACCTGGAGACGCTGGTGGAGGTGGAGGAGCCCGGCGTGGCGGCGCAGGCGCAGCGGTGGTTCGACAAGCACCTGCGCGGCTCGCGGCGGGTGTACCTGGAGGACTGCGCGCGCTCCGGGCTCCAGCAGTGGCTGCTGGACATCGTGGGGCTGGCCGTCGCCCGCCTCGCGGAGCGCTTCGCCAGCTTCATGGGCCGGCGGCGGAAGCGGTAGCGTGTCCCCCGTGTGTGCGCGGCCCCCATGGCCCTGCACGGGAGGGGACATGCCGCGACGTCCGTGGATGGCGCTGGTGGTCAGTGGCCTGGTCGCCGGTTGCGCGGCGCGGCCGGAGCGCTACGGCTTCGACTCAGCGACCAGCGCGTGCCGGCAGAATCCGGCGGTGTGCGCGCGAATGGCGGGCGAGGAGGCCGTCCTCCCTGGCACCCGGGCCCTGCGGGTGGCGGCCTCCATTGGCACCGCGGGCGACGCGGCGCTGCGACTGCTGAAGGCGGAGGAGCGGGATGCCATTGAAGAGGCCCTGGAAGCCTGCGCCGACGACGCGCGTTCGACCGTGCTTATCGCGATGTTCAACGGGAGGAACCCGACTCCGGACGAATGCCGCTCGGAGGTCACGGTGGACACGCAGGGGCGCCCCATCACACTCGCGATGCAGCTCGGCACCGAGATGCACAAGGTCGCGCTCCCGTGCGCGCACAAATGGCTGAGTGAGATCCGACCGGGAGGCTTTCGCCTCGAACCACGCTATCGCTACAACCCCGATTCAGGCAGCTGGGAACCCATGCGGGAAGCGGACGTGCGCGCACTGCTGAGACATGGGCGGGGCCGTGAATTGAAGGGAACGCTTGTCCCGGACGTCGGCATCCATACCGGGTCGGAGATGCAGGTCCTGGCCATCTACGACTTCAAGTTCCCCTGTGTGACGCCCAACCGCCCCTCGAACTGGCCTCGATACCCCAAAGGACATCCCCACGAGGGGCAGCAACAGGATGCCATGTACCAACGGGCACTGAAGCCGAAGCAAGCCCCCCTCCAAGTCACACCTCGCCTGGGAACCCTGCCATGAACGCGCACCCGCCAAGCCTTCGACTTCATACGCCGGGCGTGTCCACAGGACTCAGTGCGAGCTTCTACCTCCCCTATACCCATTCCGCGGTGGCAACCGCGGTGCTGCAATCCCTGGAGGTCTACCAGCGAACCGTGGGCCCACGTGTCCTGTCCTCATACGAGGGCGAAGATGGAGAATGGCGCCCCCTGGACTCGCAGGGCTGGGCGGAAGTTCATCGTGGGATGCAGGAGGAGCCATGGGCCAACGTCCATCTTTCCGACGCATCCCCGGAGGCGTCCTTCCGCTTTGACTATCTGGGACGTGAGCGCGTCGACGTCCCCTCCGTGAGCGGTCTCGGTGAAGTCAGCGCCGTGTCGTTCTGGCTTCCAACCGAGTATCTGGAACGGCACGGTCCACGGCAGACCCGGGAGCTGCTGATGGCGCTTGCCGCCCCCCTCCCCTTTTCCTCGGGCAACGCGGGCCTGGCCTTCAACGGCGCCCTCGACGTAGCGGCCAACATCCGGCAAGTGCGTCGCGACTGCCTTCGCTATCCGGGACTGGATGTCCTCAGGCTCGGCATGACGTCCCTTCACATTGGCACGCGCGTTCGAGCCCCCTCCTGGCTGACATTCTTGGGAGCCCCCGTGCTGAGCCAACTCGGAGGGGCCGCCCAACTCCACTCGCGTATCAACGCGCCCAGCACCACCGTGCAGACGATGGAGGCGACAAGCGCCGTTGTCACCCTGGGCGACGGGCCCACGACAGGCGATAGCGAGCACGGCGAGTCACTGTCCGGCTATCGGGAGCTGGCTCGTATCCTGGAACCATGGACACTGTGGGGAGAGGGCAAGTCCATCCTGGGACTCACACCCGAGGCAGCGCGCCGCTGGGAACGCCGCTTCCTCGACTGAGCAACTGATACAGGGCTGTCACGCGCTGAAGCGAGGGGCCAACCTGCCGGTGCGGTTCCCGCTGCGATTACCACCGGAGCCCCGTAGACTCCGGCGAGAACCACCCATGCCTTCTCGCCCCACTCCGCCCGTACTCGCCGCCATTGACGTGGGCACCAACGCCGTCCGTCTGGAGCTGGCGCGGCCAGACGCCGACGGCGCGCTCGAAACCCTGCACCAGGAACGCGACGCCATCCGCCCGGGAGAGGGCGTCTTCGCCACCGGTTCCATGCCGGAGGAGACGGCCGAGCGCCTGCTGGCCACCCTGCGCCGCTACGCCGCCCTCTGCCGCCGCCACAAGGCCCAGGTGCGCGCCGTGGCCACCAGCGCCATGCGTGAGGCCAAGAACAGCGCCGACATCGTCCGCCGCGTGCGCGAGGAGGCCAGCCTCAACCTGGAGGTCGTCAGCGGCAAAGAAGAGGCCCGCCTCATCTGCCTGGGCGTGCTCCACCGCAAGCCGTCCCACACGCGCTCGCTCCTCATCGACATCGGCGGCGGCAGCACCGAAATCGCCACCGCCATGGGCGAGAAGCCCGACAACCTCTGGAGCCTCGCGCTGGGCTCCGTGCGCCTCACCGAGGTCTTCGACGCCTCGCGCACCGTGCCGCCCCGGCAGCTGCGCCTCATGCGCAGCTTCGTCTCGGACGTGCTGCAAAAGACGCTGCCCCCCACGGTGCCCAACGTCCCCCGCGTGGCGCTCGGCTCGTCCGGCACCATCAACGCCGTGGTGTCCTTCGCCGCCGCGGAGAACAGCGGCAACGCCACCGTCCGGCAGCTCACGCAGACGGTGGACACCCTGGCGCAGATGCCTCCCGAGCGCCGCCGCAAGCGCTTCGACCCGCGACGCGCGGACATCATCGTCTCCGGCGCTGTCATCCTGGAGGGCGTGGCCAGGCACCTGGGCGTCGAGTCCGTCAGCGTCGTCAACCGCGGCCTGCGCGACGGCATCCTCGTGGACCTGCTCTACCGGCAGGATGAGCACCGCCAGGACCACAGCCTCGCGGACGCCGCCCTCGCCCTGGGCAAGCGCTTCTACTTCGACGAGAAGCACGCCCGACAGGTCGCCCGGCTGGCACTCACCCTGTTCGACAACCTGGCCGCCCTGCACCAGTTGCCGCTGTCAGTCCGCTCCCACCTGGAGGTCGCCGCCCTCCTCCACGACGTGGGCCACGCCGTCAGCTACGAGCGGCACCACAAGCACACGTACTACCTCATCCGCCACGCCGACCTGCCAGGCCTCGCTGACCGCGAGCGCGAGCTCGTAGCCCGCGTCGCCCGCTACCACCGGCGCAGCCCGCCGGAGCTGACCCACGCCGGCATGGCGGGCCTCAACCCAGCCGAGGCGCGGACGGTGCGCAAGCTGGCCACCTTGCTGCGCGTGGCCAACGCCCTGGACGTCAGCCACCACCAGCCCATCAAGGACTTCAAGGCCACCAACGGCCGCGATGGCGTGGCGCTGCACCTGCACACCCGGCACCCCGTGGACCTGGAGCTGTGGAACGCGGACCGCGAGGTCGTGAACTTCCGCCGCGTCTTCGGCAAGCGGCTCACCTTCCACGTCCACCACGCCTCCAGCGGCCGCTAGCCCCCGCTCCCCCGGCCGCCGGGCAGAAGAGGGGGCGGCGCTCGCTTTGCCCTCATTCGGGGCGATGCCCAGGCTCCAAGTCACGCGGGTCTGCGTCCGCGCAGGCCCTTTTCGTCTTGGGGCCCCGAGGGGGCAGGAGCGCGCGCAATGAAGGCTGTCGTTTTCCATGGGATTGGGGACATCCGGCTCGACGACGTGGAGGAGCCGCGAATCGAAAAGCCGACGGATGCCATCGTCCGCCTGACGGCGAGCGCCATCTGCGGCACGGACCTCCACATGATTCGCGGCACCATGCCGGGCATGAAGCCGGGCACCATCCTGGGCCACGAAGGCGTGGGCATCATCGAAGCGCTGGGCGATGACGTCCGCAACCTCAACATCGGCGACCGGGTGGTCATCCCGTCCACCATCGCCTGTGGCAACTGCTCGTACTGCCGCGCCGGGTACCACGCGCAGTGCAACGACGCCAACCCCAACGGCCCCAGCGCGGGCACGGCCTTCTTCGGCGGTCCCCAGGAGACGGGGCCCTTCCACGGCATGCAGGCGGAGAAGGTGCGGGTGCCCTTCGCGAACGTGGGCCTGGTGCGCATTCCCGAGGGGGTCAGCGACGAGCAGGCCATCCTCATCTCCGACATCTTCCCCACCGGCTACATGGGCGCGGAGCTGGCGGAAATCAAACCCGGTGACACCGTGGCGGTGTTCGGCTGCGGCCCCGTGGGCCTCTTCGCCATCGTCAGCGCGAAGCTGCTGGGCGCCGGACGCGTCTTCGCCATCGACTGCCACGAGGACCGGCTGGACCTGGCGCGGGCCCAGGGCGCCGAGGTCATCAACTTCGAGGAGGAAGACCCGCTCGAGACGCTCAAGCGCCTCACCAACGGCATTGGCGTGGACCGCGCCATCGACGCGGTGGGCGTGGACGCCATGCATCCGCACCACGGCCCCGCGGCGAAGAAGGCCCACCAGGAGAAGGCCGAGTTCAAGCGCGAGGTGAAGGAAGCCGCCCCGAAGACGAATCCCAAGGGTGACAACTGGGTGCCCGGTGACGCGCCCGCGCAGGCCCTGATGTGGGCCGTGGAGGGACTGGCCAAGGCCGGCACCCTGTCCATCATCGGCGTCTACCCGGCGCAGGTGCGCACGTTCCCCATCGGCATGGCGATGAACAAGAACCTCACGATGAAGATGGGCAACTGCAACCACCGCAAGTACATCCCCAAGCTGCTGGAGCTGGTGCGTACCGGCGTGGTGGACCCCACGGCCATCCTGTCCCACGTGGAACCCATGAGCGGCGCGATTGACGCGTACCGCAACTTCGACGTGCGCAAGCCCGGCTGGGTGAAGGTGGAGCTGGAGCCCACGCAGCTCCAGTAGAACTCCGAGGCCCACGCCGCTCACGCGTCCAGCAGCAGGCACGAGTCTCCGAACTCGTGCCCCAGGTAGCCGCGCGCCTCCGCGTGCGCGGCCACCTCCTGGAGCAGCGGAAGCGGCGCGAAGGCCTGAAGCAATGCATGGTGGCTGCTCCCCGGCTCGTGCACGCCGGTGAGCAGCCCGTGCACCAGTCGCGGGACGAAGCCGGGCCCCAATAGCAGGTCCGTCACCTCCTCCCCCGCCACCAGCCAGCCGCCGTGCCGCGCCGCGCGGCCCTCCAGGGCCCGCACCACGGTGGTGCCCACCGCCACCACCCGCCCCCGAAGGCCCGCGTGTGCAGGACGGCCTCCACCGTGGCGGCGGGAATGTCGGAACGCTCGGGCCGAGGCAACGCCGTGTCCAGCGCCGCGTCTCCCGTGGACGACAGCCCCGCCGCGTGAGTGAGCGAGGCCAGCCGCACGCCCTGCTTGCGCAGCGTCAGCAGCACGCTCCAGGAGAGGGGCAGCCCCGCGGAGGGCGCCTCCACGGACCAGGGCCGCGCGCCATACGCCGTCTGCACATGCCACAGCGACAGCGGCGCCTCCATGTACGCGTACTGCACCGGACGCCCGCTCCGGTAGAGCCCGGACCAGAGCGCCGCCCCCGTGTCGTCGAAGGCCACGCGCAACAACCGGGGAGACGGTGGCAGCACCGCCACCACCCGCGCCTTCAGGCCTCCCACCACGAGCCTCGCGCCCACGGCCAGCACCGGCGGCGGTGGCCGGTCCTCCGTGCGCCGTCGCCAGTCCCCCGCGCCGAAGAGCACCCCTGTCCAGGTGCCGTCCGGCTCGCGTGACAACAGGCGCAGCTCGATTCGCTCTCCGGACTCCGTTCGCCCCACCAGGGACGCGGGCAGCGTGGCGGCGTCGTTCACCACCAGCAGGTCCCCGGCGCGCAGCAGCGACGGAAGGTCCGCCACGCGGGTGTCGCGATAGCGGCGGGCGCGCGGCTCCACATGCAGCAGGCGCCCCTCCTCGGGGCGGTCCACGGGCCAGCGCGCGGGCTTCATGCGGCCTCCAGCTTCGCCGCCTCCAGGCGGGCGCCCGAGGGCAGCGACTCCGACCGCCACGCCACCCACTCCACGAGCCGGGCCGCCACCGCCTCCGGGCGGCTCAACTGCGAGTAGTCCCCATCCGGCACCGCGTCGCGGTACATCCGCGTGTCCATCTCCCCGGGGTCCACCGAGACGAAGCGCACGCCCGTGCCCTCCAACTCCGCGGCCCAGACGCGCCCCAGGTGTTCCAGCGCGGCCTTGGACACGCCGTATGCGCCCCAGCGGGGATAGGCGGACACCGCCGCATCCGAGGTGATGTGCATGACCAGCCCCTTGCCTCGCACCGCCATGTTCCCGGCCACCGCCTTGGTGAGGCGGAAGGGGCCCACCACGTTGACCTCCAGCACGCGCTGCAGGTCCTCGCAGGCGGTGTCCAGCAGCAGCGGCAGCGGTGTGGGCCCCAGCGTGCTCGCGTTGTGGACCAGCACGTCCAGCGGGCCCACCAGCGCGGTGGCCGCCCCCACCATCGGGTAGATGGCCTCCTTGTCCCCCACGTCATAGGCCAGCGCGTGCGCCTCCAGCCCCTCCCAGCGCAGCGCCTCCGCGACGGCCTCCATCTCCGCGGCATGACGCGCCACGCCCACCACCCGCGCGCCTCGGCGAGCCAAGCCATTCATCAGCGCCAGCCCCAGTCCCCGACTCGCGCCCGTAATCAGGATGCTCTTGTCGATGCGATTCATTCGTGCGTTCTCCTTGCAACGGGAGATACACGCCGCTCGCCATTGCGTTGGCATGTGGGCCAAGGACTTGGCAGATTGCCAATCCATGAACGACGATGACCTGCCCGGCAGACTGGCCCGCAACATCCGTTCCCTGCGCGAGACGCGAGGCGCCACACAGGCGCAGCTGTCCCGGCTGGCGGGCGTGCCGCGCGCCACCTGGGCCCATCTGGAGTCCGGCGCGGCCAACCCGACACTGTCCGTGCTGCACCGCGTGGCCGCCGCGCTCCAGGTGTCGCTGGAGGAGCTGATTGCGAAGCCCCGCGCCAGTGCCCGGCACTACCCGCGCGCCACCCTGCCCGTCCGGACGCGCGGTGGCGGCATGCTGCGCAAGCTGCTGCCGGACCCGCTGCCTGGCATGGAGTTCGACCGCGTGGAGCTGCCGCCGCAGGTGCGCATCACCGGCGTTCCGCACACCCCCGGCACCCGGGAGTACCTGGCGTGTGAGTCGGGGGAGCTGGTGCTCGTCGCCAGTGGGGAGCGCTTCCACCTCCAGCCCGGGGACGTGGTCGTCTTCCGGGGGGACCAGAAGCACTCGTACGAGAATCCTGGAGCACGGACGGCCGTGGGTTACTCGGTCGTCCTGCTGGCGCCTTCGCTATGAGTTCGCCGGAAGCGCCTGCCCGGGGAGGTACACTGGGGCCCATGGCGCACCTCTCGCGAGTCCTCACCGTCGTCCTGGGCGCCGCGCTCGGCGCGCTGGGGGCCTGGCTGTTGATGAAGCCCGCCTCGCCGTCGCTGCCGGACACGCCGTCCGTCGTGCAGCAGATGCGGGACGTGGCCCGGCTGGAGACGCTGGAGGTCGCGCTCTACAAGAAGGTGACCTTCACGCCGGAGCCCCAGGCCACGGATGCGCTCTGGAAGGACGTGCTGAACTGGGCGCGTTACGCGCTCCAGAATCCGCATGGCCGCGCCATCGTCTTCGCGAACGCGCACCTGGGCTTCGACTTCCAGCGCTTCGACCGCTCTCATCTCCAGGTGACGGGCACGCGCGTCTACGTGGTGCTGCCACCCATGGAGGTGAAGGTGGAGCTGCGTCCCGGGGAAACGGAGATCATCGACTCCAACCTGGACAGCGAGCAGACGGCGCAGTTGCTGGAGAAGGCCCGCCTCGCCTTCGAGCAGGAGGTCCGCTCGAACGGGAAACTCCAGCGGCGGGCGCGGGAGTCAGCGGAGCGTTCACTGCGGGCGCTGCTGCTCACGCTGGGCTACCGCGAGGTGCTGTTCGTGGACCAGTTGCCCGCGGGCACGGCGGGCTGAAACCACCTCACACCGCGGACAGTCCCTCTTCCGTCAGGCGGAAGGTGCCCGGGATTCCATCTGGCGAGGGCACGAGTCGCGCCAGCGCCTCGCACGCGGCGGCATCCGACTCGCGGCAGACGAGCACCAACTCCCGCCGTCCGAGGGCCACGCGCAGGGGGCCCTCTCCGGCGAGCAGTGCCAGCGCCTTGCGCTGCGGAGGCAGGAGCAGCCGCGCGGCGTCGTGGCCGTCCCCTCCGCGACGGCCCAGAGTCCGGAGAAGGCCTCCGCCAACCGGACTTCCCCCTGGTCGACGAGCACGGGCCGCACCGGAGCCAGACGCGAGGCGAGGTTGCGCCAAGCCGCCGCGTCCGCCGACTCCGGCGAGAGTCCCGCGGGGGCCAGTGCGGCTTCGGGCAGGTAGCGCACGAACTCCGCGTCCTCCAGCACGTAGAAGACTTCCAGACCCGCGGGACCGGGCCGGTGCAAGGCGCCCACGGCGCGCGCCGCGAAGTCCGCTGGGCGCAGCACCGGACGCAGCCGCGCTTCCAACGCCGCGACCTCCGCGCTCAGGCCGGAGGACAACCCGCCGAGCCGCGCCGCCAGCGCATCCGCGTAGGCAGTGAGCCCCTGCGTGCCCGGGGTCTCCTGGTAGGCCGCGTACAGCGAGCCCACGTCCACGCGTCCGACACCGCCCGTGGCGAGCTTCACGAGCAGGTCCTTCCCCTGCCGTCGGAACGCCACCCGGGCGCGGCCCAGCGCTGCGGTGAGCGCGGCGGTGAACTCCGGGCGCAGCACCTGCTCCTGGGGAACGGACGGAGGCGGCAGGTCCACAGACTCCAGCTCCTCCTTCAGCAGCCGCGCCTCGGCGTCGAAGGGGTCGCGAGCCAGCGCATCCGCGACATAGGCACGCGCCTTGTCCGCTTCACCGCGCCGCAGGCCCAGCACCGCGAGCACCTTGAGCACCTCCGGGTCTCCTGGCGATTGGGCCAGGACCTCGGTCAGCAGCCGCTCCGCGTCGCCGTGGCGCTCCAGTCCGAGCAGGGCCCGCGCGAGTCCCAGCCGCACAGGCAGGTCGCGTGGGAAGTCCCGCCGCAGGGCCTCCAGCAGGGGCAACGCCTCACGTTCAGCGCCCGCGTTGATGAGAGCGTGCGCCAGGGCCAGGCGCAAGGCGGAGCCGGTGCCACGCTGCGCCTCGGCACGGAGCAGGGCCAGCTCCGCGTCGCTCAGAATCTCACCCGCCTCCACCTTGCGGCGGACGCGCTCCAGGTCCAGGGGGGCACTCACTGGCGGGACTCTAACGACCATCTCGGCGCTGGACGATAGGTTCCCCAAACCATGCGAGCACTCCTGTCACTCTGGCTACTGCTGCTCACGGCACCGTGGGCAGGCTGCGCGTCGGCTCCACAGGCGCCCACTCAACAAGCATGGAACGGCGCCGAGGAGGCGTGCGCCACGCCAGATGAGGACCAGTGCGTCTCGCTCTTGTGCATGGGAGACGCCTGTGGCTTCTACCGGTGTCAGGATCTGGACGGCGCGGTGGAGCTCGCGCGCTTCCCACCGGCTCGCCCGCCCGCGGCGGTCGCGGCTCCCGGCAGAGGCCCCCGGAGGCACTGGGGCGGAGGACAGCACCTGCCTCGGGGCGCCGTCATGGTGTTCCCCAACTGGAAGGGCGCCCCTGAGCGCTTCTTCTCAGCGCCACCTCGACTCACGCCTGGGCGCTGGGAGAAACACCACATCTTCCCGCAGGCAGAGGACCTCGCCCGCTGGTTCGAACGGCAGGGAGTGAAAATCCACGACTACACGATGCCCATTCCACGCCACGTCCATCAGCGGATTCACCGGGGCGGCGAACGCGGAGGCGAGTGGAACAGGGCCTGGCGTGAGTTCAAAGACGCGAACGAGGGTGCGACCCCCACCGAGATTTTCAGACACGCAGGAGAGCTGATTCACCGCTTTGAGCTCATGGGCGGTCCCATCCAGCCCTACTATTCTCGCCCTGGAGCATGAGGACGAATGACGCGTTTCTTCTGGCTGCGCGAAGACTCGACGGTGCAAGCCCACACCAACTGCAGCCTCAACGCCGCGCACAAGTGGGGGCTGCCCGGCCTTGCGGGATGCCCGGGCTGCGGTGAAACCTGGGCCAGTTCAGGACACCAGTATCCCGCCGTTGATTTGTCCGTCCTGCCCGAGCAGAGCGCCTTCTTGAAAGCCAGGCCTGAGCCATTCACCGAGTTCTCACGGCTCCGGGAGCTGGTACGGCCCCTGGCACCGCCAGGTGCCCTGCTTCCTCCGGGGACGACGTTCGGCCCGTTGGTGGGAACCGCCTCCGGGCGGTTCGGTTCCTTCGCATGGCTGGGCAGCAGTCTGCTGCTGATTCGCCACGAAGAACTGGAGCGACTTCGGGAGGAAGGCATCCGCGGGCTGCTCGGCGCGCGAACAGCGCTGCGGTTCCGGCAGAAGGACGCCCCCGAGCTCCTGGAGCTTCAGCTCGACCCACGTGGCCAATTGCACGCGGACTGCATGCCTCCTGACCTGCCCCCTCGGTGCGCCACCTGCGGGCGCCTCGGGTTCCGTCGACCCGACGAGCCCATCCTCGACGCGGCCTCGCTCCCAGTGGACGTGGACCTGTTCCGGGTGGGCAACTTCGCCACGATGATTGTCTGCACCGAGCGGTTCATGGAAACGGTGCGCCGCCTGGAACTGGACGGAGTCTCGTTCCGCGAGCTGCCCACGCGCTGACAGGCGCGTCCTTCAGTGCCTGCTCGGCTGCTGCGGCTCCTGCATCGACATGGGCCGGCCCATGCTGGTCTCGGGCGCCTCGTCCTCGAGCATGCCGCGAATCATCTCGCGCAGCTCACCGGAGTCCTCGTGGCCGTGCGCGGAGACCGCGTGCGCGATGGCCGCCTGGAATACCTCGTCTTCCTCGCCCGAAATCGTCAGCGTGCAGTGGGTGTCACTGGGCGCCTTCCGGCAGTCCATCGTCTTGCGTGACATGGTGGTGTCTCCTCCTCCCTCAGAGGTGGACACCACCATCCAGCGCCACAAGGGAGGGACAGGCAGCCAGGGCCCGGCTGCCGTGCCCACCATCACACCTTCCGCCTCAGCGCGTGTTGAGCGTGGCCACGAAGAACGCACTCCGCTCGCCGAACAGCCGCGCTGACACCGCATCGTATTGCTGCTGCGCCTCGGGCGTCTCGAAGTACTGGTCGTTCCACGAGCCCATGCCGCCAAATACATCGGACAGCAGGTAGGCGAGCAGTCCACGCAGCTTCGCCTCGGACATCCCCAGCGACTGGAACAGTCCCAACGAGCCCAGCCTGTCCTCGAAGACCTGCACCGGCCGCCCGTCGAAGCCCGCGGCCTTCACCGCCTCCAGGTAATCCGGCACCCGCTCCGGTGACAGTTCGTCGTAGCGCGGCGCCTGTCCTTCGAGCGCGAAGAGCGCCAGCTTGAACGCATCCGCGAAGTTCGAGCCCTGCGCGGCCGAGAAGGCAACTGCCTCCCGCAGTGCCTTCGTGAAGCCACGCCGCGCCTCGTCCCAGGACGGCCCCTCGGACACGGGCGCGGGCCCGGCCGCCAGTTCGTGGAACAGGTACATCTGGTACACGTCGGGATTGGACTGCAGGCGCAGCAACTCCTTGCCCGGAATCCGCCCCGGGTCTTCTTCCTGAGAGAACACAGGCCGGACGCATCCGCGCAAAGGCTCGGGGATGACCAACTCCGCGCCATGGGCCCGGGCCGCCTGCTGCAACGCCATCATCAGGTTGCCGGTCAGCATCGACTGGAGCCCATCCGGCGCCATCGTCCGGAGCCGGGCCTCGAAACCCTCCGGCGTCACGGGCGGCTCCCCCTCCGCCAGGAACGAGTTCTGGTCCCGGGCGATGCGCGTCCAGGCATCCACGGCGAAGGGCTGCGCGGCCACCAGGTCCGCGAACTGCTGGGGCGTGGTGGTGTCGGTGAGGAGGAGCTGCTCCTCCGACGGGACGAACTCCGCCTGCTGCTCGGGAGACAGCATCTCGCGAAACAGTGCGTCCGGGTCGCTGGTGTAGAAGCAGGCCCGGAGCGCGTCTGGAATCGTCACGTCCGCGCCGTGACGGCGAAGGGTGGCCTGGAGTTCCTCCACCAGGTCACCGCCGCGCAAGTCGTAGTGCACGAACCCGTCCTGCGAGGCCAGGTAGTCCGGCACCTCCGAGGCCGGCACCGCGGGCCGGTCGTTGAGCTGGTTGTTCTCGGAGATGGACGCCGCCCAGGCCTCGAAGACACGGTCCGCGTGCGACTGCGCACGGGCGAAGTCCACGAGTTGCCGCGCGGTGAGCAGGTGCGGGCGGCTGGAGTGCATTCGCAGGAGGAAGAGCGAGGACGCCCCACTCGAGGTCACCTCCAGCACCACGCCTCCCGAGTTGGCGAACGCGGCGGCGATGTGCGCGGGAAGCGCCTCGGACGAGGACGCGCCGAGGTCCACCACGCGAACGGAGCGCACCCCACCCGCATCGAACGAGTCGAGCCAGGTGGCGAGCGGAAGCTCACGCCCATCCAGGAGCCGCACCCCCAGGGAGTACGCCCTCGGCACCTCGAGCCGCCGCAGCGCCCAAGCCGCACCCAGCTCCTCTTCCAGCGCCTCGAGCCGCTGAGGCCACCGGGCACGGTCCTCCCGCAACAGCGAGGACACCAGCACCAGGCAAAGGTCATCCACCCGCACGCACTGCCTCCGGGAAAGGACGCGGCGGGAAGCGCCGCGCCGGAGACCAGACAAAGCACGGCGACGGACGGATGCAAACACGTCACGGCTCCGCCCGCGCCAGGACGGCACGCGAGCGAAGCCGCGTCAGGCGAAGCGACGGCTACTCCTTCGGCTTCGGCTCGCCGTGGGTGTAGATGTCGTAGCCGATGCCGCCCAGGCTCTCACGCTCAGGCTTGTCCTGGTCGAACTGCACGACCTCCAGGTGGTAGGGCTCCGGCGTGGCGTCCACCGAGCGCTCGAAGAACATCCGCAACTGGTGCTCCTCGCGGAAGCCCAGCGGCAGCTCGTGGAACACGCCCCCTTCCGGAGACACGACCTCGAACTCGCCCTCGCGCAGCATCTTCATGCCCTCGGCCTTGCCGCCCGCCTCCACCCAGCGCCTGAACAGCTCGTCCGGCAGACGCACGACGACACGTCCGCCATTCCCCGGGAAGGGCCGCTGCCGGTCCATTTCCGGCACCCGCACGGCCAGCCGCAGCGCCCGGATTCCCTCGTGCACGTTGCGCACGATGAAGTGGACCTCCTCGCTTCCGGACTCCAGGTCCACGATGTTCACGTTGCGCCAGATGATGTTGTTGTTCTGACGGACGTTGGCGTCGACGTTCGTCGTCTCGGTGAACGACATGGGGTCGGATGCGGACTCCCAGCGCGCCACCAGGCAGTAGTGGCCCTCGCCGGGCAGGCTGCTCCACGGCGCCTGGACGATGTGCGTGTCGGGCGTGAAGCCGTTGACGGCGACGTCACCGAACTGCGTCCAGTCCGTGGGCCAGGCCAGGCCGGTGGAGGCGTTGGCGTAGTACAGCTTGAGGCGCCCCGAGGCGCCCGGACGGGGCCCGCCGTGCAGCTTCACGTAGGCGTAGTTCGTCGCGCCCAGCTCGGGGTTCTGGTGGACGTGCGGGTTGGCGACGCCGTCCGGGTTGCGGCGAATCCAGATGTACGGGCTGGCCCACATGTCCTGGCCTGCGGTGGCGGGGTCCGGCTCCAGGCCGGTGTCGGACCAGGTGTCGCGCATCCAGACGTCATACGGGTCCGGGCAGGTGGCGCTGCGCAGCGCGCACTGAGGCAACAGCGAGCCCAGGTGGGAGATGATGGAGGTGATGGGCACGCCACGGTTGGGGCAGTTGGCGCAGTGGTGCAGCGCGACGACGCGGTGGTCGGAGTTGGCGATGACGGGAGAGCCGGACGAGCCGCCCTGGGTGTCCGCGTAGTAGCCGATGTCCAGCGGGCCCCCCGGCGAGCACGCGGGCCGGTTGAGGGCGAAGATTTCCGCGAAGCCCGAGGCGTCCGACGCGTGCGTGGAGTTGCGGGCGATGTGCTTGCCCCAGGCGGCGGGGTGCTGGGGAATGTAGATGCGCTCATCCACGAACGCGGTGGTGTTGCGCAGCTGGAGGTAGCCGTAGGTGGCCGTGGGGTTGGTGGGCAGCCGCACCAGGGCGTAGTCCCGGGGCGCGTCCACGGCGATGAGCGTGGAACTCGTGGCCACCACCGTGCCCGGACAGCCGAACCAGCTGTTGCAAGCGGAGGTACAGGCGCCGCCCTCGGCCATGAACTCGAAGTCGGTGTTGAGCGCGTCCGAGGTGTTGGCGATGCAGTGCTCGTTGGTCATCACGTGGCCCTGATTGCCCACGAGCCAGCCCGTGCAGGCCCCGCTGCCGTTGATGAGCAGACGGGCCACCGCGCGCGAGTGCTTGTACTGACGCGGGTCCGATGTCTGGTAGCAACGCGCGTTGCGCGAGTCGTCCGGACCGCAGAGGGCCTTGTTGTCCAGGTCCTCGCCCAGCGCCGCCAGGTTGGCGAAGCCGCGAGCGAACCGGTCGATGGTGTAGCCGGACTTCGCGTGGCCGCCCGTGCTCCACAGCTCGACGATGGCGACGTCACCGGAGATGTGACCACTCCAGAAGCCGCCCCTCACTGGCGCGTTGCCCTCGCCCTTGCCGAAGCCCTCGTAGCGGTACTCACGCGAGCCGTCCGGCGCGCGGACGATGACGTAGTCCCCCGACGCGAGCGCGAACTGGCTGAAGTGCGGCGCGATGTACGTGGCACCCGGGCTGCTGACGCGGTCCGTCCAGGCCAGCTCGGCCTTGGCGCGAACGCCCTCCGGCCGCGCCTTGGGCTGACGTGACTTGAAGGTGGCGACGACGTCCTCGCCCACCTTCACGCGCCCCTGGGCATCCCGCTGCAAGGGAGGTTGTGACGTGCGGCCCTCGCAGACCGCGCTCTCTTCCGCCATGGCACCGCCGCCGGCCAGCATCATTCCGGCCAGCAACAGGCCTCTCAGATTGAATCTCACGCAGCACCTCGTGGGGGGTGGCAACCACCGGGGGTGGACGCCCGAATCAGGACCGCGGGCACCGGCGGGCCCGCGGTCCTGGAGCAAGCGACGAGCCACACTCGAAGTTCTATCCAGACAAGGAGATTGCACTGGGGAAGCACCCGCTCCCCTCGGACACGGGCCCATCCCGGCGGAACGGGCTTCGCGGTGTGACCCGCGCCGCAACACTTTGAGTGAAAGTGTAACGCCTCGAGCTACCGGTCCGACGGAGGCACCACGTCGTCCAGTCCGCTGCGCTCAGGCGGGTGGCGCGGAACCCGAGGTCGACGCACCGTTTTCGGAAGCGGCGGTGTCGGACTGCCCCAGGAAGTCATCCAGCGCGCCCACGTCGATGGGCTTGCGGAACACGGCGTCCACCAGCGCGAGGTTGGCGCGGTTCTGTCCACGCACGTCCATGCCGGTGACGATGGCCAGCAGCGCCTGAGGGGTCTTCTTGCGCAGCTCGCGCGCCAGCTCCCAGCCGCTCATCTCCGGCATCACCGCGTCCAGCAGCGCGGCGTCGTAGCGGCGCCGGTCCCACATCCCCAGCGCCACCGCGGGGCTGTGGGCCACCTGGACCTCGTAGCCTTCCTCGCCCAGCACCTCCGCCATCATCCGCGCGTTGTCGAGGTCGTCATCCACCACCAGCACGCTGCGCGTCTGCTGGAAGCGCCGGGGCCCCGTCGGCCGCATCAGCTCCGCGCGCGACGGCTCCGGACGTGGCGCGGTGGACACGGCGCCTTCATGCACGCGGGGCAGACGCACCACGAAGGCCGTGCCCGTGCCCGAGGCCGGAACCTCCGCCGTCAGCTCGCCGCCCCAGCGCTCCACCTGTGCCCGCGCCACCGCCAGGAACAGGGACAACTGCGGCGCGCTCGCGTCCCGGCGCAGCGGGTCGAACAGCCGCGCCAGCTCATCCGGCGCGTAGGGCGTGCCCTCGTCCTCGATGCGCAGCACCAGCCACGAGGCCCCGTCCGCGCGCGTGGAGACGTGCAGCCGTCCGCCGGTCTCCATCCGGTCTCTCGAGACGAGCAAGAGGTTCACCACCAGCTCGCGGAAGAAGCCCGTATCCGCGCGCACGTTGCCGGCGTCGCCCAGGTCCAGGTCGACGTACACCGGGTGCTCGCGCTGCTCCAGCTCGCCGCGCGCCAGCTCCAGCGCCTCGCGCACCGTCTGGTCCACGGGGACGTCGGTGGGCTGCTCCTGGGTGCGCTGGATGTTGAACTCCTGGAGCCGGGCCACCAGCTCACCAATCTGTTGCACCGTCTTGTCGAGCGCCTCCAGGTGCTCGGGCTTGAACTCGCGTTGCAGCAGGGTGATTCGCAGCCGCAGCACGTTGAGGAAGTTGTTGAGCGCATGCGCCGCGCCGCTGGCGAGCTGTCCCAGCGCCTGCTGGCGGGTGCGCTGGAGCAGGCGGCCCTGGAGCCTGCGCAGTTCCCCGTGCGCGCTCTGAAGTGCCTTCGTCTTGTTCACCGCTTCCGTGCGGTCGGTGAAGGTCTGGATGGCGCCGGCCAGCTCGCCCTCCTCTTCCCAGACGGGCGTGGCGCTCAGCTCCAGCGTCGCGGTGTCGCCGCCGGGGCGCTCCACCACCATCATCACCCCACGCACGGGCCCCTTCTCCTTGAGTGCCCGCAGGAAGGGCATGTCGGCCAGCCTGAAAGGCTCGCCCGTGAGGTGGCGCGCGTTCACCTGCGTCAGCACGGGGTTGATGGTGTTCGCCGCCCGCCCCCCCACCACCGCGCGCATGGGCACCCCCATGAGGCGGCTCACCGGCGGCGTGGCGAAGGAGACGGTGCCGTCCACCTCCGCCAGCATGATGCCCACGTCCACCTGGTTGAGCACCGACTCCATCACCGCCGCTTCACGAAAGCGCACCTCCTCCGTCTTCAGGATGCGCGCATAGGACGCCTGGGCCGCGGCGTCCGCCTCCCACACCAGCTCCGCCACGAGCTCCGCCACCTGGGGCTCGATGAAGCCACCGTTGCGGCGCGCGTAGACGTGGAGCATCACCTCTTCCAGGGACTTGAACTCACGCGTCAGGTCCTCGGGGTCGAAGTTCTGGGTGTAGCGGAAGGCGCCGTGCGGGCGGACCACCTCCGGCCAGAGCCGGACGACGTCGTCGGGCCGGTCCCTGAGCAGGCGGGCCAGTTCGTCCAGCAACCGGCGCAGCGGGGCGCGCAGGTCCCTGCCGGGGACCTCCACGTCGTATGTCTCCGCACGCAGGCGCTTGGCCCACAGGCGTGCCAGGCGCTCGCGCTCCTCCTGGAGGAGGTGGGACAGGGCCTGTATGGGATTCACGTCGGGCACGTTCAAGTCAGCAAGCTGCACACGCGCGCCCGCCATGGCCACCCGTGCGCCCGCCCGCCTGCCTGCCATCCCCACCCCGCCTGCGTTGCAAACGCCCACTGCCCAGCCCACCTTCCGGCGAAGGATGCCCGTGCGTGAACGTGACAAAAACGATGTGCTGGAGTCGCCCTGGCTCTCCCAGCAGGCCATGGCCCAGCTGTTCCGGGGGGAGCTGAGCCGCTCCGATACCTGGCGCACGCGCCTGGACACCACCACCAACTGGGCAATCACGACGACGGCGGCGGTCATCTCCTTCGGCTTCGCGTCGACGCAGAGCTCACACGTCACCTTCCTGGTGGGAATCTGGATGGTGGTGTCGTTCCTCCTCATCGAGGCGCGGCGCTACCGCTACTACGACTTGTGGAACCGCCGGGTGCGCCTGCTGGAGGACGGCTGGTGGGCCCCCATGCTCCGGCACGAGCCGGTGGACCCGGACGCCCTGCGCGAGCTGGCCCTGGAGCTGGAACGGCCCCAAATCCAGCTTTCCCTCTTCTCCGCCATCTCCACCCGGCTCAACCGCGCCTACGGGCCCATCCTGATGGTCCTGATGATGACGTGGTTCGTGAAGGTCTACAGCCACCCGAAGCCCCCCGTGGACCTCGACGAGTTCCTGGCGCGGGCGGGGGTGGCCTGGATTCCCGGCGAGGCCGTGACGGCCATCCTGCTGCTGCTCACGCTGACCGCGTCCTACCTGTTCCTGTCGTCCTTCTTCATCCGGGCGCCCCTGGGCGAGCTGCGGACCCGGCCCCGGGGACGCCGGGCGGCCCTGTGGGAGGCCTTCTACCGGCCCTACGCCATCCGCACCCGGCGCAAACCCACCCGCCGCCCGCGGCCGTCTTCCACGTCCGAGCACTGACACTCGGAGCGGATGCCCTCCCGCCCGGAAACCGGCCGGGTGACCCACCAGGGTGCGCCTACCTCATGGCCGCCATGCCTGCGGCTGAATTCCGGGCGTTTTCGTCCTTTCGACACCAGGGAAATTGTGCTGTGACTCCGCACCCATGGCGACCACACGAACTGTCACGATCATCAATGGCGATGGCATTGGCCCCGAAGTCATGGCGGCCACCGTTCGCGTCCTCGAGGCGCTCAAGGTCCCCCTTGATTTCGAGTACAAGGACGCAGGCACGGAGGTGGTGGCCAAGTACGGCACCAACCTGCCTCACGAGACGGTGGAGGCGGTGCTGCGCAGCGGCATCGCGCTCAAGGGCCCCACGGGCACGGTGGTGGGCGGTGGCCTCCCGTCGGCCAACGTGGGTCTGCGCAAGCGGCTGGACCTGTACTCGTCGCTGCGGCCCGTGAAGAGCGTACCGAACGTGAAGACGCGCTACGAGAATGTGGACCTCGTCGTGGTGCGTGAGAACACGGAGAGTCTCTACGCCGGCCTGGAGCACATCATCGTCCCGGGCGTGGTGGAGTCGCTGAAGATCATCACCGAGAAGGCCTCCACGCGGATTGCCCGCTTCGCCTTCGAGTACGCCCGCAAGCACGGCCGCAAGAAGGTCACCGCCGTGCACAAGGCGAACATCATGAAGCTGTCGGACGGCCTCTTCCTGGACTGCTGCCGCAAGGTGGGCCGTGAGTTCCCGGACATCACCTACGAGGAAGTCATCATCGACAACCTCGCCATGCAGCTCGTGAAGGACCCGACGCGCTTCGACGTGCTGGTGGCGGAGAACTTCTACGGCGACGTGCTCAGCGACCTGTGCGCGGGCCTGGTCGGCGGCCTGGGCGTGGTGCCGGGCGCCAACATCGGCGAGCGCACCGCCGTCTTCGAGGCCGTGCACGGCACCGCCCCGGACATCGCGGGCAAGGGCATCGCGAACCCCACCGCCCTGATGATGTCCGCGGTGATGATGCTGGACCACCTGGAGCTGGGCGAGGCGGCGCGCCGCATGGAGAACGCCATCTGGAAGGTGTACGGCTCGGGCGAGGTCCGTACTGGCGACCTCGGTGGCAAGGCCACCACCCGCGAGTTCACCGACGCCATCATCGGCGCGCTGTAGTTCGCTCGGCGCAGGCCGTAGCAAGAAGCCCGGACGCCTTCACGGCGGCCCGGGCTTTTTCGTGTCCGGGCTACACCCTCGTGAACTTCACGCCGGTGGCCTCTAGCCGCTCCAGAGCCTGTTTGATGTCCTCGGAGACGATGAGGGCCAGGGTCCAGCCTTCCGTGCGGAACACCTTGGTTTCGCCCACCTTGGCGGGGTCGATGAGCAAGTCGCCCACTGATTTGTGGCAGCGAAAGCGACACACGGTTCGACCTTCGCCGTCTCCGCGTCGTCACCTGACATGGCCGGAGCGTGGTGGGCTCGTGCCTGGTGGAGAACACCAGGCCTCGCCCTCCGCGAGCAAAGCCCGACGCCGAGCCCGTCAGCCGACCGTGACCTTCCGCACGCCCCGCGCCTCGAGCAGCGCGGGCAGCCGCTCACGCTGGTCGCCCTGGAGCACCAGCGTGTCGTCCTCCACCACGCCGCCGCAGCCGAGCGAGTTCTTCAGCGCCTTGAGCCACACCTCGCGCTGAGCCGCGGGCAGCTCCAGGTGCTCCACCACCGTGACTTCCTTCCCACCACGGCCCTTGCGCTCCATGCGAACCACCGCGCGCGCGGGGCCCTTGGGCTCAGCCTTCACAGGCGCCTGGGCCACGGGCGCGGCGGGAGCCTGGGGCAAGGCCTCCCGCTGCGCCGAGAGCGCGGCGAACGGATTGTTGAACGGAGCCGCCGGTGCCGCCGGCGGCGCACCCTTCTTGTCGCGCTTGCCCATGGTGCGGGTGCCGCGTCCTCAGTGGTTGTGGCCCGCGTGGTCGTCGTGGCCGTGGCCATGGCCACCGGCCGGGCGCGGGCGCGGCGGGGGCAGCACGTCGAAGCCAGGGGCGCTCGGGTTCCCGTCCGCCATCACCAGCGCGTAGAGGAACGGCGCGGAGGGCGGCGTCTCGCGGCCGTTCACCAACACCAGCGGCGTGCCCTGGATGTGGTGGCGCATGGCGTAGCGGGAGTCCTCTTGAATCTTCGCCGCCGTGGCCGGGCTGTTCATGCACACCTCCAGCTGGGAGCGCGGCACCGAGCCCGACGACGCGATCTCCACCGCCCGCTCCGTGTCCAGCACGGCCTGCGCGGCGAACATCTTCTCACGCAGCTCCCAGTAGTCCGGCGCGCCCTCCAGGCAGATCTGCGCACGCGCCGCCACGCAGCGCACGCTGGGCGCATCCGGGCCCCGGCGCGGAATCGCCGGGTTGCACGCGCCATCCAGCGGGAACTGGCGAGCCTCCAGCGACATCTTCCTTCGGGAACCCGCTTCTTCAGCGCGGACAGCTCCTCCACCAGCATCTTGCAGTGGGGGCACTTGCTGTCCGTCCACTCGACAATCTTCACCGGCGCATCCACCGGCCCGTAGCGGTGGCGCGCGGGCGCCGCGGCCGGCTGCGGCGTCTCACTGCGGTACGCGGCCAGCGCGTCCGCGATGAACTGCTGGTGCTGCGGCGGCAGCGAACGCAGGAACTCCTCCAGCGACGCGGGCGGAGGCGGCGGCGTCTGCGGCGTCACGCCCGGCGTCTGCGTGCTGGCCACCTGCGGCGCGGGCGGCAGCAGCGCGGCACCGGACGCCTCCGACGCCTTGGGCGTGGCCCGGCCGGGCAGCAACGTCGCCAGGAAGACCGCGGCGGTGACACCCGCCGTCCACTTCAGCGTGGCGCCCCACTCGCCCGCGCCGGGCAGCAGCGGTCCGGGCAGGCCCTTCCAGGCCACACCCGCGAAGGCCACCACCAGCGCATAGGTCGCCAGACACGTGGGGCACAGCGCACCCGACTGCGCGCTGGCCACGGCGAAGACCCCCACGGACACCAGGCCCGCGGCGGCCACCAGCCGCAGCCCGTTGGCCGCCGGACGCACCGGACGGCCCGAGCGCGCCCACGCCAGGAACACCGCGGACAGGCCCACCGCGACCAGCCCCCACACGAGGCCCAGGGCCGCCACGGGCAGGCCCACCAGGTCATGCACGCGGCTGGCGAAGGCGGAGTTCCACACCGTCTCGCAGTTCACCGTGTCGGAGACGCCGCACACGGTGGAGCCGCCACCGCGCAGGGTGAGCAACTGCATCCACTGGAAGATGGACAGGCCACTCTCCGCGAGGCCCAGGACCAGCAGCGCCAGCGCGCCACGAGTCGCCACGGGGGTGGGCGAAGGGGAAGACGTCGAGCTCATGCATGCTCCGGGGGCGGGGACATCAGGACGAGGAGGCGGGCAGCATCGGGGCTGTCGTTGGCGACGCCGTGTTCGGCGCCCGCGGGGGCGAAAATGGCGGCACCGGGGCCGTGGACTTCCTCTTCGGCACCCACGCGAAAGCGGCAACGCCCGTCGAGGACGACATACACCTTGTCCGACGTGGCATGGCGGTGGGGCTTCTGGGCCTGTCCCGGCTGGAGGCAGTACACGTCCAGGAAGAAACGGCCGGACTGGAAGACATTGTGCTTCAGGAGCTTCTCCGGTGAGAAGTCCTGGAAGGACGACAGGTGCTTCACATCCATCGTGGCATTCGCTCCTTCGCCTCTATATAGCGACGGACATGGAACCGCTGTCTCTGCATTTTCTTCACGAGAAGGCGGGCGCCCGCTTTGGCGCTGTGGGCGGCCGGGAAACCGTGGCCGGGTATGGAGACTCGGAGGGAGAGTACCGGGCGGCGAAGGCGTCCGTGGCCCTCCATGATGCCTCCTACCGCGAAACCCTCCGAATCACTGGAGAAGACCGGACCTCTTACCTACACGGGATGGTCACCCAGGAGGTGAACAACCTGCCCGTGGGCACCGCGGCCTATGCCGCCATGCTTACCGTCAAGGGGGCCATGGTGGCGGATGCCCGCATCCTCAAGCGGGAGACAGACCTCCTCCTGGATTTGGAGCCCGGCACCGGCGCCAAGGTGCGGGAGTTCCTGGATAAATACCTCATTTCCGAGGACGCCGAGCTGCACGAGGCCACGGGGGAACTGGCCCTGCTCCGGCTGCTCGGGCCCCGGACGGCGGACGTCCTGTCGGCCGCCCTGGGCAGCCCCCATGCGCCGCTGTCGCACCATGCCTCCCGCACGGCCACGCTGGCGGGCCATGAGGTGTGGCTGCTGGGGAGCACCGCCATCGAGCCCCATGGGGTCGACGTGTGGGTGCCACGCGCCGGCCTGGAGGACGCCTGGCGGGCCCTGTCCGAGGCTGGCGCCGCTCACGGCCTGAAGCCCCTGGGCTTCGAGGCCCTGGAGCTGCTCCGAGTGGAGGCCGGCGTCCCCCGGTACGGCCAGGACATGGTGGACACCACCATTCCGCTGGAAGCCAACCTGGCGAACGCCATCTCCTACAACAAGGGTTGCTACATCGGGCAGGAGGTCATCGCCCGAGCCACCTTCCGCGGCCACATGAACCGCAAGCTGACGGGGCTGCTGCTGGGCGACGCGGACGTGGCCCCCGGCACCGAGCTGCGGCGCGGGGAGAAGAAGGTGGGCTGGCTGACCAGCGTGGTGCAGTCGCCTGTCGCGGGGCAGCGGGTGGCCCTGGGCTACGTGCACCGGGACTCGCTGGAGCCGGGCACCGAGCTGACGCTGGCGGCGGGCCCCGCCACGGTGAAGGTGGCGTCCCTCCCCTTCTCCGCGTGAAACAGTCCCAGCATACTGGTGAGCCATGTTCCATGGCTCACCGTGCACCCTGCTTCGTCCCGCGCTGCTGCTCACAGCGCTGTCCCTCTTCCTGACGGGCTGCTTCAACGTCGAGCAGGACCTCTGGATTGAGCCGGGAGGTTCGGCGCGCCTCGTCGTCGACATGGGGATGCCCAGGTCCGTGACGGCGCTGGCGCGCCTGGGCGGCACGGCGGACGCCCGGGAGGCGCTGCTCGCGCAGGCGCGCGAGGCGGAGAAGATGCTGCGCCAGGACCCGGAAGTCTCCCAGGTGATGCTCCGGGACTACGAGAAGGACGGCCAGGTCCATCTCGTCTACGACGTGACGGTGAAGGACGTCACCCGGCTCCCGGAGCTCTACCGCCGCGCCGCCGAGCAGCACACTCAGGGCCAACCGTCATCGCCGAAGGATGCGTGGGACTTCCGCATCGAGCGCCAGGGCGGGGACTACGTCTACACCCAGCGTTTCAACCCGGAGAAGGCCTTCACCGCGCCGGTCGGCATCGGTGACGAGGCCGCGGAGCAGGCCGCCCAGGAGCTCGCGAAGGGCATGGTGAAGGCCATGCTCATCAACAACCGCCTCACCCTCCGCATCCACGGCCCTGGCATCGGCGAGACGAACGGCACGGTGAACGAGCAGAAGGACACCGTGGAGTGGAAGCTCAACCTCGCGGAGCTGATGGACGCCCCCGCCGAGGGCCGCGAGTTCCGCGCCGTCATCCACGGCGGCGAGCCGCTCTGGCTGTGGCCACTGGTGCTGGGCGTTCCCATGGTGGTGCTGCTGCTGACGGTCGCCGCCGCCCGGAAGCGGCGGGGCATCGCCGCCCGATAACACGCCCCTGACACACCTGTCACAGCACCCCTGCCGTCGCTGTCCCTCTGCATCAATCATTTCGAGGACTTCGCCTTGGAACGGACCTTGCTGAAGCAAGCGTCCGAGCATGCGACCCACGTCTTCGCTGACATGGCTGTCCTTCATCACCGGCGCGACCGTCATGGCGTCGGAGATGGCGGCGTCACGCCTGATGGCGCCCTACTTCGGCAGCAGCACGCCCGTCTGGGCCGCGCTCATCTCCCTGGTCCTGGGTGGGCTCGCGTTGGGCGCGCATCTGGGAGGCCGCGTGGCGGACCGCTCGGGTCGCCTGACACTGCTGCTGAGCGCGCTCTGCCTCTCCGCGCTCGCCCTGGCCATGTTGCCCTTCCTCGCGCGGGTGCTGCTGCCCGGCGCGACGGCCGCGGTGCTGGGCGGACGCCCCATGGAGGGGCTGGGCCGCGTGGCATTGCTGCTGGTGGTGGCGATGCCGCCCCTGCTGGTGCTGGGCGCGGTGGGGCCGTACGTGCTGCGCGTGGGGCTGGCAGGAGTGGAGTCAGCGGGCGCGCACGCCGGACGGCTGTCCTCCGCATCCACGGTGGGCAGCATCACCGGAACGCTGCTGGCGGCCTTCGTCGTGCTGCCGCTGCTGGGCACCGCGCGCACCATGGCGCTCTTCGCGGCGGTGCTGGGGCTCACGGCCTCCTGGCGCCTGGGGTGGCGGTGGCGGCTGCCCGCCGTGGGCGTGCCCATGGTGGCGCTGGCCCTGGGCGCCCACGCCCTGCCCCGCGCCCCCAAGGCCGTGGACGTGGCCGAGTCCCCCTATGCCTTCATCCAGGTGGTGAAGGACGAACATGGCACCCGCTCGCTCGTCTTCGATGAGGGCTACGCGGTGCAGAGCGTCCACCGGCCTGGCCTGCCTGTGCGCGGAGAAGTCTTCGGGCACTACCTGCTGGTCCCCGCCATGGCCCAGGCAGCGCCACGAGCGCCCCGGGTGCTGGTCCTGGGCCTGGGCGCGGGCACGAGCGCCAGGGGCCTGCGGGAGACGTACCCCGGCGTGGAGGTGGTGGGCGTGGAGCTGGACGCGGAGGTCGTGCGGCTGGGCCGTGCGCACTTCGACCTGCCCTCCGAGGTGGAAGTCCACGTCGGAGACGCGCGCGCCTTCCTCGCGAGCGACACCCGCCAGTACGACGTCATCCTGGTCGACGCGTTCCGCTTCCCCTACGTCCCCTTCCACCTGACGACGCGCGAGTTCGCCGCCGCCGTGGCCGCGCGCCTGAAGCCCGGTGGCGTGGCCTGCTTCAACGTGGGGCGCTACGCGCAGGAGCGCGCGGTGGTGGAGGCCGTGGGCGCCACGCTGGCCACCATCTTCCCGGAGGTCCGGGCCGCCGACGCGCGCAACCACAGCAACACGCTGCTCTTCGCCGGGGCCCCGGGCTCGCGGAGCGGCTCGCGGAACGCACGGCGTCGCTCCCCGCATCGCTGCGCCCGCTGGCGGAGCGCGTGGCCGGAGAGCTGAAGCCGGTGCCCGCGGGCGAGCCACTGACGGACGACCGGGCCCCGGTGGAGCTGCTCACGGACGCCATCCTCCTGCGGGCCCTCTCGAGTGGGGAGAAGCTCCAATGAAGCGCCTCCCCTCGATGCCGGAGTTCCTCGCGCCGCTGCCCCTGTTCGCGGTGGTGCTGATGGCGGTGAATGACCGCTGGCTCAAGCCCACCTTCCACAACGCCCTCACCGGCAAGCTGTCCGACGTCGCCATCTGCTTCTTCCTGCCGCTCTACGTGTCCGCGCTGCTGGCGCTGGTGACGCGCTGGCCCAGGGCGCGCAGGGTGGCCGTGGGCGCGGGCTTCACCGCGTGCCTCTACACCGCGCTCAAGGTCTCCCAGCCCGCGGCGGACCTCTTCTGTGAGCTGCTGCGTCCCTTGGGCTTGCCGCTCGGCATCCGGAGCTTCCGAGCCTGGGCCGACCCCACCGACCTCGTCACCTTGCCGCTTGTCTGGGCGGCGGTGCGTTACAGCCGCGCCGCCGCCCGTGAACCGTCGTCCCTCCCCGCCTCACCCTCCACTGGAGTCAGCACGTGAAAGTCATCCTGATGAACCTCGCGGCCACGGCCGCGCTCGCCACCACGGCGGTGCTGCTCGTCGCGGACTCGGGAGAGAAGGGCTGCCACCAGCCCGCCCAGAGCGTCACCTTCGACGTGGGCCACAACACGTGCGGAGCGCCGGGCATCCTCATGGTGAGCACCCCCCAAGACACCTGCCGCCTCGACGTGGAGGTGGAGGAACGAACGGGCCTGCCCATGACGGGGGACGTCTACGACGGCAACGTGGACCTCCGCCAGGGCGACAACTGGTACCTGGCGGACATGAACGTCGCCATCACCGTGGACGCGGATGGTGGGACGCTGCCCGGCGACGCGGGCAGCGGAACAACGGTCGAGGTCAACCGCGCGTGCGAAGTCCTGCGCGAAGGTGAGGTCCTCCGGCTGAAGTGCACCGCGCGCAGGGCGGACCTCGCCAACGAGCAGGTGCGCGCCTGCGAGGCCGTGCTCACCCCGCGCTGAGGCCCCCGGCGGCCAGCACTCCCACGCAGCCGCCGCCCAGCACCAACCACGCGGAATTGACGCGATAGCGGATGAGCAGCACGGCGGCCACGGCCGCCAGGGCCACCGGCAACGGACTCACCAGCACGGCCCGCCCCAACTGCCACGTCACCACCGCCATCAGCGCGAGCGACGCCACGTTGACGCCGTCCAGGAAGGCGCCGGCCACCCACGAGCGGCGCAGCCGTGGCACCAGCGGTCCACTCAGCGCCACGAAGACGAAGGCGGGCAGGAAGATGCCCGCCGTGGCCACCACCGCGCCCGATGGGCCGCCCATCACGTAGCCGATGAAGGTGGCCGTGGTGAACACGGGCCCCGGCGTCACCTGCCCAACAGCCACCGCGTCCAGCAGCTGGGCTTCGGTCAGCCAACCGTAGCGCTCCACCAACCCGGTGCGGAGGAAGGCCAGCAGCACGTAGCCACTGCCGTACAGCACAGAGCCCACCTTGACGAAGAAGAGGAAGAGGCCGTGCAGGGTGAACGGCGCGGCGGCCGTGGCGGTCGTGGCCCCCAAGGACAGCAACGGCCACAGCGGCGCCACCCCCGCCCGAGGCGCGCCTGCCCGTTGTCGTTCCATGCCGCGCCACGCGAGCACGGCGAGCCCCGACAGGAGCAGCAGGAGCAGCTCATTGACGCCCATGAAAGCCGCCGCCACGGCAGCCGCGCCCACGCTGGCGGCCAGCGGTGTCCGCACGACGGTGCGCAGCAGCCCCCAGAGCGCCTGGGCCACCACGGCGATGATGACGGCCTTCACGCCGTGCAACACGGCGTCCACCTTCGGCAGCGTGCCGAATCGCGTGTACGCCCAGGCGATGACCGCGACCATGAAGAAGGCGGGGAGGATGAAGCACGCGCCCGCCACCAGCAGGCCGGGCCAGCCCGCGCGCCGATGGCCGATGTGGATGGCCAGCTCCGTGGAGTTGGGCCCCGGAATCAGGTTCGTGGCGCCGAGCAGGTCCACGAACTCCTCGCGCGACAGCCAGCCGCGGCGGCGCACGACCTCGTCCTCCATCATCGCGATGTGAGCCGCCGGGCCGCCGAAGGCGAACGTCCCCAGCCGGAGGAACAACCCCGCCAGCTCCCGCAGCGCGGCGGCGCGGTCCACCGGCGAAGCGGGAGACGACGGAAGACCACCCTGCGGGGACGAGGAGGGACTCATGGGAATCGAGTGTCCCACGCCGCGCTTCCGGCGACCGCGCCCACGACAGGCGCGGCCGCCACACCGGACTCAGGCGGGAACCGCGTCCGGCTGCCGGTCGGCCTGGGCGGCCTGGAAGGCGGGCAGCGCCGGCACTCGGCTTCGATGCGCAGCAGCGTGGGGTACGGCGACAGGTCCACGCCGAAGCGGCGCGCACCGTAGAGCTGCGGCACCAGGCACACGTCCGCGAGCGACACCGCGTCCCCGACGCAGAAGCGCCCCATCGTGGACTGCACCGCCGCCTCCAGGGCCTCCAGGCCCCGCGTGTTCCAGTAGGCCGACCACGCCTTGTCATCCGCGTTCAGCGACTGCTTCACGTGCTGCATCACGGACAGGTTCTGCAGGGGCTGGATGCCGGAGTTCACCATCTCCGCCAGCATCCGGGACTTCGCCCGGAGGAACGCGTCAGCGGGCAGCAGCGCGGGCGCCGGGAAGCGCTCGTCCAGGTACTCCAGCACCGGCAGCGACTGGGACAACCGGCGCACCGTGCCATCCGCCTCCGTCCACTCCAGCGTGGGCAGCGTGCGCATGGGATTGACCGCCCGGTACGCGGCGCTGTTCTGCTCGCCGCCGTCCTTCACCAGGTGCACCGGCACGTAGTCGAACTCCAGCCCCTTCAGGTGCAGGCCGATGCGCACCCGCCAAGACGCGGACGAGCGCCAGTAGCTGTAGAGCCGAAGGCCCTTCATGGAACCTTCACCACCTTCTGAGAGATGCGGCCGAACACGCTGCGGCCCTCGGCGTCCGTCATCTCGATATCGATGGTGTCGCCCGGCTTCATGAAGGGCGTCTTGGGCGCGCCCTGCTCAATCGTCTCAATCATCCGGCGCTCGGCGAGGCAGGAGATGCCGCGCTCGCGGTCCGCGTTGGACACGGTGCCGCTGCCCAGGATGGTGCCCGCCGTGTAGCTGCGCGTCTTACACAGGTGCTGGATGAGGTCGAAGAAGGAGAAGTGCATCTCCGGACCCGCGTCCGTGTCGCCCACCTGCTGCCCGTTGAGCACCGAGCGCAGCCGCAGGTGGATGCGCCCGTCGCGCCAGGCCGCGCCCAGTTCGTCCGGCGTCACCGCGAAGGGGCTGAAGGCCGTGGCCGGCTTGCTCTGGAAGAAGCCGAAGCCCTTGGCCAGCTCGTTGGGGATGAGGTTGCGCAGGGACACGTCATTGGCCAGCATCAGCAGCTTGATGTGCGGCGCCGCGTTCTCCGCCTTCGTGCCCTGGGGCGTGTCGCCCAGGATGGCGCAGACCTCGCCTTCGAAATCCAGGCCCCAGGCCTCGTCGGCCAGGGGGATGTCGGCGGTGGGCGCCAGGAAGTCCCCGGAGCCGCCCTGGTACACCAGCGGGTCCGTCTTCAACGTCTCCGGGGGCTCGGCGCCGCGCGCCTTGCGCACCAGGATGACGTGGTTGAGGTACGCGCTGCCGTCCACCCATTCGTAGGCGCGCGGCAGGGGCGCGTGCAGGGCGCTGACGTCCAGCGGGCGGCTCTGCACCGTGCCCGCCTCCAACTGGGCATCCAGCGCGCGCAGCTGGGGTTCCTTCGTCTCCCAGTCGTCCAGCGCGGCTTGCAGCGTGAGCGCCACGTTGGTGGCCAGCGCATAGGCCGTGTTGTCCCGCTTGACGACAATGAGGCGGCCGTCACGGGTTCCGTCCTTGAGCGTCGCGAGCTTCAATGCCGGGCTCCCCGGCGGCCTCTGAGGAAATGAGCCGGGCCGCCTCGTGTGTCCGGGCTTTTCCGACGGAGATTCCGGGGTGTCAAGCAAGACGGACACGCGCCGCCGGAGAAAAGCGAACGGCCGACACGTCGCGAAAAAAAGAGCGCACGGGCGGAACCGGCCGCCCGTGCGCTCCTCGCTGCTTCAGTCACTCACGCCCGGAGCGGATTCACGACCTCGGGGCAGTGCCAGTACGTGTACTCGCAGGCCTCCTGCTCGGCATCGCAGGGCACCTGGATGATGGTGATGGCCTCGCACGGATGCCGCGGAGCCTTGCTCTGGCCTCCACCCCTCGTGCGGCCTTCGTCGGGGACCGCGCCCTGGTTCTCCAGCGCGTCCTTCGCGTCTGGAGGTGGCGTCACCCCCGCCGGATGGACGGGAGCGGCTGCGCCCTTCGCCGGGCCTCCCCGGCCCTTTCGAGAAGTCCCGCGCGAGTCCTGACGCGACTCCTGCGTGGACGCCACCGGCGGCGCCGACACCACCGGCAGCAGGCCCGGGGCGGCGCCCAGCACCGCGCCCAGGACGTACAACTTCGTGTTCATGAAACCCCCTTGCCGGGTGCAGCCGCCGGCGCGCCCCTTCGGCGCGCCGGTACCGGAGCAGCGGCAGGGACGTCAGTACCAGGTGGGTCTGACATTCCCTGCCCTTCCGGACAGGGCCGGGAAGGTGCCGCCAGGGCGCCCCATCCGCCCTCCCGCTCTAGACGTGTCACCGCCTGCGGCTAGGATGGCGCGCCCGCCCGGAGCCCGTCACCGTCATGCCATTCCAGATCACCGTTCACTCGCAGGACCGCATCCTCGAGGTTGTCTATCCCCCGCAAGTCACGACCGCGGACCTGGCCGAGTACCTGGCCGACGTGAAGAAGGCCATCAACGACCTGGCCGGTGAGTGGTCCGCCCTGGTGGACCAGTCCCAGCTCCGGGTGATGCCCAGCGACGTGGTGACGGCCATGGCCAGCCTCAACGCCTTCGCCCAGCTCCACGGCATGAAGCGCTCCGCCCGGGTCGTCAGTGACGCCCCCTCCGGACTCCAGGCCTGGCGGATGACGAAGCGCGCCATGCTGAGCATCCCCACCCGCACCTTCGAGACGCGCGGGGAAGCCCTCCAGTGGCTGCGCGACCCCGACGCGGACTGAGGCGCGCGCGGACTGTCCGCCAGCAGACAGCAGGAACGCCTTTTTTCACATATATTGCGGCAGCCCGCCCCCGACGGGGCTGGGCCTCACATCTCCCGTAGGAGTGGTTGTCTCATGCGTATCCCCCGGACCGACGCCCGCAGGAAGCTGCTCGGCGCGCTGTTGTGTACCTTCTCCGTCGCGGCCTGTGGACCGGCTCCGGAGGGCGAGCCCGCTGGCAACGGCTCCACCGAGCAGCCCGTCGTCTATGGCAACGACGACCGGATGGACGTGTACGCGCACCCCGACGCCACCCTGCGGCAGTACGCCATGCAGGCCAGCGCCGTCATGGTCGACCCCTTCGAGATTGACGACTCGGACCCCAACAACGTCGTCTTCACCAGCCTCACGCTGGGCGAGTATGCCGACCTCTGCCCGGGCCAGCGCTTCATCGACGACCCGTCGCCCGGCTACTGCTCGGGCACGCTCATCGACGATGACCTCCTGCTGACCGCCGGCCACTGCGTGGAAACCGCGGCCGACTGCAGGGACTTCAAGTGGGCCTTCAACTTCTACCGGCCTGACGCGAACTCGGTGCAGACCATGACCACGCAGGACATCTTCAGCTGCAAGGAGATTGTCGTGCGGCGGGACAACACCTCCAGCGGCCGCACGCTGGACTACGCCATCATCCGCCTGGACCGTCCGGCGGCGCCGCGCTTCACGCCCGCGCCCATCCGCCCGGGCAACGCCGCCATGACGACGGGCGCCAACGTGGCCGTCATCGGCTCGGGCAGCGGCATCCCGCTCAAGATTGACTCGGGCGGCATCGTCCGCAACGGCCGCGCCAGCACCCTGGACTACTTCACCGCCACCACCGACACCTTCGGCGGCAACTCCGGCTCGGCCGTCTACGACATGTCGAGCCACACCATCGCCGGCATCCTGGTGCGCGGCGAAACGGACTACATCTTTCAGGGCAACTGCCGCGTCGTGAACGAGTGCAGCCAGAACGGCACGGACTGCGACGGCGAGGACATCACCTACGTCCGCCCGGCCATCGAGGCGTTCTGCGCCGCCCACACCAGCGTCCGGCTGTGCAACACCACGCCGCCGCCGCCGACGTCCTTCGACTTCACGGCCAGCAACACCCAGAACGCCACCGTGAACACCACCCGCCACACGGTGGAGCTCACCGCCGGCCAGAGCATCACCGTGGGCACCTGCGGCCTGACGGGCGCCAGCGCCACCGGTGACACGTGGCTGCGCGTCAATGGCCCCAGCGGCATCGAGGTCGCGTCCAACGATGATGGCTGCGCCACGGGCCGCGGCTCCAAGGTGACCTTCACGGCCGGCGCGGCTGGGAACTACGAAATCATCGCGGGCTGCTACGGCAACACCAGCTGCAGCGGCACGGTGGCGTGGACCATTGGCACGGCGACGCCGCCGGCCAACTCCGGCACGTTCAACTACAGCTCGGTCAACTCCGACAGCGCCCGGCAGAACACCACCAACGAGAACGTCACCCTCACGGCCGGCCAGAGCCTCTCCTTCGGCACCTGCAACGTGGCGGGCGCCTCCGGCACGGGTGACTCGTTCATCCGCCTGTACAATGCCGCCGGCACGCAGGTGAAGTTCAACGACGACGGCGCCGGTTGCGGCTCGCTGTCCCACGCCACCTACACGGTGCCGGCGGGCGCGGGCGGCACGTATCAGATCCGCGCGGGCTGCTACGGCAACACCAGCTGCAGCGGCACGGTGGGCTGGACCGTCCAGTAGTCACGTTCCACCGACGAGGTGGGCACCGCGGGGCGCGTCACTCTTCACGGAGTGGCCGCCCCGCTGTCGCATCTGACCACCCGCTCGCGGTTGAAGGACCTCTCCGCGGCGCGTTAAAATTCACACATTCGGCCGTTCGGTCCCGGAGCGTGCGTGGTCCTGAGGATTCGCCCCGAACAGATGGCGTGCCTCGACACCTCGGTACGCGGCGCCTACGTGAGCAGCGTGGTGCGCTTCCTGAGGACGCAGCTCCCCCGGGAGAGCGCGGACCTGAAGGAGCGGGAGCTGCGCGCGCGGGCCGAGCGCGGCATCGACGCCGCGGCCCGGCATGGCATCACCGCGCGCTGGGACGTGGCCCGCTTCATCGCCTGTCAGCTCTGCCTGGGCGAGCACTTCGACACGGACCCGGCCCATGCCTGGCCCCAGGCCGTGCTCGCGCGGCCGTACCTCACGCCTTCCCGGAAGATGGACTGGATTGAGCGCCACTACCTGCGGCCCCGCCGCGGGCGCTCCCCCACCGTGCCCTGACCAATGCCCTACCTTCCCCTGCGCTGCGATTGGACGCACTTCGCTCCTTCCCAGGAGACGCTCGCCGTCACCTACGACCCGCCGGACGAAGGACGGCTCGTCTCCGTCCAGTTGGAGGTGCGCGACTACGCGGATGCCCTCGTGTACCGCTCGGACGCGCTCGATTGCCGCGGCGGCCCGGCGGCCATCACCTGGTCGGGTGCGCTGAACGTGGGCAATGACGCCGTCCAGGAACCCTTCGCCACGCCGCTGAGGGCGCCCTACACGCTCCAGGTCGCAGCCGTCATCGAAGCGGATGCGCGCGAGGACCTGCGCCAGCCCGAGGACCTTCCCAACACCGAGCTGGGCAGCGTGGCGCCCTGCGAGTCCCGGCGCGACGAATCACTCCCGGAGGAAGAAGCGAGGAGCTGCCGCCCCCGCCCCCACCACCGCGCGGGTCAACGTCCTCTACCATTCGGTGGAGGTCGTCCGCGGCCCCTGGCTGGCCACCGGCGAGGTGTTCGTCCGGGGCACCGCCGCCAGCATCTGCCACAAGCTCAACCGGCTCGGGTACTACGCCGGCCCTCCGGCACGCGCGGCGGCCACCACGGACCTGCTGGACAAGGCCAAGGAGCGCTTCCGTCGCAACCACGGCGACCTGCGAATCATCGCCGCGCCCACGAACGACGAATTCGAGAACGCGCTGGACGGCGCGCTGGGGCACGCCCATGGCGCACGGCCGACGCTGGTCGATGACCAGAGCACCCCCATCCCGGAAGGCACCGCGATTCCAGGAGGGAATGGAGCGCCGCTGCGCGTCTACGTGGAGGCAGTGGGCTTCGAGGAGGACCTCGCCAACCAGACCGACGAGTTCATGCGGCAGATTCCTCCCAACCGGGGCAACGCCGCCATCGACTGGAGCACGCTGCACAACAAGACGAGGAGTGAGGCCGGCAAGCTCAACCGCCCGCTCGTGCCGCTCGAAGCGGTCATCTACCTCAAGGGCCATGATGGAAGCCGCGTCGCCGCCCCCCAGGCCGTGGGCGCGGTGAGGGTGGACTGGTCCGCGCTCGAGCCGGGCGAGGACGTGTCACACCTGCCCTTGAACCACGACCTGCACTTGGGAACCCGGGCCTACGTCAACCGCGTCCTCGGTAGCGACTTCGTCGACCTCGCGGGTGACGGTGGCACGAACTGCCCCGTGGCCTACGGCGGCATCCGCACCAAGGACGGCAACTTCCGCAACCCCTTCTGGCGGGAGCCCCAGTCCTATGCCCCCTACGCAACGCCCACGGAGGACGCCAGGGCCAGGAAGCTCTGGGTCCCCGCCTTCACGGACGGCGCCGCGCATCCGAACCGCGTGGGCCGCTCGGGCATCTACCTCCAGCCGTCACTGATTGCCGGCGACCGATACCAGGTGCGCGCGCGGCTCAGCTACGCGGGCCGCGGCAATGCCATGCAGCTCAAGGCCGCCAACCCCATCTGCCAGTACGAGACGAAGCCCATCGTCGTCTGGCGCCGGGTGGAGGTCTTCGGCATCGTGGGATGGCCGCTGCGCAACCACGGGAACCTGCCGCAGAAGTGCCGGGACCGCTATGCGGAGGCCTACCTGGAGGTCGACTTCTCCCACACGCAGTACCGGCGCATCTCCCAGGTCATCAACGACACGGACTATTCGGACTGGTTCACCCACATCCGGACGCACGTCAAGCCGTCCGTCGCCAGCGTCGTCGGCCTGCTGGACACCACGCACGTGCATGACGCCAGCCCCGTCGTGCGGCTCCGCCCTGACGTGGAACTCAGCGCCAACCAGAAGAACAACATCTGGTTTTTCGTCAGCGACATGTTCAACGAACTGGTCAGCACGGCGAACGTCCGCAGCGCCGGCGGATTCCTGCTCTCGCGCATCTCCGACAGACTCCGCACCGGGGATGCGCCCTGCGGCGGCATCGTCATGCTCGAATACAAGCTGTCGGACGACATCGTGGACGCGCTCGAGACGTCGGACGCCGGAGAGGTGCCCACGACCTCCAACGGCAACGGCGACCTGCTGGGCATCATCGACCAGAGCGTGGATGCGAACCCCGACTTCGTCTTCACCCACGAGGTGGGCCACTGCTTCTGGTTGACCCACCACGAGGCCTCCTCGGGCGTGGTTCCCCAGCACCACGACCCGCTCGACCACAACTGCATGATGAGCTACCCCGACTGGGAGCAGAAGCGGCCGCAATACCCGCATCACGCGCCGGCCCGCTTCGACCCGCACTTCTGCGGCAAGTGCAACCTCAAGCTGCGGGGCTGGGACATCACCCACGACGACATCCTGGCGCTCGACCCGCCCGCGCCGGTCGACCAGCTCAGCACGCTCTTCTATTACGACCGCGCGGACCCCGGGCTGCAGTGGAACGTCGAGATGGGGCACGTGCGCAACGCCTTCGCCCTGGCCTCACGGGGTCCGTTCCGTGAGCGCTTCTTCGACCGGGACGCGAACTTCGACACCTGGGTGAACCAGCTCGGCGACTGCGACATCTACCACCACGTCACCCACGGGAACGTGCGCTGCTCGAAGCACGCCATGCGCCTCGCGTCCATGGACATGGCCTATCCCCGCTACCCGACGTGGTGCAGGAACGACCGGTCCAAGGTGGAGAGTCTGGCGACCCGGGAGGAGGAGCTCTGCGTGGAGACCGGCTTCGACCCGGTCGCGCTCACCCAGTGGGCGAAGGAGTCACTCATCATGCCGAAGCTGGGCTGGAGCCTCTTGAGCCCCGACCACACACTGAGAAGCGTCATCCAGTGGACCGTGGACGACAACGACAGCAGCCGCGACGTCGAGTTCACCTACGAGGCCATCGAGCGGGCCCTCAAGCGCGGCAAGAAGCCGCCCCGGCTGCTCGCCTTCTTCAGCTCGTGCCTGATTGGCTGGGAGCACCACTTCGCCCGGCTCTTCATCGACCACGGCACGCCCTATGTCATCGCCTTCCGCAGCCGCTACCAGACCTCCCAGGCCCTGCCCTTCAGCCAGGAGTTCTACCGCATCCTGGCCCTGAGCAAGCTCGAGCCCCAATTCATCCACCGCGCGTTCCAGACCGCGGCGACGGGCCACCCCCACGCCGAGCCCTGCCTGTTCACGAAGGACAACATCGTCCGCTGCGTCGCGAAGACCAAGGCGGGCGAGGCGGAGTTCCACGACGTCAAGTGGGACTCCAAGGAGTTCTACGAGCCGCGCTTCCCCACGCAATGACGCAGGGTCCTCAAGCGAGCCCCACCCCACCCTTGACAGTCCCGAGCCCCAGGTCTAACGCAAGGCGCCATGAGCACTCCCCAGTTCCCGCCCTCTCCGACGCGCGCCATCAGCAGTGACGGCCCCTTCCGAGCCCTGCTGCTGGAGAACATCCACCCGTCTGCGGGCGAGATGCTGGCCGCCGAGGGCTTCCAGGTGGAGCGCGTCTCGTCCGCCCTCAAGCCGGACGAGCTGGCGGAGCGGCTGAAGGGGGTGCACCTGCTGGGCATCCGCAGCAAGACGACGGTGCCGCTCGCGGCGCTGGAGCACGCGGAGAACCTGCTGGCCATCGGGGCCTTCTGCATCGGCACCAACCAGGTGGACCTGACGTCCGCCAACACGCACGGCATCCCCGTCTTCAACGCGCCCTTCAGCAACACGCGCAGCGTGGCGGAGATGGTGATTGCGGAAGTCATCGTCCTGACGCGGCAGCTCTTCGAGCGCAGCCGGGAGGTCCACGCGGGCCAGTGGCGCAAGGTGGCCACCGGCAGCCATGAGGTGCGCGGCAAGACGCTGGGCATCATCGGCTATGGCCACATCGGCTCGCAGCTGGGCGTCATCGCCGAGGCGCTGGGCATGCGCGTCCTCTACTTCGACGTGATGACCAAGCTGCCGCTGGGCAACGCGCAGCCAGCCGTCACCCTGGAGGAGCTGCTCGGCGCTTCCGACTTCGTCACCCTCCACGTGCCCGCGCTGCCCACCACGCACATGATGATGGGCGCCGAGCAGATTGCCCAGATGAAGAAGGGCGCCTGCCTCATCAACGCCAGCCGAGGCACGGTGGTGGACATCGACGCGCTGGCGCGGGCGCTCCAGTCCCAGCACCTGGGCGGCGCCGCGGTGGACGTCTACCCGGAGGAGCCGGAGAGCAACTCGGACGGCTTCGTCACCGCGCTCCAGGGCCTGCCCAACGTGGTCCTCACGCCGCACATCGGCGGGTCCACGGAAGAGGCGCAGGCCTCCATCGGCAAGGAGGTGGCCACCAGCCTGCTGAAGTACTTCAAGGCGGGCGCCAGCACGGGCGCGGTCAACTTCCCGAACATCGAGGCGCCGCTCATCCCCGGCACGCACCGCATCCTCAACGTGCACCGCAACATCCCGGGCGTGCTGCGCGACATCAACCGCATCGTCTCCGACCTCAACGCCAACATCCACGCCCAGGTGCTCAGCACGGACGCCAACATCGGCTACCTGCTGATGGACCTGGACCAGGACGTGTCCACCCCGGTGTGCGAGGCCATCGCGGGGCTGGAGACGGACATCAAGACGCGCATCCTGTCCTGACGTCCGGCGGCCTCAGGCATCCACGACCTTGCCCGGGTTGAGGATGCCTCGAGGGTCCAGCGCCCGCTTGAGGGTGCGCAGCAAGGCCAGCTCCGCCGGCGCGCGTGAGTAGCCCAGGTAGTCCTTCTTCAGCAGGCCGACGCCGTGCTCGGCGGAGATGCTTCCGCCGTGCTTCTGCACCAGCGCGAACATGGTGGGGTCCGCCTGCTTCGTGTGGGCCAGGAACTCCGCCTTGTCCATCGCGTCCGGCTTCATCACGTTGACGTGCAGGTTGCCGTCGCCGATGTGGCCGAAGAGGCAGATTTCCCAGCCCGGGTAGCGCGCGCTGAAGAGGGCCTCCAGCTCCGCGCAGAAGGCCTCCAGCCCCGCAACCGGCAGGGAGATGTCGTTCTTGTGCGGCAGGCCGGTGGCGGAGAGGCTCTCGCTGATGCCCTCGCGCAGCGCCCACAGCTCGGCCGCCTGCGCCGCGCCCTGGGCCTGGACGCCGTCCGTGACGAGCTCGCGTTCGAAGAGCGAGCCCAACCAGCCCTCCACCGCGGCGGCGTCCTTCGCCTCCGCCTCCAGCAGCACGTAGCACTCGCTGGGCGTCTCGAAGGGCGGGCGCAGCTTGCGGTGGCGGCCCAGGCGCGCCATGCACCGGTCGGTGAAGAACTCGTAGGCGGAGATGCTGAAGGCGTTCTGCCGGCGCGCGTCGCGGAACAGCCTCAGCACGGCCGCCACGTCCGGCACCGCGAAGAGGAACACGTCCTGCTTGCCGGGGAGCTGGGTGAGCTTGAGGGTGGCCTCGGTGATGACGCCCAGGGTGCCCTCGCTGCCGATGAAGAGCTGGCGCAGGTCCGTGCCGGTGTTGTTCTTCTCCAGCGCGCCATTGAGCTCCAGCACTTCCCCCTGGGCGGTGACGACCTGGAGCCCCAGCACCCACTGGCGGGTGAGGCCGTAGCGGATGACCTTCACCCCGCCCGCGTTGGTGGCGATGTTGCCACCCACCGTGCTGGAGCCCTTGGAGGCGAAGTCCACCGGCCAGGTGAGGCCGTGCTCCGCACAGTGGTGATGGACGGCCTCCGTCACCGCGCCCGCCTGCACGCGCACCGTGTTGCCGAGCAGGTCCACCGGCCCCATGCGCGTCATGCGCTGGAGGGACAGGACCAGCTCGCCCCGGGCCGCCATCGCGCCGCCTGCCAGCCCGGTGCGACCGCCGGAGGGAACCACGGCGATGTGATGCTGGTGGCACAGGGCGAGCAGCCGGGAGACCTCGTCCGTCGTTCGAGGGAGCGCTACGGCGGCGGGGGCGGGCGCGTAGACGCGCGTCCAATCGCGGCCGTACTCCTGGAGTTCGCCTGGCTCCCGGGTGAGGAAATCTACGGGGAAGCCCTCGGTGATGGCCTGGAGGAAGTCGGCGGGGAGCTCGGCGGTGGACATGCCTCTAGGCGTATTGCAGCCGGACGGCTGTGACAAGGTGCAGCACGGGGCGTCGTTCGACGTCACCGGGAGGGCACCGGATGGAACCGTCCGTGCGCCGGCCAAGAAAACGGGGCGAGAACGTATAGGGCATGGGCCATGAGCGGAGTTCCGCCATTCCTGTGCCCGCTTCCGAGGAAGGCCCCCATGTTCTCGTCGCTCCCGCGTCGTGTCCGGACCGCTTCCGTTTTCGCCACACTGGCCCTGGCCCCTTCCGCGCTGGCGGAGCAGGCCGCATACGGCACGTCCTACGTCTTCACGACGGTGGATGCGGTCATGGCCTACTCCCTCAATGGTGGCTTCGAAGTGACGGGAATCCTGGAGGGAGAGGCGACCCCCCGGACCCTCACCTTCATGTCGACAGGCGGGAACTACGAATCCCAGCAGGGCTTTGGCACGCGGTGTGACCGGATGGCGCTGCTCCTGATGACCCGACCGGGACACTTCCACCTCACCGTCCGGATGCCTTCCTCCTACCAGGCAACCACCTGCAAGCTGACCCGCCTCCCCTGAACGCCCCACGGACACGCGGACGGAACGGACGGCTTCCATGGGGACGAATGGACGGACGTGGCTGGCGCTGACGCTGGCCATGGCGACGTTGGCGGGCTGCGCGGATGGCGACAGCCCGGAGCAAGACTCGGACCGCGACGGTGTCGTTGACGCCCTGGACTGCGCGCCCGGTGATGGCACGCGTTGGCGATTCCTGGCGGGCCACGTGGACGCGGACCTGGATGGGGTGGGCGCGGGCCCCTCTCTGCAGAGCTGCGTGGGCCAGCGGCTTCCTGCGGGCCTGAGCCCTCAAGGCGATGACTGCGCGCCCGCCGATGCGTCCCGCTGGCGCGTGCTGACTGGGCTCTACCGTGACGTGGACAACGACGGCGCGACCGGCGAAGGCCCGGTGTCGGAGTGCGGGGGCGACACGCTCGTGGGCTACCGCATGGAGGCGGGCCTGACGGACTGCGATGACCATGACCCGCGCGTCGCGGAAGTCGCGCTGGCGTGGCCCGACCTCGACAGCGACGGCGTGGGCAGCGACGAGCCCGTGTCCCACTGCGCCGGCAGACGGCCGCCTCCAGGCCATGTAGCGGTGGGCGGAGACTGCGCGCCCGACGACCTCCTCCGCGCCCACTGGCTCACGTACACCCACCGGGACGCGGACAGGGACGGCTACACGGTACCGGAAGCAGGCAGGCTGTGTGGCCTCGACCGGCTGCCGGAGGGTTACTCCCGGAGCGCCAACGGGCTCGACTGCGATGACACGAACGCCGCGCGCTGGATGGAACGCACCGTCTACGCGGACACGGACGGAGATGGCTTCGGCAGTGGCGAGCCCCAGACACTGTGCATGGGCCGCACGGCTCCATCCGGCTACGCCCTGGACGCGGAGGATTGCGCGCCGGAGGACCGCACGACGTGGCAGTGGCGCGCGTATGCTCATCGGGACGCGGATGGCGACGGCGACACCGTCCCCGAGCAGGGCGTGCTGTGCAGTGGCACGCAGCTCCCCCAAGGCTATGCCCAATGGCCCACGAGGAACGACTGCGACGACCGCGACGCCAGCCGCATGGTGAGCTGGAGCGTGTTCCCGGACACGGATGGTGATGGCTCTGGCGCGGGCGCCCGGCAGACGGTCTGCGCGGGCCGCTCGATGCCCCAGGGATTCTCCGCGGTGGACACGGACTGTGACGCGGTGGATGCCTCGCGCTGGCAGGACCTGGCCTACGCGCATCGGGACGCGGATAGAGACGGCTTCACCCAGCCCGAAGCAGGCACGCTGTGCACGGGGGCGACGCTTCCGGCCGGCTACGCCACCCTTCCCCGGGGGAACGACTGCGACGACGCGGACCAGAGCGTCCACACCACGCTCCAGGCATGGACGGATGCGGACGGGGACGGCGTGGGCGAGGGAGACGCGGTCGCGCTGTGCACGGATGGCACGGTGCCCGCGCCGTGGTCGGCCCAGGGAACGGACTGCGCGGTGGAAGACGCGGCGCGCTGGCGACAGGTGGCCTACGCACATGTGGACCGGGACGCGGATGGGCACACCCAACCCGAGGCCGGAACCCTGTGCACCGGTGCGTCACTTCCCGCTCCCTACTTCACCCAGGCCACGGGTAACGATTGCGATGACACGGACGCCGCGCGCTACCGGAGGGTCGTTCTCTACCCCGACGTGGATGGCGACGGCGTGGGGACCTCGCCCCGCACGACTCCCTGCATCGGCGCACAGACACCCCTGGGCTTCTCCCTCAAGGGCTACGACGTGGACGACTCGGACACGTCCATCCAGGAGGACCCCGAGGACGACCTGATGTTGGAGCTCATCCTCGACTAGGCGCAGACGCTGGCAACGCCAGACGCATTCTGAATAACAATTCCCAGTGGGCGACAGGTCGCTGCCACAGGCTTTATTCCTCGTCGAAGGCCTCCTCCTCCCGCCCGAGGAGCGCCTCCCCCGCACACACTGGAATCCCGATGATGCGTCTTGCAAGAACCTCATGGCTCTGGGTCCTCCTCCTGGTCCTTTCCGCCTGCACCCCTGACAGTCCCGCCCCCACGCCCGACGCCGGCACACCGCCACACGACTCAGGGACACAGCTCGGCCGCGTGACGGGGCAGGCCCTCCTCGAAGGGGAGAGCCACCATGAGGGCACCACCGTCATCCTCTCCGGCGTGCGCGACAGCGTGACCACGGACGCGCAAGGCCGCTTCACGTTCGACAACGTCCCCCCGGGAACGCACACCGTGGAGGCCCATCGGAGCAACTACGAGCAGGCCGGGAACACGCTGGAGGTCCAACCGGGTCAGACGACGTCGGTCGACCTGTCGCTGAGCCGCCGCCAGGAAGCCCTGGTGCTCCAGGCGCCCGCCCTCACCGTGCAGCGGGGCCACCTGAAGCTCACCGGCTCCGGCTTCGGCGAGGCGCGTGGCACCTCCCGCGTCTCCATCGGCGGCGTGGACGCCGAGGAATACCTGTCCTGGTCGGACACCGAGGTGGTGGTGCGCGTGCCGGGGAGCCTCGTGCCCGGCGAGCAGGAGGTCGTCGTCACGCCGGCGTGGACTGGAAGCCCGCCGCCACCGCGTCGCTGCGAGTGCTCCGGCAGCGGACCCTCGCGCATGCGGCCGACTGGGGCATTGGCGTCCTGCCGAACAACACCGTCACCGTCTGGGGCTCGGCCGACTCCCTGAATGATGTCACTCCGACGCCAGCGGGGCTTTCCGATGTCGTGAGCGTGGGCGCGGGGATGTCCTTCGCCGTGGCCCTGCAGGCGGATGGAACCGTCGTCAAGTGGGGAGGCCCCGACCCCGTCCCGGTGCCCGCGGGCCTGTCGGACGTCGTGGACATCAGCGCGAACGGAGTCCTGGTCCTCGCGCTCAAGCGGGATGGGACGGTCGTGGCCATCGGCGCGGAAACCGACCCGCAGACGCATGTCCCTGAAGGGCTTCAGGACGTGGTCGCGGTGTCCGCGGGGGCGTACCACGGCATGGCGCTCAAGGCGGATGGCACCCTCACCGTCTGGGGGCAGGACGTGTTCGACCTCCTCGCCGTCCCGGCGGACCTGGACGACGCAGTGGCCATCGCCAACACGAGCAGCAGCGCACTGGCGCTGCGGGCGGACGGGACCGCGGCCGTCTGGGGATTTGGCGCGGCGTACTACGACCTCGCGCTCACCCCGGACCTCAGCGACGTCGTGGAGGTCGCGGCAGGCGAACACCACTACATGGCGCTCCGGTCCAACGGCACCGTCATCGCCTGGGGGAACGGCGCCTATGGCCAGACGACGCTCCCCGCGGGATTGACGGATGTCGCCGCCGTCGCGGGCCAGGCCTTCAACAAGAGCCTGGCGCTCCGGCACAACGGCACCATCGCGGCCTGGGGAGACACCACCTCTGCCTGGACCCTGCCTCCGCCGGGCCTGGTCCTCCGCGTCCCTGCCCGGTAGCCCCAAGCCGCTCCTCCCGCGCTCTCACCTCGGACGCTGAGCGACAAGTATTCCAAGGAATACAGGTTGCACATGGAGTCATGCGGAGGAACACTCCGGCATGCTCGCAATCCAACGGAGAGACGCGGCGATGACAGCTCCCGTCCAGCTCGACGCGCCCGACATCCAGGATGTGGTGCGGAGCCGAACGTTGGGGCTGGCATATGTCGGCACGGTGCTGGTGGTGGCGCACAACGCGCAGCCACCGGCCCCCGACGACTGGGCGCGCTACTGCGAGCTCATCGCGCGTCACCAGGACACGGCCACCGGGCAGCTCGTCCTGGCCGAAGGGCCCGGGCCCAATGCCACCCAGCGGCAGCAGGCGCTCAACCAGGTGCCCAAGGACTACGTCATTCCGCCCACGGCGGTGTTCACCGAGTCCCCACTGGTCCGCGGCGTCGTGACGCTCTTCAACTGGTTCAGTCCCCGGGCCATGCGCGCCTTCATTCCGGGGGACGTCCCGGGCGCCGCGCGGCACCTGGGCTTGAGCGAAGAACAGGTGCGGCGGCTGGTGGACATCGGCAAGACGGTGCGGCCGGAACTGCAGTGACACGCACCGGCTACGGCTGGGTGCCCTGCTGGATGCGCAGCTCCCGGATGCCCTTGAGGATCCGGGGCGCCGTCAGCAGCATGTTCTGGTTGAGGAGCTTTCCATCCACGGGGGTGCAGCTTCCCGACACACAGGCGGTGTACGCGGGGCACGGTGACTCGCACTGGAAGGACTCCGGCGATATCTGGCAGGTCTCCGAGCAGTAGCCGGAGAGGCAGGCCTCGTGCCGCATGCACGGCTGTCCATCTGGGAGCTGGCACAGCTTCGTCGCGCCACACTGCGTGGGCGAATGACATTCGGCGTTGCTGTCACAGCGCCCGTCATCCCGGTTGCATTTGCGCTCCGCGTTGCAGAAGAAGCTGGCGCAGTCGCGGTCGTGCTCGCAGTCCTCTCCCGGCTCGAGGAGACAGACGGACGAGCCCAGCACGTCGGCGCACGTCAGCGCGCCCGGGCAGTCCTCCGGGGAGGCGCAGTCCTTTCCCAGCGGCACCGTGCACCCCACGCCGGGCTCACAGTAGCCGGTGATGCACTGGGAGCCGGCCTCACAGGGCTGGCCTTGCGAGGCCAGGCACACGCCCCCATCGAACTGCTTCGCGCACGTCAGCCCCCTGCCACAATGCCCATCCGGACAGGGGGCCCCGGGGCTGGGCTGCCGCGCCCTGCCCGCGGCGAGCAGGGAGGCCACCGTCCCCAGCAGGATGAACGTCCCCACCGCCATGACAGCCCAGTTCATGGGGAACGCCCTGGCGGCGGGCGGCGAGGAGACCACCTCCACGGTGACGGCGGGCCCCTGCGCGAACCGCGCGTCGGGGCTGTCGCAGTCCTCCACTCGCAGGTGGAAGGTGAAGTGGCCCGGTGGTGTCCCCGCTGGCACGCGGAGCCGGATGAGGATTCGCTGCGCGCCCGTCGGAGGAAAGTCGCGCTGGGTCTCGCCGTCGATGAAGAGCCACTCCCGCCGGGCACCTGCTTCAGGCACCACCGAGAGGCGCGCGCGCACGGGTGCACGCGAGGCGTTGATGACGTGGAAGACGGCCTCCCCCGTCCCGCTGGGGGACAGACGAAGGGTGTCCGTGACTGCGGAGACATCGAAGACGCGAGACATCGACCTGCTCTCTTGGAGGACCGTGCGGCATTGAGCGAGTCAGGCCAGCGCGCCCGCCTCAAGCCCGGCGGTTCCCCCATCGCCCGGCCTGTCGCGGAAGGCTGTCCGTTCCATCATTCGCCTCGTCGTGGCGTCCCTGCGGTGGCCACGGGGGGAGGCTCGCTCCGTTCCCAGGCCTCCGACGTGGCCGCTCGAAGGCCCCGCGCCGCCGGGCTCAGCGCATACACCGCGAGCAACTCGGGCCCCACGCCCCACGCATCAGGCGCTGCCGTCTCCGGCCCCGGGCTCCGCGCGGCAAGCGCAGCAGGGACAATCGACACCCGCCCTGCGTCCCACGCGTCGAGCGCGACAGAGACAGTCTCCTCCAACCCCGCGCCCCACGCATCGGAGACACCGGAAATGGAAGCCACGGGGCCCACGCTCCACGCATCGGGCGCACCGGCGACGGACGCCTTCAGCCGCGCGCTCCACGCATCGGGGAAGGACGCCTCGGGCGCCATGCCCCATTCATCAATCCAGGACGTCTCCAGCGTCCCGTGAGCAGGGTTCGGCGCGGTGGCACCCGGTGACGCGGGAACGCGCTCGGCGCCGCGTGGCGTCTCCTCGGAGGTGACAGACGGCGGGTGGCTTTGCGGCATGTCACTCCTCCTTCAACGGCAGGCGGATGAGCAGCGGCTGGGGCTCGGCGGCAAGCACCTCCGAGCCCAGCTCAAGCAGCTCACCCCTGGCGCGCACTTCCAGCCGGCCCAGCGTGGCCACGGGGGCACGCTGGGAAAACGGAAGCAGCCCTTGGCATCCGTGCGCGTGGTGAGCTTCAACGTGGGCAGCTCGACGAGCGCGCCCGGAATCGGCACGTCCCCGGGCCGACGACACAGCCCAGCAGCGCCTCCGCGGGCGTCGGCGTGGCCTGGAGCGTGGCGGGAAAGAGCACCCGGTGGATGACGGGCATCGCGCGCTCCCGCCGCACCGGGACGCGCAGGCGGAAGCAGGGACGCGGCGCGGTCCTCAGCCCGGCCCACACCGTGGTGGGCACCGGCGTGAGCTCCACCTCGAAGTCCGCCTCCTCCATGGCCGCGAAGACGAGCTCACCCAGCAGCCGGTGCGCTCGCTCCGGGGACTCCGCCCCCGCGGTGATGAGGTAGCAGACCGAAATCTGCAGCGACGCGCGCCCCCGCCCCCGCCTCGGGCCGGAGGCGCGGGCCCCAGCTCCAGCAGGTACAGGCAGACGCCTCGCTCGAGCGATTCGCGGTCCGGCACGCCCAGGAACACCGGGACATCACCGGCAATGCGGCCCACCCACGCCTTCAAACGTTGATCGACTTCGTCGATCATCCGGACCCCCCGTCCTGGGCCGGTCGACCCGGGCCACTCGCAGCCCGGTGCTTTCCGGACTTGCAACGTGTCACCGGCTTCCAGGTGCAGGTATTGACCGGCGGGGCGGAGCGACGTCCGGCCTTCAACAACCCCCGGCAATCGCAGGGAAAAAGAAGTCACACAACTCTCGGACGGCTGGGACGGATAATTCCAAGACGCGCTCCCCCCACGCGCACCGGGACTCCTCCACCATGGCCACGAAAGTCAGCGACAGCCCGCGTCCTCTCCCCTCACTTCCGCCGCGCGCCGCCGTGGCGAAGGACCCCGGGCCTCCGAGTCCCCGGCGAAGCCCGCCAGCGCGCCTCCTGGTTGGAACGCGGACCGCTTCGAGTCATCGGCCCGCGCGCCCCGGCCGCTCGTGTGCACCGTGCCCACGCCGCCGCCCACCGCGCCGGTGGAGCCGGCCCCCGCGCCGGAGCCGGAGGTGGACAGCGTCGCGGTGGACTCGGACCCGATGACGCACATCGCGTACCTGTCCTCGGACGAGCTCCAGGGCCGCGACAGCCCGTCAGCCGGTCTGGATGCCGCGTCGCTGTACGTGCAGCAGCACGTGCAGAAGTACGGCCTCGTCGGCCCCAACACGAACAACCCGGACAACGCCTTCGAGCAGCGCTTCGACGTGTACTCGTTCGCGGGCCGGCCCGGGGTGCGCGGCGAGTCGGGCGAGCACGCCCACACGCCGAGCACCTACGGACACGCGCTGTTCGAGGGCGGCTTCTACCTCGACGACAACATGCCCAAGGAGACGCTCGCGCTGCTCAACCAGCAGTACGAGAAGTCGATGAACGCGCGCGGCCTGCCCCTGGCGCCGCCGCGCGGGGCGCAGCGAAGCGTGGAGGAGCTGCGCCAGCTGGCCTCCGCGTCCGGACAGGCGGTGAACACCATGGCGCTGCTGCCGGGCTCGGGGCCGAACAAGGATGAGGTCATCGTGGTGATGGCCCACCTGGACCACGACGGCGTGGACCGGCGCGGCAACGTCCTCAACGGCGCGGACGACAACGCCTCCGGCAGCGCGGTGCTGATGGCGGCGGTGCCGGAGCTGGCGGAGGCGGCCAGGCGCGGCGAGCTGGACCGCTCCGTGCTCTTGCTGTGGACGGGCGCCGAGGAGAAGGGCCTGGTGGGCTCGCAGTACTTCGTGGACCACCCGATTCCGGGGCTCGGCATGGAGGAGATTGCCGGCGTCATCAACGTGGACATGGTGGGCCGCTGGGATGACCAGCGCCTGTCGGTGGTGGACACCAACTCGCGCGGACAGCCCAACTACTTCCGGGAAGTGCTGGACCAGGCGAACGCGAAGCTCGATGACCCGTTCGACCGCATCAACCGGGACATCAACGTGTTCCGCGACCGGCAGGACGGTGCGTCCTTCGGGCGCAAGGGCGAGGACGTCCTCTTCATGTTCGAGGGCCTGTCCAATCCCAACGGCGGCGGAGACCTCATCCCCGAGTACCACCGGGCCGACGACGACATCGACCTCATCCTCCGCGACAACGGCGGAGAGAAGCCGCGCCGCATCAAGGATTTGATGGTCAACGTCATCGGGCTCGCCGCCAATCGGACGACAGAGCCCTGAAATACCGGCGGCCCTGACCGCCAATGTCGGATACCAGCGCCGAAGCGGCCTCTTCCCGCCGTCATTTTTCCTGACGTCGCTTCTTTTTCCGCCCGGTCGCGCGAATGATGGCCACCGGGCCGGAAGACGCTGGAACACGACATGACGATGGCGACATCCTCGACGAGACGACAAAGGACATTCCTGCTGGGACGGCACGGCGCGGCGCTCACGTGCGCCCTGGGCCTGGGGGCCGCGACGCCGGCCCTGGCCGACGGGTCGGATACCCCTCACCGCTTCGGCCTCATGCTGGACGCGGGCGCGCCGCACGGCGTGGGCCTGTCCGCGGTGCTGCGGCCGCTGCCGTGGCTGCGCTTGCAAGCGGGCCCCACCACCAACACGCTCAGCTTCGGCTTGCGCGGCGGATTGAGCATCCTGCCGATGCGGACCTTCGTGGCGCCGTCCTTCAACGTGGAGGCGGGGCACTACTTCGGCTCGGACTACAACGACGTGGTGGACTGGCTGGGCGCGACGCCGAGCCGGGCCAGCGCGGCCATTCGCGACGTGACGTACAACTACGTCACCGGCAGCGTGGGCCTGGAGGTGGGCGCGGCCAGCCGCTTCAACTTCTTCCTGCACCTGGGCCTCAGCTACGTGGACCTGGGCGTGGACGACGCGAGCGCCCTGCTCCAGGACGCCACGGATGACCCGGACGTCACCGCGAGGAACCTCTCCGTGCGCGCCACCATGCCCTCCGTGAAGCTGGGCTTCATCCTCTACTTCTTCTGAGCCAGGAGCTTTTCAACCATGCGAACGACTTCCTTCCGCATCCTGCTCCTCTCCAGCATCGCGATGCTCGCCACCGGCTGTGAGTCCCTCTTCTTCATCGAGGCCGAGGCCGAGGAGATCTGCAAGACGGAGCGTGACCTGTCCTTCCCCGCGGCGCTGCCGCTCACCGTCAACGTGGAGCGGAGCATCACCTTCCCGCTGGGCGACTTCTCCGACCCGCTGCCCGAGGACACGGACATCGAAACCGAGCTCCGGCTGCGCCTCTTCGAGGTGACGGCCGACACGGACCTGAGCGGCGTGGAGCGCGCCAACGTCTCCGTGCGCCTGCCGGGCTCCAACGACACCCACGTCATCGGTGAGTACACGCGCACCAGCACCGCGCCCACGCGCACCCTCCAGCTCACCAGCACCGGCCCGGTGGACCTGATGGACCTGGCCCGGCAGCCCGAGCTGGAGTTCATCTTCGACGCCCGGGGCACGCTGCCTTCCGAGGACTGGACCGCCTCGCTGCGCGCCTGCGCGGGCGTGAAGGCGCACGCCAACTACTTCGACCTGGTGTTCTAGGCCGCCCGCCGTTACCGGAGCCCGGAAGCCGCCGCCGCGCGCTTCCGGGCCTCCACGGGCGCGGGCACGGGCTGTTCGACGGGCGCGGGCTGCTTGGACGCGGGAGGTTGCACGTTGAGGAACTCGCGCCGCGTGCCCATGACCAGGTCGAAGAACGGGTGCGTCACGCACCAGTTCGCGTTCTGGTCCTTGCCCATGTGGTGGTCGTAGTGCCACGGCAGGTGCTCACGCGCCCACTTCGGGTCCAGGTGCGCGCGCCGGTGGACGAAGTAGTAGTTCGCCGCGCAGGCCCACACCGTCCCCACGAAGAAGGGCGCCACCGGCAACAACGGCGCGTGGGCCAGCGCCAGCACCGCCAGCCCCATCAGCTCCTTGGTCTGCGCCGACCAGCTCCACAGCGAGCGCATGTACTGGTCATCCACCATGTCGTGGCGCCGCGACTTCTGGTGGTGCTCGTGCCAGTGGAAGCTCCAGAAGCTCTTCCGGTTCTTCCCCAGGCCGTGCAGGACGGACCTGTGAAGGACCCATTCACCGAAATTGGAGTAAACCCAGCCCAGGGGGATGCCGATCATCGTCGCCTCCGGCGAAGCGCCCGGCCGGCGCTTCGCTTCCCATGAATGACTATTTGGTCACTCTTTTTCTACCGCGCAATGGACTGGAGCGCACGGCAATGGCGAGCCGGGATGGCACGCGGGCGGATGGCGCCCAGGAGACGGGCAAGCCGCCCGCACGGCCCGGAGGCCGCCGCGAGGCCCACCGCCGAGAGCGAGCGCAGGCACTGGAGGACGCCGCGCTGAAGCTGTTCCTGGCGCGCGGCCTGGATGGCGTCACCATCGACGACATCACCCAGGCGGCCGGGGTGGCCAAGGGGACGTTCTACCGGTACTTCGACGACAAGGCGGCGCTGGTGGACGGCCTGCTGGAGCCGGTGCGCCGCGAGCTGCTGGCCGGGCTGGAGACGTGCGGCCACTCCCTGGCGGAGGCGCGCAACGTGGAGGCCATGTTCGACGCGTACCGCGCGGTGGCGGCGGTGATTGCCAGCGCCCTCCTCCAGTACCCGGGTGTGGTGCGGCTGTACCTCCAGGAGTCCCGGGGCCCGCCGTGGGGGCGCGGACGAAGGTGGCGGAGCTGGCGCGGCAGGTGGCGCGTCACGCGGTGGACATCACGCAGAAGGCGCACACCAGCGGGCTGCTGCGCCCCATCCGTCCGGCGGTGAGCGGACTGGCGGTGGTGGGCGCCGTGGAGCGGCTGCTGCTGGCGGTGCTGAGCGAGGAGGACATCGGCAACCCGCTGGAGCTGCCGGACGCGCTCACCACGCTGGTGCTGGACGGGCTGCGCCTGCCCCCGGAGGTCCGCCCTGGGCGCCGGAAGTTGGACGGAGGCCCCAAGCGCCCCTAAGGGTGGAGGGGTGGGACGCAAGCGGGCGGCACGGCGTGCGGGGATGACGGTGCCCGGGTGGGCGTGGTGGTTGCCGTGTGTGCTCGCGCCGGTGGTGCTGCTCAACGTCGCGGTGGCCTGGTTCGGCAACAGCTTCGTGTCGCCGCTGTCCTTCTCGTTCCTGGAGGCCAAGGCGGGTGCGCTGCGCGCGTATCTGGCGCACCGGCCGTCGTGCCTGGTGGAGGGACACGCGCCCCTGGAGCCCGTCATCGACGCGGCCGAGCGCCGGCACCGCCTTCCCGCGGGGCTGCTGCGCGCGCTGGTGCAGGTGGAGTCGGAGACGCGCGTGCACCGCATCTCCCCGGCGGGGGCCATGGGGCCCGGGCAGCTGATGCCCGGCACCGCGGCCATGCTGGGCGTGAAGGACCCGTTCGACCCGGAGCCGGCGATTGATGGCAGCGCGCGCTATCTGGCCCAGCAGCTTCGGCGCTTCGGTGACGTGCGGCTCGCGGTGGCCGCGTACAACGCGGGCCCAGGCGCCGTGAATGGCCGCGTGCCGCGCAATGGCGAGACGGAGTTCTACGTGCCCAAGGTGCTCGCGGCGTGGGAGCTGACGCGCCCGCCTCCGCCGCGGAAGGCGCCGCCCGCGGTGAAGCCCGTGGCGAAGCCGAAGCCGGTGGCTCCGGCACGCTCAAAGGCACCGGCGTCCGCGGCGAAGGAGCCGAAGAAGCCCGCTGCGCCCGCGGAGAATGGCCGGAGCTGAGGCGGGCGCAGCAGCCTACAGCGCGCGGGCCGCCGCCGGGTCCAGCCACACCTCGACGTCCGGGTGGAGCTGGAGGAAGGAGGCGGGACACCGGGGGGACACGGGGCCCTCCACCATGCCGCGCACCGCCTCCGCCTTGGCCTCGCCGAAAGCCAGCAGCAGCGCCTGCCGTGCCTGGAGGATGCTGGCCATGCCCAGCGTGAGCGCCTCCATCGGCACGCGCGATGGGTCATCCCCGAAGAGCATGAGGTTGGCCTCGCGCGTCTGGCGGCTCAGCCGCGTCCGGTGACACCGCGCGCGCAGTCCGTCCGCCGGCTCGTTGAAGGCCAGGTGCCCGTTCGTACCGAGCCCCAGCAACACCAGGTCCAGTCCCCCCGCTTCGGCCAGCCGGGCCTCGTAGCGCGCGCACTCCGCCTCCGCGTCCTCCACCGCGCCATCCAGGAACTGGATGTGCGCGGGCGACAGGTTGACGTGCTGGAAGAGGTGCCGCTCCATGTAGGCGCGGAAGCTGCCCGCGTCGTCCGCCGACACACCCAGAAACTCATCCAGGTTGAAGGTGCGGACCTGGGTCCAATCCATACCGCCGCGTGTGAACAATTCCACCAGCTCCCGGTACACATTGAGCGGCGTGCGCCCCGTGGGGAGCCCCAGCACCAGGGAGGGGCGTGCCGTCACCGCTCGGGCGATTCGCTGGGCGCACGTGGCGGCGGCCTCCCGCTCGGAATCGAAGACGCGGATGCGCATGGGTCCGAAACATAGGCATGCACCGGGTGCACTTCCAGGCCGCGTGAATCATGACAGAGTCAGGGACATGGACCCCTTTGTCAGTCTCGACGCGACGGCACAGGCGGAGCTCGTCCGGCGCCGGGAGGCCACGCCGCTCGAGCTCGTGGATGCGGCCATTGCCCGCATCGAGCGCCTCAACCCGACGCTCAACGCGGTCGTCCAGACGCAGTTCGACCAGGCGCGCGAGCGTGCCCGGGGAACGCTGCCTCCGGGCCCCTTCACCGGCGTCCCCTTCCTGCTCCAGGACCTGCTCACGGCCCAGGAGGGTCACCCGCTCACTCACGGCTCGCGCTTCGGGAAGGACTACGTTCCAGACCAGGACAGCGAGCTGGTGAAGCGCCACCGGCGCAGCGGCCTGGTGGTGCTGGGCAAGTCGAACACGCCGGAGATGGGGCTGCTCCCCACCACGGAGGGCGAGCTGCACGGGCCCTGCCGCAACCCCTGGGACACCTCGCGCTCTCCGGGCGGGTCCAGCGGCGGCGCGGCGGCGGCGGTGGCCAGCGGCATGGTGCCCTTCGCCCACGCGACGGACAGCGGCGGCTCCATCCGCATCCCCGCCGCCGCATGTGGCCTCTTCGGCCTCAAGCCCACCCGGGGCCGCAACCCCATGGGCGCCGACATCGCGGACGCCGTCCACTGGCTCGTCACCGAACACGCCCTCACCCGCTCCGTGCGAGACAGCGCGGCGCTGCTCGACGTCACCTGCGGCGCGGACGCGGGGACGCCCTACCAGGCCCCCGCCAAGGCGCGGCCCTATACCCAGGAGGTCAACACGCCCCCGGGCCACCTGCGCATCCGCGTGGCCGTACGAAACCCCATGGGCGCCGCCATCCACCCGGAGTGCCTGGCCGCCATCCACTCCGCGGCCCGGCTGCTGGAGGACCTGGGCCACCACGTGGACGAGGGCAGCCTGGAGGTGCCCGGTGATGACGCGGTGGGCCAGCACTTCATCACCATGTGGACCGCGGGCGTCGTCTTCAGCATCGACGCGATGGCCGAGCGCCTGGGACGCAGTCCGGAGGCTTCGCACTTCGAGCCCTTCACCTGGGCCCTCTACCAATATGGCCTGGACCAGGGCCTGTCCGCCTATCTGCGCGCCAGCGCGGAATTGCAGCGTCACAGCCACGCCGCGCTCCATCACTTCGACGACGTGGACGTCTGGCTGATGCCCACCCTCAACGAGCTCGCGCCGCCACTGGGCACGTTCTCCTCGCCACCGGGCGAGCCCCTGGCCCCGCTGCTCCGCGCGGGCGCCTTCGCCTCCCTCTGCCCGATGGCCAACACCACGGGGCTGCCCGCCATGAGCATGCCGCTCCACTGGAGCCCGGACGGCCTGCCCGTGGGCGTTCAGTTCATGGGGCGCTTTGGAGATGAGGCCACCCTGTTCCGGCTCGCCGCCCAGTTGGAGGCTGCCCGCCCCTGGGCCCAGCGTCGTCCAGCGGTGTTCGGATAGAGGGTTGGAAGGTCCCCGGGTGAGCGCTCGGGCGAACTTGGACATCGCGTCTGGCGCCGGGCGCGATAGAACGTTTCTCCATGAAAGTCGCCGTGCTCACCGGCGGGGGCGACTGCCCCGGCCTGAACGCCGTCATCCGCGCCGTCGTCCGCCGCGCCAACGCCCACGGCTTCGAGATGATGGGCCTCCGAGATGGTTGGAAAGGGTTGTTGGAGGACAACCACTTCCGCCTCACGCGTGAAACCACGTCCGGAATCCTCCACCGGGGCGGCACCATCCTCGGCACCTCGCGCGTCAACCCGTTCAAGGTCGAAAACGGGCTGGAGCGCGTCAAGCGCGCCATCGAACGCAACGGCATCCACGCCGTCATCGCCATTGGTGGTGAAGGCACGCTGTCGGCCGCCACGCGCATGTCGCAGGAAGGGCTGCGCATCGTCGGTGTGCCGAAGACCATCGACAACGACATCAACGCCACGGACTTCACCTTCGGCTTCGACACGGCCGTCGCCATCGCCACCGAGGCCATTGACCGGCTGCACTCCACCGCGGAGTCGCACAAGCGCGTCATCGTCTGCGAGGTGATGGGCCGTCACGTGGGCTGGATTGCCACCTACGCAGGCATCGCTGGCGGCGCGGACGTCATCCTGGTGCCGGAGATTCCCGCCGACCTGGCGAAGGTGGCCGAGCACATCCAGCGCCGCCACGCGGGCGGGCGCACCTTCTCCATCGTCGTGGTGGCGGAGGGCACGCGCATCAAGCTGTCCGCGGACCAGCAGGAGCAGCTCGTCACCAGCGGCGCGCTGGACGAGGCAGGCAGGCCGCGGCTCGGTGGCGTGGGCACCATCCTGGCGCACGAAATCGAGCGGCGCACCGGCTTCGAGACGCGCGTGTCCGTGCTGGGCCACATCCAGCGCGGCGGCGCCCCCACCGCGCATGACCGCGTGCTCGCCACCCGCTACGGCGTCCACGCCTGCGACATGGTGGCCCGCGGCGAGTTCGGGAAGATGGCCGCGCTGCGAGGCAACGACATCATCAGCGTGGACCTGGCGGACGCCACCCGCGAGCTCAAGCGCGTCCCGCAGGAGTTCTTCGAAGTCGCCCAGGTCTTCTTCGGCTGACGCGACGCAGCATCGCGGAGCGCGGATGAAGCACGGGTCCGCGCTCCGTTAGCATCGGCACCTCCTCACGCCGTCACAAGGAAGGGTGCCGATGCTGCCAGGCCGCATGATGGATTTCCCGCTCACGCTGAGCCACTTGATGGAGCGTGCACGGACGTTCTACCCACGCTCGGAAATCGTCAGCCGCAACCCGGACAAGTCGCTGCACCGCTACACGTACGCGGACTTCTACGCGCGCACGTGCCAGTTGGCCAACGCGCTGACGCGGCTGGGCGTGAAGGCGGGGGACCGGGTGGCCACGCTGAGCTGGAATCACTACCGGCACCTGGAGGTGTATTACGGCGTGCCGTGCATGGGCGCGGTGGTGCACACGCTCAACCTGCGCCTGCACCCCAATGACCTGGGCTACATCGCGCGGCACGCGGAAGACTCCGTGGTGGTGGTGGACCGCTCGCTGCTGCCGCTGTTCGAGAAGTTCAAGGACGCGGTGCCCAGCATCCGCCACGTCATCGTGGTGCCGGACGCGGGCCCCGCGCCGGAGGGGACGCTCGACTACGAAGCACTGCTGGCGGCCGAGTCCCCGGACTTCGACTTTCCCCAGCTCGATGAGAACTCCGCGTCAATGCTCTGCTACACGTCGGGCACCACGGGCAATCCGAAGGGCGTGCTCTACAGCCACCGCTCCACCGTGCTGCACGCCCTGGCGTGTTGCATGACAGACGTGACGGGCATGCGCGAGGCGGACGCGGTGATGCCGGTGGTGCCCATGTTCCACGCCGCCGCATGGGGGCTGGCCTTCGACGCCGTCCTCACCGGCGCGAAGCTGGTGCTTCCCGGGCCGCACCTGGACCCGCCCTCCCTGCTGGACTTGATGGCGGCGGAGAAGGTCACCCTGGCGGGCGGCGTGCCCACCATCTGGATTGGAATCCTGGCGCTGCTGGACCAGTCGCCGAACAAGTGGGACCTGAGCAGCATGCGGTCGATGCTGATTGGTGGCTCGGCGGCGCCTCCGTCGCTGATTGAGGGCTTCCAGCAGCGGCATGGACTGGAAGTGGTCCACGCGTGGGGCATGACGGAGATGAGCCCCGTGGGAACGATGGCGAAGGTCAAGGGGCCGCTGCGGCAGGCGGCGCCAGAGACGAAGTCCTCGGCGCGGGCGTCCCAAGGGTTCGCGCTGCCGTTCGTGGAGACGCGCGTCACCAGCGACGACGGCACGCTGCTGCCCTGGGATGGGGAGACGATGGGCGAACTGGAGGTCCGGGGGCCCTGGGTCGCGTCGTCCTACTTCAGCGACGAGGGCGCGGACCGCTTCACGAAGGACGGCTGGTTCAAGACGGGCGACGTGGTGACCATCGACTCGCATGGTTACGTGCGAATCTGCGACCGCAGCAAGGACGTCATCAAGTCGGGCGGTGAGTGGATCTCCTCCGTGGCGCTGGAGAACGCGTTGATGGCGCACCCGGCGGTGCTGGAGGCGGCCGTCTTCGCGGGGAAACATCCGAAGTGGGATGAGCGCCCGCTGGCCGCGGTGGCACTGAGGGAGGGGCAGCAGGTCACGAAGGAGGAGCTGACCGCGCACCTGGCGGGCCAGTTCGCGAAGATGTGGCTGCCGGATGACTATGTCTTCGTCCCGCAGGTGCCGCGGACGTCCACCGGCAAGTTCCTCAAGACGAAGCTGCGTGAGGACTACGGCGACCACCTGCTGAAGAATCCGAAGGCGGACGCGGCGACGTAGACCGCGACGAGGCAGTGACCTCCACGCGTCCGCCTCTGACGCGCGGAGGTCACTTCTGCCCCTGCGCTAGTTGCCACCCAAGCAGATGCCGTCGCAGGTGACCTCCACCTGTCCGTCTGGCCGCAGGAACCGGTCCACCTGCTCCCGTCCATCGTCGTCCCGGCGTACGCCTTCGTGAACGGCATTGTCGGCGGCCGGCAGGTCCGCCACGGTGCCGGGCAGCGGCGGCGGCAGCCCGAAGTCGAACTGCACCAGCGCCGAACCCTCCACCGCTCCCTCTTCCGCGGGCAGCATGGGCACGCGCCAGGTGGCGGGCAGTTGCTGCGTCAATCCCATGGCGCGGGCATGCAGCTCGGTGGCCACGTTGGGAACCTGCGCATCCCCCAGGCCATACTGCACCAGCACCCGGCGCGACACGGGCGCTCCGGGAAACAGGTCGCCGAGCACGTGCGGCGCATAGGTGAGCGGGTCGATGCGGTCGAAGGACGTCTGCGTCAGCGCCGCGAACTTCTGCTGGTCGAGCGCGTCCGGCACCGTCTGGGCAATCGCATCCAGGAACATGCCGAAGGGCCGGGCGCGGAACATCATCAGCGAGAAATCCGCCCCGCCCACGCTGAACACGGCCCGTGAGACGTGCGGCGACAGCGCGACATACGTGCCGCCCAGGATGTGGCCCTGGCTGATGCCGTAGAAGTACGTCTGCTCCGGGTCAAAGACGCGCACGCCGTCGTCTTGCAGCTCGGCCAGCTCCGCCAGGGTCGTCCGGGCCGCGTACGTCACGGCGAGCTGATTCACCATCCCCTGGTGGACGCGGTCGGTGAAGCGCAACGTCTGGCCAGGGTTGCCCGCCATTGCCTGGAGCACGCCCGGCGCGTCCGTCTGCGACATGCCCCACCAGTCCACCGTCAGCACCACCATCCGCGTGGCCTGGATGAAGGGCCGGACGAAGGAACCATCCGCCTCCGCCTGCCGGCCGAAGAAGCCGTGGCCGTACTGGAGCAAGCGCACCGGCGCCACGGACTGCCCCCAGACGCTGCGAGGAATCTGGAGCGTGAAAGGCACCTCCGCGTCGCCATTGCGCCGCACACGGCCTTCCTCGTTACGGGCGAGCAGCGCACCGGGCTGGTCGCTCTCCAGGAAGAGCGGGACCCGCAAGGTGCCGGTGATGCGCCGGGCGACGTTGGCGTCCACGTCATCTCGCACGTCCGTCACCGTGACGGCGGGGGGCGTGGCCTCCAGCGCCTCCATCGCCGGCGGCGCACCTGGAGCATGTCCTGCGTGACGCCCTCTTGCGACTCGGTGGTGAAGTCCCACGCGAGCTGGAGCTCCGCGCGTGGAACACCCGCGGCCTCGAGCGCCGGGAAGATGTCCGCTTCGTACCGGCGGCCAGGGGCGCAAGCAGCGGGTCTCCCGCCGTCTGGCCATCCCGGATGCGGCGGAAGCCCTCGGGCACCGGCACGGGCGTGCCGTCCTTCGCCGTCAGCCCGCGCAACGCGATGATGTAGCGAGCCGTGTTGCGCAGCCGCACCACGGGCCGCAGCAGCAAGGCACGGCGCGCGTCATCCGGAGCCCTGGGGTCCAGCTCCGCGAAGTGGAGCACGCCCTCGCCGCGCTCCGCGTCGAGGAACACCGTGTTCCCATTCGTCGCGGCGGTGGGGCTCGTCACCGACGGCAGGCGCGCGTCATCCACCCCGTCCGGAAAGAGCGCGAGCACCTGCGTGCCATGGGAGTAGCCGTCCGCCGGGTGGAGGTCCGTGAAGTCGAACGCGGCGCCGTCCGGTGCCTTCAACTTCGCCGCCTCGGAGAGCCGCACCCGGTGGCCGGATGGCAGCGCCGCATCCTCCTCGAGGAAGTAGTCGGAGGGGTACGGCAGGAGGCAGTCATGCTCGGAGGCCAGCGGGTTGCAGCCCGCGGGCACCAGCAGCGGAGGCAGCTCCTCACCCGCATCGGGCGTGCCGCTGTCTCCCGCATCCGGAACCCCACTGTCACCCGCGTCGGGCAATCCCGCGTCCGGTGGCGCGCCTTCATCCGAGTCGCCGCAGGCGGGAGCCACCGCCAGCAACCACGCCGTCAACAGTCCAGCGCCATACCGCTTCATCCGCATCATCATGTCGTCGCTCCTGGAGGGCTTCGCGGAAGGGGTTCAACTGCCCCGGCGCGATGAAAGCGGACGCATTTCCCCCAAGAAAGGTCGCGCGCGTCATGGCGCGGAAGGACGGCGCGGCTCCCGACCGGCGGTGGACACTCCGTGGGGAATGGACGCGGTCCAGCGCCAACTTCGCGCAACGCGGTCTAAGGTGCGGGCACCATGCCGTCCGTCAAGCAACTGCGCCCGTTCGCCCTGGCAACCCTGGAGGCCTTCCTCGAAGCGTCCGGCCGCGTCGTGCTGGTCCAACAACCTCCCGAGCCCGTCTTCCAACAGGTGGCCATGCGGCTCGGCGAGGCACGCACCGTGGGCATGGCTCACCGGACACGGCTCGTGGACCGGCTGTTCGTCATGCTGCGCGGGTTCGATGCCCTGGAGGTCCACTTCCTCAGGCCGGAGGCGGAGGGAGAGGAGTTCTCCGTGGGACGCATCGAAGGCTGCTCCCTGGTGGTACCCGACCCGTCCGTGTCCAAGCACCATGCGACCCTGCGGTGGCACGCCCAGGCCGGTGACTGCTCGGTGCGCGACCTGGGTTCCATGAATGGCACCTGGGTCAACGCCTCCTCGCTGGGGCCGGACCAGGACCGGATGCTCAACGACGGCGACGCCCTGGCCTTTGGCGATGCCCAGTTCCTCTACCTGCGCACGGAGACGCTCCACGCCCACCTGCGGATGGCCAGTCCCAGCCGGGGCTGAGCGGCCCGGGGACGGAACATTCCGTCCAAGCCCCAGCCACTTCCTGCGGCGCATGTCGCCCGCCCCGGCTATGACTGTTCCCCTTCACGCCACGGGAGCACCGTCAATGGGTAGGCTGCTGTTCCTCCTCGTCTTCAACGTCGGCGCCTGGGCCGTGCTCCGGTCGCTGTGGCCCGGCCTGCTCCGAAAGTGGCGCCTGGGTGTCTTCGCGCTGGGGACCTTCCTGTCCCTGGTGGCGTGGCTCTACTCCGCGGTGGCCGGACGGCACGCGCAGCTCCCCGTGGGGGATGCGGCCCTGCGCGTCTTCTCCGTGGGCTGGTCCGTCGCCATCATCATGATTGTCCTCGCCGGCGCGCCCTTCCTCCTGCTGCGCAAGTGGCTGGACCGGCCCGCCCGTCGGGCGCCGCCCCTCACCGCGCCCGAGGCCAACCCCACCCCGCCGGTGAACATGGCGCGCCGCAACCTGCTGACGAACGCCGGCCGCGCGGTGCCGCTGCTGGCGGCCGGGACGAGCTCGGTGGGGCTCGCCAACGGCTACACGCAGTTCTCCGTCCGCGAGGTCGACATCCACCTCCCCGGCCTGCCTCCGGCGATGGATGGGTTCCGCATCGGCCAGATTACGGACGTCCACGTCGGCACGTTCATCGACACCCAGTACCTGCAAGACGCCGTGCGGGCGATGAACGACGCCAAGGTGGACCTCCAGGTGATGACGGGGGACCTCATCGACGACCTGGACCAGCTCGACGGCACCATGGCGGCGCTGTCGGAGTGCAAGGCCCGCCACGGCATGCTCGCCATCCTGGGCAACCATGAGCACTGGCGCGGCCTGGAGGCCATCCGCCAGGCCTACGCCGACGTGGAGGCGCGAGGCGGCCCCGTGCGCCTGCTGGTGGACACGTCCCATGCCTTCGAGCACGCCGGCCAGCGCGTGCGCGTGGTGGGCGTGGACTATCCCATGTCCGGCCGCAGTCACCGCGTGAAGGCGGAGCGCATGCAGCAGTCCGCGGAAGCCGGCTTCCGCGACGTGGCGCCCGAAGAGGTGGTGCTCTGCCTGACGCACCATCCGGACTTCTTCCCGCTCGCGGCCGAGCGCGGCGCCCGGCTGACGCTGGCCGGCCACACCCACGGCGGACAGGTGGCCTTCCTGGGCGTCCCGGCCTTCTGGTTCGCCTTCAAATACATGCTGGGCCGCTACCGCCAGGGCGACCACCAGCTCTACGTGTCCGGCGGAACGGGGCACTGGCTGCCCTTCCGCATCGGCGTGCCGACAGAGGTGACGGTCCTCACGCTTCGCGCGACGGGGGCGTCGGCTGCTGTCCGTACGTCTTGAACTTCTCCAGGACGCGCGCCATCTCCGCGCCGTCCAGCAGCACCGGTTCACCCACCTGGAGCGCCCGCCAGTACATGGCGGCCAGCGTCTCCACTTCGACGGCCAGCTTGAAGGCCGCCGGTAGGTCCCTGCCCACCGCCACCATGCCGTGGTTCGCCATCAGGCAGGCCTTGCGCCCCTCCAGCGCGGCCAGCACGTGGGCCGCGAGCTCCGCCGTGCCGAACGTGGCATAGGGCGCGCAGCGCACGTCCGTGCCGCCCGCGGCGGACACCATGTAGTGGAAGGCGGGAATGTCCCGGTGCAGGCACGCCAGCGTGGTGCAGAACATGGAGTGCGCATGCAGCACCGCGCCTACCTCCGGCCTGGCGGCCAGGATGTCCCGGTGGAGCTGCCACTCCGAGGACGGACTCCGGCGACCCTCGTGGCTGCCGTCGAAGCGCATGAGGACCAGGTCCTCCGGCACCAGCGCGTCGTAGTCCATGCCGGTGGGCGTCAGCAGGAAGCCGGCCTCCACCCGCACGCTCAGGTTGCCGGAGGTGCCCTGGTTGAGCGCGGACGCATTCATCCGCCGCGCGGTGGCAATCATCGACTCGCGCAGGGCGAGGTGCTCACACGCACCGCTCATTCCGCCCTCCCGCGCCGCTCCGGGAAGAGCGACAGCAGCCCGTCATGCGAAGCCGGGCACACGCCGCGCTCGGTGATGAGCGCCGTCACCAGCCTCGCGGGCGTCACGTCGAAGGCGTAGTTCGCCGCGGGGCTCCCCTCCGGCGTAATCCGCACCGTGGCCACCTCGCCCGACGCCAGCCGTCCGGTGACGTCGCTCAGCTCCGTGCCGTCGCGCTGTTCAATCGGAATCTCACGCACCCCGTCCCGCAGCGTCCAGTCGATGGTGGGCGAGGGCAGCGCCACGTAGAAGGGCACGCCGTTGTCCTTCGCCGCGAGTGCCTTGAGGTAGGTGCCAATCTTGTTCGCCACGTCGCCCTGGGCCGTGGTGCGGTCCGTGCCGACGATGCACAGGTCCACCTGCCCGTGCTGCATCAGGTGGCCCCCCACGTTGTCCGCGATGACGGTGTGCGGGACGCCGTGCTGCCCCAGCTCCCAGGCCGTGAGCTGCGCGCCTGGTTGCGCGGGCGCGTCTCGTCCACCCAGACGTGCACGGGGATGCCCGCGTCGTGCGCCTGGTAGATGGGCGAGAGCGCGGTGCCGAAGTCCACCGTGGCCAACCAGCCGGCGTTGCAGTGCGTGAGCACCTCCAGGCGGCCCTGGCGCCCCTTGCGCGCCCAGGCGTCCTCCAGGAGCTTCAGGCCGTGCGCACCGATGGCGCGGTTGATGGCCACGTCCTCGTCGCTGATGGCCTCCGCGCGGCGAAGCGCGGCAGCCACCCGCTCCGCGGGAGGCAGCGGCGCCAGGAGCTGGCGCATGTCATCCAGGGCCCAGTGCAGATTCACGGCGGTGGGGCGCGTGCCCCGCAGCACCGCGAGCCCGTGCTCCAACGCGCCGTCCGAGGCATCCGCGCGCAAAGCCAGCCAGACGCCATAGGCCGCGGTGGCACCGATGAGGGCGCGCCGCGCACCTGCATGCTCCGGATGGCATGAGCGGCTTCATCCAGCGTCGTCAGCCGCACGGTGACGAGCGCGTGGGGCAGCCGCGTCTGGTCAATGGCCTCCGCGGCCTGCGCGTCCGGCGCCAGCCAGATGGAGCGCATCGGCTTGCCATGGACCTTCATCGGCGCAGCACCCGGCCCGCCACCGCGGACAGCTTCTCCACCATGGCGGCGTCCCAGGCCGGGGGCGCGGTGATGATGGCGTGGTCCAGCGCCTTGTGGCAGCCCTGTGCACAGGGACCGGCATGCGACCCGAGCAGCGGCACCACGTTCTTCACCAGCCCCTTCGCCTTGCCCGCATTGCCCAGCAGCACGGAGACGACCTGGTCCACCGTGACGGCGTCATGGTCCGGATGCCAGCAGTCGAAGTCGGTGACCATGGCCACCGTCGCGTAACAGAGCTCCGCCTCCCTCGCGAGCTTGGCCTCCGGCATGTTCGTCATGCCGATGACGTCACAGCCCCAGCTCCGGTACAGGTGGCTCTCCGCGATGGAGGAGAACTGCGGCCCCTCCATGGCCAGGTACGTGCCGCCCCGGCGCGCGACGACGCCCAGGCCCTCGCACGCGGAAATCACCGCGTCCCCCAGCCGCGAGCACACCGGCTTCGCCATGGAGACGTGCGCCACCAGCCCCGTGCCGAAGAAGCTCTTGTCCCGGGCGAAGGTCCGGTCGATGAACTGGTCCACGACGACGAAGGTGCCCGGTGGGTATTCCTCGCGCAGGCCCCCCACGGCGGACAACGACAGCAGGTCCGTCACCCCGCTGCGTTTGAGCGCGTCGATGTTCGCGCGGAAGTTGATGTCCGTCGGCGCCAGCCGGTGGCCTCGCCCGTGACGCGGCAGGAAGACGACGCGGTGCCCTCCGAGCGTGCCGAAGCACAGCTCGTCCGAAGGCTCACCGAAGGGGGACGTCACCTTCTTCCATTCGACGTCCGTCAAGCCATCCATCTGGTACAGGCCACTGCCACCAATGATGCCGATGACGGGCGAGGTGGGGTTGGACATGCGGCGGGCTCCCGGTGGACGCCGGCACAAGGACTGCGCCGGCGGCAGGGAGCGTAGGAGTCGCGGCGGCCTCGAGCAAGCCAGAGCGCGGTCCTGTCCAAGCGCGCATGGGGCCGTGCGCCCGGTCCCCGTCAGCGTCAAATCCACCCGACTCCGCCGCTCAGGGTTCTCCCAACGCGAATGACGCCATCCGATGCCTGTAGACCTTTCCAGGGTCTTCGAGGACATCGTTGTGCCCCGCCCCCGCCACTGTCTCCACGACGGCCTGGGGGAAGAGCGTGCCCAGCCGGCGCCCCATGTCCACGGGGATGAGGGTGTCCTCCTCGCCGTGGATGATGAGCACGGGGAGCTTCACGGCGGCGGCCTTCGACGCGGTGTCATACCGGTCCCGGGCCAACAGGCGGACCGGCAGGAAGGGAAAGGCCGTGGCCCCGATGTCCGGGATGGACGTGTACGGGCTCACGAGCATGACCCGCGAACCGTGCCCGCGCCGCGCCATCTCCACCGCCACGCCCGTCCCCAGGCTGCGGCCACTGAGCACCGTCTGCTCAGCGCTCACCCCCTTCGCGCGCAGCCAGGCGAGCGCCGCTTCCGCCACGGCGTAGATGCCTTCCTCCGTGGGACGCCCCGGTGACGCGCCATAGCCCGGGTACTCGACAGTGAGGAAGCCCAGCCCCCGCGCTTGCATCAAGTTGCCCAGACCTATCTGCGTCAACACCTCCTCCCCGTTGCCGTGGAAGTGCACCACCGTGGGCGCGCCCGGAGGTGCCGGCAGGTGGAACAAGTCCACGAACAGGCCGCCCTCCAACGGGAGGCGGCTGAAGCCGTCACCTTCCGCCAGCGGCGGCGTGCCCTTGGGAGCCGGGTAGAGCAAGGAGCGTTGCAGCGCGAACACCGCCACACACAACACGAGGTAGAGCGATCCGAAGGTGGCCAGGATGAGGATGAGCATGCGGCGCAGCCGAAGCATCGGCCCAGTGTGCCGCAGTTCGCAACGCAGTGCGACGGCGAGTGGCGTCACGCCGGTGGTGCGCAGAACCTGTCATCCCCACCCGGCCAGGCCCCCTGGCATCCGAACCGGCGGCAATGCAACGATAGCGATTGGAAGCCCTCTCACAGACACGCCGAAGGACGACTCGGACACCCCAGGCCGCTGCCTGGATTGGAGAAGGCGTGACGTCTCATTGGGTGCTGGGCCATGCCCTGGAAGAGCGGCTGCCATCGCTCCGGATGCGCGGCACGCCGGAGGCGGTGGACGAGGCACGCGCGCGGCGCAGGCTGGAACGCTGGCGCAAACAAGAACCGCTCACGCGGGACGCACTCTGGGCCGAGCGACTGCGTACCTCGGGGCTGACGGAAGCGGAACTGCACACCCTCCTGGGAGAACCAGCGGAGGCGCTGCATGCACGCATGGGCGCGCCTCCGCCGTGGCAACGTGTCATCGAGCAGGCCTACGTGTCGGAGATATCGCCGCCCTTCTCCTGGCCGGAGCCCACGCCACCGGGCGTGGCCCTGCTCAGTCTGGTCGAACCACTCGTCCATGCGGCACACGCACGGCTCATCTCCGCCCTGGACACCTGTCTGCGTGACACGCCCGAAGCGCCGTTCGAGCCAGAGCACACCGCCCGCATGTTGCTCGCGCCGCTCCCGCGGATGTTGATGCCCTTGCTGGGACGGACGCTCGCGGTGGAGCTGCGCATCGCTCAGCTCGAAGGGCGACTCCAGGGAGACACGCCCGAAGCGCGCTTCCAGGACTTCGCCCAGCACCTCCGGCGACGCGACGTGGCGCTCGACATCCTTGCCCGCTACCCGGTGCTCGCGCGACAAGCCGTGGAGTACGTCACCGCGTGGGAAGCCACGAGCGTGGAGCTGATGCAGCGGCTGGCCCGGGACGCCGCCGCGCTGTGGCACCGCTTCCACGGCGGCGTTCCTCCCGGCCCGCTGGTGGAGGCCCAAGGTGGTCTGTCAGACCCGCACCGAGGTGGACGCACCGTCTTCCTGCTCCGCTTCGCCTCGGGACTGCGGCTCGTGTACAAGCCGCGCCCGCTCACGGCGGAGGCCGCCTTCCAACAACTCCTCTCCTGGCTGAACGCGCGCGGCCTCACGCCTCCGCTGCGCACGGTGGAGGTCCTCTCCTCGGAGGGCTACGGGTGGATGGAGTACGTGGAGGCCGCGCCCTGCCAGTCAGCCGAGGAGGTGCGGCGCTTCCATCTGCGGCAAGGCGCGCTCGTCGCGCTGCTCTACGCGTTGGACGTCACCGACATCCATTACGAGAACCTCATCGCGGTGGGCGAGCACCCCGTCCTGGTGGACCTGGAGACACTCTTCCATCCACACACGCTCGCAGCATCCATCCGGGACGTGGAGAAGCAACCCGGTGCGGTGCTGAACGGTACGGTGCTCAAGAGCGGGCTGTTGCCCCAACCCGCATGGCGCGCGAAAGACGGCACGGAGGTGGACGTCAGCGCCCTGGGCGCTGGCGAGGGACAGCTCACACCACTGGGCTATCTGGTGGCGACAGCGCACGGCACGGACCAGCTCCGCTTCGAGCGACGGCGGATGGAGATTCCAGGCGCGGCGAACCGTCCTCGCATGGAAGGACAGGACGTCTCCGTGACGGTGCAAGCGGACGCGCTCGCGCAGGGGTTCTCTACCCTGTACCGGCTACTCGCCGCGCACCGGGATGCGCTGCTCGCCCCTGGAGGGCCGCTCGCGGCTTTCGAGCACGCGCCCGTGCGAGTGCTCTTTCGCGGCACAGCCAGCTACGACGCCCTGCTGCACGAGAGCATGCATCCTCATGCGATGGGGGACGCGCTGGACCGGCAGCGTTTCTTCGACCACCTCTGGCTGGCCGTGAAGGAGCGCCCGTACCTGGCGGCCCTCATCCCCTTGGAGCAGGAGGAATTGCAGCGCGGCGACATCCCCCGTTTCACCGCCCTGCCCGGCTCGAAGGACCTGTGGTCAGGTGCGGGCCGCCACCTGCCCGACTTCTTCGACGACTCTGGCTTGGAGCGGGCGCGGCGGCGCTTGATGGGGCTGTCGCCGGATGACCACGAGCGGCAGCTCGGCTTGCTGCGAAGCGCGCTCGGCCGGGTCCGGTTGGCGGCAAGCCCTGGCGACCGCCCCCGCTATCCGTTCCGCGAGCCGCCCGAGCCCGCGCACCCAGACGCGCTGCTGACGGCTGCACGACGCGTAGGAGAGCGATTGGTGGCCCTGTCGTTCTCCGGCGCGGGCCATTCCCACTGGCTGTCGCTCGAGATGTCCGACACGAAGGAGTGGCGGCTCGTCCAGGTGGGAGTGGACTTCTACCAGGGGCTCTCAGGCATCGCGCTGGTGCTGGCGCAGCTCGGAGCCCTGACGGGCGAAGCACGCTTCACGCAGGCGGCACGAGGCGCACTGCGCCACCTGACCTGGCGCCTGGAGGCCGCGCCAACGCAGGTCCGTGGCGTGGGCATCCTCAATGGCTGGGGCGGCATTCTCTACGCCCTGACCCACCTGGGGGCACTGTGGGGGAGCGCGCGCTGTTCGAGACCGCCGAGTCGTTCGTGGGCGCCATGGCTCCCCGCGTGGAGCAGGACGAGCACCTGGACCTGGGCAGTGGCTGCGCGGGCGCCCTGCTCGGCCTGCTGACGCTCGCGGCGCGGCATCCGTCCGAGCGAGCGTCACGACTCGCGCGAGTCTGTGGGGAGAAGCTGCTCCAGACGGCCACGCCCCAATCCCATGGCATGGGCTGGCTTTCACCCGCGACCGGCGGCCAGCCGCTGTGCGGACTCGCACATGGAGGAGCGGGCATCGCGCTGGCGCTGCTGCGGCTGGCCTCCGCCACGGGAGAGTCCCGCTTCCACACCACGGCGCTGGAGGCGCTGGCGTATGAGCGTGACCGGTTCTCGCCCCAGGCCGGCGACTGGCCCGACCTCCGCGCCGACGCCGGGATGCACGGCGGTGATGGCCTCGCCTTCATGTGTGGCTGGTGCAATGGCGCACCCGGCATCGGGTTGGCGCGCATCTCCGGACTGCCGCTGCTCGATGACCACCGGGTGCGTGAGGAAATCGCCGCGGCGGTCCGCGCCACGCTCGCGGGAGGCCTCGGCTACAACCATGGCCTGTGTCATGGCGACCTGGGCAACGTGCTCTTCCTGCTGGAGGCCGCGCGCGCACTGCAGGATGACACGCTGCTGCGGCGCACCTATCAGCTCGCGGGCGGCATCCTCCAGGGCATCGAGTCGCACGGCTATCTGCATGGCCTGCCCGACAGCATCGAGACGCCAGGGCTGATGGTGGGGCTCGCGGGCATCGCCCACGGCCTGTTGCGGCTCGCGGCGCCGGAGCGGGTGGCGGACGTGCTCTCCGTGGCCCCTCCCGTCTCGTGAAGCGGCTTCGTTCCCGACGAACTCCGGCACCGCGAGGGTTGGCGGTCCGTTGGCAGTCCCCCAACAACCCAAGAGGAGCAGCACCATGAGCCACAGCGACAAGAACCACATCCTCCGCGCCTGGCGTGACGCCGACTACTACGACAGCCTCTCCGACGCGGAGCGCGCCGCGCTTCCGGCGAGCCCCGCCTCCGTCATGGAGCTGGAGGATGCGACGCTGGCGTTCATCACCGGCGGCGATGCCGAGGCCACCTGCCCCGCCACCCCCACGCCCAACGAGCTCACCTGTCTCTATACGAACTGCGGGCGCATCGCCTGCTGCCGCTGAGCGGAGGGACGTGAACTGATGTGGAAGAACCGTGGCGGCTCGACGTGAATACGGACGTGGACCGCTCGGGGGAGCGGCGGAGAAATGCCGCTCCCCCGCCTGCTCCACCGAGAAGCTGAGCGCAGCGCCTATCCAAACAAGCCCAGTGACGGAGGCGGCGTGAAGCCAGGGAACACCCTCGCCAACTCCACACCGGGCCTACAGGCACGCAGGACTTCCGCCAACGGCGCGCGTACGTCCGTCCATGCAGGCACATCGCGCCCGTCCTGCAAGTGGTCCGGCTCCAGCGAATCGAAGCGTCCGTACACCTTGCCGCCCTTCACGCCGCCGCCCAGCACCAGCATCGCGCTGCCCACACCGTGGTCCGTTCCGCGACTGCCGTTCTCCCGCACGGTACGGCCGAACTCCGTCAACACCACCACCGTCACCTGCTCCAGCCGAGGGCCCAGGTCCACGGCGAAGGCAGACAGCGCGCTTCCCAACTCCTGGCAGCGGTTGGCGAACGCGCCCGTCGCGGCCCCCTGGGCCGCATGCGTGTCCCAGCCGCCCGACTCCGTCGCCGCCACCTCCAGCCCCACTTCTCCGTGGATGAGCCGCGCGATGTCCCGCAGCCGCTGCCCGAGCGGCCCCTTCGGATACGCCACCGCCGCGCGCGAAGGCAGCTCCGCCAGCCGGTTCCCGTCCAGCAGGGACATCGCCTCGAATGCGCCCTGGCCCGTCGTCCGCAGCGCCTCGTCCACGGCGCCCGCATAGAGCGCACTGAAGCCCCGGGTGGCTTCCTCCCCCGGCGTCCGCCTCGCAACCGGAACTCCTCCAGCCGCCCCATGGCCACCGCCCCCGCGTCTCCGAACAACGCTCGGGGCAGCGTGGGTTGCAGCGCCACGGCGCGCAGCGCGGCGCCCTCCTCTTCCTCCAGCGCGCGGTTGAGCCAGCCATCCGGCGTCGACTTGCGCCCGGGTGTTCCGGACTCCACGAAGTCCTGCGCGTCGAAGTGAGAGCGGACCGGCTGCGGCAATCCCACGCCATGCAGCACCGCCAGCCGGCCGTCGTGCCACAGCGGCATCAGCGCATCGAGCCTCGGATGCAAACCAAACGGTCCAGACAGCTTCAGCGCGGCATCCGGCCCGGTTGCCCGCAGTGCCAGCGAAGGGCGCGCCCGGTGGTACGCCGCATCTTCGATGGGCGGCACCAGCGAGAGCCCGTCCACGCCTCCGCGCAGGAAGACTGTCACCAGCGTGCGGCGAGCGGCTGACGATGGACTTGCGGCGAGCGCCCGTCCCAGGAACCCCGGAGCCCAAACAAGCCCCGCGCCCGTCACTCCCAGGGCGCGCAACAGATGGCGGCGAGTCAGCGGTGCGGTCATGGCGTCTGGAGCTCCGAACGAGAGGTTAACTCGCACAACACCTCCAGCGGCCGTCCCTCGCGGCGCGTCCGCGCGCCTTGACAGTCCAAGAACGCCGACAGTACATACCGCCCCATGTGGGTGCCGGGGCCTTGGCCCGGGCTTGAAAGGGAACCCGGTGTGAATCCGGGGCTGCCCCGCAGCGGTAAGTGAGAACGAACCTCGTCACACGCACTGGTTCCCCCTGGGCACTGGGAAGCGACGAACAGTAGGAACCCGGCTCCGGCCGGAGTGCTCACGAGCCCGAAGACCTGCCCGCATCCGCTCGTGGGAGAAATCCACGGACGGTTTCGACCTGGAGCCGCGTGGGACGGCCGGAAGGTCCGAGCAGCACTGGAGCCTCCAGCCAGTCTTCGCGCGCGCCTCGGCTTTTCCGACCCAACCCCGCTCGTGTGTCCAGTCGCCCGTGGGGGCGAAGGTCGGTCCGTGGGCTCCTCCGGGGCCTGGTGTGCGCCGACACGCGTGCATCGCGACAACCCTTCTTCCACGCGGGAGCCCTGTCGGGCGACCTCGGTCGCCCGCGCTGCGTGGAGGACGGACGATTCAATATCCATGGAGGCTGCATCGCCCTGGGGCTTCCGCTGGGCTCCTGTGGCGCACGAACGGAGCGCTTCCCATCTTTCTCGACACGGAGGCCACGCCCCGCACCGGGGCTACTGCCTCACGGGCCCCGGCCCGGAATCGGGCGTCATCGACTCGTTGGACGCGCTCGCCGATGTCCTGACACGCCATGGCGGACTGCTGACAGACCCGCCCTGGACCGAGCTGCCGACCTTCGGCGGGCCGCCGCCTTCCTTCTCTCTGAACCCCAGGACCCTGCATGACATCCGAGCCCTCCTCCAAGCAGCGCATCGAAGCGGGACGCATCACCGAGGTCAGCCTCATCGAGATGGTCTTCCCGGAGCAGACGAACCACTACGGCACCCTCTTCGGCGGACAGGCCCTGGCCCTCATGGACAAGGCCGCCTTCATCGGGGCCTCGCGCTACGCACGGCGCACCGTCGTCACCGCCAGCAGCGAGCGTGTCGACTTCCACGTCCCCGTGCGGCAGGGCCAGCTCGTGGAGTTGGAGACCCGCATCGTCGCCACGGGCCGCACGTCCATGACGGTGGAGGTGGACCTCTACGCGGAGGACCTGCTCACGGGGGACCGGCAGCTCGGGACGCGGGGGCGCTTCGTGCTCGTCGCGCTCGACGCCCACGGTAAGCCCACGAGCGTTCCGCCGTTGCAGCCTCCGGCGACGCCGGAGCTGGAGGACGCCGCGCCCGCGCCGTGACGCTGGCGGCTCCCGTCCGCCGCAGCGCAGCCGGTCCAGGAGCTGCCGGTCGAATGACAGCCGTCAGCGGTCGAGGTCGAACACCAGCTCGAGCTCGGTGACATCCCCCTGGCAGGGCCCCTCGCTCGTGACGTCGGCCCGGAGCGAGAGACGGCCCTTGAGCTTCGGAGGTTCATCGAGCACCAGCTCTCCACGCAGCTGCTGAGGCGTCTGCTCGATGTAGCGCGGCATCTCGTCACAGATTGTCCATGCCCACGCCGAGACGATTGCCGGGGCGTGGCCCGCCTGCGCGGTAAACTCAGCGGATCCATCGGCACCGTAGGCCAGGGGGATGGCGGTGCCCGCGATGGTCAGCGCCGAGCGGTCGGCGCCCAGGGCCGTGGAGTCGAATCGCAGCTCCATGCAGGATTGGTGGGTGCCGTCGGCGTCGACGTCCGTCACACCATGGAAGCCGCACACGGACATCCCTCTGAGCCCCGCGCTCCCCGCACCCTCTTCAGTGATGAAATGCGAGCCGGGGGACTCCGTGAAATCCTTCCATGCTTCGCCATGACGGGCGCGCATGGTGAGGTTCCAGATCGGCTCATCCCCACCACAAGCAGTGAGCAGGAGCAGCAGCGCCAGCGAACAAGCCGGCGTGAAGAGACAGGACGGCTGGGTGAATGGAGTCATGTCGAGAGACGTGACTCGCACGACGTCTTGCGTTCGAACCGCGAAGCAGAGGACGCAGCGGCCCCCCACGCAGCCTCCGAGCCAATCCTGACTCCCAAGAAACCAAACACGTCAGCCCATGTCTCCAACCTATCCGGCGATGTCAGAGGGCTCCGATACGTTGGTTTCTCAACATCAGGAGAAGCGGATGCACCCCGACAACACGGAAGTGAAGAGCGGCCTCAAGGCCATGATCGTCGACCGCCTGCGGCTGGACATCGACCCCGCGAGCATTCCGGACGGGGCACCACTGTTCGGCGGTGACTCGCAGGAAGGTGAGGCGGGAGGACTGGGACTCGACAGCGTCGAGGCGTTGGAAATCGTGGTCGGCATCGAGGAGAAGTGGGGCGTCGTCATCGCGGATGACAGCGTCGCCAAGGAGTTCCACTCCATCGACACGCTCGCTGCGCTGGTCAACCGGCTCATCGCGGAAGGCGGGAAGAAGGCCGCCTGTGCCTAGCCAGCAGGCAGCAACGCCCGCCGGGCTCGGTATCCAGGAACTCCTCCAGCTCCTGCCGCATCGCTATCCGATGCTCATGGTCGACCGGATTGACAGCTTGGAACCCGGCGTGTTCGCCGAGGGAATCAAGTGCGTCACGGCGAACGAGCCTTTCTTCCAGGGGCACTTTCCCGAGCACCCCATCATGCCCGGCGTGCTGATCGTCGAATCCATGGCCCAGGTGGCGGGCGTCATGCTCCGCACGAGGAGCCGCCCCGACCTCGCGCCCGTGGAGCCGGCGACACAGAAGCCAGCGCGGCCGGGCGTGATGGCCAACATCCACCGGATGCGCTTCCGCCGCCCTGTCGTTCCGGGAGACCAGCTCCGTGTCCGGGCCACGCACCTCAAGAGCCTCGGCACCATCCACCACGTGAAGGTCGAAGCACGCGTGGGTGAAGAACTGGTCGCCGACGGCGAATTGATGCTGGGCTCCTAGCCCAAGGAAACACATCACCATGCTCTTGAATGTGCTGCTCCAGGGGAGCGGCTTTCCACGGCTGCGCTCCACGGTCACCCTCGTGCAATCCCAACAGCGAAACATCCTGGTGGACAGCGGTCTGTGCGACGACGCGGGACGCCTGGTGCTGGCACTCAAGGAACGCGGCTTGACACCGGATGACGTGGACGTGGTCGTCGCCACGCACCTCCACTACGACCACTGCGGCAATCACTTGCTGTTCCGCAACGCGCAATACGTCGTGGGCGCCAAGGACTTCGTCGAGAACGCGCACTTCATCGAGGCGTATCACCAGGACGACACCCCAGGGAAGGCCGCGACCTCGGAGCTGCTGCGTGAGCATTACCAGACGGTGAAGGAGTTCTATGTCCGGTCCATCGTGCGCGAGGTGACTCGGAACATCGGGTTCTACAACCGCGTGCTCGAACGTGACTCGCGCTTCGTCCCTGTCGACGGCAGCCATTGGCTGACGGAGGAGGTCGAGGTGCTGCCCACGCCGGGCCATACCCATGGGCATATCTCCGTCGTCGCGCACCGCGCCCGCACGGACGATGAGGGCACGCCGCGAAAAATCCTCATCGCGGGGGACGCGCTCTTCACACGGAAGACCTTGGTGGAGAACGCCGAGCGGGAGCTCCAGCTCGCGCAGGACACCGAGCTCTACAGCCACACCCGCCGCAAGCTCCTCCGTGAATACCGCCACATCATCCCGGGCCACGACTGTCTGGTGGACACGGCGCCGTCCGAGCCACTGGAGAAGCTCTCATGAGCCCCCACCGCGTCGTCATCACGGGCCTTGGCGTGACGGCCGCCAATGCGCTGTCCACCGACGAGCTTGCCCAGGCCCTGGCGAACCGCCGCAGCGGCATCCGGCGGACCGCCCCGTTCGACATCGAAGGCCGGACCTACTCCGCGGGCGTGGTGGACCTGCCGGACGAGACGCCCGACAACGGTGTGGACCGCGTGTCAAAGCTGGCCCTTCACGCCGCGGAGCAGGCCCTCCGCGACAGTGGGCTCGAAGCCCAGGGGAACTGGCGGGAGGTGGCGGGGGTCATGCTGGGCACGAGCCGTGGGCCCGCCTTGTCCCTCGAACAGGTCATTCGCTCCGGAGGTGATGAGGACGCTCGCCGGAGACACTTCGGGGAAGTTCCCTTCTCCTCCATCGCGCGGAACGTCGCGGACCGGTTCGGCCTGGGTGGCATCCTGTCCACCGTCACCATGGCCTGCGTGTCCAGCAGCCTCGCCATGGGCCGGGCACTGGACGAAATCCGTCAGGGACGGGCCTCCGTGATGCTGGCGGGAGGAGCGGACGCACTGACCCTGCTCAGCTTCAGTGGATTCTCCGTCCTGCGCGCCATGACGCCCACGGTGTGCCGCCCCTTCGACCATCGGCGCAATGGGATGGTACTCGGCGAGGGCGCGGGCATCCTCGTGCTCGAGGAGCTGAACCACGCGCGCCAGCGGGGCGCGCGAATCCATGCGGAGCTGTGCGGTTGGGGAACGGCGGGCGATGCCCATCACCCCACCAGCCCGCACCCCGAGGGCCGGGGGCTCCAACAGGCGATGACGCTCGCCTTGCGACAGGCCGGGCTGACGACGGAGCAGATCGACTTCGTCAACCTCCACGGAACCGGGACGCCGGCCAATGACCCCGCGGAGTGCCAGGCCCTGCGAGGCGTCTTCGGCACGCGAGCCGCGTCGGTGCCGGTCAACTCCCTCAAGCCCTACTTCGGCCACACGCTGGGGGCCTCCGGCGCGCTGGAGCTCATCGGCTCCGTGCTGGGCATGGCTCGCGACTTCCTCCCGCCCACCCTCAACTGCGAAGAGCTGGACCCGAAATGCGACGTCGACGTGGTGTGTGGCGAGGGCCGCGCCCGACGCATCGACACGCTGATGAGCACCAAGTCCGCGTTCGGTGGGGCGAACGTCGCCCTCGTCGCCCGGCGCTTTCCGGAGACAAGGAGGGCGGCACGATGAGCCGGCGCATCGTCATCAGCGGGCTCGGCGCGGTGTGTCCCCGGGCCACGGGACCTGCGGCCCTCTGGGAGCGCTTCTCCCAAGGCGATGCGGGCCCACCGTCCTCCTTGGCGGAGCGCATTCCCGACGCGGCGTTCGCGAAGCAGTCCGCCCAGCTCCGGCACATGGACCGGCTCGGGCGCATCGCGCTCACCGCGACCACACTGGCCATCGAGGATGCCGGGCCCGGCAATCCCCTCCAGACAGGCATCGCGTTCGGCTCCAGCTACGGCTGCCTGCCCACGAACGCGGAGTACCTGGAAGCCATCCTGGAGCGGGGCGGCCGCTACGGAAACCCGGTGGTGTTCCAGAACACCGTCACCAACGCGGCGACGGGCTACATCTCCATGGTGCACGACCTTCGCGGTCCCACCGCGACCTTGTGCTCAGGCCACGCCGCGGGACTGGAGGCGCTTCGCTTCGGCTGCCAGCAAATCGAGGAGGGGCAGGCGGAGCGGATGGTGGTGGTGGGCGCGGACACCCTGAGCCCCATGCTCCTGGCTGGCATCGCCCTGCCTGAGGGAATGCGGGTGAGTGAAGCAGCGTGCGCCCTGGTCCTGGAGGAGCACACGCGGGCCCTGACGCGCGGCGCACACCGCCACGCGGAAGTCCTGGGCACCGGGCACCGGGGAGGCTCGCTCACGAACCAGGCGCACACGCTGGCCCGCGCGGTGCGGGACGCGATGCACCGGCCCGAATCGAGCCCGAGCACCTGGGCGCCGTCTTCTCCTGTGCGAGCGGCCGAGGAGACTTCGACGGATGGGAGCAACGTGGGCTCCACGAAGCCCTCGGGGCGCACGCGGCGAAGGTGCCCGTGAGCTGTCCCAAGGACGTGCTTGGGGAGACGTTCAGCACGGCGGGCATGCTGGCCGTCGTGCTGGCCACGCGGGCCCTCGACAAGGGGTGCGCGCTGGTCACCGCCCTGGGGGTGAGGGCAGCGCCCTGGCCGTGGTGCTGCGCGGGGGTGCTCATGACTGAGCACCCCATGGCCCGCATCTACGGCGGGACGCCGCACCGGTTCCCCATGCTGCTGGTCGACGCGGTGGAGGCGCTCTCACCGGGCTTTGGCAGGGCGTTCAAGCAGGTCTCCGGCAACGAGATGATGTTCGAGCGCTTCGGAGACGCGCCCCCCGCCCTGCCCTCCTGCCTGCTGGTGGATGCCCTGGGACAGGTCGCCATCATGCTCCTGCGCGAGCCCGACGAAGTCACACCGTCTGTCTGGTACCTCGGCGGCATCGAAACAATGACATTTCACACACCCATCCCGGCCGGCAGCGTCCTGCGGATGGAAGCCAACATTCTCAAGCGGTGGCGGACCACGGTGCGCGTCGAGGTCAAGGCCTGGGCCGACGCTGTCCTGGCTGCCAGCGGCGTCATGGTGCTTTCCCAGAGAGGTTCAAAGTCACATGAGTCACCCTGAAACAAACACACCGTTCCTGGACGGCTTTCTCCACCAGCAGGTGGTGCTGGTCACCGGAGCGGGACAGCCCATCGCCAATGCCATTGCACGGCGCCATGGGAAGGCGGGGGCGCGTCTGGCCCTGGTGTTCCTGCCGGAGCATGAGGCAGAGGCAACGGCATTGGCCAAGGACCTGGGCGCGGAGCTGGCCCTGGCCTGCGAGTCTTCCGACGCGCAAGCGGTGGGCACGGTGGTCCGCCGCGTCGCCACGGACTTGGGCCGCATCGACCTGCTCATCAACGCGTCATTGAGTCGCGCGGCCGGCCGGCTCAGCGACCTGTCCGCCGACCAGTGGAAGGCCGTGCTCGACCGCCAGTTGAGTGGGACAGCGTGGTTCTGCAAGGAGGTCATCCGCCCGATGATGCGCAAGCGCTCGGGGCGCATCATCAACCTGCTGGATGCCGCTTCAGGAGGCGCGAGTCGCGTGGCCGCCGAAGGCATCACCGCGATGACACGCGCGCTGGCGAACGAGGTGGCCCGGCAAGGCATCTCCGTGAACACGCTGGCGGTCCAACTCCTCGAGGAGGAGACAGCACACCTCACCCCAGCGCAGCGCGAGCGGCTCGATGGCGAGCTGGGTCCCCTGGGGCGGCTCGGGAGCGCGGAGGAGATTGCCGAGGCCGTGCTCTTCCTCGGTTCGAGCGCGGCGAACCTCACGACGGGTCAGCGCCTGTCTGCCACCGGAGGTCTGTGGTGAGTGAGTCCCAGGCAGCACGTCAGCGGTTCCAGCAGCAGGCGGTCATCATCACGGGCGGCTCGCGTGGCATTGGCAAGGCCATTGCCCTCGCCTTCGCCGCGGAGGGCGCGGACATCGTCCTCAACTACGGGAGCAACGCGGAGGCCGCGCGTCAGGCCGCCGCCGAGGTCGAGGCGCAGGGCCGACGCTGCGTGCTGGTCCCTGGCTCGGTCGCCAACCCCGACGTACCAGGACAGCTCCGGGAGGCGGCGCTCTCCCACTTCGGCCGCATCGATGTGCTGGTGAACAACGCCGGCATCAGCCGGGATGGGCACTTGATGATGCTCCAGGCCGCGGCGTGGCGGGAGACGGTGGACGTCAATCTCTACGGCGCGCTCGCCTGCTGTCAGGCGGTCATCCCGACCATGGTGCAGCAAGGCCGTGGCGCCATCATCAACATGTCCTCCTCCGCCGGAATCCGGGGCCGCGCGGGACAGGTGCCCTACGCCGCCACCAAAGGGGCCTTGATTGGTCTGACGCAGGCGCTGGCGGGAGAGCTGGGGCCACATGGCATCCGGGTGAACTGCGTGGCGCCTGGCTTCGTGGAGACGGAGATGGTCGCGGGGCTGATGAACCGTCCCGGGGTGCGCGAGGGCTTCATCCAGGCCACCCCCATCCGCCGGCTGGGAACCGTGGAGGACGTCGCCAACGCCACGCTCTTCCTGGCGTCTCCTGAGAGCGCCTACGTGGTCGGCGACGTGCTGCGCGTGAATGGCGGGCTGGTGCTGTAGCGCGCCGCTCGCGGACGTCTGTCTTTTCAAGGAATCGCGCAACACGGGCTGAGAGGAACAGGATGAGCAACAAAGTCGTCGTTACCGGCATTGGCGTTCTCACGCCCATTGGCAACAACCTGGCGGAGTTCTCCGAAGGGCTTCGCTCGGGGAGGGATGGCATCGCGCCCGTCACCCAGTTCGACGCCAGCAAGCACCGCTGTCAGTCCGCTGGCGAGCTGAAGAACATCGACTTCTCCGCGCACTTCAGTCCCGAGGAGCTGCCCTACCTCAGTCGCGGCGCCCAGATGATTCGCGTGGCGGCGGCGCAGGGGCTGGCGGCGTCCGGGCTGGACCTGGACGTCGAGGACCGCTCGCGCATTGGCGTGGTGCTCGGAACCAACCTGGGAGGAATGCCCGCGAGGAAGGAAGGCTACGCCGCGCTGCACTACCCCTACCGGCGCGGGCGCGCGGGCCCGAAGGAGCCCTGGCGAGCCCTGGTGCTCGACAGCTTCATCTGCGCCATGAGTGACCACGTCGCCAGCCAGTACCAGTTGGGGGGACTCAGCCTGGTCATGTCCACCGCGTGCAGCGCGGGCCTGCATGCCCTGGGCGTGGCGATGGATGTGATTCGCTCCGGGCGGTCGGAGGTGATGCTCGCGGGCGGAGTCGATCCGCTCAGCGAGATGCCCCAGGCCGGCTTCGGCGTCCTGCGTTCCCTTGCGAGCGACAAGCTGCGGCCCTTCAGCAAGGACCGCGATGGGACGCTGCTGGGCGAGTCCGCCTCGCTGTGGGTGCTGGAGAGCGAGGCCCACGCGAAGCGCCGCGGAGCGAACATCCTGGCGGAGCTCGCGGGCTACGGCGGCTCCACGGACGCCTACCACATGACCCGGCCCGACGAGACGGGGCGAGGCCCCGCGCGGGCCATGCAGGCGGCGCTGGCGAGCGCGGGCATGAAGCCCGAGCAGATTGGCTACATCAAGGCGCACGGCACGGGCACGCCGGCCAATGACGTCATCGAGACGCGCGCCATCAAGCATGTCTTTGGCGAGCAGACCCGAGTCCCCGTCAGCTCCATCAAGGCGATGGTCGGCCACAGCCTCGGGTCCAGCGGCGCCATGGAGGCGGCCGCGGCGGTGGTGGCGCTGAACGATGGCTTCCTGCCGCCCACGCTGCACCTGGATACGCCAGACCCCGAGTGCGACCTGGACTACGTGCCCCATCACAGCCGGCCCACGAAGCTGGAAGCGGTGCTCTCCAACGCGTTTGGCTTTGGCGGCAACAACGCCGCGATGGTCTTCCGCCGCTGGGAGGGCTGATGGAACACAAGGGGAAACGCATGGCTGGCGGTACGCAAATGACAGACGAGATGCGAGTGGTCATCACCGGCATGGGGGCGGTGTCCCCCTACGGGGCGGGCGTCCCGCCCTTGCTGAACGCGCTCGCCGAGGGACGCAGCGCCATCCGCCCCATCGACGACTTCGATGTGTCCGGGTGCGGCTGCAAACACGGGGCGCGCGTCCCGCAGGGGAGCCTGTCCGCGCTGACAGGCTCCAACAACCTGCGGCGGGCGCCCCGAGGGACGCAGTACACGATGCTCGCCACGGAGGAGGCGCTCCAGATGGCGGGGCATGGGCCCTCCACCTGGGACCCGGAGCGGGTGGGCGTGTTCCTGGGCACCTACCGGGCCATGGCGGAGGTCAGCCAGGACATCTGGCACCGCATCATCACCAGCGAGCCGCGCTTCGTCCAACCGCTGCTGTTCCAGGAGACCGTGACGAACGCGGTGGCCAGCGCGCTGAGCATCCGCTGGGGCTGGCGCGGCACCAACTACGCCATCAGCGCGGGGAACGCCTGCGGCTTCCAGGTGCTCGCGCTGGCGGCGCAGGCGCTGCGCAGTGGGCGGGCGGACGCCCTCATCGCGGGGACGTTCGATCTGTTCACCACGGCCACGCACTTCGACATGGATGACATTGGCGTGCTAAGTGATGCCAACGTGAGCCGCCCCTTCGACACCCGGCGAGATGGCTACATCATGGGAGAGGGGGCGGCGGTGGTGGTGCTGGAGACGCTCGCGTCCGCGCGGGCAAGAGGCGCCACCCCGCTGGCGGAGCTCGCGGGCCTGGGCGTGGCGCACGACGGGCACGCCTTCGGCATCCACCACCCAGAGGGCCGGGGACTGGCCTCCGCGATGCGTCAGGCGCTCCGCGACGCGGAAGCCTCACCCGAGGCCGTGGACTACATCGCCGCGGCCAGCAACTCCACGCAGTCGTTGGACAGGGCGGAAGTGGCCGCGCTGAAGACGGTGATGGGCGCCGCGGCGAGCGCCGTTCCCCTCAGCAGCGTGAAGGGGCTCATGGGCGAGGCCGAGTCCGCCAGCGACATGTTCAACCTGCTCGCCTGTGTCAGCGCGGTTCGGGGAGGCGGATTGCCTGTCCACGCCGGCACCGAGCAGCCGGAGTTCGAGCTCAATCTGGTGCGCCAGCCGCGGCCCCACCGGCCCGTCCGTGCGGCCCTGGCGCACTCCTATTCGTTCGGGGGCAACGCCGGCGCGGCGTTGGTCCGGGCGCTCTAGCATCGAGGAACACAGACATGGCCAACTTGGAAGGGACAACGGCGAGCACGGTGAACGAGGACGTGCTCCTGTCCCTGAATGACATCCGGCGCGACTACGTCCTGGGAGAAACACGGGTCGAAGCCTTGAAAGGCGTCTCCCTGCGCATCCACCGGGGCGAGTTCGTCGCCATCTGGGGTCCCTCGGGCAGCGGCAAGTCCAGCCTGATGAACATCCTGGGGCTGGTGGACGCGCCCACCTCGGGTGAGGTGTCGCTGGAAGGCACGCCCATCGCGAAGCTGACGGACAACGCGCTCTCCGACTTGCGCAGCCGCAAGGTCGGCTTCGTCTTTCAGAGCTTCAACCTCATCCCCGTGCTCAGCGCCCTGGAGAACGTCATGGTGCCGCTGCAGATTCAGGGCGTGGGCGCCGCCGAGGTACGCGAGCGCGCCAGTCAGGCCCTCAAGGACGTGGGCCTGGAGAATCAAGCCAGCGCGCGCCCGGACAAGATGAGTGGCGGTCAGCGCCAGCGCGTGGCGATTGCCCGCGCGCTCGTCACGTCGCCGTCCATCGTCGTGGCGGATGAGCCCACGGCCAACCTGGACTCGGAGAACAGCTACATGGTGGTCAAGCTCATGCGTGAGCTCAACCGCACCAAGCGCGTCACCTTCATCTTCACCACCCATGACCCGCGGCTCCTGGACCTGGTCGACCGGAAGCTCCTGCTCAAGGACGGTCTGCTCCAGACAGACGAGGCTGTGCGATGAACTACTTCTCCATTGGCTTCCGCAACATCCTCAAGAATCACCGGCGCAGCCTCGTCACCCTCCTCTCGGTGGGCTTCGGCTTCGCCTCCATCAGCCTCTTCGCGGGATACATCAAGTATGTGTACAGCGGGCTGGCCAAGCAGGCCATCCATGGGGAGCTGCTGGGGCACCTGACGGTGATGAAGCAAGGCCTGCGCACCGAAGGCCGCCTCCATCCGGCGCAATACATGTTCTCCAAGGAGGAGCTGGACCGGGTGATGCCCATTCTCCGGCAATACCCTCACACCCGGCTGGTGACGCCGCGCATGTCGCTCAGCGGAATGGTGTCCAACGGCACCGCGTCCACCGTCTTCGTGGGCGAGGGCATGGTCCCCGAGGACGTCAAGAAGCTCCAGGGTGACTTCCAGCGCAAGCTGTCGGGTGACTTGAAGGCGGACAACCCCATCGGAGTGGCGACGGCGGAGGACCTGGGCAGGATTCTCAACCTGAAGCCCGGCGACTCGGCCGCGCTGCTGGTGAGCACGGTGACAGGTCAGGCCAATGCGCTAGACGTGGACATCGTGGACGACTTCAACACGGGCAACGTCGGCACCAACGACAAGTTCCTGTACCTGCCCTTCGACCTGGCGAAGTCCCTGTATGACTTCGACGGCGCCGAGCGGCTCATCGTGCTGCTGGATGACAAGGCCTTCACCGAGCAGGCGCGGACGGAGCTCACGGCGCAACTCAAGCAAGCGGGCTTCGACGTGGAGCTCAAGACGTGGCTGGAACTGTCGAGCTTCTACTCACAGGTGAAGCGCCTGTTCGACATGATTTTCGCCTTCATCTTCAGCAACGTCTTCATCGTGGTGGTCATGAGCATCGTGAACTCCATGAGCATGACGGTGGTGGAGCGGACGCGGGAGATTGGAACGCTGCGCGCCATGGGTCTTCGCCGCTCGGGCATCCTGCGGCTCTTCACCACCGAGGCCTTCATGCTCGTGGTGCTGGGATGCGCCGGAGGGCTGCTCTTCACGTTGCTGGTGCGGCTGGCCGTCAACAGCGCGGGCATCACCTATACCCCGCCCAACTCCTCCAACGTGGTCAGCCTCATGGTCGACCTCGACGTGCCCCGGATGGCGAGGACGTTCGTCATGCTCTCGCTGCTGGGCATCGCCGCGGCCTTCTTCCCGGCGCGTACCGCCGCGCGCAAGTGCATCACCGATTCGCTGGGCCATGTCTGACGGAAAGAGAGACATCACCATGAAACACATCCTGGCGCTCATCCTGGGGCTGCTGCTCTTGCACACCGGCCCGGCGCGGGCGGCGGAGCCAGACGCGGCGGAGATTCTCAGGGCCTCGGACCGCTCGCGGGGTGGCGGGCTTCCTGGCATCCGCTGGACGGTCCGCATCACTCCCGAAAGCGGCGTGGACAAGGAACCCGAGCGGCTGCTCACCCTGAAGGCCAACGCCACCGCCAGCCTCGCGGAGACGCGAGAGCCCGTGCGGTTCAAGGGCTCCAAGCTGCTCCAGGTGGACCGGAACATGTGGATGAGCCGTCCCGGCCTCCGCAAGCCCATCCCCATCTCACCGAGGCAGAAGCTCTCCGGTCAGGCGTCTCAAGGCGACATCGCGTCAACGAACTACGCCGTCGACTACCAGGGCAAGCTGCTGCGCGAAGAGGAGGTCAACGGCGAGGCCACCTACGTGCTGGAGTTGAAGGCCATCAACACGTTCTGCACCTATGACCGCATCACCTACTGGGTCTCCAAGGAGCGGCAGGTCGGCGTCAAGGCGGAGTTCTTCTCCCTCTCCGGCAAGCTGCTGAAGTCCGCCACCTTCGAGTACGGCAACCAGCTCACCCACGGAGGCAAGACGTTCCCCTTCGTGAGCAAGATGACCATCCAGGACGCGCTCACCCCGGCCAAGACGACGCTGGAGTACGCCGACGTTCAGGTGACGGAGCTGGCGCGCGGGACGTTCGACGTCAACCGGCTTGGGAACTGAGGCGCATGCGCTCCAAGCGAATCGCTGTCTTCTCGCCAGCGGGCCTACCGTTGTTCGTGGGCTTGATGGCGGGAGGGCTGGGTACGAACGCGAAGGCCCAGGCGTTCCAGGAGCTGCTGGAGCAGGGCTCCGCCGGCCTCCAGGTGCTGGCGCTGGACAGTGAGCGTGGACTCCGTGAGAACAGCCTGCTCAATCCTGGCAACCGCATCGCCCGTCTTCCAGCAGGGCAGACGGAGGTGGAGGGCCGGCTTGATTTGAAGTTCGCCACGGACACCTTCGAGGTGAGCCTGAAGCCCCGGGCCCGCTTCGAGTGGCGGCGCTTCGGAGAGACGGGACCGGAGACGCGGCTCGACGCCTGGGTGAACCAGGGATTGGTGACGCTCTACCCGGTGCAGTCGCTCGCGGTGTCTCTGGGGAGGGACGTGCTCGTGTGGGGGCCCTCCAACTTCCGTTCGCCCAGCAATCCCATCTACTTCGAGAACGGCCGGAACAATCCCATGCGCGAGCTGCGCGGCGTGGACGTGGCCCAGGCCACCTGGTCCCCCACGCAGGCCCTGGCCCTGTCGCTGCTGCACCAGTTCGGCGACGGACGCGGAGACTGGCAATGGGAGAAGGAGGACGGGTTCAAGGCCCTGTCGTTGCTGAAGGTGGACTACACAGCCGAAGCCTCCGTCGTGGGACTGAACGCCTCCAAGCGGTGGGCCCACGAACGCCCTCGCTTCGGTGCATTCGGGCAGACCACCGTCGGCGAGGCGCTGCTCCTCTACGCGGAAGGTGGCCTGCGGCAGGGGACCTCCGCGCTCTACCCCGAGCGGCTCCCCAACGCCGTGGGAGGCGCCTTCCTGCCACGCCATGCCCGGGACCACCGGCTCATCTACTCCGCCCTCGCTGGCGGTGGCTACACGCTGGACTCCGGCCACACCGTCTACCTGGAGTACCTGAGCAACAATGAAGGCTACCGGTGGGCGGATGGCGCACGGTACTTCGACATCGCCAGCAGCGCCTCCTCCGTCCTCGCAACGCCCTCCGCTGACGCCGCGCTCGCGGGCCAGACGCTGGGGGCAGCGCTCAACAATGGGCTGGCGCTGCTGGGGCGGCACTATCTGTTCTTGCAGGTGCAGAACAACCCCACCGACACCGGGCCCACCTGGCAGCTCCGTTACGCGCTCAACCTGGTGGACGGCAGCGGACAGGCCTCCGCCTATGCCGAATGGAATGTCTGGAGCCGACTGGCGCTCTTCGCGGTAGGCGTCATGCACCACGGAGGCAACCGCACCGAGTTCCACTCATTGCTGAGCCAGTCGATCCTCGTGGGAGCCAAGGGCTACGTCCTGTAGCCGCGCGGACATGGGCATGCATCCACCCCAGGAGTGGAACATCTCCCCTACTGCGTCTGGAACTCCGGCGAGCCCAGCAACAACCCGGCGATGAGCGGGACATCCACGGGGCGTGTCTCTCCCACGGCGCTGGCGGCCTCCGCGCGCTTCGACAGCGCGTCGAGGATGGTCGCTCGCGTCTCCTCCGACGGAGGCGCGCCCAGCAACGCCTGACCCAGCGCGTCCACCCAGGCGCGCTCGGTGGGCTCGGCCGGCGTGGCCAACGTCTTCAACGCGACCTTCGTCCCCGGCATCCGCCCGGACACCAGCTCCAGGCTGAAGTTGAGCCGGGCCACCAGGGAGCCGCTGTTCACCCACGGAGCCGCCCCTTCCGGAAAGCCCGTGGGCGCTGGAGCCCGGAAGAGCGGCTCGCCCATCTTCGCCAGGGACTGCACCAGCCGGGGGCGCACCGTCACCTCCGCGTCGGTGGCTCGCAGCGCGGACACCACGAACTCGAAGGGCGTCTTCACCTTCGCGGCCCGCGCCTCGGGTGCCCAGAACTCTGGTGACTGGAAGAGCGCGCGGTACACGGTGGGCAGGTCCCCGCCCGAGTCGAGGAACACCTTCGCCACCCGCTCCACCAGCGCCGGCGGCGGCGTGTCCGAGACGAAGCGCCGCGCCAGCTTGCGAGCGACATGGCGCGCGGTGGAGGGGTGTCGCGCCAGCAGGTCCAACACCTGCTCCCCATCCGCCACGCTCCGCTGACCGGGGATGCGCTGTCCCAGCACCCACTTGTCGTCCGGGTCATGCGCCCGGCGACGGAAATAGAACGCAGGCTCCTGGCGCGGCTTGCGGATGCTCCAGCCCGTGAAACAGCGGGCCACCTCGCGCACGTCCTGCTGCGTGTAGCCGCCCTCCACGCCCAACGTGTGCAACTCCAGCAGCTCGCGCGCGTAGTTCTCGTTGAGGCCGGGCTTCGGCGCTTCGGGCTCGAGTGACACGCGCTCCGGCATCCCGTCACGGACGCTGCGCCAGTTGTCCAGGTAGAAGAGCATCGCCGGATGGCGGGCCGTGGCGCCCAGCAGCTCCCGGAAGCTGCCGAAGACATGCGGGCGGATGGCATCGCGCTCGTAGGCCGTCACCATCCACCGCACCGCGCCTTTGTCCGAGGACACGTTGAAGTGATTGAACCAGAAGTCCACCAGCACCTCTTCGAGCTGGTTGGGACTCTCCACCGCCCGCAACAGCTTCGCCGCGGATTGCTCCAGGCCGATGAGGGCGGGACGCTGTGGCTCACGCCCGTCCTTCAAGGCTTCCTCCCGCTGGCGCTTCGGCGGGTACTCCCGCACCAGCTCCGCCATGGACATCGTCAACGTGGGCAGCGCTTGAAGCTTCGCCTCCAGACCGGCGGGCAGCGGCGCACCGGGACGGGAGAGCTGCGACGCCATCCATTCCTCCACGCCCTGGCGCCGCAGGTCCGCCAACGCCTGCCGCGAAGGTCCGAAGGCCATGCGCCTCAGGACGTGGACCGCGCGTGCCTCGTCGAAGGCGGGTTCAGCCGACACAGGCTCCGACGCCACCACGGTCGTGGGGTGCGGCCCGCTCGCACATGAGAGCACGAAGGCCGCCAGGAATCCGACAGACAGAAGTCGCATGACGATGGAGGAACCCCACACGGTACCTGAAGTTACGCGGTGAGCTGTGGGCTCGAAGTCAAATGACGCTTTCCTGGCGCAAAGGACTCCCGGGCCACTGCATCGTGACTTGCCGTGGGGCGCACGATGTCGTTCCACCGGGACCGGGCTGCCCGTCGGTGCCCCCGGAGAGCGCCATGCCCCCGACCCCGCCTGCCCGAGCACGTCTCCTGCCGCTGTTGCTGACATGCCTGTGGGCCAGCGCCTGCGGGCCCGTGGCCGATGACGAAGGGGGACGCCCCGGAAACGAGGATCCACTCGCAGGGCCCTTCCATCCGGTGGTCGACCTGCGCGCGGATGTGAATCGCAATGGCATCGTCGAGCTCGACAACCCCACGGAGGACGAGGGCGAGGACACCTGGACGGCGGAGCGCGGCGCCATCTTCCTGGCCAACCTGGACGACGACGAGGACGCCTGCCCCTTCTCCATGGACCCCCACCGCATCAGCGATGACGCGCTGACGCAGTGCCATGACGCCATGGACGCGGTGGTGAATGGCGAGTCGGACCTGGAGGACATGGCCCGGCTGCGCACGGTGCCCTGGCCCGAGGCGCCCCCTGGCACGGTGGGCTCCGTCATCGTGTCCGGGGCCGCGGGCAAGAAGGTGCGCCTGTTCAAGCGCGTGCGGGGCAACTTCATTTCGGGCGGCTTTCCCGACACGGTGTTCCTGTCGACCGCCGAGATACGGCGCGGCGTGGTGCTCGCCATCGAGGGGCGCGACATCGTTCGTGCCCCCGAGGAGTGGGATGGCTTCGCGGACGTGGTGCTCACCATCGGCCGGAACAATCCGCACGACCCGGTGTTCACCGACACCGTCCGCATGCGCGTGGCGCCCGTGGTGCTCTTCCACCACATGACGCCCGCGTGGAACGTCTTCGTCTCCAAGCCCGCCGCCAGCATCGAGGCCAACCAGTTCCGGCAGGCGCTGGGCGGCGTGCTCGCGGATTCAGGAGAGCGGATGGTCTACTCCGAGTTCGCGGTGGATGACTTGTGGACACAGGACTACTTCGAGCCCGCGTACATGTCGATGCCCGCCCCGGGGGGCCGCCAGCACGTCATGCAGGTCCACTACCGCGCGCCGCACGTCTACAACACCGACGCGAACGCGCCCCTGCGCGCGGCCGGCCGCATCGCGTTCTGGCTTCGCGGCCCCGACAATGCCGCCATCCAGCAGTACCAGCAGGGCATGTCCATGGCATCCCAGACGCTGAACTCCTTCGGCAATACGGAGGTCATCCCGCCTTACGAGAAGGACGGTGTCACGTATCCCCTGGGCCGGCTGTTCCGGGGCCGGGGGCCGGACTCGCGGCCGGACTATCAGCCCGACCCCAGCTTCACGAAGATGCTGGAGGCGCAGGCCGTGCAGCCTCCCATCTACGTGGACACCTCGTGGCTGTTCGTGGACCACGTGGATGAGACGTTCACCTTCCTGCCCGCCCCCACGCCTCGGGGCTGGATTGCCCTGGTGGCCGACCCGGCGCTCGCGCGGCGGATGCTCCAGGACGCGCAGGCCCGGGGGCACGGAGACGCGAAGCTCTTCGCCGGCCTGTCCTGGGCGTACTCCATTCCCGCGGAGGCGAGCATCGCCGAGGTGCTCGACAACCCCGAACTGATGGATGCCAGCGCCGTGGCGGCACTGGAAATCGACACGCAGCTCTCCATCCTCCGTGAGGAGACGGGCCTCACGGACGCCGACATCATCCGCGTGCCCTTCCTCTTCCAGCACGCTTCCGACGGCGTGACGGCGTACCAGCCCGCCACGCTGAACCTGCTGTCGCTGACGCCCACGCAGGTCGTCGCGCCAGACCCGCACGGACCGCTCATCGATGGGAAGGACCCGTTCAAGACGCGGTTCGAGGAGGCGCTCGGGGCCCATGGCATCCGCGTGCACTGGGTGGATGCGTGGGCGCCGTTCCACATCGCCCAGGGCGAAGTCCACTGCGCCACCCAGAGCGCTCGGCAGGTGCCCGACGTGAAGTGGTGGGAGGGTGGACGATGAGACGCGCACTGCTTCGCGGCATCAGCGCCGCCTGGATGCTGGTCTCCTTGAGCGCGAGTGGGGCGGAGACGCCCCGCCCGGATGATGACTGGAGGGCCAGCTTGAAGACGAACATCTCCCGGGCTCGCCGGGAGACTCCAGCGGCGTTCACCCGGTTCGACACGGCCGCTGCCCAGGTGGACGCGCTGGACGCGAAGAAGCGGGGCACCCTGGCCGCGGTGTCACCCGGGCTTCGTGCGCTGGGGCCGGAGGCGCTGTGGCCCATGGTGGAGCGGCTCGCCTTCCCACCTCAGGAGACGCGGCGGCTCCCCTCGCGTGAGTCCGCGCGGCTGGCCTTCAAGGTGGGCCTGGTGGAAGCCACGGGGGCGCTGCGTGACCTCCGCCTGGCCCCCTTGTGGAAGGGCCTTCTCAAAGGTCCGGACACCCAGCCCCAGGTCCTTCGCGCGGTCGCGGAGCGCTGGCGCGGCTGGAGACCTTGGACGCGGCGAACACGCTCATCGCCGCGTCGAAGCAGAAGGACGCCCGGGGCGAGGCCGCGATGGAGGCCCTGGGTCTGTGCCGGCGGCTCGTGGCGACACGGGCGTTGGCGGATGCACTGGACGCCCGGCCGGAACGCGACGTCATGCGACGGTTGGCCAAGGCCCTGGGGGATGCCGGGTCCGCGTGGGCATGGAAGACGTCCGGCGTGAAGGCGCGCTCGGAGGAGGACGCCATCCGTCGCGTGGCGGCCGAGGCGCTGGTGCGGGCGTACCTGGACACGGACGGTGACGTGCGGCGCGCCGTCTCCAACGCCCTGCTGCGCGTGGATGCGCCCCAGACGCCCACGCTCATCGACGCGGCCCGGCTGAGCGCCCCGCCCGCCCAACAGGCGGCGCTGGACGCCCTGGCTGAACGGCTGCGCCACAACCCGCTGCGCTGACGTCAGGCCGCTTCGATTTCCATCCGGTACCCCACGCCGCGCACTGTCTGAATGGCGAAGCGGGACGTGCTGTTCCAGCCGAGCTTCTTCTTCAGGCTGGAGACGAAGTTGTCCACGGTGTGCGGGTCCACGACGACGTCCCGGCCCCACACCGCGTCCAGGATTTCGTCGCGGCGCAGCACGCGCTCGCGCTCCCGCACCAGGAACGCGAGCAGGTCGAACTCCGTCCGCGTCAGCTCCACCGAGGCGCCCGCCGGCGTCTCCACCTTCCGGCGGTCCAGGTCCATCCGGTAGCCCGCGAAGCGCAGCCCCTTCACCGGCGCCGCGCCGGAGCGGCGCACCAACGCGCCCACGCGCGCCAGCAGTTCACGCAGCCGGTAGGGCTTGCCCAGGTAGTCCTGCGCGCCTGACTCGAAGCCCCGCACCACGTCATCCTCCAGGGTGCGCGCGGTGAGCATCAGGACGGGCGTCGCCACGCCTTCTTCGCGCAGCGCGCGGCACAGCGTGTAGCCGTCACCATCCGGCAGCATGACGTCCAGCAGGATGAGCTGGAAGTCGCGCCGGCCCAGGTGCTCGCGCGCCTCCCGCACGCAGGTGGCTTCCTCCACTGCGTAGCCGCCCTGGTTCTCCAGGTTGTCGCGCAGCGCGAGCCGCAGGTTGGCGTCGTCCTCCACCAGGAGGAGCGCCGGAACGGATGAGGTCATGTCGTCACCGTATGAGGAAAGCGAAGCTCGAAGGTGGTGCCTTCCGGGCTGGAGGCCGCCACGCGCAGGGTGCCGCCGTGCACGCGCATGATGCGGCGGCACAGGGCCAGTCCCAGGCCACTGCCGGGTGCATCATGTCCCTGGCCCGGCAGGCGCACGAACTCCTCGAAGGCGCGCTCCCACTGCGCCTGGGGGATGCCCACGCCGTTGTCGGAGAAGCGCACGCGGCCATCGGACAGCGCCTCGATGCGCAGGCGCACCGGGCTGCGGGTGTTGTAGGCACAGGCGTTGCGCGCCAGGTTTGAAAACAGCAGGCGCAGGAGCTGTCCGTCCGCGCGCAGGGAGAACTCCCCCACGTCCGCCTCCAGCTCCACGGGGACCTTGGACCAGAACTCCAAGTCCTTGCGCAACTGGGCCACCAGCTCGTCCAGGCGCACCGGCGCCAGCTTTGGCACCCAGCGCCCCTTGTCGATGCGGTTGAAGGACAGCAGGTTCTCCACCAGGAAGCCCAGGCCGTCCGCTTCCCGGACGATGCGCGCCGGGTAGTCGCGCGCGTCCGTGCCCTCCGCCAGCCGCCACTCCAGCGTCTCCGCCAGCAGCCGGATGGAGGCCAGTGGCGTGCGCAGCTCGTGTGACACGGTGGCCACGAAGTCGCTCTTCAGTTCCAGGAAGCGCAACTTGCGGTGCTGGGCCACGAAGGCCAGCGCGGCGATGCCCAGCGCCAGCACCGCGCACGCGGCCACCATGCCCGTCTTCAGCCGGTAGCGTCGCGCCAGCGCCCCTTGGGCCCGCGCCCACTCCGGCGTGTCCACCGACAGGGGCAGGTCGGCCAGCGGCAACACCTCCGCGTCCGCGAGCAGCCGCACCTGCCCGTCCGCTTCCAGCAACCCACGCTCGCGCATCTCCCGTGTCAGCGACTGGAGCAACGCGCCCGAGTCCACCGCCACGCCCCGCACGTGATTGCCGCCGCGCGGCTCCAGGTACCACCCCGCTCGCACCAGCGCGGGGCCCGGGAGCGTCCTGGGCAATGGCAACGGCTCGGATGCGAGCTCGGCGGCGCGGGCCTCGAAGTCCGCCGCCGGCACGCCGGCCTTCATGGAGAGCGCCACGATGCGCTCGCGCAGGAAGTCGAAGTCCGCCTTCGTGAAGCGCGCGCGGCGCAGCAGGAGCAGCCGCTGCAATCCATCCAGGCGGCCGCTGCGCCCGTCCGCCAGGCCGTCACGCACCAGCGCGTGCATCAACTGGGGGACGGGGTCGCCCGCTCCGCCAGCGACTCCAACACCACCAGGAAGCCCGGCACGTCGCGCGTGGAGGCCAGCACGTACTGCGCGCGGTGTTGGAGCAGCGCCATCAGCGCCACGGTGGACGCACGGCGGTCGCCGCGTGACAGCGCCCGGTCCATCTCGCGAATCAGCGCGAGCCGCTCCGCCCAGGGGTCCTCCGCCTCGTCCGCCCGCTCCGTGCCGGCGCGCAGGCCCGCGTAGCGCTCTTTCGCGGACGTGTCTTCGCCGGTGTCGTGGAGGGCCAGCCGGGGCAGCAGCTGCGTGCCGCGCTCTCTCAGGTAGAGCCCCGTCGCGGGGGCGAGCGGATCCAGCGCGGCGGCCTCCAGCGCGGGGCGCGCCGCTTCCAGGCGGTCTCTCAGGGACTGCGCCAGGGAGGCACGCGCGTACTGCTCCAGGGCCTCCCGGCGGGAATCGAGCGAGGCCTGCGCGTCATCCCGCTCGGTGGCGAAGATGCGCTGGAGCGAGCCCAGGCCCCAGGCCAGCCCGGCGAAGCCCAACAGGAGCGCGATGAGGGTGGGCAGCAACCGGCGGAGCATCGGAGCGGCTCAGTTTCCCAGGGAGGGCACGTCGTCGAAGTCCGAGCTTCCGCCGGGCATCAGGCGCTCGAAGCGCTCCTTGCGCGTGTCCAGCGACTGTGCCTTGCGGATGAGCGCCCCCAGCTGCGCCACGTCCTTGCGGGCTCGCAGCGGCTCGCCGATGCCTTCCCACAGCGTCAGCAGCCGGGGCCAGTCCAGGGCGCGCGTCCAGAAGGAGCCTCGCAGCTTCTCCGCGAACGCGGAGGCCACGTAGGCCAGGCGCGTGGATGGGGCGGCGCGGGCATAGTCGGAGCGCAACGTGCTGGAGGGCATCATCATCTGCACGCGGCGCCAGGTGCTCGAGTTGCCCTGCTCGTAGCGCACCCGGAGCATCCCGAAGGCGATGGAGGGCCCGTGCACCTTCACCTCGTGGATGGCGGTGACGGATTGGCCAGCGGCCAGTGGAAACAGCACCGTCTCGTCGCCTGGGTCGAGCGGCTCCGGGTTCGGAGACAGGTACTCGTAGCCCAGCAGCCGGTAGCGGGCGACGGCCTTCCGGTTGAACTCCATCTGGACGCCGACCTCGCGCACCGGCTCGCGGGCCTTCACGGTGATTCGCACCACGTGATAGCCCTTGCGGCTGGGCGAAGGGAAACCCTCGACGTAGAGCAAGAAGGGGCCGTACGGCTCGCCTTCGTCCCCGAAGTCGAAGCTGTTGATGAAGGCCTCCGTCCGCACCGCGCCTTCCGCGGGGAAGACGTCACGAGACAGGTAGTCGCGCGCCACCGCGTAGGCGCTGGTGTCCACGGCCACGGGGACCTCCGAGACGCGCGACTCCTCCGTGTCGATGGTGGGGTTCACCCCAAAGCCCCGCGTCTCGACGCCGGAGCCCGGCTTCCCCAGCGACGCGCGATAGACGGTCTGCCACGCCCCATCCGGCACGAGCACGGGCAGGTGCTGCAACGTCCAGGCGGGTGCCCGCTCCCGGTCATCGTCCACCGGCGCGGGGGGCAGCACGGAGGGGCGCGTCTGCAACGCCGCGGAGAGCGCCACGTCCACGCGGGGCTCATGCCCGGCCTTCACCGTGATGTCCGTCCGGATGAGCGCCTGGAAGGACTCCTTCTCGAAGCGGAGTGAGTAGACGCCCTCCTCCAGTTGGGGAAAGCGGAAGGCGCCCTGCGCGTCCGTCACCGTGGAGCGGGGCGCTGTCAGCGCGGGTGATGTCGCGGTGACGCGCACCTCCGGGATGGGGCTCTTGTCGCTGGCACGCACGACGGTGCCGGAGAGGCCTCCGGCCGCCAGCACAGGCGCGGACAGCAGCAGGAGGACGACACAGAGGGCATTGCAGAGGGTGGGCTTCATCGTGGGTGCCATCCCGGGCCACGCACGCCGTGACCACCCTTGGGGAGGTGCCTGCAGCGTGCCGCAGGCGGGCCCTCCGTTCATCATGGTTTCATCATGTCATGGCGGGGAGAAGGGCACGTCCAGCACGGGGCGCTTCTTCGCGTCCGGCAGGTCGTAGTGCCACCACTCCATGCGGTTGCGCTTGAAGCCCACGCCTTCCATGGCCTCGCGCAGGATTTCGCGGTGCTTGCGCGACGCCTCGGTGCCGCCCTCGTACCCATGGTGCGCGGCGCGTGTGAAGGTGTCGAAGGGGGTGGGCATCTCCACCTCCTGGCCCTCCAGCGTCGTCAGCGTGAGGTCCACCGCCCCACCCCGGTTGTGGTTGGAGCCAGTGCGCGGGTTGGCGACGTAGCCGGGCACCGGCATGATTTCCCACATCTGGTACTGCACCGCGCGCGGCCGGTAGCAGTCGTACACCTTCAGCCGGTAGCCCCGAGCGCGCAGCACGTCCGCGGCCTTCTTCAGGCGCTCGGCCGACTCGGGCAGCAGCAGGCAGCGCGCCGTGTCCGGGTACACCTTCCGCTTCAAGAAGTTGTCCGCCGTCGCGTAGCGCAGGTCCACGACCAGGTCCGGCACCACCGTGGTGGCATCCACCAGGGAGGCCGCGGCCTTCGGTGTCGCAGTGGCCTTCGGCGTTCCCGCGTCGTTGGCCAGCGCGGGCCCGGACGACAGGCCCAGCGCCACCACCACGCCCCAGCCGAGGCGCGGCGTCACGCGGACTCCGTGTAGCGCGTGGGGTCCGGCACGCCAGCTTCCTCGAAGCCCTTCTTGCGCAGCACGCAGCTGTCACAGCGCCCGCAGGCGCGGCCCTGGGCGTCCGGGTCGTAGCAGGAGTGCGTCAGGCCGTAGTCCACGCCCAGCTTCACGCCTTCACGGATGATGTCCGCCTTCGTCAGGCCGGACAGCGGCGCGTGCACGGTGAAGCGCGCACCCTCCACGCCCGCCTTGGTGGCCAGGTTGGCCATCGATTCGAAGGAGCGGATGAACTCCGGGCGGCAGTCCGGATAGCCGCTGTAGTCCACCGCGTTGACGCCGATGTAGATGTCCGTGCTGCCCACGACCTCCGCCAGCCCCAGCGCCAGCGAGAGGAACAGCGCGTTGCGCGCCGGCACGTACGTCACGGGGATGCCGTGGCTCATCTCATCCGAAGGCCGGTCCTTGGGCACCTCGATGTCCGCCGTCAGCGCGGAGCCGCCCACCTGCCGCAGGTCGATGGACACCACCCGGAAGTCCGTCACGCCCATGGCGGCGGCGACCTTCCTCGCCTGCTCCAGCTCCACGGCGTGCCGCTGTCCGTAGGCCACCGCCAGACAGACGGGCTCGAACCCCTTCGCCTTGGCCATGGCCAGGCACGTCGTCGAATCCAGGCCACCCGAAATCAACACCACCGCGCGCTTCACCATCAATCCCTCCGCTCTCCCTGCACGGTGTACACCGTGGTGCAGGTGGACGGCTGGCAATTGCAGTTGCGGGTCCCCGGCAAGAAGACATCCGTGAGGGAGCCGCACGCCAGCGACACGTCGTAACCGTTCTCCGTGGGGCCCGGCACCGAGCCGTCGGGGATGCCGCCGTCGAACTGGCGACAGTCGCGGCTGAGGCTGCGCGCCTGGCTGTCGCTGAAGAGCGTCACCCGCAGCGTCTCTTCGATGGAGGAGTCCTCGCAGCCCGTGCCACAGGACGCGCGAGGCGCGACGGCCTTCAATGTGGACGTGGCCACCTGCCCCTCATAGCCCGCGTCACGCGAGTAGCCCTGCACGGTGAAGAAGCCCGTGCCCGCGTCCGTGTCGCGCGAGAAGGTGCCCTCGAAGAGGAACACACCGGCGTCGTTGAGTTGCGCGAAGTCCGGCACCGAGGCGTCGCACGTGGTGCGCGCGGCATCCAGCCGGGCCTCGAAGCGGAACGAACCGAGCACCTGGTCACCCGGGTACACCGGCTCGGAATAGCAGGCCATCGCCACGGCGACGGCCGTGACGGGCAGGGCGGCGAGAGCAAGGCGCTTCACGTGCATGGCGGCGTCACGCTACACGGCTAGACGCCGTCCAGCACGCAAAGGGCCAGCGCCCGGAAGGTGTCGCCGCGGGCAAGCACGGCGCCTACATCCACCTGCGCCGGGTCCCCTCCACGCACCTCCGCGTCGAGCCGCGCCAGGACGCGCCCCGCCGCCAGCGAGGCCGGCACGGCGCGGAAGGCCGCCACCGCCGCCGCTTCCATGGCCGGCACCGGACCGGGACGGGCCAGCTTGACGCCGTCTTCCCCGAGCGCCAGCGCCAGCGCGCACAGGTAGCTCAGCTCGGAGGCGCCGAAGCAGGACAGCGCGCCCGCGCCCAGCACCAGCACGTCGCCGCTGGCCGGTACGCCTCCACCCCACCCACCGGGTCCACCACGAGTTGCAGCGAGCCCGCGCCCAACGAGGCCAGGACGGGACGAAGCGCCGCGGCGAGCCGGGGCAGGCGCTCGGCCGTCACCGGCACCGCGCCGGCGGGTACCGGGTGCTCGAAGCCCGAGGGCACCGGCAGCGTGGACACCGGGGCCTGAGGCGCCGCCGCGTCGCTGGAGGACAGGGCCGCGCCCACGCCGTCCGCGCGCTGCGAGTCCTCCGTCCGGCCCAGCGCCCTCAGGGCCTCCGCGTAGAGCGTCCACCCATCCACGTCCAGCGGGTGCTCCCGGAGCAGGTGCGGCCAGATGCGGACGGCCAGGGACACACCCTCGGGCACCGTGGAGAGGTGCTCGGCGGCCATGCGGGTGACTTCAGGGGACAGCTCGCCGGCATCGAAGAGGCGCGCGGCGAGCCGGGCTCCAGGCGACACCAACTGCGCGTCCAGGTAGCCACGGAGAATGGCCTCCAGCACCGCGGGCTCGTCGGTGAGCCGCTCGCGCAGGCGCAGGGCCTCGCCGGTGAGGCCGCGCTCCTCCGCCAACCGCGCGCGGCGGGCCAGCCGTTCGTCCGTCTCCGGCAGCCGCTCGAGCTGCGCGGCCGCGTCCGCCACCATGCCCAGGGCCTCGTAGGCGTCCGCCAGCCGCTCGCGGTAGGTGTTGCCGGACTCCGCGCCCGCGGCCTGCTCCAGCCGCTCCACCAGCGACACGAAGACAGCGGGCTCCTCGCCCAGGTCCACCAGCGACAACAGGTGCCGCAGGGAATGGAGCTGCGCGGGGTCGTCCTTCAGGGCCTGTTCGAAGGCCTCGCGCGCCTCGGGCAGTTGCTCCAGCGGGCTGAGCAGCAGCTCGCCGCGCTCCAGGTGCAGGACGGCGCGAGCCACCGCGTCCGACTCTTCGCCCGCCAGCTGCGACAGCGTGCGCACGCAGGCCTCGTAGCGGCCCAGCTCCAGCTCCAGCGCGTAACGCTCGCGCAAGAGCGCCTTGCGCCGCGAGGGCCAGCCGTCCGCCGCCATGGCCAGCGCTTCCACGCGCACCGTGCCCGGCTGCGCGCGCACTTGCGTCAGCACCGCCTCCGCCAGCGCCTCCGGGAGCTTCTCCAGGGTGGGCAGCAACAGCGTCAGGCGGGCCGCGAAGCCCGGCTCGGGCGCCAGCTCTTCCAGCGCGCGCAGGCGAGGCAGCACCGAGGCCGCCGCCGAGCGGAGCACCTCATCGCGCAGCGCCACCGCGAACGCGGCGTCACGCGCGGCGGACAGGCCCGCGAGCTCCAGCAACCCTTCCGCGTCGCCTTCCGCGCGCAGGCCATCCGCCAGGGCCGAGGCATGCGCGGGGTCCGCGTCCGCCAGCGCGGCCAGGGCCCACAGCGCCTCGCGCGTGCGCGCCGTGTCGCCCGCCTGCGCGGCCATGGCCAGCGCGTCGGTCAGGTCGCCCGAGGCCATGGCGGGCGCGAAGCCCACCTCCAGCGCGCGAGCGAAGGCGCCCAGCCGGCCGAAGCGCTCGGCCAGCTCCGAGGGCGCGAGCATGTCCGATGCCTCGGTGGCGATGCGCTCGAACACCTCCAGCGCCTCACCGTGCTCTCCCGCCTTCTCCCAGAGGCCCGCGGCCTCCAGCAGCAGCGGGGGCGCTCCTCCGGCGCCGCCAGCCGCGCGGCCTGAAGCAGCGCCCGCGCCGCGCGAGGCGCCTCGCCCGACGCGCGGTACAGGTGGGCCACCCGCAGGGCGGCGTCGACGTCCGGCTCCACCGAGGCGGCGTCCTTCGCGGCCTTCAGCGCCTCCGGCAGCTGTCCGGCGGCCTCGAAGCCCCGCGCGGCCGCCAGGAGCAGGACCTGCCGCTCACGGCCAGAGGCCAGCTCCGCGCGCGCCACCTGCACCTCCGCGCGGCGGGCGGGGGCGTCCTTCAGCAGCGGATCGAGGGCTTCCAGCGCGTCCGCGTAACCCGCGCCCGAGGCGCCACGCGCGGCCACTTCCTCCAGTGCCTCGCGGGCCACGTCCACGCGGCCCGCGTCACGCGCGAGCGCGGCCAGCTCCAACCGCAGCACCGCGGCCTCGTCGGCGTCCTCGACGCGCGGCACCCACTGCTCCAGCGCCTCCAGCAGCCGCGTGGAGTCGCCCCGCTGACGCAGGCCCGTCACCAGTGCCTGGAGCGCGGTGAGGTCCTCCGGCGCGGCCTCCGCCGCGCGCTGGGTCAGCGTCCAGGCCGCGTCTTCATCCGCCAGCGAGCTGGAGGCCACCGACGCGGCGGCCAACAGCAGCTCCGCGGCCCGGCGGCCACCCGCCGCCTCCGCGCCCGAGGCGTACACGTCCAGCAGGTCGCCATGACGGCCCAGGGCGTGCAGCCCCGCCACGGCCCGGTCGATGACGGATGCATCCGCGGGGCGCAGGCGCGCCAGCGGCAACAGCGCGTCGATGGCGTCCTTCGGGTCATCGAAGAGGTCCGCCGCGCGGCGGTAGAGCACCTCGGCGGTGGCGGCGTCCTCCGCATGGCGCGCCAGTTGGAGCGACGCCCGGTAGAGGCCCGGCGCGTTGCCCGTGCGCGAATGCACCTCGGCCAGGAGCGACAGCGCCTCGCGGCCGCGCTCGCCTTCCGGCTCCAGCGCCACCACGGCCTCGAAGGCATCCGCCGCGTCGTGGAACGCGCCCGCGCCGAGCGAGGCATGGCCCAACCGCAGCCAGGTCCGCGTGCGCACCGGCACCGGCAGCGCGTCCCCCACGTCCAGCAGGCGGCGGTCGTAGGGGCGCGCGGCGACGGGGCCTCCGCCCGTCGCGGCCAGCTCGGCGCGCGCGGACAGGGCGTCCACGTCGTCCCCCGCCAGGGAGAGGTATTCGTCGAAGGCCTCCGCGGCCAGCAGCGCCTCGCCCGCGTCCAGCAGTCGAGAGGCGCGCTCGCGCAGCAGCGGCAGGGCCTCCGACGTGGACAGGGCCGCGGCGCGCTGGGACAGCAGGTCCGCCAGCCGGCGCACGTCACCGGCCGCGCGCTCACGCACGCGCTCGAAGGCCTCCGCGCTCGCGGGGCTCAGCTCGAAGGCCTGGTCCTCGCACAGCAGCGCCCGCTCGCGGGCACCGGCCGCGCGGAAGGCACGGGCGGCGGACAGGTAGCTCTCCGCCGCGCCCGCGGCTTCCTGGCGCTGCGCCCTGCGCAGCATCAGCTCGGCGAGTGCCTGATGGTCCTCGGCCTCCTCCAGGAAGGCGAGGTGCCGAGCGAAGACGGGCTCGCGGAACGGGTCCGCCTCCAGCAGCACCGCGTCGAACTCCGCGGCGTCCGCGTGGCGCTTCACCTCGTGCAGCAGCTCCGCCGCCTGCGCGGTGAGCTCCAGGTCGTCCGGGCGCGCGCCACGCGCCGCGATGAAGGCCGCGGCGGCGGACTCCGGGCGCCCTGCCCGGTCGCGGTACAGCACGGCGGCGCGCAGGAACAGCTCCGCGCGACGGGCCGCGTCGGGCTCGCCTTCCGCGCACTCCTCGTACCAGGCCGCCAGCTCCGCCAGCCGGCCGTCGCTCTCCAGGAGCTTCTCCAGCAGGCCCTCGGCCTCCGTCAGCGCCCGGTCCTTGCGCAGCGCCGAGCGCAGCAACTCCTCGGCCTTCGCCACGTCCGACAGCACGCCCAGGTTCAGCCGCGCCAGCCGCAGCAACACGGCCGCGGCCTCGCCCGCGTCATCCAGCAGCGGCAGCGCGCGCTCCAGCCAACGCGCCTCGGCCTCCGCGTCGTCGCGACGCTCGGCCAGCGCCGCGCCCAGCTTCGCGGTGCCCAGGTCCACGGCCAGGGCGAAGGCGCGCTCCAGCGCGACCTCGGCGCCGGCGGGGTCCAGCTTCACGTCACGCAGCAGCTTCGCCCGGTAGCGCTCGCACGCCGCGGCCTCAGACTGCTGCCCCCGCGCCTCCAGCAAGTCGCGCGCATCCGCCAGCGCCCGCAGTGCGTCGTCCGCGCGGCCCAGGTCGACCGCGAGCCGGGCCTCTTCCTGATAGGCCTCGAGCGCCGCGTCCGGGTCCCCTGCCTCGAGGCTGAGGGTGGCCACCGGCGCAGCTCGGCGAGCAACTCCACGGTGCGGCCGGTCTCCCGGTGCAGCGCCGCCAACCGGCGACGCAGCGGCAGCGGCTCCGACGCCAGCGACGCGGCGCGCGCCAGCAGCGAGGCCGCCACACCCGCGTCCGCGAGCACCTCGCGGGCCCGCGCCGACAGCTCGACGAGCCGCTGCACGGTGTCCTCGGACGGAGCCAATGCGTGCGCGTGGGTGACGCGCACCTCGAAGGCGCCGCGCGGGTCATCCTTCTCCAGCAGCGCGGCCAGACGCATGACGGCGGCCTCGCACAGGGGCCGCTCCACGAGCAGCTTCCGGTACGCGGCCACCGCGCGCTTCGTCTCTCCGGTCTGCTCGGCCAGCTCCGCCAGGCGCAGCCACGTGGACTCCGCGGCCTCCGGCGCGCTCCGGAAATCCGCGGCGGCGGCGAGCGCGTCTTGCAGCGGCAGCGCCTCGATGACCGCGCCGCGCAGGTAGAGCAACTCCGCCAGCGACGCCAGCTCCGGCCCCTGCGCGGGGACCAGCGCGTGGGCCTTGCGCGCCAGCTTCAGCGCCTTGTCCAGGTCGTGCGCGCCGCGCGCGTAACCCGCGCCCTCACGCAGCAGCAGCGCGGCATCCTGCGCCGTGGCGCTCTCCGCAGCGGTCTCCAGCAGCGCCGCGGCCTCACGCAGCTCCCCACGCTCCGCCACCAGCGAGACGAGGCGACGGCGAACGGCGGCGTCAGATGGGGACAGGCGCAGCGCCTGCCGCAGCGCGGCCTCGGCGGGCACCGGCTGCGACAGCCGGTCCAGGTAGAGGCTGGCCAGCTCGGCGTACATCGCGGCCGCCTCGGCGGGCGCCATGTGGGGCGCCTCGGTGGCGAGCAGCTCGGCCAGCGCGGCCCAGTCCTCCCGGGTCCGCAACACGCGCTGGAGCGCGGCGGTGGCCTGCGCGTGCCGAGGGGCCAGCGCGAGCGCGGCCTCCAGGCTCTGCCCCGCGTCCTCCATGCGGCCGCTGGACTCCAGCAGCGCGGCGCGCGCCAGCAGGGCCTCCACGCGACGAGGCGCGGGTCCCTGGAGGGCCGCCTCGGCGAGCGCGGCGGCCTCGTCCTCCGGCTGGCCATCACGGCGCGCCAGCTCGGCGAGGGAGAAGAAGGCGTCACACCGCTCCGCCGCGGACAGCTCCAGCCCAATGGCCGCGCCCAGGGCCTCGCGCGCGAGGGCGCGCTCGTCCTTCTCCACCAGCGTGGCGGACAGGGCCAGCAGCCGCTCGCGAGCGCGGGTGGCGAGGCTGGCGTCGGCGGACACGGCGCGGCGCCACACGTCCAGCTCCGCGGCCTCGTCGCCCGACTCGCGCGCCAGCTCCGTCAGCGCGAGCAGCAGCGATGCGGGACGACGAGAACCCTTCGCGGCCTCCGAGAAGTCGTCGCGCGCGGCGGACACCCGGCCCGCGGCGCGGTGAAGCACGGCGCGACGGGCCAGCAACTCCGCGCGCGCCTCGCCCGAGGCGGCGGCCACGAGCGTGCTCAGCAACTCCAGCCGCTCCGTCTCCTCTTCCGGCGTGCCGGTGCCGGGCGGAGGCAGCAGGTCCAGCAGCGACTGCGCCGCCCAGGTGTCGTGCGGTTCCTCCAGGCGCAGGCTGCGCAGCGCGTCCACCGCGGTGGTGGCGCGCCCCAGGCCCAGCGACAGCTCCGCCAGCTCGCGGCGAGCGGCGCGGCGGGGCTCGCCGGACAGGCGCGGCCACAACTCCACCAGCAAGTCCGCCAGGGCCTCGCGCGCACCCGCCTTGCGGTGCAGTGACGCCAGCTCCACCCGGGCGTCCAGGTCTTCCGGCGCGCGGGCGCTGTACTCGGCCAGCAGGCGGCGGGCGGCATCCGTGCGGCTCGCGCGCACCGCGGCGGTGGCGGCCTTGCGCGTCAGGGCCACGCGCTCGCTCTCACGCGGCGCATCGCTGTCCGCGGGCGGCAGGGCCAGCACGGCCTCGAAGTCCTCCAGCGCGGCGCGTGCATCCGTGGGCAGGCGCAGCTCTCCCCGGCGCTGGCGCGCGGGCGCGTAGCTCGCGTCACGCTCCAGGGCGTCGGCGAGGAAGGCCTCCTCGCGGCTGGTCCCCGCGGCGAGCAGCGAGGCGCGGAACAACAGCTTCGCGCCAGCGCGGGCCTCGGGCATCAGCGCGGCGCGGCGCGCGTACAGGCGCGCGGCCTCCAGCTTCTCGCCGCGCTCCAGCTCCAGCTCGGCCAGCGACTCCAACACCTCGGCGGCCAGCGGGCCCTCGGGGCTCGCCTCCAGCGCGGCCGACAGGCGCATCAGCGCCGCGGCGTTCTCGCCTCGCTCGAGCAGCGCGCGAGCGCTCTGGAGGAACAGCGGCGCGGCCTCCTCGGCGCGGTCGGCGCCCATCAGCGCCTGGGCGCGGCTGGCCCACAGCTCGGCCAGCGCCTGCGACTCCCCGGCCTCCGCGTAGAGCGCTTCCAGGCGCGCGGCCAGGGCATCATCCAGCCGGCGCAGCGGGAAGGCCTGCGCGTAGGCGGCGATGGCGCCCTCGCGGTCACCCAGCATCTCGCACGCGCGCCCCAACCGGGAACGCACGTCCGCCAGCTTCTCCGGCGCCGCCGTGCGAGGCAGCGTGGACAGCAAGCTCTCCAGCGCGCGCCGCGCATGCTCGGGGCGCTCGCAGCGCAGCGACAGGTCCGCCAGGTCCAACAGCACCGCGGCGTCCGGCGCCAGCCGCGCGGCCTTCTCCAGCGCCACCAGCGCGTCGCCCACGCGGCCCAGCCGGGCCTCCAGCACGCCGGCCAGCTCACGCAGCGCCGCCGCGGCCAGCCGCTTGTCGCCCTGCGCCTCGGCCACCCGCGCGCGCACCTCCAGCGCGTCGGCGAGCCCCGCCATGTCGGCGCGCTTGCGCTGCAAGGCGCACAGCTCGCCCAGCGCGGGCAGGTCATCCGGCTCGGCGCGCAGCACTTCCTGGAGCGCGTGAACGGCCAGGTCCAAATCGAAGGCCAGGTCGCGCGCGGCCACCGCGAGCCGGCGGTACTTCTGCGCGCGCTCCTTCAGGTCCGTGGCGAGCCGCGCCAGCGAAGACAGGCACCGCGTCAGCAGCGCGCCGTCACGCCGGGCCTCGGCCAGCGCCAGCAACGACTCCAGCGCGGGCCGGTGGTCGCCATCCGCCTCCAGCGCCAGCAGGAGCAGCCGCTCCGCCTTCTCGGGCTGTTGCAGCTTGCCCCGGTACAGCTCGCCCGCCTCGGCCCAGGCCGCAGCGCGCTTGCCGGGGGCGTCCTGGAGCGCCGCGGCCTTCTCCAACGCCTCCGCCAGCTCCTGCGAGCGGCCGGTGGCGCGGAAGTACGGAATCAGCTCCTCCAGCGCCACCGCGTCGCGTGGGTCCAACGCCAGCGCGGACTCCAGGTGCTCCCGCGCGCGCGCCGGGTCCCCCAGCCGCGTGCGGTACAGCCGCGCCAGGGCGTGGTGGCTGGCGTGCGCGGCGTGCCGCACCCCTTCCGAGCGCGGCGCCGGCCCCGCCAGCTCCAGCGCCTGCTGGTAGCCCGCGAGCGCCTCCTGCAACCGGCCCAGCCCCTCCGCCACCCGGGCGGCGGCGAACAGCGGCTCCGGCTCACCGGGCAGCAGCGACACCGCCTCCCGGTAGCGCAGCAGCGCGTTCTCCGGCTGCTTCAGGCCTTCGTCCCACACGCGGCCGGCCATCAGGTCGGCATGGCCCACCCGGTCCAGTTCGTGGCGGCCCATGGCCACCTCGCGCAGACGGTCCAGGGCCTTCAGCGCGCGCAGGTGCTCACCGCCGCGATGGCACAGCTCACCCAGCAGCAGCAGCGCGTCCGGATGGTCCGGCGCCAGCCGCAGCGCGGCCTCGCAGTGCAGGCGCGCGCCGGCGATGTCGTCTTCCGTCTGCGCGCACAGCCGGGCCAGTGCACGTGCGCATCGGCGGCCTCGGCCGGGTCGCGAGCGAGCGCCGCCAACCGGCGATAGGCCCGCACCGCGCCTGCCCTGTCGCGGGCCTGGTCGGACGCACGCGCCAGCGCCTTGAGCGAAGGCAGGTGGTCGGGCTTGAGCCCCAGCAGCTCGTGCAGCGCCTTCACCGCCACCTGGGGCGCGGTGTCGCGCGAGCAGCGGGCGGCGGCCTCGGCGGCGAAGAAGGCCGCGGCCTCCTCCGAGGTCCGGCGCGCGAGCGCGCACAGCGCCGGTAGCGCTCGGCGGCGCGGGCACCTTCCCCCGGCGCTCGCGCACCACGGCCTCGCCCCAGAGCGACGCGGGGCTGCGGTCCCTGCGGCGTTGCAGCGTCGCCGCCACGTCCAGCGCCAGGTCATGCGCCTGCGGGTCCGCCACCATCAGCGACAGCAGCCGCTCGGCGGCGAAGGGTGCGCGTCCTGCGCGTCACCGGCCTGGAGATACGCCTGACGCGCGTCGGCCAGCCGGCCCTGCGCGATGAGGCCCTCGGCGTCCGCGAAGGCGCGCGCACCTTCCAGTGCGAGCAGCAGCTCCTCGTCCGGGGGCGACGGCGGCGGCAGTCCTCCCGCGGAGAAGCGCAGGCGCAGGCCCGTGCTGGAGACCTCCGCGGCCGACAGGCGCGCGGTGTCCAGCGTCGGCATCTTGTAGCCGCGGCTCACCGCCGCCAGTTGGCACAGCGCGGGCAGCACGCGCGTGGAGAAACCCGTGGCCCCGCGGACCTCGACATCCGGCACCAGCGCCAGCGCGCCCACGGCCGCGGACAAGAGCCCCGGCACCTGCACGGACGGCGTGGAGGAGAAGCCGTAGAGGCGCACGTCGTAGAGGTAGACGGCGAGCCGCTCCCCATCCGCGTCGAACGCCACCTTGAAGGTGAAGGGCGTGTGCTCCGGCGCGGGCAGCCGCCCCTGGCCTTCGAGGTAGCCGGGCCGGAAGTGCAGGCGCAGGTCCTCGACGCCGGCCAGACGCCCGGCCAGCTCCGCCACCCGGCGCGTCACCAGGTCCGCGTCGACGGACAGCTCGAGGAAGCCGAAGTGCAGCTTCTTGCGCTGGTAGCGCGTGGCGCCGGCGCTGACGTTGAAGGGGAAGCTGACGTCCGGAATCTGGAGCGCGAAGTCGGAGATGCGCAGTCCCGGCAGGACCTCCAGCGCCGGGAAGCCCACGAACGCCCTGCGGTCCAGCAGGCGCAATTCGGGGGCGGCGGCGCGCGCATCCAGCGCCGTGGCGGGCTTGGGAGAATCGCTTTCGGTAGCCATCGCGGGAGCAGGGACGTTAGCACGGGGTCCAAGCCCTCGAAATTTCTGGCAAACCCCCGCTTGTGGGGCAAGCAACGAGACGTGATGGCTCCCCGAATCCTGGGTGAAGGAACGGGCTGCGCGCTGGACCGAAGTCGGACAAGATGCGCCCCGCGTGCTGGCCCCTGACTCCCTTGTCCTCGACGGTCGCTTCCGGGTTCTCCGTCCGCTGGGCTCGGGCGGAATGGGGGAGGTCTACCTTGGCGAACAGGTCTCCCTGGGCCGCAAGGTGGCCATCAAGGTCCTGCACCATGACCTCCACGCCCAGGCCGGCATGGCGGAGCGCTTCAAGCGCGAGGCGCGCCTGCTCTCCGCCGTGGAGCACCCGGCCGTGGTGCGCATCGTCGACTTCGGCGAATCCGGCGACCACGCCTGCCTGGTCATGGAGTTCGTCGAAGGTGAGAGCCTGTACGACGTGCTCACGCCGGGCCCCATGCCCCCAGGCCGCGCGCTGCCCCTGCTCCAGCAGCTGGCGGAGGGCCTGGCCGCCATCCACGACAAGGGCATCATCCACCGCGACCTGAAGCCGGAGAACGTCTTCATCTCCAAGAGCGCCCGGGGCGAGCAGGCCCGGCTCCTGGACTTCGGCATCGCCCGGTTGGTGGAGCCAGACGCCGCCAGCAGCGTCAGCCAGATTGGCGTGGTGCTGGGCACACCGGAGTACCTGTCTCCAGAGCAGGCCGTGGGCGCGAAGGTGGACACGCGCAGCGACCTGTACTCGTTCGGCGTGCTGACCTACCGCGTGCTGTCCGGACGGCTCCCCTTCGACGGGCCCCTGCCGCGCAACTTCCTGTCGCAGCACGCCTCCGCCGCGCCGCTGCCCCTGGACCGCGCGGCTCCCGCGCTGTCGCGCTATGTGGGCCTGCTGTCGCTGGTGATGCGCCTGCTGGAGAAGGACGCGAGCAAGCGTCCCCAGAGCGCGCACGAACTGGCCGACGCGCTGGCCGCGGCGCACTCCGCCCTCTCCGCCTTCACGCCCGGCCTGGGCACCCCTGCCTACGTCCCGCCGCCGGGAAGTGGCGCCACGCCCACCTCGGGCACGTCGGTGTTCGGCACCGGGAGTGCCATGGGGAGCAGCTCGGGCCCCACGGGCACGGCGGCCTTCGCGGGAGCCGCTCCGGCGCCGCAGGCGAGCAACGGTACCGCCGCGTTCGGCGTCGCCTCCAGCGGCGGCTCGGCCTCGGGCGCCCTGCCGGCGGCCTCCCCGCGCACGGGGACGGCGTCCTTCGGACTGAAGTCCTCCGGCGGCGTGGCCGCGGTCACGGGCGGCAACGCGTCGGTGGTGAAGCCGCAGAACCTCACGGTGATGCTCACCGACATCCAGGGCTTCACCGAACGCACCAGCCGGCAGACGCACGAAGAGAACGCGCGGATGCTGGAGACGCACGACAAGCTGCTGATGCCCCTGGTGAAGGAGCACGACGGGCGGCTGGTCCAGAAGCGCGGGGACGCATTGCTGGTGGTGTTCCGCTCCCCCACCGCGGGCGTGCTGTGCGGCATGGCCATGCAGGACCGGCTGTGGCGCCACAACCAGACGGTGCCGGAAGTGGACCGCCTCAATGTGCGCGTCTGCCTGCATGCGGGCGAGGTGCTCGCCACGCCGGACACCGTGCTGGGCGAGCCCATGGAGGTCATCGAGGCCGTGGAGCATGTCGCCAGCGCGGGTGAGGTCACCTTCACCGAAGCGGTGAACTGGCGCGCAACCGCGCGGAGGTCACCGCCGAGCCCTGCGGCGCCATCGCCCTCCCCGGCCGCGACGAGCAACTCCAGCTCTACCGCTGCCAGCGCGCCGCGGAGGGCCCGCCCTTTGGAGACCGCTTCGCCTCGCAAGGCAGCCGGGGCAACGCGCTCGCGCCCCTGCTGGCGAAGCTCCAGGCTGTGAAGCTGCCCGCCGGCCTGGGGGAGCTGCTGCGTCAGCGGCGGCGCGAGGCGGCGCTGGTCGCCGGCGCGGTGGTGCTCCTGGGCGCTGGCGCCGCGTGGCTGAGCCAGCGCAACGACGCCGGCACCCGGGCCTTCGCGCTGCTGGAGGATGGGAAGCTGGACGAAGCCCTGGCGCTGATGGACGCCGCCACCGACGAGGAGAAGGAACTGCCCTCGCTGAGGCGCGCGCGCGTGGCGGCGCACCATGCCAAGGGGCACCACATCAGCGAACGGACCGCGCTCAGCCACCTGAAGGAGGAGGAGCTCGAGGACGTGGAGCCGCTCATCCTCGACGGCCTGGCGGAGGACTACGGCAAGGAGCCGCTCACCGTCTTGGGGAATGCCCTGGCCCGGCTTCCGAAGGACCGCTTGCGCGCCCACTACGAGGACCTGGCCGAGGAGGCGTACTCCCTGCGCCAGTGGGGCGCGCTGCGCTACCTGGAGTTTGTGAAGGCCGCGGACGGAGTCAACCTGGTTCGCGCCTATAGCGAGGCGCTGAACTCCCCGGACTGCGACATCCGCACCCAGGCCGCCAACCGTCTCGCGGGCCTGGGTGACACGGATGCCATCCCCGCGCTGGAGCGCGTCACCTCGCTCCCCAAGGCGAAAAGCCTCCTGGGCAGCAAGGACTGCGGCCACGAAGCAGCGGCGATTGCCATCAAGTCACTCAAGCAGAAGAGCGACTGACTACGGCAGTCCTTGAAGAGAGGGCCAGTGGGATGACGCCCCCGTAGATCAGTTGGATAGAGCGGCGGCTTCCTAACCCTTGAAGGGCCCCTTGTGGAGTTGCCCCGTCAAATCGGACATGGTCAGAGGGGTGAAGCGGCGAGTCGAAACTCTCTCGGGGAGCGCATCTTCAGCGCCTTGTGAGGGTGCACGGTGTTGTAGTCGTGAAACCAGGCGGGGAGCTGCTGGAGGACCGCCTCGGCGCTGTCCAGTCGGGCCAGGTACACGTAGTCGCGCTTGAAGCTCTTCACGAAGGACTCCGCCATGCCATTGCTCTCGGGGGAGTAGGCCGGCGTGGTGCGGATGAGCAGGCCTAGGCTGCTCCCAAATTCGCGCGTCTCATGGGCCGTGTAGGCCGGGCCGTTGTCGGTCAGCCACTCAATGGGATTCGAGGCCCGCCGGCAGCCAGCGCCGAAACGGTACTCCAGTGTCTCAGCGATCAAGTCGCGCACCAGTTCCCCGGTGAGGCCCCCGGTGGTGGCGACGAAGCGCATGGCCTCGCGGTCGCAGCAGTCCAGCGAGAAGGCGACCTGGATGCGCTCCCCATTCCAGCAGCGAATCTCGAAGGCATCCGAGCACCAGCGCAGGTTGCTCTTGAGGGTGGCCACCTTGCCCTCATGGATGCGGGTGGGCTTGCCGGTGTGGCGCGCCAGCAGCAAGCCCGCGGCCTTCATCACCCGGTACACCCGCTTGGGGTTCACCCGGGGCTGTCCCTCGGAGAGCAGCTGTCGGTTCACCAGGGCTGTGACGCGGCGGTAGCCGTAGCTGCCCCGCTCGTCGGTGACAGCACGAATTCTCGCCAGCAGGGACTCGTCGGTGCGCTTGAAATAGGGGCCGCGCCGATTGGGGGCCTCCTGGGCGGGAGACTGAACTCGGAGGACCAGGTTGCTGCGCGAGACGTCCAGCGCCTCAGCCACGGCCTTCAACGGGAACCGCCCCTGGGAGGCAAGCTGGGCGGCGAGGTCCGTTTTTTGGGGCGGGCCAATTCCAGCGCCTCCTTCAGAATCTCGTTCTCCATCGTCTTCTTGCCCAGCAGTCGCTCCAACTCCCTCACCTGGGCCTACAGCCGCTTCACTTCGGACTCCGGGACTACCGCCTCGTCTGCGCCTAGGCTGGACATCGAGCCCTCCTCCGCCAGTCGCCTCCAGTGGAACAACATGCTCGCCGACAGTCCATAGCGCCGGGCCACCGAGGAGATGCTCTGCCCGGCCATCTCCGCTTCTGCCAGGAACCGTTGCTTCTCCTCGGCGTTGAAGCGTCGTCGGCGACCAGGGCGAGCTGGTGGGATGACTTCTACTTCGAGTGCCTTCGTGTCCATCTCTCGGCTGGTCCTATGCGTTAGGGACCTGTCCGTTCGAAATGGGGGCTACACCACCTTGGTCCTCGGGTGGTGGCAGATATGTCCTTGAGATTACTGGATGTTGGCGTTCACCCGCGTTCACCGACGGCCAATCGATTACATACCAATTGCGTACCGCTCAAGGGTGCCTCTTCGTTCCTGGGAACGTGTCAGCAGCAGACGGAAAGAGGAAGCCTGCGCTTCCACAGTAGCGGGAACTTTGGGTGGAGGTATCTACCCGCTTTTTTGCAGTGCCAGCAGCGCGTCCTATGCTGCTCACGTGTGGTGCTTAGGTGCGGTGTACACCCAACGCACGCTACGGGAGGGGACATGTCGGGATTGATGGATCGCGTCGGTCGGCGTCTTGAGGAGCCGCAACTGGACGAGGCTCTCACGGAGGCCTCCAAGCTCCTTCAAGGGCTTGTCGAGGCCGATGCCTACGTTGGGGAGGTTTACTCGCTCGGCTACGAGAAGGCGCTCGTGCAGATTCATGATCACCACCGCAGGAAGGTCGGTGGGATTCCAGCCCTCTCGTTCCTCATCGCCACCCGAGTGGTACCTTTGGCGAAGACCGATGTGCGAGAGGAGGACGCCTCGGTAATCCTCCTCCGCGTCTTGGACCATGCGGACTTGCCCAATGGCGCGGAGGCCCTGCGGGTGAGAGTCGAGAATGCCCAACGGGTTAGTGGCGAGTTGGAGAAGAACTGGGATGACCGGTCGGTGATGGACCCGACCACCCACAACTTGCTCAGCTACGCGGGCGTTCATTGCCGGGTCGTGGGAACATTCTACGTGACCAACGTCGGTGAGGATGGCGCACCAAGGTATGCTCTCGCGTTCGGCTCCGACCTGAGCAACTACTACCCGAACCGGGGGCTCAAGGTTTACAAGCCCCGGGCAAGGGTGCTTTCGCAGATCGTCAACTTCCGCGACCCCTTAGCCCAGCGTGAGGGTGAGGACTCGCTCGTCTACGTCGGAAAAGTGCGTTACGCATCTACGAACCGACCGTTCCAGCAGATCGGGGATGTACGCTTCGCCATCACGCCACTAGACATGTTGGGGCAGAAGACTGCGCTCTTCGGTATGACCCGTACGGGCAAGTCGAACACTACGAAGATCGTACTCAAGTCCATCTTCGAGTTGCGGTGGCTGCCCTCGAAGCAACGGATTGGCCAAATCGTGTTCGATCCGAATGGCGAGTATGCAAACGAGAATGCGCAAGACGAGGACAGGAACCGCAACCCCAACGCTCTCAAGAACGTCTGGGCATGCGGGCCCAAGTCGATTCAGACTGAACTAAAGAAGGACGTGGTGACGTATGGTATCACTCGCCATCCGAACGATCCGGACCGGCGATTGATGCTACTGAACTTCTACGTCGACGAGAACCTTCAGATCGGCAAACAAGTCATTGATGCGGCCTTGGCAGAGGACAAGGGTACAAAGTTCATCTCCGCCTTCCGGGATGTGACCTTGGAGCCGCCGGATAGGACGGACCGTTCGGCAATGACCCGCTACGCTCGGAGGGTTCTCTGCTATCGGGCACTCCTCTACAAGGCCGGGCTGCCTAATCCCACGAACATTAAGCCGGTCACGAAGGGGCTTTTCAACCAGGATCTCGTCGCAGCCCTCAAGTCCTCTACCGGAAAGACCCAGGCGGAGTATGCCAGCTGCGCAACGATGCTTCAGAAACCGCAGCCCACTTGGGCGGAGATAGCTGAAGCCTCCAGGATTCTCCGGAATTTCATTTCCGACAACACCTCAGGGTTCGCAGCCTTCGATCAGGAGTACATCAAGGAAAGCAGCTCTGGCTCATGGGCGGATGATGACCTGAAGAAGATCCTTGAGATGTTCGTCTACCCGAACGGCTCTCGTCAGGTGGGCAGCGTGCGAGAGCAGCATACATCCAGCACCACCACGGACTACGCGGAGGATATCTACAAGGAGCTCTCGGAGGGGCGCTTGGTCATCATCGATCAGTCGAGTGGTAACCCCGAGCTGAACAAGTCTGCTGCAGACCGCGTGATGCGGAAGATCTTCGAGAGCAACCAAGGCAAGTTCCGCCGGGCCGATCCCTCCCTGCCGGACATCCTTGTGTATGTGGAAGAGGCCCACAACATCCTCCCGTCTTCCAGCGATCTCGACACGTCCGATATCTGGGTTCGCACAGCGAAGGAGGGGGCGAAGTACCGGATAGGCCTTGTCTACGCGACGCAGGAGGTCAGCTCTATCCAGAGGAACATCCTGCGGAATACGGCCAACTGGTTCATCGGCCACCTAAACAACACCGACGAGACCAAGGAATTGAACAAGTTCTACGACTTCGCCGATTTCGAGGCGAGCGTGCTCCGAGCCCAAGACAAGGGCTTCCTCCGCGTGAAGACATTGTCCAACCCGTTCGTGGTGCCGGTCCAGGTGGAGCGATTCTCCATCGACGCCACCAGTGAGGTGAAGTGATGCCCTACGAAGGTGAGTTTGCAGGGTACCGTTCCCTCCAACGCATCGCGGAGACGGAGCGGGTCCAACTCCTTTTGCGTAAGGCCCGCGTCCTTCCCAGGAGCGATGCAGCTCGACCTTCGCCCCCCATGGCCCCGGCCGCTCCGCCGGACCTGCCGGACTTCGTTGTTGCTATCGATGGGAGCCTCGCTGAAGTTTCGGTGGAAAATGGCTTTCCCGGCGCACGAGTAGGGTACTGCACGGTGGCCAGTGTACTGATCGACCTTGCTCTCATGGCGGAACTAGATGAGCAGCGGCCTGCGGATCCGCGGGAATTTCGCAAGACCGAGCAGTCCGCGACGATCGACGCCGCGTTCCCTGGGAGCAACGTGGTCACCCGCACCAACACCTCGGCGCGCGACTCGTTCCGGGAAACCCTGTATGAGGTCTTCCATGACGAGGTCCCGGATGAGCAGGATCGGCAGCCTCTCCTCTCGACCTACGAAGCCCTTCTAGCTTTCAAGCCGACAACCCGGGATGGACAGCAGTGTCCCTACCAGCCCGACGGATGCGACCAGCACTTGGCGCAGGTTCGGCCGGGTATCACGTCGTGCGAGTGTCCCAAGCGCCGCCCCATCTACTCCACAGACGCCCTCCGCGTGTACGAGCGCTTCCGGGACTTGGGCTCGAACATGGAGGCGATCGGCGAGGTGATGCAGGTTTGGGAGCGGGTACTTCTCGTTCACCTCCTGCGCTGCTTCGAACGCAAGGGATGGATTGACCGCGAAGACAAGGTGGGGCGGCTCGCATTCATCGTGGACGGTCCGCTGGCGGTCTTCGGGCACCCGGCGTGGATCAGCACGGCAATCACCAAGGAGTTGAAGCGGCTCAATTCGCTGTACCGAGCTAAGACGGGGAGGGATCTGCTGATCCTCGGAATTGAAAAGACGGGTGAGTTCGTCACTCACTTCGATCAGGTCGACCAGACGCAGATGGCTGGCGAGGAGCATTTCCCCAAGCGAGCCTACCAATTGCTCACTGACCGTTACATTAAAGAGCGGATCAAGTTCTCCGAGAGCGAGAAGCGGTACGGCGCGGATACCTACTTCGGTCGCAAGCTCTTCTATAAGACGGCAAGTGGGGCCCGTATCGTGGCCACCATTCCGTTCTTAACCGACGAGCAGGACACACTCGACTCGGATGACATCGCCCCCTACCCCCAGTTCGCAGCAGCGTGCGCACTTCTCGACAAACTCGTTTCCTCCCGCTATCCCAACTCTCTCTCGCCGCTCGTCTCGGCGAATGCCCAGGCGGCAATTCCGCTCAACCTGGGAGCCAGAGTCCTGGAGCAGCTTGCCCGGGCCCTGATGGGGAGGGGTTGAAAAGATGGGTGGAACAGGGCCGGGGCAGTATGACACCGCGGCGAAGCGGTGGGCTGGTGTCGGCCCCTACTACGCCATGTTCCCCACCGACTTTGCCGACCGGGTAGTACGGCACTACACGCATGCAGGGGATACCGTTCTCGATCCGTTCGCGGGTCGGGGCACCTCCATCTTCAGCGCTGCGGTGCAAGGCCGCTCTGGCATCGGGATCGAGTTGAGCCCGGTGGGTTGGGTGTACACCCGGACGAAGTTGGCTCCTGCTGGGAAACGGGCCGTGAGCAACCGGATTCGTGAACTGGACACGCAAGCAGGGAATTTCCGACGCGAAGCGGAGGCTCTGCCGGAATTCTTCCACCATTGCTACAGCCCTAGAGTGAGGCAATTCCTTCTCATGGCTCGAAAGGACCTGGACTGGCGTGGAAACCAAGTGGATCGGACGCTCATGGCGCTCCTGCTGGTATACCTGCACGGGAAGCGGGGTGGGGCGTTGTCGAACCAGATGAGGCAGGCCAAGTCCATGGCCCCTGACTACGCAGTACGCTGGTGGACGGAACGCCAGCTCGCGCCACCAGATGTGGATCCGGTGGACTTTCTTACCCGGAGGTTGGAGTGGCGCTATGCCAAGGGGCGCCCCTCCACTGCGAAATGCTGGGTGTACTTGCGTGACAGCGTCGAGCGCCTGCCGGAGTTGAAGCGTGAGCTTCGTGAGGGAAAGTTCAAACCAGTCCGGCTCTTGCTCACGTCTCCACCCTACTACGGGGTTACGAACTACCACTACGACCAGTGGCTGCGACTGTGGCTGCTCGGTGGCGCTCCCAACGCGCGCCGACCTAAGGGGGCGGGAGCGCACCGGGACAAGTTCGAGAACTTGGAGAAGTACCGTCGCCTCCTTGCGCGGGTCTTCGAGGGAGCCGCCGCGCTGCTCGACAAGAAGAGCAGCGTCTATGTCCGTACCGATCGCCGAGAGCTAACGCGAGACGTGACCAACGAAATCCTGAGATCTACGTTCCCGGGCCGACGCATCCGCGTGAAGGAGCAACCCTTCGTGCGGCCGACGCAGACGAGCCTCTTTGGCGACGCTTCAGTCAAAGCCGGCGAGGTGGACTTCATCATCTCTGGGAGCTGACGCCCACCAGCGGGTGCCTCAGGCATGCGGGGGGCAAAGTAAGGAAGGGATGGTCATGCCGGATCCAAGGCCCAGGTACCTTCCTCCCACCGCTTCAAGGCCTGCTGCGCCTCGAAGGGGACCAACCCCTTGCATTTCGCGGCCTCTTCCAGAACTGCCTTGGCCTCCTCCGTGCGATGGCGGAGCAGGAATGCCGCCGCTGCAACACGGACATCCAGGCGTGGATGTTTGAAAAGAACGGCAAGCGCATCGCGTCCTGTATCTCCACGGGCGCGGAGTTCGTCGAAAACCGCCAGGTACTCATCAACATGCCTATTGGCAGCTTTAGAATCTCCCTTCCAGCCAGCCTCTGTCTCTGCTTGCACATACCGGGCGAATCGCTCAACCAGTTCTTCGATCTTCATCACCAGACTCCGCTCCTGATGTTCTCGATGGCCTGCAACCCGAATGCGCGCTGGGCCTCGTAAGGCTGCGTGCTCAGCCATTTCCTTACGGTGAGATCTCGCGAACCGGTGATCCTCAGGTTCTTCCGTGAATAGAAGGCGCTCACTTGGGTGTGCAATCCTTCTCCCAAAGGGATGACGTTCTCGGTGTTGTGCAGGGCATGAGGCCCGAACCGCTCCATGTTGCCAGGCGTCTGCTCGACGATGTGGTGCCAGTTCTTGCCAGGTCCCGCCGAGCCCAAGGCACTCTTGAGCCCGCTGAACGAGCCCCAGGACCTGAAGCCGGCAGCACTGCCCCCCGCTACGGCTCCTCTCACGCCCCGGGCCGTCATGGCGACCGCCGTAGCAGGTAGGGAGACGACGACGGTGCTTCCTTCAACGACGACCGCACTCACCTGCCCCACATTCGCAAGGCCGATACCCACCCGTGAGGCCCCGGCCGCCGCTGCCTCCATGAAGCTGGGCAGCATCGACAGGCGAGAGGCCAGCCACGCGGCGCCGCCGGTCATGCCATGACTCACCACCACGGTGACCGCGAGCACGAAGACGCGCGCCACCTCCGGTCCCACCCGGTTGGCGAAGCGATGACCCGCCTGCTCCAGCTCAACCCACGTCGTGGCCCGGTCCGTGGCCCGCTTCAGCTCCCGGCTCGCGTCCACCACCTCCAGGAACGTCTCCACTCCCAGGTAGATGAGCAGGACCGCCGAGACGATGGCCGCCGCCTTGGTGAACACCGGCTCGGGATTGGCCGCCAGCACGGCCCAGGTGATGAGGCCCGTGGCGATGACGGTGTAGAAGAGCTGGGGTGCCAGGGTCTTCTCCACCGCCCGGGCGATGCTCTCCTTGAGGGGCTCCAGCGACAGACCCAGGGCCACCCCCAGCTTGTCCCACTCGCCCAGGCCAAGCCCCATGTCGAGCAGGGAGAGGCAGTGGTCCCTGCGCTGGCCGGGCTCGCAGAGGCCGCCAAAGCTCTTGCGCATCAGACGCTGCCAGCGGGCGTCAGCACTGTTTCCGGGGTGGGAGGCGCGCACCAGCAAGCCTTGCTGGGGAGCACGGAGCGTCAGGGGCACCTCCAGCACCAACCGCTCCAGCGCCGCCTCGAATGATTCTGCGTCCACCGTCACGGACTTCTTCGAGGAAGACGGCCTGTACTCCAGGGGCGGGCCCTGCCCCGTGTCGAGGCGGATGGCACGCGGGGTGGAGCACGCAGCGAGGAGGACGAAGAGCAGGACCGTGACGCCCAGACGAGTTGCCATGAGACGCTTTCCAGCTCGAGGAAGGCTCCAGGCTACGGAAAGGCCGTGTAGCTGTCCCCGCTATCAGTCATCCCGCCGTGCGTGCCCCTTCTTCTTGCCGCGCCCGCGCCCGCGCCGGTCATCGTCGTCGTCATCGTCGTCCCAGTCATGTCGGCGGGCCTTCACCTTGTCATCCACCCGCAGGAGGCTGCGCGAGTACGCATCGAAGTCCAGGTGCAGGTGGCCCTTCGCCCGCCGCGTGGAGGCATGGAACTTCACCCGCCACACGTCCCGCCCCTTGCGGTCCGCGTCCTTCAGGCGGCACTCATAGCCACGCGAGCGGCATTGGTTGAAGCCCAGGTTCACCGCTTCCCTGTACGTCATCGCCACCGGACGCTGCGGAGGAGGCGGTGGATGTGGTGGAGGTGAGCGGGTGTGCAGGACACAACCCGAAGCGAGCATCAGACAGCCAATGACAAGGGCGAGTCGCATGCCATCCATGACGCATCAGCGCGGCACATCTTCAAAGCCACGCAGGGTATGAGCCAGGCACTGGAAAGTTACAGCCCTTCAGGCGACGCGAAGGCCGCGAACAGCTCACCGGCGAGATAGGCCCGCGAGCCCTTCGCGGCGGGACGGATGTAGTCGTTGACCACGGGCCCGCCCTGCTCCAGCTGGTGCCTCGACGGGAAGGACAGGTTCAGCCGGCCTCGCGCGACGCCCTTGCCGCCCCGGTGGATGAAGGTGACGGTGCCATGGGCATCCACGGCCTCCACCACGCCAATGTGTGTCATGCCGTCGTTGCGGCGGCCATCGCGGTTGCGGTCATACGTCTCACGGAAGAAGACGAGGTCTCCGGGACGCGGCGGCTGGTGGTGGACAGAGCCGACATCCACCGCGCGGCGGAAGATGGCGGAGACGGCGTTCTCTCCCGCGCGGAAGCCGTGCGCCACCAGGTCGATGCCGGCGGAGCGGTACGCCAGGCGCACGAAGCCGGAGCAGTCATCCGGGACGCCGCGGCTGACTCGGCGCAGGCTGCGCATGCCCACGAGTTGGAGGAGCGCTGGACGATGGAGCGCGACATCTGCGTGGGCGCGAGCACCACGTCCCAGAACCGGCCGGTGGTGCTGGCGGGCCCCGTCACCTGCTCGGCCGCTCGCAGCGTGGCCTCCAGCACGCCCGCGCTCACCCACTGTGTCGCCACCGTCGTGGGCGCCACTTCGGCGGCCCCCAGCTCCACCGCCGTGACGGGCACCGGCACCGGCTGCGCGAGGCCTCCTGGCGCGGCCACCGTCACCGCCTCCGCCGTGGCGACGGGCGCCGTGGGGCGCGGCTTCACGGTGGCACACCCCACGAGCACGCTGAGGGGGAAGACGGCAAGGAGTGGAAGGCGGAGCGACATGAGGGGCCGCATTCAAGACCACCTCCCAGGCCGTCCGCCAAGAACTCCCGGTGTCAGCCCTCCCAGGTCGCGAGCATGGCTCGCACCCGTGCATACCTCTGGAGCAGCGCCGCGCGGTGCGCAGTGAGCATCACCATGGAACCAATGACCAAGAGTCCCAGGACGAACAACGAGGCCGCGGCAATCCGGTGGTCCCGCATGCCGAAGCGCACCAGGTTCGCGACGATGCACGTCACCAGGAACGCCGTACCCAGATACACGTAGGAGCGGATGCGCAGCGCGATGCCACACGCCACGCCCACCACACAGAGCGTGACGCACAGGAGCATCGAAGCGCCATCATTGAACATGAGCGGCTTCCAGGCACCCGCCACGTAGATGGCGGTGACGGCCAGCGCACGCAACCGGGCATAGGTCTCCGCCTCGATGGCCTCGCGGAACACGCGCAGCAACGCGAGCAGGGAGAGCCCCGCGGGGATGACGTAGAACTGCGCCTCTCCCGCCCCCGTCCCCTGCCACACCAGCAGCAGCGCCGCGTTGAACGCCACCACCGACGTCAGCGACGCCAGACCCCGATGCCGCGGGTGCGTGGCCAGCGCGGCGAAGTGAGCGGCATACCCCACCATCAACGCCGCCCCGTGAAGGGGCTCGCTCCAGGGTGCGGAGAACAGCCCCGCCAGTGGGAAGAGGTATGCGCCCAACAAAGCGGGCCGTCGGAAACACGCCAGGGAGGAACCCTCGCGCTGCACGAAGAAGTAGAGGCCGGTGAACAGCGCACCGCCCACCAGAGCCGCAAGACTGTCGCCGGGGCCCGGGTGCGCCCCCATTCCCAACATGCGGACGGAGAGATAGCCCAGCGCGAGCACCACCTGCGCCATGTAGGCGGACGCCTCTTCCTTCTCCGTGGCCGCGCGGCGGACCAGGGCGAGGAGCAGCACACCCAGCGCCACGCTCGCCACCAGTCCCTCGCGGAGCGCGCCCAGCGACGTGTCCACGAGCGCCAGCCCCGCCATCACCTCGAAGAGCGCCACCCCGGCGAAGCCATGCCCCACGCTCCGGCGCCGCGACTTGCTGGCCACGAAGAGCGAGAGGGCCGCCAACAGCGCGCTGGCCGCTCCGAGGTACGGCAGGATGAACGCCGCGCCCCGGCCGCTGGAGTACACCGCGCCCAGATGCAGCAGCCATCCGTGCACGGCGGCGAGCGAGGCCAGCCACCCCACCACCTCGCGCTCGCGACGCCGCCACACCACGGCCCACGCCGCGCCCACGCCAAAGAGGAACGTCAGCGGGGTGCCCACGTGCTCCAGTTCGCGCAAGCCCGCGAGCGACAGCAGCGCCAGCACCCAGCCGCCATGGTGCAGCGAGGCGCCCACGCGCACACCGCGAGCGTCCACGAGCGACCCGATGAGGCACAGCGCCAGCCCTGTTCCACTGACGACAGCGGGCACCCACAGCGGGTCCACGGCGGCGACGAGCGAGGCCCCCAGCAACGCGGTGGCCACGTTGGCCATCCACCGCTCCTCGCCACCATCAACACACACGCCGTCACCGCGGCGCCCACCGCCACCGGCAGGGGCAGCGAGCCAGGGCCTGACAGGAGCAGGCGCTCCAGCAGCAGCGCGCCCAACGCACCGGCGCTGCCCACCCACAGCGGCTCGCTCCAGGTGTCCTCCAGCGGAGGCAACACCTTCGCGAAGGTCTGGGTGAGCGCGCGCTGGAGGCTTCCGGACTGGAGCACGGCGGACGCCACGGCCGCGCCCAACACCACGGCGATGACGGACAGGCCCGCGTCGAGCCCCCGCTCGAACAGCTCGTTCACGCTGACCGCGCCCATGGGCGCCAACGCCAACGCCCAGATGGCCGGAGCCAGCAGCCACCGCCGAGACAGCAGGAACGCGGCCAGCGCCAACACGCCCGCCAGCGTGGCCAGATGAGACGGCGTGGGCGAATAGAGGGTGGGCAGCGCCGCGAGGATGAGCGCCGTGACGACGGCGCCGGGCCGCAGCGCCGTGTCCGGCGCGCTCCGGAAGAACGCCCACACGCGAGCGGGCCGCTGACTCTCCGCGATGGCCAGCGCGAGCAGCAGGCCGATGACGATGGGACGCGCCTCCAGGAAGAAGAGGAGGGCCAGCGCGGAGCCGCACACGCGCAAGAAGGGACGCGGCCCGGGCATCAGCGCCAGGGACGCCAACAGCACATAGAGCGACGTGGGGACATGGTACGGCCTGAGCGCGACGACGAGCACGGGCAGGGCCACCACGGCGAGCCATCCCTGCATCCACGATGACAGCGCCTGGCGAGGCGCCTCCTCACGCGAGCGCAGCAGCAGCGATGCCGCGGCGGGGACGTGCGCCACGACACGCACCAACGCCAGGCTCAGCAGCGGAAGCGCCTGAACCCACGAGGGCAGCTCGCCTCCCACCACCACGATGCCCACGAAGGAATACGGGACAGCGAGCGACGCGAAGAACGGCTGACGGCTGGCTCGCGTCCAGAGCAGGGGCAGCACGCAGGTGCCCACGAGCAGCAACGGCAGCCCCGCGTCGTCCCACTTCACCACCGCGACGCCCAGCACCACGGCGGCGGACAACGTCGCCGCCAGGGCGAAACGGTGACCGCCCGCCCCCACGCGCAAGACCGCGGAGACCTCCTCCAGCATGGCCAGGAGACTCAACACCGCGGCGAGACACAACAACGGCACGGCGCCGAAACTGAATGTCGCGGTGAGCGCATAGAGCGCGGACACGGCGACACTCAGCCCCGCAGGCAGTACGCGCGCGGTGAGCAGCGCCGCGAGCGCTGCCCCCAGCAAAAGGGGCGCCTGCTCCGACGAACGCGCGCCCAGCAGGGCCGTCAGCGGGAAGACGAGCGCGATGAGCCCGGCGACCGTCGCGCTGATGCCTCGACCCCACCGCGCCGCGGCGACGGAAGCCCCCAGGGCCCAGCAGCAGAACAGCGCCACGGACAGGCCCGGCGACATCCATCCACTCCATGGCGAATAGAGACCCGGGATGTCATGCACCAGCGCCAGGGCCGACATGAGCACCGCGAGGGGACGCACCACCGGGAAGGTCCGTGACGCCACGGCCACCGCGCCCGCGGACACCAGAATGACGCCGGCCAGCCCCGGCGCCTGGGCCAGCACGCCCCAGGGAATCGCGAGCACCGCGTAGAAGACGCCCGGCAGACCCAGCCACCGCGTCAGCCCACCCCGCATCCCCAGCAGCGAGAGCCCGAGCGCCACCGCCGCGAGCGTGGGCGCCACCGCCGTGGACGAGAGCTCTCCGGCCAGGCGCGGAAGCGCGGCCGCCGCCAGCACGGACGCCAGCGCCATGAAGGAGGCACGCTGGAGCACCCAGGCGACAAGCACCGCGGCGGCGCCACACAGGGCCATGCCCGTCACGGCCGTGAAGCCATCGCCAGCAATCAGGCCCATGAGGAACCCCACCGTGGCCACCACGCCCACGACAGCGCCCAGCAACCCGCGCGTGCGCGCGGTGCACAGCATGCTCACCGCGGCGAGCACGAGGGCCAGCGCCCCTGACGCGACCGCGCCGCCGGATGCCCCCAGGACGGCGTAGGCCTGGAAGGGAAGGAACAGCGACAGCCCCGCCCCCACCACCGTCAGGAAGAAGCGCTCCACCAGCAGGCCCAGGACGAGACACAGCATCGCCAGCGCCAGCGCGCTCCAGAAAGAGGGCCGAGCATCCGGTCCCGACAGGCCAAAGAAGACGAAGAGCGGGCTCGCCACCGCGGTGGCGCGCAGCAGCACCTCCGCCAGCGCGAGGTCCCGTGCATTGCCCGTACGCTGGCCTCGCCACAGCCGCGACACGGCGAACAACGCGCCCGCGAAGATGAAGGGAAGCGCGGACAGCGCTCCGAATTGAAGCGGCAGCGGCTCGGTGACGTAACCGAACCAGGCCTTCACCGCATTGATGATGCGCCGCACCGGCCCAGGGATGAGCTGGGAGAAGGAGGCATAGGCGAAGTACGTGCTCGCATAGGCCGCGTAGACCCACCGGATGCGGGCGACGCCGCCGCGCGACAGCGACAGCAACGTCCACGAGATGACCGCCGCCGTGACGAAGAGCGCCGGCGCCGGAGCCAGCGCCGCGGCGATGAGGCAGGTGGCCTGGAGTGAGACCACGCCAATGGACAGCGAATCCGCGCCCCGCTCGGCGTCCAGGGTGCGGAAGCGCAACGCGGTGGCCAGGAGAAAGGCGCCGAACGGGGCATAGGTGCCAACGGAGACCGCCACGTCCGCGCCCGCCAGCGCGACGTGCAGGCGCGTGAAATAGAGCAGCAGCAGGTACAGCGGCGCGGCGAGGACGAAAGCGAGCGCGGTGCCCTCACGCGGCGCTGGTGGCGGACGCGAGGACAAGAGGAAGAAGAGCGCGCACGGCAGGACGTTGAGCCACAGCGCATGGATGCCCAGCCCCGCGGCGAGCGGCGCCAACCCCATCATCAAGGTACTGGCCACGAGCGCCAGTTGGATGAAGGGACGGGACGTGGAATCGAAGGCCTCCAGCGGCTTGCGCGCCAGGAAGGCCGCCACTCCCGCCCATGCCAGCAGCGCGGGAATGAGCCACACCGTGCCGACGCCTCCCAGTTGGAAGACGTCCCCCAAGCCCATGGGCCCCAGTGCGATACCAGCGAGCGGAGCCACGGCTGTACCGATGAGCCCCAGGATGTACCCAGGCTTGCGCAACGCCTCGCGCCTGGCGAGGTACGCTCCCCAACCGGTGAAGCCCGCGGAGCAACTCGCCGTCAGCCCGAACACCGTGAGCGAGCGGAAGCCGGACGACATCCCCACCCAACTCTCGAACACGAGGTAGAGGGCACTGGAGAGGATGAGGAAGGCCCCGACGAACCACATGAGGCTCTCGTAGAGGAACGGCCTCCACACGCGGTTCCAGGTGGAGGTCTCCTCGACGAGGCGCGCGGTGAGGCTTCGCGCCGACGGCGGCTCCGCGTAGGGCTCCGCCGGATTCGCGGGCAGCGGCAGCCAGACAGGCGGTTCCTCGGGAAGCGGCTCATCCGGCTGCACAGCCTCGGGCGCAGCGTCCACTCCAGCATCGGCCTCCGGCGCGGACGGGGGCGACGGCGCCGCGACGTCCTCCGGCTCCGACGGAGCAGACGCTTCGGCCTGGCGCGGCTCCTCGGTGAGACCCGGAGCCTCCACGGCCGGAGTCGCCTCGACCTCCGGTTGTACCGAGGCCGTCTCCTGCTGCGAGGGAGGCTCCTGCATCAAGGCCGCGGGAACGGACGTCGCGACATCCGCATGCGCCGGAGCCACGACGGTGGCCGTCTCCGCTGAGCCCGCTGGAGGCAGCTCCGTCAAGACCGCGAGGAGGATGCGAGCCTGCCGCTCATACCGCTCCGAGATGAAGCGCCGGACGTTGGGCGGAACCTCGGACGACTCCCACCGCGTCAGCTCATCGAGCAGGAATTGAACGTGCGTGAGCTCGGCTTCGATGACCTCACGCGACCGCCCCGTCATCCGAGCGCCACACAGCGCGCACCACAAGTCCTTGCCACGCCGCTCTTCGCGGCAGTCAGCGCAGTACATACATCCCCCTCGATACAACGAACATGCCATCCAAGAGGCCGTCGCGTACAGGCACCCCTGACGAAGGGGAACGCGTACACGCTGCATCACGCCCGTGACACCTGTGCATCCGGCTGCACAACCCGTGCGTGAGCGTCAACGCAGCGGGCGGCCGCCTTACCGCCGCTGGCACCTCGGCCCCGGCTGTGAAACGTTGCGCGCATGAGCACGGAAGAGCTGACGCTGCGACGCATCGAATCGAGGGATGACGCGGCGGTGGCCGGCATCATCCGGACGGTGATGCCGGAGTTCGGCGCGGACGGCCCTGGCTTCGCCATCCACGACCCCGAAGTGTCGGCGATGACCGCCGCCTACGTCCGGCCCCGGCACGCCTACTTCGTCGTGGAGCGGGCGGGGCGTGTCATCGGCGGCGGTGGAATCGCCCCACTGGAAGGAGGAGACGCGGGCGTCTGCGAGCTGCGGAAGATGTACTTCCTCCCCGAAGCCCGAGGACTCGGCCAGGGCGAGCGCCTGCTCCGACGCTGCCTGGAGTTCGCACGTGAAGCGGGCTTCCAGCGCTGCTACCTGGAGACGCTGGCGGGAATGCAGCAGGCCCAGAAGCTCTACCGCCGCATGGGCTTCGAGCCGCTGTGCGCGCCCATGGGCAGCACGGGCCACTTCGGCTGCGATCACTGGTACGCCCGGGATTTGTCAAAGCCGCTCGACTGACGAAGACGGACGGCCCCCTGCCCTGTCGGCGGCCCTTCGTACGGCCCAGGGCCTCGTCGCGCCCGCGTCCCCAGGTTTGGGGCGGGAGGCAGCACATGACGAGCATCCATCCCGCGGAAGGAACGCGCCATGCCTAGCCGGCAGGCGCCCACGAAGCCCGGCCGCGTCGTGGAACCACCGCCCCGGCCGGACAAGAAGCCCTTCGACATCGACGAGGTGCTCGGCCGCATCCGAGAGGCGGTGCGCCACTTCGCGGACGCGGCGATGTTCGCGCTCGCGGCCCGAGGACATGACACGCTCTTCGAGCAGCTCGTCGCCTGCATCCTCTCCATCCGCACACGCGACGAGGTGAGTCTGCCCGTCTCGCTCGCCCTGCTCCAGCGCGCCTCCACGCCGGAGGCCCTGGCGCGCATGTCGCCGGAAGACATCGACGCCCTCATCCAGCCCGTCACATTCCACGAAGCGAAGGCCTGGCAGCTTCACGCCATCGCCACGCGGACGCGGGATGAATTCGGAGGCGCGCTGCCGTGTGATGCCCAGGTGCTCCAGTCCTTCAAGGGCGTGGGCCCCAAGTGCGCACACCTGGCGCTGGGCATCGCCTGCGGGCACGAAGCCATCAGCGTGGACATCCACGTCCATCGGGTGACGAACCGCTGGGGCTATGTGCAGGCGCGCACGCCGGAGGCCACCATGGAGGCGCTGGAGGCCGTGCTCCCGCGCGCCTGGTGGGTGGAGCTCAACCGGCTGCTGGTGCCCTTCGGCAAGCACGTCTGCACGGGCACGCGGCCGAAGTGCTCCACGTGCCCGGTGCTGAGCTTCTGCCGACAGGTCGGCGTGAGGGACGCGCGCTGACGCTACCGGTCCTGCCCCACGAGCTGCGTCGCCCGGCGGGCCAGCCGCCGCCAGGGGTTGGTGCGGCCCCCATTCTCCAGCGTGATTTCCTTCGAGTGCCGCAGGTCCTTCGCCCAGCACCGCGCCAGCTTGCGGACGAAGGACGCGTCGTGGATGACGAGCGAGCCCTCCTTCAGCTTGTTGAGCGACAGCGAGTCCATGTTGGTGGAGCCCACCACCGCGAGCCAGTCGTCCACGAGCAGCGTCTTCGAGTGCAGCATCGACGGCTGGTACTCCCAGATGCGCACGCCCGCGGCCAGCAGCCGCTCGTACGTCGAGCGCTGGGACGCCCTCATGATGGGCACGTCATGGTTGGGCCCCGGCCCCAGGACGCGAATCTCCACGCCCTGACGGCACTTCTCCTCCAACTGCTCCAGAATCGCGTTGGGCGGTGAGAAGTACGCGTTGGCAATCCAGATGCGCTCGCACGCGGCGCCAATCACGATGCGAATCATTCGCTCCGCGTCGGTGAGGCCCAGCTTGCCCGCGCTGTCGATGAAGCCCGCGGCGCAGGGACCCGCGGGTTCCGCTTCCGGAAAGGCGCTCGGTGGAATCAACCCGCCACCCGACTCCTGCCAGTGCCGGGAGAACGACAACTGCATCCGGCGCACCTCGGGGCCCTCGACGCGAATGTGCGTGTCGCGCCACTCGTCCGGCTTCAGGCCGTCGCCTTCCCACACCTTCCAGATGCCGAAGCCGCCCGTGTAGCCAATGCGCCCGTCGACGATGACGAGCTTCTGGTGACTGCGCCCCAGCAGACGGCCCAGCACCTTGCCCGCCAGGAGCCGGAAGTAGTGGACCTCCACCCCGGCGTCCGTGAGCACCTTCTCCACCTTCTGGTCGAAGTCACGGTCGCCGCGAATCTCCTCGCTGCCCACCGGGTCCACCACCACGCGGCACGCCACGCCCGCCCGGGCGCGCTCCACCAGCGCCTCCACGACACGGTCCGACAGCTCACAGGGCCGCCAGATGTACACCAGGACATGGACGCTGCTCTGGGCGGCGCGGATGTCCGCCAGCATGCGCTCGAAGACCGCGCTGTTCTCCAGCAACTCCAGCGCGTGTCCGGGAATCAGCCCCACGCCCGTGGACTGGTACAGCGCGAAGGAGAAGGCCTCCGGCCCCGGCGGCAGCGTGAAGGGCCCGTGCATCTCATGTCGCGCACGCTCCACGCCTCCCGAGAAGCCCAGCGCCCCGGGCTTGGGAATCAGCGCCTCCAGCTCCTGCATTTCATGCATACGGACAAGCTAGGGATGCCTCCCTCCGCTTGGAATGCCGCGCCTGCTCGCCTGCCTTGGGCCCGACACACGCTTCCCGTTGCCGCGCGGCGGCATGCTGGCCACACTGCGCCCGTCCTCAAGCCTCCAGGAGCGCCAACCATGGTGGATGACACCCGACCGACAGCCCACGAGTTGCTGTCCCTGCCTCGACTCGCTCCGCTCGTGCCCATGCTGTACGTGGCCTGGACGGACGGGGAGCTCACGCCAGAGGAGATTCGCGCCATGGGCTCCGCCGCCCGCGCGCAGCCCTGGTTGGACCTGCGCGCCAACACCGTGCTGGCGCGCTGGCTGGACCCGCTGGTGCCGCCCAGCCCCGGTGAGCTGGCCCAGGTGCGCGAGCACATCCGCCGCACCGCCGAGCGACTGTCCCACAGCGAACACAACAACCTCGCCGAGCTGGGCGCGCGGCTCGCCCAGGTGGGCAACGGCGACGAGGGCCTCCCCGCGCCCATGCCGGAGCTGACGCGCGCGCTGGCGCAGCTGGAGGCGTCCCTGGGCGTCTCCGGCAGCGAGGCCGTCCGCGCGCTCGTCCCCGCCGCCTCCCCCAGCCGCGCCCATGAGGGCACGCCCACCTCCTTCGACCCGGAGGCGCTGCGCGCCGTGCTGGACCGGACCTATCCGGAGACGCGCGCCCAGGTGCGACAGTGGCTGGCGGACCCGGCCTTCCGCTACACGGACACCCGCGACACCGCGAGGTACCGCGACAAGGTGCTCGCCTGGCTCAAGGCCATGGCCGACCACGGACTGGGGCGCATCGCCTTCCCCGCGGACAATGAGACGAGCGCGGACCTGGGCGCCTTCGTGACCGCCTTCGAGACGCTGGCCTATTTCGACCTGAGCCTCGTCATCAAGGCTGGCGTCCACTTCGGCCTCTTCGGCGCCAGCATCCTCTTCCTCGGCACCGAGAAGCACCACCGGAAGTACCTGCCCCAGGTGGCCTCACTGGAGCTGCCCGGCTGCTTCGCCATGAGCGAGCTGGGCCACGGCTCCAACGTCCGGGACGTGGAGACGGTGGCCCGCTACGACGCGGAGGCCGGCGAGTTCGTGGTGCACACGCCGACGGAGACGGCGCGCAAGGAGTGGATTGGCAACGCCGCGCGGCACGGGCGCATCGCCACCGTGTTCGCGCAGCTCGAGGTCGGCGGCCGGGCGCTGGGCGTCCACGCGCTGCTGGTGCCACTGCGCGACCCGGCCGGGAAGGTGCTGCCCGGGATTCGCATCGAGGACTGCGGCGAGAAGATGGGCCTCAACGGCGTGGACAACGGCCGCATCTGGTTCGAGCACGTCCGCGTCCCGCGCGAGAACCTGCTGGACCGCTTCGGACAGGTGAACGCGCAGGGCGAATACACCAGCGCCATCACCGGCGACTCCAAGCGCTTCTTCACCATGCTGGGCACGCTGGTGGCGGGCCGGGTGAGCGTGGCCGCCGCGGCGCTGAGCGCGGCCAAGAGCGGGCTCACCATCGCCGTGCGCTACGGCGACCTGCGGCGCCAGTTCGGCCCCGCGGGCGACAAGGAGTTCCGCCTGCTGGACCACCAGGCCCACCAGCGGCGCCTGCTCCAGCCCCTGGCCAAGACGTACGCCATGGACTTCGCGCTCGAATACCTCGTCGAGCGCTACGTGAAGCGCACCGAGGAGGACGCGCGCGAGGTGGAGTCGCTGGCGGCCGGCCTCAAGGCCTACAGCACCGGCACACCACCGCCGTCCTCCAGGAGGCGCGCGAGGCGTGCGGCGGCCAAGGCTACCTCCAGGCCAACCGGCTGGCGGCGCTCAAGGCGGACACGGACGTGTTCACCACCTTCGAGGGCGACAACACGGTGCTGATGCAGCTGGTCGCCAAGGGCCTGCTCACCGGCCACCGCCAGCGCTTCGAGGACGACCGCGTCTTCGCCGTGCTGAAGCTGCTGGCGGACCGGGCCACCCGCGTGGTGGACCGAAACCCTTCGTCGCGCGGCGCACCGACAGCGACCACCTGCGCGACAACGACTACCACCTGCGCGCGCTGCGCTTCCGTGAGGAGGAGCTGCTGGCCACCGTGTCGCGGCGCCTGCGCAAGCGGCTGAGCGCGGGCGTGGAGGCCTTCGAGGCCTTCAACCAGGTCCAGGTCCACCTGCTGGAGCTGGCGCACGCCCACGTGGAGCGGCTGGTGCTGGAGCAGTTCCTCGAGGGCGTGGCCGACGTGAAGGACCCCGGGTTGAAGACGGTGCTGGGACGCCTGTGCGACCTCTACGGCCTGTCCTGCCTGGAGTCCGCCAACGGCTGGTTCCAGGAGCACGGGTGGCTGGAGGGCACCAAGGCGAAGGCCATCCGCAAGGAGGTGACGCGGCTGTGCGCCGAGCTCCGCCCGGACGCGGTGGCGCTGGTGAACGCGTTTGGAGTACCGGACACCTGCCTCGCCGCGCCCATTGGATTGGGCCACCTGTCGCCATGAGGTGAACGTTTGAGGCAGGCGGCACTGCCCGCCTGCCTCCCCCATGCACAGCATCGTGGGGCCATGACACGACACACGACGATTCTGATGTGCGCCCTCGGGTGGCTGTCGGGCTGCGCCACGATGTCTCCCGTGGAGCGCGCGGCCGCCCTGGAGGCCCAGAACAAGCAGCGGGTGCGACAGCTCACCGAGGAGCTCTACAACCTGCGCAAGCTGGACCGCATCCCGGAGTTCATCGCCGAGGACTTCGTGGACCGCTCCCAGGGCGCGCCCCTCAACGCAGTGGGGCCCGCCTTCATCCGTCAGCAGGCGGAGGCCAGCTTCAAAACGTTCCCCGAGCTGAAGTTCGACATCCTCCACCTGGTGGCGGACGGCGACCTGGTGCTCGCGCACTGGAAGGCCACCGCACCGGCCCCCCAGCCCCTCCTGCTGCAAGGGCACTCCCTGTACCGGCTGCGCGACGGCAAGGTGGTGGAGTCCTGGGACATCTCCGACCGCCTGTCGCCGCTGCTCCAGCGCGGCTACAAGGTGGTGCCGCCCACCATGTAGCCTTCGGCTCAGCCGCCGGGCGCGCGGAACACCGCGCCGTCCTGGCCTTCCACCACCAGGCTGGCGCCGTCCGACGGCGACACCCGGAGCGCCACGCGTGGCAGCCCCTTGCGGTCCCTCAGCACCAGACCGGGAGAGCCATGCTCGTCCGCACCCAGGATGGCCCGGGGCCGTCCGTCCGCGTCCGACAGCTCCAGCCGCGACGAGCCATCCACCTGAAGGCCCACCGCGAACAGCTCCCCGCCGCCGGGCTTGGACAGCGTCAGGCGCGGCGCCTCGTCGGAGTACACCATCAGCTCCGCCAGGGATTGGCCCTCGGCGGTGGAGAAGCGCAGCCGGGGCGAGCCGTCCTCGCCCACGCCCAGCAGCGCCCGGGGCCGGCCCGCGCCGTCGCGCAGCACCAGGCCCGCGTTGCCCTGCGCGTCGGTGTCCAGCGTGGCCCGCGTCTGCCCGCGCGCGTCCGTGAGCACCAGCCGGGAGGCCACCAGCGTCCCGGAGGACACGTCTTCGCCCCGGAGCGCCGCCGCGCCCAGCCCCAGTCCCGCCAACGCGAGCGCGGTGAACGTCAGCCCCTGCCACCGCCGGCAACTGCGCTCCAGCCGCGCCATCCGTGCTTCGAGCGAATCCGAATCCATTCGAACGCCTCCTCGCGAAGAGAAGCTAACGGAAGCGGGCCCGGTGCGCGCGCCCGACTGTCCAGCACTGACGGCCCGCCCACCCCCACCGTGGTCGCCGTGCCGCCGCTGACCTATTTGCGCATCCACCACTACCAGGAAGGCCCCATGACTTCACGACTCCGGCTGCTGCCACTGCTGGCCCTGCTCTCGCTGACCACCTGCGTGCGCAACCCCGCCACCGGCAAGCGCATGCTGTCGCTCGTCTCTCAACAGGACGAGATTGCCCTGGGCAAGCAGAGCGCGGAGGAGGTGCGCGGGTCCATTGGCCTCATCCAGGAGCCCAAGGTTCAGGAATACGTCGCCCGGGTGGGCCTGCCCATGGCGAAGGCCTCCGAAAGGCCGGAGCTGCCCTGGACGGTCCAGGCCGTGGATGACCCGGTGGTGAATGCCTTCGCCCTCCCCGGAGGGCCCGTGTTCGTGACGCGGGGCCTGCTGACCGCGATGAACTCCGAGGCGGAGCTGGCCTCCGTGCTGGGGCACGAAATCGCCCACATCACCGCCCGGCACTCCGTGGAGCAGCTGTCCCAGGCGCAGCTCGCCCAGGCCGGCCTGCTGCTGGGCAGCGTGCTCAGCGAGGACGTGGCCCGCTTCGGGGGCTGGCCGCCGCTGGCCTCCAACTGCTGTTCCTCAAGTACGGCCGCGACGACGAGCGCCAGGCGGACGAACTGGGCTTCAAGTACATGCTGAACGCCGGCTACGACGTGCGCCAGGCGGCCAACGTCTTCGCCACCCTGGACCGCGTGGGCAAGTCCGCGGGTGGACAGAGCCTCCCCACGTGGCTGTCCACCCACCCCGACCCGGGCGACCGCGTGAAGACGGCGAAGGAGCGCGCCGCGAAAGCCAACGTGGACTTCAACCAGCTCAAGGATGGCCGGGAGGAATACCTCGCCATGCTCCAGGGCATGGCCTACGGCGACGACCCGCGGCAGGGCTTCTTCCGGAGCAACGTCTTCATGCACCCGGGACTGCGCTTCCAGCTCACCTTCCCCCAGGGATGGAAGACGGCGAACCAGCCCCAGCAGGTGGCGGGCATCAGCCCGCAGGAGGACGCCATCGTCGGGCTGGTGCCCACTGGCAACATCGCGCCGCAGGAGGCGATGCGGCGCTTCCTCGCGCAGGACGGCATCCAGCCGGTGAGCGCGGCGCCCACGGGCTTCCCGCCGGGCGCCGCGTTCTTCCAGGCGCAGACGGAGCAGGGCGTCATCGCCGGCGTCACGGCCTTCGTGACCCAGGGCGGCACCACGCTCCAGCTCCTGGGCTACACCGGCGCGCAGCAGCTTCCCGCCTACGAGGACGCCTTCCGCGCGACCTTCTCCAGCTTCGGCGAGCTCACGGATGCCTCGGCGCTGGCCGTCCAGCCCGCACGAATTGAACTGGCGAAGGTGACGTCCCCCATGACGTTGCAGCAGTTCAACGAGCAGCACCCGTCCACCATCCCCGTGGAGGAGCTGTCCATCATCAACGGCGTGCAGCCCGGTGACATGCTTCCCGCGGGCCGCACGGTGAAGCGAGTGACGGGCGGGGTGCGGTCCACGCCCTGAGCCGTGCTCCGGCAGGGTGCGCCGGAGCACGGTGCGTCTCTCCGTATTCGATGTCGCTGCCGGCGCGCCCGGCCTGGCGGCGGTCCGTCTCCTCCGTGTAGTCGGTGGGGATGGTGTCGGGGCCGCGCCGAGGACGCTCGGCTCAAGGCCAACCTGGAAGCGACCCGCTCCGAGTGTGTCCGCCGTCTGGACGTGGCTCACTGAATCGAACATTCACATTGAATTATCCGAAACCCGATTTTCCACGGAAGGCACGCGGCGCATCATGAGCGGAATGAGCCACCACGAACGCGAGCGGTTGGCGACGGCCTACGCGGCGACGCGCTACCTCATCCGGCCCCATCCCAGCACGGGTGGTGTCGAGCAAATCCTGCGGGTGGGCGCCTTGCACCCGGCGCTGGACGCAACGCTTGCGGCGCGCGGCCACCGCGAGTGGGCCTTCCTGACGGCGTGGAATCCCGGCTCGCAGTGGCGGAGCGACGAGGAGAACCGCCGCGCACAGGAGCGCATGGTCGCGCAGCTCGTCGCCGGGGGTTGGGGGCAGCCCCGCGCTGGGCGAGGCGGATGACAGCAGTTGGTGCGAGCAGAGCCTCTTCGTCCCCGGGCTTCCTCGCGAGGAGGCCGGGCGCTTCGGCCGCGCCTACGGACAGGTCGCCGTGCTCGTGGGACGCACGGGAGGCCGGGCGGAGCTGCTGTTCTGCGAGGAAGCCCGCGCACCCGCCCCGTGAAGCACGCGGACAGGGTGCCCCCGCGCCGCCCGTGAGGACCGGGGCGCGGGGCGACGCCCACGCTCAGGGAATGGGGCCTCGGGGCTGCCCCGCCGCCGGCACGGAGCCGCTGCCCCCAGGGCGGCATCACCCGGGTTCTCCGGGATGACTTCCAACTCGCGGGCATTGATGACCCTGCGCGCCAGCTCATCGAACTCGATCTCCAGCACGCGGCCGGGTTGGTCCGCGAGGCCGAAGCGGATGCGCCAGAAGTTGGGGCGGATCTCCACCGCCTCCCCGGTCTCGGCCAACACCAGTGCGTTGTTGCGGGCGTATTCCTCACCGGCCTGGACCACGTCCCGGGCTCCCAGCTCCGTCTGCACGGCGGCCGAGCTGGGAGGGGCGGGGGACGGCCGGTGGGCCCCGTCGCGCAGGCCATGGAGGCCAGGATGGCGCCGGGCAAGAGGAACCGGGGGACGATGCGAAATCGGATCGGCGTCATATGCCCATGGTGAGCACGCCGCGTGCCACCTGCAGGCAGGGAAGCCGGAAACGTCCAGTGCTGGACCTGCCTCCGGCGCGGCGCCCGTGTGGCACCCCGCCGGGAGGAGCACCCCGCCCCGGCATGCGTCCGGGGCGGGAAGGGCCCTACTTCGCCGGAGCGGGCGTCGGGGCGATGGCGCGCTGCTTCTCCACCACCTCGTCGATGAGGCCGTACTGCCGCGCGTCCTCGGCGCTCATGAAGTAGTCGCGCTCGGTGTCCTTCTCGATGCGCTCGATGGTGTGCCCCGTGTGCTTCACGATGAGGCCGTTGATGTAGCTGCGCAGGCGGAGGATTTCCTTGGCCTGGATGTCGATGTCCGTGGCCTGGCCCTGCGCGCCGCCCAGCGGCTGGTGAATCATGATGCGGCTGTTGGGCAGGGCGTGGCGCTTGCCCTTCGCCCCCGCCAGCAGCAGCAGCGCGCCCATGGAGGCCGCCTGCCCGACGCAGATGGTGGACACCGGACACTTCACGTACTGCATGGTGTCGTAGATGGCGAGGCCCGCCGTCACGGAGCCACCCGGCGAGTTGATGTAGAGGTTGATGCCCTTGTCCGGGTCCTCCGACTCCAGGAAGAGGAGCTGGGCAACGATGATGTTGGCCACGTCGTCATTGACAGGCGTGCCCAGCATGATGATGCGGTCCTTGAGGAGCCGGCTGTACAGGTCGTACGCCCGCTCGCCGCGGTGCGTGGTCTCGATGACGAAGGGGACGTTCATGACGCCCCTACCCTAATCGCCCTTCCGCCGCCGCGCCCGTCCCTTCTTCCCGGAGCGTGCGCTGCCCCACGCTTCGACGCCGGGGCCCCCTGCCCCCCTGGGGGCCTACCCCTTGTGGCCCGTCATGTCCTCCGGGCGGACCCACTGGTCGAACTGCTCGGGCGTGACGAGCCCCAGCGCCACGGCCGTCTCCTTGAGCGTCGTGCCGTCCCTGTGGGCCGTCTTGGCGATTTTCGCCGCGTTGTCGTAGCCGATGTGGGGGTTGAGCGCCGTGACGAGCATCAGGCTGCGCTCCAGGTTCTCCTGGATGCGGGGCCGGTTGGGCTCGATGCCCACCGCGCAGTGCAGGCGGAAGCTGCGCATGCCGTCCGCCAGCAACCGGCAGCTCTGGAGCAGGTTGTGGGCGATGAGCGGCTTGAAGACGTTGAGCTGGAAGTTGCCGGACGCCCCGCCCACGGTGACGGCGACGTCGTTGCCCATCACCTGGGCGCACAGCATGGTGAGCGCCTCGCTCTGGGTGGGGTTCACCTTGCCCGGCATGATGGAGCTGCCCGGCTCGTTCTCCGGGATGGTGATTTCCGCCAGCCCCGAGCGCGGCCCCGAGGACAGCCAGCGCACGTCGTTGGCCACCTTGAAGAGCACCACCGCCAGCCCCTTCAGCGCCCCGTGCGCCTGCACCAGCGCGTCGTTGGCGGCCAGCGCCTCGAACTTGTTGGGCGCGGTGACGAAGGGGTGGCCGGTGAGCTGGGCCACCTCCTGCGCCACCCGCTCGGCATAGCCCTTGGGGGCGTTGAGGCCGGTGCCCACCGCCGTGCCGCCCAGGGCCAGCTCCAACAGGTGCGGCAGGGTGCGCTCCAGGTGGCCCTTCGCGTGGTCCAGCTGCGCCACGAAGCCGCTGACCTCCTGCCCCAGCGTCAGGGGCGTGGCGTCCTGCAAGTGGGTGCGGCCCACCTTCACCACGTCATGGAAGGCGCGGGCCTTCTGCGCGAGCACGTCGCGCAGCGCCTTCAGCTCCGGCAGCACGTGCTCGGTGATGGCAGCCACGGCGGCCACGCTCATCGCGGTGGGGAAGACATCGTTGGAGCTCTGCCCCTTGTTGACGTCGTCGTTGGGGTGGACCTTGCGGCCCTCGCCGCGCTCGCCGCCCAGCAGTTCCGAGGCGCGGTTGGCGAGCACCTCGTTCGTGTTCATGTTCGTCTGCGTCCCGCTGCCCGTCTGCCAGACGCTCAAGGGGAACTCCGCGTCGTGCTGGCCGGCCAGCACCTCGTCCGCGGCCCGGATGATGGCCTCGCCCTTCTCCTTCGCCAGCGAGCCGTTCTCCACGTTCACCCGCGCGGCGGCCTTCTTCACCAGCACCAGGGCGCGGATGAGGGCCAGCGGCATGCGCTCGGTGGAGATGGCGAAGTTCTGGAGGCTGCGCTGCGTCTGCGCGCCCCACAGCCGGTCGGCGGGGACGTCGATGGGACCGAAGGTGTCTTTCTCGGTACGGACGTTCTTCGTGCTCACGCGCGGGGCTCCTCGGAAAGAAAGGTGGGCCCCATCGAATAACAGGCCGGAGCCCTCAGGCAGGGCTCCGGCGTGATTTTCTCCGTTGGACGCTGAGCACTACACCCGGCGCTCGACGCGGGGCGTGCGCTCCGAATTGCCCAGACCGGACAGCCAGCTGTACGTGCGCCGCAGGGGCGCGGTGCCCGTCGCCGACGGCGGCGTGAAGGCCCACAGCAGCAGGTACACCATCAGCGCGGTGCCCCCGGACACCGCCAGCGCCACCACGAAGCCCACGCGAATCAGCGCCGCGTCCACGCCCAGCTCCCGCCCCAGCGCCGCGCACACCCCGGTCAGCAGCCGCCCATCCACGCCCCGGTGCATGGGCTCCGTGCGCGCGCCGCAGCGCGGGCACCTCCGGACCTCCAGGCTCACTTCCTCGGTGCAGGTGGCGCAGCGTCTCTTGGCGTCCATCACATCTCCCTTCTGGGGCCGCTCCCACTTGGCGTCCGTGGCCCTCATTCCTACCTACGCGCCCTGGTGCACCCCATTGCATACGCCCCGGGGACGATCTGTTGATTTACAGATTTAACACGCCGGCTGTTGACACAGTTACAGGCAAGCAGGCAAAGATTCACTCCGCACTTCCTTTTTGCCCTCATAGGACTCATTTTCCGAGCCGTCACGGCAGATTTACAACGCACCTAGCCAAAGGAGCTCAGATGTCGGACCAAGCCCCCTCTGTGAATCCCCCGGCGTTCGGACCGGGAGTGGTGGTGAAGGGGACCTGGCACCCCGACTACGCCGAGGTCCTCACGCCCGAGGCCCTGGAATTCGTGGCGAAGCTGGCCCGCAACTTCGGCGAGCGCCGGCTGGCCCTGCTGGAGCGCCGCAAGACGGTGCAGGCGGCCTGGAGCAAGGGAGAGCGGCCCCACTTCCTGCCGGAGACGAAGGCCATCCGGGAGGGCGACTGGACGGTGGCTCCCCTGCCCGCCGACCTTCAGGACCGCCGCGTGGAGATCACCGGCCCGGTGGACCGGAAGATGGTCATCAACGCGCTGAACTCCGGGGCGAATGTCTTCATGGCGGACTTCGAGGACGCCAACAGCCCCACCTGGGACAACGTGGTGCGCGGGCAAATCAACCTGCGCGACGCCGTGCGCGGCACCATCTCCTTCACGGCGGAGAACGGGAAGCACTACGCCCTCAACCCGAAGCGCGCCGTGCTCTTCGTGCGCCCCCGCGGCTGGCACCTGCCGGAGCGGCACATCGAAATCGACGGCAAGCCCATCTCCGGCTCGCTGTTCGACTTCGGGCTCTTCTTCTTCCACAACGCCCGGGAGCAGCTGGCGCGCGGCACCGGCCCCTACTTCTACCTGCCGAAGATGCAGAGCCACCTGGAGGCCCGGCTGTGGAACGACGTGTTCCACCTGGCCCAGGCGGAGCTGGGCATCCCGCGCGGCACCATCAAGGCCACCGTCCTCATCGAGACGCTGCCCGCCGCGTTCGAGATGGACGAAATCCTCTACGAGCTGCGCGAGCACTCCGCCGGCCTCAACTGCGGCCGCTGGGACTACATCTTCAGCTTCATCAAGACGCTCCAGTCGGACACCCGCGTGGTGCTGCCCGACCGCGGCCAGGTGACGATGGACAAGGCGTTCCTCAACGCCTACTCGCAGCTGCTCATCCAGACCTGCCACCGCCGCAACGTGCACGCCATGGGCGGCATGGCGGCCTTCATCCCCATCAAGGGGGACGCGGCGGCCAACGACGCCGTCATGGACAAGGTCCGCGCGGACAAGCTGCGCGAGGTGAAGAACGGCCACGACGGGACGTGGGTGGCGCACCCCGGCCTCGTTGAAATCGCGCGCGACATCTTCGACTCGCACATGAAGGGCCCCAACCAGCTCTCCAACAAGCGCGAGGACGTGAAGATTGGCGAGGCGGAGCTGCTCAAGGTGCCGTCCGGCACGCGCACCGAGGAAGGCCTGCGCCACAACATCCGCGTGGGCATCCAGTACACCGCCGCGTGGCTGGGCGGCCTGGGCTGCGTGCCGCTCTACAACCTGATGGAGGACGCGGCCACCGCCGAAATCTCACGCGCCCAGGTGTGGCAGTGGATTCACCACGGCGCCTCTCTGGAGGACGGCCGCAAGGTGACGCCCGCCCTCTTCCGCGACGCGCTGGGCGAGGAGATGGGCCGCCTCGAGAAGGAAGGCGCCAGGGAGCGCTACGGCGCCGCCCACCTGGAGCGCGCGCGCGTGCTCTTCGAGCAGCTCTCCACCGCCGGCACCTTCGAGGACTTCCTCACCCTGCCGGCCTACGACGCCCTGGAAGCCCAACGCTGAACCCTTCGCACTTTCGCAGCAGCAACCCACCACTTTTACCGTAGCGAGGAGCCCACGATGTACGACGCCACGCCGACGACCGCCGATGCCTCCCCTCACGCCAAGCTCCACGCGCGGCGTTTCGAGGGCATCAAGCGCAACTACACCCCGAAGGACGTGGAGAAGCTCCGCGGCTCCATCACCGTCAGCCACACGCTGGCGGAGCTGGGCGCCAAGAAGCTCTGGGAGCTGCTCCACACCGAGGACTACATCAACGCGCTCGGCTCGCTCACCGGCAACCAGGCGGTGCAGATGGTGCGCGCGGGCCTGAAGGCCATCTACCTGTCCGGCTGGCAGGTGGCGGCGGACGCGAACTCCGCGGGGCAGATGTACCCGGACCAGAGCCTCTACCCGGTGGACAGCGTCCCCACCGTGGTCCGCAAGATCAACAACGCCCTGCGCCGCGCGGACCAGATTGACCACGCGGAGGGCCGCAAGGACCGCTACTGGTTCGCGCCCATCATCGCCGACGCCGAGGCCGGCTTCGGGGGTCCGCTCAACGCCTTCGAGCTGATGAAGGGCATGATTGAAGCGGGCGCCGCGGGCGTGCACTTCGAGGACCAGCTGGCCAGCGAGAAGAAGTGCGGCCACATGGGCGGCAAGGTGCTGGTGCCCACCAGCCACTTCATCCGCACCCTCAACGCGGCCCGGCTCGCGGCGGACGTCATGGGCGTGCCCACCCTGCTGGTGGCGCGCACGGACGCGGACAGCGCCAAGCTGCTGATGAGCGACGCGGACGAGTACGACCACGCCTTCATCGACAAGAAGTCCGGCCGCACGGGCGAAGGTTTCTACCGCCTCAACGGCGGCCTGGACTGCGCCATCGCCCGCGGCCTGGCGTACGCGCCGTACGCGGACCTGGTGTGGTGCGAGACGAGCACCCCGGACCTGGCCCAGGCGAAGAAGTTCGCCGAGAGCATCCGCGCCAAGTACCCGAACAAGCTCTTGGCCTACAACTGCTCGCCGTCCTTCAACTGGAAGAAGAACCTGGACGACGCCACCATCGCGAAGTTCCAGCGCGAGCTGGGCGCCATGGGCTACAAGTTCCAGTTCGTCACCCTGGCCGGCTTCCACGCGCTCAACTTCGGGATGTACGAGCTGGCGCGGAAGTACAAGGACCGTGGCATGGCGGCCTACAGCGAGCTGCAGCAGGCCGAGTTCGCGGCGGAGAAGGACGGCTACACCGCCACCCGCCACCAGCGCGAGGTGGGCACCGGCTACTTCGACCAGGTGGCCGAGGCCATCTGCGGCGGCAACGCCAGCACGCTCGCCCTGACGGAGTCCACCGAGGCCCACCAGTTCTAGGCAACGGCGCCACCTGAAGTCCCAAGAAGGCCGCGGCTGACGGGGAGCACGCCCGTAAGTCCGCGGCCTTCGGGCGTTTTCGGCCTTCCGCGCAACTTCGCCGGCGGCCGGGCGATAATGGGGATTCGAGAGGTCCGACACGTGCGTGGTGCGCGTCCCGGGCCGAGACGGAGGCGCCATGACCCGCATCAACTCCTTCACCGGTCCGATGATCCAGCCCGCCACCACGCAGGCGCAGACCCGCGCCGCGAGCACGAGCTTTGGCGCGCTGGTGAACCCGATGGCCCCTGCCAATCGGCCTGGGGATCCGCTGATGGTGTCGGGGGCGCGGTGGTCGCCTCGGCGCTCGCCTCGGTGGGCAGCTCGCCGAACAACGGCCTCCTGAACTCCTACCTGTCCGCCGTGGGCCGCGGGCCCATCTCCGAGGATGGCTCGCGGGGCCCGGTGTCCCAGGCCCCGGCCGGCTCGGAGCAGGCGCAGCAGGAGCAGGTCCTGATGGAGCTGGCGGAGATGTCCGCCGCGACGCTGTCGAACTCCATCCTGCACATGGGCAACAAGATGAAGGTGGACCTCGACCGGGAGTAAGGGTCACCCCTTCTTCTTGTCGCTCTCCGCGTTGTAGGCGTCGCGCTGGCCTCGTTGCAGCTCGGGGCCCTTGCGCCACGGCACGTCGACGTCGGTGCGCTGACCGCCGTTGTGCTCGGAGACGTCGTTGAGGAATTCGGCGCGCCCCTCGGCGGGGACGCGCTCGCCGTCTTCCTCGGGGTCCTTCTGCTTCTTCGGATCCAGCGGGATGCCCGCGCCGCGCTTGAGGTAGTCCTTGGGGTCCATGTCTCCAAAGTGGAGACGCCCACCGTCCGCGAGCAGGGGGCGGACAGGCGGGCGGGCCCGTGCTGGCTCAGTTGAGGTACTTGGGCCGGGGCGGCTCGGCGGGCTGCTGCTTCATCATCTCCAGCCCCTGCCGGGTAAGGACGAAGCGGACGACGCCGGAGCCCCGCTCGGTCTCGATCTCCGCCTCGAAGGCCGGCCCGGCGATGCCGCCGAAGGACACGTCCTTGCGCAGGTTCACCACCCGGCCGCTCACCATGTCCCCGGCCACTTCCTTGGCGCCCTCACCGCGCTGGTGGAGCTCATAGGCCACCTGGTGCAGCGTCATCGCCAGCGAGGGCGACAGCGGCTGGTTGCTGAAGAGGACGGAGATGAGGAGCCAGTAGGGAGGTGCCTGGTCGGTGGACATCGCGTCCCCATCCTAAGCGCCTGGCGGAGCGGAGGCCCGTGGAAGTGACGGGCCCCCTTGCGAGCGCCTAGCGGGTGGGCAGCTCACGGAAGGTGATGCCCTCCAGCTCCAAGCGCTGCACCGCCTCCTTGAAACGCTCGGTGCCCACCATCACGGTTGCGAAGTTGCCCACGCGGAAGACGTCGCGGTCCGTGGGCAGCGAGGCCGCGTCGAGGATGGGGGCGTCTGGCAGCGTGAGTTTGAACCGGCCACAGGTGTCACACGGTGGAGGCAGCTCCGGCGGATAGCAGTCTGGGTGCAGTTGCCCGCGAGGCTCGAGCTGAAGCTCCAAGAGCTCCGGCGGGTCCTTCTGCCGAAAGCGCAGCTCCGTCTTGCAGCCCACGAGGCCGCACACACCTTCCATCTGGAGCCGTTCCAGTGCTTCCCGGCGAACCACCAGCAGCATGCTCCCCTGCGTTTCGAAGTCGGCGAATCGTCCCGAGGCAGTTCCAACCAGCGGGCCGAACACTGTCCCTGGAGGCAGCAGCGCGCCTGGCGGAGCCAAGGGGCGGACCAACTCACGCAGCCTCGCGAACTCCTCGAATGGCTCGGGCCGGGCCTTCAGGAATTCGCTCTGCGCAGGCAGGTTCGACAAATCCACAGCGGGGTACTGATGGCCCGAGGAGGCCCAGGTCACCCCACAGCCAGGGCACCCCGCCAACCCAGGCAGTCCCCACTTGTGCGCGGCGTTGAAGCTCCCGTTGATTCGGGGCCACATCGCGCTGTCCTGGGAGAGTTCAAACACACGAAGGGTCATGTTCCGGGCCTGGAATAGTACGGGCGAATCGGCCCACCAAGCAGCTCGAAGCGGTAGATCAACTCTCCGGCGTGTTTGAAAATCTCTTCAGGACTCGCCTCACTGTTCCGCCGCATGTACGCGCGCCAGGCTTCGTTCCAGGCACCACCGGCTCCCGCACCACCGTGAATGCGTCGATGGAGCTCTCGCGGTATCGGCATCGTGTAATCGTGAATCTTGACGCCCCGCTGCGTGAACCATTGGGCAAGCTCTGGTGCCTGGGGAAAGATGTGGTGCTTCTCCCAGCGCCCGGGCGGCAGCCGATGTGACGGCGGGATGACTCGCCCAGGCGCACCACCCCAGCTGGGGAACACCATGACAGTGCCCCGAGGCAGCTGCTGCCCACCCCCTGAGGCATCCCCTCGTTCATAGGACGACGCAGACCTCTCGGAAGAACATCTGCTCAAGGACGAGTTCGCCGAAACGCCTCATCAGAGGCTCGAATCGATGGTCTTTCATCATGGGCAGCGCGCCGTAGAATACAGCCCCTGGTTGAAGAGAGAATGGGTGCGCATGGTGACGGTGTTCGCCTTGAGCGTCCGGTCCAGGCCGGTGTCCTCGGCGGCCGCCCCAAGCAGGGTGAGCAGCGCCACGGCCATCGCACTCACCGGCAGCAATCGGTCGCGCCGCTCCGGGTCCTTCAGACGAGCGGAGGACAGGCCCATACCGAATCTCCAGTCCTCGGCACTGCGGAAGCTCTCCTCCATCGAGAAGCGCCATCCGTAGCGTTTCACCAACTCCGCGGCGCTGGCCGCAAGGCTCGTGGCCAGACACCAGGCATCCTTCATCCCAGGCGCCTTCACCACCACGACGGCCGTGATGCCGTAGCGCCGGGCTGTGACGGTTGCGTTCTTCAAAGCCGTCGCGCGTCCACTCCGGGGGACCCACTCGGCAGCGGTCCGCACGGCGCCCTTCGCGTCCTCGACGTGGATGCACTCGCGGAAGCGGATGACGAAATCGAAGCCAAGCTCCGCCTTCAGCAACTCGTACAACTCGACATCCCCAAAGCCACGGTCAGCCAGCACCGTCACCTTGACGCCCTCGGGCAGCACCTCGCGAAGCCGGCGCAGCACCAGGTCCTCCGCCTCGTTCCGGTTGCCGGCCAGGCCACTTTTGAGGGCCGTGTGCCACAGGAGCGGGGTGGCGCGTCCGTGCTTCGTCAGCCACGGCGGCTGGGCAGGCTGGAGGCGTTCGCGGCGCTGGTGACGTTCCTGGCGTCGGAGTCGATCGCGTCTATCAGCGGACGCTCTATCGCCGACGACGACGGAGCGCCGTGGGGGCTTCTGGTCGCCGGGCCTGGGTGGTATAGGCTGTAAGCAGCATCCCGCGTGTTCGCGGCCGGCCTCGCCAACCGGACCCAATCCGGCGTCCTGTGTGTCCTCGCAGTCCCGTCTGGTGTGGTCCTCGCGCGAGCACCTCCGCGCGCAGTTGCTCAACCTGCTGGAAACAACTCCCCCGGAATCCTCCGACTCACGAAACCGAGCGCTCTGGCTGCTTGGCATCGTCGGCGGCGCGCCCCTTCCGCTCCTGCGGTCGATGATCCTCGATCGGGGAACATATCCAGACCTCCAGAGCATGGCGCTGACGGTCGGGGCGCAGCAGGGCCTGTGGCTTTCGGGAGCGGAGCTGGCCCGGCTCCACGAGGAGCACGTTCGTGCAAGCGGCACGGGCCTCTCGTTGGGAGTGGCCCTGCGCTACGCGAGGCTCGACGCTTTCACGACACCGCTGAAGGACATGCTGCTCCGGTTGTCCCCCTGCGACCGGGCACGTCTCCTCTGCACATTCCCATTCATTCAAGTTCCGCAGCCTCGCGCCTACGTCGATTGGTTGTTCGCGCATTGGTACGAAGTCGACCGTCCCCTCATCGACGCCGAGGGCGACTGGGGTCATGACTTCAACTTCGACGTGGCTTTCTCCCAGCGGGAGCGGCCCGAGGCCTGGGCGCTCCTGATGACGTGGAGCCAGGACCTGAGTGCCGAGGCCCTGGAGCGGAAGGTCATGCGGAGCGCGTGGGGGTGGGAGATGTCGCGCGACGAGCTGTCACGATTCGTGGCCGCGAACCCCGCGCTTCGTCGCGGGGCGGCGGAAGGACTCATGCTTCCCCTGGAGGAGCTGCGAGCCCACTTCGGAGATGACAGGCTGTTGCGTCGGCTTGACTCCGTCGTCCGGATGGAGAGAGCGGCCGGACTCGCGCCCTACGGCATCCTGGCGCATCCGCCCGCCTTCGACTGGGCACTGCCTGTCCTGGGGCAATGGAGAGAAGCGCGGCGGCGCGTCCTGCCCCGGTGGCTGTGTGACTTCGAGTTGGAGGAGAACGCCCGGAGGAGTCTGCTCGAACAGCTGTGCGACCACGACCCGGCCATGGCCATGCGCTGGGCCCGGGTGGCCATGCGCTATCCTGGCAATACGCCTCTCATCGTCAGCGTCCTCCGGCTGGCGCTGGACTCGCGAGCCCCGGACGCGCGGCCCCTGTTCCTCGACGCGCTGGAAGGACCAGACGCGGAAGCGCGCCCCCTGGCCATCGCGGGGCTGGTGATGCTCGGTGAAGCCAGCGCGGCGTGGACCGACCGCCTCCTCTCCCTGACGAATGACGCGCATCCCGAGGTCCGGCTGCATGCGCTCGCGGGGCTCGTCCAGCAGGGGCAGCGCCAGTGGCTGGAAGTGCTTCGGCCCCTGGCGCGTGAAGCAGCGGCCCCAGGAGTGCGTGCCCAGGCGCTCCGGTGGCTCGGAGTGCTGGACGGGGAAGCCAGCCGCCCTCTGTTCATGGACGTGCTTGCCCAAGCACCTTCGCGAGGGGACGAGGACCTCTACCCCTGCTGCTCAACGCCGTTCCTCTCTCCTGAACTCAGGGAAGCCGTCCTGGCGCTCTCCCAACTGGGCACGGACGAGGACCTCTCCGCGCTCCTGGAGCTGGTACAGCGAGGTTACCTCTGCGAGTTCCTGGGCGACCTGCTCGCGCAGCACCTGGTTCGACGCGAGGCACAGCCCTGACGTCATGGGGTAGACTTCAGGTCTGTCTTGCCCGTTCCGCGCGGCCCTTACCCCGCACGCGGGCGACGGCGTGAGGCAATGCCCTCGGCGAGCGCGACCTGCTGCTTCCAGTGCCCATACAAGCGCCCCTGCGAGGCCAACCGGTCCAGCTTGCGCTGTGTCGCCTCATCCACCGACCCGGGCGGCGCATCACGGAAGGGCGTCCCCGGCAGCGGCATGAATGTATGCCCATGCACGCGCGCGCCCAGGCCCGCCAACTTCTCCATCAGCGCCACCGTGGCATCCACGTCCGCGGGCTCCTCGCCGGGCAGCCCGAGGATGAAGTCCACGTTGGGCACGAAGCCAGACTCCACCGCGATGCGGGTGGCGCGCACCACCGTCTCCACGTCGTGCCCCCGTCGGGTGCTCTGGAGGATGCGCTCGGAGCCGGACTGGCCGCCGATGATGAGGTTGTCGTTGTGGACGTAGCGCTTGAGCAGCGCCAGCGCCTCGGGCGTGACGTGCTCGGGGCGGACCTCCGACGGAAAGGTGCCGTAGTAGACGCGCCCATCGGGCGCCATGGCCTCCTTCACGGCGGCGAGCAGGGCCTCCACCGCGTCCAGGTTCACCGACTCGTCGGCGGTGCCGTAGGACATGGAGGTGGGCGTGATGAAGCGGATGTCTCTCCGGCCCGAGCGCCGCAGCTCCCTTGCCCAGTGCGCCACGTTGGCCACGGAGCGGTGGCGGAAGCGCGCCTTGCTCATGAACGGCGTCTGGCAGAAGCGACACGCGTAGATGCAGCCGCGCGTAATCTCGATGGCGCCGTACTGCCCGTTACGCGCCGCGAAGGGCGGGAAGTCATCCAGTTGCACGCCCTCCCCTCGGCCGTGCTGCACCAGCTTCCCGTCCTTCAGATACGCGACGCCGTGCGTCTCACGCGGCTCCTCGCCGCGCAGCACCCGGCCGAGCAAGGCACGCAGGGAGTACTCACCCTCGCCCACCGCCACCAGGTCGAAACCCGCCTGAAGCGTCTGGAGCGTCTCCGCCGTGGCGTGCACGCCGCCGGCGATGCACAGCACGTCCCGTCCCTCCAGCCGCTCACGCACCCATGCCAGCTCCTCCGCCGCCGGGGCGAAGCTGGCCGAGTAGAAAGACCACGCCGCCACCACCGTGTCTCCGGCGTCCACGCGCTCGCGAATCGTGTCCAGCAGCGTCTCGCGGCTGCGCGGAAAGTGCAGCGTCACGTCCGCCAGCGCCGGGTCCGACTCCACGGCGCCCGCCAGCACGGTGAAGGCGTACTTACCCGGGTACTGGTAGCTCAGGACGAGCGAAACACGGCGAGATGGCTGCATGCTGGAAGCGCTTTATGCCACAGGGTCGGCGGCGCAGACACACGGGCTGGCAACCGGGCCCGCCGCGTGCGCCCTTGGCCAGTCAGGGAGAAGGCACCAGCGAGAGGGCCAGCGTGTTGAACGCAGGGAACTCCATGACGTCTGGAGGAACCCGCCCGTCCGGCACAGCCATGCGCACCACCACCAGGTCCTGCGCTGGCACCACCAGCAGGAGCTGCCCGAAGGAGCCTCGCGCGGAGTACCCCCGGGGCGCGCCCTCCACGTGCGTGCGCAGCGGGATGCGGGCGCTCTTCTCCATGAACGCCATGACGCCCTTCATCCCGCCCAGCCGCTCGGAGAGCACCTGCATGAAGTCCCCGGAGGGAATCGGCTTGTCCACCACGTCCCGCAGGCGGGACAGCGACGCCTCCGGCATGCCGTTGCGGCGCGCCTCGTTCACCATGTCCTGCCCCAGCACGCGGAACGCCTTGTCGTAGACGAGCCACCACAACAAGCCCGCCGTGGGGGTATGGGCCTGAGATGACGCGGCGGTGCATTCCTGAATCCAGGCCTCGCTCAGGATGCGCTGGCCCTGCCAGACGCCCCGCTGGAGCATCAACTGGCCCACCTTGGCGAAGTCCACGGGGTGCAGGCGCAGGCCGGACATGCCCAGCGGATTGCCGGACGGGTCCTTCTGCCAGAACACGTCACGGATGCCGAGCGGCTCGAAGAGGCGCCGCATGAGATAGGCGTCCAGCTTCTCGCCCGAGGCGCGCTCCACCACGCCCGCCAGCAGGTTGGTGGCCTTGTTGTTGTAGAAGAACCGGCTGCCCGGCACGTCCACCACGTGGCTGTCCAGCGCGTAGCGGACGAAGTCCCGCGACTCGTAGATGTCCATCGCGTGGGCGTTCGCGGCCAGCCCCGAGGTGTGGCTGAGCAGGTGCCGAAGCGTGACCTTCCCCTTGAGGCCGTCCTTCCACTCCGGGAAGAAGGTGGAGACAGGCGCGTCGACGGAGGGAATGCGGCCCTCGTCGATGAGCAAGCCGATGGCCAGCGCCACCACGCCCTTGGTGGCGGACATGGACTCGATGCGCTGCGTCTCGCCGCCGAAGTACCACTCTCCCACCAGCTTGCCGTGGCGGAGCACCACCAGGGCCGACGAGCCCGATTCTTCGGCCGCCTTCACGAAGGCCGCGAGCGCCGGCTCCGACAGCCCCGCCTCGGCGGGCGTCGCCTTCTCCAACCCCGCCCCGACGTTGCCCTCGGCGCGCGCCTTCAGCGCGTTCTCTCGCGCCCGCGCCACCAGTGCGTCGTAGCCCGGCATCCGCCGCAACGGCTCCAGGGACTTGTCGTGCAGCAGGTCGCCCGGCGAGCCCATCCCCGCTCGACGGCGCGCTCCAGCCACTGGAAGGCCGCGGCGTCGTCGCCCGCGCCCAGCGAGGCGTAGGCGGCGAACCATGCCACTTCGTCCGTCTGGCGGCCCCCTTCCCACAGCCGCTGCATCTCCGAGAGCGCGGAGTCGAAGTGCCCCGCCTCCATCGCCCTGCCAGCCCGCTGCAACGCCTCGCGGAGCTGGGACTCGGGGTCTGCTGGCGCCGGCTGCACGGCAGGGACTGGAGACGAAGCGGGCGCGGCCACGGGTTGCGTGTGGGCACAGGCCAGCAAGGTACAGAGCGGGAGGTAGAGACTGTGTCGCATGGGCGTTCCCCGGGGGCGGACCTGCTCGAACTACGCACCGGAAGCGCCGATATTGCATGGCCCGCACGCCATGACGAAGCGGCATCAATCCCCTGCGAGGGCACTGACGCCGGGCCGGAGAGGGACGAGGCATGCGGCCGCCACTCGAGCGCCCGCGCCATCAAACGGCGCGGGGCCGCCGCTGGCCGCCCGGGTTCCATCGAGGCCCGGACGGCAGCGGTGGCTTTCTGCGCGGCGTCGTGCAAGTCCAGCGTCATCAACAGCAACCGGCTTGCGCGGGCAGCGCGTGCGCTGAAGGAGCTGTCAGCGTCACGAGCCGATGACGAGATAGGGGTCGAAGTAGAAGTACTCGACGTTCGTCCCGTCCTTCGTCAGTCCAAACACCATTCCGTATTGGAACTCACCGCTCACGATCGTACTGGCTCTGAACGTGACAAACGGAATGTAGGTGCGCTTCATGCCCGGCGTGAGAGTCTCGTCGATGAGCGGGTTGTTGGCCCAGTTGCTCCAGGAAGAAGGCGCCGGCGTCCACTGCACGTCATCGCCGCTGTACGCGATGAAGTCCGGCACAGGGCCCGGATCCATGTCGAAGTTGGGGATGTCGATGGGACGCGTCGCGGGGTCCTTCATGTCCGCGACCTTGAGCTGAACGTTCCGGAACGAATGCGCGATGATGCCAGTGGGCGCGATCTTCACGGACTCGTCGTGATTCGCCTCCTCCGTGTAGATGCAGACAGTCTTCCCGCTCGGGACGGGCACCTTGAATTCGGGGTCTTCGAGCGTGCCGTTCAGGAGGAACGGCGGATGTGCGACCGCGGTCGCGGTGTTGATGGTGGCTCCGCCCTTGGGGAGCTTCTTGGAATCAATCAGGAAGACGATATTCAGGTTGTCACTCTGCATGTCGCACCAATCCCTTCGCGTGGTTGATGTATGTCGTTGCTGAACCCTCACATCGGGTTCACGGCAAGGAGTCCATCCCGCCTGACACTCACCAAAGCAACGCACATGCCATCGATTGCCCTGTCCCTGCTTCCTCTGAAGCTCGCATCGAGCCTGGAATTGCACCCTCCGACTGACGCGTCAGCTCCAACCGCCGGAACGACAACCCTTTCCATGCAATTCATTGCCCCGAACGCTTAAGTCCACCCCAATCCCAGACACAATCCACCTCCATTCCAGCCGCAGCACATGGAATCGTGTGGATACCTGGACCCGCCGCATCAGGTCGCCATCTCCCACAGCGAGGCCAGGGAGCGCCACGACGCGGCCCGTGACGGGCGAGTCCGCACCCGACAGGCCCCTTTCAGACCTGTCAGGTCATTGGCCTTGCTGCTCACGAGCAGAGGACCGGCACGGAGCGCTGCTGACACGTCAAACGTACTCCGAGTCCGTCAGGAATGAGGCTGGATTTCACGCCTGGAGTAGCGCTCCACCGGCCGCCTCAGCATCGATACGGCGAGGCATGAGACGTATCACGTCGGGTTCATGGCTCGAACGAGAGCGGCGCACCGATTCGGAGCCGGACGGACCTTCCCGGGCGAGCCGACCTCGCCCGTGGGTGCGAGCGCTCCAGACACGTGGAGCGCGCCGCGTCCCTCACTTTTCCCCACGATGGCGCGCGAGCCCGAGGGCCCGCGCGCCCCGGGAGGCTCAGCCCTTGCGGCGGCGGTAGCCGGCCGTGCCCATCAGCCCCAGCAGCGCGAAGGCCGCCGCGGAGCCACCGGTGCTGCTGCACCCCGACTGTGCCGCGGCGCCCTCATCCGAGGAGATACCTCCGGGCGGGGGCACGTTCGGCCCAGGCTCCGTGCCCGCATCCCAGGCTGGCGTCCCCGCGTCCGCCTCCGGCTGCGGCCCCGGCTCCTCGGCCCCACCCGCGTCCACGGGGTCTGGGTCCACGCTGCCCGCGTCCTCGGGCGAGCCGGCGTCCATGGGCGAGCCCGCATCCATCGGCGTCCCCGCGTCCTCGGGCGAGCCGGCGTCCATGGGCGAGCCCGCATCCATCGGCGTCCCCGCGTCCACGGGTGGCGGCTCCGGCTTCTGCTCGAGCACGTCCGACAGCGCCGTCGCCTGGATGAAACCATCATGGTAGACGACGCCCACCGGCTTCACGGTGTCACTCCGGTAGAGGCCGAGCTTCAGGTAGTTGCGCTGCCCCGAGTACATCGTCATCGCGCCGCGCTTGGGCAGCACCAACTTCTTGTTGTGCCACAGCTCGACGAAGCCCACCTTCGGGTCGGACGACCACTTCGCGTGCAGGATGAACTCGTGCCACACGCCTCGGGTGAGCTTCGTGCGCCACGGAATCTCGCTGGTGCCGGGGAGCGACAGCCGGATTTCCTCCCCCTTCACGTAGAACTCCACCGGCGGCGAACCACAGCATCCGTCGTGGTGCCACTGGGTGAAGAGCTGCCAGGTGTCCACGCTGGGGAAGTCGTTCGCGAACATCACCTTCCAGCGGTAGTAGTACTCCGAGCCCACCGGTTCGTTGCCGAGGTAGACCAGCTCGTTGCGATTCCCGCTGGCGTTGATGGGGTCGTCGCCCTGATGCACCGTCGCCTTCAGCGCGTATCTGCCCTCGGCCACGGGTGACGTCACCACCTGCAGCCGGTCCGCGTTCACCATCTGCGCGCGGGAGTACTGCGAGCGGTCCCCCGTCTCGAAGTCCCCCCGCCACACGACGCCTGCCATGGCGAGCCCGGGGACGCACCACATCACAAGCCATCCGGGGATAAAGGCTCTCAAAACACATCCTCGCAAAGGTTTGGAATGCAACAACCAGCACACGGTACCGCAAACCATTCACTGCTTCATTCCCCCGCGAAATCCTTCCCGCTGGGCCGGCAAGTGGGCAGGCGGGCATGCAAGGCCTTGAATGTTTCACGCCATGTTTCACGTCGAGCGCAGGGCGGCTGACACACTCCGGGCGTCCTGGCAAGCCGACAGCAACACGTCGCGTCATCAACACGCCGGCCAACCTTCAAGCTGACTGGCGGCAGGTGTGGGGTATAGTCCGCACTTTCCGGCGCTCCGTTCCGGGGGCGCCCCGAGTGTCCCCATGCTTGTCCTGCGTGACGTCCAGAAGACCGACCTGCCCGGGCTCAAAAGGCTCGCGGCCGTGCTGAACACGGTGAACCTGCCGAACAACGAGGAAACGCTGTCGGCCATCGTGGACACGTCGGTGAAGAGCTTCGCGGGCAAGGTGAAGAACCCCTTCGAGCGCGAGTACCTCTTCGTGCTGGAGGACGTGCGCAACAGCCTCATCATCGGCACGTCGATGATCATCGCGCAGCACGGCACCTACGAGGCTCCGCACATCTATTACGAGGTGAGCGAGCGCGAGCACTACTCCGCGTCCCTCTCCCGTCACCTTCGCCACAAGGTCCTCTCCATCGCCTACAACTACGAGGGCCCCACCGAGGTGGGCGGCCTCGTCGTGGACCCGCCCTACCGCGCCACGCCGGACAAGCCCGGCAAGCAGCTGTCCTACGGGCGCTTCCTCTTCATCGCCATGCACCGGCGGCTCTTCCGCCCTCGCGTGCTGGCGGAGCTGCTGCCGCCGCTGCTTCCGGACGGCCGCAGCCTCTTGTGGGAGGCCTGCGGCAAGAAGTTCACCGGCCTCACCTACCAGGAGGCGGACCGCCTCAGCCGGCAGAACAAGGAGTTCATCAAGGAGCTCTTCCCCGCCTCGGACATCTACGCGTCGCTCTTCCCCGCGCGCGTGCAGAAGGTCCTGGGCGAGGTGGGCCCGCAGACGCGCGGCGTGCAGCGCATGCTGGAGCGCATCGGCTTCAAGTACATGGAGCGCATCGACCCGTTCGACGGCGGTCCCCACTTCGAGGCCAACACCGCCGACATCTCCCTCGTGCGCAAGTTCCGCACGCTCAAGGTGGCGGAGGAGGACTTCGACCTGGAGGGGGATGACGTCCTCGTCGCGGCGGAGAGCGACTCCGGCCGCAACCGCTTCCGCGCCGTGCGCTGCCAGGCCCGGCTGGAGAACACCCAGGCCTTCCTGCCCGCACGAGCCAAGGAGGTCCTGGACATCCAGGCCGGCGCGAAGGTGTCCATCATCCCCTTCGAGTAACCCGCTGCCTCACGGCCGGCGCACCACCCGGTGCGCCCCGCGCAGCAGCGACAGCCAGCGCGCCCCCGCCTCCAGCGCGGGGCCCTGCGCCTCCGCCAGGGCGACGGGCAGGTGCGTCTGCGGTGACACCTCGTCCAGGGACGTCGGGTCCAAATCCAACGTCCCGCCCTTCGCCAGCGCCACGCGCACCCAGGCGTGGGGGCGCGCCGGCCCGCCATCCACCACCAGCAGCCCGTGCACCAGCGCCACCTTCACGCCCCGAGCACGGGCCCCTCCGCGAAGCGCAGCGCGTGCGCCGTGCACCCTCCCGCCTCGCCCTCGCCGTCCTCGCTCCAGTCCGCGCCACCGGGAATCTTCTCCGGGAAGGCCGCGTGGACCTCGGCCGCCAGCGCCCGCGCCGCCGCCGCCTTCCACGGCGTCAGCCCCGCGAGCCGCGCGGGAACGGCGAGCGGCGGCTCCAGCGACAGCGCGCCCCGAGCCCCCTCCACGGGCAGTCCATCCGCGAAGAGCTCAGGAGGCGCGCGCAGGCGCTCCCCAGGCGCGGCCACGGTGAAGCGCGAGTCGCCCACCTCCAGCGCCTCCATCCGGCCGTCCGCCCCATAGCGGGCCTGGAAGGCCGTCCCCAACAACGTTCCCTCCACGCGCCGGTCCTCCACCCGGGTGACGCAGTGCGGGCCCTCGCGGCCCGTCAGCTCCTCCCGCCCCACGACACACCCCACGGCGGGCACGCCCTTCCAGAGCCACAGCGCCTGCGGCACCGCCGGCGAGCCACGCACCCGCCCCTGGGCATCCACCTCCAGGGACTGTTCCCGGCGGCGCGCTCCCGCCTTTCCGGCGCGGGTGTGCAGGTGCTGGCTGACATAGGTAAAACGGCCCGGCTCCAGCTTCAGCGTCACCGTGCCGACCGGCACGCCGCGCCAGGCGAAGACGTAGCGCGTGGAATCCGCCTGGAGCGCGGGTGGCGCGCCAGCGCTACCAGGATTCTCTGGCTTTACCGGGAGCGTCAGCAGCAGCAGGGCAAGCAGGGTGGCCACGGCCCCAGTGTGCGGCGTTTTGAGGACCGGCGCGAGAAGGCGGAGTAGCGTTCCACTCCTTCATGGGCGCCAAACGGTACCTGTTCACGTTCGGCCTGGCGGCAGGGCTGGTCTCCGCGCTCCTCCTGGGGGGGATGCTGCGAGCCGTGTCCGGGGCGCCGCTTCCGAATGCCACCTGGGCGGTGGTGCTGCTCGCCACGCCCGCGCTCTATCTCGCGGGGGATACCTCGCGTGGTTCCGCTGGGCGGCGCAGCGGCGGCGGGTGCGCCGGCAGGTGATGGCGCGGCTGGCGGAGGGCGACCTCACCACCACGGTGGGGCCGCGCTATGAAGGCCACGAGGACGTGCGCCGCCTCATCCTGTCCCTGCGGCGCGCCCTGGCGCAGGTGCAGCGGGTGACGGCCAACCTGCACCGCACCAGCACGGACGTGAGCGGGCAGGCCCGGATGCTGCTGGAGGCCGCGCGGCGGCAGGGCGGCGCGGTGGAGCGCACGCTGGAGGCCGTCAGCGGCATGGGCGGCAGCCTCCAGGTGGCAGGCAAGCGGGTGCACCAACTGGAGGTCTTCGCCGTCGACACCACCGGCGCGCTGCTGGAGATGACGGAGCGGCTGGAGCAGGTGGTGGACTCGCTGGCCCAGGTCAACACCTTCGCCCACAACACCACGTCGCTGATGCAGGCCATGGCCGAACGGATGGCCAACATCGCCGCGTCCGGTGACGAGCTGGGCCGCTTCGCCAGCGAGGCCGAGGACTTCGTCGCCGCCGTGGAAGGCGGCATCGATTCCGTGCGCCGCCGTGCCAATGAGACGAACCAGCTGGCCATCGCCGTGACGGCCACCGCCGAGCGCGGCGAGGTGCTGGTGGGCGACAGCGTCAAGGGCATGTACCGGGTGGAGGAGACGGTCCGGAAGGCCGCCGAGCTGATGGAGATGCTGGGCACGCGCTCGATGGAAATCGGCCGCATCGTCGACGTCATCCAGGAGATTGCGGACCAGACCAACCTGCTGGCCCTCAATGCCGCCATCATCGCCGCCCAGGCGGGCGTGCAGGGGCGGCCCTTCGGCGTGGTGGCCAACGAGATTCGCAACCTGGCCGAGCGCACCACGCGCTCCACCCGCGAAATCGGCGCCATGGTGGCGGGCGTGCGCGACGCCGTACAGACGGCGGCGGCGCTGGTGCAGGAAGGCCGCGAGCGAGCCACCGCCGGTGTGGCCCTGGGCGACCGCGCCGCCGAGGCCCTGGTGGAGATTCGCACCATCACCCAGCGCACCTTCACCGCCGTTGAAGCCACGGTGGCGGAGACGCAACGGCTGGAGGCGCAGGGGGCCACGGTCGTGGAGGCCAGCCGCCGCGTGGCCCTGCGGGTGGAGAACGTCACGCGCATGGCCATCGAACAGTCCGGCCATGCGCGCGAGCTGCTGCGCCAGACGCAGGAGATGGCCCGCGTGGGCCAGGGCGCCTCGCAGAAGGCGGAGGCCCAGGCGCGCACCGGGCGTGACCTCTCCGAGTCGGTGGTGCGGCTGAGCGCCGCCCTGGAGGAGCTGCGCTCCGCCAACGTGGTGCTCACCAAGGCCGACGCCTCCATCCGCGAGGAAGTCGCCCAGGTGCGCGAGGACGCTCGCCGGGTCATCCGCATCGGCGACGGGCTGACGCGAACGGTGGACCAGCTGGGCCACGAAGCCGAGGGCCTGGAAGCGGAAGTGTACCACTTCAAGCTCCCCACGCCCCACTCCGGCGGGACACTGCGCGTGGGCATGCACCAGGCCGCGTCGCTGCGGAACCGCCAGGCGGTGGACCCGCTCTTCAGCGTGGAGAACCAGGTCTCCGAGCTCACCGCGTGCGTGTTCTCCACGCTGGTGCGCAGAGAGGACGGCGGGCTGGAGCCCGACCTGGCCGAGCGCTGGGACGCAGACCCTTCCGCGCGCCGCTACCGCTTCTATCTGCGCCGTGGCGTCGCCTTCCACGACGGCACGCTGCTGACGGCGAACGACGTGAAGCGCCACCTGGAGCGGCTGCTGGACCCGGCACTCCGCTCGCCCGACCGGAGCCTCTTGGAGGACGTGGAGGGCGCGCCGGAGTACGCCGCTGGCATGGCGCGCGACGTGTCCGGCCTGGAGGTGCTGGACGACCACACGCTGGAGATTCGCCTCCGCGAGCCCAAGGCGTTCTTCCTCCAGTTGATGGCGCTCACCGCCACCGCGGTGGCCCGGACGGACGCCAACGGGCGGCTGGTCGGCACCGGACCGTTCCGGCTCCTCGCCCTGGAACCCGAGCACGTGGTGCTGGAGCGAAACCCCTCTTACTGGCGCCCGGGCGTACCGATGGTGGACCGGCTGGAGTTCCTGCTCGCCGGTTCTCGCAAGGAAGCGGTGACGCTGCTGCGCCAGGGGGCGGTGGACCTGGTGTCGTTCCTCGACACGGAGCATGTGGAACTGCCCGGCCTGGAGGCCTTCCAGCTCGCCGCGAGCACCACGCCCTCCACGGCCTTCGTGGTGCTCAACCACCGGGAGGCGCCCTTCGACGACGTGAGAGTCCGGCGCGCACTCCGCGCGGGCATGGACATCCCGGCCATGGTGAGCCAGTTCCATCCCGGCGCGCGCGTGGCTCGCTCGCTGACCCCACCCGAGCTGCTGGATGACGCGGACATGGGCCCCGCCCCCGTCCCGGACGTGGCCCTCGCCGAGCGGTTGCTGCGAGAGGCAGGCCTGCGCAGGCTGCGGCTGACGCTCCACCGTCCCACCGGCAATGACCACTCCGCGGAGGACGCGGTGCTCTTCCGCCCCCTGCTCCAGGCCGGGCTGCTGGAGCTGCGCTACGTGGAGATGTCGCTCGAGGAATACACGACCCAGGTGACCGAGGGCCGCCTCCCCGCCTTCCGCAGCCGCTGGCTGGCCGACTACCCGGACCCGGACACCTTCCTGCACTTCCTCCTCCACTCCAACGCCCAGACGGTGTTCCCCATGGGCTACCGGAACCCGGAGCTGGACCGCCTCACCGCCGAGGCCCGCGTCTCCATCGACCCGGAGCTGCGCCGTCAGCTCTATCTGCGCGCGGAGCAGCTCTTCCAGGAAGACTGCCCCCTCATCCCGCTGTACCACGACCGCGCCCACGCGGCCGCGACCCCCGCGGTCCAAAGCCTGCGGCTGCACCAGACGCCGCCCCAGGTGCGCTTCGACGACCTCTGGGTCGACCCGAACGCCGCCACCTGAGACAGCCCAAGGCACGGGTGGCGCGCGACGCCGGCATCACGGAGATTCGATTCTCCTCCGCGAGGGCCCGCCATGGCGCTGCGGCCAGCCGCGGTCTTCCGTCGTGAAGTCCCGCCCCAGGCCGTACGACTCCAGCCGCCACACGCCATCGCGGTTCAAGACGACATACAGGTGCTGCCCCAGGAACGCGGCACCCGCCACCCGTGGGCGACTGGGAAGCGGGCAGCTGCCGACTCGGGCACCTTGAGCAAAGAACTGTATCCAGGCCTGGGGGCCCTCCGGCAGTTCGGCGTCAGCGAGCACCCCCACCGCGCCCCCTTGAAGCAACGCGGCTTCGTACACCGTGCCCGGTGCCACCTCATCCGGAAGTGCATCCACCTCCCACACCACGTGTCCGGACTCCGGGTCCACGGCGCGAAGCACGACACGCTCCTCCCGCGCCGTGCAGGGAACGCCGTCCGTGCGCGCACATGCCCGCGCGAAGAGCTGGCCAGGCTGTCCAGCCGAGGACAGGAGCGCCGGCTCCGCGATGGGCACCCGCCCGCTGGCCCCACCGCCCCCTTCCGAGAGCATGACGGGCACGCCGCCATCCTCCGGAACAAAGGCTCGCGCGCCCACCAGCAGCCGCCCACCCGCGATGGCCAGTGACGCACCTCCATCCGGAACACCGCCATCCAGCAGCGCGCTCAACGTCAACGCCGTCCCCCACCGCCATCCGCCACTCCTGGCGACACCTCCACCCGCGCCAGCCGTCCATCCACCGTGTAGAGATAGGCCGTCCCCAGCACGTCCAGCCCCAGCCGCGCCTCACCTCGCCAGGCTTCGACCTGTGACGCGCCCAGCAACGCGCCCGCGCCCTCGCGACCCGACAGCCAGACGAGCCTCGCGGATTCGGGCGCGGTGCCGCCATCATCCACGCCGCCGGCATCCGGCACGGCCCGCCACGCGACGTACGCGAGGATGTCCTCCTCGTGCGTGAGTGCGATGTGGCTCGCGACGGCGGCTCCCGGTGGCAGGCCCTCGCTCGCCCCTAGCGACGCCCACGACGCCTGCCACAGGCGCGCACCGGAGCCGCGCGGCGCATAGGCCTCGAGCCCCTCTGGCGCATGGACCACCACGCCCGCATCCGACGCGGCCAGCAGCGACCGCGCGCCCCCATCCGGGTACGAAGACGCGTACCGCAGCAGCCCAGAGCGCGTGTACGCGACCAACTGGCAGCCCGCGTCCCCGCCACACACGGAGGTGTAGAGAGCGTCCTCCGAGACGAGCAACACCGTCCCACCGTCCGCCGCCACCGGCACGCCTTCCAGCTCCAGGCTGAGCTCCGGCGCGAGCTCGACAGGGTCCGGCCGCTGACACACGCCGCCTTGGCACGTCCCTTCTCCCTGGCAGGCGGTAGCGGGCGCGCAGACGAAACCCTCGGGGGCGTCACCTCCCGGCACGCGCCGCTGAAGCACAGACGCGCCTTCTGACAGTCCGCCGGGCCGCAAGGACTGAAGTCGTCGGCGTCCACCGCCGTGCAGCCCTCGTCCCGGTCGCACAGCCCCACCTTGCAGGGGTTCTCCGGCGCGGGGCACGCCACCCGCGACGTCACACACCCTCGCGTGGGCGAACACGCATCCACCGTGCACGGATTGTTGTCGTCACACGTCCTCGGGTGGCCCACGCAGACGCTCGCCTGGCAGCGGCCATCCACCTGACAGCGGCTCTCCGGCGTGCACGCGGCGCCTTCCTCCAGCGGCGTCTCCACGCACGTCCCGGATGCCACGTCGAAGCGGGAGTCGAAGCAGGGACGCTCCGGACACGGCGTGGACCGGATGCCCAGGCCCGTGAGGCGAACGGACTCCGTCAGCCCCGCGCCTGACAGCAGCAGCGTCCCTTCCGACGGCCCATGCCCCGCGGTGAAGACGACCTCCACTTCGGTCGCGCCGCCGCCAGCGACGCTCACCTCGGACGTCACCACGGCGAAGGGCGCCTCCACGGATGCCGCCACCGTCAGGCCCACACGGCCCGTGGCCAGCACCGTCACCGCGCGGCGCGCCTGCGTCCCCTCCAGCACACGGCCGAAGTCCACCACCGCATCCCGGGGCCGGAACCCCTGACGCGAGCCTCCCGTCCCGGAGTCCCCCGACTGGCACCCGCCCACGGCGAGCATGAGCGCCACCCACAATGGACTCCAGGAACGCGCCGGCAGATGCATGCCCGCGACTCAAGCGCGGGGCCGCGCGCCCCTGCAATGCAACGCCAAGGCGCCGTCCTGAGACGAACTCAAGGCCCCGGCGCGGGGGCACGGCGCCGAGCCAACATCCGGATGACCACGCCAATGACGCCAATGACGACCAGCCCCACCACCGCGTACTGGTACCGGGTGACGAGCGCCGTCAGCCGCTCCAGATTGCCGCCCACCGCCGTGCCCAACCCCAGCACCAGCCCGGTATGTGCCATGGCGGACACCGCGCCCAGCGCCAGCGCGTTGAATCGCGGCATGCGCGAGGCCCCCGCGGCGACGAAGATGAGGCCCCGGATGCCCGGCAGGAAACGATTCACCAGCAGCAGCCACGGCCCATTCACGCGCATGCGTGCTTGAACCTGTTCCAGCCGCGCATGGGTGATGCCGAAGAAGCTGCGCTCGGGGCGGGCGTCGAGGCGCTTCGCCAGCCAATGCCCCACCGCGTAGTTGATGGCCGCGCCCGCCACGCTGCCCACCGTCACCACCAGGAAGACGAGCATCCACGGTTGCGAGCCACGCACCGCGTACACGCCCCCCAGCAGGGTGATGGTATCCCCGGGAAAGGGCGGCACGACGTACTCCAGCATCGCCGCCAGCCCTAGCACCAGCAGGCCCAGTGGCCCCAGGGCCGAGATGAGCTGGTCGATGAATTCCACCATCCGAGCGTGCGACCTCCGGCGAGTCGTGCCCCGTCGGATTTAAGTCGGAAGCCGCCAACGCGAAAGGTGCTTCCGCCCTGGCCCCGCCAGCGGTGAACATCCCCGGGGCCCACACGGGGCCCGCGTCATGGCGTCGTGGACGGAGGCGCCTCGGAGGGCCGCGGCATCACCGTGCCGCCATACTGCGTGGCCGCCAGCGTGCCACACGCCGCGCCAATCTCCTTGCCACCGGAGTACCGACGCGCCACCGGCGACTTGAGAATCTGGAGGTGGTCGCGGAACGCGCTCAGCTCCTCGGGCGTGGGCGGCAGGTACTTCCCGGTCGGGTCCGTCACGTCGATGAGGTCCACCTTGATGCGGATGCCCTCGAAGGCGGCCTTCAGCGCCTCGGCGTCCTCGCGGCCCATGTTGAAGCCGCTGATGGCGACATAGGCGATCATCGCCCGCTCGCGCCGCACCTCGCTGTACTCGCGGATGGCCGCGATGAGCTCCGGCAGCGGGTGCGTCTTCTCAATCGGCAGCACCTTCGCTCGCTTCTCCGCGATGGCGCTCGTCACGGAGAAGGCCAGCCGGTACGGATGCCCTTCGCGCACGTAGCGGCGGATCGCCGGCACATGGCCCGCCGTGGAGAAGGTAATCGCCTCGCCCGCGATGGAGAACCCCGCCGGGTGCCGCAGGATGTCCGCGGCCCGCAGCGTCTCCTTGTAGTTGAGCAGCGGCTCCCCCATCCCCATGAAGACGACGCCGCGCACCGGCCGGTCCGCTTCCTCCCGGACCTGGAGCACCTGGTCCAATATCTCCCAGGTCTGGAGGTTCCTTTTGAAGCCCAACTTCCCCGTCATGCAGAAGTCGCACGCCAGCGCACAGCCCACCTGGCTGGAGACGCAGATGACGTACTTCTCATCGAAGATGGGGATGCGGACCGCTTCGATACGTCCGCCCAGCGGCGAGTCGAAGAGGTACTTCACGAAGCCGTCGTCCGCGCGGCGGCGCTCGACGATTGCCAGCTTCGGCATCTCCGCGTGGGCACGCAGGTGGTCTCCCACGCGGCGCGGCACCTGACGGGCCGAAGCGACCTCCTCCACGGACTGCGCGCCGTGGGCGAAGACGGCCGCGAACACCTTGCGGACGGCGGCGGGCGACGGGGAGAGCGGCGCGAGCGCGGCCTCCAGCTCCTGCAACGACAATGACTTCAGGTTCACGAGGCGGACTTGATTTTGGAGCGAAGGAACTCGGTGAGCTTGTCGGAGACTTCCTTCGGCATCTTCGCCGCCAGCGCCTTCTTGCACAGCCCGGGGGTGGCCCGGTAGGTGCGCAGGAAGTCCACACAGGGACTGCATCCGCGCAGGTGCTCACGTAGGTGCTGTGTGTCCTCGGGAGACATCTCTCCGTCGAGGAATTGCAGCAGGAGGTTGATGGAATCTTTGCAGTTGTACATCCGAACCTCGGCTGGCTGCGGCGCGCCCTCGTTCCTCTCGATGATGCCGAGCGCTTCGTCGCGTTTCACAACTCGCGGCTATCCCGGTTGTAGAAAGCGTCGATGGCTTCACGGAGCGCGAGCCGTGCCCGGTGCAACCGGCTCTTGATGGCGGGGATGGAGTCCCCCGTCGCCTCTGCAATCTGTTCGTAACTGAGGCCCTCCACGTCTTTCAAGAGGAAGACCTCCCGGTACCCCTCGGGCAGGCGGTCCGAGGCTTGCTGGATGGCGGAGCCCAGCTCGGCGTCCAGGGCCTTCTCCTCGGCGTCCCGGCTCCAATCCGTCTGGGGATACTCCGCCAGGGAGCCCCGCTCGGTGAACTCCGGGCCCTGGAGCTCCTGCTCGGCTGCCTGGGCCACGCGGCGGTGGCGCAGGCGCATGAGCGCATGGTTGGCGGCGATGCGGTGCACCCAGGAACCGAAGGCCGCATCCCCCCGGAAATCCTTCAGATGTTGGTAGGCGGACAGGAAGGTGTCCTGGGTGATTTCGGCCGCATCGGCCTCCGAACGGGTCATCCGGAGCGCCAGGCCATACACCTTGTCCCGGTGGGCATCCACCAGGGCCTCGAAGGCGGAAACATCCCCATCCTGTGCGCGAGCGAGGAGCTGACGGTCCTCGCCCATGACGGCCTCGTCGGACATGGCGGGGCGCACCCAACCAGCCAGGAAGCCCGCCGTCAAGCGGGCTTGCGGCGCCCCGGTGGCGGCCCCTTGCTGACATGTTGACTGTCCCGGACCCACAACCGGAAGGGTTCGGCGGCCCAGGTCCCGGCGTAATCCACGCCAATCCGAGGCCCCCGGGACACGGCTGACTCGGGAACAGGCGTCCCGGGTCGCAGGTGCAGCGCGGGCGTGCACAGGCCCCGCCGGTTGTGCGCCCGGGTGAGGCCCAGCGCCTTGCACAAGCGGCCCGGCCCGTCCGTGCGCGTCCCCGGGGGCAGGCCCTCCACCGGCTCCACCGCCCGCACCAGCACCGCCGCGCCCACCCCCGTGGCATCCGTCACCACGTTGAAACAGTGGTGCATGCCATAAATCAGATAGACGTACGCCACGCCGGCCGGTCCGAACATGACCTCGGTGCGAGGGGTGAGCCCCTTGGCCGCGTGGCACGCCAGGTCATGCTCGCCGACATAGGCCTCCGTCTCCACGATGCGGCCCACCCGGCGCTGCCCGCCCTCCTCCACCACCAGCCAGGCGCCGAGCAGCTCCCGGGCGACCACCAGCGCGGGACGGGCGTAGAAAGACTCCGGCAACCAGTTCACACCTGGATGTTAACGGCCCTTCCGTCCGGAAAGCGAAGAACCCAGACACACTCGGAGAGCGTCCGCAGTTCCCACCAGCGCGGGGCTGGGGCAGATTGCATCGCACCATGTCCACCCCTGGCCGGCTCTCCGGTCTTTTGCTCCCGCTCTTCTCCCTCCGCTCGCAGACCGACTTTGGCATCGGTGACTTCGGTGCCCTGGAGGGACTGTTCACCTGGATGAAGGCCGCCCGCCAGCGGATGCTGATGGTGCTGCCGCTGCTGCCCACCGCGCCGGGCGACCCGAGCCCCTACGCGACGCGCTCGGCCTTCGGCCTCAATCCCCTCTTCATCGACCTGCAGCGGCTGCCGGAGTTCACCGCGGCCGGCGGCGAGGCGGCCCTGTCCGACGCCCAGCGCGCCCAGCTGGCCGAGGCGCGCTCGGCGCCGCGCGTGCGCTACGATTTGGTCTTCCCCTCAAGGACACCGCCTTCGCGCGCGCCTTCGACGTCTTCGAAGCGCAGCACTGGGCGCCTCAGTCCGAGCGGGCGAAGGCCTTCCGCCAGTGGCGCGACGCCCAGGGCGAGTGGCTGGAGAGCTACGCGCTCTTCACCGCCATCAGCGAGCAGGAGGACCGCCGCCCGTGGTGGGAGTGGCCGGAGCCGCTGCGCACCCGTCAACCCGAGGCCCTGGCCCAGAAGGGCCGGGAGCTGGAGCGCCGCGTGCGCTACCACGCCTGGCTCCAGTGGGTGGCCGAGCAGCAGTGGAACGAGGTGCGGACGCAGGCCCGCGCCAAGGACGTCCTCCTGTGCGGCGACGAGCCGTTCATCATCGGTCAGGACAGCGCGGACGTGTGGGCGCACCCGGACATCCTGCGGCGCGACGCCCGCCTGGGCGTGCCTCCGGATGACTTCTCCGCCACGGGCCAGGACTGGGGCCTGCCCTACTTCGACCTGGCGGCCATGGAGAAGGACGACTTCGCGTGGCTGAAGACGCGCGCGAAGAAGGCGGCCAGCTACTACGACTTGCGTCGCGTGGACCACGCGGTGGGGTACTTCCGGCAGTGGATTCGCGACGCGCAGACGCCCACCGGGCGCTTCATCCCGCCGGACGAGGAGAGCCACCGCCGCCTGGGCGAGAAGACCTTCCGCCTGCTGTCCGAGGGCGCTGGCATCGTCGCCGAGGACCTGGGCGTGATTCCGCCCTTCGTGCGCCACATCCTCGCGGAGCTCCAGCTGCCCGGCTACCGGGTGATGCGCTGGGAGCGGGACGACAACCACTACCGCGACCCGCGCCAGTTCCCGGCGGTGTCCCTGGTCACCACCGGCACGCATGACACGGACACGGTGGCCGAGTGGTGGGAGGGCGCGGGCGACCACGAGCGGCATGCGGCGGCGCGCGCATGGCCGGAGCTCAACGGCGTGGCCATCACCCGCGAGTTCACCCCGGACGTGCACCGGGCCATGCTGGCCTCGGCGCTCAACGCCAACAGCGACCTGTGCGTGTTGCCCTGGCAGGACGTGCTCGGCACCCGGGACCGCATCAACCTGCCCGGCTCCATGAGCGATTCGAACTGGGCCTACCGCATCGAGCAGAACGTGAGCGACCTGCTCACCGATTCGCGCACGCGCGAGGCCGCTGAACGGCTGGCCTGGCTCACCGCGTCCGCGCGGCGCTGAGACACCGTCCGCCCGGGGCCCCGAAGTGAGCGGACACGCGCGGCCGTGACGGCCTCACGGCTTGATGCACTTCACCTGGGCCGGGAAGCCGTCGAACAGGGCGCAGGTGCGGTTGGAGTTGGCGCACTCCAGCCGCTCGCAGATGTCGTCGAAGACGCAGATGGGCGGCGAGCGGCCGAACTCCAGGAAGATTTCCGCGCAGAACTGGTACGGGTTCACGCAGCCGAACGAGCCGCAGTAGGGCGCGTCCGACAAGCTCTCGCCCTCCTTGGGGCGCACCGCCTCGTCCTCGGAGACACCACACGAGGACGCGCATACCGCGAGCACGGAGAACACCAGGCTTCTGATTCGCCGGGACTGGGCCATGACCCCCCATCTTGGGCCAGGTGGGAGCGGCTTGCACGTCTTCGCGAGGCGCCATTCCGCGGCACCGGACACTGGGGTTTGACCCGACGTCCCGGTATGCGACAAAGCATTGCCATCCTGGACGGAAGAAGTGTTGGGGCCGCGAGCCTTCCAGCTATGAAACACCCCGTGGCCGCCGACCTGCTCAGATACCTCCGCCTTGCCACTCCGCTCGCGCTGCTGCTCACCGCGGCCTGCGCCACCACGAATGCGCCGCCCCCCTCGGGGCCCAAGGTCACCGACCTGGAAATCCGGGGCACGGACCAGGTGAGCGAGGGCGCCATCAAGGACCGCATCCTCACCACCGCCACGCCCTTCTGGGGCTTCTGGCCCTTTGGCGGCCCCAGCTACTTCGACGCCAACGCCTGGCAGGCGGACCTGCGCCGCATCGAGCGGTACTACCAGGCCCAGGGCTTCTACCAGGCGAAGGTCACCCACGCCGAGGTGAAGCCGGCCGGTGACGACAAGGTCGCCATCGACATCAGCGTGCAGGAGGGCGACCCCACCCGCATCAGCGAAATCCAGGTGACGGGCCTGGACACCCTGCCGGAGGACGTGCGCGAGGAGCACCGCAAGTACGTCCTGGACGGACTGCCCCTGCGCGAAGGCGACATCTTCAAGGAAGAGTCCTGGGAGGAAGCGAAGGTCCGCGTCCAGGAGCGGCTGCGCGAGCTGGCCTACGCCGAGGCCGAAGTCGACGGCGAGGTCCGGGTGGACGTGGACACGAGGCAGGCGGTGGTGGAATTGCGCACCCGGCCCGGCATTCGCTACCGCTTCGGCAACACCTTCGTCGCCACGGACGCCAATCCCCAGGTGCCTCCGCGCCGCATCATCGAGCAGGTGACGGGCGCGCTGAAGAAGGGGGACTGGTACAGCGAGACGGCGCTGGCCAACGCGCAGGCGCGCGTGTTCCGCATGGGCGTGTTCGGCGCGGTGAAGGTGAACCGCGGCGCGCCGGACCGCGAATCCGGCACGGTGCCGGTGGTGGTGGACGTGCGCGAGGCGCCCTTCCGCTCCGTGCGGCTGGGCGGCGGCCTGGGCGTGGACGCGGCCCGGCAGGAGGTCCGCGCGGTGGGCGAGTGGACCCACCGCAACTTCGGCGGCGGCCTGCGCCGCTTCACCGTCCGCGGCCGGCTGGGCTACGCCTTCATCCCCAACGTCCTCAACTTCAACAAGGACGGTCCCGTCTTCGACGTCACCGCCGAGTACGAGCAGCCCCGCTTCCTCTTCAGGGACTTGCGGGCGCAGAACTCGCTCAGCGTGGAGAAGGGCCTGGAGCAGGCCTATGACTTCTGGGGCGGCAGGCTCCAGACGGGTGTCATCTGGCAGCCGCACCCCGACTTCTCCATCTTCCCGTCGTACAACCTCCAGGTGTACCGGCTCAGCGGCCGCGTCAGCGCCGACTCCCGCGTGCCGCCCATCGTCCTGGGCTGCGGCGAGGGCCAGGCGCAGTGCAATGTGGCGCTCAGCTTCCTGGAGCTGGCCTTCACCTGGGACCGGCGCGATGACGTCATCGAGCCGCGCGACGGCTACTACATCTCCCTCTCCGTCCAGAAGGGCGGAGGCACGCCCCTCATGGGAGACTTCAACTACGTCCGCCTGCTGCCCGACCTGCGCGTCTACCGTTCGTTCGGCGAGGACAAGCGGTTCATCCTGGCGGCGAAGGTGCGCGCGGGCACGCTGAACCCCGCGGGCGGCAGCCAGAGCTCCATCGTCACCCGCTTCTTCTCGGGCGGTGGCACGTTCATGCGCGGCTTCAACGGCCAGCGCCTGTCCCCCCTGGCCGCCCTGCAACGCACGGCGGACGTGGACGGCGACGGCAACCCGGATGTCGTCCAGGACGCGGAATGGGACACCGTGCCCGTGGGAGGCAACAGCCTCTTCGAAACCTCGGTGGAGATGCGCTACCAGTTCACGGAGAGCCTGATGGTGGCGGCCTTCTATGACACGGGCCTGGTGGGCATCGAGGACTTCTCCCACGCGAACCGGCCCAAGCTCTTCGGCCCCCAGCACTACCACGCCGTGGGCATGGGCCTGCGGTATCTGACGGTCGTCGGGCCCGTCCGGCTGGACATCGCCCGGCGGTTGAACATTGGCGGGGGATTGCCCGTTTCCACCCCGGGATACATCTATCCCGAAGCCGGAGGCTGCTTCGGCATCGGAAGCCGGTGGAGGCCCACGGGCCCGACGACGCCCAGCGGCGCGTTCGCGGGCGCTCCGGACGGGCTGTGCGCGCTGCACCTGTCGATTGGAGAGGCGTTTTGACGGAATCCGCCCCGAGCGCCGCGCCTCCCCCACCCCGCCGGCCCGCGCGCTGGGGCCGCCGCGTGCTGTGGGGCCTGCTGGGCCTCGTGGGCCTCATCGTGCTCGTCGTCGCGGGCGTGCTCGTCTTCGTCACGACGTCGCGCGGAGAGGCCTGGCTCGTCCAGAAGGGACTCGCGCTGGCCCATGAGCAGCTCTCCGGCCGGCTGGAGCTGGGGCGCCTGGACCTGTCCCTGAGCGGCGTCATCCTCGAGGACGTGAAGCTGTATGACCCCGAAGGCGAGCTGGTGGCGGAAATCGCCCGGGTGGACGTGCGCGCGCGGCTGGCGGGGCTGGTACGCCAGCACGTGAACCTCCCCTCCGCGCGCCTCGAGCGTCCGCGCCTGTATCTGGCCCAGGACGAGCGCGGGCTGAACCTGACGCGCGCGCTGGAGCCCCGCACGCCCAGCCCCGAGGAGCCCTCCAAGGGCCGCGGCTCGCTGACGCTCGACTTGCACGAGCTCGTGCTCGAGGACGGCTATGTCGACTTCCGCCGGCGCTGCCCGAAGGCGGTGAGCGGCAGGTGCGGCTGGAGGACCTGGATGCCCGGGGCTCGGCCCGCTACGCCGCTGCGACGCAGGGCGTGGCCGCGAACCTGGACGCCACCGCGAACCTCGCCCGTCCCGTGCCTGGGCCCGTGCGGCTGGCGCTGAAGGCCCGCGGCGAAGAGGGCGCCTTCGAAGGCGATGTCGACCTGGAGGCCGCGGGGCTGGTGTTGGACGCCAGCGGCCGCGCGAAGCTCCCGCCAGAGACGCCGCCGGGCGCGCCGGAGGGCCGGCTCCAAGCAGGACTGGAGCTGCGGCGCCTGTCCGCGCCGCCCGACCTGCTGCGGGCCTTCGTGCCCAACTGGCCTTTGCGGGTGCCGGTGTCCGCGGAGGGCTCCACCGGACTGGACGGCGACGCGGCGCGGGTGGACGTCACCGCGAAGGCCGCCAGCGCCTCCGTGTCCGTGAAGGGCGGCATGGATTTGGAGCGGATGCGCACCGACGGCCTGTCCGTGAAGGCGCGCGACGTGGACCTGTCGGAGCTGATGGCGCAGGGCCCCAAGACGCGCATCGCCGCGGACCTGGACGCGAAGGGCGGAGGCACGAGCCTGGAGTCGATGGAAGGCGAGGTGAAGCTCACCGTGTCCCCCTCTCAATACCTGGGCCAGCCGCTGGGTCCGGTGGAGCTGGAGGCCAGCGCGAAGGAGGGCCGGTATTCGCTGATGCGGCTGCGGATGCTCGCGCCGGGCGTGGCCCTGCAGGCCAAGGGAGACGGCACCGCGGAGTCGGTGAACCTGCAAGGCGGCCTCACCGCCGGCAACCTCGCCCTGCTCTCGCAGATGCTGACCAAGCTGATGCCGGGCGTGGTGGCCCCCATGGCGGGCAACGGCACGTTGGACTTCTCCGTGAAGGGCCCGCTGCGCACGCCCGCCGTGAAGGTCGACGGTGGCTTCGCGACGCTGCGGTACGGCGACGTGGCGGCGCAGGAGGTGTCCCTGAAGCTGGAGATGCCGGACGTCAGCCACCCTCACGTCCAACGCCACGCTGGTGGTGTCCCGGCTGAAGGCGGGCGGACGGGACTTGCGCGACGTCGCCGTCACGCTGGCCACGCAAGAGCGTGCGCTGGAGGCCAGCGTGCGCGTGGCGGGAGACGCGGAGCTGGGGCTCACGCTCAGTGGCCGGTGGACGGCAATCGCCAGGGGCTGGCCATCCGGCAGCTGGCGCTGTTCTGGCCGGAGGCCACCTGGACGCTCCAGGCGCCCACGCACCTGGGCTTCGGCGGAGGCAACGTCGAGGTGGCGCCCCCGCTGCGGCTCGCGTCGGAGGGGCAGACGCTGTCGCTGCAGGGCGCGATGCGCGGCCAGCGCGTCAACGCGCGCGTGGAATTGGGCGCGTTCGATTTGTCGCGACTGCCCAGCGCCTTCGTCCCGGAGTCGCTGGGCCTGGGGGCAGGCTGACAGGCCACGCCGCCGTCAGCGGGACGATGGCGCGCCCCGACGCGGAGACCGACCTGCGGCTGGAAGACGGCAGCGCGCGCGGCTACGAGGGGCTCCAGGCGAAGCTGAAGGCGCGCTACGTGAAGGACCGCGCCACCGGGACGCTGGCGGCCAGCCTGCCCGTGGCGCGGCTCGCCGCCGAGTTCGACGTGCCGGTGCAGGGCGTGCTCAAGCGCCGGCGCGATGCGATGTCCGTGCGCCTGAATCTGGAGGACCTGGACATCGCCGGCGCCATGAAGCTCGCGGGCCAGCCCGAGAGCGCCAGCGGCCGGCTGGCCGGCACGCTGACCGTGGAAGGCCCCGCGCGTGAGCCCCTGCTGGACTTCACCCTGCGCGGGCAGGACGTGCGCTACCAGACGCCGCCGCCGGGCTTCTCGCTGCCCGTGCCGTTGGCCTTCCAGCTGCGCGCCGCGTCCGACCGCGAGGACCAGACGCTGGATGCGCGCCTGGACGTGGAGGGTGTGGGCTCGCAGATGTACCGCCCTGCGGACGCCCTTCACGGTGGGCGGGCTGATGGCGAAGCCGCCCACGCCCGATGAGCTCCTGGCGACGACGCTGGGCGTGGAGGCCCGCGTGACGCAGCTGCCCCTCACGCTGCTCGAGGGCATGAGCGGTGTGCAGCGGCCGGGCGGCACGGTGACGGCGCACCTGGACTTCGAGGGCTCGGTCCTGGTGCCCCACGCGACGCTGCGCGTGCAGGCCAACGCGGTGACGATGAACGGGCTGCCACCCATGAACGGGCAGCTCAGCGTCGTGGGCGGCGACAAAGACGTGAAGCTCACGCTGAACGCGCAGCGCCAGGACGGACCGCTGGCGCAGCTGACGGCCACGCTGGCGGCCCCGCTGGGCGCGCTCCAGGACCGCGAGGTCTACGGCTACATCCCCTTCGACATCACCGGCCGCGTGGGCCCGGTGCCGCTCCAGGAGCTTCCCGGCCTGGCCACCCCGGCGTCGCCCGTGGCGGAGGGCGCGCCGCCACCGCAGGGCGGCCGGCCCCAGGGCATCCAGGGCGTGCTCGCCATGGAGCTGGGCGCGCGGGGCACGCTCGACACGCCGCAGATGGAGCTCACCGCCGGCGTGCAGGACCTGGGCGTGGGCAACACGGGGCTGGGCCAGGTGCGCCTGAACTACACGTACCGGGACACCCGCTCCCGCTTCGACCTGCTGCTCACCGAGCCGGGCGGCGGCACCATGCTGGTGAACGGAGGTCTGGGCCTGGACGTGTCACTGCCCGCGCTCAACCGGGGCCTCCAGACAGACAACGCGCCGGTGGAGGTCGCGCTCAAGGCGCGCAACTTCAACCCGGCCTTCCTGTCCGGTACGGTGGAGATGCTGCGCAGCATCGGCGGCGTGCTCCAGGCGGACGCCAGCGTCGCCGGCACGTTGGGCGCGCCCCGCATCAACGGCAGCGTGGAGTGGAAGGACGGCAAGCTGGGGCTGATGGGCCTGGGCGAGTACCGCGACATCCAGCTCGCCCTGAAGGCCAGCCGCGAATCCATCGCCGTCACGACGCTGTCGGCGAAGGCCGGCAACGGCTCCTTGCACCTCAACTCGCCGCTGACCGCGGTGCTCAACGCCCGGAATGAGTACGAGCTGTCCAGCCCCGGGACGTCCGACCCGCCGCTGGTGATGCGCAACTTCCCCATCATCGTCGACGACCAGCTCATGGCGCTGGTGAGCCTGCGCGCGAAGGTGGAGGGCACGCTGTCCCAGCGACTGGTCAACCTGCGCAACGTCACCATCCCCGAGGCCACCATCGAGCTGCCGGAAGCCAAGCGCAAGGACCTGCAGGCGCTGGAGCGGCCCGGTGACGTGGTGCTGGTACGCAACGGAGAGCCGCTGGGCCGCAAGAAGCGCAAGGAAGCGGCCCAGGCGCAGCCCCCGCCGAATCCCGACGAGCCCCCCGTGGAAGGCACGGCCCCGGCGGAGGGCGTGGCGGTGGAAGACGAGGAAGCGGCCACGCCCCCCATTGTGTTCTGGGTGAATGTGAATGCGCCCCGCAACCTCTGGGTGAAGGGCTCCGACATCAACGCGGAGCTGGGACTGTCGGATGACTTCCGCGTCGAATACACGGACGTGGCGCGCCTGTTCGGTGAAGTGCGCGTGCTGCGCGGACGCGTGGACGTGCTCGGCCGCCGCTTCGACATCCAGCGCGACAGCCAGGTGCGCTTCACCGGCCCGGCCATGGCGCCGTACATCAACGTCACCGCCGAGCACCGCAACGACAGCGCCAAGGTCACCGTGTTCGTCACCATCCGGGGCCAGGGGCGGGAAATCACGCTCAAGCCCACCAGTGACCCGCCGCTGCCGGAGTCGGAAATCTACACGCTGCTGGCGACGGGCCGGCGCACGCTGGAGCGCAGCTCCGGTGCCTCCATGAACGCCAGCGCGCAGGCCGCGTCCGTGGTGGGCTCGCTGGTGGCCAACGAGGCCCGCAAGGCCCTGGCCGCGAAGCTGCCCCTGGACGTGGTCTCCATCGAGGCGGGGGACTCCGGCATCGCGGGCACCAAGCTGGAAGTCGGCACCTACGTGACGGACAAAATCTACGTCGGCTACACCGGCCGCGTGGGCGCCAACCTCCAGCAGGGAGAGAACGCCAACGCGGTGCGCTTCGAGTACCAGCTGGGCACGCGCTGGAGCCTGGAAGGCCAGTACGGCGACGCGCGCTCGGGCGGGTTGGACCTCATCTGGACCAACCAGTACTGAGGCTCGCTGGGGCACGGCGGGCTCCCGTCCTTCCGGGCGGGAGCCGCCGCTTCGACGACTAGAGGCCGTACATCGCGAAGCACGAGCCCGCGGGGCCCGCACCGGAAATGGGCGCGCTCGGCGCGCTCAGCCACGTGCTGTTGGCGCCGCACTGGTGCCACTGCTGGTCGCCCGTGGACTGCACGCAGGTGCGCGGCGGCACGGAGCGGCCCAGCGTGGCGGAGGAGCACCAGCCGTAGGACGCGGTGCAGTTCGTGGGCTTGGTGGTGCTGCCCGCGGTGAAGGCGCCCGACTGGCACTGCCGCCACATGGCATCCGACGAGCTCTGCACGCAGCCGAGCTCCGGCACGGTGGTGTCGGCCGTCTCGGAGTAGCAGCCGGAGGCGGAGCCCCACGCATACGCCGACTCGTAGCGGTGGTAGACGACGGACACCAGCGACGAGCCGCCCACGGTGGTGCGGCCGCACTGGAGGGCGTACGCGCCCACCCAGGGCGTGTACGTGTAGAGCGCCGCCGTCGCCTTGTTGGCGGGACGCACCGAGCACGGGTCCGACGTGGACTTCGTCACACCCACGCGCCAGCCGGAGATGGTGGCACGGCCCGCGTCCAGGTCCGTCAGGTAGCCGCGCAGCTTCTTGGCGGAGCAGTCAATCTGCTTACCGAAGCCCACGTATTGCGCGTCACAGCCGCTGGTGTCCGGACAGCCACAGCCAGTGGCCTTGGCCAGGTTGTTGGAGTTGCCGCTCTGGATGAGGCTGGACTCCACCTGGATGCGGGCCAGCATGTACAGCGGGCTGATGCCAAAGGCCTTGGAGCGCTCGACGATGAGCGCGGCGGCCGTCTTGTTGCTGAAGGCCGGGTCCCGGTAGTTCGCCAGGAACGAGTTGTTCTGCTGGAGGAAGGCCTGCACCTGCGCGGTGGTAATCCACTGGCCACCGGTGATGTCGGTGTCCTCCAGCAGCCGGTGCATGTCGTACTTCGTGGTGGCCTCCAGCAGCACCTGGCCGGTCAGCTCATCGATGACGGGCTCATCTGCCTCGTCGATGGGACCACAGCCGGCCGCCACCAACGCGGGCACCAGGAGCAACCACAATCGCGTCTTCATCGCGTCCTCGGGGGGATGGGCCGCGAACCCGGAGAGCGGTGCTCACCGTCCACCGGACACGGCCTGGGGGAGTCCGAGGCTCCAGCCGCGTGAAACATTATTCAAGAATTTCTTATCTTTAATGCCTAACGGATTATTAGTGCCCTGCTGAATCCGTCACCCGGGCTACACAGACAGAGCGTGGGCGCCGGGAGTAGCGTACCCGCCATGAGGCACTTCCTCGCTGGCGAAGGGCGGCAGACGACGCCGGAGACGGACAGGCCCCGTGCATCTCCACCCTGGCGCCCTGAGCGCCCTGCCCGTCCGTAGGCTGACCGCGTGCCCGCAAGCCCGCCCCTCCTGGATGACATGCTCCTGTTCACCGAGGTGGTGGCGACCGGTGGCATCACCGCCGCGGCGGAGCGGCTGGGGCTGCGCAAATCCACGGTGAGCCGCCGCCTCGCGGCGTTGGAAGAGCGGTTCGGCGTCCGGCTCATCGAGCGCAATACGCGCGGGCTCCGGCTCACGGAGGTGGGCCGCGACTACCACGCCCACTGCGCGCGGCTGGTGGCGGAGGCTCGCGAGGTGAATCGCGCGCTCGGCGAGTCGCGCGTCACGCCGCAGGGCACCTTGCGCATCGCCACGCTCTCACTGCTGGGCGAGCTGCTGACACCGCTCATCGCCGAGCTGCTGTTGCGCAATCCCCTGCTCCGCGTGGAAGTCTCACTCGCCGAAGCGCACGTGGACCTCATCTCCGAGGAGTACGACGTGGCGCTGCGGACCGGCCCGCTCGCGGACTCCGCCATGGTGGCCCGAAGGCTCGGGCGCCTTCGCACCGGCTACTACGCCAGCCCCGCCTATCTCGCGAGGCAAGGGGCACCCCGGACCTCGGCGGAGCTGCAAGGTCATGCCTGCGTCGTGCTCGCCACGCCGGCACCGACGAGGTCTGGTTCTTCGGCGAGGGCCGCGGCGCGAAGAGCCTGCCGGTGACGGGACGGCTGCGCGTTCCGAGCGTGCGCGCGGGACAAGCAGCCGCGCGCGCGGGCCTGGGCGTGGTGCGGCTTCCCGCCTCGCTCGTCGCCGAGGACGTGCGCGGCGGGCTCCTCGTTCCGGTGCTGGAAGCCGAGACGCCGCCGGGCATCCCTGTCTTCGCCGTCTATCCCAGCAGGCGACAGCTCCCGCCCAAGGTGCGCGCCTTCCTGGCGCTGTTGAGTGAACGCGGCGCCTCGCTCCCCTGGGACGACGCCACCGAGCCCACATCCTCCCGGAGCCGATAAGGGACCTCGCGCAACACAGCGTTCCCTCGCGGGCGCTCGTCCATTCCCGTTGAGGCCACTACACCTGTGTCCACACCCAGGCAGGGCCACGCGCCCGGCCGAACGAGGAGGACACGCCATGACGACGAACGTCATCTCGCTGGACGACGCGCACTTTCAACGGGAGGTGCTGGAGTCATCCGAGCCCGTGCTGGTGGACTTCACCGCTGCCTGGTGCCCGCCGTGCCGTGCGCTCGCCCCCGTGCTCGACGCGATTGCCGCCGATTTCCGGGGCCGGCTGAAGGTGACCCGCCTGGACGTGGACGACCATCCGGAGTCCGCCATGCGCTATGGCGTCCGCTCCGTCCCGGCGCTGCTGCTCTTCAAGGAGGGCAAGGTGGTGCGGCAACTGCTGGGCGCCCAGCCTCGCGCCAAGCTGGAGCAGGAGCTGCGCACCCACCTCGGGTGACGCGGCGCCCCTCTTCCTTCAGGCCGTATTGGCCAGCAGGTTGCGCGTCCAGTGGTTCTCGTAGCCGCCAGTGGACAGGTCGAGCACCTTCTGCCCTGTCGGGTGCCCAACACCCCGGGCCGACCAGGACGTGCGCTACCGCACCACATTCCGCTCACGGATAATTTTAGGCCCGTGTTGCAAAGTGTACACTGTTCGTGTATCCACTCATTCGCCCTGTGAGTCTCGCAGGGCGCGGGTCGCCCCACATCTCCGATCCCCCCATCTCGTTCGGGGCGACTCGTACCCACCGCGGACAGTCGCCCTCCTCCGTGCCAGCCCCTTCCTGTCCGGGGCGGCCCGCACCTCCACCAACGCCTTCGTCTCAACGGTCCAGCCGTCGGCGGGCCCGGGCTCGCGCGGCATCCAGCGCGGAGTCCACGCTGCCCTCGGCCGGCTTCGCTGGCACCGGCGCCGCGTCGCCCTCGCGGGCCTGCGGAGCTGACGTCGGGGTTGTCCGTGTTGCCGGAGTGGACGACGGCGCCGTGGGTGTCGCGGGGATGGACACGGAGCGCTCGCGGGTCCGCGGCGCACGCAGCCGCGGCGCGGAGAGGAAGCGGCGCACGGCCACCTCCGCCAGCAGCAGGGCCAGCACCAGGGCCACCAGCCACGGCGCCAGGGCCACGCGGCCCAGCGACTCCGGGGCCTCCATGAAGAGGCCCGTCATGGACAAGCGCTCCACGCCGCCTCCTACCGCCGCGATGGCGCGCAGCAGCTCCAGTCCCGCCTTCGTTGAGCCGGGCTCGAACTCCGGCGCGTAGGGCAGCGTGACGGGCGGCGCGCGGAGCACCTTCGCTCCCAGCCGTACCACCGGGTGCCACGTTCCACTGCCCTCCAGCGGGTACTCGGCGACGAGCCGGTCTTCATCCTCCCACCGCATCGGACGCTCCACCGGCGCGGCGCGTCCGTCGCCGGGCAAGAGCACCATCGTCGGTGCCGCGCCGGGCAGCGCCTCGCCGGGAGGCAGGTCCAGCGTCACGCGCAGCAGGTGCCCCCTCCGCTCGGTCCGCACCACCGCGTCCCCGACGGGCGCCGCGCCCGCCAGCGTCCAGCGCACCATCCCCTCCAGTGCCGCGCGAAGGGAGAACCACGTTCGCAGCTCGCCGGTGTACGGCCCGTCCACCTCCGCGGTGAAGGCCACCGTGCGTCCCGCGCCTCGCGGCCACATCGCCAGGATGGGCGCGCCATTCGTGTCCAGGGTGCGCAGCGCCACGTTGGCGCGGGGCTTGAGGTAGGTGAGGTTGTAGCCGCCCACCTGGGGCAGCCCCTCCGCGGACAGCCGGCCGAGCAGCGGCAGGTCCGGCGCGCCTTCCAGCGACGCGGGCTCATCCACGAAGGTGGCGCGCGCCACCGTGAGCGTCTCCTGGCTGAAGATGCGCGGCAGGCTCATCGCGTCCTCGGCGAAGTAGACGCGCCCACCGCCCCGGTGGGCCACTTCCCGGAGCAGGTCCGCGTCCGGGTCCGAGGGCACGCCCAGCCCGATGACGGACACCGTCACCTCCTGCTCGCGCAAGTGGGCCAGCGTGCGCTGGTAGTCATCGGGCTCCTCGGAGTCCGCTGCGTCGGAGAACAGGAGGACGTGGCGCGTGGGCTTCTCGCTGCGGAGGATTTCCGTGCGGCCGGCGCGGAGCGCCTCGCCCACGTAGATGCCACCCCCACCGCTGAATCCGCGCGCGACGGCATCCAGGGGCAACCCCGCCTCCACCGGGCTGAGCGGGAAGATTTCATGGGCCGCCGTGTCCACCATGTGCACGGAGACCTCGTCCTTGGGGTTGAGCAGTGTCAGTGCGGCCACGACGCCCTCGGCGGCCAGCTCCATCTTCGTCCGCCCATCCGGGACGGTCATCCCCATGGAGCAGGAGGCATCCATCAACACGCTCAGCGCCAGGGACGCGCGGCGCTGCTCCTCGCGCATCTCCAGGGACACCGGGAGCAGCGGCTCCACGGGCGAGCGACGGAAGCCGCCCTCGCCGAAGCTGTTGCGTCCGCCGGTCATCACCAGCCCGCCTCCGGCCTGCTCGACGTAGGCCGCCAGCGCGTTGAGCCCCGGCTCGCCGAGCGCATTGGCGTCCACGTTCTCCAACACCACGGTGCCCACGCCATCCAGGTCATCCAACGTGAGGCGGAACGGCGTGCGCACGTCGAGTTGCAACCCCGAAGCGGCGAGCGACTGCGCGAGCGTGCCCCGGGACTGGTTCGTGAGCAGCAACACGCGGGGCGGACCCTCCACGCGCAGCACGGCGACGCCCTGGTCATTCTCCACGACGCCGTCGCCGGGAGCGGCCACGGAGAGCCGGTACCGGACCAGGCCGGGCTCCTCGACCAGGTCGCGCAGCGGCAGCACGTTGGGGCCCGGCTGGAAGTCGAAGGGCCCCTGGAGGAGCACGCGGCCATTGCGCTCCAGGCGGACGGTGCCGGTGACGGCGGCGGAGGCATGCACCACGGCGGAGAACTGGAAGGGCTCGCGCTCGGAGACGGCGGCGGGGACGTCCACGGAGACGACGGCCACATCGAGCGGCGGTTCGGGGCGAGCGATGTGGCGCCAGTCCACGGCGAGGCCCCGGGCCGCCAGTCGCCGCGCGGCGCCGCGCGCATCCACGCCCGTAGCGCGGCCATCGGACAGCACCAGCACGCGGCCGGTGCGCTCGTCGGGGATGAGGGCGCTCGCGGCATCCAACGCGGCGGACAGGTCGGAAGCCTCCGCGTCCACGGGGCGCGTGAAACCGCCAAAGCCTCCGAGGGTGGAAAGGGGCTGCTCGACGCGCGCTTCCCGGCCGAAGGTGATGACCCCCACGCGGTCCCCGGGACGGCGCTGCGACTCCAGGAGGGTGATGAGTTCCTGGGCCGTGCGGTCCACGTCGCGAGGCATGGACGCGGAGCGGTCCACCACCACGACGACGTCACTGCCGGCATCGGCCCATCGCAGCTCGGGGCCCGAGAGCGCGCCGACGACAAGCACCAGCAGCGCGGCGCGCAGCCACATGGGCGGCCCGGCCGGCGGCCGTACTTCCAAAGGAAGAGGCCCAGCGGCAGCAGCAGCACCCACGCCTGCGGGAGGGAGAAGGTCATGCGCGACTCCAGCGCAGGGAAGCCATGGCGGACGCGCTCATGACGCGCCCCCGGTACTTGGCGCACTCGCACCTGAAGCGCCCGGCGTCTCTCGCCGCGTGAGGTAGAAGTCCGCCACCAGCGCGGCGAGCAGAAGAACCAGAGGCCATCGGGCCCGGCCCGGCGCGCTGCCTCCCGCGTCGTCGTCGCCGGCCTCACGTGCCGGCACCTCCGCGCGTCCGCGCTCACGCAGGTCCGACTCCCGGGCGTCCAGCGCCAGCACCTGCGCCGTGTCCACCACATCGCCGCCACGCTCCAGCGAATAGGCCCCAGGCCCGGTGGGGGAGACAGCGTCACCTCGCCAGCGCCAAACACCGGCCGGCTGCCACCCGGCCCCACGAGCGTGTAACGCGCACCCGCGAGCGTCACCACTGGCAGCGGCTCGCCCAGCATCAACTGCCGCCGAGGAAACCCCTCCCGCGTGCGGCGGGCCTCTCGCACCAGATTGCTCAGCAGCACCGGCCACGCGGACACGCGCTGCACGTTCGAACGCGACAGGTCCACGTTGACGTGAACCCGGCCGTCCGCCTCCTCGGACACCAGCACCGCGTCCCCGGCGCTCACCAATGGCTTTCCAGGCGGATTGTCCCCTGCCGTCCACCGCACGCCCGAAAGCTGCACGTCATCCAGCAGCGGGTGCCCCTTCTCGGAGAAGAACGGCCCCACGAAGGTGCGCGGCGCGCCGCCCGCCCCCACCGTCACCCGAGCATCCGTCCCCGGCGGGCCCAGCACCAACACCGCGTCCGTCTCCGAGCCTTCCGTGCCGCGCGCCACCTCCGGCGATACCGCGAGAAACCGCTCCAGTGCGGTCTGCTCGGGAGCGCCCAGTCCCTGCGCCAACGCCACCGCGATGGGCCGCATGGGCGCGGGCGGCAACCGCACCGCCGTCCTCGGGCAACGCGTCGTCTGGGAGCGACACCTCCACATCGCCCGCTTCCTGGAACGTCAACCGGACCGTCGCGGTTCCCTCCTCTGGAAGCTGCACGCGTTCCACCCGCTCCGTGCCTGCCTTCGCACCGGCCCCTGGCAACGCGCGGACCCGAACGTCCACCTCCTCCGGTGCCTCCCCGAAACGCGCCACCCTCAGCGTCACCGTGGCAGTGGGCCCCTCATCACGCCGCTGCGCGGAGACCAGCGCCACGTTGCCTCGCGCGGTCCCCAGCGCCGTCCACCGCACGGATGCGGGCACCAGGGCCGCGTTCACCGGAGAAACATCCGTGAAGAAGGCCACGCGCCGTCCCGCCCCCGCCAGTTCCTGCGCCCAGATGAGCGTGGGCATCGGGTCATGGTCCGCGCCCTGCGCCTGGAAGGACTCCAGCGCGGCCAACGCCCGGGAAGGCTCCGCCTCCGGCCCCGCGAGCATGCGCGGCGTGCCGCCACTGGCCAGCAGCGTCACCTGCGTCGCCTCCTCCGACTCCACGCGCGCCGCCGCCTCGCGCCGCACCTGCTCCAACACCGTCACACCGTCCGACCCGCGCGCGGACATGGACAGGCTCCCATCCACCACCAGCACCAGGTGCCGGACCCGCGCCGAATCTCCCCACCGCACGTCCGCCAGGAAGAGCGCGGCGGCCACCACCGCCAGCACCTCCAGCAGCAGCGACGCCTCCCGCGTAAAGCGCTCCCAGCGAGGTCCCGCCTCGGCGCGGGGACTGGGCCTGCGCCACAGGAAGAGCGCGCTCACCACCACCGGCTTCTGCCGGCGCCGCAGGAAATACGCCGCCACCAGCGGCACGAGCGCGCCCAGCGCCAGCAGCCCCCACGGGAAACCGAAGCTCACGCGTCACCTCCCGCGACGCGCTCCATGCCCGCCACCCCGCGCCCGCTCACGACGCACCCGCCGCGAGAAACAGAGGCCGCAACGGCCCCGCGACCAACGCGCCCAGCCCATCCTGAGCCCGAGCGGTGAGCAGCGCCCCGCGAGCACGCAAGGCCGCGCCCCTCAAGCCGCGCTGGTGCTCCGCGAAGCGGCGCGTGTACGCGGCCAGCACCTCGTCCGTCAGCAATTCCTCCAGCGCCGCGCCGCTCTCCGAATCCACCAGCCGGGCCCCGTCCCCCCAGCGGGGTCCAGGTCCTCGGCGTCCAACACCTGCGCCAGGAAGAGGCCCGACGCGCCACGCGCCAGCCGCGCGCACAGCGCCGGCAGGTCCGCTTCGAAGAGGAAGTCACTCACCACCACGCGCAGCCCACACGGCCGCAGCGGCGGCAGGCGCCCCAGCGACTCCGGCAGCCCGTCCCGCGCGTCGAAGTCCGCCGCTTCCAAGGCCGCCCGGCACGCCGGTCCCTGAGCACGCTCCGGCCGGGCACCGGACACCAGCAACGTGGGCGACAACCCCTGCCGCGCCGCCACCTCCGCCGTCAGCAGCGCCACCTCCCGCGCGCACGCGGCCTTGCGTGGGGACAGCGCCATGGAGCGCGAACCATCCAGCACCACCTCCACGCGCGGAGACACCTCGTCCTGGCGGATGCGCAGCACGAGCTCTCCCGTGCGCGCCACCGCGTTCCAGTCCACCTGCCGCAGGTCATCCCCGGGCTGGTACGCACGGAAGTCATGCAGCTCCAGCGCGCTCCCCGCGGACGTGGCACGGACCTCCCCACGAGCCCCGGTGGGGCCCCTGGGCAGCGCCAGGACCAACCCCGGAACCAGCCGCGCGACGGTGGATGCATCCATCCGCTCGCTCACGACGTGTGGGCTCGCTGCTCACGCGCCATGAGCATCCGGTCCGTCCCGAAGGCGGCCACCAGCGCCAGGCCCACGACCGCGCCCAGCAAGTCCCAGGACATCTTCGGCCCGGACGCCCCGTAGTCGTACGTGGCGAAGTTCGCGATGCCCACCACGGGGTTGAAGAGGTTGAGGATGGGGTCATCCCCATCGAATCCCATCAACACCGCCACCAACGGAGGCAGCGCCGAGGCCAGCGCCACGGAAGCCACGAACATCAAGCGCACCGCCACGGGCGTGGCCAGCCGGTCCGGGCGCACCTTCCGACCCAGCCACACCGCCAGCGATAGAAAGAGCACGCCATACGCCGGCAACGCCAGGGTGGCCATCCGCAGGGAGAGGCCCTTCAGCGGCAGGTCCGAGGACCCCACCTGCAAGCCCCAGAACAGCGCGCTCCAGGCCCCCAGCAGGAACACCATCCAGCGGAAGCCCCTCAGCGCGCCGGGCCGCAGCACGGACCAGGGCCGGGTGGTCGCGCGCAGCGGGCGCGCCTGACCATCCACGTCCGCGACCACGAACATGCCCACGCCCAGCAGGTGGACGCCGCCCAGGAGCGCGAACATCTCCGGAACATTGTGCTTACGCCCCGTCAGCCACCAGATGGCACAGCCGGCGAGCATGCCCACCAGCACCTGCACCCCCACCGCGCGACGCGGCCCCCGCGTGTAGTCCTCCGTGGGCAGGGACAGCCGGGACGCGGCGGCCTCGAAGAGCAGCCAGCCGTCCATGAGCATCAGCATCAGCGCGATGCCCACCAGATAGAGGAACTCCACATCATTCAGGAACCGGTCTCCCATCTCCGATATCGCGTAGGCCGCGCCCAGGCCCTGCACCAGCGCCAGACCCAGTGCGCCCAGCAGGCCGAAGTGGACGAAAGCACGCCCCATGCGGGCGTCGGCCAGCGTCGCCGCGCACACGCTGGCCACCGTGAGGAAGACGAGCCACGCGCCGCCCAGCGCCAGCACCACCAGAATCGTGGGCAGCGTGATGCCATTGAGGAAGTAGCTGAAGAGGAGGAAGGGCCCCGCCGCGGAGGCATACAGGGCCGCCTGCACGAGGAACGACGCCACCTTGCCCCGGAGGATGCGGCGCGGCCCCAGGCCGGTGAGCACCAGCAACACCCACGTCTCGTCCTCGCGCTCACGCGCCAACGAGCGGTAGGCGCTGTACGGGATGACGAAGAAGTGCGCGACGCCCAGGCAGACGAAGAAGGAGAAGAAGTAACCCTGGCCGCGCCGCGCGTAGGCGCCCTCGCGCGTGTCCACGTAGGCCACCAGCGCCACCGCCAGGCACGCCAGCAGCATCAACCCGAAGCACACCCAGAAGACGCGCGTGCGCAGTCCCTGGCGGAGCTCCTTCACCACCAGCGGGTTGAGCCGGTCCCCCCACCGCTGCGACCAGGGCTCCGCGCCCGCGACCGGCCACCACCCGAAGCCATCGGCTCCGGGGCCGGAGGGCTCATCGCCGTATCCACGGGCGCGCTCACGCCACCCTCCCCTTCGTCACCGTCATGAAGGCATCCTCGAGGTTCCGCTCCCGCGTGCTGAAGGCGCACACGGGAAGCCCCGCGGCCACCAGCGCCGCCAGCAGCACCGCCGCCGCCGCGTCCACCTGCGCGGGGCCCGCGCCCGCATCCAGCTCCAGGCGCACACGCAGCGCCTCGCCTTCTCGCGCCACACGCGTCACACGCGGCTGTTCGAGGAGCACCCGCTCCGCGCGCTCCCAGACGGCGTTGCCCGCGTCGCCCACGGCCAGCCGCACCGTCAGCTCGGGCGTCACCGCCGCGCCCACCTCCTGCTGCTGGAGCAGGTCCGCCACCTTCCCGGTGGCCAGCAGACGCCCCTGCTCGATGATGGCGCAGGTGTCGCAGATCTCCGCCAGCTCCGTGAGGATGTGGCTGGAGATGATGACCGCCTTGCCCTGGTCCGCCAGGGCGCGCAACAGCTCGCGCAGCTCGATACGGGCGCGCGGGTCCAACCCGTCCGCGGGCTCGTCCAGCAGCAGCAGCGACGGGTCGTGCAACAGCGTGCGCCCCAGCGCCACGCGCTGCCGCATGCCCTTCGACAACGCGGTGGTGAGCCGGTCCGCCAGGGGCGTGAGTCCGGTGAACGCCATCACCGACTCCACCCGCTGCCGGCGCGCCGCGCCCTTCAGTCCGTAGGCGCGCGCGAAGAAGTCCAGGAACTCGAAGACGGTGACGTCGTCATAGGTGCCGTACCGGTCCGGCATGTAGCCGATGAGCGGACGCGCCCGGTCCGGCGCATCCACCAGCGAGTGCCCATCCAGGAGCACCTCGCCCGACGTGGGCACATCCAGCGTGGCCAGGATGCGCAGCGTGGTGCTCTTGCCCGCGCCGTTGGGCCCGATGAAGCCCAGGATGCTGCCGGCCTCCAGGGAGAACGACACGTCATCCACCGCGCGCAGCGGCCCGTAGTCGCGCCGCAGTCCCTTCACCTCCAGCAGGCTCATGGCAGCCCCCCTTCCGACTGGCCTCGCACCAGGTGGATGCCGGCCTCCAGCTCCACGTCAACGGCGGACGAGGGCGCCGGCCCCAAGCCCCCAGGCGCGCGATGAAGCCTCCCTCCGGGAGCGGAGCGCGGAAGTTCTCCTCGCCCCCTGACAGACGCCCCTCGGCGAGCGACGGCCCCCACGCTGGACACCAACTGGTTCACCGGCGTCGCGCCCTCGGGCAGCGGCTCGCCCAGCGTCCCTTCCGCGCCATCCTCCAACGCGGGCAACGCGTAGCTCTGGCTCCCCACCCGGACGTAGCCCTGCTCCAGCCGTGCCCCCAGCGCGTTCTGGACGCGGACGGTGCCGCCCTCCCGCCGGACGACGAGCCGCGCGCGAGAAGGCAGCACGGCCACCTCGCCCCACTCACGGTAGGTCCGTGGCGGCAAGAAGCCATGCGTCACCGTCAGGCCATTCGTCCAGTCCAGGTCCGCCAGCATCTCGTCGGCGTTGTCCGGTGCCAGCAGCGCGCTCGTCGCCGGGAAGCGCACCGGCCCCGAAGACACGTTGGCGTACCAGGCGGAGACGCCGAGCGTCACCGCGCGCGAACGCTCCGCGTCCAGCCACGTGAGGCTGTAGCGCGCGGAGTGCACGGCGAAACCATCCACGAGCACCGACCAGGTCACGAGCGCCACACAGGTGAGGACCGACACCAGGGGCACCGCCACGAGCACCGCCACCGGCCCTCGGCGCCGCGCCAGCATCAGCCCGCCCGGCCCCACCGCCAGCACGAAGGCGAAGATGAGCAGCAGGAACCGCCCCACGGGCGTATTGGCATGGTCCAGCAGCGGCGTGATGCCCCCGGCGAGCAGGTTGCTTCGCTCCCACCGAGGCGCGGCCCCCGCGGGATTCACGGGCCCTGGGATGAACTCCCCCAGCATCGCGTTCAAGGCCTGTCCGCATTCGAGCGCGGCGCCACACAGCCGCACCCGCCCAAAGCCATACGGCACGGCATCCCTGGAGCCTTCCGCGGTGAACAGCGGCAGATGCTCCGTCAGGCTGCTCGACACCCGCGGCAGGACGAGCCGTCCTCCCGAAAGGACATAGGACTCCAGCACGGCCCAGACATCCGCGGGCACGGAAGCCAGGTCCCCCGGCACCATCACCACGGAGTAACCCACGTAGGAGGACAGCTCCCTGGGCGCATCGCGCAGGTCAACGGTGCGCACGGAGAACAGCGGGCTGCCGGACGCTTCCACCCGAGGCACCCCCGACGTGTCGTCGAAGTCCTTGAGCGTCCCCAGCACCAACACCGTCCCTCCCGTGGAACGCTCCACATAGATGGGGGTGTGGGCGGGGAGCGTCAGCGGAGACAGGCCGGGCGACTCCACCAGGATGCTCCCCGCCTGAACTGTCGCTGGCACCGGCAGCCAGGTGACGAGCCGCCGTTGCGGCGGCACCTCCACGGTGCGCTCGGAGGTTCGCGTCCCCGAGTTCGAATGTCCCTGGAAGGTCAGACGGACCTGGAGGGACACGAGCCCCGTGTTCTGGAGCACGACATCGATGGGGGTGTAGCCGCGCTCCGGCTTCAGCGCGCTGGTCCGGATGGAGACGCGCAGGTCGCCGTGGTTCCGCGTATCAATGGTTCCAGAAGCATCGCGATACCCGTAGCCCGTGGGCGCGGCCTCGTCCGCGAGCGATGTGGCGAAGGCCCGCGAGCCACCCAGGGCGCAGAGCAGGACACTCGCGGTCAGCACCGCGCTACGCACGCGGCACCTCGGGGACGGCCTGGAGCAGCGCGCGCACCACGTCCGCCGCGCTGACCTTCTCCAGCGAGGCCTCGTAGGCGAGCACCAACCGGTGATTGAGGGCGGAAGGCGCGGCGGCCACCACGTCATCGAAGCCCACGTTGGGCCTGCCTCGCAGCAACGCCAGCGCACGCCCGGCGGCGGCGAGCGCGAGCGCCGCGCGAGGACTGGCGCCATAACGGACGAAGCGGCGCACGGCGTCGGGCGCCGACGGTTGGCGTGGGTCCGAGGCCTCCACCAACCGGCCGATGAAGTCCGCCACGGGGCCCGGCAGGTGCACGCGGTCCGCGGCGGCGAAGAGGCGGCCCAGGCCCTCCGCGTCCAGCACCGGCGACAGCTCCGGCGGCGCGCCACGCACGCGCGTGGTGAGCAGCGCGCGCAGCGTCTTGGCGCCCACGGGGGGCACCTGGATGCGGAAGAGGAACCGGTCGAGCTGCGCCTCGGGCAACGGATAGGTGCCCTCCAACTCGATGGGGTTCTGCGTGGCGAGCACGAAGAAGGGGTCCGGCAACGGGCGCGTCTGCCCCAGCACGGTGACGCTGCGCTCCTGCATGGCCTCCAGCAGCGCGGACTGCGTCTTCGGGCTGGAGCGGTTGATTTCGTCCGCCAGCACCAGGCTGGCGAAGAGCGGGCCCTCGCGAAAGACGAAGTCGCGGCGGCCATCGCCTTCCAGCACGTAGGTCCCCGTGATGTCGCCGGGTAGCAGGTCGGGAGTGAACTGGATGCGGCGGAAGGGCAGCGACAGCAGCCGCGCCAGCGCCTTGCACAGCTCCGTCTTGCCCAGGCCAGGCAGGCCCTCCAGCAGGACGTGCCCGCGCGCGAGCACCGCCACCACCACCTGCTCGACGACGGATTCCTGGTCCAGCATGACGGTGTTCAGCCCGTCCTTGAGCCGGGCCGCCACCTCCGCCGCTCCCTGTGCCTCGGCGGGACTGAGAAGCTCCGCTGCCACGTCATTGCCCCCTTCCAGACGACTCGCCACCAAAGTACCGCCTCACCATGTCCTGGTTGCGGGGAAGCAGCGGCGCCGCACCGGGCCCCGCCGTCGCCTCCCCCGCGCCTGGGTGCCCTGCGCTCCGCCCGGCCCCGCCGGCCCCGCGCGCCGCCGAGGATCCGCGGCCCGGAGCCCCCAGAGTTCCTCGCCCTCGTCGCCCCCCTGCCCGGGAGGCAACGGCTCGAAAGCAAGCCGCTCTGGGTTCATCTCCGCCTCGTCACCAAAGACGAGCGGTTGGCTTCCGCCGCCACGTGACACCCCCGCGCCCTTCCGCACGCCCCGGCTCGCATGCCCCTGCTGGCCCGAGTTGGATTGCCCCTCGCCCGCGCCGGATTGCCCCTCGCCCTCGCCGCCGCGCCCCGACTGCCCCTGCCCCTGGCGCCCCTGGCCGCCAGAACCCTGGCGACGGGCCTGCGAATTGGAACCGTTGCGGCGGTTCGAATCGAAGCGGTTCTCCAGCGACTGACGCCTGCGCTCCAGCGCCTCGCGCAGGCTTGCAATCTGGTCCGGTGAACCGGAGGCCCGCGCGCGGGCAGCGCTCTGCGCCTCACCGGAGCGCTCACTCCGCGAGCCTTCCGTTCCCTGCTGTCCCTCGGCGCCCTGCGTTCCTTGCCCGGACGCGCGCGTGGCATCCGCCTGTGCCGCTTCGCCGTTCTCGGACTCGTGCGGCGCCCCGTCCTCCCCGTTCCGTCCGCGTCGTCGGACGAGCCACCTTCTTTGCCGCCTTCCAGCGCCATCAGCGCCAGCTCCAAGGCCTCGCGCTCACGCGTGGCGGCCTCGGCGCCTCCCGCGGCGCCCAGCGCGTCCTCCAACGCCCGCGCGGCCTCCGCGGCCTGGGCCAATTGCGCGGCGGCCTCCGCGGCCTGCTCGGCCAACCGCTTCTCCAGCGCGTCGGCGGCCTCCCAGTCTCCGGCGTCGAAGCGACCCTCGGCGACTTCCTCGGCCAGGCGCCGCAGTTCGTCCTCGACGGCCTCCTCCAGCACCTCTTCCTTGGCGAGCGCCTCCGCCTGCGCCTGGACCGCGGCCACCTTCGCCGCGGCAGCGGCATTCACGGCGCGGCCTCGTGGCGCGGACAGGGGCAACAGGAAGCCCGCTGCCGCGAACAGCACCGCGCCCGCGAGCGCCGCGGCCGGGCGCCGCCACTTCACGTCGGGAGGCTTCACCCCACCCGCGAACTGATTGACGGCCAGCTCCCACTCCCCACCGGGCGCTCCAGTCGGGTGAGGAGCAGCCCGCCCGCGTTCGCCGACCGGTCCGCGAGCACCGCCGCCTGCTCCAACGACACCCGCCGGGAACGCGCACGCCAGAACCACGCGCCCAGCCCCAGCGCCAGAAGCGGTGGCAGGGCCCACACGAAGGCGCCGCGCAGGAGGAACCGGGCCAGCACGCAGGCCGTGGCGGTGGCCCACATCGGAACGATGCCGGCCTCCGCCCATGCCACCGCGTTGAGGCGCCGCTGCACACGCCGGATGGGCGCGAGCACCAGGGCCTGGAAGCGGCGTTCTTCACTGGCAGCCATGAAGCGGCGAGTGTCGACTACTCGGCCCACTCCCCACAAGCAACGCGACGCCCAGCCGTCGCGGTCCGGGTGTGTGCGGTCGCATCCCGCCGTGCATTGACGCCCCCTTTCCGCCGCCTGGCACGGATCGCCCGAGCCTCGCGGACACCGACGCAGCATCTCCGCGGAGGAAGTGCCCATGGCCGCGCCTTCACGCGAGACTGCCCCAGGTGCCGCCCCGCGCGGCAAAGACGGCCCACGCACCGTCCCCCAGTGCCATCAAGCCCACCGGACTGCTGCTACAACCCCTCTTCCGGATGCTCCTCGCCCGCCCTCCAGAACTGGCGCCCCAGGCGCCGTGGCCGGACATGCCCCTGGTGGTGTGGCCCACCGCGCTGGCGATGTGGGGCCCCGGCGACGCGACGACGAAGCACGCCCACCACGCCATGCACCTGGTGCTGTGCCGGCAGGGCACCCTGTCCGTCCGCGCGCAAGGCATGAAGACCGCCGAGCAGGCAGCCGGCGTGCTCGTGGGCCCGGACATTCTCCACGCGCTCGACGCACGAGACCGCGAGGTCATCATCCTCTTCGTCGAACCCGAGAGCGACGACGGCGCGCGACTCCAGGCCGCGCTCGACGGTCCGCTACGCCTGTTCGAGACGACGCAGCGCGATGCCCTCCTCGGCGGGCTGCCCACTGCGGGAGCACTGGCACACGAGGCGGTCGGCGGATGGATGGAGTCCACGCTGGCCACCCTCTCCGGGACGCCCGAAGCCCCCGTCACCTCCACCCGCGCGTGCGCAAGCTGCTGCGCCACCTGCGCGCGGAGGCCGCGCCGGAAGACACCTCGCTCGAGGCCCTGGCCCAGGTCGCGGGCCTCTCGCCCGGCAGGCTGATGCACACGTTCACCGAATCCGTCGGTGTGCCACTGCGGCCCTACCTCCTGTGGCTCCGGCTCCAGCGGGCCGCGGGCGCCATCGCCGCGGGCCACACCTTGAGTGAAGCCGCCCACGCGGCCGGCTTCTCGGATGCGGCGCACCTGACGCGCACCTTCCGGCGGATGTTCGGCACCACGCCGTCATCGCTTCAGCGCCGTGGACCGCGCGTCCAGGCGCAGGGACGCAACGGCGCGCCCCGCTGAGCACCGCGCACCTGTGGCGCAGCAGCTCGCGCACGCGCTGCCGCTCGAGTGCGCCCGAATCACCCTCCAGTCGGAGGGCAACCCGGCAGCCTCAGCACCGACGCGTTCATCGCCGCGAACGACCCCAAGGACCTGAAGGAAGAGGACCACCGGCTCCTCGATGGCGCGCTCTACCTGCAGAGGGTCAGCCTGCTGGGGCGCATGTGCGCCCCCTATTCGACGGAAGAGATGCTCGAGCTGGAGACCCGGTCGCTCCTCACCGAGCGGTTGGGGAATGCCGACTTCAGCAGCATCCTGACCGACACGAAGGCGAGGGCGAGGAAGGACCCTTAGCTCCTGCGGGAGGTGCTCGCCGCCGCCGACAAGGCCGCGGAGTGGGATGGCGTCTCGGCCCGGAACAAGGTGCGGTGGCCCATCGTCAAGGTGGTGGAAGCCGTCAGCCAGCGCGACAAGCGGTAGCGGCAAGGCCGGGGGCGGCGCGACGCGCGCCGCCTCTCGGAGCGCAGCCAGTTCGTTCAAGCGAACGCCAGCACCGGGGCGCCATCCTGAAGTCAACGGCACGGCAGGCCACTCCCTCCCGTGCCTCTCTTCAGGAGCACACCCCATGTCCTTCGCCATCCTCCTGCTGTCCTTCTTCCTGCTGCTGCACCTGCCGCCGCTGCGGCGCATCCCCGCGCTGTCCACCCCCACGGCGCGCGCCGCGGTCGCCGCGGGGCTCTTCTTCGTGGGCGCGGGCGTCATGCACTTCGTCATGCCCGCGCGCTACGCGGCCATGATTCCGCCGCGACTGCCATCACCCGCCTTCTGGGTCTACCTCTCCGGAGCCGCGGAGGTCGCGGGCGGGCTGGGGCTGCTGCTGCCACGCACCCGTCGACTCGCGGCGCTGGGGCTCATCGCGCTGCTGCTGGCCATCCTCCCCGCCAACATCCATGAGGCCCAGGCCAACACCGCCGCCCATGTGCTGCCCTTCCCGGACTGGTACTTCTGGCTGCGCATCCCCTTCCAGCTCGTCTACGTCGCCTGGGTGGCGTGGGCTGGCGGCTGGTGGCCCGTCCGCGGCCGTGCGCGACTGGCAGCCCACGGTTAGGCTCGCGCGCACCATGCACTTCCGCAAGCTCGGCCGCAGCGGCCTCGTCGTCAGTGAGATTTCCTACGGCAACTGGATCACCCACGGCTCCCAGGTGGAGGAAGAGGCCGCGCTCGCCTGCGTGCGCGCGGCGCTGGACGTGGGCATCACCACCTTCGACACCGCGGACGTATACGCGGCAACCCGCGCCGAGGAAGTGCTCGGCCGTGCCCTGAAGGGCCAGCGCCGCGCCGGCTACGAGCTCTTCACCAAGGTGTACTGGCCCACCGGCCCCGGAAAGAATGACCGCGGCCTGTCGCGCAAGCACATCCTGGAGAGCATCGACGGCTCGCTGCGCCGGCTACAGACGGACTACGTGGACCTGTACCAGGCCCACCGCTTCGACGTGGAGACGCCGCTGGAGGAGACGATGCTCGCGTTCGCAGACATCGTCCGCCAGGGCAAGGCGCTGTACATCGGCGTCTCCGAATGGACGGCCGACCAGATTCGCCAGGGCGCCGCGCTGGCCCGCGAGCTGCGCGTGCCCTTCATCTCCAACCAGCCGCAGTACTCCATGCTCTACCGCGTCATCGAGCCGCAGGTCATCCCGGCCTCCGACGAAGCAGGCCTGGGGCAGATTGTCTGGTCCCCCATCGCCCAGGGCGTCCTCACCGGCAAGTACCTGCCCGGCCAGCAGCCGCCCGCCGGCAGCCGCGCCACGGACGCCACCGGCGTGCGCTACGGCATCACCCGCTTCATGACGGATGACGTGCTCACCCGCGTGCAGCAGCTCGTCCCGCTGGCGAAGGATGCCGGCCTCTCCATGGCCCAGCTCGCCGTGGCCTGGGTGCTCCAGAATCCCAGCGTCTCCTCCGCCATCGTCGGCGCCTCCCGGCCAGAGCAGGTGCACGACAACGTGAAGGCCGCGGGCGTGAAGCTGAAGCCAGAGCTGCTGCGCCGGATTGACGCGGTGCTGGGCCCCGCCATCGAACGAAATCCAGCCCTGACCGACGTCCCCGCCCAGCGCCCCTGAGCCCGCCCCACCCGGGCGGGCGCCTGAGCGTCCGCTTCCGGGAGGGCGGCACCCAACCCGATCCGTTCCATTTGACTTTCCGCGCCAAGGGAACAAGACATGGGCCCGCAGGTTGGCAACCGGGTTGCGAGTGCACCGTGACCCACCTTTACCCAGGCTTCCCTCCATGACGCCCTTCCTCTCCCTGGCCCAGACGAATCACACCGAGCTGGGCTGGCTCAGCAGCAAGCTGCTCGGCGTGACGCTCACCTCCGCCGAATGGGTGCTCTGGGTGCTCGTCATCCTCTCGGTGCTCTCCATCGCCATCATGCTGGAGCGCACGGTGTACTTCGCTCGCCACCGGCTGCCGGACTCGGAGGCCCTGGCGGTGCGGCTGGCCCGCGGCGAGTACGACGTGGCCCGCAAGGCCATTGAAGGCAAGACGGGCATGGAGGCCGCCATCATCCGCGAGGCCCTGGCCTCCGCCGACCAGGGCGCGGACACGGTGGAGCAGGTGATTGCCTCCACCCTGTCGCGTGAGCGCCCCCAGTACGAGCGCTTCCTGTCGTACCTGGGCACGCTGGGCAACAACGCGCCGTTCATCGGTCTGTTCGGCACGGTGCTGGGCATCATCAAGGCCTTCAATGACCTGGGGAAGATGAACGCCCAGGGCGGCGGCGGGGCCATGCAGCAGACCGTCATGGCCGGCATCTCCGAAGCGCTGGTCGCCACGGCCGTGGGTCTGGCGGTGGCGATTCCGGCGGTGGTGGCCTTCAACGTCTTCAACCGCCAGCTCAAGACGCTCACCAGCCGCGCCAATGCCCTGGGCTACGCCCTGGTGGGCAGCATGCGCGCCGAGCGCCCCGCGTCCAGCACGGCCACTGCGGCTCGCGCCGCGGAGGCCCGCTAGGCCATGGCGGGCGGCGCGCAGGACAACGACGACGAAATCACAGGCATCAACGTCACCCCGCTGGTGGACGTGGTGCTGGTGCTGCTCATCATCTTCATGGTGACGGCCAACTTCATCGTCCGCGAGACGGTGGAGGTGGACCTGCCCCGAGCCGCCAACGGCGGTGAGACGGTGCAGGGCCTGGTCAACGTGGTGCTGGACAAGGAGGGCAAGCTCTTCTTCGACGGCACCGAGATGACCGAGAAGGACCTGGAGAAGCGCGTTCAGGAAGCGGTGGCCAAGGACAAGGAGACGCGCGCCATCATCAGCGCCGACCAGTCGCTGCCCTATGGCCGCGTCATGCGGCTCATCGACGTGGTGAAGGGCCAGGGCATCGCCAAGTTCGCGCTCAACATCGAGAAGGACGTAGCCCCCGCGGCCGCGCCCTCAGCCCCCTGAGGCAAGGCGTCACTTCATGAGTCAGGCGGTCCTCGACAACGCTCCGACGCCCCGACGCGATCGCTCCCTGGCCGTGGTAGGCGTCTTCCTGCTCGTGTCGCTGGGGATTCACGTCGGCGGCTTCTGGGCGCTCGGGGAAGGCGCCTCGCGCACCCTCCCCGCGGCCAGGCGCCCCGTGGAGATGGTGATGGTGGAGGTGGTGAAGCCGCCCCCGCCACCCCCGCCGCCCCCGAGACGCCGAAGCCGGAGGAGCCGCCCAAGCCGCCGCCCCCAAGCCCAAGGTGGTGAAGCCGCCGCCGGTGAAGGTGGCCGAGGCCCCCAAGCCGCTGCCCCCACCGCCCGTGGACGCGCCGCCGCCGCCCAACGACACCCCGCCGCCGGAGCCGCAGGCCAAGCCGCCGCCGCTCGTGGTGGGCATGACGATGTCCTCCACCACCAGCGCGGGCTCGTTCTCCGCGCCCGTGGGCAACACCGCGTATGGCAGGACGGGCCCCACCGCGAAGGACCCCAAGGACGTGAAGGGGTACAGCGCGCCGAAGTACGCGCCCATCTACCAGGTGGACTCCGAGCCCACGGTGGCCTCCGAGGTGAAGATTCCCTATCCGGAGGAAGCGCGCCGCGCGGGCGTGGAGGGCACCGTCACGCTCTCCATCACCATCGACCACGAGGGCAAGGTGGTGGCGGTGAAGATTCTCAAGGGGCCCGGCTATGGCCTCAACGAGGCGGCGAGGGATGCCATCCGCCGCTTCCGCTTCAAGCCCGCCATCAAGGGCGGCGAGCCCGTCTCCACGGAGATGAAGTACTCGTACACCTTCCTGCTGGACTGACCCGGGGCGCCTACTGCGCGCCCAGCGCGCGGCGCATGATGTCGCGCAGCGCGCACAGGTCCTCTTCCGGCAGGCCGCAGATGGCGTCCGGCGGCTCGAAGATGCGCTCCAGCAGCCGCTCGCGCAGCGCAGCGCCGTCCTCCGTCAGGACCAGCATCTTCACCCGCCGATCCTGCTCGGAGCTGCGGCGCACCACCAGTCCGCGCGCCTCCATCCGGTCCACCAGGCCCGTGACATTGGACGCGTCGCACGACAAGTAGGCGGCCAGCGTGCTCATGGCCAGCGGCCCTTCCCCCAGCTGTCGCAACACGTGCGCCTGCACCGGCGACAGGTCGAACTCCGCCGCCAGTGCGGGGAAGTTGCGCATGTGCGTGTGCATCAGCTCGAAGAGGAGTGTCCACGCCTGGCGTGGCAAGTCACCCGCAGGTCCGGCCTGCCCGGGCCCGCTCCCCGGCTTCGTCTTCCGCTCCAGCTGCTCGCCGCTCCCGTTCATGCCTCTCATGTTATGTCACCTGAGCCACCTAAACAATTGACCTCATCAACTATTGAGGGTTACTACATTCCGGAGCTTCCAAATTCGGACGTCATGGACTATGGCTGCCGACCCGAGGCTCGAACCCGTAGCAAGTCCATTCTGGACGCAGTGGCCCGCGCCGGCGCGGGCCCTTGAGGAGGTAGAGGCGGTCATGAGTTCATTCCTGGCGCTGTCCCTCGCGGCCACCCTGGCCGCGGCACCGCCGCCTACGCTGACCCTGGAGGACGCACTCAACCGCGCCCGCAAGGAGAACCTGGACCTCAAGGCCGCACAGGCCCGCCTCGCTCAGGCGGATACCGCGTCGCGCAAGGCCTGGGCCGGCTACCTCCCCAACGTCACCGTCAACGGCGCCATCACCCGCAACTCCATCGAAGCGGTGATTCCGGCGGGTCCGCTCGCGCCCGTGGAAATCGTCATCCAGCCGCGGGTGCAGATGCAGGCCCAGGGCCAGGTGCGGCAGGCCATCATCGCCCCGCAGCTGTGGGCCGGGATCCAGGCCGCCTACAAAGCGGAGCGCGTGGCGGAGCTCAACGTGGAGCAGGCGCGGCGCGAAATCTTCTTCGGCGTGGCGCAGGCGTACTACGGCACCGTGGCGCAGGCCCAGGCCGTGGCGGTGCAGGAGCGGCTGGTAGAGCTCAACAGCGCGCGCGCCAAGGACACGCAGGTCCGCTTCGAGGCGGGGACGGTGACGCGCGTGGCGCTGCTGCGCGCCGAGCAGGACCTGGCCCGTGCGGAGCAGGACCTGGTCCGCGCGCGCAACGCGGAGGCGTCCGCCAAGCTGGTGCTGGCCACCCTGCTGGCGCTGGACGACCCGAACTTCGACGTGGCGCCGCCGCCGGAGCCCCAGGTGCCGGAGAAGACGGACACCAACGTGCTCGTCGAGCGCTCGCTCGAGCAGCGCGCGGACGTCGCCGCGGCGCGTGAGTCCGTGGAGCTGGCGCAAATCAACAAGCGCGGCGTGTGGCTCAGCTACCTGCCCAACGTGCAGGTCTCCGGTACCTACAACATCAGCAACGCGGCGGGCCTCGTGGGCTCCAACCGCATCTGGCTCATCACCCTGGGCGCCAGCTGGACGTTGTGGGACGGCGGCCTGCGTGAGGCCAACCTGCAGGAGGCCTCGGCCGTCATCGCGGAGAACCGGGCGTTGCAGCGCAAGGCGGAGCTCACCGCACGCCAGGAAGTGAATACCGCGCAGCTCGACCTGGAGAGCGCCCTGGCCAACCGCCTCAAGGCCTCGCAGGCCGTGGAGCTGGCGCGCGAGTCCCATCGCCTCACCGAGGTCTCCTTCAAGGAAGGCGTGGCCACGTACCTGGAGGTCGCGGACGCGAACACCGCGCTGACGCAGGCGGAGATTGGCCTGGTGGGTGAGCGGCTGCAGGCCTCGCTCGCCGGCCTGCGCCTGCTGCGCGCGGTGGGCGCGTTCGGCGCCCGTCCCCTGACGACGGACCTGAAGGTGGAGACCTCGGAGGCCCCGTTCCTCCAGCCGCTGCCGGAGCAGACGCAGCCGACGCAGCCCACCCAGGAAGGGCCGGCGGACGCCCCCGGCAGCCGTAATTCCGCGCGGCCTCCCGGCGCCCGCCGTTCCCAGGCGCCGGGTTGCCCGCCGTGGAAGGTGGGCGGCGAGCGCCGGTTGTGAGCGGCCTTCGCCAGCCCCACCCTCGTGGAGAGAGGCATCACACCCTTTCCCGAGGAGGACGTCATGGCGGAAGGACAGTGGGGCAACTGCAAGGGCTGCCGTTACTTCGCCAACCAGACACCCCAGAGCGCCGGCGAGACGCACCGCTGCATGCAGCCGGAGCTGGCCGAGTTCGAATTGGAGGTGTCCGGAGAAAGCGGCTGCAACGCCTACGAGGCGCGCACCGGTGTGGCCACTCCGGCGTACGAAGGGCCCTCTCCTTCACTGCACTGAGCGCGAGCGCGCCCTGGGGGTCTTCAGCCGCCCGGGGCCTCGCGGGTGAGCGGCACCACGGCCCCCGTCATCTTCGGACCGGCGCCGTAGTAGATGCGCTCCAGGAGCCGCCGCTGGTGCACCAACGGCGCGTCGAAACGGTCCAACCGCATGCCCTTGTGACTGTAGGGTGTGTCCGCCACGGTGGTGATGAAGCGCGCGTCGTCGCGCACCTCCCACCAGGTGAGCGCCATGGCCGCCCGCGCCGCCACGGGAAGCAGCGGACGCAGCAGCGGCTGTTCGGTGCGCAGGAAGGAGAAGACGTGCAGGCGCGTGGTGCGCGCCGTCTCCGGCACGAAGAAGATGTTCGCCCGGGTGATGAAGGGACGCGGCGAGCCGTCCGGCGCCACCCAGCGGATGGTGTACTGGCTGCGCACCGGGTCGAAGCGCGTCACCCAGTCGTTCTGGAAGAAGTCACCGTCGCGCACGCCCAGCACCGTCATGATGGGCGCGGGTCGCTGCGGGGCGCGGTAGTGCACCTCCGTGCGGTCCTCCAGGTTGCGCGCCTCGAACTCCACCCGGCCCGCGTTCGGGTCGTCCCAGCCCAGCCGGGTGTGGACGTAGGGCGTGTGTTCGTCCTCGCTGAAGTTGTCGAGCGACACGTGCAGCGGCGCCGCGAAGTGCGTGGAGAACGCGCCGCCGAAGACGTAGCCCTCATCGCCCATGTCGGGCATGGCCGAAAGCGGCGTGTCCCGCTCGGCCAGCCAGAGGTAGCCGTAGCGCTCCACCACCTGGAAGCTGCGCGCGTCACAGTGGCGCAGCTCCGGCTGGCTGGGGTTGCTGCCGCGCCCTCCGCGTCGAAGCGCCAGCCGTGGTACGGACACTGGAGCCGGCCGTCCGCGCGCACCGTCCCCTTGGACAGCGGCGCGAAGCGATGGGGGCAGGCATCCGCGAGCGCCGCGGGCTGCCCCGTGCCATCCCGGAAGAGCGCGTAGGCGCGGCCCGCCACCTCCACGCGGACCGGCTTGGTGCCCAGCGCGCGGGCGGAGAGCACCGGATGAAAGTGACGGATGACCTTGGGGGTAGGCTCCATGAGGGCCCAGTATAAATCGACGACTATCCCTGCTTGGAATGGACTCCGAGTTACGCGGGGTGAACTGGAGGGCCGGGCAGCCCCCTTCCCCCTGGGTTATGCTCCCGCCCCCGTGGCAACCTCTTCCGCTCCTCGCCGTCGTCCCCACGTCTTCGCCGTGCTGCTCGCCGTGGCCGCGTTGCTGGGCGCGGGAGGCGCGCTGCATGTCCAGGGCCTTTTGCCCGCGCGCGTGCCCTCCCCCGCCACCCCGTTCAGCTACCACGACTACGAGAAGGTGCTGCGGCACGTGCGCCCGGACGGGGACGTGGACTTCGCCTCGGTGGGGCGCGAGCGCAAGACGCTGGACGGCTTCGTCGACTCGCTGGCGTCGTTCTCCCCCCACAACCGCCCGGACGTCTTTCCCACGCCGGAGGACGCGCTGGCCTACTGGCTCAACGCCTACAACGCGCTCGTGCTCCAGCAGGTGGTGGACGGCTACCCGTACCTCGAAACCGTGCAGCAGCCAGTGCTGGGACGCTTCTTCTGGGGCCGCTCCTGGGCGGTGGGCGGTGAGCGGCTGACGCTGTGGGCGCTGCACGACCGCGTGCTGCGCCGCGAGTTCGCCGACCCGCGCATCCACCGGCGCTCTTCCAGGCCGCGCGCGGGGCCCCGGCTGGACGGCTCGCACTTCCAGCCGGAGTTCCTGGACTCGCAGCTCAACGAGGCCGGACGCCGCTTCGTGGGCGACCGGCGCAACGTGCGGCTGGAGCGGGACACCGTCTACCTGACGTCGCTCTTCGAGGAGTACCGCGAGGACTTCCTCGCCGCGCTGCCCGAGGGCCGCGGTGGCAACGTGCTCCAGTTCGTCTGGGCCTTCCTGCCGGACACCTGCGAGGAGCGCCCGGGCTGCGACACCCGCAGTGATTTGGACCGTGCCTGCGGTCCCCGGCTGGACCAGTGCCGCATCGCCTTCATGGAGCGGGACTGGACACTGCCGGACGCCGCCGCCCGGCCCGCGCGTCCCTGAGCCGCCTCACGTGGGCACACGCTCGCGCAGCCGCACGGCGCCGCGTCCTGATGAAGCGTCCGTGTCGTCCTTGCGCTGCCGCAGCCACTTCTCCAGCCCCACCACCGGCAGCACGACCGCGCCCACCAGGATGGACAGGCCCACGTCCTCCAAGCCCAGGGGCGCGGTGCCGAACACGCGCTGCATGAAGGGCAGGTACATGAAGGCCACCTGGAGCAGCACCAGCAGGCCCATGCCCACGAACACCGAGCGGTTGCTGAAGAGACCCACCTTGCGCACCGAGCCCATGAGGCTGCGGCACATGAACAGGTAGAACATCTGGAAGCTGATGACGGTGTTCACCGCCATCGTCTGGGCCTCGGCCAGCGCGTGCGCGTGCCCCGTGCGAGGAATGTCCCGGCGGTACTCCCACAGGAAGAGGCCGATGGCGCCCGCGGCCATCAGCAACGCCACCAGTCCGGTGCGCATCACCACGAAGCGGTTGAGCACCGGCGCCCCGGGGGCCCTGGGGGCCCTGCGCATGACGTCCGGCTCCCGGGCCTCGAAGGCCAGCGGCAGCGCCAGTGACACCGTGGCCACCAGGTTTATCCAGAGCAACTGCGTGGGCAGCATGGCCATCAGCGGCACCAGCCGTCCATCCACCTCCTGGATGGGGAAGAGGGACACGCCGAACAGCAGGATGAGCGCCAGCCCCAGGTTGGTGGGCAGGACGAAGGCCAGCGACTTGATGAGGTTGTCGTAGACGCGCCGCCCCTCCTCCACCGCCGCGACGATGGAGGCGAAGTTGTCATCCGTCAGCACGATGTCCGCCGCGTCCTTCGCCACCGCCGTGCCGGTGATGCCCATGGCCACGCCGATGTTGGCCTGCTTGAGCGCGGGCGCGTCATTGACGCCGTCCCCCGTCATGGCCACCACGTGCTGCCGGCGCTGGAGCGCGCGCACCAGCCGCAGCTTGTGCTCGGGCGCCACCCGCGCGAAGACGTTGGAGCGCAGGGCCACCTCCTCCAGCGCCGCGTCATCCGTGGCGGCCAGCCGCGCGCCGGGGATGCCCTCCTCCCCGGCTTCAGCAGCCCCAACTGCGCGCCGATGGCCGCTGCCGTGGAGGGGTGGTCACCGGTAATCATCTTCACCGTGATTCCCGCCTCGTGGCAGGCGCGCACCGCGGCCATGGCCTCCTCGCGAGGCGGGTCAATCATCCCCTCCAGGCCCAGCAACCGCAGGCCGCCCTGGACGTCCTCCATGCGCAGCGCGACGTGTGACACCGTCACCTCCCGGCATGCCACCGCGAGCACGCGCATGCCCTGCCGCGCCAGGCCGTCCACCTCCGCCAGCACCGTGCTGGACGAGCAGCCGTCCTCCAGGGCACAGCGGCGCAGGACGACTTCCGGCGCCCCCTTGAGCAGGATGCGGCGGCCGCCCTTCCCGTCGTCGTGCAGGGTGGCCATGAACTGGTTCTCCGACTCGAAGGGGATGGCGTCCACGCGCGGGTGCGCCTGCCGGGCGTCGTCCACGTGCATGCCCGCCTTCTCCGCCGCCACCAGCAGCGCGGCCTCGGTGGGGTCGCCCGTCATGTCCCACTGTCCATCGCGGGGCTGGAGCGCGGCGTCGTTGCACAGCACGCCCGCCAGCAGCAGCTCACACACGTCCGGCGGCGGCGCATCCAACGGCGGCCCCCCGCGTCAGCACCCCTTGGGGGCGTAGCCCACGCCGCTGAGCGCGTAGCGCCCGTGGGTCGTCCACAAGGCCTGCACCGTCATCTCATTGCGGGTGAGCGTGCCCGTCTTGTCCGTACAGATGACGGTGGTGCTGCCCAACGTCTCCACCGCGGGCAGCTTGCGGATGACGGCGCGCCGGGCGGCCATGCGTTGCACGCCAATGGCCAGGGCGATGGTGACGATGGCGGGCAGTCCTTCTGGAATGGCGGCGACCGCCAGCGTAATCGCCACCACGACGGCCTCGCTCACCGCGTAGCCACGAACCAGCCCCACCGCCAGCAGCGCGGCGGAGATCACCAGGATGCCCAGGGTGATGTACTTGCCGATGACGGCCAGCGCCTTGGTGAGCGGCGTCTGGAGGTCGGTGGCCTCGCGGAGCAGCGTGGAGATGCGGCCCAGCTCGGTGGCCTGCCCGGTGGCCACCACCACCGCGGTGGCGGAGCCGGACGTCACCAGGGTGCCACCGAAGAGCAGGCTGGCCCGGTCTCCCAGCTCCGCGTCCGCCGGCACGGGCGCCACGGCCTTCTGCGCGGGCACGGACTCGCCCGTGAGCGCGGCCTCCTCCACCGTGAGGTTGCGCGCGGAGAGCAGCCGCATGTCCGCGGGCACCTTGTCACCCGGCGTCAGCTCCATGACGTCGCCCGGCACCCCCTGCGCCGCGGGGACCCGCAGCTTGCGGCCCGCGCGAATCACCGTGGCGTTCTCCGGCACCATGCGGCTGAGCGACTCAATGGCCTTCCCCGCGCGGTACTCCTGCACGAAGCCGATGAGGGTGTTGAGCACCACCACCGCGGCCACCACCAGCCCGTCCGTCACCTTCCCCATGATGACGGCCAGCACCGCGGAGGCGATGAGCACCCAGATGAAGGGGCTGTTCACCTGCCGCCACAGCAGCTTCAGCGGGCCATCCCGCTGGGCGCGCTCCAGCACGTTGGGCCCATGGCGCGATAGGCGCTCGCGCGCTTCCTCGTCCGTCAGCCCTTCGGCCGTGCTCCCGAGCGACGTCAGCACCTGGTCCGGTGGCAGCGCGTGCCACAGGGGCTTCGTGCCGGCAGGCGGCCCGGCGGGCGCTGGTGCACCCGGTCGTTCGGGTGCGGCGGGCTGGTCTTTCATCCGGTGACTCCTTCCAATGCAATCTGGCAACGGTCGCGCGCATCTCCACCTGGGCAGTGGGCGGGTGGACATCACACGGCCCTCCAGGGCCATTGTTCCGGACCGAGAGGGAAAGAAAGGCGCCCCCCAGGGCGAGGCAAGGGCCAATCCCCCACGGCTTTCAGCACCCCGGGGACGCCTGTCATTGGCACTGCGAGTGCAATCACTTTGCAACAGACAATGGGTCCGGGAGGCGCAAGTGATTGTGAAGCAGTGGAGAAAGGGATTGGGCCTGTTGCCCGTCCTCGGGCTGGCGGTGGGGTGTGGCGGCGTGGTGGCGGAGGAGCTCGGGGAGCAGCAGGCCCAGGGCGCGGCGGTGAAGGTGCAGGCGCTTCCGCCCGGCTGCGAGGACCTGGGCATCGAGTACAACAGCGTGGCGCGCCACGCGGGTGACACGTACGTCGTGCAGGACGCGCCGGACACGCCGCACAACACGTCCACGGTGCTCGTCTCCGACGGCAACCCCCGGCAGGAGACCTACCTGCGCTTCCGGGTCGACGCCGCTGCGTCCACCACCATCATCCAGGCGGAGCTGAGGCTCCATGCCCTGGATGGCTCGAGCAACGGCCCCGCCGTGTATGCCACCCGCGCGGATTGGGACCCCTACTCCCTCACGTGGAACAACCGCCCCGCCCTCGTCGGCGCGCCGCTCGCGAACGTGGGTCCCATCGCCTCCGGGACCTTCGTGACGTACGACGTCACGGCCCACGTGACGGGCAATGGCCTGTACAGCTTCGCCCTCGTGCCCGAGGTGGGAGACGGCACGGACTTCGCCTCGACCCGGCACCCCACGTATGGCCTTGGTCCTGAGCTGCGGCTGCGACTGCGGGAGACGGAACCCCGGTGCCAGCACCGGGGCACGGGCGGCGCCGTCACCCAGGTCCTCCGCGGCGACACGCTCCCTCGCGACCTGGCCATGGATGGCAGCGGCGGCTTCGCTACCCTGGCCACGTACTCGACGGACGCCGGGTCGGGGATGCGGCTGACCCGGTACGACGCGAACGGCTCCGTGGTGTGGATGCAGAACTACCCCGAGAACAACGGGGGTTGGCGGACGCTCGGAGGGCTCGTGATGACGCCCCTGGGCAATCTGCTCGTACACGGGAGCTTCACGGGCCCACTGGACTTCGGCACGGGCCCCCTCCCCGGAACGGGTCCTGGCAACCATGGCCTGTTCATCGCGAAGTTCAGCCCCACCGGGCAGTTCGTCTGGGGCAAGGCCTTCCGCGCCTTCACCCACGAGCAGGGCATGACCACGCCGGCCCCAATCCGGGCGCGCGGCATCGCCACCGACGCCAACGGCAGCCTCATTGTCACCGGCGACTTCCAGGGCCGCACGGACCTGGGAGGCGGCCCCCTGGACGCGGGGCCTTTCAGTCACACGAGCGTCGGCCGCCGGGGAATGTTCCTCGCGAAGTTCTCATGGGAAGGAACGCACGTGTGGTCCCATGCCTTCGCCGCGGGCAACGATTGGGACACGCTGGGGCTGGCCGTGGCGACCGACAGCCAGGGACACATCCTGGTCGGCGGAACCACGAGCGGCGTCAATGACCTGGGCTCCTCCACGTGGATGACGCCCTTCATCGCGCGCTTCCTCCCCACCGGCGAACGCCACTGGGTGCGCCGCCTCGACGGGGCGCGGGGCAACATCACGGGGGTGGCGGCGATGCCGGATGGCGCCGTGGCGTTCAGAGGCGATGTCCGTGGCACCTTCACCTTCGCGGGCACGTCGCTGTCGAACCCCACCGAAGACCCGGACATGGTGCTGGGCGTGTTGGAGTCTTCTTCAACGGACCGCTGGGGACGCCTGTACGGCGGCGTCCATGGTGAGTACGGCGGAGACCTCGTCGTGGACGCGCAGGGCAACCTGGTGACGTCGGGCGTGTTCAGTTACGAGACGGACCTGGGCGGCGGCACCTTGAATCCCGACCAGGCCGGCGAGGAGAGCTCCTTCGTGGCCAGCTACGGGCCCGACGGCAGCCACCGCTGGTCCCGCGCCGTGGGAGACGGACTGGCGCCGACGCTGCTGGGCCTGACGCCTTCGCGAGAGGTGCTCTTCGGTGGCCTCCTCGAGGAGTCGGAGGTCATCCGAGTGGACCAGACGGAGTACTCCTCCGAAGGAGGCTTCACCCTCCTCCTGAGGCTGTCACCCTGAAGCCCGCCGTGTCCTCCGGGATGGGCGGGGAGCACTTACGTCCCGGAGGACAGGCGAATCCACTGGCGCGCCACATGTGAGCGCCGAGCCGCATCCAACACCCGTTGGTTGCGCCAGCCGTCCTCCAGCGTGGCCGCGTCCTCCACCGAGGCGCGGTCTTCGCGCAGGGCCTGGGTGAATGCTCGGGCCAGCAGCAGGAAGCCGCGCGCCCACTCGTTGTCCGGCAGGCCGGGTGGAAGCGGCGGTTCCTCGAGAAGCGCCACCCGCTCCCAGGAACGTGTTCCCACCGTGGAGCGCCACAGCTCGCGGCCCTCCACGCGCAGGCCCCCGCGCGCGCAGGACACCTCGACGCCGTGCACGGGCTTGCCGGGGGACACCATCGACATCTCGATGGCGGCCGTCGTCGCCCCGAAGCGGAGCAGCAGCCGCGCCTCGTCGTCGCTCGTCACCGGGCGCGGCTGTCCCGTGAGCGCATCGGGCCGCTCGGGCGTGTGCGTGGCCAGCTCGCCCAGCACCTCGTCGGGCTCGGCGCCCAGCATGAAGCGCAGCGTGTCCACCGAGTGTGAGCCGATGGCGCCCAGGAGCCCGCCTCCTTGCGACGCGTCCGACCACCAGTCCCACGGCCGCTCCGGCGAGGCGCGGTTGTCGTTGCGATAGAAGACACGCGCGCCGCGCACCGCGCCCAGCTCACCAGAACGCAGCAGGGCTCGCATCCGCTGCCGCGCGGGCAGGAAGCGCAGCTCATGGTCCAGCAGCGCCAGGACACGCCGCTCACGCGCCGCGTGCCACATGGCCTCCGCCTCCCTCGCATCCAACGCGGTGGGCTTCTCACACAGCACCGCCTTGCCCGCCTCCAGCGCGGCCAGGGTGATGTCCCGGTGCAGCGCGGGCGGCGTGGAGATGCACACGCACGTCACGTCCGGCCGGGACACCACCTCACGCCAGTCCGTCGTCACATGCGGCACGCCCAACTGCCGGCCCGCCGCCTCCACCTTCTCGCGCCGCGCACTGGCCAGGCTCACCACCTCCACGCCCAGCAAGGCGCGCAGCGCGGGGATTTGCGTGGTGCGCGCGAAGCCCGCGCCAATGACACCCATTCGAACCGTGCGTGCCGTGGACATTTCTGTCTCCCTTGAAGCGATGACGCGACGCGCAGGCTGAGTTCTGTGGGCCCCCATTGCCAAGGCCCTCAAATTCAAAGTATCCAAGAATTCGCAGGATTCACTGACTCAGCCCCTCCCCTGATGACTTCCAGAAACCTTCGTTGGACCGTGGCCGCAGGCGTCTTGCTGGTTGCTGCGGCCGTGGCGTTGCTGTGGCCACGGACTGGCCCCTCTCTTCCCGGTGAGCCCGTACCGGCCGAGACCTCCCCCTCGGCGGCCTCCGGCCCTCGCGGTACGCCCGGTGTCGGCACCCCAGACGCCACGCCCTCGGAGCCCGAGCCCGCGGTGGAGCAGATCCCCATGCCTGGGTGCTGGGACGGCCTGCATGCCTTCGACGCCGCGGTGTCCATGGACTCGTTCCGGAAGGCGCTGACGACGGCCATCGGAAACGGAGACCGGTACCTGGCGGCCTACCTCCAGGAGCGGCTGACGGAGCTGGTGGGCAACGACGCGGCCCGCGCGCTCCAGGTGTTGGAGTGGGCCAAGGGCGCCAGCGGACCGGAGTTGGGCATCTACATGGACGCGCTGAAGGCCGCGCCCGCGGTGCATGCGCCGCAGGTGGCGCAGAGCCTGCTGAAGCTGGGCGAGGACCCAGGTGCGCCCTTGCAGACGCGCTCCGCCGCGCTGGACGCCCTGGAGACGCAACGGAAGCTGGCGCCGGGAGACATCCAGCGACTCAAGAAGCTGGCGTTGGACGAGACGCTGGACTCCACCGCCTGGGTGGCCACGCGCACGCTGGGCCGGGTGATGAAGGAGGACTACGAGCGCACCGGCACCTTCGAGCCCTATTGGAAGGAGCTCCTGGACATCGGCGGCACGTCCGACGACATGGCCGTGCGGCTGCTCGCGCTGGAGATGCCGTCGTATTCGAACCCCGTCATCGGCGCGGAGTCCTTCGACTCGCTCAAGCGCATCCTCTCCAGCGACCGCGAGCGGGACGTGCGGGAGATGGCGGCCTTCCGGCTGGGCGTCACCAGCGAGCCGGAGAAGGCGATGGAGATCCTCCGCGCCGCCTTCCTGGCCGAGCATGACCTCTGCGTGCGCTGGGCCATCTTCCGCTTCGCCGTGCGCGCGGGCGGCGACAAGGCGCTGCCGATGCTGGAGCAGTTCGCCGCGAAGGACCCGCGCTTCACCCAGGACTACCTGGAGTTCCAAGCCCTCTACGCGTCGGGCACGGTGGACTTCGCCCGCATCTGGCTGGGCAAGCGCGAGCACCACAACTGTCTGGTCGAAGAAGGAGCGCCGCACTGATGTCCCCCCTGTCGATGAAGCGAATGGGGCGCGCGGCGCTCCTGGTGGCCCTTTCGTCCCTGACGCCCGTGACGGCGCGCGCCGAGGCGACGCTCCGCCCCACGCAATGCACGGTGCAGGGCATGCTGGACGACGTGCGCGTGGCGATGAAGAGCGGCTCCTCCCCGCGCTGAAGCGCTACGTGAAGATGCGGCTGAAGGAAGCCGCGCTCGCCATGCCCGCGGAGTCACTGCTGGCGGCGCTGCAAGGTGAGCGGGACCCGGAGGTCCTGGAGGCCCTGGGCGCGGCGCTGGCCACCAAGGCGAGCAACGCGGAGAACCCCGGCCTCATCCAGCCGCTGCTCGCCCGGGCCACCGGGGATTCGGACCCGGCGCTGCGCGCGGCGGCGGTGCGGGGCCTGCGCGGCGTGCCCTCCGTCGAGTTCATGGAGAAGAACGGCGGCGTGGTGACGTACGAGCAACTGGTGCGCGACGCCTCCCCGAGGTGCGCGCGGCGGTGGCGGACAACATCGTCTCCGAGAGCACGGACGTCTACAGCGGCCATGACCGCCGGGTGTCCGAAGCGGCGGTGTCGGTGGCGGCGGCGTCGGAGGACCCTGCGGTGGCGGCGAAGTTGCTGCGCGAGGTCTCCATGGAGGCCGTGGGCCACGAGGCGGTGGAGCAGGTGACGCGTCAGCTGCGTTCGGAGAACCCGGAGCTGCGCGCGGCGGCGGCCACGGCGCTGGGCGGCGTGCCCGGCGGCGAGTCCGCGGGCGCACGGGGCTCGCTGGTGGACCTGTTCCGCGAAGACAAGGACCCGGCGGTGCGCAAGGCGGCGCTCCAGGGGATTGCCCGGCTGGGGCAGGCCCACGCGGTGCCCGTGCTGGAGTCCTTGCGCGGCGTGGACCGCGCCATGGATGCGGAAATCGACGCCTGGGTGTCCGTCCTGAAGCTCAACCTCCAGGAGTGGGAGCTGGTGCTGCGCGAGAAGCAGCGCCGCCGGAGGTGACCCCTGCTTCACCGCAGTACGCAGCGCTACACCAACGAGGGAGTCTCTTGATGAAGACGATGAAGCTGACCATGGCGGGCCTGGTGCTCGCCGCCGCGGGCTGGGCCACCTCTGTCACGGCCGCGACGGCCGTGGGTCCCATCTGTGACACCGCCGCGCGCGTGGGTTCCACGACGTACTACTCGTGCTCGGGCAGCAGCCACAACGCGCTCGACATGAGTAACGGCACCTGCAGCGTGTGGAACCACCGCGGGATGATCAACGTCAGCCGCTACTACGCCTACTACGGCGGCTGTGCGAACAACTGCAGCGGCGGCACGAGCTGCAACGGCGGCGCGGGCAACTACTACGTCGTCAAGGGTGGCAGCGGCTGGGACTTCCGCCAGCTCCACCTGAACTCCAACGTGTCGTCGGGCTCCAAGACGTGCGACCGCTGCGCGCTGGGCCTCGTGGGCTCCACGGGTAACTCCACGGGCGCGCACGTCCACGCGGACAACCGTCAGTACGGCACGCGCAAGACGGCCTGGTACGCCAACGTCGGCACCACCTGCGGCTCCAGCGCGTACTGCAGCAACCGCGTCGGCACGCCCACGCTGTAGTCGCTCCGCAGCCTGCTTCACCCACACCCCACCCCGTCCCGGTGCCGAGATGCACTGGGGCGGGGTTTCTCGTGTCACTCCAGGTGACTGAGCTCTGCTTCCGCGTGCTGGCGGTAGAGGGGAACGACTTCCACAGCGAGCACGTCTTCCAGGCATTTTCGGGCGCCGGTCGTGTCCCCCGCCTCCACGAGGCGATTGGACTCAGAGATGGCGCGCATCAAACGCTGCGAACCTTCTCGAATGCGGCGGCGTATTTCGCGAACCAGCACGACGCACCCAGCAGGCGTCATCAGTGCTCGCTGGACCTCCGCATCGGGCACCACGACATCTCGTGCGACGCTGCGGAGCAACTCCATCACCTCGGGCGTGAGTTCCAGCACCTCCTCACGAGCCAGCTGACGCTCCAATGCGGCGACCTTGTCCCAGTCATGCGTTTCACGCATCAACGGACCTTGCCCCTTCGCCAGCAGAGATGAAACGGCCATTCACGCTGGCCCTCGCAATTTCGGAAACACTCGTAGCAGTCACCCTCCCACCCTTTCTGATTCCTGCAGGCGACATAGGTGTCCATGCAGTGCTGCTTCCATCCCGCGTCGGCCGACACCGCAGCATCTTCTGAAGCAGCCTGCGCGGCCTCGTTGAGAACTCCCGCGCCATTGAGGAGTCCCGCCGCCTCCGCCGCACTGACTCCGCAGCTCTCGGGACCCCACTTCTTGATACAGCACACCACAGAGGACTCGCCCGGCTTGCAGGTCGCGACCGAGGCCTGAGCGAAGTACCTCGAGTCCACGACCTCGGGCCGTCCAGACACACACCCAGACGCCCACAAGCCCCATAGCAACGCAGAACGTGGCCTGAACAAGCGAAGGCTCTGTTTTCGTGTCGGCACAGACATGGCACGGATTCAAACAGAAGCACTGGAGCGCCAGGGCCCCAGCGGGGGACCTGGCGGTAAATGACAGATGCCGCCTGGATGGCCCCTGCTCAGCGGACATTGCCCCTCCGCCCATGAATGAACACCGGCCCGCCCCAAGGGACACCGCACATTGACGCGGCACTTCACATGGCCGCACCGTGGAGCAGCCCAGCAGTCTCGCGTTCCATCCCCTTCAGGAGCGTGCGCGCCATGCCATCGGCTTCTCCCGGAGTACGCGGCATCGACCATGTCGGCGTGACGGTGCCGGACCTCCAAGCGGCAACGGCCTTCTTCATCGAGGCCCTTGGCGCCGAAGTCCTCTACGACAGCCTGGTGAAAGGCCAGCCGCCCCAGGAAGGCCCGGACCTGCAACAACGCCTGCGCTTCCTCCCCGGCTCCAGCATCCGCGCGATGCGGCTGCTTCGCTTGGGCAACGGCCCCAGCCTCGAGCTGTTCGAATACGCAGCCCCCGAGCAGCGCCCACCCGCCCGCCCCAACGACCTGGGCATCCAGCACCTGGCCGTCTACGTGGACGACATGGACACAGCGCTCGCGCGCTTCCAGGCGGCGGGAGGCGAGGTCTTCTCGAGCCCCCACGAACTGCCAGCACTGGAGAAAGGCCCGGGCAACGCCTTCTGCTACGCCCGGGCCCCCTGGGGCACCATCATCGAGTTCATCACCTACCCGTCGCCCCAGCCCTACGAGCAGCAGACCGCGCTGCGGCGCTGGAAACCGCCGGAGCGCGGCTGAACCTCCATCACAGCGCCGCGCGGACCGCCTTCATCGCGCCGTCGTAGTCCGGCTCGTGCGTCATCTCCGGGACAATCTCCCGGAACACGACCTTGCCCTCACGGTCCACCACGAAGGTGCTGCGCGCGAGCAGCCCCAGCTCCTTCATGTACACGCCGTACTTCTCACCGAACTCGCGGTCCTTGTAGTCCGACAGCGTGGTGACGTTCTGGATGCCCTCGGCGCCGATGAAGCGCCCCAGCGCGAAGGGCAAGTCCAGCGTGACGAACCACACCTTCACGTCCGGCCCCAGCGCCGTGGCTTCCTTGTTGAACGCGCGAAGCTGCGCCGCGCACACCCGCGTGTCCACGCTGGGCGCCACGCTCAACACCACCACGCTGCCCTTCACGTCCGACAGCCGCACGGCGTCGTTGAGTCCCTTGAAGACGGTGAAGTCCGGAGCGGCGTCGCCCACCTTCACCTCGTCCCCCACCAGCGTCACCGGCTGCCCCTTGAACGTGACGATGCCCTTGTGCTCGGCCATGGAATGCCTCCTCCTCCGGAAAGGGGCGCGGACTACTTCACCAGCAACGCCGCGCCAATCAGACCGCTGTCGTCTCCCAGCTCCGCGTCCGCGATGAGCAGGCCCTCGCGCGACGTGGTGGAGGACCAGGCGCGCACGCCCTCCTCCACACGGCGCCGCAAGCCCGGGCAGTGTCTCAGCACGCCGCCACCCAGCACCAGCCGCGCCGGGTTGAGCATCGTCACCTGGTTGGCCACGGCCAGGGCCAGGAACCGCGCCGCCCGCTCATAGACTTCGCCGGCCGCCACGTCGCCCGCCTCCGCCGCCTGCTCCAACGTCACCGGGGTGATGCGCGCCGGGTCTCCACCCGTCAGCCGCGCCACCTCCGGCGCACCACCGCTGGCGATCAACTCCCGCGTCTGCGCGATGAGGTTGTGGCCACCAGCGTAGGCCTCCAGGCACCCCAGCTCACCACAGCCGCAGCGGCGCCGCCGGGAACCACCTTGATGTGGCCCAGCTCGCCCGCCACACCGCCACCGCCGTCCACGAGCCGCCCGCCCGCGATGATGGCGCTCCCCACCCCCGAGCCCACGAACACCACCAGCATGTCCTGGGAGCCCCGACCCGCGCCAGCGTGGAATTCGCCCCACGCCGCCGCGGCAGGTCATTCACCACGCGCACCGGCTGGCCCAGCCGGTGCGTGAGCAGCGCGCCCAGCGGCACGTTGCGCCAGCCCAGGTTGGGAGCCACCGACAACACGCCCGAGTCCTTGTGAATCTGCCCGGCGGCCGCCACACCACACGCGCCCAGCGGCACACCGGCGACCATCACCGCGTCCGAGGCCGCCTGGGCAATGGTCTCCACGACCCCTGAAGGACTGCGCTCCACCAGGGCCACCTTCGAGGAGGCGATCAGCTTGCCAACCTCGTCCACCACGGCGGCGCGGGCAAAAGTCCCCCCCAGGTCGATTCCGAGCGTTGGCATGAGCGCGTCCTCTCAGGGCTTCAGCTTGGAAACCAACGCGGCCGCCAGCGCTTCCACTTCCTTCTGGCGCGCCTCGTCCTTGAGCTTCCCGTCCGGGGTGAAGGCATCCGACACGCGGGCCATGTGCACCTGCGTGGGCAGCACGTGCGCCCCCACGGAGGCCATCACCTGCCGCAGGTGCGGCTGCATGCGCGCGGTGCCGAAGACGCCGGGCGTGGCGCCCATCATCGCCACCCACTTCTCCTGGAAGAGTCTGCCGGGTGGACGGGACACCCAGTCAATGGCGTTCTTCAGGCCTCCCGGAATGGAAGAGTTGTACTCCGGGCTGGCGATGAGCAGGCCCTGGGCCTTGCCCAGCCGCTCGCGCAGCTCCTCCACGGGAGCGGGCAGTGCCTTGGCCTCCACGTCGCCGTCGTAGAGGGGCAGCTCCAGCGTCTTGAGGTCCACCACGTCCACCTCCGCGCCCAGCGAGCGGGCGTGGGCAACGGCGATGGCCAGGAGCTGGCGGTTGAAGCTCCCCGTCCGGAGGCTGCCACTGATGGCGAGGATGCGCGGCGTCGTCATGTCAGCCCCCGACCTCGACCTTGACCTTCTCCACGGTGCCCTCGATGAGGGCCTGGATTTCCTTGAGGCGCTCGGGCGTGTTGGCCTCGAAGCGCAGCACCAGGATGGGCTGCGTGTTGGAGGCACGGATGAGGCCCCAGCCGTCGGGGAACGTCACGCGCACGCCGTCCACGTCGATGATGTCGTGGCCCGCGTCGCGCAGCGTCTCCGTGGCGCGCTTCACCATCTCGAACTTCTTCTCTTCCTTCGTGTCGAAGCGCAGCTCCGGGCTGGCGTAGGTCTTCGGCACGTCGGACAGGAGCTCCGACATGGTCGCCTTCTCGTGCGTGAGAATCTCCAGCAGGCGCGCGGTGGAGTAGATGGCGTCGTCGAAGCCGAAGTAGCGGTTCTTGAAGAAGATGTGGCCGCTCATCTCTCCTGCCAGCTCCGCCTGCGTCTCCTTCATCTTCGACTTGATGAGCGAGTGCCCGGCCTTCCACATGATGGGCTTGCCGCCGCGCTTCGCGATGTCGTCGTACAGCGTGTAGCTGCACTTCACCTCGCCGACGATGGCCGCGCCCGGGCTCTCCTTCAGCACGTAGCGGCTGAAGAGCACCATCAGCTGGTCGCCCCAGAGGATGTTGCCCTGGTCGTCGATGACGCCGATGCGGTCGCTGTCGCCGTCGTAGGCGATGCCCACCTCGGCCTTCTCGCGCTTCACCGCCGCGATGAGGTCCTCCAGGTTCTCCACCACCGTCGGGTCCGGGTGGTGGTTGGGGAACGTCGCGTCCATCTCACAGAACAGGGGCACCACGTCGAAGCCCATGCTCTCGAACAGCGGCACCGCGATGGCGCCGCCCGTGCCGTTGCCGGCGTCGATGACGATGCGCATCCCCTTGCGGCCCACCTTCACCGTCTGGCGGACGAAGTGGTTGTAGGGCGTGATGATGTCGTACGGCGTCACCGTGCCCGGCTTGGGAGACACCTCGAAGTCCCGCGCCTCGATGAGCTTGCGCAGGGCTTGAATCTCATGGCTGTGGAAGGTCGTCTTCCCCGCGCCAATCTTGAAGCCGTTGTACTCGGGCGGGTTGTGGCTGCCGGTAATCATCGCCAGGCCGTCCACCGGCAGGGTGTTGGCGGCGAAGTACGTCAGCGGCGTGGGGACCACGCCCACGTCGAACACGTTGAGGCCCGTGGAGGTGAGGCCCGCGCAGAGCGCGTCCCGGAAGCGGGTGGAGGACTCGCGGCAGTCGCGGCCCACGGCGATGGAGCGCCCGCCCTGGCGACGGATGATGGTGCCCAGGCCCTTGCCCAGCAGCTCCACCACTTCGGTGGTGAGGTCCTTATCGACCAGGCCTCGGATATCGTATTCGCGGAAGATGTGCGCGTTCATGAAGGTGTCCCCGCCCCCGTGACGACGGAGGGCATGGCAGAGGGCGGCGGACTCTACACGAGCGCGGGCCAGGGGGGCACCCGACCCGAGGGCGTCCCTGGCCCGTTGGAGGGCCAAGGGGCCGGAAAAGGCCCCCGCGCTACGGAAGCAGGGCCGAGGGGGGCATGGTCCCCTCATGAGGTACAGGGGGCATGGAAGGCGTCAGCCCCTGTGCCCGCTGGCGCAGCTCCTGGTAGTGCCGCAGCCACGACACGTTGAGCGGATCCAACGCCAGCGCGTTCGCATAGCGAGAGAGGGCTGCGCGCAGGGCCCGCTGCGCCTCCAGCGCGTGTCCCTGGGTGAAGAGGGCCCGGGCCCGAGCCTCCGAGCCCGGCCGGGCCGACAGGAAGGCGTGGCGCAGGGGCTCCACCTCCTCGTCCGGCAGCCCTGCCTCCACGCAGCGGGCCAGCCCCGGCAGGTTGCCCCGAACGGCGTCGAAGCCGGCGCGGCTCAGCGGCTCGCCCAGGGTGCAGCGGGCGGACTCCACCCGCCCCCGCAGCGCCTCCAGCGCGCGGCGCTGCCCGGACGGCAGCGGACGGGCGCGGAAGCCCTCCAGCCGGCGCAGGGCGGCGCTGGCCCGGCGGCGAATCTCCTCGAAGTCGGCGTCGGGCCGCGCGCCCAGCAGGACATACGGGTCCTTCGCGGCCTCCGCGGCCCGGGCGAGCAGCCGCGCCAGCTCCCCATCGGGACGCGGCTCCGGCCGGCGCCCCTCCTCCAGCATCCACGCCACCCACTGGCGCAGCGCCGGCGCGGGTTCGGCGAAGTGGATGAACGCGCCCGCGGCCACGCCCCAGGTCCGGGCCTCGTCTCCCGTGACATGGCGGACGACGTCGCCCTCGCACGTCACGGTGCGTCCCGCGAAGGACAGCTCCACGCCCAGGCGCGCGGCCAGCGGCGGCAGCGCGCCATCCCACGCGGCGAAGAAGCCATCCACCGACACGTCGTTGGCCACCACCCGCGCCCAGCCCTCCGCGAGACGCACGCGAACGTCCAACCCCTCGGGCGCGGCGACGCGCGGGGCCGGCGCCTCCAGCACCGGCTCCGCATGGGCCGCCGCCCGCAGCGCCGTGCAGCGGCGTGGCACCGTCCTCTGGAATCGCCTGGCCGAAGATGGTGACGTTGCCTTCCGGCACGCGCATCTCCGGCAGCAGCAGGATGGGCGCCTGGGGCACGGGCGCTGCCTCCTCATCGAACGTGATGTCGATGTCCACCAGCAGCTCCACGTCGTCGACCAGCGCCGCCTCGCGCTCCGCCGCGCGGGCACGCGGGTCCATGCAGCGCGCCAGTTCCTCTCGGAACGCGCGGGCATCCGGGAAGCGCTCGGCGGGCCGCGGCGCCAGGGCCCGCAGCAGCACCGCGGACAGCGCGGGTGGCACGCAGGGATTGAGGACATGCGGCTCCGGAGGCGCCAGCTCCCCCGCGCGGCCGATGCCGAAGGGTAGCCGCCCGGTGAGCAGCAGGTAGCCCACCACGCCCAGCGCATACACGTCCGCGCGGCCATCCACGCCCTCACCGGACCACTGCTCGGGCGCGATGAAGGCCGGCGAGCCCACCACCATGCCGCGAGCCCGCTCCTCGGGAGACAGGCTGGAGCTGAGGATGGCGCTGGCGCCGAAGTCGAGCACCTTCACCCGGCGCTCCCCCCGCGCATCCCGCGTGAGGACCAGGTTGTCCGCGGACAAATCCCAGTGCATGAGCCCGCGCGCGTGCGCGGCCTCTACCGCCTCCAGCGTCTGCCCCAGCAGCTCCACCGCCTCCACGGGCGCCAGCGGCATGGGAAGACGGGAGAAGGACTCACCGTCGGCGTACTCCATCAGCAGGCACGGCAGACCGCCGGGCCCTGGGCGCGCGTCCAGCACGCGGGCCACGTGAGGGTGGACCAGCTCGCGCAACGCATGCGCCTCCGCGTAGAAGCGGCGCTGCATGGCCGGCTGCGCCGCCAGGTGCGGGTGCAAAACCTTCACCGCGAAGCGGTGCCCCGTGGGGAGGTACTCCGCCAGGTACACCGTGCCCAGCGCCCCCGCCCCCAACCAGCGCCGGAAGAGGAGCGGCCCGTGCCGCTGCCCTTCCAGGCAGCTCGCTGACACGGCGACGCCGTCATGCACCGCCGAGCAAGACGCCCCGGCCGGATGGTCCACGTCACACCGCATGCAGGCCATACCCCACCACCCTCTGTCGCCCCGGAGCGGGGCAGGCGGTGGGGGCCTTGCAACCGGCGTGCAGAGGACCCTTGTCCACTCATCGACAGAGCAAGCCCCCAACTGACCGAGGTCACCGGTGAATCAGGGGTTCGCGGCCAGTAATTCTTCCCGGGTGGGGACCGGGCGTTTCTCCAGCGCACCCGGCCCCACCTGGACGCCTACAGGTACTTCGTCAGCTTGCGAGCCTTGAGCGCCTCCACCACCTTGCGCACGTCCTGGCTCTTGTCCTTCGGCACCACGAGCACCGCGTCGCCGGAGTCCACCACCACCATGTCGGAGAGGCCCACCACGGACAGCGGGCGCTTGTCGGCGAGCACCACGCAGTTGTGGCAGTCCACCACCACCGCGAGGTTGCCGGACACCACGTTGCCGTGGGCGTCGGCGGGGCGCACCTCTGGAATCGCCGCGAACGAGCCGACATCCGACCAGCCGAAGTCACCCGGCAGCACCGCGATGTTGGAGGCCTTCTCCATGACGCCGTAGTCGATGGAGGTAGAGGGCAGCTTCGGGAACACCTTCTTCAGCACCGCGCCGAAGGTCCGCTTGCCCGCGGCCTTGCGCAGGGCGTCCAGGCCCTTCTGCATCTCCGGCATGTGCTTCGCGAAGGCCTCCAGGATGACGTCCACGCGGAAGACGAAGATGCCGCCGTTCCACAGGTAGTCACCGGAGGACACGTAGCCGCGCGCCGTCGCCAGGTCGGGCTTCTCCTTGAAGGCCTGCACCTTGCGGCCACCGCCCTCCAGCGCCTTGCCGACCTGGATGTAGCCGTAGCCCGTCTCCGGGCGCGAAGGCTTGATGCCCAGCGTGACGATGTGCCCCGCCTCCGCCAGGTCCGCCGCGTCCGCGAGCGTGCGCTTGAAGCCGGGCACGTCCGCCACGTGGTGGTCGGAAGGCAGCACCACCATGACGCCCTTGGGGTCGCGCGCGGCCACCTGCACCGCCGCCAGGGCGATGGCGGGCGCGGTGTTGCGCGCCACCGGCTCCACCAGGAGGTTCGCCTTGGGCAGCCCCTTCACCAGCTTCGCCGCGGCCTTCGCGTGCAGGGGGCCACAGACGATGAAGGTGTCCTTCACCGAGGCGAGCCCCTTGAGGCGCGCGGACGTATCGGTGATGAGCGGCAGCTTGGAAGCCAGCGGCAGGAACTGCTTGGGCCGCGCCTGACGGGACAGCGGCCAGAAGCGGGTGCCGGAACCTCCGGCCATGATGACGGGGTAGAGGGCCATTGCGGGTGTTGCACTCCTGAAGGCCCCGGACCCAGCCGGCGGCCATGGCGGCGCACCATACCGTTTCAGCCTCGCCGGGAAAGAGGGACTCGCCTGCCCGCCCTCCAGACGGCGAAGCCACGAAGGGAGGTGAGAGTTTTGACCCGCCACCAAAAAGCCAGTCTCATGCCGCGCTGTTGGACTTCCTCAAGGCCAGATCCACCGGGCTGACGCTCATCCTCACCGTCGCACTGGCGTTGGGGCTGTCGCTTGCCCCGGTCTCAGACGCCCTCCGGCCCCTCCCGAGTCTCCAGCGGGGTCCCCTGCCCGAGAAGCTGGTGGCGCTCGTCCTACCGACCTCGCTGTCGGGCGGTCGCGCCACGCGTCCGCCCGGAGAAGTGATGACGGCGGGTGCGGGCGCCGCCAAACGCCCGCCGGAAGAGACGGAAGAGGAGGAGCCCGCCGACGCCGGTGCCCTGGTGGCGGAGCCTTTGCCCGCCGTGCCCACCACGCCGGGCATCGGCCTGGAGGAGCTGAGCGCCCCCACCCTGGCCCGCGCGAAGGACCTGGAGGCCCTGCGCGAGCGCATGGGCTCCCAGCACGTGGACATCGAGCTGAACTGCCGCAAGGCGGGGCCGGACGGGAGCTGCCTGGAGGACGGACTGGCGCCCTACACCCGGGCCCTGGCCGAGCTGCGCGAGGACGCCCGGCGCACGCCGGTGCGCGTGGTGCACCTGGGCGACTCGCTGGTGGCCTCCGACCACATCACGGATTTGGTGCGCGACCGGCTCCAGGAGCGCTTCGGCGCGGGCGGCAAGGGCTTCCTCTTCATCACCCGCCCCGCCAGCGCGGGCCGCTGGACGCGCTCGGGCCGAGGCTCGGACGGCTGGGAAATCGAGCGGCTGGTGGACTCCAAGTGGCCCCGCGACCGGGTGGGCTGGACCGGCGTGGCCTTCAGCTCGGAGAAGGGCTCCCAGAGCACGCGTTATGACGTGGAGGGCTCGCGCGTGGCGGAGCTCTTCTTCCTGGCGCAGCCCGCCAGTGGCTCCGTGCAGTTCTCCGTGGACGGCAAGCCGCTCCAGCGCATCCACACGCGGGGCTTCTCCAAGAACAAGTCGGAGGCGGCCTTCGCCCGCGTGACCCTGCCGCAGGGGGCGAAGTCGCTGACGCTCACCACGTCCGGCAAGGTGGAGCTGCACGGCATGACGCTGGAGTCGGGCGCGCCGGGCGTCGTCTACGACACGGTGGGCCTGCTGGGCGGAATGGCGGAGGTGTACCTGCGCGCCCAGCCCGCCGCCTTCCGCGCGCAGCTGCGCCAGCGCAAGCCGTCCCTGGTGGTGATGATGGTGGGCGGCAACGAGGCCTTCTTCTACTCGCGAGACCGCACCACGCTGGACGAGGTGCGCGCGCAGATAAAGGAGTTGATGTCTCGCGTGCGCACCAACGTGCCGAACGCCGCGTGCCTGCTGATGGCCCCCATCGACGCGGGTGTGCGCACCATGAGCGGCGAGGTGGTGTCACGCCGGGGCACCCAGGAGATTGGCGCCATCTACCGCGAGGAGGCCCGCGCGGCCGGCTGCGCGTTCTGGGACGCCTATGCCGCCATGGGCGGCGAGGGCTCCGCGCTGCGCTGGCTCGAGGAAGGGCTGATGCTGGACGACCTCGTCCACCCGCGCGCCCGGGGCTCGGATTTGCTGGGCCACCTCTTCGACCTGTCCCTTCAGCGTGCGTTCGCGAAGAGCCGGGCGCCGCTGGTGGCCGCGGTGGACCCGGCCGGCCTGCAGAACGCGGACACCGCGCTGGCGCGCACGTTCGACAAGCTGAAGCGCCGCGAGGCGGGCGAGGCCCTTCGCGTGGGCGTCGCGCAGTTGGGCGGTTCGCACACCGCGTCGCACTACTTCACGGACGCGGTGCGCGAGGTGCTGACGAAGCGCTTCGGCGCCGCGGGCCGGGGCTTCATCGCCGCCGGCAAGGCCTCCCCCGCCTGGAGCCCGCGGGTGTGGCGCGCGCACTGGAGGGGACTGGACCATCGAGGACGCCGCCAAGGACGCGCCCCCGGCGGCCTGTGGGGGCTGACGGGCATCCGCGCCGTGGGCGGTCCGGGCGCGAAGCTGCGCATCCAGTTCTGCAAGGACTGCCCGGAGGCGAAGGAGACCTCGGGCCGGTTGGATTTGTACGCGCTGGACGCGCCGGACGTGCGCGCGCCGGACATCGCGATTGACGGCGAGCTGCTGCCGCCGGACGCGCCTCCGCCGGAGCCGTTGACCGCGCCCACCGTGCGCATCCGCTCGTTCCCCGTCACGGGGTCCTCGCACACCGTGGAGGTGACGGCGCCGAAGGACGGCAACGTCACGGTGCTGGGGGCGTCCCTGGAATACGACACGCCGGGCGTCGTGTACGACGCGCTGGGCCTTCCCGGTGCCACGGCCTCGACCTTGGGGGCCATGGACGCGGCGTCGGTGGACGCGCAGCTGGCGTCGCGGCGGCCGGACCTGCTCGTGTTCTGGTACGGCACCAACGAGGCGGGCCGGCCGGACCTGGACGCCTCGGCGCTGCGCCGGGACTACACGGAGCTGCTGACGCGGCTGCGCAAGGCCACCAACGCGGAGTGCCTGGTGATGGGCCCCACGGACCGGCTCACGCAGGACGCCAACGGCCGGTGGAGCGAGGCGCCCTCGCTGGCGCCGGTGCTGAACACGCTGCCGCAGGTGGCGAAGGACGCGGGGTGCGCGTACTGGTCAACGCGCGCGGCCATGGGCGGAGAGCGCTCCATGCTGCGCTGGCAGCGCACGCAGCCCGCGCTGGGCCACGCGGACGGCGTCCACCTGACACCGGAAGGCTACGCGCGGCTGGCGGGGGCCTTCTCCCGAGAGCTGCTCACGGCGTACGAGGCCCACAAGAAGGCAGGCCCCACCTCGCGCGTGGAGGACAACTGACGTGCTGTCGCACAGCGTCCAGTACCTCATCTTCGTCATCGAGGTGTTCGCCCTGTACTGGGCGGTGCACCGGCACTACTGGCCGCGCATCGGCGTGCTGCTGGTGGCCAGCCTCCTGTTCTACGCGGTCTTCACGCCCTTCCCCATCCTCATCTTCCTGGTGGGCGTCACGGTAGACCACCTGTGCGTGAAGGGCATGGCCCGCGCGCAGTCACAGGGGGTCCGCAAGGCGCTCGTCACGGTGTCGGTCGTCTCCAACCTGAGCCTGCTCGCGGGCTTCAAGTACCTGGAGATGCTGCGGCAGACGCTGCTGTCGCTGCTGGCGCCGTGGGGCATTGAAGTCCGCGCCGAGCCCTTCAACCTGCTGATGCCGGTGGGCCTGTCCTTCTTCGTCTTCCAGGCCATCAGCTACACGGTGGACGTGTACCGGCAGAAGGCGAGCGCGGAGCACTCGTTCATCGAGCACCTGCTGTACCTGCTCTTCTTCCCGCGCGTGGTGAGTGGCCCCATCGTCCGGGCGTCGGAGCTGATGGTGCAATTCCGCCAGACGCCGAGCCTCACGCCCGAGGACGGTGGCCACGCCCTCTTCCGCATCGCGGTGGGTCTGGTGAAGAAGCTGGTCATCGCGGACGTGCTGGGCGCGGGACTGGTGGACCCCGTCTTCGCCGCGCCGGAGAAGTACGCCTCCGCGGAGTGCATCGTCGCGGCGGTGGCCTACACCTTCGAGCTCTACTACGACTTCTCGGGGTACTCGGACATCGCGATTGGCGTGGCGGCGCTGTTCGGCTTCAAGTTCCCGGAGAACTTCAACCGCCCGTACCTGGCGAAGAACATCGGCGAGTTCTGGAACCGATGGCACCTGAGCCTGTCCACGTGGCTGCGCGACTACCTGTACCGGCCGATGGGCGGCAACCGCGTGTCGAAGCCGCGCGTGCTGTTCAACCTGATGACGGTGATGGTGCTGGGCGGCCTGTGGCACGGCGCGGACTGGCGCTTCGCGGTCTGGGGCGCGGTGCACGGCGTGGCGCTGTGTGTGTCGCGCTGCTGGGAGTGGTCGGTGGGCAAGCCCGAGTCCCCGGGCATCCCCCGCGTGGCGCTGGGCATGTTGACGACTTTCACCATCGTCGTGCTGACGCGCGTGGTGTTCCGGGCAGCGGACATGGCGCACGCGGGCGAGTTCTACGAACGGATGATGGCGGGCGTGCCCGGCATCGCCAACGTGAGCCCGCTGGTGTGGGGCATGCTGGCCGCGGCCGTCTTCTTCCATGCCGTGCCGATGAAGCTCTACACGGTGTCGTCGGACCTCTTCGTCCGCATGCCCGTGCCGGTGCGCGCCGCGGTGCTGGTGGTGCTCGGCCTGGGCATCCGCCACCTGTCCGCCGTGGAGACGCGGCCGTACGTGTACCTGCAGTTCTAGGCGGGCGTAGGGGCTGTCGGGCCCCAGTCCCCCGGGCCCTCGCGGGCGTCTTGCCGCCGGGCATGAGCGTTCCCAGTCTCTGGGGGCAGCCCCGTCGCTGGAGCCGGGAAGCAGGCCCGGTCGCCGTGCTCGGTCGGTCTGAGCGCACTGGCTCAGGGCCAGTGCCGTGGCGGAGGTACTGCGCATGGCGGGCATCCAGGCACTCCCCCGCACAGCCCTGGGACGTGGAGTCCCCAGGTCCGGTCCTCCGCGAGATGCACCGCCGCTCCGATGGTGGCTGAGGCATCGGTTGTGGCTCACCCCCGTGGTGGGCGCGGTGGTTGGGGCATGCCTGGGCGTGGTGTTCGTGGCGCCCCCTGTGTTCGCGGCAAGGGTTCTGCGCGGCGTCGCCTGGCAGGCAACCTCCTCGGAGGCGCGGGACATGCTCTCCACCGTGCTGGGGATCGCGCTGACGTCCTTCCCGTCCCCTCCTCCAGAACCATGTCTCCGCGGTGGCACGTGCACACCTCCTGCCCAGGAGGCAACACATGGCAAGCAAGGCGAAACCCACGGGCAATGGAAACGGCAACGGCAAGCAGTCGCGCAAGCCCAACATCCTGGTCATCTGGGGCGATGACATCGGCATCTGGAACATCAGCGCCTACAACCAGGGGATGATGGGGTACCTCACGCCCAACATCGACCGCATCGCGAAGGAAGTCGCGATGATGACCGACATCAACCTGCGCTCGGACCCGTTCGAGTACGGCCCCAAGGCCGGCCTGTACTTGAAGTGGTACGGGGAGCGGATGTTCACGTTCGTGCCCGCGCAGGCGCTGGTCCAGAAGTTCGCGCAGAGCCTGCTCGACTCCCCCCCAGCCAGGCCCCGGGCAGCTTGAGCATCGGGCCCATCAAGGAGCGCGTGAAGCGGCAGTTGCTGGAGGCGCGCGAGCGCAAGGAGGGGACCGCCAGCGGCGACCAGATCATGGCGCTGGCCGAACAGGTGGAGTGGTTCGTCCGCCGCGCCCAGCAGTCGCATGCGTAGCCACGCGCGGCGCCGGGCGGCGGAGCAGCGCCGCCGCCCGTGTTCCGCCGGGCGGACCTCCGGGTCCCGTCGAATCGGATTTGCGCTGCATCGTTCCGCCCCAGAGGCGCTACGTGCTCCCGGAATGCGATGGCGCGGTGTCATCGCCGTCCACGGGGATGCGCGGCGGCACCACCAAGGTCGCGAACACCAACCCCAACACCAACTATGGAGAGGCATCGCCATCAAGCGTGAGAGTGCGCCACACAAGCCTGCCCCCTTCATTCCGTGCGCCCCGTACCCTGTCCGGCTCCCGGCGCGCCCCCCGCAATGGCGGCGCCTCTCGGGACGGTGAGGCCGGCATCAACGCATTACAACGCCACATGGGAGGCGCGCGCAGAGGGCTCGCTGGGCCCGGCCGCCGCGCTCACCTGGGCCGACATGGCGCGGGCGAAACGAGCGTCAAGGCGAAGAGGCGATGCAAGGGCCCACGGGGCGCAGCCCTCGGCGCGGTGGGCTGAGCCTCACGCATCGCTCGCGTTGCGCCATGGGCGAGGTTCGCAGCCACTCAGTCGGCCCGGCATCTCACGCAACCCCTTGATATTTCTTGGACTCCTGGGGCTTTCCTGAGCCGCGAGCCAGCCTGCCTCGCGATTTTTTCGCCGCGTGTCGATCCGCTTCGAGCTTATTCGTCGCCATTTTGAACGAGGACGCAGCGCCTCCCGAACCGAAAGGAAGAACCGATGCGCGTCATGGTCATTGTGAAGGCGACGAAGAACTCCGAAGCCAATGTGATGCCCGACGAGAAGCTGATGACCGAGATGGGCAAGTACAACGAGGAGCTGATGAAGGCGGGCGTGCTCCTGGCCGGTGACGGTCTCCACCCGAGCAACAAGGGCAAGCGCATCCGGTTCGCGGACGGCAAGAAGAGCGTCATCGACGGTCCGTTCGCGGAGACGAAGGAGCTCATCGCCGGCTATTGGATGTGGCAGGTGAAGTCGATGGAAGAGGCCGTGGAGTGGGCACGCCGCTGCCCGCCCCCCATGCCCGGCGAGGAGTCGGAGCTGGAGATTCGCCCCGTCTTCGAGGCCGAGGACTTCGGCGCCGAGTTCACCCCGGAGCTGCGCGCGCGGGAAGAGAAGCTGCGCGCTGAGTTGGAGCAGAAGCAGAAGGCGTGAGCTGCAACGGAGGGGGTCCGATGCCTCCGGACCTCCTCGGGTCGTCAGAGCCAGGTGCTAACTCCTGACGAGTGCTCCCGCGGGTTCGGAGCACACGCCAGGGGGACGACATGTCATTGCGTGGAGCAGGTGCACTGCTCTTGAGCGTGCTTCTCGTGGGCTGCGCGACACCTCGTGTCGTGCGCCTGGATACGGGCCAGGGCGAGCCCATCGTCTATCTCCCGCCGAGAAACGCGAAGCCGGTTGAAGTGGACGAAGGCGCGTTCCGGAAGGTGATGACCCGGCTCGTGCTCGACATGCGCTTCTCCCTTCGAGAGGACGCGGAGCGCCCACGGGTCCGGCTCGCGTCGTGGGATTCGGAGCCCCAAGGTGCCGGACACGACTACGGCGCCTGGTGCTCCCGCCAGGACAGCCCTGGCGAGTGCCTCACGCTCCTGGAGGGGGGCTTCTCCTTCCTGGATGCAAAGGCACGCCGACAGATGGCGCTCGCCTTCGCCTGGGATGGCGTGTGGGACGGTGTACAGGACGCCGTGAAGGAGGTCGTCAACCCGCTCGCGCTCAAGGCAATGCTGACGTCGGCGATGGCCGCGTACATGCTTCTCATCGTCGCGCCGGAGCCTGTGACCAAGGTCGTCGCCGTCGCCCTGACGACCTTCGTCCTCGCCTACCTCGGCGTGGACGCCTTCATGAGTCTCGTGGAGGGCTGGCAGCGACTGTCCGCGGACGCTGAACGAGCGGTGTCGTTCCAGGAATTGGAGGACGCGGGGCACCGCTTCGGCCGAGTCATGGGAGAGAACGGAGCGCGCGTGCTCATCCTCGCGCTGACGGCGGCGCTGAGTGGTGGAGCCGCGAGCATGGCCTCCAAGGGACCGACGCTGCCCGGCTTCGCCAGCGCGGCCCTGGCCGCCGAGACTCAGGCGGGATTCCGGCTATCCGCGGCGATGGCAGGGGGCGTGCGCTCCATCACCGTGGCGGAGGGCGTCATGACCGTGGGCCTCGCGCCCAATGCGGTCGCCATGACTGCTCGCGGCACTGGAAGCTCAAACGCGCCACGAACTGACGGCACGGGGGCCGCGCAGGTTCTCGACAATCAACTCCCAGAACGCCTTCCTGCGGAGCTGGAGCTGGCCCGCAAGCTCGGGGTCCGTCCCGCCAGTGTGGATTCACCCCAGTTCGCACGCTATGCCAGCGAGGAACGGGTGAAATGGGTCATCACCGAAGAGGGCCATCTGAGAATCGTCCCTGAAAAATGGAGCACACTCGAAATCGCGCACACGGTCGCGAGTGGCGGACGTCCTGTGTTGGCGGCTGGTGAGGCGGAACTTGCCATCCATGGGACCACATTCTTTGGCGTTCGAATCACGCCTCGGAGCGGGCATTACATGAACCGGGCCCCCAAAGCCGTGAGCGACAAAGTACTGGCACTCGGACGGCAGGCCTTCGCTCGGTACGGCATCACGTTCCCTCCCTGACCAAGCGCCATGAAAACGAACCCTTCCCTCGTTGCAACCGCCTTGAGCTGGCCACTACCGCGGTTGCGAGCGTGGCTCGACGGGCTCGTCATCGGGGAGCCTGTAGATGGCGAGCACTTCAACTGGGACGTCTTCGCCTTCACCATCGCCGCGCGGGCGCGCGAAGAGCGGAGCTTGGGGTGGGCGCATATCGGACTGCTCGTCTACGGAGCCCTCGCACAACGCCATTCCGACGAGGAGGAGTACTCCCTCAGGCTCTCTGAGATGAACCTGCGCTCAGGGATGATTGCCGAGTTTGGCGAGCGCGAAGGCGACTTCGTCCTCGATGCCGAACCGATTGTCGCGTGGGTCCAGCGTCTGACGACGTTTTCGCTGGAGGAGGCTGCCCAGTGGATGGCGCAGGAGGACATCCGCACCGTCCCCATCGAGAAGCTCCGCGCCATGCGCAGGCTCAAGCACGCGCTCAAAATCCTGGCCCACGCCCTGCCCAAGACGAACGTGGAGCAGAAGCACCCGGAGCTCGTCCCCTGGCTCCAGTTCAGGTCACGTCTGGTCTGACGCTGCGCACTCCCGCAGGTGGGGCCCGTAGGCCAGAGATTGCATCGGTGCCACCACGCAAGCCAGCGCGTCCCGCTCATCGTCAGACGCGCATGCTACCTCTCTGACGGGTGCTCCCTCGGGCGGGGGGCGTGCGGCAGGGGACGACATGTCATTGCGTGGAGCAGGTGCACTGCTCTTGAGCGTGCTTCTCGTGGGCTCCGCGACACCGCGTGTCGTGCGCCTGGATACGGGCCAGGGCGAGCCCATCGTCTACCTCCCGCCGAGAAACGCGAAGCCGGTTGAAGTGGACGAAGGCGCGTTCCGGAAGGTGATGACCCGGCTCGTGCTCGACATGCGCTTCTCCCTTCGAGAGGACGCGGAGCGCCCACGGGTCCGGCTCGCGTCGTGGGATTCGGAGCCCCAAGGTGCCGGACACGACTACGGCGCCTGGCGCTCCCGCCAGGACAGCCCTGGCGAGTGCCTCACGCTCCTGGAGGGGGGCTTCTCCTTCCTGGATGCAAAGGCACGCCGACAGATGGCGCTCGCCTTCGCCTGGGATGGCGTGTGGGACGGTGTACAGGACGCCGTGAAGGAGGTCGTCAACCCGCTCGCGCTCAAGGCAATGCTGACGTCGGCGATGGCCGCGTACATGCTTCTCATCGTCGCGCCGGAGCCTGTGACCAAGGTCGTCGCCGTCGCCCTGACGACCTTCGTCCTCGCCTACCTCGGCGTGGACGCCTTCATGAGTCTCGTGGAGGGCTGGCAGCGACTGTCCGCGGACGCTGAACGAGCGGTGTCGTTCCAGGAATTGGAGGACGCGGGGCACCGCTTCGGCCGAGTCATGGGGGAGAACGGAGCGCGCGTGCTCATCCTCGCGCTGACGGCGGCGCTGAGTGGTGGAGCCGCGAGCATGGCCTCCAAGGGACCGACGCTGCCCGGCTTCGCCAGCGCGGCCCTGGCCGCCGAGACTCAGGCGGGATTCCGGCTATCCGCGGCGATGGCAGGGGGCGTGCGCTCCATCACCGTGGCGGAGGGCGTCATGACCGTGGTCCTCGCGCCCAATGCGGTCGCCATGACTGCTCGCGGCCCGGGAGGAGCAGTCGTGCCCTCCTCCTTGGACGGCGCTCCCACGAAGCTCCTTGAGAATCAACGCCCTCACCTATTGGACAACGAGCAGAAAATCGCGCGGTTGGTAGGCGTTCGCCCCGTCCGAGTCACAGACCCCGACTTTCTACGGTATGTGAATAACGGTTCCATCAAGTGGGTGGTGACTGCGGAGGGGGAATTACTGATTGTCCCTCACACATGGCGAACAAAAGAAATCTCGCACGCGGTCGCCAGCGGAGGACGCCCAGTGCTCGCAGCAGGCGAAGCTGAAATCGCCGCCCATGGCATGCTACGCACAGGTGTGGAGATCACGCCTCACAGTGGCCACTACCTCTTCGGGGCTCCCGCAGCCACGAGTGCCAGAGCGCTGGAAATCGGCAGACAGGCCTTCTCCCGAGCCGGTATCTTGTTCCCGTAGGGACCTGCCCAATGAACCCGACTCGTGACCTGTTTGACGACGTCCTGGAATGGCCCCTCTCGAAAGTGAATCCATGGCTCGACAGGGTCACCCTGGGTGGGCCCATTGAAGGCGAGCCCTTCAACTGGGATGTCTTTGCGTTCACCATCGCAGCGAGAGCGCGCGAGGAAAGAAGCCCCGGTTGGGCCCACGTCGCCCTTCGCATCTACGATGCCCTCGCGAAACAACCTCCCTCGGGAGCTACAGAGCACTCATTCATGCTCTCGGCGATGAACTTGCGGGCAGGACTGATCTCCGAATTGGGCGAACGCGAAGGTGACCCCGTCCTCGACTCCGAGCCCATCGTCGCGTGGATCCAGTGCCTCACGACGATGTCGCTGGAGGAAGCGTCACGATGGATGGCACTGGCGCAGGAAGACTTCCGCGCCGTCCCCATCGAGAAGCTCCTCGTCATGCGAAGACTCAAGAACGCGCTCAACACCCTGGCCCACGCCCTGCCCAAGACACAGGTGGAGCAGAAGCACCCGGAGCTCGTCCCCTGGCTCCAGTTCCGAACGCGCCTGCCCTGACGCGACGGCGCCCTACCCCACCCCGCCAGGCACCTGCGTCACGTGGTTCAGGAAGTCGCGCAGGATGCGCGCCGTCGCGCCCCAGATGACGTGCGTCCCATACGTGTAGAAGTACAGGTCCCGCTCCGCGCCCATGATTTCCTTCTGCTCCACGCGGAGGATGGACGGGTCCAACAGCCCCGACAGTGGCACCTCCAGGATGAAGGCCACCTCCTCCGCGCTCGGCCGGTACTTCCCGTCCCCGGGAATCACCCCCACGAAGGGCCGCACCCGGTACTGCGAAATCGTGGGCACTTCATCCAGCATCCCCAGCACCCGCACGCCGCGCCGGTCGATGCCCAGCTCCTCTTCCGTCTCGCGCAGCGCCGTGTGCAGGGGCGTCGCGTCCTCGGGGTCGCGGCCTCCCCCGGGGAAGCTGTACTGATCCGCATGCGTCCGCAGCGTCGCGGGCCTGCGCGTGAAGAGCACGTGGGGCACGCCGTCCCGCTCGAACACCGGCACCAGCACCGAGGCCTCCCGCAGGGTCCACCCCGGCAGGTGCACCTCACGCGCCGGCCGAGAGGACAGCCGTGACTCCAGTGTCTGGAACAGCGCCTCCACACTCACGGCCCACGTCCTCTCACGCTAGTCGGTAATCTGCTTCTCCACCGGCGGAGTCCCCGGCTCGCCAGGGACCTCCACGTTCTCCGCTCCCGACATCGGGCTCAGCTTCCCCGTCTGGAGCAGCACCAGCAGCAGCACGCCCAGCGCCACGCGGTATACGACGAACACCAACGTCGTCCGCGTGCGCAGGAAGCGCAACAGCCACGCGATGGCCGCCATGCCCGACGCGAAGGCCACCAGCGTCCCTACCCAGAGCGCCATCGCGGAAGGCCGCGTCTCCGCCTCCAGCAGGTGCTTGAGCTCGAAGACGCCCGCCAGCGTGGTGGCCGGGATGGACAGCAGGAACGAGTAGCGTGCCGCATCCTCGCGCTTGAGCCCCAGCGACAGGCCGCCCGTCAGCGTCGTGCCAGAGCGAGACGCACCCGGAATCAGCGCCAGCGCCTGCCACATGCCGATGAGGATGCCATCCTTCCACCGCATGTCCGCCAGCGTCCGCTGGTGCGAGGCCCGCTTCTCCACCACGAGGAGGATGAGGGCCAGCACGATGAGGCTTCCGGAGATGACGTAGAGCGAGCGGAACTCGTTCTCGATGAACTTCTTCAACGTCAGCCCGGCGATGCCAACAGGCAACGTGCCCACCAGGACGAACCAGGCCAGCCGCGCCTCCAGCGTGCCGAAGGGCTCGCGCCGCGCCAGCCCCCGGAAGAAGGCCGCCACCAGCGAGACGATGTCCTTGCGGAAGTAGATGAGCACGGCCGCCACCGTGCCCAGTTGGATGACCGCCGAGTACGCCGCGCCCGGGTCCCTCCAGCCGAACAGCTCCGGCGCGATGCGCAGGTGCGCCGTGGAGCTGATGGGAAGGAACTCCGTGAGACCCTGGACCAGACCCAGGACGATGGCTTCGAGGAGGCTCATAGGGTGCGGCCCCCGGATGTATGCCTGCTCTCCCCGCCCAGCAAGGGTGTTCCACCGCCTCTGTACGCACGAACACCCACGGCCCGCGCGGGACGGGTAGGCTCGGACCGCACCATGCCCCCTGCCCCCCTCTGTCCCTGCTCCTCCGGCCTGCGCTACCGCGAGTGCTGCGCGCCCTTCCACCGAGGCGAGGCCGAGCCGCCCGACGCCGAGCGCCTCATGCGCAGCCGCTACAGCGCCTTCGCCCTGCGCGAGGTGGCCTGGCTGTGGAAGACGCTGCACCCCAGCCACCCGGACCGCGCGCGACCCCAGGACGAGGTGCTGCGCGAGCTGCGCGCCTTCGCCCAGGCGCACCAGTACCCGAAGCTGGTGGTGATGGACCGCCGGGAACCGGACGCGGACGGACTGGCGCAGGTGCTCTTCTTCGCCAAGGTGTTCGAGAAGGGAAAGGACCGCTCCTTCGTGGAGCGCTCCGACTTCCGCCACGACGGCACCGGCTGGCGCTACCTGTCCGGCGTGGCGCTGGCGCCCAAGGAGCTGGCCGTCCCTCCCGAGTCCCTCACGCTCGCCACGTTCCCTCGCTAGGTGGGCGCCTGGAAGTGGATGGAGCAGGCTGTCCGCCTGCCCCCCGGGGCGGCAGTCTCTCGTTGAAATGAAGGGGTCCTTTTCGTAGGTTCCCCGCTGACTTCGAGGAGCGCTGCGAGGCCGGACCCGGCCCCAGGCTCGAAGCGGAATCACCCAACGGCGCTCACCTGTACGCGTCTCTTGCGAGGGTGAGTCGTCGCAGCATTCACACCGAACTTCCCCGAGCCCGGAACGCCGCGCCCGCTGGACCAGGAGCCATTGCCATGACCGCCGCAACCAAGTCCCTGAAGCAGGATTACGCCATCGCCGACCTGTCGCTCGCCGACTGGGGCCGCAAGGAAATCCGCATCGCCGAGAGCGAAATGCCCGCGCTCATGGCCATCCGCGAGGAGTACGCCAAGACGCAGCCGCTCAAGGGCGCGCGCGTGACGGGCTCGCTGCACATGACCATCCAGACGGCCGTGCTGGTGGAGACGCTCCAGGCGCTGGGCGCCGAGGTCCGCTGGGCGTCGTGCAACATCTTCTCCACGCAGGACCACGCCGCCGCCGCGCTGGTGCAGGCCGGCACGCCGGTGTTCGCGCACAAGGGCGAGTCCCTCAAGGAGTACTGGGACTTCACCCACCGCATCTTCGACTTCGGCCCCGCGGGCAGCGACCACGAGGGCCCGAACATGATTCTGGACGACGGCGGTGACGCCACGCTGCTCATGCACCTGGGCAAGCGCGCGGAGAAGGACGCCAGCGTCCTGGCCAACCCCCAGAGCGAGGAAGAGCGCGAGCTGTACGCCGCCATCAAGGCGAAGCTGGCCGAGGACGCGACCTGGTACACGCGCAAGAGCGCGAAGATTCTCGGCGTCACCGAGGAGACCACCACGGGCGTGCACCGCCTCCAGGAGATGTCCGCCAAGGGCACGCTCCTGTTCCGCGCCATCAACGTCAACGACAGCGTGACGAAGAGCAAGTTCGACAACCTGTACGGTTGCCGTGAGTCGCTGGTGGACGGCATCAAGCGCGCCACGGACGTGATGATCGCCGGCAAGATTGCCGTCGTCGCGGGCTACGGCGACGTGGGCAAGGGCTCCGCGCAGGCGCTGCGCGCGCTGTCCGCCCAGGTGTGGGTGACGGAAATCGACCCCATCTGCGCGCTCCAGGCGGCCATGGAAGGCTACCGCGTCGTCACCATGGAGTACGCCGCGGACAAGGCGGACATCTTCGTGACGGCCACCGGTAACAAGGGCGTCATCACGCACGACCACATGGCGAAGATGAAGGACCAGGCCATCGTCTGCAACATCGGCCACTTCGACAACGAAATCGAGGTCGCCGCCCTGGAGAAGTACCAGTGGGAGGAGATCAAGCCGCAGGTCGACCACGTCATCTTCCCGGACAACAAGCGCATCATCCTGCTGGCCAAGGGCCGGCTGGTGAACCTGGGCTGCGGCACCGGCCACCCCAGCTACGTGATGTCCAGCTCGTTCGCGAACCAGACCATCGCGCAGATTGAGCTGTACTCGCACAGCGCCAACTACGAGGTCGGCAAGGTGTACGTGCTGCCCAAGCACCTGGACGAGAAGGTCGCTCGCCTCCAGCTCAAGAAGCTCAACGCGCAGCTCACCGAGCTGAGCCAGGAGCAGGCTGACTACATCGGCGTGAAGACCTCCGGCCCGTACAAGCCGGACACCTACCGCTACTGAGCGGTCCGCTGTCGCCCTCGCCCGCATGCACCGGGGCGAGGGCCTCGCCCAAGCGCCAGGCATCACGGGCGCGAGTAACGCTCAGGCAGAAACACAACGGGCCGCCTCCCTCGCTGGGAAGCGGCCCGTCTTGTTGCGGGCCCTCACGCGCCAGCGAAGCGCCCAGGCGGAAACACAACGGGCCGCCTCCTTCTGATGGAGACGGCCCGTGTGCTTACGAGCCCTCACGCGCCGGTGAGGCAGCGCGAGGGCCGAATTGAAGCGCCCTGCCTCAGACGGCCTTCAGGCGGCGGCCACCTGACGGCGTGGCGCTCTTGGCGGCATCCCGCAGCGCGTCCTTCTTCTCCTCGACGCGCTCCCAGGTGAACTCCTTCTCCGTGCGGCCGAAATGGCCGTAGGCGGCGGTCTTCTGGTAGATGGGCCGCAGCAGGTTCAGGTACTCGGTGATTTCGCGCGGACGCAGGCCGAACGTCTTGCGGACGGCCAGGGCGATGCGCTCTTCCGGAACCGTGGCGGTGCCGAAGGTCTCCACCATGACGCTGACGGGCTCGGCCACGCCGATGGCGTAGGACACCTGCACCTCGCAGCGCCGGGCCAGGCCCGCGGCCACCACCGTCTTGGCGATGTGACGGCCCATGTACGCGGCCGAGCGGTCCACCTTGGACGGGTCCTTGCCGCTGAACGCGCCGCCACCGTGACGGCCCATGCCGCCGTAGGTGTCCACGATGATCTTCCGGCCCGTCAGGCCGGAGTCACCCATGGGGCCACCCACCACGAAGCGGCCGGTGGGGTTGATGAAGAACTTCGTCTTGTTGTCGATGAGCTTCTTGGGCAGCGCCTTCGCGATGACGTCCTCGCGGATGGCCTCCTGGATCTTCTTGTTGGAGACCTCATCGGAGTGCTGCGTGGACACCACCACCGCGTCGATGCGGGCGGGGCGGCCGTCGCGGTACTCCACCGTCACCTGGCTCTTGCCGTCCGGGCGGATCCACGGGTGCTGCTTGCGACGCACATCCGCCAGGCGGCGGGTGATGGCGTGCGCGTAGTGGATGGGGGCCGGCATCAGCTCCGGCGTCTCATCGCAGGCGAAGCCGAACATCATGCCCTGGTCGCCGGCGCCCTGGTCCTTCTTGTTGTCGACACCCCGGGCGATGTCCTGGCTCTGGCCTTCGATGGCCACCATGACGCCGCAGGTGTTGCCGTCGTAGCCCATGGAGCTGTCGGTGTACCCGATGCGGCAGATGGTGCTGCGGACGAGCTTCGGGATGTCCACGTAACAGTTCGTCGTCACCTCACCCGCGACGATGGCGAGGCCCGTCTTGACGAGCGTCTCCACGGCGACGCGCGCCTGAGGGTCCTTGGCGATGATGGCATCCAGCACACCGTCGGAGATCTGGTCGGCGATCTTGTCCGGGTGGCCTTCAGTGACGGATTCAGACGTGAACAGGAAGTCGGTAGGCATGTCGTCTCAGAGGCTGCGCTGACAGTGCGCGAAGGCCGGACACTAGACGTGGCGTCCTAGAGGAGTCAAACGCGCAAGAGCGCCGCATCATTCAACTTTTCGGAATCCGCCAGCGAACAGCGACCAGGCTGGCGACGGCCGGATGGCCGCCTCCCACCCCAGCGTGAATTTCGCGAGGCGCCGGACGTTCCCTTGGGCTAACAGACGTCCGCGCATCCGCTCTGGAGGAGCAGCCCGACATGAACGCCCGCTTCCGTACCCTCGCCTTCCTGGCCACCTTCGCCTTCGCCCTCCCCGCGCTCGCCGCGAAGGAAGACCCCATCGCCAAGCCGGTGAAGACCGTCGTGCAGTCCGTGCGCTACGAGCGCGACGCCCTGGCCCTCAAGCACTTCGGCAGCCAGGAGCAGGGCAAGTTCCTGCTCGGCGACAACTGGGACAAGGGCACCGATGCGCAGCGCAAGGAGTTCGTCACGCTGTTCCAGGACCTCTTCGCGAACATCGCCTTCCCTCGCGTGCGGGAGAACTTCAAGAACCTGGACAGCATCACCTACGAGCCGTCGCAGGTGCAGGGCCCCGAGGCCACGGTGGCCTCCACCGTCTTCATCAAGCACCCGCTGAAGACGCAGGAGATGAAGCTCAAGTACCGCCTGGTGAAGGAAGCCGCCGCCTGGAAGGTCGTGGACGTGACGGTGCTGGGCTCGTCCATGCTTCAGGACATCCGGGACACGCAGGTGAAGCCGCTGATGGAGAAGGGCGGCTGGGACCTGCTGCTGGAGCGCATGCGCACGGAGCTGGCGAAGGTGAAGAAGAAGTAGCCCGCACCTGCCCGGCGGCCGGGCCACCAGGCTTCCCGGCCGCACCATTGTTTTCGCGGGGTCCGCGCATCGCGTAGAGTCGCCCCTCCCCTCGTGCCTGGCCGATGACCGACCCCGCCCCCGTGCCGTCCCCCGCCCCCAGGCAGCAGCCCTCCGCCCGCGAAGTGGACGCGTTCTGCATGCAGTACGCGCCCCGGGCGCCGGGCCACTCCGCCGTGCGGGATTTGTACCGGTTGCTGTGCAACGTGCCCGAGGGCAGCCTGGAGGACCGGCTCCAGTGGGTGGAGCGCTGGATGCAGTGGCTGCGCGAGCGCATCCCCGCCCACGCGCTGGTGGACGCCTCCGAACCCGAGGCCTCCGCCGCCGACACCCGGCTGGCCCTGATGGTGCGCGTGCTCGAAGGCGAGCCCGCCATGCGCGCCGCCCTCACGCGGCTGGTGGCCACCGTGTTCGAGGGCAGCCGGGGCCTCAAGCTCTTCGCCCAGGTGGGGCTGCCCGCCGGCCAGGGCTTCTTCGCGGAGGCGTCGGACCGGCTCGCCCGTTCGCTGCTGCCCGCCCCTCCGGAGCCCGGCAAGCTGTCGGAGCTGCTGCTGCGCCTGTGCCCGGACCCGGACGACGCGGACTGGCTGGCACGGCTGTCCCCCGCGCGGCTCGCGCAGCTCGCGGCGCTGGTCGGCGAACCCGCGTCGCCAGGGCCCATGCCCGCCGCCCGCGTGCGCGCGGATTTGATGGACGCGCTGCTGCTGCTGGCGGTGCAGGTGGCGGCCCTGGGCATGGCCGAGGACGTGCGCGACCGCAGCCCGGAGACGTCCTTCCGTGCCTCGCCCTTCCTGCGGATGCGGCTGGTCTGTGACGCGGTCCTGGCGCGCGACGCGGCGGCGGACACGCTGCGGGATTTATCGCAATGCGTGGCCGACTGCCGCCAGGTGGTGGGCAGCGTGTCACGCCACCTGGAGGACTCGGGCGTCAGCGTGGACCTGGTGTACCGGCTGGAGCGCATCCGCCGGGGCCTGGAGCGCATGGAGGCCATTGCCCGCGTGCTGGGGGCCCCTCGGGGCGAAGCGCGCTGGCGCGAGGCCATGGCGCTGGTGTCGGACCTGCTGCGGCGCGCGCACGCGGACCGCTCCGTGGTGGAGCTGGTGAAGCGCAACATGCGGATGCTGGCGCGCAAAATCATCGAACGCGCGGGGCACTCCGGCGAGCACTACATCACCAGCACCCGCGAGGGCTTCCACGCGATGGTGCACTCCGCGGCGGGCGGCGGGCTGGTCACGGCGATGGCGGTGGCCGCCAAGATGCTCCTGTCGGGCCTGATGCTGGCGCCCTTCTTCTCCTTCCTCGCCGTGGGCCTCAACTACGCCCTGGCCTTCCTCCTCATCCAAGCGCTGGGCTTCACCCTGGCCACCAAGCAGCCGTCCGTGACGGCGGCCACGCTGGCGGGCGCGGTGGGAGAAGGTGCCCGAGGGGAGCGGCTGGCGAGCCTGGTGGAGCTCATCCCGCGAATCACCCGCTCCCAGTTGGCGGCCTTCATGGGCAACCTGGGCGTGGTGGCCCCGGCGGCCATCGTGTTCGCGCTGGGGTACCAGTTCATCACCGGCCACACCTTCCTGAGCCCGGCCAAGGCCCAGGCCACGGTGGCCTCGCTGCATCCGTGGAAGAGCGGCACGCTGATATTCGCCGCCATGACGGGCGTCATGCTGTGGATGAGCAGCGTGGCGGGTGGTTGGCTGGAGAACTTCGTGGTGTACCGGCGGCTGCCCGAGGCGCTGGCCCACCACCGCGTGCTGCGGCGACTCCTGGGGAGGCGCGCGCCCGGCGGCTGGCGGACACCTTCCAGCACGCGGCCTCCGGCCTGGGGGCCAACGTGACGCTGGGCTTCCTGCTGGCCCTGGGGCCGTTGGTGGGCGGCTTCTTCGGCCTGACGCTGGACGTGCGCCACGTCACCTTCGTGCTCGGCTCGCTCTCCCTGGCGGGCACGGCGATGGGACCCGGCGCGGTGCTCCAGCCGGAGTTCCTGGCCGCGCTGGCGGGCATGGCCCTCACCGGCCTCATCAACTTCGGGGTGTCCTTCTCGCTGGCGCTGGGGGTGGCCGTCCGCGCCCGCGACGTCCCGGCCCGCGAGGCCCTGCCCTTCCTGCGCGCCGTGCTCTCGCACCTGGTGAAGCACCCGCGCTCGTTCCTTTTGCCTCCCAAGGAACCGGAAAACGACGTGCTGCGGGTCACCGCGCCGCCCGCCCACTGAGGGCGGGCCCTGGGGCGCCCCGCCATGACGCGGGCGTCCGTGGCAGGGCAGCGACCTGGCGGCCGGGCTTTGCCTTTCGGGTCAGGGCGTTTGCCAGTAGGGTCGCCGCCGCATGAGCGGCGATAGAAATCCGAACTCCCACTCCCGTTTCGCCCAAGCCTTTGCCGGACTGCTGGTCCGCAGGCCCGGGGCGGTCCTCCTCGTGATGCTGGCCCTGCTGGCCGTGTCGCTGTGGGGGACGTCGAAGCTGCACATCAACTCCAACCAGCTCGACCTCATCTCCCAGGACCTGGAAGAGGTGAAGGACGTCAAGCAGGTCATCGACATGGTGGGCGGCAGCGGCTTCCTCATGGTCGCCCTGCGCTCGGAGGACGAGGCCGCGCTCAAGCGCACCGCCGACGACCTCGCGAAAATCATGCAGGACGACAAGGAGAACGTCCGCAACGTCTCCTACAAGCTGCCCGTCGAGTTCATCCAGCAGAACATGGTCCTCTTCGTGAAGACGGAGGACCTGGTCGAGGGCAAGCGCCGCATCATGGCGTTCCTGCGCGACAAGCTGAAGCGCAGCAACCCGTTCTTCATCGACCTGGGCGGCTCCAAGCCCGTCGAGCTCGACATGCAGGACCTGGTCGACAAGTACTCCTCCATTGGCAAGAAGAGCATCCGCGACGACTACAACATCTCCAACGACAAGAAGATGTTGATGCTGCTCGTCAAGCCGATGTGGGACAACACCGAAATCGGCAAGACGAAGGACTACCTTGAGCGGCTCAAGGGCCAGATTGACGCGTACTCCGCGCAGCCGGGCAAGGTGAAGCTGGTGGAGGACTACCAGCTGATGGGTGATGGAAAGACCATCGCCTACGGCTTCACCGGTTCCTACAAGACGACGGTGGATGACTCCTTCGCGATTGAAGAGTCGCTGGAGCCGGTGACGCTCATTGCCCTGGGCTCCATCTTCCTCATCACCATCATCTTCTTCCGCAAGCTGGCGCCGACCTTCCTGGTCGTCATCGGCACGGTGGTAGGCACGATTTATACGCTCGGGTTCACCTACGCGACGGTGGGCGAGCTGAACATGATTACGTCCATCCTGGGCGGCATCCTGCTCGGCTTCGGCATCGACTACGGCATCCACTTCATCTTCCGCACCCGGCTGGAGCTGGGCATGGGCAAGCCGTACGACGTGGCCATCCGGGACGCGGTGATGAATGCGGGCCGCCCGGCCGCGGTGGCCGCGGTGGTGACGGCGGGCTCCTTCTTCGTGCTGATGGTCAGCGAGTTCCGCGGCTTCAGCCAGTTCGGCTTCCTGGCCGGCGCGGGCACGCTCATCCTGGGCCTGACGCTGTTCTGCTGGAGCGCGGCCATCCTGGCGCTGGCCGGCCGCATCAACCCGGAGCTGCCCCAGAAGCTCATCGGCGTGATGAAGCCGCCGCCCACCAACTCCGCCACCACCGGCAAGGAGCTGCGCATCCCCAAGCCGAAGATGGTGCTGGGCATCAGCACGGCCATCGTCGCGCTCATCTGCGCCGCCGCGGTGCCCTGGGCCGGTTCGGAGGAGCCGCCCAAGGGCGTGGAGCTGGGCTTCTTCGAGCGCCTCAAGTACGGCGTGAGCTTCAACTACAACACCCGCGCGCTCATCCCCGACGGCATGTCGTCCGTGCTGCTCCAGGACGAAATCAACGAGCGCTTCAACATCTCCAGCGACCCGATGGCCATCTACACCAAGGACCTGGACGAGGCCGAAGGTGTGTACCGGGAGCTGACGCAGAACGCGCACAAGTACCCCTCCATCGACCAGGTGGTGAGCATCTTCACCTTCGTGCCCCCGGCGGAGACGGCCGCGGCCAACGCCAAGGTGCTGGAGGAGTGGAAGGCGGAGATGCAGCAGTTGGAGGACGAGGGCTTCTCCGTCGCCGCGCTGCCGCCGGAGATGCAGGCCAACGCGGACTTCTTCAAGAAGGTGCTGGACGCCAAGCCCTTCGACGTCCACGGCGTCCCGGCCAACTACACCGCGCAGTTCCGCAACCTGCCCTCCGCGAAGCCGGAGAACCACGGCTACCTCACGTACATCTACGCGAGCGTGGACCTGATGGACGGCCAGAAGATGCTGAAGTTCTCCGACGAGACGAAGGTCATCAAGGCCGCGTACACGCCGGGCAAGTTCGACCAGGACGCGTGGGACCCCAAGGCCCCCACGGTGGAGAAGGAGTTCCGCGCCGCGGGCGCCACGCAGCTCTACGCGCGGCTGGCGCGCATCGTCCTCTGGGACGGCAAGGTCACCGTGGTGCTCACCGCGCTCTGGATTCTGGCCATGCACTTCCTGGACTTCCGCAACGTGAAGCTGGCGCTGGCGTCCGTGATTCCGCTCGGCGTGGGCGTGGCGATGATGCTGGGCATCATGGCGCTGACGGGGCTGCGCCTGAACTTCATGAACATCATCATCCTGCCCATCCTCCTGGGCTTCGGGGTGAGTCACGGCCTCTACCTGCTCCACCGCTTCCTGGAGGGCACCTCACCCCTGGTGGCCTTGCGCAGCGTGGGCGCGGCCGTGGCGTCCTCCACGCTCACGGCGGTGGTGGCCTTCGCGGCGCTGCTGGCCGCGGCCCACAACGGCCTGCGCTCCATGGGTCTGGTAGCGTGCATTGGCCTCATCACCACGCTGGTGGTGTCCTTCACGGTGCTGGCCGCGGTGATGCAGCTCATGTACGACCGGCGTCAGCGCGAGTCGGGCGCGTCCTCCGGTGAGGGCGGCTCGACTGGCGGTGGCAAGGACACCGAGCCGAAGGCGGCCTGAGCCGCCTGGCCCGGGCGTGCACCTGAAGGAGGCCCCCTTCCCGCGGAAGGGGGCCGGGAGAGGGACATCATGATGAAGCGACTGTTGCCCGTGCTCGGGCTGGGCCTGCTGTCCGGATGCTCCGCGGTGAAGAATCAGCGGCTGCGCAGTGACTACGACACGGTGGACAAGCACCAGGTGAAGCGACTGGTGGTGGTGACGCAGCCGCTGCCCGACGGCAAGGTCGCCGTGGGCGAGCTGTGGAGCCTCATCGCCCGCCAGTGGGTGAACCAGAACCGCGACTTCCTGGTGAAGGAGAGCGCGGCGCTGCCCGACGTGCCCACGGACGCCACGTTCAAGACGCTGTGCGTGGAGGGGCTGGAGGGCGTGCTCTGGCTGTCCCCCCAGATTCAGCTCCGGGGCAGCGGCGCGGAGGCCGCGGTGAGCGCGAAGCTGGTGCGCTGCCGCGACGGTGAAGAGGTCTGGTCCGCCGACGCCGCCGGGAGCTGGAACTCCAAGGACGCGGACTACGAGCAGCGCGTGGGTCAGTACGTCCAGGAGCTGGGTGAAGAAGTGGCGCCCTACGTGGTGCCGTCCAGCAAGCTGCTGACGGCCACGCTGGCCACCTTGCCCAATCCCGAACTGAGCGAAGCGGACAAGGACGAGAAAATCGAGCTGGGTGAGTAGGCTCCCCGCTCGTGGATGAGCAGATTGTCGCGCTGAGATTGGCCCTGGCCGCCCTGCTGGGGGGCGTGCTGGGCCTGGAGCGTGAGGTGCGCGGCCAGGCGGCCGGGCTGCGCACCCACATCCTCGTCTCCCTGGGCGCGTGCTGCTTCACGCTGGCCAGCGTCTTCATCGAAGTGGCGTTGGGCCCTGACACCCCCGAAGGTACCCGAGGCGACATCAGCCGCATCGCCAGCCAGGTGGTGGTGGGCATCGGCTTCCTCGGCGCGGGCGTCATCCTGCGCCACAACGGACAGGTGAAGGGACTGACGACGGCGGCCAACCTCTGGCTCACCGCGTCCGTGGGCCTGGCTGCCGGCCTGGGCTTCTACTTCGCCGCCGTCACCACCATGACCATCGCCCTGCTGTGCCTGGCGGGCCTGCGCCCCCTGGAGCGCGCCATCAGGCGCTACCGGAAGCGGCAAAGCGCGACTCGCATCCCGGACGTGGACGAAGACGCCGAGGCTTAGCGGCGCGCGCTCTCCGGACGTCGGGCCCGCGCAGTTGCTTGCACGACAAACGCAACTCAGATACAACAACACCCGACACATCAACACCGCCATCCCGACGTGACTCCGCGGCAGCGAATCGTCGCGGCATGCCCTGTCATGTCCGCGCGGCTGGAGCCCACCATGCCCAAGGGAAACCGCACCATCATCCATCTCGTGTCGTCGGCGGGGACTGGCTACGTCTACACAACGACGAAGAACAAGCGGAAGTCGCAGGAGAAGCTCCAGCTCAGGAAGTACGACCCGCGCGTGCGCAAGCATGTGCTGTTCGTGGAGGGCAAGCCATGACGGCGCCCGCGGCCACGGCCCGGCTGCCGGTAACGGTGCTCTCCGGCTTCCTGGGCGCGGGCAAGACGACGCTGCTCAACCACGTCCTCCAGAACCGGGAGGGCCTGCGGGTGGCGGTCATCGTCAACGACATGAGCGAGGTGAACATCGACGGCCGGCTGGTGAAGACGGGCGGCGGCGCGCTGAGCCGCGTGGACGAGAAGCTGGTGGAGCTGTCCAACGGCTGCATCTGCTGCACGCTGCGCGAGGACCTGCTGCTGGAGGTCTCCCGGCTCGCCCGGGAGGGCCGCTTCGACTACCTGCTCATCGAATCCACCGGCATCTCCGAACCGCTGCCCGTCGCGGAGACGTTCACCTTCACGGACGAGCAGGGCCAGGGGCTGTCGGACGTCGCGCGGCTGGACACGCTCGTCACGGTGGTGGACGCCCTCAACTTCCTGCGGGACTGGAGCGCCGCGGATGACCTCGCCGCGCGCGGACTGGCCGCGGCGGACGAGGACGAGCGCACCGTGGTGGACCTGCTGGTGGAGCAGGTGGAGTTCGCGGACGTGCTCGTCCTCAACAAGACGGACCTCGTCCCGGCGAAGGAGCTGGCCCGGCTGAAGGACATCCTGCGCAAGCTCAACCCGGACGCGCACCTCGTCACCTCCGAGCGGGGCCGCGTGCCCCCTCCGCGGTGCTCAACACCGGCCGCTTCGACTTCGAACGCGCGCGGCGCGCCCCGGGCTGGCTCAAGGAGCTGCGGGGCGAACACACGCCGGAGACGGAGACCTACGGCATCCGCAGCTTCGTCTTCCGCGGCCGCGTGCCCTTCCACCCCGCGCGGCTGTGGGACTTCATCCACGAGAGCTGGAAGGGCGTGCTGCGCTCCAAGGGCTTCTTCTGGCTCGCCACGCGGATGGACATCGCCGGTGTCTGGGCCCAGGCGGGCGGCGCCTGCAGCTTCGAGCCCGGCGGCGTGTGGTGGGACGCGATGCCCCGCGCCGAGTGGCCGGAGGATGCCCAGGCGCGCGCCGACATCGAGCGCGAGTGCGTGGGCCCACACGGCGACCGGCGGCAGGAAATCGTCTTCATCACCCAGGACGCGGACCACGAGGAGATGGCCCGGCTGCTGGAGGCGTGTCTGCTCACGCCGGAGGAGCTGGCGCGCGGGCCCCAACACTGGGTGCGTCTGGAGGACCCGTTTCCCGAATGGCAGGTGCAGCGGACGGACGCGCCCGACGAGGACGAGGAGCGCGCCTGATGCAGACCGCCCTCCGCTCCCTCGCTCCGCCCGCCCATGCCTTCGTGTGGACGCCCGAGGAGCTCGCGGGCATCTACCGCGAGGACCTCAACCGCTGCGTGTGGCGCCGGGGCCTGGACGCGCCGCTGGCGCATTGGCTCAGCGACGTGGCGGCCACCCGCGAGTTGGACGTCATCGCCCGCGTACGGGGCGACGCGCCGGATTTGCGGCGCCGGTTGGATGGGCTGCCCGCGCCCGTCCACGCGCTGGAGCGCTTCGACGTGGCGCTCCTCAAGGGCGAGTCCTGGCCCGGCAATCAGGGCAACGGCGCCGTGCACCGCTCTCCCGCCATCGCCAGCAGTGGTCGGCGGCGGCTCTTTCTCTCCATCGAAGCACTCTAGAGGACCCCACCATGTCGAAGGTCTGCCAGGTCACCGGGAAGCGGCCACTCGTCGGCAACACCGTCTCCCACGCCAACAACCGGCACAAGCGGCGCTCGCTGCCGAACCTCCAGTGGCACCGCTTCTGGGTGCCCAGCATGAACCGCTTCGTGAAGCTGCGGGTGAGCACGCACGGCATCCGCATCATCAACCAGCGCGGCATCGACCGCGTGGTGCGGGAGCTGCTCGCGGAGGGAGTGAAGCTCTGATGCGCCGGCGCGATGGACGCCCCACCCGCCCCACCCGCCTCCGGGCCGCCGCGCGGCACCGGCTTCATGGCCGTGAGTTCGCGCCCCCGCTGCTCGTCGACGTCGGGGCGGACGACGCGGACGAATCCCCGGCACCGCCGCCCCACCTGAACGTCGTCCCTCCCCCGCCCCCTGAGCGAGAAAGACACAGCCATGGCGAAGAAGAGCAAGGTCGCGCGCAACGCGCAGCGCAAGGCCCTGGTCGCGAAGTACGCGAAGCGCCGCGCGGCGCTGAAGGCGCGCATCCGCGACCTCACCCTGCCCTATGAAGAAAGGCGCGCGGCGCAGGACGCGCTGGCGTCACTGCCCCGCGACTCGAACCCCAACCGCGTGACGAACCGCTGCGCGCTGACGGGAAGGCCTCGGGGCAACCTGAGGCGCTTCGGCCTGTCTCGCATCGCGTTCCGTGAGAAGGCGCTCCGGGGAGAGATTCCCGGCGTCGTCAAGTCGAGCTGGTGAGCAACGCCGCAGCGGGGGCGCTCAGTGGCGCGTGTACCGCCGCGCATCCGCGGAAGGGGCCTCGCGACGAGGCGCCGCTTCGCCCTCCCCGCGGGCCCACTGCTGCATGCCGGAGGGCTCCCGGGCCGAAGACGGCGCCGAGGACTCTTCGTCGGTGTCGTCGTCCGCCCAGCCCAGTCCGCCCGTCAAGTCGTGCTGGAGCGGCAGGCCCGCCGTGGTGGAGGACCGCCGCGCGGGTGCCAGGGCCTCCGGCTTGAGGTCCGGCAGGTGCGACAACTCCTCACGCAGGTAGACGTCCTCCCCGTCGATGTCCGCCACATCCGAGAAGGACAGCCGGCAGTCGCGCGTGAAGAGGCGCCCCCTGCCGATGAAGAAACCCGCCGCGTCCGCGGCGATGATGGTGCCCACCTCCTCACCGTCCCGGTCTCTCGCGGTCATACCCATCTGGATGTTGGCGGGATTGAACATGCTTGCTCCTGGGGCGCCCCCCTGTGCTCGTCCCGGCAAGTTGCACACGACGGCTCGCGTCCGGAATCCCCTTCGGGTCCGGTAGCCATGTTGGCAAGCCACCGCCGTCCGCCCCGCCCTCACGGGCGCGGGGTCAGGCCGTGTTCCGTCCCGAGGGCGAAGCCCCGTGCTCGGAGGGCTCGTGGTCCGTGGGCTCCGCGTTCCCGACTCCCGGCGCGCCCGGCTCCATCGTCTCACTGAAGCGGCGGTCCATCTCCGTGCGCACGTAGCGCTCGATTTCCTCCGCCGTGGTCAGCTCCATGGCATTCTGAAGCAGGTCCATGGCCTCCACACGGCTCACCCGGCGCAGGAAGCGCTTCACCACCGGAATCTGCCCCGACGTCATGGACAGCTCGTCGAAGCCCAGCGCCAGCAGCACCAGGGTGTAGAGCGGATCTCCCGCCATTTCCCCACACATGGACACGGGGATGTTGGCCGCCCGGCCCGCGTCGATGATGCCGCGCAGCTGCCGGAGCACGGACAGGTGGAGGGGCCGGTAGAGGTAGGCGACCTCCCGATTCTGGCGGTCGATGGCCAGCGAGTACTGGATGAGGTCGTTGGTCCCCACCGAGAAGAAGTCCGCCTCCTGGGCCAGCCGGTCGGCGATGGTGGCCGCGCTGGGCGTCTCCACCATGATGCCCACGGGGAAGCGCTTGCCCACGGGGACACCCGCGCGGCCCAGCTCCGTGCGGCAGGCCTCCAGCTCGCTGCGGGCCTCACGCAGCTCACTCACCCCGCAGATGAGGGGGAACATCAGCCGCAAGTTGCCGTGCACGCTGGCGCGCAGCAGGGCGCGCAGCTGGGTGCGGAACAGCTCCCGGTTGGACAGGCAGTACCGGATGGCCCGCAGGCCCATGGCAGGGTTCGGTTCCTTCTCGTGCTTCGTCTTGCCCGGCACCTTGTCGCCGCCCAAATCCAACGTGCGGATGGTGACGGGGCGCCCGCCCATGGCCTCCAGCACCTGGCGGTAGGCGCGATAGTGCTCCTCCTCGGTGGGCGCCGTCTTCCGGTCCAGGAACATGAACTCGGTGCGGTACAGGCCAATGCCCTCCGCGCCGTGCGCCAGCAGCGAGGGGATTTCCTCCAGGAATTCGATGTTGCCGTTGAGGCGAATCTGGAAGCCGTCGGTGCTGACGGCGGGCAGGTCCTTGGTCGCCAGGGCCAGCCGCTCGCTCTCCTGGTAGCGGCGCTGCTCCTCGCGGAAGACGGTGAGCTGCTCGTCCGAGGGGTTCACCAGCACCACGCCCCGGATGCCATCCATGGCCACCAGGTCGCCCGGCGAAATCTGTTCGCTGGCCCGGCCGGCGCCCACCACCGCGGGCGTCTCCCGCGCGCGGGCGACGATGGCGGTGTGGCTCGTCTGGCCCCCAGGTCCGTCACGAAGCCCCCCACCCGGCCGCTGCGCGCCATCAGCGCCGCGTCCGCCGGAGACAAGTCGTGCGCGACGACGATGGCCTCCGCGGGGACCTCCACTTCCTCATCCACCACCTGCCCCATCAGGTTGCGGATGATTCGGTCGGCGACGTAGTCCACGTCCGAGCGGCGCTCGCGGAAGTACTCGTCGGGGATGTTGTCGAACAGGTGCTTGATTTTGCGCGCCACGCGCCGGACGGCCCACTCGGCGTTGATGCGGTCCTCGATGATGAGCCGGTTCACCTCGTCCACGAGCATGGGGTCGTGGAGCATCAACCGGTGCGCCTCGAGGATGAGGGCGTGGTCGCTGCCCTCGGTGCGCGTAATCTGTTCCTTCAGCTCGGCGAGCTGGCGGTCGGACAGGTCAATGGCTGTCTTCATCCGCATCCGCTCGGGCTCGACCTCCGCCTCCGCCAGCCGCAGCTTGGGCGTGCGGATGCGTTTGCGGTCCAGGATGAAGGCGTGCCCCACTGCCACGCCGGGAGAGGCACCGATGCCCAACAACCTCAGAGTGGGGGTGGCCTGGCTGCTCACGGTTCCTTCCGTTCCTGTCCGTCTACCGCGTTTTCCGACCAACCCTTCACTGCGCCTCGCCGAAACGGTCACCAATGAGCTTCGCCAGCTCCTGGAGACAGGCTTCCGCGTCGTCGCCCTTGCAGGTGAGCTTCACCTGGGTGCCCTGGGCGGCGGCGAGCATCAGCACGCCCATGATGGATTTGGCATTGGCCCGCTGTCCCTGGGCTTCGATGGTGACCTCGCTCTTGAACCGGTTGGCCACCTTGACCATCTGCGCCGCGGCCCGGGCGTGCAGCCCCAGCGCGTTGATGATCTCGTATGTCCCTTCGACCACGCTTGCCATCGCGACTCCCACTCTCCTTAGAGGAATGCTCCCGCCACGCAGGCCAGGCCCGCCGCGACATAGAGCACCACGTAGTTCGGCACCCGACGGCTGACCAGCACGTAGGACGCCACCCCCAGGGCCAGGCATCCGGCCGCCAGCAGGGGCGCATACAGCCCACCCGCGTTGGCCCCGAATGACACCGCGAGCCAGGCGGCCACACCGCCCGCGCTCGCCGCCGCCACCGCCCGCAGCCGGGCCCCCGCGCGGGGAGGTTGGCGCGAGCCACTGCTTCCACCAGCCTGTCGCCCAGCGTCAGGCCCAGCCAGTACAGGCGCACCCGCAGCAGCAAGTGCACCAGATTGTAGAGCACCAGGAACAGCGGCACCGCCCACACGCCCAGCAGCGGCACCAGCGCGGCGCTCACCGCCCCCGTCGCGGGCTTGAGGGACAGCCAGAAGAAGCCGTCCCCCAGCGCGGCCAGGGGCCCCATGAGCGCGGCCTTGAAGGCCACCACCTTGTCCGGTGTCTCCTCCCCCCGGGCAATGCGCTCCTCGTGGTTGATGACGCCGCCGACAATCGCCGCCGCGACGTAGGGGTGCGTGTTGAAGAAGACGAGATGGCGGCGCACCGCCTCCTCGCGCGCGGGCCCCTGTGGGTACAGCGCCGCCAGCGCGGGATAGACGGCGTAGGCCAGCCCCAGGTTCTGCATGCCCTTGGGGTTCCATGACGCCTGGAGGAAGAGCGAGCGCAAGAAGACGCGCAGCAGCACGCCGAAGGGAAGCGCGGCCGGGGGCGCGCTCATCGGCCCTCCAGGAGGATGACGCACACGACGGACGCCGTCACCACCGCCGCGCCCAGCCCCGCGTAGAGCGGCGCGCGCCGCGCGTGGCTGCCCTGCGCCGCGATGGCCGCCGCCACGGACGCCATGGCCGGCCGGCCCACGCCAGCCCGCGCACTACCACGGGGGCAGCGCCTGGAGCAGCGGTTCGATGAAGAAGCCCAGCAGCGCGCAGAGCGCGGTGAGCGTGCCGTACACGGCGAAGTGGGGCCACATCCCCCACAGGTTCTGCCGCATGGCGCGGGTGATGTTCCCCGCCTCCGCGGAGGCCAGCGCCACCCGGGCCAGCCGCGCCGTGTAGCCCTCCAGCAGCCGGTCCCCCTTGCGGCCCACGCGTCCCAGGCCGATGAAGAGCAGCACGGCGAGCGACCAGATGGCCGGCGTGGAGCCCGCGCCCGTGGCCGCGGACAACGTGGCCGCGGCGGCGCTGGTGCCGGTGGCCGCCAGGGTGTCGTTCTCCGGCAGCGCGGCGCCCAGGTTGGCGGTGCCCAGGAAGAACAGCTCCAGGAGCATGCCGATGGCCAGACCCGATGCCACGTCATCGAGCAGTGCGCCCATGACCGTGGCCGCGACCAGGGGCCGGGACATCATGGCCTGAAGGAACGCCTTGCGTTCCAATGCCACCAGTCCGCCCCACAGCCCCGCAAGCGCCACCTGGGTCCAGACGACGCTCACGCGCTCACCCGGCCTTCGCCCACCGCTCGCGGAGGTCCGGCAGGTCCACGGGCTTCTCGGCGGGCACCGCGCGGGCCGCCACCCGGACGCCCTGGTCGGCCAGCTGCTGGAGCGTCGTCAGCTCGGCCTCCGCCAGGAAGACGGACGGGGAGACCTGCCTGCGGCCGGTGCCGAAGTGGACGTTGCCCAGATTCAGCTCATCCATGGCCAGCCCGTGCGCGTGCGCGAAGGGCACCGAGGCGACATCCCTCAGCAACACCAGGGTGCGCACACCGTCCCTGGACAGGGCGGCGAAGTCCACCTGGGACAGGGGCAGAATCTGCACCTCGATGGCGCTCTGGACGGCCAGGGCCATGGCGGCGCGGATGAGAGGACTGGAAGCCGCCTCGTCATCCGCCACGACCACCCGGGAGACTTTGAGGAACGGGAGCCAGGCCTCGACGACCTGACCATGGATGAGGCGGTTGTCGACGCGGACCAGGGTGATCACGGCAGTCTCGAATCGCCGACCCGCGCGGGTCCGTCAAGTTCGCGGCTGCTGTGCCTCGCGAAGCAGGGCGGATGCGCAGGTGATGTTGCGCTGGCCGTGGGAAGCCAGCTGGTTGGCCATCTCCGGTAGCGACAGCTGCTCCGAACGGAGCGAGTTCGCCTTCAGCAGCATGGGCAGGTTGACGCCAGCAAGGACCTCCACATTCATTCGCTGACACATCATCAGCGACTCCTTACAGGGCGTACCTCCGAAGAGGTCGGCCAGGATGATGACACCCGCGCCCTCATCCACTCGGGCGATTGCCTGCTTCATCTTCGCCCGGATGTCCTCGACAGGAGTTCCAGGCTCGATGTTACAGGCTGCCACCGCGGGAAGCTCTCCCACGATCTGCTCCGCGGTGGAGACCAGCTCCTCCGCCAGACGTCCGTGCGCTGCGACGACGAGGCCGACCATGTCCGCTCCTGACCAACCCCCCGAAGCTGCGTCCTACGCCTGAACGGTGCGGCGCGCAACTCCGGCGAAAGTTTCCGCCCTGACCTCTGACCTAAGCTTCCTCTTCCCGCCTCGAAAGCTAAGACGACCACAGCGATGGTGCCCGAAATTTCGGGTCCGGCCGCGCACAGGGCTGTCGCCTGCCGGACGGGGGAGCGACACCGCTTCCCCACACTCTATGAGATGCGCTGGCGACTTCCAGGGTGCGTCGAGAAGGACGCCCATCATTAGGCGCCGTATCAACCGCTCGAAAGGCAAGCAGGCATCCAGAGGTCGTCTTTGACGCCCGTTTTCGGCACGGCGGATTACTTGTGGGGATGCAGCGGGCCAGATGGGATGAGCCCGGCGTTGAACGCACCGGCCAGACTCCGGGGCGACGCGAGGACGTCATGGCCAAGACGAAGCTGCTGAAGCAAGGCGATGCGGTACCGGACATCACCCTCACCGGCGCGGGTGGGCAGTCGGTGCGGCTGCGAGACCTGGTGGGTCAGAAGGTATTGGTCGTCTACTTCTATCCGAAGGACGACTCGCCCGGTTGCACGGCGCAGGCCTGTGGACTGAGGGACCAGTACGAGGACTTCGTCGCCGCGGGCGCGGAGGTGGTGGGCATCAGCGGAGATTCGGTGGGCTCGCACGAGGGCTTCGCGGCGAAGCACCGGCTGCCCTTCAAGCTGCTCAGCGACGCGCGCGGCGAGGCGCGTGAGGCCTTCGGCGTGTCCTCGTCGTTCCTGGGCCTGCTGCCCGGACGGGTGACCTTCGTGGTGGACCGGTCGGGCATCGTCCGCGACAGCTTCGAGTCGCAGATTCGCGTCAGCGAACACGTACGGCGCGCGCTCGAGTTGGTGCGCGCGCTGGCGCAGGAAGGTGGCACGCCGGCCTCCGCCGCGAAGTAGCAGGCGGAGGGGCGCGCGAGGTGGCTCCGGGCCTCAGCACCCCGGAGCACCACCGCGGCTAGCGCTGGAGGACGGTCGGAATCTCCGCGAGCGGCGGGAAGCCCCAGCGCGCGCGCTCCTCGTCCGTGACGTTGGGGTCCACCGGGTGGAGCGTCATCTCCTTCGATTCCGGGTTGAAGCGGTACTGGGTGCCGAAGCGCTGCGGAAGGTTGGCGTTCATCAGCCAGCGGTCCCAGGCCGCCGCGGCCAGCCACAGGCCGCGAGGGTGACCCCGCTTCGCGGCCTCCGCGCCCATCTGCCTTGCCATGGCGTAGTCCTCCGGCGTGTTGCCGTGCTGGAAGATGAACCCCGCGGACAGGAAGTCCGCGCCTTCCTTCAACGCGCCTTCGGCCAGCAGGGCCTTCACGCGCTCGCGCCGCTGCGCATCCCGCTCGGCGACCCGCTTCCACGCATCCGCCCCATCGAGCGGCCTCTGGCGGTCACTCTGGTCCTCCACGAAGAGCGTCTTCAGCTCTGAACTCGAGGTGGGATGGGGGTCCGGGAGCGTGGTGATGCGCTCCACCTGCGCGAGGTACACCGGCTCCTCGCGCAGCGGCTCCAGGTCCGAGTCCTGCATCAACCACCCCACGTCCCGGAAGCCCAGCTCCACGGCCTGGGACAACCTGCGCAACGCGACGTCCTTCCGTCCGAGCCGGGCCGCCGAACACGCCGCGGAGTACGCGGCGTTCGGGTCCCGATTCCCCGCGTCCAGGGCCTCTTCATAGAGCGCCAGCGCTTCCGCGAACTTCTCTTCCCGCGACAACGCATCCGCCTTGCGCACCTGCATCCAGCCGGGCATCGGCGCGGCGGGCGGCTCCATGTAGGGCAGCCCCGCGACGGGCGTGGGGGTCGCCGGGGCTTCAGCGGACGGCGTGGCCGCGGGGGCCTCGGCGGGCGGCGCGGATTCGGGAGCGGAGGCCGGCGCATGGGCACACGCCGACATCAGCAGGCAGGCAAGGGAGGAGATGAGCGTTCGCATGGCCCGCATCCTAGAGGGCCCGCACGGCGTTCCGATACGCTTCGTACGGGTGCCAGCACCGCACGCGTGAATCCCATGCGCGGACGGACGCGGCTGACCGCGTGTGTCACCACGTCATTTCCCTTGGGCGAAAACGCCGGCGCTCCCAGAGGGATGGACGCAGGAAGCACGTCTCCGCCGTGCGAGGACGCGCGTTGGCCCAGGCCTTGCTCAATGTCTTTCTGTCTCGCGATGCACGCGAGGCGGAAGGAGCGCCGTCATGATGTTCCCCGATGAGAACTTTTTCGACGAAGTGGTGCTCAACATGGGCCTGTTGATAGCCCTCAAGGTGGTGGGCGTGGTGATGCTGCTCGTCACCTATGCCCACCCGTCGTGAGGTGGCGGCACACCGCTTCCGTGCGCAGGGATTGCGCCGCGGAGGACGGCCACGGCTTCGTCACGCAGAACACCGGGCTGCGCGCGTTCCGGGCGCGTTATCGTGGGCCCATGTTCAACTCTTCCGGTAGGCGGTGGGGCATCGCAGCGCTGTCCCTGGGAATGCTGGGCAGCGCGTGCGCGGCGCGGCAGGACGTCGCGCCATCCGCTGAAGCGGCTCAGGAGACCCCGGCCATGGCAACGACCTTGACGTGCACGCTGAGCGGCCCTGCGCGAGTGCGCGCGGGCGAACCCGTGGAGCTGGTGTTCGAGCTCAGCAATCCCACGGCGCAATCCCTGCGCGTGCTCGGCTGGCACACGCCGCTGGAGGGCGTACGCAACAACATCTTCGACGTGTCCCGTGACGGTGACTCGCTCGAGTACCGGGGGCCCATGGCGAAGCGCGGGCCGCCCACGGCCGACAGCTACGTCGCCCTCTCCCCTGGCACCTCGGTGGAAGGCAAGGTGGACATCGCCCGCTTCTATGACTTGCAGGCGCCGGGAACGTACCGCATCGCGTTCCGAGGCCCGCTGATGGACGTCGCCCGGGAAGGCGAACCGGTGCCCGCTCCGAATGGCGGATTCCGCCCGGCGGAAGTGCCATGCCCCGTGGTGGAGGTCACCGTCACGCCCTGACGGCCAGGACGCGAGCCTCGCGCGGACCGTGCTTCCGCGCGGGGTGGCGTGCCGTCAGCCCGCCACCAACATGGCACGCTGCCGCGCGGGGCGGATTCGAGCGGTGGCACCCGCGCCGAAGCGGAGGAAGTCCTCCTCCACGCCGTCGCTGAAGATGACGCCCTCCGACGCCATTCGCGACTCCAACACCAGCTCGCGCTCCTCGGTCACGTCGCCCATCACCAGACTGGCGCCCGAGTGACGGCTGGCGAAGGGTTCGCGCACCACGAAAATCAGCTGCGGGTCCTCCCAGCCCAGGCGCACGGGCGCGCACGGCACGCCACCCGCGTGGGCCGTCACGCTTCGCGCCAGGTTGAAGATGGAGGACAACCACCCGGTGGCGCCCGCGCCCGTGGACACCACCACGCCGCTGGAGGACTGGGACTCCTCCTGGTCCCCGGTGCGCAGCCGGTAGCGCGCGGACACGTGGGAGCGCGCCCCAATGAACAAGTCATTGAAGGCCAGCAGCCGCTGCCCGTCATCCAGCCGCGCCTCCGCCAACGTCACGCGCTTGAAGGCCGCCTTGCCCTCCAACACGCGCCGCACCGCCCCGCGCGCCCCCGAAACCGAATGGGGCAACAGCACGCCGTCGAAGCGCTCCGGGTCCGGATTCACGCCCACCAGCGGCTGCTCCCCCACGTACTTCGCCACGTTCGCCACCAGCCCGTCCTGCCCCGCGACGACCACCACCTCCTTGCCGGTGAAGAGGAAGGTGGGCACCAGGCTCCGGTCCACCTGCTGCACCGGCAGCCCGAAGGACAGCGACTCCCGCAGCGAGTCCACGTTGCGCCGGTAGGTTTCGTCCTCGCGGGTGAACTCATCGAAGTCCTGCCCCGCGTGCTCCACGTAGAACTTCGCCTGCTTCTTGGTGTTGAAGCGCTCCACCAGGCCCGCCATCCGTGTGCGGCGGGTGACGAGCACGATTTTCTCGTACATGGCCCCCTCCCCGGCTTCAGCGCTCGCGGCCCGCCGCGCCCACCAGCGAGTGCAGGAGGTCCGGCGACACGTTCAGCTCACCGATGCGCTGCGCGTTCTCCGCCATCTCCCGGAAGGCCAGGGCGATGTTGAGCGCCGGGTCCCCACCACTGGCCGACGTGGCCATCAGCGTCTTCCAGTCCACCCCGCGCACCGGGGCCAGCGTCTTCTCCAGCGCGTACGCGCGGGCATCCGCGGCCTGCCGCTCGTTGTCGCTCCAGCGCGTCATCAGCGCGGCGCGCTGCTCCTCCACGGCGATGTCCGCGGCCATCTTCGCCTCGCGAATCTGCCGCTGCCGCGCCTCCACCGCCAGCTCCGTGGCCAGCTCGCTCTCCTTGATGCGCCGCTCCTGCTCCACCGCGGCGTTGCGGCGCGCGTAGATGGCTTCATCCGCGTTGCGTTGCAGCGCCTCGCGCGCCTCGGCCTCCAGCGCCCGCGCCATCTCCGGCGCCGGCTTCACCGACAGCAGCGAGAAGGCCATGACCTCCACGCCCAGCGCCTTCACCGGCTCCGCCACGGCCAGGGCCGCGAGCACCTGCTGCTCGATGGCGTCCGAGCGCACCAGCACCTCGCGCAGCGTCAGCCCCTGCACCACCGAGCGCGCCCGCACCTGCGCCACCTGCACCAGCCGCTCCTCGAGCTTCTCCGGGTCGTCCGAGTGGTAGCGCCCCGTGGGGCCCAAGGAGTAGTCCAGCAACGATGCAAGCCGGCGCGGGTCGGTGACGCGCCACGTGAGCTGCCCTTGCAGCGTCACCGCCTGGAAGTCCCGTGTGACTTCGTTGAACACGAAGGGCACGTCCGCGCTGGACAGCGGCACCGACACCAGCGTCGCCGACGGCTTCCAGTAGAAGAACGAGAGCCCCGCCCCCTCCCGGACCACCTTCCCCGCCTCGAACTGCATCACGTACGTCGTCGGTGCCGCCTTCATGTAGCCGATGACCATGGGCCCTCCGCCCCGCTTCGTGTCCTCAGGACACATAGTTAGTGTCAAACAGACACGAATTCAAGTCAATGTGCGGAAGCGCGAGGTGTGGGCCCACGGATGTCCGGTGCCGAAACGCGGTTCATCCGCGTCGCGACACAAAGCACACAAGTCTCATGGACGAATGCGCCGGTCGTGCGCAGGGTGGCGGGAGCCCCGGCTCTGGCTCCAGTGATGCCGGGCCAAGAGGAAAGGCGCGTCGTGGCGACACACGAATGGCATCCGGTTGCAGCGAGATTTTCGCGCGCCGACCATTCCGCCGCCGCACGCAGCCCCTACCTTTCCAGGGCACTTTGGGAGAGCGCATGCGGATCGCGGTGATTTCGGACCTACATCTCGGGCGGCGTGATGCCGCCGACCACTTCGGGCACGACGACTCCGGCTTCCTGCGGTTCCTCCGTTTCTTGGAAGGCAACTTCGAGCACATCGTGCTGCTCGGGGACATCTTCGAAACGCTCACCCCGCGCACGCCGGGGCGGAAGGTGGCCGAGCTGCTGGCGGCCCGCGCGGCGCACCCGGAAATCGTCCGGCGCTTCGAGCTGCCGCGCTACCACTACATCCACGGCAACCACGACCTGGTGGCGGGCACCGTGCTGGGGGCGCCCGACCAGCTGATTCTGGAGGCGGACGGCGTGCGGATGCTGTTCACCCACGGACACCACCACGACTGGATGATTCGCAAGGCGCGCCTGCTGTCGGAGGCGGCGGTGTGGGCCGGGGCGTGGCTGCGGCGGATGCGGATGCGGGCGATGTTCCGCTGGTTCCAGGCGCTGGACTTGAAAATCACCAACGCGCTGCCGGACCCGGCGCGGTGCACCTTCCAGCGCTGGGCCATGGCGCGGGCCAACGCGCATCACGCGGACGTCGTCGTCACCGGCCACACCCACCTGGGCCTGCGGGTGGAGCACGGCAGCAAGCTGTTCCTCAACAGCGGCACGTGCTCGGAGGGGCAGTTCTCCTTCCTCAGCCTGGACACCCGGGCCGCGAGCTACTCGCTGCACACCACCTGGTAGCCGCGGGACCGCGGGCGGGCAGGAAGGCGGCAGGGAGCCCGGTCCGCCGCTTCTTCCTCCCCCATACCGCGGGCGGGGGAAGTAACATTGGCGAATGTTCAGGCGGCTCACCGAGGCGCTCCGCGTCCTGACGCGACGCTCCCCGACAAGAGGCCCCGGCCCCACGCCGGGTGCCCCCGGCAGATGCTCCTCTCAGACGTGGCCGCTGACGGGCGGCCCCGGACGAAGAAGCCGGCCGCGCGCCGCTCACCGCCACGCACCACCCGGCTGGCGCGCTACTTCGACCTCCACGACGACTTCCGCATTCCCGGCCGGCCCGAGCTGAGCGACCCGGTGGCGGTGGATGTCCGCCGGAAGCTGGACTCCGTCTGGCTCTTCACCTCCGGCGCCCGGGTGCGGAGCGTGGGCAAGCTGCGCCTGGCGGTGACGCCGCCGGGACTGCCGCTGGACTTCTCGCTCGCGGGCGCGGGGCTCACCCCCGTCGTCTCCGCGCGGGTGGCCTCCGTCTTCCGGGAGCTGGCCCCCGATGACGTGCAGCTGCTGCCTGTGGAGGTGGAGGATCGCGACGAGCCCCACTTCATCCTCGTCGCCACCCGGCTGGTGCGCTGCATCGACGACCGGGCCTGCGAGGAGGTCATCCACTACACCGCCGAGGACGGACTCCCCGAGCGCGTGGGGCACTACCGCAACGTCCGCGGACTCCGGGTCGATCCCACGAAGACGAACGGCGCCCGGGTGTTCCGCACCTGGGGCTGGCCGGTGAGCCTCATCGTGTCCGAGGGCATCAAGGAGGCCCTGGAGCATGCCGGCATCGCCGGCGCGCGCTTCGCCGAGGTGACGAAGCCCCCGCGCAAACCCCGCCGGAAGAAGACCGCCGCCAAGAAGTCCCGGCCCAAGCGCCGCTGAGCCCACACCGCCTCCAGGCCCACGGTTGCAACAGAGTTGCCACGTGGCTGGAAACTTGTGGGGTAGGGGCACTAACAATATCTTCCTCGTTTTCCAGCAAATACCTGGGGACGACGTTGGACAACGAGGACAGCTCTTTCGGCAAGTACCGGCTTGTCCAGCAGCTGGCGACCGGCGGGATGGCCCAGCTCTACCTGGCCTCCATCGACGGCCCCGACGGGTTCTCCAAGTCCTGCGTCATCAAGCGCGTCCTGCCGGAGTACGCCAGCCTGGAGTCGTTCAGCCGCATGTTCGCGGACGAGGCGAAGGTCGCCGCGCTGCTGACGCACCCGAACATCGTGCAGGTCTTCGACTTCGGGCGGGTGGACGGCCAGTACTACCTGGCCATGGAGTGGATTCAGGGCCACTCGTTGGACCGGCTGCTGCGGCAGGCCCTCCGGAGCGGCCGGGTGGTGGGGACTCGCGTGGCGGTGGACGTGGGGCTCGCGGTGGCGGACGCGCTCGCGTACGCGCACGCGAAGACGCTGCCGGATGGAACGCCCCTCATGCTGGTGCACCGCGACGTCACGCCGGGCAACGTGCTGGTGTCGCGCGACGGCATCATCAAGCTGGCGGACTTCGGCATCGTGAAGAGCGCCGTCAACGCGGAGCGCACCGTCGCCGGGGTGGTGAAGGGCAAGTACCCGTACATGTCCCCGGAGCAGATCACCAGCCAGGAGCTGGACCACCGCTCCGACCTCTATTCGCTGGGCATCGTCCTCTACGAGGCCGCCACCGGGCGCCGCCTGTTCAAGCGCGACACGCTGGAGGCCACCATCATGGCCGCGTCCCAGGCGAACGTGCCGCCGCCGTCGGAGGGGATGCCCGACTTCCCCGCGGAGCTGGAGCGCATCATCCTCCGGCTGCTGCAGAAGGACCCCTCCGCGCGATACCAGAGCGCCCGGGAGCTGCGCGATGACCTGGAGCGCTTCCGCGCCGCCCAGCAGTGGGCGTCGGGAACGCATGAGATGGCGGCGCTCGTCGCCGAGCTGTTTCCCCCGGCATCACGGGCCAGCCCCCCACCGCGCTGCCCGCCTCCAGCACCTCCCATGGCAGCAACTCCGCCACGGGCCGGACGCCCGCCCCCAGCGCCGAGCCCAAGCGAGAGCTGAGCAGCACCTCCGCAGCCACGCGGGCGCATGGCGCCGTGGAGGTGCCGCTCGACACGGGCGCCCAAGGCTTTCCGTGGGGAATCGCCCTGGCCGCGGGCTGCGCGGCCCTGGGCACAGCGCTGTTCTGGTTACTGGCCCCTTGAGCGGCTGCCGCCCGGCGCTGACGGCGCGGCAACGAGACCCTGATGAAACAGAAGACGTGGATTGCCGTCATCATCCTGGGCACGCTCGCCGCCAACGCGGTGGCCTACCGCGTGGTGCGAAGCCGACGCGACAGCGCCCCCGAGGCCACGCCGGGCGCCATCACCCACACGCCGCCCACCCCGCCGCCCACCGCGCCCGAGGAACCTCCGCGAGAGGACCCGAACGACGGCCTGGCCCGGGCCCGTCGCGCCGCGGGACTGGCCGCGCTGGAGGACCGCGACTACGACGCGGCCGTCTCCGACTTCACGGAGGCGCTGCGGCTGCGCAAGGACGACCAGGGCGACCTCGTGGAGCTGCTGCGCATCGCGGCCGAATTGCGAACGCGAGAGCAGGCGCGTCAGCAAGGCGAGCAGGCCCGCGCCCAACGCGAGCCCACGCCGGCCCCCGCCCGCTCCGTCCAGCGCACGCGGCCGGCGCGCGGGACAGCCCGGGCTCAGCCTCGCCAGGAGTCCACTTCCGCGGACGAGACACGCGGCGGGTTGCTGCTGGTGACGTCCACGCCCCCGGGCTGATGGTGCGGGTGGACGGCAAGCCCATGGACCTCACGCCGGCGCGGCTGCCGCTGCGCGCGGGGACGTACCGCGTGGCGCTCGCGCAGGGTGAGCGCACGCTGGCCGAGGAGACGGTGGCGTTGGGCGAGGACGACGTGCGCTCCCTCAACCGCGACCTCACCGCCGAGCTCGCTCCCGCACCAAGGCCCACGGCGACCACACCGGCCTCCGAGGAGGCGCCGCCTCCCGCCGCCACGCCCGCGGCCACCAGCCCCGCTGCCACCGCGGCGCGCGCCGAGTCGCCTCCCACCGCCGAGCCGTCCGTGGCCACCGCCGCTCCCACGGCGACGGGCAAGGGCCGCCTGGATGTGACGTCTCCCGGCCTCTACGGCGAGGTGTGGATCAACAACCGGCCGTATGGCTTCCCGCCGCTCGTCGCCCAGGGACTTCCCGCGGGGCCCGCGCGCCTGGAGGTCCGCGTCAATGGCGTGGTGAAGCGGAAGCTGACCGTCGACGTCGTAGCGGACCAGAGCACCGCCGTCCGCATCCGCTGACCTGAAGGCCGTTCGCGCGGAGAGCCGCGCTCCCTTTCCGCATCGAGGTCGATATGCGCCGCTGCCGTAGGTGGTCCGAACCTTCAATCGGAGCCCTGCTCCTCCTGTGCGCCAGTCCCGCGCTCGCCCAGGACACCGACGCGGGGAACCTGGGTGACGAGGAGCCGGAGGTCCACAGCCAGGTGGCCTCCTTCGCCGTCACCCGGCTCCAGGAGTCCCCCGCCGTCGTCACGGCGATGAACGCGGAGGAGATTCGCAACTCCGGCGCCCGCGACTTGATGGACCTGCTGCTGCAGATTCCAGGCTTCTTCTTCGGCGTGGACACCCAAGGCGCGGTCGGCCCCGGCTTCCGCGGCCTGTGGGGCTACGAGGGCAAGGTGCTGCTCGTCGTGGACGGCAAGGAGATGAACGAGCAGCTCTACTCCACGATGCAGTTGGGCAACGAGTTCCCCATCGAGCTCATCGAACGCATCGAAGTGGTGCGCGGCCCCGGCTCCGTCATCTACGGCGGCAACGCGGAGCTCGCCGTCATCAACGTCGTCACGCGCGGCGTCCAGGGCAGCACGGACCTGATGGTGTCCGGCATGTACGGACAGATGGGCAGCGTGAACGGCCGGCGGGGGCTCACCGTCTCCGGCCGCAAGGTCTTCGAGTCCGCGCCGGGCCTGAGCATCTTCGCGTCCGCCGGACTGTCGCAGGCCCAGCGCAGCAGCGGCGTCTTCCAGGACTTCTTCGGCAACTCCGCGCAACTGGGTGGCAACTCGCGGCTGGACCCGACAATGGTGCAGGCGGGCGTGGGCTACAAGGACCTGCAGCTCAGCGTGCTGTACCAGCGCTATGGCACCTCCGCCATCGTCGCCTTCGACGAGGTGTTGGAAGCGCCCGCGCCCACCAACTTCGAGTCCCTCCACGCGGAGCTGAGCGACAGGTTCCGCCCGGACGAGCGGGTGGAAATCATCCCCCGCCTCAACCTCACCTTCTCCAAGCCCTTCAGTGACTCGGACCAGGATTCGCCCTTCTTCTACGACAAGCAGGTGCTGCGCCTGCGAGGGCGGACGCTGGCGCGCTGGGCGGCGCTGGACTGGCTGCAGCTCACCGGCGGCGTGGATGTGACGTCCGACCAGGGGTGGGTCAACGGCCCGGTGGGCGTGGGCCTCCAGACTGGCTTCGGCCCCGAGGAGGCCGACAGCGTCTCCTACGTGAATCTGGCGGGCTTCGTGGAGGCCTTCTCCGTCAATCCGTTCATCAACGTGGTGGCTGGCGCGCGCGTGGAGAACCACAGCGCCTTCGGTGAGTCCTTCGTGCCGCGGCTGGTGCTGCTGCGCAGCTTCGGGCCGTTCAGCGGCAAGGCCTTGTTCAGCCGCGCCTTCCGCGCGCCGAGCATCGAGAACATCAGCCTGGGCGCCGACGTCCGGCCCGAGCGCACCACGGTGCTCGAGCTGGAGGGCACGCTGCGCATGGGAGATGGCCACGCGCTGAGCGCCAACGCCTTCGACATGGGCGTGGCGGACCCCATCATCTATTCATACGACGCGGTGACGAACACGGAGGCCTACCGGAACCTCGGACGCCTGGGCAGCCGCGGCGTCGAGCTGGACTACCACGTGCGCGGAAGCTGGGGCCGCGCCGCCCTCAACTATTCGTTCTACACGCCGTCAGGCCGCAATGACGTGGAGGACTACCAGGTCCCCGGACAGCCCAACGCCTTCACGGGCATGCCCACTCACAAGGCCGCGCTCACCGGCAGCATCAAGGTCCTGCCCTGGCTCACCGTCAGCCCCACCGCCGTCCTCGTGGGCAAGCGCTACGCCGTGGACGTGCCGGATGACGAGGGCAACGCAGCGGTGGAGGAACTCCCCACGCAGCTGCTGCTCAACCTCTTCGTGCGCGCACAGGACGTGGGCACGCGCGGGCTGGAGATTGGCGCGGGCGTCTACAACCTGACCGGCACGAACTTCCGCATCGCCCAGCCCTACAACGGCGGCCACGCGCCCATGCCTGTCTTCTCCCGCGAGTTCATGGTGCGCATCAGCTACCTGCTGGACCCTGTCAGCAACGAATAGCAGCACGTCCAAGCCTGACGTCCGCCACGGCCCACCTTCCCTCGGGAGGGTGGGCCGTCTGTCTTTGCAGCAATGCGTCACAGGAAATGAACTGTCACAGACTTGCAATCACCGGATTCTCGCTGGTACTTTCTTCGCCACTCGAAATAACTAGCGTTCGTTCGCGGCTGCTCCACGCCTTTCCGACGCGCCGCCCCAGGAAACGACGACTCTCGAAGCACCCTTGTTTCTTCGCAGTGGGAATGAAGTCTTCCAGCCGTGGAGGGCAGCGCATGCATCCGAACAAGCGTTTCGCGTGGGCGTGGGTGGCGGCGGGCGTTTTCGCGGTGTCTGGTCTGGTGGCGGGATGTGACCCTGAAGAGGACCCCACGCCAACGCCTGACGCAGGTCAGCAGACCCCGGATTCCGGCACGCGGCCTGACTCCGGCACGCAGCCCGACTCGGGTACGCAGCCCGACTCGGGCACGCAGACTGACGCCGGCACGGAGCCGGACGCGGGCACCGAGCCCGAGGAAGACGCCGGCACCGAGGAAGACGCCGGTACCGTCCCCACCCTGCCCCTGGCCGTGGACGGCACCTGGATTCCCAGCGGCTACATGGGCGACGGCTCGCGGGGCGGCGTCACCTACGACGGCACCGAGTGTCTGCCTGGACGGGCGGGTTCACAGCGGGGCGCCTGCCACAAGTTCACCTGGACGCCTGGCAGCGACGGTTGGGCGGGCGTGTACTGGCAGTACCCGGAAGGCAACTGGGGAGACCAGCCCGGCTTCAGCGTCCCGGACGGCGCCACCACCGTATCCTTCTACGCCTGGGGCACGGAGGGCGGCGAAGTCGTCTCCTTCATGGTGGGAATGAACGCCGCGGACGGTTTCGAGGTGAAAGAAGCAAACGTGGCGCTCACCACCACCCCGACCCAGTACACAATCGACATCAGCCGCGTCCGGTATGGACAGGTGGTGGGTGGCTTCGGATGGACCGCCGATGGAAGGACGACTCCGCTCGTCTTCTTCATCGACGACATCCACTGGCACTGACACCCATCCCATCCTCGCGGCGGAACGGAGCGAGAGGACGATGCGAGTGGGAACGGCGGTGACGACGGTCGATGCGGCGGGCATGCGCGCGCAGAACAGCAGCCTGCTGCTCAACATGATCTGGCGCGAGCGTCAGATTTCCCGGGCGGAGATCGCCCGGCGGACGGAGCTCAGTCCGTCGACCGTCTCCGCCATCGTGGCGGACCTGGAGCGCTCCGGCCTGGTGCGCAGCATTGGCGCCGGGGTGTCCCGAGGCGGCCGTCGCCCCACCCTCATCGGCTTCTGCGATGACGCGTTCAGCCTCATCGGCGTGGAGCTGGGCGCCACCCACGTGACGGCCGCGCTCACCGACCTGCGCGGCCGGGTGCGCGCGTACCGGCACGCCAGCCATGCCGTCCGCGAGGACCCCAAGGGCACGCTCCAGAAGGTGCGCGAGCTGGTTCAAGAGGTCCTGGACGCCGAACGCGTACCGCGCCGCTCCGTGGCGGGCATGGGCATCGCCGTGCCCAGCCCCGTCCACCCGTCCGCGCCCGGAAAGCTGTCCCCGCTGCTGGTGCCGGCCTGGCGCGACTACGACGTGCAGGAGTCGCTGCGGAGCGCGTTCGGCCTGCCGGTGTTCGTGGACAACGACGCGAACCTGGGCGCGCTGTCGGAGTGCTACTGGGGCGCGGGCGTCAACGGCGAGGACCTGGCGTACATCAAGCTGGCCACGGGCATCGGCTCCGGCCACATCATCCACGGCGACGTCTATCGTGGCGCGGGCGGCACCGCGGGCGAAATCAGCCACATGGCGGTGGACTCCTCCGGCCCGCAGTGCGTGTGCGGCCTGCGCGGCTGCCTCGTCACGCTCATCGGGTCCGCGGCCCTGCTGGAGCGGGCGCGGGAGCTGATGGGCCGCAAGGACAAGCGCGCCCTCACGGTGCGCGAGCTGGTGGAAGGCGCGCGGGCGGGTGAGCCGGCCGCGCGTCAGGTCATCGACGGGCTCGGGCACTACCTGGGCATCGCCGTGGCCGGTCTGCTGAACCTGCTCAACCCCGCCATCGTCGTGCTCGGCGGCGAAATCTCGTCGGTGGGAGACCTGCTGCTGGACCCGCTCCGCGCGTCGGTGCGCAAGCGGGCGCTGTCCACCTCCATGGCGGAGACGCGCATCGTCACCTCCGCGCTGGGAGACCGCGCCATCGCCGTGGGCGCGGCCACCCTGGTGCTCCAGGCGGCGCTGCGTGACCGAACCCTCTTCCCCTCCAACACATCGGCAAACCTGCATGACGCTCCAGCGCCTCCTCCCCGTGGCCCTGGCCCTGACGGGCCTCGCCTGTGACCCGGCCGCCAACCGGGTGAACCGCCCTGGCACCCCGCCGCCCCTCACCCATCCGCAGCCCAGCACGGACTGGGAGCTGGTGTGGCAGGACGAGTTCGATGGACCGGAGGGGACGCCGCCCTCACCCGAGCGGTGGGTGCACGACGTGGGGGGACACGGCTGGGGGAACGAGCAGCAGGAGTTCAACACCGACCGGACCGAGAACACCGCGCACGACGGCGCCGGCAACCTGGTCATCACCGCGCGCCGCGAGTCCTACAACGGCCGGGACTACACCTCCGGGCGCATCCGGACGCAGGGCCGCTACGAAACCACGTATGGCCGCATCGAGGCGCGCATCCAGCTCCCCGTGGGCCGCGGCATCTGGCCCGCCTTCTGGATGCTGGGCGCGAACATCCACAGCGTCGATTGGCCGGAGTGCGGCGAAATCGACATCATGGAGTACCGGGGCCAGCTGCCGTCCATCCTCCGGGGCTCGCTGCACGGGCCGGGGTACTCCGCCGGCGACAACCTCGGCCAGGACTACGTCGTCAGCGGCGTCCGGCTGAACGAGGACTTCCACGTCTACGCGGTGGAGTGGGAGCCGAACCGCATCCGCTGGTTCCTGGACGGCACCGCCTTCTTCGAGGCGACGCCCGCCCAGCTCCCCGAGGGCGCCCGCTGGGTGTTCGACCAGCCCCAATTCATCATCCTCAACGTCGCGGTGGGGGGAAACTTCGTGGGCCCGGTGGGCCGGGACACGGTGTTCCCGCAGCAGATGAAGGTGGACTACGTCCGCGTCTACGCGAGGCCCACGTGAGGCTCGTGCTCTGGGCGCTGACACTCCTGCTGGTGGCCTGCAAGGTGGAACCCCGCCCACGGCCGCCCGGAGTGCTGTTCGTCTCCGTGGAGCAACAGAGCACCTGGGTGCGCAACTTCAACCCGCTGTTCGCGGGCGCGGGCGCTCGTTGGCCCACGCGCGCAGGCGTCTACGAGTGCCTTGAAATCTTCAGCCCCGCGGTGGGCCAGTGGACGCCCTGGCTGGCCACCGGCCACGCGTGGTCCGAGGACCGCCGCACGCTGCGCTTCACCCTGCGCCCCGGCGTGCGCTGGTCCGATGGAAGGCCCTTCACCGCGGACGACGTGGCCTTCACCTTCCAGTTGCTCAGGCAGCACGCGGCGCTGGACGCGGGCGGCGTGTGGCGCTTCGTGGAGGACGTGCGCGCGGAGGACGCGCACACGGTGGCCTTCCAGTTCTCCCGCATCTACATCCCCGGCTTCGCGGAGCTGGCGCAGCAGCCCATCGTCCCCCGGCACGTCTGGGAGAAGGTGGCGGACCCGGTGACGTTCACCAACCCGCAGCCGGTGGCCACCGGGCCCTTCACCGAGGTCACCGTCTTCCGCAACCAGGTCTACGAGCTGGGCCGCAACCCGCACTACTGGCAGCCCGGCAAGCCCGCCGTCTCCGCGCTGCGCTTCCTGGCCTTTCCCACCAATGACCAGGCCAACCTGGCGCTGGTGGAGGGGGAAGTGGACTGGGCGGGCAACTTCGTCCCCGCCGTGGACCGCACCTTCGTCGCCAGGGACCCGGCGCACCATGGCCGCTGGTTCCCGCTCTACGGCAGCACCGTCTTCCTCTACCCCAACACCACCCTGCCGCCGCTGGACGACGTGCGCGTGCGCAAGGCGCTGAGCATGGCGTTGGACCGCGAGCGGCTGGTGGAGATCGCCATGTACGGCTACACGCGGCCGGCGGACGCCACCGCGCTCAACGACGCATACACCGCGTGGCGCGACGCGGACGCGGCCCAGGGTGCTTGGGTGAAGCACGACCTGGCGGCGGCGAAGCGGCTGCTGGACGAGGCGGGCTTGAAGGAAGGCCCGGACGGGCTGCGGCGCAAGGCGGATGGCCAGCCGCTCGCGCTGGACATCGAGGTGGTGGGCGGCTGGTCCGACTGGGTACGCGCCGGGCAGGTGGTGGCGCGGGACTTGCGGAAGCTGGGCGTGCAGGCGCAGCTGCGCACCTACGAGTTCGGCGCGTGGTACGCGCGGCTCCAGAAGGGTGAGTTCCAACTGGCCATCTCCTGGTCCCTGGACGGCCCCACGCCGTACACCTTCTACAAGTGGCAGCTGTCCCCGCGCACCGTGCGCCCGGTGGGCGAAGTGGCCGCGTCCAACTGGCACCGCTTCGGTGATGAGGCGGCGGACGCGCTGCTGACGCGCTTCGAGCGCGCGGACACCGACGACGCGCAGCGCGCGCTGATGGCGGCGGTGCAGCGGCGCTACTCCGAGCTGGCGCCGTCCATCCCCCTCTTCCCCAACCCATCCTGGGGCGAGTCCAACTCGCGGCGCTTCACCGGCTTTCCCACCGAGCAGAACCCCTACGCACGCCTGTCCCCCCATGCCGAGCCCGACAGCCTGCTGGTGCTGACGTCGCTCGTCCCCAGGGAGCCCTGAGCGCCATGGCCTACGTCCTGCGGAGGTTGGGCTTCTACCTGCTGGCGGCCTGGGCGTCCTTGACGCTCAACTTCGTCATCCCCCGGCTGGCGCCCGGTGACCCGGCGTCCGCCATGTTCGCGCGCTTCGAGGGCCGCGTGCAGCCCGAGGCCATGGTGGCGCTGCGCGCCGCCTTCGGCTTCACGGAGGCGCCCTGGTACGTGCAGTACGCCACGTACCTGAAGCACCTGCTGCGCGGCGACCTGGGCCTGTCCTACGCGTACTACCCGGCGCCCGTGTCCGAGGTGATTGGCACCGGCCTCTTGTGGACGCTGGGGCTGGCCGGGTGCGCGGTCATCATCAGCTTCACGGTGGGCTCCATGCTGGGCGTGCTGGCCGCGTGGAACCGCGGCGGGTGGCTGGACGCGACGGTGGCGCCGGCGCTCGCCTTCCTGGGGGCCTTCCCCTACTTCTGGCTGGCCATGCTGGCCCTGTACCTCTTCGGGTTCGGGCTGGGCTGGTTCCCGCTGCGGCACGCGTACTCGCACGACCTGGAGCCGGCGCTGTCCCTCACCTTCGCGGCGGACGTGGCGCGGCACGCCTTCCTGCCCGCGGCCTCCATCGTTGCGGCCACGCTGGGCGGGTGGATGCTGAGCATGCGCAACACCATGGTGGCCACGCTGGGCACGGACACGCTCCGGCTGGCGCACGCGAAGGGACTTCCGCCCCGGCAGGTGATGCTGCGCTACGCCGCGCGCAACGCGCTGCTGCCCAACGTCACGGGCTTCGGCATGGCGCTGGGCTTCGTGCTGAGCGGCTCGCTGCTGACGGAGATTGTCTTCTCGTACCCAGGCACCGGCTACCTGCTCATCCTGGCCGTGCGCAATCAGGACTACCCCCTCATGCAAGGGCTCTTCCTGACCATCACCTTCGCCGTGCTCGCCGCGAACTTCGCCGTGGACCTGCTGTGTCTGTGGCTGGACCCGAGGACCCGCGCCCATGCGTGACCTTCTTCGACGGCTGCTGCGCCAACGCAAGGCGGCGGTGGGCGGGAGCATCCTGCTGGGCTTCATCGTGCTCGCGCTCATCGGGCCCTGGCTGGTGATGGACCCCACGGAGCTGGTGGGCCGTCCCCACCAGCCGCCCTCCGCCGCGCACTGGTTCGGCACCACGGGCCAGGGCCAGGACGTGCTGGCGCAGACGGTGGTGGGCGCGCGCGAGACGCTGGCCATCGGCTTCGCGGTGGGCACGCTCGTCACGCTCATGGGCGCGCTCATCGGCGTGACGTCCGGGTACCTGGGCCGCCGCGTGGATGACGTGCTGACGCTCACCACCAACGTCTTCCTCGTCATCCCCGGCCTTCCGCTGGCCATCGTCCTGGGCGCCTACCTGCCCTCCGGCCCCTTCCGCATGGTGGTGGTGCTGTCGCTGGCCGGCTGGGCCTGGAACGCGCGCGTCTTCCGCGCCGAGGCCATGGCCCTGCGCAACCGGGACTTCGTCTCCGCCGCGTTCGTCGCGGGGAGAGCCGCTCGCGCATCGTCGTCCGGGAGCTGCTGCCCAACATGGCGTCGCTGCTGGGCTCGTCGTTCATTGGCAACACGCTCTACGCGGTGGGCGCGCAGGTGGGCCTGGAGTTCCTCGGCCTGGGCGACGTGGGCGCGGTGACGTGGGGTACCAACCTCTACTGGGCCGGCAACGACGCGGCGCTGCTGACGCGCTCCTGGTGGGTCTTCGTGCCCACCGGTGTGTGCATCGCGCTGGTCGGCTTCTCGCTGACGCTGCTCAGCTCCGCCATCGACGAGGTGACCAATCCGGCGCTGAAGGCGCCGCCGGTGGCGACCACGGCGGTCCGCTCGGCGCGGTCCTCTTCGGCGGACGCGGCGCCGCCGTCCGGTGCCCTGCTGAGCCTCCGGGACGTGTGCATCGAATACGCCACGGAGCGTGGGCCCGCGCGGGTGGTGGACTCGGTGTCCTTCGACATCGCACCCGGTGAGGTGTTCGGACTTGCGGGTGAGTCCGGCAGCGGCAAGTCGACGCTGGGATACGCGCTGCTGCGCCTGCTGCCTCCGGCCGCCAGCATCACGCAGGGCCGCATCCTCCTGAATGGCACGGACGTCACGGCGCTGGATGAAACCGCGCTGCGCGCATACCGCTGGAGCCAGGTGTCCATGGTCTTCCAGAGCGCGATGAGCGCGCTCAACCCGGTGCTCACGCTGGAGGACCAGTTCCACGACACCCTCGCCGCCCATGGGCGGACCACCCGCGCCGCGGCCCATGCCCGGGCACGGGAGCTGCTGGCCATGGTGGGGCTGGCACCGCAGCTGGTGGGCGCGTGGCCGCACCAGCTCTCCGGTGGAATGCGGCAGCGCGTGGGCATCGCCCTGGCGCTGGCCCTGGAGCCGAAGCTGGTGGTGATGGACGAGCCCACCACGGCGCTGGACGTCGTGGTGCAGAAGGAGTTGCTCCAGCGGGTGCTGGAGTTGAAGCAGCGGCTGGGCTTCGCGGTGCTCTTCATCACGCACGATTTGCCACTGCTGCTCGCGCTTTCGGACCGCGTGGGTGTGCTCCAGGGCGGCAAGCTGGTGGAGGTGGACACTGCCGATCGCCTGCGCACGGACGCGCGCCACCCGTACACGCGCCTGCTTCTGTCGTCGTTCCCCCACCTGAGCGCCGCGGACGCGCAGGTGCCGGCGGACGTGACGCTGGCGAGCTCGGAGCGCGTGACGACCCAGGCCGCCGCGCAGGGAGGTGGCCGATGAGCGCCCCACTGCTGGAGGCCACGGAGTTGCTGCGCACGGTGCCCGTGGGCGGCTTCCTCTCCCGGTCGCGCCGCACCCTTCTCAACCGCGTGTCCTTCACCCTGGAGCGCGGCGAAATCGTCGCGCTGGTGGGCGAGTCCGGCAGCGGAAAGTCCACCCTGGCCCGGGTGCTGGCACGGCTGGACACGCCGGATGCTGGCAGCCTGCGGCTGGGCGGCAAGGACGTACTCACCCTGGAGCGCGGCGGCGCGTCGCTCGCGTACCGGGGCCGCGTGCAGATGGTCTTCCAAGACCCCTTCGCCTCACTCAACCCCGTCCACACCGTGGCCCATCACCTGGGGCGCCCGCTGCTGCGCCATGGCCGGGCCACACGCGCCGGACTCGAGGACCGCGTTTACGCCCTGCTGGAGTCCGTGGGCCTGACGCCCGCGGAGCAACTGGCGCAGCGCTACCCGCATGAGCTGTCCGGCGGCCAGCGGCAACGCGTGGCGGTGGCGCGCGCGCTGGCCGTGGAGCCGGACGTCATCATCGCCGATGAGCCCACCTCCATGCTGGACGTGTCCACGCGACGGGGCGTGCTCCAACTGCTGCGCGGTCTGACGCGCGAGCGCGGCATCGGCATCCTCTTCATCACCCACGACCTGGCCAGCGCGCGCCACCGGCCGACCGCGTCCTGGTGCTGTACGCGGGCAGCGTCGTGGAGTCTGGCAGGACGGCGGACGTGCTCGCCGCGCCCCGGCACCCGTACACCCGGCTGCTCCTGTCCGCCGTGCCGGATGGCGCGGACTTCCTCAACACCCCGCTGCCCGTGCGGCCCGCCACGGGCCCCAGGCCGGTGTTCGGCTGCCCCTTCGCGCCCCGCTGTCCCCATGCGGACGCGCGCTGCCACGACACCCTCCCCCCCGCTCACGTCCACGGCGCGGCCCACACGGTCCGCTGCCATCTCGAATCCTCGAAAGGAGCCTCCGAAAATGCGGCAGTTCCCCAATGACTTCCTGTGGGGTGTGGCCACCTCCGCCTTCCAGATTGAGGGCGCCACCAGCGCCGATGGGCGCGGTGAGTCCATCTGGGACCGCTTCGCCGCCACCCCTGGCAAAATCAGCGACGGGTCGGACGGCAAGGTCGCGTGCGACCACTACCACCGCTGGCGCGAAGACGTGGCGCTGATGCGATGGCTGGGCGTGAAGTCCTACCGCTTCTCCGTGGCCTGGCCCCGCGTGCTCCCCACCGGGCGCGGCGCCGTGAATGCCGCGGGCCTCGACTTCTACTCGCGGCTGGTGGACGGGCTGCTGGACGCGGGCATCGAGCCCTTCGTCACGCTCTACCATTGGGATTTGCCCCAGGCGCTCCAGTACCTGGGCGGCTGGCCTTCCCGCGACACCGCGAGCGCCTTCGTCGAGTACGCCGACGTGATGAGCCGCAAGCTGGGCGACCGCGTAAAGCGGTGGATTACCCACAACGAGCCCTGGTGCATCAGCGTGCTCGGCTACGGCAACGGCGAACATGCCCCCGGCCACAAGAACTGGGGCGAGGTGCTGGCCACCGCGCACCACACGCTGCTGTCCCACGGCCAGGCGGTGCCCGTCATCCGCGCCAACGTGAAGAACGCGGAGGTGGGCATCACCCTCAACCTGTCGCCCGCGGAGCCCGCGTCTCCCAGCCCCGAGGACGCGGAGGCGTGCCGCCGCCATGACGGCAGCTTCAACCGCTGGTTCCTGGACCCGCTCTACGGCCGCGGCTACCCGAAGGACGTGGTGGAGGACTACGTGAAGGACGGGCACCTCGCCTCGTCCACGCTGCCCTTCGTGCGAGACGGCGACATGGCCGCCATCGCCGTGCCCACCGACTTCCTGGGCATCAACTACTACTCGCGCGCCATCATGCGCAGCGACCGCATCCCCGAGTCGCAGAACGCGCCGCGCACCGTGTACCCCGAGCCCGAGCGCACGGACATGGGCTGGGAGGTGTACGCCCCCGCCCTCACCCGGCTGCTCGTGCACCTGCACACCCGCTACCAGCCCGGCTCCCTCTACATCACCGAGAACGGCTGCGCCTACGCCACCGGCCCCAGCGAGGACGGCAAGGTGCATGACGACAAGCGCGTGGCGTACCTGCGCTCGCACCTGGAGGCGTCACTGGAGGCCATCCGCCAGGGCGTGCCGCTTGCGGGCTACTTCGCCTGGTCGCTGATGGACAACTTCGAGTGGGCCTTCGGCTACCAGAAGCGCTTCGGCATGGTCTACGTGGACTACGACTCGCAGCGCCGCATCCCGAAGGACAGCGCTCACCTCTACAAGGCCCTGGTGGAGAAGAACGGGCTCGATGTGGAGCTCGCCGCGTGAACGCCCTCATCCTCGTCACCAGCCTCGCGTTCACGCTGGGTCAGGTGCCGCCGCCCAGCGGGCCGGAGACGCCCCCATCTCCGTCGGACGCGCCGGTGGTGCGGGTGTCCCCCGTCACCATCAACGCGGCGGCGCAGTCCGTCCGCGTGTACCGGGACGAGCGCGGCTTCAAGCTCCAGGTCAACGGCCGGGACTTCCCCATCTTCGGCATGAACTGGGGCTACACGCCCATTGGCGAGAACTACCGGTACTCGCTGTGGACGCAGAAGGAGGACTTCATCCGCGCGGTGCTGCACCGCGAGATGACACTGCTGCGCGACATGGGCGTCAACGCCATCCGGCAGTTCGACGACATCCCGCCGCAGTGGGTGACGTACATCCACAAGAACTACGGCATCTACACCGTGGTGAACCCGCTCATGGGCCGCTACGGCACGAACGTGGACGGCGTCATGGTGCCGAACACGGACTACTCCAACCCGAACCACCGCCGCGCGCTGCTCAACGATTTGGCGCAGAAGGTGGAGAAGTACCGGGACGTGCCCGGCGTGCTGATGTGGATGCTGGGCAATGAGAACAACTACGGCCTGCACTGGACCGGCTACGAAATCGAGGCGCTGCCCGGCCAGGAGGACACCGCCCGCGCGGAGCACCTCTATTCGCTGATGGGCGAGGCGGTGCGGACCATCAAGCAGCGCGACACGCTGCACCCCGTCTCCATCGCCAATGGCGACTTGCAGTACATCGACCTCATCGCGCGGCTGATGCCCGAGCTGGACATCCTGGGCTCCAACGTCTACCGCGGCCCGTCCGCCCGCGACTTGTTCGACGAAGTGCTGCGCAAGCTGAACAAGCCCGTCATGTTCACCGAGTTCGGCGCGGACGCCTACGACGCCAAAGCCGGCCGCGAGGACCACCTGGCGCAAGCCGAGTACCTGCGCAAGCAGTGGGAGGAAATCTACTCCCAGGCCTACGGACAGGGCCGCGCGCAGAACGCCCTGGGCGGCTTCGTGTTCCAGTGGGTGGACGGTTGGTGGAAGTACAACCAGGAGGCGAACCTCTCCATCCACGACACCACCGCGTCCTGGCCCAACGGCGGCTACGAATCCGACTTCGTGCCGGGCCAGAACAACATGAACGAGGAGTGGTTCGGCATCTGCGCGCTGGGCCCCGAGGACGAGGCCGGCATCGCGCGCATCCAACCGCGCACCGCGTACTACGTCCTCCAGGCGGCCTTCCGCATGGACCCGTACGCCCCCACCACCAACCCCGACACCATCCGCGAGCACTTCGCGGCCATCCGCCCCACGGAGCTGTCACGCGGCTATGAGTCGTCCATGGCGCTGGCCCGGGCGGATGACCTCAGCGCGGTGCGCGTCTCCAACCTGCGCCTGTTGATGGACAGCTCGCTGTCGCGCGGGAGCATCGCCACGGTGCGGCCCAACCAGGTGGCCGCGGACCACACGGAGTCCATCTTCTTCGACCTGGCGCTCCAGCCGACCTCGGGCGTGTACGGGCGCGCCTCGTTCAACGTCGTGGGCAACGTGGCGCAGAACCGCCTCAACAACATCTTCTATGAGAACCGCGGCACGCCCCCGCGCCCGCGACGGCCAACGGCGGCGTGGGCCGGCCCCCGTGCCCGGCGGGGGCAACCCGGCGGGGCAGCAGCCGCTGGGCCTGGACCGGCTCGCGCTGTACCAGGCCGAGTTCAAGCTGGACCGCGCGGACTTCCAGTTGGAGGGCTTCTACCGCACCGCCCACTACCACTGGGGCGAGGAAGGCGACTTCTTCGGCCTCTACCGAGAGGCGAACTACGGCCCCGCCCTGGACATCTACAAGGGCAACGCGCCCTTCGGCGTCGTCTTCACCGGAAAGAACAACCTGGAGGGCCTCAAGGTGGCGGTGGGCCCGGAGCTCTACTGGGGCGCCAACCCGTCCATCGTCGCCAAGTACCGCCGGAACGTGGGGCCGGTGACGCTGACGCTGATGCACCAGGAGGACATCGCCCGGGGCTCCACCCAGCTCACCGCCTCCGTCATCCGCGAGCGCGTGGCGCGCAGGTCGACGGTGTCACTGGGATGGACGAAGGGGCCCATGGCGCTTGAGGTGGGCGGCATCCTCGCGGCCCCGCAACGCGTGGGCGAGGCGTTCACCTGGTCGCGCCCCACGGACGGCCCCAGCTACCTCGACAGCGGCTACGAGGTGATGCGGGACGAAATCCGGATGCTCGACACCCTGGGTGCCAAGGCACGCCTCACATATGACCTGGGCGCGGTGCGAACGTTCCTCCAGGGCTCCTACCGCGGCCTGGTGGCGGACGGCGGTCCGGAGCAGGGCATCCTGCTGACGGGCTGGAGCCTGCGCGAGAGCGGCCGTGGCAACCACTTCGGTGGACAGGCCGGCGCGGTGGTGCAGGTCGGCAGCGCGTTCCAGGTGTCGCCCAACCTGCTGTACCAGAAGCCCCTCATCGGGCCCAACCCACGCATCGAGGACGCGTTCGACCCGGAGTCGGGGCGGTACTTCGCCGGCGTGCGTCCGCGCAACGTGCTGGTGGACGCCTTCACCGTCCTGGACAACCGCGAGACGCTGGGCGCCGAGCTGCTCCTCACCTTCGACCCCACGCCCGGCACCTGGTTCTGGCAGTGGGACCGCGACATGCGCGAGGACGCGCCCTTCGCCGCGGGTCTGGACCTGGTGTACCGGCGGCAACCGACGTCTCGCGACGCGGGCATCGCCATCCTCGCGGATGGCAGCATGGTGGCCTTCGGCAACGCGCCGTCTGCCCGGGACGAATGGGAGGCCACGCTGCGATTGGTGACCAACCCGATGCAGCGGCTGAAAATCTTCGGCGCCGCCTTCGCCGGCAGCAACCAGTCCTCCGGCGAGGACGACCGGCAGGTGCGGCGCTTCGGCGTGGATGCCTCCGTGCTGTGGGACACGCTGATGCTGACCACGCAGCTCCACTTCAACAACTGGGGCCCGTACGACTACCACCGCGTCTTCAACCTCACCTACCCCATCCAGCTCGGTGGAGACCTGTCCTACGGCCTCAAGCGCCCGGTGATGGGGACGGTGACGACGCGCTTCGGCGTGCGCGGACTGGTGCGCATGCTGGACCAGTACTCGGAAGGACTCAGTCAGACGGCGCTCGACCAGGGACTCGAAGGCCGCGAATTCGAGGTGGGCGCGTATGCCATCCTGTCTCTCTAACGGAGGACGTATGAAGACGTGGCTTCTGCTGGCCTGCGCCGGAGTCGTCACCGGCTGCTACGACCCCGCCAGCTTCGTGTATGGCGAATCCCTGGACGGGCTCACGCTCCAGTTCCACAGCCCGGACATCGGCATCTACCCGGACCAGTCCGTGCTGGACGACCCGAACAATCCGTTCCGAAGCAGCACGCCCGGCGCGGAGACGAAGTGGGACATCGAATCCCGCGCCGGCAACGTGGCCGCGTTCTATTCGTGGGCCACGTTGCTGGCCCGCGAGCCGGGCGGCGAGGCCCAGTTCTACGTAGGCAACAACCTGCTCGCCATCTACCAGAACGGTGAGGCGCGTCAGGAGGACCTGCCGCAGGTACGGCTCCAGGCCATCCGCGCCTATCAAACGATGCTCGATTCCTTCCCGGACGCGGTGACGTACGACGCCACGGGCACCTACGCCTATGACCTGGCGACGCCCGCGTACAAGGGCATCGTGGAGATGGGGGGCGCGGTGCAAGGCGGTTGGGTGTTGATGAGCACGGCTGGCGGCGGAGATAGGGCGGTGCGGCCATGAGGCGCGCGGGCTTCGCGGTGCTCATGCTCCTGGCGGGCTGCCGTCCCGACCCGGGCGTGCCGGACTACACGGACCAGGGCTACAACCGGCCCGACGCGGGCGGAGCACCCAACGACGAGGCGCTCCCGGGCCCCTCCCCTATGTGGAAGGTCAGCGGCGCCTGGGCGTGGGTTTCTACGAGGGGGGCCGCTCCCAGGACATCCCGGTGGACAACACCACCGTGCACATCCACCTCTACGAGGGCACGCTCTCCCTGGAGCCCTCCACCACGCGCATCGAGGGCCGCCAGTCCGACCTGGTGGTGCACGCGGGCAAGACGTGGCTGGGCTTCGGCGTGCACTGGAGCCCCCCGCGCAACCTGGATGGCTGGACGACGCTGCACGTGAGCCTCAACTCGGCCGACCCGGGCTTCGCCAACGTGTCCATTGGCATGAACGACGACCAGAGTGTCCAGCTCCCCGCGTCACGGTACGGTTACACGAATGACGGGCAGTGGCACCACCTGGCCATTCCGCTGGCGGACTTCGTCGCGGGCGGGTTGCAGCTCAACGCGGTGCAGGCGCCGTTCGTCTTCATCGCTGGCGCGGGCCCGGCCGCGGACACGCTCCTGCTCGACAACGTGTATTTCACCGCGGACTGAGCCAGCCCCTCCGTGGAGCCCGGCCCGCTTCGGGGTCCGGGTTTCACGGAGATGTCATGTCGTGGTGGCGCCGCGCTTCTACGACTTCCGTGGCGCCAGCGACATCTCCGTGGAGACGGAGGTCAACCCCGTCTACGTGCGCAATGGTGATGACGTCCTCGTCTACCGGGGGCACGTCAGCGCGGCGGCGAACTCGCTCCTGGTGACCGCGCCCGATGGGACCCCGACGGTCACCCGCGTGAGCGCGGGCCAGTTCCTGCTCGACTGGCGGTACCCGGCCGTCTATCAGGCCATCGACCCGCACACCGTGCCGCTCACCTTCAACGCCGCGCTCACCGGCGGCGGTACGGCGCAGAAGACGGCCCGGCTGGTCGCGCGCGTCACCGAGCTGGCGCTCACCTCCGGCGACGCCTACGAGGTCTGGCCCAGCCAGCCCTGCCTGCCTTCCGTGCACGCGTGCGTCTATTCGCAGCCACAGGGCGCACTGGACTTCTCCGCGTGTGGCACCTACCGGCAGGTGTCCCGCTGCATGTACGCGGGCGTCTGTGAGGATGGAGCGACCTCGCCCCTGACCCTCACGGCCATTGACGCCTCGGTCCTGGAGCCGGAGCGCCTCCAGTGGAACTCCACCTCCACGGGCATGAGCTGGCACCACCTGGAGCCCGTGGACGCGTACAGCATCCCGGAGTGCCCCACCGAGCCCAGGACGATTCAGTCCGTCATGGCGAAGCTCACCGCGCTGAACCCTCAACTGCCATACCCGGACACGGGTAGCTTCGTCGGCCGCAGCGGCTTGTCGCAGGTGCTGTTCTTCAATCCCTGGCGGGACGGAGACCAACTGCTGGCCGCGGTGGATGCCTTTGCCGGCGGCGGCGAAGTGCAGGCCTGGATTTCGACGTATGAAGTGCCCTGCCACAACTGCCACGACAACGAGGCGTGGGCGGTGCTGTTCTATCCAGACAGCGGCAAGGTGCTCGTCTTCAAGGGCAACCACGGCTACGACTCCTGAGGAGCGCGTCCACTTTCCGCCAGGGCTTCGGATTAAAGCCCCGGCGGAAAGATGGGCCTTCCTTGCGTTGAGTTGCAGACATCGCCTGACTTCCCCGAGACTCCCGCGCCAGTTGTCCCTCATCACCTTTCAGCGTGGGAACTCATGCGCATGTATCGCCTCGGAGTGGCGTGTGTCTCGATGTGCCTTGTCTTGTCGGGCTGTGCCGACAATGGACCGGATGTCACCAACGAACCCAAAGACAATCCACCACCAGCGTCACCCAACGGCATCCCAGGGGAGGACGGGACCTGGACGGGTCAGCCCACTGGCGAAGACGATGCCCCCGGCGAAATGGATGATGTCGACTCGGGCGACGTCATCATCACCCACACCGAGCGCTTCTACACCTCCGTGGGCGTCGCGGTCCGGAGCAAGGACCTGTCCTCCAATCCTCCCGAGTTGCTCGTCCGCACCCGGACCGGCTTCACGCGCTACACCGGCGCGCCCTCGTCGGAGGGCTACCGCTTTCCCAGCGTGCCCCAGGGGGAGTACTACCTGAAGACGGGGAGCGCCTATGTCGTCACCGACGAGCGGCGTGTGGAGATTGGCCGTCATTATCTGGGACGTCAGGATGCCGTCGCGACGTCTCACTCCATGACGCCCGCGTACCTGAACCTCACGAACCTCGCCCCCTGGCAGGATCCCGCCGGGTACAGCGGTGGCAGCCGGCTGCAGATTGTCTCCGGGCAGGTCGACCTCTCGGGGGAGGTGTACACCAACGACTACGTCGCCGCGGGCCAGACGCAACTGGACGTGCAGGACGCGCAGGCCTACGGCCTGTCGGGCAACTTCCCCGTCTTCGAGGCGGCGAAGGGGGACCGGCTGTACGTGAATCAACTCACGAACGTCTTCGGAAAACCGCTTCCGAACGGTGAACCCCTGGTCGCCTCGGCCCTCGTCCGCAGCGCGCAACTGCCTGCCTTCAACTTCACCGCGGATGGGGTGACGCCGCTCGTCATCATCGGCGCCATGCAGGACGTCCCCATGACGGACGTCTCCTTCGAGTGGCGTCTGGGCAACTACGCCTCCGTCGCCACCGAAATCCACCCCGCCGCGACGGCGCGCTTGCCGACCTTCTACATCGAGCCCTCGGCCCACGGCCCCCAGGAGGGCTGGGTCGGCTACTCGGGGGAGCTCTTCAGCCTCGTGCTCCCGCCTGGCACCTCGCACACCATCGCTGACCGGTTGCCGTATGGAAACCCCTACCCTTCGTCGTGGCGCCCCGTGGGTACCGCCACCTATCAGTACCGCATCCTGGAGCCCCTGCCGGGCGACACCACCATCACGCGAAGCGTGGCGGGCTCGCTCCTGACGTCGGACTATGTGGAGAACCTGGTGGCGAGCCCCATCACGCCCGCGCTGACGCCTCCGCGCGCGCTGTCCATCGACGGCATTCCGGCGACGTCCCAGCGCGTGGTGGGCAACACCAGCCCCATCATCACCTGGAAGCCACCCGCGAACGGCGCGCCCACCGCCTATCGGGTGAGCCTGATTCGCTACGTCAACACCAGCGCGTCGACCCAGACGGCCCTCTACCTGCCGGGCACGGCCACCGAGGTCCGGCTGCCCGTGGGAACGCTGGCGCCCAACGCCATCTACTCGGTGAGGGTCACGGCCCTGGACAGCCCGCATCAGGAGGTGACGCGAGAGCCCTTCACCATCTTCGAGAAGCTGCCCCTCCACACGGCGGACACCATCAGCTCCCTGTTCACCACGCCGTGAGCCACGGCACCTCCCGTCCCTAGCGGCGCCTCCGCTGCTGGGGACGGGCGGGCTTCGCCTTCGTCTCCGGAGGCAGCGCGTCCAACCACGCCCGCACCGCCTCGGCCTGGAGCGCCCGGCCCGAGGCCGTGAAGCGCTCACGCGCCTTCGCCGCCTCGGTCCGCGCCTCCACACCCTGCCCTTCCTTCCACAGCGCCCGCGCGAGCGCGAAGCCCGACTCCCCCAGCGAGTCCTCCTGCGCGCCCGTGAAGGCCACCGCCTTGCGCAGCGGCGCCAGCGCCTCGCGCGTGCGCCCCAGTCCCAGCAGGGCCTGCCCCACGCCGTCGTAGGAGTACTGGAGGTCCTCGTCGTCGGGCCCCAGTTGGGCGTGCTTCACCGCCAGCGCCGCCTCATAGACTTTCAGCGCCTCTTCGTGGCGGCCCAGCGCGAGCAGGCTCATGCCCTCCTCGTCGAGCGCCTCCGCCAGCTTCAGGTGACTGTCGCCCAGCAGCTCGCGGTGCAGCGCCACGGAGGCCCGGGCATGCGCCAAGGCCCGCGCGAACTCCCGCTGCTCGCGCAGCGCCATGGACAGGCCCTGGTGGCGCCGAGCCACGTCCAGGTGCCGAGGCCCCACCGCCGCCTCCGTCTGGCGCAGCGCCTCCTCCATCACCCGCACGGCCTCCGGGAAGGCCCCCACCTCCAGCAGCACCCGCCCCAGTGAGAACGTCACCCGCGCGCGCTTCGGATGGCCCGACACCAGCGCGTCCGCCAGCACGGTGTTGGCTTCCTCCAGCAACGCCCGGGCGTCGTCCGCCTGACCGCGCATCAACGCGAGGTTGGCCTCGTTCACCAGCAGGTCGCCCCGCAGCACCGCGTCCCCGCCCAGCCGCTGGAGGGTCGCCTTGCCCAGGCGTGACCATTGAAGGGCGTGCTCGAAGCGCTCGCGCTCCCCTTCCACGTAGAGCAACTTGTTGAGAATGGAGACCTCCAGCCGGTCCGCCCGGCCCGACGTGGCGTCATAGACGGCCTGCTCCAGCAGCCCCGCGCCCTTCTCCTTCTCCCCCAGCACGGCCTGGAGCCATCCCTGGTGGAAGCGCAGCTCCGCCGTCAGCGGCGCGTACCGCGCGGCCAACACCCGCGACTCCACCGCGTTCGCCGCCGCCAGCGCCTGGGGATAACGGCTGGTGTCCACCAGCGCCTTCACCTCCGACAGCGCACCCTCCAATGACTCCAGCTCCGCGCGCATGGCCGGGTCCGCGGGCCGGGGCTGCTGGCTCGCCAGGGCCTCCACGTCCGCGCAGTCCTCGGGCGAAGGCAGCGCATACGCCGCGTCCAGCGCCTTCTCCACGCCCGCCTTGTCCACCTGGGACAGGGCGCCCACCAGCGCGCGCAAATCCTTGTGCCGCCGCTCCAGACACACCACGCGCTGGGTGAACAGCGCCTCCGGCTGCACCTCGTGCAGGCGCGTGGCCTCGCACGCGTCGGTGTGCTGCCGCGCCCAATTGCTGGCATAGGCATCCAACACCTGCCCCACCCGGGCCGCCATGTCCCCCGCCAGGGGCTGCCCGTGGCCGCGAAGGCCGAGGCCAGTCGCTGCTTCGCCTCAGCCCCCCAACTGTCCGCCAGCAGCCCCTCCGCGCCCGCGCAGACGCTGGACTGAAACCACAGCCCGCCGCCCACCGCCCCCACCAGCGCCACCGTGGCCGCGGCCATGCCTCCCGCCTTGCGGGCCCGTGCGCGCTGCTCCTCTTGCGACAGCGCCTCCAACAGCGCCCCCATGGAGGCGAAGCGCGCCTCCGGCTCGAGTGACAACCCCCGCATCACGGCGCGCCGCACCCAGGCGGGGACGCGGGCGTCGCTCGGCGGCTCGTGGATGGGCGAGGGCTCCCGCCCGGCTCGCTCCAACGGCGCCGTCACCTTCGCGGGTGCGGACCGCAGCGCCTTCGCGGCCCGCGAGAGCTCGTCGGGGTCGAAGGGACGCTGGTTGTAGAGCGCCCGGTACAGCGCCGCGCAGAAGCTGAACTGGTCCGAGCGCGCGTCCAGGGACTCGCCGCGGAACTGTTCGGGGGACATGAACGGCGGCGTGCCCAGGACGACACCCGTTTCGGTGAGCGGGTCATGCAGCGGGCGCGACATCTCCGAGGCGTCGCGCACGCGCGCCAGCGTGGGCTGTTCGTCCAGAGGCAGGTTGTCCACGGGCCGCGCCAGGCCGAAGTCCGTGACGCAGACGCGCCCGTCACGCCCCACCAGCACGTTTGCGGGCTTGAAGTCGCGGTGCACCAGCCCCGCCGCGTGCGCGGCCTCCAACCCGCGTCCGGCTTGCAGGTACTTCTCCAGCACCTCGCGCCAGGAACGGGGCTTCTCCCGCCGCCAGTCCGCCAGCGTGCCACCGGCCACACACTCCATGGTGAAGAAGACCTGCGCGTCCCAGGTGCCCACCTCGTAGATGGGAATGACATTGGGATGGGAGACACGCGCCATGGCCTGCGCCTCGCGGAGCAGCCGGGCACGCCCGCCCTCCTCGTCCGCGGAGCGGGCCTCCACGCTCAACAACTTGAGCGCCACCTTGCGGTCCAGGTCCGGGTCATAGGCCGCGAACACCGCGCCCATGCCGCCCTGCCCCAGCAGCTTCAACGGGATGAAGCGCCCCACCCGCTGGCCCAGCCGGCTCCGCGAACGCCAATCCCCAGGCGCGTCGCGCGCGGAGGAAGGCTCCGCCGCATGCGGCGTCCCCTGCACATCCGCTGACACGACCTGCGTGGACAGCTCTGGCGAATCATCAGCACCCGAGCCCCGGTCATCGGTGTTGGCCATGACGCAAGTGTACCGGGAAGCGAGCGACTCCCTGCGCCCATGAAGGATTCACGCGCAACAACACACACATGCCGCCGATAATGCGAACAGGCGAAGGAAGTCCGGGAGGGTCCGCCGTGACCAGGATTGTCACCACCGTGTTCAACTCAGCGCCGCAGGCCCTGTCCAAGCCCATCCAGCCGGCCGTGTTGAAGGACGCCAGGACGCCCATGGAGACGTCGCCCGCCAGGCCGGTGAGCAGCCCCGCCCCGGCGGCGCCCCGTCCGGAGCGGGACACCTTCCAGGACACGAAGCCCGCGGCCAAGGGCGTGCCGCGGCTGTCGGTGCCGGACGCCACGGGGACCAGCGAGCTCCCCTTCCTGCGAGACCGGCACCCGAGAATGAAGCGGCGCAGGCGCAGGCCGACAAGGGCTGGGCGCCCACCGCGTCGGTCATCGCGCAGAACTCGGACACGGGCTGCGGCGAGGCGACGCTGGCCTTCCTGAGCCGGGCGAGCCGCAGCGTGACGAAGGGCAGCCTGTGCGAGCAGCGGGAGCGAGCGACGGTCCGCGAGCGCGCGTCGCAGGTCAGCGGCGCCCGGTCCGTCCACGCCCCGGTGGACGTCAACCTGGATGATGGCGCCACGCCCACGGAGATGGCGACCGCGCTGGGGGGCCTGGGCATCGAAGTCACGGACGGCTTCGCCGACTTCGACGCGGCGGCGATGAGCAAGGTGATGAAGGCCGGTCAGTTCGGCCTGGCGCTCGTGGACGCCAATGCCATCCTCAATGGCGCGCTCGCGCCCGAGCAACGGCGCAACGGGCCGGGCCAGCTCCACTGGGTCACCATCGACGGCGTCAACAGCAACGGGACGGCCGACACGTCGGACGACTTGTTCCGCGTGAAGGACCCCGTCAATGGCGAGTACTGGGTGTCCGCCAGGGACTTGGAGAGCGCGGTCCAGGCCGGCAAGGAGCACCACGGCAGCGGCGGCATCTTCGCGCTGGAGAACCGCCCGGACGTGGGCGGACAGAAGGAGCGTGACGCCCTGGCCCACCTCAACCGCGAGCGCACCGCGTCCTTCGCGGACAAGAACGGCGTGGGCAGCAAGCGCCTCAGCCTGGGCGAGTCGAGCTGAGGCGCGCGCCCGGAGCCTGTCTCAGTAGGTGTAATAGACAGGCGGCGTGGTGCTGGTGAAGAAGTCGTAATACGTCGCCACGTAGTTGGGGCGGTTGCCGACCTCACCCGGCAGCGGGCCACCCTTCGTCCCGTAGACGACCAGCGTCGCGCCGCCGTCCGTCTGGTCCAGCGCGCAGGAGTTCACATGGTTCGTCCCGTACATGACGACGATGTCATGTGAGCGGACCATGCCGAGCGTCGCCGGGTCGATGTGGTTCACCTGACAGCGATTCATCGAGCTGCCACTGGGCGTGGGCTTGTACGAGAAGGCCGTGGCCACGCCGTAGCTGTTGGCCAGGAGCGCGAGGTACGGGGTGTTGTAGGACCGTCCCAGCGTCACGCTGCCCGCGCCATGGGCGCACGTGCCGGACGCCGCGCGCGTCACGACGATGTCCAGGCTCGGAGGCATGGAGCCGGGCACCGGCACGGAGGAGATGGTGTACGTGCAGCCCTGCGTGGTGCCGGTCACCAGCGCGGCCCCCTGCTGCGCCAGCGCCTCCTGCTCGGGGGCCTCTTCGGGGGCGCCACAAGCGGCCAGGGACACGGCAGCACAACAACACCAGACGGCGGATTTGAAGACTCGCATGTCGGGACTCCAGGACGGAGAGGATGGGGACTCATCCCCACCTCTCCAAAAGCTGACAGAGTCCTTGTCCCGCATTCAACTGGAGCAAACTGCAACATAGTTACATTGCAATTTGGCGGCGCTATTCCTTCTCGATGTCCCGGTCCCAGAGCTGGACGCGGGTGTCTTCGTCCGTCAGGCGCCGGGTGAGCTCGGCGGCGATGGCGACGGAGCGGTGCTTGCCACCGGTGCAGCCCAGGGCCACGGTGAGGTACGCCTTCCCCTCCTTCTGGTAGCGAGGGAAGAGGAAGCGGCAGAGGTCCACGACCTTCTCGAGGAACTGCTGCGTCTCCTCACGCTCCAGCACGTAGGCCGCCACCTTCGGCACCTTGCCCGTGAGCCCCTTCAGCTCCGGGACGAAGTACGGATTGGGCAGGAAGCGCACGTCCAGGACGAGGTCCGCCTGGGGCGGCACGCCGTAGCGGTAGCCAAACGACATGATGGACAGGCTGGGGCCCGCGGCGGGCTCCGGGCTGAAGCGCGCCTGCACCATGCGCTTCAAGTCATGCACGTTCAGCGTGGACGAGTCGATGACCTGGTCGGCCAGCTCGCGCAAGTCACGCAGCGCCTGGCGCTCCGCCTTGATGCCCTCGGCGACGGTGCCGTTGGGCGCCAGCGGGTGGCGGCGGCGCGTCTCGCTGAAGCGGCGGATGAGGCTGTCGTCGCTGGAGTCCAGGAAGAGCACTTCCACCTGGTGCCCGGCGCGGCGGACCTCCGCGAGGATGCGGGGCGCGTCCTTGAGGAAGACGCCTTCGCGGACGTCCACCACCAGCGCCATGCGCTCGAAGTGGCCGCCGCCCGCCAGCTCCGTGAGCTTGGGCAAGAGCAACACCGGCAGGTTGTCGATACAGAAGAAGCCCGAATCCTCCAACGCGCGGATGGCGGTGGACTTACCGGACCCGGACATGCCGGTGATGATGACGATTTGTTTCGCGGGGGCGGTCACTCGACCTCTTCTCCCAGGGTGCGGCGCATCGCCCCTTCGGCGATGGCCCGGTTGAGTCGCTCGGCGAACTCTCTCGCCGAGTGGTGGCCCTGTAGCTTTAGCAACTGATTACGCGCGGCGACCTCGATGATGGTCGCCATGTTGCGGCCCGGACGAACGGGCACCACCGACAGGGGGATGTCCACCCCCACAATCTGCAGGTGCTTGTCCTCCACGCCCAGCCGATCATACTCCTGGTGGGGGTCCCACTCCTGGAGCTCGATGACCAGCTCGATTTTCTTCTGTTCGCGGATGGCGGCCACGCCGAACAGGTCCTTGATGTTGATGATGCCCAGGCCGCGAATCTCCATGTGGTGCTTGATGACCGGGTTGCCAGCGCCGTAGACGGCCCCCTTGCGGCGGGTGACGTCCACGATGTCGTCCGCGACCAGGCGGTGGGCCCGCATCACCAGGTCCAGGGCAATCTCGCTCTTGCCGATGCCGCTCTTGCCCAGCAGCAAGATGCCCACGCCGAACACGTCCATCAACACCCCGTGCAGGCTGCTGGACTCGGTGAGGGCCTCATCCAGGAAGGTCTGCACCCGCATGATGAACTCACTGGAGAGCAGCGGCGTCTTCATCAGCGCCAGCCCCGCGCCTTCACACGCGGAGATGAGGGCCTGGGGAATGTCCAGGTCCTTGGTCACCACCACGCACGCCAGCTCCTCCTCGCCGAAGAGCTGCGCCAGCGACGCGCGCTGCCGCTCTTCCGGCAGCGTGGCCAGGTATGAAATCTCCGTGTTGCCGAACACCTGGACGCGGTGCGGATGCAGGTGCTCGGTGAAGCCCGCAAGCGCCAGCCCCGGCTTCTGGATGCGCGAGGACACCACGATGCGCGACAGTCCGCCGCCGCCGGCGACGAGACTGAGCCGCATGTCGTAGTCGCGGTCCTCGAGGAGCTGGGAGATGCGGATGGATTTCATCGTCAGGGCGTGGATATCACCGGTGGGGCCCTTTGAGGGGGACAGCCTTCCTTGGGCCCTCAACGAGAGGGGCCCAGGTAGGAGACCCGGGGCCCGGCCGCCCCACCGGGAGGCAAAATGCGGGTTCCGGCAGGCAACGGAAGGCCACGGAAGCCATTCCGTGGGGCTCCGGCCGCTGGTAAGCCGGAAAACATGTCCGACTGTCTCTTCTGCAAGATTCGCGACGGGCTCATCCCCGCCAAGGTGGTCTACCGCGACGACATGTGCGTGGCCTTCGAGGACATCAATCCCCAGGCCCCCACCCACGTGCTCTTCATCCCCCACAAGCACATCCCCACCGTGAACGACATCACGGCGGAGGACCGCGAGCTGGTGGGCCACCTCTTCACCGCGGCCGCCAAGGTGGCCCAGGAGCGCGGGCACGCGGACCCGAACGACGGCTACCGGGTGGTGATGAACACCCATGCGCACGCCGGCCAGACGGTCTTCCACATCCACCTGCACCTGCTGGCCGGGCGCCCGCTGGGCTGGCCGCCGGGCTAGTTCCGCGCGCCCCTGCCCGAGGCCGGTGTTAGCCTCGGGCACTGCGATGCCCTTCTCATCGGAATCGTCTCCCGGGAACCGGAGAGCCTACACACTGCTGTCAGTGCTGCTCGCGGGCGTGGCGGGCCTGGTGAATACCACGGGCTTCGTGGCGCTGGGCCTGCACACGTCGCACATGTCCGGAACCATGGCCACGCTGGGAGAGTCCCTGGCCTCGGGCAACGTGGCCCTGGCCTTGCTGGCCGCGCAACTCCTGCTGTCCTTCGTGGTGGGCGCCGTGTCCGCGTCGGTGCTGCTGGAGCTCTCCCAACAGCGCCCCCGGGGCCGCCACTCCTCCGCGCTGCTGCTGGAGGCACTCACGCTGGGTGGCATCGGCGCCGGCTGTCGTACCACCCCAGTACCCACGAGCCGACGCTCATGTGGGGCCGGCCTATGCCATGGGGCTCCAGAACGCGCTCGTCACCCGCGTCTCCGGCGCCGTGGTGCGCACCACGCACATCACCGGCATCCTCACCGACATCGGCATCCAGGTGGTGCGGCTGGGTTCCTGGCTGCGCGAGGGAACGCGGGGCCAGGGCTTGCCGGCCTGCGACGCCGTCTCTGGGCGCTGCCCACCGCTGTTGAATTCGAGCGGACCCGGCTGCACCTGGGGCTCGGCTCCGCCTTCCTGGGCGGCTGCACGCTGGGGCCGCTGCTCTTCGCCCGGCTCGGCGCGGCCACCCTGGCGATTCCCTGCGGCGTGCTGGTGATGCTGGTCGCGCTCGACCTGAGCGCCGTCGCCACCTCCGGCCCCCAGGCGATGCCGCGCGCCTGAGTCACTCCGTCCCGGGCTGGGCGGACGCGGGGCCGGGCGGGCCGGAGGAGGCCTCCACGTCCTTGACGCTCGCCGAGGGCCTGCCGCGGCGGAGCACGTGCAGCACGCTGCTCTTCTCGTCCGTCCACGTGAAGTCGGGGTCCTCCCGCAGGCCCAGCCGGCGCACGCGCGCGGAGGCCCGGGTGAAGGTGGGTCCCCAGGAGAACTCGCGGTCCGGGCTCAGCACCATCCAGTTGCTGCGCAGCGCGTCCCCTTGCGTCTCGTTGACCACCAGCGCCGCGTGCAGCCCCAGGGCCCGCGCGTGCGCCAGCGTCAGCGGCACCAGGTCCAGGTGGACGTTGCTGATGTGCAGCGCCAGCACGCCATGGGGCGCGGTGCGCGCGGTAGAGCGCCACCGCCTCCTGGGTGAGCAGGTGCACCGGCACCGCGTCCGAGGAGAAGGTGTCCAGCGCGAGCACGTCGAAGCCCTGCGCGCCGCCCGCCTCCAGCTCCCGCTCCAGGGAGATGCGCGCGTCCCCCTCCACCAGCTCCACCTTCGCCGGCGTGTCTCCCAGGAAGGAGAAGTAGCCGCCCTCGCCCTGCGCCAGCGCGATGACCGCGGGGTCGATTTCGTAGAAGCGCCCGGTGTCCTCCGCCTCGAGCAACGCGGCGCTGGTGCCCACGCCCAGTCCCAGCACGCCCACGCGCAGCCCCGCGGGCAGCCCCACGGCTTCGCGCAGCCGGCGCTGCTCGGCGATGGCCAGTCCCAGGCCCGCCTCCGGCGTGTAATACGTCGTGGGCACGCCCCTGCGCTCGGGCGTCACGTACTGGAGCCCGTGGGTGATGGCGCCGTGCAGCAGCGTGAAGCGGTGGTCCTCCGGCGAGCCCACGCCCTGCTCCATCACCCGCACCACGCCGAAGAAGTTGCGCGAGGCGAAGCGCGCGCGGCCCTGCTCGCGGGCCATGGTGTACGTCAGGTGTCCGGCCACCAGGAGCAGCATGGCGCCGCGCAGGACACGCTGCATCCGCTGCGTCCGCGTCGCTTCGCCCGCCTGTTTCGCCATGCCCACCAGCGCGACGACGCAGCACGCGCCCAGCGACAGAGGGTACTCCCAGTAGGCGCTGAAGACGGCCGGGGCCAGCACGCTGATGAGCAGCCCGCCCAGCACGCCGCCCGCGGACACCCACAGGTAGAAGGCGCTGAGGTGGCGCGGCGGTGGGCGCAGCCGGTACAGCTCGCCGTGGCACACCATGCTGCCCGCGAAGAGGGCCACGGAGTACGCGGCCAGTTGGAGCGCGAGCGATGACTGCGGCCCCTGCGTCTGCGCGTGCGCCACGCCCGCGCCCGAGGCGATGAGCAGCACCGCGTAGACGGTCCGCGAGTAGAAGGACTCGCGGGAGAAGGCGAGGATGAAGGTCAGCAGGTAGACGGCCAGGGGCAGCACCCAGAGGAAGGGGCCGGCCGCCACGTCCTGGGAGAGCTGATTCGTCGTCGCCAGCAGCAGCACCGACGCGCAGGTGCTCAGCCCCAGCCACGTCATCGTGGCGCGCATGGTGGGGCGTGCCACCTCCGCGCCGGCCTCTACCCCAGTGCCTGCCGTCAGCGGCGTGGCCGTCACGGGCGCGGCCGTGGCGACGGGCGCCGTGTCCGGCTGCTTCATCACGTCCAGCGCACACACCGCGCAGGCCACGGCGAAGAAGACGAAGCCCACGCCCCAGCCCCACGCCTGGGCGCCGCGCCCCACCCACGGCTCCACCAGGAAGGGATAGCCGAGCAGCGCCAGCAGCGAGCCCGCGTTGGACAGCGCATACAGCGGATAGGGCGAGCGGCCCGGTCGCGCGCGGGCGAACCACGACTGGAGCAGCGGACCGGTGGTGCTCAGCACGAAGAAAGGCAGGCCGATGGTGACCGCCAGCATCGCCAGCAGCCGGGGCACGGCCAGCGCGGTGCCCTCCGGACGCCATTCAGGCCCGGGCGCCACCGGCGAGCCCGCCAGCAACGCGCGAGCGCCCAGCAGCAGCACCGCCACCGCGAGCAGTCCCAGGTGGACGCGGGCTTGCGTGCGAGGTGCCAGCCGCGAGGCGAGTCCGTGCGAGTACGCGTAGCCCCCCAGCAGCACCGCCTGGAAGAACAACATGCACGCCGTCCACACGCCGGGCGTTCCGCCGTACCACGGCAGCGAATAGCGCCCCACCAGGGGTTGCACGCCAAACAAGAGGAACGCACTGGCGAAGATGGCGATGGCGTAGCGGGACATGTAGGCGGTCCAGGCTTTCCCGCCCGGCACGTCCGGTCAACTGTCCGGCGTCCGAGGGGCGAAGAAGGTTCAGCGCGAGGGTGCTCGGGGCGCGAAGAGCCGGGCGCCGGACGGAGCCAGCGCGGTTTCCATGGGCAGCCCGTAGAGCGTTTCCAGGGAGCCACGCTCCAGCACCTCGTCCGCCCGCCCCTGCGCGAGCACCGCCATCCCGGAGGAGCAGCACATGGGTGGCGAAGGCGGCGGCGAGGTTCACGTCATGCAGCACCGCCACCGCGCCCAGCCCCGCGTCCACGCGCGCGCACGCGGTCGAGCGAGCCCACTTGATGGGCCACGTCCAGGAAGGCGGTGGGCTCATCCAGCAGCAACAACTCGGGCTGCTGCACCAGTCCTCGCGCCAGCATCAACATCCGGCGCTCGCCGCCAGAGAGGGCCTCCGCGGGCCGCTCGGACAGGTGCGCGATGCCGAGCTCCGTCATCACCTCCCGCGCGAGCGCCACGTCTCCCGCGGACGGCAGGCCCCAGAGGCCCAGGTGCGGACTGCGGCCCATCAACACCAGCTCCAGGCCGCTGAAGCCCTCCGTGGATTCGATGGTCTGCGGCACCCACGCCACCTTGCGGGCGAGCGCCCGGGGCTCCCAGGCGGCGCGCTCGCGCCCCAGCAGGCGGACTTCTCCGCGCGTCCAGGGCCCCAGGCCCAGCACCGCGCGCAGCAGCGTGCTCTTGCCCGTCCCGTTGGGGCCGAGCACCGCCCACAGCTCACCGGGCCGGACCTCGCACGTCACACCCTGCAAGATGGGACGAGGACCGTAGCCAGCGACCAGCGCCCGGGTGACGAGCAGGGGCTCCACGGGACTAGTACAGCTCCTTCTGCTTCTGCAGCAGGTAGCGCTTCATCGCCCGGACCTTGCGCAGCGCTTCCGGGTTGTCGCTGCTGCCCGCGGCCTCCACCTCGCTCTTCACCTCGGCGTACCGCGTGCACCAGAGGCCGAGCACCACGCACGAGTGCTCCGCGTTGAGCTGGTTGAAGAGCGCGTTCGTCTCACGCCACTCCCTCTCCAGCACGGTGAGCTGACGGGAGCGCGCGGAGCGAATCTTGCGGACCGGCGCCGTGCGCTTCTCGGGAACCTCGGTGTTCTTCTGCTGCGCGTCCAGCGGCGCGAGGAAGGAGTCGTCGAGCGAGCCTCGGCCTTCCGTGGCATCGGCGGGCGGCGCGGCGTTGGGCGTGGGGGTTCCCGGCGTGGCACCGGAGGGCGGCGCGACGTCGGGCGCGGGGGTTCCCGGCGCCTGCGCCGCGTTCCCCTCGGGAGGCGGGCCATTCTCGTTGGCGGCCTTGCCCGTCTGCGCTTCCTCGGGAGCGGAGGGACGCAGGGGCTGCGCGGGCGGCGGCCCTGCGGGTTTCTCCGGCATGAACTGGCTCAGCACCTGGGCGCGGAGCTCCGGGGGCCCAGGAAGAAGGCTCCGACCACGGCCAGGATGACGAACAGCAACACCAGCACGAGCACCAGCGGGCCCTTGCGGCGACGCTCGGGGCGCTCGGGCATCGTCGTGCGGCGGGTGTCCTCCTTCGCGATTCGCTCGGCCGAGCGCGTCTCCGGGCGGACGGGCATCGTCGTGCGCCGCGTCTCCTCGTTGGGCGTGAGGGAGACGCGGACATCGTCGTCGCTCTCGTCCTCCTCTTCGTCCGTCACGACGGGGGCGGGCGCGGTGGGACGCACGGCGGAGACGGAACCTGTCCTGCGCGCGGTGCTGGCCGGTGCCATCCCCGGCGAAGACGACCGGACCCGCCGAGACCTGGGCCGGGATGCGCCGGACCGCTCCTCGTCCTCGGAGCCATCCACATCCTTGAAGAGGCCCGCGTCCAGCACCACGCGCGGATGCGTGTCGTCAGGACGGGTGACGCGAGGGTCCGTGTCCGCGTGATGTGCGACGCGGGGCTGGGTGTCGTCGTGGCGCTCGGTTCGCGAGGGGCGGTGGATGCGCGGATGCGTGTCGACGTCGGCGATGCTCGGCGCGGCTTCCTCGTGCCCCACATCCTCGGTGGAGAGCACGGGCAGCTCCGACGAGGCGCCTTCATGTGACGGCGCGTCGGTCGAAGAAAGGCCGGCTTCGTCCTCGGACACGCCCGCCTCGGACTCGTGCGCGGCTTCGGCTTCGTCCTCCGGGGGAGGGCCCGCCCGCCATCAGCGGGGGTGGCGTCCACGACGGGCTCGTCCACCACGGGCGCGGAGCGGAAAGCCGTCGCTCCCGATGCAGGCGCGCTGGGGATGGCTCGCGATGGCGTTGCCCCCTTCGGAGGTGGAGGTGTCCCCAGTGAAGGCATGCCCCGCGAGGGCGTCATGCCAGTCGGGGCTGGCGACACCGCGGCCATCCCCGCCGAGGACGCCCTGCGCGGTGGCGTCCCGTCCTCCGAGGACCTGTCCACGGAAGACACCGGGTCCGAAGAGGCCTCGCCCCGCGCATCCAACGCAGCGACTTCCACGGAGGAGATGGCGCGAGTCGAAACCCCCGCCTGCGCGCCCACAGCGGGCATGCCCGCCGACGACATGGAGCGTGAAGCCGAGGCCTCATCCGGCGAGCCCACCGCGGGCGTCGCGCGAGACGGCGTCGAGCCCGACGGAGGCGGCTGGACGGCCGCCATCACCATCGATGCCGTTCGAGGCATCGGGCCAGAAGGATGCGGCTCGCTGAATGCCGCCTCGTCCGGCGTCGCACTCCCAAACGCGCCCTCGTGCTCCGAGGCGGAGTCCTCGTCTCCGGCAACCCCCTCCGAGACCTCAACGGCCGGCATCGACTCCAGCGCCGGCGTGCGAGGCAACGGCGCGGGAGCAGGCACGTTGACCGCGGGCATCACCACCACGCCGCTGCGCGGCAGCGCCGCTCCGGGCGCGCGCGGCTCGGCCCCTGGCGGCGGAGGTCGCGAGCTCACCGTGCCCTGCGACCCACGCGGCGGCACCGCGGGCGTGGGCGATCCCACCGAGGCAATCACGCTCGGGCTCGCCTCGAACGCCCTGCCCCGAAGCGACTCGGCCTTCGCGGCCGTCGACTCCACCTGAACGGACGCCTCCTCGGGAGAAGACGGCCCCCCAGGCTCGGCATCGCCAGCTCGGTCGGCCGCATGTGCGACGGAAGCAGCGCACGCGCGGCGGCCACACCCGGCGGCACCGCCTCGGGCGGCATCGACGTCATCTGGACCTCGCGCGTCAGCGCGGGCGCACGAGGAATCGGCGCAGACGAAGGGCTCACCCCGCCGCCGCGAACGAAGGCCTCGGGCCCCACCTCCACCGAGGGCGCCGTGTCCTGGCGCACGCCCCGCGTCCGAGCCTCTTCCTCCAGCGCCTCGATGGGGAACCCGGGCCGGGTGGACTCGTCCATCGGGACACCCGGGCGCGTCTCGCCGTCCGTCACCGGACCACCGCCCTCGCGGCTGCGGGGCGTGGGGAAGAACGACAGCGGCTCCACCGGGCCATCCAGGCGGATGGTCTTCGCCGGCAGCATCGCGTGCGCCGTCTTCGGCGCCAGCGGATCATCCGGCATCGAGGCCAGCGCACGGACCTCTGCCGTGGACAGGCGCGGCACCTCCTTGAGGCTCGCCAGGAGACGCCGCTCGGACTGGAAGTCCGCCGAGAACAGCTCGCGCATGAAGCGGCTGACGCTCTCCGGGCCCGCGCTCGCGTCAATCTCCATCAGGCAGGCCTGGAGCCGCCCGCGGAACTCCTCCGCCGTCTGGAAGCGCTGCGACGGGTCCACCGCCAATGCCTTGGCCACCAGCGCCGTCACTGCAGGCGGCGTAAGCGGCTCCACCTGGTCCAGCGGCGCGATTCGCGGGTTCGCCACCAGGGACATGAGCTCGCCCGGGTGGACCCCGTCGAACGGGTTCTTCCCGCAGATGAGCTCGTAGAGGCAGAGCCCCACCGCGTACAGGTCGCTGCGGCGGTCCACCGGCTGGTGCCGCGCCTGCTCCGGCGACATGTAGAGGAACTTGCCCAGGATGATGCTGGGGTTCGTCTTCGCGGCCGACAGCCGGCTCTTGGCGAGCCCGAAGTCGATGACCTTCACCTCCCCTTCGTAGGAGATGAGGATGTTCTGCGGCGAGATGTCCCGGTGGACGAGCTTCAGGTCCTCCCCGTCGTCGTCCTTCTTGCGGTGCGCATAGGCCAGCGCGTCCAGCACCCGGCCCATGGTGTAGAGGATGAACGTGACCGGCAGCGGCATCTGCCGGTCCCGCACGCGCGCGGCCACCTTGCGCAGGTCCTTGCCGTCCACGTGCTCGAGCGCCATGTAGGCCTCGTCCTCGTGGAGGCCCATGTCCAGCACCTGGGCAATGGAGCCGTGGCTCAGGCGGACCAGGGTGCGGGCTTCGCCCACGAAGCGCTCGACGAAGTCCGTGTCCGCGGCCAGCTGCGGGAGGATTTTCTTGATGACGCAGAGCTTCTCGAACCCCTGCGCCCCCTCCAACCGCGCGAGGTAGATCTCTCCCATGCCCCCCGTCGCCAGTTGGGACAGGAGCGTGTACCGGCCAAAGGGCTGGGGCCGGAAGGGTCTCAACCGGGCGGGTTGGGTGGGCGAGTTCATGCGGTGCGGGGGTTCACCACGACGGGGTCCGCATTGAACCCTTTCCCGGTACGTCCCAGCAACCCGTCAACCGGACGCGGCCCCCTCAGCGGAAGCCGGGATTGGTCAACTGGCCTACATCCTCTTCCAGCACCTCGAAGGCCGCTACCTTGTCCTTCGGGGGGCGGATGAGGCGCTCGCCCAGCGGCTGGACGTCGAAGCGTGCCCCCACCGTGGCCAGGACCTTGCCGGTAATGAGCACCTGGCCCGGGCTGGCGGTACCGGCGAGCCACCCCGCAATCCCGACGCCGTCCCCCACCACGGTGTAGTCCGGGCGCACCTCGGTGCCGATCATCCCCACCAGGGCCCGGGTGCTGTGCAGGGCGATTCGCAGCTCGCACCGCTCGTCCAGGGGCCTGCGCGACATGGACCGCTCCCACTCGGAGCGCAGCGCCAGGGCGGCCCGGACGGCCCGGATCGAGTCCTCGCCCTTCGCGTAGGGAACGCCGAAGAGGGCGCGCAGGGATTCGCCCCGGAAGCCCTCCACGGTGGCCTCGAAGCTGAAGACGATGCCGCTCATCCGCGCGTGAAAGTCGTTGAGCATCTGCGTGGCGCGCGCGGCGCCGATGCGCATGCACAACACGGAGAAGCCCACGAGCTCCGCGTGCAGGATGGTGAGGTTGCGCTCCTCCAGGCCGGGCAGCTTGCCCCCTGCTTCTGGGCCTCGGCGGCGCGGCGCTCGGCCACCTCCGGCGGGTGGAAGCGCTCCAGGTCGCGCCGCAGCCTGTCCGCCGCGGGACTGCCCTCGCGCGGGGAGAACTTCTGCACGCCGGTGGCCACCAGATGCGCCACCGCGGTGCAGGTATCCAGCATCGACTCCACGCTGGCGCCACCCTTGGCCGACAGGTTGACGTAGAGCACCCCGCGTAGGGCGGCTCGGTGCCGATGGGGATGCACAGCACCCGGTCCACACCGTAGAGGATGACGCTCTCCCGGCCCGCGAAGCGGCGATCATCGCGCACGTCGCCCACGGCGAGCGCGCGGCCCTGACGCAGGGCCTCCTCCACGATGGCATCCGAGACGGGCACCTCGCCCTTGGCCAGCCGGCCGCGGTGGCGCACGGCGGCGGGCACCAGGGCACCCGTGGCGTGCTTGAGCAGCACCACCGCCGTGGTCGCGTCCGTGACCTCCAGCAGCCGGTCCATGGTGGTGTCCAGGAACGACGACAGCGTGCTGGCCGACGAGAGCGCCTCCGCGGTGCGGAACAACAGCACCAGCGTCTCCTGCCCCACGCGCGGGCTCGCGGCGGGCAGCGGCGCGGACGCGGAGAAGCTGTCGTCGAAGGAGACCGGGCCCACGTTGTCCAGGAGCCGCAGCACGTCCGCGTCGCGCACGTTCTTCGCCAGCAGGACGGAGGGGCCCACGTCCTGGCCGTGGCCGAAGCGCACGACGCCGCCCGCGCCCAGGTCCACCATCTCCGTGGCCGCGTTCTCCACGGTGTTGGGCTGGCGCACGGAGAGGACGTTCTCGCCCAGCGCCACCGAGTCTCCGGCGACGAGCTGCCGAGAGCCCTGCAAGGGCGCGCCGTTGATGCGGCTGCCGTTGCGACTGCCCAGATCTTCGATTCGCAGCACGTCACCGTCGACGAACAGCCGCGCATGCCGGCGTGAGACGAGATCGCCGCCCAGGACGATATCGTTCTCGTCCGCGCGGCCGAGGCTCGTCACGCCCTCAGGCAGATCGTACGACGTGTCGAAGTAGCCGGGCCCGTTGATGATGATCTGCCACATCGAATGCCCGACATTACACGACTCTCCCGCCTGTTGAGAGAAGGAGACACGGACTCAGTGCGGGTATCCCGTAACCCGGTGCCACGACACGTCTCTCCGCACCGCGTCATTTCACCTGTGGTGCGAATGTCCGAACGATTGCTCAGCGGGGCCGGTGGATGAACAGGGACGCGCCCTGTCTCACCACGGGGAAGGCCGCGAGCGGTCGAGTCGCCGGGCCATTCAGCACCTGCCCCTCCTGGGTGAAGCGGGAGCCATGACAGGGGCATTCCATGACGCCGTCGGCCGGCACCCAGTCCACGGCGCAATCACCGTGCGTGCAGATGCGCCAGACCGCCGCGTAGCAGCCGGGTGAGGTGTGGACCACCACCACGTCCAGCAGCGCCTGGGGAATGCGGACCTCCGCGGCGCCGCCAGGGACCTCCAGCGCGGGGTAATCCACCAGGGAGACCTCCACCCAGCCCTCGCCGGGCGGGCCCGACGGCACCGGCGGCGCACAAGACGGGCCCGGCCCTCCCGCATCGGGAGGGTCGAGCACCACGGCTTCCCGCCACCCGTCACCACACCCCGCCCCGAACGCCGCCAGGGCACAGGTGCCCTTGAGCAGCGTGCCGAGCGCGGCGCGGCGGTCCACCTCCCCCGTCATGGACAGGGGACATGGCCGTGGCGGGAGCCGCTTCACGGGGTGCCGCTCCGAAGCGACACACCGTTCACCACCGCGACGGCGTCCAGGTCGAAGCCCCCGGAGGTGCCGCCGTAGCGGTTGTTGCCTGCGTCGACGATGCGCACGTACTGCGCTCGCTTGAGGCCCAAGGTCGCCAGGTCGAACCCGTCTCCACCCGCAACCGCGGGGTCCGTGGCGCTGACGCCGTTGGCCGGATTGGCCTGGACGGTGGCGACGCCCGCGCATCCCGGGTAGCCGCCCGCGGCGTCCGTGGTGGCACAGGGGAATTCGTACCAGGTGACGCCGTCGTCGCTGACGGAGACGATGCCCCGCTCGGAGTGCGTGGCCGCTCCGCCCGCGACGAGGAAGGCGTTCTCGAACACGAGCAGGTCCACGCCCGGCCCATCCACCACGGCGATGTCGGTGAAACGCAGCTCGATTCTGCCGCCCCGGCCCAGCGAGAGCACATCCAGCGAGCCGTTGTCCGGCCCCAGCCCCGACGGGGGCCCGAGCACGACGTCCGGGAAGCGGTCCTGCCCGAAGCCCGCGAAGTCGCCGGGCTCGAAGAGAACGACTTCGTCCGCGTATGGATTCTCGGGCGGAAGTCCGGCATCGGGCTCCAGCGGTGTGGAGCCATCCGGCTGTCCCGCGTCATCCCGCACCGGGTCCGTTCCCGCGTCCTCGCTGACGCCGGAGGAATCGTCACCACATGCGGAGGTGCCCAGGAGCACGGCGAGCGCCGTGCCCCAGACGAAGTGATGGAGGCGGTGATGGCTCATGGCACGGCCCGGATGCGGACCAGCCGCTCGCCGTTCACGTCCTCGACACCCACCAGCAGGTCCGAGCCCAGGTGGGTCAGCTGCGTCACGGAGGTGCACTGGTCCACGAGCGTCAGCACCGGCGTGCGCTCACCAATGACGACCTCACCCGGGGTCGCGTCCGCGGAGAGGGCGTAGCGGGACACGTCGGTGGTGATGAACTGCCAGGTGTCATCGTAGGCGCCCCGCTTGACGGCGACGCCGTCACCGAAGGCGGAGGCCGCGTTGAAGTCGCTGCCCACGTCAATCTGGGGCTGCGCGTCCAATGCGAACGGCGTGTTGGAGGAGAGCGCCGCGCTCACGACGGAGGGCGCCACCGCGTAGACCACGTTGGAGTAGTCCGGCGGAACGACGAAACCGAGCACGGCGACGCCGTTGTTCGCCACGGCACTGAAGCCATTTCCGCCGGCGGTCTCCGGGAAGTCAGCCACCTTCACGGAGGCCATGGGCTCCGCGGAGGTCACCAGCGCATAGATTCCGAAGCCGTTGATGGCGGACAGCCCCATGCTGTTGATGAGGAAGGCGGACGTCGTGCCGGACGTGAACGCGGCGGCGCTCATGTTGCCCGGCGAGTTGACGTAGCTCGAGTTGTCAGGGGTGGCGATGTCATAGAGCGAGACCGTGCCCGCGCCACCCGACTTCGTGTAGCCGGCCAGCAGCCGCTCGGCGCCATGCACGAGGAAGCGGTTGGGGTAGATACCCGACGTGGCCCCACGGTCCTCGGGCGCCAGGACGTTGAACAGCGGCGACGCGGAAGGCGTCAGGTCCGGCCAGATTCCCAGCGAATAGACGTCCGCGCTCGTATCCCCTTGCACGGCATAGACCGCGTACGTGGGGCCCGGCGTGACGGCCACCGCCAGCACGTCGTCCGGCATGGGCGCGGAGCCCGCGGTCTCGAAGCCCGCCTGGAGCTGAAGCGTGCCGAGCACCGGGTCATACGGCGCCGTCTCACACGTGTACTCCGTGCCCGCGTCCGTCTCCGTGCCCGCGTCCGGCTCCGTACCCGCGTCGGGCTCCGTGCCCGCGTCCGGCTCCGTGCCCGCGTCGGGCTGCGTGCCCGCGTCCGGCTCCGTGCCCGCGTCTTCCCCGGGGAGCTGCTGAATGGGCCGCGTCTCACACTTCTCCGACGCGCACGTCCACTCCTGGCCCGCGGGAGCGGGGCCGTTCTCGTTGCGGCAGTCGTAGACATCCACGCATTCGGAGCCACAGCCCGTGGTGGCAACCGCCAGCACCAGACTGGCCGTGGCGAACATCAGGGACTTCGTGCGGGCTCCTGCGCGTTTCACATCGGCGTACTTCATCGGTGTCCTCGCTCCCTCTTCCGCCCCCACGGGCGAATGGGCTTCCAGGAGGACACGGCCGAAGGCAAAGCCCCGGCGGACCTTTCGCGCCGGACAGCACCGCCCCCGCCGCCTCCCCTCGGAGGCCTCGGTGATGTCCGTGCCAGGGGCACGGGTCTTCGGCAGGTTTTCGGACTCGCAGGCGCGGGTGCACGGAGCACCCATCTACTTGCCGTCGCTTCCCAGCCCGCTTCGGGCCAGTGCTTCACGTGACGGCGTTCGTTCCTGCTCACCGCTGCGGGGCAGTCCCGGATTCACACCGGGTTCCCTTGAGTCACCGTGGCTCCACGGCGACACCGAGGACGCGAGCGGGGATATGGCGGGTGCAAGCCATTGTCAATGACTGGTCCCCAGACGCACCCGCCGCCGCAGCAGCGCGAGGAACAGCGGGCCGCCCAGCAGCGCGGTGACGACGCCCACGGGAGGCTCGGCCCCGAACAAGGGGAAGGCCAGCCGCGCCAGCAAATCCGACAGGACCAGGAAGGCAGCGCCGCCCAGCGCCGACAGTGGCACCAGCAGCCGCTGGTCCGGCCCGAAGGCCAGCCGCAGCAGGTGCGGGACGATGAGGCCCACGAAGCCAATCAACCCCGTGAGCGCCACCGCGCCCGCGACGCTCGCGCTGGCGGCCAGCAGCAACCAGCGGCGCGTCGCCGCCACCGGAACCCCCAGGGACGCCGCGTCATCGTCACCCAGCGACAACAGGTTCAACCGTGCGGAGAACACCCACATGACGCCAATCGCGCCGGCCTGAAGCAGCGCGGAGAGCAGCAGCGTGCCGCCGCGCTCGTACCCCAGCGCTCCGGCGAGCCAGTAGAGGATTTCCCCCAGCCGGTCGGGGGCGGACAGCGTCTTCACCAGGGTGATGGCCGCGGAGGCGAACGCGTTGAACACCACGCCGGTGAGCAACGCGGCGTAGGGCGCGCGCGACGCGGAGCCCCGGCTGGCGGAGAGGACGAAGAGGATGGCGGCCCCCGCGCCCAGGAAGGAGAAGAGCGCGGGCGCGGACAGACGCGCCATGGCGCCGCCCAGGCCCGGTGCCACGTCCCCCACGCTGGCGAGCCCCACCGCGAGCGCCAGCGTCGCCCCCATCGCCGCCCCGCCGGACACGCCGAGCACGAACGGGTCCGCCAGCGGATTGCGCAAGAGCCCCTGGAGCGTTGCGCCCGAGGCCGCCAGCCCCGCGCCCACGATGGCCCCCAGCAGCGCGCGCGGCAGCCGCAGCGACCAGAAGATGACGGCGTCCGTGGACGTGGGCTCCGTCAGCGCGGCGGTGAGGGAGATGGACTGCTCACCGAAGCGCACCGCCACGGCCAGGCAGCCCACCGCCAACACGAGAAAGCCCCCGAACAACATCACCGCGCGCGAGGCGCGAAAGCCTCCCGCTCCGCCATGTGCACGCTGGGATGTCGCCGGCTCGCTCACGGCGCGGCCTTACCTGTTCCCTTCGGATGCAGCAAACGGAAGAGTTCCTCCAGTCCCCGCCCCAGCGAAGGTCCTGGCTGCAACAGCGACATGGAGGGCAGGTCCACCCAGCGCGCGCTGGACAGACCGGGCAGTGCCCGCAACTTGTCCTTGCCCACGTCCACGTCCGCGGCATCCACCACCACGGTGGCCCGGGCACGCACCACGCGCTCCACCGAGTACACCGGGTACGCGGAGCTCGCGTCCGCCGCCACGTTGATGCCGCCCGCGTCCCGGAGCAGCTCGTCCGCGAAGGAGCCCGGCCCCGCCACCACGAGCGGCTCGAAGCCATAGACGAACAGCACCCGCGGCGCGGGCAGCTTCTTCGCCGCCTCCCGGATGCGCGTGCGCGTGGCCTCGATGCCCACCACCACCGCCTCCGCCTCCTTCTCCCGTCCGAGCGCCTTCCCCACCGCGCGCATGGCCGCGAGCACGTCCGCCACGGAGTGCAGCGGCAGCAGCAGCACGGGCACGCCCAGCTCCGCCATCTTCTCCACCGGACGCTGGTTGCCCGGTCCGGGCTGCACCAGGAGCAGGTCTGGCTTGAGCGCAATCACCGCCTCCACGGAAGGGTCCGTGAAGCCGCCCACGCGCGGCAACTTCGCCACCTCCTTCGCCTCGTCGAAGCGGGACACCCCCACCAGCGTGCTCCCCGCACCCAGGGACAGCACCATCTCCGACAGCGAGGGCGCCAGCGTCACCACCCGCCGCACCTTGGAAGGCGCTGGCGGTCCCAGCGTCCTCAGGCTCGACGTCTCCGCCGCGCGCACCGTCCCGGTGAGCAGGCACAGCACCGTGGCGAGCAGGACGGACATGCCCGAGCAGAGAGGCGAAGTGGAAGTCGTGTTCATCGGCATGGCGTGCGCTTCCTCAGTGCAGGGCGGTGACGTCAATGGCATTGGACACGGGCCGGCGCGGGTCCGTGGGACACGCCTCCAGGGCGGGCCCCAGCGCCTGGGGCGAAGAGAAGCCGCGGCGCTCCACCAACCGCCCGTCCTCCACCGCCACCACGAAGACGCGGCCCGCGTTCGTGTCCGCCAGGTACACCGCGCCCTCCGCCACCGCGAAGCGGCTGGCCACGGAGAGGTTGCAGCCCGGCGTTCCGGGCTCACACCCCGCCTTGAGCGCGTACGCCGCCACGGGCGCGTCGTTCTTCACCAGCACCAGCCCGGAGGCGCGCACGGCGCTGGCGCTGTGCCCGTTGGCCTCGTCGTACTCGGCCTCGCCCAGGCAGGCCACCACGAGCTGGTCACCCACGGCCTCCACGTAGCCCGCGTTGAGGCAATCCGCCGCGCCCAGGTCGATGGCGCTCACGCTGCCGCTCGCGGGGTCGATTTTCGCGAGCATGCCCGGGCCATTGGGCTTGTAGCCGTTGTAGGGATTCAGGTTGGTGAGGCTCACGTACACCCCCGCCTCCGTCGCCGCGACGGAGTAGGGCAGCGGCAACACCGTGCCACCGTCGAAGGGCTTCAGGTCCAGCCCGGTGAGCGAAATCGTGTCCACCTTGCGCGGCTGCTCGGGGTTGGAGATGTCCACGCGCGCGACGGCATTGCCGAACTGGAACATGGAGCCGCCCGTGCCGAACAAGGGGACGTACAGCGTGGTGCCCCACTTCGCCAGCGCCTGCGGGCTGGTGTTGGCCCCCAGGTTCACCTGTGTCACGGTGCGCAGGCCCAGCCCCGCGCCCTGGGAAGGGCCCTCTCGCTTGAGCACCTGCAAGGTGTTGTTCACCGAGTCCACGACGTAGACATAAGGCGGGTCCACCAGGATGTCGTTGGGCGAGCCCGCCACCCCGCCCAGCGAGTCCTCCTCCACCACCGTCCCCAGCGCGCCGCCCGCCGCCTGGAGCAGCTTCGAGGCCGTGGCGTCCGCGGCCAGCACATGGCCGTCCCAGGACGCGAGCGTCTGCACGCCCGAGCCGAACTGACGCCGCGGCCCGAGCTGGTCCGTCCCCGCCTGGATGCCCACGAGCTGCCCGTGGGTGTAGCAGGCCGCCACCACGTCGTAGCCGCAGCGTCCCTCGTGGCACGTCTGCACGTCCGGACACACGTTGCCGCAGGCGCCGCAGTTGAGCACGTCCGCGCGAACGTCCACGCACGAGTCCCCGCACCGCAAGCTGCCTTCGGAGCAGCCTTCGCGGCACACGCCGGATTCACACACGAGCCCCGCGGCGCACGCGTTGCCACAGGCGCCGCAGTTCGCGACATCGCTCGCCGTGGCCACGCACGCGCCACCGCAGGCCTCCGTCCCCGGGCGACAGTCACAGACGCCGGCCTGACACGTCTGCCCATCGCCGCACGTGTTGCCACAGGCGCCGCAGTTCGCGACGTCACCGCTCAGGTCCACGCAGGCGTCACCGCAGACGGACAGGCCGGAGGTGCACACCGCACCCTCTTCGGGGCACCCGGTGAGCAGCAGCGCCGCCACGGCCGTCAGCAGCAAGGTCGGAAGGAACGGCTCAGGGGACAGGGGACGCGGGCGAGTCATGGGGCTCCCGAGTGGATGAGGATGACGGTGACGCGCCGGGCTCGAGCGCCACCGCGAGCGTCACGTAGACGGCGCGTCCCGGCAGCGGGAAGCCCGTGAAGTCGAAGGTCCGGACGTCGAGGAGGTTCTTCAGCTCGACGGACAGGGTGAGGTCCGGCCCCTGAAGGAAGGTGCTGGACGCGCCCGCGCTCACCAACGTGCGTGATGGCAAATCGAGCGAGCCGGTGCGGTTGATGAGCTGCGCGGACTGGTAGAGCACTTCCGCGCGGGCGTTGAGCCAGTCCGGCCCCGCGCGCACCCGCCCCACCCACTTGTGCCTGGGACGGTACGGCAGGTCCTTGCCGAAGAAGCGCGGGTCCCCATAGCGGTTCTCCGTGCGCAGGTACGTGTAGCCCGTGCTGGCCAGGAGCCAGGAGAAGGGCCGCGCCTCGCCCTCCAGCTCCAGGCCCCACACGCGCGCGGTGTCGAAGTTGTACGGGCGCGCCATCAGCGGCGGATACAGCTCATAGGCGATGAGGTTCTCGTACAGCGCCGCGAAGCCGCCCAACGTGAGGCCCCAGCGCGGCGCCGCGTCCTCGGAGTCTTCCGGACCGGAGCGCCACATCACCGCCGCGTCCGCGTACAAGGCGCGCTCGGGCTTGAGCCCGGGGTTGGGCAGCAGCGTCCCCTGCCGGATGTACAGCTCCAGAAAGGACGGCGCGCGGTGGGACTGCCCGGCGTTGGCGCGCAGCCCGAAGCCGCTTCCCAGTTCGACGGATGCGCCCAGCTTCGGCGACAGCAACCAGTACGGCCCCACCCGCTCCAGCCGCATCGAAGGCACCACGTCCAGCGTGCCTCCGAAGAGCCGCACCTCATCCATGGCCATGACGCTGGCGCGCCACCACGAGGAGGCCTGTGCGCCCTCCTCCTGCGTCACCGTCTCACCCGAGGTCGCCACCGTGACCGTCAGCGACTGGCGCTCTCCCAGCGGCCTGCGGCCCTCCAGCTCCACGCCGCCCACCGAGTGCCGCTGCGCGCCGCCCGCGCCGGGAATGTGCCCCGTCACCTCCAGGCCATCACGCCGGAAGAAGCCTCGCGCGCTCCCCTGCCCCAGCCCGCTGAGCACGCCCGACCAGCGAAGGCCCAGCGCCAGCCGCCCCAGCTCCTGGTCTCCGGTGGACTGGGGATTCTGCACGGTGCCCGGAATGGCGCGGTCCTCCAGGGACAGCTCCGCGAGCGCATCCAGCCGCGAGCCTCCCGCGAGCCGGCGCCGGTAGCGCAGGAGCGCGCCACCACCCTGCGCGTTGTTGCGGGCACGCCGCTCGGAGACCTGGGGATTGCCGTCCACGGCGGGCAGTTCGTCCACGTCGTAGGCGAAGTCACCATCCGAGCGGCCCGCATGCACCAGCAGCAGCGCCTGCCCGCCCAGCATCGGCCCCGTGGCGGCGACGTGGCCCAGCGCCGTGTTCCAGCTCCCGTAGGTCACCTCACCACTCGTGCGCAGGTTCGGCCCCGGCGCGCGGGTGATGATGTTGATGGCGCCGCCCAGGCCGCCGGAGCCATAGCGCGCGCCCGCGCCACCTCGCAGCACCTCGAAGCGCTCGACCAGCGCGGCGGGAATGAGCGACAGGTCCGACAGGCCGCCCGCGCCGTTGAGCGGAATGCCATCCAGGAACACGAGCACGCCGTTGGACGACGCGCCCCGCACCACCAGGCTCTTGCTCTGTCCGTAGCCGCCGGAGTCCTGCACCGCGAGCCCCACCGAGCCCACGAGCAGCTCCGCCGTGTCGCGCGCCTCGCCCGCTCGCTCTCGCGCATCAATGACGGTGATGGCGCCCGTCGGGTCCCTCCGCTCCGGAGACTCAGACGGAGGGGGTGTCCTGCCGCGAACCACCGTGGTGCGCGCGGGGGCGGGCTCGGCCTCGGAAGGCTGCGCCGTGACGGGACATGGAAGGCTGAGCACCAGGCACACGACAGGCCCAGCGAGGAAGGTCCACCGCATGCTCCGCCTTCCGCTCCCTCCGACGAAGAGAGAAGGCCAACCGCCCGGGCCCGCGAAAGGCTCGGCCGAACCCCTGGGCAGGTCTCCTGGCTGACGGGCTCTGGCGACTGGCGCACGCTGCGTCATGCCAGAAGAGGACTTCCGCCTTCCCCCTGAGCGGCGCTCGGCCGCGGATGGAGTGGCGACAAACCGAAGCCCCCGGCCCTGACCTCAGGGCTGCCCGTTCACAGTGGCGGGACCGCGCCGGACTCTCACCGGCTTCCCTCTTGAAAGCCCGACATGGGCACCCAAGGGCGCGCCCTTTGTAGGAGGTCACCTCCGGCGGGTCAAGCTCACCGGGGGCGTCAGCGAGGACACGCGCACGGACTGCTCGAAGGCATACGTCTGGAGGAACAGGAGCTCCACGTTCCCCAGCGTGAGCCGGGAGCGGCACAGCAGCGGCGCGGGCCGGCCCGGCAGGATGAGCACCCCATCCTGGTACGTCCCCCGCTCGCTCTCCAGGTCCGTCACGCACCACAGCCCGGTGTGCGGCTCACGACGAAGGCGCGCATGCAGGCGGGACACCGTGGGCTCGGCGAGGACGATGTCGCACTCGGCGCCGCTGCCCACCGTCACCTCGGCGTCCGCCGTGCGGAACCGCGGGCGCACCTCCAGCACCACGGGCGCCATGGCGCAGGGCGTCGATACCCTCTCCGATGACCGGGACGCTCCACCGCGTGGCCGCGTGGCAGCAGGCTCCCACAGCAACACGGGCCAGCTCCCATCATGGGCTCGCGCATCGCGAGGAGCTGGCTGGAACACGCGCACCTTCCTGTTCACCGGATGGACGCACGCAACATGGACACGAGACGCCGGCGGCGCCAGTTCCTGGAGCCTCGGGGCGTGCGATTCACCGCCGGGTCCCACCGCGTGGGATGTCCACCCACGCCTGCCACCAGGTGACTACGGAACGTCCGGCGTCCCCGCGTCCTCGCAAGCCGCGCCCGAGCCGGCATCCGGCTCGACCTCCGCGCAATCCGGAAGCGCCAGCTCCAGGTCCTCCTCACCGAGGAGCAGGGCCTCGTCGTCATCGGTGGAGAAGGTGCCCGTCCCACCGTCCGCGACACGCAGCCGCGCGATGGGGTCCTCCACGGCGCAGCCTCCGCTCCAGGCCAGCAGTGCCAGGACGAGCAGGTGCCGGAACGTCCCGCGAGGCGCGTGCGATGTGAAGTCAGTGCGGTTCATCGGGCGGCCACCTTTCACGGGAAGACCATCATCGCGACGCTCAGGCGCGGCCGGACGGCCCAGCCCTCATGGAGCGGTTCGAACCCCTGCGCGCTCTGGAAGCCGATGAGGGGGCGGCCGAAGACGACGTCCATCGCCAGCGAGCCCTCCACGGCGAAGTACTTCGAGAAACGCCAGCGCAGGGAGGTATCCGGCCCCGTGAGGAGCGCGGGGACGAAGCGGGGGCCCGCGGTGTCCAGTCCGCCCACGCGGGCAAAAGCGGTCCGGCCGAAGAGGAGGAAGCCCGCCCCCGCGCCCACGCTCCAACGCCACGCACCCGAGCGGAGCATGGGCGTGTCCAGCCAGAAGCCGAAGACGTACTGCTCCAGCTTCACCTCGGTGCGGGTCTCCACCATGCTCGACGGGAGGCCCGCCAGGAACTGGAAGCGGAAGCGCAGCCGGGGGAACTCCCAGCCGGCCCCGAGCAACCATCCCTGGTAACCCGTTGAGGCGTAGCCGTCGAGCGAGGCGAGGCCGCCCGCCAGGAGCTGCCACTGCACGGACGAGGACTCCGGGACCACCGGAGCGGCTTCCGCCCGGGGCACATCCGCCGTGTCCGCCGCCAGCGAGGCGGAACCCGCGAGCAGCCCTCCCAACACGCCGAGTCGCAGCAAGACGGTGCCCGATGCCATGCGAGCAACGCTACCGTCCTGGTTACGGGCGAAGGAAGCCCCCCCGCCCGGCGATTCGGCAGGTCGTTGCGAGGGACAATTGCCGTCCTACAGAGACCTCAGCAGGCTGCCTCCGCGAAATCTGAACAATCACTCTGGGGCAGCCATGTACTGCCCAGGCCACAGTGCGCGGCAGGTCGTGAGCCCAGAGGACGTTGCGCAACCATCACACCAGCGAACCTCGGCACGAAACGATGCCCACCCGAACCTGCTGCACAGCCTGGCGCCTGCATGCTCAGGCCATACATGGAGCAGTGCCCCTACCGATGCTGTTTCCCCATGGCGTCCATACCAAGTGGCCCCCTCAAACAAGGAGCATCAGCAACCAAACACACCACACCACACAAAACCACAGACAAACAACAACCCCAATCACAAGACAATCTAGACAGCCCACACCACCCCCAGTAACCTCTCCCGCCTCGACCTGCGCTATCCAAACCCATGAGCTCGAATGGGACACCAAGAATGACACTCCCATTGATGGACATCTACGAAGAGCACCTGGACGAAGCCACCTTTCTTTGGGGGCAGTGGGAGCGGGCGCTTGTTTCTCCAGGCTACAACTTTTCACAGACAGCCATCCTGGAACAACGCCTGCTGTCACATCTAGACGGGCTGACAGTGGGAGGAACTCCTGTGGCGCATGAACTGCTCCGACCTGCGCTTGCATCCGCAGAGCCCCTACGTGTCTCCGCCGCACTGTGGACAATGCTAGCTGACCCGGGGAGCATGGAACCTTCGGAGGCTACGCAATTATGGGAGTCAACTCCCCTCGAAATGCTCGCCCCCCTCCAGCGGGCGATTCAACTGAGCTGGAGTGCGCGAGTGGGAGAAGCTGTTCTTCCGCTGCTGAAGACCCAGGAAGCCTCCCGCCAAGCGATGGTGCTTGAGATACTTGCGTTCCGCAGAGAAACGCCGCAAGCCTCTGCCGTCGAACTTCTCCATCACCCAGCGCCTCCAGTAATAACGGCGGCACTTCGCGGCCTGCAGCCCCTACCCCGAGCGTTCTTACAGGGAGAACTGCACCGGCTCCTAGCAGATGTACGCACTGATGTCAGGACAGCCGCCATCGAGGCAGGGCTGGTGTCCGGTTCGCGCGAGGCATGGGCGGTATGCAGCAAGGAAGTGGGAGTGCCAACCGCTGCGGGCCGGAAACTGCTGGTACTCCAAGCGCTCGGAGGGAACGAGCGGACTGTCCAGCGACTCCTGGAGAGTGCTGGAAAGGTTGACACTCAAGCGAATGCACTCTGGGCACTGGGCTTCAGTGGCCAACGACAAGCTGCGGATGTGTGTTTGGACCTGATGAACCAAAAACCCTTGGCGGCATTGGCGGGCGAAGCCTTCAGCGCCATCACTGGATTAAAATTGGAGGAGCCATACACGATTTCCGCCCAGGAGGATTGGGAATCGCTGCCCCCGTTGGAAGAGGAACTGGAGCACCCGCTGGAATACAGACCCGAGGACGACCTGCCAATCCCAGATCGTACCGCGGTATCCAACTGGTGGAAGGAGGCGCGCAAGGAGTTCGCACCAGGAGTCCGCTATCTGAGAGGGCGGGCGTTTACCATCAAGGGTTTACTGGAAGAACTTGACCAGGGCCCCATGAGGCGCCGCCATGTGTACGCCCTGGAACTCGCGATTCGGAGCCAGGGAGCTTGCATGATTCAGACGAGAGGCTTCTCCTGGCATCAACGTAAAGCACTCGCGCAGGCTCACATAGCGCAAACGCGACTACCAGCATCGAACTTCTTCCAGTTGCTTGGGGAGTAGCTCATGTGGAGATTGCTCAACCGTACCCCATACGCCGCCGAACGAACATGGATGCGCTCTCACGATGGCCAGCATCTGTGGATCGTAGCGGTCAAGGCAACCTACGAACTTGGGGAATCCGGAAAGCTCAAGATCGCGGACAAGCAACTACCTCCCCTTCTTGCACCAGAGTATCGAGGAGACCCAGGGTCCTCAAGCCTCTTGTATGACGTGGACCTTACAGACACGAAACCTGGCACAGACATCATCCTGAATGCCTCCGCATACGCACGGGGCGGCAAACCCACACGAGAGCTCCTGGCAGGCTTCCGGCTTGGACCTGTGAAAAAACTGCTCAACGTCCGCGGAGAACGCATCTGGGAATCTGGACTGCTGCGAGGCATCCACCCGTCCGAACCAAGACCATTCTCCTGCATAAAAATAACATACGAGCAAGCATTTGGCGGCATGGATTCATCAAACCCGGCACCTCTAAAGCATCGGATGGAGAATCAGAACCCGGTGGGGCGCGGGTTTGCCATCACCAAGGAGCACTTGGTCGGAAAGCCTGTCCCCAATGTAACCTATCCCGATGACGATGCGATATCTCGGCCTGCAGGGTTCGGAGCCCTCGCCAGTTACTGGTCACCACGGCGTGAGTTATGGGGCACGTTCGACGAAGCGTGGATGAAGAAGCGGCGACCGCTCCTGCCCGTTGACTATAATTCCCAAGCCCTGATGTGTTCACCTATCGATCAGCGCCCAACCGGATATCTTCGTGGAGGCGAGCGAGTCCGGCTCTTGCATCTGACCCCTGCAGGTCAACTCGAATTCGACTTACCGAAGGTTGAACTGCGCTTCCAAACTCGGTTTGGCCACCGGCGCGTCGAGCACGCATCCCAGCTCAGCATGGTGGTTATTGAACCGGATGCCGCACGCCTACTGATGACTTGGCATACCGCACTACCATGCCACCACGACGCAGAGGCGTTGGATGAAACCACGATCACCGAAACCAGGGGACGGCATCGCACATGACTGAAATAGGGGCTCAGGTGGTGGTAGCGGCAATCGGGGCGCACACTTCCGTCGGTGTCCACGCGGCAATGACGGCAGCCTCAATCCGTGCGGGCATCACACGCATGTCTATGCACCCCTACATCATCGACAGGATGGGTGAACCCCTCAGAATCGCGTCGGCCCAGCACATCCAGTCACCATTATCGGGAATCGAGAGGTTCGCCGCACTCGCCGGTCCTGCGCTTCATGAGGTTCTCAAGCCGTTGGCCTCACGACCTTTGCGTAGAGGCCAAATTGGCCTGTACTTGGGCCTCCCAGAGCCACGCCCTGGCTTCGATGAAGCCGATGTTCGCATCATTGAGGAGGCACTCGGAGATATCGTGGATGCGGAATTCCAGTCCATCCGCCATGGGCACTGCGGGGGAGCCATGGCCATACAGCGAGCGCACGAGGACATCACGACAGGGCGTTTCGAGTTCTGCATTGCTGGCGGCGTCGATTCGCATATGCACGACAAGACGTTGACCTGGCTAGACCGAAGCGGCCAACTCCAGTCCTCAAGCCGGCGCTCGGGCATGGTGCCCGGAGAGGCCGCCGCGTTCTGCCTGCTGTGCCGTCCATCCGTTGCCCGCGCCCTCGCGCTGCCCCCGTTGCTGGCCGTCAGCAGCGCCAGCACGGCGATTGAACCCCATGCAATCAAGCGGAAGGGAGTGTGCGTTGGAGAAGGACTGGCGGTAGCCATCCGGGCAGCCACCGCTGGAGCGCCCGTCGACGCAGTGTTCTGTGACATCAACGGGCAACGCTATCGCAATGAGGAATGGGGGATGGCGAGCTTACGTCTGTCAGATGTCATTTCCGATGCGAGCCGCTACGAGGCACCAGCCTCGATCCTGGGAGATGTTGGCGCTGCCTCCGGCCCCCTCTTCGTGGCTCTCGTCCAGGAGTCCATCCGCCGAAGGTATGCGCACGCCAGACGATTCCTGGGGTGGACCAGCGCGGAAGGGGGCCATCGGACAGCATTCGTCCTAGAAAGCCTCGTGCCAAAGAACAAAAATGCGGAGGTCCTCCCATGAAGGTCGCCGTCAATCCACCACGGACCCCTGTGACGACAGGCAGTCAAGGTGTAGCTGCCGCCACGGTCCCCAATGTCTGTAAAATGCCTGGGCCACCCGCACCGTTCGTACCAACTCCTCTGCCAAACATCGGCCGGTCGAACCTAAGCCCAAGCGGATACAGCCAGAGTGTCACCATTGAGGGCCAGAAGGTCGCCATTCGAGGGGCGAGCTTCGGAAGCCAGGGAGACATGGCCAGCAAGGGAACCGGCGGCGGGGTTGTTTCAGGAAACACCCATGGCGAGACAAAGTTCATCGCCCCGGGCTCCATGGATGTGAAGTTCGAAGGAAAAAACGTCCAACTTCTCGGCGACGCGATGAGCAATAACCATGGGGGCCCAGCCAACGCCGCCACCTTGATGGGATTGCTCCAGTCCCCACTGCTTCCCGAGGCTCCTGCCTCCGGCGAAATGGACCCATGCAATCACGTCTGGAAGGTACTCGAAAGCAAGCCTGGGAAAACCCCTTCGGAAGCGGCTTCCGACAACGACGCCCTTGTGCAGCGAAACCAAGGAAAGCCATCCATGGCGAACACGATGCGCGGCTATTCATTTGAAAACAAGGCAGTGGAGGCCAACATGACGTTCATGAGCATCCAAACAGTTGGCCGGGAGTACATATGCGAACTCTGCAAACAAAAACAGGACGTGGACATCGTCGGAGACAAACGGATCGCCGAAGCCAAGAGCCGTAACTTCGAGGGCGTCAAGAAGAAGTCGAGACAGGCGCGCCGAATTCGGGACATCCAGCAGAAACTCTTCGACAAGAACCAAAACCCGCTGGCGAAGCTCGACGGCGGACTGGAAGATCACGAGAAGTCGGCCGGCAAGTATCTAGAACGTGGCTTCGACGTGGAAATTGTCCCATAGGTGAACCTCATGGACTTCACCACTGTCATCTCAGCCCCGGAGGCGCCTCTTCGAGAGCTTCTCGTTCGCATTGAAGGAGAACTCCTCAAGGCAGGGCTCAGGCACGACCACACCATCCTGCGCGCGGCTTACGATGCCAGGCGTGGGACCTTCGACGAAGTCTCCCCGGATGAGGAGGTCCGAGTCCGCTCCGGATTCGATGAACTGCCTAGCGAGGTTTCAGGATGGGAGGGACTTTCCTGCGAGTTCTGGAATGAATCATTCACACTTTACCTGCTTGTCGGCAGGCTGGGGCACGGCGCATATGTCAACGTCTGGGTCGATATTTCCTTGCGCCCTCTGACAGAGCTCTTGGCCAATCATGAGGAGGGCGCTTTCTACGGTGCGCTTGCGACAATCTGCGCAGCGGTCGATGCTTACGGGGGGTATGGACACCCAGAGCTTGGGTTTCATCCTCTCGCACCCGAGCGAGCCCGGACGGCTCTCACTGACATGCCTGAGTTCCCTGGGGAGTCAGCGATGCTCGGTCTATTACCCGCAGACGACCTCGTGGAGGCGCAGGCACGACAGAAGTATGAGCGCACCTTCACTCTGAGACTCAGCACGCAGGGGTATTGGATATTGACCCAAGACCTCAAGAGCGCGCTGGTGCCCTCCTGAGTCGTCAGGTGTATCACTGCGTTGGCCGCCTCCGGTGCGCGCTTCAAGCAACCTTGACTTCGCGTGGGGCGAGTCTCTAGCGGTCATGAGCTTGCGAATCGGCAAGTCGAAAGTGGGTGGCGCATTGTGGTCCGAGCATGGAACGGGCGATTGAGCCGCTCGGCCCCAACGCGGAGCGGCCAAACCGCCCGTGTCACGGCAGCCGGTGGAACAGCGGCAGGTTCGCGGGGGCGGGATACACCGCGACGCCATGCGTGGCCCCCAGGTCGGGACTGGAGATGACGACGTCGGGCGTGGGCGCGCCAGAGACGCTGAGCTGGCTCGGGCTCAGCCGGGAAATGCTCCCGGAGTTGTAGGCCATCCAGAGCCCTCCTCCTTCGTCGAAGGCGAGTTCCTTGGGACCGCCCGCGTCAATCTGGATACCCGGGACGACGCTCACCGCGCCGGAGCCGCCCTGGTCTTCGGGCGTGAGCCGCACGATGACGCCGCTCGCGCCATACGAAACCCACAGGTTTCGCTCCCCATCGAAGGCGAGCCCCGCGGGGCCCGCGAAGCTCCTGCCCGGAGCGGCTTCCAGTACCTCGATCCTCGTGACGGGCGTCACCGCGCCGGACGCCTGGAGGCTCGATGCGGCCACTTTGTGGACGCGGGAGGCCCCGGCCGTCACGTCTCCCACCCAGAGGTTGCCCATGGCGTCGAACGCGAGCGTGGAGGGGTCTCCCAGCCCGCTCAGCACGACCTGCGGCGCCGGGGCGGTGCCGGAGACAAGCTGGGCCGCGCCAAACCGGATGACGGTGTTGCTGAACCCGATGGAGGTCCACAGGTCGCCGGCGGCATCGAATGCGATGGCAATGGGGCCCGGGCTCCCGGCGCTCAACACGCCGCCGCTCATGATGACGTCGGGGCTCTTGACGCCAGAGGCGCCCAGGTCGCCGGCGGGGTAGCGCCGCAGCTCCCCGACCCCAGCGCCACCCAGAGGTTGCCACGCCTGTCGAACGCGAGCCCTGAAGCCCGGGGAATGCCCGGGCTCGAACCGAGCCGGACGGTGGCCGGCGGCGCGCCCGTGACCTCCAGTTCCTCGGCGGCGAAGGCCTCCACCTCGGCCGCCCCGTTGCTGGTGGACAGCCACAGCCGCTGGCTGCTGGGGATGAGCGCGTATTGGATGGCCGCCGCTGCTGCTTCGCCATCCAGGACGCATACCTGACGGGCCGGCGCTTCATAGGCGGCGCGAACCCGGCCGCCGCTCCCCGCCACCGGCTCGGGGAGAGCGTCCACATGCCCGCCGCGAGCCCCGCCAGCCGGCCGCCCGCGCGCACCTCCCGGGACTCACTGCCCCGGCGGATGATGACGTGAGGGTTGGCGGAGGCAGGCAGTCCCTCGATGGCCAACTCCAACGTCCCCGTGCCTGTCTCGGGACACCCGCCCGGGTCCGGGTCCGAGGCATCGCCACACCCCACGGAAGTCACGACGGCCAGGACGAAGAGAATGGTTCCGCGTCTCACAAGGTCCCCCTTTCGAGCGCACGCTGCGCTCACTCGATGAGCACGGAGATACAACCGAGCGCATGAGGGAGGTGTCAACCGAGGCAGGCCCGAAAGGCGCCTGCTTCGGCCAAACGACGCCAGCTCCACCTGCACGCCAGTCCGCGCGTGAATATCGATTCCAGTGGGATGCGGATGCAGATTGGAAAGAGCTGCTCGCCCGATTGCGAAGTCGCTGCCCGGGAGGCGGGCGCGGAGGCGCTGCGAGGCGCGGACGCGCCCACCTTCGCCTTGGTCCTCTGCACGGACCAATATGACGCGGATGACCTGGCGTCGGCGCTCCGGCGGGAACTCGGGGACCTTCCCTGGGCCGGATGCTGCGCGGCGGGTGTCTTCGCGGGAACCGAGCTGCTGCACCAGGGACTGGTGGTCGCGCTGTTTCGCGGGATGGACTTGCAGGTCGGGACGGGGATGGGTGGCCCCGTGAGCAAGGACCCCCGAGCGGCCGGACGTGACGCGGTGGCGCGTGCCATCGAGAAGCTGCCTCCCATGCGGCCGGGGCGCCGCCGTGCGCTGCTCGTCTTCCCGGACGCGCTGAGCGGGAATCCAACGGAAGTCGTGCGCGGGGCGCAGCAGGAGGCGGGGGCGGGTGTCGTCTGGGCGGGGGGCGGAGCGGGAGGCAACCTCCGGAGCGCCTCGACGCCCCAGTTCATGGGTGGGCACGCATACCGGGACCGGGCGGTGGTGATTGCCTTTGATGCCCAGGCGCCGATAGGCGTCGGGATTCAGCACGGCTGGTATCCATACGGCCCACCGACCCAGGTCACGAAGGCCCACGGCGCGACCGCCATCGAGCTCGATTACGAGAGCGCGTTCGAGGTCTACCGGCGCACGGCCGCGAGCCGCGGAGACGCGCTGGACGTGCAGGGCTTCGCCCGCTTCGCGATGACCCACCCGCTGGGGATTCCCCAGGCCAATGGCGAGTTCGTGATTCGCGAGCTAATCTCCATCGGACCCGACGGCTCGGTCCGCTGCGTCGCCGAGATACCTGATGGCTCGTTGGTCCGGGTGATGGAGGGAGCGCGCGCGGACCTGATGGACGCGGCCGAGGGTGCGGCCACCCTGGCTCGGAAAGGAACCCCTGGCGCGCTGGGCGGCGCGGTCGTGTTCGATTGTTTCTCTCGCTACCCCATCCTGGGCGAGGAAATCCAGGACGAGCTCTCACGCGTCCAGGGAGCGCTCGGGGAGGCCACGCCGCTCGTGGGCTGTCTGACCCTTGGCGAGGTGGGGGCCATGGGAGGTGGCGTTCCGCAGTTCCACAACAAGACGGTGGTGGTGCTCGCCCTTCCAGGGTGATGGGACGAGGTCGGACATGGCGGACCCCCGCGAGGACGAGGACCGGAAGCTCACCGAGGAGCGACTCGCGCTGCTGAGCGTGCTCCAGGAGCTCACCGTCGCGGCGCTCGACCTCTTCGACCCGAGCAAGCCCGCGGACGCCTTCATGGACCGTGTCGCGGAGCGGCTGGGGTGCATGGTCGCGCTCTGGGTCCAGGTGAACGCGCGGGGGCAGGTCATCCTTCAGGGCGCGAGTGGACTCTCCGCTGCGTCCCGCCAGCTTCCGATTCCCGCCCGCTCCGAGCCCGAGGGGAAGCAAGGGCCCGCCGAGGTGAACCTGCCCTTTCCGGAGCTGGAATTGCCGGGGCTCGTGCGCTGGTCCATTCCAATCATCGGGGCGGACGCGGCGAACAGCGCCAGCGTGCTGCTGCTGTACTTCGACCGCGAGCCGCAGCTGCCGCGACATTACCGCGGCATGATGGAGCGCCTCGGCGGCGTGCTCCGTACCGCGCTCATGCACCGGCAGCTCTTCACCCGCATCCTGGAGAGCGAGCGCGCGCTCCACCAGCAGAAGACGCTGCTGGAGTCCCTGAGCGAAGCCTCCGACGAGGGCATTCTCATCTCCACCCAGGAAGGAAGGACGCTCACGCACAACCGCCGCCTCGTGCAGATGTGGGGGCTGGAGGAGGCGCTCCTGTCCGCATCCTACGAGGCGTGGGTCCGTGCGGCGGCGGAGCTCGTGGAGGAGCCTGCCCGGTTCACGGCGCGCGCATCCTTCTTCATCGAGCACCGCGACGCGTCGGGGCACGACGAGTTTCGGCTCAGGGATGGGCGGATATTCGAGCAGTACGACGCCCCGGTGGTGAGTGCTGACGGCGTCTACTATGGGCGGGCCGTCTACTTCCGGGACGTCACCGCTCGACGGCGCACGGAGCGGGACCTCCAGCACGAGCGGGACTTCAGCTCGGCGGTCCTGGATACAGCCCGCGCGCTGTTCATCGTCCTGGATGTGGAGGGCCGAATCGTCCGCTTCAACCGTGCATGCCAGGAGATGACCGGCTACTCCTTCGAGGAGCTTCGCGGCGCGCGGTTCTGGAAGCAGCTCCAGGCCCCGGAAGACGCGGCGCGGGTCGAGCGGGACTTCGCCCAGCTTTCCGCGGGCAAGGGGCACGAGGAGTACGAGAGCTGCTGGCTCACGCGAGCGGGAGAGCGCCGACTCATCGCATGGTCCAGCAACATCCTCCGCAGCCCGACGGGAGCGGTCGAGTACATCATCGGCACGGGCATCGACATCACCGAGCAACGCCGGGCCGAGCGGGAGCGAGACCAGACCTTCCTGCGTGAGCAGCAAGCGCGGACCCGCGCCGAGGAGCAGGAAGGAAGGTCCGCGTTCCTGGCGGAGGCCTCGGGACTGCTCGCGGGCTCGCTCGCCCCCGAGGACGCGCTGCGAAACGTGGCGGCGCTGACCGTCCAGCGGTTCGCGGACTGGTGCGCGGTCGACCTGCTGGACAACGACCATTCCCCCAGCGAATCGCGGTGGCCCAATCCCAGACACTGCGGGCCGGTGGCCCGCGAAGGACGCCCACGCGCCACCGGACCTCAATGCCACGCATGGCCCTGGGCGGGTGCTCCGCCGCGGCGAGCCGGAGTTCTGTCTGGAGGGTTGCGGCTCCGCGGCCCTCGAGTCCGGCGCCCTCGAGTTCCAGTCCTGGCTGTCAGTGCCGCTGCTCGCGCGTGGACGGACGCTCGGCGCGCTCACCCTCGCCCGGATGGACGACGGGAGCCGCTATGGCCTGGCCGAGCTCACCGTCGCGCAGGAGCTGGCCCGCCGCGCGGCCATGGTCGTGGACAACGCCCGGCTCTATCGGGAAGCCCAGCAGGCCATTGGCCTTCGTGATGAGTTCCTCTCCGTTGCCTCTCACGAGCTGAAGACCCCGGTCACCTCCCTCCAGTTGTCCGTGCAGGGCCTGCTGCGCCGCGCCCGGTCGGGAGCGCTCTGCACCGCGTCGGCGGAGACCGTGACCCAATCGGTCGAAGGCATCGAACGCCAGGCGATGCGGATGGCGAAGCTCGTCAACACGCTGCTCGATGTCTCGCGCATCCATGCCGGGCGGCTCGAGCTCGAGCTCGAGGAAGTGGACCTCGCCGCGCTGGTCCGAGACATCGCGGCACGCTTCGCACCCGAGCTGGCCCTCTCCGGCGCCACGCTCCAGGTTCATGCCGACACGCCGATGCCAGGGCTCTGGGACCGGTCGCGGCTCGACCAGATTGTCACCAACCTGCTCTCGAATGCCATCAAGTACGGCGAGAGCAAGCCCATCGAAATCCAGGTCGGCGGAGACGCCAGGACCGCGCTCCTGGAAGTGAGGGACCAGGGAATCGGCATCCCGGCGGAACAACAGGCGTTGATCTTCCGGGCCTTCGAGCGGGCGGTGTCATCGCGTCACTACGGAGGGCTGGGCCTGGGCCTCCACATCGTCAGTCAGCTCGTCGAAAGGCTGGGAGGGGCGGTCCGGGTCCAGAGCGAGGCGGGACGCGGCGCCATCTTCACGGTCTTGCTTCCACGCAGCGGACCCGCCGCGCCGCGGCCGGCTCCGGCGGACATGCACCTGGACGCGAACCATGCCTGAGTGCGCGCTCGCGCCCTCCCGTGCCCGGCGCCGCGCTCTCGTCCGCTGAGAAGCCACTGGCGCGTCGCTGTCCGTCCTCGCCGCTGGACGGTTCTCACATCCGCGCACGGTGTGCGGAGAGCACCCCGAGGAGAACACCGCTGGCACGCCGGCTGCTCAAGCGCTCCCCGACCTCAGGCGGTCAAGCCGACGAGGCAGCCGCGCCGTGGTGGCGCGATGCGGAGTGTGGAGGTGGATGATGCTGACGGCGGGTAAGCGACTGGCGGTCTTCTCCATTCGCGAGGGCAAGGGCGGGAGCATCTGGGTGCGGGCGGGGAGCGCCTTCGTGAACAAGGACGGCTCGCTCAACGTGTTGCTGGACGTGCTGCCGCTGGACGGGAAGCTGCACGTCCGCGAGGCGGCGGAGAAGCGCGACACGGCGGGAATGAGCGGCGGCCGTTACGCGGGCGAGCTGGGGCTGGACGCGGCGCCGGTGGGTGGCCACTCGTGAGGGCGCTGTGCGCGGTGGTGGTGGGCCTGCTCTTGTGCGGGCCCGGGGTGGCGGAGGCGGCGAAGCTGCGCACGCAGCACACGGGGACGGTCAACCTCAACGAGGCCAGCGCGGCGGAGCTGGATTTGCTGCCGGGCGTCGGTGAGAAGGCGGCGCAGCGCATCATCGCGCACCGCCAGAAGCGGCCTTTCAAACGCGTGGAGGAGCTGGTGCGCGTGAAGGGCTTCGGCAAGAAGAAGTTCCTCAAGCTCAAGGCGCACCTGGCGCTGAGCGGGCCCACGACGCTGCGAGTCGAACAGGTGCCCGCCCCTCCTGAGAGAAAGGAGGTGAGCGCGACGAACGACTGAGACTGAAAGCTCCGACAATGGGGGGCCGCCGCCCGGGATTTCTCTCGTGGCCTGGTGCGGCGGCCCTGTCGTGGACGGGCCCCATGAGGGGCAAACAGGGGAGCGCCCCTTGGGAGCGGTAGCCATCCTGGAGTGGATTGGTACCATCCGCCGCCATGAACCGACGCCTGACGAACCTGCTCACCGCGCTGCCCGTCACCGCCGCGCTGGTTGCTCCGCCCGTGCTCGCCTGCACCAGCATGCTGGTCTCCAAGGGAGCCACGGCGGATGGAGCCACCTTCATCACCTACGCCGCGGACGCGCACGAGCTGTACGGCGAGCTGTACTTCACGCCCGCGCGCCGCCACGCGCCGGGCGCCATGCGCGACATCATCGAGTGGGACACCGGCAAGTTCCTGGGCCGCATCCCCCAGCCCGCCGCGACGTATTCGGTGGTGGGCAACATGAACGAGCACCAGCTCTCCATCGGCGAGTCCACGTTCGGCGGGCGCGAGGAGCTGGCGGGCCCCGCGGGCATCATCGACTACGGCTCGCTCATGTACATCGCGCTGGAGCGCGCGAAGACGGCGCGCGAGGCCATCCAGGTGATGACCACCCTGGTCGCCGAGCACGGCTATGCCTCCACCGGTGAGTCGTTCTCCATCGCCGACCCGAAGGAGGCCTGGCTGCTGGAGATGATTGGCAAGGGCAAGGGCGAGAAGGGCGCGGTGTGGGTGGCCCGCAAGCTGCCCGACGGGTACCTCTCCGCGCACGCCAACCAGTCGCGCATCGGCACGTTCCCGCAGAACGAGAAGCAGACGACGCTCTACTCGCCGGACGTCATCTCCTTCGCCCGGGCGAAGGGCTGGTTCAAGGGCGCGGACAAGGACTTCAACTTCGCGGAGACGTACAACCCCATCGACTTCGGCGGGCAGCGGTTCTCCGAGGCGCGCGTGTGGAGCATCTTCCGGCGCGCGGCGCCGTCGATGAAGCTGGGCGCGGAGTACGCGAACGGCGCGGCGCCCCAGAAGCGGCTGCCGCTGTGGGTGAAGCCGGACAAGAAGCTGTCCGTGCAGGACGCCATGGCGCTGATGCGGGACCACTTCACGGGCACGCCGCTGGACATGACGAAGGACGTGGGCGCGGGCCCCTACGCGGCGCCGTACCGCTGGCGGCCGATGACGTGGGAGGTGGACGGCAAGCAGTACCTCCACGAGCGCGCCATCTCCACGCAGCAGACGGGCTTCTCCTTCGTCGCGCAGATGCGGGACTGGCTGCCGGCGCCCATTGGCGGCGTGCTCTGGTTCGGCGTGGACGACACCTTCACCACCGTCTACACGCCCATGTACGCCGGCATCCGGCAGGTGCCGCGCAACTTCGCGCAGGGCGTGGCCAGCCGCGGAGAGTTCTCCTGGGACTCCTCCTTCTGGGTGTTCAACTGGGTGTCGAACCAGGCCTACGGGCGCTGGAGCGACATGGTGAATGACGTGCAGAAGGAGCAGGGCGCACTGGAAGGCCAGTTCCTCGCGGACCAGGCCGACATCGAGAAGCGCGCCCAGGAGCAGTTCAAGCGCAGCCCCGAGGAGGCGCGCCAGTACCTCACCGACTACTCGCTCCAGCAGGGTGAGAAGGTCCACACCCGCTGGCGCAAGCTCGGTGAGACGCTGCTCGTGAAGTACATCGACGGCAACGTGCGCGATGAGATGGGCACGGTGAACCATCCCAAGTTCCAGGAGGCCTGGTACCGGCGCATCGTCCAGGAGCATGGCAAGGCCCTGCAGATGCCCGCCAAGCCCGCGGAGCCCGCCGCCGCTCCGGCTCCGGCGCCCGCCCCTGCTCAGAAGCCGGCGCCCAAGCCCACCGTGGCCCCCGCGCCGTAACACCCCGTCCTGGAGCGGGATGACACGGGGGCCATCCTCCGGCTCACGCTCGAGGAACGCTGAGCGCCCGCCCGCCCGGCATCCGGCCTTCATGGGGATGGCCCACGGCGGCCCTCCCCACCGGGCCCGCTGGGGCCCATGCCGCCGCCCGGGGCCTGCCTGAGCCTTCGAAAAGCCTCCGGCTTGACGTCTGGCTTGCGAGCGGTCAACAGCCAACGGTTTTTCAGCAGCAGGTCGGACGGCGACGCGATAGACCTGCTGCGACTCAAACCATTGGCTTGAGACACGGAGGCAGCAGGTGACAGCAGAAGAATCCCCGAAGGGACCGGCAGATGAGCCGCTGGTACCCCACGAAGGCGAGCGGACCTACAAAGGACCGCCCCTGGGTGAAGTGCTCGAATTCATGCGACTGCTCTGGGCCGTGGACCACGGGCTCCAGTCCACGTCGAAGCGCATGGAGTCCTCGCTGGGACTCACGGGTCCGCAGCGCCTGGTCATCCGCCTGGTGGGGCGCTTCCCCGACATCACCGCGGGCATGCTCGCGCAGATCCTCCACGTCCATCCCAGCACCCTGACCGGCGTGCTCAAGCGCCTGGAGAAGCGGGGCCTGCTGGAGCGCAAGTCTGATCCGCTCGACGGGCGCAAGGCGCTGTTCTCCCTGACGGACGAGGGGCGCGCGCTCGACATCCCCTCCGAGGGCACGGTGGAGTCGTCGGTGCAGCGCGTGCTGGCACGCCTTTCGCGGTCCAACATCGTCGCGACGCAGGAAGTGCTCACCGCGCTGGCCCGGGAGCTGGGCGGCGTCCCCATGCCTGAAGTCGAGTACGACGAGGCGGGCGCCCGTAAGCAAGTCGTCCGATGAGCCGGCGGCCCGCCCGCTCCCTTGCCGCTGCCGGGGAAGCGTGTGGTGGGCTTCGTAGAAAGGGCGAGCCCGGTGGACCGCGTCACCTCCCGGACCCTCGCCCTGGTGTCTCCTTCCAGCGCCAGACACCTGGAGCCCTTCGAGTGGGCTCCTGGGTCGTTATGCTTCGCAAGAAGAGGCCGGCTGCTAGAAAATCGGGAAATAGGCAGCCCCACCAGGGGTTGCCTCGTCACTGAGCGGACAGGACAGCGTGAACCTCGACACACCGCAGACTCCAGGCCCCGAGCTCCCGCCTCCGCCCCCTCCCCCTCCGTCACCTCCCGCGTCACAAGCCCGCCCTCCCCTGGAAGCCCCGGGCGTGGAGGCGTTGCTCGCCACCGTCCAGGGCCGCCAGCGCCGGTACCTGTGGCTCCAGGGCGGCATGCTGGGCGTGGCCACCGTGGCGCTGCTGCTGGTGGCCGGCGGCTTCCTGGCGCTGGTGGCGCCGCGCGCGGGCGCGTCCCTGCTGTGGACGGCGCTGCCGGTGGGCGTGGCCGTGACGTGCGTCTTCGGCCTGTGGCTGGTGCGCCGCCGCGTGGGAGACGACGTCCTCACCGCGCGCCTGGTGGGCGAAAAGCGTCCGGAGCTGTCGCTGGACGTGCTGGCTGCGGTGGAGCTGATGCGCGAGCCGGACGCGCCGGGCAGCGGCTCTCCGGCGCTCGCGAGCGCCTTCCTGCGGGAGATGGACGCGCGGGCGCGCACGGTGGATGTCCGCACCGTGGTGGACAGCCGCCCGGTGCGTCACGTGGCCCTGGGCGCGGGCGGCGCGCTGCTGGCCCTGCTGGTGCTGATGGTCGTGCTCGGTGACCGCTGGTCCGCCGGCGTGGCGCGCATCCGCGAAGTGGCGGCGAGCCCCAAGGCCCAGGCGCAGGTGGAGCCCATCACCGGCGACATCGAATTGACGTACCGCTACCCCGCGTACACGGGGCTGGCCCCGCGCACGGTGCCCGGAACGAACGGTGAAATCAGCGCGCCGGCGGGGACGGAAATCCTGCTGAAGACGCGCTCGGACCGTCCGGTGGAGCGCGCGGAGCTGGTGGTCAACGGCCAGGCGCTGCCGCTGAAGGTGACGGGCAACCGGGACCTGGAGGGCAGCTTCGTCGCGAAGCAGTCCGGCCACTACCGCTTCGCCTTCTACGGCGCGCGGGACAAGGCGCTCGCGGTGGGGCCGGACATCGCCCTCACCGTGGAGGCGGACAAGGCGCCCGAGGTGTCGCTGCTCACGCCCACGGTGGAGCTGGAGATCGACCCGGGCGACCAGGTGGCGCTCAAGTACGAGGCGTCGGATGACTACGGGCTGTCCGGCATGGCGCTCGTGTTCCGCGCGCCCGGCGCCCAGCAGGAGACGCGCGTGCCGCTGCCGCGCGAGGACGGCCGGCGCCACCGGGGCACCTATTCGTGGAGCCTGGACAACCTCAAGCTCGACCCGGGTGACCGGATTACCTACTACGTGGAGGCGCAGGACAACGACGCGGTGGAGGGCCCCAAGAAGGGCGTCAGCCGCACGCAGGTGCTGCGCGTGTACTCCGCGGCCGAGCACCGCCGCGCAGCGCTGGAGAAGGCGGAGCAGCTGTGGGGCCGGATGGTGGACCACCTCGCGGACCGGCTGGAAGGCCCGGAGCGCGCGAAGCAGAAGGACCCGCAGGCCATCACCGCCGGGGCCACGGTGGACACCAGCGGGGAGAGCCTCGTCGCCGACATGAAGACGCTGGCGCAGGAGCTGGCGCGCGAGCGCGACGTGCCCACCGAGCTGGTCTCCGCGCTGAGCAACATCTCCGAGTCCCTGGGCAGCCACATCCGCGGCACCGCGGAGCTGCGCCGGCTCTACCTGCGCACCCAGCGCGCCCGCGGCGAGGACTGGGGCACGGGCAACCGCCTCACCGCCGTGGTCAACGAGGAGATTACGGAGCTGGAGAAGGACATCCTCTACCTGGAGTCGCTGCTGGACCGGCAGAAGCTGGAGGCGCTCCAGGAGATGGCCAAGCAGCTGTCCAACGAGCGGCGCGAGCTGGCGAACCTCATCGAGCAGTACAAGTCCAACCCGGACGAGGCCGCGCGCCAGGCGGTGATGGAGCAGATTCAGCAGCTCAAGTCCCGCATCCAGGAGCTGATGCAGCGCATGGCGGAGATGCGCAAGGGCATCCGCGACGAGCACCTCAACGCCGAAGCCCTGTCCGAGATGATGAAGGACCAGGACCTGCGCAGCGCGCTCGACGACGTGGAGAAGCTGATGCGCGAGGGCAAGGCGGACGAGGCCCTGGCGAAGCTCCAGGAATTGGGCATGCAGATGGATGAGATGCTCGAGAACCTGGACCAGGCGAGCGACGAGTTCGGCGGCGAGCAGCACCCCGAGCTGGCGGAGAAGTTCGGCAAGTTCATGGAGGAGCTGCAGAGCACCGTGCAGGAGCAGCAGCGCGTCGCGGACCAGACAAAGCAGCTTCGCGACCAGGCTCGCTCGCAGAACCGCGAGCGGTTGTCCGAGAAGGGCGAGGCCATCAAGGACAGCCTGATGCGCAAGGTGCAGCAGGCGCAGGAGGACTACAAGGCGCTGGAGCCCAGCCAGCTCAACAGCCGCGCCGCGCGTCCGCTGGAGGAGGCCCAGGCGGAGCTCCAGAACGTGGAGAACGCGCTGAAGGTGAACGACTACGACCTGGCGGCGGAGGCGGCGGCGCGGGCGGAGGACGCGGCCCGGCAGCTGGCGATGATGGGCGAGCAGCAGCGCCACCTGGACGAGATGTTCGGCAACCCGGAAGAGGTGGTGAAGCAGTCCACGGAGCTGGCGCAGCGCCTCAACCGCGACGCGCGCAACGTGTCGGAGGTGAACCGGCAGCTCCAGTCGCTCTTCCCGCCTCCGGGCTCGCAGCTGTCGCAGCAGGAGAAACAGCAGCTCCAGCAACTGGGCGAACAGCAGTCGCAGCTGGAGGAGCGCGCGCAGGGCCTGCGTCAGCAGATGGACGAGATGCAGCAGATGGCGCCCATCTTCGGCGAGGAGGCCACGCAGCAGATGGAGGGCGCCGGCCAGCGCATGGGTGAGGCCGCCCGGCGGATGCAGGGCAAGGACCCGGGCCGCGGCTACAGCGAACAGCAGGCGGCGCTGGAGGGCCTGCGCCAGTTCCAGCAGCAGATGCAGGAAGGCCAGCGCGGCGGCAAGGGCGGGCTCCCGCTGCCCATGGGCATGGGCCGCCGCCAGCAGGGCAACGGGAGAGACCCGAAGCAGAAGGTGGAGCTGCCGGACGAGGATGCCTTCCAGGCGCCGAAGGAGTTCCGCAAGGACCTGCTGGACGCGATGAAGCAGGGAGCTCCGGAGAAGTACCGGGAGCAGGTGAAGCGCTACTACGAGGAGCTGGTGAAGTGAGCCGCCACGCGCTGAAGCATTCCTCCGGATTCGGGGCCCTCGTCGCGGTGATGGCCGTGGGGCTCCTCTGCGTGCCTCAGGCGGCGTGGGCCCAGTCCAGCTCGCTCAAGGACGAGGTGAAGGAGCGGCTGGGCCGCGTGGAGACGGAGCTGGACGACTGGGACGTGCCCGGCGCCCGGCGCGAGCTGTCCGAGGTGGAGAAGCTCCTCCCCGCCGACGTGGAGCCGCTGAAGTACTTCCAGGGCCGGGTGGCCTTCGAGGAAGGCCGCTACGACGACGCGGTGGCGCTTCTGGAGGGCGCCAACATCGAGGACAAGCCGGGCAGCTACCTGCGGCTGGCCAAGGACACGCGCGCCATCGTCAAGGACCACGAGCGCGCGGAGAGCGAGCACTTCATCTTCCAGTACCCCAAGGGGAAGGAAGCGGTGCTGGTGCCCTATGCGCTGGAGACGCTGGAGGGCATCCACCGGGCGATGAAGGAGGACCTCGGCTGGACGCCGCCGGGCGGCAAGATTCGCGTGGAGGTGGTGAGCAACGCGCGCGAGCTGGCGCGGGTGAGCACGCTGACGGAGAAACAGATTGGCACCACGGGCACCATCGCCATCTGCAAGTTCAACAAGCTGATGGTGACCAGTCCGAAGGCGGTGGCGCGCGGCTACGACTGGCAGGACACGCTGGCGCACGAGTACATCCACCTGGTCATCAGCCAGATGAGCCGCAACACGGTGCCCATCTGGTTGCATGAGGGCCTGGCCAAGTTCCTGGAGTCGCGCTGGCGCGGCAAGGCGGGGCTGGCGATGACGCCGTCCACGCAGGCGCTGCTGGGCAAGCGGGTGAAGGCGGACACGCTCATCCCGTTCGAGAAGATGCACCCGTCCATCGCGCTGCTGCCCACGGCGGAGGACGCGGCCACCGCGTTCGCGGAGGTGTTCTACGCCATCGACTACGTGCACAGCGTCAAGGGCACGGCGGGTCTGCGCGCCATCATCCAGGAGCTGAAGGCCGGGCAGAAGGACCGCAAGGCGGTGGAGACGGCCATGGGAATGCCCTTCGCCCTCTTCGAGAAGTCCTGGCTGGCGCACATCAAGAAGCAGCCCTTCCCCACCGAACTCCTGCCGCGCGAGGACCGCGTGGTGCTGAAGGAGAACGCCAAGGGCAAGGTGAAGGACGAGAGCGAGAAGAAGGGGCGTGAAATCTCCTTCGGCGACTTCCAGGAGGTGACGGAGGTGCTGGCGCGCAAGTTCGCGCACCTGGGCGAGCTCTTGCGCGAGCGCAACCGCGTGAAGGCCGCGGCGGAGGAGTACGCCAAGGCGCACAAGCTGGTGGGCGACAAGTACGAATCCGTGTCCAACAAGTACGCGCTGGCGCTGCTGGAGCTGCGGCGGCTGGACGAGGCGGAGGGCGTGCTACGCGGCAGCCTGCGCGTGCACCCGGGCTCACCGTCGACGAACGTCCACCTGGGCCGCATCCTGCTGTACCGGAAGGACTACCCGAAGGCGAAGACGGCCTACCTGGAGGCGCTGGCGTCGGACCCGTTCGACCCGGAAATCCACCTGGCCCTGACGCGCATCCACGGCTCCATGGGTGAGACGGCGCTGGCGGACCGCGCGCGGCAGGCGAGCGCGCTGCTCACGGGGCTCAAGGTCGAAGAGGTGGATCGCGTGGCGCAGCAGTTCCTGCGTGACGAGAGCGGGCTGTCGGAGATGAACGTGTCGGGCACGCCGGACGCGGAGGCACCGAAGGAAGCGCAGCCCGAGAAGCCGGACGCGGGGAACTGAAACGGGCTTTGTTACGCCTCGACAGCCAATGGCATGACGACGGCTTCGCGGCTTCGGCGAACCTACTCTTCGCCTCCATCCCTGGAGTTCCACGGGAGCGGGCATGCGCCTCTTACGCAGGCCGCTCCATGACTGAACTCTCCACCATGCCTAGCTTCCCGCACGGGAGGCTCGATGGAGGTCGGATCCCTCGTCTCGCTTGCCGCCCAACTCATGGAGTGGGCCGGCGTGGGCAGCATGGTGCTGGGGGCGGTGCTCGCCCTCGTCTTGCTCGTCACGGGCAAGCCACTTCCCGCCGGTGAGGCCTACCGCCGCTTCAGGCTGAACCTGGGCCGCGCCATCCTCCTGGGCCTGGAGTTCCTCGTCGCCGCCGACATCATCCGCACCGTGAGCCAGCGCCCCACGCTGGATGGCGTGCTGGTGCTCGGGCTCATCGTCCTCATCCGGACCTTCCTCAGCTTCACCCTCACCGTGGAACTGGAGGGACGCTGGCCCTGGCAACATCGCGAAGACATCGCCGGTCCTGCGCATCCCCCGCCAACGTCGTCCACCCCGCAGCACCCTGTGCCGCCCGCTCCCGACGCACCACGTCCGGTGAAGCACTGAACGCAGCAGGTCGGCCACGTGGGCAGCGCTACCGTCATCCGCCGTACCCTGCCCTCCCCTCCCGTGAAGTGGCGCACGGACGCGTCTTCTCGCGCCGTGCATCCCGCTCCGACGCCGCTCCAACGTGCGCGCCCGCCTTTCCTCACGCACAAGGAGCAGCACCCCATGAAGCATCCCCTCCCGGGGCTCGTCCTCGCCGCCTCGCTGTTCACCCAGGGCGCGTCATTCGCTCAGTCCGGCATGCCCGACAGCCCGCCCTCCCAACAGGACACGGTCTCCGTTCAAAAGGGCATGGCCACGTACCGCGGCTACACCGCCCCCACGGACGAGAAGGCGCTGCTCGACCGGCTGCACCTGGCGAACCAGCACGAAATCAAGTCGGGCCAGCTCGCCCAGCAACGCTCCCAGAATCCGGACGTGAAGGCCTTCGGCACCATCATGATGAAGGCGCACACCGCGCTGGACCAGAAGCTCACGTCCTACGCGCGCAGCAAGGGCCTGAAGCTGGCCGAATCACCCAAGCCGATGAACGACGCGGAAGAAGCCTCCATGGCCAAGGACAAGGCCACGATGGAGCAGCTCCAGGTCATCCGCGGCGCGCCCTTCGACTCCGCCTATCTGGCCTCACAGGTGACAGGACATGACGCCGTCCTGGGCATGGTCCTCACCGCCCAGAAGGCCATGCCCAAGGCCACGCCCGAGCTCGCCGCCATTCTCGAGGACCTCAGCAAGCAGGTGCCCGCCCACCGGCACCAGGCCTGGAACATGCTGGGCAAGCTGGGAGGCGAAACGGGCGTGGGCGGCTCCGGCCCGGCGCACCCGCCCCCGTCCCCGCCGAAGCCCTGACCCGAAGCGCGGCGCGCATTCATACGCCGTACACACCTGAATCCCGATGATGAAGCCGGGCACGCGCACGGGGCATGATGGTCCGCATGATGCCTCGGACGCTGACCCTGACCTTCGTCGTCACCGTGAGCGCGCTGCTGACCGGCTGCTTCAGCGACACGGACACCATCTGCGAGAAACGGAAGGAGTGCTTCACGGACACGCTCAACGTCCAGTCGTGCGAGGACGACCTCAAAGCCTGGATGGAGCGGCAGGACCAGGACCGCCGCAGGGACCAGCTCGCCGCGTGCGGGGACTGTGTCGGCAGCAAGACGTGCTCGCAGATTCGCACCGCCTGCATCGGCGCCTGCTTCGGCGTTCCCTGAGCCCTGAACGACAGCGGGGCCCGCATCTCACGATGCGAGCCCCGAGTCCTACGACATCACGCAGCGGCTACTTGCGCGTCCACTGGTCCAGCCAGCCCAGGACTTCATCGTGCCACTGCACGCTGTTGGCCGGGCGCAGCACCCAGTGGTTCTCTTCCGGGAAGTAGAGCAGCTTGGAGGGAATCCCCTTCCGCTGAAGCGCCGTGAAGGTGCCCAGGCCCTGCGTCTCCACTACGCGGAAGTCCTGCCCGCCGTGGATGACCATCATCGGCGTCTTCCACTTCGCGACGTGCTCAATCGGGTTGTGCTTGCTGTAACCCTCCGGGTTCTCCCACGGCGTGCCCTTGTGCTCCCACTCCGGGAACCACAGCTCCTCGGTGTCGAAGTAGCCCATGCGCTCGTCGAGGATGCCGTCGTGGTTCACCAGGCACTTGAAGCCGTCCGGCCAGTTACCGGCAATCCAGTTGATCATGTACCCGCCGTAGCTCGCCCCCAGCGCGCACATCTTGTCCGGGTTGATGAAGCTGTAGCGCTTGAGCGCCGCGGCCAGGCCCTTCTGCAGGTCCTCGAACGGCTTGCCGCCCCAGTCGTCGGAAATGGAATCCGTGAAGGCCTGCCCGTAGCCGGTGGAGCCGTGGAAGTCGACCATCACGGCCACGTAGCCACGCCCCGCGTACACCTGCGGGTTCCACCGGTAATGGAAGTGATTGCCGAACGAGCCCTGCGGCCCACCGTGGATGAGGAACGCCAGCGGGTACTTCTTCTTCGGGTCGAAGTTCACCGGCTTCACGACGTAGGCGTGGACCGTCTCGTTGTTCCAGCCCGGGAACGAGAACTGCTCGAAGCCACCGAAGCGGATGCGGGCCAGCGCGTCCTGGTTCACCTGGGTGAGCTGGCGCGACTCCGAGCCATCCACGTTCATCACGTGCAGGTCCGCGGGCGAATCCAGGTCGTCGTACACGTAGACGATGCGGCCCCCGGCGGCCGGCTGCGGCGCGTCCGCGGCGCCTTCCTTCGTGAGCTGGGTGGGCTTCCCCGTGGCCACGTCCAGCGCGAAGATGGGCTGCTGGCCCACGTGCCCGGCGCTCGCGAAGAGCGTCTTGCCGTCCGCGCTCCACGCGAGGCTGCCCACGGAGCGGTCCCAGTCCTGCGTGAGCACGCGCTCCTGACCGCCGGGCCAGGTGCGAAGGATGACGCGGTAACGGTCCGCCTCGAAGCCGGGGCGCGACATGGCCAGGTAGGCCAGCGTCTTGCCGTCCGGGCTGAACACCGGGCTGGTGTCGGTGGCGCGGTTCTTCTCCGTCAGCTTGCGCGGCTTCGCCTTGCCATCAATCGGCGCGACGAAGAGGTCCAAATCCGTGGACCAGGCCTCGGAGCGGCCCACGTCCCGCGCGGCGAAGACGATGCTCTTGTTGTCCGGCGTGAAGGTGAACTCCTCCGCGCCACCAAAGGGCTTGGAGGGGCTGTCCGCGTCCATGCCCTTCATCACGTCCACGGGCGCGCCGCCGGCCACGGGGACGACAAAGACGTGCGAGCGACGCCCGTCCTTCCACGTGTCCCAGTGACGCGCGAAGAGCTTGTCGTAGGTGCGGCCGGTGGCCTTGCGCTTGGAGCGTTCCTCCTCGCGCTGCGGGGTGCACTCCAGCGTGGGGCAATCCGGGAAGACCTCCAGCGCCACGGCCAGCCGCGTGCCGTCCGGCGACACGCGGAAGGCGCCCACGTCCAGGGGCAGCTTCGTCACCTGCACGGCCTCGCCGCCGTCCACGGCCAGCCGCCACACCTGCGAGGAGCCGCCGCGCGAGGACAGGAAGAAGAGGCTCTTGCCGTCCGGCGCCCAGGTGGGCTCGGAGTCCGCGTCCGGATGCGAGGTGAGCTGGCGCGGCGCGGCGTTTCCGTCGACGCCGACGAGCCACAGGTCCGTGCGTCCCCGGTTGGCCTCCATGTCCGTGGTGCGCAGGACGTAGGCGACCTGCTTGCCGTCCGGCGAGACGCGCGGACTGCTCAGCCGGCGCAGCGAAATCATGTCGTGGTGGGTGAACGGCTGGGGCCGGGCCGGCGCCGGAGTGGCGCTCAGGGCCAGGGCCGCGAGAAGCGACAGCGGCAAGGGAGTCTCCTGGTTCAGTCGCCCCGCCGCCACCCCACCCGAGGGGTGCGTCACGGGCACGGTTGTCGGGGGGTGGACGCTGCCTGCTACGGCCCGCGCTGTCCACCTCCGCGTACCCGGGGTAGCACCCACGCGCATCCCCGGCGCACTCCGCCATGACGCGGCGCTTCGACGCGGTTAGACACGAGCCCATGAGCGAGCCCATCACCGTCCGCGTCTGGTCCGATTACGTCTGCCCCTGGTGTTACGTGGGCTACGCCGAGGTCCAGAAGCTGAAGAAGGAGTACGACGTCCAGGTCGACTGGCGTCCCTTCTACCTGCGTCCGGAGACGCCCCCCGAGGGACTCCCCCTGCCGGACCATGTGCGCGAGAAGATGAAGGACCCGAACAACCCGCTGAAGCTCCGCGCCCAGGCAGCCGGGCTCACCCTGGTGATGCGGGAACTCACTCCGTCCACCCGCCGGGCCCACGAGGCCACCGAGTACGCCCGGGAGCAGGGCCGGCTGGAGCCGTTCCACGCCGCCCTCCTGCGCCGCTACTGGAGCGAGGGCCAGGACCTCTGGCAGTGGGACACGCTCCGCGGCGCCGCCCAGGAGGCGGGCCTGGACCCGGACGCAGTGCAACGTGTCGTCGAGGAGGGCCGCTACACGAAGGCCGTGGAGGACTCCATCCAGGAGGCGCGGGCCATCGGCGTCAACGCGGTGCCCACCTTCGTGCTCGGGGAGCGCTTCGGCCTCCAGGGCGCGCAGGAGTACCCGGTGTTCCAGGAGGCCATGCGCCGGCTCGGCGCGACGCCCCACGCGCAGCCCTGAGCGTCAGAGCCCCTTGAGCAGCACGAGCATCCGGCCGAGCGTCTCGTCGCCCCCGCTCCCCGCCAGCCCCTGGGCCAGGGCGTGGAGCTGGGGCGCCTGCTCGACGTGCTTGGCGATGAGCTGGAAGCACTCCACCGCGGCGGCGTCGAGCCGGGCCCGTGACTCGGCCGTGTCCGCCGCGCCTTCCGCGCAGAGCGCCACCACCGTGGGGTGGCCGAAGAGGGTCCAACAGAGGACGGCCTCGCGCAGCGCCATGCGGAACACGTAGTCCAGCACGCGCGGCGCAGCCGTGAACGGGTGGCGCAGCCAGTGATTCACGGCGTGGTGACGCAGGTACTGCTCCACCCGCTGTGACAGGCCGGGTGACAGCCGCTCACGGCGCTCCGCGTAGCGGCGCCATGCGTCGTCGGGCAGCAGGTCCACGCCGCCGTAGGACTCCAGCACCAGCTCCACCAGTGTGTGGAACCGCTCGCTCCGGACCGCGCCCAGGCGAGACTTCAGCACCGCGGCGCAGATGCCCACCCACGGGCCTCCCGGCAGCGACAGCGCCGCGAAGCCACCGTGCAGCGCCGTCAGCGTCTCGGGCAGGGTGAAGGTACGCAGCACTTCCGCCAGCAGGGCCTCCGCGCCCTCGCGCGCGTCGCCGTGGAACACCTCCGTGCCCCGGCAGTAGAACCCATCCAATCTGAGGCCCAGCTGCCCCAGCGCGAAGAGCCTCGCGGCGAACGGCAGCTCGCGGCGCTGGAGCACCGACAACGCGGTGGAACGCACGGCCGCCGCGTGCTGCGTCCACGCGTCCTCGGAATCGCCGCCGCTCAGAGCGCGCGCAATCTCCGGACGAAGCGCGAGGTCCTCGGACACGGGCCCGGTGTCCACGGCGTCCTCCGCCAGCAGACACAGGCGAGCCACCTCTGGACACGCGAGCGAGCCAGTCACCTCCAGCCCGTGCGCCCAGCGCGTGGCGACGCGCGGAAAGGTGGCGCATGCATCCGGCAGCGCGGCCTCCCCATAGGCGCGGTGCAGCGAGCACGTCTTCCGCGCATCCAGGAACACGCAGTGCCCGTCCTCGCGCTTCGCGATGACGGCCTCGTCGCCAGGGCTGGCGTCGGGCTCCGGCCGGATGAAGGTCTCCACCCGCTCCGCGTCCGGCGTGCCCGCCACCGCTTGCTTCAGGCGCTGCAAGCGCGGCTTGCTGACGAGGACGACGAGCCCCGCGCAGCAGGTGTCCTCGCAGGCATCCGCGAGGCACCTGAAGCGCGTCATGTACCGGGGTGCGGTGGCCGTCATGGCGACACGCTACTTCCTGCCCAGCGCCTTCTTCACGAAGCTCCAGAAGCCGCCCGCGCGCTCCTTGAGGTCGGCGCCGCGGCGCTCCTCGGCGGCCTTCACGGACTCCTTGCTGACCTGGAGCTGCTTCTGGAGCTCCTCCGGCGAGTAGCGCGTGGCCAGCGTGGCCTTCACTTCCTTGCGCGTGGAGTACTCACGCGCCTCCACGTGCAGCACGCATTCGGAGTCCAGCTTGAGCGTCACCGCCACGCGGACCGAGCCCTTCGGTCCCTTGGGCAGGCCTTCGATGCGCACGGTGCCCAGGTACTCGTTGGCGGAGATGTGGCTGTCCTCGCCCTGGAAGATGGACAGCTCCAGGAAGGCCTCGTTGTCCTTCGTCGTGTTGATGGCGAAGGAGCGCTGCGCGGGCAGCGGGCTGTTGCGCTCGATGACGCGCTTGAAGGCGCCACCGGGCATGGCCACGCCCACCGTCATCGGCAGCACGTCGATGAGCACCACGCTGCTCACCTTGTCCACGGAGCCCGAGTAGAGCGCCGCGCCCAGGGCCACGGCCTCGTCCGCGTTGACGCTGGCCTGCGCGCCCTTGCCGAAGAGCGACTTGAGCTTGTCGCGCACCAGCGGCATGCGGCTCATGCCGCCCACGAGGATGATGTCGTCCACCTCGGCGGCCTTCAGCTTCGCGTCCAGGAGCACGTCGCGCACCACGTCGATGGTGCGGCTGAGGAGCGGCTCGCAGATTTTCTCCAGCTCCTGCCGGCTGAGGACCACGCGCAAGTCACGCGGCCTGCCCGAGTCGTCCATCATCAGCATGGGGATGTGGACCTCGAAGGTGCTGCGCTCGGACAGCCCCATCTTCGCGCGCTCGGCCGCGTCACTCACGCGCGACAAGGCGATGCCGTCCCCCGTGAAGGTGATGCCTTCCTTCTCCTGGAAGCGCGCCAGCAGGTAGTCGACGATGAGGTTGTCGAAGTCGATACCCCCCAGGAAGACGTCGCCGCCGGTGCCGAGCACCTCGAAGACGTTCTTCTCGATTTTCAGAATCGTGGCGTCGAAGGTACCGCCGCCCAGGTCGTAGACGAGGACCTTCTTGTTGAGCTCGCGGTTGAGGCCGTAGGCGAGCGCCGCGGACGTGGGCTCGTTGAGGATGCGCTCCACCTTGAGGCCCGCGAGGATGCCGGACTTGCGCACGGCCTCACGCTGCGGCTCGGAGTAGTACGCGGGCACCGTCACCACCGCGCGCTCCACCTTCTGGTTGAGGTGGGCCTCCGCCATCTCCTTGCACTCGCGGAGGATGAGGGCCTGCACCTCTTCCAGCGACAGGGCCGTGTCCGCCAGACGCACGGCGGCGCGGCCGGCGGAGTCCGGGACGATGTCGTAGTGGAAGCGCTCGCGGACCTGGTTCACCACGGCGCTGTCGTAGGGACGGCCAACGAGCCGCTTCGCGCCGTAGATGGTGTGCTGGGGACGCAGCACCAACTGGTTCTTCGCGCGGTGGCTGACCAGCAGCTTGTTCTGCGCGTTGAGCGAGATGACGGAGGGAATCGTGTTGTAGCCCTCGCGCGAGCGCAGCACGAGCGGCCGGCCGTTGGAGAGCAACGCCACGCACGAGTTCGTGGTGCCCAGGTCGATGCCGATGACGGGCCCCGTACCGCTGAGCGGCACCGGCGGAGGCAGGAACACCGTCTTCGGCAGGCCGTGTTCATCCAGGCCGGGCGCCTGCGCGGCGGCCTTCGCCACTGCGGGCGCGAGCACCGAGGGCGTCGCCGCCGGCGCCGGTCCCCGAGGCGCCTCACGGCGCACCTGGGGAAGCCCTTGAGGGGAGGCGGCGGAGCCGGGGGCGGCGGAGGCAATGGGCGGGCCGCCACGGGCGGCTGCACCGGCGCGGGCGGAGGAACCATCGCCGCGCGCGGCGGCGGTGGAGGCACGACGGGAGGTGCTTCCTCCACGTCCTCGGACAGGTCGAGGTCGAAGTCGATGCCGCCGCCCCGGAACTCGCCGGAGCGGGTGCGCGCGGAGGAGGAGGCGGCGGAGGTGCCGCCTTGCCCGTGTCTTCGGACAGGTCGAAGTCGAACTCGATGCCACCACCACCAGGGCTGGCCGAAGCGGGTGCGCGCGGCGGCGGCGATGCCGCCTTGCCCGTGTCCTCGGACAGGGCGAAGTCGAACTCGAAGACGCCTCCGGCCGAGACAGGCGCGGGAGGAGGCGCCACTGGGGCGCGCGGCGGCGATGGAGGCGCGACGGGCGGAGCGGGGCTCACGTCCTCGGCCAGGTCGAAGTCGAACTCGATGCCACCGGAGGGAGCCGGCGGGGCCTTGGGGGCCACCGGGGCGCGTGGAGGAGGCGGCGGTGCGGTCTCGGCCTCGCTCAGGTCCAGGTCGAACTCGAAGGTGCCGCCACTGGAAACAGGCGCTGGCGGTGGCGCCACGCGCACGGGTGGAACCGCGGGCGCACGCGGCGGCTCAGCGACCGTGTCACCCAGGTCGAGCTCGAACTCCAGTGCCCCACCGCCCGCCGACGAGGACGACGGCTCGACCTCCAGGGAGATGCCGACCTCGATGGGCGGCTCGTCGAGCGGCGCGCCCATGGCCACGGGCGCCTCACCCGACGGGCTCTCGATTTCGAACTCGAAGCCCGGCAGGGGCTCATCGATGTCCAGCGCGGCCACGGGTGGAGGCGGCGTGCTCGCGATGAGCTCGTCGAGCGGAATGTCCACGTCATTCGCGGCCACCGGAGGCGGCGGCGAATAGGAGACGGGCACGCGGCTCGGAGGCGGTGTCCTCGGCTCCTCCACCACCGACGGAACCAGGCCGAACGGCTCGTCCAGGGTCGGCGCGGAGGCCCCCCTCCGGTTCCAGGTCATCGAACAGGGAGTCGAGCGCGATGCCACCCACCTCCGCGGGCGCGGCGGGGCGCGCCTGCACAGGGGGCGCGGGACGGGCCTGGACCGGAGGCGCGGGACGGGCCTGCGCCATGGGCGCGACGGCGGGCGCGATGGACGGCGCAATCGCGGGCGCGATGGAAGGCGCGATGGACGGTGCAATCGCAGGCGCCACGGACGGCGCGATGGCGGGCAGGGGCTGAACGGCGGGCGCGCTGGAATCCGCGACGGTCTTCCGCATCAACATCATTTCGACGAGCGCGCGGCTCGCCGTATCCAACTCCTCGAACTGCAGCCCCATGCCCGGAGGCCCCGCGGGATCACCGACTTCGCGGACCCAGCGGACCAGCGCGGAGCCACGCAGCACCCGCACGCCTCCTGCAATCTGCACCTCGAACTTGACGGGGGTCCCCACTGCCTGCGGGGTGCGCGAGCGGATGAACATCCCACCCGGGCTCAGGTTGGTGGCGAACTCCTCCGCGAAGCTCCCCACGCTCTCATGCTTCAGCTTCACCAGCAGGCCAACTGCCTTCCTGTCCGTGGTGCGCCTGCCTTGATCCATGGCGAGGACAATCGCGGTACGCGACCCGCCGCTCAAGTAGGTTTTGGCCCCTCGGTCCCCTGCCCGGCGAATGGCGCCAACAGGTGGGCAGACCACCTACCTGCACCTTCCTATATCCTCCGCGGCGTCCCTCGGAGGCCTCATGAGCGCCATCCCTCTCGCAGTCCCAGGCCCCGCACGCGCGGGCTGGCTCGTCGACCGGCGGCACGACCTGATTTCGACGGGGGGCGGCCTCGGCGTGAGCCTGGCGCTGGTCGGACTCCATGTCTGGGGCGGCGTCAGCAGTCTGCTGTTGTGGTGGGCATGGGTGCTGGCACTGGATGGGCCGCACCTGTTCGCCACGGTATCGCGGACCTATCTGGATGCGCGAGAATGGCAGACACGGCGGCGCTTGCTGCTGGGCAGCCTGGCGTGGTTCGCGGCGGGCCCGGCGTCGTTCGGACTGTCGGCGCTGCTGGGCACGAAGCTGCCCTTCGCCCTCTTCATGACGGCGGCGGCGCTCTGGGCCTACTGGCACGTGGTGCGGCAGCACTACGGCATCATGGTGCTGTACCAGCGCAAGAGCGGCGAGTCGCTGCCACTGGACCGGCGGCTCGACAGCGTGACGCTGTACACGGGGCTGCTGGCGCCCTTCGTCGCGTTCGCGGTGTCGCATCCGGGCGCACGCAAGCAGTTGGGCCTGTTGGGGCCGCCCACCTGGGAGCCGGTGGTGGCCGGAGCCTGCTTCGCGACCGTGCTGGCGCTGGTGGTGCTCTACGCGGGCCGGCAGGTGCAGCGACACCGGGCGGGTCTGAAGGTGAATGGCCCCAAGCTGCTGATGATGGGCGCGGCGATGGGCCTGTCGGCCGTGGTGTTCTGGCCTCCGTTCGCGGCACGCATGGACTTCATCATGTTCGCCGTGGCGGTGACCGCGTTCCACAACGTGCAGTACCACGGCGTGGTCTGGTTCTATCACCGCAACCGCTACCACGCGGCGGGCGTGGACCCGGCGCCGTTCGGCTGGGCGCCGAAGGTGAGCCAGCGCTTCGTCATCTACACGGTGTGCGGCGTCGTCTTCACGCTGCTGTATCGGGGCCTGGGCTGCGGCTTCGGCGCGCACCCGGGCTGCGGCGGCTTCGACTTGAAGGTTCCGCTGGGCGCGGGGCTGACGCTGCGCAATCTGATGGAATGTTTCATCTGGGGCTTCGCGCTGCACCATTACTACCTGGATCAAAAAATCTGGCGCGTGAGCCGGGACACCGGGTTGAACCGGGACTTGAAGCTCGGGACGACACCGGCCGCCTAGCCGCCGGCCAACCTGGCGCCCAGGAGGTGACATCTGCATGCCGGAACCCAGGCACGGCCCGAATCCGGTGATAGCGTGCGCCGCGAATGAAGCGGATTCTCTGGGTCCTGGGTGCAGCCTTCGTGCTGCTGGTGGCGTCCGGCGCGGGCGCCGTCTTCTGGATTGAGCAGCAGGCACGCACGGCCGCGGCGCCTCCTGGCGCGGACGTGGTGGAGTTCACCGTGCCCAAGGGAACGTCCGGGCGCGGCCTGGGCACGCTGCTCGAATCGCAAGGCCTCATCCGCGACGCGCGGGTGTGGCGCTGGCATCTGTACCGGCGCGGCAACTTCGCCCCCAAGGCGGGCCGCCATGAGGTCAGCGCGTCGATGACGCTGGCCGAGCTGGCTACGGAGCTGGAAGGCAACCCCATTCCCGAGGACGTCCCGTTCGTCGTCGTCGAGGGCTGGCGCCTGCGCGACACGGACGCGGCGCTCGTGGCCGCGGGCTTCATCAAGCCGGGCGCGTACATCGCCGCGGCCAGCAAGCCCAAGAACTTCACCGCGCCCTTCCCCCTGCCCTCCACGGGCACGCTGGAGGGCTACCTCTACCCGGAGACCTACGGCGTGATTCCGGGCAAGTTCGATGTGGAGGCGCTCATCCAGCGTCAGCTGGACGCCTTCGCGCAGCGCTTCTACACGCCCAACCGCGATGCCATCACGAAGAGCGGACGCACGCTGCACGAGGTGGTGGTGATGGCCTCCATGCTGGAGCGCGAGGAGCCGCTGCCCGACCAGCGCCCCCTGGTCGCCGGCATCCTGTGGAAGCGCGTGGACAAGGGATTCCCGCTCGGCGTGGACGCCACGTCGCGCTACGAGCTGGCGCAGTGGAATGACCGCGTCGCCTTCCTCAAGCGCCTGCGGGATCCGCAGGACCCGTACAACACGCGGCACAAGAAGGGCCTGCCGCCCGGCCCCATCGGCGCGCCCACCGTGGCCTCGCTCCAGGCCGCGATGATGCCCAAGCCGAGCGAGTACTGGTACTACCTGCACGACGCGCAGCGCATCCTCCGCCCGTCGCGCAACGCGGAGGAGCACGAGGCGCTCCGCCGCAAGTACAACGTGTACTGAGGCATCAACTCAGCGCCCCTGGAACACGGGGGCGCGCCGCGCGGCTGCCGCGGCCAGCCCCTCGCCCAGGTCCTGGCTGCCGTAGCTCTCCGCCTGAAAGCGCGCCTCCTCCTCCAGCGCGCGCTGAAGCTCCGCCCTGTCGAGCCCCAGCCGCTGTTTGAGCGCACGCACGGCAAGCGGCGCGTTCGCGGCAATCCGTCCCGCGAGCTCCCTGGCGCGACTGAGCACCTGTCCCGCCGGCGCCGCCTCCAGCGCCAGTCCCAGCTTCACCGCTTCCTTGCCATCGAAGCGGCGGCCGGTGAGCAGCAGCTCCGCGGCGGCCTGCGCCCCCGCGCGGCGTGGCGCCGGTACGTGGCGCCCATGCCCGGATGCAGGCCCAGTTGCACGAAGTTGAGCGCCAGCTTCGAGTCCTCGGCCACGAGGCACACGTCACACGCCAGCGCCACGCACAGCCCCGCGCCAATCGCGGGCCCGTCCACCGCCGCGATGACGGGCACCGGCAGGTCCAGCACGCTGAGGTAACGCGCGTAGAAGCCGAGCATGAACGCGCGCGCATCCTCGAAGGACACCTGGCGCAGCCGCTCCAGCATCTTCAGGTCCCCACCGGCGGAGAACGCGCCTCCCGCCCCGGTGAGCACCACCGCCCGGACATCGTCACGCCCCTTCAGCTCGGCGACGCGCGCACACAGCGCGTCTCCCAGCTCGGGCGTCATCACGTTGCGTCGGGCGGTATCGTTGAGGGTGAGCGTGGCGACGGCACCCTCCACCTCGAGAAGGACCTCTGCGGCAGGAGCGGACATGGCCGCGCACTGTAGCGGCCCTGGCCGCTACGGCACCACGAGCCTGAGGAAGGCGTCCTGATTCCAGCTGTCGCCCGCCCCGTCGCGCTGCCAGCCGGTGACGGCGAGCCCGCGGCCCGGCACCGTGGCCACACCCGCGGTGGTCAGCGAGCACACCCCGCTGGCGCAGGGCTGCGCCTCCAGCGTCTGCTCCCCCAGCCACGCCCCCGAAGCCGCGTAGCGCGTCAGCACGCTGCCACACGTCACCGCGACGCCGCCCGCATCCTCCACCGCGACGGACGCGCCCAGCTCGGTCACCGGCCCGCACAGGGGCTGGCGCACCCAACCCGCGCTGCCATCCGCGCCCGCCGTCAGCACGAAGGCCCCGGAGGAACCGAGCGACGCATCCCCCACACCAGCAGACCGATGAAGTCACCCGCCGCCACGAGCGTGCCATCCGCCGCCGCCGTCACCGAGGTGATGCGGCCCTTCACACCCGGCAGCTCCTTGCCCCACAGCAAGCGCCCGGACGCATCGAACGTCAGCACCACGAAGCCGCGCACACCGGGCGCGCCGAACGTCTGGCCGTCCACCTCCAGCGCGTCCACGAGCTGTCCGGCCAGAATCGACTGTCCCGAAGGCGCCAGTGCCGCCGCGTGCAGCGCGGTGTCCATGTTGGCGCCATGGAAGCGCCGCGACCACAGCACGGCGCCATCCGCGGCGTAGCGCGTGAGCACGGGGTCCTCGATGAACTCCCCTCCCACTCCTCGCCCGCGGCCAGCACGCCGCCCTGCGCGTCCGCGGCGATGGCGTAGACCTTCTGTCCCACGCGGTGCTGCCAGACCGGCGAACCCGCCGCGTCGAACTTCACCAGGAAGCCGTCCTGCGCCTCACCCAGTCCGAAGTCCGCCGAGTAGAGGAACGCATTACCCGACAGGAACGTCGCCGCCTCGCTCGCCGCCACGCGCGTGTCGGAGAAGCGGTTGCGCGCCCACTCACGCGACCAGCGCGGCGCCCCATCCGCCGCGTAACGCGCAAGCGTCAGCGCCAGCTTCTCGCCCTCCACGGGTTCGCGTTCTTCGTCCTGGCGCGGCGTGCTGTACACCACCACCGCCACATCTCCCGAGGGAGCCGTGGCCACGCCCGTCCCGACGTCGTCCTGGGGCCCACCCACCACCTGGTTCCAAGGCGACGCCGCCGTCGGCACCGGACGCTGCGGGAGCCCGCCGTTGGAGTCCTGCGGCGCCGTGGGGGCCACGGCCACGCCCGGCGTGGCTTCGTCGCCGTCATGCGGCGCTTCGGCCAGGGTCCCCCGTCCCCGCTGCTCCCGCCGCACCCACCCGCCACCCACAGCAGGGCGACTGGAAGAAGCCCCGTCCAGAGGTTGCCACGCCCACCACGCCGAAATGACCCCATGACACGCTCCAAGGAGCCTGCTCCCGTCCACCGGAAGCGAGGCCCTGGGAACCTAAGCAGCGTGTCCAGCCCCCGGCATTCCCCCCCAGCCCAGGGGCACTGTCACATGGCAGGGGGGCATCCAGGCGATCAGCGCGCCCATGTGCCCCAGCGTGCCGGGGTGTGCGGCAGCGGAATAGGTCTCCCCCCGAACGGTTGGCAGCGCACGCCTTGGCGCAGGGGTGGCGGAATCCTTTGGTCCCAGCGCCGCCCACGAATTAAGAGAACCCTTCCATGGAAAGCGCCGCCCCCGACTCTCTGCCCGTGCCCGACGCCTCGAGCGACGACCTCCGTGCCGTCGAGGAGCTCGCCCAGGCCCGCAACGAAATCGTCGCCCAGATTGAAAAGCGCGTCGTCGGTCAGCGCGAGGTGGTGGAGCACCTCCTCATCTCCCTCTTCAGCCGCGGCCACTGCCTCTTCGTGGGTGTGCCGGGCCTCGCCAAGACGCTGCTCATCTCCACGCTGGCGGACGTCCTCAACCTGTCCTTCAACCGCATCCAGTTCACGCCGGACCTGATGCCGTCGGACATCACCGGCACGGACATCCTGGAAGAGGACCGCACCACCGGCCGGCGCACCTTCCGCTTCCTCCAGGGTCCGCTGTTCGCGAACATCATCCTGGCGGACGAGGTGAACCGCACCCCGCCGAAGACGCAGGCCGCGCTGCTGCAAGCCATGCAGGAGTACCGCATCACCGCCGGTGGCCGCACGTACCCGCTGGAGCTGCCCTTCCTCGTCTTCGCCACGCAGAACCCCATCGAGCAGGAGGGCACCTATCCGCTGCCCGAGGCCCAGCTCGACCGCTTCATGTTCCTGGTGGACGTGGGCTACCCCACCGCCGACGAAGAGGTGCAAATCGTCAAGAGCACCACCGGCGGTCCGCAGCCGAAGCTGGAGAAGATTCTGTCTCCCGAGCGCATCCTCGCGCTACAAGAGCTGGTGCGCCGCGTGCCGGTGCCGGACCACGTGGTGCGCTACGCCGTGGAGCTGGTGCGCCACACGCGGCCCAAGGAGCCGGGCGCGCTGGACTTCATCGCGAAGAATGCGTCCTGGGGCGCCGGCCCCCGCGCCAGCCAGTACCTGGTGGTGGCCGCGAAGGCGCGCGCCATCCTCCACGGCCGCTTCGTCGCCACCGTCGAGGACGTGCGCGCCCTGGCCCGCCCCGTGCTGCGCCACCGCGTGCTGCCCAACTTCACCGCGGAGAGCGAGGGCATCACCTCCGTGAAGCTCATCGACCAGCTCCTCACGGTGGTGAAGGGCTAGCCAAGCCCGCGCCATGCTGCTCGACGCCCAGACACTGGCCCGCCTCCAGGGAGTGAAGCTGCGCGCCCGCGCGGTGATGGAGGGCGTGTTGTCCGGCCTCCACAAGAGCCCGCATCAGGGGCAGAGCGTGGAGTTCGCGGAGCACAAGGAGTACGCCCCCGGCGACGAGCTCCGCCACCTGGACTGGAAGGCCTACGGCAAGTTCGACAAGTACTACGTCAAGCGCTTCGAGCACGAGACGAACCTGCGCGCCGTCATGGTGGTGGATGCGTCCGCCTCCATGGGCTACCGCAGCGGCGCGCTGAGCAAGCTGGACGTGGCCACCACGCTGGCGGGCGCGCTGTGCTACCTGCTGGTGCGCCAGCAGGACGCGGCGGGCCTGGCGCTGATGGCGGGCGGCAAGTGGAAGGACGTGCCGCCGCGCGCGTCGGCCGGGCACCTCAACGTGCTGCTGGACACGCTGGAGCACACCGAGCCCACCGGCACCACGGACCTGGGCAGCGCGGCGGACCACCTGGCGGAGGTGTTGCCCCGGCGCTCCAGCGTCATCGTCCTGTCGGACCTGCTGGATGAGAATCAGGACGCCCTGCGCCGCATCCTCGCGCTGCGCCAGCGGAAGAACGACGTGTCCGTGTTCCACCTGGTGGACCCGGCGGAGCTGACGTTCCCCTTCGACGACCCCACGCTCTTCATCGACATGGAGGGCCAGGGCCGCATCGAGGTGAACCCGCGCGAAATCAAGGAGAGCTACCTGGAGGAGTTCAACGGCTTCCTGGCGAACGTGAAGGCCGCGTGCGCCGAGGCGGACGTGGACTACGACCTGGTGCGCACGGACGACAAGCTGGATGACGTGCTGCTGCGGTACCTGTCGCGGCGCGGGAGGCGCCGGTGACCTTCGGCAATCCGTGGATGCTGCTGGGCGCGCTGGGCGCCCTCATCCCCCTGCTGGTGCACCTGTTCGACCGGCGCCGTCCCCGGCCACACCCTTCGGGCCGCTGGCCTTCGTGATGCGCAGCCAGAAGCGCACCGCCAGCCGCCTCAAGCTCAAGCGCCTGCTGCTGTACGCGCTGCGCACGCTCATCCTGCTGGCCATCCCCATTGCCCTGGCGCGCCCCGAGCTGACGCGTGACGCGGCCGCCGCGCAGGTGGTGAAGGGCCCCGCGGCCACGGCCATCATCCTGGACGCATCGTTGTCCATGCGCTGGTCGGACGGCACGCCGCTCTTCGAGCGCGCCCGCGACGAGGCCCGCGACGCGCTGAAGGACCTGCTGCCCGAAGAGCCCGCCACCGTGCTGGTGTGCACGCAGTCCCCCGCCGCGCCGCCGCCGCCGGGCTTCGACCGCGGCCGTCTGCGCTCGCTGGTGGATGAAGCGAAGGCCACCCACGGCACCGCGGACCTGTCGCGCTGCCTGGACATGGCGGCCCGCGCGCTGGAGGAGAACCCCATGCCGGCCAAGCGGCTGGTGCTGGTCTCCGACATGACGGCCGCGGCCTTCCGACTGGAGGCGCCGCCGCCCACGGTGAAGGGCCCCACGGGCGCCCCCGTGAAGCCGGAGGTGGTGCTGCGCGACGCGGCCGAGGGCCACGAGGTGCTGAACAACCGCGCCATCGTCGACCTCAAGGTGGAGCCCGCGCTGCAGGCCGGCCCACGCACGTTCCAGTTCACCTTCACGGTGCGCAACTTCGGCGCGGAGCCGGTGAAGGACCTGGAGGCCGCGGTGCGCGTGGGCGAGTCCACGCTGGCCAAGGGCTTCGTGGACATCCCCCGGGCGGCACGACGCAGAAGACGCTCACCGTGCGCTTCCCGCAGGGCGGCACGGTGCTGGGGCAGGTGACGCTGGCGCCGGACGCGCTGATTGAGGATGACCGGCGTTCGTTCGTGCTGCCGGTGCCCCGCGCGCTGAAGGCGCTCGTGGTGAATGGCTCACCCCACGCGACGCGCTACCGGGATGAAGCCTTCTTCGTGGACGCGGCCCTCACCGCGCCGGGCTCACCGGTGGAGGTGGCCACGCGCGACGCGGAGGTGGGCCTGCGCGAGGACTTCTCCGCCTACGACCTGGTCCTGTTGCTCAACGTGCCCGCGCCGAGCGCCGACGAGGCGCAGAAGCTGGCGGCCTTCGTGGAGAACGGCGGCGGCCTCTTCATCAGCATGGGCGACCGGGTGAACCCGGAGGCGTACAACCAGCGGCTGGGCCCGGTGCTGCCGCGTCCGCTGCGCCTGGTGCGCACCAGCGCCGAGCGCGACGACCCGGACGCGGACACCAAGAGCGCGCGGCTGGCGCAGGTCTCCGTGGAGCACGTCCTCTTCTCGCCCTTCACGGGGCAGGCGGAGGAAGGGCTCGTGGGGGCGCGCTTCTACAAGTACATGCTGCTGGAGGCGGACTCCCCGGGCGCGGCCGGCGCCAGTCAGGTGCTGGCCACGTATGAGGACGGCGCGCCGGCGGTGGCCGTGGCGCGCAAGGGCAAGGGCGCGTGGCGCTGCTCACCAGCACGGTGGACCGCGACTGGAGCGACTTCTCCATCCGCACCTCCTTCCTGCCGCTGATGCAGCGCTTCGCCGCGTACCTCACCGGCTCCCTGGACGAGCGCGAGGAGGTGCGCGTGCGCGTGGGCGAAAGCGCCACGCTGCGCCCGGAGGGGCCCAGAAGGTGTCCTCGGTGCGCGCGCCGGACGGCACCGAGGTCACCGTGAAGGAGCAGCCGGAAGGCACGCTGGTCGCCGGGCCGGTGACGGAGCCGGGCGTGTACTCGGTGCTGGGCGCGGACGGGAAGGTGCAGCCGGACCTGTCCTTCGCCGCCGTGCTCGATCCTTCCGAGAGCGACCTGGGACGTGTGCCGACGGACACCCTCACCGCCTACTTCGGAGAAGAGACGGTGAAGGCCTCCACGGGTGACGCGGACAAGCCGACGGTGCCGCTGTGGACCTGGCTCATCCTGGCCGCGTGCCTGGCGTTCTTCTTCGAAGGCACGCTGCTGCGCAAGTAGCCGTCACCAGGCCCGGGCCCGCCTCCTCCACGACGCCGGCGAACGCGTTGCGTGCGCGCATGCGAGTTCTGCCCCTTTGTGGGTAAAGGGGTGGGGTCCGCGCACCGATGCGGCAAGGCGGGAGCGGCGCTCGTGTGTGTGCCCCCTGTCCTGGCTGGCCGCTCTGACGGAGGAATGCCTGGAACCAAGCCTGGAACCAGACCCGCCAGGTCCGCCTAGCGCACTCAAATTGAAATAATCGACATCCACGAAACTGATACGCGAGCGTATAATTTTAAGTAATTCTATGGATTGCACACAAATCCAGCTTAACCAAAAATCGTGACTTGCCTGTGACGCACCCGGCCGGCCGGCGTGCCTCGCGGGCAAACACCCCGTTGCCCTGGAGCACACCTTGAAGCGTTCCACCTTGAAGCTGACCTCGGCCGTGACGGCCTTCATGACCTTCTCCACCTTCGGTATCGGCTGCGGTCCCGCGGATGGCAGCAGCGGCCCGTCGGCCGGCATCACCCAGAACCAGGCCCTGTCCGGGCAGAACCTGTTCAAGGGCATGGCCTTCGGCCTGGGCCCCGCGGCGCACTACTTCGACGACCTCTGGCAGCGTCCGGAGATCAAGGCGAAGCTGGGCGACGAGACGCTGGCCAAGCGCGAAGAGGCCGCCGAGGCCGTCATCGCGAAGATGAGCGCGCTGGACCCGGCATTCTTCGAGCGCTTCGGCAACGACCTGCGCAGCGGCAACCACCTGGTCATCGACCAGCTGCTGACGGACACGCGGGAGCTGACGGTTGCAGCGGCGAACGCGCTGCGCAAGGACGCGGGCCAGGCGGGTGAAATCAACGCCGCCGCCCTGCAGCAGGTCGAAGCGGGCCTGTACCTGTACGTGGAGACGGCCGTGGCCGTCGCCATCGTGCTGATCCTCATCCTGACCCAGATCGACATGACCCCGGTCATGGAAGGCCCGCAGTCCAGCCAGCTCCAGCGTGACGTGTGGGTGGACATGCTGGCGAAGCGGTTCGCCGCCGCTGAGTAGTCGGAGCACTCCGGGGAGTGTCCATCGCCCTCACCGGTGGGCACTCCCCTTCTTCCTCTTCCCCGAGCACGGCCGTGACCGAGTCCACTCCTCCCTCTCCCCAGACCTCCCCCACGCGCCGCCTGGGCCTGCTGGCCCTGGGACTCATCCTGGGCTGGACCACGCTCACGGTCTACGCCCTGCACGCGGCGCTGCCCTACAACCCCATCGAGCTGCCCTTCGAGAAGCACTTCAACATCAAGCTGCTGCTGCCAGAGGGGTGGGCCTTCTTCACCCGCGACCCGCGTGATGACCGGATGCTGCCCTACCTCCGCACCGCGGACGGCCAGTGGACCTGGGGAAGCGACACGCCCAACTTCCAGTGGAAGAACGCCTTCGGCATCAACCGGGCCGCGCGGGCGCAGGGCGTGGAACTGGGGCTGCTCCTCCACGACACAGCGACCCTTCCCCGGGAGGACTGCAAGGAAGCCCCCTCCGCCTGCCTGGAGCGCGCCCCCGTGGCCAAGACGCTCCGCAACACCAGCCCGCGGCCCACGTACTGCGGCCAACTGGGCATCGTCTTCCAGCGGGCCGTTCCCTGGGCCTGGAGCCGCACCAACCAGGGGAAGCCCATCACCATGCCCTCGAAGGTCCTGAGGTTGGACGTCGAATGCTGACCGTGCTTGGAAACCGTGCCCGCGCCTGGGTGGCGGGCCCCTCCCCCTGGAGCAATACCTATGGCCTGGCGCGCACGCTGGTCGCGCTGGGGACGGGTGGCACGCTGGCCTTCAGCGACACCACAACGCTGTTCCGGCCCGTCGCGGGCATCCCCGAGGCCCCCGTCTGCGAGGGCATCCGCGCGGCGTCCTTCTTCTGCGTGCTCCTCCGGCTGGCTGGAGGTGGCGCGGTGGGCGGCGGTGCTGTTGCTGCTCGTCGTCGCCTCCGGCTGGCGCCCGCGCGTCACGGGACTGGTGCACTGGTGGGTGGCCGTCAGCATGCCGTGGTCCGCGTCGCTGACGGACGGCGGTGACCAGATTGCCGCCATCCTGGCGCTGCTGATGCTGCCCCTGGCGCTCACGGATGACCGGCGCTGGCACTGGGACGCGCCCCGCGAATCCATGGGGAACGACGAGGCGAAGCGGCTCATCGCCCGGTCGGCCTGGGTGATGCTCCGCCTCCAGGTGGCGGGCATCTACTTCCACGCCTCCGTCGGCAAGTTCAAGGTGATGGAGTGGGTGGACGGCACGGCCCTGTACTACTGGCTGCTGGACCCCAGCGTCGGTGCACCGGACTGGCTGGCCGGCGTGATGCTCCCCGTCCTGAGCAGTCCCGTGGTGGCGCTGCTCACCTGGTCCGTGCTGCTGCTGGAGCTGGGGCTCGCGCTGGGCCCGCTGCTGAACCCGTCCCTGCGCCGCGTGCTGCTGCCCCTGGGCATCAGCTTCCACCTGGGCATCGCCGTGTTCCATGGGCTCATCAGCTTCGTGCTCGTCATGTGCGGCGCGCTCATTCTGCTGCTCCGTCCGTTCGACGAACGCTTCCGCTTCGAGGGCCTCCGCGCCTGGGTGCGACACATGCGGACCCCGCCCGTGCCCACCGCCACGCCGTCCCTGGAGCCGGTCGCGGTGCAGGTGGCGTCAGTGCCCCCACCGACGGCGCATGAAGCACTGCGACGTCGCCGCCGCCCTGGCACCCCCAAGGCTGCGGCCTTCGCGTCACGGTGAGCGGGCCACGAGGGCTCTCTCGCTCTCTTGCCCTCAGGCAGGCACACGTCGCCACGGGCAGGGCCTGGATGTCCGTCCGTCCTGGGTCCAGGAGCCTTCCGCGCCGCGTGGGTCCATCGTCGACCCGCGCGGCCTTTCCGCTACGCTGAAGCCCCCTCCCGTCAACGCGGGAGGGCTCAACAGCGGAGGCAGCGGCAGCCCATGGACATCCATCTGGCGGAGGAGATCCGCAAGCAGGTCGAAGAGGCCTTCCGCAAGCGCGGCCGGGTCAACATCGTCATCGCGGGCCGCAGCGGCGTGGGCAAGAGCACGCTGGTCAACGCGGTGTTCCACGGCCGCATCGCGGACACCGGCCAGGGCCGCCCCGTCACGAAGGAGACGCGCGAGTACACGAAGGACGGCATCCCCGTCAGCATCCTCGACACCCGCGGCCTGGAGCTGGGCGCCTTTCAAGAGACGCTGAAGCTGCTGGAGGAGCTGGTGGCCGCGCGCGCGAAGGACGCGGACGCCACGCGCCACCTGCACTGCGCCTGGCTGTGCATCAGCGAGGACTCGCGCCGCGTGGAGGACGGTGACCTGAAGGCGGCGGAGATGCTCGCGCGGCACATGCCGGTGGTGGTCGTCGTCACCAAGGCGCGCAGCGACCAGGGCTTCCGCGCGGAGGTGCAGAAGCTGCTGCCCATGTCCCGTAACGTCATGCGCGTGCGCGCGCTCCAGGAGACGGACGACGAGGGCCACACGCTCCAGCCCAAGGGCCTGGTGGAGCTCATCGAGCTCACCATGGAGCTGGTCCCCGAAGCCCAGCGCAACGCCTTCGCCGCCGCCCAGCGCGTGAGCATCAGCCAGAAGCGCAAGCGCGCGCACGGCATCGTCGCCAGCGCCGCGGCCGCCGCCGGCCTCATTGGAGCCGTCCCCATCCCTTTCGCCGACGCCGCCCTGCTCGTCCCCACGCAGGTCGGAATGCTGGCGGGGGTGAGTAGCGTCTTCGGCCTCCCGCTGACGGAGGCCTTCCTCTCCACGCTGGTGGGCGCGAGCATCACCGGCCTGGGCGCCACCTTCACCGGCCAGTCCATCGTCTCCGGCCTGCTGAAGCTCGTCCCCGGCCCGGGCACGGCGATTGGCGCGCTCATCTCCGCCACCACCGCCACCGCGCTCACCACGCTGTTCGGCGAGGCCTACGTCGCCGTCCTCTCCAAGTTGATGGAGAAGCGCTGTGGCGAGCTGCCCACCGAGGAAGAGGTCATCCAGGCCTTCCGCGAGGAGATGTCCCTGCGAGGCGCCGCGTAGACGCCCGGGCTACTTCACGCGCTCGATTTTGTAACGGCGGCCCTTGATGCGGCCCTCGCTCAGCCGCTGGAAGGCCACCCGCGACACGCGCCGGGCGACGGCGACGTAGGCCACGTGGTCCTGGATTTCAATCTTGCCCACGTCGGTCGCGTCGAGCCCGCCCGCCTCGCCCGTGAGCGCGCCCAGGATGTCCCCGGGCCGCATCTTGTCCTTGCGTCCGGCGGAGATGTAGAGCGTGTCCCACGTCGACTCCAAGGACACCGCGTTGCGAGGATCCGCCGAGGGCAGTGACTCCACGTCCCCGCGCTCCAGCTTCACGCCGGTGGCCAGTTGGATGTCGTCCACCTTGCGGCCATCCCGAGGCGTGACGATGGAGACGGCCAGGCCCGCGCGCCCCGCCCGTCCGGTGCGTCCGATGCGGTGCACGTAGGGCTCGGCCTGCATGGGCAGGTCGAAGTTGATGACGGCATCCAGCGCCTCCACGTCGATGCCGCGTCCCGCCACGTCCGTGGCGATGAGCACCCGCGTGCTCTGGTTGCGGAACTTCGCCATCACCCGGTCGCGCTCGAACTGCTCCAAATCCCCCTGGAGCCCGTCCACGCTGACGCCCGACGCGGAGAGCGACTTCTTCAACTCCACCACCGTCGCCTTGAGGTTGCAGAAGACGATGGCGGACGCCGGCTGGTAGTGCCGGAGGATGCGCAGCAACAGGGCCTGCTTCTCCTCCGGCTCGCAGTCGTAGCGCACCTGCTGGATGTCGGGCCCCGCGGTGGTGGTCTCCACCGTGACGCGGACGGGCTGACGCTGGAAGGCGCGGCTGAGTGCCTCGATGTCCGGCGGGAAGGTGGCGGAGAAGAGCACCGTCTGCCGCCGCGGCGGCATGGCCCCGAGGATGCGCTCCATGTCCTCGCGGAAGCCCATGTCGAGCATCCGGTCCGCCTCGTCCAGCACCACCGTGGACAGCTGCCGCGTCTCCAGCGCCTCGCGGTCCAGCACATCCAGCACCCGGCCCGGCGTTCCCACCGCCGGTGCGCGCCCTTCTCCAGTGCTTCCAGCTGCGGGCGGATGGGCTGGCCTCCCGCGAGCACCAGCACCTGGAGCCCGGGCAGCCGCCGCCCCAACCTGCGAATCTCGCCCGCCACCTGCGCGCACAGCTCACGCGTCGGACACAGCACCAGCGCCTGCACCTTGCGGTGCTGCAACTGGACCTTCTGGAGCAGCGGCAGCGCGAAGGCCGCCGTCTTGCCGCTGCCCGTCTGCGCCTGGCCGACCAGGTCCCTGCCCTGGAGCAGCACCGGGATGCTCTGCGCCTGGATAGGCGTGGCCGTCTTGAAGTCGAGCTCCTCCAGGACCTGGAGCAGGGGGGGAGATAGCGCGAGCGCGGAAAAGTCCATTCGGGGCCTCGATGAGCGGAGGCACGGAAGGAGCCTCGGGTTCTGCAGGCCCCATGTCACACCCAGCGAAGGCAGGACAAGTGAAGCCGCCGACCTCTCCCGGCCGCCCGCACCGGCTTGCCCGGCGCACCTCCCGTGGAAAATCAAGCTTTACCTGAAATCACCAACCCCGCCTGGAGCCTCCATGCCCTCCCGCCGCAGCGGACTGGCCATGCTGTCCACCCTTGTGCTCGCCACCGCCGGTGGCGGCCTGAAGGAGCGAAACCGCACGCTCCCTGACAGGGCGAGCGGCCGGCAGCGAATGCGCCAGGAAGTCCTGCTAAGTGGCGGTATCCAAATTTCCTGGAGAACCCCGCATGAAGACGTCTGTCTGGAAGCATCTGGCCCTCGCGTTGCCGCTGATGGCGGCCTGTGGCGAAGCGCCTCAGCAGCAGGAGGAGACGTCTGCCAGCACCACGGAGTCACAGCAGGCGCCGCTCACCACGCCCACCGCCACGGTGCGCTTCCTCAACGGCTGGACGCACTCGCAGCACGGCGCCATCGTCCGCGGCGGCACGCTCGTCGTCGACTACGACCTGTACCGGATGACGGACTGCCACCACAGCACCTACGCCGGCCAGCAGGCGTGGGACACGCTGGCCTATGTCCGCTTCCTCCCCAGCGGCCAGCTCTTCAGCGGCAGCGTGAAGCAGGCCACGGGCAGCACTTCGTTCGTGAACAAGCCCTTCGAGGTGACGGTGCCCTCGGACGCCACGAGCGTGGAGACATGGTTCTTCACCTCCGGCCGCACCTGCGCGCCGAAGTACGACAGCAACTACGGCCAGAACTACGTCTTCCCCGTGGAGGCGCAGTCGCCCTCCGCCGTGGTGTGGGCCGGTGACTGGGGCGGCAGCTTCGCGCGAGACTGCGAGCACCGCGACGGGCTGGCGGACCCCATCGTCATCGACAGCTACGTCATGGAGCGCGCCTGCAAGTTCGTGGACGCGGACGTGTATGTGCCCGGCGTGACGGACGCCGCCACCGCGCGTCCGGAGCTCATCCAGGCGCAGGTGGAGTTCAGCGTGGACGGCGCGGCCACGCAGCACCGGTGGCTGGCCTATCAGGGCCGGGTGGGCAACAACTACCGGTACCGCTGGAACCTCGCCGCGGAACCGCTCGCGTATACGCCGTGGAGCGCCTATGCATTCGGGTTCCGTTATTCAACGGATGGCGTGAGCTGGTATCGCATCGCGAGCGGCGCTGGCCCCACGGGTGGCGCCGCGCGGACCGTGCAGCGGAGTTTCTGAGACGGTCCACCTCTGTTGAATGCCGCTGGGGCCCGCGCGATTCAGCGGCATCTCGGAAGAGGCGCTGTGGCAAGAAGTGTTCCCCTGAGAAGGCGAGCGCACTGCTCCCATCATTCCAGCGGGGCCACACCCGGGCCGGGCCCAGGAAAGGGAACGCGAAATGACCGAAGGCACTCCACGCGTGGCTGAGCGGATTTCCACGGGCATTCCAGGCCTCGACACCGTGCTGCACGGAGGCTTCCGCAAGGCCCGCACCTACATGCTGATGGGCCTTCCGGGCTCGGGGAAGACCATCTTCGCCAACCAGGTGTGCTTCCACCACGCGAAGCGCCACGGCGGGCGCGTGCTCTACCTGACGCTGCTGGCGGAGTCGCACACGGAGCTGGTCGGCAACCTCTCCTCGCTGTCCTACTTCGACCCCACGCTGCTGCCCAACGCCATCACCTATCTGAGCGCCTTCACGGTGCTGGAGCAGGGGGGGCTGGACGCGCTGGCGGAGCTCATCCGCAAGGAGACGAAGAACCACCAGGCCACGTTGCTCGTACTGGATGGGCTGGTGGCCGCGGAGGAGGTGGCGCCGTCACAGCAGGCCATCAAGAAGTTCATCCACGGCCTCCAGGTGGTGACGGGCCTCATGGGCTGCACGACGTTGATTCTCACCACCGGCCGCGGACAAGGCCTGCGCGCCGAGCACACCATGGTGGATGGGTTGATGCTGCTCCGGCAGCGCATGTTCGGCGCGCGTGCCGTGCGCGAGCTGTTCGTGCGCAAATTCCGGGGCAGCCCCTATCTGCTGGGCAAGCACAGCTTCGACATCACCCAGGACGGCATCATCATCTATCCCCGCCTGGAGACGCTCGCGGAGTCCGGGCCTCCGCCGGGGCCGCCGCAGGACGCGAGGTGCGCGTTTGGCATCCCCGGGATGGACGCGATGCTGACCGGGGGCGTGGCCCAGGGCTCGACGACCATCCTCCTGGGGCCGTCGGGCAGCGGCAAGACGCTGCTGGGACTGAACTTCCTCGCGGAAGGCGCCCGGCGGGGCGAGCGCGTCCACTACTTCGCCTTCTACGACTCCCCGGAGCGCATGGTGGTGCAGGCGGCGGGCATCGGGCTCGACCTCAAGCCCCTCATCGACCGGGGCGACTTCGAGGTCAGCTTCCGGCCGCCCACGGAGAACCTGCTGGACAAGCTCGGCGTGCAGTTGCTGGACATCATCCGGACGCACGGCGTGCGCCGGCTCTTCCTGGACGGCTACGACGCGCTCCGCAGGGCGGCCATCCGGCAGGCCCGGGTGTCCCGCTTCCTGGCCGCGCTGGTCAACGAGTGCCGCATGCGCGGCGTGACGCTGCTCTACTCCGTCGAATCGGTCTCCGTGTTTGGCCCGGAGGTGACCTTCCCGATGAAGGGCATCTCCATGGTGGCGGAGAACATCCTCTTCCTCCGCCAGGCCGAGCTGGACTCCCGGCTGCGCCGCTTCGTCACGGTGCTGAAGCTGCGCAACAGCCCGCACGACACGTCCCTGCGCGAGCTGTGCATCAGCACGAAGGGGATGGAGGTGATGGGTGCCTTCACGGATGTCGAGGCGATGATGACCGGCGTGCCACGGTCGACCACGTGGTCCGAGCCCCGGCATCCCGGCGGCGGGCGCCAGGAGCCTTGAGCATGGGCCCCATCCTCATCGTCGATGACGAATTCGGCATCGTCGAGGCCATGCGCGACCTCCTGAGCGACGAAGGCTACCGGACCGCCATCGCGCTCAATGGGAAGGAGGCCTTGGAGCGGATGGCCGAGGAGCACCCCTGCCTGGTGCTGCTCGATTACATGATGCCGGTGATGAACGGCCCGGCCCTGCTGGAGGCCATGGAGCGCAATCCCCTGCTGCGTGACATCCCCGTGGTCATGATGAGCGCCAGCCCGCCGGACTACTGGAAGCACCTGCGTTGCGCGGCCTTCCTCCCCAAGCCCTTTTCCCTGGACGAGCTGCTGGTGATGGTGAAGCGCTTCGCCCAGAGCGCCATCCTCCAGTAGCGCGCCTCACCGGCCTGAGGCCTGACAGGCAGCCGACGCTTCCAGGAGAACCGCGTTCCCCCCGAGCGCCCAGCCCCTGGCTTCTGCCAGACTGCGCGCCGTGACGACCTCCTCCAGCCTCTACCGCGACTGTGCCCGCCTCTTCATGGTGGGCTTTCCCGGCACTCACATCGACAGCGAGCTGGCCGCGCTGATGGATGACGGCATCTACGGCGCCATCCTCTTCAAGCGCAACGTGGGCAGCGCCGCGGACACGGCCGCGTTGTGCCACGCGTTGAAAACACGCGCAGGCCGGCCCTTCATCCTGTCGGTGGACCAGGAGGGCGGCCGCGTGGCCGAGCTTCGCGGCGCGCCCTTCACCGCGCTGCCGCCCATGCGGGAGCTGGGGCAGCGCGGCGACGCGGTCCAGGTGGAGCGCGTGGGCCGGCTGCTGGCGTATGAGCTGCGCGCGCTGGGCTTCGACTGGGACTTCGCGCCGGTGCTGGACGTGGACACCAACCCGGCCAACCCCGTCATTGGCGACCGCAGCTTCAGCCGCGAGGCGGAGGAAGTGGCGCGGCTGGGCATCGCGCTCGCGCGGGGACTGGAGGCGGGCGGCGTGGCTTCGTGTGGCAAGCACTTCCCCGGCCACGGCGACACCACCACCGACAGCCACCTGACGTTGCCGCGGCTGCCGCACGACTTGGAGCGGCTGCGCAGCGTGGAGTTGGTGCCTTTCCGCGCCTTCGCCCAGGCGGGGCTTGCGTCCCTGATGACAGCGCACGTCCTCTTCGACGCGCTGGACCCGGGGGTGCCCGCCACCATGAGTCAGCGCGTGCTCCAGGGTGTGCTGCGCGAGGAGCTGGGCTTTGACGGGGTGCTCGTCAGCGACGACCTGGAGATGAAGGCCATTGCCGGCCACTACTCCGTGGAGGAGGCCACGGTGCAGGGCACGCTCGCGGGCGTGGACCTGTTCCTGGTGTGCCACAACGCGGACGTGCAGCGCCGCGCCATCGAAGCCCTGGTGAAGGCAGTGGAGTCCGGTCGCGTGTCACGGGAGCGAATCGCGCAGGCGCACCGGCGACTGGACGCGCTCAGTGCCCGCTTCGCGCACCCGGCGGAGGACCGGCTCGCCCTGCTGGGGAGCCCGGAGCATCACGCGCTGGCCGAGGGGCTCGTCAGCACCTTCACCGGCCGCGACCCGACCGAGGTGATGCTGGCCTCTCGCTGAAGGCGCGGGGCCGGGGTGCCACGCGCTCCCGGCGCCCTGCACCGGGAGCAGTTGGAAGGGGCGGCACGAGACCGCCCCGGTGTGACTTCAGCGGCGGTAGGGGCCGCTGCGGTCCTGCCAGCCCAGCGGGCTGTAGCCGCTGTAGTGGCCGCCGCGCTTGCCGCCCAGCGTGGCGCCGTCCTCACCACCCAAGCCATGGGCCGCGGGCGAGTACGCGGCGCCGCCCTCCGCGTGGTACCGGTCGTTCATCATCTTCCCGGCGTCGTCCACGATGGAGCGACCCTGGGTGCCGTCGTTCTTCGGCGTGCGCGGGTCGATGCTGGAGCCAATCTGGTCGATGGTGCCGTTGTAGCCCCGGTTCGCCGGCAGCGTCCAAGGCGGCAGCGGCTTGTTGGTGTTGCCACCCTCGATGTTCTTCATCGCATCGGGCTGGTCACCGCGCTGGGCGACGAGGCTGCCCCGTGGCTCATCCGGCTGACTGCCACCGGTCTCCGGAAGCCCCCGGCAGCCTACGGCCAGAACCGCGCCCGCCACCAATGCCGCCGCCGAACCCCACCGCCGAATATTCCGCTCGCGCATGTCGACTCCTCCGAGTCCCTTCAATCTGGTTGCTCGTACTTCCCGAAGATGGGGCACGCCGGGCATGGACACCACGGGGTGACTCCATGTCCGCATGACGACGGACCGCCCGAACCCCACATATAGCCCCAGCGGCGGCCGGGAGCAGCCATCTTCGGCGCTCCCGGCGCCCGCCCCGCGGAGGGCTTCTTCTTCGTCGAGGAAGCCCACGTCGAGGTCGCGGGCCGCTTCCTCGCCCGGAGCCTCAGGTCCCCATGGCGGATTGCTTGCTGGAAGACGTCTGGGCCGACGTCCTCCCAAGGCCGCCCAGGCCCGGAGCGCTACTTCCTGGAGGCCTTCTTCGCAGCCGCGGACTTCTTCGCGGGCGCGGCCTTCTTCACCGCCGCGGACTTCTTCGCGGCCGGGGCCTTCTTCGCAGCCGCAGGCTTCTTCGCCACAGGGGCTTTCTTCGCGGTCGCGGCCTTCTTCGCCGCACGGGGTGCCTTGGCGGCCGGAGCTGCCTTCTTCGCCGTCGCCTTCCTGGTCGCGGCGGACTTCCCTGAGACAGTCTTGCCCGCCGGAGCCTTCTTCGCGGCGGCCACCTTCTTCCCCGCGGGCGCCTTCTTCGCGGCGGGCTTCTTCACGGCACTGTCCGCCGCCGGAGCTTCGCCCTTCAGCGCGGCCAGCACCTCGGCGACGTGGCCGTTCACCTTCACCTTGGGCCACACCTGCTTCAGCACGCCGTCCGGGCCGATGAGGAACGTGGCCCGGGTGATGCCCAGGAACTTGCGGCCATAGAGCGACTTCTCCCCCCAGACGCCGTAGGCCTCGGACACCGTGTGGTCCACGTCGGCCAGCAGCGGGAAGGGCAGGTTGAACTTGGTCGCGAACTTCCGGTGGCTCGCGGTGCTGTCCGCGGACACGCCCAGCACCACCGCGCCCGCGGCCTCCAGCGCCGAGTGCTCGTTACGGAAGCCACACGCCTCCACGGTGCATCCGGGGGTGTCGTCCTTCGGGTAGAAGTAGAGGACGACACTCCGGCCCGCGAACTGCGCGAGCGATACCGGGTTTCCATCCTGGTCGGCGAGTTGGAAGGCGGGGGCCTGGTCACCTGCTTGGGGCATGGGCATGCGGGCTCATTAACCACAAAGCCCGCGCCACTCAACGCCCAGCGACAGCGTCCCGCTAGTGCGCGGGGTGCCCCGGCTCACCGCCATGGTCATGACCATGCTCCCCGGGCGGATGGCTGTGGGCCTCCAGCCGGACCAGCTCCGTCCGGCAGTCCGTCAGGGCCTGGTGCAAGGGCTCCCGGTCCGCGCCCTCCGGCGTCTGGCCCAGCCGAATCGCCAGGGCCTCACACGCGGCGCGCTTGGTATCCACGTCCGACGTCCCAGGGCCCGTGGCGCCCGGCGTGGCCAGGGGCGCGGCGGCAGCTTTCCCCGCAGGCGACGGATGGCGGCGATCCGCTGCTCCGCTTCCGGGCGGACCTTGGAGTCCTTGGGAATCGCCTCGAAGGCGTTGATGACGGGGTCCCATGCCGGGTCCAGGGGGGACACGCGGCGGTCAATCAGGTCGCGGTAGGACTTCTCTGCGTCCCGGAGCTGATCGGGTCCCTTGTCGCAGCCAGGCGACAGAAGCAGACAGAGCGCGAGCGGCATGACGGCGGACAGCCGTCGGGTGATCATCCTCATGAAGGGTCGGTTCTCCTCTCCTGCTGGCCTCCCGATTGAAGCACGGCTAGGGTGCCGCGTCGTGCAGCCCATTCTCCTCGCCTTCCTGCTTGGCCTGTCCCAAGGCATGCTCCACGCCGTGGGCCCGGACCACTGCGCCGCCATGGCCACCCTCGGAACCCTGGGGGAGGCCGGCGCCGCGCCGCCATCGCCACCGCCGTGCGCTTCGCGCTGGGACACGCCGTCATGCTGGGCGGCATCGCCGCGCTCTGCATCCTGGCGGGCGTGGGCCTCTCAGAAACCTTCGAGCGCTGGGCCGAGATTTTCGGCGGCGCCGTGCTGGTGGCCCTCGCGGTGGCCGCCCTGCTGTTCCCCAGCAGCCTGGACCACGGACACCCGCACCTGCCTGGCCACACCCAGGAGCCGCATCAGCACGTGCACACGGTGAGCACCACCGCTGGCGCGCTGATGGCCGTCAGCGGCGTGCGCTCGCTGCTGCTGGCGCTGCCTCCGCTGCTGGTGGGTGGCAGCATGAGCGCGGCCGCGTGGATGTACCTGCCCGGCTTCGCGCTGGGCATTCTCATCGGCATGGGCGTGGTGGGGCTGATTTTCGCGGAGGGCATCGCCCGGCTGAACGCGCAAATCACCCGCTGGGTGCAGCGCGTGGTGGCCGTGGGCTCCGGCGCGCTGGGCCTGTTCTGGATTGGCTCGCGGCTGGTCGGCGGCTGAGCCCCGGCGCGGAGTCCCCGCCCAGGACGGCGGGGACGGACGGCGCGGCGGCTACCCGCGCTTGTCCAGGATGCCCAGCGACATCATCGCCACCAGGAAGCCGTAGACGACGTGCTCGGGGCGGTTGGCGAAGGCCAGCAGCTCCGCCACGGTGCGGTTGCCGTCGATTTTCGGCAGCAGCTCCGCCTCCCACCGCTCCAGCTCCACTTCGTTGAGCTGGTAGGCCGGAGCCACGGCGGGGATGAGGCGGTCCTCCGGCTGGAGCAGGCGCCGCAGGCGCTCCGGCTTGTAGAGCTTCTTGATGCCCCGGACGATGAGGTTGGCCGGGTGCACGTCCAGCTTGATGGACTCCGCGCTCGCCTTCTCCCGGAAGCTCAGCACGTACGTGCCTTCATCCCACGCGAAGAGCGAGTAGATGACGGCCTTCACCTGCTGGCCCACGTAGTAGAGGCGCTCGGTGTCCTTGAGCAGCCCGCGCTCCACCAGCACGTCACCGGTGCGGCGGTTGGACTGCGCGGCCACCGCCGACGCGTCCTGGAGCTGCTCCGGCTTGATCTTCCCCACGCGAACGAGGAACTGACCGAAGCGGTCCGCGAGCAGGTTGGAGAGGGCGAACACCGGCGTGCCCTTCTCGAAGTAGACGACCTTCTTCACCTTGCCCTTCTGCACGCCCAGCTCGCCTGTCTCGCGGGAGAGATAGAAGGCGGTGAGGAGCGAAGGCAGGTTGTCGCGGATTTCACCACGGCGGCTGCCCGGCGCGCCCGCGGGCGGCGGGTCCGGCGGACGGCCCGGCGTGGGCGGGCGCACCTGCGTGGCCGGCACCTTCTGCATGGGGCTGGCCGTGAGGTTGGCGCCGCGAATCTCCGCCGTGATGTTGCCGCCGCCCGTCACCTTGATGCGGCCGGTCAGCTCCATGGCGTCCTGCGGGCCTTCCTCCTCCACGTCGATGTCCAGCTCCACCTCGAAGGCGTCCTGGAGCGACGCGGCCGCCGCGGCGGGCTTCTCCGGAGGCAGCACCTTCGTCATCGCCTCGAGCAGCTTCTGAGCCTCGAAGGGTTTCTCGAAGTAGCCGGCGGCCTGGTACTTGGTGCGCGACTCGACGGCGTGCTTGCCACCCTTGAAGACGCCGGTGATGAAGAGGAGCGGGAGCTGGGGGTTGTCCTTACGCAGCGCGTCCGCGAGGTGGTACCCCATCATGTCGGGCAGCAGGATGTCGAGCACGGCCGCCGCCGGGGGCTGGGCCTTGGCCAGCTCCACCGCCTGCTTGCCGCGGCTCGCACCAATGACCTCGTAGCCCGCCTCCTCGAAGAGCTGCGTGAGGAGGGACAACAGCTCCTGATTGTCATCGACGACGAGGATTCGGGGTGCCATCGCGGGGCGTACCGTACCAGATGCGAAGGGAAGGGTCAGACAATCTGCCCCCGGGTGCTCCAGCCACCGCGGAAGATGCATCCGACCCTCCATGCGGTTAGGGTGACGCCCTCGATGTTCCCCTTCCGCTCCCACCTGCGTCACCTGCTGGCCTGCCTTCCCCTCCTGCTGCCCCTCGGGGCCATGGCCCAGTCCGACGGGGGGCTCGACGCGGGCCTCCCCGACGCCTCCGTGGGAGAGGGCGGCGCGGACCGGGACAACCCCGAGGGGGAAGACGGTACAGGCAGGGTGAATACGTCCTGCCGTAGCAGCCGGGATTGCTCCCCCCGCTTCTCCTGCGATGACGGGCTCTGCCGCTACACTGGCGTGCGCAAGGCAGACCAGCAAGGCTGCGTGCTGGGTGGCCAGGCCGCGCTCCTCGTCGTGGGCCTGGCCGCTGTGGGCGGCTACAGGCGCAGGCGTTAGGAGCACACGCATGAGGCTGGGGCTCAAAGCGGACAACCTGCTGGAGCGCGTGGCGGACTGGTTCAACCTGGCCCCACAGCCGGTGGCCCATGCCTTCTTCGGGATGATGGCGTCGCGGACGCTGATGGCCGGCGTGCGGCTGGGCGTCTATGAAGCCCTGACGGACGGGCCCGTGTCGGCGGAGACGCTGGCGGCGCGGCTGAAGCTGTCCCAGGAGGGCACTCGCACGCTGCTGGAGGCCCTCATCGCGTGCGAGGCCGTGGAGCGTCAGCGCGGTGGCCGCTACCGGCTGGCCCCTCGCGCCAGGCGATGGTTGGACCCGCGCTCGCCCCGCTACGTGGGCGCCTTCCTGGAGTTCAACTACGCGCAGTGGGACTGGTGGAACGGGCTGGAGGGCGTGGTGCGCACCGGCCAGGCGGTGGACATCCACGGCTTCGCGCCCGACGACGCGCGCTGGCGCGACTACATCCACGCCATGCACCAGATGGCACGGCTGGCGGCTCCGGAAGTCGTTGCGGCCATCCCCCTGCCCCGGGGTGCGAAGCAGGTGTTGGACCTGGGCGGCGCGCACGGCTGGTTCGCCGCCGAGCTGTGCCTGCGCAACCGGGGCCTGAAGGCCACGGTGTTGGATTTGGAAGGCAGCGCCCGCGTGGGCCGGGAAATCATCGCCTCGGCGGGGCTGAGCCACCTCGTCACCCACCGCGAAGGCGACATCCTCACCGCGGAGCTGGGCGGCCCGTACGACGGGGTGATGCTCTTCCAGGTGATGCACCACCTGTCCCCCGCACAGAACGTGGCCCTGCTGCGACGGGTGCGCGCCTCGCTGGCGCCCCGGGGGACGCTGGCGGTGCTGGAGTATCTGCGTGAGAATGCCGACACGCCCACCAGTGCGGCGCCGTTGATTGGCTTGCACTACTTCCTCACCTCCGGCGCGGCCGCCTATACGCCCGCCGAGGTGGAAGGCTTCCTGGACGACGCGGGCTTCCGCATCGAGACCAGCCGCCCCATCCGGCACCTGCCCTTGCAGACGCTCCTGGTGGCCCGACTGGACTGAGCGTCTACCCGACCGCAGTTCTAGCAGGCTTCCCCAGATGTGGCTTTTCCACGCGAAGGGCGTCTGCGCTACCCTGCCCGCCCTCCGATGGCCTCCGTCACATCGTTGCCCATGCTTCCCCAAACACCCATTCCCGAGGACTCTCCGGACGTACCGCTCGCCGTCGACCTCGACGGAACGCTGGTGCGCACGGATACGCTGCATGAGAACCTGTTGGTCCTCTTCAAGCGTGCCCCCTGGCTGCTGCTGCTGGCCCCCTTCTGGGTGCTCAAGGGCAAGGCCTTCTTCAAGGCAGAGGTGGCCCGGCGCGCGGCCCTGGACGCCGCCAGCCTGCCCTACCACGAAGAGCTCCTGGCGTACCTGAACGAGGAGAAAACCCGAGGCCGCCGGCTGGTGCTGGCCACCGCGGCGGACCGGCGCATCGCCGAAGCCGTGGCGGCGCACCTGGGCCTCTTCTCCGACGTCGTCGCCAGCGAAGCGACAGTGAACCTGTCCGGCGCACGCAAGCTGGCGAAGCTGAAGGAGTTGCTGGGCACCTTCGACTACGCGGGCAACGACGCGGTGGACCTGCCCTTATGGCGTGAATGCCGCCACATCATCGTGGTCCACGCGCCAGCCGGGGTGCTGAAACAAGCACAGGGCCTGGGCCGCGCCGTCCACCGCGTCTTCGAGCGCCCAGCCACCCGCCTCCGCACCTGGGTGAAGGCGCTGCGCGTGCACCAGTGGGCGAAGAACGCGCTCGTCTTCGTGCCGCTGCTGGCCGCCCACAAGGCCACCGAGCCGGACAAGCTGCTCCAGGCGCTGCTGGGCTTCGCGGCCTTCAGCCTGTGCGCCTCCAGCGTGTACGTGCTGAATGACCTGCTGGACCTGGACTCCGACCGGCGCCACCCGACGAAGAAGAAGCGCCCCTTCGCGGCGTGCACGCTCCCCGTGAGCACCGGCGTCATGCTGGCCCCCGTGCTGCTGCTGGCCGGCGCCGCGGTGTGCCTGCTGCTGCCGCCCGCCTTCGCCGCCTTGCTGGGCGCCTACTACGTGCTGACGCTGGCCTATTCGCTGCGGCTGAAGCAGGTGGTGATGTTGGACGTGCTGGTGCTGGCCGGGCTGTACACGGTGCGCATCTTCGGCGGCGCGCTGGCGGTCAACGTGCCCACGTCCAGTTGGCTGATGATGTTCAGCATGTTCCTCTTCCTCTCGCTCGCGCTGGTGAAGCGACTGAGCGAGGTACGCCGGCTGCGACTGTCCAACGAGACGTCCGCGCACGGCCGTGGCTACCTGGCCCAGGACTACGAGCAGCTCGCCAGCCTGGGCGCGGCCTCGGGGCAGGTGTCCGTGCTGGTGCTGGCGCTCTACATCACCTCCGATGAAGTGACGGCGCTGTACGCTCACCCGGAGCGGCTGTGGCTCATCTGCCCGGTGATGCTGTACTGGGTGGGCCGGGTGTGGCTGCTGGCCCACCGCGGGCTGGTGAACGAGGATCCGCTCGTCTTCGCCCTGAGGGACCGGGTGAGCTACGCAGTAGGCCTCGTGTGTGCGTTGGTGCTATGGGCCGCCACGTGAGAGGTCTGGCGCGATGAAGTCACGGGAGTCCTGGGGGCGTTACCCCCAAGTCGAACAACAGACGCACGCCCTGGTGTGGCACACGGATGCGCTGCCCCGGAAGGACGGCAGCGTGCTGCCCCACGGGCTGGGGCGCAGCTACGGCGACTCGTGCCTCAACGCGGGGGGCACGCTGCTGCTCACCTCGGGGCTCGACCGCTTCATCGCCTTCGACCCGGCCACCGGCGTGGTCCGCTGCGAAGCGGGCGTGTCGCTGGACACGATTCTGCGCCTGGCTGCTCCGCGCGGCTGGTTCCTGCCGGTGACACCGGGCACCAAGTTCGTGACGGTGGGCGGCGCCATCGCCAACGACGTGCACGGGAAGAACCACCACCGGGGTGGCTCCTTCGGCCGCTACGTGCGCCGCTTCGAGCTGCTGCGCTCGGACGGCAGCCGCCGGGTGTGCGCGCCGGATGAGCATCCGGACTGGTACGGCGCGACGATTGGCGGCCTGGGCCTCACCGGGCTCGTCACGTGGGCCGAGGTGCAGCTCACGCCCATCAGCAACCCGTACGTGCTCCAGGAGACGGTGCCGTTCGGGAACCTGGATGGGTTCCTCGACGTGGCCCGCGCGTCGGAGAAGGACTACGAGTTCACCATGGCGTGGGTGGACTGTCTGGCCCGGGGCAAGAAGCTGGGCCGGGGGCTCCTGTACCGGGGCAACTTCGCGCCGCCGCAGTTCGACGGGCTGCCGCTGGCCAGAAGCCACCTGTCGCACGGCGTGGGGCTGGCGGTGCCCATGGACATGCCGGCCTTCTGCCTCAACCGCCTGTCGGTGTCCGCCTTCAACTGGCTCTACTACCACCGGCAGAACGGCAAGCCGAAGCAGCGGCTGACGCACTACGACCCGTTCTTCTACCCGCTGGACGCCATCTACGCGTGGAACCGCATCTATGGCCGGCGCGGCTTCCTCCAGTTCCAATGCGTGGTGCCCTACGCCACCGCGCGCGACGCGCTGAAGGAAATCCTGGAGCGCAGCTCGCGCGGCGGACTGCCCAGCTTCCTCTCCGTGCTGAAGACGTTTGGTGACATTCCCTCGCCGGGGTGGCTGTCCTTCCCGCGCGAGGGCGTGACGCTGGCCATGGACTTCGCCAACCGCGGCGAGAAGACGTGGAAGCTGGTGGAGGACCTGGACCGGCTGACGCGGCAGGCGGGCGGCGCGGTGTACCCGGCGAAGGACGCGCGGATGAGCCCGGAGAACTTCGCGGCGTACTTTCCGCAGCGGGAGCGCTTCATGCAGTACGTGGACCCGTCGTTCTCCTCGTCGTTCTGGCGGCGGGTCAACCCGGTGTCCCTGCCCTTTTCCTTGGCCGCGGAGCGAGGCGAGACGGCCTCCCCGCCGCCTCGGTCCCTGCTTGCCATCCGCTGACCTCCTTTCCGAGATTCGCTCCCCATGAAGAAAGTGCTCGTCCTCGGCGCCACCAGCGCCATTGCCCAGGCGACGGTGCGGCTCCTGGCCGCGCGCGGCGCCTCGCTGTACCTCACTGGCCGCAACGCGGCGAACCTCGACGCGGTGACGAAGGACGCCGCCACGCGCGGCGCGGCCAAGGTCGCCTCGCAGGTGGTGGACCTGAACGACTTCGACACCCACGAGGCGCTGGTGGAGGCCGCGTACACGGCGCTGGACGGGCTGGACGGCGTGGTGCTGGCGCACGGTGTGCTGGGTGACCAGGCGGAGGCGCAGCGCTCGTGGGCGGCGACGGAGGCGGTGCTGCGCACCAACTTCCTGAGCGCGGTGTCGCTGCTCACCGTGCTGGCCAACCGCTTCGAGGCGCAGCAGGCCGGCACGCTGGTGGTGATTTCGTCGGTGGCGGGTGACCGCGGCCGGCAGAGCAACTACGTGTACGGCGCATCGAAGGGCGCGCTCAACGTCTTCCTCCAGGGCCTGCGCAACCGGCTGGCGAAATCCAACGTCGCGGTGGTGACGGTGAAGCCGGGCTTCGTCGACACGCCGATGACGGCGCACCTGCCGAAGAACAAGCTGTTCGCCTCGCCGGAGAAGGTGGCGCGCGGACTCTTGAGCGCCGCGGACTCGCGGAAGAACGAAGTCTACGTGCCCGGCATCTGGGCGCTCATCATGCTCATCATCCGGACGATTCCGGAGACCGTGTTCAAGCGCATGAAGCTCTGAGCAGGCATGACCGCCCCCTGGCGCGGAGACAAGGCCCGTCAGGGGAGCGCCTCCGCGGTGACGGGGGCGACTGGAAAGCACCCGGGACACTCCGGATAGACTGTCGGGCCAGCCCACCATGAGCGCCACGGCCCCACTGTCCCCGGTCCCCGGTCCCCAGCCCGCCGCGTCCGAAGCGTGCGTGACACCTGCCGCGCCCGAAGCCTGGAGCCTCGCGCGGCGGTTGGCCTTCCGCTTCGCCTTCGCCTACCTGGCCATCTATTTCTTCCCGTTCCCCCTGGACCTCATCCCTGTCCTGGGCGAGTTCATCCACGCGTTCCAGGACGGGCTCTGGAAGGCCGCGGTGCCCTGGGTCGGCAAGCACGTGCTGCGGCTGTCCACGGACATCACCGTGATGCCCAACGGCAGCGGCGACACCACGTTCAACTACGTGCAGGTGCTGATGAACTTCGTCGCTGCCGTGGCGGTGACGGGCGTCTGGTCCGTCGTCGACCGGCGCCGCACCGAGTACGTGAAGGCCCACGACGTGCTGCACGCGAACGTCCGGTACGTGCTCGCGATGAGCATGCTGTCCTACGGGCTGGCCAAGCTCTTCAAGTCCCAGTTCCCCTTCCCCAGCCCGGAGCGGCTGGCGCAGCCGCTGGGAGACTTCTCCCCCATGGGGCTGCTGTGGAACTTCATGGGCTACTCGACGGGCTACAATGTCTTCACGGGCGGCGCGGAGTTCCTGGGCGGCTGCCTGCTGCTCTTCCGGCGCACGACGACGCTGGGCGCGCTCGTCGTCGCGGGCGTCATGGTCAACGTGGTGGCGCTCAACTTCTTCTACGACGTCCCCGTCAAACTCTATTCGTCCCACCTGCTGCTGATGTCGCTGTTCCTGGTGCTGCCCGATGCCCGGCGGCTGCTCGACGTGCTGGTGCTCAACCGCGCCACACAGCCTCGCCCGCTCCAGCCGCCGTTCCCACCTTCGCGCTGGCTGAGTGGCGCCGGGCTCGTGATGAAGGTCCTGGTGGTGGGCGGCATCGCCTACGGGTTTGGGAGCTCGCGGCTGGAGTTCCTCCGCAAGTACGGGGACTCCGCGCCGCGTCCCCCGTTCTACGGCTACTACACGGTCGACTCCTTCACCCAGGACGGGCAGCGCCTGGATGCCACGTCCGGAGACGCCCGACGGTGGAAGGCGGTGAGCGTCAGCCGCTTCGGCCGGATGAACATCAAGCGCATAGACGACACCGTGAAGTCCTTCGGCCTGGAAGAGGACGCACCGAAGAAGACGCTCACCCTCATCGAAGGCCAGGACGACACCGCGAAGAAGTTCGTGCTCGCCTACACACGCTCGGACGCGAACCAACTCGTCCTCCAGGGCACGCTCCAGGAGGCCGCCATCGAGGTCCGCCTCACGCGGGTGGATGAGTCCAAGTTCCTCTTGCTCAACCGGGGCTTCAACTGGATTCAGGAGGCCCCCTTCAACCGCTGACTCAGTCCAGCGCGGGCACGTCGCGGCCCTCGCCGAAGCCCAGGGCCCAGAAGCACGGCCGGACGGGCTCGCGCGCCAGCAGCCACAGCAGGTGGTACTTCGCCTCGTCCTGCCCATCCAGCGCGAGCGCGAAGGTGCCGTAGTGCATGGCCACCGATGTGGCCGAGCGCAGCACCTTGTGCGCTTGGAGGGCTTCCACCGGCCCCATGTGGACCGGACGGAAGGCGGTGGGCCGGTAGGCACCAATGGGCAGCACCGACAGCCGCATGGGACCGAAGCGCTCGGCCATCATCGCGAAGTGGGGACCGAAGCCCGTGTCGCCGGCGAAGAACACCGGCCCGCCAGACGTGGCGAGGACGTAGCCCGCCCAGAGCGTCGCCGCGCTGTCGGTGAGCCCGCGGTTGGAGCGGTGCTGCGCCGGCACCGCCGTCACCGTGCGGCCCGGCGCCACCTCCGTGGACTTCCACCAGTCCAGCTCCACCACGTGCCGGAAGCCCTCGCCGTCCAGCAGCGCCTTGTTGCCCAGACCCACGATGAAGCGAGGATGGTGCGCCTCCTCCAGGCGCCGCAGCGTCGGCAAGTCCATGTGGTCGTAGTGGTTGTGACTCACCACCACCACGTCGATGGGCGGCAGGTCCTCGAAACGGATGCCCGGAGGCCGCACGCGCTTGGGACCGATGAAGGGCACCGGGCTCGGACGGTCCGAATAGATGGGGTCCGTCAGCATGTTGAGCCCGTCCGCCTGGACGAGCACGGTGGCGTGGTTGATGAACGTCACCCGGAGCTGTCCCGGCCCCACGCGCTCCGGAGGCGGCTTGCCTGGAGCGAACTCCTCGTAGTCCCGCCACGGGCCGCGAGGCCCCTTGCGCAGCGCCTTGAAGACCTCGTCCGGACTCAGGCGCTTGATGGGCTCCAGGTTCTGGAAGTGCTCACCGTCGAAGTGCTCCGTCACCGGGCCCTGGTGACGGGGGCCCGCGAAGAGGCAGCCCCCAAGCCACGGTGCCGACAGCAGCAGCACCAGCGACAGGAGTTTCGTCATGGGCCGGGAAGAACGGTCCAGGGACATGGGTGCGGTGCTCCCTCCAGACAGGACTGGGAAGACGCCCGCGCGGCCCGAGCTCGACGTCCATGTCTCGGCGTGACAGTGGACCGGGTTTGCGCCCGTCCGGCAACCGGCAACACACTTCTGGGGACGCCACCGCACAGCGGGGGGCACGCTCCGGCGACGGGCGGAGGAGAACGCCAACGCCTCCGCGCCCCTCCGCCCCCGCGCTCACGTCACGACGGCGTGCAGGATGCGCTCGAACAGCCAGGGCGTCTTCCCCAGCAGCCGAACCACGGGACGGCGAAGCCAGGGCCGTCGCGCCAGCATGAGCAGTGCGCCTGTCGACCGGGAGTACTTGCGGAAGACCCGCTGGAAACACTGCTCGTAGGGCATCAGCGCTTCGCGCGTGGCGCCCTGGACGAGCGCCTCCGGTAGCAGGTTCCCCAGCGACTCCGCGCACACGAAGGCCAACGACAGGCCCTCTCCGGTGATGGCGTCCACGTAGCCCGCCGCGTCTCCCACCAGCGCGAAGCGGTCGGCGATGCGCGCTCGGGACACCCGGGCCAGCGGTCCCGCGCCGCGGGGCTGGGAGTCCGACTCCGAGCCAGCGAGCCGCTCCGATAGTTTGGGGAAGCGGGCCAGCAGCGTCTCGAAGCTCACCCGCCCTTCCGCCACGCCGTCCTCCCAGAGGAAGGCCAGGCCCACGCGCCGCACGCCCGTGGGCGTCACGTAGGCCTCCACGCCATGCGCGAAGTGGATCTCCACATAGGGCGTCCACGGCGCGACCTGGAAGTGTCGTCGCAGGCCGAAACGGCGCGGTCCCGTCGGCTCCACCTCCAGACCTTCCGCGCGGCGCAGCGGTGAAGCCAGCCCGTCCGCGGCCACCAGCATGGCGGCCTCCACCGGGCCTTCGGCCGTCTGCAGCACCACGCCATTGCCATCCCGCTGGTGGGACAGCACCTGCGTGCGCTCGCGCAACTCCACGCCCACCGTGCGCGCTCGCGACACCAGCGCCGTGGCCAGCGCCACGCGCCGCACGCCCAGCGCGCCCTTGCCTGGGAACAGGCCCTCCGCCGTGCTGCCATCTTCCTGGACGTAGCGGATGCCCACGAAGGGATGGCTGCCCTGGTCATCCAGCAGAGGCAGGACGCCCAACCGCTCCAGCACCGCCATGCCGGGAGGCAGCAGCCCTTCGCCACAGGCCTTGTCCACCGGCGCGGTGCCGCGCTCCAGCACCACGGTGTTCAGCCCACGCAGCGTGGTGATGATGGCCACCGCCAGCCCCGCGGGTCCTCCGCCCACCACGGCGACGTCATACCGCTTCACGGCGTGGACTCCTCCGGGACTCGCATCCCCATGATGGCGGGCCTCACGCTGACGCCGTGCACGGCCCCAGGGCCTGAGGCCTCACGTGTCGCTCTCCGCGCGGACCATCGCCAGCGCGCTCCGAGCCATCTCCACCGCCAGCCCCACCGCGCCCACCTTCTTCGGCGGCGCCAGCTCCTCGGCCAGGTAGCGGCGCAGCGCCTCGGCGCGGCGCAGCTTGCCGCTGGACGTGCGCGGCAACGTGCCGGCACCAGCATCCGCACGGTATGAGGCCGCACGCCCGTGGTCTCCACCACCGCCGCGCGGATGCGCTCCTCGACCACGTCGTCCGCCTCCTGCCCCGAACGCTCCGCGAGGATGAGCAGCGCCTCGTCCTCGCCCCCTTCGGGCGTGAAGCCCAGCGCCACCGCGCAGCCCGCGCGCACGCCCGCCACGCTCTGCAGCGGCTCCTCGAACGCCTGCGGCGCGTGGTTCGCGCCTCGGATGATGACCACGTCCTTCGCCCGGCCCGTGAGGAACAGCTCGCCCTCCGCGATGAAGCCCAGGTCGCCCGTGTCCAGCCACCCGTCCCGCGTCAGCGTCCGGTCCGTGGCCTGCGCATCCGCGAAGTAGCCGGCCATCAGGGACGGCCCCCGCGCGAAGACCCGGCCCACGCACCGCTCCGCCAGCGCCTCGCCCGTCTCGCCGCGCACCTCCACCTCGAAGCCCGCCACGGGCATGCCCACGCTCACCAACTCCCGCGAGCCCTCCGCCACCCGGCCCTCCCGGGCCAGCAGCCCCGCGTCCACGCCCAGCGCGCGCGGCCCCCGCCCTTCCGGTGGGAAGGTGACGGCGAGCGACGCCTCGGACAGCCCGTACACCGGCCGCAACGCCCGCGCGGAGAAGCCCCACCGCTCGAAACGCACCGAGAAGCGGCGCAGCGTGTCCACGGACACCGGCTCCGCGCCGTTGAGCGCGTGCCGCCACGACGACAGGTCCACCCCGTCCAGCTCCGCGTCCTTCACCCGCTTCAAACACAGGCCATAGGCGAAGTTGGGCGCGGGAGAGATGTAGCCCCGGTGGCGAGACAGCGCGCGGAGCCACAACGCGGGCCGTGCGAGGAAGGCCTCGGGGGGAATCAGTACCAGGCTCCCCGGGTAGTACAGCGCGGACAGCAGACAGCCGATGAGCCCCATGTCGTGGTACAGCGGCAGCCAGCTCACGCCCACCCGGGGCACCCCCGCCCCCAGCGGCATCGCCATCTCCAGCGCCGCGACCTGCGCCAGCAGGGCTTCGTGCGTCAGCGTCACGGGCTTCGGATCCACCGTGGAACCGGACGAGAACTGGATGAGCCCCAGCGCGGCCGGCCGCACCGGGACCTCCAGCACCTCATCCCCCGGGACACCTCGTCCACCGTGTAGCACCCCAGCCGGGGGCGCGCGCGCTCCACGCTGGGCCCCAGCAGCAGGCGCACGCGAGCGTCCGTCAAGACCATCACCGAGCCCGTCACGTGGAGCATCCGCGAGGTCGCGCGGTGGTACTCCTCCAGTCGCCCCAGCCGTACCGGCGGGTACAGCGGCACCGGCACCGCGCCCGCGAGCAACGTGCCGAAGAAGGCGTCCATGAAGGCCGGCGACGTGGGCAGCAGCAACGCCACCCGGTCACCCTCGCTCACGCCCAGCCGGGCCAGCCCCGCGGCGGTGCGCTTCGCCCGGCGGTACACGTCCGCCCAGGGCATGGCCACCTCGCGCTCGGCCGCGTCCACGAAGGTGAGCCCCAGCGGCGACGTGCGCCCGGTGTCCGCGAGCGCCGCGTTCACCGTCAGATGCCTGGGCGGAGGCAACGCCGGGCCCACCAATCGCGAGCCAGCATCCTTCACGGCAGGGCCTCCTCCGGCCTGGGTTCCACCGGAGCCGCGACCCGCTGCGCCACCAGCTTCGCCAGGTCTCCCACCGTGCGCACGCCCTGCGCGTCCTCTTCGGACAGGCGGATGCGGAAGCGGTTCTCCAGCCCCACCGCCAGCACCGTGAGGCCCAGGCTGTCCAACTGGAGGTCACGCACCAGGTCCTGCGAGGGCTCCACCGCGCCCTTCCATTCCAGCTCCTCGGTGACGATGCGATGAATCTCCGTCATGACCTCCAGTTCGCGTTCAGCCACGTGGCACCTCCGGAATGAAACGAGGGCGATGGGAGAACGCCTGCGCGTACACATCACCCAGCGCCGCCTCTTCCGCGCGGATTCGCACGTAGAGCAGCGCCGCATTGCCCACTGAGAAGACCAGCGCCGTCCACCATGCACCGTGGATGAGCGGCACGCACGCCAGTTCCAACACCACCGCGACATAGTTGGGATGGCGCAGGAAGCGATAAGGCCCGCCCGTCACCGGCGCCAGCCCCGGTACCACGATGATGCGCGAGTTCCACCGGTCGCCCAACGTGGCAATGGCCCAGTACCGCAGCCCCTGCGCCAGCACCGCGCCCGCCAGCGCCGCCCAGCCCCACGCGCCCGGGAAGCCGCGCCGCAGCAGGAACACCTCCGCCACGCACGCCACCAGGAACAGCGTGTGGAACACCACCATGAAGCGGTAGTGCCGCTGCCCCGTCTCCACCCCACCGCGCGCGAAGGCCCGGGCGGCGTTGCGCTTGGAGAGCACCAGCTCCACCAGCCGCTCCACGACGAGCGCGGCCATGAAGCCCAGGAAGAGGGCGTGTGGGGAGGTCACCATCGCAGCAGCACCATCTCCGCGCCGAAGCCCGGCCCCATGGCCATCATCACGCCCCACTCCCCCGGCTGCGCGCGGACGGACTCCAGCGTCTCTCCGAGCACGAAGAGCACCGACGCGGAGGAGAGATTGCCCAACTCGCGCAGGGAGGCCCACGAGCGCTCCAGCGTCGAGGGCGCCAGCTCCAGCGCCTCCTCGAAGGCCTCCAGCACCTTGGGCCCGCCGGTGTGCGCCACCCAGTGCCGGATGTCCCCGCGCTTCAGTCCATGCTGCGCGAGGAAGCCATCCACGTTGCCCCGGATGTGGTCCTTCACGAGCCCCGGCACCTTCGCGGACAGCACCACCTTGAAGCCGGTGTCCACCACGTCCCAGCCCATGATGCGCTCGGTGTCCGGGTAGAACACGGAGCGCGACGCCACCACCTGCGGCCCTCGCGCACCCGGGGCCGCCGCGCCTCGGAGCACCGCGCACGCCGCGCCGTCGCCGAAGAGGCCGGACGCGATGATGTTCGGAATGGACAGGTCCTCGCGCTGCAACGTGAGCGAACACAACTCCACGGCGATGACGACCGCCGTGTGCTCCGGAAAGCCGCGCAGGTAGTCCGCCGCCCGGGCCACGCCCGCCGCGCCCGCCACGCATCCCAGACCGAAGAGCGGCGTGCGCTTGAAGTCCTCCCGGAAGCGCATGCGGTTGGCCAGCCGCGCGTCGATGCTCGGCGTGGCGATGCCCGTCACGGTGACGAAGAAGACGTGGTCCACCTCCCCGGGCGTGAGCTCCGCCGCGTCCAGGGCCTTGCGCACCACCGTTTCGCCCAACTCCGTGGCCGAGCGAATCCAGGCGTCATTGCGCTGTTGGAATGTCAGCAGCGGCGGATACGCCTCCAGGGGCAACGCCAGATGCCGTCCTCCCACCTGGACGGCGCGGTGCAGGTCCTCCAGCCGCTCCAGGTTGAAGTGGCGCGTGGCCCACAGCTCGCGGAACGCGGCGATGAGCTGCTCCTGACTGGCGTAGTGCGGCGGGAGTGCCCGCCCCACGGCACGGATGGAGGGCGAGCGGTCCTGGCCTGAGGCACTGAGCATGGCGTTCCCGGGTCATTCGCGTCGGTGGAGACTTGACGCTTAATCGGAGATAGCGTCCAACGCGATACGGGATGTTCCCGCTTCCGTCTCCCGCACGCACCTCGCCTGTCCGACTGTCACGCGGATGACGCACACGGCCGTCGCGGCCGGCGCATCGACACCACGTGTCGGGAATCCCCAGGGCGGTGGTGTCGAAGAAATCCGTCCCGCTCCATACACAAGCGTTGAACGCACCTTGCTCAACGCCGGATGAAGGCCGCCACCAGGAACAGGAGCAGCGCCCACGTCAGCCCGCCCGGTGCCGACGAACAGCCACCCTCGTCACGCGGAGGCGGAGGCGGAGGCGGGGGTTCACCTGGCACACCCGCGTCGACACCACCGTCCAGGTCTCCTCCTGGACCTGCGTCGACGCCGCCATCCGGCTCACCGCCCACGCCCCCGTCCAGTTCGACCCCACCGTCCGGGTCGGGCGGTGGCACGGTGACGCAGGGCTCGCCGGAGTCCTCCCCGGAGATGCACAGCCGCCCATACCGGCCCAGGCCTTCGCGCCGTCCGTCCACCACGGCGACGATGACGTGCGTGGCGTCCTCCGCGTCCACGTGAGCGGACAGGGTCCCCACGCCGTCCGCGCGTGCGACGCGCAGCACCTGCGTCGGCGTCACCGCGGCCACCAGCAGGTGGATGGCGGGAGCGTCCTCGCCCTCGGTGGGCTCGAAGGAGGCGGTGACAGATGACATTCCACCTTCCACCTCGAAGTAGCGCGTCGACGCGGCCGCCACCCGCACGGACGGCTCCGTCACTGGCAGCGTGCGTGGCGCGACGGACAGCGGCGCATAGCCCTCACCGTTCTCATAACCCGCGCCCTGTGCCCGGCGCGGTCCGGTGGCCAGGTTCCACAGGGCGAACTCCGCGAAGGCGGTGTCGAAGTCAGCGCCCCAGTCGCGCTGTAGCGCCGTCTCCACCAGCACCGGCCAGCGGACCGACGGCGTCACGACGCTTTCCTCCCACAGCGAGCGCACCAGCCCATCCCCGAAGCGCTCGCCCAGGAACTGGAAGTAGATGCTCGTGCCATAGCTGAAGGACACCGCCGGCCCTTCCGGGTCCAGCACCAGGGTGCGGTCCGGACGCGACAGGTACGCGGCGGTGAATCGCTCCAGGTCATCCAGCGCGGGCCGGTAGCGCTCACTGGCCCAGACCGCGGTGCCCTCCGACGCCACGCTGCCCAGGCCCGGGTGATAGGCCGCCTGCACCGCGTGGAAGAACTCGTGGCTGGCGAGGATGTCCACCGCCTCGTCATGGGACGGGTAGTTGTAGCCCGCGAAGTCGTTCTCCTGGAGCATGTGCCCGGTGCAGCGCGACGATGCCTCCAGACAGCCGTCCAGCCGGAAGGCCCCGTCCGCGATGCCACCGAAGTCCACCAGGTACACATCGAAGCGGCCGTCGCCGCCGTTGTCGCTCCCCACCCAGCCGTCATCCGGCGGCAGCCGGAAGCCCAACCCTTCATAGAAGGCGGCGACGCGGTCATACGCGGACGCGACAGTCTCCACCGCGTCCGGAACACCACTCCCGTCCGCGTCCGCCGCCGGTACGGCGTTGGAACCCGAACGGGAGAAGTGGATGCGGAAGAGTCCCCCAGGGGACACGACCGATTCCACCGCCTCGCCCTCGTCGAAGCGCGGAGGCATCGCCGAGGGCGAGGTGGGGCGCGCTCCCGCTTGCAGTCCCGCTTCCCACGTCACGAACGAATCGTGCCGTTCGTGCGGTTCACGCGAAGCCTGCTGGACGGGTCCACACCCGAAAGGGATGAGCAGGAGCAGCGCCCGGAGCTTCATGGCAGGAAGGCCCACTTCACGCGGAGCTGCCCCGAGCCGCTCGGCGTCCCCGACGGCAGCTCGTTCGTCGCGTTGCAATGCTCCTGCACGGCCAGCTCATAGTAGGACGTCACCTCGAACTTCACGTGGCGCCCGTCCGCCAGGCGGATGATGAAGACATCCCCCGACATCTTCACGCAGCCCTGGTAGGACCAAAAGCTGCTCAGCGCCATCGTCGGCCCGGAGAGCCCCGAGTTGTCCGGGATGAACTCACACGTTTCGGTGTACCAGGCGTCGGACTGGAAGGTCAGGTCCGCCGGCACGGACGTCACGGTCTCGAAGCGGGTGCCCGTGGGCAGCCGCGCCACGCCAATGCAGGACGGGCCGGACGTGCCGCCGTTCAGCCGGATGTAGTAGCGACGGAACGCGATGTCCCAGCCATGGTCGCCCAGCGACGTCTGGTCGTCGATGTTGACCCGGGACAGGCCCTCGGGCGTGAAGCGAGCGTAGGTGTAGGACTGGTTCACCGTGAGGCCACCCGCGCGGGCATCGATGTACGAACGGAACTCGCCCGCAGGCGCCTCCTCCTCGAACATCGCCGTCGTCGACGGCGTCGTGAGCAGGTTCAGCCGATCGATGCTCTGCTCGCTGCAGGGCACGTCGCTCTGGCACAGCGGCTCCGTTCCCGCGTCCGCCTCGGGCTCCGTGCCCGAATCCGGCTCGGGCTCCGTGCCCGCGTCCGGCTCGGGCTCCGTGCCCGCGTCCGGCTCGGGCTCCGTTCCAGAGTCCGGCGTCGGGTTCGTCCCGGAGTCTGTCTGTCCGGCGTCGGGCACCGGGGTGGGGTCTTCATCAGACGAACCACAATTCACCAACAGGGCCAGCGCCATCGCCACGGCGGCCAGCACCCACAGGCCCTGCTTGCTGGCCTTCGTGTGCATCGTTTCTTCGGTGTGAGTCTTCATCAACGGCCCTCTCCCTCGGATGGTGCGGAGCCGGAGACCACCCATGGCCAGGACAAGGCGCACACGGCGCAGTGCCATTCCGGCCTCCACTCGCGGCACCATAATTGATAACGATTCTCATATTCAATATTCGACCCATGAAATCATCGTCCTCCTGAAGCGCCCATGCCGGGAATGCCCGCAGTCCTCGCAAATACCCTCGTGCCGTGGTTCGCGAAGGCCACCCGCGTCACTGCGGTTGAGACGCTGGCACCTCGACTGCGCCGCGTGCGCTTCGAGGGCGAGTCGCTCAAGGGTGTCCGCGCCGAGCCCGGCCACGAAGTGGAGTTCCGTGTCGGCCCGACGGCCTTCCGGCACGACACGCCGTCACTGGTGGACACAGCGCGTGGAGCGCTCGAGGTCGTCGTCTTCTTCCATGGCCAAGGCCCCGGCAGCAGCTGTCGTCATGCTGCGCCAGGAACTGCTCGACCGACGCGGCTTCGCGAAGCGCGACGTGCGCAGCAAGGCTTACTGGCGGGACGGCAAGCGGGGCCTCTGATCGCAACGTGCGGATGAAGCGAGCAGGCGGAGACTGTTGAGCGCGAGGAGGTACCGCCTGCCATGTGCGGTACGCAATCTCTCGACCTGCGCGATCGGTCCATCGCAGCCTGGCAAGAGAGTCCCCCCCCTCCTGGCGGCCATTTCTCCGCGCGATGCAGCCGGTGGGCTGGCCCACCGCGGCGACACAATCGCCCAGCCCTTTTGAAGCGCGCCATGAGGCGAGCCGCCCCGAGGGCCGGGGCGCACCTCGGCAGCTCGCTGTTCGGAAATGTCGGGAGATTTCGCGGCGCAAAACCCCCGACATTTCCGAACAGCGAGCTACGGGAGTGACTCCGGCGCCCCTCGGCGCGAGGGGCCTCCGAGGGGCACGGTCCGTTCAGCATGAACTCCACCATGGAGGTGATGGCATCCGCGCGAGCCGTGCGCTCACGAGGCGTCCCCGCGCATGCACTCCTTGCGCGAACCGCTCCGTCCCGCTGTCGCTCGTCCTGCCCTGCCGGCGTTCGCGCGGCCCACGGACGACTCGTCGCGACGGTTCCGTCTCTCAGCACATCTGAGCTGCGCGCTGAGTCAGCGCAGCCGCCGGCACGCGGACGTCTTCACCGCCAGGGACACCCGCGCGCCGGGCACCACGCCCAGCTCACGCACCGACGCGGACGTGAGCCACACCACCCAGCGCACGCCCGCCACCTCCACGGTGGCCGCGTCCTCGCCCGTCGCCACGGGCTCCACGTTCACCACCGTGCCCGTCATGACGTTGCGCGCGGAGACGCCCGTCAGCGGTTGGATGGACAGCAGGATGTCCGCGGCCGGCACGGCATAGGCCGCGCGCGTGCCCGGCGCCAACGCGGGCGAGTCCGGCACCCACAACGACAACCCGCCCTGCATCCGAAGCCGCAGCCCGCCGTCATCTGGACGCTCCAGGACCCCTTCGAGGATGTTCTCCTCCCCTTCCCCTTCACCGGCGAGCAGTCCTCGCGCCGCCGCGCCCAGCACCTCGGCCGCGGGCCCGGCCGCGCGGACCTGCCCCTGGTCCAGCAGCAGCGCCTCCCGCGCCAGCACGCGCGCCTCGCCCAACTGATGCGTCACGTACAGCATCGGCACCCGGGCCTCGTCGCGCACGCGCAGCAGGTACGGCAGCACGCGTTCCTTCAGCGCCACATCCAGCGCGGCGAGCGGCTCATCGAGCAACAACAACGCCGGGTCCGTGGCCAGAGCGCGCGCCAACGCCACGCGCTGCTTCTCGCCCCCGGACAGCGTGGCCGGGTAGCGGCGCAGCAGCGGCGCCAGCTCCAGAATCTCCACGGCCTCGTCCACGCGAGAGGCCCGCCCCGGCCGCACGCCAAAGCGCACGTTCTGCTCCGCCGTGAGATGCGGGAAGAGCAGCGCATCCTGGGGCACGTAGCCCATGCGGCGCTGTTCGGGCGGCACGTCGCTTCGGGCAACGCTGTCCAACAACACGCGGCCATCCAGCACCACCCGGCCCCGGGCGCCGCGCCGCAGCCCCGCGAGCACCTCCAGCAGCGACGTCTTCCCGGAGCCCGAGCGCCCCATCACCGCCACCGACGCGCCATCCAGCCGCGTGCCCACCTCCAGCGTGAAGCGCGCCAGTGGCAACCGGATGTCCAGCTCCAGGCTCACGCGCGCACCCTCCGCCCACGCCGCCGCGTCACCGCCTCGGTCGCGAATACCGCCACGAAGGCGAGCAGCGCCGCCACGCCCGCCAGCCGCAGCGCCTCCGCGTCCCGCCCCAGTTGCGTGCGCTGGAAGATGGCCAGGGAGAGCGTCTGCGTACGGCCTGGGATGTTGCCCGCCACCAGCACCGTGGCGCCGAACTCCCCCAGCGCGCGGGAGAACGCCAGCAGCGCGCCCACCAGCACACCGCGCCAGGCCAGCGGCAACGTCACCCGGAAGAAGGCGCGCGTGCGCGAATCGCCCAGGGTGCGCGCCACCGCCACCAGCCGCGGGTCCACCTCCTCGAAGCCCGAGCGCGCCGAGCGCACCAGCAACGGGAACGCCATCACCGCGCTCGCCAGCACCACGGCCTTCGGCGTGAAGACGACCTCCAGGCCCCACGCGTCCAGCACGCGCCCCAACGGGCCGTTGCGCCCGAGCAACTCCAGCAGCACCAGTCCCACCGCCGTGGGCGGCAGCACCAGCGGCAGCGTCAGCACCGTCTCCACCACGCCCTTGCCTGGGCCCTCCCACCGCGCCAGTGCGTACGCCACCGCGAGCCCTGGCGGCAGGATGAGCAGCGTGGCCAGCGTCGCCACCCAGATTGTGAAAGACACCAACGCCGCGACGCCCTCCATCAGGGAGCCCGCGCGCTGGGAACGCCGAAGCCGTGGCGTGTGAAGACCTTCCGAGCCGCGTCCGACTGGAGGAAGCGCACGAATGCCCGCCCGGCCTCCGGCGCGGCGCCCTTCGTCAGCGCCGCCGCCGGATACACGATGCGCGGCACGTCCTGCTCAGGCACCTGGAAGGCGACGCGCACGCGCTTCGAATGTGCCGCATCCGTGGAATACACGACGCCTGCGTCCACGCGCCCCGTCTCCACCGCCGCCAGCGCGGCGCGCACATTGAGCGCCGGCACGACGTTCGGCGCCAGCGCCTTCCAGAGCCCCGCCTTCACCAGCCACGCCTTCGCATACACGCCCGCGGGCACCGCCTCCGGGTCCGCCAGCGACAGCCGCTTCAACCCACGCAACCCAGCGGGTGAGGACGGCGCCGACTTCGCGTCCACCGGCACCACCACCACCAGCCGGTTGGACAGCAGGTCCACGCGCGTCGAGGGCGCGACCAGGCCCGCCTTCTCCACCGCGTCCATCTGCGCCGTGTCGGCAGAGAGGAAGACGTCCGCGGGCGCTCCGGCCACGGCCTGACGTGCGAGGTCGTTCGAGGCCCCCAGGGAGAACTCCACCGCGTGGCCCGTGGTCTGGGTGAAGGCCGGCGCCAGTTCCTGGAGCGCGTCCGAGGTGCTCACGGCCGCGAACACCAGCACCGTGTCGGCCTGGGCAGCCCCCCCCGACAACAGCGTGGAGACGGCACAAAGCAGGAACAGATGACGCATGGCGTAGCACCTCGCATATCCGGACAACCCGCGTCGCATTGTCGTCAGGTCCGCGTCCATCTGGACAACAGATTGACCCGCCCATGCGGGGCCGCTATGGGATACTCCGTGTCACGGAAATTCCACAAAGAGGATGAAGACGTTTCCGAGGACCTGGAGAAGCTCCAGAACCTGCTCCTCGCGCTGGGCCGGCGCAGTTCGCTCCGTGACCCCATCGCCAGCATGTGCGAACAGCTCCAGTTCACGCCACCTCAGGTTCACGCCATCCTCTGGCTGGGTCAGGACGGTCCGCTCACCATGGGCGAGCTGGCGCGCCGGCTGGGCGTCACGGAGAAGACCGTCACGGGTGTGGTGGACCGGCTGGAGCGCCAGGGGCACCTGCTGCGCGAGCGCAGCGCCACCGACCGCCGCGTCGTGCACTGCCGCCTGACGGAGGAGGGCCAGTCGACCTGGGAGCGGCTCAACCGCGTGGTCGTCCATGGCATGCACCAGTTCCTGGGCATCCTCGACGCGGGAGACCGCAAGGCCCTCTTCCGCATCCTGGAGAAGCTGGTGAAGCGCATGAGCGCCCCGGGCACGCCCACGCCGCGTGAGCGCGCGGGCTGACAGGCGGGCCCCCGGCGGGGCCCCAGCCCTCCAGGCGGCCTGACAGGCTTCATGCCCGGGTGGTCAGCCCCCTGCGTCGCGCGGCGGTCGCAGCTTGCGACAGGGGAGGAAGGCGATGAGGGTACACGCGCGCGGGGTGGCGGTAGGGGTGCTGCTGGGCCTGGTGGCCTGCCGGAAGGACACGGAGGAGCCGCCTCCTTCCACGGCGACCTCCGCACCGAAGCCGACCGAGCCTCCCCAGTTGCCCACCGGACGCGCCGTGGCGCTCGCCTCCGTCGCGCCCCTGGTGGCGTCCGTGAGTTCGGCCGTCGTCAACGTGGAGGTGCAGCTGGGCGCGCCCACGCCCGGCGAGACGAAGGACACGCCCTGGGGTGGTGACGGTCCCTCACCTTTCGGAGGCTTGCCGTTCGACGGTCCCCCTTTCGGCGACGCCCCCGAGGACCCGCTGTCTCCCTTCGAGGCTCCCTCGCCCTTCGCGCCGCCGGTGCGAGAGGGCATCGGCTCCGGCTTCATCATCGACGCCAGGGGACTGGTGCTGACCAACCACCACCTCGTGGAAGGCGCGGAGGCGATTCAGGTACAGCTCGCCGACGGGCGCGACCTGGAGGCGCGCGTGCTGGGCTCGGACCCGCTCACCGACGTGGCGGTGCTCCAGCTCGAACGCCTGGACGGCGGCAAGCCCTTGCCGGTGGTGCGGCTGGGAGATTCGGATGCGCTGCGTGTGGGGGACTGGGTGCTGGCCATTGGCAATCCCTACGGCCTGACGTCCAGCACCAGCCTGGGCATCCTCGCCGCGAAGGAGCGCGACATCGCGGCGGGCCCCTTCGATGACTTCCTCCAGACGGACGCCGCCATCAACCCGGGCAACTCCGGCGGTCCGCTGTTCAACCTGAATGGCGAGGTGGTGGGCATCAACACGGCCATCGCCGGCGAGGGCTCGGGCATTGGCTTCGCGGTGCCCAGCAACCTCGTCAAATCGCTGCTGCCCCAGTTGGAGAAGAAGGGCGCTGTCACCCGCGGCTGGCTGGGGCTGATGGTGCAGGACATGACGCCCGATTTGGGCGAGGCGCTGGGCGCGCCGGTGCGGGAGGGCGCGGTCATCACCGACGTCACGGCGGAGACAGCGGCGGCCCGAGCCGGGCTGCGGCCGGACGACATCATCGTCGCCGCGGATGGACAGCCCATCGACTCGGCGGGCGCGCTCACGCGACTGGTGGCGCAGAAACCACCGGGCGCGGAGCTCACGCTCGCCCTCTACCGGGACGCGAAGAAGCGCGACGTGAAGGCGACGCTGGGCACGCGGCCCGACCTGGAAGGCGTCGCCGAGAAGGAGCCGGCCGTCGGGGCTCGCAGCGCCCCGCCGAGCATCGCGTGGGGCTGAGCCTGATGGACATGGACCCGGCGCTGGCGGAGTCCCAGGAGCTGCCGCCCTCCGGCGCCTTGGTGACGGAGGTGGCCCCCGCCTCCATGGCCGAACACGCCGGCCTGCTGCCGGGCATGGTGGTGGTGGAGGCCGAGAACAAGCCCGTGCGCGGCGCGAAGGACGTGGTGACGGCGCTGCGGAAGGCGAAGCCCGGCGAGTCCGTGCTGCTCCGCGTGGCCCTGCCGGGCGGCGCGCTGGAGCTGCGCGCGCTCACGGTGCCGGAGAAGTAGGCGCGCGCGCCAGCAGCACGCGGGGATGCAGGAGCAGCGCGACGGCCTCGCGCACCGTCCAATAGATGCGGTCGAACGTGTCCAGGTTGCGCTCGGTCTCCAGCGCCGGACTGGTGGCCACCTCCCAGCCATACAGCCGGAAGTAGTTGCGCGCGCGCAGCAGGTGATACGGGTCCGACACCACCACCACGCGCCGAGCCCCCAGCCCGCGCAGCACCTCCGCCGTGAGCCGGGCGTTGTCGTCGGTGGAGTGACTGCCCTCCTCCAAGACACACGCCTCCGCCGGGACGCCCATCCGCGTCGCCAGCGCCAGCATGGCGCGCGCCTCGGAGGGTGGGTTCACGCCCACGCCGCCGGAGAAGACGAGCCGGGGGCCACGCCGCGGTGGTACAGCGCCACCGCGTGCTCGGTGCGCGCGCGCAGCGCCCCGGAAGGCACGCCCCCGGGCAACACGCGCGCGCCCAGCACCACCAGCACGTCCGCGGGCGCGGCCTGGTCGCGCTGACCGAAGCGGTCCACCACCCAGGCGAGACCGAAGACGCCACACGTCAGCACGCCCGCCCCCACCATCAGGAGCCGGAAGAGGCGCGCGGTGCGCGGCGTGAGTGACGTGGGCGGCACCCTCCGCACGCTAGCCTGAAGTCGCCCCTCCGCCACCGCGCAATCCACGCCGATGCCTGGAGACCACACACCGGCGCGCTTTGCCGCGGTGGCCAGCAAGAACTGCCGGGGTCGCGAGGATTTCCTGCGCGGGCGCGTCGCCTGAGCGCATGTCCCGACAGGCCATGGGAAGGCCCGGGGAATGAACCGCCTCTCGGCCGCGGCGCGTGCGCGGCATGACACGCGGGCCCGGGCGGACTGGACGTGGCCCCATGGGTGCGCTCCAATCCCCGGGTGATGACCCCTGAAGACGCAACGAAGGCCCTGTCGGAAGTGGAGCTGGTGCCCTGCGCGGAGATGGCGCTGCTGGACGCGCGGCGACTGGTGGACGCCTGCCTGGGCGCGGACGTGCCGGCGCTCGTGCATCGCGAGGCCTGCAGCAAGCCGGGATGCAGCCCGAAGTTCCAGGTGCTGGTGCGCCCCGAGGACGGCCCTCGCGTGGCCGCCCTGCTCCAGCAGCGGTGGATGGACAGCATCGAGCGCGAAGGCCTGATGCCCATGGGACGCACCGCCGCTCCTGCGGCCCCCATCCCCGAGGACGGCGAGCCGCCCTGCCCGGCCTGTGGCACCGCCGCGCCGCTGCTGGAAGGCGCCTGTAGCGACTGCGGACTCCAGCTCGATTGAGGGACGGGCGGACGCGAGCGGTTGTCACATCACCGCTTCGTCTCATGAAACATTTGCAGCACACTGTGGCCTGCAAACCCAAACGCGGGGCGTCCGCGCCCCCGCGGAGAGCGTGAATGGAAGTCAAAGGCGTCGCTTTCCTGGCCCGGCAACAGTTGATGGTGCAGACCCATGGGGAGGCGGCCTGGAAGGCGTTCCTCACCCACTTCGCGAAGAAGGAGCCCTTCTTCTCCAAGCCCGTGATGCCGGTGTCGCGCATGCCGGCGGACGCTTTCCTCCGGCTCAACGACGAACTGCTGGCGCGCTTCTACAACAACAACCCGAGCGCATATTGGCAGTTCGGCGTGAAGTCCGCCGAGTACGCCCTGGGCCAGGGCCAGCTCAAGGCGATGTTCAGCCAGGGTGACTTCCGGCGCTTCCTGCTGTTCACCCCCGGCATCTGGAAGGGCTACTTCACCGAGGGCGACCTCAACGTGCTCCCCGGTCAGGGCCACACCGACCTGCACATCACCCACGTTCCCCGGCCACACCCCTACTTCGAGCTGTCCGTCATGGGCTTCGCCTCCGGCGGACTGGCGTACCTGGGCGCGCAGAACCTCGAGCACCAGGTGCTCAAGGGCTTCACGCGCAACGACAACGAAGTGCTGTACCGCTTCAACGTCGGCTGATGCCCGCGCTGGCCCGCGCCTCGCTCAAGGCGCGGTGCCGGTGGCCGCGCGCTCGGCGACCAGGGGCACGGCTTCCGGCTTCAGCCGCAGGTCCGCCACCACGGGGTAGTGGTCGGACACGTCCACGCGCAGCACCCGGCTGGCCACGGACGTGAAGGCATCACACGCCAGCACGTAGTCGATGCGCAGCGTGGGCAGGAAGAGCGGCAGCGGATACGTGCCCCCGTGCCCCCAGTCGCCGCGGCGACGTCATGCAGGGCCCGCCGCAGCAGCCGCGTGGAGCGTGAATCCGGTCCGTCGTTGAGGTCCCCCATCAACACCTTGGGCCGCGAATCCTGCGCCATCAGCCGCGCCACGTAGGCGCTCTGCCGCACGCGGGTGTCGCTGTTGAAGGGCTGGCGGATGAGGTGCGTGAGGTAGACGCTCACCTCGCGCCCATCCACCTCCACCGCCGCATGCGCCACGGTGCGAGGCTCCGCGCCGCGCGGCCCCGGCAGCGGATACTGCGCCAGTGCCTCCAGCGGGAAGCGCGACAGCACGGCGATGCCGTAGGCCCCGCCGAACAAATCCGTGGTGCGGAAGTGGGCGCGGTACTTCAGGCCGGTGAGGCGGGACAGCTCCTCCGTCTGGTCCAGGCCGCGCGCGCGGGTGGACCCCACGTCCACCTCCTGCAGGGCGACGACGTCCGGCACCGCGGCGCGAATCACGTGCGCCACGCGCTCCAACCCGCGGGCGCCGGACTGGATGTTGAAGGTCATCACCCGCAGCTCTCCCGGGGCGCGCCGAACGGCGGCGACGGACTCGGTGGAGGCGAGGTAGCCAGGGCCGGTCGCACACGCGAGCGGCCCCATCAGGAACAAGACGGGGAGAAGGCGACGAACGCTCATGGGCGGAAGGGGCGCGATGTTAAGCCCCCTCCGCGAACCTGTCGCCCTGCCCCCAGGCTCGCCCGGAAGGCAGCCGGCCGGCGAGCCATCAGCAAGCAGGCTGGCGAGGCCGTGTCCGCCCTCCACCGGGGGCCCGACCCAGGAGCCGACCTGCGTCCGGTCCGGACCACCCTTCCCCCTGCTCCATCCCACGCCCAACCTGTTTCTTCATGAAAACGACACTGGCATCCGATTCGTCTGGCCGGTCCCGCTGGCGCTCGTGGGCGCTGATGGCCATTCCCGCCGCCCTGCTGCCCATGGGACTCCTGCGCTACCGCGCCCGGCGCCGGTCACGCCGTCCGGCGCCCCTGCGCAGCGCCGTGGGCCTGGGGCTGGTGTCCCTGGCCATCCTGCAGCTGGCGGGCAACTCCCGGCGCAAGGTTCGACGGGTGCCGTCCTTCGCCGCCTTCCTGCCCGACGAGTTCACCGCCTCGGTGGCCTCCGGTCACTGACGGCGCGGTCGCGCACGGAGGCCTCCTTTCAACGAGGCCTAGCGGCGGCGGCGCAGGCGGGTGCCGAGCAGCACCAGGGCCGCGCCCAGCAACGGGATACCGCCCGCGGCGGCGCAGCCACCGCCGTCATCACCACCACCGTCACCGTCGCCGCCGCCAGTCGCCACGTTGACGTTGAGCGTGGTGGCCGCGGAGGCGTCACCCTGGTCGGTGCCGTTCTCGTTCACCGAGTTGCCCGCGCCGTACAGGGTGACGGTGCCGGGAGTGGACGGCGCCACCAGGGTGAAGTCGAAGCGGGCCTCGCCGCCGGAGAACGCCTGGATGTTCTTGTGGGTGACTTCCCCGCTCAGCTTGTACGAACCCGTGCCCGGGTTGAGCGTGCCGCCGTTGTCGCTCACCGCCACGTTGTAGCCCGCGCCGGAGGCCGGACCGCCCCGGACGACGAGCGTGTAGTTGCCGGTGGCGCCCGGCGCCAGCGTGGTGGGCCCTTCGATGGTCACCGTGGGTGCGCTGCCGCCGGTGTGGCACTCGGCACAGGTGAGGCTCGAGCCCTGCTTACCGCTTCGGCCACTGATGCCCATGGAATTGGCGAACGCGGAACCGGAGACAAGGCACGCCGACACAACGCCGGCAACTCCGAGTGATGCAAGGTACGACCGCATGAAGCCTCCAATAAGGAACGACGGGAAGGAGGCTCTCTACATAGCGCGCCCCTCCCACCCTTCACAGCCACCCTAACGGCCGCTACTGCGCAGCAATACCGCACAGGCCTCGTCACGAAGTTGAGACAAGGTGAAGCGCGTTCCCACACCGGAGTGCTCCAGTCCGGCCCCCAGGGAAAGCACCCCGTGCGCCATGGTCCAGGCCAGGTTGGCCAGCCGACGCGGCTGGAGCCCTGGGGCCAGCCGGCCCGCGCGCGCATCCGCCTGGAGCCGCGCCTCCAGCACGTCATTCAGCTGTCCACTCAGCGCCAGCACCCGCGATTGGTGCGCCTCGGATTGCCGCCCCGTCAACTGCGGCCACAGATAGACGACGCGAAAGCCGTCCAGGTCCTCCGCGTACAAATCCACCCGGGCACGAACCAGCGCGGCCAGGGCCTCCACGCCGCTGGCCGCGGCCGTCACCGCCGCCTCCAGCACCTTCACCTCGCGCTCCAGCCCCTCCACTGCCAGCGCCCCCACGAGGTCCTCCTTGGAGCGGAAGTAGTAGAACAGGGAAGGCTTGCTCAGGTCCGCCTCCGCCGCGACGGCCTCCAGGGTCAGTCCCAACACCCCGCCCCGAACCAGCACCGCCCGCGCGGCGACGAGGATGGCCTGACGGCGCCCCTCCTGACGCCGCGCCTTGCGCGCCTCGCGCTCGGAGGGCGCTGCGGTGGGAGCCGGTGCGGGAGTGGGCGCGGCTGGTGACACGGCGCCGCGACGGCGGCCCGGCGCGGGCTTGCGGCCACCGCCGCTAGAACCGGGCGAAGGCATTCCGCACCGCCTCCCGGCTGCCCTGCTCCACCACGTCACCGTGGCACACCACCACGCGCTCCACGTCCCAGGCCTGGGCCCGCGCCAGGGACGCGCGCACGGCCTCCCGGTCCTTGATGACGGAGCGGACCAGCATGGACGGCGCCAGCCGCTGCCACGCGCCGCTCAGCTTCAGGTACATGCGGGTGAACCATGAACCCGTCCGATGCACGTTGAACGCCAGGTCGGTGACGAACAGCGTCTGGCTGGGGCGGTGGAAGAAGAGCAGCTCATCCACCTTGGGCATCCCCTGGACGAGCACCTGGTCCAGGACGCCGGCCCAGCTGGCCTCGGCCGTGTCACCCAGCTCCAGGTCGATGCGCAGGTCCGGCCGCTTGCGCCGCAGCGCCGCGGGCGCGGCCACCTTCGCGTCTGGATAGGCCGCCGCCCAGTCCTGCACGTACAGGTGGTGCATCAGGTTGGGCGCCACCAGGAAGCGCACCGGCCCGAGCGCATCCACCGCCGCCCGCGCCTCCGGACTGAAGCGGACGGGCGAGTGGAGCCACAGCCCCCCATCCGGCAGGCGGACGGCCGTCATCCGGCCCCCCAAGTCCATTCCCCCGATGCGGAACTCCACCGCGAGCACGTGCACGTCGTCGGCCACCTGGCGAAACATGACTGCCTCCTGGATGCGGATTCAACCGGCGCTCATTATTCTGACCATTGGTCGAAAATGCAATCCCGTCCAGGAAGGGACCCAGCGCCCGTCCGGGCGACGGGGCCGTTGATTTCCGGGTGGGCCCGGCGTAGGCAACCGTCCTCTTTCCACGACTTTTGAAGGGTGCTCCGCACATGGCCGAGAAGCTCACGCCCCGCGAGAAGGGCTTTTCCGAGTGGTACGTCGACCTGGTCCAGAAGGCGAAGCTCGCCGACTACTCGGACGTGAAGGGCTGCATGGTCATCCGGCCCAATGGCTATGCGCTGTGGGAGAACATGCAGCGCGTCCTGGACAAGATGTTCAAGGACCTGGGCCACAAGAACGCCTACTTCCCGCTGCTCATCCCCGAGAGCTACCTGAAGAAGGAAGCCGAGCACGTCGAGGGCTTCAACCCGCAGCTGGCCGTCGTCACCCACGCGGGTGGGTCCAAGCTGGAGGAGCCCTACGTCATCCGGCCCACCAGTGAGACCATCATCAACCGCAGCTTCGCCAAGTGGATCCAGAGCTACCGGGACCTCCCGCTGCTGCTGAACCAGTGGGCGAACGTGATGCGCTGGGAGATGCGCACGCGCCTGTTCCTGCGCACCACCGAGTTCCTCTGGCAGGAAGGCCACACCTGTCACGAGACCGAGGAGGACGCGGAGAAGGAGACCCGGCAGATGCTGGAGGTCTACCGGACCTTCGCCGAGGACTACATGGCGATGCCGGTCATGACGGGCCAGAAGTCGGAGTCCGAGCGCTTCGCCGGCGCGCTGCGCACCTACAGCATCGAAGCGATGATGCAGGACAAGAAGGCGCTCCAGGCGGGCACCAGCCACAACCTGGGACAGAACTTCGCCAAGGCCTTCGACACCCAGTTCCAGGGCCGCGACGGCAAGATGCACCACGTGTGGCAGACGTCCTGGGGCGTGTCCACGCGCCTCATCGGTGGCCTCATCATGACCCACTCGGATGACGCCGGCCTCATCGTCCCGCCGAAGCTGGCGGCCACGCACGTGGTCATCATCCCCATCTTCGGCAAGGCCTCCGACGCGGAGAAGGCGCAGGTGCTGGAGAAGACGAACGCGCTGGCCGCGGACCTGCGCAAGGCGGGCCTGGGCGTGGTGCTGGACGACGACGACACCAAGAGCCCGGGCTTCAAGTACAACGAGCACGAGCTCATCGGCACGTGTCTGCGCATCGAGCTGGGGCCCAAGGACCTGGCCAAGAACTCCTGCGTCATGGTCCGCCGTGACGTGCGCCAGAAGGAGTTCGTGTCGCTGGACGAGGCCGTGTCCAAGGCGCAGGCCATGCTGGACGCCATGCAGAAGGACCTGTTCACCAAGGCGAAGTCCTTCCGCGACTCGCACACCTTCGAGGTCAACTCCTACGAGGAGCTGAAGGAGAAGGCGGACCAGGGCTTCCTGCTGGCGCACTGGAACCTGGACCCCAAGGTGGAGGCGCGCATCAAGGAGGAGACGGGCCTGACGACGCGCTGCCGTCCCTTCGACCTCAAGCAGGAGCCGGGCAAGTGCGTCGTCACCGGCGAGCCTTCGCCGGGCCGCATCGTGTTCTCCAAGGCGTACTGAGCCCCAGTCACGTCAGGGCCGGCGGCAGGGCACGACACCGCCCGCCGCCGGCTCGAACTGGAAGGCGCCCCCGCGGCGCGCCTGGTGGCACCGGACACGAGCAGGGCGACACCCACCGGCTCCTCTGCTGAAGGGAATCGAAGGACTGTGTCTCGCCCACGATGTCAGGAGCCGTGAGCCATGCGCCTGTTCACCGCCGTCACCCTGGGGCCCGCCATCGAAGCGCGCACCACCGAGGAGTTGCACCGGCTGCGCCCCTGGCCCCCCAGGCCCGCTGGGTGAAGCGGGAGGGCCTCCACCTCACGCTCGTGTTCCTGGGGGACGTGGATGACGCACGCCTGCCCGCGATTCACGACGCCCTGACGCCGATAGGCGCTCGGCATTCCCCCTTCGTGCTGTCTGTCATCGGTGGCGGCGCTTTTGGCGCGCCCGCCCACCCACGCGTGCTCTGGGCGGATGTGTGCGGCGCCACGGACGCGCTGAAGGCCTTGCAGACGGATACCGCCCGGGTGCTCCAGCCGCTCGGATTCGAGCCCGAGCATCGCGAGTACACCGCGCACCTCACGCTGGCCCGCGCGAAGCACCCGCGCGGAGACGCCGCCCTCCTCGCATGCGTCCAGGCACTGAAGGACACGTCACTGGGGGAGGGGCGTGTGGACCAACTGGTGCTTTTCGAGAGCAAGGGCGGCCATTACCTGCCCCGACTGGAGGTGCCCCTCACCCGCACGCTGGGGTAGCGGCCCCTCGTGATGGCTGGCATCCCGGCTGCAATCTCCGCACGCCGGAAGCAGCCAAGCACCTGAAAGGACTCGTCAATGCGGTGGATGGTCATGCTGATGGTGTGGTTCGGCGCCCACAACGCGGTCGCGGCGCCACACGAGGGCCTGGAGGCCCGGTTGCAGACGGGAGACATCGTCCTGCACACCTCGCGCTCCTCGCAGTCACAGGCCATCCAGAAGGCCACGCAGAGCCCCCTGTCCCATGTGGGCATGGTGGAGGTGAGCGAGCAGGGCGCGTGGGTCGTGGAGGCCGTGCAGCCGGTGCAGCGAATCCGGTTCTCGAAGTGGAAGGCCCGGGGCGTGAAGGGCGGCATCCTCGTCCTACGCCCTCGGGAACTGAGCGATGCGCAGCGCCAGCAGGCGGTGACGGCGGCCAAGGCGCACCTGGGCAAGCCGTATGACTGGCACTTCGGCTGGGGGGACGACGCGATGTACTGCTCGGAGCTGGTGCGCAAGGCCTACGCTCAGGGGGCGGGCTTGGAATATGGGAAAATGGAACGGCTGGACTCGCTCCGTGTGAAGGGCCTGGAGCAGCAGCTCCGTGAACGTTACGGGAAGCGGGTTCCCCTGGATTTGGAGCTGGTGACGCCCGCCAGCATCGCCGCGGATGTACGCCTGGACGTGGTCCACTCCGACTTCCCGTCCGCGAGGTAGGTGCGGACTCGCGAGGATGCAGCGGCGGGGCCCGGACGCGATAGAGTGTCCGCATGCGACGCGTTCTGGTGCTCCTCCCTCTCCTCGCGCTGGCCGGCTGTAAAAAGGACGAAAGCCCTGGCGCTGCCAAAGTCACGGTGGACTACTCGGGCTTTCTGCCCGGCTGCGTGCAGGTGAACGCACGCGACGAGGGCAGCGGCAAGGAGCTCTCCACCACCGTTGCCGGCAAGGGCGGGCCCACCGGAGGCTCGCTGACGGTCGCGGTGATTGCGCCCGGCGGCTGGGGCTCGACCATCCAGGTGGAGGCGCGCGCCTTCGAGAAGACCTGTGACGCCGCGAGCCCCGTGGTGACGCGGTCCACGTCCGTGACGCTGACGCCAGGAACCCCCGTCCCGGTGGCCCTGTCCCTCCAGGCGACGGATGCGGACGGCGACGGGTACGTCTCCGTGCTCACGGGCGGCACGGACTGCCAAGACACCAACCCGAACGTCCACCCGGGTGCGACGGAGCTCTGCAACGACGTCGACGACAACTGCAACGGGCACTCGGACACGGTGGAGCTGCGCCTGGGCCAGAGCTGCACGGAGGGCGAAGGCTGTGAGGGCGTCCGTGCCTGCGGTGGGAACGGCGAGGTCCTCTGCAACATGCCGCTGGCCGTGTATGCCTACCCCGACGTGGACCAGGACGGACACGGCGACCGGAACGCCGCTCCCGTCGCCTTCTGCGCCGGTATCCCGCAGGGCTATGTCACGGGTCCCGCGGACGACTGCAACGACAACAACGCCAGCATCCGGCCAGGTGCGACGGAGCTCTGCAACGGCGTCGACGACAACTGCAACGACCAGATTGACGAGACGTTCACCGACCTCGGCACGGCGTGCACCGCGAATGCCCAGTGTGCCGGCGTCTACGTCTGCGACGCCTCGGGCATCGCCACCACCTGCCGGCCACGGCGACGCCCACTGACTGGTTCCTGGACGGCGACGGAGACAACTTTGGTGACGGCACGGCCGTGACGTCCTGCGTCTCGCCCGGCGCGGGCTACGTCGAGGTTGGTGGTGACTGCAACGACGGCAACCCGTTCACCTACCCTGGCGCGACGGAGCTGTGCGACGGCCTGGACAACAACTGCGACGGGAATGTCGAAGGCCCCGAGGTCTGCCCGAGCGGCGGTGCCAACTGGGTGTCACGCGACGTGGGCGCGACCGACCAACAGTGGCGCTCCATCTTCACAGAGGTCCCAGGTGATGTGACCGCGGTGGGCAATCAGGGAGGCGTCGCGATACTCACGCCGGGCTCGACCACATTCCAGACCAACGCGACCAACTGCGGCGACATCAACAGGGGCTGGAACGCCGTCTGGGTGGACATGGCGAATCAAGGCCGTGCCTACTTCGGCTCCACAGGCGGCAGCCTCTCCTTCCTGCATAGGTCGCAGAATTCCTGCACCGAGACACATGCCATGGGCCGATGGGCGCGTGGACTCGTCGGATTTCAGCACGAAGGAACCCTTGAGATTCATGGGGTCACTGAGAACTCCGGAACGGTGGGCCAGGGACTGGCGTTCACCTGGACTGGAGGTACTGGCTCCAGCGCGTTGAACTTCAGCACTACTGCGGTCGCGCCGCTGCAAGACATCCACGGCCGTTCCCGAGCAGCGCTATTCGCGGTAGGTGGTACCGAGACGGGGAGTAGCAGGGGGCGCATCTATCGGTTCAACCCCTCCTCCGGGCCGTGGCAATCGGAAGGTGTGCAAGACACCATCCCCAACATGGGGCGCCTGCGCGGGGTCTGGGTGGTGAACAACCAAGTCGCCTTCGCCGTGGGAGAAAGAATGAGCGGTGCGAACACCGTCCTCCAGTGGAACGGGCTCAGCTGGAGCAGGATGTCCTTCCCCGACACGCACAGTGAGACCCTGACTTCCGTCGTCGCCTTTGGTGCCAAGTCCGTCTACGTCGCGGCACGGAGCGGCCGCATCTACCGGTACGACGGCACGGTGTGGCAGATCGTCTTCGACAACTCTGCCTTTGCCTTCAACGACATCGCCGGCACCAGTCCCGCGGACCTCTGGGTCGCGGGCGATAACGGCAAGATTCTCCACTGGCCCCAGTAAACCGGCTCACGTCACCCGCCGCGCCACCACGAAGCGGCGGGTGAACGGGAACGGCGTCCCATACGGCTGCGCGGGATAGGACTCGCGCAGCAACGGGCGCAGCGTCTCCACAAAGGCGCGCGCCTCCTCCTCCCCGAGCGCCGCGAGCACGGGCCGCAGGGTCGTCCCCAGCAACCACTCCAGCACCGCGTCCTCGCCCGGGAGCACGTGCAGGTACGTCGTCTCCCAGGCCTCCACCGTCAGCCCCAGGGCGAACAGCCAGGACGCGTACACAGGCAGGGACTCCACCGGTCTGCGCCGCACGGGCGCCAGGACAGAAGCGAAGCGCGGCAAGGCCCGCACCTCGTCGACATGCCGGTGCGACGGCGCCTCGAAGTTGGCCGGTACCTGGAAGGCCAGCACCCCGCCGGGCGCCAGCTTCGCCACCAACCGCCCGAGCAACACCTCGTGGTCCGGCAGCCAGTGCAGCGCCGCATTGGACACGAGCACGTCCAGCGGCGCGGGAGGCTCCCAGTCCGCGAGGTCCGCCACCTCGAAGCGCACCGAGTCCACGGACGCACCGCGACGGGCCGCCTCAATCATCTCCGAGGACGCATCCACACCGAACACCTGGGCGGACGGCCAGCGCTCGGCCAACACGCGCGTGAGGTCCCCGGTGCCACACCCCAGGTCCGCGACCTGGGAGGGCGACGCCGCGTCCACCCGCGACAGCAAATCGAAGAAGGGACGCTTCCGCTCGTCGCGAAAGCGTGAGTACTGCGCCGGGTCCCACATGGCGGCCTCCTGTCACGGGAGAGCCTAACGCCCAGGGTCCTTCAGCGCGGCATCGCGGGACACGCTCCCCAGAAAGGAAGCGTGTCCCCGGGGGCAGCGGACTACTTGGCGCGGCGGCGACGGGCGCCCGCGTCCGGCGCGCTCCCGGCGTCCTCGCCACCCTCCACGGCGGCACCGGTGCCTTCGGCCGCATCGGCCGTCCCGGCGTCCGTGCCCGCGTCGGGCTCCGGGAGCTCAATCTTCGGCGGCGGGTTCACCAGCGTGAGCGAGGTGAGGAACTCGTCCGCGCCCGGCGCGCCGATGCCCGCGTTGTAGACGGTGATGAGGTTGTAGACGCGCGGCCCCACCAGGAAGCTGCGGCCCTTCACCTCGCCGCTGGGCGACGCCAGCATGTACGCCTTGCCCGGATAGCCATCCAGGGTGATGTCCTCGGAGCTCTTCAGCTCGCCCCCCACCTGCCCGGCGATGCCCTGAATGCCGCCGTTGATGAGCGCCTCGGCGGGCACCGTGGCGACGAACGCCTCCGGGTAGTCCACCGCGTTGACGATGTAGCTGACACCGCCCTCATTGGCCGCGTACGTGACGAGCGTGGCCTTGTCCGTCCGCTTCGGCAGGGCGGCCTCGCTGCGCTGCGCCTGCGGCGGGGGCCCCGGCAGCTTCACGGTGAAGCCCTCGGGAGCCTCCAGGACGTTGAACGCGACGGCGGGGGTCTCCTCTCCACCCTCGTTGGCGACCTCCTCGATGGTCGAGGTGGCTTCCCGGTTATCGGGCTTCTGCTGACCGGCGCACGCGGCGGCAATCAGTGACAGGGTGGCGAGGCTGGCGACAAGGCGGGACAACGGGGACATGGGCACACTTCCTGAGTGTGGTTGAACGCAGTGCGTCGACGGACGCTAGACGAACTTCCTGGTTGCTGACTACCCGACTTTGGGAGGGGAGCCAGTTTCATTGCGCGCCGGACTCTACCGGAGCGTCGGCGAGAGGACGTAGCACCCGCCACTACTCGCCGAGATACGCACGCCGGACCTCCGCGCTCTCCAGGAGCGCCTTGCCCGGCCCCGCCATCACGACCTCGCCCGTCTCCAACACATAGCCGTAGTGCGCGGCGTTGAGCGCCAGATGCGCGTTCTGCTCCACCAACAGCACGCTCACGCCCGTGGCATTCACCTCGCGCAGGGTGCGGAAGATGGCCTCCGTCACCTGCGGCGCCAGCCCCAGCGAAGGCTCATCCAACAGCAGCAGCTGCGGCTTGCTCAACAGCGCGCGAGCAATGGCCAGCATCTGCTGCTCGCCGCCCGACAGCGTCCCGGCCATCTGCTTGCGGCGCTCCTTGAGCACCGGGAAGAGCGTGAAGCTCTTCTCCAGGTCCTGCTGGATGCCGGAGGTGTCCGTGCGCAGGTACGCGCCCAGCTCCAGGTTCTCCTGGACGGACATGTTGGGGAACACGCCCCGGCCTTCCGGCGCGTGCGCCATGCCGCGCGGCACCAGTTGGTGCGCCTTCATGGCCGTGGTGTCGTGCCCGTTGAACTGGATGCGTCCAGCGCTGGGCTTGAGCATGCCGCTCACCGCGCGCAGGGTGCTCGTCTTGCCCGCCCCGTTGGCGCCGATGAGGGCCACCACCTCGCCCTTGCCCACCGTCAGCGACACACCCTTGAGCGCCTGGATGGCGCCGTAGTGCACCTTGATGCCGTCCACCGACAGCAGCGGCGGGAAGGCCTGGCGCTCCCCCAGCGTCTTCACCTGCGCGTCGCTCACGCCGCCCCTCCCTGGCTCTCCAGATAGCTGTCGCCCAGGTACGCCTCGATGACCTTCCGGTCGCTGCGCACCTGCGCCGGCGCGCCCCGGGCAATCGTCTCGCCGTGGTCCAGCACGGTGATGCATTCGCAGATGCCCATGACCAGCTTCATGTCGTGCTCGATGACGAGCACCCCCAGCTTGAAGTCGTCCCGGAGCTTGCGGATGAGCACCATCAGGTCCGCCTTCTCACGGGTGTTCATGCCCGCCGCGGGCTCGTCCAGCAGCAGCACCTTGGGCTGCGTGCCCAGCGCGCGCGCGATTTCCAGCCGGCGCTGCTCACCGTAAGGCAGGTTGCGAGCCTCCTCGTCGCGGCGGTGCGACAGGCCCATGACCTCCAGCAGGTGCTCCGCCTGCTGCGTCAACTCCCGCTCCTCCTGCTGGAAGCGCGGCGTCAGCAGCAGCGCGCGCCACCAGTCGCGGTAGTTGATGAAGGCGCCCTTCATCTTCGCGCCCAACCCCACGCCTTCGGGGTGCAGCGCGCCCTGCGCCCGGCACGCCACCTTCACGTTGTCCAGCGCGGTGAGCGCGCGGAACAGACGGATGTTCTGGAAGGTGCGCGCCAGCCCCAGGTGGTTGATTTGATGCGGCAGCCACCCGTTCACCCGCTGCCCGCCCACGCGGACCTCGCCCTGGGTGGGCTGGTACACGCCGGTCAGCACGTTGAACGCCGTGGACTTGCCGGCGCCGTTGGGGCCGATGAGCCCCTGCAGGTCGCCCTGTCGCACGGAGAGGTTGAAGTCCGTCAGCGCCTTGAGGCCGCCGAACTGGATGCTCACCCCGTCCGCCTGGAGCAATGGCGCTCCGGCCTCCGCCTTCGTCTCCTGCACGGCCGCGCTCACGCCAGCCCCCTGCGCTTGCGCGGAATCCACCGCGGCAGCACGTCCCAGATCTCCTTCGTCCCGAACAGGCCCTGGGGCCGCGCCAGCATCAGCGCCACCAGCAGCAGGCCGTACACGGGCATGCGAATCTGGTCCACCTTCTGCGCCAGGCTGCCTTCGGCCCCCAGCAGGGTGAACAGCGAGCGCATGCCTTCGGGCAGCAGCGTGAGGAACGTGGCCGCGACGATGGCGCCCGTCGTGGAGCCCAGGCCGCCCAGCACCACCATGACGACGATTTCCATCGACTTCACGAAGGTGAAGGAGCCGGGGTTGATGATGGGCACGAAGTGCGCGAACAGCGCGCCGGCGATGCCCGCGAAGAACGACGAGATGACGAAGGCGCGGACCTTGTAGCCCGTGGTGTCCACGCCCATGGCCTCGGCGGCCACCTCGTCCTCGCGGATGGCCCACAGGCTGCGGCCGTGGCTGGAGCCGGTGATGCGCCGGGCCACCAGCACCGTGAGGAACACGAAGAAGTACACCATGGCCGGCGATGACGTCTGGGGGATGCCGGACAGGCCCAGCGCCCGGCCGAACGCGTCCGTGTTCTGCACCACCACGCGGATGATTTCGCCGAAGCCCAGCGTGACGATGGCCAGGTAGTCCCCGCGCAGCCGCAGCGAGGGCAGGCCCACCAGGAAGCCGCACAGCGCCGCCGCCAGGCCGCCCACCAGCAGCGACGCGACGAAGAACACCTGATCGCTGACCGCCACCGGCAGGAAGGAGAGCGCCACGTCCTTGAGGTTCAGCGACAGGACGCCGGAGATGTAGGCCCCCACCGCCATGAAGCCCGCATGGCCGATGGAGAACTGCCCCGTCATCCCGTTCACGATGTTGAGGCTGACCGCGAGGATGATGTTCACCCCCACCACCGACAGCAGGTAGGAGGCGAAGGGCGCGTCGCTCATCAGCCACTGGAACAGCGCCAGCACCGGCAGCGCCAGCAGCACGGGCAGCAGGCCGCGCAGCGACGCGGGGACGGCGGAGCGGGCCTCGGGGGCGGGAATCGCCGGAGTCTCCATCAGACCTTCTCCGCGGCGACGCGGCCGAAGAGACCGCCCGGCTTCACCAGCAGCACCAGGATGAGGAAGCCGAAGGCCACCGCGTCACGCCGGTGCTGGCCGCGTAGCCCACCACGAACTCCTCCACCAGGCCCAGCACCAGGCCGCCCACCACGGCGCCCGGCACGTGGCCGATGCCACCAATCACCGCCGCCACGAAGGCCTTGAGGCCCACGTACAGGCCCATCAGCGGGCTCACCGACGTGTCCTTGATGGCGTAGAGCAGGCCGGCGCCCGCCGCCAGCGCGCTGCTCAGCATGAACGTCAGCGCGATGACGCGGTCAGTAGGAATGCCCATCAGCGCCGCCACGCGGTGGTCCCAGGACACCGCGCGCATGGCCCGGCCGAAGCGCGTGCGGAACACCAGGTACTGCAGGCCCACCATCAGCGCCACGGCGATGCCGAAGCTGATGACCTGCCAGTTCCACACCACCACGTCCCGGTCACCGATGACGAGCCACTCCACCGGCTCGATGACCTCCGGGAAGGCCCGCGGCGCCGCGCCCGGCAGGAAGCCGAGGTCCAGTTGGAAACCGTAGGACAGCGCGAAGGAGATGCCGATGGCGGTGATGAGCGCGGTGAGGCGCGGCTTCTCCCGCAGGGGGCGGTACGCGAAGCGCTCGATGAGGAACCCGAGCAGCGCGCAGCCCAGCATGGCCACCGCGAACACGACGGCCACGCCCAGCAGGGAGCTGCGCATGTCGCGCCCGAGCGCGAACGCGGTGGCGTAGCCCATGTAGACGCCGACCATCATGACGTCGCCGTGGGCGAAGTTGATGAGCTTCAGGACGCCGTACACCATCGTGTAGCCAAGCGCGACGAGCGCGTAGATGGTGCCGGCGGCCAGGCCGTTGATGAGGTGCTGGAGGAGCTGCGCCATTAGGGATTGATGGTCGTGACGTACTGCGTCTTGCCATCCTCGACCTTGAGGACGACGGCGGACTTCACGGCGTTGCGCTGAGCATCCAGTGTCACGGTGCCCGCCACGCCCGGGAAGTTCTTCGTCTGGGCAATGGCGTCACGCACGGACGGGCCGCTCAGGTCCTTGGCGCGCTCCAGGGCGTCCACCGCCACGCGGGCCGAATCGTAGCCCAGCGCGGCCAGCGCGTCCGGTACCGCGCCGTACGCGGCCTTGTAGTCCGCGATGAACTTCTGCACGCGCGGATCCGGGTTGTCCGGCGAGTAGTGGTTGGAGAAGTAGCTGCCCTCGATGGCGCTGCCGCCCAGCTCGAAGAGCTTCTCGGAGTCCCAGCCGTCGCCGCCCATCAACGGAACCTTGAGGCCCACCTCGCGCGCCTGGCGGGCGATGATGCCCACCTCGCTGTAGTAGCCCGGCACGTAGATGCCTTCCGGCTGCGACTTGCGGATGGCGGTGAGCTGGGCGCGGTAATCCGTGTCGCCCTGGCTGTAGCTCTCCACGGCCGTCACCTTGCCGCCCATCTCCGTGAACTTGCGCCTGAAGACGTCCGCCAGGCCAATGGAGTACGCGCTCTTGTTGTCCTGGAGCACCGCCACCGTGTTCAGCTTCAGGTTCTCCCGCGCGAACTTCGCCATCACGAAGCCCTGGAACGGGTCGATGAAGCAGACGCGGAAGATGTAGTCGCCCTTGTCGGTGACGGTGGGGTTGGTGGAGGACGGCGTAATCATCGGCACGCCCGCCGCCTGCGCCTTCTCCGCCATGGCCAGCGAGTTGGACGACGCCACGTCACCGAGGATGAGCACGACCTTGTCCTGCGTAATCAGGCGCGTGGCGGCCTGGGCGGCCTCCTCGGGCTTGCTCTGGTTGTCGTAGACGCGGATGGACAGCTTCTTGCCCTTCACCCCGCCTGCGGCATTGGCCTCCTTGAGGGCCAGCTCGATGCCGTTGCGCGTGGAGATGCCGAAGGTGGCCTGGCCACCGGTGAGCGAGCCCACCTGCCCCAGCAGGATGGTGTTCGCGTCCACCGGAGCGCCCCCGGGCGCCGCCCCCTGCCCCTGCGCGGCCTGAGTACCTCCTTCACCCGAAGGAGCTGGCTGCGTCTTCTTCTCGCAAGCGGCCACCATGACGGCGAGCGCGGCGAGGAGCATCGGGGCAAGTCGTCGCATGCAGGGCTTCCCTTCTCGGAAACTGACACGGCAAAGCCCTGGTTTTCTAGGGGACACCTCTCCATGGGTCAAGCGTGCAGCCGTCCCGAGCCCCCGTCACACACCCCCTGTGCGGCGCGTCAGTCAGGAGTGCAGCCCGTCCAACGGGCCGTCGTGGAGCACCTCGCCCCGCTCCTCCACCTCCGCCGTCTCTTTCCGAACGGTGGCGTGAACCTGCCGGAGCACCTCGTCGGTGTACCGGGAAACCGCAACCTCCTGCCAGACATGCACGGACCGGGTGACCTCCACCCGCTCCTCGTGCAGGGGGATGACGAAGGTGCCCGCCTCGAAGGGGACCAGCCCCTCCAGCACCGGCCGGGCGGAGGCCACGGCCTCCGGCGCCGGCGGGCCCTCGGCGTCCACGGTCTGTTCGGACACCCGCTCCACCACCAGCTCCTCGCGGCGCACAGGCACGGAGAAGTGCCGCACCTCCGTCCGCACCACCTTGTGGATGCGCACCTGTCCCGCCTCGCGCACCACCACGTGAGGATGGGCCTCCTCGCGGGCCAGGGGCACCACGAGTTCGCCGGGCGTCGCGAACCCGGCGGAGAGCACGGACTCTGGGTGACCTGACCGCGCCTGCGCCGGGCTGTCGTGCTCCGGTGACACCTCGTCCCGCGTCAGCCCCAGGTGCACGTCTTCTCCGCGCACGTCCACCACGTCGCCGTAGCGCGCGGTGAAGGACTTCAGCCGCAGCAGCCCTCCTTCAATGGCGAAGGTCTCCCCGCCACATCCCACCACGGTGCCCAACCGGGCCCCATCCGCCGTGAAGACCCGCATCCCTTCCCGTACGTCCGTGCGCATCGGAGGACTCCTCTCGTGTGGTGTGGTTCGCGGCTCACGCCAGCGTGGGCAACCCGGGCTCGCTCCAGGGATGCTCCCGGCCATTCGGCCCGCGCCGGAGCACCCGATCCAGGGGCGTGCTGGGGCGCTCCGGGTCCGTGTCCGTCTCCAGCGCCGCGGGCTCGCGGGCAGCGGGCGGCGGGGTGGGCGCCAGGGCCAGGACTGGAAACGGCCGGAGCCGATGGCGCGCGAGCCGGCCCGCCACCAGGGCGCCCAGCATCCCGGAGGCGCAGGCCACGCCCACCATGGGGCCTCGCAGGTCCGGACGGAGCAGCCGGTGGATGCCACGCACCACCAGGTGCGCCCCCACGCCCGCGGCCGCGCCGCCCACCCACGAGTCACTCCAGCGCCACGGCCCCCAGGTTCCCTGCCTGCTTCTCATGACGGTCTCCCGTTGGGTGCTCACGGCACGCGGTCCGGACGCACCTCGCCTGAAGATGGGGTGGGCCGCCGCGCCCTGAGAAGCCCCGGACCACGGCCGCCGGCGCGGTGTCGCCAGGGCAGGCGAAAGGACAGGCGGGCGTTCGGGCGGGCAGGCACGGTGCCAAGCCAACTGGCACTGCGTCCTCGGCCCCTGACACCGAGACCGAACGCTCACACCTTCCATGATGACCGGGGTGGAAACCCCAGGGCCTCGCGCTCGCACGCGGGGCATCCACCAGCGCCGGGGTCCAAGGTGTGACCAGCAGGTCCACCCGCCCCGGTCACGAGGAGCCAGCCATGTACCAACGCAGCGACGTCAACGAAGGGATGGTCGTCCGCAGCATCGACGGTGAGAAGCTCGGCAAGGTCTTCGCCGTCGGCGACGGCGAATTCCACATCGAGAAGGGCCTCTTCTTCCCGAAGGACTACCTGGTCCGGTACTCGGAAATCAGTCGCATCGACGGCTCGGAAATCATCCTCAGCCACGGCAAGGAGATGCTGAGCCGGCTGACGGGTGAGGACCGCACGGGCGCCGTCGCCGGCACGGGTGGCGGTGCGGGCGTGGGTCCGGGCGCGGTGGGACTGGGCGCCGACCAGGCCGCGGCTCGCACCAGCACGGGCATGGACGCCACCACGGACACGGTGGGCCGCAAGGGCGCCTACGACACGGGCTACGACACACGTCTAGGCACGGACACCGCGGGACTGAAAGCCACGGACACCCCGGTGGGTGCGCGGGACATCCACGGCCGCGAGGAGGACATCACCATCCCCCTGCACAAGGAGGAGGTGGACGTGCTCAAGCGGGACGTCCAGGCCGGCGAGGTCCGCGTCCACAAGGACGTGGTGGAGGAGGACCGGGAGATGGACGTGCCGGTGCGCCGCGAGCGCGTCCGCGTGGAGCGCCGGGACGTGAGCCCGGAACGCCCGGCGATGAATGCCTCGTTCCAGGAGGAGACCGTCGTCGTCCCCCTGCGCGCCGAGGAAGTCGAAGTCCAGAAGCGCGCCGTCGTCGACGAGGAGGTCGTCATCCACAAGGACGAGGTGGATGAGGAGCGCCACATCTCCGAGCACGTACGCCGGGAAGAGGTGGACATCCGCACCGAGGGCAGCGACGAGCGGGCGCGTACGCTGAACGCGCCCTCCGACGACCCGCTCAAGCGCGGGTACTGAGCGCGCCTTCCCGGCCCCTCGCTCCTCCCAAGAGGGGCCGGGTCTCCTCCCGCTTCGTCAGGGTGAGGACTTCCGGAGCCGCGGTCGCATGATGGGCGTTTCCTCCTGGGACCGCCCTCCCGCGGAGGCAGGGCGGTCCAACCGCATGAACTCGCGATGCCGGTCGGGGAAGTGCTTCGCCATGAGCCGCACCAGCTCCGAGTCGTTCGCCGGACGGCAGGCATCCGCCAGCCGGTCCGCCATCTCCCGCGCGCTGCCGAAGCGCGCCTCGGGGCGCTTGGCCAGTGCCGTCTCCAGCACATCCCAGAGCGCCCGGGAGATGTGCGAAGGCCGCGGCGGAAGGGCCTCCTCGCAGATGGCGTGCATGGTGGCCAGCTCGTCGGGCTTCTCGAAGGCCCGCGCGCCGATGAGCGACTGGTAGAGGACGAGCCCCATGGCGAACAGGTCGCTGCGCGCATCCAGCCTCATGCCGCGCGCCTGCTCGGGGGACATGTACAGCGGCTTGCCCTTCACGATGCCCGGCAGCGTCACCGTGCGCTGGGCGCGGGCCTTGGCCACCCCGAAGTCCAGCACCTTCACCCGCCCGTCGAACCCCACCATGAGGTTGTGCGGGGACAAATCCCGGTGCACCAGCTCGAGCGGCGCGCCGTCCTCGCCCTGCAGCACGTGCGCCGCATGCAGCCCCGCCAGGCTCTGGCACACCACGGCCACCGCGTGCGCCGTCTCCAGCGGGCCCTTGGCCGCGCGGAGGAGCCGCTCCAGGTCCACGCCGCGCACCAACTCCATGGCGATGTAGTACGCGCCCTCCGCCTCGCCGAAGTCGTAGAAGTGCACCAGGTTGGGGTGGGAGAGCCGCAGGCCGATGCGGGCCTCGTCCAGGAACTGCTGGACGATGGAAGGGTCCGAGGACAGGTGCGGGAGGATGCGCTTGAGGGCCACCAGTCGGCCCAGGCCCTCCGGGCCTCGGGTCCGCGCCACCAGCACCTGCGCCATGCCTCCGGTGCCCAGGGGTGTCACCACCTCATAGCGGCCAATGTGGCCCCGCGAGGCCGTAGGCGGCTCCCCGGTGAGCGCGTCCAGCCGCTCCAGCGCGCTCTTGCCGTCCGTCAGCGCGAGGAAGCCCAGCACGGCGCTGTCGAGCTGCTCGCCAATGGCCTCCACCAGCTTCATCACCAGCCCGCCGCCGCCGTCGAAGGCGCCCTCCACCACCAGCCCCAGGCCCCCAGCTCCAGGCTGCCCAGGGCCAGCCGCGTGCAGAAGAGCGTCCGGCCGTCATCCAGCTTGCGGACACCTTGCCAGTGCGCCGCCTCCAGGACGTCCACCCCGGGCTCGCCCAGCACCCGCGTCAGCACCGGGCCTCGCGTCCCTCGCAGGGACACGAAGCCCGCGCGCGCATGCACCAGCCGGGCACACTGCGTGAGAAACACGTCGAGCCCGGAGTTCAGGTCCAAGCCCCGCTCCAGGCAGTCCTCCAGGATGACGTCGGCCATCCGATGCACGGAGACCAGACCCCGGAGAAAAACGACCTCTTCCTCTAAAGAGGGAAAATCCACGGGCCCATTCAACACCCGGGACGCCCTTTTCACGAAACCCGGAACCTCCGGGACGGCTACACGCGCTCCCGGTCCTTCAACGGCGCCACGGCCGGAAGGTGCTCGGGCGCGCCGGAGCGGAGCGACCGGGGCAGGTGGTCGTCCATCAGCCCGTGCACCTCCAGCACGCGCTCCAGGTGCGCCACGCGCTCGCGGAGCAGCCGCACCTCCATGCCGCCGTGCTGGGATTCCTTCAAACGGATGAAGGCCTCCACCAAGGGCTTGAGGGAGAAGCGAAGCGTGAGCCCGAAGAGGGGCACCCCCACCACCATGGCGGTGATGAGGAACATGACGATGCCTTCGGTGACGTCCATTGAATGCGCTCCAGGAGGACTGACTGCGCGGCAGGCAGTCTACGCTGGAGCGCGGAGGCGATTGCGAGCGTTCAGCTCGCCTGGCCCGTGTAGATGGCGTCCGCGATGCGGTAGGCGCTGCCTTCCAGGCGCTGGAAGGACTCCTTGAGCACCGCCACGTCGGAGGTGTTGAGCACCTCCTTGAGGCGCTCCAGGTCCGCCTTGATTTCCTCGCGGTCCTTCTCCGACAGGAGGCTCGCGTACTCCTCCAGGCTCTTCTCCGTCGTGTAGATGAGGCCGTCGGCGTTGTTGCGCAGCTCCGCCAGCTCCTTCTTCTTCTTGTCGTCGGAGGCGTGCGACTGGGCGTCGGAAATCATCGCCTGGATTTCCGCCTCGGACAGGCCGGAGTTGCTCACCACGCGCACCTGCTGGACCTTGCCGGTGCCCAGGTCCTTGGCGCTGACGTGGACGATGCCGTTGGCGTCGATGTCGAACGACACCTCGATTTGCGGCACGCCGCGCGGCGCCGGGGGAATGCCCACCAGTTCGAAGCGCGCCAGCGTCTTGTTGTCCGCCGCCATCTCACGCTCGCCCTGGAGCACGTGCACGCTCACCAGCGGCTGGTTGTCCACGGCGGTGGAGAACACCTGGCTCTTCTTGCAGGGGATGGTGGTGTTCTTGTCGATGATTTTCGTGAAGACACCGCCGGCCGTCTCGACGCCGAGCGACAGCGGCGTCACGTCCAGCAGGAGGACGTCCTTCACCTCGCCCTTGAGCACGCCGCCCTGGATGGCCGCGCCCACGGCGACGACCTCGTCCGGGTTGATGCCCTTGTGGGGCTCCCTGCCGAAGAACTCCTTCACCTTCGCCTGCACGCGCGGCATGCGCGTCATGCCGCCCACCAGCAGCACCTGATTGATCTGCTGCGCGGGAATGCCCGCGTCCTTCAGGGCAATCCGGCACGGCTCGATGGTGCGGTCGATGAGGTCCGTCACCAGCGCCTCGAAGGTGGCGCGATCCACGGTCTCCGTGAGGTGCTTGGGGCCGGAGGCATCCGCGGTGATGAACGGCAGGTTCACCTCCGTCTCCGGCGCGCTGGACAGCTCGTGCTTGGCGCGCTCGGCGGCTTCCTTCAGGCGCTGCAGCGCCATGCGGTCCTTGCGCAGGTCCAGCCCGTTGTTGGCTTCCGCGAAGCGCTTGGCCAGGTAGTCGATGAGGCGCTGGTCGAAGTCCTCGCCGCCCAGGAACGTGTCGCCGTTGGTGCTCTTCACTTCGAACACGCCGGCGTTCAGCTCCAGGATGGAGATATCGAAGGTGCCGCCGCCCAGGTCGTAGACGGCGATGCGCTCGGTGCCACCCTCCTGCACCTTGTCCAGGCCGTAGGCCAGGGCCGCGGCGGTGGGCTCGTTGATGATGCGCAGGACATTGAGCCCGGCGATGCGGCCGGCGTCCTTGGTGGCCTGACGCTGACTGTCGTTGAAGTAGGCGGGGACGGTGATGACCGCCTCGGAGACCTGCTCACCGAGATAGTCCTCCGCCGTCTGCTTCATCTTCATCAGGACGATGGCGGAGACCTCCGGCGGGCTGTAGCCCTTGCCGCGAATCTCCACCCACGCGTCGCCGTTGGGGCTGGAGGCCACCTTGAAGGGCGACACGCCAATGGCCTTCTTGCCTTCGGGCGAGTCGAACTTGCGGCCGATGAGCCGCTTCGCCGCGAAGACGGTGTTCTCCGGGTTGGTGATGGCCTGCCGCTTGGCAATCTGCCCCACCAGGCGCTCGCCGGAGTCAGTGAAGCCCACCATGGAAGGCGTGGTCCGGCTGCCTTCGCTGTTGGGGATGACCACCGGCTCGCCGCCCTCCATGACGGCGACGCACGAGTTGGTCGTCCCAAGGTCGATTCCAATCACCTTGCCCATGTTGGTTACTGACTCCCCCCGGAAGAGTTCTCGGACTGCGCGGGCGCGGCGGGCGCCTCGGTGTCGGTCGTGGCCGTGGCGGTGGCGGGCTCGGCGACGGCCGGCGGCTCCGTGGCGGCCACAGGCTCGGCGGGTGCACGCGCGACGACGACCATGGCCGGACGCACCAGCCGCTCATTCAGGTAGAAGCCGCGCACGACTTCGTAGGCGACGTGGCCGGCGGGGACGTCCGCCGTCTCCACCTGCTGGATGGCCTCGTGCACGCGCGGGTCGAACACCTGCCCCTTGGCGCTGAAGCCCTTCACCCCGTGGCGGCCCAGCGCGTCCTCGAAGGACTTGCGCGTCATGGCCACGCCCTTCTCGAAGCTGTCCAGGTCCGGCGACTTGGCCGCGGCGTCGATCGCGCGGTCCAGGTTGTCCATCACCGGGAGCAGGTCCTTGAGCAGCTTCTCCGAGCCGAAGCGCTGGACCTCCTCCTTCTCCTTCTGCGCGCGCTTGCGGTAGTTCTCCAGGTCCGCGGCGTGGCGCACGGTGCGCTCCTGCGCCTCCTTCGCACGCTCGTGGGCCTCGCGCAGGCGCTCCATCGTCTCGCGCCCCTTGGCCTGGCTGAACTCGAGCTGGGCCTTGAGGGACTCCACCTCCTGGCGGAGCGCCGCCACGTCCTCGGACGGGGGCGCCTCGGCGTCAGACGGCGGAGAAGTGGTGTCGGCGGGGGATGCGGACGCTTCGGCCTCCACCGCGGTGGACGGGCCTGAAGCCTCCACCTCGATGACGGTCACCTCGTCCTCTTCGTCCATGTGACGCTCGACGCTGCGAACCGCCGCGTCGATGACGTCCTGCCCGATGTCTGTCTGGATTCTGCTCTTGTCGTTCGAGCCGGCCACGGCGCGCACTATCTCACGCGCCGCGGGACCTTCCAAATGGCGAGAAGGACAAAGGAAACCGGCTTGCCCCCGGGCAAGCGGGCTTCACACCCAGCGGAACTTCACGCTCCGGCGGTGGTCTTGGCGGCGGGCTTCTTGGGCCGACCAATCGTCTTCTTGGAACCCGAAACAGCCTTCTTCGCCGTCTTCGTGGCGGCGCCCTTGGCGGCGGGCTTCTTGCGGCCAATGGACTTCTCCCCGGCCTTCTTCGCGGCCGGGCGGGAGGCGCTGGCCTTGGGGGCCTTGGCCTCGGCTGCGGGTTCGGCTGGCGCCTTGGCGGGACGCGAAGGAGGGGTACGCTCGCCGCCCTCCTCGCTCGTGAAGGCGCGCTCGACGGCGCCCTCGACCTGACGCACAGCGACTTCAATCTTCTCCGCCGCCACCTTGCTGGTGCTGGCGGCCCAGGTGCGCAGCTGCTCCAGGCCTTCCTTCACCTTGGCCTGGTTCTGAGGGTCCTTCACTTCCTTGAGGAGGCGCTCAGCCTCGCCGCGCAGGTCATCGGTGGTGCGCTTGAGCTCGTCACCGGTGCGCTTGAGGAAGTCCATCAGCTGCTTGTCCCACTTGTTGGCCATGTGCTGTCTCCTCCATGGGGCAGTCATCCCCCCCGAAAACCATTCCACTCCACGGCTGCCCGGAGCGCAAAACCTTCCAGCGCTTGCTTGAAACACGAACGATGTCGGCGGCCATTGCCTTTCGTGCCACGCGCCTCGTGCATGCGGGCGGCCGTCGAGGCTAGAGTGGGCGCGTCGCGTGCCCCACTCCTCGAGGCCCGCGCTGGAGCCCGCCGACATGCCGTTTTTCCGAATGGCGGGGATGCTCGCCGTCCTCACCCTGCTGTGCGCCTGCTCCGAGGGACGTGGACCCTCGGGAGCGCCCCGTCTGCCCGCGGTCGAGCTGTCTCCGACGACGGTGGGCCTTGCCTACGAAGCCATGTTCACCGCGTCCGGGGGTGAGCCGCCCCTGCGCTACACGGTGTCACCGCCGCCGGCGGGCTTCTCCTTCTATACGGGAGAGGGGCGGCTGCTGGGCCCGGGCAGCGAGGCCGGTGACTTCTCCATCACCGTGACGGTGCGGGACGCAGACGGCCTGGAGAACGTGCGCACGTATGCACTGAAAATCTATCCACGCCCCGAGGTCACCAGCGACGGGCTCCCCGCCGCCACGGAGGGGGACAGCTACGAGCACGTCCTGGTCGCCACCGGTGGGCGCCCTCCCCTTCAGTGGGAGTTGGTGGGGGGCTCGCTGCCCACGGGCATCGCGTTGAGCCCCGAGGGATTGCTGACGGGGCAGGCCCAGGGACAGGGGACCTATCCCATCACCCTGCGGGTCCATGACGCCCACGGCGCCGAGGCCGAGGTCCAGCTGGGACTGGAAGTGGTGGGTCCCGGGCAGACGCCGGACGGGGGCGGGCCGGATGGGAGCTTCCCGCTGTCGGTGGGGAACTGGAACATCGAGTGGTTCGGGGACCCGCTCTATGGGCCCAACGACGAGCCGTTGCAGTTGGCCAATGTCCAGGCCGTCATCGCCGACGCGGGTGTGGACTTCTGGGGACTGGCGGAGATTGTCAGCACGGCGCAGTTCAACGAGCTGAAGGCGCGGCTGCCGGGCTACGACGGCTTCCTGGCGGATGACAGCTCGCGGGTGTCGTCGGGAACGAGCTACTACTCGGCCAATGAGCAGAAGGTGGGCGTGCTGTTCAAGTCGGACGTGGTGCAGGTGCTGCGGGCGGACGTGGTGCTGCTGAACCACGACTACGACTTCGGCGGGCGCCCGCCGCTGCGAGTGGACCTGCGCATCCAGCGCGGTGGTGCCAGCGTGGACGTGACGGCGTTGGTCATCCACATGAAGGCGCTCGCCGGTGCCGACGACTACGCGCGGCGCCTGTCGGCCTCCGGGTGGATCAAAGACTACCTGGACCTCCGCCTGCCCACCCAGCGGGCCATGGTGGTGGGTGACTGGAATGACGACGTGGACGTGTCCATGGCGACCAATCCCAGCACCGGGCTGAAATATGAATCGCCGTACCGCAACTTCGTGAGCGACTCGGCCAACTACCGGTTCACCACCCAGGCCCTGTCCGAGGCGGGCATTGGCAGCACGGCGAGCCGCAGCACGTTCATCGACCATCAGCTCGTCACCAACGAGATGTGGACCAGCTACGTCCCGAACTCCACCCAGGTGCTACGACCGAGCATCACGGGCTACCGGAACAACACGTCCGACCACTACCCCATCATCAGCCGCTTCAACTTTGGCAATGCGGGAGGCGGAGGCACGGGGACGGGTGGGACGCAGTACAAGGTGTTCATCAACGAGTACCTGCCGCAGTCGCATAACAAACCGGGCACCACGACGCCGGATTATGACCAGCAGTTCGTCGAGCTGGTGAACACGGGCACCACGGCGGTGGACCTGGGCGGCTGGAAGATTCACGACGCCAGCTCGTACGCGGGGGAAGACGACACGCGGCATGTGTTCCCGGCGGGGACGATGATTCAGCCGGGCAAGTCGTACGTCGTGTACTCGGGTCCGACGGCGGTGCCTGCGGGCATGACGAACGCCACGGCGGCCTCGGGAGGCGGGCTGTACTTCAACCGAGGCGTCAACACGGGCAGCAGCGGCGACACTGTGTTCCTGGTGCGGCCGGACAACAGTGTGCAGGACAGCGCGGGGTATCAGGACACGGAGGTGGGCATCTCCTACAACCGGAGCCCGGACGGGAGTTCCACGGGAACTTGGGTGCCGCATACGCAGCTGTCACCCGGTGTTGAGGCTTCGCCTGGGCGGCGGGTGAACGGCACGGCGTTCTGACTCACATTTCGGATGAATCTGTTGGTGTTCGCGGGTTGACTCCGCTTGAGTCGACTGAGGCTGGCAAGGCTCAGCGGAGCGAGCGGGGAAAACTCTTTCGCGTGCCTACTTCTTCGACTCAATGTCCACCTGGGACTGTGACAACAAGAGGAGTTTCAAGTCACGCAGAGACGCCTCCACGGTGCTCCTTCCCGGTCGAAGTACCCGATACGTGAAGGCAGTAGCAGACTGCTTCATCCGGTACCTACTGTGCGCCGCCAGTGTGCCCCTTCTGCTCGCCGTCGTTGGCTGCGGTTCGGCCACAATCAGCACCATAGGCGTGAAGCCCTCGGCGAAGTGGGTAGGCCCAGCAGTGCCGAGTCCTGCCGGTGGGACGGTGCAAACAACCATTTACTATGGTCCCTGGCTGTGCAGCGCGGCATGGATGGAGCGGTGCCAGCGGCGATGTGCGACACAGGGGCGCACGCTGCTCGGTTGCATCTGGCTGGCGGACATCAAAGGGGACTGGGAGGGACGATTCATGGCCCTTCCAGCGGTCGCTGGCGGTCGCCTCGCAATTACCCACTGCTGCTGCGACTACCCAACCGTCGCCGACGGCGAGCGGCGACGGACGACCTGGAACAACGCACGCGAGGGCTTCCGGGAGGGGTGGGCAAGGGAGTTCGGCGCGTGGCCGCAGAACGACGGGGACTACTGGCCCGGACACCACATCTTCGACTTGTGGCATGGCGGTCATCCAACAGCACGCGACAACGTCCTGCCTGTCCCTCCTGCGGTGCACAAGGTCATCAACAAGGCGTACCCGGCGTGCTACAGCCGCGGCGGACAGTGGAGCATCGCGGGGCCTGACAGGCCCTACGTGGACTAAGGCCATGAGAAAGCTCCTTGAAGAAATCTCCCGCGCCCATTTCCCGAATGCTCCCGCAACGCCCGCGCAGGTTGCGGCCTTCGAATCGCGTGCCGGCTGGCAACTGGATGAGGGCCTGCGCGCCTTCTACCTCCACTGTGACGGGGCGACGCTGTTCCGTCGGCGTCCCGACGCGAACTACCGCATCCTACCCCTGGCTGAAATTGAGCGGGCCCGCATTTGCCTGCGTGGGGAGGATGACGATTCGATGGGGGCGGCGTCGTGGTACACCCTTGTCTACTGCCAGGATGGAGACTACGTACTGGTGGACGTGGCGCCCTCTGGTGGCCCGTACCCTCTGCTCGACGCCTACCATGAGACGTACCCTCACGAGCTTCGGCAAATCGCGGGCTCATTCCGCGAGTTCCTTGAGCGCGCCCTCGCGAGCGGCAACCGCTTCTACTGGCTGGAGGAATAGGGGTTCAGCGGCCGGTATGGTCCTCAACTTCTGCGCGACCACTGATTCCATCCAGTGAACGTCAAGGAAGAAGCCGTTTGAAACGGTTAAACGCAATCCCCCACACCACGTCACTGACCGGACGATCATTGCTCGGCTGCGGCAGGCCAGCAACTTCCACCGGCAGCAGGCGCACCGCCTCGGCCTTTCCGGCCCGCGTAACCGTCCGGGCAAAGACGTGGCGAGAGGGATTGCAGATGGACGAGGACCGTGTTCGGCGAACGCCGCGACGAGCGAGCTGTTCAGGGACTGGGCTGGAAGGGTGAGTCGGGCGGGGCGGCGAGATGCCGTCGCTTCCACTCGTGGGGCAGCAACTCACCGATGCGTGAGTTGGGATGTGTCTGCACGCGCAGCAGGGCGTCCGCGAGGTATGCCTCGGGGCTGATGCCATTGACCGGTTTTCAGGGGACCATCATTGGCCAGTCTTGGGTGACCACTGAGGGTGACGTCCTCGCCCCAAGCAGCGCGCACCAACGCCATGAGGCCATCTATCTATCGACTTGCGCATGTCCACCGGCTCCGTCGCCAACACCACGCACACCGACGCAGGCAGCGAGAACGCCACCTCACCGCCCCAGCGAGGTAACGAGCCGCGCCACGTAGTCGACGTCGGTGTCCGTGGAGAACCGCAGGCGCTCCGCTGGCCAGCACCACCTCGAGCAGCTTCGTACTCAGCTGCGGTGCGACAGTTACCTCCACTGGCAGCAGACGCACCTGGTCTGCCCCTCCGATTTTTCGGACCAGTTGAAGCGTGAGAGAGTCCCCGCGGCCAGGAGGTAAGTCGGTCGTGAGGAAGAGCAGGTTTACCGAGGAGCAGATGGTTCGCGTCCTGCGGGAGGCGGAGGCGCCTGGGGCCAGCGTGGTGGAGGTGGTCCGGACACCTCACTCGGTCCTCTTGAGCGCCAGCTCCTGGCCCTGCTTGAGCAGAGCAGCGACGTCCTGCCATTGATTCAGGCCAACACCGCAGCCTGTCTCTTCAACTCTGCCTGGTGGTCCCCCACCCCACCGTCAACCCAAGGCCTGGACCTGTCCGACCACCACGACCTGCTCGACCGCTTCCGTCTCGCCTGGGTAACCCTGCACCCCACATGGCCCCTCCCGGCCCCGAGTGGGAATCGTCAGACGGACCCACAATGAAAATGCGCGCCATTCGTTATAGGCGCGACCCATTTTGCGACCCCGTTCCGTATCCCATTTTGAAGGGATGACGGACGGCCGGGCATTGGGCTCGAGCCGGCTCGCGACGAGGGACGGAGTTACCGTGCTGCCTGGAAACGACCGGTCCGTCTTGGAGGCTTTCCGCCGGGGGGAGACGTCCGTCCTCACACAGGTGTACCGGGCCTATTCGCCGGAGGTGCTCCGCTACCTCTCACGAAAGTTCGCGGTGGGCACGGATGGGGGGACGCGGAGCGCCGCGTTGTCCGCGCTGGATTTGGACGCCGCCCATCAAGAGACGTTCGTCCGGGCCTTCCGGCCCAACATGCGGCAGGCCTATGACGGGGTTCGCCCCTACCTGGGCTTCCTCCTCACGGTGGCGCGCTCGACGGCCATCGACCTGATGCGCGCGTCGGGACGCGTGTCTCGCGAGGCCGTCCCCATGGACGACGCGCCCGAGCTGACCCACCTGCCCACCGAGGGCCGGACGCCAGAAGAAGAAGCCCTCAGCACCGAAGTGCGCGACCTGGTCCGCGCCTTCCTCGACACACTCACGGACGAAGGCCGCGCCCTGGCACAGCTCCGTTTCGTCGAAGGGCTTTCGCAGGAATCCGCCGCCCAGCAACTCCAGCTCACCCGAGGCGAAGTCCGGGTGCGCGAGCGGCGGATGCGGACGCACTTCACCGAGCATTTGAAGAATTCGGGCTGGCTGGACGCATCGGCCGAGCCCGGGCGAATGGAGCTGGGAGTCCTCCTGGCCTCGCTCGCTCTGTGCGCAATAGGGAGCATGCCCTCATGAGGTGGTACGAGAGACATATCGACGCCAGCCTGACCCGGTGGTCGCTGGGAGACCTGTCCTCCCACCAGTCCGCTCGCCTGCTGCGCCACGCCCACGCCTGCCAGCGCTGCGGCACCCGCTACGAGCGCTGGGCCCAGGCCCACCGCGCCCTGGAGGGCAATGACATCCACGTCCCCTCCTCCGTGGAGCTCCAAGCATTGTCAGACGGAGGCCTGGAGGCCGCCCTCGCCGCGGCCGCGCCGGAACAGGCTCCGTCCCGGTGGTCCTCCCTGGCCCTGCTCGGCGGCGCGCTGGCCGCGGTCTTCCTCGCGGTGGTGCTCGTCCCCACCGCCACGACGACGCCCGGCGAGTTCGTCGCCCGCGGCGAAGGCACTGCGCCGCCCGGCGTCGCCCTGCGAATCTTCTGCGCCACCCCGGGCCGGCCCTGCGCGAGCTGCACGCCGGAGATGCCTGCCGCGCCGGTGCCATGCTGGCCTTCGCCGCCGGTGGACATGCGCCTTTCACCCACGTCGCCGTCCAGGTCCGCGGCGCCAAGAAAGCGGAGGTGACGGCCGGTCCCTTCGCCCTGTCCGGAGGCTTGGGCAAGGAAGCCCCCCTCGAGCTGACCGTGCCCATGCCGGAAACGGCAGGCACCGTCGAAGTCGTCGCTGTCTTCGCAGGCAGCCCGACCGAGTCCCTGTCGACCCTGCGCGGTGAACAGACAGAGGGCACGGTGGTGCTCAAGCAGTCAGTGAGGGTAGAGGAAGCTCCATGAAAAAGCTGGGAGTGCTCCTCGGCGCCGCGGCACTGCTGCTAGCCCGTGGTGCCTCGGCCGAAGCCGTGGTTCGCCGCGCCCTGGTCATTGCCCATAACGGGAGCGACGACCCGTCGCTCCCGTCGTTGCGTTTCGCGGACGATGACGGCGTGCTGTGGGCGGAGACGCTTCAACGCCTGGGCGTGGAGACCACGCTGCTGGTGGCCCCGGACGAGGCGACACGCGCCACGGCCCGGCCGGTGCTCGCGGGCGCCCGGCCCCCAACACCAGACGAGGTGAAGCGAGAAGTCGCACGCCTCCGCGCCGCCAACCTGGTGGACCATGAATTGGGACGCCAGACAGACGTGCTGCTCGTCTACGTGGGCCACGGCAACACAGACGAGGCCGGACGCGCGTACTTCACCCTCGCGGGGGGACGTCTGGATAAAGCAAGCCTTTACGCGGACGTGGTGGACCCGCTCGGCGCCAGCTACGTCCACCTCATCGTGGACGCGTGCCGCGCGTCTGGCGTCGTGGGCAGCCGCGGCGGTCAGACGGACGCGGCGGTGCTCGCGGAGCTGCGGGGCATGCTGGCCCGTGAGCAGCTCGCCACCCGGCCCACCGTGGGCGCCGTGTTCGCGGAGAGCGAGGACGGCGAAACGCACGAGTGGTCCCGCATCCGCGCGGGGGTCTTCAGCCACGTGGCCCGCTCCGGCCTCCTGGGCGCGGCGGACATCAACGGCGACGGCAAGGTGGAGTACAGCGAGCTGGGCGCCTTCGTCACCGCGTCGCTCCAGGGCGTGAAGGGCCTCCCCGCGCGCCTGTCGCTCCACGCCTTCGCCCCCACCCGCGAGCCCCGGCGTCCGCTGGTGGGCCCCGCGCCGAAGGGCCCCAGCCTTCCCCTGCCCTCCGGGCTCGAGCACTCGCGCATCTCCGTCGAGGACTCGGACGGACGGCGGCTGGCCGACGTGCGCCGCTCCAAGGAACAGTACGTGCTGCTGCGCCTGCCCGAGCGCGACGTGTATTGGATTCGCACGCCCACGCAGGAAGCCCGCATCACCCTGGCCAAGCTGTCCACCAACGGCATCATCGACCTGGGCGACCGGGAGCTCCAGGAGCGAGGCCCCGCCGAGGAGGCCCTGCGCAAGGGCTTGTTCGCGGTGCCGCTCGACAAGGATTTCTACGAGCGCTACGTGGCGGCCACCGGGCTCGCGCCCGTGGGCGTATCCCAGGCGTTTCCTCCGAGCGCGGGCGGCACCTTCCCGCGGTTCATGGCGCGGCAGCCCGACACCTTGGCGGGTTGGGACCTGGGCTGGACGGGGCAGCAGGCACCGCTCGGATTGAGCACGCTGGCCACCGGACCCACCGTGACGTGGCGGCGCGAGGCGCCCCTGCCGTCGCTCTACTACGGCGCGCGCGCCTCCTATGGCCTGACGCCCCTGGCCACCGACGACATCCGCACCCACCGGGGTGCGCTCCTCGGCCTCCTGGGCGCACAGGCACCGGCCCCCTGCGCGTGCCGCTGTTCCTGGAGGCGGGCGCGGGCTGGGGCTTTCTGGGAATCACGCGCGGACAGGTGCGCATGGGCGACCCCACCGTGCTCTCCACGTACACCGCCGCGGGGGTGACGGGAGCGCTGGCGGGTGTGCGGCTGCGTCTGGCGGCCACGCTCACGTATGACCGCGTCACCCTGGACCAGCGCAATTACTGGGACCGCGCGTTCGGCTTCGAGCTGGCGCTGCGACGCTGAGGGACCTGCTCATGAGACGCATGTGGATGACGATGCTCGTGCTCGTCACGGGGTGTGACGGCATCGAGTTGGAGCGGCTCGTCCGGCAGCACCCGCCGCTCACCCGGCTGGAGCCCGAGCCCGCGGGTGCCAACTGCGTCCACGGTGGCCATTTCGTCCGCACGGGCCTGGACCTGAACGACAACGGCGTGCTCGACGACGGCGAAGTGACCGTCACCCAATACGCGTGTGTCACCGCCATCCCCGGCGTGCTGATGCGCGTGCAGGACGAGCCCCCCGGTGAGAACTGCACCGAGGGCGGCAGGGTGTACCGCGCGGGCCAGGACTCGAATGGCAACGACGAGCTGGAAGACAGCGAGGTCAGCCGCCAGGTGTACGGCTGCGCCAGCTCGGAGGCCGTGGTCACCCGCGTACGGCCACGGGAGCCGCTCCTCTTCCCCTGCGGGGAGAACGGCGCCGTGGCGGAGGCGGGACAGGACCAGGATGGCAACGGCGTGCTGGACGACTCCGAGGTCCGGGCGACGTCCAACCTCTGCGTGCTCCCCTCCGAGGTCCGGCTGCGTCAGTCACCGGCTCCGGCCGGCGCCGCGTGTCCCACGCCCAGCACCCAGGTGGACGTGGGCACCGACGCGGACGCGGACGGCCTGTTCGAAGACGAAGAGGTGATGTCATCCATGTTCGTGTGCCAGCCCCTGCACACGCTGGACGGCAACTACCACGTGCGCAACGCGGTGGACCTCGTGGCGCTGGAGGGCATCTCCCGCGTCCGGGGCGCCCTCTACTTCGACGCCGGGGCCGCCACGGAGGCCGTCCTCCCCGACTTGATGATGGTCGAAGGCGCGCTGGAAATCGTCGACACGTCGCTTGAACGCGTGGAGATGCCCTCGCTGCGCCTCGTGGGCGGCCCGCTCACCGTCGCCAGAAACCCCGCGTTGACCACGCTGACCCTGGGCAGCGGCAGCCGTGCTCCGCTCTGGGTCTGGGGCGATTTCAGCCTGATATCCAATCCCTTGCTCCCCACGCTCGCGGGAGTGAGCGCGGTCCTTCCTGGCAACAACATCGTCCTGAGAGACAATGATGCCCTCGAAGGGGGTTACTTCACCTTCACCTCCGCGCTCCTCGGCAGCATCACCCTGGAAGACAACGCGAAGCTCTCCACCCTTCCCTTCCGGCACCTCGAGTGGCTGGGCGGCTCCCTGAACATCATCGGGAACTCCGCCCTGAGCACCCTGAGCGGAACGGTGCTGCATACGGTCGTGGGAGACCTGGTCATCGAAAACAACGAGGTCCTCTCCGGGTTGTGGGGCATGCCAGCGCTGACGTCCATTGGCGGTGGCCTCCGCGTGCGGGACAACGCCAATCTGCGCTCGGTGGAAGGCATGAATGAACTCACCCAGGTGGGGACGCTCGAATTCGATCGCAACCCCGCGCTGGAAGCCGCGGGAGAGTTCCCCAAGCTGGCGCGCGTCACCTCCGGCATGCGGTTCAATGCCAACGCCGTGTTGAAGGACCTGTGGGGGCTCCAGAAGGTGCAGAACAGCGGTTTCCTGTTCATCGGCAACAACCCACAGCTCCCCCGGCTGATGGGCTTCGACCGGCTGCTCTCGCTGCAGGTGCTGACCGTGGAGAACAACGCGAGCCTCACCGACCTGTCGGACCTCGCCCTCCTCCAATCGGTGGAGGAGCTGTTTGTGCTCTCCAATGAGAACCTGCTGCGCCTGGACCTGAATGCCCTGGAGAGCGTCACCCGCATCTTCACCGTCACGGAGAACCCCCGGCTCCCCACCTGCCTGGCCGTGTCGCTCGCCGCACGGGTCAACACGGGCGGCGCGCCCGAGATTCGCGGCAACGACAGCTCATCTCCCTGCGATTGAAGGCCTCCCAGCGGCGAGCCCCGTCACGAGGAAGAGAGAAGCACCCATGCGATGGACCTGGATGGCGGTGGTACTGCTGGCGGCGGGCTGTGACGACATCAGCCTGCGCGAGCTCGTCACGCAACACGAGGCACGCACGCGGGTGGACCCCGAGCCGGCCGGAGACCGCTGCCCGCTCGGCGGCAGGGCCTTTCTCGCGGGCCTGGACCTGAACGACAACGGCGTGCTCGACGACCCCGAAGTCACGAGCATCGAGTACGTCTGCACCACGCCCACGCCCGGGGTGCTGGTGCACATGCAAGACGTGCAGCCTGGTGAGCAGTGCCCTCACGGGGGCCACGTATCGCGGGCGGGCCAGGACGTGAATGGCAACGATGCCCTGGAGGACGGCGAAGTCACCCGGGAGGTGTACGGCTGCACCGAGCCAGTCTCCCCGCGTGTGATTCACCGAAGCCAGCATCAGCCTCCGTCGGCGGCGGTCCCTCCGTGGCTCTGTAGCTGGGGCCGCACCTGGGTGGAGGCCGGCCTTGATGCGAACGGCAATGGCCTCCTCGACGACGACGAGGTCCGCGCCGTGGTCAGCGTCTGCGTGGAGCCGGCCCGGCTCAAGGTCGTCTACGTGCCCGAGCTCGCCGGAGCGGCCTGCCCCCAGGGTGGCACGGGCATCCGGCTGGGCGTGGATTCGAACGGCGATGACGTGCTCTGGGGGCCAGAGGTCCACAAGACCGCCTTCGTCTGCGAGGCCCTGCACACGCTCCACGGCGACTACACCGTGCGGACCCCCGCGGACCTCGCCGCGCTCCAGCGCATCTCCCGCATCCAGGGCTCGCTCCTCATCAACGACGCGTCCATCACCGAGCTGAGCCTGCCGGGGCTCGCGATGGTGGACCGCAGCTTGCGCCTCTGGAACAACCAACTCCTGACCCAGGTGGACCTGCCCGTCCTGCGCTTCGTGGGTGACGACCTCGATGTGACAGCCAACCCCGCGCTGGACAGGCTGCAAGCGGGCGGCACCGACGAACAGCGGCTGTTCGTGGGCCGAGGCGTCGTCGTGAGCCACAACGACCGGCTGCGCAACCTGAACGGGCTCGTGAGCGTGTCGCCTCGGGAGAGCCTGCTGGTGGAAGGCAATGATGTCCTGGCGTTCCACCCCAAAGAGGACTCCGTGCTCGTCAACGTCGACAACCTCATGGGCTCGCTCACCGTCACCGACAACAACGCGTTGCAAGCGCTTCCCTTCTCGAACCTCGTCCATGTCGGCGGCAACGTCCGCGTCTCGGGGAACCCGGAGCTGCGCTTCCTGGAAGGCCTCTCCCCGTGGAGCATCGGAGGCGGGCTCGTCATCAGCGAAAACAAGGCCCTGCAGGCGCTCTACAGCCTCGCGCCGCTCCGTCACCTGTCCGAGCTGAGCGTAAAGGGAAACCCCGCCTTGACGACCCTGGAGGACCTGAGCGGCCTGAGTACCCTCGCTTCGCTTCGCGTGTCGGACAACGCGAGCCTCGTCCGGCTCGGCCTGAGCAGCCTGCACCAGGTCGGTCAGGTCTTTGACGTCACGGACAATCTCGAACTTCCGTCATGCCTCGCGACGTCGCTCGCGGCGGCCGTGTACACGGGCGACGCCGGGCAACTCCACATCAGCGGCAATAACGACACCGCCACCTGCGGCGAGTGACGCCCCGAAAGGCTCCTGGCGATGCGATGGACGTGGATGCTGGCGCTGGTCCTGGCCACCGGGTGTGACGGCATCGACCTGCACCGGCTCATCGGTCAGCACGAGGCGCGCACCCGCGTGGCTGACGAGTCCTCCGGCCCGAACTGCGAGCACGGCGGGAAGGCCGTGCACTCGGGGCTGGACCAGGATGATGACGGCGTGCTCGACGACGACGAGGTGACGGGCACCGAATACATCTGCGCCACGCTCTCGCCAGGCGTGCTGGTGCGCACGCGGCAGCTCCCTCCCGGCGAGCCCTGTGCGCTGGGCGGGCAGCTCACCCTGGCGGGGGCGGACCTGGATGGCAACGGCCTCCTTTCGGATGACGAAGTGACGCGCGAGGTCCACGGCTGCATGGAGCCGGCGCCTGTCCTCGCCCGCGTGCGCCCGCTGCTGACCCACCCCTTCGTCTGCCGGTACGACAACGCGCTCGTGGAGGCCGGCGTGGACCTCAATGGGAACGGCGTGCTCGATGACAACGAGCTCCGGGCAGCCGCCCGCCTCTGCGCGGACCCCGCGGTGACACTGCTGCGCCAGCGGCCAGAGCCGGCGGGCCCGAACTGCACCACGGGAGGCACCCAGGTGGAGGCAGGCGTGGACACCAACCTGAACAGGGTGCTCGACGACACCGAGGTTCTCGCGGCCGCCTTCGTGTGCCAGCTGTCGGCGGCCCATGACGGGATGTACGCGGTGGAGAACGCGGCCGACCTGGAAGCGTTGAAGTCCCTCTCCATCATTCGCGGTGAGCTCTCCATCGAGAACACGGATGTCACGACGGTGGCGCTGCCCGGCCTCGTGTCGGTGGAAGGTCCGCTGTCCATCCACGACAACCCGGCGCTGACGCGGGTGGAGCTGTCTGGGCTTCGCTACGTGGGAGGAACGTTGAGCATCCGTGGCAGCAACCTGCTCAACGAGGTGCGCGTCGGACCGCAGACGCAGGAGGCGCTTCCAGCCGTTCGCGTCGACAGCCTGACGCTCTACACGCTCCCCGCCTTGTCCTCCCTGAGCGGCGTGGCCGCCGTGGCGCCCCACTTCGACCTCACCGTGTGGAACACCGGCGTGCTGTGGAGCCCCGACACGTTCCCCCACGTCCAGGTGCTGGCGGGCACGCTCACCGTCCACGTCAACCCCGCGCTGGAGAAGCTGCCGGTGTCCCGTCTGACAGAGGTGGGGGGGAGCGTCACGATTTCGGGCAACCCGATGCTTCAGTCCCTGGAGGGGCTGGGACGTTTGACGAGAGTTGGCGGTGGGCTCGACGTCTCCAACAACAACGCCCTCACGCACCTCACCGGGCTGGAACACCTGGCGGTGGTGAAGGACCGCATCAACGTGATGAACAACGCCCGGCTCCTCGACCTCCGCTTCGATGCCCTCTCCGAAACAGGCGCGCTCGCTGTGGCGGGCAACCCAGCGCTGGAGCAGGTGGGCCCGATGCCGTCGCTGCTCCGGGTGAATCAGGACGTCATCCTGGCGGAGAACCCACGGCTGCTGCGCGCGGCGGACCTGCCAAAGCTCCAGAGCATGGGTGGCGCGTTGTTCGTCAACCTCAACCCGCTGCTGACGGACCTGTCTGGCTTCCAGCAAGTGACGTGGATGCGCGGCCTGTACGTCACGGGCAATGACGCGCTGGAGCACCTGAGCACCCTGGGCTCGCTCCACACCGTGGGCACCCTGAAGGTGCAGGGGAATCCAGCGATGACGGCGCTGAGCCTGGATGCACTCGCGCGCGTGCGCGATTCGTTCGTCGTCACGGACAACCCCCGGCTCCCCTCGTGCTGGGCCACGATGCTCGCGGACGACGCCTACACCGGGCCGCCGGAGGAGCGCTCCATCGGGAACAACGACAGCGTCACGCCTTGCCACCCCTAGGCTGGCTGGAAGCGCGCGGCCCGGAACGGTGCTTGCCCGTGCGGGAAGCGCGGTCCTACAGTGCCGGCCTCCACCAAGGCCGCCATGACGATCCCGAGTCCACCGGCGTCGAGGGAATCCGCTTCACCGGCGCTCGCCCCGACTCCGCCCGCCCCCACCATTGCGCCTTCTCCGTCACCCGCGAGCCGGTGGGCGCCCTGGGGCGCCGCGCTGGGTGGACTGGCGTGGTTCCTCTGGCTCGGCGGTGGCCGGGCGATTCCGCCCACGCGCATCGACTGGATGATTCGCGAGGACTGGGCGGCCTCCGGTTTCGGTTGGCTGTTCTACCGAAACGCACCCTGGGGCCTGCCGCTCACGAGCTCGCCCAACCAGCTCTTCCCGCATGGCACCTCCGTGGCGCTCACGGACGGCAATCCCCTGCTGGCGGTGCTGTTCAAACCCTTCAACGCGCTGCTGCCCGCTGACTTCCAGTACCACGGCCTCTGGCTCGCGCTGGGCTTCGCGCTCATGGGCTGGTTCGGCGCGAAGCTGGTGTCCGTCGTTTCGTCCCGCCCCACGCACCAACTGCTGGGCGGCCTGCTGCTGGCCCTGGCTCCGCCCATGGCGGCGCGGCTGGGGCACCTGACGCTGTGCTCGCACTGGCTGCTGGTGGCCATGATGTGGCTGCACCTGCGCGACACACCGGACGCCCACGCGGCGAAGCGGAGCCTCCTGTGGGCCGCCGCGTTGAACGCCGTGGGCGCGGGCACGCATCCGTACCTGGTGGCCATGCTCGCGCCGCTGGCCATGGCGCAGACCGTGCGCCTGGCCCTGGGCCGTGTCATCAGCTGGGGACGCGCGCTGCTGGCCTCGGTGGGCATCGTCGTGCTGGACGTGCTCATCTTCGCCCTCTTCGGCTACTTCGTCGGCAGCAACCTGGGCGCGGAGGGCTTCGGCCAGTTCTCCGCCGACCTGACCACGCTGTTCAATCCCACGGACTGGTCGCGGCTGCTGCCCTCGCTGCCCGTGGCGCGGCGGCAGGGCGAAGGCTTCGGCTATGTGGGCGCGGGGGCGCTGCTGCTCGTGGTGCTCTCCGTCGTGGGCGCGGCGCTTCGCTTCCGCACGCTGCGCGATGTGCCCTGGCGGCGGGGACTGCCCTTCGCGGTGGCGGTGCTGCTGCTGGCCGTCTACGCGCTGTCGTCCCGGGTGACGTGGACGGGCCGGCTGGTGGTGGACCTGGGCGGGCTGTACGAGCCCTTCTCGCGGCTGACGTCCGCGTTCCGCGCGTCCGGGCGCTTCATCTGGCCGCTGTGCTACGCGGTGATGGGCGGCGCCCTCCTCCTGTGGCTGCGGCAGTGGAGACAGCGCGCCTGGGTGGGGACGGCGGTGCTCGCGCTGGTGGTCGCCGTGCAGGCCTATGACGTACGCCAGGACAAGAGCGAGCTGCGCCGTCGCCCGGAAGGCTTCCGCCGGCTCCAGGCCCCGGAGTGGGCGGAGCTGAAGGGCCACTACCAGCACCTGGCCCTCTTCCCGCCGCAGGTGCAGTGGGTGTGCCCCTACAACGAGCCGCTGGTCAACGCGACGGGGTACATGGCCTACCGGCTGGGCCTCACCTTCAACAGCGGCTACGTCACCCGGACCCCACCGTCGATTGCGGAGGAGTGCAACGCCACCATGCGCCCTGGCGGCGTGGACGGGGACACGGTGTACGTCGTGGTGCGTCAGCAGGTGGGCGCCTTCCTCCGGGCGGGCGCGCGCTGCGGGATGCTGGAGGGGTTGCCGGTGTGCGTGGCCGGGCAGCGGAACGACGCCTTCGCACAGGCGTTGACGCGGCAACCCTTGCGATAGCGCGGGGCCCCGCCGAATCCGATGGACTCCCTGGCGGGGACAGGCAGCATCCCGGCGTATGGGAAGTGACGACATCGTCGCGGCGTTGCGCCAGGTTCCACTGTTCGCCCGGCTCACCGGAGAACAGCTCCGCTGGATGGCGGACCATGGCCGTCAACTCCACTTCCCCGCTGGCACTCGTATCGCCGAGCAAGGCGCCGCCGCGGATGGCCTGTCCGTCATCCTGGAGGGCCACACGCAGTGGAGCCGCCGCACCGGCACGGAGAGCGTGCCCACGTTCACGCTGGAGGCCGGCGACCTCTTCGGCGAGCTCATCCTCTTCCTGAACGCGCCCTACCCCCACAGCGGCGACGCGGTGACGGACGTGCGCCTGTTCCGGATGGAGCCGGCCACCTTCTGGGAGCTGCTGCGGCTGGCGCCCGGACTCAGCCGGGGACTGATGGAGCTGGCCTCACAGCGCACCCAGCAGCAGGCGCAAGACGTCCGTCCGCAGTCAGAAGTGCTCCCCGTGGGCCGCATGGCGGCCGAGCTGGGCGCCGAGTTGGGCAGCCCCGCCGCGGCGGCCCGGCGGAGCGCGGTGCGGCTGGGCGAGCTGATGGCCACGGTGTCCGCGCGCGCCATGGCCCTGGGCGACCACGGCCTTTCCCTGCCCCAGCGCAGCGTCCTGCTGGCGCTGCCTCGGGAAGCGGCGGAGCGCGGGCGGACCTCTCCGCCGCTGGAGCCCTGGCCCGCGCCGAGCGCGAGGAAGCGATGGGCTCCTGGTTGGAGGCGCGCGGCGTGGCGGATGCGTGGGAGGCCGCGCCCGCGTTGGTGGCTTCAGGCCTGGACGTCGCGTGGCTGGAGTCGGTGGCGACGCGCGTGGGCGGGGCGCTGCTGGGCGACGTGCTCGCGTGGCTGGTGGTGGCGGTGAGCTGTGACGTGCTCATGGCGGAGGTGGCGCGAGGAACGGCGCGCGTGTCCGCGCTGGTCGAAGGCGTGAAGGCCTATGCCTTCATGGACCCGGTGCCCCGTGAGGACGTGGACGTCCACGAAGGACTGGAGCGCGCGCTGGCGGTGCTGGGCCACCGGCTGCGCGGAGAGCACCTCACGGTGGAGCGTGAGTACGACCCGCAGCTGCCTCTGCTGAAGGCGGAAGGCGTCGCGCTCGACGAGCTGTGGACGCAGCTGGTGCTCAACGCGCTGGAGGCGCTGGGCGAGCGCGGAGGCCGCGTGCGACTGCGCACCTGGAAGGATGCCGCGCACGTGGTCGTCGAGGTCTCCGACGACGGGCCGGGCATTCCCAAGGACTTGCTGCCGCGCATCTTCGAGCCCTTCTTCAGCACGAAGCCCCATGCGGCGGGCATGGGCCTGGACGTCTGCCGGCGCATCGTCGAGCGCCATGGCGGCGACCTGTGCGTGCGCGCCGAGCAGGGCGGCACCCGCATCCAGGTGCGTTTGCCGGCGTAACCACCGCGGCCCGGGCGCCCGCGCCCGGGACTTCATCGCCCCTGACGAAGCTGTCCGCGAAGCCCCCGGAGAGGGAGCCCACGGCGCTCAGTCCTTGGGGCCGAGCGCCGCCACCGCCGCGGCCACCACCTGCTTCACGGGGACGCCCGCGGCCTCCGCCACCTGGCGGCAGTCCTCGAACTCCGGGTGGGCGTTGAGCACCGCGCCCTGGCGCAGCCCGCGCTTCACGCGGACCTTGCCCCACGGCGTCTCCACCTCCACCCAGTCACGCTCCAGCGCCTGACGCTCCACGCGGTGGTAGCGCACGCCCAGCGTGGTGGACTCGCGCAACACCACGTCCACGATGGCTTCGCGCGTGCCGCCCTCCACCAGCGCGCTCAGCAGGTGCCCCGGCCGGCTCTTCTTCATCACCACCGGCGTCACCCACGCGTCCAGCGCGCCCACCGCGAGCAACCGCTCCAGCAGGTGCCCCAGCAGCTGCGGCGTGGCGTCGTCCAGGTTGGCCTCCACCACCCAGAGCCCTTCGTTGCGGGCCTGCTCCAGCCGGCCCAGCGACGCGCGCAGCACGTTGGGCCGGTCCTTGAAGTCCTTCGTTCCGACGCCGTAGCCCACCTTCTCCACGATGAAGTCCGGCGGATGGCCGATGTGCGCCAGCACCTTGAGCAGCGCCGCGCCCGTGGGCGTCGTCAGCTCCCCCACGCCTTCGAAGCGCACGGGCACGTCCCGCAGCAACTCCAGCGTCGCGGGCACGGGAATGGGCATGGCGCCATGGGCCACGCGGATGGTGCCGCTGCCCAGCGGCGGCGGCGCCGCATGGACCTCCGGGTTGCCCAGCAGCTCCAGCACCACCGCCGCGCCACAGATGTCGACGATGGAGTCCACCGCGCCCACTTCATGGAAGTGGATGTCGTCGATGGACACGCCGTGGACCTTCGCCTCCGCCTCGCCGATGGCGCGGAACACCGCCAGCGCCCGCTCCTTCGCGCGCGGGGGCAGCGTGTCCGCCTCCTCGATGAGGCGCCGGATGTCCGCGTAGGCGCGGTGCGGATGGGCCTCGCGCGCATCCAGCACGACGTCCAGGTGCGTGCCGCTGATGGCGTGGCGCACCGAGCGGCTCACCGCCAGCTTCCAGCCCGGGACGCGCAGGCCCGACAGCGCGCGCTCCAGCTCCGCCGGGGAAATGCCCAGGTCCAGGCCCGCCGCCAGGAACATGTCCCCGGCGATGCCACCCACCGGCTCCAGGTAGAGGATGCGTCGCATGGTGCTCACCTGCGTCCCTTCGTGCGGGAGATGAGGGCGGCGTAGAAGCCACCGCCAAAACCGTTGTCGATGTTCACCGTGGCCACGTTGGAGGCGCACGAGTTCACCATGGCCAGCAGCGCGGACACGCCCTTGAAGTTGGCGCCGTAGCCCACCGACGTGGGCACCGCGACCACGGGAATCCCCACCAGTCCGCCCAGCGCGCTGGCCAACGCGCCCTCCATGCCCGCCACCACCACGGCGGCATGGCACTCCTGGATTTCCTCGCGGCGCCGCAGCAGCCGGTGGATGCCAGCCACGCCCACGTCGTAGACGCGCCGCACCTCCGCGCCCATGGCCTCGGCCGTCGTGGCCGCCTCTTCCGCCACGGGGATGTCGCTGGTGCCCGCCGTCACCACGGCCACGCGGCCCGCGCGCACCTTGCCCTGCTTGAGATGGAAGATGCGCGCCACCGGGTGGTACTCGCCCTTGGGGAAGCGCGCCACCAGCGCCTCCGCCTTGTCCGGCTGGAGCCGCGTCACCAGCACCGTCTGCTTGCGCTCCACCAACGCCCCGACGATGCCCAGCAGTTGCTCCACCGTCTTGGGCTCACCCAGCACCACCTCCGGGAAGCCGAAGCGCAGGTTGCGGTGCGTGTCGAGCGTCGCGTACCCCAGTTCCGCGAAGGGCAGGTCCTTCAACTTGCCCACCGCGTCGTCCACGGAGACGCGGCCGGACTTCACACTGCCCAGGAGCTGTTTCAGCGCCTTCTCATCCATGGGCGCCCGTCTAGCTCGAAACGGGCTACACGCCCAGCCGCGCCAGCAGGTCACGGATGCTGTCCCGCGCCAGCACCAACAGCAGCTGCCCACCCACCGGGGGCGCCGCGGTCGCGAGGAAGCGGGCCTCCAGCACCACCACGCTGCTGGCGTCGCCCTCCACCCGCCCCACCGCGTCGGACACCACGTCCCGCGCGCGGCCTCGCCGCACCGTGGGCACCGTGGGCACCAGCTTCCAGCCCGTCAGCCGGCCCATGGCGGACAGGCAGGCGCTGGCGACGATGTTCGCCGTCTCCGCCATCACGCTGTCCCGTTCGGCCTGATGAATCGCGGGCTGTCCCTCCAGGAGCAGCGCCTCCAGCGCGGCTCCGTCCTGCTGGGGCAGCACCAGCAACAGGGCACCCCGCAGCCCGCCCTGGATGCCCAGCCACCCCGACACCACCGGCGCGGCTCCGCCCAGAAGCTCGGCGGCGTCGGAGGGGCCTGTCAGCAGCACGCGGGGAATGGAGAGGTCCACCTTGCGTCCCCCCATCAACCGGGAGAGCGCATTGGCCGCGTGGCCACAACCAATGTTGGCCACCTCGCGCAGTGCGTCGAGTTGCGCGTCGCTGTGCAGGGGCTGGCTCACGCGGACAGTAACCTCGGCACGTCCAGGATGAACACCGGACGCCCACTTCCCAGAATGGTGACGCCGGACAGGCCGGGCAGCAAGTCCAGGGGCCGCGACAGCGGCTTGAGCACCACTTCCTCCTGTCCCAACAGGCGGTCCACCGCCAGGGCCACCCTGCCGGAATCCCCGTCCATCACCACGAAAGGCCGGGCTCCCAGTCTCCGGGGGGCAGGTACGCCCACCAGCGCATCCAACGAATGGACCGGCAGCAGCGAATTACCATGGGGCAGCAGGGCCGTCTCGCGGCTGCGGCTGAGTGACTCCCCGTCCGCCTCCGTCGCCCCCACCACCTTGGCGATGGGCAGGCCGAAGACCTCCTCGCCCACCTCCACCAGCAGCAGGTGCACCACCGCGACCGTCAGTGGAAGTCGCAGGGTGAAGCGGGTGCCCCGGCCTCGCTCGCTGTCGATTTCGAGCGTGCCTCCGACGTTCTCCACCACGCGCTTCACCGCGTCCATGCCCACACCGCGGCCGGAGATGTCGGTGATGTCCTTGGCGGTGGAGACGCCCGGAAGGCACGACAGCATGAAGGCCTCGCGGTCCGTCAGGCGCGCCGCGGCCTCCGCCGAGAGCAGGCCTCGCGACACCGCGGCGTTCTTCAGCTTCGCGGGGTCCATGCCGCGGCCGTCGTCCTCCAGCTCGATGATGACGCGGTCCCTGGCGCGCTTCACCGCCACCAGCACCCGGCCCCGTGGGCCCTTCTTCGCGGCGGCGCGATCCTCGGGCGCCTCCAGGCCGTGGTCGATGCAGTTGCGCAGCAGGTGGAGCAGCGGGTCCGACAGCTCCTCGAGGATGGCCCGGTCGAGTTCGATTTCCGCGCCGGTGATGACCAGGTCGACCTCGCGCTCCTTGCGGCGGGCGATGTCTCGCGCCGCCCGGGGCAGCCGGTCGGTGATGAGGGACAGCGGCGTCATGCGCGCCGTCATCACCTTGTCGTGCAGGTCCTTCACCAACGTGTGCAGCCGGTAGACGCCCTCTTCCAGCGCGGGGCGCGTGTTCTCCGGCAGCACCTTGCCCACCTCGCGCAGACGGGCCGTGGCGAGCATCAGCTCACCCACGGTGTCGAGGAAGTAGTCGAGGAGCTCCGTGCGCACGCGCACCGTGCGCGACGCCGTGTCCGAGGGCGCTCGGGCACCGTCGGGGACAGGCACCAGGGTGGGCTGCACCACGGGCGCGGCCACCGCGGGCTTCACCGAGATGACCTCCACCTCGGCCACGTTCTTCAGCGCCGCGTGAATGCCCGCTTCGCCCGCCGGGGTCTCCAGTTCCAGTTGGATGTTGCCGTCTGGGATGCGGCCGGCTTTCAGTTCCTCCAGCGCGGGCCGGAGCTCCACCAGCGTGCCCAGGTTGGTAAGGCGCTTGTGGACGAGGAAGGCGCGCACGCCGGGCACCTGACAGGTGGGCGCGATGCGCAGCCGCACCGCCCAGCGCTGGGCCAGTGTTTCCGGGAACGGCGCGCTGGCCGCGGCCTTCAGGGAGTTGGCCAGGTCGGGCGTTGGAGCCGCGGTGCCGGCGTCGGCTCCGGGCGCGTCCGAGGCCCGGCGCGCGGACAGCGGCACCACCACGCCTCCGGCGGCTCCGTCCGGGGATGATGGGGCGCTGGTGCCGTGCGCTCCATTCGGCGCGCTGGAGGTGGCGGAGGTACCGGGACCGCCGTTCATCAGAAGATTGGGGCTGACCGAGCCGGTCCCCGCACCGTCAACACTGGGGCCGCTGGCCACGCCTGGGCTGGCACTGCCACCCTCGGCGCCCGAGCCTCCGTCGACGCTGCTCCGGGTGCCGCTGCCAGCAGCTCCGCCACCGTGTGTTGAGGCAGGGTTGGCACCGGCGCCTGTGGGGCCCGAGCCGCCAGCTCCGCCCGCAGTGCTCGTTGCACTTCCTGCTGCGCCGCTCGTGCCTGAGCCGCCAGCTCCGCCCGAGCCGCCCCCGTGCCCGAGCCATCCGAGCCAGACCCCGTGCCTCCGCCAGGGCCATCCGAGCCCGTGCCATCCGAGCCGCCGCCCTCCGGCTTCAGCGCCGTCACCTTCGCGACGCGCGTGGCGGCCGGGGCCTGGCCCGTCATGGTGGTGACGCGCTGGCTGAGCTGCGTCAGGAGCGCCGCGGAATCATCCGGCGGCTTGCCCTCCGCCACCGCGCGCACCTGCGCGAGCATGGTGTCGGCGGCGGTGAGCAGCAGGTCCACCAGGTCGCGGTCCAGGCGGCCGCGGTCCTGACGGACGGCGTCCACGAGGTCCTCTACACGGTGCGCCACGATGGCGATGGGCTCGAAGCCCATGGACGACGCCATGCCCTTGACCGAGTGGGCATGGCGGAACATCGAATCCACCGCGCTGGACGAGCCCTCGCGCTCGAGCTCCACGAGGTCGCGCCCGAGCGCCTCCAGGTGGTCGGTCGCCTCGGAGATGAAGAGCCCGAGGTAGCGGGACATGTCCATCGTCATGGACCCGGCCTCGTGTCAGGAAGGGTGGACAGCCCGCGCCAGGGCGCAGCCGCTCACGTCTCGCCCAGGACCTTCTTCACCACGGCCAGCACGTCCTCGGCCCGGAACGGCTTGACGATGAAGTCCGAGGCGCCCGCCTCGATGGCCTCCATCACCAGGCTCTCCTGCCCGAGCGCGGAGCACATGATGACCACCGCGCTGCTATCCGCCTTGATGATCTCTCGCGTGGCCTCGATGCCGCTCTTGAAGGGCATGACGATGTCCATCGTCGTGAGGTCGGGCTTGAGCTCCTTGTACTTCTCCACGGCCTCCAGGCCGTTGGCCGCCTCACCGACGACCTCGAACCCCCCAGACGCAAAGATGTCCTTGATCATGTTGCGCATGAAGATGGCATCGTCGACGACCAGGACCCGCTTAGCCATGTGAAGAACTCCGCCTCCGAATCACCTAGAGGAGCGCGGACACTAGCATCCGCGCTTTCCAGGGGGCTACTCACTTGGAATGGGTGAACAAGGCAACCACCGCGGCGTCCAACCCTTCTGGGTCCAGGACCGTCACTCCCAGGCCACCCAGCCTGGCGACGCCCCGGATGGCAGGCGTCATCTTTCCTGGCGCCGTGCTCACCCGCTCCACCGCTTCGATGCCATCTACGTCTGTTACCAACAGTCCCAGGTCTCTCCGCCCGCGGTCCAGTAGAACCACCCGTCCGGGCGGGGTAGGACCCTCGGGAAGACTCAGAAGCTGCCGCAGCTCTACCACTGTCACGACCCTGCCGCGCAGATTCATTACGCCTGTAATGGCCAGTGGCGCACGCGGCACACGGGTGAAGCGCTCGGGAGGCACGACGACCTCCCGCACCGCCGAGAGCGGCAACCCGTAACGCTCCTTCTCCACCCGGAAGATGACGTGCCGCACAGGAGTAACGTTCTATCCACTCTGGAATGACCGGCCCGATTCGCTACCGCTTCGACCGGGACGAACCCGCCGCGCCCCGCTTCGCCGTGGACGTCTGCTTCGCGCCGACCCGCCTGGTGGGACCTTCGCGCGCCGGGGCCGGCTTCGCCACGGATTTCTTCCCGCCCGCCGCCGCCTTGCCCGGTGCGGGCTTCTTTCCGGCCGCTGACGTCCGGGCCACGGCCCGCCCCGCCGCCACGCCCCGCTTCGCCGCCCCGCCCTTCCCAACACCGGCCTCCGGCTTCGCCGCCGCGGACGTCCTTGCAGGGGCCGCGGGCTTCGCCGCTGACTTCGCCTTCCGTGCCGCCGGCTTCGCCTTCGGAGCCAGCGCCGCGCCCGGAGCCATCAGCGCCTTGAGCACCTTCTGCGGCGCCACGGCGCGGAAGCTCTCGTGAATCCACTGGGCCAGCAGCCCGATGGGGACCTCGCTGCCCGGCTTGAAGTGGGAGGACACCCAGCCGCTCTTGCCCAGGCCGTAGCCGGTGGGCGCGGTGAAGGGCAGCGTGAGCGCGGCCTCGTTGGACTCCGGGAGCTTGGTGGTGACCCCCAGCCCGTCGTTGTCCAGCACGAGGATGGCGAACATCTTCCCCTTCACCTTGGCCGTGCGGTGGCCCCAGGGGAACTCCTCGGTGACCTCGGGGAGCGCGAGCATCACCTCGCGCAGATGGTCCTCCGCGGCCTTCAGCTTCGCGTCGACGTTGTCCGAGGGCGTCTGGCTCATGGCCCCAGGCGGAAGCTGCGCACGACGCTCTGCAGCTCGACGGAGAGGTTGGTCAGCTCACTGGCCAGCGACGTCATGCGGGACACGGCGGCGGTCTGCTCCTGGATGACGGCCTGGATGGCCTCGGTGGAGGAGGCGTTGTTGCGCGCCACCAGCTTGATTTCCTCGATGGCCGTCACCATCTCCTCGCTGCCCTTGAGCTGCTCGCGGGCGCTCTCGGAGATGAGGTGCACCTTCTCGGAGCCCTTGCGGATGGTGTCGGTGATGGCGCCCATGGAGCGCACGATGTTGGTCAGGTCCTCACGGCCCTCGGCCAGCTCCGCGATGCCTTCCTTCATGGCGCTCACGACGGAGGTGGACTGCCCGGAGATGTCGCGCGCCAGCTTGGAGATCTGCTCGGCGGAGCGGCCCGCGCTCTCGGCCAGCTTGCGCACTTCATCGGCCACCACCGCGAAGCCGCGGCCGTACTCACCCGCGCGCGCCGCCTCGATGGTCGCGTTGAGCGCCAGCAGGTTCGTCTGCTGCGCCACCTGCGTAATCGCGTCGACGATCTTCGAGATTTCCTGCGTCTTCTCGCCGAAGGCGAACACCTGCTGGCTGGCGGACTCGATGCGGTTGAAGACCTTCTTCACCTTGTCGCCGGCCAGCCGCGCCGCCTTGGAGCCGTCCTCCGCCGCGCTGCTCGTCTCCGCCGTCGTCCGCGCCGCGTCCTCGGCGCTGGCCGTGGTGCGCTGGATGCTGCCGGCCATCTCGGTGATGACCTTGGACGCCTTCGACACCAGCTGCGACTGGGACTCGGCGCCGCCGGCAATCTTCTCCATCGACGAGCCCACCTCCTCGGTGGAGCCGTTGACGTTCTCCGCCGAGCGCTGGAGGTCGATGGCCGTGTCGGCCACGCTCTTGGCCGTCTCTTGAATCTTGCCCACCAGCTCGCGCAGGTTCTCCTGCATGCGGGTGATGGCGCCCGTCAGCTCGTCAATCTCGTCGCGCTTGCTGCCGCCCTCGGCGGCCACCGGCTTGGACAGGTCGCCCTGCGAGATTTCGTATGCGGAGCGGCTGAGCACCTTCACGCGGGTGACGCGCGCCAGCCACGAAGGCAGCAGCGCGGCGGCGGCCCCGGTGATGATGATGGCGACGCCGATGCGCACAGCGTCCTTCCCCCCCGCGCTGAGCGCGGGGAAGACGAAGCTGATGAGGCCGTCCGACGCGTACATCCACCCCGTCAGCGCCAGCCCCATCAAGACGTAGCCGTTGAGAATCTTCCGGTGAAGGGAGACCTCGCGGGTCGCGCGAGGTCCGTCCACGGCGCGCAGCAGTCGCTGCAGGGGCTCGCGGCGGGGAGTGTGTCCGGGGACTGTGTCGTCGCGGAGGGGACGGCGCACGGGTTGCTTTCGGGGGATGAGAAGCGTCTCGGGTTTAGCCTTGCTGCTCCGCAGGGTCAATCCATCGCCCGAGGTCGGAAGTGGTCGAACCCCTCTGGCAGTGGGAGAACGCGGCCTGTCCTGTCCCGGCTCACCCACCCGCGCCCCTCTGTGAAGTGGCCGATGCGGGTGATGGCGTGCCCTCCTCTAGCGCACGCGCGCTCGAATGCCCGGCTGCGTCCCGGAGGAACGGCCAGCAGCAACTCATAGTCCTCGCCCCCCGCCAGCGCGCCTTCGGGCCCCAGGGCCTTGCGCACCGCCGCCGACAGCGGCAGTCGCTCCACCTCCAGCTCCGCGCGGACACCCGAGGCGGTGCAGAGATGACCCAGGTCTTGTGCAAGTCCGTCGGAAACATCCAGCGCGGCGGATGCATGGCGCGAGGCGAGCAGGCCCAGCGCCACGCGAGGCTCGGGGCGGCGCTGACGGCGCACGGCGGCGCCCCGGCGCAGCCCCGCACGAAGGTGCTCCAGGCCCAGGCGCGCATCGCCCAACGTGCCGGAGACATAGAGGAGGTCCCCGGGCCGGGCCCCCGCGCGGGTGAGGGGCGCGCGTGACAGCTCGCCCGCCGCGGTGATGGTGACGGACAGCTCGCGCGCGGAGGTGAAGTTGCCACCCACCAGGGCAATCCGGTGCGCGGTGGCCAGCGCGGCCATGCCTCGCGCCAGGCCCGTGAGCTCCCGCAGGGGATAGTCCTTCGGCAGCGCGAGCGCGCAGACGAACCAGCGCGGCGTGGCCCCCATGGACGCCAGGTCCGACAGGTTCACCGCCAGCGCCTTGTGGCCGATGTCCGCGGGAGAGAACGCGGCGCGCGTGAAGTGCACGTCCTCCACCACCGCGTCCGTGGTGACGCACTGCGCACCAACGGAAGGGGGCAGCACCGCGCAGTCGTCCCCGGGCCCCACGGGCACGCGCGCGGCCGGGAAGTGCGCGAGGAACCGGCGGATGAAATCGAACTCACCAGACATGGACGTACATGTAAGACCAGACGGCCTGTCCGGGCAACGACGCTTTTTGGAACCTTGGGCAGACGCAACTTTTTCCCACCAATCCAAGACAACATAAAGATTGGGACTTCCATCTCCTGGGGGAATTTCATGTCGAAGATTGGCGAGCGGCTGCCTTTCGTTTCCACGTCCAAAACCCAGACGAGCCCCACGGGCCAAAAGGACGTCACTGCCCAGCAGTGGGTGGACCTGCTCGGCTCCGTGCTTCCAACGCAGAGCGTGACGAAAGCAGCCCCCGCGAGCACCTTCGCCGCGCAGGCCCCGGGGACTCCGGGCACCCCGCAGCCCCCCTTCGGCAAGGAGATTCTCCCCTCCGCCCTGGGCCCGCTCAGGGATGAGCGCTTGGCGGAATGCATTGCCGAAGCATACCGGAATGTCTTCAAAGGCGAGCGCTGGGCGAGCGGGCCCGAGCGCTCCAAGTGGCTGGACTTCGCGCGGGAGCTCCGCAACAAGAACCCCGAAATCACCGCCGAGGAGGTCCGCTTCGCCATCCAAGACAAGCTGCGCTTGGAGCGGGACGGACTGGACGCCCATTCGCCGGCGAACACCGACAGGTTCATCTCCGAGGCCCTCGCGTGGGTCCACCAGTGCTACGACGACAAGGCGCCCCCTCCCACGGAGGCGGACATGCAGCACTGGCGCGCCTTCGCCGCCGACCTGATGAGCAAGAATCCGAAGACGACCCCGGAGGAGCTCAAGTACGCCATCATCGACGCCGTCCGGGGGAAGGTGCTGGGGACGGACGCGGTGACGCCGGAGAACATCGACAAGTTCATCCAGGACGCCGTCAAGTGGGTCACCCAGTGCTACGAGGACAAGGAGCGCAAGGCCACGCCCGCGGAGCTGAAGGAGTGGCGCGCCTTCGCCCAGGAGCAGTTGAAGAAGGACCCGGAAATCTCGCCGGAGCACCTCAAGTACGCCATCACCGACGCCGTGCGCGCGAAGATGACGGGGACCGGTGAGGCGACGCCGCTGAACATCGACAAGTTCATCGAGGCCGGCGTCAAGTGGGTCACCCAGTGCTACGAGGGCCAGGAGCGCAAGCCCACCGCCGGGGAACTGGCACACTGGCGCGACTTCGCCCGAAAGCACCAGAAGGCGAACCCGGACATCACGCCGGAGGCGCTCAAGTTCGCCATCCAGGACGCCATCCGCGTGAAGGCGACGGGCATGGACGGCACGGGCACCACCAACACCGACAAGTTCATCCAGGACGCCGTCAAGTGGGTGTCCTTCTGCTACGAGGGACAGGAGCGCGACGCCACGCCCGAGGAGATGCGGCGCTGGCGCGCCTTCGCCAACGAGAAGAAGAAGGAGAACAAGGACATCTCCCCGGAGGAGCTCAAGTTCGCCATCCAGGACGCGATGCGCAACGAGAAGATGGGGACGGACGCCCCCGCCAGCAATCGCATCGAAGACCACATCCGGGCGGCCTACGGCTGGCTCATCTACCTCAACGAGGCCGGGCCCTCGCAACCGTCGAGCGAGCCAACGCCCAACGAACTGCACGAATGGAAGAAGTTCGCCGAAAAGAAGCTGAAGGAAACGCCTGAGATGACGAGCGAGGAGCTCCGGTACTACATCCTGGACAGCCTCCGCACCGCCATGGCCAACAGCTGACGGCGGCGCCCCCTGCGCTCGCGTTCAGAGCGAGCGCAGGAAGGCCACCAATGCCTCACGCTCCGCCTTGCCCAAGGCCTTGAAGCGCTCGCGGGCACGAGCGCCTTCGCCGCCATGCCACAGGATGGCCTCCTCGAAGCTGCGCGCGCGCCCGTCGTGAAGCATCCGCACCTGACGGTTCACCGTCTCCAGCAGCCCCAGGCCCCACAAGGGCGGCGTCCTCCACTCGGTGCCGCTCGCCTCTCCGTCAGGGCGGCCGTCCGCCAGCTCCGGCCCCATGTCGTGCAGCAGCAGGTCCGTGTACGGACGGATGCGTTGGTTGGACAGCTCGGGGACGTCCTCGACCGTGCCCGTGGTGAACTCCCGCTGGTGGCACGCCGCGCAGCCCGCCTGCTGGAAGAGGACCTGTCCCTTCATCACGGTGGGCTCGAACACGTCACGCCGCGCGGGCACGCCGATGAGCCGCAGGTACAGCGTCGTCCGCTCCAGGACGTGGCGCGACAACGCGGGGCCCCTGGCGGCCACTCGCGTCATGCAGCCTGCCTGCTTCGCCGTGCAGTTGCTCTCCGGATAGAGCGGTGACGTCAGTCCCAGGTCCTCGGAGAAGGCGCTGGCGACCTGTTGCTCCAGCGTGGGCTGATTGGCCTTCCACCCGAAGCGGCCCAGCTCCGCCTTGCCGGAGTGGACGCTGACCACGCGGTTCGGACGGCCCGAGACGCCGTCCCCATCGCGGTCATCCGCGTCCGCCAGGGCGTGGATGGCTTCATCCGGGATGGCCGCCAGCAGCCCCAGGCCGAAGAGCTGGGAGGGGATGCGCGGCGAGAGCATCACATCGGGCGCCAGCTTCCCATAGCCCAGTTGGTTGATGCGGTAGCGCGGCTGGCGCAGCGTGTACGGCGTCCCGTCCGCGTACATCCCCTTCACGTCCGTATAGGAGACCTGGACCGTGCCCTCGGCCGGGACGTCCGCGGTCCCACGGTCATTGAGCTGCACGCCGTAGACGGGCTCGTGACGCCCCGCGGGCGCGTCCTTCGCGGGCACGCTCAACCGGACGAGCAGCGGCGCCTCCGGCCCCACGTCGGGCAGCGGGCGGCCCCGGCCATCCTTGAAGTGACACGAACCACACCCGGCGGCGTTCGTCAGCGGGCCCGCCAGCCCTTCTTCATGCGCGGCCCAGTCCCGCATGAACAACACCTTGCCTTCGCGCATCTGGTACCAGCGCGTGGGCGCCAGGTTTCCCAGCGCGCGGCCATAGGCATTGTGCGAGACGTCAAACACCGTGGTGCCGCCCCCGCCAGGGCCTCGTCGTCCGGGCGCCCGGGCACCTCCGAGACGGCCGCGCCCGGCGCGGGGGCGTCGGTCTCCTGCCTGGGTGCTCCCGCCGTGAGCAGCAGGGCCGTCAACCACCACGATGCCTTCATGGGACGCTCTTCGGAGAGAGGATTTGGAACGGGAAAGACAACGGCCCGGAGCAGGCTCCCCCCCTGAGCCCGCTCCAGGCCGAAACGACGCGATGACTACTTGCCGGCGGGGACCAGGGACTCGCCAGTGATGACCGTCGAGCGCGCGGTGGTCTGCAGGTCGATGCGGTTGAAGTTGAGGTACGGGTAGTTGGACGGGCCCGAGATCTCCTCCTGCAACACAATCTGGTCAGCCCGGACAATCTGGCCGTTCGGCAGCCGGACCCCCGGCTCCGCGACGGTGTACTGCCACAGGCAGGCGCTGCTGAGCTGAGCGCTCGCGAAGCCTACGGTGAGGGGGCACAGCGTGTTGCAGTAGTTGCAGTTGGAGTAGCCGTTCGCGTAGCAGGCCGACTCACACTGGGCATACGTCTGGGTGCGCGGGCGGCAGTTCGGCGTCCAACCCGGGTTGGGGACCATGATGCCCACGGCGCCCGTGTCACCGCTGCTGATGCCACCCACGGCGGCCTGGAGCCGGCCGTTGTAGTACGCGAGCACGGAGTAGGTGGTCGCGTCACCGGAGCCGGTGAACGTCGCGGAGTACGAGGTGGACTCCCGCGACGAGCTGACGGTGGACGTGCTGACCGGCACATCCTCGGCGTAGGCGGTGAAGAAGTTGCGCTGCGCGCCGTCCGACTGGGTCTCCGCCGTCCAGGCCGCCGCGGGCGGCGTGTGGATGGCGACGCCGGCCTTACCGGAGGGCTCCTTCTCCTGGCTGTCGATGCGAACGCCCTTCTCCGAACCACTCACCTTGACGGCGCCAAGGCCACAGTGCTGGAGCCCCTGGAACTCCACACAATCGTCAGCGGCGTGGGCCTGGCTGAGCGGAAGAGCGAGCGAGAAGACGGCGGCCCAGAGGGCGGTTCCAACGCGACGAGACGAACGCATGAAGGCTCCTGACGACCCAGGGGGAATCCCTGAGCTCAGGAGAAGCGACTTCAAGCGTCATGCCATGTTTTACCGCACTCTCAGAATACACCGGGCTGTGACAGGAATCACCACAGCCCTGGCGGGTCATGTGACTGCCATTGCTACAAGAACAGCCCCGGGTCGAACTCGTCCACGTTGACAGGGAGCATGCGCGGCAGGGGCCGGTTGAACACCTTGGCGTTCAACTCCAAATCCAGAATCTTGAGCCCGGAGGGGACGAGCTCCCGGAAGCGCTGGCTGACGTATTCACGCAGGCCGAGCACGGCCACCTGGCGCTTCTCCTCCAGCATGGGCTTGAGCGCGTCCGCGAAGTCCGCGCCGTCATGGCTGGCGAGCACCACCGCCGCGCCGGGGCGCTGGGTGCGGATGTTCTCCAGCAGCTTCAGGATGCCCAGGTCCACCACCTTCTGGTCGGGGCGGCCGTAGAGCAGGGCCACGTCGCAGCCGGCGGACTTGAGCGCGCGCACGAAGCCAATCATGACGTCCGGCAGCTGCTCTCCGCGGGCGTTGAGCACCACCACGCAGCGCACGGGCGCCGGGAAGTTCGTCTCACAGAAGGACACGAGCCGGTCGAACTGGACGCGGTCCTGGGACTCGGGCTTGCGCCCCACCACGTTGGACACAGCCCAGTCGATGTTCTCGGCGTCGATGAGTACGTAGGAGGAGGCGGGGGGGCGTCCGGAGAGCATGCGCGCGAGGATACGCGGGAGCCCTTCCGGCCGGGGAACTCAGTTCAGTCCCCCGGTGCGTCAGGTCGCGTCAGAAGCGGTCGTGTCCGCTGGGCGACGGCGTGGGCGCCAGCGCGGAGAAGCCGCCGTGCTCCGACAGCGGCGGCTGGAGCGGCAGCACCACGGTGAAGCGAGAGCCCCGGCCGAACTCGCTCTCCACGGACACACGGCCGCCGTGGCCTTCCACCAGGCTCTTCACGATGGCCAGTCCCAGCCCCGCGCCGCCGTGCTCGCGCGTGGAGCTGCCGTCCACCTGGTAGAAGCTCTGGAAGATGTTCTCGAACTGGTCCTCGCGGATGCCCATGCCGGTGTCTTCCACGCTCACGCGGTAGCCCGGCGCGGCCAGCTCCTTCTGCGCGGTGGCCTCCGACATCACCACCGACACCCGGCCCCCGGACGAGGTGAATTTCACCGCGTTGGCGAGCAGGTTCACCACCACCTGGCGCAGCTTGTCCGCGTCCGCGGCCAGGCGCGGCTGAGGCAACGGCGGCAGGCGCACCTCCAGCTCCACGCCCTTGCGCTGCGCCTGGGGCGCCACGCTGGACACCGCCGTCTGGATGACGCTGCCCAGGTCCACGGGGCCCATCACCAGGCGCAGCCGTCCGGCTTCAATCTGGCTCAGGTCCAGGATGGAGGAGATGAGGTTGAGCAGCGACTCGCCCTTCTCCACGATGGTGCGCACGTAGAGCAGCTGCTCCGGGTTGAGCGCGCCGGCCAGGCCCTCAGCCAGCATCTCCGAGTAGCCGATGATGGAAGCCAGCGGCGTGCGCAGCTCGTGGCTCACCGTGCCCAGGAAGGTGGACTTCAGCCGGTCCAGCTCCTTCAGGCGGGTGTTGGCCTGCGCCAGCCGGGCGTTGTTCGCCTCCAAATCCCGGTGCGTCTCCAGCATCGCCTCGATGTGGAGCTGCGTCGCCAGGAAGGCGCGCTGCCCGCTGGCCACCAGCGCGGCGAGCACCTGCCCGAAGTGCACCAGCACCTGCGCGGCGGTGCGTTCGGGCACGCGCCGCACGCGGGCCACCAGTTCGTGCGCGCGCGACAGGTCCACCCCGGAGATGTCCGTCAGCGACGGCGGGAAGTCCGCCAGCTCCTCCGGCGTGAAGGGGCCCAGGATGACGCGGCCCAGCTCGTCGCCCTCCCAGCGCACCGGCATCACCAGGTAGCGCAGGCCGGTGAAGCACGGCAGCGCGATGATGCCCGCCGCCTCCGAGCCATCACCGCGCGCGGGCCGGGCGCCCTGCACCAGGGCCACCGGTCCGTCCTTCACGCGGGCCACCGTGGCGGTGCAGCGCGAGCGGCCCTCCGGGAAGCCGAACACGTACGAGCAGAAGTCGCCGTGGCCCACCTTCACGTCGGCCAGCTTGTCGCCCGCGGTGTCCATCACCTTGATGCCCACGCGGTACAGTTCGCTGAAGCTCCGCACCACCTCCACGAAGGAGGGAAGGTCCAGCATGTCCGCCAGCGACAGCCTCCGCTGGAGCACGGACTCACGGCGCGAGGCGCCGACGCCGTCCGACGCCCCGTTGCCCGACGCGCCGTTCATCGCCCGTCTCCGCTGCGCGCTTCACCCGCCGCGCGCCCGTACATGGAGGCCAACGCCGTGCCCGTGAGGTCCATGCGCCGGAAGATCTGGCCCAGGAACTCCGCCTCCGTCAGGCCCAGGTTGCGCGCCGGTGGGCGCGCAAGTCGAGCCGCCGGTAGGCGGCCTGCGCCACCGCGTGGAAGGTCTCCAGCACGCCTTCGCCCCGCAGCGCCACCGCGCCCACCACCGCCTCGCCGCCACGCCGGCGCGACTCCTCGATTTCGGCATCCGTGCGCGCGTCCGGCAGGTCCTTCTTGTTGAACTGGATGACCACCGGGACCTGGCTGGGGTCCAGGTTGTTCTCCTTCATGTTCTCCTGGAGGTTGCGCCAGTAGGCGTTGTTGTCCGCCGTGGCGCCGCGGCGGCTGTCCGCGATGAAGACCACCGCGTCCGCGCCCTGCAGGACGATGCGCCGGGTGGCGTTGTGGATGACCTGGCCCGGCACGGTGAAGAGCTTCACCTTCACCTTGAAGCCGGAGGACGTGGAGAAGAAGACGGGCAGCAGGTCGAAGAAGAGCGTGCGGTCGTCGTGAGTCTCCACGGTCAGCAACCGCCCCCGCACCTCCGGGGACGCTTTCGCGTGGAGATGACGCAGATTCGTCGTCTTCCCGCTGAGGCCGGGCCCGTAGTAGACGATCTTGAGCGTCAGCTCTCGCTGGGCATGGTTGAGTTGCAAGGTGGGGCTCTGGCTGACGGTCGAGCGGAGGAGTTTGACGCCTTCGCGCCCGACTGCGGGTTTTATAGTGGGAAGCGGTCCGACACGGAAGGCCGGCAGGGTGCCAGGCGTGGAGGCGATGCTCATCCTTGGAATGGGCTGAACGCATGGCCGGTTCGACGAAATCCGGCTCCTCACCAGCGGAGAGGAGGGCCTCTCCTCACTTCATGGGACAATGTGCGCGGAATCACCGCGTGCACCGGTGCCGCCGGAGCGGTTAGGATCGCAACTCGACGGAGGAGCAAGGCGATGACGATGAAGCAGGTGGACGCAGGCGTGGAGGTGGCCCCAGCACCGATACTGGATGTGGCTGGCCTCCCCAACGACCTGATGGCGGCGGTGAAGTTCGGCCTGCCCACCGACGAAGACATGACGGCGGTGGCGGACCTGCGCGCCGGCTCTGAGCCCTGGAAGAGCCGGGGTGAGACGCAGGAGGACAGCCTCAAGGCCCTGACGCAGCTCAAGCCCTTCATCCATGTGGCGAAGCTGCAAAGCCAGCTTGTCGGCTATGTCACGGTGGAGCGGGACGGCCCGGTTCCGGGCGCGGCGTACCTGCGCAACATCGTGGTGAAGCCCGAGCTGCGCCGCAAGGGCCTGGGCAACATCCTGCTGGAGCAGGCGCTGAAGGCGGCCCGGGACATGTACCGGAAGACCATCGCCCTGCGGGTGGATCCGTCCAACTCGCCCGCGGTGAGCTTCTACCGGAAGGAAGGCTTCACCACGGTGGCCACGGTGGTCTCCAAGAAGTCCGGGAAGCTTCGCCTCCTGATGTCCCGCGAGCTCTAGACTCCACGGGACGTAATGCCGCCGGGCGGGGGGCCCTCCTCCCGCCTGCTGCTCCGAGCGGGCCCCTGGTGGGTCCCGGAGCTCCCTCCCCCCGCATTCCAGGTGACAGTCTCCGTCAGGCACGGACGATTTCCGTCTGTCCGGAAGCAGGCGGGCAATCCTGGGACAAGGGGTGGCCGGATTCCGCGCGATGTCGTCTATCCTGCGGCTCCCCCGCGCCCGCGCGCTGTCGCGGCTGAGCCGACATCCCGCATGAAATCGCTCGCAGAACTGTTGCGGCACCTGTCGCGTCCGGGTGTCACCGAGTTGACCCTGGCCACCGGCCGTCCGCCGATGATCCGCGGCGCCAATGGCTATGAGCCGGTAGACCCCACCACCGCCACGGCCGAGGACATCACTCGCGCTCTGCAGGCCATGGTGGGCGTGGCCCGGGCCTCCACCGTCACGGAGACGCCGGTCCAGTGGACCGTCAACGCCACCGGCCTGGGCTCGCTGTCCATCGCCGCCATGCGGCGAGGGGACCTCATCCACCTGCGCCTCAGCCGGGCCGCCGACGCGGGGGCCGCCGCCCAGGCCGCCACCGCGCGTCCCGCGGCGCCCGCGTCCGCGCAGCCCGCGCGTCCCGCCGCCCCAGCGCCCGTGCAGGCCGCGGCACCGTCCTACCGGACGCCCGAGCCCGCCCCTGCTCCGGCATACCGCACGCCCGAGCCCGCTGCGTCGCAGCCCTACCGCACGCCCGAGCCCGCGGCGGCCCGTCCGGTGGCCGCGCCGGCCCGGACCTTCACGGGCGCGGGGCGCGAGCTGGCCGTGTTGCTGGAGGAAGGCCGTCGGGGCCGGCCAGCGACGTGCACATCATCGCGGAGCGCCCGCCCCTCTTCCGCTTCGCGGGCGAGCTGATGGCGCAGGGCCCGGTGCTGGACGCGACGACGGTGGAGAAGCTGCTGCTGCCGGTGGTGCCGGAGCGGCTGAGGCCGGTGCTGGAGCGCGAGGGCAGCTGTGACTTCTCCCTGGAGACGCCGGAGATGGGGCGCTTCCGGGTCAACGTCAGCCGCCAGCGCACCGGCCTCAAGGGCACCTTCCGGCTGATTGCGCGGGACGTGCCCACGCTGGAGTCGCTGGGCCTGCCCGCGGACATCGCCAAGGCCACGCACCACCACCAGGGACTCATCGTCATCACCGGCCCGTCCGGCCACGGAAAGACGAGCACGCTGGCGGCGCTCGTGGACCTCATCAACCGCGAGACGTCCCACCACGTGCTCACCGTGGAGGACCCGGTGGAGTTCGTCCACCCGCGCAAGCGCGCGCTCATCAGCCAGCGCGAGGTGGGCTCGCACACCAAGACGTTCGCCAGCGCGCTGAAGGGCAGCCTGCGTGAAGACCCGGACGTCATCGTGGTGGGCGAGCTGCGCGACACGGAGACGGTGCGCATGGCGCTGTCCGCCGCCGAGACGGGCCACCTGCTCATCAGCACCATGAACACGCCGAGCGCGGCGAAGACCATCGACCGGCTCATCGACCTCTTCCCGCCGGGGGACCAGCAGCAGGTGCGCCTGTCGCTGTCCAGCGGCCTGCGGCTCATCGTCAGCCAGCGGCTGATGCCAAGCGCGGACGGCAAGGGGCTGGTGGCCGCGGCGGAGGTGCTGCCGGGCTCGGTGTCGCTGGGCAACCTCATCCGCGACAACAAGACGTTCCAGATTCCCTCGCTCCAGCAGCGCGGCAAGAGCCTGGGCATCATCCGCTTCGAGGACTCGCTGGCGGACCTGGTGCGCGCCGGGAAGGTGAAGCTGGAGGTCGCCAAGGGCTTCGCGGACAACCCGGACGAGCTGGAGGCGGTGGTGACGGGCAAGCGGTCCGGCGCCACCGTGGCCGCGCCGGAGACGCAGCAGGATAGCGCGAGGCTGCTCAGCAAGATGGGCTCGCTGATGGGAAGGAAGGGCTCCTGAGATGACGACGCCCCGTCTGGCCGTCCTGTTCGATGCGCTGCTGGAGCAGAAGGGCAGCGACCTGCACCTGGGCATCGGCTACCCGCCCATGGGCCGCATCCGCGGCGAGCTGGTGCCGCTGCGCGAGCAGCCCCTCACCGCGCCGGAGATGCAGGCGCTGCTCTTCGAAATCTGCTCGCCGGAGCAGCAGCGGCAGATTGTCGAGGACCTGGACCTGGACTTCGCCTACAGCTACGGGACGAAGGCCCGCTTCCGCGCCAACTACTTCAACAAGATGACGGGCCTTGCGGCCGTCTTCCGCACCATCCCCAGCAAGGTGCTGTCACTGGAGGACCTGAAGACGCCGGAGGTGGTGCGCAAGCTGTCGGAGCGCCGCAGCGGGCTGGTGCTCGTCACCGGCCCCACGGGCAGCGGCAAGTCCACCACGCTGGCCGCGATGATCAACTACATCAACAAGACGCGACCCGCGCACGTGCTCACCATCGAAGACCCGGTGGAGTTCGTGCACGAGTCCATGCGGGCGCAGGTGACGCACCGGGAGGTGGGGCCGCACGCGTCCAGCTTCGCCACCGCCATCCGTTCCGCGGGCCGCGAGGACCCCAACGTCATCCTCATTGGCGAGCTCCGCACCAACGAGACGATGAAGCTGGCGCTCCAGCTGGCGAGCTTCGGCGTGCTGGTGTTCGCCACGGTGCACACCAACAGCGCGCCGGCCACCATCGACCGCATCATCAACGCCTTCCCCGCGGACGAGCAGCAGCAGGTGCGCGGCATGCTGGCGGAGAGCCTGGCGGGCATCGTCGCCCAGCAGCTCATCAAGACGGCGGACGGCAAGGGCCGCGTGGCCGCGCTGGAAATCCTGGTGGGCGGGCCCGCCATCGCCTCCATGATTCGCGAGGGCAAGGTGTTCCAGATTGCCTCGAAGATGCAGGCGGGCCAGGGCCAAGGCATGCAGACGCTGGACATGCACCTGGAGCGGCTGGTGAAGGACGACGTGATTACGCCCGAGGCCGCGCTGGAGAAGGCCCAGGACAAGGAGAACCTGGCCAAGGTCATCTCCCGCCTCAAGCCGGACTGGCAGGTGCCGGAGTCCCTGAAGTCGCTGGGCTAGCGCGCCACGGGCATTTCGAAGGACAGGAACACGGACATGAAGAAGCCAGCGGTGGGGAGCGTGGGTTGGATGGACCTCACGGTGAAGGACGCCGTGGCGGTGAGGGACTTTTACAAGGACGTGGCGGGCTGGTCCGCCACCGGCCTGGACATGGGCGGCTACGAGGACTTCGTCATGATGCCCCCGGGCGGCGGCGAGACGCCCGTCGGCGGCATTTGCCACGCGCGCGGGCCGAACGAGGACCAGCCCACCGGCTGGATCATCTACATCATCGTGGCGAACCTGGAGCACAGTCTGGAGCGCGTCACCGCGATGGGCGGCCGCGTGCGCGGGAAGATTCGTAGCGCCGGCCCCTCGGGCCGCTTCTGCCTCATCGAGGACCCGTCCGGCACGATGTCCGCGCTCTTCGAGCAGGCAGGCGACTGACGGCTCGCACGCGCTTGGCGTTCCTTCCGGGTGTCGGACCTGGGTGGTAGACCCAGGCCCGTGATGGATGAGGCGCGGGGAGGACCCGACAAAAAGAAGGAGCGCGGTCCGAAGCGGCCCCGGAAGGTGTCCCCCACCTACCTGGAGAACGCGGCGCTGCACTACCTGAAGCGTTACGCGGCGACGAAGAGCCAGTTGCAGCGCGTGCTGCTGCGCCGGGTGGACCGCTCCATCAAGTTCCACGGTGGTGAGCGCGGCGAGGCGCTGGCCTGGGTGGAGGCGCTGGTCGCCAAGCTGGTGCGAAACGGCCTGCTCAACGACGAAGCCTATGCCCAGATGAAGGCGCACTCACTGCGCGCCTCGGGCCGCAGCACGCGGGTGATTGCCCAGAAGCTGCGCCTCAAGGGCGTCCCCGCGGAAGTCGTGGCGAAGAAGGTCGCCGACGCCACCCACGAGGTGTCCGAGGAAGATGCCGCGCGAATCTGGGCACGGAAGAAGCGGCTGGGTCCCTTCCGCACGCAGCCCGGCACCCGGGAGGAGAATCGGAAGCGGGACCTGGCCGCGCTGGCCCGGGCGGGCTTCTCCTTCGGCATCGCGAAGAAGGTCATCGACTCCAGCCCGGCCTGAGCCGGTCCGGTGAAACAGCGGCGGCCCGCCCGCTACCGGGCGCGGTAGGCCTTCATGCGCGCGTCGCTCGACTCGCGGCGCCGCAGGGCATCCATCCCCGTCGGGAGCTGCACCGGGGCGTCCGCCCACTCCGACAGGCGCCCGAGCAGGAAGCTCCGCTGCGGCTCCGGCAGCGCGCTCAGCGTGCCGAAGAAGCCGATGCTGTCATCGGCGATGACGCGGTACGCGTCGTTGCCCGTCGTGGTGCTGAAGGCGCTGGCGGACCACGGGCTCAGGTCTCCATAGACGAGCAGCACCCGCTTGGCCTCGAAGCGGGTCCACGCCTCCAGCAGGCCCACCGTCCACGGCTCGTACTGCTTGCGCACGCCCGTGGGCGGGAAGCGCGTGGGGAGGTGCTCACCGGCGTAGCGCAGCAACGGCCGCAGGTGAACCTCCGGGTACCCCGGGCCGCCCAGCTGCGTGGCGCCCTGGTAGTAGAGCGGCGCCGACTCCTCCAGCGCCTGGTCGGAGAAGGTGAACTCCAGCGTGGAGACGTAGCTGAAGAAGGCGAAGAGCTCCTCCGCGCTCGCCTCCGGCGAGGGCAGCCCTTCACACGTCCCCGCCATGCCGTAGTACTGCCAGAAGATGAAGGGCACCTCGATGACGGCGAACTCGAAGGCGCGGTCCTTCCCCAGCGTGTTGAAGGTGAAGCCCTGGGCGTCGTAGCCATCCATGAAGGGCAGCAGCTCGTCGCGGCGGGTCAGCGCGGCGTACTGGAGGGACGCGAGTTGCTGGCGGCAGGCCGCGTCGCCCACCTTGGTGAGGATGAAGCGCCCGTGTCGCGCGTCATGGAGGCCCCGGTTGTGCTGCGCCGAATAGGTCACCGTGGCGTGGACGTCGTTCGGGAAATAGAAGCGGTGGGCCAGGGCGGCGGTGCCGCCCTTGAAGACGCCGGTGGACAGCCAGCGCCCGCCGTACAGCGGCTTGAAGGCTTCGACGAGCCGGTGGGCATCCGCGGCCGCCTGCCACATCGTCAGCTTCCGCCAGTCCATGTCGGCCGGCTTGGACGCGCCGTAGAAGCGGTGCTCCACGGTGAGCTGGTTGCCCTGGAGCAGGTCCGTGGGCTCGGCGGGGATGGGCTCCTCGAAGATGGCGGTGCCTTCCGTGTCCAGCACCATGGGCGCCGTCTCCGAGCGGTGCATCAGCGTCACCCGCTGCTGGAAGCGCGTGCCCCAGGGACGCAGGTGGTCCACGGGCTGCTCGTAGTCCATCGTGAAGAAGCGGAAGCCGTTGACCTCGACGTCGGTCAGCACCGTGAGGCCGGCGATGGACTCCAGCCGGGTGCGGAGGTCCACGCTCGACAGGTCCACGGAGACGGACGGGGGCGGCGCGGTCCCCTGCTCCAGCGACTCCAGTCCCTCCGTCGTCGAGCCGCCACAGCCGAGCACCCATGCGCCGAGCAGGCCGCCCACCGCGAACCCCGCCCAGTTCCGCTTCAGCCCGCTTCGCATGGTGTCGTCCCTCAGGTGTCCGTTGAAGCCCGCGAAGATAGCAGGCCTGGGCCCACGCCACGCATGAAGCGCTTGGGCGCGGCATGCCTACATACCGGTCCCGCACAACGAGCGGTAAGGCAGACTATTTCCAGGAACGGCATCCAGCGCCGTGACTCAGGGTCCGGGCTGCCCCTGTTCGAGCAGGTCCTCGCGCATCAGCGTGAAGACAGCCTGCCCACACCGGCCCTGCATATCCGCCGTGGCACGCGCCACCCGAACGACATAGCGCACACCGTCCAGGGTCAGCGGGGCCGGCTGTCCTACCTCGGCAGTCACGGTGGTCCCCGGGCCTTGCGAACGATTCGCGTGCGTCACACGGAGTTGGACGTCCAGCGCATGCGTCCCATCCGCCAGCGTGCAGCCCGCGTCCTCCCATTGGAAGCCCAGCTCCGGAACGAGCCCTGGAGGAAGCAGCACATCTCCCGCGATGGTGGTGGGAGCACTCGGCACTGTGAGCAGCAACAGCCGGCCCTCCGCGTCCCGCAGGGTGTCCCCCGACAACAACACGGGAACCTCACCATCCTCCTTCGTAGGACAGGACGCGGGCTCGCGATGGCTGGTCCACTGAACGACCTGACCCGTCAGGTCCGCCAGCACGTCCGGCACCTGGAGGCCGTAGCTCACGCCGCCGCGCACCGGCCCCGCCTCGTACTCCAGCACCGAGGCCCACCGGTCCTGGTGCCGGTACGCACCGCGCAACTGCCGGGCGACGGTGAAGCGGCGCTCCAGCCGCGTGTCCGTGCGCTGCCGCGCGGCGTCCTCGGGCTCTTCCTTGAACGCCACGTCCACCTGGGCCGCGCGCCAGACCTCGACACACGGGCTCTCGCGCCGGAGCGAAAAGGCGCCCCTGGCGTCGGGGACCGGCTCGGAGCACTTCATCTGGCAGCCCATCAAGCCGGTCAGGAGGAGCCCCGCGGCGCCGCGCGCCCAGCGCACCGGGGCACGACAACGGGCCGGGCGCGGGCGAATGCTCATGGGCACTCAGCGTACAGCGTCGTGCCGTCGGCCGACACGAAGAAGTCCTGCCCCTCCACCTGCCCCCGCGCCCGCAGCCGCTCCCGCGTGCGCTCCACCTTCAGGCGACGCGCCGCGACGGGTGGCTCCGCGTGGGGCACGCGCGGCTGGAACCGCACCGGCCCTCCCTTGTCGTCTGGAGCGTACTTCGCCAGCAGCGCGCGGTGGGTGCCGTCGTCCGCGTCGCCGTCGTCCAGGAAGTCCAGCTCCACGGCGCCCCACTCATTCACATCGCAGTCGCACGAGCCGCACCCAGGGAAGCCGCATCCCAGGAAGCCGTTCCGGCAGGAGACACACTTGCTCTTGGGGGACGCGCTACACGCCGCGCACGCATTGCCTCCAAACGAGTACGTGTGCGAGCCCGGCGAGCCCACGCCGAGCATCTGGTAGCGGTAGTTCATCACGCTGGCGTGCACCACGCTGGTCTGCCCCGCCACGTCGTTGCCGTTGTGGTCCAGCGCCAGGTTGTGGCCCAGCTCGTGGATGAAGGTGCCACGCTGTTCCTGGATGCTCGGGCTGCTCCAGCAGCCCAGGCTGATGATGAGGTCATTGCCCAGCACCTCCGCCTTGCCGGAGGAACACGACGTGCTGCTGCCCTGCCGGTAGGCCCACACCGCATAGTGGAAGTAGGGCCGCCGCTCCGGGTACCCGGTGGAGAACCCGCCCTGCTTCAGTGAATAGAAGTCCACGCCGCCGCTGCACGCGCCGAAGCACACCACTTCATGCCAGGGCAGCGCACTGTCGACGAAGGCATGCAGCCGCACGCCCGCGTCCCGCGCGAACACCGCCGCCGCGTCCGCCATCAGCCCGGCATAGGGCTTCCGCGTGAGATAGGGATTGGTGGGGTGCTCCATCCAATCCACCTCCACGTAGAGGTCCTTCACCGTGGGGCTGCCCCACTCGGAGAAGGAGAAGCCGTCATTGCCGAACAGCTCCAGCGTGTCCGGTATCCCATCCCCGTCCGAGTCCTTCGAGTCCGGGTTCATCCCCACGAGCGGCTCCAGCGCATTGGAGATGCCGTCTTCATCCTCGTCGTTGTCGCTGAAGATGGTGGACCACAGCGCGTCGTCGTGGACGAAGCTGGCCGTGCCCGTACTGCCGGGAAAGCGGCCCACCACCACGCGCTGGGCGCCCGCGTTCTGTGTGCTCGCCGCGACGACCAGCGGGTAGGAGCGAGGCCCACTGTCATCGTCGTGTTGCAGGTACTCCGCGTTGGAGCGCAGCAGGAAGACCAGGTGGTCCCCCTCGCCCGGCGTCGTGGACGTGGCCCGGAAGGTGTCCTTCACGTTCCAGGCGAAGCTGAGCGGCACGCCGCCGAAGGGCTGGTTGCTCAGGAGGAGCGCTCCGTTGCGATACAGGCTGGCCGTCCCGCCGCGTCCTTCCGCATAGGCGCGCACCCAGACGCGGTAGAGCCCGGAGTCTGGCGCGGTGAACGTCACGCAGGAACGCGCCGCGCCCGCGCAGTCGTCACCCATGGCCACCTGGCTCCAGCCGCCCCGGTCCCGGAGCACGTGAAGGACGGTGTCCGGCGCGGTGCCCGTCAATTCCCGCGTCTCAAAGGTGTACGTCTGCCCCGCGTCCAGCCACGTGCTCAACCAGATGAAGGTGCCCCAGTCACGCGAGGCCACGTAGTGCGGCCCGGCCAGCACCAACGCGGGCGCCAGCAACACCAGCGCGAGGAGACTCCTCGGAAGCGCCTTCATCGCGTCTCCTCCGCGCGGAAGAAGGCTTCCTTGAAGGCGTCATGCTGACGCGACTTTTCCTCTGGCGGAAGCGACCGCCACTTCACCTGCTCCACGGTGAGCGCCTGCTGGTAGCGCGCGTCCACTTCGCGCGCGCGGAGGTCCTCGGCCGAGGGCTCCGGCGGCGTGGCCAGCTTCGCCACCAGGTTCAGCGCCGCCAGATAGCGCCGTTCCTTCTCCACGCGCGCTTCGGGCGTTGCGTCCATGAAGGCGCGCTCCGTGCGCGTCACCAGCGCCGCCAGATCGTCCACCGGCTCTTCTCGAAGCAAGGCCCGTTCGTCCGGCGTCAGCGGCACCAGCGCGCGCGCAGCGAACCGCTCCCATTCCGGCGCTTCGTCGCGAAGGCTCGCCACCTGCACGGAGCGGCCGGTGTCATCCTTCGCGGGTTCGACGTGGAAGCGCGGCTCGGCGGTGACCTGGGGTGGAGCCGCGGGCGTCCGGGCGACTTCGCGCGGTGCCCCTTGATTGCCGAGCGCCCACCGGGGGACCAGCAACGAAGCACCCGCTCCGACCAGCATGATGCCCAGCACTACCGCTGCGACTTCCCCTCGTGTGCGCATGCGTCGTCCCCCACTCGCTGGCGCGGAGCTCTAGCGCCATTTGCCGGGGACGGCAAACCCACCCCGCAGCAGCCTGTGCGGGGGTATCCACGTCACGCCGAAGTGTCATGACATGGACGCCGGAAGGGCGGGCACTACGCCTGAGGCATGGGACGGCCCGGGCCGTGGAACACGGCGACGGGCGAGGACAACGTGAGCGGCTCGTCCTCTGGCGCCGTGCCCGCGGCGCCCTTCGCGAGCGGACGCCCACCGGCGAGCACCTCCCGCGCACGCGTCACCAGCCACTGCACTCCACGAAGCGCGTCACGCACCAGCAGCAGCGGCGCGTCTCGCGACAGCAACGCGGGGGCGTTCGCATCGCGCATTGAAGCGGGTTGTCCCACGCCCAGCTCGTAGACCATCTTTCCGCCGAGCGTCGCCGTGCCGAGCGCCAGCCCACAGGCGCCCAGCCCCAGCGCCACGGTGGCCGCGGTGGGCTCGCGCCGCAGCCGCCACACCGTCACCCCCAAGGCGCCGAGCAGCACGGAGGCGTTGCCCACGCCATGCAGGAACGTCATGTCCCGGGCACGCGGCGTCTCCAGCCGGACCTCCTGGCTGGCCGCCAGTCCCGACACGCCCGCGAGCAGGCCACCAATGGAGCCAGCCACCCAGATGCGGCGTGCCACCCGGGCCCAGGCGCCGTCGCCCGTCGTCACCGAGATGAGGTCCGCCACGGCTGCCGTGGGAAGCAAGGCCAGTGGCATGTGCACCAGTGCCGGGTGCAGTTCGTACAACAGCATCTCCTTCTTCATCGCGCGGCCTCCTGCCCTCATCCTCCAAGGGTAGGCACCCCGAGGACCCATGGCAGGCACGGCCGCCTGCCCGCCCTTCCAGAGCGGGGAAGCGTTCAGCAGGCGATTTCGAGCGAAAGGGCAAGCTCGGGCTGGGTGAGCACCTCACAGCCGTCAGGGGTCACCAGGATGGTGTGCTCGAACTGCGCGGACAGGCTGCCGTCCTCCGTCACCACCGTCCAACCGTCGGCCAGGATGCGAATGTCCGGCCGTCCCAGATTCACCATGGGCTCCACGGTGAGGACCATGCCCGAGCGCAGCTTGATGCCCGAGCCTCGCTTGCCGGTATGGGGCACAGTGGGCGGCCCATGCATCTGGTGGCCGATGCCATGCCCGCCGAACTCCTCCACCACGCTGCAGCCCTCCTTCTTCGCCAGCTCCTCGATGGCCGCGCCGATGTCCCCCAGCCGCGCGCCATGGCGGACGACGGCGATGCCCGCGTCACGGCACCGGCGCGCCACGTCCACGATGCGACGAGCGTCTTCGGACACCTCGCCAATGAGGAAGGTCGCGGAGGTGTCCCCGTGGAAGCCGTCCAGGCACGTCGTCACGTCCACGTTGATGATGTCCCCACGGACCAGTTGCTCGCCTGCGTTCGGGATGCCATGACAGACGATGTGGTTGCGGCTGGTACAGACGGTGGCCGGGTAGCCCTTGAACCCCAACTGGCTGGGCTTGCCACCCCGACGCGCCGTGTCCTCTCGAACCCACTGGTCGATGTCCGCCGTGGTGACACCGGGGGTCAGCTTCGAGGCAACGAAAGCCAGCGTACCGGCGGCGGCCTGACTCGCTCGGCGCAGACGTTCGACGTCCGTGCCCTTGAACAAGGGAATGCTCATGGCCGCCAAGGTGAGGGGCCAGGGTGCCTGGCGTCCAATGCTGTTTCGGTATGGCCGACAGCGATAGAGTGGCGGACGTGAGCCTTACGCACATCCAGTCCTTCGTCGCCGTTGCCGAGGAGTGCAACGTGGGCCGGGCCGCGCGCCGCCTGCACCTGACGCAGCCGCCGCTCAGCCGCCACATCCAGGCGCTCGAGGACGAACTCGGAGCGCGCCTCTTCGAGCGGACCCGGGGTGGCATGCGCCTGCTCCCCGCGGGCGAAGCCTTCCTGCGGCACGCGCGTCGCATCCTGGCGGAGGTGGACGCCGCCGTGCTCACCGTGCGGGACGTAGCGGGCAACCGCGCCGGCGGATGACGCAGCCGGGTTTGGAGCGTGCGTTCAGCATCGGACGGACAATCGCCACCTTCGGCGGGGCCATCCGCCCGACGACCTGGAACCAGGGCGTCGGGCTGCTAGAGCGGGCATCGATGCCCGACCTCCTCGTGACTCATCGGAGTCTTCACGTGCGCCGCATCCGGGTGCTCGCGCCCCTGCTCTGGGCCCTCGCCTCCTCCACGGTGATGGCGGCGCCTGCTCCTGAGGCCCAGGAGGTTCCTGATACGAACGGGCAGCCGCCAACGGATGCGCCCACGCGGGAGCGGGCGGAGGCAGAGGATGCGGACGCTGGGCGGACCGTCGTCACGGGCTCGCGGCGTCCCCGGCCGGCGAGGGACGTGCCCGCCACCACCACGGTCCTCCCCCGCCCGGAAATCGACCGGAGCCCCACGCTGACGCAGGACTCGCTGGTCCGCACCGTGCCCTCCGCCGCCACCTTCCGCCGCACGCCCAGCCTCGTCTCCGACCCGACGGCGCAGGGACTCAACCTGCGCGGGCTCGCGCCTTCGGGCGTGGCGCGCAGCCTCGTGCTGCTCGACGGCATCCCCGTCAACGACCCGTTTGGTGGCTGGATTTTCTGGCGCTCGCTGCCACGGCTCGGACTCGAGCGCATCGAGGTCGTCCCCAGCGGCGGCTCCGCGCTCTACGGCAGCGGCGCGCTCGGCGGTGTCGTGCAGCTCGTGTCACGCGACATCACCGGAACGCAGCTCGACGCGGATGCCACCTATGGCAACGCGCATACGGGCATGCTCGCGGCACGCGGGGCGCAGATGTGGGGTCCCGTCCGCGCCTCGCTGGAGGCAGAGCTGCTCGACAGCGACGGCTACCCCATCGTCAGCGCCGCCCAGCGCGGCGCCATCGACGCGGACACGCCCAGCAGCCATGCCGTCCTCAACGGGCGCGTCGAAGCGGATGCCACCGATGCGCTCACCCTCTCCGCTCGCGCCGGCCTGTTCCGGGAGGACCAGAACGGCGGCACCCGGCTCACCACCGCGCGCGTGGAGCTGGCGCACTTCGGCGCGGGTGCACGGCTGCGCACCGCGGACAGCGGCACCTTCACGCTGGACCTCTTCGGCCGCGTGCAACGATTCGAACAGGACCGCGCGCGCATCACCCAGGACCGCTCTTCCGAGGCGCTGGCCGCCAGCCAGGATGTGCCCGCCAACGACCAGGGCGCGTCCCTCGTCTGGTCCGGCCCGTCCTGGACGGCCCTGGGCACGCACGTCCTCACCGCCGGCCTGGACGCGCGCCGCATGGCGGGCACGTCCCGGGAGCAGCTCTTCCCGCCCGCGCCCTCGGAGACCTCCCTCCGCCTGCGCGACACCGGAGGCACCCAACTGTCCGGCGGTGTCTTCATCGAGGACCTCTACACACCCTCGCCCGCCCTGGAGCTCAGCGCCGCGCTCCGGATGGACGTGTGGCGCAACCAGGACGGTGAGCAGCGTCTGGAGCGCGCCAACGGCGCGGTGGCCACCACGCGCTTCGACGACCGCACCGAGCAGCAGCTCAGCCCACGGTTGGGCCTGCGAGTGCGTCCGCTGGAGGGGCTCACCCTGCGCGCCTCCGCCTACCGTGCGTTCCGCGCCCCCACGCTCAACGAGCTGTACCGCCCCTTCCAGGTGGGCACCCTCCTCACCGCCGCCAACGCCCACCTGGGCGCGGAGCGACTGTGGGGCGCCGAGGCCGGCGTGGAAGCCGAGTCCTCCTCGCTGGGCCTCACCACGCGCGTGACGGGCTTCTGGAACGTGCTCGACGACCCCATCACCAACGTCACGTTGGAGCAGCCGCTTCCGGATGGCTCCACGCGCCAGCGGGAGAACCTGGGACAGGCGCGGGTGCGCGGCGTGGAGGCGAGCGTGGACTGGAGGCTGGCACGCCAGTGGACGGCGCTGCTCGCGTACACCTTCGTGGACCCTGTCGTGACGCGCTCGCCCGGGCAGCCCGGGCTGGTGGGCAAGCAGCTCGCCCAGGACCCACGACACCGGGGCACCGCCATCCTCACCTTCCACGACCCCGACATCGTGACGGCCACGGTGCAGCTTCGCGTGACGGGCGCTCAGTTCGAGGACGACCTCAACGAGCGCCCCATGGGCGGCTACGCCGTGGTGGACGTGTCCGCCAGCCGCCGCCTCTTCTGGAAGCTGCACGTCTTCGGCGCGGTGGAGAACCTCTTCGACCGCGAGTACCTCGCGGGCCGCGCCGGGGTGGACACGCTGGGCCCGCCCCTGCTGGCGCGCATCGGCCTGCGGCTGCGCGACGCGCCCTGAGGCTCAGCGGATGGTGCGCACCGGTCGCACCGGGCCGTTGAACCAGCGGCTCAGCGACACCACGTCCTCCATGCGGCGCGCGGGCGGCAGGCTGTCGAGGAACACCCGGCCATACGCCTTCGTCACGATGCGCCGGTCCAGCATCGCCACGATGCCCCGGTCCGACTGCGTGCGGATGAGCCGGCCGAAGCCCTGCCGCAACGCCAGCGCCGCGTGCGGGAGCTGGTACTGCTCGAAGGGCTCCTCGCCTCGCTGCTGGAGCTGATTGATGCGCGCGGCCACCAGCGGGTCTCCTGGCGACGCGAAGGGCAGCCGGTCGATGATGACCAGGCTCAGCGCGTCGCCCGGCACGTCGACGCCCTCCCAGAAGCTGTGCGCCGCGAAGAGGACGCTCGGCGTCTCGCGGAAGGCCTCCAGCAGTTGCTGCTTGGGGCGCTCGCCTTGCAGCAGCGACTGATAGGGCAACCGGGGCGCCACCAGCTCATAGGCCCGCACCATGTTGCGCAGGGACGTGAAGAGCACGAAGGCGCGCCCACCCGTGACTTCGCAGAGGCGCTCAATCTCCTCCGCCGCCTCCTCGATGAAGCCCGGCGCGGACGGGTCCGGCAGGTGCGTGGGCAGGTACAGCGCCGCCTGGGACGGGTAGTCGAAGGGGCTGGGCACCGCCAGCGTCCGCACGCGCGTCACCGGCTGGCCGTCCTCGCCGTACAGGCCCATGCGGTTGGCGAAGAAGTCGAAGCGGCTGTCGGCCGCCAGCGTCGCGGACGTGTACACCACCGTGTCCAGCGCGCCGTACATCCGCTCGCGCAGCTCCTTCGCCACGTCGATGGGGCTGGCGCGCAGGAAGAGGCCCTTGCCTCGCTGCTCCGCCCAGTAGACGTGGTCCGAGGACTCGGCCTTCTCCAGGAAGGAGAGCTGCTCCTCCATCTCGTCCGAGCGACGGGTGATGGCGGCCAGCTCCGGCTCGCGCTCGCCCACCGTGAAGGCGGACAACGCGGCCAGCGCGTCCCGCACGCCCTCCAGCGGCGTGGACAGCTTCGCCATGACCTCCGCGCGCAGCGCCACGGAGGCCTCGTGGCCGGACAGCCCCAGCGCCCGGGGCGCCTGCGCGAAGAGCGCATCCGCCCCCGCGCGCAACCGGGCCGCCAGCGCGCGCAGCATGGCGTGGCGGGCGTCGTCCTCCTTCAGCGACGCCACCGCGTCCCGCGCCAGCTCCTCCAGCCGGTAGTTGGACACACTGCAACCGAAGTGGCCGCTGGCCGCGTCTTCCAGCGCATGGGCCTCGTCGAAGATGACGGCCTCGTACCAGGGCAGCACGCCCTCGGTGCGCTTGCCGGAGCTGCGCAGCGCCAGGTCCGCGAAGAAGAGGTGGTGGTTGACCACCAGCAGGTCCGCCTGCTCCGCGCGCTTGCGCATGCGCGTGACGAAGCACGTCTCGTACTGCGGGCACCGGGTGCCCACGCACGTCTCGGACGTCGTGGACAGGCGCGACCAGGCGCTGAAGGACTCGGGCAGGTCCAGCTCGCTGCGGTCGCCGGTGTCCGTCTCCTCCGCCCACGCCTTCAGCTTGGGCCAGTAGCGCGACTCCTCGCGCGAGCCGAACTGCGGCTCCTTGGAGAAGGCGTCATAGCGGTGCAGGCAGAGATAGTTGCTGCGGCCCTTGAGGTACGCGGCCTCGAAGCGCAGGCCCATCTTCTCCCGCATCAGCGGCAGGTCCTTGAAGAAAATCTGGTCCTGCAAGGTCTTCGTGGCCGTGGACACGACCACCCGGCGTCCCGACAGCAGCGCGGGCACCAGGTAGGCAAGCGTCTTGCCCGTGCCGGTCCCCGCCTCGGCCAGCAGGTAGCTGTGCTCGGCGAAGGCCCGCTCCACGGCGCGCGCCATCTGAAGCTGCTCCGGGCGGTGCTCGTACGCGGGCAGCGCGACCTCGAGCGCGCCTCCCGGACCGAGCAGGCTGTCGACGGACGGGGGTGGAGACGGAGAGCGACATCGGCACCGAGGGGGAGACGGGAAGCGGCCGGACAAAATAGCAGCGACCGCCGTTTCAAGCGCGTTTCCGGCCGCGGCCGCGCCGCCGGCCCGGGTGGCCGCCTGCTCCTCCGCCAGCGAGCCGCACCGCCCCCGGCGGCAAGGCGCCCCAGCCCGGCGCTCAGTACCCCGCGCTCAGCGTGCGCAGGTGCTGGAAGACGAGCACGGCCAGCACCAGCACCACGATGAAGCCCACGCCCACCGCCACCGTCTTCAGGCGTCGGAAGACGTTGGGGGTTCCGGCGGGCTCCACCGATGACGGCACCACCAGGGTGGCCCTGCGCACCACCTCATCACGGCCCCGCCGGGCGACGGCATCGTCGGGCGCACGCGCCAGGCGAATCCGGTACAGCCGCCCCGCCATGGCCAGCTCGCCCCGCCCCACCGCCAGCGTCATCAGCCGGTCATGGGCGTCCCAGTCCTCCCAGCGCGCCGCCAGCTTGCGCCACGCGTCCGCCAGCACGTCCGACAGGGGTGCTCCTCGAGCTGGTAGTTGACGTAGACAAGCCCGCACTGCGGGCAGGACAGGGCCTCCTCGCGCCGAGGCGCCACGCACTTGGGACAGACGCCAGGGGCGGCTCGAAGAGCGCGTCGTCCGTCAGCGGCGCCGACTCCGAACGCACCACCCGCAGGGCCGGCGTCACTGGCGCGGAAGCGCTCCAACTGTCGGAGGGCGGCACCACCGGCACCACCGGCGACGGCGCCAGCGCAGCCGCCCCGGCGGGAGCAGCCGGCACCTCTGTTCGCGGCGCGGTGGCGGCTGGCGGGCCCACGCGGCTGTCCGCGCCGCAGCGGCCACACGTCACCACGAGTCCCCCGGCCTCCGTCCGGTAGGTCTCCAGCGGCACGAGCCGCTCGCACGCGTCACACTGGAACTTCATGTCATCACCTGGCGCAGGGGAATGGGCATGGCGCAGCCGATGAGTGCCAGCAGGCACAGCGCGCAGATCCACTTCCTCAGCGGACTGAGCGGTTGCTGGGGTTCCACCACCTCGGGGTGGCCGAAGCCTACCAGCTTGCTCGTCACCAGCAGCCACAAGCCCCAGGACGCGGTGACGAAAAGGGTGAGAACCAACAGCACCAACGCCACCGCGCGGCCCACCCAGTGCGCGCGCCGGCCCCACAGCGCATAGGCCAGGTGCCCGCCGTCGAGCTGCCCCACGGGCATCAGGTTCAGCAGCGTGACGAGCAGCCCGAACCAGCCAGCGATGACCACCGGATGGACCAGGATGTCCTTGCCCTCCGGAAGCGGCCCCAGGGCCAGGCGCGTCAGGCCCTGCATCAACAGGCTGTCGCCGAAGAGCGTCTGCACGCCGTTGAAAGGCGTCTCCGGCGCGGGCGGCGCGTTGGTGACGCGGTCCATCACCCAGGTGAAGACGTCCCGGCCAATGGCCCACAGCGAGCCGTCCCCTGGAAAGAGGGTGGACGGGATGTCCGGCGCATCCACCACAGTGGAGTGAGCCAGCCCCCAGAAGAGGATGGGCAGGGCCACCGCCAACCCCGCGAGCGGTCCCGCCGCGCCAATGTCCACCAGGGCGTTGCGGTTCGGGATGCGGTCGCGAATGCGGATGACGGCGCCCAGCGTGCCCACGCCGAGCACCGGCAGCGGGATGAAATAGGGCAGGGATGTTTCAACCCGGTGCCAGCGCGCCAACACGTAGTGCCCCATCTCGTGGGTCCCCAGGATGGCCAGCAGCGACAGGCTGAAGGCCAGCGCGCGGAAGGCCGCTTCGGGGGACACCTCTCCCAGTGAGTAGGGCCGCTGGAAATGGAAGTAGAGCAGGTACGAGGTGAAGGTGGTCCCTACCGTCAGCACCAGGAGCAACAGGTGCACCCAGTAACGCGGCGCGGGGCGGGCAGCGGAGACGGTGTCCATGAAGGGAGCCTCGAGGTTGGCTAGCAAGAGGAGGTGTGCATTGCAACGCGCAGCCGCCCAGCCGGAGCGATACCAAGTGTCTCGGACGGACCTTGACATGGAGTCGACATCTGCTACGACCCCGCCCGCTTGAAGGTCTCAAGACAACGGCCGGTTGCTCTCCAAGGCGTCCGGCCGCCACACAAGCATCCAATTCAAGAGGGGAAAGAACATGAAGAAGCTCGTCCTGTCCGCCGTTGCCGCCAGCAGCATGGTTGCCTGCACCAGCGTTGAGAGCGCCGTTGTCTCCGGCACGGAGATCGCCTCCAACGGTGAGGCCGTGGCCGTTGTCCAGGCCAACGCCCTGGGCCTGACCGCCATCTTCCACATCGTCGACATCGTGCAGAGCGACCTCGACACCGTCATCAACAAGCTGCTCATCGCCGAGGCCAAGGCCATGGGCGCCTCCAAGGTGGAGCTGCTGACCGCGGGCACCACCGCCCGTCACGGCATCTACGCCCTGACCGGCACCATCATCGGCGTGACCAGCTCCAGCGCCGTGGGCGTGGCGGTCAAGTAGTCCACACCGCGCAAGCCGCGCGGTTCATGCGGAAGGCCCCCTGGCGACAGGCGGGCCTTCTTGCTTTTGTGCCCTCCCATGCGTGAACGCCTCCTCCTGTTGTGTGCCCTGACGGCCCTCACCGGCTGCCCCAAGAAGGGCGGCGATGACGCGGCCACACTGCTGCCCGAAGTCAAAGCCGGGCTCGTCACCCGCGAAGCGAAGCTGAAGAGCTACCGCATCGCCGGCACCGTGCAGGACGCGGGGTTGGAGCCGGTGACGTTCACCTTCGAATTCCGCGCGCCGCAGCGCCTGCGTGGCACGCTGGGCCCGCCCGCCTCGCGCACCTTCGCGTGGGACGGCACGCACTTCTTCCAGCAGCTCGACGGGGAGCAGCGCTTCAGCACCTTCACCTCGGAGCTGCCGCCCGCGAAGCTCGCCGGCTTCCTGTCGGAGACGTTCCACCCCTTCACGCCGGAGGGCTTCCGGACGCCGCTCTTGCTGAGCCACGCGACGGTCCGCCGCGCCACGCACCCGCTGGCGCCGCAGGCGGTGGAGCTGGTGCAGAAGCTGGACGGTGACGCCGCGGGACTGGAGATGGTCTACGTGCTGCGCTGGCCCCAGCTGGACTTCCTGGGCCGGCGCACCGTCTCACCGGACGGCGCCGCGGCCGAGGAGCGCGTGGAGGAGGAGCACTGCGACGCGGCCTTGTCGCTGTGCGTGCCCAAGCGCCTTGGCCGGTGGCAGGGAGGCAAGCGCGTAGGCGAGACGGTGCTCACGCGCGTGGAGCTGAACGCGGCCCTGCCCAACGACGGCTTCACCCTCACCGCCCCCGAAGGCTACGACGTACAGACGCAGACACTGGTGGAGTCCACCCCCGCCACCCAGCCCACGGACGGTTGACCGCCACCCTCGGCATCCCCACCTTCGAGGCCGAGGGACAAGGCACATGGTGGAAAACGTCATCTTCGACGTGGATGGAACCCTGGTGGATTCGGTGGACGAGCACGCCGAGGCATGGCGGCGTGCCTTCCTTCACTTCGGCCGGGACATCCCGTTCGCGCACGTGCGCAGCCAGATTGGCAAGGGCGCCGACCAGATCATCCCCGTCTTCTTCAATGACGAGGAAGTGGAGCGCTTCGGCAAGGAGCTGGACGAATACCGCGGCAAGCTGTTCCTGGACGAGTTCCTGCCGAAGGTGCGTCCCTTCCCCCGGGTACGGGAGCTCTTCCAGCGGCTGCGCGCGGGCGGCATCCGCATCGTGCTGGCCTCCAGCGCGAAAGAGCAGGAGCTGAAGCACTACGTGAAGCTGTGCGGCATCGAAGGCCTCTTCGAGACGAAGACGAGCGCGGACGAGGTGGACAAGAGCAAGCCCCACCCGGACATCTTCGAGGCCGCCCTGGCGCGGCTGGGCAAGCCTCCTACGGACGTGACGGTCGTCGTGGGCGACACGCCCTATGACGCGCTCGCAGCCAACAAGTCGAGCCTGGCCTCCGTGGGCGTGCTCGCGGGCGGCTTTCCTCCGGATGACCTGCGCGCCGCGGGCTGCCGCACGCTGGTGAAGGACCCGGCGGCGCTGCTCGCGCGCTACGAGGCGTCCCGGCGCGAATGGCCCTGGAACGAGTCCGGCACCAGCCGGTGGCCAAGGACGACGAGCGACGCTGAGGCCACGCCCCGCCCTTCCCCACCCCCGCGAGAGGGATGGGGAAGCGGCGGCGTGCTAGGTGCGGGTGCGGCTGCGCGAGCCGCGGCTGCTGGTTCCGCGACGCGTACCGCTCCGGGACTTGGAAGCAGGCCGCTTCGCGGTGGTGGTGCGACGGGCGGTGGCGCGACGGGCCACGGTGCTCCGGGCGGCGGTGGACTTGGAACCCGAACGCGTGGCTCGAGCAGCGGGCTTGCGCGTGCGACCGGTGGTGGCGCGGCGACGGGTGCCGGCGCGCTTCGCGGCGGTGGCCTTGCCTCCCTTGCGGCCCGCCTTGCGCGCGTTCTTCCGCGCCAGGGGACGGCTGCGCGCGACCTTGGCCTTGCTGCCCGAGCCGCCCTTCTTCATCCCGCCGCCCGTGAGCTTGTTCACGGTAGCCCAGGCCCGGGACTCGGCCGTCTCGTCGGAGACGCCGCGCTTCTCGTAGCCCTCTTCGATGTGCTCGGCCATCCGCTTCTGCTTCGCCGTGTACTTCGCCTTGCTTCCTCGTGCCATGCGACTTGCTCTCCAGGCCTGACTGACACCTGCATGGGGCCAGCTCCAGCGCAGAGGTGGGCAGTCATCCACTCATCCGGAAGCGTGCAGCCGGATGGACTTGTTCACCCGCCGACGCACGCATGCACGCCCACGTGGCACCCGACATCGGGAATGCACCGGAGCACGGGGCGACTCGCGGCGGGGATGCGCGCACGGCACCACCTCGCGTCCCGCTGGTCGGACGGGCAGTGCGTGCACAGATTGGCGGGCGACACGAAAGAGGAGGCACCCTGGAACCCGCCCTCATCAAGCCCCCATGCAGGCCCGTCCTGGATGACGGCCCCGCGGTGTTGGTGGTGAATACGCGCTCGCGTTCCGGGCGTGAGGCCTTCGAGACCGCCAGGGAAACACTCGTGGCGCGGGGCGTCTCCATCGTCGAATGCCACGCGCTGTCCCGAGCGGATCGGTTGAACGCGGTGGTGGAGCGGATGGTGGCACGGGGCACCCGCCGCCTCATCGTGGGAGGAGGCGACGGCACCCTGAGCCGCGCGGTGGTCCGGCTGCTGGGCCGCGACGTGACGCTGGGTGTCCTCCCGCTGGGCACTGGCAACGACTTCGCGCGCTCGCTGGGAATCCCGCCCGACATCGAGGCCGCCTGTGACGTCATCGCCCAGGGCTACATGGCCCGCGTGGACGTGGGCCTGGCCAATGGGCGCCCCTTCCTCAACGCGGCCAGCCTGGGACTGGCCACCGGCATCGCCAAGCGGCTGACGAAGCGGCTGAAGCAGCGCGCGGGCAAGCTGGCCTACCCCGTGGCGGCCGCGGCGGAGGTGAAGGACCTGCGCCCCTTCCACATCCGGCTGAAGGCGGATGACCAGGAGCTGGCGCTGGACGTGCTCCAGTTGGTGGTGGGCAACGGCCTCTACCACGGCGCCGGAAACATGGTGGCGCCCGATGCCCGGCTGGATGATCGGCGGCTGGACATCTACGCCATCGCCGCGCCCTCCGCCGCGTCGGGGCACGAAGGGACCGGCCTGGGCCAGCTCCAGGACATCGCCACGTTGATGCGGGTGGCCCTGTCCCTGCGCTCGGGCGAGCACGTGGAGCACCCCGCCGTCACCGCCCTGCGCGCCGCGCGGCTCTACGTGGAGGCCGACCCCGTCCAGGAGGTGAACGCGGACGGCGAGCTCGTGGGCAAGACGCCCATGCGCTTCGAGGTGGCCCCCGCGGCCCTGCGCGTCTACGCGCCCGCGCCCTCCTGAAGTTTCGGTTCACTGCGAGGCTGGCCTACACTGTGGGCAGCCGCGACGGCGACGGCCGGACGCGGGGGAGGCCGAGCCCGTGCGCCATCGAACCCCCTTCTTGATTGCCTTGTGCCTGGCCATCGCGGCTGTGCTGCTGCTGTGGTTCCGCATGCCCGTCCCCGCGGCCCCTGCCGGCGCGCGCCCGGAGGCCGCGGCGTTGACCGCGCCAGCGCCCGTCACCAGCGGCGCCCCGTCCCGCGCCAGCACACCGCCCACCCCGCCGCTGGAGACCGCCCCCGACGCCGAGCTGGGCGCCTTCGTGGTGCGCGTGGTGGACGCCCAGGGGCCCGTGATGGGCGCGCGCGTGCGGGCCTACCTGCGCGTGGGCGCGGACGGCACCGGGGCCACGCCGTGGCGCCGCGCGGGCGAGGGCACCACGGCGGACGGCGGCGTGCTCCGCCTGCCCGCGGCGCCCGGCGACTACCTGCTGTCCGCGCATGCCCCGGGCCACGGCCCCGTGCGGTTGGAGGCCACGCGGCCGCTCGGCGAGGCGGAGACGGCCGTCGAGCTGCGCCTGCCCGACGGCGTGACGCTGAGTGGGCGCACCGTGGCGGAAGGGCGCGAGGAGCCGGTGCCACTCGCCTCACTGACGCTGCGGCCCTACCCCGGGACGCCCACGGCCTGGGCGGCCCCCACCGGCTTGCCGGAAGAAGCGGCGGAGACGACGAGTGATGCCCAGGGCCGCTTCGCCTTCACGCAGCTGGCGCCCGGGCGCTACGAGCTCACCGCCGAGGCGCCGGGCTTCAGCCGCCGCACCTTGCGCCTGCTCCAGGTGCCGCGGGCCGGTGAAGTCGTCGTGGGGCTCTGGGGCGCGAGCACCCTGGAGGGCTTCGTCGTCGACGCGAAGGGTCAGCCCGTCGCGGACGCGGAGGTGGTGGCGGCGGGAGGCACCGCGCCGGTGCGCGTCACCACCGGGGAAGGTGGCGGCTTCGCGCTGGAGGTCAACGCCGGGACGTGGGTCGTCTCCGCGCGCCGAGGGGACCAGCTGGGCCGCGTGCCGGGGCCGCTGTCCGTCGCGCCGGGCGAGACGCTGCGCGGGCTCGTGGTGACGCTGGGCGCGGCCAGTGGCCTGACGGGCACGGTGTCCACGGTGGAGGGCGCGCCGGTGCGCGGAGCCATCCTGGTGGCGTCTCCCGCGGGCGGCCAGGGCGAGCTGGGCCGGGCGGCGTCCGGGGATGATGGCGGGTGGCGGATGGACGTCCCCCCGGCGAGTACGACGTGACGGTGCGCGCGGCGGGAATGACGGGCCGCGTGTTCGAAGCCGTGGTGGTGAACCCGGGCGGCCACACGCCCCTGGACGTGCGGCTGGAGCCCGCGACGGCGGCGCTGGAAGGCCTGGTGGTGGACGCGGAGGGACGGCCGCTGGGAGGCGCGCAGGTGCGCGCCGAACCGGCGTCCTTCTCTGGCGTGGCGCACACGGCGCTCACCGACGCCGAGGGCGCCTGGAAGCTGGAGGGGCTGGAGGCGGGGCCCACCTCCGTGCGCGCGCGGCGCGAGGGCTCGCAGCGGTGGACGTCCCGCATGGAGACGTTGAAGGCGGGCGTCGTCACCCGCGCGGACTTCACCCTGGCGGACTCCGGCTCCGTGTGGGGACAGGTGACGCGCGCGTCGGGTGGGCCGCTGACCGAGCCCGCGCTGGTCCACGCCGTGCCTCGGGGCGGCTCGGGCACGGCCTCCACGGAGACGGATGCGCAGGGCCAGTTCCAGCTGGAATTGCCCGCGGGCGTCTACCAACTGGTCGCGCTGCTCCACCAGACGCCCGCCATCTACTTCCACATGGAGAGCGACCCGTTCGTGACGGTGCCTTCGGGCGGTGCCGTGCGGCAGGACCTGCTGTTGAAGGAGGACTCCGTGTTGTCCGGTGTCGTGCTGGAGCCCTCCGGGGTGCCCAGCCCGCTGGCCATCGTGGCCGCCATCCAGGGCGGGGACTTCCCCATGACGCGCAAGGAGCGCGCGGACGAGGCGGGCCAGTTCGCCATGCCGCCGCGCCCCCAGGGCGCCCAGCCCCTGGAGCTGGTGGCCCACAACGCGGGGCGCGTGGGGCGGCTGCCCGCCGCGCATGAGGACCAGGCGCCGCTCACGGTGCGGCTGGAGCCCGCGGCCACCCTGCGCGGGCGCGTGGTGGCGGGCAGCGGCGCGGCTCCGGAGGGCTTCACCCTGGAGCTGCTCGAGGCCAACGGTGAGGCCCTGCCCTGGGCCGGTGCCTGGCCCACCACGCGGCGCTTCGCTGGCAGCACCTTCTTGCTTCCAGACGCGCCCGCCCAGGCGCTGAAGGTGACGGTGCGCACCGAGGACAGCCGCACGGGCGAAGCCCAGGTGACGCTGCGGCCCGGGGGCACCTCGGACGTGGAGGTGCCGCTCACCGGCGGCGTGGCGTCCATCTCCGGGCGCGCGGTGTGGAGCCGGGGGCGGCCCCGCGCCAGGGGTGGCGGTGTTCCTCGACAAGGCCGTGGGCGGGCGCTCGGACGCCTTCACCGGGCAGGACGGACGCTTCCGCCTGAGCGACGTGCGCCCGGGCATCCACACCGTGCGGCTGCTGCCGCCGGAGGGCCGCGTGGAGACGCGCACCGTGAAGGTGGCGGAGGCGGAGGCCACCGACGTGGGTGACGTCACGGTGTCCCCGCGCCGGGCCACGCCGGGCACGCTGGGCGCGGGCTTCAGTGAGGACCGGGGCCACGTCGCCTTCGCGTGGCTGACGCCGGACGGGCCCGCGGCGCGCGCGGGCGTCAACGTGGGGGACCGGCTGGTGGCGGTGGATGGCCAGGTGGTGCGCGACAGCACGGAGGCGGAGTCCCGCACCCGGGGTGCGCCCGGCACGCCCGTGCGGCTCCATGTCCGGCGCGCGAATGGTGAGCAGGAGGTGCTCGTCACCCGCGCGGAGTGAGGCCCGCTACACCTTCTCCAGCACGCGCGACAGCACCTGCGCGGTGAAGTTCACCAGGGGAATCACGCGCCGGTAGTCCATGCGCGTGGGGCCGATGACGCCCACCGTGCCCAGCACCTGCTCCTGGTTTCCGTAGGGGCTGGCGATGACGGTGACGTCGCCGGCCGCGGAGAAGTCGCTCTCCGCGCCAATGAAAATCTGCATCTCGTTGGCCACCTGCACCCGGTCCAGCAGCGACAGCAGCTTGTGCTTCTCGTCCAGGGCCCTGAAGAGCGCGCGCATGCGCTCCACGTCCGCGAACTCCGGCTGCTCAAAGAAGGACCCCGTGCCCTGGATGAGCACCCGCTCCGTGGACGCCAGGTCCGTGGCCGCCGCGCCCAGCTTCAGCGCCTTGGCCGTCAGCGCGTTGTAGAGCGCCTGCTCCTGGTCCATCTCCGCGCGGATGCGCTCGCGCGCCGACTCCAGCGGCACCTCCCGCAGCAACTCCGACAGGTAGTTGCTCGCCTTGAGCAGCTCGTCGGAGGTGATGGGGAACTCCACGGTAATCGCCTTGTTGTGCACCTGGCCGCTCTGCCCCACCAGGATGGCGAGCACCCGGTCCTCGCGCAGCCGGACGAACTCGATGCGCCGGAACACCGCCGACTCCGGCCGCGGCGCCACCACCACGCCCGCGTGACGCGTCAGCGAATGGAGGATGCGACTGGCCTCGCCCAGCATCTCCGCCAGGTCGGCCTCATGCGCGAGCCCCGCGTGGATGAGCTCCCTGTCCCGGGGCGTCGGGTCCCTCAGCTTCACCAGCGTGTCCACGTAGAAGCGGTAGCCCTGGTCGGTGGGAACACGCCCGGCGGAGGTGTGGGGCTTCTCCAGGAAGCCCAGCTCCTCCAGGTCCGCCAGCACGTTGCGCATGGTGGCGGAGGACACCTCGAACCCCGGCCTGCGGGTGAGCTGCTGACTGCCTACCGGCCCGCCCGTGGAGATGTACTCCTGGACGACCGCCCGGAGGACTTCCTTCTCACGCTCACCCAGCTCTTCGGACATCCCTGGCGCTCACTCCGGAGCCACGGTGCGGCGGCACCTCCGCCCTGGCTCCCTGGGAAAGTCTAAGGAAGCGGCCCCGGGCATTCAATCCGGGAGCCACCCTGTCCCTACGGGCGACCCGGCGCGACATTCCCGACGCCAACATTCCGGCCAGCCGGACGGCCGCCCCGACGCACGAGCGCGGTGCCCGCCACTGTACTGCTCCGAGAAGGACCCGGCTGTGAGGTGCGGCAATGCCCACATGGCCGGCGAAAATCGCCAGCGATACAAGCCGCGCCGTGCTCGCCTCGCGTGCCGCGCCGCTCCCCGTTTCACAGCCAGCCCCCGTCAATCTGCCCTCCGGAGACGTCCTTCCCGGTGGTCCCCAGCGCGGGTGGCTCATCGCCAGCATCCTGTCCCTCTATATTATTTGGGGCTCCACCTATCTGGCCATCCGGTGGGCGCTGGAAGGTGGCATGCCGCCTTTCCAGATGTCAGGGGTGCGCTTCGTGCTCGCCGGCGCCCTGCTCTTCGCGGTGCTGTGGCTGCGCGGGGCGCCCATGCCCACGGCCCGTCAGTGGGGCGCCAGCGCGCTGGTGGGGCTGTTGCTGCTGGGCGTGGGCAACGGGGGCTCGTATTCGCGCAGCAGTCGGTGCCCTCGGGCGTGGCCGCGCTGGTGGTGGGCAGCCTCCCCTTGTGGACGGCGCTCTTCGGGGGCTCTTCGGCCAGTGGCCCGGACGCGCGGAGCGCTGGGGACTGGCCGTCGGCTTTGGCGGCATCGTCCTGCTCAACCTGGGCGGTGACATGGGCGGCGGCCTGCTGCCGACGCTGGCGATGCTGGTGTCGCCCATGAGCTGGGCGCTGGGCTCGGTGTGGAGCCGCCGGCTGCCCATGCCCCAGGGACTGATGTCCACCGCGGCGCAGATGCTGTGCGGTGGCGTCGTCATGCTGGGCTTCAGCCTGCTGATTGGGGAACGCCCCGCGGTCATTCCCACGCCCAAGGCGGTGCTCGCGTTCTTCTACCTCGTCGTCTTCGGCTCGCTGGTGGGCTACAGCGCCTATGGCTACCTGCTGCGCAACGCGCGCCCGTCGCTGGCCACCAGCTACGCCTATGTCAACCCGGTGCTGGCGGTGCTCCTGGGCGGCCTGCTGGCGGGCGAGACGATGACGCCCACGGCCTGGCTGGCCATGGGCGCCATCCTGGGCGCGGTCGTGTTGCTGACGCGCGAGAAGTGACGCTCAGTTGACGAGCAGCACCTTGCCCACGCCGCCCTGCTCCGCGAGCTTCTGCGCTTCCTTCACCTGCTCCAGCGGGAAGCGCTTGCTGACGGGGATGACCAGGTCGCCCCTGGCGACGGCCTGCCCCAGTTGCGTCAGGCGGCGCGAGTCCGGGTGCGAGAGGATGGCGCGCACGGTGATTTGCCGCCCCTTGGCCTCGGGAGGCTCACCCAGGACGCTGCCCAGGGTGCCTCCGGGCTTCACCTTCTCCAGCACGCGGGCCACCACCGGCCGCCCACGGTGTCCGCCACCGCGTCCAGCATGGGCAGCTTGGAGAACTCGTCCGCGACGTCGAGCGCGAAGACGCCGTCCACGCCCAGCTTCTGCGCCTCCGCCTTCTGGCTGGCGCGCACGCCGGCCAGCACCTTCGCGCCCCGGGCCTTCGCCGCGAAGACGGCGGCGCGGCCCACCGCCCCCAGCGCGCCGATGACGAGCACCGTGTCCCCTTTCTGGGGGTTCACCGCCTCTTCCATCAGTTGCACGCCGGTGAGTGTGACGAGCGGGAGCGCGGCGGCGTCCTTCAGGTCCATGGACTCGGGGACCTTCGCCCAGGCGTCCACCGGCGCGACGACCTTCTCCGCGTAGCCGGCGTTCACCACGCCCATGACGCGGTCCCCGGGCTTGAAGTCGGTGACGCCCGAGCCCACCTCCATCACCTCGCCGGCCACGTCGCGCCCGAGGATGGTGGGGAACTGCACGGGCATCATCGCCTTCATGTCCCCGCGCCGAATCTTCCAGTCCACCGGGTTGATGCCGGCGGCGATGACGCGAACCTTCAGCTCGCCTGGTCCCACCTTCGGCTCGGGCATGTCTTGAATGGCGAGCGCATCCACGTCTCCATAGGACTTGAGCACCACGGCTTTCATGAGCGCCTCCCTGACGCGAAAGAGCTGACGTCGCGCGAAGGGTAAGCATCCGGGGAGGCCATCAACCGCGGCGCCTGCCCGGCCCTACCTCCCCCCTCGCTGGAAGGACGGTCGGTGGGAACGGGCAGGCGACCTTCACGAGGAACGAGCGCTCATTGGTTCGAACGGTAGATGCTCAACGAACCGCCTCTAGACACCGCTATCACCGGCTGGCCCGCCACATCCAACGCCAGGGAGGTTGGCAGCGCGCCCGAGTAATCCCGGACGCGCTCTTTCCGATAAATCTCACGGGGGTACCAGCTCGCATAGAGGCTTGATGACGAACGGCCTCCGATGAACGTCATCAACACCCGGCCATGGCCATCCACGGCAACCGTCGGCCAGCGCCGCTCCTCCACGTCAAGTCTCTCATCCCAGGAGGTCACTACTTCGAGGTTCCACGCAGAACCGGACCAGCGAGCCACCACCACCCCGTCATGGTAGTCCGAGCCATACATCTCCCCCCAGACAGCCACGGGGCGTCCATCCGGCAGCGTGGCCAAGGCGGGCTGGGTGACTCGATAGCGGTCCGGGAAAAAGCGGTCGTGAAGGAGCCGCTCCCCGAGTGCATTCCAGTCAGTGCCACTCCAGTGGCGGACATGCAGTCCCGCCAAGACGTCCGAGGACTCGGCTTCGGCCCACGCCACGAAAATCCCGCCGGAGCCATCCACACTCAACGCGGGCGCATCCGTGGAGACAGTTGAGCCGGGCCCCGTGCCCACCCGCAGGACGTCTCCCAGGGCGAGCCACTGCCCCTCCGTCCAACGTCGCACGCGAACGCCGTCGGATGCACTCCAGGCCACGACCGGACGGCCCTCGCTGTCGACGCCGAGAGCGACATCATACGGAGCCGCGTCCTCTGGCGGATTCAGACGCGTCCCAAGTGGCCGCCAGGCGGAGTCCTTCCATTGAAGGACGTGGAGCGCGGCGTCGGCGCTCGCGGAGTCATGTTGCAGGAATGCCACCACCGGGTGGCCGTCCGAGCCCAGCGCGAGCTGTGGACGCGAGACCGTCATTTCCTTGCGCGCCCCCGGCGCGGCGAACGGCGAGCCCAGGACACTCCAGACGTTGCCCTCCAGGCGCCCGACGACGATGTGTGCGCCTTCTGTCTCGTTCCGCTCCGTCGTCATGCCGCGGCTGTCGGCGACCGCGAACACCAAGGCGCCACCGGGCTCCACGGCCAGCGCCGGGCGACCGGCGACCAAGACCCCATCCTGCACCCCTGGGGTTCGCTCGAAGGAAAAGCCGGGCTCCGACTTGAACGAGGGGACTCTCCAGTACCAGGTGATGCGTGGTCCCATGGAAGGACTGAACTGGGCGGGGTTCCCAGCCAGGTCCGTGATGTCCTCGCTGGACATTGAAGCAGAGCCTTCCGACGGCAACGAAAAGGGCTGAATCATCGGCGTGGACAAACTCAAGCGGTCGTCGGACAGCGTCATCCGGGAGGACCAATCCTGGTTATCAACCTGGATGCTGGCCATCGGCGCTTCGGCGCTCTTGAGCCGGATGGGCTCCGTGAAGGTCACCAGCAGGGTCGCTGTCTCATGGAAGAGCGTTTCGAAGGCGCTGGGAGAAGCCCAGAGAACGGTGGGCCCTGTGCGGTCCACCGTCACGGGATGTGCCTCGCTCGTGAAGGTATGCCCCTTCCACTCCGCGCGAGCCTGGAGCTGGTGGATGCCCTCCTCGAACACGGTCGTATCCCAGGTGAACTGGAAGGGAGGCAGCAGCGTGGCCAGCGACTTGCCATTCCGGAGGAGCTCTATCTTGTCCGGGGTACCGCCCTGCGTCTGCACCGTGACGAGGAGCGAATCGTTCACATGCTCCATGCCTCGCGAGTTGTTGATTTCCAATCGCAGTGGGTCGACGGGAGGAGGAGTCCGCGGTGTTCCATCGGAGAGTTCGCCGCACCCCCATAGGGACAGCGTGGCGAAGAGCAATGCGGAACGCGCGGAAGGACACGAGAAAGAGCGAGGCATCATAGCTCCAGGCATGACGTGCTTCATTTGGACACGCGAGCCCGTGCGGCTGGGAACCTGCCGTGTCAGAAGTTCCAGCCAAGTCCGATGCCGGCGCTCGCGAGCGCCCTCAACTCATTCCCCTGGGGCAATGGCATCACGGCGCCGCCCACGGAACCGGTGACGACCAGCGACACCCCTTCAACGCCCAGCCACGCCGAAGCGCTCACGCCACCATACGGCGCCGTTCCCGTGCTTGACGTGCCCGCCTCGCGCTGGTGGATGTACAAGGCGCCCAGCTCCGGCCCCAGCGTCAGCGCGCTCCACCGGCCCTGGAACCTGCGTCCCATGCCCAGCCGCAGTGACCACTCCGTCTGCCGGAGCCCGCCGCTCACGACGGACTTGCTGGCGCGTCCGGCGACGGTGCCCCACACCACTTCCACGAGGCCCGGCTGGAGGGGCGCGTTGAACAAGGCCTGGAGCTGCCCACCCGTGCCTGAGCCGAAGTGGGTGGCCGTCCGCGTCGCGAAGGAGCCGCCCAGGTGCACCGCGCCGCGCCAGCCGGTGGCGTTGGCCCCCTTCTCCTGCATCGCGACGAAGGTGCCCTTGCTGAGCAGCGGCTCATCCACCAGCACGTGCCCCTTCTCCGGCACCGCGACGCGCAGCTCCAACCACGAGGCGTCCCGCCGCGAGCGCAGGCGATAGCCTCCCGGCGGCAGGGCCAGCATCACCGGACCGTTGCCCTTGGAGAAGACGCCCATCACCATGCCGTCCTGCTCCGACGCCACCACCCACTCGCCCGGCTCGGGCACCGTGATGAGCAACCGGCTTGGCGCGAGCACGGGCTCGGTGAGCACCAGCTCGCCCTGCCCCTTCAAGTCGAAGTGGAAGTTCGGGTGCTGGGTGCCCGCGCGGGTCAGCAGCGTGGACTCCACCGTGCGCCCGTACGCGTAGGCATAGGACTCCTGGAGCGTGACGCGCCCATCCCGGTTGAGGTCCCCCGCGCCCCGAAGTCCCGCCAGCAGGTGGTGCGTGAAGAAGGAGCCCTGGAGGTCATCGGCCTCCTGCGAGGCCTCGTCCGCGCTGGACGACGTGACGATGACGCGCCCCTTGATGGCGGGCGCGGACCACTGCACCAGCCGCTCCTCCACTGGCTCCAGCCCCTTGATGCGGGTGGCGGCGCCGGAGCGGCACGAGTCGATGAACATCACCGCCACGCCCACGGGCGACGCCTCCATGAACGCCATCAGGTCCTTCACCGGCAGGCGCGTCCCGGAGAGGTGCAGCGACTCGCCATCCGCGTGGCTCGACACGTAGACGAGGAGCTGGTCCCCCGGCGTGGCATCGCGCGCCATGCGCTCCCGCAACGTCCCCAAGGCAGCCTTCACCCGGCCCGCATCCGCGCCCAGGACCACCTGTGCGTCCTCCGGGACAAGGCCGCCCGCGTCCCGGAACAGGGTGAACATGCGGCGCGCGTCCGCATCGGCGAAGCGCAGGGGCTCATCCGAGGCCAGACCCCGGTTGGCGCCGACGAGGAGCGCATAGCGCCTGGGGGCGGAGCTTCTCCGGCGGGAGCCTGGGACAACAGCGCGGCGGTCAGCAGCGAGAGCAGCATCATGGGCCGGAGTTCACGGGGACGGCGAGGCGGTAGTGGTGTGCCGCGCCGTCCAATGGCGCGGAGGGCTGGCAGTCCGAGGATTGCTTCCGGGCAGCGCAGGCGGCGGCGCGAATCGCCAGGGCCGCCCGGCCCGGTTCAGCCAGCAGCGGCGCATCCGAGAAGAAGGCATCCAACACGAAGTCACCGGGCGTGACGATGAAGGTCGGCGGCATCACCAGCGTCTCCGGGTCTCCGGACTGCGTGCCCCGCGAGGGCCACAGGAGCGACACCTTGCCCGCGGCGTCCGTGGCGAACACCAGCACGTACCGGTAGGGCGCTGTCTTGAGCGAGAGCGTCACCACGTCCCCAGGCGACAGCGGCGCATCCACGGCGCCATCCGACTGCCGCACCACGGACACGAAGGGACCGCCCTTGACGCGGACGCCCTCCGGCGGCTCCCGCAGCACCACCACCGACGCCAACCCCAGGGCCAGGACCAGGGGAACCGCCCACCGCCACGCCCCGAGGAACGTGCGTGAAGGCACGGGCGCCGCACGCTCGGCCAGCACCCGAGACCGCGTCCAGGCGAACTCCGGCGCCACGCGCGCGGCCCCCGCGGCCTCCCGCAGCCGCGCCAGCTTCGCCTGACACTGCTCGCACGACGCGAGGTGCGCGGGAGGTGGCGCGTCCCCCACCACCAGCTCGTCCAACGCGAGCCTCGACAGGTGCCCGCTCATGACCGGGGCTCCAGCGCCAGTTCCCGCGCGCGGGCCCGGACCTTCTCCAGCTCGCGCCCCACTGTCTTGCGCGACAGGCCCACCACCTCCACGATTTCCTCCTGGGTGAGCGCGTCCACGAAGTGGAGCGTCGCAATCTGGAGGGCGCGGTCATCCAGCTCGCGGGCCAGCACCCGCAGCAGGTTGCGCGCCTCCACCTCCTGCGGGTCCGCCCCCGCCTCCTCCGCTTCGGCAAGCGCCTGGGCGGGGACGTCCTTCAATGCCCGGCTCCGCAGCATGTTGAGGCAGACATGGGTGGTGACCCGGAAGATGTAGGTCATGGGGCGTGCCTCCGCGCGAAACGCCCCGCCCGCCTGGAGGAGCCGGCAGAAGACCTCCTGCACGGCGTCCCAGGCGTCCGAGTCGCGGCCGAGCAGGGTCCTTGCCCTCCCGTGAACGGTGGGCGCGTACTTTTCATAGAGGTCGGCGAGCTCCGAGGCGCCTAGTCCCCGGGCCATTTTCTCTCCACGCTCCATTGGACACGTGACCGTGCCAGCGTGGGAACCGCACCCCTAGAAAAAACGCGGGCCCGCTCGGGCGGGCCCGCTCAGTTCGTGGAGCGCGTGTCCGCGTCCGGATGCGCGGCGACGGAGGGCGCCTCCGTCTCGCGCGGCAGCCACACATGGAAGGTGGAGCCCTCTCCGGCGACGCCCGGAGACTCCACCCAGATGCGGCCGCCGTGCTGCTCCACGATGCCCTGGCTGATGGTGAGCCCCAGGCCCAGGCCGCCGTACTTGCTGCCGTGCGCGCGGCCGAAGCGCTCGAAGATGAGCGCCTGCTTCTCCTTGGGGATTCCCACGCCGGTGTCCGTCACCGACAGGTGGACGCCCTCGTCGCGCTCACCCTGCACCCGCACCCACACGGGCCCGCCCTCGGGCGAGTAGCGCAGCGCATTGGACAGCAGGTTCGTGAGCACCTGGTCCAGCCGGCCCCGGTCCCACGTCCCCTCGAGCTGCTCTGACGCCTCGACGTGGATTTCATGGCCTTGCGACAGCACCGCCATGCGGTCCCGCGTCTCGTGCACCAGATGGCTCAGGTCGAACCGCTCCAGCTCCAACGACAGGCGGCCCGCCTGGAGCCGGCTGATGTCCAACAGGTCCTCCACCAGCTTGGCCATCCGGTCGATTTGCCGGTTGATGATTTTGAGCGACTTGCCCGGCCCGGCCTCTGTCTCACCGCCCAGCTTCAGCAGCGCCAGGTGCGCGTGGCCCTTGGCCGCGGCCAGCGGCGTGCGCAGCTCGTGGCTGGCCGCCGCGAGGAAGGAATCCTTCGCCTCGCTGGCCAGCCGCAGCGCCGTCTCCGCCCGCTGCCGCTCGGTGATGTCGCGCGCCACGGAGATGAAGCGCCCGGGGCCGCCGTCCGCCGCCACGTACTGGAGCACCACCTCCACCGGCACCTCCGAGCCATCCCGCCGGCGGTGGCTGGTGGAGTACGTCTGGCTGGGCAACGTGCCACTCACCAGCGGCGCCAGCAGCTTGCGAAAGCCGGCCTCGTCGAAGGCGCTCTCCACCTCCAGCACCGACAGGCCCACCAGCTCCTCGGCGCTGCTGGCCAGCTGCTTGGCCGCGCCCGCGTTGGCGTAGGTGAGCGTCAGCGAGTCCGGGGAGAACATGAGGACGCAGTCCAGCGTCGCGTCCAGCGTCGCCTTGAAGCGCCCCAGCGCCTCCTCCGCCCGGCGCTTGTCGTCGATGTCCGTGGCCACGGCAATCCAGCCGGCCAGCAGGCCATTCTCATCCCGCTCCGGCACCGCGCGCGCCGGTGCCAGCGGTACACGCCGTCGAAGCGGCGCAGGCGGAACTCGCGCTCCACGCGCTGCCCCATGCGGATGGCCTGCACCCACGCGGCGCGCATGGCCTCGCGGTCCACCGGGTGGACGAACTCCAGGAAGGTGTTGAGCGACAGCGGCTGGTCCGCATGGATGCCGGTGTAGTCCCGCGCGGCGCGGTTGGCGTAGGTGAAGCTGCCGTCCGAGCGCGCCGCCCACATCACCTCCGGCAAGGACTCCGTGAGCCGCAGGTGGCGCAGCTCGCTCTGCCGCTCCAGCGCCTCGCGCTCGCGCTGCCGGAGCAACACCGCCTGCCGCTGAATCTGCTGCTCCTTGAGGAACAGGTCCACGAAGACGCTGACCTTGGAGCGGAGGATTTCCGGATCGAACGGCTTGAGCAGGTAGTCCACCGCGCCGTGCGCATAGCCCTTGAAGACGTGGGCCGCGTCGCGGCTGAGCGCGGTGAGGAAGATGATGGGGATGGTGCGCGTGCGCTCGCGCTGCTTGATGAGCGTGGCCGTCTGGAAGCCGTCCAGCCCCGGCATCTGCACGTCCATCAGGATGACGGCGAAGTCGCGCTGAAGCAGGAACTTGAGGGCCTCCTCACCGCTGGTGGCCTTCACCAACTCCTGCCCGAGCGGCTCGAGAATGGCCTCGAGCGCGAGCAGGTTGGACGGATGGTCGTCCACCATCAGGATGCTCGCCCGGGGCTGGGAAGCCCTTTCCTGGTTGCGGTCCGCGGAGATGTGTTCGCTAGGCGTCATTGAAGTCGGCGGATGAATCTGCCCCGGTCCCACCTGTTCTCAAGGTGGAAGAGGCTAGGCGGCCCCTCGACCGGACCCAAGCCCGGAAGAGAGGCGCCGTACGGTAACCATCACTCAGCGAATCAAGCCGTCACCCAAAGACGGATGAGCTCCAGAAGCTTGTCGGTGTCCACCGGCTTGGGCAGGTAGTCGCTCGCGCCGGCCGCCATGCACTTCTCCCGGTCGTCCTTCAGCGCCTTCGCCGTCACCGCGATGATGGGGAGGCTGGAGTACTTGAGGTCCTTGCGGATGGCCCGCATGGTCTCATAGCCGTCCATCTCCGGCATCATCACGTCCATGAGGACGATGTCGACGTCGCGGTGCTGTTCGAGCATCTCGATGGCCGCGCGCCCGTTCTCCGCGAACACCACCTGCATGCCGTGGTTCTCCAGCACGCTGGTGAGCGCGAAGATGTTGCGCATGTCGTCATCCACCACCAGGACCTTCTTGGCGGACAGCTCCGTGTCCTTCTCGTTGCGCTGAGCCAGGGCGGCGCGGGCGCGAGGCGGCAGGTTCTGGTCCAACCGGTGGAGGAACAGCGCCGTGTCGCTGAGCAGCTGCTCCGGACTCTTCGTCCCGCTCTTGAGGATGACACTGCCGGTGTAGCGGCGCAGCCGGGCCTCGTCCTTGGGCGTCAGCTCCTTGCCGGTGTAGATGACGATGGGCAGGTCGCGGAAGCGGTTCTGCGTCTTGACCTCCTCCACCAGCCGGATGCCGTCGGTGTCGGGCAGCATCAGGTCGATGACGACGCAGTCGAACTCGCCCGTCTCCAGGTTCTCGAGCACCTCCTCGCCGGTGGCAACGGCCGTCACCTCGACATCGCCGCCTTCGCTGAGCAGCTTCACCAGGCTGTCGCGCTGGACGTCGTCGTCCTCCACCAGCAGCAGCCGGCGCTCCTTGCGCTCCAGGAAGCTGGCCAGTTGGTTGAACACCCGCTCCAGGCCCTCCTTGCTGACGGGCTTGGTGAGGTAACCGAAGGCGCCCTGTGAGTTGCCCTGGTTCTTGTCCATGACACTGATGACGTGCACGGGGATGTGACGCGTGCGCGAGTTGCGCTTGAGCCGGTCCAGCACACTCCAGCCGTCCACCACGGGGAGCTGGATGTCCAGGGTGATGGCGTGCGGCTGGAACTCGTTGGCCATGGACAGGCCGGTGTCGCCGCGCGTGGCCACCAGGGCCTTGAAGCCCTTCTCCCGCGCCATCTGCACCATGATGCGGGCGAACTTCACGTCGTCCTCGATGAGCAGCAGGACGCGGTCCCCTTCGCGGATGTGGTCGCGGTCATCCTCCACGGCGACGGGCGTCAGCAGCGACTCGATGGGCGGCGGCAGCGCCGCGTCCAGCACGTGGCCACTGTCCACCACCGGCGGCGCGGGGGCGGCTCCGCGCGCGGCGACTCCGGCGCCGGAGGAGGCGGCAGCCGGGGCGGAGGCTCGTACGAGGACGGAATGGACGGCAGGCCCTCCTCCTCCGGGCTGACGTACTCGGGCGGCAGGTAGAGCGTGAAGGTGCTGCCGCGGCCGGGCTCGCTGGTCACCTGGATTTCGCCGCCCAACAGCTTGGCGATTTCGCGGCTGATGGACAGGCCCAGGCCCGTGCCACCGTACTTGCGCGCGGTGGAGCCGTCCGCCTGCTGGAACGCCTCGAAGATGAGGCGCTGCTTGTCCCGGGCGATGCCGATGCCCGTGTCCGACACCGCGAAGCCGAGCACGTACCGCGAGCGCCGCAGGACCTCGTGGTCGAAGTGCGTGCCGACCTCGGCCAGCTTCACCTTCAGCTGGACGCTGCCCTCGTCGGTGAACTTGAAGGCATTGGACAGCAGGTTCTTCAGCACCTGCTGGAGCCGCTGCGGGTCGGTGCGGATGTGGCGCGGCGCGCCGGGCCCCACCTCCACGGTGAAGGACAGGCCCTTCTGCTCCGCGACAGGGAGGAAGCTGCGCTCGATGAACTGATTGAGCTCGGTGAGGACGATGTCCCGCGGCTCCACCTGCATCTTCCCGGCCTCCACCTTGGACAGGTCGAGGATTTCGTTGATGAGGCTGAGCAGGTCTCCGCCGGAGGCGTAGATGGTGTTCGCGTACTCCACCTGCTTGGTGCTGAGGTTGCCGTCCTTGTTGTCCGACAGCAGCTTGGCCAGGATGAGCAGCGAGTTGAGCGGCGTGCGCAGCTCGTGGCTCATGTTGGCCAGGAACTCGCTCTTGTACTTGGAGATGACGGTGAGCTGCTCGGCCTTCTCCTCCAGGCTGACGCGGGCGCGCTCCACCTCGTTGTTCTTCTCCTCGACGCGGCGGTTCTGCTCCTCCAGCAGCGTCGCCTTCTCCTCCAGCTCGATGTTGCTGCGCTTGAGGGCCTCCTGCTGCTGCGTCAGCTCCTTGGACTGGCTCTGGAGCTCCTGCGTCAGGTCCTGCGACTGGAGCAGCAGCTGCTCCGTGCGCATGTTGGCGATGATCATGTTCAGCACCACGCCAATGGTCTCCGTGAGCTGATCCAGGAAGATTTGGTGGATGGCGCTGAACGCGTGGAAGGAGGCCAGCTCGATGACAGCCTTCACCTCGCCCTCGAAGAGGACGGGCAGGACGATGATGTTGAGCGGCGCGGCCTCACCCAGCCCGGAGGAGATGGTGATGTAGTCCTCCGGCACCTGGGTGAGCAGGATGGTCTTCCGCTCCAGGGCGCACTGGCCGACCAGGCCCTCACCGAAGCGGAACCGGTTGGCGATGTGCTTGCGCTCCCGGTACGCGTAGGTGCTGGTGAGCTTGAGCAGCGGCGTGCCGGCCTCGGCGCCGTCCACCAGGAAGAAGGCGCCGTGGTGCGCGGAGACCAGCGGCGTCAGCTCGCTCATGATGAGGCGGCTGACGGCGTCCAGGCTCTTCTGGCCCTGCATCATGCCGCTGAACTTCGCCAGGTTCGTCTTGAGCCAGTCCTGCTCCTGGTTCTTCTGCGTCGTCTCACGCAGGTTGACGATCATCTGGTTGATGTTGTCCTTCAGCGCGGCGACCTCGCCCTCGGCCACGACGGTGATGCTGCGCGTGAGGTCACCCTTCGTCACCGCGGTGGCCACGTCGGAGATGGCGCGCAGCTGGCTCGTCAACGTGCCGGCCAGCTGGTTCACGTTGTCGGTCAGCTGCCGCCACGTGCCGCGCGCGCCGGGCACGCGGGCCTGGCCGCCCAGCTTTCCTTCGATACCCACCTCGCGGGCCACCGTCGTCACCTGGTCGGCGAAGGTGCCCAGCGTGTCCGTCATGTTGTTGATGGTCTCCGCCAGCGCGGCGACCTCGCCCTTCGCCTCCACGGCCAGCTTCTGCGTCAGGTCGCCGTTGGCCACCGCCGTCACGACCTTGACGATGCCGCGCACCTGCGTGGTGAGGTTGGAGGCCATGAAGTTCACGTTGTCCGTGAGGTCCTTCCATGTCCCCGCGACCCCGGGCACGCGGGCCTGACCGCCCAGCTTCCCTTCGACGCCCACCTCGCGGGCCACCGTGGACACCTGCTCGGCGAAGGTGCCCAGCGTGTCCGTCATATTGTTGATGGTCTCCGCCAGCGCGGCGACCTCGCCCTTCGCCTCCACGGCCAGCTTCTGCTTCAGGTCGCCGTTGGCGACGGCCGTCACGACCTTGACGATGCCGCGCACCTGCGTGGTGAGGTTGCGGGCCATGAAGTTCACGTTGTCCGTGAGGTCCTTCCACACGCCGGACACGCCGCGCACTTCGGCTTGACCGCCCAGCTTGCCCTCGGTGCCGACCTCGCGAGCGACGCGCGTCACCTCCGCGGAGAAGCTGTTGAGCTGGTCCACCATGATGTTGATGGTGTCCTTCAGCTCCAGGATTTCGCCCTTGGCGTCGACGGTAATCTTCTTGGACAAGTCGCCATTGGCCACCGCCGTGGTCACCAGCGCGATGTTTCGCACCTGCGCGGTGAGGTTGGAGGCCATGCTGTTCACGTTGTCCGTGAGGTCCTTCCAGGTGCCGGCGACGCCGGGCACCGCGGCCTGGCCGCCCAGCTTGCCGTCCGTCCCCACTTCCTTCGCGACGCGCGTCACCTCGGCGGCGAAGGCGCGGAGCTGGTCCACCATGGTGTTGATGGTGCTCTTGAGCTCCAGGATTTCGCCCCGGGCCTCCACGGAGATTTTCTGCGACAGGTCGCCGTTGGCGACGGCCGTGGTCACCTTGGCGATGTTGCGCACCTGGTCCGTGAGGTTTCCGGCCAGCACGTTCACGTTGTCCGTGAGGTCCTTCCAGGTGCCGGCGACGCCGGGCACCGCGGCCTGACCGCCCAGCTTCCCTTCGGTGCCGACTTCCTTCGCGACGCGCGTCACCTCGGAGGCGAAGGCACGGAGCTGGTCCACCATGGTGTTGATGGTGTTCTTGAGCTCCAGCACCTCGCCCTTCACGGAGACGGTGATTTTCTGCGACAGGTCGCCGTTGGCCACCGCCGTGGTCACCTTGGCGATGTTGCGCACCTGGTCCGTGAGGTTTCCGGCCAGCACGTTCACGTTGTCCGTGAGGTCCTTCCACACGCCGGACAGGTCCTTCACGTCGGCCTGACCGCCCAGCTTGCCCTCGGTGCCGACTTCCTTCGCGACGCGCGTCACCTCGGCGGCGAAGGCGCGGAGCTGGTCCACCATCGTGTTGATGGTGCTCTTGAGCTCCAGCACCTCGCCCTTGGCGTCGACCGTGATTTTCTTGGACAGGTCACCATTGGCCACGGCCGTGGTGACTTCGGCGATGTTGCGCACCTGCGCCGTGAGGTTGTTGGCGAGCAGGTTCACGTTGTTGGTGAGGTCCTTCCACGTGCCCGCCACGCCCGGCACTTCCGCCTGGGCGCCCAGCTTGCCTTCCACGCCCACCGTGCGCGCCACGTCCGTCACCTGCTGCGCGAAGATGGACAGCGTCTGCGTCATCGCGTTGATGGTGTCCGCGAGCGCGGCAATCTCGCCCTTGGCATCCATCGTCAGCTTCTGGTTCAGGTCGCCGTTGGCCACCGCCGTCACCACGCGCACGATGCCGCGCACCTGCGTGGTGAGGTTGACGGCCATGAAGTTCACGTTGTCCGTGAGGTCCTTCCACACGCCGGACACGCCGCGCACTTCGGCCTGACCGCCCAGCTTCCCTTCGGTGCCGACTTCCTTCGCGACGCGCGTCACCTCGGCGGCGAAGCTGTTGAGCTGGTCCACCATGGTGTTGATGGTGCTCTTGAGCTCCAGCACCTCGCCCTTGGCGTCGACGGTAATCTTGCGAGACAGGTCACCCTTCGCCACGGCCGTGGTGACTTCGGCGATGTTGCGGACCTGGTCGGTGAGATTGTTGGCGAGCAGGTTCACGTTGTTGGTGAGGTCCTTCCACGTGCCCGCCACGCCCGGCACCACCGCCTGGGCGCCCAACTTGCCTTCCACGCCCACCGTGCGCGCCACGTCCGTCACCTGCTGCGCGAAGATGGACAGCGTCTGCGTCATTGCGTTGATGGTGTCGGCCAGCTCGGCCACCTCGCCCTTGGCCTCCATCTTCAGGCGCTGGGTGAGGTCACCGTTGGCCACCGCCGTCACCACCTTGGCGATGCCGCGCACCTGGGTGGTGAGGTTCACGGCCATGACGTTCACGTTGTCCGTGAGGTCCTTCCAGGTGCCGGACACACCGCGCACCTCGGCCTGGCCACCCAGCTTGCCGTGGGTGCCGACCTCGCGCGCCACGCGCGTCACTTCCGAGGCGAAGCTGTTGAGCTGGTCCACCATGGTGTTGATGGTGTTCTTCAGCTCCAGGATTTCGCCGCGCGCGTCGACCGTAATCTTCTTGGACAGGTCGCCATTGGCCACCGACGTCGTCACCAGCGCGATGTTGCGCACCTGCGTGGTGAGGTTGGAGGCCATGTAGTTCACGTTGTCCGTGAGGTCCTTCCACACGCCGCCCACGCCCTTCACGTCGGCCTGACCGCCCAGCTTGCCGTCGGTGCCCACCTCGCGGGCCACGCGCGTCACCTCGGACGCGAAGGCGCGCAGCTGGTCCACCATCGTGTTGATGGTGTCCTTCAGCTCCAGCACCTCGCCGCGCACGTCGACGGTGATTTTCTTGGACAGGTCGCCCTTGGCGACGGCCGTCGTCACCTCGCCAATGTTGCGCACCTGGGCCGTGAGGTTGTTGGCCATCAGGTTCACGTTGTCCGTGAGGTCCTTCCACGTCCCGGCGGCGCCGGGCACCTGGGCCTGGGCGCCCAGCTTGCCTTCCACGCCCACCGTGCGCGCGACGCTGGTCACCTGCTGCGCGAAGACGTTGAGGGTGTCCGTCATCGCGTTGAGCGTGGCGCCCAGCGCGGCAATCTCACCCTGCGACGGCACCATCAGCTTCTGAGTGAGGTCGCCGTTGGCGACGGCCGTCACCACCTTCACGATGCCCCGCACCTGCGTGGTGAGGTTGGAGGCCATGAAGTTCACGTTGTCCGTGAGGTCCTTCCAGGTGCCGGACACGCCGGGCACCGCGGCCTGACCGCCCAGCTTCCCTTCGGTGCCGACTTCACGCGCCACGCGCGTCACTTCGGAGGCGAAGCCGTTGAGCTGGTCCACCATGGTGTTGATGGTGCTCTTGAGCTCGAAGACCTCGCCGCGCGCGTCCACGGTGATTTTCTTGGACAGGTCGCCGTTGGCCACCGCCGTGGACACCTCCGCGATGTTGCGCACCTGGGCCGTGAGGTTGTTGGCCATCAGGTTCACGTTGTCCGTGAGGTCCTTCCACACGCCGGATACGCCGCGCACTTCGGCCTGACCGCCCAGCTTTCCGTCGCTGCCCACCTCGCGCGCCACGCGCGTCACCTCGGCGGCGAACGAGTTGAGCTGATCCAGCATCGCGTTGACGGTGGTGCCGATGCGGAGGAACTCGCCCTTGACGGGCTGGCCATCAATCTCCAACGCCATCTTCTGGGTGAGGTCGCCCTGTGCCACGGCCACCAGCACGCGCGCCACCTCCGTGGTGGGCTGCACCAGGTCGCCGATGAGCGAATTGATGGAGTTGATGCTGTGGGCCCAGTCGCCGCGCACGTCGCCCAGCGACACGCGCTCGCCCATGCGGCCCTCGCGGCCGACCACGCGCTCCACGCGGACCACTTCCTGCGTCAGGGTGGCGTTGAGCGACACCACGGCGTTGAAGGCACTGGCAATCTCCTCCATCACCGGGTCGGCGTCGCCGCCAGGGAGCCGCACGGAGAAGTCTCCGCCGTGCACCGAACGAAGCGCGGCGAGCAGGGGCTGTAGCGGATGGTCGCCGCGTCCCTGGCCACGCGGGGTGGACGCGCGAGCGCCACGGCCCCGGCCGTTGCGGCGGGCGGGCTTCGGTGCCGCCACTTCGAGGTCGGCTGGCGAGGTGGAGCGGGTTCGTCCTCGGTCACCGCGCAAGCGGTTGGCCACGGGGTGCTCGGAAGGGGCCACCTCGCGGGTGGGCGCCTCCGGTCGGGAAGTGCCGTTCCCCGAAGGCTTGCGCGCGGAGGCACGCTTGCGGCCGTTGGAAGGGGACTGGGGAACCTTGGTGTCGTCCACGCGAGAAACCTCTGATCGGGATGAACGCTGCTGGCTGCGCTGAGCGGCGCCCGGGCTGGGGCGAATCTCCAGGGAGTTCGCGGGCTTGTCGATTCAATGCAGGCCCCGCGGAACCCTGAACGTTCGCCAATGAACGCAGTGGTTCAGAGGCCCGGACCGCCCGTGAAAGGCACCCGGCGCCGCACCTCCTACCAACATCTCAGGGGGCAGGGGCCGTGCACGGAAATCCATCGCAGCCGTGCACATAGAGGGGCCGTCCGAGGAGCCTCCGAGCAGGCGCCCCTGGCGGGCGCTGCGCCGGCTCGTACCGGGCGGTCCGGAGATCCACCGCGAAAGCCTGCTCGGCCCCCTGGGCGCAGGCGATCAGGACGCGCTCGGGGCGCTCGAGCCACCACAAGTCCGCTGCTTCACACGGCAACTCCATGGGGAGTGGCGTGAGGGTTCGCGCTTCGTAGAAGCGGAGCGAGGCCTCGTCGAGCACGGCGGCGAAGGTGCCCTCCGCTCCCACGGACAGCCGTGCTTCCGCCCCGGATACCGGCACCTGTCCCAGCACCGCTCCGTCAGGCGCCACCGAGACGAGCTGCCCCTCCGCATCGAGCGCCAGCACCCCGCCCCCGTGGCTGACGAGTGATACTGGGGAGAAGTCGCCCATGCGCATGGGCTCGGCACCGTCGTCGCGCCAGAGCTGTCCGGCCTGCGACCACCAGAGGCGATTCTCCCGGTCGAAGGTGATGGCGCGTACGCCCGCCAGGGGAGCCGCTGGGAGCCCTCCGGCAGGGTGCAGACCGCCATGGCCTGGGCGCCGTAGACGGCGGCGCGCGAGGCATCCGGCGAGACGGCCCAGCCCAGCAGGGGGCGTTGCAGGAGACGGGCGAGACAGTGGTTCAGCGCGCCGAAGTGCGGATCCGAGGTGGGCGCGGAGATGAGGTAGGGCAGGCTGGTGGTGGCGACGTAGACGAGCAACCCGAGCGCGGCGGCGGTGGCCACAGTGAGCGGCCATGGGCCAGCTCGGCGCAGGCGAGCCTCCTTCGCGGAGGCGCGCGCCGCCTTGCCTCCTGACACCGGACTCTCGCGTCCACTCACGGCGGCTCCTCGCGGCGGTGTTCCTGACCTTGCCGGGGATGGAATCAACAGCGGCCCGGCGCCACGTCCCAGTTCGTTTCCCCACGACAGCACAGAACGGGGCCGAAGGGTGGCCGTGCCATACTGTTCTGGAGGGGAGACAACGCCCGCATGGTGGGGGAGAAGGCGCTGCGAATCGTGGGAGTCGCCCTGGCCGCGTTGCTGACGGCCGGTGCGGCGGAGAATCCACGGAGTGCCATTCTGGGCACGGTCATCGATGCCCAGTCACGGCAGCCCGTCGCGGAGGTCGTCGTGACGGCGAGCCCGTCCGCGCAGGGCGGTGAGCGCATCGCCGTGACCCAGCCCAACGGAAGGTATCGGATTCCCGACCTGCCCCCGGGCGACTACACGCTCCGCTTCGAGCGCGAGCTGTTCGAGCCCTACTCCCTCCCCCTCTCCGTCAGTGAAGGGCGCGCTTTTCGCGTCAACGTCGAGCTCCAGCCGACGGAGCCAGGAGAGGCCGTTGGATTGTTCTGCGGAGGCCCGACTGTCGACACGAGCAGCTCGACACTTCGGTTCATCCAGTGGCGGGAAGACGTCTCGCGCGTTCCGGTCAGCCGCCCAACGAAGTGGGCTGGCGCCATGCGCACCTCGGACAGCCTCGCGGAGTGGATACCCGGCACGGTGGACAGCGTGGACGGACGGTCCTTCAGCGGCGCCACTCCCTTTGAAAACGAATACCTGCTGGAAGGGCTTTCGACTCGCGATCCGACCACGGGCCGCAACCTGCTCCCGCTGAACCAGGAACTGGTCAGCGACATCAGCGTGCTCACCGGCGGATACATGCCGGAGTACGGACGTACCACGGGCGGTATCATCGACCTGAAGCCAGTGGCCGTCTCCAATGAACTGCGTGGTGAGGTCTTCGCGAACTGGGCACCGGGCGCGCTGGAAGGGGCATGGAAGCCCGCGACAGGCCCCCGCCCCGCCGTCTCCTCGGACGGCGCGCTCCGTCACCTGGGGGATTTCGGCGGAACACTGGGCGGACCGCTGCTCAAGGACCGGCTCTGGTTCTTCGCGGGCATCGTCCCCGCGCTCAGCCGCGTCGAACAGGACGCCGGCTTCATGGACCAACGCAGCCTCCAGGCACTGGCCAGGCTGACGTATGCCCTCAAACACAGACATTGGACATCGCTGACTGTTGTCACCGCTCCCGCGTTCATGCGGGGGATGGAAGGCGCGCAGGCTCCGTGGGCGGTGGACAGCGACACGGTCATGGCCGTGCTCGCCTACAACGCCTTGGTCCTCGACAGACGCGTCACGCTCGATGCCAAGGCGAGTTGGCTGGGCCACGATGTCACCCGGCTGTCGCCTGCTGGCCCTGCGAGCGTCGACACTGACCGATTCCAGGCGAAGACGCAGGCTTCCTATTGGCTGAAGGGACTGGGACACCATGCGCTGGCAACGGGCCTGGAGCTCGAACATGTCGTCCAACGCCCATCGCAGGTCGCCGACATCACCAGCAGCAGCTTGAGCGGGTTCGTGCAGGACCGATGGACCTTGAACGACCGGCTCACGCTGAATGGAGGTCTTCGCTACGACGCGCAGCTCCTCGATGCGGACGTGCGTGGGAACATGACGCACCACCAGCTCTCACCGCGAGTCGGGCTCGTCTTCGACCCCGGTGGGAACGGCCGGATGAAGCTGTTCGCGCACGCCGCGAAGTATCAGGGGATGGTTCCCCTGGGGTTGCTCACGCCGGACGCGCGCATCGCTTCGCGGCTCGGTCCGACGTCGTCTTCCGAGTTCGTCGCGGGCGCGGAGCATGAGCTTTCGCTGTTCGCGAAGGCGGGTGTGACCTACACGCGCCGCCGCCTGGATGATGCGCTCGCGACCATTGCGGACGACGGTGCGGGCGGGTTCCTCATCGTCAATCCCGGCGCGGGCCCTGCTGCCAGCTTGCCGAAGGCAGCGCGCACCTATGATGCCGTCACGGTGGAGCTTGGCCGCAGCCTCTGGGACGGCTGGCAGGCCCAGCTCCGTTACACATGGTCTCGGCTCCATGGGAACTACACAGGCCCCTTCGGCACTGATGGCGGACGGCCGCTGTCGCAGTCGCGATTGCTCGCAGCGGACCGGCCCCATGTCTTCAAGGCCTTTGCATCCAAGGAGTTCACGCTCACGCGGAGGCTCACGCTCAACGCGGGCCTCGCCTACCTGGGCGCGGCTGGCGCACCACGCGAAGCGGGCAATGCGCGGACGCCGTGGGTACACACCATCGATGCCCAGCTGAGCGCGCGCTACGGCACTGCCGACCAGCACATCGTGACGCTGAGCATCGACGCGTTCAATGTGCTCAATGCACAAACTGTTCTCCGTGAGGAGACGTTGCTGCCCTTGCAGTACCAGACGCCACGACAGCTCCGCCTCGGGGTTCGCTACGCCTTCTGAGGCAGACCTCCTCTGGCCGAGGGTGCCGGCTGCTGTTCGGAAATGTCGGGACATTTCGCCCGCTCAAAAGTCCCGACATTTCCGAACAGCAAGCTCTGAAGCCCGTCCAGGGCCGGGCTCGCCACGCGCTCATTCGTTTGGGCGCCGGAGTCCCCATGGGAATGCGGCCAGGCCTGTCCCCGGCGCTGAGACGCCCATGAGGCGGACTCGACAGTGGCTTCCTGACGCCAGCGCTCCCTACATGCGGCCATCCTCCTGGCTGTTCGCCTGTTCCCGCGCTTGCCGCCTCGCCCCCGGACCGCACCTTCTCAAGGAAAAGGGAAAGGAACCGACCATGCGACGCGCCATTACCCATGCCGCCCTGACCTTCAGCCTTCTCACGTCGTCGGCCGGTCTTGCCCAATCAGCAGGCGGTGGCTCTGCCGGAGGCGCGGCGTCCGGCGGAACGCCGGGCGTCGTCCAGCCACAGGGCGCCTACGAACCAGGCAACTTCACGCCTCCGCCGCAGCTGGCTCCCGCCGATTCGCAAAGAAGCTCGATGGACACGATTGAGACCAACACCGGCGCGGAGCCCGTTGCCGCGCCACCCGCGGGCGCGACACGTGGGTACACCCTCAGCCGGGTATCGGCGGCAGCGGGCAACCCGAGGCACCCGCGAACGCCGACGGCGGCACCTGGGGAACTGGAATGAACGTTCCTTCCACGAGCACGGCCGGCACAGGTGGGGCGGGATTGAGCGGCACCGCAGGAGCGGGCACGACTGGCGGAGGCACGAACACGGCAGGCCCGCCCCCGGAGGCAGCAACATGTCGGCAGGCTCCGCTTCAGAAGGCAGCAGTACGGCGGCCGGAGGCAGCGGCATGTCGGCAGCCCCCGCCTCTGAAGGCAGCAGTACGGCGACCGGAGGCAGCGGCATGTCGGCAGCCCCCGCCTCTGAAGGCAGTAGTACGGCAGCCGGAGGCAGCGGCATATCGGCCGGCTCCGCGACGGACGGCACGGCCGGCAGCGACACGATGGGAACCCAGTCCCCTGCTACGGGGCAGGGCAGTTCGACAGCTGGCCGTGAATCACCGGCTGGCGCGCCCACGGGCGGCGCGGTCAGCGGCGGCGCAGCAGAGACTCAGGCAGCCAGCGGCGCGGGGCACGAGAACCTCGAGCAAGAGGTCGCGCGGCTTCGCGACCAGGTCCAGCGGCTCGAAGCCGAGGTGAACACATTGCGGCGTGAGGGTACGGGGACGGGAGGCTCAGGGACGCAGGCCACGGCGTCTGACGCGGATACGGGGACCACGGTGTTGGCCAGCGTCGTCATGCAAGGGCGGGTGGCCTCCGTCGGAAAGGACCACGTCGTGGTCCGCGACGCCGAGTCCGGAGACACCTTCAACCTCTTTGTGACCAACACCACCCGCATCAGCGCCAACGGCAAGCGCGTCTCACCGCAGCAACTCTCCGAGGGCACGCCCGTGCAAGCCGCGTTCAACTACATCGCGGATGGTGACACCTACGCCACGCAGATTCGGGCCTATCCCGGCCGCAGGCGCTGATGCCTCGCCCCTTCACCTGGGGACGCGCTCAACCACCCTGCCCATCCTGGACGAAGCGCCCGATCCGGGTGATGGCCAGCGTCATCTTCTGTCGCGCGGAGCTGTTCGCCGAATGCACCTGGACCCGTGGCGGCACGAAGCCACGGGTCGCCACGGCCTCTTCCAGCCACAGCAAGACGTCGTATCCCGTGCCATGCGTATCGTCGCTCAGGCTCAGCTCCGTCACCTGCCCGGACGCCAGCAGCGAAATCGCCTCTTCGGGCCCACCCCACACGCCCCCAGCCGTCGGGAGTGGCCCGCTCGTCATCCAGATAGACCTTCATGACATCCAGGCCTCGCGTTCGGTGACACAGGGCCCCAGGGACGCGCCTGGAGCGCCGTGACTGAATCCAGCGAAGACGCCTCACCACGGCTACGCCTGCTGCTCCAGACTGGCCATCGCCTTGCCGATATACGCGAAGAGCGCGGGGTCCAACCCGTGCTTCGCCGCGACCTCGGGCTCCTGCTGATGCGTCGCGTTCAGCGCCCCTTCGATGCCAGGGTCGCCCCCCGTGAACGCCTTCAGCAGCTCCCGCCAGCGCATGGCCAGCGAGCGCACCGGCTCGCCCGTGGGGTCTGTGCCCTGGTCCATCTCCGCGCGGACGCGAGCGATGAGTTGGGGCCACTCGGCCTCGACCTGGCGGATGGCCTCCTCGCCCAGGGCCTCACGGCGGGCCTTCAACTGCTGGAGCTGCTCCGGCGTGTAGTGCTTCTCGAACATGATTCACACCTCATCCCGCCACGGCAGTGTGGCGTGATGAGATGGGTACGGCCTCACGCGGCGTGAGGCTCAAGCGGATTCAACGCTCGTCATCCGGAGCGCCGCCCGCGAGCTTCCGCAGCTTCGCGGCGAACGGGCTCTCCTCCCCCGCCCGCAGCGTCCCGCCCGCCATCCGCTGCCGCCGCGCCAGCGCGAGGCCTCCCTCGGCGGGCCCTTCCAGCGCTTCCTTCTCGAAGCGGTCCTGCCCACCGAGCGCGCGCCCCACGGGGCGCGAAGCAATGACACGGCGGTTCGTATCCACGGACATGAAGGCCCCTTTCGAAGCAGCGGCCCGATGCTACCCCACCTCCGCGCCGCTCGCAGCCCTGCCCCCGTCTGGCGAAGCCGAGCCCCACGTCCCCTCCGGCGCCTCCAGCGCGGCGCCGATGTCGCGCAAGACACGCGCGACGTCCTCCACGCCGATGAGCCGGGCGTCCCAGGTGCAAGTGAGCGTCATCACCTGCCCAGGCACCAGCGCGCCCGCATCCACCACGGGCTCCGTCCGCACCGCGCCCGGCGCCAGCAGGAGGGGCACGCGCGTGTACGGCACCAGGGCCACATAGCCCCGCTCCAGCCCCAACGAGCCCAGACTCGTCACCGCCACCGAGCCGAACGGGTCCCACGGCATGCCCACCCAGCGCAGGTCCACGTTCAACGTGAACCAGACGAAGGACAACATCCGCAGCGCCAAGCCCATCAGGAAGCCAGGGATGAGCGAGGAGCGCCGCTTGCCACGCTCGATGACGGCATCCCGGCGCGCTCGGACCGCTGCGATGCGCGAGGCCATCGTCTCCGCGAAAGCCCCCAGTGACAGCGAGTCCGCGCGATGCACCGTGGCCGTCGTCAGGTCCGCGCGCCCCGTCTCCGCGGGCTGCACCACCAACACGCAGACGCCGACCTCCTTGCGCCGCCAGGGGCGATTCCAGCGCATCAGGACATTCGCTTCGGGATGGCGGCGCAGCGCATCCGCGGCGGCCTTGGCCACCAGGTGCGTCACCGTGAGGCGCTGTCCCGTCCGGGCGCGGAAGGCCTCGAGGAAGGCCACCGCTCGCTCCATGCGCACCTCCACCGCCGCATAGGCGCTCGGGTCTCCCGGCGAACGCCATGTCCCCAGGGCGAGCTTGCGGAAGGCACCGGCCGGCGGTGCGGGCTGAAGGTCGAGGTGCACGGGCAGCGTCCGCCTTCGCACGGAGCCCGGTCCCCTGCAACTGTAGGCCCTGCGCCTGACTCGCCGCCCTGTTAGACAGGGGCTTCCCTCCCCCGAGGCCCCGACATGACGCCCATCGCCCTGGCCCTGTCTCTCGCCCTCCAAGCCTCGCCAGCCCCCCAGAACATGTCCCAGACCACCGCGCCCACCGCCGATGACTTGCAGACGTCCACCCGCGCCTGGCACGAGCAGCGCGTCCAGCGACTCCAGGCGGAGGACGGCTGGCTCACCCTCGTGGGGCTGTTCTGGCTCAAGGAAGGCGAGCAGACAGCGGGCTCCGCGCCCGAGAACGACCTGGACTTCCCCGCGGGCACGCCCGCGAAGCTGGGCACCTTCACGCGGCAGGGCAACACCGCGCGCTTCCAGCCCGCGTCCGGCGTCACCTTCACCCGCAACGGCCAGCCCTTCACGGGCGGCGCGCTCCAGTCGGACGAGAAGGGCACGCCGGACGTGCTCAAGCTCGGCAACGTCAGCTTCCAGCTCATCCTCCGAGGCGACAAGCTGGGCGTCCGCGTGAGGGACTCCGGCGCGGCGGCGCGCAAGCAGTTCCAGGGCATCCCCACGTACCCGGCGAGCAACGACTGGCGCATCGAGGCGCGCTTCGAGCCCGCGCAGACGCCTCGGATGCTGCAGGTCCCCAACGTGCTGGGAACCATCGACGAGATGAAGGCCCCCGGCACGCTCGTGTTCACGGTGGCGGGCAAGGAGCACCGGCTGACGCCCGTGGAGGACGGCTCGGGCAAGCTCTTCATCATCTTCGCGGATGAGACCAACCGCGACGCGACCTACGGCGCGGGCCGCTTCCTCTCCGCGGACATGCCCACCGACGGGCGCGTCGTGCTCGACTTCAACCGGGCCTACAATCCGCCCTGCGCATTCACCCGGTTCGCCACCTGCCCGCTGCCGCCGCGCGGCAACCGGCTCGCCACGCGCGTGGAGGCCGGCGAGAAACGCTACGCGGACCACTGACGCCGGGCCTGCCTCCAGGTCTCAAGCAAGCAGCCCGGCACGCGCGTCCGTCCCTGGACGCTCCGTGCCCAGGAGGCTGGCGCATCCTCGCGCCCGCGGACATTCATTCGCTCATGCGCGCCTCTTTGACGCTCCTCCCCGCTCTCGTGGTGCTCGCCCTGTCCGCCTCCGCCTGCCGCAAGAGTCAGGCGCAAGGCACCGCGTCTCCCCAGGACTGCATCCGCGTGGAGAAAGGCTGGGGCGCCGCCGGCACCGTGCCCTTCAACGTCGAGGTGGTGGCGCGGGGCCTGGAGACGCCGTGGGGCATCGCGTGGCTCCCTGGAGGCGACGCGCTCGTCACCGAGCGCCCGGGCCGCATCCGTCTGCTAAAGGACGGTGTCCTCCAGCCGCGGCCCGTGGCGACGGTGCCCGTCGCGGACGCCGCGGAGGGCGGCCTGCTCGGCATCGCGGCCCACCCGGACTTCGCGAACAACCGCCAGTTCTACATCTACGTCACCACGGACGCGGGCGGCGCCGAGGAGAACCGCATCGAGCGGTGGACGCTGTCGGAGGACCACACCACGGCGACGCACAAGCGCGTCATCTTCGGCGGCATCGCCTCCGCCAAGTATCACGACGGCGGGCGCCTGCGCTTCGGCCCGGATGGCATGTTGTACGCGGGCACGGGCGACGCGAGAGACCCGGACCGCTCGCAGAACGCGAACGACCCGGCCGGAAAGCTGCTGCGCCTCACGCCGGAGGGAGCGGTGCCCCAGGACAATCCCATCCCGGGCTCGCCCGCGTTCCTCACCGGCATCCGCAACCTCCAGGCCTTCGACTGGCGCGACGCCTCCACGCTGTACATCGTGGACCACGGCCCCAGCGGCGAGACGCTGCGCCGGGGACACGACGAGGTCAGCGTCGCCCACCGCGGTGACAACCTGGGCTGGCCCGGCATCTACTCGTGCGAGACGCGCGAGGGGCAAATCACACCGTCCATCACCTACAAGGACGCCATGCCCCCAGGCGGCGCCGCCATCTACACCGGAACGGCCATCCCCGAATGGAAGGGCTCGCTGCTCATCGGCACGCTGGGCTCACGCCACCTCCAGCGCGTGGAGTTCGCGCCGGATTCGAGCCGCGTGGCCAAACACGAAGTGTACCTGCGCAACACCCACGGCCGGCTGCGCGAGGTCATCATGGGGCCGGATGGCCACCTCTACGTCACCACCAGCAACTGCGACGGACGCGGTGACTGCGGCCCGGACAAGGACGTCATCCTCCGCCTGAAGCGCTGAGCACGGGCCTTCAGCGCTCCGGCCTTGCCCAAGGGCGCTGGAGCGCGCGCCGTCAGAGCATCATCCCGCCCGAGGCCTCGATGCGCTGGCCCGTCACCCACGCGCTCTCCGGCGACAGCAGCATGGCGACCGCATCCCCGATGTCGTCGGGCTGCCCCACACGGCCGAGCGCGACCTGGGCGGCCAGGGTCTTGTTCAGCTCCGGGTTGTCACGGACGACGCCGCCCCCGAAGTCCGTCGCGGTCGCGCCCGGCGCGAGCACGTTGACGGAAATCCTCCGAGGTCCCAGCTCCTTGGCGAGGTACCGGGTGAGCGCCTCCACGCCCGCCTTCATGGTCGCGTAGGCGGCGTGGCCAGGGAGGGTGAAGCGCGCGAGCCCGGAGGAGATGTTCAGGATGCGCCCCCCATCCGCCAGCACCGGCAACAGCCGCTGCGTGAGGAAGAACGCCCCCTTGAGGTGGACGTTCATCAGCGCGTCGAACTGGGCCTCGGTCGTCTCCGCGAAGCTGACTTGGATGCCCATGCCCGCGTTGTTCACCAGGAAATCCAGCCGCTCGCGCCCGAAGTGACGGCCCAGCTCCGTCCGCACCGCTTCCACGAAGGCGCCAAAGCCCCGCGTGTCCCCCACATCGAGCGGGAGCGCCACCGCCTTGCCGCCTGCTGCTTCAATCTGCTTCACGACCGCCGCCGCTTCATCCGCGCCGGTGCGGTACGTCAGGATGATGCCGGTGCCCCGGGCCGCCAGCTTGAGCGCCATGTTCCGCCCCAGTCCACGGCTTCCCCCCGTGATGAGAGCCACGGGCATGTTCTTCGAGGTGCTCATCTCCAATCCTTTCCGGTGACGCGGCGGTGCGCCGCACCTGCCCATGAATTGGGATCCGTGAGCGGATTGAGAAAGGGGCTGCGCTCCGACACACCGTTTCGACGGCGCTCGAAGCGGAGCTTGGCACGTGATTCCAGGCGGCCAGGGGCTCGCGCGGGCGCGGGCGCATCGGCCTGCCCGTCAACGTCGCGCGCGAACCCATCCTCCCACGCCTGCACTTCGAGCCGCACGAGGAGGGCTGGCGCCCTCCCGCCGGTGCGTCAGGCGCCGAGCTGCTTCAACAGCTGCTCGGCCTGCGCGCGCACGTCCTCGGCGCCCAGCGCCAGCGCCTGCTTCGCGTGGCGCGCTGAGAGCTCCTTGTCCGCGGGGAAGGTCCCCAGGGCCATGTTGAGGTGCGTGCCCGCGTCATTCGGGTGCGCGCCCAGCACGGGCGCCAGCAACGCCGCGACCCGCGAGTGCCCGTTGTCCTGCATCAGCACCACCGCGAGGTCGTTGGTGGGGCCGGGGTCTGTCGGCACCGTGGCCACGGCCGCCTCCAGCAGCGTCACCGCCTCGGCGCGCTCGCCCAGGGCCGGTGCATCTGCGCCAGCGCGTGCTGGGCCTGCCAGCTTCCGGGCGCCTGCCGTAGCACCTCCGCGAAGACGTCCTTGGCCTCGACGAAGGCGCCAGCGCTCATCGTCGCCAGGCCGAGCAGGTAGAGATAGGTGATGCTGGAAGGGTCCAGCTTGCGCAACTCCTGAGCCACGCGCTTGGCGCCATCCGAGCTGCCGGCGGACAGGTACAGTCTGAAGAGGTCCTCCAGCACCGCGCGCTGGAGCCCACCCCGCGCCTTCTCCAGCGCCTGCGTGGCGGCCTGGATGGCCAGCCCCAGCTGGCCGCATGCGGAATGGGCCCGCGACAACATCAGCAGCGGCATGGCCTCCTGCGGCGCGCCCTCGGCGGCACGCAGGAAGTGCGACACCGCGCCATCCGGCTCGTTCTGCTGAAGGCGGATGCGCCCCAGTTCGAAGTGGACGTGGGTGCTGCCGGGAGAAATCTGGAGCACGGACTCGAAGGCGGCGCGCGCTCCCGCCGGTCCCCGCGCTCGAACAGCAGCGAGCCCAGGTTGAAGCGCTCGAAGTAGCCCGCGGTGGGCGCGGCGGCCAGCGCCTTGAGGGACTCCAGCGCCTCCGGGTTGCCCGCCTGGGCGCGCAGCATGGCGAGGTGCGCCTGCCCCTCCGTGTGGTCCGGCTTCGCCTTCAGCAGGCGGAGCACGGCGGCCTCCGCATCCGCCGCCGCGCCGGTGCTCAGGTGCACACGGACCAGGCCCAGGAGGCACTCCACGTCATTCGGATCAATGGAGAGCCCCTTCTGGAAGCTCTTCACCGCGTCCTGGGTCTGTCCCATTTGAAGGAAGCGACCCCCTTCCTGAGCATGCGTCGAAGCCATGCATCAGCATCTACCACGGGGTATCGAGTCCCGGCAGTTCACGGAGCCACTTGCCCGTGCGGTCCGCGCCTGCGGGACCGAGCGCACGCCCATACTCGCAGCGGCATCCGCCTTCCCTCGAAGTGCGAGGGCGCTGCCTGCCATTCCGGCGGGAGGTATCGAGGACCCACCCTGGGGAGCGCACGGATGACGCGCTCCCCAGCCCCTCGAGCACCCCGGGCGCCTCAGGTGGGCATCGGCTGGCCCAGGCCCTTGCGCAGCGCCTCGTCGATGAGGCCCTGTATCTTCGCCTCCGCTTCCTTCGCGCGGGCCTGGTGCTGCTCGCTCAACTTGGACTGCTCCAGGTGCAGGGCGTGCTGCTTCTCGCTGAGCTGGTGCTGCTCCTTGCTCAGGATGGACTGCTTCTCGGCCAGGCCCGCCATCTTCGTCTCCAGGGCCTTCATCTCCGCTTCCAGCTCGCGGTCCTGCTTCTTCAGCTCGGAGCGGCGGCGCTCGCGCTCGGCTTCGGGCAGGGCGTCCAGACGCGACTCCTCCAGGTGGAGCCCGGACTGCCTGTAGGCCAGGTCACCCAGCTTGCGTCCCAGCCCGCCCTGCTCGTGGCCCAGGGTGGCCTGCTTCTGACCGAGCACCGCCTGCTGCTGCCCCAGAGCGCCCTGCTTCTCTCCCAGCGCGCGTTGCGCCTCGCCCAGCTCGCGGGTGACGGAGTGCGCTTCGCGAATGGACTTCAGCGTGGCCGCGTCGCGGATGATGAACGCCTCGCCCTTGCGGCGGACGAACAGGAGCTCCTTGTTCTTCTGCTTGAAGGTGCGCGCCAGCTCCAGGTCGACCGTGCTGCCGTTCATCATCGCCATGCCGTCCGTCAGCAGCACGTAACCGCGGTCCGGGTCGCCGGGCGCGGGCGGCGCGGCGGCGCGGGCGGCGAGGGTGGAGACGGAGGAGTCGGCGGAACGGCCGCGATGTGCGGCGTGCCCCCCACGATGTGCCGCTGCGTGACGACAGCGAGACGCGGAGCAGAAGGCGCCGGCGGCGTTCTGGGAACGGATGGCGACAGAGCAACGCTGGGCGGGACGGGCGGCACCGGAGCGGAGCCGGGTGACGCGGGCGGAGCGGGCGGCACTGGAACGGGCTCGGAGGTCATCACGCCCGTGGAGTACGACACGACCACGCCCTGCTTGACGACGGTGCGCTCGGCCTGTGCGTCCGCCGGGGTCGCAGCGGGGGCGGGCCGTGCCTCCGGCGCGGATGCGGGTGCCGTCGTGGGCCGAGCACTCGGTGACGGCGCGCTCTTGGCAACGGGGGACGCGGATTGCGTGCTCGGTGTTGGCGCGTTCTGGGCCACGGTGGGCGCAGGCTTCGACGACGCGGTGCCACTCTGTCCAGACGCCGCCGGCTCGGGCGCCAGGCGAGGTGCACCACCCGCTTCCCGTGCGACGACCTGGAAGGGCACCAGCGCCGCAACGCCCATGGCGGAGAGCGCCACCCTCAACAGGCGCCGGATTCGAGGGGGAACGGCATCGACGTGCTCCAACATGCTCAACCTCCTGTGCAACGCATCAACATGAGCGGACGCCCCCAGCGCAGCAGCCGTGCCGGGAGTTCTGGCGATTCCAAAAGCGAGAATCAGCTCGCCGTAGTCCGCGAGCTCCGCATCCGTGAGCCGGATGGCCTCGGCATCACACGCCTCCTCACGGGCCAGCGCGTACTCGCGAGCCGCCCGCCGCGCGAGCGGATGGAAGAAGAAGAGCGACTCCGCCAGCGCCGGCACCCAGCCGAGCCACAAGTCACCGCGACGCAGGTGCGCCAACTCGTGCGCCAGCGCCATGCGCAGGGCCGCCACGGGCAACCGTCGCACCGCCCTCTCGGGCAGCACCACGACGGGAGACAGCAGTCCCGTGGCCAGCGGGCTGGCCACCGATTCGGAGACAAGGAGTCCCGGCACGCGCCGCAGTCCCGCGGCAGCGGACAGCGCCCGCACCTCCGCCTCCAATCCGGGGTGAACCAACGGGCGGGCGGACTGGCGAAGGCGACGCACCGCGAGCCCGCCCTTCACATGGCCATACACCTGCCACAGCACGCCGGCCCCCACACCGCCAGAAGCAGCCCCACCATGGCGCGGCCCCACGGAAAGGGAGCACCAGGCTCGGCCACCGTGCCCGCATCGACAGCACCGGGCTGAAGGGCGCCACGTCGCGCGGCCTCCGCCCCAGACGTCGCGAAGCCCGTGCGCTCCCACGATGAGCCATCCCGCTGCGGAGAGAGCACGGGCCCGTGTGTGGCTGCTTCGGCCACGGACCTCTCGGAGTCAAAGCCCTCCCTCGGAGACACGTGTCGCTGAGCGTCCACCACCACGGGCTCCGAGACACGAGGCACCGTCTCCCGCGCGGAACTCCCGCCCCACCAGGCCTCCACCCGCGCCACGCCAGCAGCCACCGACGCGGGCAGCACCGGCAACGCGAGGGAAGGCAGCCACCCCAGCGCCACCACGAACTTCAGCGCCACCAGCCACCAGAGCCCCGCTCGCAGCGACGCCGGCAGCTTCGGCCACGCCCTCGCCACCGCCCACACCAGCACGGCGCAAAGCGCCCCCTGCCACGACGCCCGCCACAGACCCGACGACGCCCACGCCCCTACGTGCGACAGCCAGTCCGTGCCCATGTCGCTATCCCTTCCGCTTCTTCGAGCGCAGCCGCGCCACGACGTCCTGGAGCTGCGCGGTCCTCGTCGGACACGTCCTCCGCCTCGGACAGGTACGCGGCGAACGGCGACAGCGAGCCCGACAGCGAGCGCTGCACGAAGTCCCCCACCACGTCCCGCAGCAGCTCCGACGCCGGCACGGGCGAGGCGTACTGGAACACGCCCTCCACCTTGCGCCGCGTCAGGTAGCCCTTGAGCCGCAGCCGCTCCATGACGGTGAGGATGGTGGAGCGCGCCAGCCCCTGCGCCTCGCCGAAGCGCTCGGCCACTTCGCCCACGGTCGCCGGACCGTGTTCGGCCACGTACCGCAGCACCAACAGCTCCTGCTCTCCCACCGGCTTCTTCATGGACCGTCCCGTGACGACAACTGTAGTCACGAAGAAGGTACGACTGACTACAACCGTAGTCAAGCCGGGCAAGAAGACAGCGGCGGCAGGCCCCTGAAGGCCCACTCGCCGCTCGAGTCACAGCCGTTCAGCGCTGGAAGTCCACGCCGACGCCGGCGCCCGCGGTGACACCTCGCACGAGCGTACCGTCCGGTTGTGGGAAATGAACGGTTCCGCCGGAGCCCCAGGCATAGACGTGGTTGACGATGCGCTGCCGCAGTTCCACGCCCGCCGAGTAACGCGGCCGGTCTCCCAGGCCCGTCAGCACCACGCGCGCCAGCGCCCGCGTCCTGCCGCCCGGCAGCTCGAAGCCAGCGGACACATCCGTGTCCGTCCTGCCAAAGCCGAAGTACTGCGCCGCCACGCTGCCCAGCAGGAGCAGCTCGTTGGGGTTCCCCTTCGCGACGCTCAGCTCCGCGTAGCCAGCGAAGCCCGACGGAAGCACCTCGTCCGCGATGGGCGTCTCCGACAGACCGACGCCGGAGAAGCGGCCCAGCTCGTAGTCGGGACCGAACATGCCGAAGCGGAAGCGGCCCCCCTGCTTGCGGCCCTGGACCGTCACGCTCACCTGCGTGCCACTGGCCATCTGTCCTTCCAAGGCCACGCCCAGCAATCCGCCGAAGGCCGGCGTGTAGGCCCGCGTGAAGCGCGCGCCGCCGCCCAGCAGGGCCCACGCGCGCAGGCGCTCACCCTTGTACAGGGCAACGTCTCCGCCCACGGACGCCAGGGTGAGGTCGGGCGAAGTGCCGCCCGCGCGGCCCGCGTCATGCGCCGCGGACAGCCGGATGAGGTAGCGGTCGAAACGATTGGCGTCGTCACTGGCCATGCGGCCGATGTCCAGCAGCGCCTCGCCCGCGAAGATGCGCGCGGCGAGCACGTCACTGGCCAGAATCTCCGCGCGGACCGCGCCCTTCACGAAGGTGAGCGAGCCACCCGCGGGGTGATAGTCCGGCGCCAGCACGTTGCTGTAGCGGCCCACGAGATAGCCGCGGCCCAGCGTCTCTTCGGAGAAAGGCTCGACGCGGAGGAAGAAGGGGCGACCCTCCTGGCCGATGCGCAGCATGCGCACCACCTGCCCGAAGTCACTCAGCTCATCCCAGTCCTCACGTCGCAGGCCGCCGCTGTAGTCCTCCGTGGTCGTGGGCGCTTCGTCCACGACCCGCAGCCGCAGGTTCGCCCCCAGCCGCAGCACGAAGGTCTCCCCGTGCGTCAGCCCCAACGAGGGGTAGATGCGCGCGAAGAAGTCCTGCCCCCCGCCACGAGGCCCTGAGGGAAGGCTCAGGCCACCGACCTCCAACTGGCCGCTGAAGCCGAAGCCCACGCCGCCCGTGTGGGTACTGCCCGGAGGCGCGGGCTCATCCAGCCGCGCGGCGGAGACGGGGGCACCTTCCCTCCGCGATGTCGAGGAGACCTCCTCCTCCGAAGAGACCTCCTCCACGGTAGAGCTGCCGTCGTACTGCGTGGACACCAGGGCGAGAAGAGCGAAGAGGGGGGCGCCAGTCATCGTCCCCCGACTCTACCTGTCCATGGCGCGAGACGAAGCAGGTGACTGCATCCGCGTGTGGGTGCCACTGCGGACCGTCGGTACACGCGCCCCCGCCTGGCGTCAGCGGGCGACGTGCGACCTTCACACCGCGTCAACGGTTGCCGTCGACTTCAACCTCGTCGGCTTCCACTTCCCGCGTCTCGACGTCGCTGGCGTCGAGCTCCTTGACGTCGGACTTGCCGTCCACCGGCTCGCGCTGGATGTTGCCGGAGCCGCCCACGCCATCCTTGCGGGCCTCTTCACTCTGCTGGCCCCCCAGGAGCGGGCCGTCCTGCACGTCGTACTTCTCGCCTTCTGGCGTCGTCACCGAGGTGCCCGCGCCCATGCCGGGGCCACTGCCACCGGTGGCCTCGCCGTCGTAGACGGTGGGCGCGTCCTGCCTGTCCCGGCGCTCGTTCTTCGTCACGTCCGCGGCCTCACCCGCGCTGCGGTCATCCCACTCAGAAGACGTGTCCACGGACTCGGGCGCCGTCGTCTCCGTGCCCGAACCACCGATGGCGCTGTCATCCGCGCGCGTGTTCGCCGAGTTGCTCGAACAACCCCAGAAGGCCAGCGCCGCCGCTGCGGCCATGAGAGGAAGCTTCATGGTGAATCCCCCTTGCGTGAGAGAAGTTGTGCTCTCGACAAGGTGGCGCCCCGCGCGGCAGGGACAACCCGCCGGCCGTGCCCGTGCCCCCGGGCCCGTCCCAAGGCAGGCGGGCGAGCAGGCCCTTGGCCGCCTCCCGCCTCCGCGCGCGGCTACCCGTCGTCCTGCGCGCAGGGAAGGATGGCGCGGTGCGGGCGCTCGGTGCCCGTGCCCACCAGCCAGCGCGACAGCAGGCGGACACCGGAGGCGAACAGCCCATCCTCGGCGCGGTGGAGCGCCTCGAAGAGGGACTCGTCCAGCACCGACTGCTCCGGGTCGATGATGAGCTCCTCGGGCTCCAGCGACTTGAGCAGCGGACTCTGGTCGAACACCGTCGACATCGGGTGGACGCGCAGGCGCCGCAGCCCCATGACGGCCACGTCGTCCAGCCATTCCACCAGCCCGCTGTCCGCGGCCGCGAGCAGGCGCAGGGCCGCCATGCCCTCCAGCCCCGCGTGCTCGGCCATCAGCGACACGCGGATGCGGCGGATGGCGCGCGTCGTCGCGTCGTTCGGCGCCTCCGCCTCCCAGCTCAGGTTCAGCTCCGAATCCAACCCGAGGCTGCGGTTGGTGGTGTTCGCGGAGCCCAGCGTGAGGAAGCGGTCATCCACCACCATCACCTTCGAGTGGATGTACGTGTAGATGTCCTCGCCGGTGCGCGCGTCGTGCCCCGCGGAGCAGTACACGCCAAAGGCATGTCCCGTCTCGTGCGCCACGCGCTCCAGCGTGCGCAGCAGCCGCACCTGAGCGATGCCCATGGCCAGTTGTTCGCGCAGCGCCTCCGGCTGCCGCGGCAGCACCAGGACAATCTGCAGCCGTCCCCGCCAGGAGGACCGCATGCGCTTCACCAGCGCCTGGAAGATGGCCCGCGAGGAGAAGTACTGGTTTTCGATGTAGATGAAGCGCTCGGCTGAGGCGATGGCGTCCAGATACAGCATGGCCACCTCCTGCACCGCGGGCTGCGGCGGGAGGAGCGTCTTGCCGAAGGTGCGGCTGATGGCCACCGGCCCCGGCGGCGCTGGCAGGCTCGGCGTGAAGTCCACGTCATCCCGAGACACCCTGGGCAGCCGCAGCTCACCGCCGCCCGAGTGCGCCCAGCGCGCCTCGAACAACTCCGCCAGACGGTCCACCACCGGCCCCGTCAGCACGGACTGTGCGTCATGGTAGGGGCCGTGTGGATCCCTCCCACTGTCACAGCGCAGCTCCGAGTGCACCCGGTGCTCCCGGTCATCCCACCGGCAATCACAGACATCCATGCCCCCGGTGAAGGCCAGCGCGCCGTCGATGACGACCAGCTTCTGGTGATGCGCGCCATACAACGGGCTGGAGGCGTCGAAGCGGAAGCACACCTGCCCGTTCGCCGTCCAATTGAAGATGAGCCGCTGCATCCACTCGCGCTCCATGGCGAGCAGCAGGCTGAAGTCCCACGCCAGCACGTAGACGCGCAGCTCCGGGTTGGCCCGGCACAGCTCGTCCAGCATCGGCAGCAGCCGTGACTCGCCGCGCGCCTCGCGAAGGTCCTCGCCTCGCAGCAGCGCCACGTCGCTGTCGAACTGCCAGCCGGTAATCGCGATGTAACGACGGGCCTTCTGCGCGGCCCGGTACAGCTCCCGGTAGTAGTCGCGCGCGTCCACCAGCACGCCCGCGTCGCTCGCCTCCTCCACCGTCCAGCAATTCCGTCCGGGACTGATGATGCGTCTCACAGGTGCGTCCCTTCCCGTCCCCGCCTCGGCCGCCCTCACCTGGCGCCACCGCCAGGTCCTCCTGCACCGCACACGCCCCGGATTGGCGTGTGTCAGCCGACGAAGACGATGTGCTTGCCCGTGGCGACCGCCATGTCCTTGGAGGACATCACCTGCGCCACCTTCTTCACCTCGCCGCCCACCGTGTCGAAGGCCGCCGCGATGAGGTCGCCCAGCGTCACCTGCACCTGGCGGGCGCCCCGGCCAGCCCCTTCACCGCGCTCGCTGCCGACACCTTCATCTGCTGGGCCTCACGACGGATGACCTGTCCACGCTTCTGAGTCTTCGCCATGATTTCGTCTCCAAGGGTGAGAGGGTTGCTTGTGCTGCTCCCTTCAGCAACCGGCGTGCCGAGCGCCAACCGCGCGATTTTCCGAAGGCCGGCTGCCTGCCCCCGCCCCAGGGACCGGACTTCTGACTTTTTTCAGCCCTGTCCCGGCAGGCTTCCGACGGAAGTTCTTCCCTGCCGCCTGATGACGGCGTCCGGCCGCTGGGGCGCTCCGCCGGGGCAGGTTGCCCCGCTGGGGCATCCCGCCCCACGCGGCCCACGGATGCTCGCTCCCGCGCGCCGCGTGGGCACACGCTCACTCAGAGCGAAACCCAGGTCACCTGGCTTCATACCGACCGCGCGGGTCGTTATTGCCCACGGGGAATCCCCTATCGAATATTCCGGAAAATTACAGACATGTAAGTCTATTTGAAAATATAGGAAAAAGCCGCTTCAATACGTGTCACTCCTCACGAGGGCGTAACCCGTATGGAATTGAAGACTCCCATCAGCGCCACCGCACCGACCCTTCAACCCATGTCGTTCCAGGGCATCGAAGTCATCGGCCAGTCGATTCTCGCCATCGTCAACGGCATGGAGCTCGCCCAGTCACGCGCGTTGCGCATCCTGGGGGAGAACGGCATCGCGCCGCTGAAGGCGGATGCCTGGTACCCCATGCCCGCCCTGCTGAAGTCGTTCCGGCTGGTGTTCGACAAGATTGGTCCCAGCACGGTGAGGACCATTGGCCGGAAGATTCCGGACAGCGCGCACTTCCCGCCGGACATCGACACGCTGGAGAAGGGGCTGCGCGCGGTGGACATGGCGTACCGGATGAACCACCGCGGCAAGGGCGCCATCGGCGGCTACCGCTTCGAGCCGGTGGATAAGCGAAACGCTCGCATGGTGTGTGACAACCCCTATCCGTGTGACTTGGACCTGGGGCTCATCGAAGCCATTGGCGACCGGTTCCGTCCCAAGGATTCGCTTTGGGTGCGTATTGAACATGAGGCCAAGAGTTGCCGGCGGCGCGGCGACAGCGCCTGCACGTACACCATCAATTGGTAGCGGAGTCCCGCCAGCGGGCCGGGGGCGGCGCATCACCAGACACCCCAGGGAGGTCCATCATGAAGGAAGTGCTCCAACACATCGCCGTGCGCGAGGCGCGCTTCGCAGCGCACCCCTTCTTCTCCGACATGCGGATGGACCGCCCCATTGAACAGGTGATGGCCTTCGCGCCGCGCCTGACCTTCTGGGTGATGACGTTCCAGGACGTGCTGCGCCTCAACGCACACTTCATCCAGGACGCGCACCTCAAGGCGCTGGCCACGCGGCACCATGCTGAGGAGGGCGGGCATGACCAGTGGTTCGAGGACGACATCTCCGCGCTCACGGGCGGCTCGCTGAGCATCGGCGCCATGTACGGCCGCGCGCACGTGAAGACGCGTGACGCGGCCTACGCCATCATCAGCGAGGTGTACCGCCCGGTGGATGACCGGCTGCGCATCGTCCTGCTGTGGGCGCTGGAGTCCACCAGCCATGTCTTCTTCAGCCGCACCGCCATCATCAGCGCGGCGCAGGGCGCGGACGACCGGCTGAAGTACTTCTCCGACCACCACATGCAGGCCGAAGCGCAGCACGCCATGTTCGAGCAGGAGCTGGCGGCGGAGCTGGAGGCCATGCAGCTGTCCCCGGAGGTGCGCGCGGACGCCCTGGCCATGGTGGACCGCATCTACGCGGCGTTCGACACCATGTTCGACGGGCTGCGCGTCAACCTGGAGCGGGAGCACGCCGAGGCCCCCGCTCCGGGCCTCCAGGCGCACACCGCCACCGCCGAAGTCCTCCCCCTGGAGATGGAAGAGGACCTGGAAATCATCGTCCTGGAGGAGGACGGGGAAGCCCGCGCCGCCTGAGGCGGCGCTGGGGGAGCTACCGCGCGGGAGGGGAGAGCACGAGGATGAGCTCCCCGCCCACGTACTTGCCAGCCTTCTGGTAGACGGCGCCCTGGCGGCCCAGCTCCACGTCCAGCGTGGGCTGACGGGGAATGGCCACGCGCACCGTGGCCGTGCCGTCCTTGATGCCCTGCAGCTGCAACGTCGCGTTGGCGCCGTTGGGCAGCTTCACCTCGGAGGCGCTCTTCGCGCTCACCGTCAGCACCTCATTCGAGAGGCGCTTGAACGAGGTGAAGCTGAAGTTCTGCTTCTGGAACTGCTCCTTCATCTTCTCCAGCTCGGGCGGGTCGACCTCGGCGCCCTTCTTCGAGGCGAGCACCACCTCGACCTGGACCTGGACTTTCGCGTCTTGTGCGCTGGCGGCCATGGGCAGCAGCAGGCCCAGCCCCAGCAGCGCCCACAGCATCCGGCCCGACGACACGTGTCTTCTCACAAGGAACCTCCCGACGGCCTGGGGGCGTCGGGGGCCGGGCGCGCGGGGACGTTGCGCCCGCTTGCGTCTGGCTGACCGACACCTGTCTGGTCCTGCCGCTCACCCTTCTCCGCGCCGGGAGACAGGACGTCCGAGTCCTCGTCCACCAGCCAGATGATGGTGCCCCCATTGTCCGTCTCCATCACCACCGGCGCCACCTGGGCGTTGCGGTAGGGCTGGATGGACTTCACCGTCATGCGCTCGGAGGCGTACCCCACCGGCGCCCGGTCGCTCGTCAGCAGGGGTACCCCCACCAGTACCAGCACGGCCGCGGTGGCCAGCGACGAAATCATCGCGGTGCGCTGGTAGAGGAACATTTCGGACACTGCCAGCTTCAGCCGCTCCATGAGGGGCGGCTTGTCCGGCGTCACCCGCGCCATGACGCGCTGGGTGAAGTCCTTGAAGTCCACGTCGTCCACGGCCATGTCCAGGCCCACTCGCAGCAGCCCGGATTCCGCGCGCAGGTCCGCCGCCCGCCCGGTGCAGTCCCGGCAGGCCGCCAGGTGCCGCTCCACGTTGACGCGCTCGCCGGAGCTCAGCTCTCCGTCGACGTACGGGGACAGCATGGGTACGAAACGCTCACACGCGGGATTACCGGCCATTGGTTCCACCTGCTTGCTGGAAGGGGCTGCGAAAATTGGGACGGGCAGGTCCCTCAGATATTCGAGGCCCGCTCACTCACTGCCCACGCCGCTCTTCGCTTCGTCCAACTCCAGGTATTCACTGAGGATTTTCTGGACCTTGGCCCGGGCATGGAAAAGCCGGCTCATCACCGTGCCCTTGGGGATGTCCAGGGTGCGTGCGAGGTCGTCGTAGGACATGCCCTCGATTTCCCGCAGCAGGAGGATGGCCCGGTGCTTCTCCGGCACCGTGGCCAGGGCCTCCTGGATCTTCTCCGCCAGTTCGCGGCGCAGCGCGCTCTTCTGGGGGTTGGTGCCCAGCCGGCTGCCCAGGGCGCCGATTCGGGCCTCGGACAGGTCCATGGTCTGGCTCTCGTCGAACTCCACGGCCTCGCCGCCCCCGCCACGCTTGCGGATGACGTCGATGCAGATGTTGACGGTGATGCGGTAGAGCCACGTGTAGAAGGACGAGTCGCCCTTGAAGTGGTCCAGGTACTTGTAGACCTTGACGAACGCCTCCTGGGAGACGTCCATCGCTTCCTCCTTGTCCTTCAGCATGCCCAACGCAACGGCGTACACCTTGCGCTGGTAACGCTCGACGAGGAGTTTGAAAGCGCGCTGGTCGCCGGTCCGGACGCGCTTGACGAGAGTGAGGTCGTCGGTTGCCAAGTAGGTGCGGCAACCTAGCACAAGCGGACACAATCCAAGGAGATTCGCGCCGGCGAAGGCGCCGCCGGCGGGCCGACGGGCCTAGAGGCTGACGAGCGCCGTCACGGCCAGCGCGATGGCCAGCAGCACCAGCAGTGCGCCGAACGTCACCCGGTCCCACTGCCCCTCCGCCACCGCCCCGTCGTCTGGCCCCGCGCGAAAGCGGTGCAGCACGTTCCACAGCATCCGCGCGCCCAGGCGGCGGTTCGTCCCACGTCGGCGCGGGGCGTCCCCGGCTTGCTGCGCGTCCTCTGATGAAGAGGCCTCGTCGCGTGGACGCAGCGCGGGCATGACGGGGCCGTGAAAAGCCGTGGCCGCGCGAGCGCCGGCCGCCTGGACCAGCGGCTGCTCGGCCGGCCGGGCCGCGGCTTCCTCGGAGTGACGCACCTCGGGAGGCGGCTCCAGCCGCACCTGGGCGGCCCGCGTCCGGGCTTCGGCGGGGGTGCGGGCTTCCATCACCCACAGGCCCCGCGTCACGCCGTCCTCGCCGGTGTGCGCGTCCCGCAGCTCGGCGAAGCCCTGCCCCTCCAGCGCCTCGCGGAAGGCCCGGCGCGCCTCGGGCTGGGGCGGGTGCCGCGCCGCCGCCGTGGCGTAGGCCGTGTAGAACGCCCACAGCCGCGTGGCTCGCTCCGAGCCCGGCACCTGCGGCGGCGACAGATGTGAGGCCAGCAGCGCCGCGTCCGCCCCGAAGCGCTGCCCCAAGGCCTCCTGCCCCGGCGTGTCCTCCAGACCCGGTGGCACCAGCTCCGCCACCGACTTCACCGGCGCGCGCTCCTGGCCGCCCATGGGGGGTGCAGGGGCGGAGGCAATCGCGGGCGGAAGTTGTCCCCCGGCCGGGGCGGCTGCGCCGGCGGGCCCCAGTCCTGGAGCCGAGGCCCCGGCGCGCCCCGACCTTCGGGGCGTCTGGCGCCACCACCGCCCCCCAGCGAGCGGAGGGCGCGGTCAATCACGTTGGGGATGCGGAAGGAGGGCATGGGCAATGCCTCATTCTGGCTTGGGGAGGCCCGGCTCCCTGATTTTCTGCGGACGGAAGCGCGGGGTTGCGCGACGGACTATTCGCCCTCGCGCTCCACCTCGATGGGCCTCGTCATTCCGTTGGCATCCAGACGAACGCGGTAGAGGGAGTTCAGCCCGTCGCCGTCGAAGTCACCCCGCGCGATGCAGGACACCTCCGGCTCGCCCACGGGGCTCTCCTGCACCACCACCTGGTACTGGAAGTGGACCTTTCCGTCGGGCTCGAAACCAATCCGGTGAAAGGTTTCGTCCTTGGGGAAAGCCACGGCCCTGCCGCCGCGCGGCACCTCCTTCGGCGTGGGGCCCGCGGTGACGTAGACGCCGTGCTCATCGCGGTAGGCCTGGACGGCGTCACACAGCGTGAGCACGTTGACGCGGGCCTCGGCATCGCTGGGGGGCGCCGCCTTTGTGGCGGGGCGCGCCGCCTGTGTGGCGGGGGGCCTTTCCGAACACTGCGTCACCAGCAAGTGGCCCGCGGTCACCGCGATCACGCCGACGACGACGATGGGATGGGCCCGCCTCCTCGTCCTCCGGACCGGCGCGTTCCAGTCCGGCTCATTCAAACCCATCTCAGCCTCCTCTCGCCCAGTCGCGTGGCTGGCGAAGCACCTCCACCAACCGAGCCTCCGGCGTTCCGGGCTCGGGGTGGTAGTCGTAGCGCCAGCGGACCTGGGGCGGCAAGGACATGAGGATGGACTCGATGCGCCCGCGCGTCTCCAGTCCGAAGACGGTGCCCCGGTCATAGACGAGGTTGAACTCCACGTAGCGCCCGCGCCGCACCTCCTGCCAGAAGCGCTGCCCCTCCGTCACCGGCGTGTCCTTGCGCCGCTCGGCGATGGGCAGGTACGCGTCCAGGAAGGCCCGGCCGCAGTCCTGGATGAAGGCGAACTCCTTCTCCAGCTCCCCACCCATGTTCTCGAAGAAGATGCCGCCCACCCCGCGCGTCTCCTCGCGGTGGCGCAGGTAGAAGTACTTGTCGCAGGCGCTCTTGAAGCGCGGGTAGTAGCCCGCGTCGTGCTTGTCACAGGCCGCCCGGTGCACGCGGTGGAAGTGCGCCGCGTCCTCTTCATAGAGGTAGTAGGGCGTCAGGTCCGCGCCGCCGCCGAACCACGCCTTCCCGCCCTGATGGATGAAGCGGTAGTTGGCGTGCACGGTGGGCACATGCGGGTTGCGCGGATGCAGCACCAGGGAGATGCCACCCGCCCAGAAGTGGCGGCCCTCGCCCTGGAGCTTCTGCGCGAACTGCTCCTCCAGTTCGCCGTACACCACGGACGTGTTGACGCCGGCCTTCTCCAGCACGGCGCCGTCCTCCAGCACCCGGCTGCGTCCACCGCCGCCGCCCGGCCGGGTCCAGGAGTCCTCGCGGAAACGCGCCGAGCCGTCCAGCCGCTCCAGGCCGCCGCAGATGTCGTCCTGCAGCGACCGGATGAAGCCCGTCATCCGCTCCTTGAGGTTCTCCACGTCCACCGTCGTCATTCGCTCTCCCGAAGGCTCGGCGCGCGGGGGCGCCCGCGTCAGGCCTACACCAACTTCCCGGTCCCGCGGAGAACTCCCGCGCACTACTGCTGCATCGAGTATTCGTCCGGGGCCTCGAAGTCCACGGGCGGGACGGCCGGCGCCATCTGTCCCGCCGCGTCGAAGGCCTGGATGCGGGCCCGGTAGCTGCGGCCGTCCTCCATGGCGAAGGTGCCGCTGCAGGCCTCATGGCCGATGAAGGCGGTGTTGTTGCTCACCGGCACCACGTACTGCTGCACGCTGGGGCCAGGACGGCGCGGCTCCAGCTTCACCACCAGGTACGCCGGGCTGTCCTCCTTCAGCGACAGGTTGAGCCGCACGAAGCGGGCGGTGCCCTGCGCGGTGCGGCGAAGGAAGCCCTCGGAGACGGCGGGCCGCTTGAGCCAGCGAGGGGCCTGCTTGTCCGGCCCCTTGCCCGTGCGCCACTCGGGCAGCATGGTGCCCCGGCCGTTGAGGAGCGCTACGTTGGGCAGCGCCTCGTCCACGCGCAGCGTGTAGCGCTTGTCCGCCTCCATGGCCCCGGCGGGCTTGAGGATGACGGTGACGCGGCCCAGGCTGCTCTCCCAGCCGCGCTGCACCGCCACCTCGACGACGTGGCTGTCCGACACCAGCCGCAGCTTCTTCCCCACCAGCGCGGCCACCTGGGGGCGCGCCGTCCCGACGCCTTCCAACAGGAAGCGGGAGTTGGTGGGGATGATGGAGCCCGGTGTGGGGAAGAGCTGCACGCCATCCCCCAGGCACTGGGCCGCGGCGGAAGAGGCGTAGAGCGATACGAGCAAGGGGACCAGGAGTCTCAGCACCATGGCCCCGAGTCTGCGCGCCACCGGGCCCGAAGGCCAGCGAAGCGCCCGAGGAAACACGCGACGTGTGGGTTCCCCCGGCGAAAACGGCGCTCAGTGCATGCCGCCGTCTTCCTCTGGAATCGCGATGGGGCCGAACTTCGCCTCGTAGCGCTGGATGTTGTCCTGCATCGCCGCCACCAGGCGCTTCATGTGCTTGGGGTTGGTGATGATGCGCGAACGCACCCGGGCCTTGGGCTGCTGGGGCTGGACGTAGATGAAGTCCAGGGTGAACTCGGTGTCGGAGTGGTTCACCAGGGCCATGTTGACGTACTGACCATTGGCCACGTCTTCGTCCATCTGAATCTGCAACTGCATGTCCGGGGGCTTCGGAGTGTCCGCCATGAGGCAGGGGGCATAGCGCCTGCGCTCGCGCGTGGCCAGTGTCACGGCGTGAGCCCGCTCCCAGAAGCCGCCCCCATGGACCCGAGAAAGACGGCGCCCTTCGAGCTGGGCCGCGGCCAGGAGGTGTGCCTGCTCCTGCATGGCTTCACGGGGAGCCCCTGGGACGTACGCCCCTGGGCGAAGCCCTGGCGGTCCGTGGTCTGCGCGTGGTGGCGCCGCGCCTGCCCGGCCATGGCACCACCCCGCAGGCCCTGCTCAACGTCACCTGGCGTGACTGGTTGGCGGCGGCGGAGCGCGCCCTGCACGCGCTCCGGGGCCACCGGAGTGTGTTCGTGGCGGGCCTGTCCATGGGCGCGCTGCTGGCGCTCGAGCTGGCCGCGCGGCATCCAGAAGAGATACGCGCGCTGACGCTGATGGCGCCCGCCGTGCGCTTCCGGGGGCCGCGCATGTTCCTGGTCCGGCAACTGGCGCGCACGCCTGTCCTGGAGTGGACGCGTCCGTGGGTGGCGAAGACGGGCACCGACATCTCGGACCCGGAGGCGCTGGCGGAAGCGCCCGTGCTGCCCGCCTTTCCCGTGGCCCGGCTGCGTGACTTGTGCACGTTGCAGGCGCTGGCCATCCGGGACGCGGCCCGCGTGCGCTGCCCCACCCTGGTGGCGGTGGCGGAGCAGGACCACGTCGTGGACCCGGAGGGCGGGCGGTGGCTCGCACGGCGCCTCACCGCGGCGCCGTCGGTGCGCGTCCTGTCGCTGCGGCAGGGGTATCACGTCATCCCTCGGGACACGGCGGGGCCCTTGCTGGCGGCGGAGGTCGGAGACTTCCTGGCGCAGCAGCGGAGCGCCCCGTGGTGGGTGTCCGCGTCGCCCGCCGCTGGCGCCTGAACGGGGTGCGGGCATGCGCTGAAGGTCGAGCGACGGACAGGGCATCCGTGTATGGAGAAGCCCCCATGTCCCCGCCCGACTCCCCTCCCCTGGTCGAACTGCGCGACGTCACGAAGGCCTATGCCGAAGGCGACACCACGCGCGAGGTGCTCTCCGGCGTGCGGCTCTCCTTGCGTCGAGGCGAGTTCGTGGTGCTGCTGGGGCGCAGCGGCTCGGGCAAGTCCACGCTGCTCAACCTCATCAGCGGCATCGACCTGGCCAGTCAGGGCGAGGTCCGCGTGGATGGCCGCGACCTGGGACGGATGAATGAGCGCGAGCGCACGCTGCTGCGGCGCGAGCGCATCGGCTTCATCTTCCAGGCCTTCAACCTGCTCCCCACGCTGACGGTGGAGGAGAACGTGCGGCTGCCGCTGGAGCTCAACGGCCAGGGCGGCGCGGAGGCCAGTGCGCGGGCGCGGGCGTTGCTTGAGCAGGTGGGGCTCGGCACCCGCGCCAGCAGCTTCCCAGACCGGCTGTCCGGCGGCGAGCAGCAGCGCGTCGCGGTGGCCCGCGCGCTGGCCCATGAACCCCCGCTGCTGCTGGCGGACGAGCCCACCGGCAACCTCGACGAGGCCACGGGACGGCAGGTGTTGGACCTGCTGGAGGCGCTGACCCGGAAGGGCAACACCTGCGCGCTCGTCGTCACCCACGAGCCCGGCCTGGTGGCCCGCGCTCACCGCGTCCTGACGATGGAGGGCGGCCGGCTGGTGGAGGTGGAGCACACGCCCATCCGCGCGATGAAGGAGGCGCTGTGAAGGGGCTGCTGGTCCGCTCCAGCCTGCGCCACCTGGGCCGCCACCCGTGGCTGACGGCCCTGTCGCTGCTGGGCATCGCGCTGGGCGTGGCGGTGGTGGTGTCCATCGACCTGGCCAGCGGCAGCGCCCTGCGCGCCTTCGAGCGCTCCACCGACGCGGTGGCCGGACGCGCCACGCACCAGCTCCTGGGCGGCTCCACGGGCGTGCCGGAGGCGGTGTACCAGGCGCTGCGCGTGCGCCCCGGCGCCCCCGTGGCCGCGCCCGTGGTGGAGGGCTACGTCCAGGCGGCGGTGGGCGACAAGCGCACGCTCACCGTGCTGGGCGTGGACCCCTTCGCGGAAGGGCCTTTCCGCGACTACGCCCGGGGCGAGGCCGTGGGGAACGTGAGCGCGCTGCTCACCGAGCCGGGCGCGGTGATGCTGAGCGCCCGCGCCGCGCGCGCCCTGGGCCTGTCCACCGGCGACACGCTGCCGGTGCGTCTGGAGGGACTGGAGAAGCCGCTGCGCGTGGTGGGGCTGCTGGAGCCCGCGGACGAGGACACCGCGCGGGCCCTGGAGGCCCTGGTGCTCACCGACGTGTCCACCGCGCAGGAGCTGCTGGGGCACACCGGCCGGCTGACGCGCGTGGACCTGCGGCTGACCGGCGGCGACGCGCAGGAGCGCGAAGTGGCGGCCACGCTGCCGCAAGGCCTGGAGCTGGTGCGCGCCGCCGCGCGAGCGGGCACGGTGGAGCAGATGACGCGGGCCTTCCGCACCAACCTCACCGCGCTGTCGCTGCTGGCGCTCGTGGTGGGGATGTTCCTCATCTACAACACCATGACGTTCTCCGTCGTGCAGCGGCGCGGGCTGCTGGGCCGCCTGCGCGCGGTGGGCATCACCCGGCGCGAGCTCTTCGCGCTGGTGCTGGGCGAAGCGGCCGTGCTGGGCGCGGTGGGGACCGTGGCGGGCTTGCTGTTGGGCGTGTTGCTGGCGCGAGGGCTGGTGGAGCTCGTCACCCAGACGCTCAATGATTTGTATTTCGTGGTGAGCGTGCGGCGGCTGGCGCTGGAGCCCTTCACCCTGTTCAAGGGGCTGGCGCTGGGACTGGGCGCCACGCTGCTGGCCGCGCTGGTGCCCGCGTGGGAGGCCGCGCGTTCGCCGCCGGTGACGACGATGCGCAGGTCCACGCTGGAGGACGTGTCGCGCGGACGGGCGCCCCGGCTGGCGCTGCTGGGCCTCGGGGTGCTGGCCGCGGGCACCGTGCTGCTGCGGTGGCCCACCCAGGCGCTGCTTCCCGCGTATGGCGGCCTCTTCTCGGTGCTGCTGGGCGCGGCGCTGCTGGTGCCCTGGGCCACGCAGACGGTGTCCTCGCTGGCGGCACGGCCGCTGGGCATGGCCTTTGGTCTGCTGGGGCGCATGGCCGCGCGGGGTGTTCACACCAGCCTCAGCCGCACCTCCGTGGCGCTGGCGGCGCTGATGGTGGCGGTGGCCACCACAGTGGGCGTGGGCCTCATGGTGTCCAGCTTCCGGGGCACGGTGGTGTCGTGGCTGGACACCTCGCTCCAGGCGGACGTGTTCATCTCGCCGCCCTCGCTCGTGGCGCGGCGCGGAGGCGCGACGCTGCTCCCCGGTCTGGCGGAGACGCTGCGCGGCACGCCGGGCGTCGCGGGCAGCAGCACCCTTCGCGTGGCGAACGTGCGCGTGGACGGCGTGCCCACGGACCTGATGGCCGTCGACTTCTCGCGCACGCCGGTGCGCCCCTACACCTTCAAGCAGGGCGACGCGGAGACGGCGTGGCGTGAGCTGGAGTCCTCGCCCGACACGATTCTCGTCTCGGAGCCCTTCGGCTTCCACCGGGGCGTGGAACTGGGGGACACCGTGCGACTGGCCACGGACAAGGGCCCCCGCGACTTCCGCGTGGTGGGCGTGTACTTCGACTACGGCTCCGACGTGGGCACGCTGCTGATGCCACGCACCACCTACGAGCACTGGTTCGACGACCGGGGCATCAGCGGCGTGGCGCTGTACGCGGCGCCCGGCCAGGACGTGGATGCGCTGGTGACCTCGGTGCGCGAGCGCGCTGGAGACGCCCAGGCGCTGCTGGTGCGCGCCAACCGCTCGCTGCGGCAGGCGTCCCTGGACGTCTTCGACCGCACCTTCACGATTACGCAGGTGCTGCGGCTGCTCGCCATTGGCGTGGCCTTCGTGGGCGTGCTGAGCGCGCTGATGGCGCTGCAACTGGAGCGGGCACGCGAGTTCGCCGTGCTGCGCGCCACCGGCCTGACGCCGGAGCAACTCTGGGGATTGGTGTCACTGCAGACAGGACTGCTGGGACTGCTGGCGGGGCTGTTCTCCGTGCCGTTGGGCGTGGGGCTGGCCTACGTGCTGGTGCACGTCATCAACCAGCGTTCCTTCGGCTGGACGCTGCAACTGGCCCTCACGCCCCAGACGCTGGTGCAGGCTGTGGTGCTGGCGCTGGTGGCGGCGGCGCTGGCGGGCCTCTACCCCGCCTGGAAGATGGCGCGCGCCCATCCCGCGCTGGCGCTGCGGGAGGAGTGACACATGAGCAACGGCCGGGGACTCGTCGTGGGAACGGCGGTGGTGCTGGTGGGGCTGGCGGCGGCCGTGGTGGCCATCACCCGCGAGCCACCACTGCCCGCGCTGCGACAGGGCGGCACGCTGACCGTGGCCAGCGCCATGAGCGGCAGCACGGAGGGCTACGCGCGCGCGGAGGAGCCTCGGGACTTCCACTTCCCCGAGGACCACGGCCCGCATCCGGAGTACCGCACGGAGTGGTGGTACTGGACGGGCAACCTGGAGACGGAGGACGGGCGCGCCTTCGGCTACCAGTTCACCCTGTTCCGCAACGCGCTGGCCCCCGAGGCCGCGCCGCGTGACTCCGCCTGGGGCGCGAGCCGGTCTACATGGGGCACTTCGCGGTGACGGACGTGGCCCGTGGCGGATTCCACGCCTCGGAGCGCTTCAGCCGCGTGGCGCTGGGACTGTCCGGCGCCACCGCGCAACCGTTCAAGGTGTGGCTGGAGGACTGGGAGGCGGCCAGCGCGGGCCCGTCCACCGCCCATGCGGCTGCGCGCGCGGACCGACGCGGTGACACTGGAGCTGCTCCTGGAGCCGGGCAAGGCACCCGTGCTCCAGGGCGACCGGGGCCTGAGCCAGAAGAGCGCGGAGCGCGGCAACGCGTCCTACTACTACTCCATGACGCGCATGCCCTCGCGCGGCACGGTGCGGGTGGACGGGCGCACGTACGCGGTGAAGGGCCACAGCTGGATGGACCGCGAGTGGAGCACCAGCGCGCTCGGCGCGAACCAGGTGGGCTGGGATTGGTTCTCGCTCCAGCTCTCCGATGGCAGCGAGCTGATGTACTACCAGCTCCGTCACCGGGACGGCTCGCCGGACGCGTTCAGCACCGGCCTGTGGGTGCCTCCCGAAGGCACGGGTGAAGCGGTGCGCGTCGGCCGCGACGACATGAAGCTCACGGTGCTGGACACCTGGAAGAGCCCGCGCAGTGGCGGCGAGTACCCGTCACGCTGGCGCATGCAGGTGGATTCGCTGGGCCTGGACCTCACCGTGACACCGCGCCTGGCGGACCAGGAGCTCCCCGTCAGCGTGCTGTACTGGGAAGGCACGGTAGGCCTGGAGGGGACGCGCGCGGGCCAGCCCCTCACGGGGCGCGGGTATGTGGAGCTGACGGGCTACGCGGACACGCAGGGGCCTCAGCGCAGGGAGTCCCAGGCGCGAGGCACGCCGGAGGCGCAAACCCCGCGGAACATCCGGTAGCGCATCCTCGCCTCCAACCCGGGGGCATCCCGTTCGCCAACTCCAGACAGCCGGAATCGCCGAACGGCCAGGGCAAACGCTTTGCCGCCTGCCTGGATTGCCCGGGCCTCCGCTCCAGTGGCACGAAGCAGGTGCCAGGGCCTTCACCGGCGCGTGCCCGGTGAGAACGGGAGCGGACCATGCAACGGATGCGAGCGAGCTTTCTGATTCGGGGCGTGGACGGAAGATTGCGACACGGCAAGGCGCTCTTCTCGGGCCTGGCGTATTCCTTGAGGCACGACGGCACGCTGGATTCGCTGATGGCGGCGGCGGAAGGTGTCATCACCGGCCCCTCCCCCGACTGGCTCCCGCTGCCCGAAGGCGGGCTGCGCGTGAACAGCGCGCTGCTGGAGATGCCCGAGGACTACGGCCCTCGCCTCTTCCAGGGCCGGCCCTTCACGGGCGTCGCCTATGCCTTCACGCGCAACGGCTACTGTACCTCCGAGGTGGAATACGCGGGCGGCTTCGCCACCGAGGTATCCGAGCGGCGCTGGTACGTGTCGGGACAACCCAAGATGCACGTGGACGGCGGGGAGTACACGTCCTGGTTCCCCGACGGACGCATCCAGCGCCGGGGCTTGAAGGGTGAGCTCGTCTACGGCCTCAACACGCGGGACGACGGCCACCTGCGGGAGCTGGTGCTGCGGGACGCGAGCTTCCTGGACATGGAGATTTTGAGCGCGCTGACGCCGACGGAGGAGTTCCAGATGCTCGGCGGCGCGGTCGACACGGCGATGCTGCACACGCTGCGAGAGCAGACGGACATCGGCGCCGTCCCAAGACTCCGGCTGGTGCAGACCCGCGTGGGCGCGGAGGGCGTCGAAATCCTGGCCGCCTTCAAGAACCTGCGGGAGGTCTGGTTCGACGGCAACCCGGGCCTGGGGCTCCAGGAGGCCCGGAAGCTCGAGCGGCTCCGGCCCGGCTGCGTGGCGCACCACGTGGACCCCGACGCGCTCCCGCTCGTGCGCAGGCCTCGCGTCCTGTCCTCCGCGGCCAACGGACACACGGCACGTCCCCGAGGGTGAGGCGTCCGGGTTCCTCGTGAGAGCAGCGCGGAGCCCTGCCGCTTCCTCGGCCTTCCCCTGCCCCACCCCACTGCCTGACATTCCCCCCTGGCACCCTGCTTGCCTCTGGAGTCAGGACGCGAAGTGACGCGTCCAAAGACAGACGCCGGAGGCGGACCCAGGTATGAGCGGACTTGGACAGGGCAGATGGTGGGCGGGCGTGCTCGGGCTGACGTTGCTGCTGAGCTGTCATGGCAGCGAGCAGCTCCAGTCGCCGCCGTCCACAGACGATGGGATTGGCGAAGGGAACGAACCACCCCCACCGAGCCGCCCGGAGAGCCACCACCGGGCGAAGGCGAGGAGCCGCCGCCCGAAGAGGGTCCGGACTCGGGGACGCCCGTGGACCCACCCCGGTGGAGCCCGACGCGGGCACGAACGGTCCCGTGGGCGGCGAACCCATTCCCCCTGACAGCGCGAGCTGGCGCTTCTGGGGTACCGCCGAGGGCGGCCTCGCGAGGTCCTGGGTGTCACCCAGGACGAGGGAGGCAACATCTGGGTCGCGGGCGGCGAGGACGGCCTGTGCCTCCTGCGTCCGGGCGCCACCGCCCTGCGTTGCTACACCCTGGCGGACGGCCTGAAGCCCTGGGCGCCGTGGAAGGGCAAGGACCCAGCGCCCGAAGCGCGCTACCTCAAGGTCCTCTCGGTGACGGGGGGCCCCGCGGGCACCGTCTTCGTCGGCTACGAAGGCCGGCCCAACTGCGAGAGCGAGTTCTACAAGGCCCCCGGCGTGTTCGAGGACCCCGCCATCTACAAGAGCGGTGACGCGGACCGCGTGGAGCTCCAGCCGGACGGAACGCTCCGCGTGGTGCACTACGACATCCACTCGCCCGCGCACTCCGTGCCCGGTTACGGCCACCGCGAGAAGCTCTGCTCGGTGAACCGCATCATCTGGGACAAGGCACGCAACAGCCTGTGGTTCGCGTCCAACCACGGCCTGGCGTGGGGTGAGCCCGACTATCAGGGCGGCGAGGCGTGCGCCAACGCCGAGGTCGTCGCCGCCAACGCGTGGGTCTACACGGGGGGCGAGAAGCGCCAGCGCTGCAAGTTCGGCGTCATGGAGCACGTCCATCCCGCCATCGCGATGGGCGACGGCACCAGCGAGGACAGCCGGCTCGCCGGAGACGTCTGGGGCGTGGCGGTGCGGCCCGACGGCGACGTCTGGCTGGGCACGCACATCCGGACCACGCGGTTCAAGATCATGACCAACGCCGTGGGCCACGAAGGCACCGGCGCGCCATGGAACTTCGAGATGGCGCGCAAGCAGAGCGAGGAGAAGAAGCACGTCGCCAACCGCATCGACCTGTGGCCGGACGCCGTGGCCGAACCCCAGTTCCCCACCCATGCGCAGCGCAAGGACGACCTGGTGAGCGACCTGGTGCTGATGCCGGACGGCACCGTCTGGGTGTCCAGCTTCGCGTGGGGCCTGGCGAAGCTGAGCGACGCCGGACTGGTGACGGGCTACCTGCTGGAGGGCGACGGCGACCGCAACATTTCCTCGCTGGAGCTGGACACGCGCGACGGCAGCCTCTGGATTGGCCACCGCTGGGGCAAGGGCCTGAGGCGCATGCACGGCGAGGGGGCCTTCGTCAGCCACAACCCGGCGCTCGGAGGGCTGTCCGCCCTGCCCGTCTGGGACATCCAGATGGTGGGCAGCGGTGACGCGCGCAAGGTGCTGGTGGCCTTCAGCGCCCAGCGGGACGCGACGGGCGCCATCGTCCGCCCTGGGGCCATCGGCGTCTACAGCGGGAAGTAGGCAGACCGGCTGGCTGCCTCCCGTGCCTGCCAGGGGGCCCGGGAGGCACTTCCTTCGGCCAGGGCTGCCCCCGGCGGAGGGAAGCGTCAACTTGAGGGCACTCCGCGCCCGCGGGGCATCTTCGCCCCGGCGGGAGCGCTCAACGCATCGACGAACAGAGGAGCCACCATGTCGCTACTGGACAACATCTTGGGGAATCGTCGCAGCTCGGGCTTCGGTGGATGGAACCGTGGCCGGAGCAGGTATGGACGCAGGGGCCACGGCGGTTACGGCCGCGGCCGGGCGGCCTCGAGCGGCGTGTTCGGCAGCTCGCTGGGCCGCATCGCCCTGGGTGGGCTGGCCGCGTTCGGTCTCCGGAAGGTGCTCGGAAACCGGCGCCCCTACGGTTACTAGCCGCGCCGCCGGGCAGGAAGCTCGCCTGCCCGGCCCCTCGACTGGAGTAGGGTCCCTCCCCGCTGGCATCCACCATAGGGAGGGCACACCCCATGCCGAAGGCGAAGTACGTCCTGGCCCTGGACCAGGGCACCACTGGAACGCACGTCTCCATCCTCGACACGAAGCTGCAGGTGGTCGGCCGCTCCTACAAGGAGTTCACCCAGCACTTCCCCAAGCCGTCCTGGGTGGAGCACGACCTGGATGAAATCTGGGCCAGCAGTGAATGGTGTATCGCCCGGGCACTGAAGGACGCGGGCCTTCGCGGCAAGGACATCGCCGCCATCGGCATCACCAACCAGCGCGAGACAACGGGCCTGTGGATGCGCGGCAGCGGACAGCCGCTGTCCCACGCCATCGTCTGGCAGGACCGCCGCACCGCCGAGCAGTGCCGCCGGCTCAAGGAGCAGGGCGTGGAGCCGCGCGTGCGCGAGGTGACGGGGCTGGTGGTGGACCCGTACTTCTCCGGCACCAAGCTCACGTGGATGTTCGACCACCTGAAGGGCGCGCGCGCGAAGGCGGAGAAGGGCGACGTGTGCTTCGGCACCATCGACACCTGGCTCGTCTACAAGCTCACCGGCGGCGCGGCGCACGTCACCGACGTGTCGAACGCCAGCCGCACGCTGCTCATGGATTTGACGACGCTCCAGTGGAGCGACGAGATGCGCGCCATGCTGTCCGTCCCGGCCGCGTGCCTGCCGCAGATTCGCGGCTCCGCGGAGGTGTACGGCACCACGCGTGGCATGCGCAGCCTGCCGGACGGCATCCCCGTGGCGGGCATGGCGGGAGACCAGCAGGCCGCGCTCTTCGGCCAGGCGTGCTTCGAGCCCGGCGAATCCAAGTGCACCTATGGCACCGGCGCCTTCCTGCTGATGAACACCGGCTCGGAGCCGGTGCGCTCGTCAGCGGGCCTGCTCACCACCGTGGCGTGGCGGCTGGGCGGCGCCGGCACCACCACGTACGCGCTGGAGGGCAGCAGCTTCATCGCCGGCGCGGCGGTGCAGTGGATGCGCGACGGGCTCAAGGTCATCAAGCGCGCGCCGGACATCGAGGCGCTGGCCGCCAGCGTGAAAGACTCCGGGGACGTCGTCTTCGTGCCCGCGCTGGCCGGACTGGGCGCGCCACACTGGCGGCCCGAGGCGCGCGGCCTCTTCGCCGGCATCGACCGCTCCACCACCGTGGCCCACATGGCGCGCGCGGTGCTGGAGGGCATCGCGCTGCAGATTCATGACCGGCGGAGGCCATGCGCCGCGACAGCGGGCGGGACATCCCCGTGTTCAAGGCGGACGGCGGCGCGGCGGCCAACAACCTCCTCATGCAGTTCCAGGCGGACGTGCTGGGCGTGCCGCTGGTTCGCCCGCGCAACCTGGAGACGACGAGCCTGGGCGCGGCCTTCCTCGGCGGCCTGGGCGCGGGCATCTGGGACAGCCCCGAGGCCATCCGCCGCGCATGGAAGGCGGAGAAGACGTTCAAGCCGAAGATGAAGTCGGATGCCCGCGAGCGGCACCGGCGAAGTGGAAGCGGGCCGTGGAGCGCGCGTGAGACAGGCCCCCCAGGTCCTTCGGTTGCTGACGGCGCTGCTGGCGGTGGGCACGGGGGTGGGGTGCCCCATGGGCCCTTGCGAGGAGCACGCGCCCTCCCCTCTCTTCGACGGCGCGATGGTCGGCGTGGGCCAGCCGCAGGCGCTCACCGTCCACGGCGTCTTCAGCAGGTGTGGCTCCTCACAGGAAGACCGGGCGCAGTCCGTCTCCGTGGAGGTGAGGGACCCGCAGAACCGCGTGGTCCCCGCCACCGCGGAGCTGGATGTGCATGGGACGTCCGCCATCGTGCGGTTCACGCCGGAGCAGACGGGGCGCCACCACCTCGTCGTCTCCTTCTCTCCGGTGGGCAGCGTGCGCCAGTCCTCCCTCTACGTGGTGGAGGACCACAGCGCCCAGGCACCCCTGGCGGATTTGTCCACCGTGGTGGAGTGCCTCAGCGTGGACCGGACGTCGTCGGGAACGTGGCTGTGCGGCAGCCAGGCGCTGCGCACGCCGGACCAGGAGCCCCAGCCCCTGGGTGACTACTTCGCCCCCGCCGTCGTGGCCGGCGACGTGGTGTGGGTGACGGAGGCCGCCCGGGTGCGCCGCTATGTCGACACGGGAAACGGGCCCCTCGCGACCTCCGCCGATGCGCCCTTCCCCGCCACGGGCGCGCCCGCCGATGCGCCGCCCCATGCGCGGCTCGCCACCGCGACTGAGTTGCTGCTGCTGGATGAAACGCATCTGCACCGCTACGCCTTCTCGGAGGAGGAGGGGCTGCGCGCCATGGGCCCCACCCCCGTTCCCCCTCGCGGCTGGCCACGTTCAGCGATGACCTCCCCTCGCTGCTGATGCGCGCGGGCGAGCGGCTTCTGGTGGTCCGCATCGCCGAGGCGCCAGCGCCCGCCACCATGGCCATCGAGGCCTGCCCCTACCAGCTCGACGCCGCGGGCGCGCCGCAGCCCGTCCCCGACGAGCCCTGCCACAGTGTCCCCGGACTGCCCGTGGGCCACGAGGAGGGGGTGTTGTGGGCGCGCGCCGCCTCCGGCACGCAGAACCTGGAGCTGCTCCGGTACTCGGCGGCGAGCGGCCGCCTGCGCCTGGACGGCGTCCTGGAGATGACCTCCTCCTTCCAGTTGCAGGGCGCCGAGCGTCTGCGGACGACGGGCTTCGGAGTCCCCGTGGTGTCGCCGGCCGTCGGTTACTCGAGGCCCTCCGCCGTGCCCCGCTGGCGCGCGGAGACGGGCACCGTCGCCCTGGAGCTGCTGCCGTCCCCTGACGGGCGCCAGCCTCCCTTCGTCGGTGGGCGATACTTCCACCTGGAGCACTGGAACATTCTGTACGGCGTGAAAGTGTATGCGCGGCCGTCCACCCCATGACGATGGACGGCGGGTGTCTTCCCTCAAGCCCGGGAGCGGGTAGAAAGGCGGCCATGGCTTCCAAACCCACGCTGCTCGCACCCGAGGCGCTCCAGTCCTTCCTCTCGCAGCACACCGAGTGGAAGCACGAGGGCGGGATGATTCGCCGCACCTTCGAGGCCCCCACCTTCCTCGCCGGCATCGCCTTCGTGGAGCAGGTGGCGCAGGCGGCGGAGAAGGCGGACCACCACCCGGACATCGACATCCGCTGGCGCAAGGTGACGCTGGCGCTCGTCACCCACGACGCCGGGGGCCTCACCGCCCGCGACACCGCACTGGCCGCCGAGGCGGACCGTCTCTTCACGGAGGCCACGCGCGCTCGGTGAGTCCCTCCAGGTCGGTGGCGCGTCCGGCAGGACGCGGTGGCGGGGGTGAAAGCGTTCGGGTGCGCGCTGGTGCTGGGCGCCACATCCGCGGCATGGGCGCAGGAGACGCCCCCGCCGCCGGAGCCGCGCCCGGAGCGGCTGTACCTCAACCCCGGCGCGCTGCTGGGCTCCGCGCGCATGGTGGCAATGGGCGGCGCGTACGTGGGCATCGCCGAGGGCGCCGCGGGGCTGCCCAGCAACCTGGCCTCGCTGGCGCACCGGGGTCCGGCCTTGGAGAAGGACTGGGATTTGGGCGTCACCCTGTCCTGGTTGGACCTGCCCTTCACCGGCTCGCGCAAGCGGACGTGGACAACGACGGGCAGCCCGACGAGTCCCACGACAGCCGGCAGCTGCTGGGCGGCCTGCTGCTCCAGTACAAGCGCTTCGGCATCGGCTTCGCGATGCGCAACAGCGTGGTGTCCTACTGCGCCACGGCCGCGTGCGCGGGGCCCGGTGAGCGCATCCGCGTGTCGCTCACGCAGTCGGTGCTGGCGGGGGCCATGTCCTTTGGCCAGGACGACTTCATCCTCGCGCTGGGCATCTACGCGGCGCAGGCCTCCTTCCGGCTGGACTCCGGAGGCACGGACCTGCGCTACGGCGACACGGGCGTGGCGGTGGACATCCTGTACCGGCCACATGGGCGCCCCTGGCGCATGGGCGTGACGGTGCGGCCGGAGGTGGTGGGAGACTGGCGGCGCGAGCCGAACCAGCTCCCGGAGCTGGCGGGGCGGACCCTCTTCGGCGCGGTGGTGTCCCCCGCCGTGCTGTCGGTGGCGCCAGCTGGCGGCTGGGCGAAGGCGCGGAGCGCTACAACCGGCTGTCCCCCGCGGCACGGCGGCAGCTCCTCGTGGAGGGAGACGCGCTGCCGGTGCCGGAAGCCGAGCCCCTGGACGCGCCCGCTGGCCGCTGGCTCATCAGCGCCCAGGTGGACCTCATCTCCAGCGTGGACAACGCGGTGCCCGCGCGCACCTTCGCGTCCACGGCGGACGAGGCCATGGTGGGCAAGGGCACCTCCTTCGCGCCGCGCATCGGCGTGGAGCATGACACGGTGCCGGGCATGATTCGGCTGCGGGCCGGCGCGTACGCGGAGCCGTCCCCGTTCGACAAGCGGCCCGCGCGCCCCCACGTCACCGGCGGCTTCGAGGTGTTCGTCTTCCGCTACTGGGAGGACTGGTCCGTGACGGCCTCCTTCGACCTGGCGCGCCGCTACACCAACGTGGGCCTGTCCGTGGGCTTCTGGCGCTGAGGCACCTCGGGCGCCACGGCCATGGCATGCCAGGCCCCTGATGGGGCAACGGGAGTGCCACCGTTGGGGCGGCATTTCCCACGGTCAGCGGGGCCGCCTCGCGCATCCGGGCGGCCAGGCAGGCAAACGCCCCAGTGGGTGTTGCTGACACAGACACGCATGCCGACCCTCCCCTGGGCGAAGCGGGGGGACTGCATGCATCCAGCGTGGCGATGGGTCCGGACCGTCGTGAGTGCGGCGGTTCTGGGTGGGGCGGGGTTGTGGCTGGGCTGTGGTGGGAAAGACACGAGCGAGCTTCCCGGCGAGAAGCGCTGTACGGAGGCCCCCCGGGGACTGCGTCGCGCCTCCCGAAGAAGCACCTGGTTCGGAGACACCTCCTGAAGAGAGGCCACCCGGCGTGCCACCGCCACCCGCGCGTCCGCCACTGCCACCACCGGGGCCGGGCAGCACGCTGTGGATGCAGCGCGAGGGCACCCCCAGGACGACCTGGCGCTGGGCGCGGCGGTGGATGCCAGCGGCGACCTCCTCACGTTGTCGCTGCATGACATTGATGACCTGGACAGCCTCCAGCCCACGGATAACCGGGCGAAGCTGGTGCTGACGCGGCGCGCGCCCACGGGCGAGCCTCGCTGGCAGAAGTCCTTCGACGTGAGGGCCCCGGAGGTGCCGCTGGAGGTGCGCGCGTTCGTCCGGGGCCGCATCGCCGCGGACCCGGCGGGCGGCATCGTCATCGCCGGCACCACGGAGGGCGTCCTGGACCTCCTCAGTCACAAGCTGGGGGATGGCACCTTCGTGGTCCGGATGGACGCGGACGGCAACGTCCTGTGGACGAACACGCCCGCGGGCACCGGCCTCGCGGTGGCGGACCGGCGGTGGACACCCAGGGACGGACGCTGGTGGCCTTCAACGCGCCGGGCAGCACGGACTTCGGCAACGGCGTCACCGGCGCTGGCGCGGTGGTGGTGACATACGCCCACGGCGGGCTGGCCGAATCCGCCGTGTCCGTGGGCCAGCCCCAGGGGGCGGGCGCGTGGCGCTCACGACGCTGGCGGTGGATGGCGCCGGGCGCATGGCGGTGGGCGGCCAGTACGAGGGCGCGGTGCGCTTCGGCAGTCAGCAGGTGAGCGCCGCCGAAAGCGGCAGTCCCTTCGTCGCGCTCTACCAGCAGGGCTCGCTGACGTGGACCAAGGCCATGAGCCAGGCACGCGGCACCATGCGCGACGTGGCGATTGACGGCGAGGGCACCGTGGTGGCCGCGGGCCCATTCCTGGGCACCGTGCGCTGGGGTGACATGCAGGTGCCGGGGCATGCATTCCGGGACACCCCCTTCGTCGTCTCCGCCAAGGCGGAAGGACAGGAGACCTGGGCCAAGGGTCTGGGGGACGGGCTCCAGGTGGACGCGGTCGCGCTGGCGCCCTCCGGAGAGCTGATGGTGGCGGGCTTCACCTTCAACCGCATCGAGAACGGCGTTGCGGGCAAGGACGGCATGGGCTCGGCGCAGCCCGTGGCCCTGCGCTACGACGCGGCGGGCACGTCGCTTCTCACGACGATGTTCCTGTCGGACCCGCCCCAGCCGAGAGGCGAGCTGTATGGCATGGAAGCCATCTCCTCCATGGGCGTGCTGCCCGACGGGGATGTCTTCCTCTTCGGCCACACGGACCGCGAGACTGACTTCGGCACCGGACGCCAGAGCCCCGCGCGCGGCGATGTCTTCCTGCTGCGACTGAAGCGCTGAGCGGCGCCTGAAAACACCAAGGGCCATGGGAGTCCAGCCCCCATGGCCCTGAAGTGATTGTCCGCGGAACGCCTCAGCGGCGCGTCGTGCGCCGGGCCTGCGACTTCCGGGCGCCGCCACGCGTGGTGGTCCGCTTCGTCGCGGTGCCGCGCGTCCCCGTCTTGCGGGCGGTCCGTCCCGCCGTCCCCGTCTTCCGCGTGGTGGCCTTGCGCGCGCCGCGGCCGGTGGCACGCGTGGCGGACTTGCGCGTAGCGGACTTGCGGGTGGCCGTCTTCCCGCGTGCCGCCGTCTTCTTCGCGCGCGGAGTCCCCCGCTTGGTGGTGGCCTTGCGCGCGGACTTCCGCGTGCTGCCCGTCCGTGAAGCGCTCTTGCGCTTCGTGGCGGTGCGGCGCCGCGGCGTGGGCGCAATGCCCGCCTCCGCCGGGGAGGGAGAGACATCGTCGGTCAGCTGCGGGTTGACGGACTCGTTCGTCATTCAGTCGGCTCCGGTTGGGGAAGACTGCAGGCGATGCATGGCCAGGGTACGCCCATGCACGCCAGGGCGTGTGCGGTGAAGGCACGCAGATGAACGACAGCGGACGAATGACGTGCACCGCGCGCGGGCGTCATGCCCCGGAGGGCATGTCCCGCGACGAGTCCTCGTCAGCTCGCGCCCTTGAGGAAGGCCGCGAGCTTCTCGTACGCGTCCGCGAGCGGCGGAATGGGCGCGCTCTCGTTGGCCTGATGCGCCTGGGCCGTCTCACCGGGCCCGAAGTTGATGGCATCCACGCCCCACTCGCCGAAGCGCGCCACGTCCGTCCAGGCCTGCTTGGAGGCCGCGGGCAGGCCGGTGAGGGCCATCAACTTCTGGAACAGCGGGTTGCCCGCCACCACCGGGCCGCTGGGCGACGCATCGGTGAACTCCACCTCGGCGCGCCCGGCGACGAGCGCGTGCACGTCCGCCTTCGCCTGTTCGATGCTCTTGCCCGGCGCGAAGCGGTAGTTGAGGTTCAGCTCGAAGGCCTCGGGGATGACGTTGCGCGCGCGGCCCCCTTGGCGAGCGTGGCGTTGATGACCTCGTAGAACGGGAAGCCGGCGACGTTGACCTCCACGCGCTGACGCCCGAGCAACTCCGCGAGGAACGGCCCCGCCTTGTGGATGGCGTTCTCCCCCTGCCAGGGCCGAGCGGAGTGCGCGCTGCGCCCGGTGAAGCGCACGGTGACCTGCATGGAGCCGACGCAGCCCACCTGCACCACGCTGTCGGTGGGCTCCATGGCGATGCCGAACCGCACCTTCGCCAGGTCCGGCCGCTTCTCGTACAGCGGGATGAGGCCGCTTTCGGCGTAGGCGCCCTCTTCACGCTCGTAGAAGAGGAAGGCCAGATTCACGGGCAGCGTGTCGCGGCGCAAATCCTCCGCGAGCGCCATCATCACCGCCAACCCGCCCTTCATGTCCGAGGCGCCCAGCCCGAAGACGCGCTCGCCCTCGATGCGCGCCTCACGGCCCGCGTCGCTGGGGTGCGCGGGCACCGTGTCCAGGTGACCGATGAGGGCCACCGTGGGGCGCGCATCCTCCAGCTTGCCGAGCAGCAGCGTGTGGCCGACCCGGAACACCTCTTCCCGTGGGAAGTGCTGGAACGCCCAGCGCTCCACATGGTCGGCGATGGGCCCTTCCTGGGTGATGGGACTGGGGATGCGGCACAGCTCGAGCGTGGTGCGAGCCAACCGCGTGGCGAGGTCGATGGAAGCCATACGCCTTCCACCATAGCGCCGGGCGTCAGCCGTCCGCGAACGCTTCCTCGAAGCTCGTCACGCCCTCCAGGACGGAGGCACACAGACACGCCGGCCCTTCCGTCAGCGCCGTGAAGCCATGCGCGCTGCCGTCCGTCTTCTCCAGCTCCTCACCGGGCAAGACCTCGTGCCCTTCATCCTCGCGGAAGCCACCCTCCAGCACCAGGTTCCACTCGCGGCCGTGGTGCGTGTGCCGGGGGTAGCGCACCCCCGGGTGGAGCCGGAGGATGGCGGCCATCGTCCCTTTGCGCGCGGGGCCCGTCTCCACCGGCATCAGCTCCGAGCCCTCCACCGGTCCGGGCATCCACGCCGCCGGGTCGCTCACGGCGTCCAGCAGCGCCAGCGCCCGCTCGGGCGACAGGTCGAAGAAGGCCGCCACCCGGTCCGCGAAGCGGGCAAGCCGCCCCGGACCCTCCATCTGGTCCATCAACCGCGCCAGCACCGCGGGCGGCGGCACCACCAGCGACGCCAGCGCCGCGTGCGTGGACACCAGCCGGTCCGCCACCTCGCGGCACCGCGCGCACTCCGCGAGGTGCTGCTCGACGGACGCCCGGACTGGGGCCTCCAGCATCCCCAGTGCCCATTCGGGCAGGATGTCGTCCAGATGGTGCGCCATCGTCACGTTCCGTGCCGTCACACGCCTTCTACGGCGCGCGCGGGCTGCTGGATTTCAGCCGTTACACCGCCACCGCGAAGTCGCGCAGCGCCGCATTGAGGCTGGTCTTCTGGTCGGTGGACTTCGTCCGCTGACCGATGATGAGCGCGCACGGCACCATGTACTTGCCGGCCGGGAACTGCTTCTCTCGCATGCCGGGAATCACCACGCTGCGCGCGGGGACGCGGCCCTTGAAGACACGCTCCTCGGGGCCGGTGACATCGATGATGGGCGTGGACGCGGTGAGCACCACGTTGGCGCCCAGCACCGCCTCCTCCTCCACCACCACGCCCTCCACGACGATGGAGCGGCTGCCCAGGAAGGCACCGTCCTCGATGATGACGGGCGACGCGGAAGGCGGCTCCAGCACCCCGCCCAGCCCTACGCCGCCGGACAGGTGGACGTGCTTGCCCACCTGGGCGCAGCTGCCCACCGTGGCCCACGTGTCCACCATGGTGCCCGCGCCCACGCGCGCGCCGATGTTCACATAGCCCGGCATCACCACCGCGCCCTTCTCCACGAAGGCGCCGTAGCGCACCGTGCCCGGGGGCACCACGCGCACGCCCGCCGCCTCCAAGCCCTTCTTCAGCGGCACCTTGTCGTAGAACTCGAAGGGCCCCACCTCCATCACCTTCATCTCCGACACCGCGAAGAACAGGAGGATGGCCTCCTTCACCCAGGCGTTCACCTTCCAGCCGTCCACGCCCTTCTCCGCCACGCGGAGCTCCCCCGAGTCCAACCGCGCCAGCGTCTCGCGCACGGCGGCCACGTGGGCCGCGTCCTTCAACAACGTCCGATCCGCGAACGCGGCGGACACCCTCTGGGACAGCTCTTCGATAGGGGCCATGGCGCCTCCTTGAAGCACAAAACCCCGCGCCGCGCCGCACCTGGTTGAAGGGCTCAGACGGGAGTGGACGCCTCGTCCAGTTCGGCCAGCGGCAGGGTCTGCGTGGGAATCTCCGCGTGTGCGCCCTTGTCGGCCGCCACCACCCGGCCCGGCATCTGCCCCTCCAGGAACACCGAACCCCGGGAGACATGCCGCACGCGGGCCAGCGGGAACTCCGTCCACTGCCGGCTGAAGGGCCAGCGCCGCGCATAGAGGTGCTCGCGGCCAATGAGGGCCACGTAGCCCAGCATCGCCCCGCTTTCGTCCCGAACCCGCAGTCCACTGGTGAGGGAGCGCCGCTCGTAGGGCGACGCGACTGTCGGCCACGCCATGAGTGTCACCTCCTGTGCTCTAAAGCTGGGTGCCCCCCGCCATGTCCGGGAGCGGTCCACCGGGGCCTGATTGCCGCCCGCCTGCCCGGCCGCCTGCCCCGCGCAGCACTCGATTTTTCCTTCCTTTCTTGGATTTTCAGCAACCTGCTGGTTGACCACCGGATGTTCGTGGCCGCTTGTCTCATCCCCCCGTCCCCCACGGAGGGCACATGAGCGCTTCCCCCCGTCGAAGGAGACGCCCAATACCAACGTCCAGGCGTTGATGTCGTACGAGTTGATGACGAAGGGCCGGTCCATCGGGTTCTTCATCGAGAACCGCAGCCTGCGCTTGTTCGACACGCACCGAGACAGGCGCTTCATCATGAGCAACCAGGGGTAGTCGGACCAGCGCGATGACATGACCGGCCCGCGCTGACGTACATCAAGCGGTAGGCGGGGGCGCCGTCAGTGCTGGACCGCCAGGATGCGCCATCCTCGGGTGTCCACCGCGTAGGTGGCGCCCGCGTCATTGATGGCGCCTTCCTGCTCGCAAGCGCCCGGGCGGAGCGTGAAGCGGACGAACAAAATCCCCTCTGGCCCGGGAATGGTCGTCACGTCGAACGACTCTCGCTGATACATGCAGACTTCATCTACCGTGGCACCTCGGTGGGGCTTGACGTCGCGGGGCCGGAAGTCATCCATGGCGAGTTCGATCGCCGCGGCGACGGGGCCCGGGACTCGCATCAGCCCCTGCTTCTCCTCTTCCGACAGTGCGAATGGAAAGGTGACCTTCGCGGCTTCCTCAGGTGGAGCCCGCACGGGACGGAAGGGACGCTGGAGCAGCGAGCACCCCGAGAGACCAACGCAAAACACCAACCATACCACGCGTTTCATGGCTCGACCTTGGTAACAATTCCGAACGGCTTGTCTTCGGGAAGGATGTACCCGACCAGTTTCCACCGCTGCCCTTCTCTCGCGAAAACCTCGCCGGGCCGGCTCTCCCCCACGTACGGGATGAGCTTCATGACACGACACGCGGTGTCGAATTGGATTCGCAGCAACCAACGCTGACTGTGACTCCATAAGTCCCGGTCAGACATCGGCGACGGCTGCCATGGATGACTGTGGTAGTCCGCGATGATGGAGGTGCGCCCTCTCTCGTCGACCACGAAACGCGGTGAATAGCACTGCTTGCGCGTCTCCGGGTACATCAGGATGGTCTTCCCGAGCGGCGAGCCATAGCTCGCATAGTAGACACCGTTGACGCTGTAGATGACCCCACAATACTCCTGGCCATAGACCCCTGCGCTTGCGCGAGGCAACTTCATGATGGCCGGGCACAGTTGGTCAATCACGTCATCCACGTCCTGCGACGGGCGTATTTCCTCCCACGGCCCGCGGACCCAGACGTCCCCTGCGCGCCGTCCATAGAAATTGCCGTCCCCTTTCCGGGTGTACCAATCACCGCTGCCACATGCAGACATCATCGCAAGAAGCATCCCGGCCCAACGCTTCATTGAAGTCCCCATACGCTAGCTGGCCCCATCCAACTGATCGGCTCATGCCTACGATCCCACCGTCAGGAAGTACGATGGGTCATTCAGGAAGACAGACACTTGGGACACCATGCGCCGAACCAATACACCGCATTCCTCTCGGACACCTCGGCTCGAAACAACGACAAACAAGCTCACAACTCCGAATCCTGCGCACACCAACTCAATCTCTTCTGCCGAACGAACTTTTCTTCAGCATACAGCGTCGCCCCCATCAGCAGAGCGCCAACGCTCAGGCAATAAGATGCCGCGCTCCAAGCGGACATTGCGCCCACCCCAAACCAGTGTGCGCTGTCTGCACAACCTGGGCGCGTCGCGGGGCCGCCCCGCACCTCACGCGCGCCCAGCATCGCACGAAGCGGCCAAGGCATCCTGCCCGCTACCGCCCCAGCACCTTCGCCACCGCGTCCACCACCTCGTGGTCCGTGGGAAATGCGAGCGACGCCTTCCGGATGACGACCTTGCCATCCACGGCGACCTCGTAGCTTCCCGAAGGGCCCGGCAACAGCTCCGCCTCTACCTCCAGCTCATCCTTCAATGCGGCCGCCGCACGGGCGGCCCGAGGCCTGTAGCCTCAAGCGGTACAGTAGGTAATCGTCACCTTCGGGTCGGCCATGGCCATCCTCCTCACGTGAGCAGGGCACACGGCATGCGCGCCCCATGCGCCAGACTTAGTGCGCGCCGCCACCACACGCCACCCCGCCTGCTCACTCGCCCCTTCTTGCCAAGGGTTCTCCGTACACCCGGCAACGGACGAAGGGACCATTCCGCCCTCGCACCGGGACGGTTACGTTCCGCCGCGCCATGACGGACTTTCGAGCGCGAATCGCCGCCACCTACGACGCTGATGCCTTCCGCCGTGAATCCCACCGGCTGATGGACATGCTCTCCGACTACCTCGCGCGCACCACCCGCGCCGAAGGTCCCGTGCTCCCCTGGGCCGCTCCCGCGGTGAACGTGGACCGCTTCGCCGCGGCCTTCCCCGAAGCGCCCACGGGCGACTTCGCGGACCTCATCACCCGCGTCCTCTCCGGCTCCAACCACCTGCACCACCCACGCTACGTGGGACACCAGGTGACGGCCCCCGTGCCGCTGGCCGCCCTGTGCGACGCGGTGTCCTCCCTGCTCAACAACGGCATGGCCGTATACGAGATGGGCCCCGTCTCCACCGCCATGGAGCGCAACGTCCTGCGCTGGATGGCCGCGCGGCTCGGCCTGCCCGAAACAACCGACGGCGTGCTCACCTCCGGCGGCTCCCTGGGCAACCTCACCGCCCTGCTCGCCGCGCGGCAGGCCAAGGCCGGCTACGACGCATGGAACAGCGGCGCCCACGCCGGCCCGCCCCTCACCGTGCTGGCCGCCCAGACGACGCACTACAGCCTCGCCCGCGCCACCCGCATCATGGGCTTCGGCGAAGGCGGCGTGACGCCCGTCCCCGTGGACGAACACTTCCGCCTGCGCCCCGAGGCACTCGACGCCGCGCTCGATTCCGCCACGCGCGCGGGACGCAAGCCCATCGCCGTGGTGGCCAACGCCGGCTCCACCGCCACCGGCGCCTTCGACCCACTGGAACCCGTGGCCGACTTCTGCGAGCGCCACGGCCTCTGGTTCCACGTCGACGGCGCGCACGGCGCCTCCGCCGTCCTCAGCCCCGCCCACCGGCACCTCGTGCGCGGCATCGACCGGGCGGACTCCGTGGTGTGGGACGCCCACAAGGGGCTGCTGATGCCCGCGCTGGTGACGGCCGTCCTCTTCCGCGACGGCGCCCGCTCCTTCGAGTCCTTCTCCCAGGAGGCCAGCTACATCTTCCACGGCGACGCGGAGCGCCCCTGGAGCGACGTGGCCCTGCGCACCCTGGAGTGCACCAAGGAGATGATGGCCCTCAAGGTGTACGCCTGCCTCGCCGTGCTGGGCACCCGGCTCTTCTCCGACGCGGTGACGGAGTCCTACGGGCAGACCCGCCGCTTCGCCCAGCGCCTCGCCGCCGCCAGCGACTTCGAGGTCGCCGTGCCGCCCGAGTGCAACATCCTCTGCTTCCGCCACACGCCCGCGCACATCCCCGCCGAGCAGTGGGACACCCTCCAGACGAAGCTGCGCGAGCGCCTGGTGACTCGCGGAGATTTCTACCTGGTGCAGACAAAGCTGCCCCGAGGCGTCTATCTCCGTGTCACCCTCATCAACCCGCTCACCACCGACGCGGACCTGGACGCCCTCATGGACACGCTCCGGGCCGCGGCGCTCCGCTGAACGCCGCGCCCCACCCGGCCCACACCTTCCGTGCCAGAAGGTCGCCCCGTGACGCAAAATGCGGTACAGCCGCAAAACGCCATGCTCGTCTCACTCGTCATCCCCGTCTACAACGAGATTCCCACCCTCGCCGAACTGCTGCGCCGCTGCGTCGCCGTCGACTTCCCGAAGGAGCTCGTCCTCATCGACGACTGCTCCAAGGACGGCAGCCGCGAATTCCTGCGCCAGCTTCAGGAGCAGGGCGTGGGCCTGTTGGGCGGTACACCGCGCAACCGCAACGAGGTGCGCGTCCTCTTCCAGGAGAAGAACCAGGGCAAGGGCGCGGCGCTGCGGCGAGGCTTCACCGAAGCCACGGGTGACATCATCATCGTCCAGGACGCGGACCTGGAATACGACCCGCGCGACATCCCCAACGTCATCCAGCCCATCATCGACGGGGTTGCGGACGTCGTCTTCGGCAGCCGCTTCACCGGCACGCCCCGGCGCGTCCTCTATTACTGGCACACCGTGCTGAACAACGTGCTCACCACGCTGTCCAACATGACCAGCGGCCTGAACCTCACCGACATGGAGACCTGCTACAAGGCCTTCCGCGCCGAGGTGCTGCGCTCCGTGCAGGTGGAGGAGGACCGCTTCGGCTTCGAGCCGGAAATCACCGCCAAGGTGGCCCGTGGCCGCTGGCGCGTCTTCGAGGTGCCCATCAGCTACCACGGGCGCACCTACGAAGAGGGCAAGAAGATTGGCTGGAAGGACGGCGTCCGCGCCCTCTACGCCATCGCCAAGTACAGCGTGAAGCGGTAGGCCCCGGGGGCGGAGCGTACGCCGCCCCCAGGCCCGTGTCCCTATACCTGGGCGCCCGTCGGCTCCGGCTCCGAGGCGGGCGCCGGTGCACCGGTGAGCAGGCTCTTGGCGGCCTCCACCGCGTCCTGCGTGCCCGTCAGCGCCAGCACGTCACCCGGCTGCAGCACCTCCTGCGCGGACGGCACGGACACGCTCGAGTCCCCGCGCCGGATGGCCAGCACCGTGGCCCCCGTAAGGCCGCGGAGGTTCACCTCGGCCAGCGTCTTCCCCGCCGCGGGACTGGAGGCCTCCAGCCGCACGGGCACGGGCTCGCCCAGGCCCGGGAGCACCTTGGAGACGTGGTCCAGCGCGTGCTCATCCGCGCCCGGCTCTCGCGAGTGGGACTGCGCCGCCAGCGCCTCCACGATGACCTGCGCGCCCGCGCGGACATGGCCGTGCAGGTTGGTGGCGCCTCGCCAGAACGTCACGCCCAGCGCGCCAATCAGGGCCAGCACGACGAGGGGGCCCATGGCGCCCCGGAGGAAGGGCTGCGTAATCGCCACCACGGGCACGCTCACCAGCAGGATGATGCCCAGTTGCAACGTCACCAGCAGCACGCGCCGGGGCGCCGCCGCCAGTCCACCCGCCCGTCCTTCCGCCCGGGCAGCGCCGCCTCCGCCAGTTCCTCGCCCAACCGGCGCGCCACCTGCACCACGCCCACCAGGAACGGGATGGAGAGCAGCACCGCGCCGCCCAGGATGATGTAGCGGGACAGGTTCTCATCGATACCCAGCCGCTGCTCGATGAGGGAACCCAGCTTGCCCGCCGTCAACGACGTGCCAATCACCAGGACAATCAGCAGCACGGCGTCCAGCACCATCAACCGCGCCAGCCGCCGCACCGAGGCCCCGAACGTCTGGCGCCGGGGCGCGTCGCGCAGCCGCTCGACCCAGGTGCCGTACAACGTCGCGAACGTCTGCAGCGGCTTGGGCAGCTTGCGGTCCACATAGCTGGCCACCGGCCCCGACACGCGAATCAGCAGGGGCGTCGTGAGCGTCGTAATCGCGGAGACGGCCACCGCCACCGGGTAGATGAAGTTGCCCGTGGCCTTCAGCGACAGGCCCAGGCCCGCGATGATGAAGGAGAACTCGCCAATCTGCGCCAGGCTCATGCCCGCCTGCACAGAGGTCCGGGTGCTGTGCCCCGTGAGGAACGCGCCCAGCGTCACGCTGAAGAGCTTGCCAACGATGACCACGACCGTGAGCACCAGGATGGCGGCCCAGTGCTCCGCGATGAGCGCCGGGTTGATGAGCATGCCCACGGACACGAAGAAGATGGCCGCGAAGATGTCCTTCACCGGCTGCACCAGGTGCTCCACCACCTTCTCCTCGCCGGACTCCGCCACCAGCGAGCCCGCCAGGAAGGCCCCCAGCGCCACCGAATACCCGAAGGCCTGCGCCAGCAGCGCCACCGCGAAGCAGATGCCCACGCTGGCGACCAGGGTCGTCTCCGGCTTGTTGAGCTTCACCACGTAGCGCACCGCGCGGGGGATGATGAACAGCCCCACCACCACCAGCCCGACGAGGAACGCCACCAGGCGGCCCGTCGTCAACGACAGCTCCCCCACGGACAGGCCGGTGCCGGAGGAGATGGCCGTCAGCGTCGCCATCAGGAGGACGGCGATGAGGTCCTCGACGATGAGGACGCCCACCACCAGCTCCCGCAGCCGGCCCCGGATGTTCTGCTCGTCGAAGGCCTTGGCGATGATGGTGGTGCTGGACACGGAGATGAGCGCGCCCGTGAAGAGGCTCTCCAGGGTGGTCCACCCGAAGGCGCGCCCCACCACGAAGCCCAGCCAAATCATGATGCTGCATTGGATGACGGCGGTGACACCCGCCGTGGGGCCCACGGCGAACAGCTTGCGGAGGCTGAACTCCAACCCCAACGAGAACATCAGGAGGATGACGCCCAGCTCCGAGAGCGTCGTCACCACCTCCGGGTTGGCGACGAGCGGAATCGGCAGGTACGGGCCGACGACGAGGCCGGCCAGGATGTAGCCCAGCACCACGGGCTGGCGAAGCTTCTGGAAGAGGACCGTCGTCACTGCCGCGACGCACAGGACGACGGCAATGGCTTGGAGGACCTCGTGGGCTCCATGCATCGGTACACCTCGAAAAAAACAACCTAGCGGAAGATTGAGGTTCGGCCCGGCCCGGCGGTGTGCGTCGGACCGCGCATCATGCGGGAGGAAACAAAGAAGGCAGGCGCGTTACCCGCCGGCCCGACTCCGAGCGAAGTCTTCAGCCGCGCCCGGGAGGCCCGCGCAACGACTGGGTGACGAGCGTCGGCCGGTCACCGGCGTTGCCTGCTCGCACCATCCGTGCCGCGGAGCGCAGCAGCCGGACGGTGTCGGTGGCAACGGCCCGCCGCCGTTCTCGAGCCTGACGGTGGGCTTCATGGAAGCCCGGCTGGAAGGACTCTCGTACCCGGCCCAGGGTCGGTTTCGTCTTCACCCCGGCCGAGGCGCTCATCACCGCGGCCCAGGTGTCGCTCCCCACCCCGGCCAGGCGCCCACAGCGCAACTGGCGGGTGCGCTTGCCCACGAAGGCCACGCCGCGCCGGTCCAGCCGCGCGCCGTTTCTCTCAGAGGGCCCGTACTCGGCGTGGGCCTCGGCGGCCACCACCCATTCCAGCGCGTTGATCCCCGGCACGGACGCAAGCGCCGTGCCCAGGGCAATGGCCAGCAGCATCCCGCGCGCGCGTCGCCCGGGTGGGGATAGCGGGGCTGTCGGGCTGGCGGAGCACATCCGCTTCTCCTGTATTACGCGGGTGCCACCCAGTAAAGCGCTCCCCCGCGGCGGGAAAACGCCAATCCAGCGCTCGGCGGCCAGGTTTCTGCCGCGCCGACGAAACTCTTCCGCCTCATTTCCTGAGAATCCCCGCAGCCCTCACAGCGTACCCGCTCTTTCTAAAGGGCAGGAGTCGTCCATGCCTGCTTTCAAGACTCGACACTGCTGAGGGCTTCGGCTGGCCCGCCACAAGGCCCCAGCCGGCACCACACCCCTGAAGCGCGCACGCGCTGCGTCCCGCCCCCGCGAGACGACCCACGGCCGTGACAGCCTGGAGAAGGAAGCCCCCATGGGAATCGGAAAACTGATTGGCGGAGCGGCGGACGCGGCGAAGCGGGCCGCCGAGGCCGCGGCGAAGCGTGCTGCGGAGGCGGCCCGGCGCGCGGCGGAGGCGGCGGCGCGCAAGGCCGCGGAAGCCGCGGAGCAGGCGGCGGCCAAGGCGCAGGAGGCCAAGGAGAAGATCTCCAACGTGGCCCAGGAGCGGACCCGGGACGTCTTCGAGGGCGCCAAGGACAAGGCCGGTGACGCCGTGGGCGGCGTGGCCAACGCCACCAAGAACGTCGTGGGCGGCGTGGCCAACGCGACGCAGAACGTCGTCGAGGGTGCCAAGGACAAGGCCGGTGACGCCGTGGGCGGCGTGGCCAACGTCACGCAGAACATCGTCGAAGGAACCAAGGACCGGGTGCAGGACGCGGCGGGCAACGTGCGCAACGCCGCCGGTGACGTGTTCGAGGCGGGCCGCACCGCGACCCAGCGCACGCTGAGCGCCACGGGCACCGCGGCCGCCGTCACCGCGAATGGCCTGGGCAATGTCCTCAAGGATGCGGCGGAGCGGGCGGGCCCGGTGCTCGACAAGGCGACCGACATCGCCGCGGACGGCCTGGACGTGGCGGGCCGGGCCATCCAGGACGCGCCCACGCTCAACCCTGCAGGGCATCACCAACGACATCATCGGCGGGGCGCTCCAGGGCACCGCGGACGTGGTGCGGGACCCGGTGGACACCGCCCGGGCCATTGGCGACGCGGTCAACCTCAACCGGCAGGTGGACCAGCTCAAGCCGGGTGAGAGCACCTCCATCAGCCTCTACGCCGAGGCCAACGGCGCCACGGTGGCCGGCAAGGTGAAGGGCACCCTGGGCGTCAGCCGCAGTGAGGAAGAGGGCGGCGGCTACACGGTGTCCGTCACCGGCGAGGTGGGCGCGGGCGTCGCGGCCAAGCTGGGCGCCAAGGGCGCGGCGGACGTGGGCGCGGAGGCCTTCGGCACCGCCGGGGCCACGGTGGAGTTCAAGTTCGACACGGCCGAGGAGGCCAAGAACGCCACCCGCATCATCGCGGCCTCCACCGCCACCGCGGGCGCCACCGCGAGCAACCCCGTGCTGGGCGCCGGCGTGAATCACGTCCTTGGGGATCCGCTGTCGGACCTGGCGGGCCTGACGAAGAACATGAGCGCCGTGGAGTTCAAGCTGGGCGCCGAGGCCAGCGTCAACGCCGAGCTGGGCATGAAGGGCCTGCCGGAGGCCATCAGCGCGGGCGCCGGCGCGAGTGCCGGCATCAACCAGAGCACCACGGCTCGCATCGAGATGGAGGGCGGCAAGCCCCAGAAGCTGACCCTCAAGCAGAGCCTCGAAATCAACGCCAACGCCAGCGCGTCCGCGGGCGTGGGCATCCCCACCGGTGGCGGGGACTCCGTGTCGCTGCCCACCAACGCGTCCGCGGGGGTGTCCGGTTCGCTCGGGGTGGAGCTGGAGCAGAGCGTGGAGCTGCCCGAGGGCTTCAACCCGACCGACTTCATCAAGGACCCGAAGGGCACCGCTCGCGAGATTGGCGCCAGCGTGCGTGACACCCATGAGGCCAAGCTGACGCTGACCGACTCGCGTCAGGCCAACGCGTCCGCGCTGGGCCTGGGCGGCGCGACGGGCCGCGAGGTGAAGGCGGAAATCAGCGGCAACATCAACGACATCGCCACCAGCGGCGCCTTCGGCAGCATCGCCCGGGGCGACGTGGGCCAGGCGCTGGACCAGCTCAAGGACAAGGTCGAAATCAAGGCCACCGTCCAGGACAAGCACAAGGTCACCGGCGACTTTGGCGTGGGCATCAACGCGGGCGTGGGCGGCGGCGAGGTCGGCCTGTCCACCGAGCGCACCTACGTGGGCGAGGCGCAGGACCTCAACGCGGCCCAGCTCGCCGAGCTGTACCTCACGCAGCGCTGGTCGGCCGGCATCCCGGGCTGAGCCGGCGCTGTCGGGGGCCCGCCCGCCCTGGGCGGGCTCCTGGGCGTGTGGGCCCGTGTCGTCCGAGTTGGAGTCCCCCTGGGGACAGGCACACCGTCCGCCATGGCACAGCCGAGGCAGGCGGCCAGCACCGACCCCAGGGGGCGGGAGTGCCCCTTCTGCGGGGCAGCCTTAGCTTTCCGAAGTGCTTTCAAGATTCCTCGTCTATGGGTGCGTGGGCTGGGTGCTCGAGGTGATGTTCACCGGCACGGGGGCCGCGCTGAAGAAGGACCGGAACGCCACGGCGCGCACCTACCTGTGGATGCACCCCATCTACGGAGGCACGGCGCTGGCGCTGGAAGAGGTCTCCGCCCGGCTCAAGCCCCTGCCCCGGCCGCTGCGGGCCCTGGTCTACACGGGGCTCATCTTCGGCGCGGAGTACGGCACGGGCTGGTTGCTCAAGCGCCTGCTCGGCCGCTGCCCGTGGGACTACGCGCCGCACAGGTGGAGCGTACACGGCCTCATCCGCTTGGATTACGCCCCGGCCTGGTACCTTACCGCCCTGCTGTTCGAGCCCGTGCGTGACACGCTGCTCCACGTCACCAGCGAGGCCCTGCGCCAGACGCCGGAGTACCGCGACGCCGAGGCCCAGGGGACGCTGCCGCCCACGGCGCTCCCCGAGGAGAAGCCGCTGGAGGCGGGGCTGGTGGCGGCGCGCTACGAGTCGGCGCAGGCCGAGCCCACCCCCATCCCCTGAGCGCTGGAAGCGCCGCGCCTGCGTCCGCTGGCCGACTGCCCCCAGGCGGATGTGAACGCCGCTACCGGCTTTTCTTCCTCCGTGCTGCGTCGCGTAGTACCTTGGCCCGCGCCTGCCCCCGCGATGACGGGGAAATTCCGCCGACCCCCCGAAAGTTCCCGCCCCCGTATGTTTGACTGGCTTCACACCCTCTTCTCGCGTGACCTCGCCATCGACCTCGGCACGGCGAACACGCTCATCTACATCCGCGGCCAGGGCATCGTCTCCAACGAGCCCTCGGTGGTGGCCGTCCAGCAGGACGCGCGCGGGGGCAAGAAGGTCCTCGCGGTGGGCAAGGAAGCCAAGGAAATGCTCGGGCGCACCCCGGGCAACATCGTGGCCATCCGTCCGATGAAGGACGGCGTCATCGCGGACTTCGAAATCACGGCCGCGATGCTGCGCTACTTCATCCAGAGCGCGCACAACCGCAAGACGCTCGTCAATCCGCGCATCATCATCGGCATCCCCTCCGGCATCACCGAGGTGGAGCGCCGCGCGGTGCGCGAGGCGGCGGCCAACGCGGGCGCCCGCGAGGTCTACCTCATCGAGCAGCCCATGGCGGCGGCCATTGGCGCGGGCCTTCCGGTGACGGAGCCCAGCGGCAACATGATAGTGGACATCGGCGGTGGCACGTCCGACGTCGCGGTCATCAGCCTCGCCGGCATCGTGTTCGCCAAGAGCGTGCGCATCGGCGGCGACAAGCTGGACGAGGCCATCATCCAGTACGTCAAGCGCAAGTACAACCTGCTCATCGGAGAGCGCACGGCGGAGCTCATCAAGATGGGCATCGGCACCGCGTACCCGACGGACGAGGTCATGACCATGGAGATCAAGGGTCGCGACCTGGTGGCCGGCGTGCCGCGCACGCTGACGGTGTCCAGCGACGAAGTGCGTGACGCGCTGGCGGAGCCCGTCAACGGCATCGTCGAGGCGGTGAAGCTCACGCTGGAGCGCACCCCGCCCGAGCTCGCCGGCGACATCGCCGACCGCGGCATCGTCCTGGCCGGTGGCGGCGCGCTGCTGAAGAACCTGGACACGCTGCTGCGCGAGGAGACGGGCCTGCCCGTGTTCCTCGCCGAGGACCCGCTCTCCGCCGTCGTGATTGGCGCGGGCAAGGCGCTGGAGTCGCTCGACATCCTCCGGCAGGTCTGCCAGCCGGGCTGAGCCTCCGGGCTTCGGCTCCACGGCGCCACCTCTCACGAGGCTGGCGCCGTTTCGCTTTTCAGGGTGCTGTCTGGCAGGTCCACGCGCGCCTGGTTCAGGGGCGGCGGTGCTTCGCATAGAGGCCGTCCCGCCACTCGAGCAGGTCCGGGAAGCGGGAGGCGAGCGCCGCGTCGCTCCACACCGCTCGCGTCCCCGGCCCCAGGGGAAGGTAGCCGTCATCCACCGCCCTCACGAACTGGAGCATCAGCGCGGCCGTGATGTCCGCGTAGCTGAAGCGCGACAGCAGGTAGTCCCGTCCGCCCAGGGCTTCACGCAGGCGCTCCAGCGTGGGGATGACCTTCTCATGGACGGCGGCGGCGATGTCCACGGGTGTCTGGTGCTTGCGGGCCACGAAGCGCGCGCCCAGCCTCGCGGACGGTGCCAGGACCGACCGGAGCCCCGCGGGCAGGAAGGCGGGAAGGCTCTCCACCTGGGCCTGACGACTCTCCAGCAACGCCGCTACCACCTTGGCGCGCGCCGCGGAGAGCACCTGCTCGCTGTCGTCCTCCCAACGCTGAATCACCGGGAGGTCCGCGGCGGGAAAGAGTGGCTCCCCTGCCCCAGCTCCTCCGCGCGCCGCGCGATGACGAACGAGCCGGGAAAGGCCTCGCCCTCGTCGATGAGCAAGGGCACGGCGGGCCGCACGCCACGCGGCGTACGCCAGCGCAGCAGCGGCTCGCCGATGAGCGGCAGGTGTTCGCGGTAGCGATAGGCGACACGGTGGTGGTCCAACGCCCAACGGGTCTTCTCCGTCCAGGGCGAGTAACTGAGTCCATGGAGTGTGCGCATGCCGCCCGGGACAGTACGCCCGGGCGCCTGCGCCACTCCAGGCCCGCTGACGCTTCAAACCCTCGCAGCGCCGCCTGAGCCCATCGTTATGTCTTCCACCAACGCATGGCGTGGTCTTTCACCCTCGCACACGTCTGTCTTTCGTCCTGGAGCACCACCACCGGGGCCCCCCGGTCGCGTCGGGGCGCACGATTCGCCGCGGGTCCAGGTCAAGCCGTGATGACCAGTTTGCCAAACGGTCCGCGGTCCAGGTGTTCGAGCGCCGTGGGCAGCGCATCGAGTGAATAGACAGTGTCGACCACGGGCTTCAAAGCCAGCCGGTCCACCGCGCGCACCAGGTTCTCCAGCCCGCGCCGGTGTCCGACGAAGATGCCCTGGATGACGCCGGAGCTCAGGAACAAGGGCTGCACCGGGAAGCGGCTCTCGAAGCCCTCGAACACGCCGATGAGCGAGACGCGCCCATCCGACGCGAGCGCCCTCACCGACCGGCCCAGGTTCTCCCCACCCACCAACTCCAGGATGTGGTCGGCCCCCGCGCCTCGCGTCAGCTCGAGCACCGCCGTATGCCACTCCGGAGTGTGGCGACGATGGATGCCGTGCGCGGCGCCCAGGGCCTTCACGCGGGCCAGCTTGTCCTCGTCCCCCGAGAGCACGATGACCTCAGCGCCCATGGCGGCGGCAAGCTGTACCGCGAACAGGGACACACCGCCCGTGCCCTGCGTCACCACCGTGTGCCCCGGACGCAGCCCGCCCAGCTCCACCAGGGACGTCCACGCGGTGAGGCCGGCGCACGGCAACGTGCTCGCCTGCACGTCATCGAGTGTTTCGGGAGACGCCACCAGCCACTGCTCCGGCATGACGACGTACTCGGCCAGCACGCCCGGCGCGTTTCCGCCCAGGCTGCGCACCGTCCCACGCGGCACGGGCCCGTCCACCCAATCCGTCTGGAAGTTGGCGATGACGCGCGCCCCTTCCTTGAAGCGCTGCACGCCCGCGCCCGCCGCGACCACCACGCCCGCCATGTCCGAAGCCGGCGTGAAGGGCTGGTGCGCCGTCAGGGAGCCACCTCCGTCGAGCATCAGCTTCTCGCGGTAGTTGAGGGAGACCGCCGACACGCGAATCAACACCTCACCAGCACCCGGAGAGGGAATCGCCACCTCCGCCAGTTCCAGGTGCGCTCGTCCCGCCTGCTTCGCCTGCCAACGCTTCATCGTTGCGCCCATCGTCCGCTCCGCGTCCTGCATGAAAGTGATGCGGGAGCTATACGGACGAGGCAGCGTCGTCAGTGGCGACACTTTGTCGAGTCACTGGAGACGCGCAGGCACCAATGGGAGCAGCGTCATGAGGGACCGCCTTGGGGGCGTCTTCGCCTTCGTCCAGGCCGTGGAGGCAGGGAGCTTCGCGCTCGCCGCGGAGCGCATGGGGCTCTCACGCTCGGCCGTGGGGAAGAGCATCGCGCGGCTGGAGGAGCGTCTGGAGACCCGGCTGTTCCAGCGCACCACGCGTCGGCAGAGCCTCACCGAGGACGGCCAGGCCTTCTACGAGCGCTGCGTGCGCGCATTGGCGGAGCTCGAGGCGGCGGAGACGGCGCTGGACTCCGGACGGCGCGCGCCCACGGGCCGCCTGCGCGTCAGCGCGCCCGTGATGTTCGGCCGGCACTGCGCCGCGCCGCTGCTGCGCGAGCTGGTCCTCCAGCATCCGGGACTGGAGCTGGAAATCGCCTTCAGCGACCGGATGGTCGACCTCGTCGAGGAAGGCTACGACCTGGCCCTCCGCGTCGCGCCGCTGGCGGACCACGCGGGACTGACGGCGCGCCGGCTGGGCGTCCAGACGATGTCCGTCTGCGCCGCGCCCGGCTACCTGAAGCGCCACGGCCGCCCGAAGACACTGGAAGACCTGGGCGAGCACGACGCGGTCGTCTACGGCCGCAACGGCGTCAACAAGCCCTGGCGATTCCCGGACGGACAGGGCGGCGAGCAGCGCATCGCCGTCCAGGCGCGCCTGCGCTTCGACGACGTGGAGACCATCATGGACGCCGCGGTGCAGGGGGCCGGGCTGGCGTGGCTTCCTCGCTGGCTCATCGCCGAGCACCTGAGCAGCGGCAGGCTCGTCGAAGTACTGGAAACGCAGCGCCCCTATGGCAACGAAATCTACGCGGTGTGGCCCCAGAGCAAGCACGTGACCTCGAAGGTGCGCGCGGCCATCGACCTCCTCGTCGCGCGCATTCCCGAGCGACTGGCGGATACCCACTCCCGCTGAGCCGCATGGCGGTCGAAGTACCGAGCCGGACAATCGGTGCCAGAGGAGTAGCCAGGACGCGTCCGGGCAACACCTTATCCGGGAGGCATCACCCACCTGCACGGGTGGAACACACCTAGCCAAGGATACGAGCCATGGAACGAGCGGACGCGGATCGAACCAGAGGAGTGCTCGCCAAGGTGACGGCCGTCCTGGCCATCATCGGCGCCATCAACTGGGGCCTGATTGGCTTCTTCAATTGGAACCTCGTGAACGCGCTTTTCGGCGGCGAGACCCGGACGGCGATGAGCGCGCTCAGTCGCCTCATCTACTCCATCGTGGGTCTGTCGGGCGTCGCGCTGGCGCTCACCTTCCCGTGGAAGAAGAGCATTGGAACCACCACGACCACCACCACGCCGAGAACGGACATGGGGATTCACCGCAGAACCGAAGTGCGTCCCTGACTCAGGCGGGCCCGCGGTTCTCACGGGCCCCTGAGTCCACCTCGGGCGATACGTTCGGCGCCCCGCAACGCAGCGGTTCCGCCTCGGCCCGTCAGGACAGGGCCGGGGCCTCCGCACGAGGAAGCCGTCACCATCGAAGACCTCGCCGGCAACAGCCGCGAGGACTTCATCGCGGTGGCCTCCGATGGATACGCCGCCCACTTCAATACGCCGCTCGACCGAGCGCGTGACTCCTGGGGCATCGCGGCGCACCAGGAGACGCTCTACGTCGCGCATGTGGCTGGCATCGACCATGCGTCCGGGCAGACGCTGCGCCCCTGGAACTCCCGAAAGAAGCGCCGTCGCAGTTCACCGTCCTGCGAGGTGCCTGCGGCGGCGTCTGATCGTTCGCGGACCACACCATCGGGCGGATTCACGACGGAGCGTGGCACACGCTTACCAGCGGGCCCCGCTCCCCCTAATCGCCTGAACAGGCCCCCAAGAGGAGCGCTTGCGACCCGGAGGCATTTGGCGCAGGAAGGTCCCTGCCCGTGATTGTCCGTCCTCGCCTCAGCTCGCTTCGGCTCCTCTTCGTCGTGCGCGGGACCATCCTCCCGCGCGTCCTGCCCCACGTCCTGGGCATCGCGGCGCTCTCCGCGCTCGTCGTCTGGGCGTACCGGCAAGGCTATCTGGATCTGCAGATCTCCTCACCGGCGCCGCTGTCCCTGCTGGGCATCGCGCTCTCCATCTTCCTCGGCTTCCGGAACAACGCCTGCTACGACCGGTGGTGGGAAGCCCGGAAGCACTGGGGCGCGCTCATCATTGAACTGCGTTCATTCTCCCATGAGGCCATCGCGCTCCTGGGAGACGACGGCAGCGGAGCGCAGCAGGCGATGCGCAGGCTGGTGAGGCGGAACATCGCCTTCGCCCACGCGATGGCCGCGCACCTGCGCGGGCATGACGCCCGGGAGGACATCAGCCGCCTGCTGCCGGAGCCGGAGGCCGCGCGCGTACTGGCCAGCCAGAACCGCCCCAACGCCCTGCTTCGGGAGCACGACCGGGAGCTGGCCTCGCTCCTCCGGGAGAAGCATCTCACCGACATCACCTGGAGCGAGCTGCGGACGCACGTCCATGGCTTGATGAACGTGCTCTCCGCGTGTGAGCGCATCCGCTTCACGCCCCTGCCCTTCACGTACACGGTGCTGCTGCACCGCACCGCCTACCTGTTCTGCCTGCTGCTGCCCTTTGGTCTCGCGGAGGCGCTGGGCTGGTTCACGCCCTGGCTCGCGGCGATGATTGCCTACACCTTCTTCGGGCTCGACCGGCTGAGCGACGAATTGGAGGAGCCCTTCGGCACGGAGCCCAACGACCTCTCCTTGCTGGCGATGGCGCGCAGCGTGGAGATGAACCTGATGGAGGCGCTGGGCGAACCGCAGCCCGAGCCGCTGAAGCCACGCGACTTCGTCCTCCCATGACGGGCCCGCGTCACGCTTCCATATCACATCGGCTCCGTAGGGTGGCTTTCGCAGTCCTTCCTCGATTGCTCGCCCCAGAGTCCCCAGGACAGCACACTGCTCAGGCCGGGCCCTGCAAGACGGCCAGCACGTTGCCTGAAGGGTCCTTGAACCAGGCAATGGGCGGCCCCGCGTCACCACGGACGATGCCCTTCGCATCCGCGTCGAAGCCGTCGTAACGCTCGAAACGCACGCCGCGTTGGGACAGCGCGTCCACCGCCTTGTCGATGTCCTCCACGGGGAAGTTGAGAATCGTGAACGACGCCGGGGTGTGGTTGTCCTTGGGATAGACGAGGATGTCCCTGCCGCCCGCGATGTGCAGCGTCAACATGCCGTCCGACTCGGACGTCTTCAGGCCCAGCGTCTCGCCGTAGAACTTCCGGGCCGCCGCCACGTCGCGCACTGAGAAGCCGCTGAACGCCTTCGTATCTCCGAACATGCCTGACTCCCTGACTGGATGGCCGCCGTACCCGGCGCTCTCCTTCAGGTGGACATGGACCGAGCCCGACGCAACGACGCGGCCCGCGGGGAATAATCCATCACATCGGGTGGAACTGCTCGATGGTGATTTCCTCCACCAGGGCATCCTGGGGGGCGCCGAAGCTGGTGAGCGTGGTGTACCAGTGCGTCGTCGCGCCATCGCGGGTGAAGGTCAAGGGCACCAGCACCGAGCCGGCGTTGGCGGGCCGCAGCGCGGTCAACGCCTCGACACCTGGCTGAGCCAGGACACGGGCCAGGACCGATGCCACGGGTGAGCGGGGGCCCCGCATGCGAGCGCCCTCCCGCAGCCGGTGGAGCAGATACCCGGCAATCTCCTCCCAGTTGCCAATGGCCGAGCGCACGGGCCCGGGCACGAAGACGAGGTCCATCAGGTTGACCTGTCCGAGCGCCTCACGCGGCTGCCCCATCATCGCGAGCGCGCCCGCATTGGCCTCGAGCACCGTCGAGGACGAATCCACCACGATGGCGGGATACGGCTCATGCGACGCGAGGATGAGCCCCGCGGCCCGCCGGACCTCCGCCAGCTCCGCGCTGTGCCAGCCGCGCTCGCCGAACTGAGGCGCGAACCCCGCCGCCACCAGCAGGGCGTTGCGGTCCCTCAGCCCCAGCCCCAGGGCCTCCGCCAGCCGCAGCACCAGTTCCTGGCTGGCCCCGGAGCGGCCCGACTCCAGGAATGACAGGTGACGCGCCGATACCTGCGCCTCCAGCGACAGGGCCAGCTGGCTCTTGCCGCGCAGCGTTCTCCATTCCTTGAGCAGGGGTCCAATCATCGCCGTGTCCCTTTCCGAGCCCAGACTGCCCCAGGCCGTGACGCGGGACGATGACCTTCGAGGTAATTGAGAACATTCCCTGCCAGGAACACTGTGCTCCCGTTCCCAGCCACCCGGAGAGCCCAGATGATGCCCCAACTGCTTCGCAATCCCCGCTTCGTCTACCGCTTCGACGCCGCCGCCTCACTCCTCATGGGCGCGGCCTTGTTGCTCCTTGCTCCCACCCTCACCCAGCTCGCGGGCTGGACCCTGCCGTCCACCTTCCTGTTCAGCGTGGGCCTCTTCCTGCTGCCGTGGTCGGCCTTCAACCTCTGGGTCGGGTTCAAGCAGCCCGTCCTGGGAGCAGCCCTGGTGCATGTCCTGGTGGACGCCGCATGGGTGGTGGGCAGTGTGCTGCTCGTCGTCATGCACGCCCAGGAGCTCACGCCCCTGGGGACCGCGCTGCTCGCCGGGCAGGCCTTCGCCGTGGCGGGCGTGCTGGCGCTCAAGGCCGTGGGTCTCACGTCGCTTCGCGCGGCGGCGTGAGCACCGCGGCGGAGCGTCAACCCGTGATGACCTTGAGGGCGGGCTTCCCGTCCTCGTGTGTGACTGCGTCTGAAGACGGTGACTCGTCACGCACCGTCTTGGACACTTCCAGGCTCCGGGTCACCAGCGCCTTCAGCGCCCAGACCTGGGGCACCGATTCGATGAAGACGCGGCTGGTGCCCAAACCCGCGGGCGCCGCCTCCACCTCGAAGCCCGCGGCAATGGCGCGGGCCTCGTCCACCGGCACCCAGGTGACGATGCTCTTGCGCTTGCCATTGCTGAAGAACCGGGCGAACCACTTCGTGGGTCGTTTGAAGGACACGTTGAAGTAGGACGCCGTGTCCCGGTAGAGGATGTCCTCGGCGGCGGCGCCGTTCTTGACGCAGATGTCCCGCACCACGCCGAAGAACTCCAACTCCGTCTCGGTGGTCTCCGCGGCGGCGCGGCCCTTCTCATCGGGCGCGGCACGGCCATCCGCCTCGAAGGGCCTGGCCGAATCCGGCTTCACCCCATTGGCGCCCTCCTGCGCCACCGCGGGCTCCGCGCCCTCGTTGAGCCGCTGGATGCGCTCCTTGAGCTTGTTCAGGAAGTCGTCGCCCATGACCCGCAGCAGCGTCGGCTCGATGGCTTCCTTCGCGACGTCCGCGAGCCGCTCCATCACCGCGGTGGTCCGCTTTCCCTTGTAGATGTCCTCCGTGAGCCACTTGAGGAAGGCTTCGTGCTCACCGGGCGCTTTCAGGGCGGACGCGAGCTTGTCGATCATCCCCTGCCGGTAGCGGCTGTTCTCCGCGTCCGTAATCAGCGTCGTCGCGTTGAAGGATTCACGGCTGAACTTGGACAGGAACTTGGCCACCTTCACCCAGTCCGACTTCGTGTCCTCCAGGGAGAACGTGAAGAAGGGCTCCGGGTCCATGACGTTGGGGTTCTCCAGGTCCCCGAAGAAGAGGTAGTGGCACCCGTCGGTGATGATGCCGAAGTGGAGCTCCGGCAACTGCGCCAGGTAGCGCGCCAGTTGCTGCGCGCGGGACTTGAGGTCGGTGCCCAAGGGCTTGGTTTCGATGACGATGAGCGGCTTGGTGCCCGTCTGGTCGAAGATGGCGAAGTCCATGCGGTCCGGCAGCTTCTTGCCGTCCCCCTGGACGAAGTCCGCTGTGTATTCCAGGCGGACCTCCCGAGGAACGCTCGGGTCGTAGCCGAGGCTCCGGATGAACGGGACGACCAGCGCGATCTTCGCGGTCTCCTCGTTGGAGATGAACGCCTTGTTGTCCTGATAGCGTTTGACCAACTCCAGCAGATGGTTCGCGTCCATGGCACGTCCCCTTGCCCGGCATGCGAGGCGTCCGGGCGCGAAGGTGATTTCAAGGCGCGGGGGCCTTGGCGGCCATCCCTCCCAGGGGTGAGGCCCGGCCTCTTGACTCCGCGACCGCTTCGAGGAACGCGCGCACGGCTGGCCGCCCCAACGTGCCCGACGAGGCGCTCCGTGCGCATCCTCCATCCATGGACGCCGAGGTGACCGCCGCGCTGAGCGTGCGGGACGGAGTCGAGTTCGCGGTCCGGCACCTCGTCGTGCTCATGGGGTTCGTCCTCGGGCTCGCCGTCGACGTGAGCGCCGTGAAGCACGCCATGCGGCTGCCTGCCTACGCGCGAGGTCTTCCCCTCATCCTGTTGGGAGTCCCGCTGCTCGCCCTGCTCGTGGTGAACCTCCTGCCCCTGCCCCCCATCGCCGCCGGCATCCTGCTGTTGATGGCCGTCAGCCCTGGCGTGCCCAGCGTCGCGGTCGCGGCCTACCGGCAGCGCGGCGACTTGAGCCTCACGGTGGCGCTGTCCCTCACCCTGTCGCTGGCGGCCATCGTGTGCCTGCCGCTCTCACTCCGGTTGCTCAGCGACTTCTTCCCGGCCGTGTTCAAGGCCCCCACCACCGTCCAGCTCCTCGAGCGGGTCATGCTGCCCTTCCTCGTGCCGCTCGCGGCGGGCTGGGCACTGCGCGCCTGGCGGCCAATGCTGGCCAGGCGACTGCTGCATCCCATGCTGTGGCTCTTCAAGGCCGTGTTCGTCGTCGCCATCCTGCTCCTGCTGTTCATCAGCGGCCCGAGGCTGCGCGACGTGGACGGCTGGATGGTGCTGGGCATGCTGGTGATGACCCTGGGCTCCGCGCTACTGGGCCAGGTCGCGGGAGGGCCCCGGCCTGAAGACAGGACCGCGCTCGCGCTCGCGGCGGTCTTCGGCAATCCCTCCATCGCGCTGGCCGTCGCGACGGCCAGCTACCAGGACTTGCGGCTGACGCCCTTCCTGGCGGTCTATCTGGTGCTGCGCACGCTGGCACTGCTCCCCTACCTGCTCTGGAACAAGCACCACCTCCGGCACGGAGTGCCCCACCCTGGCCGGACCTAGCAGCCCTGGAGCGTCGCCCGCTTCGAGGCGGCCAGCAGCAGCCGCTGCTCCGCGGCCGCAATCACCCGCTGCGTCGCGAGCACCGCCGCCGGGTCCACGGAGATGGACGTAATCCCCGCGCGCACCAGGTGCTCCGCGAAGTCCGGCCGGTTCGACGGCGCCTGCCCACACAGCGAGGACGTCAGGCCCGCTTCCTCGCACCCGCGAATGATGTCGCCAATGGCGGCCAGCACCGCGGCGTCCGCTTCGTCGAACAGCTCGGCGCACGACTCGGAGTCCCGGTCCACGCCCAGCATGAGCTGCGTCAAATCATTCGAGCCGATGGATACGCCATCAATCCCACACTTCGCATAATCGTGGAGGCGGTAGACGATGGAAGGCACCTCCGCCATCACCCACTTCTTCAAGCCCCGCTGCCGTCCCAGCGGGCTGCGGGCGATGAGCTCCAGACATGCCTCCAGCTCCCAGAGCGTGCGCACGAAGGGCAGCATCACCTGGAGATTGGGCGTCTGCTCGCGGACCCGCGCGAGCACTTGCAGCTCCAGGTTGAACACGTCGGGCTCGCGCAAGTATCGGTAGGCGCCCCGGAAGCCAATCATCGGGTTGGACTCCTCGGGCTCGAACTCAGCGCCGCCTTCCAGTCCGCGGAACTCGTTCGTCCGGAAGTCCGTCGTCCGGTACACCACGGGGCGCGGATGGAAGGCCCGCGTCGTCTGGAGCAGTGCCCCCGCCATGCGCTCCACGAACTCACCACTCCGGCCCTCCGCAATCAGTTTGCGCGGATGCACACCCCCCAGGGCCTCCGTGAGCATGAACTCGGCGCGCAGCAGGCCCACACCCTCCACCGGAAGCGCCGCGGCCTCGCGAGCCTGCGCGGGCAGGGCCAGGTTGACGTAGAGGCGCGTGGCCAGCACCGGGGCCGTTGCCACCGTGGATGCGGTGGCCGTGGCCTCCACCGCCCGTGGACGTGGCGCCTCCTGTCCCTCCCGGACTTCTCCCGTCGAGCCATCCACCGTCACCGGCTCGCCGTCTCGCAGCGTGCGTGTGGCGGTGCGTGTGCCCACCACGCAGGGTTTGCGCAGCTCCCGGCTGACGATGGCGGCGTGACACGTCATGCCGCCCCGGTCCGTGACAATGGCGGCGGCCCGCCGCATGGTGGGGACCCAGTCCGGCGACGTCATCTCCGCCACTAGCACCTCGCCCGGCTGGAGCTCCCGTCCCTCCGCCGGTGACGCCAGCACCCGCACGCGGCCGGCCGCCACACCGGGCGACGCACCCATTCCCCGCACCAGCGCCTTGCCCGCGTGGCCTTCCTCCGACGGTGGCGCGGCGGGCTTTCCCAACGTGGTAATCGGACGCGTCTGCACCAGGAACAACCGTCCGCGCTCCTCCGCCCACTCGATGTCTTGCGGCGCGCCGTAGTGCTGCTCCACCCGCATTCCCAACCGCGCCAGCTCCAGCACCGCCACGTCGCTCAGCACGCGCTCGTGGGCCTGGTCCGGACTCAGGGTCTCGCGCAGCGTATGTCCTTCGGCATCGCGCACCAGGCGGACATTCTTGTCGCCCACCCGGACCTCGCGCACGCGAGGCTCCTTCTTGGAGACACTGTACGTATCCGGCTCCACCTGCCCGCCCACCACGACCTCTCCCAGCCCCCAGGCCGCCTCGATGACGATGCGGCCGGTGTCTCCCGAAGACGGGTCCGCGGTGAACATGACGCCCGCGCGAGCCGCATCCACCATGGCCTGAACCACCACGGCGATGGCGGGCTCCTCGGTGAGCCCTTCCGCTTTGCGGTAGGCCACCACACGCTCGCCGTAGGCCGAAGCCCAACATGCCCGGAGCGCGTCCATCAATGCGTCCTCGCCCAACACGTGGGTGAAGGATTCGTGCATGCCCGCGAAGGACGTGGTCGCCGAGTCCTCCGAGGTCGCCGAGGAACGCACCGCCACGGCCCGGTCCGCGCCCAGCTGCTGATACGCCTCCAGGATGGCGGCGCGCAGCCGCTCTGGGACGGGCGCGCTCCGCACGTGCTCACGGAGCTGCTGCGTGACCTGGGTCAGCGACGAAGGGTCATCCGGGTCCACCTGCGCCCAGAGGCGGCTCAGCTGGGCACGTACCGGCGCCATGGCCTCCTGGAAGGCGGCGGCGGTGATGACGAAGCCCGGCGGAACAGGCAGCCCCGCGCGCGTCATCTCGCCCAGGTTCGCGCCCTTGCCCCCCGCCAGCGCGACGTCCTCGCGGGACAGCTCGCTGAACCAGAGCAGCCGAGGCGCGGCGGCCACCTCCGGATGCTCGGCTTGCCGTGGATGCTCCGTGTCCGGTGAGACGTTCATGGTACCGCCCCCTGAAGCAGACGCCTGACTGCGCGGACGCTGCGCACCGGCGCTCGCGCACGAGGTCCTCAGCCCCGCGTGAAGCGGGCGCGACTCACCGAGGACGATGCGGCCGGTGCGAGGTGATGACATCCATCCGGGCCCGGAGCGCGCGGGCCCGAGCCGCCGTTACGGCCACATGCGCCCGAGCATGCGCTCGGCATGAACTCCACCGCCGCGTCTCCACGCCCGCGCGGATGACGCCCTCCGACACCGTGCCGAGACTTCCCGAGTGGACACCCACGAACCACTGGGAGGGAGCATGCGAGCCAATGTCTTTCAGGCTGTGAACCGCTTCGGCATCGAAGAGGTGGAGCGTCCACGCGCGGGAGCCGGCGAGGCGGTCATCCGGATGACGATGACCACTGTCTGCGGCACGGACCTGCACATCGTCCGTGGTGAGTACCCGGTGCGCCCGGGGCTCGTCATCGGTCACGAGCCCGTGGGTGTCATCGAGGAGCTTGGTCCCGGCGTGACGGACTACCGCCCCGGGCAGCGTGTCCTCGTGGGCGCAATCACCCCGTGTGGACAATGCAGGGCCTGCCTGTCCGGTCATCTCTCGCAGTGCGGCCACGGCGCGGGCTGGGAGGCCCTGGGAGGCTGGCGCATGGGCAATACCCAGGATGGCGCCCAGGCCGAGTACATCCGCATTCCCTCCGCGCAGGCCAACCTCGCGCCCATTCCAGACGGGCTCACCGACGAGCAGGTCGTCCTCCTGTCGGACATCGCCTCCACGGGCTTCAGCGGCGCGGAGGCAGGCGGCGTGCGCATCGGCGATGCCGTGGTCGTCTTCGCGCAGGGGCCCATCGGCCTGTGCGCCTCCATTGGCGCGCGGTTGATGGGCGCCTCGCTCGTGGTCGGCGTGGACGGCGATGAGGCGCGGATGAAGATGGCGCGGAGGATGGGCGTGGACGTGGTGCTCGACCACCGTCAGCAGGACGTCGTAGCCGAGGTGAAACGGCTCACGGGCGGCGGCGCCGACGTGGCCATCGAGGCGCTGGGCACCCAGCAGACTTTCGAGAGCGCGCTGCGCTGCCTGCGGCCCGCGGGCACGCTGTCCAGCCTGGGTGTGTACTCGGGCAAGCTCCAGTTGCCCTACGACGCGTTCTCCGCCGGTCTGGGGGACTACCGCATCGTCACCACCCTGTGCCCAGGAGGCAAGGAGCGCATGCGCCGCCTCATGGACCTGGTGCACCACAAGCGCGTCGACCTGTCGCCGCTCATCACCCATCGCTTCAAGCTCGCGGACATCCAGGAGGCCTACGCCCTCTTCGGCGAGCGCCGTGACGGCGTCTTCAAGGTGGCCATCCAACCGTGAGCCCCGCCCCACCCCGTGGGGCAGCCGCGAAAGTGAATCCTACAGACGTGGTGAGTCTCACGCGGGCTGCGCTGGAAGCCGGCAAGGAGGAAGTGCTCGCCGATGCCGTGAGCCGCATGGTCAAACAAGGCTTGTCCTCCGGTGGCTATCTTGGTGCGCTGCGCACGTGAGGTGACGTCCCATGGGTGACGCAGCCAGCAGCGACGCAACCCCGGTGCAGAATGCAGCGCCCGGGTCCACACCTTCCGCGCTCCCCGGACGCGCATCACTTCAAGACGCGATGCTGCGGGGCCCTCTGCTGAAGCCCCTGCTCCAACTCGCCGTGCCCACCACGCTGGTCCTGATTGCCCAGTCGTTGGTGGGCGTGGCGGAGAACTGGTACGCGAGCTTCCTGGGCACGGAGGCGCTGGCGGGCGTCTCCCTCGTCTTTCCCGTCGTGATGTTGATGACGATGATGTCCAACGGAGGCATTGGCAGCGGCGTGGCCTCCGCGGTGGCCCGAGCCCTGGGCGCGAACCGGCGGGACGATGCGAATGCACTGGTCTGGCATGCCGTGGTGCTGGCGTTGGCCATTGGCCTTGTCTTCAGCATCCTCGCCTGGATGACCGGCCCCGCGCTGTACACAGCGCTGGGTGGACGGGAGGGCGCGTTGGACGCCGCGCTCCAGTATTCGAACTACGTGTTCGCGGGCTCGATTCCCTTCTGGCTGGTGAACCTGCTCGCGGCGGCGCTGCGCGGCGCGGGCGAAGTGCGCGTCCCGGCGCTGGTGACCCTGGTGGGCGCCGCTGTCTTCCTCGTCGTGACGCCAGGGGTCATCTTCGGCTTCGGCCCGGTGCCCGCGATGGGGCTGGCGGGCGCTGGGCTCGCGATGACGTTGTTCTACGTGGGCGCGGCGCTCTGGCTGCTGCGCTACATGGCCTCTGGACGGGCCGCGGTCCGCCTCACGAAGGGGCCGCTGGAGCCGCGGCTGCTTCGCGACATCCTGCGCGTGGGTCTGATGACGGCGTTGAGCTCGCTGCAGCCCAACCTGATGGTGATGGTCATCACCGCCGCCGTGGGCCTGTTCGGCGTGGAGGCGCTGGCCGGCTATGGCATGGCGTCGCGCCTGGACTACCTCATCATCCCGATTCTCTTTGGTCTGGGCACGGCCGTGCTGACGCTGGTGGGCACCAACGTGGGTGCGGGACAGCACGAGCGTGCCCGGCGCATCGCCTGGTTGGGCGGCGGGCTGGGCTTCGTGGCCGCGGGAGCCATTGGACTGGCCGCGGCGCTGGCGCCCGAAGTCTGGCTCCATGCCTTCAGCCGCGAGCCAGCCGTCGTGGCGCCGGGCCTGGACTACCTGCGAATCGTGGCGCCGTTCTACGGACTGCTGGGCCTGGGCTTCGTACTCGCGTTCGCCGCACAGGGCGCGGGCCACGTGCTGTGGCCCTTCCTGGCGGGCACCTCGCGCCTGGTCATCAGCGCGGGCGTTGGGTGGTTCGTCGCCGCGCGGCTCGATGCGGGGCTCTCCGCGTTGTTCGCCATGGTGGCCGCGGGACTGGTGGCCTACGCCGGCGTCACCGCCGTGGCGGTGCTCGCAGGCGCCATCTTCCGACGCGAGGCGGCGCCGCGCGGCACCTGAGCAGCGCCGTCCAGCCCACGCCCGCGTCCCCCACTTCGAATTCCGGACTTGACCGCCGGCCCGACCTGGAGATATTGAAATTGATACTGATTATCAACTTCATCTCCACTTCAGACACCGGGAGATGGTCGGAGGAACACGTGGCACGCGACTTGGGACCGCGGGGGAAGATGTGTCGTCGGCTGGGGATTCCGCTTTCGCGCATCACCGCGAAGGACCCGGACAAGGACCCGGTGCTACGCCGGCCCTATCCCCCTGGCCAGCACGGTGCCACCGCGCGCACCAGCGTGAGCGACTTCGCGCGCCGTCTGCGAGAGAAGCAGAAGCTGAAGCTGTACTACGGCCTGATGGAGAAGCAGTGCCGCGCGGCCTTCCAGGAAGCGAGCCGGGCGCCGGGCAACACCGGCACGGTGCTGCTGCAACTGCTGGAGAGCCGGTTGGACTCGCTGGTGCTTCGCGCTGGTCTGGCGACCAGCATCCGCCAGGCCCGGCAGTTCGTGCGCCACGGCTACCTTCATGTGGACGGCAAGCGGGCGGACATCCCGAGCTTCCGCGTCAAGCCTGGCAGCGAAGTCCGCTTCCACACGGCGCAACTGAAGCTCGCCGTGGTGCAGGAGTCCTTCAGCCGGATGAAGTCGCGGTCCGTGCCCGCCTACGTCCAGGTACTGGGTGAGGGGGAAGGGCTGCGCTACGTGCGCCTGCCGGAGCGGGAGGAAATCCCCGTGGACGTGAACGAGCCCTTCATCGTGGAGTACTACGCGCAGCGGAGCTGAGCTGTTCTCCGCGGCTGTCTGTCCGGGCATGTGGCGCGGACAGACAACGCTGGCGAGGGCGTGCTACGGCGCGGCGGTGGCGGCGAAGAAGTCGCGCATCCGCGTCACCACCTCCGCCCGGTTCGTCAGCCAGATGTAGTGCCCCGCGCCTTCCAGTTGCAGGTGTCTCCAGCCGGGATGACGCCGCAGCGCGTCCTCCAGGTCCGTCTCGTGCTGCTGGATGTCGGGCAGGAAGTCGCGGGCTTTCTCCCGGAACTCCAGCGGCAGCGACTCGGCCGCCACCAGGGCCTCTACCCAACCCGCGAAACCCTGCCCATCCGACAGGGACAACACGGGCCCCTGCACGCGCCCGAGGTCCATGATGGCCGCGCCCCGGACGGACTGCTCCGTGGCACCAGGATGGCGGCGCTCGCGCAGGTAGGCCCCTGTCGCGGCGTCAAACACATACGCCTGTTCGACTTCGTGCGCGGGAAGCCCTCCGCCCAAATCTCGCGCCAGCCGCTCCGCCACCGCCTGCCGTGAAGGAAGGCCGTCGAGCACGGAGAACGGCAGCGGAGGCAACGGCTCGCCCTCCAGGAACGCGGCAATCTCGCCCCGACTGTCGGTGGCGTCCAGGTAGACGAGTGCCTCCACGCGCTCGGGGTGGTGGAGCGCCAGCCACGTCAGCTCGTCCCCCGCCAGGGAGTGGCCCGCGAACGACGCCTTCGACAGCCCCAGCGTGTCCAGCGCCCCCAGGACGTCCGTGGCCAGCGTGGCGGTGTCATAGCCGGTGTCGGGCCAATCCGAGGCGCCGTAGCCACGGCGGGTGAGCGCGTAGACGTGGTGCGTGTCCCGGAACTCGAGCGCCAGTTCGTCGAAGATGTGGGCCGTGCTGCCCATGCCCGCGAGGAACACGAGCGCCGGGCCCTTGCCGCCATAGTCGAGCACCTCCAGCTCGACGCCCCGGGCGGCCTCCACACGCGTCACCTGGTGCAGGGACGGCGTGTCATCGGGCCCAGGGGCCAACGGAGCGGAATCACAACCAGCCCACAAGAGAAGCGCGGCACCCACGAGGTTCGTTCGCATGCGCTTGGGAATACTGGCGAGCGCCTTCGCCAAGCACCAGCGCACGCCGGGGCTACCTCTCCCCTTGCCCGCATGGGGCGGGTGATGGTGCCGCCATGCCTTCTGGCCTTGCGGGGATGAGCCCCCCTCAAGGTGCGGAGCCAGGCCCACACCCCAGAAACACATATATACGAGTATTCCAAGATTTCAGCTTTGACACTACCATTGCTCCGGCCAACGGTTCCCACTCACAGCCGCCATTGGATTTTTCATGCATATTCATGACCGCATCAAAAAGGCAGTCTTCGCGCTCGCAATGATTGCCGGGTGTGGCAGTCCCGAAGCCGTGGACCCTTCCGGCGACACCACCGCGACGGCGCCGCTCCTCACGAGTAGCAAGCTGACCCTCACCGCGTCCATGGTGCAGCCCGACGGCGTTCGTCCCGTCGCGGGTCCGTACCAGAACCTCTTCGATGAGCAGGCGCTCATTGGAGACCCTCGCGCGGGAACGGGCGCCGCGCCCGTCACGACCTGGGGTGACGTCATCTTCGACGATTCCGCGTACCCCATGGGTCTCATCATCGACCTGGGCGCGATGTATGACATCACGGAGATTGGCGTCTTCGACACCTTCGACAGCGGCAGCGTGTCCTTCGCGGCCGGCGAGCCGGGTGCCTGGACGCCCGTGACGAACATCACCCTGACCCGGTGGCAAGCCTGGTGGGTCGTGCCCGTCACCCAGCGAACGCGGTACCTCCACCTTTCGAGGACCCGCTATGCGGGCATGAACGAAGTCGTCATCTACGGCGCCCCCGTGACGGGCGAGCCGCCCGCCAACCTTCCGCCCACGGTCTCCGCCGGAGCGGACCAGACGGTGATGCTGCCCACGAATGCCGCGCCCCTCACGGGCACCGCGACGGACAGCGACGGAACAGTCGTGACGCGGCAGTGGACCCAGGTGTCCGGTCCCAATACCGCGACCCTGACGGGCGCCACGACGCTCTCCGCGACGGCGTCCGGGCTGGTGCAGGGGCTCTACGAGTTCGAGCTGACGGTGACGGACGACGACGGCGCTACCGCCAGCGACAGAGTGAAGGTCCAGGTGACACCCGCGCCCACGGGCCGTGGCACCACGCAGGAGGTCTACAAGTCACCCTCGACGCCGGGCGGCTACGGCTATGTCGTGTACCTGCCGCCCGGTTACGAAGAAGGCTCGAACTGGCCCGTCGTCTTCTTCCTCCACGGGATGGGCGAGCAGGGAGATGGAGGCGTCAACCAGCTCAAGAAGGTTCGTGCGCACGGGCCTCAAGCGTACATCGACCGGGAGGGGAAGGACTATCCCTTCATCCTGGTCTCTCCGCAGACGAGCACGTCGGGATTCTGGAGTGCTTACGAAGCCCAATACAACCTGGACCCCTTCTTCGAGCACATCCTGGCGACGTTCAAGACAGACAGGAAGCGCGTCTACCTGACGGGACTCAGCATGGGCGGCGCGGGGACGTTCAACTACGCATCGCTCTTCCCCTCGAAGCTCGCCGCCGCCATCCCCATCTGCAACGGAGGCTACGGTTCGAGCGCCGCGGACGCCCTGAAGATGGTCCAAGCGGACCTCCCCATCTGGGGCTCACACGGACTGCTCGACAACGACATCTTCTACACCGCGACCGCCGGCTGGTTCACGCACCTGGGAACCGCCATGGGCGGCACCGGTGGCGTCATGGGTACCTACCCCTCCCCGGCTCGTACAGCGACGGCGTTCTTCCGGCCCGGGAGCGGGCAGTGGGAATGGATTGATGGACAGACGAACACCGACACCACGGGCGCCGAGCCGGTGAAGCCCGTGCTCTTCACCCTCTTCCACGATGGCAATCACTACATCTGGGACCGGGTCTACAAAGAGCCCAAGGTGTTCGCCTGGATGCTGGCCCAGCAGCGCCCCTGAGGGGCGCACCGCCACGGACTTCAGCGCGGCTCGCGCGGCGTAGGAGGCTCCTCGCGAGCGTCATACGCGGCGCGGGCCTGCGTCACCGCCTCCCGGCGGCGCAGGGCCCAGGTCGCCAGAGCACCGCTCAGACTTCCTCGCAGACGTCTGGCGGGAGCCGGGCCAGGAGCACGTCCCGCGCATCCCTGGGCGACTGAGCCCGGCGCGCATAGACAATGCCGCCCACGAGCGCCACCAGGGCCAATCCAAACCAAGGCCACCGGATGAAGTACGAGAACGACGGCTGCCCCTCCATCACCTCACAGTGAGGAACGAGCGAGTCGGTCGCCACCATCCCAGCCGTGACGAACGCCATGGGGCCGATGAAGGCAGTCGCCATCACGGCCCACGCCACAGCATCCAAAACCCGCCGGAGACGGCCGATGACAGGTGCAGGTGCCACCGTCAGAACATCCCCAGGCTGACGTGGGCCCCACAGCAGCCAGTACCACACGCCCAGCCCGGCGGACATCGCCAGCGCGAGCACCCACCACAGGTTGGACTCCCACCAGAGGAACGGGGATGGCTCGTCGTAGAAGTTCATCCACATCCCTCCAGTGGGCGGCTGTCGCTCCCGCCCCGAGCCTACATCAAAGCCGAGGGTCCACTGGCTCACTCTCCAGGGCGAGGACACCAAAGACACACTCGTGCACGCGGCGCAGCGGCTCGCCTCGCGCGAACCGCTCCAGGCCTTCGACCCCCAGCGCGAACTCACGCAGCGCCAGGGAGCGCTTCGTGGACAGGCCCCGCTGCCGCAGCCGCTCCAGGTTCGCGGGCGCGGTGTACTCCGGGCCATAGATGATGCGCAGATACTCCGGACCTCGTGACTTGATGGCCGGCTGGAGCAGCCCCTTGCGCCCACGCACCGCGAAGTCGAGCGGCTTGACCACCATGCCCTCGCCTCCTCGCGCCGTGAGCTCCTCCCACCAGCGCAGGCCCTCCGCCACCGCGGCTTCATCCTCCAGCGCCACCACCCGGAACGGCGTCGCCACCAGCAATGTCGCATCCGCCTGGCACACCCGGGCGAGCGCCTCCAGGTGCCACACATGGTCCTTGTCCATGTGCGCCAACCCTTCCGTCGCCAGCAGATGGAAGCATGGCCTTCCCAGCTTCGGTTCCACGGCGTCAGGGAGGTTTTCCATGACGCGGGAATGTAGCGCGGTGAAGACCAGGGGCTCCGGACGTTCCTGACAGCATGGGCCTGCCCGGCCGCATGCCCCCGGGCGTTCAGTCCATCAACTGCCGTGACAGGTACACGTGGTGCAGTGCCCACCGGCGCGCGTTGAGCATCGGGTCCGAGTCGTTGGAGTGCCCGCCGTCGGTGTTCTCGTAATACAGGTACGGCAGCCCCATGGCCTCCAGGCGCGCCGCGAACTTCCGCGCGTGGCCCGGGTGGACGCGGTCATCCTTCGTGTTCGTAGTGATGTACGGCGCGGGGTAGCGCACGCCCTCGCGGAGGTTCTGGTACGCGGAGTACTTCGAGATGAACGCCGCGTCCCCGGGCACCTCCGGGTTGCCGAACTCCCCTACCCACGACGCGCCCGCTGGCAGCAGGTGGTAGCGCATCATGTCGATGAGCGGGCTTTCGATGACGGCCGCGTTGAACAGGTCCGGGCGCTGCGTCATCGCCACGCTGGTGAGGACACCACCGTTGGAGCGGCCGTAGATGCCCATGTGGCGCGGGGAGCTGACCTTCCTCCGCACCAGGTCTTCCATCACCGCAGCGAAGTCGTCGAACGCGCGCTGGCGGTGCTCCCGCAGGGCCGCCTGGTGCCAGCGCGGACCGAACTCGCCTCCGCCCCGGATGTTGGCGACGACGTAGGCCCCGCCGCGCTCCATCCACAACTTGCCCTCCTCCGGCAGGTAGACGGGCGGCTTGGACACCTGGAAGCCGCCATAGCCATACACCAGCGTCGGCAGCGTGCCGTCGAGCTTCCGCGCCTTCGGCCGCACCAGGAAGTACGGAATCCGGGTGCCGTCCTTCGACTTCGCCCAGGACTGGTCCACCTGGAGCTTCGAGGCATCGAAGCGCGCGGGCAGCGACTTCACCTTCTTCACCGTGCCCGCCTTCGCATCCGCCAGCCACAGCGACGTCGGCGCGAGAAAGCCCTGGGACTTCACGAAGAAGCGGTCATGCGATGACGACGTCGCGGTGATGGCGACCGAGGCGTTCTTCGGCAGCGCCAGCCGTTTGCGGCTCCAACGGTTCTTCCCCGGCGTGTAGACATCCAGCGCGCCCTTCACGTCCTCATAGAGGCTCACCAGCACCTGGCCCCGCGTCGCCGCCACCGATTCGATGGCCTGACGCGCTCCCGGCTGGAAGAGCAGCGTGGGCTTCGCCTTCGCCGGGTCCGTCTTCAGCGCGGCCAGCGGGTACGCCAGCAGCGCGCCCTGCTTGAAGCGGCCCCAGTCCTCTTCAATCGTGAAGACGACCTGCCCGTCCACGAAGGCCTGGAGGGAGGACTTCCGGGGAAACGGGAGGCGCACGGGCGCCGCGTCTCCCAGCAGGTAGTACTCCGACTCGAAGAAGGTCACCGCGCGGTTGACCAGCACCGCCTGCAACGCGCCGTCCGCGTCCCGCAACAGGAAGGGAGACGCGGAGACGTCGGTGCGCTCACCCCGGAAGGCTTCCTGCGCCTCCGTCAACGGCGTGCCACGCGTCCAACGTTTGAGCACGAAGGGATAGCCCGACTCCGTGAGCGTGTCCCCGCCCCAGTCGCGCCCCACCAGCAGCGTGTCCGAGTCCAGCCAGGACGCGGACAGCTTGCCCTCCGGGACCCGGAAACCGCCTTCCACGAAGTGCTTCGCGGCGGCGTCGAACTCGCGCAGCTCGACGGCGTCCTTGCCTCCGTTGGACAGGGAGACGAGGCAGCGCTGGTCCGCGGGAGGCAGGCAGTTGCTGCCCTTCCAAATCCAGCTGGCCTTCTCGGCCTTCGCCAGCGCGTCCACGTCCAGCACCGTCTCCCACGGTGTCTGGGCGCGCGTGTAGCCGTCCAGCGAGGTGTGCCGCCAGATGCCTCGGGGATTGCCGCGGTCCTGCCAGAAGTTGTCCACACCGCCAGCCCGGAAGCCGGGCGAGGGAATGCGGTCGGTGGAGGTGAGCAGCTCGAGCGCCTGGGCGTGGAAGGTCTCGAAGCGCGGGTCCTTCTCCAACACCGCGAGCGTCCGCGCGTTCTGCGCGCGAACCCATTCGAGTGCCTTCTCGCCCTGGACCTCCTCGAGCCACAGGAAGGGGTCCTGGGGTGGGGCCTCGGCCGTCGCCACGGAGGAGGTCAACAGCCCGGTCAGCAACGACGCCACGTACGCCCTTCTCATGTCCTCATCTCCCGATGCCCGAGGTGGCCCCCCAACAGACCGAGCCGCCGCTCATTCCCCCGACCATGACGCCTGGGCCACGGCGGCCGTGCTGGCGGGGCCGCGAGCGCCCGTCGCGCGTGCATCGCCTCGGGACTGGCGGTGATGGCCTGCAAGGGAGTATGGGTCCCGCCACATACGCCCCCGGAACGGCCGGCTCCGCGCGTGGTGACCTCAGGAGTAGAAGCAGGTGGTGATGACAGGACCCAGCGACAAGGGGGAGCGGCTCTGGCCCCGGGTGGGCGCGGCGGGAGGAGGCCCCACGCTGCCGCGCTTCCAGCGCCTGGGCGACCGCGTCACCTGCGGCGTGGTGGATGGCTTCACCGTGTGCGTCCCCGCCCGGGACAGCGACTTCCGCGCGGCCTTGAAACGCGCGCCTCCGGCTCCCTTCTCCCAGCCCCTCCCCGCTTCCGCAGGCCCGTCTCACTGAGTCCGACGCCCATGAGCTTCCAGCCCCCCGTCACCCCCACGTCCGAAGTCCCCACGGCCCTCCGCGAGCATGGCTACGCCGTGCTCACCCGCGACGGCCTCTGCGAGTTCGCGGGCATCGACTCGCCCGCGCTGGACGCACTGCGGCCGTCCTGGAACGAGCTGCCGCTGGATGGCTTCCTCCGGGATGGTGGCCGCTACCGTTCACGACGGCACTCCTGCTTCATCGTGGACGGCGACTCGGTGACACAGGTGCCGCACCGCGCGCACTGGCAGCCGGTGGAATACAACGCGCTTCACGGCGGCATGGAGCGCTGGTTCGAGCCCGTGCAGCCCGACATCGTGTCCCAGCCGGTGTGGGCGGGGCTGATTCGAGGCATCGCCGCGTGCTGCTCCCAGCTCAAGGGCGAGCGCCCCTGGTACGTCGAGGCCCACCAGTTCCGCATCGACACCACCGACGGTATCGGCCGGCCCACCCCCGAGGGCGCGCACCGGGACGGCGTGGACTTCGTGGCGGTGCTGCTCGTGGGCCGCGAGGGCATCAAGGGCGGTGAGACGCGCGTCTTCGAAGCCGACGGTCCCAACGGCCTGCGCTTCACGCTGACGGAGCCCTGGTCCGCGCTGCTGCTGGATGATGCGCGCGTGATTCACGAGAGCACGCCCATCCAACCGCAGGGAGACACCGGCCACCGGGACACGCTGGTCCTCACGTTCCGGGCCGGGGGGTTCCAGGGCCCCGAGTAGCGCCCGGGAGCGCCGCTGCTCGCTCCAGGACACTTGCCTCTCCGGTCCGCGTGCTTGCCTGACACACGCGCGCGGGCGAGCGGGGTGCGTGTGCCGAAACGGAGTGCCCCCCTCCCATTCAGCCTCGAGATGGGCTTCTCTACTGAGGTTGTGACGACCGCTGGCCGCATCCCGCTGTTCGAGAACGTGCGAGGCATCCTCATCACCCTGGTGGTGATGGGGCATGCGCTCGAGCCCCTGCTCGGCCGGGAGCCGCTCGCGAAGGCGCTCTACTCCGGCCTGTACCTGTTCCACATCCCCGCCTTCGCGTTCCTCTCCGGGCACCTGTCCCGCGCGGACAGCGGGCCACGCGCGCTGAGCGCCATCGCCTGGGGGCAGCTCGCGCCGCTGGCCGTGTTCCAGGTGCTGTACGTCGCCTTCGACGCGTGGGTGCTCGGCCGGGGCTGGAGTTCCCACTGGCTGGTGCAGCCGTACTGGCTGCTGTGGTTCCTGCTCAGCCTCGGGTGCTGGCGGCTGATGCTGCCCCTGCTCCTCCGCCTGCCCAAGCCGGTGATGTGGGCCGTGGCGCTGGCGCTCGTCGCGGGCCTGCTGCCCTGGGTGGGCTACCTGTTCGGCCTGTCGCGGACGTTCGTGTTCCTGCCTTGCTTCGTCGCCGGTCACCTGACGCGAAGGGAGTGGCTGCTGGCCCCTCGAAACACCCGGGGCTGGCGCCTCGTGCTCGCGGCGTCCCTGGCCGTGGGCCTGGGCGCATGCGTCGGGGCGGTGGCCATGGGTGCACTGCCCGCGCCCGCGCCGCAGTGGCTCTACGGGAGCAGCGGCTACGCGGTGCTCGGTGCCACAGCGCTCACGGGCATGGCGGCGCGCGCGGCGCTCTTCTGCGGTGCACTGGCGCTGACATGGGCACTCTTCACACTCAGCCCGCGTCAGGAAAGCGCGCTCACGCGGCTGGGTGGACGGAGCCTGGCGCCCTTCCTCCTGCACGGCTTCGTCGTGCGCGCCGCCGAGCACGTGGGCGCGTACGCGTTCCTCCAGGGGCCCGTGGGCGTCGCGCTCGCGCTGGGAGCGGGGGCGCTGCTCACGGTGCTGCTGGGCCAGCCTTCCGTCGTCCAGGCCACGCGCCCGCTGTGGGAGCCTCGGTGGCTCTTCCAGCGGAAGCGTGACGCCGTGCCTGGCCTGGGGCGCTGAGCAGGCCTACTTCTTCCCGTAGTCCAGCTTCACGCCCTTGCGCTTGGCGTAGATGTACGCCTCCATGGCGCGCATCCGCGGGTCACCATCCGCCAGCGGCTTGCCGCGCGCCGGGTTCTCGATGCACCAGTTGATCATGTCGCGCAGCAGCGCCACGCGGCCCAACTGCACCTGGTACTTCGGATACGTCTCCGGATGCGTGTTGGACGCGTCCGGGTGGCACATGTCACAGGAGATGCCCACCGTGCCGCCAATGGCCTGGGCGTCATGGAAGACGCGGTGGCCTTCGTCCACGAACTGCTCCGTGGAGGCGGCCCAGATGGCCTCGTCCCGGTCGGAGAACGCGCCGTAGGTGTGGCCGTCCTGGATGGGCGTGGCAATCTGCTTCTTCACCTGCGAGCCGCCGCTCTCCGGTGTCACGCCGCCCGGACGCACCGACGCACCGGCCGAAGGCGCGGGTGTGCGCGGCTGCTGCGTGCGCGGCGTGGTGGAGCCCGGCGCGGGCGCCTGCGCCATCATGGGCGCCGGGTCCCAGTTGGCGTTCGGGTTCTTGCGCAGCCACTCCTCCATCAACGCGCCCGATACATGCTGCGCCTGCGCGCGCGTCAGGGACTGGCCGGCCTTGACGCCCTTCACCTCCATGGACGTCTCGCCGTCACACAAGCCCACCACGAGGTTGCCGTCCTTCGACACCGGCAGCTCGTGCTTCTTCACCTCGGAGCCCTGGGCGGCCGTTTTCTTCGGCGGCGGCACGGGGCCGGTGGCCAGCGCCGCGCCTCCCACGAACGACAGCACGGCGCCCGTTCCCACAAGCAGCTTCATCCGGAAGGTCATGGTGTCCCTCGTGCTCAGTAGCTCGGCAGCTTGGTCCGGGGCGGCACATCCTGCTTCCCACCCGACGCGAGATAGCTCGCGCGCACGGTGATGGGGTTGCGCTCCCAGAGGTTGTACAGCTTGTCCACCATCCCCGCCGCCAGCACGTCCATCCGCCCGTCTCCGCAGCCGTCGAACTGGCTGAAGGGGTCGGAGCGGTTCATCTGCACCGTCAGCCGCGGCAGGCCCTCCGGCGCGTAGGGCCAGGGCCACGCGGTGGACAACATGCCGTGGAAGCTCATGTTGCCAATGCGGTTGCTGAGGAGCTGGTGCGTGTGGCCGTGAATGACGGTCACCGTCTGGAACGGCTTGAACAGCGCCTGCACCTCGTCCGCGTCGTCCGTCCAGAAGTTCCAGGGCCGGTAGTACTTGTAGAGCGGTGAGTGGCTGAAGACGATGATGGGCGTCGCCTTGTTCACCTTCGCCAGGTCCTGACGCAGCCACTCGCGCTGCGGCGCGCCGACCTCGAAGCGGGATTGGATGCCGTTGTCCAGGCCCGCGACAATCTGCATCCGCTCCTCGGGCGTGAGCTTCCGCTCCGTCCAGAAGTCCTTCTCCAGGATGGAGTTGAGCACCACGAAGTGCACGCCCTTGTGGTCGAACGAATAGTTCGGCGGGCCGAACAGGTCCGTCCACATCTCGCCCATGTCGAGGAACCAGTCGTGTTCGCCCACCATCAGCCGCACGGGCGCCTTCACGGCCTTCAGAATCTCCGCGCCCAGCTTCAGCTCGCCCGGCTTGCCCAGCTGCGCCAGGTCGCCCCCGAAGAGGACGAAGTCCGGCTGCGGATCCAACCCGTTCACGTCATCCACGGCCTTGAGGATGGCGCGCACGAAGCGGTCGTTGAGCTTCTTCTCGTACAGGTGCGTGTCGGAGATATACGCGAAGGAGAAGCGCGGCTTCGTCTCCTGCGCCTCCGCCACGTTGACCCACTGGAAGCTGTGCGGCGTGCGCAGGCCCATGCCCGCGGCGATGCCAGCGGAGATGCCGGCCACGCGCAGGAAGGCGCGGCGGTCCAGCTTCTTGAGGTCGTCGAAGAAGGCGTCGCGCTCTGCGTGGTGCTTCGTCTCGATGCTGCGGAACTTGTTCCCCATGGCGGCGTCTCCTAGGGCTTGGACATCGAGGCGGGCTTCACGAGCGTCTCGGTGCCGTACACACCGATGTCCGCCGGGTTCTTCACCGACAGGTCCGGGTTGGGCGCCAGGTCTCCCAGGCTCCCCTTCTTCCCCATCGCCACCGCGGTGTCTCGCTCCGGGCGTTTGTTCTTCAGTCCGCGCTGCCGGGCCTGCTCCTTGGTGGCGTACTTCGCGAACTGCTCGTCGGTGAGGGTGTTCAGGAAGGCCACCACGTCGTCAATCTCCCCCTCCGTCAGCCCCAGTCGCTGCATGCCGCCATCCAGGTATGGGTTGGGCACGCCGCCCTTGTTGTAGTGGTCCATGACGTCCCACAGCGTCGCCAGGGAGCCGTCGTGCATGTACGGACCGGTGATGGCGATGTTGCGCAGCGTGGGCGTCTTGAAGGCGCCCACGTCGTTCTCCTGCTTCGTCACCAGGAAGCGCCCCAGCTCGGAGAAGCGCGTCTCCAGCGCCAGCTCGTCAATCTGCTGCTCGTCGCCGGTGCGGACCACCTTCAGGGCCTCGCGAGCGAGCTTCACGAAGTCTTGCTTGTGCGCCGCGATGCCGATGTTGTGGAACTTCTGGTCGCTGAACAGCGGCGACACCACGTTGCCTGCGTGACAGGCATTGCAGCGGGCCTTGCCGTTGAAGAGCGCCCAGCCCCGGCGCTCCGCGGCGGTGAGCGCCTTCGCGTCGCCGGTGATGAAGCGGTCGAACCGGGCGTTTCCGGAGTACAGCGTGCGCTCGAAAGCGGCGATGGCCGTCGCCAGGTCGTCGAAGTTCACCTCGCGGCCGAAGACCTTCTGGAAGTCCCTCACGTACTCCGGAATGGCCTTCACCTTGGCCACCACCGCCGCCTCGTCGGGCATGCCCATCTCCCGCGGGTTGAGGATGGGCAGCTTCGCCTGGTCCTCCAGCGTGGACGCGCGGCCGTCCCAGAACTGGGAGGCGCTGAAGAGTGCGTTGAGGAGGGTGGGACTGTTGCGCGTCACCTTCTGGCCCTTCACGCCCTCCGACACCGGCTTCGCGTCCGTGAAGCCGAAGCGGGCATCGTGGCAGGTGGCGCAGGACACGGTGTCGTCCACCGACAGGCGCTGGTCGTTGAAGAGCTTCTCGCCCAGCAGCACCCGCTCCGGCGTGGGCGCGAGGCGGGCTGGGACGGACAGCTTCCACAGCACCGCGGACACGCCCGGTGGCAGGTCGGCGGGCGGAGGCGCCGCTTCCTTCGCGGCGGTCTGGGCCTGCCCGGCTTGGGCGAACAGCAGGACGGCGAGCGACAGTGCAACGCCAGACGGCGGGCCCATGGTCTCCCCTCCCCACCAACCACGGTGCACGCCGCGAGGAATCGAGACGCCGGGCTGGGGTCAGCTCTTTCCAGAAACCACCACTATTCCCGCGCCGCGGTCCAGGTTGTGTTCGCTGGAATGTCCATCAATGGAGCAATGGCAGACACCTTGCGTGGGCTGCCGAACATCCCGAGCGCGTGCATCTTTCGCGAAAGGAGGGCGTCATGTGGGACCCAGGAGAGCTGCGCGAGGGCATGGCCGTGAGGGACGAACACGGGCGGAGGCTCGGCACGGTGGTGCATATCGGAGACACGCACTTCGAGCTGGAGCAGGGCTGGCCGCCCAGCCGCGACTTCATGGTGAGCTTCCACCTGGTGGCGCGGGTGGACCATGGTGAGGTGTTCCTCCACCCCGGCCATGGCGCCACCGTCCCCACGGAGGATGAGATGCCCGACAGCGGTGCGTACATCTGACGGCTAGCGTCCGGGCAGGCGCAGGTCGCGGGAGCTGAAGAGCAACCCGGACGCCGTCGCTGGCGCGAGCACGGCCAGGGCGATGAGGGCCCCGTCCAGCGGGCTCCGGGCGAGCGGCACGTTGTAGGTGACGGCCTGGACGAACGTCAGACACGCGTCCGCCGCCGTCAGCCCGCCCAGCACCGTGGCCAGGGCGTCCCGCCAACGCCGCACCAACGAGAAGAGTCCCACCGTCAGCCCCACGTCGAACACCACCCACGCCCACTGCACCTGGACGGACGGGAACCAGCGCGCCGTGGAGGGCAGCGCCAGCAGCGCGGTCCACGGAACGAGCAGCACGGCGAGCGCGTGCACCAACAGGCGCGGGCGCCGCAGCAGCGTGGCGATGCCGAAGCGCAACAGGCCGCCCTGCGCGAAGGCCCGCAGTGCGTCGTACACCGCCGCCAGCCCGCCCCGAGGCTCGGGATAGGACAGATGGATGGGGACCCAGGCGTCGGGGCGGAACTTCCCCTTGAAGGTGCGCAGCCCCTCGAAATCGAAGAGCGGCCGGCCGCACGCCCGCGCCAGTCGCAGCCAGGGCCGCACCGGCCCCGCGAGCGGCGCCAGCCCCAGCGTCACGTAGCGCCGCCCGGTGGCGGCCGCCGCGCGCATGGCGGCGTCCACCAGCGCCTCCGCGGTGCCATTGGGCGCCTCCGGGTCCCGGAGCAGGTCCTGGAGGAACCAGCCTTCGCGGGCGTACACGGGCGACACCGACAGGAAGCCCACCACCTCGCCCTCCACCTCGGCGACGAAGGCGTGCCGCTCGCTCGCGAAGGCATGCGGACGAAGCTGGACCAGGAAGCCCATGGGCGCCATGCGACGGGACGCCAGCCAGCGGGCCTTCAGCAACTCCACCGCTCGCCGCGTGGGGTGCAGCGGGTCCCCCAGCTCCGTGACGGGCACCTCACGGACCTTCACGCCTCGCGCGCGGGCACGACGCAACTGCTCGCGCAGGCTGCGGCTGCCCCGCACCACGTCGTCCCAGTGGACCGGGTCCCAGACGGGCTGCTCGCCGATGGGCAGCGACGCCATGGGGGCCAGCTCCATGAAGCGCGGCTCGGTGGCGAAGAAGCACACGCGCCGGTCCACGGCTCGCGCGGCCACGCGGAAGCCCTCCGCCACCGAAGCCAGCCGCTCCGGCGCGGCAATGGGCACCCCGGCCGCCACCCAGGCACCGCCCGTGTCCACGTACGCCACGCACGCGTCGCCCGCAGGGTCGAACCAGTACCGGAAGCCGGGCTGCAGCACCTGGAACGAGGTGGCGTTCCAGCCATACTGGCGTAGCAGCGCCAGCACCTGCTCGCGCGGCTCCGGGCCAGCCGGGGCCTTCTTCTCTTGAGAACGTCCTTCCACGCGCGGCAGAAGGTATGTGCCCCACCCCGTGGGCCGCAAACGAGAACACGGCCCGTCCTGTCGTGGAACACGTGGCTCATACCGCGTGCGTGTGCGGGCGCGACGCGGGGAGGTCTCCGGGGACCGCTCGCGCGCACCATCCGACGGTCGAATCGCGCGAGGGCAGGCAGGCACTCGCATCAAGAGAAAGTCGGCCTAACGTGCGGGCCCATTCCTCCACCAGGAGCCCGTGGATTGAAACCTCCCTCGATCGCCGCCTGCGCGCTCGCGATTCTGCTCTCTCCCTGTCTGGCCGCCGCCGATGAAGACAATGCCGGTGGCGTTCGCACCAACACCGCGCGCCTGCTGACGACAGATGCGGCGGAGCTCATCGACGCGCCCGTGCTGGGGCTCCAGCGCGCGGCGCTGCCGCTGTTCGCGGGACTGGCCGTGGACACGTCGATGTATGCCAATGCCTTGCTGGCCCCCAACGTGGGGCTGCGCTGGGCGATGGCCGCCGGTCCACACCGCGTCGTCGTGGGGGCGCGCTACACGCACTTCGTGGGCGCCTCCGTCTACTCGGACATCGTGACGTCGGAGGCGGACACGCCGGCGCTCCAGCGCTTCGAGCCCGAGCTGTCCGGCCCGTCCTTCTACGGCGTCTATGGCCTGGCGCTGGGCGCCGTGCTGGTGCAGGGCGAGGCGCGCTACGGCGTCTACACGTCCGACTACCTGTCCTTCACCGGCGCGCTGGCCTTCAACTTCGCGGGCCACTGGTCCGTGGTGGGCGAGGCCGGCGTCCGCGTGAAGGGCGGCGCCACCCTGCGCGCCGCGGCGGGCATCCGCTACGGCGGAGAGCACCTCGGCCTGGGCCTGGGCGCCACCTACGTGGACATGAGCGACCCGGCCCTTCCGGGTGAGAGCCTGCCCGTCCTTCCCGTCGTCGACCTGTCGTGGAGCTTCCGATGATGATGCGCGCCCTGCTGCTTCCCTGTGTGCTGCTGCTGTCCGCGTGCTCGGCGGAGATCGCCATCCAGACGGAGCCCTTCGACCAGGTGGTGCCCGTCACCTCGCTGCTCGAGCCCGTCTACGCGGAGGTGGCGCTCGACCTGCCGGAGGAGTCCGTCAACACGCAGGACCTGGACATCATCGTCAACGAGGTCGCCGCCACCCTCGTGGTGGTCAACCCGTCCCCCACGCTCACCGTGCGCACGTCCGCGCGCCTGTCACTCACGGGCAGCGCCACGCCGGACAACCCGCGGCTCTACACGGACTTCAACCGGCCGGCCTACTACGACAGGGCGGCGGAAATCCTCGCAGAGCGGACCTTCCAGCCCGACTCTCGCACGCCGGTGCGCATCGACTCGCCGGCGCTCAAGGAGGCCATTGGCCGGCGGCGCGTCTGGGTCATCGTCAGCAACACGGTGGTCCGCTCCGGCCTCACCCTGCCCCAGCTCCCGGCGCAGATTCGCCTGGAGGACATCGTCTTCCAGGCCCTGCTCACCAAGCCCTTCCCCGGGCTGGGCGGCGCGCTGGAGGCCGGCGGCCTGTAGCCAGTGGAGGGCGCGGGTGGGAAGCTTCCGGCTGGACCGACTCGCCCGTGCCCTTCGCCTACTACGACAACCTCACGCCCGCCCAGCAGCGCGTCTACCGGATGAGTGATTCGGTGAGCGCGCTCCGGCTCCGCGAGCCGCGGACACTGGAGCCCCTGGTGGCCGCGCTGCGCGAAGCCCTGGCCACGGGCCGGCAACCGGAGACCGAGCACGCCACCGCCCGGCTGAGCGACGCCCTCTGCGAGCGGCTGGACCTGTTCGCGCCGCGGGTGGAGGTGCTGGAGGTCCGCCCCTCCTCCACCACCGGCGAGCTGCACGGCATGTACACCCTGGAGCGGGGCCATCGCCCTCGCATCCAGCTGTGGATGCGGACCGCGAAGCACGCGCGGGTGGTGGCCTTCCGCACCTACCTGCGCACCCTGCTGCACGAACTGTGTCACCACCTGGACTTTCTTCTGCTGGAGCTGCCCGCTTCCTTCCACACGGAAGGCTTCTTCCAGCGGGAATCCAGCCTCTTCCACCAGCTGGTGCCCCGCCCGGCCCGGCCCCGGCGTTCCGGGGCCAGGAAGGGTGTGACGGCGGACACCCCTGACATAAGTCCAGGCAGGCGGCGGCGCGGAGGCTAGATTCCGCATCCCTATGGCGCATCCGACCGAAGACAAGAACTTCCGCCTGCCGACCTCCATCCGTCCCCGCCGCTACGCGGCCACGCTGACCCTGGACCTGGACGCGAAGTCCTTCTCCGGCCAGCAGACCATCGACCTGGACGTGGCGGCGCCGTCGAACGAAATCATCCTGCACGGCATCGCCCTGGAGCTGAGCGATGTGACGTTCCGCGCCGGTGGCCAGCAGCGCAAGCCGGCCTCCATCCAGCCCGCGCAGGCGAGCGAGACGGTGGTGCTCCGCTTCGATGAAGCGCTGCCCACGGGCGCCGCGTCGCTGGACGTCGCGTGGACGGGGCGCTTCACGGAAGGGCTGCGCGGCCTGTACCAGGCGGGCAAGGTGGCGGCCACCCAGTTCGAGGCCGCCGACGCGCGCCGGCTCTTCCCCTGCTTCGACGAGCCCGCCTTCAAGGCGCGCTGGGCCCTCACCGTCCGAGTCCCGGCGGGGCTCACCGTGCTGGGCAACGGCCCGGTGGTGAAGGACACGCAGGAGGGCAACCTGCGCGCGGTGACGTTCCAGGAGACGGAGGTGCTCAGCAGCTACCTCATCGCCCTGGTGGTGGGCCCGCTGGTGGGCACGGACGCGCAGGACGTGCAGGGCGTGCCGGTGCGGACCTGGGCGCTGCCGGAGAAGGCGCACCTGACGCGCTTCGGCCAGGACGTGGCGCTGGCGGTGCTGCCCAGGCTCCAGGACTACTTCGGGCTGCCGTATGCCTTCACCAAGCTGGACCAGGTGGGCATCCCCGACTTCGAGGCCGGCGCCATGGAGAACGCCGGCCTGATTACCTACCGCGAGGTGGCACTGCTGCTGGACCCGGCCACCGCGCCGCTGTCGGTGAAGAAGCGCGTGGCGGAGGTGGTGACGCACGAACTGGCGCACCAGTGGTTCGGCAACTGGGTCACCATGGTGTGGTGGGACGACCTGTGGCTCAACGAGGCGTTCGCCACGTGGATGGCCTTCAAGATTGTCGACCAGTGGCGCCCCGAGTGGCGCATGTGGCTGGACTTCGACGCGCACCGCGCCAGCGCGCTGCACCTGGACGCGCTCAAGTCCACGCACCCCATCCACGGCGAGGTGCGCAACGCGGGCGAGGCCGGTGAGAGCTTCGACGCGATTACGTACGAGAAGGGCGGCGCGGTGCTGCGGATGATTGAGGGCTTCCTCGGGGAAGGCCCCTTCCGCGAGGGCATCCGCCAGTACATGCGCAAGCACGCGCGCGCCAACGCGGTGAAGGAAGACTTGTGGAACGCGCTGGGCGACGCCGCGAAGCAGCCGGTGGAGGAGCTGGCCACCGCGTGGGTGGGCCAGAGCGGCTTCCCGTTGGTGACGGCGGCGCTGGACGGGCGCGGGCTGTCGCTGTCGCAGCGGCGCTTCTACACCGAGCCCGGTGTGCAGAGCGCTGAGGTGTGGCCGGTGCCGGTGGTGCTGCGCTACGAGGACAGCACCGGCGTGCGCGAGCAGCGCGTGCTGCTGCGGGACGCCCAAGCCACGGTGAAGCTGGAGGGCGAAGGCGCGGTGAAGTGGCTGACGGCCAACGCGGGCTCCACCGGCTTCTACCGGGTCGCCTACGACAAGCCGGGCCTGGAGAAGCTGGCGACGAACCTGAAGTCGCTGGCCCCCGCCGAGCGCACCGCCCTGCTGGCGGACCAGTGGGCGCTGGTGCGCGCGGGACAGGCGTCGGTGGCGGACCTGCTGGACCTGACGGGCCGCTTCGGTGACGAGGAGGACGACTCCGTCCTGGACGAACTGGTGGGCCGGCTGGCCTACATCGAAGGCCGGCTGACGGACGGCGAGGACCAGGTCCGCTTCCGCGCGTGGGTGGAGAAGCTGCTGGGGCCGGGGCTGAAGAAGCTGGGCTGGCAGTCCGCGCCGAACGAGGCGGACCGGGTGAAGCTGCGGCGCGCGTCGCTGGTGCGCGCGGTGGGTGGCCGGCGCGCAGCCAGGACGCGCTCGCCGAGGCCCGGCCCCGCGTGGAGCGCATGCTCCAGGGACAGCGGGACGCGCTGGAGCCCAACCTGCTGGACGCCGCGGTGGGCATGGTGGCGCGCGCGGGCGACGCGGCGCTCTTCGACACCTTCCTCCAGAAGATTCCGTCCGAGCCCGACCCGGCCACGCAGCGCCGCTACCTCATGGCGCTCACCGCCTTCGAGGCCCCGGAGCTCACCGAGCGCGCGCGCGGGCTGCTCTACACGGACACGGTGAAGACGCAGGACGTGGCCAGCTTCGTGGCGGGGCTGCTGGGCAACCGCGCCGGCCGTGACGCGTGGTGGGCGCAGATGCGCACGCAATGGAAGGACGTGGTGGCCCGCACCGGCGGCGCCCCCATGCTGCTGCGCCGCATCGTCGAGGCCATGGGCATGCTGCGCACGCGCGAGCACCTGGAGCAGATGCAGGCCCTGCTCAAGGCCCAGCCCATCCCCGAGGCGCAGCAGGCCACGGCGCAGACGCTGGAGCGGCTGTCCCAGGATGTGGCGCTGCGTGAGCGCTGCGTGCCCGAGGTCTCCGCGTGGTTGAAGCGCCAGCCGTGAAGACGACGCTGACAGAAGCGAGCCTCTCGGGTGTGCGGGAGGCCCTGCGGCAGGCCAACGCGGGGTTCGAGCGCGCCTACCCCGGGGAGTCGACCCAACGGCAGCCGGTGCACGTGGTGTACGGCGGCGCGCACCTCTTCCGGGCGGAGACGGCCCGGAAGCTGGGCGGCATCGCGCTGAACACGCTCAAGTCGTACGCACCGGATGCGCCCGTGCTGGCCCACGGGCTGGGACTGCCCCAGCGCGGCCGCTTCGCCCAGCGCGTCTACGCGCGCGTGGTGGCCAAGCTGGAGCACGAGCCGGTGGAGGACCTGCGCATCGACTTCGAGGATGGCTACGGGCACCGCTCCGACGCGGAGGAGGACGGGCACGCCGTGTCCGCCGCGGAGGAGATGGCGCGCGGGCTGGCCCAGGAGCTGCTGCCGCCCTTCATCGGCATCCGGGTGAAGTCCTTCACCGAGGAGCTGTTCGACCGCGCCACGCGCACGTTGGATTTGTTCCTCACCACGCTGCTGGAGCGCTCGGGTGGGAAGCTGCCGCCCGGCTTCGTCGTCACGCTGCCCAAGGTGTCGCTGCCGGAGCAGGTGGCGGCGCTCGCTCGCGCCCTGGAGGTGCTGGAGACGCGGCACGGGCTGCCGGTGGGCACGGTGGGCATCGAGCTGATGGTGGAGACACCCCAGGCGCTCTTCGACCCGCAGGGCCGGCTGCACCTGCCCACGCTGGTGGCCGCGAGCGCGGGCCGCTGCACCAGCGTCCACCTGGGCGTGTACGACTACACCGCCGCGCTGGGCGTCAGCGCGCATGCGCAAACGATGCGGCACCCGGCCTGCGACTTCCTGCGGGATTTGGTGCAGGTGTCGCTGGCGGGCACGGGCATCCGGCTGGCGGATGGCGCCACCAACGTCATGCCGGTGCCACCGCACCGGGTGAAGCAGGACGAGCCGCTGCTGCCCACCGAGCGCCGGGAGAACATGGAGGCGGTTCACCGGGTCTGGCAGTTGTCGTACCGGCACATCCGGCACTCGCTGGAGCGGGGCTGGTACCAGGGGTGGGACTTGCACCCGGGCCAGCTCCCCGTGCGCTACGCGGCGGTGTATGCGTTCTTCCTGGAGGGGCTGGACGCGGCCTCGCGCAGGCTCAAGGCCTTCATGGAGAAGGCCGCGCAAGCCACGCTGGTGGGAGACGTCTTCGACGACGCGGCCACCGGACAGGGCCTGCTCAACTTCTTCCTGCGGGGCCTGAGCTGCGGAGCCCTCACCCAGGACGAGGTGCTGGCCGCGGGCCTCACGCTGGAGGAGCTGCGCAGCCGCTCCTTCCGCGACATCGTCGCGTCACGCCGCGCCCGGGCCACCTGACGGAAGCGCCCGGAGGAAGGGGGCCTCGCCCTTCCTCCGGTGACTCAGAGCAGTTCGATGGAGAGCGTCAGGTCGCACGTGGAGTACGAAACCTTGGAGCGAGACATCTCCAGGACGATTCGGATGCCCTCTTCGCTGGTCCCCGTCACCATGCGGCGCGGGTCGTAGGAATGAACCCGCGAGTCGTTCCAGCTCCAGGTCGGCTTGCACGAATCCATGAGATAGGCGGAGTAGACGTGGAAGCTGTCCTGCTGCGTTCCACACTCCAGGTTGGACTGGACGCAGTAGACGTAGTCACCCAACGTCCGGGTTCGGTAGACGAAGCAGCGGAAGTCCTGGGGCCCCTGCTTCGACTTCCAGATGGAGACTTCGTCCGTCGAGTTCCGCTCCGCGGCCCCTCGCAGGGAAACAAAGCCGTTCGAAGCAGCGCCCAACAAGCCCTTCACCGACTTGCAGAACGCCCCCCGCGCCGGGAGCGCCGAGCGTGAAGCACCCGAGGAGTCCCCCACCTGCACGTCCCGATTGGGCAATTGCTTGTACGGGACGACCGCGCGAGGACGGGCGTTCGAATAGGACTGAGCATTGACTGCCGGGCTCACCAGGAGCAGCGCACTCAGTGCGAGCAACCGAGCACCGGGCTTGAGTTGCAATGGCATACCTGAACTCCCCCTCGTCCCTGAAGTCGGGTCGTGTTGACCCCAGCCACCCCAGGCCGTGCACGAGCGCAGCCCTATACGTAGCCCGCGTTGCCGAGTCAATGTCACGACCTGGGGGGGCAACGAGCCCCCCCTGACTGAAGGTGATTCATGCCCTGACAAGCTTTTCGGTTACAGTCCGCGTGCTCCACCCGAGGGGGAAATGTTGTCAGGGCCCGACCCAATTCAAGCAATTCAAGACACACCTTCCAATCCCTCAACCCCTCGGTTCAAGCAAACAGCCATGCTGCTGAAGTTGCTGCTCGGGGTCGAGGCGGCATTCGTCGGCGCGCGGTTGCTGCAAATCGTGTTTCCTTTGCAGGTTCCTCGCGTCCTCCAGGCCTGGGTGCTGTGGCCCACGCTCTGGGACACCCCCCTGGACCCGCGCCGGGTTTCGCCATTCACGGCCTTGATTCCCTGGCTCTTGTGGGCCGCCGTGCTCGTGCTCTGGCTGGAGGTGTTGCGGAGGGCCAGTGGCCAACGCGTGTTCACCCGGATGCAGGCCCTCGCCGTGGCGCTCGTGCCGGGATACGCCGTCGTGGGCTTGCCGCGGCTCATGGCCCTGATGGCGGCCGTCCTGGGCCCACTGGCGGCCGGCTTCAAGGCGGGCGCTCGCGGCATCGTCGGGCTCCACGTCCTGGTGGCCTTCGCGCTCGTGGTGGAAGCCCGGAGGGACACACCCGACTGGGGACTCGTGGTGCTCTGCGCGGATGGCGCGCTGCTGCTGGCGCAGTGGCTGACGCTGCGCACCGTCGCCCGGGCGCTGCTTGCCCGCACGGCCCATCCCCGGAGGTGGCGCAGGGCCACGACACGTCCGCACCGCTCCAGCAGGCGCCTCCGGCTCCCGACACGGGACTCGACTGCCCAGAGTGCCCCGCGCCCGCGCCGCTGCGACAGGACGCGGGCCAGCCCGGCCATCACTGCGGTCGCTGCGAAGGCGATCTGCTCTCTCCCACGGAGAGGCGACTCCTCCAGCCCCCGCCGGGAGAATCCGCGGCGATGGAGACGACGGGGCGGCACGTGAAGTGCGCCTCCTGTGGAGAAAGCGCGGCCACAATGCTCTTCCGGGGCGCGGCCGTCTCCGCTTGCGCGAGCTGCGGCGTCGTGTGGATGCGCGCGGGCGTGCTCCACCGGCTCACCCAGGGCCAGCACGGCCGCCCCAGGGCCCGCCCTGGAATCCCCCCCGCCGCCACCCGCCCCCCCTCGCTGCTCTCACCGCGTGTCGGTGGACTGGCGATGGTGGGCGTCATCCTCGTCGGCGCGCAATCCATGTACGTCTCGCAGAGCTCCCCCTGCACACCCACCACGCAGGCGCACCGCGTGGTGCGACCTGATGGCTGGGTGCTCGACAGGTGCGCGAATGCCGAGGACAAGAACGAGGGCGCTTCATGGCTCCGGGACGAACGAGGCCGGTTGCGCGAGGAGACCACCTGGACGCAGGGCGAGCGAAAGGGCCCCTATCGTCGCTGGGATGCCACCGGGCGACTGCAGGTGGAAGGTCAATACCGGGGCGACCAGCCCGCTGGCGAATGGCTCCATTACGCCGAATCAGGCGCCCTGGTGATGAGGCAGGCATTCGCCGGGGGCAAGCTCCACGGCGAGACGCAGACGCTGGCGGAAGACGGTGTCCTCCTGGAGCTCCAGAACTACGAGCACGGGCGCCTTCACGGCCCCTACGCCCTCTTCTTCCCCACCGGCCGCAAGCGGGTGGAAGGCCACTACGAGCAAGGGAGGCGAAGCGGAGACTGGACGACCTACGACGCCACCGGGCAACGGGTGGACGCCACGACCTGGCACGAAGGTCAGCGTACACTCGTGTGGGTGAACGGCGCGAAGACGCAGGACGCGCCCGCCGCCGCGGCGAGTGGAAGCGAGGTCGCCGAAGCCCCCGCCCTCCCCGCGCCCCAGGACGCCCTCTTCAGTGGGCATGACCTCGAATGGTGGGCGCAGCGGCTCAGACACCTCTGGCCTCGCAGGCAGGACCCCGAATGGGCCGCGCGTTACGCGCTCACGGTGCACCGTGCGAGCCTCAACGGCCTGACGGTCGAGGAGACCGCCGCGGGCCCCCGGGTGACGCGAAGCCCCTCCCCGGACGGCGCACAGGCGGTTCGAGGCACACCATGAAACGCGCTTCACTCACCGCGGCCCTCTGCATGCTGTTGTCCGCGGGGCTCGCCACAGCCGCCCCCTTCGAGGTCCTGCGCTCACGCGAGTCCCCGAACACGCCCAGCTCATCCTGGCGCCCCGCGAAGGCGCCCGGACGGCCACGTTGGTCGTGGCCTTCCAGAGCGGCCGGTTCGACGAAGCGGGAAGCCACGGGCTCACCCGCCTCACCCAGCACGCCATGCTGGAGGCGAACCGGCGTGGCCGCTACGACGACCTGGTGCAGGACTTGTTCGGGGCGGGCGCCTCGCTCGAGCTCGTCACCGGACTGCGGCAGAGCGCCTTCATCCTCGAAGTCCATCACCGCGACTTCGACCGGCTCGCCCAGCGGCTGCTGGGCATGTTGCTGGATGCCAGGCTGGACGCCTCGAAGTTGGAGCAGGCCATCGAGCGGACCGCGCAGGACCCCGGCCTGACGGACATGCACGACTTCCTGGAGGCACGACTCGCTTCAGCCCTCTCCAGTGACACGCGTTATGCGGCGCCGCCTCCCCCGTTTCCCTCCAGCGTGCAGAGCCTCACGGAACGACATGTGGCCATCCACATGTCGAGCGCCTTCACTCCCCGGAACGCGACCGTCATCGCGGCGGGGGCCTTCGACGCCCCCGCGCTCCGCCGGGCCGTGGCGAGTTATCGCGGCGGCATAGCCGCTCCGGTGGCCCGACTCACACCGAAGCTGCCCAGCAAGGCGCGGCTCCCTTCGATGAGCGACGTGAACGTCCTCGCCTACCCGGTCCACATCACCCAACCCGAAGAGGCCGCCGTCCTGCGGGTGGTGGGGCCGCTGCTCCAACGCCGCATGGAGCGCAGGTTCCGGACCATGGGCGTCGGCTACGCCCAGGAGGCGGCGCCCATGCTGACCCCCTGGATGGATGCGCTGGTGCTGACACTCCCCGCGAATGACCCTTCGGCCCTGGACCTGGGGCCGTTCCTTCTGCAGGAAGTGGCCGCGGTGCGCGAAGGCCGGGTGACACCCGAGGAGTACACGACCAGCCATGGCGCGGCGCTGGCCCGCCTCCGGCTCGAAGACCCGAACCCGCGGGCGGTGGCCCTCCAGCTCGCCAGCAGCATCCAGACACCGGCATGGTACTCCCCGGAAGTGGAGACCTCGCTCGCCGCGCTCTCAGCCGAGGAGTTCTCCCGGCGCGTCCAACCCTGGCTGAGCGAGAGTCGGCTCGTTCATCTGCTCTTCACGCCGTATCAGACGCCGCGGCCCGCTTCGAAATCACGCATCCGTGGAGGGGGACGGCGATGAACATGCCCCGCGCTCGTCATTGGGCCTGCTTGCTCGCGCTGCTCTGCGCGGCACCTTCCGCCGAGGGCCGGGCCCCACCCGTGGCCGATGCCCCGGCCCTCACCGCCGAGTGGCTGCCCGACGGCACGGAGTTCGTGGTGGTGCCCCAGACAGGGGTGGCCACCGCGTCCCTGCGCCTCGTGGTGCGCACGGGCGCATCGCGTGACCCCGTCGGGAAGGAGGGGCTCGCGCACCTGCTGGAACATCTGGTGTTCCATGGCAGCCACGACCTCTCAGGCACCGAACTGCGGAACCGGGTCGAGGCGACGGGCGGCACACTCAACGCCTTCACCTCGGCGCAGTCCACCGTCTACGCGCTCGACGTGCCCGCCAAGGAATTCCCTGCGCTCGCGCGCGACGTGCTGCGCATGGTGACCAGTCCCGAGATTCCCGGGGGCAAGCGCCTGGAGCGCGAGCTGGGCATCATCAAGACGGAGAGCATCTACCACTTCTCCCGGGAGAGCCTGTCCACACAGGTGGAGGAGGCGATGTTCCAGAGCGTGTCGATGGAGAACGCCCTCATTGGAACCATCGAGTCGCGCGCGCGCATCACCCGTGACGACCTCCTGGCGTTCTACACCCGGCATTACGTCACCTCGAACATCTCGCTCGTCTTCACGGGCGCAACGACCGTCGAGGAGGCGCGCCGGCTGGTGGACACGGCCTTTCGCCTCCCTCCCGCGCTGCCCGAGGAAGCCGTGTCCTCCGTGACCGAGACGGCCATCTACCCTGTCGAGCAGCACACCCGCGCACCGAGCACCTTCATCGCGCAGGGGTACCCGATTTCCCGGGAGGACCGAGGCACATGCCGTGTGGTGGCGGACCTGATTCAGCTCCGGTTGCTGCGCGAGGTCCACCTAAAAGAGCCCATCGTCTCCAGCATGCGGGTGCTCTGCATCAACCTGCGAGGAAACGACCTGCTGCTCGCGTTCGCCTACACGCGCTCCATCGACGGTGCCCGGTTGCCCTACCTCATGCAGGAGACGTTCGACACGCTGGCGCTCCGTCCCCCGAGCGCGCCCGAACGGAAGCTGCTCGAGCAACGGAGCCAGCGCCTGTCGGAGTTGCTGCTTGCCGAGGGGCCGGAGCTGGCGGATACCGTGGCGGCGCTCGCGTCGGAGCCTCGTCAGGGAGAGCTCGTGAACCTGGGAGTCCTTCAGCCCGCTCGCGTCCCCACGCCCGCCGTGCTGAAGAGCTTCGTGCGTCGCAACTTCCAAGAGGACCGCGCAGTCAGAATCACCAGTTCCCCCCTGGAGGGCTGACGGCCGCCGGCGCTCCTGGGCACGTGAGGCATGATGCGGAGATTCGCCCCCCTGATGTGTCTCGCCCTGGCATGCGCCGGCCCCGCCGTGACGACGGTGAGGCCAGCGCCACCCGCGCCGCAGACGCCCGCCGCGCCGGAGACCCCACCGAGGCCGCCGTCCGGCCCCTTCTCACGTGAGCTGGAGCCCCTGCCGAAGCAACGCGTGAACTCCACGGAGGGCATCTTCACCGCCGAGGTCGAAGCCGTGGCGGCGCCCAAGCTGACGCGGCACGAAGGCTCCACACGCCTGGAGATTCCCCTGGGCACCGAGGCCACGCTGGGCTGCTTCGTGTACGAGCGGCCCATCGACGCGGCGGGCGCGGTGCTCGCGGTGGCGAAGGCGGTGCAGGGCCACCAGGGCGTCACCGTGCGGAGCCTGACGCCCACGGACGTCTCGGTGGTCGCGGATGCGCCGGTCATGTTCGTGGACGTGGACTATGAAGTGGCCTCGCCGGCGACAGTGTGAGCGCGGGCAGGCTGAAGCTGATGGTGAGCGCGAGCCCCGCGCTGCCCCTGCTCTGCGCGCATGACGAGCCCGGCTACGCGCGCACCTTCCAGCGCATCACGACGGGCCTGGCCTCCACGCTCCAGGTGCCGGGTCCGCCGCGGGCGCCCGCGCCCATGGCGGAACTCCGGGTGCTGAAGCTGGATGGCCGGCTCGCGGGCTTCGACTGGCGCACCGGGCGGAGCTTGGAAGCGGGTGCGCAGCGCACGGAGGCCTCCACGAGCCTGCTGCTGCCAGGGGCCCCGAATGGCCCACGCGCGGAGGACCGCACCGTCACCACCATCACGGATGACGCGGGCCAGTTGCTGGAGCAGCGCCACGCCCATGCCGAAAACGGCAACCTCACGCTCCAGGTGACGCTCCGGCGCGAGCGGCCACCCAAGCCCCCTCCGCGCGAGACGCCCAGCAGGGTGTACCGCTATGAGGGGCGGCAGGGCACCCGGCCGCTGAAGGGGACATTCACCTCGAAGCGAGGACTCGCCACCGAGGCGATGGTCCGCATGGGCGTGCGCGAAGGGCTGCTCACGGGCGACGCGTCCGAAGTGCTGTTCGACGTCTACCGTCCGGCGGAGCTGCTCTCCGGGCCCACGGAGGTCGTGCTGCGCAGGACGCCCTCCGCCGGGCCACGAGCCCTGACCGTCACCATGGGTGCAACCAGCGAGGAGGCACGGGCCAACGCGAGCGGCGCATTCGAGTGGACCGAGCGCACCCTCCCGGAGGGCCGCCTCACGTCCGAACTCGTCCACACCGTCCCACCGCCCTGAAGCAAACGCCTTGACGCTTCAGGCGGCGGGGCGGTCACCTCACCAGAGCATGTCCTGGTCCTCGGTGACGCCGGGGACGTTGGACAACTCCAGCGTGCGGCTTCCCACGCGCACCGTGCCGTTGAAGAAGCCCACCGGCTGCGCGAAGTGGCTCACGACGAGGCGCAGGTTCCGGTCCTCGCGGTGCACATGAAGGGGCTGGAAGCGCAGGTCCACCGCGCCATCCACCGTCGCCAGCCGCCACGGCGCCATCAGGTCCTTCGCGTCGTATTCGAAGCGGGCGCGCGCCAGCGGGTACAGCTTGTCCCCCAGCCACAGCGCGTTCTCGTTGGCGTCCGCGTTGCCCTCGTTGAAGCCCTCCACGAGGTTGATGCCCACCGGCGTGCCGTCCGCCAGCCGCCCCGACGCGAAGGCCCAGCGCCACGCGGTGTGCCGCGCCGTAGCCCTGCGTGTAGTCCATGCCGCCCACGCCTCCGTCCAACCGGAAGCGCTTCCCGCCCGCCTCCAGGCTGCCGAAGGTGAGCAGGCCATTGCTCTTCATGGTGACGTTGACCAGCCCGTCACCCTCCACGGGTGCCACCACGGTGAGCGCGGGCGGGCCGCCGGCCACCATCATGTCGCCCTCCCACTGGAAGGACTGGAGGCTTCCGGTGCGCAGCCGGCTGACGTCCACCGCCACCCGGTAGCGCTCGTCGTCCTCGCCGCGCTGCACCGACAGCCGTCCGCCCAGCGTGCGGAAGGAGGCCTTGAGGCCCTGGCCGGGCTTGTCGCCCAGCACCACCATGGGGCCGGGCGTGCCCAGGAAGCTCACGTCACACAGCGGCTTGCGCTCGCGCAAGTCCAGGGCCACCGCGAAGGCGCTCGACGTGTAGCCCAGGTCCACCACCGCGAAGAGCGCGGCGACCTCGGGCGTGGCCGCGAAGGTGTAGTGCCAACGCTTGCGCTTCAGCAGACGCGTGGTGCGGCCCGGGGCCCACTGCCCTTGCAGGCGCGGCAGGTCCACTTCGGGCAGCTCACCCTGGTAGGTACCGAATCGGGGCTCCCCCCCGGAGGTGGCCACGGATACTGGCGCGGGAGGGAACAAGGCGTCTTGCTCTGGCTTCATCTGGCCCCATTGGAAGGCAAAGGCGCGTGGCTGTCATGTCAGGCCGCCGCCCAAGCGCCACCCGCCGACAGTGGCACCTGAGAGGTTGTGCGGAGCGTAACGCAACAGCGGCGCGATGGGGACCCTCGTCAGCCCCGGCCGAAGACGATGCGCTCCTGGGACAACAAACGCGCGGTGACCGCCAGCGACAACACCGTGAGCAGGATGCTGGACGCGCCCGCGATGAGGAACGGCAGCGCGCCCAGCGGCTCACCGCGCATCACCTCGCCCGCGAGCACCTCCTGGCCCAGCACCGGCACCGCGAACATCCACATCTTCGGCTGGAGCGGCGACAGGGCCAGCACCATGCCCGGCAGCATGGGCACCACCATCAGGAGGGACAGGTACGTCTGCGCCTCCTTGAAGGAGCGTGCATAGGTGGACACCCACACCTGCACGGCGGAGGCGGCCAGGGCCAGCGGCAGCACGGCGGCGGCCATGCCCAGGGCGGCGGGCGCGTCGAAGCGGGCCTTCACCCCCAGGTCCTCCAAGGGCACGCGCCGCACCACCAGCATGTAGCCCACCAACGTAATGAGCACCGCCGCGACGGCCATGACCACGGTGGCCAGCCACTTGCCCGTCACCACCGCGCTCCGGGGCGCCGGGTTGAGCAGCAGGGGCTCCAGCGAGCCGCGCTCGCGCTCACCCGCCATGGCGTCGCTGGCCACCTGCATGCCGCCCGCGAAGGCGGCGATGACCAGGAAGAGCGGCACCATGTTGAGCAGCCCCGCCGCGGTGCGCTCCGGCGTGGACAGGTCCGCCTCCTGCACCCGCACGGGAATGGCCAGGTCCGGCGAGACGCCCCGCGCATAGAGGCGCTGATTGCCCAGCATGTGGGCGTACGCTTCCAGCAGCCGCCGCGCGCGCAGCACCGACTGGCGCGCGGACTGGCGCGAGCTGTCCACCACGAGCTGCACCTCGGCGGTGCGCCCTGCGGAGTACGCTTCGGCGTAGTCGTCCGGCACCACCAGCACCGCGTCCAGCGAGCCCGCCCGGATGCGCGACTCGTAGTCCGCCGGCGCCTCTTCCAGCTGCGCTCCGTAGCGCTCCAGGAAGGCCATCAGGCTGGGGGCATGCTCCCGCCCCACCACCGGCAGCGCCAGCGGCCGGTCCTGCCGGTACCAGGAGGCCAGGAGGTTGAACATCACCATGAACACGACGGGGCCAATCAGCGGCCACATCAACGAGGTGAGCACCGAGCGCCGGTCGCGCAGGTGGTCCTTCAGCTCCTTGCGGAAGACGGAGAAGGACAGCCCGTTCATTGCATCAACCCCTGGTCCGTGCCGATGGTGGCCACGAAGGCCTCCTCCAGGCTGTCCTTGCCGGTGCTCGCGCGCAGCGCATCCGGTGTCCCGTCCGCCACCACCCGCCCGTGTGCCACCACCACGATGCGGTCACACAGCGCGGCCACTTCCTGCATCACGTGGCTGGAGAACACCACGCACCGGCCTTCATCCTTCAGCCGCCGCAGCAGCGTGCGCACCGAGCGCGTGCTCATGACGTCCAGCCCGTTGGTGGGCTCGTCCAAGAGCACGTTGCGAGGCCCGTGCACCAGCGCCCGCGCCATGGCCACCTTCACGCGCTGGCCCTGGCTGAAGCCCTCCGCGCGGCGGTCCGCGATGTCCCGCATGTCCAACAGGTCCAGCAGCTCATCCACGCGCTTGTCCAGCGTGGCGCCGGACAGGCCGTGCAGCTCGCCGTAGTAGCGCGCGTGCTCGCGGGCGGTGAGGCGCGGATAGAGGCCACGCGCGTCCGGCAGCACGCCCAGCGCCCGCCGGGCCTCCTGCGGCCGCTGCACCACGTCCACGCCGTCCACCAGCGCGGTGCCGCGGTCCGGCCGCACCAGCGTGTAGAGCATGCGCATCGTCGTCGTCTTGCCAGCGCCGTTGGGGCCCAGCAGGCCGGTGATGACGCCGTCCTCCGCCGTGAAGGACACGTCCTCCACCGCCGTCACCTTCTTGCCAAAGCGCTTGTGCAGGTTCCTGACTTCAATCATGGCGCGCGCGTCCTCAAGGCACCGGGCCGGCGAAGGAGGTGAAGAAGGGAGGACGGGTAAGGTTCGTGCCGCACGCGGACGACAGCCCCTCCACGCTCCCTTGGGTCAGCAGGTCCAGCATCAGCGTGCGCGCGCAGTCCGCGCCAATCGTGTTGTGGCCCACGCCGGGCACCACCACGTGCAGGCTGTTGGAGAGCGTGCGCTTGGCCTCCTCGGCCCACGCGGGCGGCGTCACCGGGTCCAGCTCGCCCGACAAGAGCAGCGTGGGCACCGACGACACCACCGGTTCGCGGTAGCCCTGGGGAAGGCTCCCACGTGGCCAGTCCGCGCAGACGGAGAGGACTTCGCGGCCCATGGTCGGACCGAACCAGGTGCCCTGCGACTCGCGCACCAACGCAGCCTCGTCGTAGAAGGGCGCGTCCTCCGCGCACACGACGGCGAAGTAGAGGCCGTGGCTCACCGTGCGCCCCAGGTTCTCCGTCAGGCCCACGCTGAGCGCGACGAAGGGGGACCAGTCTCCCTGCGTGGCCCGGTCCAGCATCAACGGCACCAGGGAGGACATCTCCGGACTGTAGAGCTGCGCGAAGAGCTGAGACAGGAAGGCGCGGCGCGACAGGACGACCTCCTCCAACACGCCGGTGCGTGGGTGCGCCACCTGGGTGCGCGCGGGCGTGGCCTCCAGCGTCGTCAACAACGCCTCCGTCCTGGGCCGCAGGTTCGGATACGCCTGGGCACACGCCGCGTCCGCCTCGCAGTTCGCCAGCAGCCGGTCCAGCGCCTGCTGCGCGTCGCGAGGCGCGAACAGCGGCAGGTACAACCCCATGGGCGCCACGCCGTCCAGGATGGCGGTCCGCACGCGCTCCGGGTGCTGCCGCATGTATACAAGCGCCGCGCGCGTGCCGTAGGACACGCCCCAGAGGTTGAGCTTCTCGTAGCCCAGCGCCTCGCGGACCTCGTCCAGGTCATCCATGGCGACGGGCGTGGTGTAGTGCCGCACATCGGCGTCCCAGCCCTCGCGGCACTTGCGCACCTCCTCCGCCGCCTTGCCTTCTTCGAGCCGCGCGGACAGCCCCTCTTCCGGCGAGTCCGTCTTGCAGTTCAGCGGATTCGAGTCCCCCGTGCCTCGCTGGTCCACCAGCACGATGTCGCGCTTGCGGCGGATGCGCTCCACCGCCATCAACACCTGCGTCGAACGCGACGCCGCCTGGCCCGGGCCTCCCGCCAGCAGCACCAACGGATCCGGCTGCGGCTGCGCGGCCAGCGCCGGCACCACCACCACGCGCAGGGGAATCTTGCGGCCCGTGCGAGCCGCCCGGTCCTCGAAGACCTCGTAGGTCCCACACTGGGCCTGCGTGGCCAGCCCCTCCAGGCGGCAGGGCTTCAACGACAGCGTTCGCCGCTCCGCGGGGTCCTGGCTGCTCTTGGAACAGGACACCGATGCCGCAGCCAGGAGCCCCAGGGCCAGCAAGGCGCGCCAGGGCGGAAGATGGGAGGAGATGTGTGCACGGACCCCGGACAAGGTGCCTCCATCTGGGTACGGGAGGCTCCCCACATAGCACCTCCCACGGCATTGGATTGAATCCCGCGCAGAGAAGGGGCGTCCGGTGATACGCCCATGCCCACCATGAAACGTGCCCTTCTCGTCCTGGCCGTCCTTGGACTCACCACGCTCAGCGGCTGCGCCGCCTTGCAGAAGATGCTGAAGGGGGCTTTCAAGAAGCCCACCCTCTCCTTCAAGACGGCCCGGCTCGCGGATGCGTCCTTGTCCGACGCCACCATCAACCTGGTCTACGAGCTGAACAACCCCAACGGCTTCGGGTTGAACCTGGCCGAGGTGGACTACGCCTTCTTCGTGGAGGGCAAGCAGGTCGTGGCCGGCAAGCCGCGCTCGGGACTGGCGCTCAAGGCCAATGGCAAGAGCGAGCTCGTCTTCCCGGCCAACGTGAAGTTCGCGGACGTGGTCCCCGTGCTGGAGACCTTCCTCAAGCAGGACAAGGCCGCCTTCAAGGCGCAGGGCACGCTGGGCGTCAAGACGCCCCTGGGCGTGCTGAGCTTCCCGCTGGCGAAGGAGGGAACCTTCGAGGTCCCCAAGATTCCACAGGTGTCCTTCCAGGCGCCGCGCATCAAGGACATCACCCTGACCGGCGCCACCGTGGAATTCCCGTTGTCGATTACCAACCGCAACAGCTTCCCGTTGCCGGTGGCCGGCATCACTGGCGCGCTGAAGGTGGCGGGCGCGGATGTGGGCACGCTGTCCACCGGCAACCTGGGCAAGCTGGACGGCAGCGGGACGAAGCAGGTCACCCTGCCCCTCACCATCAGCTTCGCTCGCGCGGCGAACGCGGCCCTGGCCCTGCGCTCGGGCGGAAATGCGCAGGTCCGCCTGGACGGCAAGCTCACCTCGGAATCCCAGAGCGTTCCCCTGAGTCTCAATCAGCTCGTCAATTTCGTTAAGTGACGCCTGCCTGCACTACGGGCAGGGGCACTGAACACAGGGTTGTCCCAGGGCGCCTCAGACGTTACGGTGGGGCGTCCTTGCCGCTTTTCCAAGGTCGAGACACACATGCGCCGCATCCTCTTCAAGTCGAAAATCCACCGCGCGACCGTGACCCAGGCTGACCTGGATTACGAAGGGTCCGTCACCATCGACCGCGACCTGCTTCGCGCCGCCGACATCGTGGAGAACGAAAAGGTCGCGGTCTGGAACGTCACCCAGGGCACGCGCCTGGAGACCTACGCGCTGGAAGGTGAGGCCGGCAGCGGCGTCATCTGCATCAACGGCGCGGCGGCGCACCTGAACAAGCCGGGCGACCTGGTCATCCTGGCCACCTTCGCGGAAGTGGAGGAAGCCGAGGTGGCGAACTGGAAGCCCACCGTGGTGTTCGTGGACAAGGACAACCGCGTGGTGCCCGGGCAGACGAAGGAGATTCCGGGCCCGCAGCGCCGCTCGGCCTGACGCCCGGCGCCGCGGCGGTCCGCTGGCTGCTTTGCCCCATCGAACGCCTTTTGCCATGCTCCTCCCCTCTTTAAAGGGTGGGGTCGTGGGCCCCGGAGGAGTCGATACGATGAGGCGGTCGTGGGTGAGCGCTGGCGCGCTCTCGCTGGTGCTGACAGGTTGTACGGGTACGGGGGCCTTCCGTCCGGATCCGAACAACGACGACCCGCTCTACGGGGTCATCCCCGTCGTGAAGGCGCCCCCGCAGAACCGGTGCGATGCGCTCGGCACGTCCTCCGCGCGGGGTTCGTGTGACGACGCCCTCTACCTGGCCACCGAGTACACCCGCCGGCTTTCGGTGGGGGATGAGATCTGCCTCGAGGGTGGCTACGGCGAAGACCCGGGCGCGGCGTGCAAGGCGCGCGCGGCCATCATCGACACCTCGCCCAACCAGGTGAAGTTGGAGGTGCGCGGTCCGAAGCCGGACTCGCGCTGGTTCAACGTGGAGATGCGGCACGCCTGGTACGAAGAAGGCGCGCTGGTGGACCTCTACCTGTCCGAGCGGGGTTATTGAGGGATGGGTCTCTACGACAGCGTGGCCGAGCGGCTGGCCTTCATGAAGAAGATGACTCCGGCGGAGCTGAAGAAGCTCGGCTCGGCGCGGCTGTCGGACATCGTCCTCCAGGAGGTGGCGCGCTCGCGTGTGCGCATCACGACCCTGGAGAAGCGCTACCCGCAGGCGTCGCCGCGGGAGCTGGCCCAGCGCATCGTGGACGAAAAGAAGAACCTCGCCAGCATGGTGGGCGGGGTGAGCGGGGTGTTCGGGCTGGTGGCGTTGCCGGCGGACCTGCTCTTCATGGCGTACCTGCAAATCATCCTGCTCACGGACGTGGCCACCCTCTACAAGGTGAACCTCAAGACGGAGCGGGCGCGCGGGGAGATGCTGGACCTGTTCGGCTACGCCAACGGCCTGGGTCCGCTGCCTCGCGCGGGTCCCAAGGTGTTGGGGAAGCTGGCCGCCATGCTGCTGGAGAAGGGCGGCATGCAGACGCTGGGGCGAGCCATGCCGCTGGTGGCCGCGCCCGTCACCGCCTACTTCAACAACCAGCACATCCAGATGGTGGGCGAGCAGGCCGTGCGCTTCTACGAGGGCTTCGACAAGGCCCACGCCAAGGCGAAGGCCCAACGCAAGAAGGCCAGCGGCGCCTGACGGACCGCGCCCCGCACATTTCTTTCGGTGGGTCCGATATGCCTTCCGCGCCGGACCGTTGATCGCCCGGGTGGGGCCTTTGCCCCCTTGGAAGACGGGCGGTCATCGGGACTCCTCGGCCGGAGGGACGATGACGCCCGAGAGACGGAGGCGACCAGGATGTCCGAGCTCTCGGCGGAAGTGCGGGTGCAGGTGGCGCGGTTGAGGAATCTGCTCATCGACGTAGCGCGCTGCGGTGCGCTGGGCAGCCCCCTGGGTGCCCTACCCCATACCGAGCTGGACCCGATGGAGGTCCAGGCCGTCTGGTGGCTGAAGGCGGAGAGCCTCCTTCCCGTCAACGTCCTCGCGGAGCGGCTGGGCGGCATTGCCCCGCCCCGGCTGAGCCGGCTGCTGGACCGGCTGGAGGCCGCGCAGCTCGTCCAGCGCGAGCGCTCCGTGCGGCATGACCGGCGGCGCGTTCGGGTGAGGCTCACGGAACAGGGCCGCGCCCTGGCGGAGCAGGCGGACTCGGTGGTCCAGGAGCGCATGGCCCGGCTGCTGATGCCGTTGGAAGGCGAGCAGCGCAGCGCGCTGATGGACCTGCTGGAGGGGTGGGTGGAGGCCCTGGGCGGCAAGAACCGCGCGCCGGAGCTGGCCACCGAAGGGGGCGAGACGGATGCCCCGGTGGCCGATGAGCTGGAGCCCGCCGCGGCGCCCAGGCGTACTCGCACGGAGCTGATGGCCATCACCGCCAACGCGGCCTGACGTGTGCGGCCCAGGCCCTGCTCGTGGCCATCGCCGCGAGCGAGGTCTCCCCTAAAGCTGGACGCGGACCTCGCCCCCTCGCCGGCAGGCCTCGGCGACTTCCCCTGTCCAGGGCGCGTATCCCTCCGCCTCCACCTCCAGGTGAAGGCCGAACGGCCTCACGCGCCCCAACCGCCAACGTCCCTGCGCATCCGTGAGTCCCCACGCGGGAGGCAGTGAGCTCACGTCACTGGATGCGGTGACTCGCGCGCCGAACACCGGCTTGCGCCCATCCGTGACGAGCACCTCGCAATCGCTCCCCTCCACGTCCACCTGGAAGGTGACGGTGCCATCCGCCATGTCCTCGCCCACGTCCGCGGCGGTGCTGGTGTAGACCTCGTGAACAGAGAAAGACACCAGCAGCCGATAGCGCCCCGGCTCCAGGATGGACACGGCCATCCCATCCTCTTCCTGGATGAATGCGCCGGCGGAGGCCAGCTCCCACTGGTTCTCGTGGCGCCACCGCTGGAGAACGAACACGGGATAGGGCTTCTGGGTCCGTGCCTCTATCTGTGCCCGCATGGCGGCATCCATGCGCAGCACGAGCCACCGGTAGGCCTTCACGCGCCACGTCACCTCGGCGTCCCGCACACCCGGCGCGGGCCTGAAATCGAAAGCCTGTTCCGCCGCGGCCACCGGACGTCTGGCAACGGGCGATGCCACCTCGACGCGGAAGCGGGACGGCTCCCAGGACGGTAGCCCCGACACGACAAAGCGCCCATCCTGCGCGAGCGGGATTTCCACGTCCCCCGGCCCCAGGAGCCTCGTGCCTTCCGGTGGACGGAACGTTCCTTCCAACTCCACCTTCCCCCGTAGCGTCACCGCCTCACCCACGCCTTCAGGAAAGAGCGAACCCACGTCCAGCACCACCGGCTCCACACGCCCCTCGCGCAGAGGCACCTCCACCCACGCGCTTTCCCGTCCCGCCGCGCTCCGGAGCACCAACCCCACCGCGGGGTCCGTGGGCAACGGCAGCAACTCCAGCGACTTCCCCACGGGGAGCGGCAGCGCCGTACCGTCCGCGAGCGCGGAGGCGATGTCCGGCGCGACATGCCGAATCACGGGCAACAGTTCGCTCGCGCGCTCCGCGTCGCGAACATCCCGGGATACGCCACGCACCACACGAAGGGAGAACGGGCCATGCTCGGGTCGCACTCCCGCGAGCCGCACCCGCACACCGGTAGGCGCCCGGGCAGACAGCACGGCCTCCACGACGCCCGTGGTGACCCCCTCCTCAAGCACCACGTCGCCCAGCCAGAACGTTCCATCCGCTGCCCAGGCCACCACCCGGTAGAGCGGTACCACTGGAACGAGCACCGGTCCCAACGTCCCCCCCGTCGCGGACGGCGTCACCTCCACGGGCCGCCACTCCAACACGTTGGCCAGGTCCTCCAGCCGCGCAGGCCCGGCGCCCTCGCGCCCCTCGCGCTTCGACACTTCCCACAGGTGCCGGTCCGCATCAGAGATGGAGGCCTCGCCCACGCGGGCCTCTCCCTGGAAGGGAACATCCCCTTGCAGCACCACGCGCAGAACCAGTCCCTCTGAGTGCGCGGGCTCCAGATCCTCAGGCGGCGGCGGACTCACGGGGGTTGGGGCTTTCGTGCGGACAACAGGCGTGCGCGCGGGCGTCACCGGCGCGGCGGCGTCCGCGGGCCACAGCCACCACAGCACGAACGCGGCCAACACCAGCGCGGCGCCCCCCACACCCCATGCGCGACGTTTCAATTTCTCAATCCGTATCGCTGGAGGAATACAGCGTCAGGTAGATGGGCGCATGGTCCGCCAGGCGGGTGACGAAGTCCCGCGTGTTCCCGATGTAGTCGCGCCCCGCCGAGGAGAACTCCGTCACGTATTCGGGCTGCATCCAGAAGTGGTCATAGGCATTCACGTAGCCACCACTGAGGTTGATGGTGGTGGCTACGTTCAGCTTGCAAGCCACCGTGGGAGACAGCGCCACCAGGTTCGCCCAGGACGCCGTCGTGCACGCCATGTTGTGGTCTCCCACCAGGATGACGTCCTGGTCGGTGCGGCTGGCGTCCTGCACCGCCTTGAACACCGCGCCGAATTGCTTCACCTCGGCGTCGCGGTCGGAGGGATTGCCCCAGACGGTGTGCCAGTTGATGAACGTGTAGTCCGCGCCCGTGGGCGTGTGCCGCACGCGGATGATTTGCGGCTCGCGCTCGAACGTGTCGCCGGTGTCCTCGTACACACTGGATGACAGCAGTGACACCGTGTCCTCCCGGTACAACACCGCGTAGATTTCCTTGTACGATGAGCGCCCGATGAGCGGCGTCTGCGCATAGCGCCACTTCACGCCGGAGACCGCGTTGAGCTCCGCCACGATGGCCGGAACCACGCTGGTATTCATCACCTCCTGCAGGAACACCAGGTCACAGCCGTTGTTGGAATTGCTGTTCGCGCCGTACTGCCGCCAGATCTGCTCCGCGTCCTCGCGATACGTCTGCTCCGCGGTCCACCCCTCGTGACGCAGGTTCCAGCTGACGACGCGCAGATACGAGCCCGCCTGGGCCCACGTGGGAACAGCCAGGACGACCAGCACCACCACGCGCAACAAGAAGGACGGAAATCCCATGGAGTGACCTCGGCGTGAGAGGGGCGGCCATGCGGGGCGGCCGCACGCGCGGACCAGGCACGTGCAACGGTCCTAGTGGATGAGGTTCGTGACCGGCAACCAACCTTCCTGAAAAACAAGAAATACAGGGTCCCAAAAGACCCACCACGCGGCGCGATTCCCCCTCCGCGCACGTCCCCACGCCACCGCCCCACCCCGAAAACGCAACTTGATTGCAACTGACTCACGATGGCACATTATCGCGAGCGTTCCTGGAATGGGGACCTGGCGGGGACGGCAGAGCTCTGTCCTGCCGCGACGGAGGGCGCGTCATCGTGAGCCGACTCATCTGGAGCATGGGATTCACGGGACTGGCGCTGGCCTGCGCCGTCGCAGCCTGGCTTCACCGGCCAGTGGAGCTTCCGTCCCAGGCCGCGGAACCCGAGGCTTCCACCCCGTTCGCCCAGGCCCCCACACCGCGGCCGCGCTCCGTCGTGCCCCGGCCTTCCACGCCTGTCGCCCCCGCACAGCCGGACTCTCGCCTCATCACCAGGCCCACCTCGGCGTCCGATGCAGAGCGCTCCGCACGCTCCCGGCGCACGCCCCCTGCCCAGCGCCTGCGGCTGGTGACGACCCTGCGCGGCACATACCCCTCGCCTGAAGCCCGCCGCGACGCGGTGCTGGCGGAGCTGACGGCCTCCGGCGAAAGCCACGAGCCCTGGACAGCGCAGGCCCGGGCGGCGCTGGCGAAGTGGCATGCCCAGGTGGAGGCCGACGTGCTGCCCGTCCAGGCCGAGCCACCTCGATGCTTCGCGGCCGGCTGCGTCGCCCGCGTCACCTTCCCGGACAGCGACTCATTCCAGGAGTCCTTCCGCCGCACCGCCGACCTGCGGCTCGGCGAGGACACCACGCACATGCAGCTACCCCCCGAGCGCCGGGCCTCGGGCGAGGTCGTGGCCGCGTGGCTCGTCCTGCGTCCCGCCATGCCCTGAACACACACCCCTGTCACCCCGCAGTACCCCTCCAAGGAGCAACCACCATGAAGCTGGAGTTCCCCTTCAAGCAGTCCCTGCTCGCCACCAGCGTGGCCGTCCTGATCGCCGGCTGCGGCACCCCCGTCGAGGAGGAGTCCCCCGTGGCGCCCGAGGCCGCCGCGCTGGAGAGCAGCGAGGACGCCCTGTTCAGCATGCTCCCCGCCTGCGAGGAGCCCGAGGAGCTGGAGCACGTCGTGGAGCACGCGTGCTACCACGCCGAATACGGCCCCTTCGAACCCATCACCGCCGCCGCCCTGGGCGCGCCCGTCCTGGTGGATGTCAGCCAGGCCCACACCGCCTACCAGGTCACCCTGCCGCAGCGCTCGCCGTTCAACTACGCCGGTCGCGTCTCGTTCCTCGCGGACGAGTCGGGTGAGTTCGCCTTCATCCTGTCGCGTCAGCGAGGCCTGCGCATCTTCGAGGCCGCCACCGGCACCGAGGTGGCGCGCGAGTGCCGCTACACCGTCCCCACCGAGGTCTGCTCCAGCCTGAAGACGGCCTACGTCGCGGACCTCGAGGCCGACACCGAGTACTACCTGGAGTTCCGCTCCATCCTCCCCTCCAACGCCGCCTTCACCCTCATCATCGAGGAGGCGGGTCACCACCACTGACCTGACCCGCGGAGCATCTTGAAGGCCCACGGCGGGAGCGTCCTCCTCCCGCCGTGGGCCTTCGCCCGTACACACCTGGACTCAATTGTACTTTAGTTGCATTTGAATCCAGGAAACACATATGAAGCACCTCATGCGCCCGACCCTCCGAGTCCTCTTCCTGACCGCGTGTGCCGCGGCGGCCGTCGCCTGCGGTGGTGACGATGACCCCGCGCCCATCGCGCCCGGCGACCCCTGCGAGCCCAACGGCCACATCCACCGAGAGCCCACGGGCGACTGGTGCCACTGCAACAAGGGTTACGTGGCCGCTGATGATGGCCTGGCCTGCGTGCCGGACCCGAACCACGTCCCTGGCGACGGCTTCGACTTCGGTGACGACGGCGAGCACGCCTGCTGGCACGTGACGAACGGTCCCTTCGTCACCGTCAACGCCACCACCGCCCGTCATCCCCGCGTGGACGACTTCCACACCTACTACACGGTGAAGCTCCTCCCGGAGAACGGCCAGTACGTGGGGACGTTCAGCTACAAGGCCTTCGCCACCGGCAACTTCGTCGTCTACCTGAGCAGCCCGGACGTGCCCGTCACCCTCACCGAGACGGCCATCAGCACCACCGTGCCCCAGGCCGGCGCCCAGGCCACCGGCGGCTTCTGCGACGGGCTGAAGCACATGGTCGGCTACGAACTGACGGACCGCGTCCAGTACACGCTCCAGCTCGGCCCCACGTCGCTGCCCGAACTCCACATGGTCATCGAGCACGTGCAGTAACGCATCCGGGACGAACCGACCTCCCGCGTTATTGCAATTAAGTTGCGTTTACATCATGAGTGGGGACTGCCGGTGCCCGCGACTCGCGGGGCCCGGCTCACGAAAGGAAGCCTCATCATGAAGCTGACCCAGCGGCCCCTTTGCAGTGCATTCCTCGGCCTGGTGCTGGCCGCCTGCGGCCCCATGGACGACACAGGGCAGGACTTCACGTCGGAGCAGGAGCGGCCCCTGGAGGCCACCTGCGCCAGCGTGGACAACACGGCCATGACGACGCACGCGTGCGCCCATGCGTCCAACCCTGGCGACAACGTGAACGTGAATGGCGCCACGGGGGCGCCCGACATCAGCACCCAGCACAAGCACTACACCGTGACGCTGTCCGGCAGCGGCACGGGCAAGGTGACGTACATCCCCGTGGCCAGGGCCTCGGCGGGCTCCACCGTGGAGTCCGTCGCGTTCTACGCCACGCAGAACGTCACCATCACCGCCGTGGACAAGAGCGTCACGCCCAACGTCACGCTGACCGCGCTGGTCAGCACCAACGGCATCACCGAGGGCACCTGCACGCTGCACCACGCACGGGTGTTCGACCTCACGGTCGGCCACGCCTACGAGCTGAACATCACCGCGCCCACCACCTCGGTCGGCATCGTGCCCGAGTACCTGTTTGACAACCGCGGCCGCTACTACCGGGACGCGGACGGAGATGGCTACGGCGCCAACAGCCCGCTCTACCGCTTCGCGTGTGAGGCGCCCGCGGGCTACGTCACCCAACGCTTCGACTGCGACGACACCAACCCCGCCATCTTCAACTGCTAGCCCGTCACCCTCGGGGTGACCTGGGCATCACCGCAGCCCCTCCACCGGGGCGCCCCGCTCACCTCGGGGGGCGCTCCGGACCTTCTCCCCGCCCCACCTCACCAAGGCCCTCCGATGCGAACCGTCGCCACCACCACCTTGCTCGCCACGTGCGCCCTGCTGGCTCTGGCCGGCTGTGACCATGACGACCCCGTCCCTCCGACGCCGGACGCGGGCACCCGTCCGGATGCGGGGACCGAACCTGATGCGGGCAGGCAGCCCGATGCCGGAACACAGCCCGACGCGGGTCCGGTCCAGGGCCCCACGGTCATCGGCTCCACGCCCTCGGAGGGAGAGACGAACGTCCTGCCCGTGGAGCTGTTCAAGGCGGATGCGACGACCACCGGAGTGCGCAAGCTCGTCACGCTCACCTTCGACACGCCCATGGACACCACGGCGGCGGAAGTCACGCTCGTCGACCGGACGACGCCGGCCAATCCCCCTCGCACGCTGACGGGCACCTGGTCCGAGGATGGCCTGACGCTCTCGGTCGCCATCCCCCGGCCCGAATCCGACCTGCCGCCGCTGGAGGAGGAGACGGCGTACACCCTGGAGCTCGGCGCGCTGCGTGGCGCGGAGGGCCACGCGGTGGACACGTCGCATGCGGGACTCGGTGATGGGCGGCTGGACTTCACCACCGGCCGGCGCGACGGCACCACCGAACACGCCTGCGCCCACGCACTGCTGGAGAGCCCGGTGCCCGTCACCGCGAGCGCCTCCCCCACCATCTACCCCGCGACGGATAGCTCCCACGAGTTCTACGGCCTGACGCTCCCCGCCAGCGGCACATCCTTCCTGGGCTACACGGAAGTCGTGTCGGGAGAGAGCCGGGACGAGCCCGTCATCCTGTACCTCAACCACCCCATCCCGGTGGCGGTGCACGACACGACGGAAGGGGAGGACGCCGTCGCCTCCACGCTGGAGCCCGCCCGGCCCGTCTGCCTTCCCGCCATCACCCACACGCTGAAGTTCACCGCGCCCGGCGGCGACCGCTTCCTCCGGCTCACCTTCGGCCCGACGGAGCGGGAGACGTTCACCTTCGTCTTCGAACGCTACTGAGTCAGCGCTCGGTGGCGGGGTGCAGCGCCGAGCCCCGCCCCGCGCGCAGCAGGTGCAGCGCGATCCCCACGCCCATGACACTCACCGCCGCCACATAGTGCGCGGGCGCATGGGGCGACGCCTTCATCATCAAGGTGACGACCAGCGGGGTGAGCCCGCCGAAGATGGCGTAGGCCATGTTGTATGAGAAGGAGAGCCCCGAGAAGCGCACCGCCGCGGGGAAGGCGCGCACGATGGCGGTGGGGACCACGCCCACCACGCCGACGCAGAAGCCCGCCAGCACGGACAGCGGCACCAGCGCCTCCTGCGACGACGCCGCGCCCAGGTACAGCGCATACGTCGCCGAGAGCATCAACGCGCAGCCCAGCCCCAGCGACGGCCCCACGCCCACACGGTCCGCGAGCAGGCCATACGCCACGCAGCCGAACGTGAGGCTCAGCGTGGCCACGCTGCTGGCGACCAGCGCTTGCGTGGCGGTGATGGCGTGCAGGGTCTGCATCAACGTGGGCGTCATCAAGATGACCACCACGATGCCGGCGGTGAGCACCCAGGTGAGCAGCATGGACATCACCACGGTGCCGCCGTGGCCTCGCAGCACGGCCTTGAGCGGCAGCTCCCGCACCAGCGCCTTGCGCCGCCGCAGCTCCTCGAAGACGGGCGTCTCCGCCAGCCACCGGCGAAGGAACACCGCCAGGAAGCCGAACACGCCGCCGATGACGAAGGGCGCTCGCCAGCCGTAGGCATTCACCTGCTCGGGGCCCAGCAGCGAATTCACCGCCGTGGCCACTAGCGAGCCCAGCAGGATTCCGAACGTGAGGCCCGCGGTGAGCGTTCCGCACGCCAGCCCCACCCTGCGCGTGGGCACGTGCTCCGACACGAAGACCCAGGCCCCCGGGACTTCACCGCCCACCGCCGCACCCTGCACCGCGCGAAGCAGGAGCAGCGCCAGGGGCGCCGCGTAGCCCGCGGTCTCATAGGTGGGCAGCAGGCCAATCAGCAGCGTGGGCACCGACATCATGAACACGCTCAACGTGAACATGCGCTTGCGGCCCGCCCGGTCTCCGAAGTGGGCCATGACGATGCCGCCCAGCGGGCGCGCCAGGTAGCCCGCGGCGAACAGTCCGAAGGCCTGCAGCTGTCGCAGCCACTCCGGCGTATCGGGCGGGAAGAAGCGCTCGCCGATGACCTTGGTGAAGAAGACGAAGATGATGAAGTCGTAGAACTCCAGCGCGCCACCCAGCGCCGCCAGCGTGAGCGTCCGGGCGTCGTCACGGGTCAACGGCCGCTGCGGGAGGTCCTGCGAGGCTGGGAGGGAGGACATGGCGGTCGGCCTTCGATGAAACCATGGACCGCGCCGCCGCGCTCACTCCGCCCGCTTGCGGCGTCGTGACACGATGCGGCTCAAGGCCACCTCCGTGATGCCCAGGTAGGCCGCGACGTCCCGCTGAGGGACACGCCCGTGCAGGTGGGGATGCTCCTGCCAGAAGCGCTCCAGGCGCTCCTCCGCGGACAGGTCGAGGAACTCCTGCTCGCGGCGCTCCTTCAGGAGGTAGTGACGCTCCGCCACCCGCCGGGCGAGCTGGGCCCAGCAGGGGTGGCCGGCCTCCAGCGATTGAAGGTCATTCGCCTGGAAGGCCAGCACGCGGCCCGGCTCCAGCGCCTCGATGGCCGTCATGGAGGGTTGGCCCTGCAACATCTCCGCGTAGGCGCCAATGAACTCACCCTCAGAGCGGAAGGCCTTGATGGACTCCTCGCCCCGAGCGGAGACGCGCACCGCGCGGAAGACGCCCTGGAGCACCAGCCCGAAGCGGTCCGCGGCGTCGCCCGGCCGCAGGAAGAGCGCCCGCTTGTCCAGCGCCTGCTCCCGCGCCAACGCCTCCGCCTTCAGCCATTCGCTGGCGGGAAGCGGCGCGAGCGCGGTGATGTGCTCGAAGAGCTTCGGGTATCTCAAGCGGAAGGCACCTGGGCTTAACCCAGGTTAAGGCGGCCTTCCTCCGGGCGCCATACACCGGCGGCATGAGCATCAACGTCTACGCCGTGGCCACGCCCTTCGTCATCGTCCTGGCGCTGGGGGAATTCGCCTACTGCGTCATCCGACGCAACGGGTACTACGCCTTCCAGGACTCCATCGCAAGCATGGGCACCGCGGTGCTCAACCAGTGCGTCAACGTGGCGGTGGCGCTGCTGGTGCTCCCGCTCTTCATCCAACTGGGGCAGTTCGCGCCCTGGCAACTGGGTGCGTCGTCGCCGCTGGAGCTGGTGGCGCTCTTCCTGGGCGTGGACTTCCTCTTCTACTGGTTCCATCGCTTCGGGCACCGCACCAACATCGGCTGGGCCGCCCATTCGCCGCACCACTCCACCGAGGAACTCAACTACGCGGTGGCCCTGCGCGCGAGCGTGACGCAGCGCCTCTTCTCGTTCCTCTTCTACTGGCCGCTGGTGCTGGTGGGCTTCCCGCCCGAGGCCGTGCTGGCCATGGTGGCCTTCCACCTGGTGCTCCAGTTCATCCCCCACACGCGCGTCATCCCGAAGATGCCCCGGTGGATTGAGTCCTGGCTCAACACGCCATCGCACCACCGCGTCCACCACGCGCGCAATGACGTCTACATCGACAAGAACTACGCGGGCTTCCTCATCATCTGGGACAAGCTGTTCGGCACCTTCGAGGAGGAGAAGGAGGCGTGCTCCTACGGCCTCACCTCCCCACCCAACACCTGGGACCCCACCGTCATCAACTTCCAGGCATGGGGGAAGCTGGTCAGCGACGCGGTGGCCACCAAGCGCCACTGGGACCGGCTGCGCATCTGGGTGATGCCCACCGGCTGGCGGCCCGCGGACCTGCCACCGCGCCCCTCCGTGGGCTGGCAAAAGGACGGCGTGGAGCTGAAGTTCCAGTCCACCGAGCTGCCCGGCGTCCGCGGCTACCTCGTGTTCCAGTTGCTGGCGGCGATGCCCTTCATGCTGCTGGTGAGCCACCACGCCTCGCCGCTGTCCGGCTGGCAGAAGCTGGTGCTCAGCCTGCTCTTCTGGGCCATGGCCACCGCGTGGAGCGGGATGCTGGAGTCACGGCGCTGGAGCCTTCCGCTGGAGCTGGGGCGGGTGCTCGCCATGGGGGCAGCGGTGACGTGGTGGCTGATGCACACCTCCGCGCCGCAGAGCTGGACCGCGTTGTGCGCGGCGTGGATGGGCGTGTCGCTCGTCTGGCTGGGGGTGGTGCGCGGCGCCAGCCAGGGCGCCACGCCCGTGCCGCAGGGCTCGCGCTGAACGCGCGTCAGGCGGGCTCCCACGTCCCGGCGAAGGCCGTGTAGCGGCGCACGTTGAGCGTCAGCGCCCGGTACACCTGCGTGTCGGGCGTCAGGTCCACCACCTCGCCGCCCTCGGGCACCGTCACGCGGTCGAAGTGCGCGCCCTCGAACCAGCGGTGCGGCTGCACCTCCACGACGAAGCGGCCGCCCTCGTCGAGCTCCGCCGCGATGGGCACGAAGTCCACGCGTTGCAGCTCGACGGGCGGCGGAAAGTCCAGGGCCACCCGGAACGGGACGTGCGTCTCCTGCCGGGAAGCGGTTCCTTCCAGAATCATCGACCGGCCTCCCAGCGCCGCCCCCTCCGCGCCCAGAGCCCGGGACGGCGGCTGGAGCAGCAGCGAGAAGGAGCGCGCCAGCCCGGCGATGCCCGGCGAGCGCCCCAGCTCCCGCACCTCACCCGCCTCCGCCAGCAGGTCGAACACCACCTCGCGGTCCCACTCGCCCAGCACCGTGCCGCCGGAGAAGAAGTGCCCGTCGTGGGCGTGCGCGGTGGGCAGCAACCACTGTCCCAGCCGTCGCAGGACGCGCGGCGCCGAAGCCGTGGGCTCCAGCGGCGAGGCATTCTCGAAGATGTAGATGGGCCCCAGCACCATCACCCCGGACGAGAGGCGGATGCGCCAGCCCGTGTCGGTGGTGAACTCGCCGAGCGATTCCTCCCCGGGTGCCTTCGCGGTGCGCAGGCCCATGCGGAAGGTGACGCCGCGGCCTCCCGTGCCGGAGAGACCACACGCGGACGCGCCTCCCACAAGCGCGGTGCCCAACATCCACGTGAAGGCGCGGCGGGTGGAGTGCAGCGGGGACGTCATGGCGAGTCCTCCTGGAGGTCCAGGTGCAGGGTGAGCGTGCCCATGAAGGTGCGGGGCGCGCCCGCGGTGAAGTGACGGGTGGCCATCAGCGATGGGGGCGCGTCCGGACCGCGGAAGTTGGACACGTAGTTGAACTCCGACTCGCGCCAGCGCGTGTCGAGCAGGTTCTCCACCGACAGGCCCACCTCCACTGCCTTCCACCGGGCCCGTGTGCCCACGTCGAACAGGAAGATGGGCGCGCTGTAGCGGTCCAGCGGCAGGGGCCGAGGGCCAATGGCGCTGTGCCCCAGCGCCACGTTCCAGTCCACCTGCTGCCCCGCGACGCGGGTGGTGCCTCGCAGCGACGCATCCACGCGGCCCAGCAGCTCCGGGATGTAAGGCATCACCGTCCCATCCCACAGCTTCCACGCCGAGGCCCCGGGCACCGGCAGCGTGGCGCGCGCCCAGGCCAGCGAGGCCTGGATGTCCACCCGGTCCCGCAGCGTCCCGCGCGCGCTGACGAAGGCGCCCAATCGCTGCGATGCACCCACGGGCTGGTTGCGGCCCACCGTCTCGTCGAACACGAAGTCCTGCGACACGCGCGTGGCGAAGAAGGCGCCGCGTGCCTCCAGCGCCAGCGGCCCGTCCAGCCGCCAGCCCAGTCCCGTCTCGCCCGAGGCCACGCGGGCGTAGGGCGCCAGCTCCGCGTCGGACAGCGCGGCGGCGTCGCTGGAGCGCGCGCCCAGGCCCGCGCTGGTGAGCCAGGTGAGCCGGGGCGTCAGGCGAATCTCTGCGGAGGCGCGCGGGCTGGCGAAGAAGCCGTAGGCCTCCAGGGACTCGTCGGGGAGGCGGGGACCATCGCGGTCCTCGGTGGGCCGGTTGTGGTCGTCCACGCCGAAGAGGAAGGTGTCCAGGCGCACGCCGCCGCGCAGGGTGAGCCACGACACGGGGGCGACTCGCAACGAGGCGTAGGCCCCGAGGTTCGTGGTGCGGACCTGGTTGTCGAAGACGGTGGCGTAGGGCACACCACCACTGTCCCTCAGTCGGCGCGAGCGCGTGCGCACGTCGTCGTAGCGGGCCACGTAGCCAAGCTCCAGCGGCTGCGGCTGTCCCAGCAGCATGAGCCCCGGCGTGTAGCGGCCTCGCAGGCCCATGGTGGAGCCGCGGTAGTACCCTTCCGTGTTGTCACCGCGCTGGCGCTCTCCGTCCGGCGGGGCGGTGTCCAGCAGGAAGCCCGTGAAGTTGTCGCGGATGCGCGTCTGCCGCAGGATGACGTAGCCCTGCTGGACGAAGCGCCCGCCGCGCTTCAGCCGTGACTGGAGTTCAGCGGAGAGGATGTGGCGCTGCCCCGCCCCGCCCTGGTTGGGGCCGTAGGAGCAGAAGAACTGCGAGTCCGAATCTGGAGCGCACGGCATGCGGGAGTCCACCACGTCCGTCTCCCGCACCACGCCCGGCGATGCGAAGCGCGAGCCATAGCTGGTGCCGAACAGGCGCAGCCGTGACTCGTCGCCGACGCGCAGCTCCACCTGCGCCATGATGCCCGCGTTGGCATAGGAGCGGTTGGGGCCGAAGCCGTGGCCCTGACGCAGCAGCAGTCCCACGAAGGTGGCTTCACTGGCCTCCGGCGGCCCCCAGAGCAGGGACAGCCGCCGCGCGGCGTAGCTGCCCGTGGAGAGGGACGCGGTGAGTCCGCGCCGCGCCAGCCCGAGCTGATACTCCACCGTGCCCGCCACGCCGAAGTCGCCTTGGGATGGGTCATAGGGCCCCTCGGTGACGCGCAGGGACTCCACCAGCTCCGGGATGATGAAGTACGTGTCCGCGTAGCCGTGGCCGTGCGCGTGGGACACTTCGTTGAGCGGGACGCCGTTGAGGCGCAACTCCACGTCCTTGCCCTCTCCCGCGTCGAAGCCTCGGATGTAGATGCTCTCCGCGTGGCCCTCGCCGCCGTGGTTGGCCAGCATGACGCCGGGCGCCAGCAACATCAGGTCGGACGCGGAGCGGCGCGGCACGTCCGCGAGCTGTCCCACCGGAATGTGGAAGTCACCCACGGCGACCGGCGGCGGTGCCTGGGAGGCGCCACGGACCGTGGTGGAGAAGGATGGTGGCTGCGGCGCCACGGGCCCGAGAAGCTCCGAGTGCTCCGTCCCAGAGGCGCCCCGGCTCGTCCCCGCCGACGCGGCTGGCGGGCTTTCCGTCCCCGACACGGCGCCACCTGGGGCACGCGCATCTCCCGAATCGTGCGCCACCGCCACGCCCGGAGGCGTATCCGCCGCGTCATGTCCGGAAGCCACGGGCTCGATGTGGTGGCCATGCACCGGCGGCACGAAGGTGACGGGCACATCCACCCGCACGTCGATGGCCTCCTCGCCGCGCCGTGCCGGCTGGAACCGCCAGCGCAGCGCGGCATTCATCGCGGCGCGATCAAACGCCACGCCAGCGGACTGCCGCACCTCCACCTGGGACACCTCGCCCATGCGGTCGATGGTGAGCCGCAGCAGGACGGTGGCGGGCACCTCGGGCGGAGGCACCTCCGCGGGCAGCACGGGCCCAGGCGCATCCAGCGGAACGGGTGGAGTCACAGGCAACTCGCCCGTGGCGCTCAGCACGCAGAGCACCAGAGTCGGAATCCACACGGGTGATGACCTCACTAGGTTCCGGAGCGGCCCGCCCTGGGGCGGAATTCATGCATCCGGGCTGCATCCACATCCCAGATACACCACGACCCGATTGACTCGCAACCATGTTGCAATTAACTACTTATTGCATGAACACGGAGCGGCGGAAGTCCCGGAAGTGGTGGTGCGCGACCCTGGTGGTCTGGGGCCTGGCGGGCACGGCCTGTGACAACGTGGCCACGGGCGACGTCCAGGTCTCGATGAGTGGGGGTGATGGCACGCAGCGAGGACTCCCGGACACGCTCTTCCAGGATGGCTGGTCCATCCAGTTCACCCGCTACCTGGTGTCGCTGGGCGACGTCACCCTCACCTCCGCGTCTGGTGAAACCCACAGCAGCAGCCGCCACGTGCTGGTGGACGTGCAGAAGGGCGACATTCCCCTGGTGGAATTGACGGGCGTTCCGGCGGGCCGCTGGGACGTGGGCTTCCGGGTGAGCCCGCCCGAAGCGCGCACCGAGCTGGCGGACGGGCAGGTCTCCGAGGAGGACCTCGCGATGATGCGCGAGCGCGGCTTCAGCTACTTCGTGGAAGGCCACGCGACGAAGCAGAACGAGCCCGTGCTGCGCTTCCGCATGGGCTTCCCCGTCAACGTGTTGATGAACAACTGCATCAACGGCGCGGACGGAACGCAGGGCATCATCGTCCCCGAGGGCTCCGTGGCCCGGCCCGAGGTCACCATCCACGCCGAGCACATGTTCTACGACCGGCTGGGCACACACCGGGGCGTGCAGCTGCGCTTCGAGGCCATCGCCGCCACCGCGGGCGAGGACCACGTCATCACCCCCGAGGGGCTCGCCACCCAGGAGCTCACCGACCTCCGGGGCCGCGACGGCAATGAGCTGCGCGACGCCCAGGGCCAGCCCGTCATCTACCAGCCTGGCGCGTTCGACGTGCGCACGCTCCAGGAGTTCATCACCCAGAGCGTGGTGGATCAGGCCCACCTCAACGGCGGCGGCGTCTGTACCGTGGTGAAGTAACGGCGCGTCACGCCGTCATGGGCGCGGGGAGGTCCCCGCGTCGCTCGCACCGCCGGCGGGCAACCGCGCGTCCGCCCGCCGGGGCAGGCAGAGCCGGAAGGTGGTGCCCTCGGCTTCCGAGGAACGGACCGTCAGCCGCCCCCGGTGTGCCTCCACGACGGACCGGGCGATGTAGAGCCCCAGGCCCAGGCTGGAGCGGGCCCGCTCCCGCGAGTCCTCGCCCCGTTGGAAGGGCTCGAACAGGTGCGGCAGCAGCGAGGGAGGGATGGGCGCGCCCTCGTTGTGGACCTCCAGGAAGACGGCGTCCGGCTTCTCCCAGGTGGCGAGGCGGACGGCGGACGGCTCCGGGCTGTACTTCAAGGCGTTGTCCAGCAGGTTGGCCACCACCTGCCCCATGCGCTCCAGGTCCCAGACGCCGTGCAGGCTGTCGCGTGAGAAGTCGCACCGGATGACGCGGCCCGGCCGGGCCACCTGCAGCTCGTCCACCACCTCGCGGCACAGCTCGTTGAGGTCGCCCGCCCGAGGTATGACGGGGATGCCGCCCCCCAGCCGCGAGCGGGTGAAGTCCGTGAGCAGGTCCACGATGTGCTGGATGCGCTCGCCGCTGCGCGCCACCCGCTCGAACGCCTTCTGCTGCGCTGGCTCCAACGCGCCACTGGCGAGCTGACTCTTCGCCGTCGTCAGCACGACGGAGAGGGCGTGCGGATGTCGTGGCCGACGATGCCCATGAGCTGCTGCTCCAGTTCGGAGGCCCGCTGCGCCGCTTCCTCGGACCGGCGCCGCTCCGCGAGCTCCACCGCCTGCCGCTTCACCTGCTCGCCGCGAAGGTGCAGCGCCACGAAGACCTGCACCTTCGCGCGCAGGATGTCCGGGTCCACGGGCTTGAGCAGGTAGTCCACCGCCCCCTGGGCATAGCCCCGCGTGACGAAGGCCGCCTCGCGGCTCAACGCGGTGATGAAAATGATGGGCAGGTAGCGCGTGCGCTCACGCGCCCGGATGAGATGCGCCGTCTCCAGCCCATCCAGTCCTGGCATCTGCACGTCCATGAGGATGCAGGCGAACTCTCCTCGCAGCAGCTCACGCAGCGCCTCCTCGCCGGAGCGGGCCAGCACCAGCTCCTGGCCAAGCGGCTCCAGGATGGCTTCCAGGGACAGCAGGTTGGCGGGCGTGTCGTCCACCAGGAGGATGCGCGCGCGCGGCGCGTCCTCACCCGGGGCGTCTCGAATAACGGAAGGCGGCATCGAATCCAGGTGTGAGGTGGGAATACGCGGCCCCGCTGGCCGAGCCATCCGGGCCTGACCGATGCGAGCCACGCTCCGACAACACACCCCGGGGCCCTCACGTTCCAGCCCCCCAGGTGCACGGGCCCTGAAACCCAGCGGGTGGCCGGCGGCGAACATGCCACCGGCCTCCCACCCAGCACCTGGTAGCAGCCGTCAGGCCTGCGGCGGCTCACCGCGCTTGGCGGCGACTTCCTTGCGGACCTGCTCCATGTCCAGGGCCTTCACCTGCTTGAGCAGGTCCTCCAGCGCGGCGGCCGGCAGCGCTCCGGGCTGCTCGAACAGGAGAATCCCGTCACGAAACACCATGAGCGTGGGAATGGAGCGAATCTCGAACGCCCCGGACAGCTCCTGCTGGGCATCCGTATCAATCTTCCCGAAGACGATGTCCGGATGTTTGTTCGAGGTCTGCTCGAAGATGGGTGCGAAGGCACGGCAGGGGCCGCACCACGACGCCCACCAGTCCAGGATGACGATGCCCTCCTTGGACACCGTCTCCTTGAAGTTGTCCTTGGTGATTTCGACCGCCGCCATCAGGTCCTCGCTTTCAACGAACGTCCAGGAGCTCCACCTCGAACAGCAGGGTGGAGTTGGGGGGAATAACGGGCGGGAACCCTCGCGCGCCATATCCCATCTCCGGCGGGATGGTGAGCTTGCGCACGCCGCCCACCTTCATACCGGCCACGCCCTTGTCCCAACCCTCGATGACCTGCCCGGCGCCCAGGCGGAACGTGAAGCCCTGGCCCCGGTCCCGGCTGCTATCGAACTTGGAGCCGCTGGTCAGCGTCCCCACGTAGTGCACGGTAACGGACTTGCCGGCCGTTGCTTCCGTGCCGGTGCCCACCTTCACGTCTTCCACATTCAAACCCATCCAACGCTCCTCTGACCGCGTGAAAGGACGGCACCTTAGCGCGACCTCGGCGCCCATGCCCCCCTGGAAAACACAGCGGCGCGGGCCCGTTGGCTACCGGGCACCGCGCCACCGATTCCTGCTCAAACCACCTGGGGCTTCATCTTCGCGTCAGAAGGTACCGCCGATGCTGACCGTGCCCTGGTAGCTGCCGCCTCCCTCGAAGTCACCGCCGCCCGGGTCGATGCCCGGGGCGAAGTCCTTGTCGAAGAGGAAGTTGTAGTTGGCGCGCGCGTCCACGACGAAGTGGCCGACGTGGCCTCGCAGACCCAAGCCCGCGGGCACGTTGCCCACGGTGTCATCGCGGTACCCCAGGGACTCGCCGCCCCGGAAGTTGTAGTCGTTGATGCCGATGCCGCCCAGCAGGTACGGCTGCCACGCCGTGGGCGCGATGCCCAGCGTCAGGACGGCCTGACCACCGTTACGCACGAGGTCCGGTCCGCTCGCGCCCGTCTCCGCGTGGCGGATGTTGTTCAGCGCGCCCGTGTAGCCCAGCTCGAGGCCCAGCACCTTGGACGGCTTGATGGCGGCACGCACGCCCGCGGTGGCACCGGGGCTGAGCTGCGGAGCCAGCGCGCCGGTGTAGCCCTCCACACCACCGCCCAGCATCACCGAGAGGCCTTTGATTTTGTCCTTGTCCTCGCGCTTCTCCACTTCCATCGGCTCGGCGCGCTCGGCCGACGGCTGGAAGTTGGAGGAGGCGGCGTCGTGGCGATGCCGCTACCGCCCGTGGCGTCCTCCGGGGGCGGGTACGCGGACTCCGGCTCCGGGTAGACAGGCTCCGAGGAAGGCTGCCCGCTGCCGCCCGTGCCCAACGGCGGCGCCGGCGGCACCACGAGCTGCTCGCTGTCATGCGTGCCCTGGGGCGCGGCGGGAGGCGGTGTCATGGACTCCTGGCCGCTGCCGCCCATGCCCTGCTGGCCCACCGGCTCGCAGCGGACGGGCACGTTCATGTAGACCTCGCCCTGCGCGTTCGAGGGCTGCTGGCCGCTGCCGCCGATGCCCATGCTGTCCTGCGACTGCTGACCGGAGACGTCGGGAACGGGCTCCGTCTCCAGGATGATGGTGTCGTCCTCCTGCAGCAGGTCATCACCGCCCAGGTCTTCCTGCTGTGTCTGGGCCACCATCGCGTCCTGCTGGCCCTGGCTGGTGCTGGCCTGCGGTGGCGGGCAGTCGCCGTCATTGGCGACAGCAACGCCTCCGTACATGAGCGCCGCAACGGCGCCCGCCAGAATCTTCGCTTTCATCCATGCCTCCATCGTCGAGTGGCAGACATGAAGGTTGTTTCCCGCGCGACGTCCGGCAAGGCGCGGAGACGGCACTCACCCCCGGGGGTAATTGCCCGGGGGGCAGGCCACCGGGCGTGGAGGACTGCCCACACCTGCGCGATGCGGGCAGCGGATGGCAGCGTGCTACCCCTACCGCATCCACTCCGTGCCGGTGACGACGGGCAGTTGCAACGCGCGCTCCCGGTCCAGGTCCAGGTTGCCGATGTGGAGCGACAGCGGTGACTGCACCCACTTGTAGATGGACTGCTGGAAGAGGCGGACGAACTTCTCCACGTAGCCGCTCAGCCGGGATGCCGCCACCTCCGGGAACATGGCGGTGAGCGCCTGGAGGATTTCGGCGGGCGTCAGCTTCTCACTGCCGTACAGATAGAAGCAGGCGTCGAGGATGGGGAAGGGCATCAGCTCCTCTTCGCCCACCTGGTCATGCGCCAGCTCCGGCCCCGCGGGCTTGGCGAGCACCTTGCGGATGCCCTCGTAGCCCGTGGTGTCCTGGAGGTAGTCGAGCAGGTACATCACCACCGTCTTCGGGACGTTGGCGATGACGGCCAGCGCGCCCATGAGGTCACCCCCGATGGTGGTGTAGCCCACGGACTTCTCGCTCATGTTGCCCGTCTGCAGGAAGAGTCCGCCGCAGGAGTTGCTCCAGTTCCACATGCGCTGGGCGCGCAGGCGGGCCTGGATGTTCTGCTCGGTAATCGGCGTGACGTCCTTGCCGCCCAGCATCGTCTTCGCGACTTCGCGCTCGCGCTCGAAGGCCTCGTCGATGGACACCACCTGGAAGGCCACGCCCAGCTCGCGCGCAATCGTCTCCGCCGCGTCGCGCGTGGCGTCGCTGGAGTAGCGGCTGGGCATGTAGAACGCCTGGATGAGCGAACCGGGGTTCTCCGGCCGCGCGCGCTTCGCGTAGCGGTGCGCGATGAGCAGCGTCAGCAGCGAGTCCCGTCCACCCGACAGCGCGATGCCCAGCACCTTGAAGGCGCGCGTCTTCTCGAAGTAGTCGCCCACGCCCAGGGAGAGCGCGTCCAGGATGTCCTCGCACAGCGCATCCCGCGCGGTGCGGCGCGTGTCCGGAGACGGCAGGAAGAAGCTGCGGTGGGGAGGCACCGGGTACGTCAGCGCGTCGCGCTTCGTGTGCACCACCTGGGTGCAGTCCAGCACCGGCACCGCCTGGCCGCCTTGCGCCAGCCATGACTCGCGGTCCACGCGCCGGTGGTGGCCTCGGCGCGCAGGCGCAGGGTGCGGTCCAGGTCCACCACCGCCGCCGCGTAACCTTCCTGGAAGCGCGGCGTCTCCATGACGTGGCGGCCGTTCTGGTTGAGGAAGCCGCCGCCGTCGAAGATGAGGCCGTCGTTGCTGCCCACCGCGTTGCAGTAGGCAATGGTGCACTGGTGGTCCGCCGCGCGGGTGGCGATGAGCTCGCGCCGCGTCTCCACGAAGCCCAGCCGGAAGGGTGACGCGGACAGGTTCACCACCAGCTCCGCGCCGGAGTACGTGCGCCGCCGCATGGGGCCGTCCGCGCTCCAGATGTCCTCGCACACCTCCGGGGACACCACGCCGAAGTCGAAGTGGAACAGGTAGTCCCCCAGCGGCACGCCCCGGTGGACCTCCGCCATGCCCGGCTGACCGCGGCCGAAGGTGCGCGCCTCGTAGAAGACGCTGTAGGTGGGCAGCTTCTCCTTGGGGACCAGGCCCAGGATGCGGCCACCGGCCACCACCGCCGCGCAGTTGAGGCGCAGGCCCTGGTGGGCCACGCCCACGCCCACCACGAAGACGGTGGGCAGGGACGCCGTCTCACGCGCGAAGCGCTCCAGCTCCGGCCACTGGCGGTCCATGAAGCCCTGCCACTGCACCATGTCCTCGGCCGGGTAGCCGGCGATGAGCTGCTCCTGGAAGACGCCCAGCGTGACGCCCTCCGCCGCCATCTTTCCCGCCAACGCCAGCGCCTTGTCCGTGTTCCGGGTGAAGGACCCCACGGTGGTGTTCACACTGGCAAGCCCGAGCTTCACGAGCCGCATGGTTGCTCCCGTCCCTTTCGATGACGCGTCCGGCGCGCAGCAATGCGCGGCCCGCCGGACAAGGCAAGCGCAACCCGCTCAGTTCAAGGGACCGGTGGGCCGCAGGGGCTGGAGCCTGCCGATGAGCGCCCCCACGTCCTCCAGCACGCCTTCCAGGCGCTTGCGCACGTCCAGCTCCGCCAGCAGTTCCTGCCGCCGCTCCGGCTCCGGGATGACGGCGGAGGCCACCACGTCCGCGAGCATGCCGCCCTGGGCCCGCGCGGCCACCGGCAGCAGGTTCTCCGCGAAGGACGGCGGGACGCGGCCGGCCAGCTCGAAGACGGCCTGCCGCAGCTGCTCCTCCTCGGGGCCCTCGTAGGGCACGTCCGGCAGCACCTCCGCGAGCACCTCCCGGTAGGCCTTTTCCGTCGTCAGCTCGGACGTCATGCGGATGCGGCTCACGCCCTGGAGGAGGATGTTGTAGCGCCCCTCCTCCACCTGTTCGTCCCAGACGATGACGCCCGCGCACATCATGGGCAGCATGGGCGGACGGCCCCCATAGTTGCCTTCCCAACCGGGCTCGAGCTGGGACAGCGCCAGGACGCGGTCGCCCGCGAGCGCGTCCCGGACGAGGGCCCGGTAGCGCGGCTCGAAGATGTGCAGCGGGATGACGGTGTGCGGGAACAGCACCGCCGACGGGAGGGGGAAGACCTTCAGCGCGCTGGCGGCACGCTCGATGCGTTCTTGAGCGGTCATGGGGGGCACCTTGCAGTGATAAGCCCGGTTCCCCCCAGCCGCATTCCTAACGCGCCCGGGAATGATACGCCCGGTCCCACCGCAAATGGGGCACGTGCGCTTCCAACCACTGGAGAGCCACGTGCGAGGCCTCGTTCTCCACGGCCCCCTGCCGGATGGATGCGGCGGACAAAGCGAGGACATGCCCCGCCCCCGCGATGTCCTCCGCGTGACAGCCCTGCGCGCGCAGCCGCCAGGCCAGACTCCAAAGCGGCGGCGTGGTGCCGTGGCGCCAGAAGTGCAACTCCAGGTCGCACCGAAGCGCTTCCGCCTCACTCCGGGCACGCGCGGCGGAAGAAGCGCGGGACACCTCCAGGCCGTCCTCTTCGAGCTGGAGCGCGTGCTGGACCGCGTGCGTGCACGCGACCACCTGACGCCACAAGTCCCACCCGGCCCGGGGCACGCCCACCTCGAAAGGCAGGTGGAGACAATGCCCCGGGGCCACGCCGGCGCGCGGGGAGAGCCGCGCGGGGCTCGCGTGACCGCACACCGCGTCCGTGGGGAAGCACCGTTGCATGTGCCGCCAGAACACCTGGACTTCCTCGGGCTGGATGTCCCCCTGGCGGAACCAGGCTCCCACCCGGGGCAGCGACTGGAAGAATCCCTTGAATGAATCCATTGATTTAATCATTTGATTAAACCGGTCGCGGCGTCAAGGGCGGGGGCATAGGATGACGCGGGTGCTGCGAACCCATCCGGTGGACGTCCTCTTCGCGGGCCTGTCCCGCCGCGCCCGGCTCTTCTCCCAGGGCTGGGGTGATGAGCAGTTCCTCGAAGAGGTCGCGGCGGCCGCGCCTTTCCAGCAGCGGCCTCCGCCCATCACCCCCGAGTGGAGCGCGCCCCGGCTCCAGCGCGGTCTCCAGGTCCGGGATGGCACCTTTCCGTCTCCGCTGGCCCGGCTCGACGCGGCAGCGCGCACGGCGCATGTCCGGTGGCTGAGCGCGGGGCAAGGGCCCTCACGCGGTGCCTGCGTCGTGCTCGCTGCGTCCCGTGAGGAGGGCTTCTCCCTGCGAGAGCGCATGTACGCGCCGCTCGCGCGGGAAGGCATCGACCTGTTCCTGCTGGAGAACCCCTATTACGGCCTGCGCCGTCCCGTGGGGCAGAAGGGCGGCGCGCTGCGCACCGTCAGCGACCACGTCTTGATGAACCTGGGAATGGTCGACGAGGCCCGCGCGCTGCTCGCGTGGCTGCGGAGTGAGGGCCATGCGCGCCTGGGCGTGGCGGGCTACAGCATGGGCGGCTACATGGCGGCGCTGACGGCGGCTGTCGTCCCGGAGCCGCTCGCCGTGGCGGCGCTCGCGGCTGGAGCGTCTCCCGTCCCCGTCTTCACGCAGGGGCTGCTGTCCTGGTCCATTGCCTTTGCATTGCTGGATGGCCCCCGGCGCGACGCGGAGCAGGCCCGGCGTCGGCTGGGACGGATTTTCGACCTGGCGAACCTCGCGCGCTTCCCGCCTCCGCGGCAGCCCGAAGCGGCCGTCCTGGTGGCCTGCCGACGTGACGGGTTCGTGCCCGGTGATGAAACGCTCGCGCTGCACGCGCACTGGCCCCGAAGCGAGCTGCGCTGGGTGGACGCCGGGCACGTCACCGCGCTCTTCACGGAGCGGGCCGCGCTGTGCGCCGCCATCCGGGACGCGCTATCGCGGGTGGATGCCACGACGTGAGCACGACGCGGCCCGGAGCGCGCGCATGCCTCAGTGCCGCACGCCGCTCACGGCCGCCACGGGCGACGCCTCATCCACGCGCGGCTCCGGCCCCATTGCATCTGCTGCCGTCAGGGCCGTGGCCACCGTGGCCATGAGCAGGTCCGGCCGAACGGGCTTCTCCAAGACGCGGGTGGGCACGGTGTCGATGAACGCCCGGGACTCCGGCGTATAGGCACCGCCGGAGATGAACACCACCCGCGCGGCCTGGTCCGGCGCGTGGGCACACAGGTGCTGGTAGACGGCGGCGCCGTCCGTCTCTGGCATCTGCAAGTCACACAGGATGACGTCGAAGCGGTGGCCCGCGTCCACCAGCGCCAGCGCCTCGCTGCCCCGCGTGGTGGTGACGACGTCGTGGAAGGGCTCCAGCAGCAGCCGCATGGACTGCGCGAGGCGCGGCTCATCATCCACCACCAGCACCCGGCCCCGCCGGGCCGCGGAGGGCTGAGGCAGACTGACGCGGGGCAACGGCCGCGGCGGCGTGGGTGCCTGCACGCGCGCGGGCGGCAACAGCACACTGAAGACGGAGCCCCGGCCCGGCTCGCTGCGGACCTCCAGCTCGCCCCCGTGCGCGCGGACAATCTGCTGGCAGATGGCGAGCCCCAGCCCCGTGCCCTCGCCGCTGGACTTGGTGGTGTAGAAGGCCTCGAAGATGCGCGGCAGCACGTGCGCGGGAATCCCCGCGCCGCTGTCCACCACGTCCACGCGGGCCCGGCCAGAGGCATCCGTGCTGGTGCGCACGCGCACCTCGTTCATGGACGGGTTGCCCTCCGGGATGGCCTGCATCGCGTTCACCAACAGGTTGAGCAGCACCTGTCCCAAGCGCGCCTCGCTCCCCGACACGCGCGGCACCGGACCGAACTCCTCCACCAACCGGGCGCGGTGGCGCAGCGCGTGGCTGATGATGCGCACCGCGGGCGGCACCAGCGCGTTGAGGTCCACCAGCCCCGATTCCTGGTTCCCCTGGCGGCTGAACACCTGGAGGTCCCGGACGATGAGGCGGATGCGCTCGGCGCCTTCCAACGCGCCCCGCACGCTGGCCATCGCGTCGCGCATGCCCGACATGCCGCCCTGGCTCAAGCCGCGCTCGGCGGCCTCCAGGTTCAGCACCAGGTAGGCCAGCGGGTTGTTGATTTCGTGCCCCACACCGGCCGCGAGCGTCCCCACCGCGGCTACACGTTCGGCCGCCACCAGGCGGGCCTGGAGCTCCTTGGTCGCGGAGATGTCGCGGTGGGTGGCCACGAAGTGGGTGATGTCCTCGCCCGTGGCGCGCACCGGGGACAGCAGCACCTCGCTCCACACGAGGCCGCCCTGCTTGTGCGCCAGCTTCACCTCCGCGAACACCGGCTCGCCCGCGAGCAGGGACTGCCGCGTGCGCTGACGGAACTCCGGCTCCTCCGCGCCGTAGAGCGAGCACGGGTCCTGGCCCACCAGTTCCTCCAGCCGGTATCCCAGGAGCGAGCACAGCGCCTGGTTGGCGAACACGGTGCGCAGCGTGCCTCCCGCGCGGACCTCCGCGATGAGGACGCCTTCGTGCACGCTCCGCACGGAGGTGCCCAGCAGTTGGAGCTGGCCGATGGCGCGCTGACGCTCGGTGCTCGCCGCCGCCAGCAGCAGCCCGGTGACGGCGTTGGCGGCGATGAAGAGCTGCAACACCAACAAGTCCTGCGTCAGGTCATCCGTGGCGAAGGGCCCCTGCCCCCGCGCGGTGCCCACGATGGAAGCGGCGGCGATGCACAGCGTGGCCGCCGCCGCGCCCCGAGGACCGAAGCGAAGCGCGGCCCAGGCGGACATGGGGAAGAGGAGGAAGGCGGCCGCGTGCGCCGCGCTGTGCGGCAGGTCCGGAACGAAGAAGATGGCGCCGCCCAGCACCGTGGTGAGCCCCGCGAGCACCACCGCCTCGCCGCCTCGCCGCGGCCAGGACCACCGCGTGAACAACATTAACGGCGGCGCCACCACGAGCACGCCCATCAAGTCCCCCACCCACCACACCCGCAGGCCCGCGGCCAGGGACGTCGAGGAAGCCGCCCGCCCAGCACGAGGCTCGCCACGCCCACCCATGCGCTCACGCCCAGGCACAGCGCGCCCGCTCCCGCGCACAGCGCGACGACATCGCGGATCCGCTCCAGCCTCTTGTCGAAACCCACCCACCGCAGAAGGCCCACGCCGAGCACGGCCGCCAGCGTGCTGCCCACGCCCACGCCGAGCGAGGCCACGACAGGCGCATCCCCCAGGACCGAAATGACCGACGCGCCCACGAAGACGCCGGGCCAGCGTGACACGCCCAGCACGAGCAGCGCCGCCAGGGCCACCCCCGCCGGAGCCCAGGCCGGGCTGATGTTGCCCACGATGGCCACCTGCAGCCCCAGGGCCCCCGCGAGGAGGTACACGACGACCAGGCCCAGCATCTCCAGCAGATGCCGGCCTTGGACTCCACGTACACTGGCTTGGAGCAGCCCGAAGATGACCCTTCCCCCCGACACCCGCCCGCCGACCCGGCGGGTATCCATGAAGGCCATGCTAGCCGGGGCACCGCCGGCATTGCACCTGCCCCCCGGTTGACTGGAAGGCAACCGTCCAGGAGCCGATAGGCGCAGTGCAATGGCTTCGGAACTCGCCCGTAGGGGAAGACAAGGAGGCCACCCGAACCATGTCGCGTCCCGCAATCGCAGCCCTGCTGTCTTTTCTCATCCCTGGCGTGGGGCAGATCTACAACGGGGACCTGCTCCGGGGCCTGTTCTGGCTCATCATCACCCCAGGCTTCTGGATTGGCACGGGTGGGTGCCTGGGCTGGGTGTGCCACATCGTCGCCGCTGTCACCGCCCACAACCGGGCGGAGGACAAGGACAAGTACAGAGTCACAGTCGTCTGACGCGGCCATGCGGCCCCACCGCTGACACGCGGGCGGAGCACACGGCACGCCCGCGTGTCAGGTAACCGACACGCCCAGGCCCAGGGCGCGCTCCGCCAACCAGACGCACGCCAGCAGCGCGATGGCCACCGAGCCGCCCACGACGACCGCGCGGCGGTAGAGCGGCGCCTCGCGCAAGACGAAAGCCAGGGGCAGCAACGCGGCCACGAAGGCCACCTGTCCCAGCTCCACGCCCAGGTTGAAGCCCAGCAGCGCCAGCGCGAGGCTTCCCGCGGACAGCCCCATTCCCGCCAGCACCGACGCGAAGCCGAAGCCGTGCAGCAGTCCCAGCACGAAGGCCACCGTCCAGCGAGTCCCCCACCCCAACGGGCGGACGTTGTCGAGCGCCGCCACCAGGATGCCCAGCGCGATGGCGACCGACACGAAGCGCGGCGGCAGAGATGCCCAGCCCAGCGTGGCGGCGACCAACGTCAGCGCGTGCGCCACGGTGAAGGCGGACACCACCTTCACCACGTCCCACAGCGCCGTGCCGAAATCCGAGACGGCCACCCACCGCCCGTCCGCATCACGGCGCAGGACTGAAGGCAGCAGCAGCGCGAAGAGGAAGAGCAAGTGGTCGGCCCGAGTCACGACGTGCAGCGCCCCCTCCACCGTCATGCGCTCCGCGGTGCGCCAGGGAGACTCGTCCCGCAGGCGCACCCGCGCGAAGTGCTGGGACGCGGAGAAGATGAGCGGCTCGCGTGCGCCCACGCGCACGATGCCCCGGTGAAGCGGGTCGCGGTCGAACAGCAGCGTGTAGTCCACGTCCAGCCGCGTGGCGGAGCCGGTGCAGCGCGCGTCGAAGTCCAGCACCGCATAGGCCCCGTCCGAGTGCTGCCTGATGTGCAGCCCGCGCTGGGAAACGAGCGCACAGGGCGCACCTTCCGCCCCGAGCACCAGCCGGCCGAGCACATAGTTCCGGATGTCGGCCTCCCGCGCCAGCACCTCGCCCCAGGTGATGGCGCCGTCTCCGCCCGCGTCCAACCCGAGGACGTCATCCAGGTCCTGGAGCGACACGTCCCACCGGCCGGAGATGCCTTGGCCGTCCGCCTCGATGATTTGCAGGTAGCTGTCGCTCGGCTTTTGCGCCAGGGCGGACAGGGAGGCCAGCAGGAGCGACAGCAGGGCAACGCGGCTCATGGCAGCAGACTCCGCACGCGCTCGGCCAGGAAGACGAGCCCCGGGTCCTCGCAGCCCGAAGCTTGAAGGAAGTCCAGCGCGGGCCGGGCCGCCTCCGGTCTGCCCGCGGCCAGCGCGGCTTCGATCAACAGCCGCACGTCCCATGGCTCACGCTGTGATGCCCACACGGCCTGCGCCAGCCGGAGCGCCTTCTCCGGCGCCTTCTCCACCTGGAGCGCGAAGCGGGCCTCCTCGCGCGCGAGGAGACTGTCCCCCGCAGGCGGCTCTCCTCGAACCGGCGGGACAAGGCTTGGGTGACTTCAGACGCGCGAGACGACCCGAGCGCGTTCTCCGCCAACGCGTGGCGCAGGAGCAGCCGGTCGTCCTGCGTGTGGTCCATCACCACGACGGCTGCCTCCCGCGCGCGGCCCGCGTCCAGCAGCAGGTCCGCGTAGGCCGCGCGTGCGGCGTAGTCCTTCGAATCCAGCGAGAGCGCCCGGAGGAAGTAACGCTCCGCCAGACCGACATCCCCCGCCAGCGCGGCGGCCTCCGCCAGCGTGGCCAGTGCGCGCGTGCGTGACTCCTGACTGCGCTCGCTGCGCCGCAGCGCCTCCGACAGGAGCGCGTGCGCCTTGCGCGAATGCCCCGCGAGGCTTCGTACCCGGGCCTCGCACACCGCGACCGTCAACGAAGAGGTCAACGCGGTGAGCCTCGCGCAGCTGCGGGCCGCCTCGGCATGCTCGCCCCGAGTCCCCAACACCTCCGCGCGCAGCAACCACGCGTCGACATTGCCGGGGTCCTCCTTCACCACCGCGTCCAGGTCCTCCAAGGCCGCCGGAAAGTCGCGCCGCGCGTGGTGGAAGGTGGCGCGTACCAGCCGCACGCCCGGCGGCGGCGTGGCCAGTCCCACCACGGACGCAGCGCCGCCTGCGCGCGCCCCAGGTAGCGAGGCTCCCCCAACACGCGGCTCGCCTCGATTTCCAGCCGCGCCAGGCGCAGCGCCATGTCCAACTGTCCGGCGTGCCCGGCCAGGGCCTTGCGAAGCGCGGCACGCTCGCGGGCGCGCGCATCCACACCGACGGCCGGCACGCGCGCCAGGACCTCCGCGGTGTCCCGGGGAATGAAGGGCTCGCGCTCCCCGAAGGAAGGCGAGCGCCCACAACCGAGTACCCACGCCGTGGCCAGGACCACGGCGCGTCTCACGGCGGAAGGGCGGCGGCACATCGGAGCTCGCATGGGCTCCGCACTGTACGCAGCCGTTTTTCGAATGGCGGCGGCCCGGGGACATGGGTCGCCGGAGCAACACACCGCTCAGGGTCGCCGCCCTCTACTCAACAGCGAAGCGGGACTGGAGTGCGCCCGCGCGGGCCTTCCTCCTGTTCAAGGCCGGCATCCCGCAGCGCCGCCAGCAACTCCGCCGCGGTGGCGGCCACCGCGCGCGCGCCGTGGGCCTTCAGCTCGTCCACCTCGCGGAAGCCCCAGGCCACGCCCACGCCGTACATCCCCGCCGCGCGCGCCGTGTCCATGTCGATGGACGTGTCCCCCACGAAGGCGCAGGCCGCGGGCGGCACGTCCAGCTCCGAGGCCAACGCCAGCGCCGCCGTCGGGTCCGGCTTGCGCGGCAGCTCCGGCCGCTCACCGTACACGGCGGCGAAGGAGGCTTGCGGCAGCAGGCGCGCGACCAGGCGCTTCACGAAGTCGTCTGACTTGTTGCTGAGCACCGCCAGCTTCGTGCCCTGCGCGGCCAGCGCGGTCAGCATCTCCGGGATGCCCGGGTAGTGCGCGGTGCGGTCGAAGAGGTGGTCGTCGTAGTAGGCCTTGTAGGTGGCCAGCACCGGCTCGATGAGCGCGTCCTGCCCGGAAGGCACCGCGCGGCGAATCAACTCCCGGACACCGCTGCCCACGAAGCGCAGGTACGCGGACTCCGGATGGGTGGGCAGACCGTGGTGGGCCAGCGCGTGGTTCGTCGCATCGGCGATGTCCCCCAGCGAGTCCACCAGGGTTCCATCGAGGTCGAAGATGACGGCACGAAGCAGCATGAAGACGCGTCCTTCTTCAAAAACGAAAACGCCCTGGCCACGAGGACCAGGGCGTCGCGGGGCCCCAAGGCCCAATCACCTGGAAGCTACGGAGTGGCCTTGGTGCTGGCGGCCTTCACCGCCTCGGCATCGCCCGCCGTAATCACCGCGAAGTTGATGTTGTTGTAGCCCGCCGTGGCGCAGCTGAACATCACCCGCTTGATGATGGAGTACTCCACGTCCTTGTGGGCCTGGATGTTGATGTCGCCCTTGAAGGTGTTGGCCGTGTCCTGCGCCATGGAGTGGAGGTCCTCGTACTGCTTCTTCATGTCGCGGAGCTTCTCCTCCAGCGACGGGATGTTGAGGTACTCGTCCTTGGTGAAGTCCTCCACGCGGCCAATGATGGTGCCGGAGACGCTGATCTGATCACCGGAGACCATCACCACCGGGTGCATCTCCACTTCCTTGACGTTGACCGCCTCGGGAAGCTCGATGTCCTTGGTCATCATCAGCACCTCACCCGTCGCGGAGAAGTTCGCGATGAGGAAGAGCACGATGATGATGAACATGTCGACCAGCGGGGTGATGAGAAGGTCGGAGTAACCGCTCTTCTTCGCGGTCCCGCCGTGCCCGAACACCTTGGAGTGCTGGAGCCGCTTGCCGTATCGCTTGCCTGGAACCTGAATGGCCATGACGTGTCGTGAGCTCCTTGGTCGGCTAGCCCATCGCCGCGGACACCGACACCTGGGGCAGCCCAGCGCCGATGCACTCGTCAATGATGCGGACCAGGTCCTCGTAGCGGACCTTGTCTTCAGGTTGCAGGGTGATGGCGGACTGGTCCGGCAGCTGCGCCTTCAGTTCCTTGAAGCGCGCCACCAGCTTGGACAGGTCCGTCTTGCCCTTCGCATCCTTGGTGAGGGGAATCGGATCGAAGGCGCTCTGGTCCGCGGACAGCCGCAGCTCCGTGGGCGTGATGAGCAGGTTGAGCTGGACCGTCTTGGTCTGCTCTTCCTGCTGCTGCTCCTCCTCCGTGGAGGGGCCACCCGCCTGCGAAACCTGGAGCCGGCCAATCTGGGTCCAGACCGCCGTCAGGATGAGGAAGCTGATGGTCACCGCCATCAGGTCGATGAATGCCGTGAGGTTGATAGAGGTGTCGAGCGACTTCTTGCCGCCTTTGCCTCCACCTGTGTCCATTCCGCCGGCCATGGCGTTCTTCTCCTTCGGCCGCGCTCAGTGAGCGTCGGTGAGACTGATGGGAGCGCGCCGCGCGTCCCCACATCCGTGGGGACAGGACAGCGCGCCCGGACTCCGGGTTCCCGAAGGACTGCCTACTCCTCGTCGCGAGCCGCCGTGGGGACGTTCAGGTTCTTGAACTTGTCCTTGTTGGCCACGATGAGGTTGAGGACGGAGACGCTGGTCTCGTTGATGTCGTTGATGAGGCTCTGCGTGCGGCCCGTCAGCACGGAGAAGGAGATCAGCGCCGGGATGGCCGTGAGCAGACCGAAGCCGGTGCAGTTCATGGCTTCAGAGATACCGATGGCGAGAATCGCCGCCTTGTCGGCCGGGTTCACGTTGGCCACGGCCTCGAAGCAGGCGATGAGACCGGACACCGTTCCGAGCAGACCGGCGAGCATCGCCGCGTTGCCGAGCATGGCGAGGTAACCGGTGCGGGCCTCGATCTTCGGCGTCTCGCGGAGGCTGGCCTCGTCGAGCGCGGCCTGGACCTCGTCGTTGCCCTTCGGAACGTTCATCAGACCGGCCTTGATGACGTTCGTCAGCGGCGTGGACTTCTGGCCGGCCACGTAGTTGATGGCCTTGTCCAGGTCACCCGCGTAGATGTGCTTCTTCAGGCCACGCAGGAAGGCTTCCTTGTTGATGGAGGCCTTGCCGAAAAGGATGATGCTTCGCTCGACCATGATGGCGAGTGCCACGATGAGGCAGGCGGCGATGGGGTACATACCCCACTGGCCGGCCTCCCAGCGCATGGCGATTTCTTCGAAGAAGCCCCGCTGAGGGCCGCCGACATTCGCCAGCACGGTCAGGTTCGTCACAGACGCCAGGTCCATCGAGTGTTGCCTCCACAGGCAGCTTGGCCCGCTCTAGCGGACCTTCCAGACCTGACGTCCCCCCGAGCGGACGGTCCACCCGGTTGGGCGGCAGGAATGGATGTTGAAAACGGTGTGCCGACTTTAGGAATGGGCGTGTGGGGTGTCAAGGTAGGGGCAGCGCCGTTAAGTGCTGAAATCTCACAGGAATTTTGCGCTGAGCCCCCTCTTGCCAGGCCGTCCTCCAAGCAGCAGCGCGGGCATTTTCGGGGGTATTCCCAAGTGCCTCCAGATGTGACACCGCGCTTGCTTCCTGGGTTTCGTCGCGCGTGTTAAGGCCGGATTCATGGCGAGGAAGCGCATTGGCGAGCTCCTGTTGGAGCAGCGGGCGATCAGCGTCGCCCAGCTCGAGGCGGGGCTCGCGGCTCACCGGAAATCAGGACAGCGTCTGGGGGCCACCCTCATCGCGCAGGGTGCCATCACGGAGGCCACGCTCGCGGACGCGCTGAGCCAGGCCCTGGGGTTGCCGCGAGTGGACCTCGCGGCCACCACGCCGGAGTGGGCGGCGGTGCACATGCTGCGCGCGCGCTTCTGCGAACAGCACGACTTGTTCCCCATCGCACTGGAGAGCACGGGCGGGCGCAAACAGCTCGTGGTGGCGATGAGCGATCCGCTCAACGTGACGGCGGTGGAGGAGATTGAGTTCACCACCGGCCTCAAGGTCAGCCCGCGCGTGGCGCCGCTGTCCACCGTGCGCGGCGCCATCCTCCGCTACTACCACAAGGTGCCGGTGGCCTCGCCCTCCGCCAGCCGCCCCGCGCCCGCGAGGCCCGCCGCGAAGCCGGTGCAGGCCGCGCCGCCGGTGACACGCCCCACGGCGCCGCCGTCCGAAGAGGATGACGACGAGGAGGTCATCATCGGCGAGGAGCTGCCGCCCGGCGAGGCGACGCAGCGCACGTCCCTGGCGGAGCTGATTCGCGCCCGCGAGGAGCAGAGCAGGCAGAAGCGCGGACAGGGCGGCGCCGCGAAGCCCAAGGCCGCCGTGGCGAACACGGGCGGCGTGCTGGACGACTTGGACTACCTCTTCGGACAAGCGCGAGAAGACCCCGACCGCGTCGAGGAGCTGGAGCGGAAGTTCTGGGCGCTGATGCGCATCATGGCGCGCAAGGGCCTGCTCACGAACGAGGAGTTCACCCGCGAGCTGGACGACGAGGACAAGGCCAGCGGCGAGTCGTGACGATGCGCCGGGGCGCCCGCCTGCATGCCCGGCGGGCCGAGGCCCGGTGTCACCGCCTCGGAAACCACCTGGGGGCCTCGCGCGTACACACAGAAGCACCCGCGCTCGCGGGACCTTCCGGAGACCGCGTCCATGCCCACCGCCTCCACTTCCTCGTCCCTGGCCCTGCGGCTCATGCCCCTGGCCCTTGCCGCGCTCGCCGTGCTGTCCGCGTGCACCGAGGCCCGCGGGGCCGCGCCCACCGCGCCAGGCCCCACCATCCAGGACACCCGCCGCTACGAGAAGCCCTCGGACGCCGACTTGCGGCGCACCTTGTCCCCGCTGGCCTACGAGGTGACGCAGAAGGGAGCCACGGAGCCCGCCTTCCGCAATCCCCTGTGGAACCACCACGATGAGGGCATCTACGTCGACGTGGTGAGCGGCGAGCCCCTCTTCTCCTCGCGCGACAAGTTCGACTCCGGCACCGGCTGGCCCAGCTTCACTCGCCCGGTGGACAGCGCTCGCGTCGTCGAGAAGCGGGACAGCACACAGGGCATGGAGCGTGTGGAGGTGCGCTCGAAGGCCGCGGGCTCACACCTGGGCCACCTCTTCGGAGACGGCCCCGCGCCCGCGAAGACGCGCTACTGCATCAACTCCGCGGCCCTGCGCTTCGTCGCGGTGAATGACCTGGCGAAGGAGGGTTATGGGGCCGGCTGCCACTCTTCGGCCGCCCCGCTCCGGCCGCCGCCACGAAGCGCCAGGACGCCTCGCCCTTCACGGAGACGGCGCTGCTGGCGGGCGGGTGCTTCTGGGGCATGGAGGACCTGCTGCGCAAGATTCCCGGCGTCGTCCAGACGGAGGTGGGCTACACGGGCGGCTCCAGCGCCTTCCGCAATCCCACGTATCACGACGTGAGCTCGGGCAAGACGGGGCACGCCGAAGCCGTGCGCGTCGTGTTCGACCCCACCCGGCTGACGTACGAGACGCTGCTGGAGCAGGGGTTCTTCCGCATGCACGACCCGACGACGCTCAACCGTCAGGGCAATGACGTGGGCACGCAGTATCGCTCCGCCATCTTCTACCTGTCCGACGCCCAGAAGCGCGCCGCCGAGCAGGTGAAGGCGCGGGTGGATGCATCCAAGAAGTGGCCCCGGCCCGTCGTCACGCAGATTGTGCCCGCGGGCGCCTTCACCCCCGCCGAGGACTACCACCAGGACTACCTGGTGAAGAACCCGGGCGGCTACACCTGCCACTACATGCGGGACTGAGCGCGGGCTCAGCCCTGCTGGAGCGGCAGGCGCACGATGAAGGTGGTGCCCTCGCCCATGGTGCTCTCCACCGTCAGCCGGCCACCGTGGTTCTCCACGATGCCCTGGCAGATGGAGAGCCCCAGGCCGGTGCCCCGCCCTTCCGGCTTGGTGGTGAAGAAGGGCTCGAAGATGCGCTGCAGGTGCTTGGGCTCGATGCCCGTGCCCGTGTCGCGCACCTTCACCACCGCGTCCTGCCCGTCACGGCCCGTGGCCAGGATGACGGAGCCTCCCGGCGGCATCGCGTGGCACGCGTTGGTGATGAGGTTGACGAACACCTGCACCAGGTTGGCGCGCACGGCGGACAGGGGCGGCAGGTCGATGTACTCGCGCTGGATGCTGACGCGCGCCTGGGCCACCACGTGCTCGCAGAAGCCCACCGCCATGTCCACGATGGCGTTGAGTTGCACCCGCTCCGGCCGGTCCTGCGCCGGGCGCGCGTAGCTGACCAGGTCTCGCGTGAAGCGGAGGATGCGGTGGCTGCTCTCCAGGATTTTGCGCAGCTTCTCCTGGTCCGCCGGGTTGGCCCCCGGCGTCATCCTCGAGCGCTGGAGCAGCGCGTCCGCGTACGTGGCCACCGCCGTCATCGGGTTGTTGATTTCGTGCACCACGCTGGCGGCGAGCTGACCGATGGAGGCCAGCTTCTCCGCGTGGATGATGCGCTTCTCCAGCTCCTTCACCACCGTGATGTCCTGACCGATGGCGATGACGCCCTCCACCTCCCCGTGCTGGGAGAGCTTGGAGGAGGTCGCGAAGGAGACGCGCACCTCCGCGCCGCTGCTCGTCAGCAGCCGTGTCTCGAAGCTGTTCACCGGCTCGCCGCGAATCGCCGCGGCGATGAGCTGGTTGAGCCGCAGGTGCTCGCTCTCGGGGATGAGCCAGAAGAAGTCCCGGCCCAGCACCTCTTCCTTGCCGAAGCCGGTGAGCGCGCTGAGCGCCTGGTTGAAGACGACGACCTGCTTGTCCCGGTTCGCCACCAGGATGAGGGCGTTGGCCTTCTCCAGCAGGTCCTCCAGGTACTTGCGGACGAACGTCAGCTCATCGATGAGCTTCGCGTTCTTCACCGCCACCGCCACCTGGTTGGCGAGCTGGAGCAGCACGCGCTCGTCATGCGGCACGTCGGAGACGAAGTCCGCCGGGTACTCCATGTTGATGGCGCCGAAGAGTTGCCCGCTGGCAACCAGCGGCGCGCTCACGCCATGGGTGCTGTCCTGGAACAGCAGCGGGACTTCGCCCAGCACCGCCACGCGGTCCACGGGCAGGGACGCGCGGTCCAGGCTCGTCTTCTCCACCGCGCGCTCCATCAGCACCAGCGGTTCGTGCGCGCCTTCCTTCAGCCGCCCCTCCGCGTAGAGCGACGTGAGGCCGCCCGTCCGCGAGTCGGTGATGCGGATGCAGAACGAACGCCCGGGGAACAGCTCCTTCACGCCGCGAGCCACCGCGGCGACCAGTTCCTCCTCGCCGCCGGCCTCGGCCACGCTGCGGCCCAGGTCCAACAGCACGCCTTCGGTGCGCGCCTGCTCCAGAAGGGCCCGCTCCGCCACCACCAGCCGGTTGCGAGACAGCTCCGGTTCGTTGCGCGCGCGGACGGCCACCACGTCGCCCCGGCGGGACAGCGTCAGCACCACGCCGGGCAGGTCGGGCAAGAGCTCCACGTCGCAGCTGGCGCCATCCGCCGGCACGCTGGCGCCGGACAGGGTGCGCGCCACTTCCTCCACGGACACGTGCTGGTCGGCGCAGAAGCGGCGGAAGGCGTCGTTGACGGCGACCAGGCGCAGGGCCGGGTCACACATGGCCGCGGGGGCGTCGAGCGCCTCGAACAGGGCCTGGAAGGACTCGGGGGCAGGGCCGCCGGCGATGCGCACGGCGCGGGTCTCAGTCTTCATGGGAGGTGGCCTTGTCCAGGTCGAGAATCTGTTGCGCCCCCATGTAGGACTTCGTTTCGTAGCGGGTAATCTTGCCAATCTTCCGGACGATTTCCGCCATGCGCTCCGCCTCGCGGTAGATGATGTCCACCGGCTTCCAGGCGAAGTCGTCTTCCTTCAGCTTCCGCTTCAGCAGCTCGGCGTAGCCCATCACCGAGGTGAGCGGTTGGTTCAGCTCGTGCGCGGCGGTGCCAGCGAGCGCGACGATGACCGCGCTCTTCTCGCTCTCCTCCAGCCGCGTCTCCACGTCGGACAGCTTGCGCTCCAGTTGCATGCGCGCGCGCATGTCCGTGAAGATGCCCACGCTGAACACCTCACGGCCCCCTTCGTAGACGATGGAGGCCGTCATGTTCACCGGCACCCGCTCACCGGAGCGGTGCACCAGCTCCTCCCGGATGAGGGACAGCCGGCCCTTGCCGCCGTGCTCGGGCGCCCGAATCATGGCCATCACCCGCTTCGCCACGCCCGGCGGATAGAGCTGGTGCACGGAGAGGCCGCCGCCCAGAGCCTCCTGCGCGGTGTAGCCGCACAGCGCCTCCGCGCCCTTGTTGAAGAGGATGATGCGCCCCTTCAGGTCCGCCGCGATGATGGCGTCCACCGACGAGTCGATGAGCCGCTCCAGGAAGTCCTTCGTCTGGAGCAGCTCGTCCTCCAGCCTTCGCGCGTCCGTGACGTCGCGGAAGGAGAGGATGGTGGCCGCCTCCTCGTCGCGCAGCGGCGCCGCGGACATGGACAGCGTCAGGCGGCGACCCGTGCGGGTGCACACCTGCACGTCCGCGCCGGAGCGGGCCTCGCCGCGCGCGGCGGTGGTCACCAGCTCCATCAGCACGTTCTCATCCACCGGCTGGGTCACCTGGTGCAGGTGGCGGCCCCGCGCGTCCGGCGCATCCACGTCCAGCATGGCCGCGCCGGACGGATTCAGCGACAGCACGCAGGCCTTGTCGTCGAGGATGGCCACGCCTTCACTGACGTGCGCGAAGAAGAGCTGGTACGGCTTGAACGAGGCCGCCTGCTCCTCCGCGGCCAGACGGGCCGTCTTCTCCGCCTCCGTCTGCCCGCGCACGGACTGGAGCACGGACGCGTTGCGCAGGGCCACCGCGGTGGCGTGCGCCACGGTGGTGAGGAAGTCGATTTCCCGCGGCGTGAAGGTGCGCCGCCGTCCCGCCGCGCGCAGCAGCAGCACGCCGCGCACCTGCCCGCGGATGGGCAACGGCAGCGCGGCGATGGCGTGGATGCCCCGGGCGGCTACCGCGCGCCGCTCCACATCCCCCAACAGCGGGTGGGTGGAGGCCTCCTGCATCACCACCGGCTTGCCCGTTCGCATCACCTCGCGAATCTCGGGGTAGCGCGACAGGTCGATGCGCAGGTCCTTGAGCGTGGGGTCGTCGCTGGCGGCGACGATGATGCCCTCATCCGCGCTGCGCCCCAGCATCACCAGCGTGGCGCGCGCGATGTCCAGCTTCTCCGCCAGCCGCCGGGTGACGCCGTGCAGCAGCGCCTCCACGTCCGACGTCTCCGCGTAGTCCGCCGTCAGCTCCAGCAGGAGCGCCAGGTCCTCCTGGCTGCGCGCCTGTTCCTCGCGCTCCACGTGGCGCTCGGCGGCGCACTGGAGCCGCCAGCCAGCTCGTGCATGGCCACCGGCGCGGTGAGGACGTCCGCCGGCTTGAGGGACTGCGCCTCGGCGAAGTGGCTTTCGCCCGGTGCCACCAGCACCACCAACGTGAGGTGGGCGGCGAGGGCGGCGTCCACCAGGGCCTGCCCCGCGGCGAGCCCTCCCGGCGCGGTGAGGTCCACCAGCGCCAGGGAGGCCTCTTCGAGACCGCCCACCACCCGTAGACCCGCACGCGCGGCGGCCGCGGCCAGCAGCTCCCGCGCGGGTGAGTCCGAGGGCACCAGGGAGATGCCTGATACGAATTCCAGCGAGGACGGCACGTGGAGAGTGGGGTCCAGGGCAGAAGGGGCCCCCACTCTACACGCCCTGAGGGCTCAGGGGCAGTCCGACTCGAAAGCGCCCTGGTCCGGGCCTGGTCCGCACCAGGTCAACCCCAGCGACAGCCCCGCGTTGAGGGCGGGGGAACCCGCCCCCAGGCGGAAGTCCCCGGTGTCGATGTTGACGAAGCCAGGGGCCTTCTCCTGGGAGCGGCCGTCCAGCCCGCTCTGCGAGCGCCACTGCGAGAAGCCCATGTCCACGCCGTTCAGCCGGAAGAGGGCCGAGCCCGAATTGCGGAAGTAGAGGTTGGCGTCCACCACCGCCCCCGAGCGCCCGGGGCCGCCGCGCACCGCCACCCCACAGCCAGAAAAGACGTTGTTGCGCACATCCAGGCTGGCGCTGGCCCCCGTGTCGCCATGGCCGAAGGTGAGGCACGGCCCGGGCATGTTCCAGACGGTGTTGTGATGAACCTTCACGTTCGACGTCGTGTCCACGCGGATGCCGCTGCCCTCCTCACCGCCGCCCAGGCCGTCCCGCACCAGGTTGCGGCGGATGACGATGTTGGTGGGCGGCGAGCCCTGGCGCACCCCGCCGATGCTGATGGCGCGGCCGTTGTTGTAGAAGACGTTGTCCTCCAGGGTGACGTCCTTCGCGGACAGGTGCACCACCACGCCCTCGCCGCGCGAAGTGGATGACGTCTTGTGGCCCCAGATGATGTTGCCGCGCAGCGTGACGCGGGTGCACGTCTTCACGTCGACGCCATTCTCCCGGTTCTCGTGCAGCTCGTTGTCCTCCACCAGGAGGTTGTCGAAGGGCGTGCCGGAGATGGTGGCGCCGCCCTCCGGGCCGATGCACTGCACCGCGTCCCCGGAGTTGTGGTGGATGTCGTTGCCACGCACCACCACGTTGCGCGCCGTCGTCTGGACGATGACGCCGTGGCTGTCATCTCCGTTGCGGTTGAAGTGGGAGATGGTGTTGCCCTCGATGAGGACATCACTGGCCTTCTCACACACGTTGACGCCCGCGCCCGCGGTGCCGTTCTTCAGCGTGGAGCCGCGCAGCACGCCGTGGTGGGAACCCACGCCGCGGAACAGCACCGCGAAGGAGGCAGTGCCCGCCACGTCGATGGTGAGCCCCTCGATGCTCCAATACGCACCGCGCACGTCCACCATGGCGGAGCCACTGCCGGACGGCTTCAGCACCGGCGTCGCGCCCGGCGCGGCCCGCAGCGTGAGCAGGTTGGACGCCGAGCCCCCTTCTCCTCCAGCTTGAGGCGCTCGGCGTAGGTGCCCGTCTTCAGGTAGATGGCCTCGCCCGGCCGCACCAACGCCAGCGCGCGCGTCACCGTTCGCAGCGGCGCCGCCTCCGTGGCGGAAGCACTGTCACTGCCGTTGGGCGCCACCCAGAGGATGCGCGAGTACTGGGGCGCGGGTTCAGGCGGAGGCTCCGGTTCTGGCTGGGGTTGGGGCTCGGGCTGAGGGGTCGGGTCCGGGATGTCGACGATGACGGGCGGAGGCTCCGACGTTCCAGGGTTCGTCGTGTCGTCGTCATCGTTGGTGGGAGGCGTGCCAGGAACGGACGGGGTGCCCGTCGACGGCGTCTCGCTGGAGCCCGGAGGCGAGCCACCTTCCTGGGTGAGCTCCCCCTTCCCATCGCAGGCCAACAAGGACAGCAGGGCAGCGGAGCAGAGGGCCGTGGACCACGGCGAGCGGTTGCGCATCCTGGCGGACTCCTGGTGTGGGTCGCGGCGCGGGAGGCGCTCGCGAGGACGGCCGCCAATTCCGAGCCCCGCGCTGTTCATTCCCCCCGAGCGCGGCAACCCCTGCCTGCCGGGACGTAGAGGGAGGAGACAGGAAACGTGGTTTCGCGGGGTTGGGACGGATGCTCCGCATCACCGACAGGTGGGCCTTCGCGGGGAGCTGAAGTGTGATGTGTGCAATGCGCGCGGGAATATTCCCGGGGCTTTTTCACACAGAGCGAAGGACCGAGCCGGGCGTCCCCGGGCGCGTGGGCGCACGGCGGGGCGAGACACGCCGGTGTTTCAGGGAGGCAGGGCGTACCTTGACGCCAGGAGGAACGCGCGGGATATGAGCCGCCTTCCACCCGCTGTCAGGAGACGCCTTGGACATCTTCAAGGAATTCACCTTCGAAGCCGCGCACCGGCTTCCCAACGTGCCGCCCGGGCACAAGTGCAGCCGGCTTCACGGCCACAGCTACCGGGTGGAAATCCACGTGCGTGGCCCGGTGGGCTCGCAGTCCGGGTGGGTGATGGACTTCTCCGACATCAAGGAGGCCTTCGAGCCCCTGCGGCTGAAGTTGGACCACTACTACCTCAATGAGGTGGAAGGCCTGGAGAACCCCACCAGCGAGAATCTGTCGCGGTGGATCTGGAAGCGCCTGCGTCCGGGCCTGCCCCTGCTCAGCCGGGTGGTGGTCCGCGAGACGTGCACCAGTGGCTGCATCTATCAAGGCGAAGACGACTGACAAGCCGGGCCCTCGCGGGGCTGGCTCCTCGAGGGGACTGCCATGAACGTTCTGATTACCGGGGCCACCGCGGGATTCGGCCTGGCCATTGCCCGCCGCTTCATCCAGGACGGCGCGCGCGTCATCGCCTCCGGGCGGCGCACCGAGCGGCTGGAGGCCCTGCGCGCGGAGCTGGGCGAGCGGGTGCTCCCCTGACGCTCGACATCACGGACCGTGAGGCCGTGGAGCGGGCCATCCGCTCGCTGCCGGCGGAGTTCGCCGAGGTGGACGTGCTGGTCAACAACGCGGGCCTGGCGCTGGGGTTGGACCTGGCGCAGTCGGCGCGCGTGGAGGACTGGGACACGATGGTGGACACCAACGTGAAGGGCCTCCTGTACTGCACGCACGCGGTGCTGCCCGGCATGGTGGCGCGCAACCGGGGCCACGTCGTCAACATGGGCTCGGTGGCGGCGGAGTGGCCCTACCCGGGCGGCAACGTGTACGGCGCGACCAAGGCCTTCGTGCACCAGTTCAGCCTCAACCTCCGCGCGGACCTGCACGGCACCGCCGTGCGCGTGACGGACATCGAGCCCGGACTGGTGGGCGGCACGGAGTTCTCCAACGTCCGCTTCAAGGGCGACGACGCGCGCGCGGCGTCCGTCTACGCCAACACCCAGGCGCTGACGCCCGAGGACATCGCGGACGCGGTGCACTGGGTGGCCACGCGGCCCGCGCACGTGAACATCAACGTCATGTCGCTGATGCCGGTGTCACAGTCCTTCGGGCCCCTGCCGGTGAAGCGACAGGGCTGAGCCAGGAGGACCTCTGGGGTTTCCTCCATATCGGAGGATGTCCATTTCGAGGCACGCAAGTTGAATCCTGGTTCACTTTGGGAGCGATAGAGTCAGGCTGCGGCATCCGCTGCGCCGCGCCTTGAGATAACCTGCCAGCCATGAGTCATCCGGAACGACCGCCGCCGTCCCTGGGGCTCCTCGCCCGCGGACTGAAGCTGCTGGGCCATCTCACCCACCCGGACACGCGCACTGGCAAGGTCTTCACCCGCGCCGAGGCGGGCCTCACCCGCGCGGCCGCCAAGGTCACCGAGAGCCCCGCGTACCTGCGCGTGAGCGGCTCCCTCATGCGCCAGGGCTTCAACGCCCGCATCCGCCGCAATGGCCTGGTGGAAGGCGCGCTGCGCACCCTGCGCCTGCCCACCACCTCCGAGGTGGAAAACCTGCGCGACCAGCTCCGCCGGATGAATGACCAGGTGGAGGCGCTCGGCACCCAGTTGGAACTGGTGGTGGACCTGCTCCACCGTCAGGAAGGCGCGGAGCCCGAGCCTGAGTCCCCGAGCCCCCGCCCAAGGAGCGCGCGCCCTCCAAGCGCCGCCGCTGACATGACCGCGTCCACGCCCCAGCGTCTTCGCTCCTTCGTCACCGGGCAGGTCGAGCTGACCCGCGCCGTCGCACACGCGCTCAAGTCGCGGCCCTTCAATCCGTACCCGTACCTCAAGCCCTTCATCGAAAGGGCCTCGGGCGTGCGCGAGCCGCCCATCAGCGCCACGCCGCACACCGTCGTGTACACGCGCGGCAGCATGCGGCTGCTGCGCTACGCGGCCCCGCGCCGGCGCCACCGCACGCCCATCCTCTTCGTCTATTCGCTCATCAACCGCTGGTACATCCTCGACTTCCTTCCAGGGCGCAGCCTCATCGAGCACCTCACTCGCGAGGGCTATGACGTCTACGCCATCGACTGGGGCGTACCGGGACAGGACGAGGAGCGGCTCACGTGGGATGACCTGCTCGGCGGGCTCATCCAGACGGCGGTGCGGTGGACGCTGCGCGTGAGCAAGAGCCGGGATTTGACGCTCTACGGCTACTGCATGGGCGGCACCATGGCCCTGGCGTACACGTCCCTGTACCCCGAGGGCATCCGCAACCTCGTGGCCCAGGCCACGCCGGTGGACTTCAGCAAGGGTGGCCTCTACACGCTGTGGACGTCCGCCAACCACTTCGACGTGGACTCGCTGGTGGACGCCTACGGCAACGTGCCCACGCCGGTGCTGGAGAGCGGCTTCCTCATGGCCGCGCCAGTGCAGCGCCTCACCCGGTGGCTGGAGGTGTGCCGCCGCATCGACGACCCGGAGTTCGTCACCACGTTCCTGGCCATGGAGCGCTGGGGCGCGGACCCCGTGCCCTTCCCAGGTGAGGTGTACCGGCAGTACATCAAGGACTGCTACCAGCAGAACCTCTTCCCCCAGGGCCTCATGGAAGTGGGCGGCGAACGCGTGGACCTGCGCCGCATCCAGTGCGCCATCCTCAACGTCATCGCCGAGCATGACACCATCGCGCTGCCGGCGATGAGCGAGCCGCTGCCCTCCCTGGTCAGCTCAAAGGACTGTGAGACGCGGCGCTACCCCGTGGGCCACATTGGCCTGTCCGCCTCCAGCAAGGGCGCGACGAAGGTGTGGCCCTCTATTTCCGCGTGGATTGGCGCGCGCTCGAAGCCGATGGAACCATGAACGCCTCGTCCGACACCGAAGCCATGGGCGTGCAGGTCCGCGAAGGCACCGTCCACCTGCGGGATGGCCGGCGGCTCGCGTACGTCGAGTCTGGAGACTTGAGCGGCCTGCCCGTATTCTTCATCCACGGCAACCCGGGCTCGCGCCACATGCGTCACCCGGATGACCGGCTCACTCACGCGTTGGGCGTGCGCCTCATCACTCCGGACCGGCCAGGCTATGGCCTGTCGGACTACCAGCCCGGGCGCACGCTGCTCGACTTCCCGGATGACCTGGAGCAGTTGGCCAACGCGCTGAGGATTGGCCGCTTCGCCCTCTTCGGCGTGTCCGCGGGCGGGCCCTACGTCGCCGCGTCCGCGTGGAAGCTGGGCGAGCGCATCACCCGCGCGGCGCTCGTGTCCGGCGCGGCGCCCCTGGCCCGGCCGGGCGCCATGGCGGGGGTGAACCGGGACTACCGCAACGCGTACAGCATGGCCGCGTGGCCGGAGTGGCTACTGCATCCATTGATGGCCATGCATGACCGGCAGGTGCGCGCCAATCCCGCGCGAGCGCTGGCGGGCCTGCGCTCCCAGGCGTCGGCGGATGACCGCGCGGTGCTCGCGGACCCGCGCATCGCCGCGCAGGTGCAGGGCTGGCGGTATGAGGCCACGCGCAAGGGCGTGGCGGGCATGCGGCGCGAGGCGCACATCCTCGCGCAGCCGTGGAACGTCCCCCTGGAGGAGATTCGGACGGAGGTGGACCTCTGGTACTGGGAGGGAGACAGCATCGTCCCGCCGCAGATGGGACGGTACCTCGCGAACCGGATTCCGCGCGCGGTGCCCCGCTTCTTCCCTGGCGGCGGGCACTTCTCCATCTTCTCCCACTGGACGGACATCCTCACGCCGCTGGTGCAGCAGGGAAGCTGAGCCACTGAGCCCCACGCGCTCAGGCGGCGCGGGGCTGCTCCTCCTGGGTGACGGGCGGCGCGGGCGGGGCAATGGGTTCACCGTTCTCCCCCAGCACCACGGGCGCGATGCCCAGCTTGCGCTCGACGAAGGCGTGGCCCAGATAGATGAAGGGCGTCAGGCCCACCGCGACCAGCAACTTCACCACGTAGGACGTGTAGATGATGCTGAGGATGGTGGCGTTGGGCAGCACGCCCGTCCACGCCACGTACTGCACCACCACCGTGTCGAGGAGCTGCGACACCAGCGTGGAGCCCGTCGCCCGCACCCACAAGAACCGGTTGCGCGTCAGTCGCTTGAGCCCGTTGAAGATGGCGATGTCGCAGAACTGGCCCACCAGGTACGCCATCATCGACGCGACGAGGAAGCGCTGTGAGCCGACGAAGACGTTGTTGAACGAGCCTTCCACCGTCCCCGTGAAGTCCGGCGCACGCGTCAGCGGCGCCCACGGCACCTGCACGGCCATGGCAATCACCACGACCGCGAAGATGGCCATGAAGAAGCCCACCCACGTCACGAAGCGGGCCGCCTTCTTCCCGTAGAACTCGTTGAGGATATCCGTGAGGAGGAACGTCACCGGGAAGGGCAGGATGCCGATGGACATCACCGCCACCACCGGCCCCACCTTCGCCTCGAACAGCTTCACGCTGATGATGTCGCCCACCACCAGCGAGGTGACGAACACCCCCACCAACACCACGAAGAGCTGAAGCCGTCTGTCGAGGAGCATCTCATCGTTCTCGTGAGCCGAGGCCACCTCATACCGCGCCTCACTCCCGCAGCAGGAGCCCTCCATCCAGCACCAGCTCGGAACCGGAAATCCACGACGCGCCCAGCAGGTAGCGCACCGCCTCGGCGACGTCCTCGGGGCGCCCCAGCCGTCCGAGCGGATGCAGCGCCCGCAAGCCCGCCAGCTGCGCCTCCTGCCGCCGCGTGTACTCGGGCTCGGACAGCGGCTCCGCGCCGGGAGCCAGGCGCACCTCGCGCACCATGTCCGTCTCCACCACGCCCGGCAGCACCGCGCTGGCACGCACGCCTCGCGCCGCACCCGCCAACGCCAGCACCTTCATCACCTGAAGGAGTCCTGCCTTCGCCGCGCTGTACACCGCGCTGGTGACGACGGGCCTCGTGGCCAGCGTGGACGCGATGAAGACCTGCGCCCCACCCGGCTCCAGCACCTCCAGTGCCTGCTCACCCAGCCGCAGCGGCGCGATGAGGTTGACCTCGAGCTGCGCGCGAAGCGCGTCCTCGCCGATGTGGCCCGGCGGCTGGTGCACCACCTGCCCCGCGCTGTGGACGAAACCGTCCAGCCCTCCCATCAACCCGGCGGCACGGCGAAGCAGCCCCTCGCGGGCTTCCAGCGAGGCCAGGTCACACGGCAGCGCGAAGGCCTGTCCCGGCCATGCTGTCGTCAGCGACTCCAGCACCTCCGCGCGCCGGCCCGACACCACCACCTGCCCCCGCGCGCAGCAGGGCCTCCGCCACCGCGCGACCAATGCCCGTCCCACCGCCAGTGACGAGCACCTTGCGCGTGCCCACCTCACTCATGAAAGGCGCTCCTTGAAGACACGGCCCCGCTCACGGCTGGTGCTCCGCGGGAGAGCCCGGCGCCGCGGGCTCATCCAGCGGGTAATAAGAGTGGCCGGTGACGGGCAGCAGCCCCTCCGGCGGCGGCTCGGTCTCCACCTCGTCCGACGGGATGAAGCCCGGCCTGTCCACACAGAGCACCGTCTGCTCCGTGGATGAAGGGTTGTCGTAGCGGTGCAGGAAGCCGCGCGGCCAGTGGAAGGCCATGCCCCGGGCCACCGGCTTGAACTGCAGCAGCAACCCCGAGCCCAGCACCAGTTCGCTCTCCTCCATCTGCTGGTGCACGTGCGTGGGGATGCAGCCTCCTGGCTTCACCCGCAGCCGGTAGACGCCATAGCCCGCGCCCTCGTGGATGATGTCCACACGGCCAAAGCCCTTCTCCTCCCGGCCGTACACCATCTCCGCGGCCGTCCGGTGAATCTGGAGCGACGGCACCGCCAACCCGCCCAGCGCCAGCGGCTTCGTCACCCGCACCGTGGCCGCGTGGACCTGCGCGCGCGGGACGTCGTCGGTGGGCGGCGCCAGCACGTAGCGGCACACCGTCTCGACGGCGGACTCCAGCAGCTCGAAGCGGCAGGCCTCCAGCAGGAAGCGCAACTCCCCCGCGAGCCGGCCGTAGTTCACCGTGTGCGCCAGCCTGCCTCCCACCGCGGCGGCGCGGGTGTCCAGGAACAGGGCCACGTCCAGTCGCAGCGGCTGGGCCGCGATGCGCTCCCTGTTGAAGATACCCACGATGCAGTCCACCGTGAGGCCCCGCAGCTCGATGACGTCCAGCGGGCGGCCGTCCGGCGTCGTGACGACAGGGGGATGGAATGCGTGTTCGGCGCTCATAGCTGCGCGCTCCTGCCGCCATCGACGGCGATGACCTGCCCGGTGATGTACGGCGCCTCGCGGGCGAGGAAGACGACGGTGCGGGCGATGTCCTCGACGTTGCCCTCGCGCCCCATGGGGATGCGGCGCAGCACCGCGTCGCGGGCCTCGGCGTCGAAGTCCTCGGGGAAGGCCACCGTGCCGGGCGACACGGCGTTGACCCGGATGTGCGGGGCCAGCTCCACCGCCAGCGCGCGGGTGAGCATGATGAGGCCCGCCTTGCTCACCGAATAGTGCGCGTAGTGGCTCACCGGCCGCTCCCCACCGACGTCGGTGAGGTGCACCACCAACGGGTCCTTGCCGGCGCGCAACGCGGGGAGCAGGGCCTGGGTGAGGAAGAAGGGCGCGTCCAGGTTCACCGCCATCATGGTGCGGTACTGGTCGCGGGAGATGGCGGCGAAGTCGGTGCGCTCGAAGAGGCCCGCGTTGTGGACCACCACGTCCAGCGCGGGCCACGCCTCACGCACTTGCGCGGCCAGGGAGTCCACTGCCTCCGGGCGGCTCAGGTCGGCGGCGTGCAGGGTGACGCGACGGCCGAGGCCTCGGAGTTCGTCCGCCAGTGCTTCCAGCGGCTCAAGGGAGCGGTTCGCATGGAGCGCCAGGTCATAACCCGCGCGGCCAAGGGCCCGGGCCACCGCGCTGCCAATGCGGATGCCAGCCCCGGTGATGAATGCGGTCGCCATGCGGCGCATTCAGTAACAGGCCCGGCGGGGAAAGGCACTGTGGACCTGCTGCCGCGAGGCGCGCCGGGTTACCCCCGTATCCCGGCGCGCCCGCGGCGCGGTCCCCCGTGATTCGAATCGTCTAGCGGCGGCCGGCGCTGGCCATGTGCACCCGGCCCGGAGCGTAGGTCACCCACACCCACTCCTGGACCGGCTCGTAGCGGGCCGGCACCCAGCGCTGCTCGTAGAAGCCGCCGGTGCACCGGGTCACCCGCGAGCGGCGGTTGTGACGCTCGCGGCACACCTCGGGGACCCACACCTGCTCGTAGCGGCCCTGCACCCAGCGGTTCACCGTCTGCAGTTCGTAGCGGCCCCGAGCGTGCGGCGGCGGCAGCGGCGCGGGTCCCGGGTGGCGGCGGGCGTCGACGTGGACACCGAAGTTGCCGCCACGGCCGTCATGCCGGTGCTGCTGGGAGAACCGCGACTTCTCGTTGTCGTCCTTCGCATGCGCGGCCGTGGAGCCGAGGAACATCATTCCGAAAGCCAGCACCGCGAAACCCGTCTTGAGCGCCATTGTCGTCCTCCTCCGTCGTCCTGCTTGAACCTTCTGACGGGGCACCCCGCGGAACATTCAATGCCCGATACCGGCCGCATTTTCAGAGGGAGGGGCCGGTGTGGGTGCGATACACCCCGAGACACCATGTTCCACCGCAAGGGCCCCACCCTCCGGGAGCTGGCCGCGCAGGCCCTCACGTCCGTCGAGCACGGCTACGACCTGCTCGCGCCCAAGTTCGAGTACACGCCCTTTCGCACGCCAGACGCGGTGCTCGAGGCCGCCATTGCCCAACTGGGTGCGCCCGGCAGCGTCGGCAGCGCGCTGGACGTGTGCTGCGGCACCGGCGCGGCCATGCGCTTCTTGCGCCCGCTCGCGCGGGAGCGCGTGGTGGGCTTCGACCTCAGCCAGGGCATGCTCGACGAGGCGCGCCAGCAGCTCGCGCAGGCGCCGGGCACCGCGGCGCTGGAGTTCATCCAGGGCGACGCACTGGCGCTCCCCTTCGACGGCGCGTTCGACGTCGTCACCAGCTTCGGCGCCTTCGGTCACATCCTCGAAGAGGATGAGCCAAAGCTCGTGAAAGGCATCGCCCGCGCGCTGCGCCCCGGGGGCCGCTTCCTCTTCGTCACCGCGCACCCGCCGTCGAAGCTCCGCCCGGGCTACTGGATGGCCAAGGGCTTCAACGCCGCCATGCGCGCGCGCAACGCGCTGTGGAAGCCGCCCTTCGTCATGTACTACCTGACGTTCCTGGTGCCCCGGGCCCGCGCGCTGCTCGAAGCAGAAGGCTTCACCGTCGAGGTGCGCGACGGCCTGATGCCAGAGCCCTTCTCCGTGCTGAGCACCGTCATCGCCACCAGGCGCTGAGCCCGGCTCAGGACGCGGCGTAGTCCACGGCCGTCACCGTGTACTCCACGGGGCCGCGGGGGCGCTCCACCACCACGGACTCGCCCACTTCCTTGCCCAGCAGGGCCCGGGCCAGGGGCGACTCCACGCTCAACCGCCCCGCCTTCACGTCGGACTCGTCCGGCCCGACGATGCGGTAGCGCACCGGGCCGCCGTCCTCGTCCTCCAGCTCCACCCAGGCGCCGAAGAAGACGCGGCCGGCCTGCGAGGCGTCGGGCTCCACCACCCGCACATCCTCCAGCACCGCCGCCAGCTCCTGTACGCGCCGCTCGCGCTCCTTGCGGCGCACGCCCGCCTCCAGCTCCGTGAACTCACCCGCCTTGGGGTCCGGCCCCTGCGCCGCCGCCAGTTCCTCCTGGAGCGCCCGGTAGCCCTCCGGGGTGATGTAGCGCTTCTCCCCGGAGGACGCGCGTGGACGGACGGGCATCACGCTGTCGTCGCCCGAGTCCTCCTTCGTGAATGCCTTCGACATGCCAGTCCTCTGTCGCCAAGCGGGCACGGCGGCGGGTTCGCGCGCGCGTACGCGGAATCGGCCGTTAAGCTGCGCCCCCTTCCACAACCTCGCAAGGGTGAAGCCATGACAGGACAGACGCAGCTCATCGGCAAGCAGGGCCAGGCACTGGCGGGCTATCTGAGTGAAGCCCCGAAGGGCGATGCGCCCGGAGCGGTGGTGCTCATCCACGAGTACTGGGGCCTCAACGGGCACACGCGCGACGTGGCGGACCGGCTGGCGCGAGAAGGCTTCACCGTCTTCGCGGTGGACCTCTACGAAGGCCGCGTGACGAAGGACGCCAACGAGGCCAACGCGATGCTGAAGGCGATGGCTTGGGACAAGGCCACGGCGGACCTGCGCGCCGCGGTGGAGGCGCTGCGCGCGCGAAAGCCCGGCACCCAGGTGGCCATCATGGGCTTCTGCATGGGCGGCGCGCTGGCGCTGCTGGCCGCCGCGAATGAGCCGGGGCTCGACGCCGTCGTGCCCTTCTACGGCATCCCCCCGGAGGAGGCCGCGGACGTGTCACGCATCCGCGCGCCGGTGCTCGGGCACTACGCGAACAATGACGAATGGTGCTCGCCGGAGCGAGTGGACGCGTTGGAGAAGAAGCTGAAGGGCGGCGGCGTCCCCATGGAGATTCACCGCTACGACGCACAGCACGCCTTCTTCAATGACACGCGTCCGGAGGTCTACTCACCGGACAACGCCGCGAAGGCGTGGCAGCGCACCGTGGACTTCCTCCACGCGAAGCTCGGCTGAGCCTCGCGCGGAAGAGAGAACGGACTCAGTTGCCGGTTTCAGGCGCCGCGGCGGAATCCTCCGCCGCCGGCGTCTCCGGCACGGCGGGAGCCTCGGGCGTCACGGGAGCAGCAGAGGCCTCCGACGCCTCGGGCGCGGCGGCATCCGTCGCAGGCACCACCTGCAGGCGGTAGCTCCGAACGCCCCTGGGCAGCACGACCTCCACCAGCGGGTTCTCCTTCAGCAGCGCCGGCGTCACGTCGAAGGACACCCGGCCGTCCTCGTCCGTGACGTAGGACTCGCGCGAACGGGAGTCCTCGCCCCAGAGCACCTTGGCGCCCTTCACGGGCTGGTTGGTGTCCGAGTCCAGGACGATGAGGTCCACCAGGGTGCCGGCCGTCACCGACGAGCCCGCGGGCTGGACGACGTCGCGATAGAACGGACGCTGCACGACGCAGGCGGCCAGCAGGGAGGAAGAGGCAAGGGCAAGGGTCAGCAGTTTGCGGCGAAAGCTCATGGAAAATTCCGTACGGGCAGAGATGGAGGTGCTGCCGGGCGCGGCAGCATAGCCGGAGGCCACCGTCCGCCAAGTCCGGCGCGCATCTTCGGGTCCCTCGACTCGGGTATCCAGGGACTCCGCGAGTATTCCGGAGGGAGAATTCCAGGGCCCGGCAGGTGGCCCGCCCCCCGATGCGGCCAGCGGCCCTTCCGCACACCCGCTGGCGTCACAAACTCATGGCCATCAGGCACACGTTGATTTGCCCCCGAGGGAGGTAGCCAGACATGCCCGAGCGCATCCTGACGCAGGACCCGGAGAAGGCCCTTGCCGCTCCCAAGCCGCGCTACGAGTACATCCGCCAGGAGATTCCCGCGGACCTGACCTTCAAGCCAGACACCATCAATCCGGTCCACAACCGGTTCATCGTGAGCACGCTGGTGATGGCGTTCATCAGCCTGGCCCTGTTCTTCCTGCCCATGTTCAACGGGCTCCTGGCCGGCACCTTCGGCGGCTTCCACGCGCGAAGGATGCCCCGCGCGCTCGGCGCGGCCGTCCTCTCCGCCGTCGCGGTGCCCGCCGCCCTCGCCTTCTTCCTCTTCATCGGCTCGGCGACCCAGGGCCACATCTTCTATGGCCTGGGCTTCTGGGGGTACACGGCGCTCTACGTCATCGGCATCTTCATCGGCGCCGTGACGGGAGCCATCAGCCACCCGTTCTGGACGAGCTACACAATCGGCGAGCCCGCCTCTGTCAGCGCACCTCGAACCCGAGTGCCAGACGCCGCTCCGCCGAGCCGGCCAACCACGTAGACGGCGACAGGGCTTCCCAATGGGGCGTGGGCGATATCGCCCCCTCCCACCGGACCTGCGCGCGGGGCGTGAGGAGCACGCCGAAGGGCCCCGCGCGCCCCAGCCACACCTCCAACTGGAGCGCCGCGCCCGCCTCGTGGGTGAAGTGTGTGTCCCCCACCCTCCAGGTGGGCGCGTAGGCCGCCTCCAGCCGCACCGCGTTGGCACCCGAGCCGAACAGCCCCATCCGATGCGCCAGTGACAGGCGCGGCCCCGCCGCCGGCGTCAGCACATCCCGGTTCCAGTGCACCGCGGCCGTGCCGCCCACGCCCACCGTGGTGAAGCGCGAGAAGCGCGCGTCCTCGTCCAGCACCATCAACGCCTCCGCCTGCACCGACGCGCGATAGCGCAGCAGGCGCGCGTCGCTCGACGCCACGCGGACCTCGGCACCCCAGCCGAGCGAATCCCAGAAGGAGTCACGGAACTGGGGAAGCTCGCGCAGCAGCGTGCGGTAGCCCAACAGCGTCAGGTCCGAGGCCACCACCTTCGGCAGCCCCCAGCGCGGCAGGAGAAACAGCTCGCCATCGAGCACCCGCAGCTCACTGCTCGGCTGGAAGCCGTGGAGCCGCGCATCGCCCAGCGCCTCGGCCATGCCCGCGGTGCGCAGCCCCACCAGGGTCCGGGCCGCGGCCCCTTCGGGAAAGTCCACGCCCAGGGCCACCATCACGCGCCCCGCTCCGGACTCCCGCAGCGCCCCTTCCGCCCAGGCCGTCTCCGCCGCCACCTTGCGGCGCCGGTCCTCGTGAAGGAAGGCCACCGGGTCCACGGTCGCCAGCAAGCCGTCATTGAGCGCGCCCTGCACGTCGGTGGCGCGGTGGAAGGTGGCCTCGGTTCGCTCGGCCCACACCAGCGTCCGCAGCTCCTCGGGCGTGGGTGGACGGCGCTCCGCGGAGGCCAGCGCGTCCTTCAGCAAGGTGGCGCGGTCCAACACCGCGAGCCTCCGTTGGAGCGCGTCCTCGGTCTCGAAGACGCGTTGGCGCTCGGCCGTGCCGGCCCTTGCCGAGCCCGCAACCGACACCTTCATCGCGAGCATCCGCTCGCGCTCGATTCGCAGGCGCTCGCCGTCGGCACGGTCCACTGCGGCGCGCTCCACTCGCACCGCGTGCGCCACGTAGGCATGCAGGTGCGCGCGGACCATGTCCCGGGACGCCGTCTTCGCCGAGTGCATCAGCGCGGCCACCACTCCGGGCAGTTCGTCATAGGCCGGGGCGCGGACCTGTGGCTCCGGCGACTCCAACCGGGCATGCACGCCCCGGAGACGCGCGAGCTCATCTGCGCCGACATGTCCGGCCAGCGCGTCCAGTGCCTCCTGCTGTGCCGAGTGCGCACGCACCGCGCGGTCCCCGGTGGACTCGAATGCATCCGGGATGTGCTCCAGGAGGGAGGACGTCTCGCCCCCTGGCTCCTCCACCTGCACCTGGGCCAGGGTGTCCAGCGTGGCGGTGGGCAGGACCCAAAGCGTGCCGGGAGGACGCAGCTGCCGCCCCCCCTCCAGCGCGCCGTTGAGCAGGAAGACGAGCGCGCTCGCGCAGTTGTCCGTGAAGAAGTAGTAGCCCATGTACCCGCGGCGCTCGAGCTCCCACACCCGCTCCAGCATCCGCGCTTCCTCGCCGGGCTTCAGGCGCAGGCGGAAGCGGCGGATGGAGCGCTGCTCCAGCTCCAGCGCCTCGTGGGACAGGTCGCCCATCGTCCCCGTGAGGAAGACGGTGTCGTAGGCCCCCGTCATTCCCTTCACCACGTAGCCCAGGCCCTTGGACTCCATCCCTGTCAGCGCGACCAGTTGCACCACCCGTTCGAAGGTGGGCCCCCGTGGTACCTCGCCCTCGTTCCACACCGGGCGCAGCAGCAGGTGTCCGAAGAGGGACTCTGGCTGACGGCCCGTGGAGGCCACCAGCAGCACCTCGAAGTGCGACAGGGACTCCAGCTCCGCCCAGGCTTCAAAGGCGGGGCAGTCACCCCGCGGCGGCAGCGTGCCCAGGCCCGACGCTTCCAGTTGCTCCGTCAGCGCACGGGCCTTGGAGAACTCCTGGCAGCGGACGTGGTCATCCACCGGCAGCGCGTCCGCGCGCAGGGACTCCACGGGCACGAGCAGCTCCTCGGCGAACGTCACCCAATCCAATGAGGCGCTGCGCTGCCCCATGGCGCGGCTGAAGGCTCCGGCGTAGCGAAGGCGGACCTCCTCCTTCCACACCAGGGGCCGCTCGAGGGGCTTCATCCAACCCGATATCCGGCGCCAGGCCGGGGTGCCGCTCCAGCCTTTCGCGTCATCCCAGCGCTGCATCACCGCGTGCACCACCGCGCGCCGGCGCCACAACCGCTCCGCCTCCGCGTCCGTCAGTCGAGACAGACGCAGCGTGGCCCGGCGTTCCTCCGATGGGACGTACTGGTAGAGGTGGAACCGCGCGCGGCCCTCCGTCCAGTCGGGACGCTCGGGGGAGCCATCGCCCAGGCCCAGCGGCGCTGCCTCCGGGTGCAGCACCAATTCCAGGGGGCCACCGGGCGGACGCCGCATCGCCGGGGGCAGCGCCTCCAGCCCCGCCTCCACCTCCGTCACCAGGTCCGCGTCGGCCGCCGCGGCGCCCCGCAGGACCACGCCCGCCTGTTCGAGCGCGTGGACGCGCGCGGACAGGGCATCGTCGGCGTGCACCGGCAGCGCGAAGACGAGCGCGAGCAGCCGCAGCCAGCGCATCAGTGCGCCACCGTCGCGGTGCCCTCCTGGGACGGTGCCGCGAGGAACGCGCGGCGATCTTCCTCCAGCCGCGGCTCGGCCCGCGCCAGCTCTCCCACCCGCTCCAGCCACGCGAGCGCGCGGTCCGGCGTGAGGGTGTTCGCCTCGGCCATCTCGAGCAGCTCCTTCCGGTTCGCGCGCAGCACGCGCCCGAAGAGGCCCAGGTGCTCCCGCCGGATGCGCGCCGCCGCCGCCGGTCCTCCACCGTCGGCCCCGCGCCCAGGGCGAGGTCCTCACGAAGCTGGTGCGTGCGCGCCCGCAGGTACACCTGGGCGGCGCGGCCCGCCTCTTTCGGAGACACCCCTCGGCGCCGCTCCGCCGCGGCATACGCCTGCCAGATGATGATGCCGAGCCCCACCACCAGCGCGGCCACCGTCACCGAGGACGCCACGTCGTTGTTGTTCGACTGGCTGCTGTTGTTGCTGCGGGAGCGCGACGCCTCGCCGTCCGCCTTCTCCGTTCCCGCGGAGCCCTCGCTCGTGCCGCCTTCCTCGGAGCTTCGAGAGGCGACCTCCGTGGACTCATTGTCGCTCGACTCGGAGTGGCTCGTGCCCTCTTCACCCGAGCCGCTCGACTCCGACTGGCTGGAGCCCTCTCCACTGGAACCGCTCGACTCGGAGTGGCTCGTGCCCTCTTCACCCGAGCCGCTCGACTCCGACTGGCTGGAGCCCTCTCCACTGGAACCGCTCGACTCCGACTTGCTGGAGTCGCCCGAGCCCTCCGACGACGCACCTGAGTCCGACTGGCTCGATTCACCCGAGCCTTCCGACGAAGCGGCGGAATCGGACCCCTCGGATGAAGCGGCGGAATCAGAGCCCTCGGACGAAGCGGCGGAGTCGGAGCCCTCTGAAGCGCTCATGCCGCCTCCGGGCCCCAACGCCGCGGGCGCCCTGCATCCGGAGACCGTCATCACCACCGCCATGCACAACGCGCGCTTCACGGACTTCTTCGTCTTCATCGAACGCATTTCCAGGTGTCCATCCGTTCTTCACGTGGGCCGGCCGTCGCACGGTGGTACAACCGATTGGCAGCCTAGCCAGCAGCGTGCCGAGCGGAAGGATGTTGCGATTTCGCGCCTTTGCGCACGACACCACGCGGCATGCCGCGAAGCCCACGAACCGAAGGTGCGTTACGCGCTACGCGCTCGGTGAGCACCTTTCCCAGGAACGGCCACGGAGTAAGTCATGACCCTGGGACTCGCGATTCTTGGACTCTTCACGGCGCTGCTATCCATGGCGGCCATCTTCCCCGTCCAGGAGCCAAAGTGGTTCGGCTTTGGCGTCATGGCGGCCGCCTTCTGCGCCCTGGGTGGTGCCTTCAGTCCGCCCCACCTGCGCACGGCCATGCCCTGGGGCGTGGGCACGGCGCTCGCCATCTGGGCCCTGGTGGGCCTGGGCACGGGCGCCATCAGCGCCTGGCTGGGCTGGGCTGCACTGGCCCTGGGCATGGCCTACCTGGGCCTGGGCATGCTTCATTTCCTGGGCAGGGTGGTGCCCCCGGGCGCCTGCCTCGCTTCCTGCATGTCCCATGAGGTCTGGTGGGCCCACAAAGGCAGCCATCCTCGTGGGTTGGAGTGCGGGCGCCAGGCGTGTGGGAAAGGAGCGGCGCACCGGGTACCCGAAACCGAGCGCCCGGCGCGCGCTCACAGTTCACCGCGGCGGCCCTCCCCCCGGGGGCCGACATGAGAGTGTTCCGCCACTGCCCCGTGTCCGGCTATTGGGGAAATCCCTGGGTCATTAAAAACCCAGAACCTTTGAAAGCCAAGAAGTCCCCGGGGGGACAATTCTGAACGTTCAAGACGTGCGTGAAGAGAGGGCAAGGACTGGGCGCAAACCCTGACGGGCGTATACTTCCAAAACCGTGATTCGTTTGAATTCCGAGGAGCAAGGCCTGCTGACGGACCTTGAGGCAATGCTCGTGGAGGCCGAGCCCGGGACAGAATCCCTGCCCCCGGTGCTAGGCGCTTTACGAGAGGCTTTACGGGCCGAGCGCGCCGTCGCCTATGGCGTGGACGTGGGCCCCGAGCGCTACCACGCGAGCTACGCCCATTGCGCGGGCTTCCCACTCCCCGCCGCCACAGTGCACGCGGCCATCGAAAACCAGGTGTCTGCCTGGGGAGAACCTTGGGGTTGGTTCAATCCCGCCCGGCCCGAGCCTGCTCAGCGCAACCGCGCGCTGCATTTCCGCTCGCTGACGGAAACCGAGACGGCCCGCCAACTGCCGCTGCATGACTTATCAGCCAGCGAGGTGGGGCGCCGGCTGGGCATGAGCGAGGAATCGCTGGAGAGCACCCGGGAGCGCATCAGCGCCCGCTCCGCGGCGATATTCCGGCAGCTCGGCGTGGAGAACATGCAATGGCTGCGCACGCTCGTCTGTGATGGGCCGGTACTCCTGGGCTGGGTGGGCCTGGCCCGCGCCGAGCCCTTCACCGAGCGCGAGCAGCGCCTGCTCCAGGCCCTGACGCCCGCGCTCCAGCGGCGGCTGACCATGGAGACGCGACTGCGCGAGTCGGGCCTGATGTCCACGGCGCTGCAGGTCGCCATGGAGGCGCTGGGGCGCGCCGCCTGGATTGTCAGCTCCAGTGGCCGCGTGGTGCACGCCAACAATGCCGGCCGAGCGCGGCTGGAACGGCATGACCCGGAGCTGATGGAGTCCCTGCGCCGCGGCGCCCAGGGCATTCCCTGCTCCGGCCCGCTGACCATGACGCCGCTGCTCACCACCGGCCTGCCACCGCACTACCTGGCCATCGACACCGGCACCGCGTCCAGCGCCGCCGCGCGCGTGCAGGCACTGTCGGCGCGCTGGTCGCTCACCGCGCGCGAGTCCGAGGTGCTGACGCACATCATCCAGGGCGAGACGAACAAGTCCATCGCCGGCCGGCTGGGCTGCGCCGAGCGCACGGTGGAAGTCCACGTCACGCATCTGCTAAGCAAGGCACAGGTGGAAAGCCGCTCGGCGCTCATCGCCCGGTTCTTCCAGAGCTCGTGAGCAAGACGTCATCCATCCAGGCCGCGCTCGCGCGGGCCACCGAGGCCGCGGCGGAGGCGCCGCGCTCCGTCCCAGCGGAGGACCCTGTCTGGCGGCGGCGGCTCGTCATGGGGGACCCGCAAGCCGACCTGGACCAGGTCCTGGCCATCCTGGCGCACCACGAACTGCTGACCGGCGAGGGGTGGCTTCGCTCCGACGTGCAGCTCATCTCGGTGGGCGACCACTTCGACTGGGGCAAGCCCGCCGAGCGAGAGTCCGCCGCCGCCAGTGGGCTGGCGCTGGTGGCGTGGCTGGCCGCCCACCCGGCGACCCAAGCGGTGATGCTGCTGGGCAACCACGACCTGGCGCGAGTGGGCGAGCTGGCCGGCTTCACGGATGCGCGCTTCGCCGAGGCCCAGGCCGAAGCGGACCGCATCTACCAGGGAGGCGCGACGGACGAAGCGGCGGAACAGGCGTTCCTCGCGCGCTGGCCCGAAGTTCCTTCCGCGGAGCTGGTGGCCCGCGACTTCGGCAACTTCCGCGCGGTGCAGCGCACCTGGGTGGAACACCTGCTGCGGGTGAAGCGCTTCCGCGTGGCCCATGCCGCGGCCCCTGACCTGCTGGTGCTGCACGCGGGCGTCACACAGGAGGACCTGGACGTGACGCGCCTGCCTCCCGCCCAGCGCGAGGACGCGAACCAGGTGGCGGCGGCGCTGAACGCGGCCCTGGATGCGGCGGTGGCGGGCTGGACTCGAGGTCCGCTCGTCATTCCGGGACTGCACCACCCAGGCGACGCGGCCCAGGGCGAGGGCACGGGCATCTTCTACCAGCGCCCCAGCCTGCTGCCCGAGGACGCCGAGCGCGTGCGCGGCACGCCCCGGCGCCGCTTCGACCCGAGGCGGCTGCCCACGGGCCTGACGCAGGTGGTGGGCCATACACGCGACAAGCGAAGCCGCGCGATGCTGGGGATGCCACCCGACGGCGCCCGCGACGGCGTGCTGCGGCATCTCGTCACGGATGGAACGCGCGTGGACTACGCCCACGGCGCGCCGCCTCCACCAGCACCCGGCACCGCGATGCTGGTGTTCACCGACGGAGCCATGCGCGAGTGCCGGCCCCGGACTACGAGCTGTTCGACCTGGACACCCGCGCGGCGGCTACCGCGCCGAGGCCTGAAGACCGCTGAGCTTCTTCTCCAGCCCGGCCACCGTGCGCGGCGACACCTGCGAGGCGGGCAGCGACTTCGCGAAGGTGATGGCCTCTTCCAGCGTCTTCACGGCGGACGCCGTGTCCTGGCGCGCCACGAGGATGTCCGCGCGGCCCGACAACACCGACAACCGCCGCGCGCCCTGGACGCGCGCCAGCGCACGGTCGCTGGCGGCGAGCGCGTCATCCAGCCGGCCGACGAGCCGGTACAACGTCGCAAGGCGCGCGGGCGGGTTGTAGTCCTGGGGCAGGTCCTTCTCGCTCTGCTCGAGCGCGGGAATCGCCCGGGCGGGCGTCTCCAGCTTCATGGCCGCGAGCATGCGGTGCGAGTCGAACACCGTCCGCGCCTGGGGATTGGGCGCCTTCGCGGCCTCGGCCTCCAGGAACGTCAGCCACTCCTCCGACAGGGCCTTCACGGCCGCCGTGTCCTTCGCCACCTCGCGCGCCTGCACGCGCACCTCGTACAGGCCGGAGCGGTCATCCGCGGACATCTCGATGGCCGGGGGCGCCAGGGCCTCGGCCACCTTGGCCTCCAGGCCGCCGCGCAGCTCCGCCCCCGCCGCGTGGTCCTCCGGCAGCGACAGCACACAGTACATGCCCAAGAGAGCGCCATTGGCCCAGGACAGCGAGCGGGGCGTCTTCGGGAGCTCCTCCAACGCCTTGTGCGCGCACGCCTCGTGCTGCTTCGCGCCGTACATCGCCGTCAGCAGCGACTCCACCGCGCGGCCCCGGCGGGACCAATCCGCGGGTGCCTCGGCCAGGGCCTCCACGAGCGTCTCCGCGGCTTCGGCCGAACGGCCCTCCGCATAGAGCGCGTCCCCGCGAGCCAGCAGGGCCTCGGCGCCGGTGACGCCGCCCTTGTACGCGCGCTCACCGTCCTCGAAGAGCTTCTCCAACTGCGCCACGGTGGCGCTGCCGGCGAAGCGCAGCAAGGCCTTCTCCTGGCGCGGGTCGATGACGTACAGCGTGGGCCAGAACTCCACCGGATACTTTTCCTGGAACGCCGCGTTCGACGTCAGGTCGGTGTTCACCTCCAGCCACACGAAGCGGTCCGCGTGCCGGGCCAGCGACGCGTCGGACAGGACGTAGGCCTTCATCGACCGGCACGTGTGGCACCAGGGCGCCCAGACGTCGACGAAGAGGGGGAGCCCCTTCGCCTGGGCCTCGGCGAGCGCGCGGGCGTAGTCGTCTTCGATGAAGGGCAACGGGCCCTTGGCGTGAGACGCGGCGGCCGCGGGAGCATTCGTATTCGCGGCGGTGCAGGCGACGAGCCCCGACAGGAGCAGGCAGGCGGCGAGAAGGCGCATGGGACCACCCTACCGCGCTCCACCCGCTCTGTCCCCGGCCGACACCGGTGGGACAAGTGCCTGGGCACGGGGCGTCCCGCGTGCTGTGGTGCGAGGACTTCTGGTGATGAGAGACCCGTACACCCTGCGCACCTGCCTCGCGTCCGCCCTGGACGCCCTGCCCGCTCCCGAGCGCTTCCCGGACGCCTCGGACGCCGAGCTCGCGCGCCGTCTGGCCGAACGCCTGCGCCGCGACCTGCTCCCCCGCCTGGGCTCCGCGGACTCCCCGCTGCTGCTGGTGGCCATCGCCGGTCCCAACAACGTGGGCAAGTCCACCCTCTTCAACTCGCTGGTGGGCGCGGCGCTGTCCCCCGCGAGGCCCGAGGGCGGGCTCACCAAACAGTGCCGGCGGCGGCCCACCCGGAGACGTGGACCGGGCCGCTGAAGGACTTCCTGACGCGGCGCTATGACATCGTGCTCGTGGCCTCCGGCGACGCGGCGCCCGTGGACCAGGCGGGGCCTCCGGGCCGGCTGTACCTGACGCTGTCGGACGCGGTGCCTCGCGGGCTGCTCGTCATGGACACGCCGGACTTCGACAGCGTGTACCGCGACAACCGCGAGCGCGCGGAGGCGTTGCTCGTCACCGTGGACGTGCTGGCGTTCGTGGTGAGCCGGCAGACGTACCAGAACGCCGCGCTGGTGGACTTCCTGCGCGCGGCCGTGGGGCATGGGCGGCCGTACCTGCTCGTCTATAACGAGGCCACGCGCGAGGAGGTGGCCCGCGGGCACCTGGACAAGCTCGCCGAGGACGTGGGCCACCCGGCGCTGGCGCGCTACCGGCGCCGCACCAGCCCGACGTGGAGGCGGGACTGAAGCCCCTGGCCACGGAGCCCCTGGACGGGAAGCCCGCGCTGGGGGCGCTGCTGGGACAGGCCGAACACGCGCGCGAGCTGAAGGCCCGGGCGCTGGAAGCCTCGCTCGCGGATGCGCGCGCGGAGATGGAGGCCGTGTCGCGCGCGGCCTCGGAGGCGGCGCGGGAGCCCGACCGGCTCCGCAAGCGACTGCGCCACGAGTTGGACGTGGTGGGGGCGCACGCGGCGCTGAAGGCCGTGCCCGCGGACGTGCTCATCGACGCCTTCCGCGACGAACTGGATGCGCGCAGTCAGTTCCACAAGTGGGTGCGCCTGCCCTTCCGAGGGCTGGCCACGGCGCTCACCTTCGTCACGCGCAAGGTGCGCGAGTCCTTCACCGCGCCCGAGGCCCCGGGCCCGGACACGCCGACCCACGCGGTGGACGAGTCACTGAAGGACGGAGTGCGGCGGCTGGTGGATGCCTTCGCTCCGGAAGTGGCCGCGTGGCGCGCCGACGCGCAGACGCGGACGAAGCTGGAGGAAGCCTTCGGTCCGGTGACGCTGACGAAGCTGGAGGAGCCGCTGGGCTTCGAGCCCCTGCACGCGCACGCGGCGGACCGGGCCACGCTGTATGCGTACTGCCGGGAGCTGGTCTCCGCGGAGCTTCAGGGCGACATGCGGGAGGAGATTCTCCAGACACTGACGACGCTGGTGTACTCCGTGCCGTCAGGCGCGGCGGCGGCGGTGACGGTGGCCACGGGCGGCATGGGCCATGACGCGGTCGTCTGGGCGGGCACGCTGCTGTCCACGCCGCTGATGGAGCGCTTCGTGGACCTGCTGGGCGCCCAGGTGCGGGCTCGTGTCACGAAGAAGTGGGCGGATGCCCACGGCGCGACCCTGTCGAAGGCCCTGGAGGCGCGGTACTTCTCCGACATCCTGAAGCAGCTCGACGGGCTGGCCAGCGACTGGAACCAGACGGCGGCCCGCCTGGACGAGGCCCGGGCAGGCTTGTCCTGACGGGCCCTGAGTCCCGAGTGTACCCAGCGGCGCTGACACCCTGCATCAGCCGGGGCTGAACCGGCGGACATCGGCGCACGATGACGCCTCGGCGAGGGAACGAGCCTCCTGGCCCGCTGTCACTCCGTCCGTGCGTGCCCGGCGGCAATGCGCCATGCTGTGGGTCTCATGAACGGCTCGGACCCAGCCGGACTGGGCTCCCCACCTCTCGTCCTGTCCTTCCGCCACCTGCTGACCGACGCCGTCAGCACGTTCCTGGACGAAGCCTCCATGTCCTGTGAGCTGACGGCGGACGCCATCGGAGAGCTCATCGTCACCCTGTCGCGCTATCGCGAAGAGGGAGCTCCGCTGTTTCCCATGGCCTTCGTGGGAGACGACCTGGGACAGCTGCTCGAACACCTGGGCGGGCATGACCCGATTGCCATCGGCATCGGTCCGCGTTCGCGCGCCACCATCCAGCGCGCGCTCAAGCAGTGCGCGCCGCTGGGCCAGGGGCGCTGGTGGGCGCTGTACCTCCTGCGCGTCCCGGAGGGCTTCGCCTACGGCGTCTTCCGGACGGACCCCTTTCCTCTAGCGGAGACGCCGCTGGAGCGGCTGCGCCGTGTCGAGGACAAGGGCGCGGGCGTCGTGGGTGTGCTTCAGCTCGCCGACAACATCCTGGAGCTGCGCTCGGGCGGAGGGCTGTGCCGGCACGTGTACCTGTCCGGCGCGAGGGTGGAGTCGGCCTCTCCGCCAGAGGTGATGGATGAGCTGGCGGACGTCGTCACGGCCGGCGTCACCACGCACAGTCGCGAGCGCGCGCGAGGGTTCTTCCGCCGGGTGCTCTTCGAGGTGATGCAGGGCTCCCACGGCGCGCTCGTGGCGGTGCTGCCCCGGGAGCGCGCGGGCTCCACGCTGTTCGTAGACGGCATCATCCTCCCCCGTCCGCTGGACATCGTGGCGTTACTGGAGCGCTACCACGCGGACCCCACCGACAGCGCGGGCACCGCCGTGCGCGCCGCCGCGCAGCTGCTGCGGGGAATGATGGCCACCGATGGCATCACCGTGCTCCGCGCGGATGGCTGCATCGTGGGCTACAACATCTTCGTGCGACATCCCGAGACACTGGCCAGTCAGCCGTCTGTGGTTGGCGGCGCCCGGCGGCGAACCTTCGAGGTGCTGTGCGCGGCCCTGGGCACGGAACTCACCGCCGCGTTCATCCGCTCCCAGGATGGGGACGTGAGCTGCAAGCGGGTCTGAGTCAGAGCGACCTGCATTTCAAACTATTCCGAGTAGCAACGGCCCACTGAATCTCCGCCGTTGAGCGACCGCTGGAGGACCTGCGACGTCGTAGCGGAAAGCCGCACGTTGCCGGAATTGCGGTTGTGGGAGATATCCCGCATTGTTGCGGGGCTTTGAAATCGCCCGTGTCCCGCATCGCGCGTACCGCGCTCACTGTCCTGACGGTGTGCCTCGCCAGTGTTGCGCAGGCACAGCCAGAGCCAGGCGAAAAGGCGCCAGAACTTGTCCGCATCCGTGGGGTTCCCGTAGCTCCTTCGCCAGGAGCAGTCGGCACCGGGTTGTGCATGGCATCAAGCACATCATCGACTCCGGCCGTGGACTTCCCTCAGAGCGAGGCCACATTCCCCGGTACCTTCAATGCGTTCATGGAGTCGAGCAGGCCGCGACGCGTCACCTCCGTACTCCGCACGTTGTTCGACCTCTCGAACAACATCACGCTAGGCGATCCAAACGACCCAACGATTCAGCAGCCAAGCTACGGCGACTTCGTGAACTCCGTTGGTTCGTGCGGTAGAGGCGGATGTGCCTCCCCACACCCAACGTTCTCGTCCTTCGGCGCCCGATTTCGCGGATACATCAACGTCCAACCACAGTGGGTGGAAGTCCCTCTACACTTCGGGTTCTATGCCGACGATGCCGTCAGCTTCGTCATCTATGACCTGAGCCAGACGCCCTATCAGGTCATCAACCGGCCACCGCAGCTCGGAATCGCGTCCTGGCGCACGACCAACACCGTGGTCTTTGAGAGACCGGGCCTCTATCCCGTAGAGATCCTCTACGCTCAGGTCAGCGAGCACTCTGCGCTTGAGTTCTCGACGTTCGTCGGTGCGTTTCCAGATACAGAGCGTGGCGCCAGCACCGACCCCATCGTCAAGCTCAACACAGCCGGTTTCGTCCTTGCTCCGCCAGAGCTCTTCTTCCACACGGAGGGCGGACGTCCCTCCTTCCCAGACGACATCAACCGCTGCGAGCAGTGCAACCGCCAGTTCGCGAACATCCCAGGCACTGGCGGCTGCGGTTCTTTCTACCACTGCAACGCGGCGGCCCTCTGCGCGCCCTGCGACTCCTCGCTCTTCTGCGGCGAGGACTGCTCCCCCTGCGGCGAGTCCGCGCCCCACTGCGCCAACGTCAACGGCCGCACCCAGTGCGTGCAGTGCACCGAGGACGGCCAGTGCCCGAACGGCCGCTGCGACCTCGAAACCAACCAGTGCACCGGCTGCAACGAAGACAGTGACTGCGCCACGGGCGCCTGTGACACCGAAACATTCACATGTGTCGAGTGCAAGAACGACAGCCAGTGCACCAACGGCGAGGTCTGCGCCACCGACATCCATGAGTGCCGCCAGTGCACGCAAGACGCCCACTGCCCTCAAGGCGAGTCCTGCACCAACAACGTGTGCTCGCCCTGCGCCACCAATGATTCGTGCGCCGGCAACTCCTGCAACTGCTGCCCCAACGGCACCCAGTGCATGGCGCTGACGCCCGGTGCCACGCCGACCTGCGTGGAGTGCACCACCAGCAGCCAGTGCGCCGAGGGACAGCAGTGCGACACCGCCAACGGCCGCTGCGTGGACAGCGTGCCTTCGTGCAACACGGCCGACAGCTGCGGCCCTGGTTGCGTGAAGTGCCCCGGCGAGCGCCCCTTCTGCCTCGACGGCGAAGTCTGCGTCCAGTGTCGCAACGATTTGGAGTGCGGCGACGGCCAGTTCTGCCTCAGTGGCGAATGCGCGTCCTGCACCACGGACAAGCACTGCGGCCCCCGCTGTGGAGCCTGCGGTGGTGACACCCCCTTCTGCCTCTCCAATGGCACCGCGCAGGGCAGCACCTGCGTGGGCTGCACGGATGACGGGGACTGCGGGAGCGGCGTATGCAACCCCACCACTCGCACGTGTGAGAACTCGGGCGCGTGCGCGGTGACGTGCGAGCCGGGAACGGTCTGCGACGGGACCTCCTGCGTGGAGTGCTTCGCGGATGCCCACTGCCCCTGTGGCGGCACCTGCGACACCGCGACCAACACCTGCTCCACCGCCTGCTCCGACAGCGGAGACTGCCTGGGCGTGGAGCACTGCTCCGCGAAGACGATGGAGTGCGAGCGCGGCCGCCGCAAGCCGGGCACCGAGCCCCAAGGCGGCGCCTTCTGCTGCGGCACCACCGCCGACGCCACGCCCGCTGGAAGCACCACCTTCCTGCTACTGCTCGCCGCGGGTCTCACGTTCCTCCGCCCCCGGCGCCCTGCTCGATGAAGCCCTCGCACCTGTTCCTCATCGTGGCGATGGGGTTGTCCACCACCGCCACTGCGCAGCCAGACGCGCGCTTCAACGTGCAGCTCTTCCGTCCGTCCGGCGCGCCCCAGGACCTGGTCGTGGTGCAGCAGTCGCGTCCGCTGTCACACCTGTCCGTCTCGGCCGGGCCGTACCTCAGCTACTCGCTCAATCCCCTGTCGCTGATTCCCGAAGGCGGAGACCTGAGCAAGATCAACCTGGTCGGCAACCGCCTTCAATTGGACGTCATGGCCACCATTGGCCTCTTCGACTGGGCCGAGGTCGGCGTGGACATGCCGCTCATCCTCGCCCAGGGCGGCGCCAACCTGGAGGTCATCGGCACCGAGGGGAGCGTGGAGAGCTTCGTGCTCGGTGACCTCCGGCTCACCGGCAAGGTGGCCATCCCGGGCCTGCGCCGGCCCGCCGAGGGCAAGGGCTGGGGCGGCGCGGTGACGCTCAACGTGAGCTTCCCCACCGGCGCCCAGGACGCCTTCGCCGGAGACGGCGAGCTGACCTGGGCCCCGGGCCTGGTGCTGGACTACCGCTTCGAGAACGGCATCCTCCTGGCGCTCAACGGCGGCTTCTGGAAGCGCCCGGACCGCGTCTTCAGCGGCGTGTCCGTGGGCGACATGATGCCCTTCGGCGTCGGCGCGGAGGTCCCCATCCTCCGCGGCAGCGGTGTCACCGCGGTGGGCATGGTGCATGGCGCGGTGGGGTTGCAGAAGCAGCCCGATGAGCCCCGGCAGGTTCCCGCGGAGGCGCTCTTCGGCCTGCGCTGGTACAGCTCCACCGGCCTCACCTTCACGTTCGGCGGTGGCATGGGCTGCGGCTGCTCCATCGCCTCGCCCTCGCTGAGCTTCTTCACGTCCATCCTGTGGATTCCGGCGAAGACGCGCGAGTGGGAGGCCCTGGAGCGCTTCAAGGAGCCGCCCGAGCCCCCGCCGCCGCCCATCGACCCGGATGGTGACGGCGTGATTGGCGAGTCGGATGCGTGCCCCGACGTGGCCGGCCCCGTGGCCAACATGGGCTGCCCGGACACGGACAAGGACGGCGACGGCGTGGTCGACCGGCTCGACCGGTGCCCGGACCAGCCCGCCGGCAGCCGCGGCAAGGACGGGTGCCCGCTGGCCCGCCGCGATGGCAACCGGATTGTCATCCTGGAGCAGCTCAACTTCGCCACCGACCAGGACATCATCCTCTCCGAGTCCTTCCCCATCCTGGAGGAGGTCGCTCGGGTGATGAACGAGAACACCGAGGCCGACCGGGTGCACATCGAGGGTCACACCGACTCTCGCGCCAGCGATGCGTACAACCTGGACCTGTCGCGCCGCCGCGCGGCCAGCGTCATGCGCTTCCTGGTGGAGAGCGGCGTGGCGGCGGAGCGGCTGTGCTCACAGGGCTTTGGCCGCTCACGGCCGCTGGCGGACAACGCGACGGAAGAAGGCATGGCGCTCAACCGCCGCGTCGACTTCACCATCCAGCCGCCGAGCGACGGACCGCGTCCGCCCTGCCCGGAGGACGCGGAGGACAAGAAGCGCAAGCGCCCCACCAAGAAAGCGCCTGCCGCGCCCAAGGCGAAGTCGAAGGCTCCCGCGGCGCCGAAGCCGTAGACGCGGGGGAAGACTCGCTACGGGACGACGAACTCCGCCGCCGTCCGCCGCCGGCCGGCGACCACGGACACCACCGCGCGCCCGGAGCCCACCGCCGTCACGCGGCCTTCGGGTGACACCGACACCACGGCGGAGTCCGAGGTGAAGAACTCCAGCGGCACCGTGTCCAGCACGACGCCGCTGCGATTGAAGGCGCGCGCCTGGAGCTGCACGGACTGCCCCTCCGCTGGAAGGCGTGGTGCGTGAGGTTGAGGCCCAGCCGCGCGAAGTCCGCCGGCACCACCTGCACCGCGATGTGCCGGCTGAGGTGCCCCAATGTCGCGCTCAGGGTCGCCTTGCCCGGGCGCACGGCCACCAGTTGCCCGTCCTCCACCCGCGCCACCGTCTCATCCGAGGAGCGGAACGTGGGCATGGCGTCCTGCAACGAAGAGCCCTGCTCGTTCCTCGCCACCACGCGCAGCTTGATGACACGCCCCACCTCGAGGAAGTCCGCGCCTGGGGCACGCACATCCAGCGAGTTGAGGATGGTCAGCTCCAGCGGCAACGCCGCGCGGACCTTGCCACCCGTCGCGCCGATGGTCGTCTTCCCCGACTTGCGCACCGTCAGCAAGCCTTCCTGGACCTGCGCCACGTCCGGCGCGGAGCTGGTCCACCGCAGCTTCGGGTTGGACATGGGCTGGCCCTCCGCGTCGAAGACCTCGTACGCCAGCTTCACGGTCTGCCCAGGCGTGCGGAGGTACTTCGTCTCCAGCGGCTCCAGCTTCATGGTGGTGGGCGTGGGCCCGCAGGCGCTCAACAGCCCGATGACGGCGACAAGGGGGAGGCAAATAGGAATGCGCGGCGTCTTCACGGCGTCACGACGGCGGAGATGGGTGGGAAGCCCCCATTGTAGCCCCACCCCATCGGCGGCGTACGAAAAGGGGCCTTCGAGGTTCAGGGCCGCACGCCTGCCCCCACCCGCCTCACGCCCCGGCATGCCATTGCAGCGCGGGAATGCGTCCACGAGGCCGGGGCCCGGGCGCCAGCGAGAGGGGCGGCACGTAGAGGCCCAGCCGCTCCCGCCGCCACCAGATGCCCGTGCGCCGCCGCTCGGCCACGTCCGTCATCCGGTAGTCGTACAGCACCGCTCGCACCATCCGAGGCGGCCGGTCCGGGAAGGGGTTGCTCGCCAGCAGGCCCAGGACGTCCGGCGAGCCCTCCAGCAACCGGGCCAGGAACGCGACGAACCAGCCAGGAGGCGAGCCGAGCGCGGCGAACCACATCTGCCAGTCCAGCCTCGGCTGGTGGGGAGCCACCAGCCGGGGAGGCCGGGCCGGGTCCCCCACCTTGTAGTGGAAGGAGTATTCCTTCCACTGCACACCGTCGTCGGAGCCCTCCACGAGGATTTCCGGCCGCTGCACCGTCATCACGCTGAAGAGGCCGTAGGGATTCACCGAACGCAGGGGCCGCGCATGGGACTCCAGCCACGTCAGCATCGCGCCGACGCGCTCGGGCCGGTACCGCTGCCACCCTTCGAACCGGCGAAGCACCTCCGACGCCCCCAGCACCAGCAGCGGCGACACCACCAGCGCGGACACGCCGGTACGCCACCAGGGCCGTGGCTGAGCGGGAGGCCCGTCCTTCAAAGGCAGCACCCGCCGCAGCGCCGCGTCATCCAGGAGCCACACGCCCAGCACCCAGGCCTGGACGTTGAAGAAGCCGTAGTTCCCTGTGGCGGCGATGGCGGTCTGCAAGCCGCTCAGACTCCAGAAGGCGAACTGCCGCAAGCGCCGGGGCCCGAAGGCCAGGAAGGGCACCACCGTCTCGAGCCAGAGCACCGCTCCGGTCGAGGCCCGCTGGAGCCGACGCGGCAGATGATGCGCGTACCAACCACCCCGCGTGGGCAGCGGCGCCGTCTCGTAATAGTGCTCGCACGCGCTCAACTCGCGCCAGGTCTGGTCCCCTGACTGGAGCTTGCTGAGCCCCGAGCCGAAGTAGAGCCGGAATACGAGCAGCCGGAAGAGGAACACATCCAGCGCGGAGGGCTCGTCACGGCCCAGGCCCGGCCGCAGTCCTCCGGGCGCGGTGAGCGCCGCCAGCAGTCCCATTTCCAGCAGCAGCACGTCCCACTGGAAGGAGAGGAACTCACGCCCCACGGCCACGTAGGAGAGGTACAGCGCCCACAGCGTCGACACGCTGAAGCGGGGCGCCACGTTGAAGAGCAACGCCAGGGACAGAACCTGGCCCTTCCAGCACCCACGCACCAACGCGGCGTCCGAGGCGTCCAACCAGAACAGCGACGGGATGCGCCGCCACCTCGCGAGCGCCGAAGCCTCCTCGCGACGCTCCGCGGCCGGCGCTCCGCCACGGGCCGGAGGCCTTGCGTCCCATACAGTCCCCGCACCTGCCGCCCCAGCGAGGTGAAGGCGATGAGGAACGTTCCTCCCAGCAACCGCAGGAAGACCCAGCGCACCCACCGGTATTCGTGCGGCACCACCGCGCGCCCGAAGAGCCAGCGGTCCACGCCCGCCGCCTGACGGCGATTCCGGGCCACCACCGCATAGACGCCCTGGGCCAGTTGCAACACCCCCGGCATCAGCCCCAGCCTCGCGGCCACCCGAGTCCCCCGGCGAGGCGACGCGGCGAGCGCGCGGAAGAGGGCCTCCGCGCCCTGGGATACCCGGCCGGAGGGCTCCACCAGTTGCATGGCCCTGCGCATGTCCGCCTTCGGGATGCCCAGCAGCCAGCGGCGCCACCCGCTGCCCGGCCGGTAGCGGACACGGTCCTCTGTGCGCCACCGCCAGCGCGCCGCCCAACGCCGGCAGAACGCGCAGTCGCCGTCGAAGAGCACCAGGGGCCGGGTCAGCAGCACACCGCGAGAGATTCGCGCCATCATGCGGGAACGTTGTGCCGTCCCACGGACGACGTCCCCGTATCCTCGGGCGCCCGCCGTGGAAGCGGCGGAGCATCCAGGCCGTGGCCTCCCTCCCCGCCCACGTGACAACGGCTGGGGGTGCCTAGCTTTGTCCGCATGAGCGAGCCCAAGGGGAAGGCGAAGCGGACAAGCGAGCTGGTGCCTGGCGTCCACCACTGGACCCTCTCCGATGACCGCATCGGCGGCGCGCGCAGTGACGCGTACGCCGTGGTGGACACGGATGGCGCCGTCGTCCTCATCGACCCGCTGCCCATCGACGAGGAAGCGCTGCGCAAGCTGGGGAACATCTCCGCCATCGTCCTGACGGCGGGCAACCACCAGCGCTCCGCGTGGCGGCTGCGCAAGGCCTTCAAGGTGCCCGTCTGGGCACCCGAGGGAGCACAGTCGCTGGAGGAGCAGCCCGACTTCTTCTACGTCGCGGGAGACACGCTGCCCGGGGGACTCATCTCGTTCCACACCCCCGGCCCCACCGAGGCGATGTACACGCTGTGGATGCAGCAACACCCGCGCGCCGTCGCGTTCATCTCCGACCTGCTCACGCACGAGGACGGCGAGACGCCGGACTTCATCCCCAGCGAATACCAGGACGAACCGCTGCGCACCCGGCACAGCGTCCAGCGCATCCTGGACCACCTCCCCGTGGAGACGCTGTGCTTCTCCCACGGCGCGCCCATCCTCCGCGACGGCGCCCGCGCGTTGCGGCTCGCGCTGGAAGAGGACATGGAGTCGCCCGCCGCGCCAGCGCCCTGAGCCCGCCCGCGCGCGTCAGCCCAGCGGCCCTTCGCGCACCAGCACCTGTCCCGCCTCCAGCCCTGGAGGCACCAGGTGCAACACCTCGCCCGCCTCCGCGCGGTCGAGCAGCGCGCTCAGCGCCGGGAGGTCCGTGACGGGAACACGCAGCGACGGCGTCAGTGAAAGGCGCCGCACCATCGCGTCCCCCAGCCGCACCCGGTCCGTCAGCGCCGACTCGTAGACGAAGGAGCGCTCCCCATACTCATGGCCCCCGGGCACGCGCCCCACGAGGCGCAGCGGGCCCAGCCTGGAATGGACACGGACGCTGGGGTTGTCCCACTGGGCCACGCCTCGCAGCCGCCGCGCGCGCAGCATCTGCAACGTGAGCAGCTTCACCCACGGCGACGCCCCCGTTCCCGGCAGCACGCTCAGCAGCGACACGCCAATGACCAACCCTGGCGTCACCGAAGGCGCCGCGTAGTAGGCCGCGCCAATGGCTGGGTCCTCGTCGGCCAGCCCCAACCGCTCGCGCACGGGGGCCGCCAGCATCCGGGCCGGGCAGCGCAGCAGCCCAATGGCGCCCGGCAGCAGATACAGGTCCGACAGCACCCAACGCGGCACGCCGATGCCACCGAAGGCGAGCTGGTTCAGCGCCAGGTACTGCATCGCCAGGTCCGCGTTCCGCTCGGCGGGCAGGAACGTCACCGGCACACCCAGCGGCGACAAGTCCAACGAGCCCGCGTGCTCACCCGAGCCCAGCGCCACCAGCGACGCGCCAGGGTGCGCCGCGAGGAAAGCCTCCGCCTGCCGAGGCAGCGTGTCCGCGTCACCCATCGGCATCGATGTCCCTCGCGATGGCCGACAACCGGAACGCGTCTGGGATGTTCAGCGTCGAGGCGTCCACCTCGGCGCGCGACACGAGGCAGCGTGACGAGCCGCCTCCTTCTCACACAGCTCGCGCATGGTGAGCGACACCACGCGCAGGCCCAGCGCCTCCAGCCGCTCCCGCACCGAGTCCGGCACCACCGAAGGCGCCAGCACGTCGCGCCCCACCGGCAGCCCGTTGGTGGCGTAGCGGCGAATCTCCGCCTCCGTCACGAGGAGCAGCCGGTGCTCGCCGAAGCGCTCGCGCAGCAGCGCATGGGACTCCGGCGCCATCACGTCCGGACACACCATCAGCCGGTCCACCGCGGGCAGCGGAAGCACCGCCATGTTGCCGTGGAAGGCGGGCTCGCGGACCTGGATGCGCAGCACCTCTCCGGGGAAGTACCGCGCCGCGGCCTCCAGGCCGTCCAGCGTCGTGCGGCCGCCCCAGAACAGCAGCGTGACGCCGTCGAAGGTGGCCACGTCGCCGTGGGCTTCCCAGATGCCCACGCCCGGGTCCACCACCTCCATGCCCAGCGACCGGGCCAGGGGCGCCCAGTGCTCGCGCTCCGCCTGCCGGTGCGCGCTCATCATCCGCGGCAGCACGAACAACGGAGCGGCGCCCTGACGCGCCACCACCTGTCCACACTCGGCGGCGTACGGCATGCCCGTCAGGAGCTCGGAGGGAGACGGCAACGCGACCACCGTGCCGCCACGCGCTTCGATGTCCCGGGCCAGCGCCAGCCATTCCCGCCGGGCCTGACGCGCGTCCACGGGCGGTGCCTCGCGGCTGCGGAAGTTGCTGCGGCCACGCAGGGCCCACGTGCGTCCCGGCGGCGACATGAGGAAGAGGTCCATGGTGGTACTGCTTCTACTCCTCCAGGCGTCCCCGCGGCCATCCGCTCCCCGCCCCACCCGGACGCCCGACGTTTCCGGTAGGCCCCCGGGCGGAAACTGCACGCTGGCGCACCCTCCGCGCATCTTCTTCGTAGTCACCCGGACGAAGCCGGGACAGGCTCTCTCCACGTGGACGAGACGAGCCTGCCCGAACCCGATGCCCTGCGTTCCCTGCTGAAGACGGCCCTGGAGCTGCCCGCGCTCCGGCCGCATGCCGCGCGCCTGGAGCGGCTCGTGGACGACTATGCGCGCGGCGTGGCGCGCAAGGACGCCCCCTGAGCGTGGCGTTGGTGGGAGCCACCGGCGCGGGCAAGTCCACCCTCCTCAACGCGCTGGCGGGGCAGGCCCTGTCGCGCGAAGGCGTCAACCGGCCCACCAGCACGGCCGCCACCGTGTTCGCGCCAGAAGGTACGCCCACGGACGCGCTGGCGGGCTCCGGCGCGCGGGTCATGACGTATGCCCCCGGCCCCCAGGGCCTGTGGGGCGGACAGGTCTTCATCGACACGCCGGACCTCAACAGCGTGGCCACCACGCACCGCGAAGTGGCCCGCGCGGCGCTGGAGCGCGCGGATGTGGCGCTCGTCGTCATGCACCGCGGCAGCGTGGCGGAGGCCTCCCAGGTGGAGTTCCTCACGGAGTTCGCCCGCCGGCGCTCGCTCGTCTTCATCCTCAACTTCGCGGACGAGCTGTCTCCGGAGTCGCGCGACACGCTCAAGGCCCAGGTGCGCCGCGTGGCCTCCGAGCAGTACGGCCTGGCCCAGGAAGACGTGCCCGTCTTCGCCATCAGCGCCCTGTCGGCGAAGGACGGCCGGGACGTGTCCGGCGAGTTCGGCGCCCTGCTCTTCCACCTGCGCGGGCTGGCCACGCAGGCGGTGGCCGCGCGCGTGCGCAAGACGAACGCGATGGGCGCGCTGGAAGAGGTGCACACGCGCGTGGAGGCCGCGCTGAAGGAGACGGACGCGATGCTGTCACGCACGCGCGCCGCGCTGGACTCGGGGATGGAGAAGGCCGCGGAGGGCCTGCGCGCGGACTTCGACGCGCGGCTGCGGCTGGCGCACGGCCACCTGGCGGCGGAGGTGCGGCGTCAGGCGGGAGGCCGCTTCTGGGGGCCCGCGGCCTGGGGCCTGCGGCTGTCCCTCTGGGGCGCCAGCGGGCTGGGCGCGGCGGCGCTGGTGGGGCGGAGCAGTCTGCCCGCGGGGCTGGCGGTGGCGGCGGCTTCCACCGTGGTGGACGTGGTGCGCGGACACACCCGCGCCAGGGCCGCGGAGTCCGCCGTGGTCGAGCCCTTCGAGGACGACTTCAGCGCCCAGGCCGCGGCGCGCACCGCGCTGGCGGAGGCGCGCAGCGTGGCGCGCGCGAGCGGACTGGAGCCCGCGCTGCTGGGCGTCCCTGACGTGGACACGCTGTTGGAGGAGGTGCGGGTGGCCAGAGCGGGCGCCTGGCGCTACACCGCCACCACCGGCGTCGCGGAGGCGGTGGCAGGATGGTGGCGCACCGCGCGCTGGCTGGTGCTACCGCTCATCAACCTGCCGCTGCTGGCCCTGCTGGGCCATGTGGGCTACCGCGTGGTGCGGGCCTACGTGGAAGGCCCCTGCTGCCGTTGGACTACTTCGTCAACGCGGGGGCCCTCTTCATGCTGCTCGCCGGAGCGGGCGCGTTGCTGGCCTCAGCGAGTCTCGCTGGAGCCGCTCGCCGTGCGGGTACCACCGGACGTGCGCGCTTCGTTGAGGCCCTGGCCGCCCTGGGCGGGAGGCTGGGAGAGACCGTCGAGGATGCTCTGCGCCCCGGGCGGGAGGCCGCGAAGGGCCTGCTGGCGCTCCGGTGACATGGACACCACCGGCTGACCCGGGGTGTGCGTGCCGCCGTTGCTCGCCATGAGCGCCTGCGTGCCGTTGTCCTTGCAGAGGGGCGCGGCCACGCGGGTGTCGCGCACCGGGTCTCCGTAGCCAGCGATGCGCGCCGGCACGGACGGGTTGTTCCAACCCTTGCCGCTCTCACGCGCCACCTTGAAGTGCAGGTGCGCGCCGCAGGCCCAGCCGGTGGAGCCGGAGAAGCCGATGAGCTGGCCCTCCTTCACCACGTCACCCGGCTTCACCACCACCGCGCTGAAGTGGAGGTACTGCGTCTCCAGTCCATCGCCGTGGGAGATGACGACGTAGTTGGCGTAGGGCGCGAACTTCTCGTCACACCCCCCCTTCGTGCTGTCACCGCGAGACAGGCGCACCGTGCCGTCACGCGCGGCGACGATGGGCGTGCCATCCGGCATGCGGAAATCCCACGCATGTGTGTCGTTGTGTTGGTGACTTCCCGTGTCATGTCCCTGGCTCACCGTGTGGATGCGACCACAGGCGAAGGGAACGCCAACCTCGGGCACGTCGCCCGCATCCGTGGCGGAAGAAGAGGAAGGAACCGCAGGGGCCGAAGCCAGGAGAGAACCAAGGAGGAGGGCTGAAAGGTTCATATCGGGGCGGGGCGGAAACGGGGGCAAGTGGCGCGGGTATTTCCCTGCGGATTTTCGCCGCGCCCGCCTGCTGCACGACGCGGAGGGCATCGGCACGCCCACCCTCCCGAGGGGAATCATGCCCGAGTCCCGAGCGAACGCCGCGAACTCGGCACCCAGGCCCCTGCCCGCCGGGCCGCTGGGGAAGCGGGCTTGGCGCGCCTCGTGAGCGGCCACTTCCCATTCGAGCTGCCCGTGTACGGGGACAGGTGGCGGCACACGCCACTGTGAGGAGCACTCACTCCTCACCACAAAAAGTGACTGGTCACTCACTAAGTTCAGACTTATCCTGCGAGTTGAATGGCCGCGAAGAACACTCCATCGGACGCGCCTGCCCGGCCTGTCCGCCGCACGCAGCAGGAGCGCCGTGAGACGACTCGGCGCAAGCTGCTGGACGCCACCATCGAAACGCTGGTGGAGCAGGGCTACGCCCGCCTGACGACGGTGGAGGTGTCCAAGCGGGCAGGCCTGTCACAGGGCGCGCTCTTCACGCACTTCGATACGAAGGAGGAGCTGCTCGCCGCGGCGGTGGAGCACCTCTTCCCCCGGCTCATCCAGGACTACCTGGCCGGTGTGGGGGCCCGGCCGTCGGGCAGGGACCGCATCGCGGCGGCGGTGGACATGTTGTGGGCCGCCTTCCAGCGCCCGGAGCTCCAGGCCGCCATCGAGCTGTACGTCGCGGCGCGCACGGACGCGGAGCTGCGCGTGGCGCTGGCGGCGGTGGACGGGCCGCACCGGGAGAACCTGCACCGCGTGGCACGCGAGCTGTTCCCCGAGGCCTCCGCGCACCCGGACTTCGACTCCATCGTGGAGCTGGCGCTGGACGCGGTGCAGGGCGCCGCGGTGGGAGGCAGCGCCCGGCCCAACGACCCGGCGCACCGGCGCATGCTGGATGCGCTCACCCACTTCATGCGCAACGCCTTCCTCCCCTCATTGACGCGGCCTCGCCGCCGCGCCCGCTCCTGAGTTCGCCGACACGGAGGGTCCCACCATGGACGCAGCACACATCCCCGACCTCATCACCCCCGCCATCCCGGTGTTCACCCTCACGGTGATTGCCGAGGCCCTCTGGGTGAAGAAGCAGCGGGACGAAGGCCGTCCCATGGTGGGCCACACCTGGAAGGACACGATTGCCAGCCTCTCCATGGGGCTGGGCAACGTGGCCATCAACGTCCTGTGGAAGGGCGTGGCCTTCGCCGGCTACCTGGCGCTCTACCACCTGACGCCGCTGCGCATGGGCACCGGCGTGTTGGCGTGGGTGCTCCTCTTCTTCGCGGACGACCTCTGCTACTACGCCTTCCACCGCGTCCACCATGAGAGCCGCTTCTTCTGGGCGTCCCACGTGGTGCACCACTCCAGCCAGCACTACAACCTCTCCACGGCGCTGCGGCAGACATGGACGCCGCCCACCAGCTTCGTCTTCTGGGCACCGCTGGCGCTGCTCGGGTTCCACCCGGTGATGATTGTCGTGCAGCAATCCGTCAGCCTGCTCTACCAGTACTGGATTCACACCGAGGCCATTGGCCGGCTGCCGCGCCCGCTGGAGTGGGTGCTCAACACGCCGTCACACCACCGCGTGCACCATGCGTCCAACCCGCGCTACCTGGACAAGAACTACGCGGGCATCCTCATCATCTGGGACCGCCTCTTCGGAACGTTCGAGCCAGAGGGCGAGAAGCCCGTGTACGGCCTGACGAAGAACCTGGAGACGTTCAATCCCGTGCGCATCGCCTTCCACGAGTTCGCGGCCATCACGCGCGACGCGGCGAGGCCCGGCTCCCTGAAGCAGCGCCTGAGCTACGTCTTCCGCAACCCGGCCTGGAAACCCGACGCCCCAGAGGCGCCCCAGCCGCCCGGAGTACAGCCCCCGCCCGAAGCGGCACGGCCCTCCGTGTGAGGTGTTGAGCACCCGGCCGCCCGCGGCCCCGTGGACGCGCACCGACACCGCCGTCCAGCTTCCCACCCGCGCACGGAGGCGCTAAGCCACCCGGCACCTATCGCGACGCGAGAACTGCCAGGAGGAGCCATGACCGAGCGAGAACTGTGGGAGCGGTACCAGCGTTATCTGTGCGTCGTCCCGGCCTTGGACTTCACGCTCGACGTCTCACGGATGCGCTTCCCGGCGGACTACCTGGAGCGGATGCGCCCCCGCCTGGAGGAAGCCTTCGGCGCGATGGAGGCCCTGGAGAAGGGCGCCGTCGCCAACCCCGACGAGAAGCGCAAGGTGGGCCACTACTGGCTGCGCGCGCCGGAGCTGGCGCCCGAGCCCGCGCTCCAGAAGGAAATCACCGACACGGTGGCCGCCATCCACGCCTTCGCGAAGGACGTGCATGAGGGCCGGGTGAAGCCGCAGAAGGCGCAGCGCTTCACGCACGTGCTGATTGTCGGCATTGGCGGCTCGGCGCTGGGGCCGCAGCTGGTGGCGGACGCGCTGGGCACGGCGAAGGACCCGATGCAGGTGTCCTTCTTCGACAACACGGACCCGGACGGCTTCGACCGCGTGCTGGCGCAGCTGGGTGAGCGGCTGTCGGAGACGCTCACCCTGGTCATCAGCAAGTCGGGTGGCACCAAGGAGACGCGCAACGGCATGCTGGAGGCCGAGCGCGGCTACTCGGCGCGGGGCCTGGACTTCAGCAAGCACGCGGTGGCCGTCACCGGCGCCGGCAGCGAGCTGGACAACCACGCGAAGAAGCAGGGCTGGCTGCGCACCTTCCCCATGTGGGACTGGGTTGGCGGTCGCACGTCGGTGACGTCCGCGGTGGGCCTGCTCCCCGCGCGCCTGCAGGGGCTGGACATCGACGCACTGCTGAAGGGCTCGCGCGACATGGACGCCGCGACGCGGGAGCGTGATGCGCTGAAGAACCCGGCCGCGCTGCTGGCGCTCATGTGGCACTACGCGGGTGACGGCAGAGGCCACAAGGACATGGTCATCCTGCCGTACAAGGACCGGCTGCTGCTGATGTCGCGCTACCTCCAGCAGCTCGTCATGGAGTCGCTGGGCAAGGAGACGGACCTGGATGGCCAGGTGGTGAACCAGGGCATCGCCGTCTACGGCAACAAGGGCTCCACGGACCAGCACGCCTACGTGCAGCAGCTGCGTGAAGGCGTGCTCAACTTCTTCGTCACCTTCATCGAGGTGCTGAAGGACCGTGACGGCGGCTCGCAGGAAGTGGAGCCCGGCGTCACCAGCGGTGACTACCTGCTGGGCTTCCTGCTGGGCACGCGGCGCGCGCTCTACGAGAAGGACCGCGAGTCACTCACCCTCACCGTGCCGGACGTGAGCGCGCGCACGCTGGGCGCGTTGATTGCCCTGTATGAGCGGGCCGTGGGCTTCTACGCCACGCTGGTGCACATCAACGCGTACCACCAGCCGGGCGTGGAGGCGGGCAAGAAGGCCGCGGGCGTGGTGCTGGAGCTCCAACGCAAGCTGACGACGCGCCTGCGCGAGGCGCGCGCGGAGGCCCGCACCGCCGAGCAGCTCGCGGCGGACATCGGCATGCCGGACGAGGTGGAGACGGTGTTCAAGGTGCTCCAGCACCTGTCCGCCAACCCGGACCGCGGCGTCACGCGCACCCCGGGGGCCACCCCGACACAGGCGCGCTTCCAGGCGAAGTAGGACCGCCGCCACCGATGCCCGCGGCCGAAGCGCCCGGCCGCGGCACCGGTCATCGGAGAAGCAGAACCCTCCCTGGCGATGCGTCCCGGCCTTGCGCACAGGACTCAACGCCCCGGCACCATGACGCCCCCATGAGCGGACAGGCGCAGTAGAACGCCCGCCCATGGACCTGGAGCTCAGAGGAAAGACGGCCCTCATCACCGGCAGCAGCCGGGGCATTGGCCGGGCCATCGCGTCGGTGCTGGCCCGCGAGGGCGTGCGGGTGTGCCTCAGCGCACGCGGCGCGGAGGCCCTGGAGGCCACCGCGGCGCAGCTTCGCGCCGAGGGCGCGGACGTGGCCACCGTGGTGACGGATGTGGCCACCCAGGCCGGCGCCGTGGAGGCAGTGGAGGCGGCGGTGCGCGCCTTCGGCCGGTTGGACATCCTGGTCAACAACGTGGGGGGCAGCGGCGGCGCGGGCGCCTTCCATTCCGCCACCGCCGAGCAGTGGACATCCGTCCTGGACCGCAACCTCCTGTCCGCCGTGTGGTGCAGCCAGCGCGCCGTGGAGGCCATGCGCCAGCAGGGCGGCGGCTGCATCGTCCACATCAACTCCATCTTTGGCCGCGAGTACGCCACCAGCGCCCCCTACACCACCGCCAAGGCCGGCATCACCGCGCTCACCAAGGAGATGGCGGTGGACCTGGCGCAGTACCGCATCCGCGTCAACGGCGTGGCCCCCGGCTCCATCCTCTTCCCCGGCGGCAGCTGGGACAAACGCCAGAAGGAGAATCCAGAGAAGGTGGCCAGACTGGTGCGCGACGAGCTGCCCTGGGGCCGCTTCGGCGCCCCCGAGGAAGTGGCCGACGTGGTGGCCTTCCTCTGTTCGGAACGCGCACGCTGGGTCACAGGGGCCACCCTGCCCGTGGATGGGGGCCAGGGCCGTGCCTTCTGAGCGAAAAGCCCCCCGGGCTCCGTGCTATGCAGGGGCCCTCGAATGAGACTCGAAGCGTGCTGAAGCTCTACAAGAAGGAAGGCAACCGGCTCCGCTACTGGGAGGCCTGGGTGCATGACGGAGCACTCACCGTGCACCAAGGCCTCGTGGGCGAGACGGGTGAAGACCAGCAGTTGCCCCTCCCCCCGGATGAAGACCCGGACATGGTCATCGCCGAGGCCGCTGGCCCCCTGGTGGACCAGGGCTATGACGAGCCTGATCCCACGGCGATGATGACCCTCATCGTCCAGTACACCATCGAGGGCAAGGGCACCGGCCACGACGTGGAGAAGCGCGTCGCCGTGGAGGAGTTGCTCACGGACGCGCTCGGCTGGACGGGCAATGGCGAGGTCGAAGGCGGTGAGCTCCAGGCACAGCAGCTCCGCGTCTACTGCCGGGTGATGGACGCCGACGCGGGCGTGCGCACGGCCGTGGAGGCCCTGGACTCCGAGGACCTGCTCGAAGGCGCCACCCTGCTCATCGCCCGGGACGATGAAGAGCCACGGGCCGTCTGGCCCACGCAAGGCTGACGCACACCTCGCGGGCATCTCCGCGGTGAAGGCGGGCTTCTACGGCTGGTGTAGAAGATTCCGCCTTCCGCGCGTTGACAGGACACCCGCCAGGACGCAAAGTGCCGCACAATTGATATTGATTTGCAAAGTCACACGCAACGTACAGTGCCTTCCGCGCACGCTCCGCTGAGCACCGGAAGACCTCGGGACGCGGCCCCTTTGCATCGCAGGTGTCCCTCCACGTCGCGGCTTCCGCGGCGGCGGGAGGGCCTTGCTCGAATCAGCACCCGCGGACGCCTCGGGCGGAAGCGGAACGGGGGGAGTCCGGCAGTTCAGACACCCACATGAGGAGAAGGACCTTGCGCGCCGTTCATCGTGATGACGTTTCCCCCCGACCTTTCCGTGCTCCCCGCCTGTCCGTGACGTGGAAGTGGGTGGGCTCCGCCCTGCTGCTCACCATGACGCCCGCCTGGGCGCAGGACGCGGCCACGCCGCCGCCGGACTCCGCGGCCGCCGAGCATCAGGCCGAGCAGGCGGAGACGGCGCTGGAGGACAACATCTTCCAGATGGCCCCCGTGGTGGTGACGGCGACGCGCACCGAGCAGGACGTCACCTCCGCCCCTGCCTCCGTCACCGTGGTGACGCAGGAGGACCTGAAGCGGGCGCCCGTGGGCGATTTGACGGACGCCATCCGTCTGGCGCCCGGCATCAGCCTGACGGCCGGCAGCCAGGGCCGCCGTGGCATCAGCATCCGCGGCATGGATTCGAGCTACACGCTCATCCTGGTCGACGGCAAGCGCGTGAACTCGCTGGAGGCGGTGTTCCGCCACAACGACTTCGACATCGGCCTCATCCCCACGGAGGGCATCGAGCGCATCGAGGTCGTCCGCGGCGCCATGTCCTCCCTCTACGGCTCCGAGGCGCTGGGCGGCGTCATCAACATCATCACCAAGCCGATTGCGCCCAAGTGGACGGGCGGCATCGACCTGAAGGCGCAGACGCCCACCGTGGGCGCCAACGGCGAGGAGCTCCGCTCCAGCGTCTTCCTCAGCGGTCCGCTCATCGAGGACACGCTCTCCTTGAAGGTGACGGGCGGCTTCAACCACCGCCAGGCGTGGAATGGCGCGCGCAACCCGGGCTCGCCCGTGCTCAACGCGGACGGTGCGCCGGTGACGCGTGAAGACGGCAGCGTCGTCAACCACGGCGACCTGGCCACGCTCGAGGGCCGCAATGACCACAACGGCCGGCTGTCGCTGAACTGGACGCCCACCGCGCAGCAGACGATTACCGCCGAGTACGGCCGCGCGTACCAGAACCGCATCGGCGAGTACTACATCGGCGGCTCCTACGGCGACGCGGACGCGGTGGTCCACCGCAACGACGCGGTGCTGGGCCACAAGGGCAAGTGGGACTGGGGCAACTCCGAGGTCCGCGGCTACTGGGAAGGACTGGAGAGCGGCGTCGACGGCCTCACCCAGGACAACATCGTCGCGGAGGCGAACGCCACCGCGTACCTGGGCATCAACACGCTGACGGTGGGCGGCGAGGCGCGCTGGATTGACCTCAAGTCGGACGAGTTCACCAGCGGCGGCGCCAGCGTGCACCAGCAGGCCCTCTACGCGCAGGATGAGCTGGCGCTGATGGACAAGCTGACCCTGCTGCTGGGTGCGCGCCTGGACAACCACGAGAACTTCGGCCTCCACTTCACGCCGCGTGCCTACGCCGTCTACTCGCCCATCACCCACCTCACGCTGAAGGTGGGCGTCGGCACGGGCTTCAAGGCGCCCACGCTGCGTCAGATGAGCACCGAGTCCCTGGTGACGAGCTGCCGAGGCCGCTGCGGCATCATCGGCAACCCGGACCTGGACCCGGAGAAGAGCACCAACTTCGAGGTGTCCGCCAACTGGACCATGACGTCGTGGGCCCTGTCGGCGACCGTCTTCCAGAACAACATCCGCAACCTCATCGACACGCCGCGCGGCACGGGCGTGGAGCCGGTGGGCACCGACCCGGCGACGGGCCTGCCCCTGTACGTGCCCCGCAACGTCAACCGCGCGCGCCTGCGCGGCGTCGAGGCGACGGCGAGCAAGGCCTTCGGCAACGTGGTGCGCCTGAGCGCGAACTACACCTTCCTGGAGAGCCGGGACCTGGAGAACGACGTGCAGCTCGCCTACCGGCCCAAGCACACCCTCAACGGCCAGATTGACCTGACGCCGGTGGACAAGCTGAAGGCCTTCGTGCGCGGCCAGTACATTGGCCCGCAGCTCAGCGGCACCGAGGAAGTGGAGGCCTATGCCCTCTTCGACGCGGGCGCCAGCTACGACATCAGCAAGAACTTCGGCGTCAACGCGGGCGTCCTCAACCTCGCCAACACCCGCACCGAGGACGAGGAAGGCTACGTGTTCCAGGAGCGCGGCCGCACCGTCTACGCGGGTGTGAACGCGCGGTTCTAAGGCGCCGCTTCGTCCCTCGTCACGCATTGCGCGTGGCGAGGACGCCCGCGCGACTCACGCCTCCGATGCGGCGCCCGACGTGGGCGCGGGCCGGAAGACGCGGAACAGCAACACCAGCGAAGGCACCACCACGGCCGTGCCCACGCCCAGCGCCACCAACAACCAACGCTGCACGCCAGGCTCGCCGCCGCGCCATGCAGCGTGACGTCGGGCACCACCAGGTACGGGTACTGCGAGGCGGCCCACCCCAGCACGATGAGCCCCGCCTGCACGGCCGCCGCGACACGGACCCATTGAAAGCGGCGCGCCCACAAGAGCGCGAAGGACGCCACCGCCGCCACCGCCGTGCCCGCATGCAGCGCCAGGGCGAAGGGCGAGCGCAAGAGTCCCTCCCAGACGCGCGGCGCCCCCTCGCGTGCCAGCAACAGCACCGCCAGCGCCGCGACGAACACGGCCACGCCCGCGCCCATCGCCCGGCGGCGGAAGTCCTCGCGCAGCGCGGGCTCGTGCGCCTCGTGAGTGAGGTATGCCGCCGCCAGGAAGGCGAAGAGGCTCAGCGCCAGCGCGCCCACCGCCCATGAGAAGGGCGCGAGCCACGACGCGAAGAAGCCGCTCACCACCACCCGCCCTTCCACGCGGATGGTGCCGCTCACCACGGCCCCCACGCACATGCCCAGCAGCACCGGCGCGATGACGCTGGCGCCACTGAAGACGAGCCCCCACTGCCGCTGCACCGCATCCCCGCGCGTGTCGTAGGCCCGGAAGGTGAAGGCCGCGCCCCGGAACACGATGCCCAGCAGCAGCAACGTCAGCGGCACGTGCAGCGCCACGCTCAGCACCGCGAAGGCGCGCGGGAAGCCGGCGAACAGCAGCACCAGGCCCACGATGAGCCAGATGTGATTCACCTCCCACACCGGGCCAATGGCGCGGGCGATGAGCGCGCGCTGCTCCGCCTTGCGCGGTCCGGAGGCGAGCAAATCCCAGACGCCGCCCCCGAAGTCCGCCCCGCCGAAGAGGGCGTAGAGGACGAAGGTCCCCGCCACCGCGAAGCCCAGAATCGCATCAGTGGACATGAGCCTCACCTCCCGCCTGACCGCTGTCGCGCGTGGGCAGCGTGCCCGCAACCTGCCGCACCAGCAGCGTCACCACCGTCACCCCCAGGAACAGGTACACGGCGGTGAAGGTCCAGAAGGGCGCGGCCAGGTGTGGCACCGGCGTCACCGCGTCCGCCGTGCGCATGACGCCGCGAACAATCCACGGCTGTCGTCCCCACTCCGTGACGAGCCAGCCCGCCTCCATGGCCACCACCCCCAGCGGCCCTGACAACAGCCACGCCCACATCATCTTCCGCCCGTGAGGCCAGGCCTTCTTCCGCCACCGCCAGCCCAGCGTCACCAACGCCAGCAGCGCCATGGCGCTCCCAGTGCCCACCATGACTTGGAAGGCCACGTGGACCTTCGCCACCGGCGGCCACTCGTCGCGCGGGAAGGCATTCAGGCCCTTCACCTCCGCGTCCGGGTCCGCGAAGGCGAGAATCGACAGGCCCTTGGGGATGTCCACCGCGTAGGGCACCTCGCCCGTCTCCACGTTGGGGAGTCCGCCCAGGCGCAGCGGCGCGCCGCGCTCCGTTTCGAACTGGCTCTCCATCGCGGCCAGCTTCACCGGCTGCGCCTTCGCCACGTGCTTGGCGGACAAGTCCCCCACCACGGGCTGGAGCAGCGCGGTGACACACGCCAGCGGCAGCGCCACCGACAGGGCCTTTCGGTGGAAGGCCGCGCCCGGGTGGCGCAGCAACACGAAGGCGTGGATGCCCGCCATGGCGAAGGCGCTCGCCTGGTAGCAGGAGAGCAGCACGTGCGCCGTCTGGTACTGCCAGCCGGGGCTGAACATGGCCACCAGCGGCTGCACGTCCACGGGCCCCGACGCCGACTGCGTGAAGCCCGACGGGTCGTTCATGAATGTGTTGACCAGCGTGACGAAGAAGGCGCTGGCCGCGCCACTCACCGCCACCATGACGCCGGAGAACATGTGCATCCCTGGCGACACCCGCTCCCGCCCGTACAGATAGATGCCCAGGAAGATGGCCTCGGTGAAGAAGGCGACGCCTTCCAGGCTGAAGGGCAGCCCAATCACCTCGCCGTACTGCCCCATGAACTCTGGCCACAGCAGGCCCAGTTCGAAGGACAACACCGTGCCACTCACCGCGCCCACCGCGAAGAGGATGGCCGTCCCCTTCGCCAGCTTCTGACTCAGCTTCTGGTAGTCCGCATCACCGGTGCGCCGGCCCTTCCAGTCACTGAGCACCATGAGGACGGGAAGCGCCACTCCCGCCGCGGCGAAGACGATGTGGAACGCGAGCGACAAGCCCATTTGGGCCCGCGCATAGAGCAGGTCCGTCATGAGCATCAGAATGGTTTATGTCTTAATTTGTCGCAATTATGTATTCTTATAAACCCCCTGAGCAGAAGCGGGGACGCGGCGCGCGGGAACCAGTGTCATCACCGCGTTTCGTGCAACAGCGGTGGCGAGCGTACTGGCGAAGATGAGGACGAGCTTTCTCCCCAGCTCCGCGCCCAGCGGGCGCGGCTCCGCGCTGGAGGCCACGCGGTCCGGGTGCTCCCAGGCACGCGTCAGGGCCTTGCGGCGCTTGCGGCGCAGAATCTCATCGCGGTTGCGCGCGCGGTACACCGCGTACCCCACGCCCAGGCCCACCGCAGTCAACAGCGCGGCGCCCGCGGCCATCAGCTCAGTGCGGTGCTGCCGCGCATGGTAGCGCACGTCGAGCGCGCGCTCGCGTCGCCGGTCCAACTCCGCCAGCGTGAGCATCAGCTCGTCGCGGATGCGGTCGGCCGTCTCCTCCACCTGCTTGCGGTCCCCCATGCCCCGGGTGATGCGGTGGTCCTCATGCCGCCGCTCGATAGCCGAGGGCTCGCCTGCGTCGCGGTCGTTGCCATTCATTGCAGCGTCTCCCGCGTGAGTTGGTAGTCCATCTTCAAGCGTTCCTGTGTGTGCGGCAGCGGCTTCTTGGGCACGCGCTTGCGGCCCATGAAGAGCAGGCCAGCGGCAATCGCCAGCAGCACCACGCCCACTACCAGCACGCCCAGCGCCTGGGCCATGGGCAGGGCCAGCCCCAGCGCGACGAAGAGGACGGCCAGCGCCGTGAGCGCCAGCACCGCGCCCGCCCCCAGGAGGATGCCCGCGGTACGCGCGGCCTTCAGCTCCTCACGCAGCTCCTTCTTGGCGTGCATCACCTCGGCGCGCACCAGCAGGCGCGTCTCCGCCAAGGCATGCCGGATGAGCTCCGCCGTGGAGAGCGTCTCCAATTGACTTCGCTCCAGGCGTTCCGATTCGAGATCCACGACGTGCGCCTCCTGCGATGACTCCGCGGACCACACGTGCGCTCCCATGCCTGCCTGGCATCCTTGCGGCCCGCTCCTTCGCACAAGGTGGGCAGGACGCTCCCTCCAGTGAAGCCCCGGGGAAATGCACGCCGGCGCCCGCCTGCCTGCCCTGCCCTCGCGCTCAGCGGCGACGGCGGTGCGACAGGGCGGTGGCCAGCGTCTCGCGGACCTGATGGGCGCGGAAGAGGCGGTCCGCCGTATCCACCAGGTTTTCGGAGTACAACACCTGCTTGCGCAGCCGCGCCGGGATGGCGCGCGTCCCCAGGTGGGCACCCAGCAGAGCGCCCGTCAGCGCCGCGGCCACGTCCGCCTCGCCGCCGCAGCGCAGCGTGAGGGCCACCGCCTCCCGGAAGTCGTGCGGCACCTTGAGGATGGCGAACAGCGACGTCAGCAGCACCGGCACCACGTGCGGCGGCAGCCCGTCCACGCCCTTCAGCTCGCTGGGGGCACGCCCACCTTGCGCAGCTGCGTCAGCGCGCGCGCGGTGTCCCAGGTGAGCAGGCGCGGCAGGTGGCGCACTTCCTCGGCCAGCCCCTTGTCGTGCACGGCCGCCGCCAGCGCCAGCTCCTCGCAGAAGGCCGCGGGTGTCAGCGGCTCCTCTTCCATGCCCAGCGCCGCGGCCTGCGCGAAAGCGGCGGCGGCCGCCGCGCACACCGGATCCTTGTGCGTGATGATGGTGAGCACGCCCGCGTCATGCGGCAGGCGCGCGCGGTGGCCGCTCTCCAGCAGGCCCACCACCAGCGCGCGGCTGAGCACTGAATGGCAGCGCGTGCCCAGGGACGCGCCCGCGCTCATCCACGGCACGCCGCTGGCCAGCCGCTGCAGCGCGTCCGCCAGGCTCTTGGGCGGCTGGAGGATGATGCCCTCCTGCCACAGCCACGCCGTGCGCCGCCGCGCTGCGGCCGTCCACCTTGCCCTCGCGGATGACGCTCTCCGCCGCCGCGAGCAGCAGCTGCGTGTCGTCGCTGAACTGGCCCTTGGCGAACTTGCCGCGCGGGCGGGCGCGAAGTCTTCGGCAAGGCCGGGCAGCCGCGTGAGGCTCGCCGGTGGAATGCCGCGCAGCGGAAAGCCGAGCGCATCACCGATGGCGAGCCCCACGAACGCCGCATGGAACCTGTCCTGGCGCTCGGCGGGAGTCAGCGGCATGGGGTCGTGGAGATTAACCGACGCTCAGGCCAGAACGGCCGAGAGAAACCCGTGAAACATCCGCGAGCCGGAGCGGGAAGAATCATGCCGGGGCTTGACGAGCGCGATACAGCCGTCCTCGAAATTCCGCCGCTCGGATTCTTCACCGTCCACCCTCCATCCCTGGCGCCTCGTGGATCGCAGCGCGGGGTGGGCTGACTACCGCAACCAACACGCGCGCGGCAAGCCTCGGAGGGTGCACGCATCCGCGCACCTGTACACGTGTCCAACTCTCGAAGCTTCGCGCACGGCGGGAATGGCGCACGAGGGACGCGCAGGTGGCACCAGCGCGCGGGTGTCAGCACACGCGCGCCCGCTACTTCATGCGTCGTCGCGCCCCAGGTTGACGACGGCCTGCAAGCGCGCCATCACCGCCTGCGCGCCCTGATGCAGGTGCGTGCCATCCCAGAGCGCGGGCGTGGTATGTCCGCCATGCTTGCGCCAGTCCGCTTCCGCCTCGTCGAAGGCCACGTTGCGAAAGCGCACGCGGTCCTCCAGCGCGTAGTCCACGATGTAGCGCCGGGCCTGCGCGGACGGTGCATCCGCGATGCGATGAAACAGCTCCAGCGTGCCGGACATCATGGCTCGGAGGTGGGGAGGAAGTAGTCCTGCAGGTTCGGGCGCGAGCGGCGGAGCAGGTCCGCCAGCGTGTACCGGTCCAGCACCGCGAGGAACGCCTCGCGCGCTTCGTCCAGGACGCTCTTGAGCCCACAAGCGGGAGCGATGGGACAGGCGTTGCGCTCCCGGTCGAAGCACTCCACCAGGTGGAAGTCCGGCTCCGCGGCGCGCAGCACGCGCCCCACCTGGATGTCCGCCGGCGCGCGCGCCAGCACCACGCCGCCGGAGCGGCCCGCTCGCGCGTCCACCACCCCCTGCCCCGCCAGCGTCTGCACCACGCGCACCAGGTGGTGCTTGGAGATGCCGTACGCATCCGCCATCTCCTGCGTGGAGACGGGCCGCCCCGTGCGCGTGGCCAGGTAGAGCAGCACCCGCAGCGAGTAGTCGGCATGGAGGGTGAGGTGCACGTCAGCGGGCTCCGGCGTCGGCACTACGCTGCCCCGATGGAACGCTCGGCAAGAAGGCATCCGTGTGGAGGTCTTTCAGCGAGAGCCCGGCCAGGAACAGCTTCTTTCGAAGGGATAGCACCAATGGCCCGTCTCCGCAGAGCCATGCGCGCCAGCCCAGCGGCTTCGGGCATTCGGCGCGGATGAGCACATCGAGCGCGCCCTCGGCCACGTCCCGGCTGCCGCCTTCCAACACGACCGGACGATAGCGAAACTGAGGATGCTGCTCGGCCAGCGCCCGCAGCTCGGAGGTGAGGTAGAGCCCCTCGGGCGTCCGAGCACCATGGAAGAGCCAGATGGGCCCCGAGTGGCCCGCGGCCAGCGCGTCGCGAACGATGCCGTACAGCGGCGCCAGCCCCGTGCCCGTGCCCGCCAGCAACAAGGGCTGCTCGGGCCGGCCCGGCACATAGAAGCAACTCCCCGCCGGGCCCTGCACCTGGAGCCTGTCTCCCGGCTGTGCGTCCTGCGCCAGCCAGCCACTCATCGCCCCGCCCGGCTGGAGCCGCACATGCAACTCCAAGGCATCTTCATGAGGCAGGCTGGCCAGCGAATAGCTGCGAGCCAGCCCGTCCTCGCGCACCAGGGAGACGTACTGCCCCGCGTGGTACGCCAGCGGGCTGTCCGTCACCAGCCGCACACGAAGGACGCTGGTGGACAGCAACGACAGCGCCTGGATGCGCGCGGGGATGCGCAGCGCCTCCGCGCCGGTGACTTCCAGCTGCGTGCCCTCCGGAGGCCGGCAGGCACAGGCGAGGAAGTAGCCCTGTGCCCGGAGCGTGTCCTTCAGCCCCACCTGCGCGGCCTCTGGAACCGTCCCCGCCACGGCCCGCATCAGACAGGACTGGCAGGCCCCCGCGCGGCACGCATTCGGAATGGAGATGCCCTGGCGCAGCAGCGCGTCCAGCACACTCTCTCCAGACTCCAGCGGATACCAGTCAGACTCGTGCTTGACCTTGGGCATGGCGTGCTCCTCGGGTCAGCGTCCCAGGACGTCCGCGCGGGCGCTCTCCGCGATGGTCATCACCTTCGCCACCAGCGGCGCGGCCACGCCCAGCTCCTCCAGCGTCGCCTTCAGGTGGCCCGCGACCGCGTCGAAGTGCGAGTCGTTCAGCCCACGCTTCACCAGAGGCGCGTGGCCCGCGCGCATGTCCTTGCCCGAGTAGTGGACCGGCCCACCCGTCACCATCGTCAGGAACGCCTTCTGCTTCGCAGCCTGGCGCTCCATGTCCACGTCCTCGAAGAAGTGGCTGATGTGATCGTCCGCCAGCACCTTCCGGTAGAAGACCTCCACCGCCGCCGCCATCGCCGGCTCTCCGCCCAGCTCCTCGTAGACACTCTTCTCCGCCGTCACGCTCATGGTGCCGCTCCTCTCGCCCGGCATGGGCTTTAAGATGCATTCTAGATGCACCTTAAAATCCGCACCGTCACGTCAAATGGAAGCAGCACTGTCAGTGGAGCTTCTGCGACCGAGGACAGCCGCTGACAGGAGGCCGCCGCGCCCGCGCGAAGGCTCGGAGGCGAACGCAGCCAGGCCCCTGGGGGCATTGCGAAGCGAGGTGTGGACCGGGATGCCTGTTCCGGAGGCGCCACCCCAGAGGGGCACCCTCACGGAAACAGAAGCGGACACCGGCTCCGCTCAAGGGGAGCCCGGGTGTCACGCCAGGGACGCCAGGAGCGCGAGACGCTCCTGGGCGGTGAAACGGGGAGAAGCCTACGCGCGCGCGGTGCTGGCGGCGCCGATACGGGCGGCCTCACGGCGCACCGTGGCCTGCTCCAGCTCGAAGCGCGCGTCCTCGGAGGACATGCCCTTCATGCGCTCCTGGGCCTCGGCCATGCGGCGACGGGCGCCTTCCACGTCGATGCCCGTGACGGGCTCGGCCGCGTCGGCGAGCACCAGCACCTTGTCGTTGCCCACTTCCACGAAGCCGCCCGCGACGAAGTAGGACTCGCGCCGGCCACCCTCGATCAGCGTCAGCGGGCCCGGCTCCATCAGCGACAGGAACGGGGTGTGCCCCGGCCGCACGCCGAACAGGCCCCGGCCGCCAGGAACAATCGCCTCGTCGGCCTGCACCGACAGGATGCGCTTCTCGGGGGTGACAATCTCCACAGTCAGCTTGGCCATGAGGCTCCTCGCACAACCGAATCAGAACGTGAGCTGGCGGGTGGTTCCACCCACTGGCTCCAACTCCACCACCCCGGCGTCCGTCAACCGGGGCCCCTTGCCGGGGATTCCGAGCGTGCCCTCCAGCCACTTGAAGTGGTGGGTGAGCTGGCGCACCTCGGAGAGCTGCCGCGTGTTGAGCCACTCGGTCAGCCGCTTCTCCTGGAGCCGCTGGCCATCCCGCCCATACTGCGCCGCCACCACCACGCGCGCCCAGGCGGGAGGCCCCTTGGGCTTCTTCGCCTTCGACTTCTTCTTCGTCCGCGGCTCCGCCACGGCCTTGCCCTTCTCCACCAGCGGCCACACCACCCAGACGCGCTCGCCGTCGTTGGAGACGAAGTAGAGGTCGTCCACCGTGCCCAGACACTCCTTCAGCGTCCAGACGGGGCCGCTCTCCTGCGCCACCTCCAACCGGCACTGGTCCTGCGCCGCTTCCACCATGCGGACGCTGTAGAGCCCGTTGGCGCTCACCCGGGCCCGTCCCCTGCGCTCCTCCGCCAGGGCGGAGGAGGGAGCCAGGAACATCAGGACCAGGGCGAGCGCTGCACGGCGCATGGGGACCTCTGCGGGAGGAGAAGCGCCCAGCTTAGCTCGCCGCGAGCTTCCGCGCGTTCTCGACCACCTCGTCGATGCCGCCCGTCATGTAGAAGGCGCCCTCGGGGATGTCGTCGTGCTTGCCCTCGGCGATCTCCTTGAAGCCCTGGATGGTGTCCTGGAGCTTCACGTAGCGGCCGTCCTTGCCCGTGAAGACCTTGGCCACGAAGAAGGGCTGCGACAGGAAGCGCTGAATCTTGCGGGCGCGGGCCACCACCAGCTTGTCATCCTCGGAGAGCTCGTCCATGCCGAGGATGGCGATGATGTCCTGCAGCTCCTTGTACCGCTGGAGGATGCCCTGGACCTTGCGGGCCACGCCGTAGTGCTCCGCGCCGATGACGGCCGGGTCCAGGATGCGGCTGGTGGAGTCCAGCGGGTCCACGGCGGGGAAGATGGCGAGCTCGGCGATGGAGCGGTTGAGCACCGTCGTCGCGTCGAGGTGGGCGAAGGCCGTCGCGGGCGCCGGGTCCGTGAGGTCGTCGGCGGGGACGTAGATGGCCTGCACGGAGGTGATGGAACCCTTCGTGGTGGAGGTGATGCGCTCCTGCAGACTGCCCATCTCCGTGGCCAGCGTGGGCTGGTAACCCACGGCGCTGGGGATGCGGCCCAGGAGGGCGGACACCTCGGAACCGGCCTGGGTGAAGCGGAAGATGTTGTCCACGAAGAGGAGCACGTCGCGGCCTTCCACGTCGCGGAAGTACTCAGCCATGGTCAGCGCGGACAGGGCCACGCGGGCGCGGGCGCCGGGCGGCTCGTTCATCTGGCCGTACACCAGCACGGCCTGGCTGGCCTCCAGGTTGTCCGTCTGGATGACCTTCGTGTCCTGCATTTCGTGGTAGAGGTCGTTGCCCTCGCGGGTGCGCTCACCGACGCCGGCGAACACCGAGAAGCCACCGCGCTCCACGGCCACGTTGCGGATGAGCTCCTGCAGGAGCACCGTCTTGCCCACGCCGGCGCCGCCGAAGAGGCCAATCTTGCCACCGCGGGTGTACGGGGCGAGCAGGTCGATGACCTTGATGCCCGTCTCGAACATCTGCACGCGCACGTCCTGCTCCGTGAAGGGCGGGGGCGGGCGGTGGATGGACCAGTACTCCTGCGCCTTCACGGGGCCCATCTCGTCCACCGGCTCGCCGGTGACGTTCAGGATGCGGCCCAGGGTGGCCTTGCCCACCGGCACCTGGATGGGGGCGCCCGTGTTCCTGACGGGCATGCCGCGGCCCAGGCCCTCCGTGGAGTCCATGGCGATGGTGCGGACGGTGTTCTCACCCAGGTGCTGCGCCACCTCGAGGGTGAGGTTGTCGGCGTCGGCGCTCAGGTTCGCGTTGGTGACCTTGAGGGCCGTGTAGACCTCGGGGAGACCGCCGGGCGGGAACTCGACGTCGACCACGGGGCCGAGGACCTGGATGATTCTGCCTGCCGTCGGAACTTGAGCGCTCATGGAATCGTCTGCCTCGCACGGGGAGCGGACGGGCGCCGCCACCCTTGAAATTTCGGCCCGGCTGTGAGGGCGGGCCCCCTTTACCGGGGCCCCCCCCGGGGGTCAAGCCTCCCGGGCAACTGACTGGTAAGTCCGGCTTAGCGGAACCACATGCCGGGCGCCACCCCCTTACCTCCCATCCGGCTGGTACACCAGGGGCCGCCCGCTGTTCGGGCTACCGACCAGGACGGCCTTGGCGTTCTGGCTCTGAACCTGCTCGCGTTTCGAGGAGGAACGCTCCTCCGGCGCGTAGCGGCCGAACACACCGCGGGCCTCCGGGCGGACCGCGAGGCGAGCAGGTTGCCGGCGTACTTGACCCGGTCTGGGGATGCAGTTCGAAGCGCGTCGCGGGGGCCTTGAACGCGAAAGGCCCACCTCGATAGACGAGGCGGGCCCAGGAGGCGCGGCTGCGGAAACGTCCTACTTCAGGGCCTCGGCGCCGGAGACGATCTCCATCAGCTCCTTGGTGATGACCGCCTGACGCGTGCGGTTGTAGGTGAGCGTCAGGCTGCCAATCATGTCGGTCGCGTTGGAGGTGGCGTTCTCCATGGCGCTCATGCGGGCGCCGTGCTCGCTGGCCACGCTCTCCAGCAGGGCGCGGTAGAGCTTGATGTTGACGGCCTGGGGCACCAGGCGGTCCATCACGGACTGACGGTCCGGCTCGTACTTGAAATCCACCAGCGAGGTGGAGCCCGCGACCGGGGCCTCCCCCGGCGTCCCCAGCGTCTGCAGCGGCAGCAGCTGAGCGACCTTCACCGTCTGGGAGATGGCGGTGACGAACTCGTTGTAGACGATGTGGACCGCGTCCACCTCGCCGTTGAGGTAGCTGGCCACCAGCTCCTCGGCCACGTCCGCGGCGGCGCGGTAGTTCAGGCGCTGGTACAGGCCGCCGAAGTCCTTGCGGATGTTCTGGCCGCGGTTGCGGAAGAAGTCGTTGCCCTTCCGGCCCACGGTGGAGAGGCGGATGCTCTCCAGGTTCGTGTTCTCGTAGAGGAACCGGTTGGCGCGGCGGATGACGTTGGAGTTGAAGCCGCCGGCGAGGCCACGGTCCGACGTGAGGAGCACCAGCTCCACGCGCTTCACCGGGCGGGCCGTGAGCAGCGGGTGGCTGAGGCTCTCATCCCCGGCGCGGGCGGACAGGTCCGCGATGATTTGATCCAGCATCGTCGCGTAGGGACGCGCCGCCAGGATGCCGTCCTGCGCCTTGCGGAGCTTCGCGGCGGAAACCATCTTCATCGCCTTGGTGATCTGACGCGTGTTCTTCACCGAGCGGATGCGCTTGCGAATGTCGCGAAGGGACGCCATGGACCGGGGAGCTCCTGTGGGGCGTTCGACCCGCTTTGTCCTGAAGGAAGGCGGGGCAGGGTAAGACGGGGCCCCCTATATAGGCGGGGCGGGAGCCGGTCAACGGATGCCTGCCGCCGCCGGGCAGACGATCGCACGCCCCACCGCACACGGCGGGCGGCCAAGCCCCCTTGACAGCCCCTCCCCGCGGTAGGACACGGACTTACCTTGCGGGAATGGTGGCTCAGACGTCATCCGGTCCGCTGCTCATCGTCGAAGACGACGTGGACATCTGTGAGGCCCTTCAGACCTACCTGGAGCTGCACGGCCACGCGGTGCGCGTGGCGCGCAACGGCCGGGAGGCCTTGGAGCAACTGGCCCAACCTCCCCGCCCCGCCCTCATGGTGCTGGACATGGCCCTGCCTGTCATGGACGGACACCGGGTGCTGACCACCCGCAAGGCGAGTGAAGCGCTGGCCCAGGTGCCCGTCATCATCCTGTCCGCGGGCACGGCGGAGATGAATCCGAGAGACCGGGCCGTCTATGCGTCTTCGTACAACGTGGCGGCGTTCTTGAAGAAACCCGTGGAGCCCCGACAGTTGCTGGAGGCCATCGAGCGATTCGCCCCAAGGCCGGCGGGCTCCCAGGCGGGCACGTTCCCCTGAGACAGGGATGTCGCTCTGGACTTTCCGGAGGAGAGCGCCCGGAACACAATGGCCCCTCTACCGGTGTTCTCGGGGTCCATGAAGCCAGGCGGTGCGAGATGGGTGTGGTTGCGTAGAGGCCTCGCGGTGCTGGCCGCGGGGGGGCTGGGACTGCTCGCCCTCTCCCACCTCGTCCGCCTCAGCTACCAGGACCGCATCGTCCCCCTGGAAGAGGCGCCCCAGGCCCCCGTGGCGTTGGTGTTCGGCGCGGGTCTGGCGCGGGGCGCGGTGCCCTCCCCGTGCTCGCCCAGCGACTGGATGCGGCCATCGCGCTGTGGCAGCAGGGCAAGGTGCAGAGGGTGCTCGTCAGTGGAGACCAGACGAAGCCCTTCCACCACGAGACGCGCGCCATGCGGCGCTACCTGGTGGAGCACGGCGTGCCTGAAAGCGCGGTCCTGGGCGACGAAGCGGGGCTGTCCACCTATGACAGCTGCCTGCGAGCCGCCACGGTGTTCGGCGCGAAGCGGGCGGTGCTCGTCACCCAGCGCTTCCACCTGACGCGGGCGCTGTTCATCGCCAACTCGGTGGGCATCGACGCGTGGGGCGTGGCCGCGGACGAGGGACGGTCGACGCCGTGGCGCTACCAGGTGCGCGAGACGCTGTCGCGCGTGCTGGCCCTGGCCATGGTGATGCTGGAGGTGGAGCCCGCCTACCCCTCTGGCCGCACCGTGCTCCCGGAGCGCTGAGGCACGGGCAGGCATGGCAGGCAGGCGGGCGGCGAGAATTGCCGGGGCCCCCGCGGGTTCTCATTCTTGAGACGAAGGCAGCCGACCCACCGCGCTATCCGAGGAGAGGCCATGCGATTCAAGAAGCTGGGGTCAGACGAGGTGGGCGAGTCCACCTCTCGGCGTCACATGAACCCGGACACCGGTGAGGATGAAATCAACATCTCCGACCAGGACCTGGCGGCGACCCCACCGATGGAGGAGGAGCCGGACTTCCGCGACATCCTCCCGGATGAGATTCACGAGTTCCGCCGGGGTGATGAGGAGGAAGAGCCGCTGGAGTTGACGGCACAGCCGGGCTACCGCATCCGCCCCATCGACTTCGACAAGCTGCCGCAGGGATAGACGTGCGGTGAGGCGACGTCGGGGCAAGGCGCGGGAGCGCGCCTTGCCTCCGAGCCCGTGACTACCGGCCGCGTGCGCCCTTCTTCGCCGCTGGCTTCCGGGCTGAGCCCTTCTTCGCAGCGCTCTTCTTCGCCCCGGACTTCTGAGCAGCGGCCTTCTTCACAGACGACTTCTTGGCTGCGCTCTTCTGTGCAGCCGCGTTCTTCTGAGCAGTCGCCTTCTTCGCCGCGCTCGTCGGGGCACCTGTCCGCTTTGCAGCGCCCTTCTGAGCAGGGACCTTCTTCACCGCGCTCGTCGGGGCACCGGCCCGCTTTGCAGCGCCCTTCTGAGCAGGGGCCTTCTTCGCCGCGCCCTTCTGTGCAGGTGCCTTCGCTGTGACGGCCTTCTTCGCCGCGGCCTTCCTCGCGGGGGCCTTTGCGGTAGCGGCCTTCTTCGCCGCGCCCTTCTGGGCAGGAGTCTTCGCGGTGGCGGACTCCTTCTTCGCCACGGCCTTCTGCGCAGGGGCCTTCGTCGCCTCCTTCGCGGTGGCAGGCTTCTTCTCAGTGCGCTCCTGGGCAGGGGCCTTCGTCGCCCTCTTCGTGGTGGCGGAGGACTTCTTCGCCACACCCGTCTGGGCGAGGACCTTCTCGGTGGCCTCCATGGGCGCAGCCTCCGGCTCCGAAATGGCCTCAGCCGCTCCAGTTGGAAGCTCCGCCGAAACCGCTTCAATCGCGGCCTTCTTCGCGGAGCGCGCCTTCCCGGGAGTGGGCTCCGCAGCGGGCTTCTTCTTCACACCCTGCACCCTGCTCGACGCGCTTTTCGGGAACAGCACGCCAGCGCCACCGATGGCGAGCGGCATCTGCTGGGCCTGCGCGCGTGCCTTTCTCGGGCCGGCCCCATCCTCGTAACGGGGAGACGGGCGGACGTCGTCGTACTCGTACGCGAGCTCGCGTACCTCCGTCTCCTCTACCGCCACTTCGGCGGCCTCCTCATCGGCCAGCTCCGCCTCCTCGAGCTGCTCGGCCTCTTCGGCTGCTTCGGCCTCGGCCGCCGCACCGAGCGGTGCCTCGCCGGACTCCGCCGCTTCTTCGTCCTCCTCGTCGACCTGGACGCCGGATAGCGCCCCCTGAAGGACGGCATTCATCGCCCGAGCAAAGGTGCGCTCACCGAAGCTCTCCACCTCCGCGGGGGGCACGAGCACGTCGAGCATGTCCTTCAACGAGCGGTACAGCCGCATCTGGCGCTTCTCGCCCTCCCAGGTGCCATAGACCCAGTCGTCGCTATCCAGCGCCTCGACCCAGGCCGGCAACGGACCGCCACCGTCGCCCTGCTCCACCATGGCCGACTTGCGCGAGGCGAAGAGGTGCCGGTGCTGCCCCTTCAAGCCAATGCGCCACAGCCCCGCCGCGGGAAGCCCTTCCAGCTTGAGGCGGGTCTTCTCCAGGACGCTCGGGTCTCCCTCCGCGCCGTGCAGACGGAAGAGAAGAACCTCACCGTTGAGCTCGCCCCCGTTGAACGCCTGATACAGGTCGGTGAGCTCATCGGGGAATGGAACGCCGCACTCCGTTTCGGCCCGGCGAATCTCCTCGGGAGAGACGCCAGCTGACGATGCCTTTACCGACTTGCGAAGTGCCTCCAACCACTCGTGCATGACCCCTCCACGACATCCAGTCGCACAACCTTACGGCGGCTGAGCGCTCCTGCGCAGTGCGGGCTTTGGCTTTTGATGACACCGCGCCAGAGCTGATCCAACTCGCTCCGGCTGACATGGCGGCCACCGCCGCGCGCAGTCATACCTTGAAAACCCGTACCCACTGTCCAACCCATCCCCTCCTCCGGAAAAACAGGACTCACGCACGAAGGTGATGCCCCTGGCGCCCGCTCCAGCCGCCCGCGTTCCGGAGCGGCCCAGGCGTTCCGCTGATCCATCCTCCGCCGGCTGAAGCGTCCCAGCACGGCAACAGCCCACCCGCCTGGCCCCCAGGGCCCGGCCAGGGCGCCCAATGGAGTGAGCCGCCCGGCCGCACGAGCGGAATTTCCGGCCGGGCCTGGCCTCCGTCAGACCGAACCGGAAGCACCGCGCTGGCGGCTCCTGGGACGCAGCAGGCATCGAGGACTTCGAGCCGCGCCCCGGTGAGCAGGTTGAACACGACACCCGAGCCCGTTAGGCAGGAGGCCATGGCACATCCCGTGAGCTACGAGGGGACGGCGGAGAACTTCGACCAACTGGTTTTGGAACCCAAGGGTGAGCTGGTGGTCGTGGACTTCTGGGGTGACGGCTGTCCGAACTGCGAAATCTACGCGGCGGCCGAGCCCGCGTTGCTGGCGGATCTGGATGGCGCCCCGATGCGCGTCGTCAAGGTGAACGCATACCAGTACGAGGACCTGGCCAAGCGCTTCGGCCTCTTCGGCATCCCCACGTTCCTGCTGTTCCGTGAGGGCAAGCTCATCGGGAAGATGAGCCAGTACTATGGAAAAGAGTACTGGCTCGGCGTGGTGCGGGACCACCTGCCCAAGGCCTGACGTCGCTCAGGGATTCGACACGGGTGCGCGCCGTGACGCCGTCAAAGGGCACCCGTTCGTCCTCCAAACGGAAGCCCCCAGGGCCGCGTCTACACCAGGATGGTCCCGACCTTGCGCAGCACGTTGAACAGCTTGTCCCGGTCCAACTCCGACTTCGCGAAGGCCTTCGCGACGAAGACCTCCTTGAGCGCCTCATCCGAGGCATCGAACTCACCGTTCTCGTAGTGGTGCTTCGCCTTCACCTTGGCCTGGATGTCGTGGTCGTCCGCGATGACCACATCCGCCTTCAGCACGCCGCCGACGCGGAGCGAAGCGTCGTTGCCGTGGCCCCACACCACCTGCGCTTCCAGGCCCTCGCCCACGACGACCTCGCCGTCCGTGTCCACACCGGTGGCGCGCAGCGTGCCGCCCACCACCAGCATCCCTTCCATCCCCGCGTTGCGCACCACGCCTTCCACCGTGAGGTCTCCCGTCACGAGCAGCGGCCCATCGACGTGCACGTCGCCCTTCACCACGAGGTCCCCGCGCACGAAGCGCGGCAGCTTGGACAGACGAGGCGCCTTCTCCTCGGCCGGCAGCACGTCCCGCGCGAGCTGCACCACCGCCATGGCCGTCCAGGGGAGCTCGCCCTGGAGCGCGGCCGCGAGTTGGTCCCATGACGTGGCACCTTGCAGCGCGAGCCCCTTCAGGACCTGTTCGACGCCGTCCACGTTCTTGTCTTCGAAGTACCAGGCCTTGAGCAGCGTCTTGCGCTGACGCGCCAGCGCATCCAGCAGCGGCTGCACGTCCAACGCACCGGCCTTGCCCGAGGAAGCCTTGGCCCCCATGAGCTGGGCGAGGGACGCGTTCTTGTGCGCCAGCGCCTCCTGCGCGGGCGTCTGGCCGCTGCCATTCTTCAGCGAGACATCCGCCCCCGCCTTGAGCAGGACCTCGATGACGGGGCCTCGCTCCTTGAAGCGTGCGTGCTGATGCAGCGGCGTCCAGCCCTTGCCCGCATTGGGATTCGCTCCCGCGTCGATGAGCGCCTGGGCCACGTCGGCCTGACGCGCTTCGAAGAGCGCTGTCCGCCCTGACGCATCGAGCGCATCCACGGGCACGCCGCCTTTCGCCAGCGGAGCGATGCAGGACACGCTGCCGTGCTCGGCCGCGACATGCAGCGGCGTGGACTTGTTCGAATCGACGACGTCGGCGGCGACGCCCAGGCGGAGCAACTCCTTCACCAGCGCCGCGTCATCCACCATCGCGGCGAGGTGGAGCACGCTGTGCTTGCTGGAATCCCTCGCCTTCAGGTCCGCGCCCAACGCCACCAGGGCCAGCACCCGGCCCGTGCGGCTGTTCCCTTCGAAGCCAGGGCCGAAGAACGGCTTCGCATCCAGCCCCGCCGCCAGCAGGAGTCCGGCATCCAGGTCCTTGCCCTTCTTCCCCGCGGGGCGTGCCGCGGGCTTCTGCTTCCGCAGCCAGGCCAGGAAACCCTCATCGGAGTAGGCGCCCTCCAGCCCCTGGAAGTTGAGCGAGTCGTCATCGTCCATCACGCCCTGGGCGCACATGCCCGGAAACTCCTCCACCTTGGCGAGCAACTCGCGGTAGCCCTGCTCCGGCTTGCCTTGCGTCAGTGCGCGCCACGCCTCGATCCCGCGGCGTCCACGCTGGTGGTTCGCGAGTTCCCGAAGACTGTTGGCTTCGCTCAGCGCGGCCTCCGCTTCGTCGAGCTGCGCCACGGTCGGCTTGCGCCGCACCAGGTCCTCCGCCCACTGGCTCAGGGCCAGCGAACGCGCGCGATGGGCGAGCGTCAGCGCGCCGCCGGGCTTCGTCCCTCGCGTCAGCTCGAGGATGCGGTCGCGCAGCCGCCAGTGCTCGGCCTTCAACTCCTGCTCCCAACGGTGCGGCTCCATGCTCCGCGTCGGGTCCAAACACCAGCTCAGGGAGTGGAGTCCCAGCAGGTGCTCGGGCTCCGCCGCTACGACTTCGCGCAGCAACGGAATCGCCTGGTCCAGCTGCGGCGGCATCTCGTCCAGCAGACTGTCCGCCTTCTTCATCAACGCAGCGACATCGACCTTCTTCGGAGCTTGAGCACGCGACATGGCGGGAGAACCTGCCATGAGGCAGTGACATGCGCGCGCGAAACTCGCGGGCCGCGGAGCCCATCGCAATCCGAGAATTCTCACGCGCCAAGCAGTGGAGCAACTCGCCGAGGAGTCCCGACTCCTGGAACTGGAAACCCAGCGCCGTGAGGACGCCGAGCGCCAGCTCGCCGAGGCTCGGGCGGAAATCGCGCGCCTGCGTGGCGAGCGCGCCTGACGCGTCAGTCCCGATAGCCGCGCGCCTGCAACCGGAACAGGTGCGCGTAGCGGCCGTCCTTCGCCATCAGCTCGTCGTGGCTGCCCAGCTCGTCCACCTGCCCGTTGTGGAGCACGGCAATCTGGTCCGCCATGCGCACCGTGGAGAAGCGGTGCGAAATCACAATCGCAATCCGGTCCGCCGCCAGCGCCTGGAAACGCTCGAACAGCGCGTGCTCCGCCTCCGCGTCGATGCTGGCCGTGGGCTCGTCCAGAATCAGCACCTCCGCGTCGTCGCGCATGAAGGCCCGCGCCACCGCCAGCTTCTGCCACTGGCCCGCCGACAGCTCCTGCCCCTTCTCGAACCACCCGCCCAGCATCGTGTCGTATTGCTGTGGCAGCGCCGTAATCACACCGCTGGCCCCGCCCTCCTCGGCCGCCTTCTCGATGCGGGTCCGGTCCTCCAGCGCCGGCACGTGCCCCAGGCCGATGTTCTCCGCCACGTTGAACTGGTAGCGCACGAAGTCCTGGAACACCGCGCCGAAGCGGCTGCGCAGGTCCTCCACGTCCATGTCCTTCAGGTTGACGCCGCCGTAGAAGATGTCGCCGTCCACCGGCTCGTACAGGCGCAACAGCAGCTTCACCAACGTGCTCTTCCCCGCTCCGTTCTCCCCCACCAGCGCCAGCTTCTGCCCCGGCTTCAGCGTCAGCGACACGTTCTTCAGCGCCCACGCCTCCTTCCCCGGATAACGGAAGGACACATCGCGCAGCTCGATGGCGCTGTCGTGCCCACGCGGCGGAGAGAGCGGCGGCAGCACCCGCGTCGCCTCGCCGCCGGTGGGGATGTCCAGGTACGCGAACAGGTTGCTCATGAAGAGCGCGTCCTCGTACATGGAGCCCACGCTGGTCAGGATGCCCTGGAACGCCGCCTGCCCCTGACGGAACACGCTCAGGTACAGCACCATGTCGCCCACGGTAATCGTCCCGCTCGCCGCGCGGCCCGCCACCAGCAGGTAGCAGCCATAGAAGGCGCCCAGTGAGAGGACGCCCAGCCCCAGGCCCCAGGCCATCCGCCGGAAGGCCAGCGCACGGTCCTCCGCGAAGAACTTCTGGAAGAGCGTGCGGTAGCGGCCCAGCACCAGCGGCCCCAACCCGAAGAGCTTCACCTCCTTCACGTGGCTGTCCCGCGTGAGAATCCACTCCAGGTAGTTCAGCTTGCGGCCCTCGGGCGCGCGCCACGAGTAGAGCCGGAAGCCCGCCATGGCCAGCCGCGCCTCGGCGATGAAGGCCGGCACCGACGCGGCCACCAGCACCACCACGCTCCACGGCGACAACGCCACCAACAACGCGGCGAAGGTGCCCAGGGTGATGGTGTTGCGAACGATGGAGAACGCCTGCGTCACCAGCGACAGCGGCCGGCTGTTCGCCTCGCGCCGCGCGTTCTGCATCTTGTCGTAGGTGGCCGAGTCCTCGAAGTGCTGCAACTCCAGCGCCAGCGCCTTCTGGAGGATGCGCTCATTGAGCAGGTTCCCCAGGTTGGCGCGAAGCAGCTCGCGCGTCAGCGTCAGCCCGCGGTCCACCACCGCCGAGCCCAGCATCAGCCCGAACTCCAACCCCACCAGCCCGTACACCCGCGAGCGGGCCTCCACCGAGCCCTGCGCCGCCGCCACCACCGAGTCCACGATGAGCTTGCCCACCCAGGCGATGGCCGCCGGCAACAGCGCCGCCACCAGCGTCAGCGCGCCCAGCACCACCGCGCCGCGAGGGCTGGCCTGCCAGAAGAGCCGGAAGGTCCCCGGCAGCTGCTTGAAGAGACTGCCCGCGTTCTGGAAGCGGGCCTTGAGCGACACCGGGGCGGCAGGGGCTGTTGTAGGACGAGGAGACACGGTCCGCGTTCATAACGCGGAGCGCGCCCTCCTGCTTCAGGATGCGGGCGGAAGGTGACGCGACACCAACACGTCGCAGCCCGCGCGCGCCAGCACCTGCTCCGTCAGCGGCGTGCGCGCCTCCACGGCGGACATGGCCAGCGCCAGCAGGTCCGAGCCCCGCTCCAACGCCTCCGCCAGGATGCCCTCTTCGGCCGGCTCGCCGCAGCGCACCCTCACCTCCAACTCGCGGCCCGCCTCCCGGTAGGGCGCGAGGAAGCGACCAAGCGCCACCCGCGCCTGATACTCCCGCTCCTGCCGCAGCAGCAGCCACCGCTCGGCCGGCGCATGGGCGCGGCGCAGCTCCGCCTCCTGCGCTGCCGTGTCCACCACGTGCAGCACGTCCACCAGCGCGGGCGCCGGGCACAGGCGCAAGGTCAGCTCCAGCGCCCTGCGCGACTCGCGTGAGAAGTCCACCGCCACCAGGGGCCTGCCGTAGGGCCGGACCGGGTGCGGCACCACCACCAGCACGGAGACGCCCAGCTTGCGCACCATGCGCCGCACCGTCGAATCCTCGGCCAGCGCACGCACCGGGTACGTCACATGGGGACGCCCCAGCACCACCAGCTCCGCGCCCGACATCCGCGCCACGGCCGACGCCACCTCCACCGGGTCCCCTCGCCCGAGCTCCTCGCGCACGTCGATGTCCACGCGGTTGCGCAGCCGCCTGCACACGGAGCTCACCGCCTTGCGCAGGCAGCGTGCACCCGACAGCGTCCCACCGGGCCCCTCCTGCCCGTCCAGGACGGGGGCCACGTGCAGCACGCAGAAGACGCTCCCGTGCGCCAGCGGAAGGCGCAGCGCGCGCGCCAGCGCGAACTCGGAGCGCAGCGAGAAATCCGTTCCCACCACCAGGCGCGACACGCCCCGCTGCCCCCGGGCGAGCCCTGGAGGGAGCAACGGCACTGCCGTCCTCGAAAGTTGTGACGGCCTCATCTCCATCCCTCCTTCCCTTCCACCCGACTCACCTTGTGAGTATGCGTGTAGCGGTGAAGGTGGCACCTTGCAGCCTCCCGGAGGCAGCCGGTCGCTCCACCGCTCCGTGGACGGCCGCACGGCGCCTGGCGTCATCCACACCTCGAAGATTCAGGCGTCGCGCGCCTGGCGCCACCGGGCTCGGCGTGTCGCAAAGTCCGCGACCGGGCAGGCCTCCAGAACAAGCCCACCTCTGCCCAGGGAACACTCCGCGGGGGGCAGAGGTGCCAAGGCGCGGCTCCCTGAAAAATCTCCAGCAACCCGGCGGCCGTCCCCACCGAGAAGAAGGGAGGGCAGGCGTCCTTCACGAGGCTTGGCCTGCTTGGCATGTCCGAAGTCCGATAGAAGGTCCGAGCGAGGCACGGCCGATGCTTTGCAGAGGGGTCCGGGCGGGCAGCGGCAGGCGGGGTGGCGGGGTCGGGCGGAACGCTGAAGAAGGGGGAAGTGCCAATGCGCGGAGTCATCACCGGACGAGAGGTGGTCGCCAACCTGGGGCTCATCTACCGGGAGTTCGGGACGGGCTGCGTGCTGCGCTGCCTGTGGGTCATGCTGAGCGGGAAGACGACGACGTTCCTCGAGGTCGCGTGCCCGCCGGTGGCGAAGCGGTAGCAACGGCACGGGCCGCGGAGGAAGGTCCCCGCGGCCCGCGCCACCTCACGTCAGGTCACCGCGTGAGCGTCACTGCGGGGCGCTGAGCCGCAGCCGCAGCAGCGTCGGCTCCACCCAGGCGCTCGCCTCGGGGCCGCCCGCCTCGGCCTGGGCATCCAGGGACGCGTCGATGGCGGCCTTCAGCCGGTCGGCACGCGTCGTCACCGCCGGGTGCAGGTCCGCCAGGATGTTGTGGGACGGCGGCGCGTTCGTGGCGCTGAACAACATGTACATGTCCATCACGTCGTTCATCACCGGCGTGACTTCCACGTCCTGCAGCGTGTCGTGGCCCGACAGCACCGCGTCCTCGCCATACAGCAGACCACGCAGGTACTCGTCGTGGTCCAGCGACAACGGCAGCGCCAGCGCCGTGTAGGCCTGCCACAGGAGCCGCGTGCCCGTCATCCGCTTCGCCTGGACCTGCAACGCGTCTCCCGCCTGGCCCATGCGCGTGGCGATGCTGCCGTAGAACTGGCGCTGCTGGTCCTTCAGCGCATCCACCACCCGGGTGCGGATGGCGGCGCGGAAGGCAGGGGCCGGGACGTAGTTGGACGGCGTGATGTCCTGCGAGACGGCGGCCCAGCGCTTCGCCATCCACTCCTGGGGGTTGTGCTCGCTGTTCGGGTCGTAGGTGGGCCGGTCCACCCCGCGCACCAGCGTGACGAATTCAGAGCCGCCGGTGAAGCGGTGCTCGTACACGCGCTCGGACTTCAATGCGGACGCCGCAGCGTCCCAGTAGGTGTAGCGGACGTACAGCGTGGACACCAGCCGGTACTTGCGCTCGTACATGCCCCCGAAGCCCGTGAAGACCTCCGAGTAGAGCTGCCAGCTCCCCTCGCCGCACAGGTCGATGGAGGCATGGTCCACGTTCAGGTTGTCCGCGATGAGCAGCGGGCGCAGCACGTCGTGGTTCCAGCGGGCCGGGTCCACGCTGAGGGAGTCCGGCGCGCCGTCTCCGTTGTAGTCCCCCCACTCGCCGCCGCCGCAGGGGACGACGGGCTTCACATCCGGCTTCAGGTAGTGCGCCGCCGGCTCCTGGTCCGGGCCGCCCCAGAGGTCGATGCCGTGCAGGTGGCGAGCAGGGCTGTGCCGCCAGTCGAGCTCCGCCTGCTCGATGAGCCACTTCAGCGACGCCCAGTCCCCCAGGTAGCGCGCGTGGAGGCCGGCGAACAGCGGCTTGCCAATGTTGCGCAGCGCGGTGTCCAGCTGCGTGCCCGCGGTGATGAGGTTGCTGTGCCGGGTGGAGACCATCTGCCCGCCGAGCACCGGCTGCTCCTCGAAGAGCTGCGCGTAGGCCTCCGCGCCAGCCATCCAGTCCTTCGGGCTGGAGATGCGCTCGCCGCTCAGCATGGGGAGCGTCAACTGGACGGGGAACTCGCGCAGGTAGTTGATGTTGTAGGAGAGCTTGTGGGTGGACAACTCGTCCGCGGGGCTGACGGTCGGGTTGGAGCCGAGTCCGTCGATGCCCGCGAGGATGGTGGATTGACGCGCGTCCACCGCGCCCCAGATGGAGAACTGGTTCTCCGCCAACGCGAAGTCCGCGTAGAGCATGGGCGTGGGGTGACGGTCGTCCCATTTCAGATAGGACCAGGCCGCCAGCTCGAAGGCGTCGTTCTTCGTGTCGGTGAAGTACTCGTACATGTTCTGGTCCACGCGGTTCAGCCCGGCGTGCAGCGAGTGCAAGGACGCCTGCACCTCCTCCACGTTCTGGTTCACCCGGCCCAGCTCCCAGTCCACCAGGTCGAAGCGGGCCTGCATGTCGCGGTGGATGTCATTGAGCTTGCGGTCCACCCGGTCGAAGCGGCTGAACAGCCGTGTCTGCATCTGCTCCACGAACTGATGGAGCTTGCGGAGCTCCTCGAGGATGATCTGCTCGATGGGCGGCTCGGCCGCCCCGCGCAGCAGGGAGAAGAGCTGGAAGGCGGCGCCGATGAGCTGCCCGGTGAAGATGGCGCCACTGACAATCTCGAAGCCCTTCACGCCCAGGTTGAGGAAGCTGGAGACCTTCTCCGCGATCTTGACGGAGCTCTCCGCGTACTTCGCCACCGCCTCCAGCGTCGTGTTCAGCGCGCTGGCGAACCTCACGATGTCCGCTGCGAACTGCGCCTCGCCGTCCTTCTTGAACAGCTCGGCCACCAGACCCAGGCCGCCCGTCACGCCCTCGCGCACGCCGTTGAGCTGGTCCTTGAGCTGGGTGCCCCGCGTCCTCGCCGCGTCGATGGCCGCCTGGAGCGCCGCCTCCTCGGACGTCGGCGTGCCGGACAGGGACGCCTGGGCCGCGCCGCCCTCCGCCAGGGCCAGCGTCTGCCCCGGCTCCTTCAGCGCGATGGAGGCGCGGTACGCCTGCTCGGCGACGTTCAGGTCGTTGAGCATGTCGGAGTACTGCTGCGCCGCGGACAGGCCCGCGGTGGACGCCGTCAGGATGAAGCCTCGCGCGTCCGCCTTCGTGCTCGACAGGCTCCCGTCGTTCGCCAGCCGGGGCAGCACGAAGGCCGCCAGGGGGCCCATGGGCCGGAGGGCCAGCATCTGCGCCGCGGTCTGCGAGGTCTGGACGCCCACGCCCGCGCCAATGCCACCGCCGTTCACCACCGCCGCCAGCGCGACGTTGCCCTGGGCCAGGTCATGCAGCCGCGACCAGGTCTCCTCGTTGAAGACCTCCACGTCCCCGTAGCGCTCCACCAGCGAGTGGGCGGTGACGAGCCCCCGCTCCAGGTCCAGGCCGTTGTGCATGCTACCCAGCAGCGCCTGCGTATAGGTCCGCAGCGCCTTGCCCGCCGCCGTCGTCGTGAGCAGGTGCGGCTGGGCCCGCGCGAGGATGCGAATCATCGTCCGCACCCGCGGGCCGGAGCCGTCCTTCGCCGGGTTGAAGGGATAGACGTTCAACGCGGTGGAGACGGCGTTGAGCGCCGCCGTCAGCTCGGCCTGGGAGAGCGCCGGGTTGTCACGGGCCAGGAAGTACGCCACGCCCGCCTGGAGGTGCAGCCGGGGTCCGGCCGGGACATGGCCACCGCCGCGTACACACGCCGGTTCACCTCCTGCGCGGTCAGCGAGAAGGTGCCGCGGCACTCCGAGCACAGGATGGGCGCGTCATAGACGGGCGCGCCGCTGCTCCCGGAGGCCACCCACTGCGCCTGGGCCTGCGCTTGCACCTGCGCCAGGGTGGAGCTGGCGGGCGCCGGCCCTCCACGAAGCCCGCGCCACACTCCGCATCCGGCGCAAGGCCGTGGCTGACATCACGGCAGGTGCCTTGGAGCTGCGCGCCGCTGCCAGGGCCGCAGAGGCCCGTCATCGTTCCGCACTGCGCCGCGTCGGTGACCCAGGCGCCGTTCACCTGGCACGTCTGGGGGTTGAGGCAGGCCACCGTGCAGGGCGACTCCACCGTGCCGCACTGCGGTCCCGTGCCCATGTGCGGCACCGGGTAGTTGGAGTAGGTGATGTAGCAGTACTCCTCGCCCACGCCCGCCGCGGCGCGCTTGAGGGCTCCGCCTCCCGTGAGCATGGATTCCGAGGTCCCGCCCCCCGGGGGCCTGCCACCGATGTACCAGGTCCAGGTGATGCCCCCCCACGTGGACGCGGGCGCGTTGTCCATCATGTAGTTCTGGGCACCGGCCTCGCACGAGGCGTCGGGCCGCGTGCCCAACGGAAACACGGCCTGGTGCACGCCCAACGTGGAGCCGAAGTCCGCGTGCCGGCACGTGCCGTAGGACGTACACGTCTTCGGGCTCGTGTCCGCGCCACAGGCCGCGCTCGTCTGCCGCGCGTAACACTCCAGGCTGTAGGTGAAGCCGCCGGTACACATCCAGTCACCGGTCGCGATGTCCTCCGGCGTGCAGGCAAGGCCGTCCTCGGCGATCCGGGTGACGACGGGCTCAGCGGGCGGCGGCGTGCCCTCGGGCGCGGGCTCACCGCACCCCCAGAGCGCCAGCGCGGCCACCACGCCCTGGAGCCAGCGTGGATGCCAGCCTCTGGCGGGCGCGCGTGCCCCGGGCGGACACACGTCTCCTCTCAACGACGAATTTCGCGACACATGCATGGAGCAGTTCCCCCTCGTTCGGGTCTGCGACGGCCTGAAATGCCGTCCAGCATCGGATACGGAGGGAACGTGGAATCCTGGTCCTCACGCTGAAATGAAACGGGCCGCGAGGAAGGCTTCCTCACGGCCCGAATCATTCACATGCACATGCATGTACCCGGCAGGCGCCGGGCAGGATAGCTAGGGCTCGCCCCGGCGCGGCTTGTCGGAGTCGACCACGTCCTTGATGGCGCGCTTGGCGTCCTCAATCTTGCCCTTGATGGCGCCCTTGGCGGCGTCACGCTTGCCCTCGGCCTCCAGCTCACGGTCGCCGCTCGCGACGCCGGCCACTTCCTTGACCTTGCCCTTGGCCTTGTCGGTCCACTCGCCCATGACGGGTCTCCTTTCACTACAGACAGCGCGTTCGAGTCAGAGTGTGGGCATTCCAGAAGAGCCGCGCAGGCACCCCAGGGCCACCCGCCTGGACAGCAACCAAGTGTGAAGAGCAGAGACGAGCAATCCAAGAATTCAGTGCCAACCACTCTCTGGCAAGCACCGCATTTCCATACACGCTGGATGAGGCGGAACGGGACTGGACATTGACGGCGAGCAATTCGGGCCGCACGCTGGGGTCACTGCTACCCAGGAGCACCGCTTCCCCGATGGCCACCTCCTCGCTACCGACCCCTGGCGCCCTGCTACGCCGGCTCTACCTGCTGCGGTCTGTCGTCACCACGGTGGCCTTCACGCCCGCGGTCTACGTCGACATGCAGTTGCTCGACCTGTCGGGTGCGCGGGAGTTCAAGATTTTCCTGGGCATCATCACCCCGGTGGTGCTCGGCCTGTGCGCGGTGGTGCAGCCGCTGGTGGTGATGCCGTGGCTGATGAAGCGCGCCCTGAGCGCCCAGGGGACGACGCGGGTGGAGCGGCTCATTCGCATCCCCTCCAGCATCGCCTTCGTGGAGATGATGGTGTCGTGGACGCTGGGCGGCATCCTCTTCAACGGCGGCGCGGTGCTGCTCCTGGACCGGCCGGCGTCGGTGGTGATGGTGGGCGTGGCGGTGGCGGTGAGCGCGGGCCTCTTCAGCAGCCCGCTGGCGTACATGCTGTTCGAACGGGTGATGATGCCCACGGTGCTGGACGCCTATCAGCGCGCGCCCAGCACGAAGCCCGCGGGTGAGGGCTTCGCCACGCGCCAGCTCTGGCTGCTGCCCGCGATGGTGGTCTCCGCGCTGCTTATCACCTGTCTGGCCAGCATCGTCACGCTGCACCTGCGCCTGGAGCGCGGCATGGGCGCGCTGGCGGCGGACCTGGCGGCGCAGGGCGACACCGCGGCGGCCGAGCGCGTCCAGGCCACGGTGCGGCCGCTGGAGGCGGAGCTGGTGCAACCGGTGGTGGTGCTCGGCGGGTATGCCGCGCTGGGCTCCATCCTCACCGCGGCCTGGGCGGCCCGCCGGCTGGCCCGGGGGCCCGCGCGGTGGGTGCATCCCTGGAGGCCCTGGTGGAGGGCCGCGCCACGCCGCCACAGTGGGTCTCCTCGGATGAAGTGGGCGACCTGGCGGCGTCCACGTGGCAGTTGTACCAGCGGCTCCAGGAGATGCCGCGCTCGCTGCGCGCCTCCGCGGGGACCTGGCCGACGCGGGCCAGCGGCTGTCACAGGCCAGCTCCCAGCAGAACCAGACGCTGTCGCGGCAGGCCGCGGCGCTGCACCAGGCGCGCGCCACGGCGCAGGAAATCCAGCAGGCGTCCCACGTCACACACTCGCGCGCCACCAGCATCCTCCAGGTGGCCGAGCGCGCCGCCGCCGTGGGCAAGCTGGGAGAGGAGTCCCTGGCCGGCACGGAGAAGGGGCTCACCGTCATCCGCGACATCGCGGCCGGGCTGCACGAGCAGATGCTCGACCTGGAGCAGCGCGCCCGCGAGGTGGGCCGCGTGTCGGAGGTGGTGAAGTCGCTGGCGGACCAGTCCCACATGCTGGCCATCAACGCGGCGATTGAAGCCACGCGCGCGGGCGAGCACGGCAAGGGCTTTGGCGTGGTGGCGCGGCAGATGCGCGACCTGGCGGACCAGTCCGTCCGGGCCACCAACCAGGTGCGCGGCTTGCTGGAGAGCATGGCCGCGGCCACCCAGCAGGCCACGGCGATGTCGGACCAGGGCGCGGCGGGCGTGGCCGAGGCCCTGGAGCCGCTGCGACACAGCGGCGAACGGCTGCGCGAGCTGGCGGGACTGTCCAAGGAATCCGCGGCGGCGGTGCGGCAGATTACGGAGGCCGTGTCGCAGCAGCACGCGGGCGTGGACCAGCTCTTCGCGGCGGTGCGCGAGTTGGATGAGCTGACGACGGACACGCTGCGGCACCTGGACACCACGCAGCAGGCGGCCTCGGCCGTGAGCCACGCGACGGGACAGGTGTCGCAGCTGGCTGAACGCTACGTCTGATGCGGCGGCTCGCCCGTGCCCGAGCGCGGGCCACGGTGCCGCTGCCTCAGCCGTTGGAAGGCGCGTCGTCCTCCGCACGCGCGGCGAGCATGGGCGTCAGACGCCCCTCCGAGCTCAGCACGGGCGTGCGCAGCAGCACGGCGAGCTGGCCCACGAGCACCGCCAGCCGCGTCAGCCGCTCCCGGGGCTCCTCGCCGCCCGCCTCGAAGCTGGCCGCGTCCAGGTAGGCGAGCTGCGCCGAGGCCCGTCCATGCAGCCCCGCCACCCGCTGCTCCTGCGCCGTCAGCCGCGCGCGCAGCTCCCCCAGGAACGCCGTCGTCCGGGCCAGCAGCGCGCAGGCCTCATCGAGCGCCCGCGCCCTCCTCCGGAGCGCTCCCCGCCAGGATGGCGCGGGCCGAGATGGCCGCGTACAGCGGCGTCCCATCCAGCACCACCGGCGGCGAATCCTCGTCCAGCCAGCCCCGGTCCAGCCACGCCAGCACGGACTCCAGCGCGGCGGGCACTTCGACCCCCGCGCCCAACAGGGGCCAGTTTCGCCGCGTCGCGCGGGACGGGGATTCGCGCAGGAGCGCGCGCAGCGCCTCCAGCGCCTCGGGCTCGAGCAGCTCGGCTTCCCGGACGTGCCCCCAGCGCTCCAGCCGTTCCAACAGCGCGCCGAAGGGCACCAGCACCTCCGCGTGCACCCGCGCCTGGAGCGCGCCGTAGGTGCCCACGCCGTCGCGGACCTGGAGACGGTCCGCCCGGAGCGCGGCCACGGCCCCGCGGTGCCGCTCACGCGCCTGGGCCAGCCGGGCATCATCGGGCGTGGTGACGCCCGTCTCCGTCAGCACCTTCCGCACACCCAGGCCCAGTGCCGTCAGCACCAGGCCACCCACCGCGAATGGGATGAAGAAGGGCATGCCTTGCAACTATGCCAGCTTCGCCCCCGTCCCGCCCGGCGGATGCGGGCGCCCCTTCCCCGCCTGCCGGGTGGGCGCGCCACCGGATGGCGCGGCGCTCACCCCGCGCGAGCCTGGGCGGGTGCCTCCGGCTCCAGCGGCGGCACATACGGCCAGCCCGGCAGCGGTCCCTTGCCCGCCTCGCGCGTCAGGTAGTCCGCCGCGATGTTCGCGCTCTCCATGATGGTCAGCAGGCCGCTTCCCGGATGCGTGCCCCCGCCCACGAAGTACAGCCCTTCAATGTCCCGGTTCTTCACCTTCGGCCGCAGCGGCCCCAACTGCAGCCACGTGTGAGACAGGTTGAACACCGCGCCCCGGAACACGTTGAAGTCGTCCCGCCACGTCTCCGCCGTGAAGTAGCGCTCCTCGCGGATGTGCTCGCGCACGCCCTTCAGCCCCACCTTCTCCAGCATGGCGGGGATGCGCTCGCGCAGCGCCAGCTCCGTCTTCGCCCAGTCCACCGGACGTCCCGTGTTCGGCGTGGGCACCAGCACGTACAACGTCGAATGGCCCGCCGGCGCGCCGGACGGGTCCGTCACGCCCGGATTGCACACGTAGAAGGGCGGGTCCTCCAGGTCGACGTGCCGGTCCTCCAGCGCGTCACGGTCCGTGCGCCGCGCGGACTCCGACAGGTAGATGAGATGGTGCGGCAGGTCGGCATACACCGTGTCCAGGCCGTAGTACGCCATGAACGTGCTGCACGAAAACTTCGCCCGCTCCAGCGCCGCGTCCGTCAGTCGCGAGCCTTCCCGCGCCTCCGCCGGAATCAGCGACCGCGCCGCGTAGGCCAGGTCCGCGTTCACCACCACCGCGTCCGCGTCCAGCACCTCGCCGCCCACGAGCTTCACGCCCACCGCGCGGCCCGCGTCCACGCGCACCTTCTCCACCGGCGTGCCCATGCGGAAGGTGGCGCCCAGGTCCCGCGCGCAGCGCATCATGCCGCGCGACAGCTCGCGGAAGCCGCCCTCCACGTGCCAGACGCCGAAGGCCAGCTCCAGGAAGGGAATCACGCTGAACACCGACGAGCACGTCGTGGGGTGCAGGCCCAGGTACTTGGACGGGTACGCCAGGGCGTACGTCACCCGGTCATCGTGGAAGAAGCCGTCCAGTTGCCGGTACAGCGTCTGCCAGGGCTTGAAGCGCAGCGTGGGCGCCAGCCGCCACGGCGCGTAGTAGCCCAGGTTGTCCGCGGAGGTGCAGATGAACTTCTCGTAGGCGATGCCGTACTTCTCCCGCCCGTCCTCCATCCATTGGCGCAGCGCGGACGCCTGCCGCGGGCCGAACTTCGCCAGCTCCGCCTCCATGCGGTCCAGGTGCCGGGTGGTGTCCAGGTGCGTGCCGTCCCAGAAGTGCACCCGCGTGTTGACGTCCAGCGGGAGCAGCTTGACGTAGTCCTCCAGCCGCCGGCCCGCGCGCCGGAATATCTGCTCCAGCACGCCCGGTAGCTGGAGGATGGAGGGCCCGGTGTCCACCGCGTACTCGCCCGACGCGCCCAGCGTCAGCCCCTTCATCCGCCCCCCGGGCACCGCGTCCTTCTCCACCACGGTGACCCGGAAGCCCTGCCCCGCCAGGTTGATGGCGGCCGACAAGCCCCCCGGTCCCGCACCCACGACGATGACGTGCCGCACGCTGCCTCCCTCGCTTGCCATGACCTACCGGATGCCAAGGCCCTCCGGTACCCAGGTGAACGGAATCCCACCCACTCATTCACCTGGCGAACGCGCGAACCGGCCAGGACGTTACAAGAGCACCGTCCGGCACTGGCCCCCGGGCGGACGCCATTCCAGCCTTCTTCGGCCACCGTGCCACCGCACTCCTCCTCCCACCTGCGCCGCAACGCCGCCGCCTACTGCGTGCTCCTGGTGGGGCTGCTCCTCACCGCCGCGTCGGCGGCCTATGTGCAGCAGAGCATCCACGAGCGCCGCCTGCACCGCTTCGACGGCGCGGTCCACGACGGGGTGCTGAGCCTCCTGCAGCGCCTGGAGCTGAACCAGTCCCTGCTCCAGGGGGTGCATGGACTGTTCACCGGCAGCCGCTTCGTGACCCGGGAGGAGTTCGACGCCTACCTGGAGAGCCTGGAGCTGAACCGCAGCTTCCCGGAGATGGAGGGCATCGGCTTCGCGCGGTGGCTTCGGCCGGAGGACATGGCCCGGTACGACGCGAAGGTCCGCAGCGGGCAGGAGCCAGGCCATCCCGTGTGGCCCCCGGGCCCACGCGAGGCCTACACCGCCATCATCATGATGAACCCGCTGGACGCGCGCACCCAGCGGGGCCTGGGCTTCGACATGCTCACCGAGCCCCACCGCCGGGCAGCGATGCTGCGCGCGCTGGGCACGAGGCGTCAGGCCGCCACCCACAAGGTGCGGCTCATCCAAGGCTGGGAGGACGCCGCGGGCCGCGTGGGCATCGTCATCTTCATCCCCGTGTACACCCGCACCCCCCCCCCCTGCGCCCCCCACCGAAAACCTGCGCGGCTTCGTCTACCTCCCCTCGCCATGGAGGACCTGATGAGCGAGCTGCGCTTCATCGGCTTCCAGGAGACCATCGACCTGGAGGTGTACGACGGGACGGAGGTCCGCGACGACGCGCTCCTCTACGCGTCCAGCCTCCCGGCATCGCGGGGGCCCCCGTCTTCCAGCAGGACGTGAAGATACCCGTGGCCGGCCAGACCTGGACGCTGCGGTTCAACGCGCGCCAGGCCTTCATCGCCGCCAGCACCACCGAGCAGCATGGCACCGTCGTAGGCGCCGGGCTGATGGTGACGCTGCTGCTGTTCTTCATCACCCGCTCGCAAGTCCGCGCTCGGGCCGCGGCCGAGGCCGCCAACACGGAGCAACAGCGGCTGACCGGCGAGGCCCGCGACGCCGTCCAGGTGCGCGACGACTTCCTCAGCATCGCCGCACACGAGCTGCGCACGCCCTCACCAACCTCAAGCTCCAGCTCCAGCTGCTGTACCGCCAGCTTCGCGGCGAGGAGCCCTGGACGTGGAGAAGCTCGCGCAGCGGGTGCAGTCCTGCGAGCGTCAGACCTCGCGCCTGGCGACGCTGGTGGACAGCCTGCTCGACGTGTCCCGCCTGGCGCGCGGCCACATGGAGCTGAACCTGGAGCCCGTGGACCTGGACGAACTGGTGCGCGAGGCCGTCCGCCGCTTCGAGACGGAAGCGAGGACAGCGGGGGTCCAGGTGTCGGTGGACTCGCCGGCCCCCGTGACGGGCCAGTGGGACCGGATGCGGCTGGAGCAGGTGCTCACCAACCTGCTGTCCAACGCGCTCAAGTACGGCCACGGAGCCCCCGTGGACGTGCGCGTGCGCTCGGACGAAACACAGGCGATGGTGGAGGTGGAGGACCACGGCATCGGCCTTCCGCCGGAGGACGCGCAGCGCATCTTCGGCCGCTTCGAACGCGCCGTCTCCAGCCGCCACTATGGCGGGCTGGGCCTGGGCCTCTTCATCACCCGCCAGCTCGTGGAGGCCCTGGGAGGCCACATCAGCGTGGCCAGCACCCCGGGCCAGGGCGCCACGTTCACCGTCGTGCTGCCCTTGGGCGGCCCACGGGCCGTGGCTTGACGCTCCCTGCCTTGCGGGGAAGCACGGCAAGGCCCTTCAATGACAGGCAGGAGGATTCACGTGTTCCTGTCTGCAATGACATCCGCGCTCGCGAGCGCCCTGCTGCTCACCGCCGCCCCTCTCTCCGTCACCATCGAGCCCCTGGGCTTCTCCGTCCAGAACGCCAACAAGGAGGTCCGGGTGACGAAGGTCCTGCCGGGCAGCGTCGCCGCCCAGGAAGGCCTCGAGCCCGGCATGCGGATTGTGAGCATCGACCGGCCGAGACGGTCGTTCGCGCGCGACCCCATCCACCTCCTCAGCCAGACGGACCTGCACGACGCCTTGATGCCGACGTGGGACGAACCCCTCACGATTCGCATCAAGGGCGCCGACGCTGAACGGGTCCTGCGCCTCCGCCGGACCGGCCCGCGCCCGGCGCAGGAGTTCCCCGACACGCCCCTCACCCGCGAGCAGGTCAGCCGGCTGACGCAGTTCGAGCAAAGCCGCTACCTCATGTGGCTCGCCCGGCATGGCTCCATGCCCACGTCCTCCATGCCCGAGTTCGAGCTCGAGCAGAGGTCCACGGCCTACGTCAAGGAGGACGCGCTGCTGGCCGTCATTGGCGGAGGAAGCACCCCCGCTCACGTCTATACCAGCGCCACCGTGCTGACGCCCTGCGAGGGCGCGCTGGAGAAGCTCGTGCTGCGCGGCGCGCCCGCGGGCGGGGCCCCGCTCCAGCTCCGGCCCGACGTCCGAGGCATGAATGCCAGCGTCCGCGTGGACCTCCCGCTCTGGAAGCCCGCAGAGGTGCTCCAGGCCTGCCGCGCCTCCGCGTCTCCTTTGGAATCCCGCGTGAAGGCGGAGCTGCATTGCCAGGGTGCGCCCGTCGAGAAGCGGGAGTTCACCGCGACGCTGAGGGTCTTCTGTGACGAACCGCTGCCGGCGGGAATCCGGGACGCGCGCAACGTGCTGTCACTGGCGGGGAGGCGCAGGGCGGATGACGCCCCCGCCCTCATCCATCAGTTGGAGGTGGGCGCCAATGGGACGCTCGCACTGAACGCGCGGCTGGATGGCATCGTCCCCCCGCCAGTCGAGGTCAGCCTGGTGGAGCTGGATGGCAAGGGGAACACGGCCCGGCGCCATGCCACGAAGAAGGTCGAGCCCCAGATGGCCGACCTGCCGCTCCACGTCACGCTCGACACGCGCACGGCGCGAACCGCGCGGCTGGCCGCGGCGCTGCGCTTCGCCGACGGCAGCACGCGGCTGAGCTTCCCGGCGGACGTGGCCATCGTCACGCGGGAGGAGGTGGCCGCGCAGCAGCGGCAGGCCGAGGAGGCATACGAGCGATTGATGGACTTCAATCGCAAGCTCGCCCAGCAGTGGCCCTCCGCCTGTGATTCGCTGACCGAAGTGACGGCCTGGACCCAGGCCCAGCCAGAAATCGAATGGGCCGCCTCCACCCCGGACACCAGCATGACCTATCAGGTGAAAGGTTCCGCTGGGCTCAACGTGCTCAACTGCCACAGACACCACCGCTGAGCCTCGCGGGCCTCCCGCCTGCTTCTTGACTTTTCATGAATTCCGCCTAAACAACTCCTGAAATTGAGAATGCGTATCGTTTTCACCCGAGCCCGCAACTCGGTTCGGGGTGAAACGGCGCCCCACGCCACTTCCAGGAAGGCCGTCTTCATGACGCATCTGTTTGCCCGCTCGGGTTTCCGACTCTCCGCCGCTGCGCTCGCGCTGTCCCTGATGGGCGGCTGCGACGACTCCGGCGACGACTACACCGGCCCGCTGTACGCCATCACCACGCAGGACCTCAACGCCGACCCGGCGGCGAGCTACGTGGTGGTGACGCGTGAGGCGGAGCAGACCGCGCAGCTGTCGCTGGACGGCGCCATCAAGGTGTCCGGCCGTGCGCTGGGCGTGGGCATCCGCAAGTCGGGCCAGGTCTACGTGGTGTCGGACGACAGCCCCGTCGTGACGCGCTACTCGCTCACCGAGGGCGGCGGCCTGGAGCAGTCGGGCACGGTGAGCTTCGCCAGCCTGGGCGTGATGTCGCTGGGCGAGTACCAGGCGAACTTCCAATTCGTGTCGGCGACGAAGGCGTACTTCTTCGACGGCATCACCGCGCAGGCGGTCATCTGGAACCCCACAGAGATGACCGTCACCGGCAACATCGCGCTGGGCGACCTGGAACTCGAAGGCACGGAGATGGCCTTCTCGGGCTCGGTCGTCTCGGACAACGGGCAGCTCATCATTCCCGTGGGCTGGCGTCCCGTGGCCGGCGTGGGCATCACCCCGAGGACGGGCGTGGTGGTCGTCGACACGGCGACGGACACGGCGACCATCGTCACGGATGAGCGATGCGGCTACGCACACGACGCCGTGCTCGCCCCCGACCGCAAGGTCTACGTCGCGACGGAGGCCTACGGCGCGGCGGTGCACCGGGTGTCGGCCGACGCGGCGCCGAAGCCGTGCCTGCTGCGGTTCGACCCGCAGACGCGGACCTTCGACGCTGGCTTCCACCGCTCGCTGTCGGAGCTCGTGGGCGGCGGCACCGCGGGCTCGCTCGTCCCTGGCCCGTCGGGCACGGCGTACCTGCGCGTGCTCGATGAGAGCGTCGCCCCGGTGCAGGAGGGCGCGCATCCCCGCGGCATCGCGAGCGGCGCCGGCTGGCAGTGGTGGGCGCTGAATCTCAACACGCTGACGGCGACGCGGAACACCCAGTTCCCCGCCACCTCGGGCAGCAGCTTCCTCTTCCACACCGAGAACCAGACGCTCTACACCGAGTTCGGCGCGGGCTCCGCGTCCACGACGCTGCACGTGCTGGGCGACAACGGCCGGCCCACGCTGACGACGCGGGGCCTGTCCTTCTCCCTGCTCCAGCTGCGCTAGGCACCGACGCCAGCGGAAGTCCCCGGGGCTCCGCTCACGCGGGGCCCCGGCTGTAGCACCACCCGGTTTCACCCATCTCCTGGAGTGTCCATGCGTCTTCCGTTCCGCATCGCGGGCGTCGTCGTCGTGTCATCGCTGTGGTCCATCCCCGCCTTCGCCACCAGCACGGGCGTCACCGGCCAGACGGGCAAGACAGGCCCCACGTGCAGCACCTGCCATCAGGGCGGGGACCTCCCCACCGTCGCGCTCGAAGGTCCCGCCACGCTCGCGCCGGGCGCCACCGGCCAGTACACCTTCATCATCCGGGGTGGCCCCGCCAGGACGGGCGGCGTGGGCATCGCCGTGGACAGCGCGGCGGCCACGCTCCAACCCGGTGAGGGCATGAAGAAGCTCGGCGCCGAGCTGACCCATTCGCAGCCCCAGCCCTTCGCGAACAACGAGCTGCGCTTCAACTTCAGCCTCGTCGCCCCCGCGACGGACGTCACCCTCACCCTCTTCGGCGCTGGCAACTCCTCCAACGCGGACCTCCATACCGACGGAGACCGGGCCGCCGCCACGAAGCTGAGCGTGAAGGTGGGCCAGGGCACGCCGGGCATGGAGCCGGATGACAAGGGCGAGGAGAGCGGAGGCTGCGCCGCCGCGGGCAGCGCGCCGCTGTGGGCCCTGCTGATGGCCGCCTCGCCCCTGGCCCTGCTGCGCCGCCGCCACCAGCGCTGAGACACCCCGCCACGCGCTCCCGGGGATGAGGTCCACGCCTCATCCACCGTGGAGGTGAAGATGCGCCAGGCCCCATGCGCCTCTTCACCCAGCTCCAATCATTATATAAACTGCGGAGGTTTACACCCAAAAAACCGGGAGTCACCGTGCCCACCCACCCCACGCAGCCCAGCCTCCGCCCGATGACCGAGGAGGAGCGGGCCCGAGAGCATCCAGCGCGACGGCCGACCCTCTTCCAGGTCGCGGGAACGCGGTACATCCATGTCAGCACCCTGGACGCACGTCCCAACGGCGAGGTCCTCATGCTGGCCGAGCGACAGGAGCGCCACGGCCTGAGCGGCCCGGTCCTCATCCGGCGCGTGCACTCGCCCGCCACGTCCAGGCGCAGGCACCGGTTGGTGGAAGAGGTCCAGCGGGCCTACCGGCTGAACCACCCGGCCATCGCCAAGGTCCTCCTGCTCACCGTCAAGTCAGGCAAACCCTACGTCATCATGGAGTACGTGGACGGCCCCACCCTGGACGGCGTGTTGAGCCTGATGGCCCTGCGGCGCCAGCCAGTCTCCACTTCCTTCGCACTGTACGTGGGCGCGGAGGTCGCCGACGCGCTGGCCTATGCGCACCGGCTGGCGGATGACCACGGGGCGCGGCTCGGGATGATTCACCGGGACGTGAGCCCGCGCAACGTGAGCGTGGGAATGGGCGGGGAGGTGAAGCTGACGCACTTCGGCGCGGCCTACACGCATCTTGGCGGGCGCGAGGAGACCCAGGGCGGCCTGCGCAAGGGAGATGCCGCCTATACCTCGCCGGAGTACCTGAGTTGCCTGCCATTGACTCCCGCGGCGGACCTCTTCTCGCTGGGACTCGTCCTGCTGGAGCTGGCCACGGGACGCCACCTCTTCCATGCCGCCCTGGAAAGGCTGGCGGAGCCTCCTCCATGGCGGCAGCGGGCTCCCGTGGAGGACGTGGAGGAGGAACCCTCGCTGCCGCTCACGCATTTGATGATGTGGCTGGACGCCTACACGCCAGACGACGTGGAGAAAGCAACCGCGGGTCTGCCCGAGGGCTTCCGGGCCGCGCTGAGGAAGGCCCTCCGCAAACCCGCCGCTGAGCGCTACACCACGGCGGAGGACATGCGCGACGTGCTACGGGAGTGCCTCGTCCAGGTTCGGGAGGCCAGCGGCGGCCGCCCCTATGGCCGCAAGGAAGCCGCCGAAGAGCTCGCCCGCCTCATCACCGGGGCCAGCCAGAACCGCGACGAGCGGTTCTTTTCCTCCGGGCTGGAGGCCCATGAGCTCGGAGCGGCCACTCCCGCCGTGACGACCGAGCCCTGATGCCCCCTATCGGGTCAGCGCGCGGGCCATCGTGACGAGCGCCTCCAGCTTCGGCTCGTCCAGCTCACGCGCCAACGTCACCAGCCGGCGCAGCAGCGGCGGCTCCTTCTCCTGCTCACGCCGCTCGTCCTTGCCGGGCCGGGCCAGCCCCAGCAGCTCATCCGTGGAGATGCGGAGGACCATGCTGAGGCGGCGCAGCATCCCCGCGCTGGGGACCATCTTTCCGCGCTCCACTCGGCTGTAGACCATGGGGTGCATATCCACCAAGGCCGCCACCTCCACCTGCGTCAACCCCAGGCGCGCACGCGCCTCACGCGCAGCCTTTCCCACCATCATGCCCAGTTGTTCGTCCATACGCGGGAGAACGTAGCGCATCCGGAGGGGCTGGCTGGGGTGGAAGCGACGACCCGGCGCCTGGCGAGGCGAAGGGCAAGACTCTACCTTTAGGGTTTTGGAGAAGATAAATTCCCGCTTCCGCCACGTCCCGCCCCTCCAGAGACAAGCCCCATGCGACAGGGAAGCGATGACCTTGACAGGAGGGGCGCGCGGCGGAGCGAACCCCCAGGGGTGGGCGTATGAAGGCCCAGCGCCTTCGGGGAGACGTGGCCATCGGCACCCAGGTGGGGGGCTTCGTCGTGGAGGGCCTGCTCGGGATGGGCGGCTGCGGCGCCGTCTTCCGGGCCCGGCGGGGCACCGCGCGCTTCGCGCTGAAGCTTCAGTCGCTCTCCGCGCTGGGCGGTTGGCCCAGCGGGAGGTGGACATCCTCCGGAGGATGAACCACCCCAATGTCGTGCGCTTCCACGCGTGCGGCCTGTGGCGGGACACGGCCCCCGAGTGGTTCTACCGGCCATGGAGCTGGTGGAGGGGCGACCGCTGAACCGGTGGGTGGATGAGGAGAACCCCAGCCCGCGACAGGCGGCGGCGCTGGCGCTGGGGTTGGCCCGAGGGCTCGCGGCGGCGCACGCGAAATGCGTCCTCCACCGGGACCTCAAGGAGTCCAACATCATGGTGCGGGATGCCACCGGGGCGCCCGTGCTGGTGGACTTCGGCGTGGGCTCCTATCCCGGCGCGCCTCGCCTCACCTGGGGGTGCTTCCCCCGGGCACACCGCAGTACCGCAGTCCGGAGGCGTTGGCCTTCCGCAAGTCGCACGCGGGCGAGGAGGGGGCGCACTACGCGCCCACCGCCGCGGATGATCTGTATGCGCTGGGCGTCGTCCTCTACTGGGTGCTGACGGGCCGCTCCCCTTCCCCGCCCCGGGAACACCGTCAGAGGTGGAGCACGTCATCTCGCAGCCACCCGAGCCGCCTCGCGCCGTGAACCCGAGGGTGCCCGGTCCGCTGGACGCGGTGTGCTCGCGGCTGCTGGAGAAGCAGCCCACGGCGCGCTTTCCCAACGCCGCCGCCCTGGCCGAAGCCCTGGAGGCAGCACTGACCGCCGCGGACGGCGAGTGGGACCGGCCGCTGTGCGCGTCGTGGGAGGAGTCACCCGAGCTCCCGGCGCAACTTCCACCACAGGGTGGGCTGGAGGCATGGCGGCACCATGGTGAGCCCGCGTTGTCGCCGCCCAGACGCGGCAGACGACCGGGGCGCGCCCGGCCTTCCGCCGAGGGCGGCCTCGCGAGGCCAGGGGACGCACGGGAGGAGGCGGCGCCTGGGGGCGCAGCGCCTTCCAATCGGCTTGCGCCGGGGGCCTTACGCTCCTGGAGACCCGCCGCACTGGCGCTCATGGTGAGCACCCTGGCCGCGCTGACGCTTGCATGGGAACTCACGCGACGCGACGGCGCGCCGCCAGCGAGCAGGGAGCGTCCAGAAATGGCGTCACCGCACACCTCGCCGGAAGCTGTCCGGGCCGCGGTCCCGCCCTCACTGGCGGACCTCCTCCCCGCGACCGCTGCCCCTCCCATGGCGCGCGACCCGAAAGAAGCATCACCCGTGAAGAAGCCAGACATCGCTCCCTCATCTCCGCCCCCGTCACAGCCATCGCGCTCAGTGGGCACACTGGCCCGGCGCGCCGCCGCCACGGCTGCCGCCTGCACCGCGCTGGCTTGCCCGAGCGGGCCCGAGGTGCGTCCCGCCCCGCCCTCCGAACCGTGCCCAGAGGGCGCGCTGCAAGCCATGGAGGCGCGAGGTCTCCGCGTGGGTGAGCTGGGCTCTGTGATCTTCGCCCGAGGCACTCCGAAAAGAATCACCGTGAGCGAGGGCTGGGTGCGCGTCCGCATCGGGGCCACGCCCTATGAACTGGCGAACGCGACTTTGAGCGGACGGCTCAACGTGAGCGAGCGGGTCTACGGTCGCTTCACGGAAGCAGAGAGGGACGGCGAGCGCTTCCCGGTGTGCATGGAACTCTACTACCCAGGCGATAACGAGCGCGGCACGCCGCGCGTGTCAGGAAACCATCCACCCGCCGAGCCCATCATCGACTCCGTGGCGGGCCTGAAGGTGGTGAGGCGCTTCGAGTGATACCGCGTTCCCGCACCAGGGCGCTCCCGTGATGAATGCCTCCGCGACGGCCCTGCTCATTCACACGCTCATTGTGGCGCAGGCTGCATCCACTCCGCTGCCCCCTGTCGCGTCCTGGGCACAGACAGTGCGGCGCCTCACGGTAGGCCTCCAAGCTCCCCGGGCCGCAACGCCGCCCCCGGAAGTGCGCATCAGCCCTGGAATGGGCACGCTGTTGCTCTTCGACACGCCAGTGGCCCGCGCGGAGCTGGAAGGCGAAAAACGCTTCACTCGCGTCCAACTGGCGGGTGACACCCTGACGCTGATGCCTTCCCCAAGCGTGGAGGACAGCGAGGAGTTGCGGCTGACCGTCCACTTCGCGGACGGCGCCGCGCCCACGAGCGCGACATTCAGGTTGGTGCCCCACCCCACCCTGGCCGACCGTCAGGTGGAAGTCCACCGACAGGCCCGAAGCGCGGACTCGCTCCATGCCGAGTTGCTGGAGAAGGAGGAAGAGCTGCGGCGCCTGCGAAGCGAACTGGCGCGAATGGAGGCTGCCCGGAACCTACCAGATGGCCTCACCGGCATGCTTGCCACCAAGCAACTGGACGCCAATGGCATACGGGCGCGATGGCGCCGTGAACAACTCGTGCTCCATCCGCGCAACGCGCTCAATGTAACGAACGCAACGACCTATCGCGCCGCCACCCAGGTGGCTGTGTTCGTCGAATGCGAGGAACTGCGCGGGGACGCGCCATGGGAGGCCCGGAGCGCGACGCTGGTTCCCCGCGAGGGGGCCGCGCTCCGCGTGCTACGCGTCTGGCAGGCCGCGCCCACCGCCGCGGGCATGGTCGGCCAGTTCATCGTGGAAGCGGAGGCCACGGACACCATGAGCCCGGGCCCCTATACGCTGACCGTCTGGGCGGAGGGCGACAAGCGCTCCGTCATCCTGGGCAACGTGATGTTCCCGTGAGGGCGTCCGCCGGCCGCAAATCATCCCATGCAGCGCCCGTGTCCTCGCAAGAAGCGAGGCGCGTCCCGCGCACACGACACGTCGAGCCGTGGTCCAACGTGTTGCGGGCGGAGGTGCCGCCCCTCCGCTGCGCCTACCGCGTGGCGACGCTCTTCAGCCCCGTTCGTGTCTCGAACTCCTGGCGCAGTCGCTCCAGCTCCGCCGAGTCCTCGCATCCCAGGATGAATGAGAAGGTGGGCTGAATCGGGTGCCGGTAGAGCAGCAGCGCGGCGTCTCCCCTCTCGTACAGCGCGCAGTGTTCAGCAGGCGGGATGCGCTTGAAGCCCTTCTCCTCGGCCAGCGCAGTCACCACGTCCGAACGATAGCGAACTGCGGCATCTGCATCATCCGGTGACGAGAACTTCCGCCGGAATGGCAGTTGCGGCAGGCGAAGCTCCTTGAAGGCCTCGCAGTAGAGGAATTCCTCCAGCCCTACGTACTGGAGAGAACTGGCCTCGGGGGGATAGTTCTTCTCCAAGGCCCTTCGGACGACCAAGCAGTCATCGGCTCCGTGCGGATGAGACCGGTCTAGAAACCAATCAAAGCTGGAAGGTCCATTGTCTCCAGCCACTGGAATGTACCGTCCGCGTTGAAGCCAGGCCTTTGCGATGTAGACACTGAGGGTTCCTGCAATTGAAAAGGATGCCTCCGCAAGCTCCAGCCCGCCCATGTTCTCTCCCATTGTCTCCAGGAAGCGACGGTAGATGCCTGGTAAGGGGCCCGCATAGTCCTCCAGCACTTCAATCTCGGTCTCATCCGCCGAGACAATCCCCTGAGAGAAGCCTGGACGGTATTTCTCGACGAACTCGACGAATGCTTTCATTGTGGCGTCCTGAGTCACGAACACTCCTTCTTGCAATACATGGCAGGGAGGTTCTCCTGGCAGCTTGAACACGATGGGACGTTCTCGCCATTTTCGAATGTTTGCTCGCGCTCTTCTGACTCGGAGAGTTGCTCCGTATCGATGTCGTCCATGCGGACCCGAAATTTTACTCTGGGCCCTCGGTCGGGTTTGAATCCCTCAACCGTCGGGTAGAACAGCCGCTCGATAAGTTGAGCAGGCCTGTGGTGCTCACACCTTTCCACGATTTGTTTAGCGGCACAGTCCCAAACTTCCTGTTGGGCACCGGAGTCCACGGGCGGGCTTGCGCACTGGAAACCGACCGACTCCACGGCTTTGATGAATCCGGGAGGCGCATGGCCAGAACTGGCTGCAAGCTTCTTTCCTTTCTGGCATATGCACACCATGACGCCAATCATGTAGCCCTTGGTATAAGAGCCACTATTGCGACCATGTCGAAGCACCGCGCTGGTTTGGAAGTAGTCTTCGAGGGTGGCAATCCGAGCCCTCAAGGAGGCGAGTTCGTCTGGCAACCTAGCCAGTTCTGCTCTCTCGGAAGGGTTGGGCCCTCTCCCGCTTCTTCTGTTCTCAGCGGTGTTCTTCTTCTCCAGTTGTTTGAGCCGAATAGCCTTGGCTCTCTCCTCCTTTTCCAATTTGGCGTACTCAAGAATTTGCTGCTTCTGTGCATCGAGCGCTGCCTGGAGCCGTTCAAACAGCGCCGCAATCGCCGTCTGCGTCTCTTCTCCCGCCTCCAGCGGGTGCGTCTTCCCGCAGAGCGAGCACGAAATGTCATCGCCGTAGATGACGGTCATGACGCCGGAGGCCTGGATGATGCCCGTCATGGTGGCGGCATTCGCGGGGCTGCCGGACGGGCCGCAGTTGTTGAGCATGGGGTCGCCCAACAACTGCACATTCCTCCCCTCGATTTTGACGTTCATCGAGCCAGGGCCGATGAACTTCGTCGGGCCGTGGGTGTTGCTGGAGACGAGGCCACCTCCCGTCCCCTTGCTGGCCAGGTCCCCCTTGCTGCCGAAGCTGGCGCCGGCGATGGCGACGGAGTGCCCGTTGATGGTGACTGTCTTCGAGTACCCTTCGGGCGAATCGCCGCTGTTGCCGATGTTGGGCAGGGGCGTGGGCACGAAGGGCGTCGGCGGGCCGGGCATCTTGCAGACGTTGGGCAGCGTGGCCGCGGCGACGCCCGCGCTGCCTTGGGTGACGGGCGTCCTCGGGAAGTTGACGGTTACCTTGGCCATGGCTTCACTCCTCCTTCACTTCCGGACAGTGGCTCTTCCAGCAGTGCGGCGGCGCGCAACCCGGCTTCCGAACTGCCCCAGAGTAGCGCGCGGGAGCCGCTCGCATACCGACGCCGCCAGGACTGCGCGCAGAGGACGAGGTTCAACGCCCCCGTGGCGGCGCCCACCTCGCCGCAACTGCTCACAGGCGTGTGAATGACAGAGGCGTCGCGGAACGCGGCCCCCAGCCGCAGGGCGACGAAGCCCCACTCCTCGGAGCGGTAACGCTCGCCGTTGAGGTCGCTGTGGACGCACGCCACCACCTCGCGCGTGTCCTCCAGCGGCACGAGCGCCTCCCCTACGGCGGCCGTCAGTCCCTCGCCCAGGTTGAGGTCATCCGTGTGAATGAGCTTCGTCTCACGGGCCGTGGCGGCGGCGCGCACCGTGGCGTGAGGCGCGAGCCTCCACCGACGCGCATCCGGAGCGGCCATCACCGCGACGAAGGCCGCGGCCTCGCCGGGGGCGAAGCCCGTGCGCGCCCCTTCTTCCAGCCACTGGTTCCGCTCGCGCAACCAGGCCAACGTTTGGACGTCGTGGTAGCTGTCGACGCCCCCGACAATCACCAGCGGACAGCGGGCGGCGCGACCCACCCGTGTCGCGGCGTCTCGGAGTCCCTCCAGCGCCGAGGCGTGGCCCGTCAGCCGAGGCTCCACCCGCAGGCGCAGGCGCGCGCTCCCGAGAGCCGCGAGCGCGGCGACGACTCGCGCGGCATCCGCGGCCTTCCAGCCCGGGCGCTCCTCGGGAAGTCCCACCAGCACCGGCACGTCAACATCCTCCGGGGGATGGCGGGTGCCAGCCGGCGAGGACTTCCTCCAACGCCATGGCCCCCAGTGCGGCCATGCGCGCCGCACCGCTCCACTCCTGCGCGTCCAACAGCCCGTCCCTCGCGATGAAGGAATCGGCCTGACGCCCCAGCTCCGGCACCTGGACGCGCCGCACGCGGCTGATGCCCGCACGCACCGCCGCCGCGACGCTCTCCGCCGTCGTCCCCACCGGGGCACGCGCTCCCGATGCCACGAGTACCGCGTCGACGCCCATGTCAGTCCGTCCTCTCGGTAATGGCTGTGAAGTCGAGGCGCTCGGTGTCCTGGGGACCGACTCTCAAGCTCGTCTGGAAAACCATGCGCACCTTCATCACCTCGGGCTCAATGACGACGGTGCCCAGGGTGGCCTCATGGAAGCGCCGGACGGCGCCGAACCAGGTGGTGAAGCCGAAGCGCAGGCGCGGCAGCGTGAAGTGGAGCGTGCCCTTCGGCGTGAGGTGCACCAGGGCCACCTTCTCTCCGCCCACGAGGCGGCGTGAAGGCCGCTGGTCAGCAGGCGCGCAGAGAGCAAAGCGCTCGTCGAAGTCTCGCGGCAGCAGCGGGTATCGCGTCTTCCGCCAGGCCTCGTCGAAGGTGCCTGCCAGTTCGAGCCGCGGCGACCAATAGCTGGCGATGGGGCCAAAGCCAGCCGGCCCCGGCTTCGCTGGGTTGCCCCGCAGGTATTCGATGCGGTGGGCGGGCTGGTCCACCAGATGCGCCTCCCGGCTGGCCACCCCGCGGCCCACGGGGTTGCGCGAGTCACTGACGTGCTTGCGCGTGTCCGCGTCGCGCGTGTCGGTGCCTCCCCAGGCCCACTCGTAGAGAATGGGCTGGGTGACGAAGGGCTTGGGAGACGATGGCCTCACGCCCGCAAGGCCGCGCGTATGGAAGCGCTCTCCGTGCACCACGAGCATCTTGTCCACATCGTGGATGCGGACGGCCACCTCGACGCTGGGCGCGGGCCGCCCACCGGGCGCATGGGCACAAGCGTTGATGAGGACGTCGGTGTTCAGCTTGGGGGCGACGAGTTCGGCCTCGTAGCGCAGACTGGAGCGCCCAGGCTCCCCCCAGTAGACGGGCTCCCGCAGTGGAGGCTCCTGCGCGTCGGCTGGGCGGAGGTGGCCCGCGTCGTCGACGTCGAAGGTCGCCTTGAGCGCGATGACCCAGTGGTGGTGGCCGTCCTTGTCACGGATCCACGTCCGCTCCGCCGCATAGGGTGTCTGGTTTTGAAGTACCCACATGGTTGGTGACGAGGCGTGCCGAGTGAAGGAGCGCGGCTTAGGGCCTGCCCTCAGCGCAGGCCGCTGTCGAAGGACCGCGTGTGGATTCGGGCGCTGGCTGCCCGGGCCTTGGCCTGCTCCGCGCGCTGGACGTGCGTGAAGGCCCGAGTGCGCACCATCAACGTGCCTTGACTCCGCAGCGCCAGCTCGCGGGCGAGGACATGGCGGCGCCGCATGGGGCTGGTTTCCAGCGCCTCCACCAGGACGCTGCCATTGAAGGGGCGGCCGAGAAGGTACCTCGTCCCCTTCGCGAAGCGCTTCTTCTCCGCGTCCCACCAGCCCCGAACGGCGGCCACATTCGGCCAAGGCAAGTCGTCCTCGGGCCTGGGCACCAGGTCCGCGTCCAGGTCCTCCTGCAACTCCGGCGGCGGAGGAGCACCCTCGGGCCTTTCGCCAGGGAGCAGGGCGTAGGGCGCCTCCAGCCGAAGGCCTGTCATGGCCGAGAAGGCCTCCCCGGCCAGTTGTGCCACCACGGGCACCTCCAGGTACGCGACGCACGCCTCCATGGCCGCCACCCGGCCGCTGAAGCCCAGGGCCCAGAGCGCATGGGGCCGGAGTTGCTCCGCATCCAGCAGCCCCAGTAGCAAGGAGATGTCCGTCTCACTGCCGCCCATGGCGAGCAGCACCATGGCCTCGAGGCTGTGTGCATCGCGGGCGTGCACGGCGGTGCGGCACGTCTCCCAGGCTGACCTCACGCCAGACGCAAGTCCCGCCTCCATCGCCGCCGCGCGAACGCTGGGGTGGGCAGAGTCCAGCAGGCTGGGAAGCAGCCCTCGCGCAGCGTCTTCCGGCAAGGGCAGGGCCGCACGCAGGGCCGCAACCCGCGCCCGCTGCTCGCCATGGGTGAAGAAGTGCGCCAACACCTCCGGAGGTGCCTCCTGGCGAAACGCCAGCGCCTCCAGCACCTCGGCCTGCGGCGCGGTGTCCTCCCGCCTCAACACGTCGAGCAGGCGTGCGCCCAGCCCTGGAGCCTCGCTGAGCTCCAGTGCCCGTCGAATGGCGGCACGCGCTTCGGGCTCGGCCTCGCGGAGTCGCAGCAGGACTTCGTCCACCTCGCCGAGGGCCAGCAGCGAGAAGGCCGCCGCGCAGATGCGGAAGGCGTCCTCTGTCGCGAAGGCGGGGCGCAGCACGGATTCAACCGAGGTGGATGCACCCACCACCAGCCCGTCCAGGTGCGCGAGGAGGAGTTCCTCCAACCTCACAACCTCCATCAGTGAAAAGTCTGGCGCCCCCAGCGCCTTCTCCCACTGCAGCCACCGGAACTCGGCCTCGTCGAGGTGCTCCTCCAGCACGTCTACCAACACCATGGTGCCTGCCCCCCTCGCCTCCGCGAAGCGCCGCTGCAAGGGCTGACATGAACGCGCGAGGGATGTCTTTCTTCGCTGGCAGCCGACGCGTGAGAGCCATTGCCTTGGTTGCAGTGGCGATGGCGAACATTAAGTGGAGAACGCGAGACCGGGACAACACGTGCCAAACCCCATACGGCAAGTCGCCGTCAGCCTGTGAACGGAACGGGCGGTGGCGTGGCTTGATTGGAGCAGCGCCCGTCAATGACATCGCCCTTCGGGGCGACGCAGCTCACGGGCCAATGCCGCCCAGGGCACCCGCCCGTGGGCGGCCGTGGCCGACGTCTTCCGGCACGGACTGGGGAGCGCAAGTCGACGGACGCGGGCGCGAAGCCGCCGCTCGTCTCCAGGGAGAGAGAGCGGCCGTTCTCCCAGCCTCACCCGCACGCGGGGGCCTCCGTCCAGGCAGGGGCACAACGGACACTTGTCGTGTTCCCCCCGAACCATGGGCCCATCCCCCTGTCCCCACTGAGGACTGGTGGACACCACGACCACGGGCCGACATCAATGTTCGACAGTGGCCACGTCCACGTCTTATGTCCCAGGACATGACCCCCGCACCCACGGAGGTGCTGCTGTTCACCCTGAACGGCCAGCGCTACGGACTGCCCGCCCCCGATGTGCGCGAGCTGGTACGCGCGGCGCGCCTGACGCCGCTCCCGCGCGCGCCCGCCGTGGTGGAGGGCCTGCTGGACCTTCGGGGAGAGCTGTTGCCGGTGCTGGACCTGCGCCTGCGCTTCCGCCACCCGCCCCGCCCGCTGTCCCCCATGGACCACTTCATCGTGGCCTCCGCGGGCGACCGCCGCGTCGTGCTGCGCGTGGACCGGGCCGAGGGCCTGCGCGTCCTCACACCGGATGAGTGGGACGCCACGCCGCGCCAGCTTCCGGGCGTGGGCTATGTGGCGGGCGCCGTGAAGCTGAAGGACGGGCTCGTCCTGGTCCATGACCTGCGCACCTTCCTGTCCGAGGCCGAGGCCCTGGAGCTGGAGGCCGCCCTGGCCGCGCCGCAGGAGCCGGAGCCCGCGTGAATTGGGGCCCCTGGAGCCACCCGGGTTATGCGGCCGTGCTCGCGCTCGTGGAAGAGCGCGCCGGGCTGGTGCCGCCCAGTTGCCCCGCATCCGCCGAGGAAGGCATCGCCCGCGCCATGGAGCGGGCCGGGCTGAAGGACTTCGACGCCTACCGCGTGCGGCTCGCGGAAGAACCCTCCGCGCTGGATGACCTGCTCATCGAGCTCACCGTCGGGGAGACGTATTTCTTCCGCACGCCTGAGCACTTCGAACACGTGCGGAGCGTCGTGCTCCCGGAGCTGCGCGAGCGCCATGGCCCGAACCACACCGCGCGGATGTGGAGCGCCGCGTGTTCGTCCGGCGAGGAGCCCTACTCCATCGCCGCGCTGCTGCTGGGCGAAGGCTGGGACGAGCACATGACCGTGTACGCCACGGACGTGTCGCGCGGCGCGCTCGGCCGGGCCCGGCAGGCCCACTACGGCGACTGGTCCCTCCGCGGCGGCTGGGCGGACCGGATGCGCGCCCACCTGCGCGCCGAGGGACGCCGGTACGTGCTGTCACCCGAGGTGCGGAAGCACGTGCGCTTCAGCTACCTCAACCTCGCGCTCGACACCTGGCCGTCGGCGGATAGCGGCATCTGGAAGCTGGACGTCATCTTCTGCCGCAACGTCCTCATCTACTTCAACCGGCCCACCATCGAAGCCGTCGCGCGCCGGCTCCATGACGCGCTGGATGAGGGCGGCTACCTCTTCACCGGCCCGTCGGACCCGCCGCTCGGCGGGCTGGCGCCGCTGGAGTCCATCCTCACCGAATGGGGCGTGCTGTACCGCCGGCCCCTGCCCGGAGCCACCCTCTCCCTGCCCATCCCGGCCGCCTGGAGCCCGTCCTCCACCGGCGTCCCCGGAACCGCGTCCCTGGGCACCACCACGACGGGCCTGCCCTCCGGCTCCGAATCCTCCACGGGGGGACCGCGCTCCCGGGTGCATCCGCTCCGAGCCGTCCAGGCGGATCCGCGGCCAGAACGACGGCCCCCGCCTGGAGTCCCCCGGAGCGGGCGGGACCTCCTCCCAGGCGGAAGGAACGCGCGTGGCGGGCCAGCCCCAGGCCGGCGCGGGGACCGTCCTCGGGAACACAGCGGGCACCGGTGCCCCCGCCTCGCGGCCCGTCACCCTCCCCGGGGCCGAGACACCGACGCACGCCCCCAGCGCGGCGGCCATGCACGCGGCACGGCAGGCCCTGGCGCGGGGCCACTGGCGCGAAGCGGCCCAGCACCTAGGGGCCTTGGACTCAGACGCGGACACCGCCGCCATGGCGGTGCGCGCGCTGGCGAACCTGGACGCCGCCGCCGCCGTCTACGCCTGCACCGAAGCAGCCGCCCGGCATCCCTTGGTGGCGGGGCTGCGCTACCTGGAGTCCCTGCTGCTGCTGGGCCAGGGGCGCGCGGCGGACGCGGAGCGCGCTGTCCGGCAGGCGCTGTACCTGGAGCCCACACTCATCGTGGCGTGGCTCATCCTCGGGCGCGTGCTACGCAGGCACGGCGACGCGTCCGGTGCCCTGAAGGCCTGGCGCGAGGCGGAGCAACTGTGCAACGCCCTGCCTCCGGACGCGCCCGTGCCCCACGCGGACGGCGAGAGCGCCAGCAGGCTGGCCGAGGTGGCGCGTGGAGAGCGGTCACGCATGGAGGCAGCCCAGGCTGCCGGTGAGGAGCTGAGCTGATGCCGGGTTCCGGCGGAATCGACTGGGAAGCCACACGCGCGCGGCTGGCGCGGCTGGCCAACCTGGAGCAGGAACAGGGCGCCTTGTCGCCCGAGGAGGCCACGGCGCTGCTGGAGGCCCGCGCCCGGGCACTCTCGCGCGAGCCCCGTCCCCAGGTCGACCCTGGCACCTTGCGCGAGGTGGTCCGCTTCAAGGCCGCTGGCCAGCGCTATGCCCTGGAGTCCCGCTTCGTGCTGGAGGTGGTGCGCGCGCCGGAGCTGGTGACACTGCCGGGCGCGCCCCCGCGCTGCGCGGCCTCACCCTGATGCATGGCGAGGTGCTTCCCGTGGTGGAGCTGGCGCCGCTCTTCGGACGCGCGCCTTCGGACGCCGCGGGCCCGCTGCTCGTGGTGGGCGTGGGACGGGCGGAGCTGGGCGTACGCACCGAGGAAGTGGAGGAAGTCACCGTGCTGGCGGGCAGTGAGCTGCTGGCGCCGCCCACCTCCCTGAACGACGCCGCCGGACACCTCGTGTCCGCTGCCGACAGGGAAGGCACCCTGGTACTGGAGGGAGAGGCGCTCCTGGGTGACAGTCGCCTCATGTTCGATATGTCCGGCGAAGGAGCAGTATGAGCATCGGGAACCGCATCGCACTCGGATTCGGACTGTCGCTACTGATGTTGCTCATCGTGGCGGGTGTGTCCTTCCAGGGCGCCAATCAGCTCACGACGAGCACGGCGGGCCTGCTGACAGCCCATGAGAACTTCCGCATCATCCGCGAGGTCCGCGCGCTGCTGATGGACGCCGAGTCCGGCCAGCGCGGCTTCATCCTCACGGGGGATGAGTCCTACCTGGTGCCCTATCGGGAAGCGACGGTGGCGCTCCAGAATGACCTGTCCCGCCTGCGCGACACCATGGCGAACCACCCCCACCAGCGGGCGCGCCTGAACCGGCTGGAGCCCATCGTCACCCAGCGGGTGAACCGACTGGAGGACGGCATCCGCCTGCGCAGCCAGGAGGGCCTGGAAGCCGGAGCGAAGTTCGTCCAGGCCGGCCAGGGCCGGGAGGTCATGCTCCAGGTCAAGCAGGTCATCGACGAGATGCTGGTGGCGGAGCAGGAGCGCTGGGACGAGCACGCCGCCGCCGCCCGGGACATGGCCCAGCGCATCCTCTGGGTGCTGGGCATCGGCACGCTGCTGGGCGTGCTCATCGTCGGCGGAGGCAGCTACATCATCACCCGCGGCATCACCACGCCGCTGCGCGCGCTCATGGTGGGCGCCGAGCAACTGGGGCGCGGGAAGCTGGAGCACCGCATCGACGTGAAGGGCCAGGACGAGACGGCCCAACTGGCGCGCGCGTTCAACGACATGGCGGAGAAGCGCCAGCAGAACGAGGTCCAGTTGGAGAAGGAGTCCGAGCAGCGCGAGCACACGCTCCGCACCGTGGCGGAGTTCGTCAACCAGCTCGCCGGCGCCAGCGCGGAAATCCTCTCCAGCACCACCGAGCAGGTGGCCGGCGCCCAGGAGCAGGGCAGCGCGGTGACGGAGACGGTGAGCACCATCGAGGAAATCACCAAGACGTCCGAGGAGGCCGCGGGCCGCGCCCGCGCGGTGAGCGACTCCGCCCGCCACGCAGAGGACGTGGGCCGCAGCGGCCGCCGCGCCGTGGAGGAGGCCGTGGGCGCCATGGGCGCGGTGCGTGAACAGGTGGAGTCCATCGCCTCGCGCATCCTCGCCCTGGCCGAGCAGGCCCAGGCCATTGGCGACATCATCACCACCGTCAACGACATCTCCGAGCAGACGCACATGCTGGCGCTCAATGCCTCCATCGAAGCCAGCCGCGCCGGCGAGCACGGCCGCGGCTTCGCGGTGGTGGCCTCCGAGGTGAAGGCCCTGGCGGACCAGTCCAAGAAGGCCACCGGCCAGGTGCGCCAGATTCTGGGGCAAATCCAGAAGGCCACCCACGGCGCGGTGATGACCACCGAGGAAGGCACCAAGAGCGTGGCCACCGCCACCCGCGTGGTGTCCGAGGCGGGCGCCAACATCCAGACGCTGTCGGACCTGCTGGCCCAGGCCTCGCTGACGGCGGCGCAGATTGCCGCCTCCGCCAACCAGCAGGCCACCGGCATCGGCCAGATTCGTCAGGCCATGCATGACGTGAATCAGGCCACGCAGCAGGCCCTCATCTCGTCGCGGCAGACCGAGCGCGCCATGCAGGACCTCAACGGCATGGGCCAGAAGCTCAAGGGGCTGCTCGGAGAGTACGGGCGCTGATGGACCGCGACCGGTTGGCCCAAGCGCTGCTGGCCACGTTCCTCGAGGAGCTCGAGGGCCACGTCGTCTCGCTCAACCGCGAGCTGCTGGCCCTGGAACGAGAGACCGTGCCCGCGCGCATGGCGGAGCGCGTGGCGTCCCTGCTGCGCACGCTGCACAGCGTGAAGGGCGCGGCGCGCGCGGCCAGCGCCACGCGGGTGGAGACGGCCTGCCACCGCATGGAGGAGCTGCTGGAGCAGGTGCGGGACGCGGGCGCCGGCACGCCCGACGTGTACGAGCTGTGCTTCACCACCGTGGACGCGCTCGACGACGCGGGCCGGCGCCGGCCGCGCGGGAGGACCTGGCGGGCTCGCCCCTGGAGAAGCTGCTGCCCCAGTTGGAGCGCGCCGTCGGACGCCGGGCCGGCGCGCCCGCCCCCACGCGCGCCGAGCCGCCACCGCCGCCTCCGCCCATGCTGACGGACGCGGTGCCCGCCCCGGCCAGCGTGGAGCCACATCCAAGCGGCGGCGCGTCCGCCGGAGCCGAAGCGCTGCCCGTGCGCGTCTCCGCGCAGAAGCTGGACGCGCTGCTGGCACGCAGCGGTGAGCTGCGCGTGGCGACGCTCCGGCTGGAAGGCCGCGCGGACGCGCTGGAGTCGGTGCGCGAGGCGCTGGCGCAGGCCCGCGAGGCGGTGCTCGGCACGCCCGGCGAACAGGCGCTGCTGCGCGCGGAGACGGAGCTGGCGCGGGTGACGCTGGAGCTGGCGGCGGACCGCCGGACGCTGGGCGGCGTGGCCACGGGCCTGGACGACGAGGTCCGCCGCGCGCGCACCCTGTCCTTCGAGGAAGGCTGCGAGGGCCTGGAGCGCGCCGCGCGCGACGTGGCGCGCAGCCTGGGCCGACAGGTGCGGCTGGAGATTCATGGCGGCGCGTTGGAGCTGGACCGCTCGCTGCTGCAGGGCTGCGCGAGCCGCTGCTGCACCTGGTGCGCAACGCCGTGGCCCACGGCCTGGAGCGCCCCGAGGAACGCCAGCGACTGGACAAGCCCGCCGAGGGACGCCTCCTCCTCACCGCGCGCCTCAAGGGCAGCCGCGTCGAGGTGACGGTGGATGACGACGGGCGCGGCCTGGACCTGGGGGCGCTGCGGGAGCAGGCGCGCGCCCGGGGCCTGCGGGTGCCTGACAGTGACGAGGAGGCCGCGCGGCTGGTGTTCCTGGCCGGCCTGTCCACCGCGACGAAGGTGACCCAGGTGGCTGGCCGTGGCGTGGGCCTGGACGTGGTGCGCATGCACGTGGAGGGGCTGCGCGGCAGCGTGGAGGTGACGACCCGACCGGGCGAGGGCACCCGCTTCATCCTGGACGTCCCCCTCACGCTGAGCACGCTGCGGGTGCTGCTGGTATCGGCGGGCGGGCAGACGCTGGCGCTGGCCAGTGAGAGCGTGGCGCGGCTGGTGCGCCGGCGCCCGACGAAGTGCGCGACGTGGAGGGCCGCCCCGCGTGGGCCTCCGGTGACGCGCTGGTGCCGTTGGCCTCGCTGGCGGAGGTGCTGGGGCTGCCGCCCGGCCCGCCTCGCGCGCGGCGGGGCGCGGTGGTGCTGGCCGCGGGCAGCGCGCGCGCCGTGGTGGTGGTGGATGAAGTGCTCGCCGAACAGGAGGCGCTGGTGCGTTCCCTGGGCCACCGCGTGCGCCGGGCCCGGCACGTGTCCGCGGCGGCGGTGCTGCCGGACGGACGGCTGTCGCTTCTGCTCAGCCCTGTATCCCTGGTCCGCGCGGCGGGTGGTCGCCCGGCGGCTTCGCTCTTCCCCGCCCCCGCCGCCCAGCGGACGCGGCGGCGGGTGGTGCTGGCGGACGACTCGCCCACCACGCGCGCGCTGGAGCAGAGCATCCTGGAGAGCGCGGGCTATGAAGTGGTGGCCTGCGTGGACGGCGCGGACGCCTGGGAGCGGCTCCAGTCGGGCGGCGCGGACGCGCTGGTGCTGGACGTGGAGATGCCGCGCATGGACGGCTTCGCCCTCACCGAGGCGGTGCGGGCCTCGCCGCGCTTCTCCCGGTTGCCGGTGGTGCTCGTCACCGCCCGTGGCAAGCCAGAGGACAAGGCGCGCGGCCTGCAAGCCGGCGCGAGTGCCTATCTGGTGAAGAGTGCGTTCGACCCGACGAGCCTGCTGGAGACGCTGAGACGACTGCTATGAAGAACGACCCGTTGCGCATCCTGGTGGCCGAGGACTCGCCCACCGCCCGACGCCTGCTGGTGGAAATCGTCCGCGCCGACCCCGCCCTGACGGTGGTGGGCGAGGCCAGGGACGGCGTGGAAGCGGTGGAGCTGGCCCAGCGCCTGCGGCCCAGCCTGGTGACCATGGACATCCAGATGCCGCGGATGGACGGCCTGGAGGCCACCCGCCGCATCATGACGGAGGTGCCCACGCCGGTGGTGGTGGTGTCCACCCTGGTGGAGCGCGACATCCAGACGTCCATGGCCGCGCTGCGCGCCGGCGCGCTCGCGGTGCTCCAGAAGCCCCTGGGCCCGGAGTCCCCGGACTTCGACGCGGAGAGCCGCCGCCTGCGCGACACCCTCAAGGCCATGGCCGAGGTGAAGGTGGTGCGCCGCTGGCCGGACCGCGCCGCGCCCCCGCGCCCGTGCCCACCCCGACCGCGCCGCCCGTGTCGCCCACGCGCCCCGGTGTGGTGGCCCTGGCCGCCTCCACGGGTGGTCCGGCGGCGCTCTTCCGCCTCCTGTCCGAGCTGCCCGCCAGCTTCCCCGTCCCCCTGCTGGTGGTGCAGCACATCGCCATTGGCTTCAGCGAGGGCCTGGCGCAGTGGCTGCGCACCGCGGGGCCCTTGCCCGTGAAGGTGGCGGAGGATGGCGAGCCCCTGCTCCCCGGGCATGTGTATCTGGCGCCGGATGATCGCCACCTCGGCGTGCAAGGCGAGGGCCGGGCGGAGGTCTCCCGGGCCGCGCCGGTGAATGGCTTCCGGCCGTCCGCGACGTGGATGTTCCGCTCGGTGTCCCGCGCCTACGGGCCCGCGTCGCTCGCCGTCATCCTCACCGGCATGGGCCAGGACGGACTGGAGGGCGTACGCGAACTCCACGGCGCCGGAGGCCGCATCCTGGCCCAGGACGAGCAGTCCTCCGTCGTCTACGGCATGCCCGGCGTGGTGGTGGGCGCCAACCTGGCCCACGAAGTCGTCGCCCTGCCCGACCTGGCGAGCCGGCTCACCTCGGCTTTCCGGGGTAACGGGGGAGCCTGAGTTACACGCGCCAGAACATTGGATTTTAAAACATCCACAGGATTCTCCCGGTGCCGGGATGGTCCGGCGCCCGTGCGGTGTCATGATGGGGGCCCCTTCCAGCCAGTCCCCATTCATGGCAGCTCGACTCCCCGCATCCCTCGCCACTGTCTTCGCCGCGCTCCCCGACCCGTCCTACGTCCTGGATGATACGGGGCGGGTCCTGGTGTGCAGCCAGGCGGGCGCGAGGACGGTGGGCCGGCTCCCCGAGGAGCTGGAGGGCAGACACTGGGGGAGCTGGGCTTCCCGCCCGAGGAGCTGGCGCGGCTGGAGACGGCGCGCGCGCGGGTGATGCGCATCCAGGACACCTGCGAGCTGGAAGCGCCCTGGGCCACGCAGACGGGCCCCCGGCGTCACGCGCTGATGCTCAGTCCGCTGCCCTCGGAGGATGGGGGCCGGCTGCGTGCTGGTGACGGCGCGCCCCCTCACCGACGCGGAGGCCGTGTTCTCCCGCGCCATGGAGCTGGAGCTGGCCGCGCGGGCGGAGGTGGAGCAGGCCGAGCGCCGCCGCTCCTTCCTCTACCAGGCGATGACGACGCTCTTCACCCACCCGCCGGACCCGCAGGGCATGTACACGCTGCTGGCGCACCGGCGGTGCCCGACCGGCGGACTGGTGCCTGGTGGACGCGCTGGAGCAGGGCCCCTGGGTGACGCGCGTGGCGGCGGCCTGCCTGGACCCGACGCAGCAGGAGCGCTCGGGCGCGCTGCCCACCCGCACCGAGCTGCGGGACGACGCCGCCGTGGGCCTCTTGCGCGTGCTGCGCACCGGAGAGCCGGAGCTGGTGCCGGCGGTGACGGATTCCCTGCTGCGCGCCGCCGCGGCGGAGCCCGCGCACCCCGCGCTGCTGCGGCTGCTCCAGGCGCGCTCGTACATGATTGTGCCCCTGCGCGCGCGCGGCCACACGCTGGGCGCCGTCACCTTCGTGTCCTCGGGCTCCGGGCGGCGCTACGGCCCGGACGACCTGGCGCTGGCGGAGGACCTGTGCCTGCGCGCCAGCCTCGCCATCGACAACGCGCGGCTGGTGGGTGAGTCCCGGCGCGCGGCGCGAGCCCGTGAGGACTTGCTGGCCGTGGTGTCGCACGACTTGAAGAACCCGCTGGGCGTGGTGCAGCTGGGCGCGGCGCTGCTGCTGCGCGGCGCGGGGGCGAAGCCGGGCGGCGAAAGCGTGGCCAAGCAGGCCACCCGCATCCAGGACGCCACCGAGCGCATGTCGCGCCTCATCTCCGACCTGCTCGACTGGGGCCGGCTGGAGGCGGGCGGCCTGCCGCTGGAGTGGGGCGAGCACGGCGTGGCGGGGCTGCTCACCGAGGCGCTGGACTCCATCCGTCCGCTGGCGGAGGCCAAGGGCCTGCACCTGTCCGTGGAGCTCCCCGCCGCGGACGTGCGCGTGCGCTGCGACAAGGTGCGGGTGCTCCAGGTGCTGGGCAACCTGCTGGGCAACGCGGTGAAGTTCACCACCGCGGGGGCGACCTGATGCTGGGCGCCCAGGCGCGCGGCGGTGAGGTGGCCGTCCACGTGCGCGACACCGGCTCCGGCATCGCTCCGGACGCGCTGCCCCACATCTTCGACCGCTACTGGCAGGCCCGCGACGCGGCCAGCCGCGGCACCGGACTGGGCCGGCCATCGCCAAGGGGCTCGTCGAAGCCCACGGCGGTGGCATCCAGGCGGAGAGCACCCTCGGCGAAGGCAGTGTGTTCACCTTCACCCTGCCCTCCGCGGGCGCCTCGGCGTCCCACGCTGTACACCCGCCGCTTGCACGCAGGGCCACGGACGCCTGAGCCCGCGGGGCCCCGCGCCCGCGCCGAATTGCCGCCACGCGGACGTCCGTGCAAGGAAGCCGCATGTCCTTCCTGCAGCAGGCGCTCGTGTTCCTCGCGGCGGCGGTGCTGGCGGTTCCTCTCTCGCGGCGGCTCGGACTGGGCTCCGTGCTGGGCTACCGGCGGCGGGCGCCGTCATTGGCCCCTGGGGACTGAAGCTCATCAGCGACGTGGAGCACATCTTCCACGTGGCGGAGCTGGGCGTGGTGCTGCTGCTGTTCGTCATCGGCCTGGAGCTGCAGCCCAGCCGGCTGTGGGCGCTGCGCCGCTCCGTCTTCGGCCTGGGCGGCGCGCAGGTGCTGCTCACCGGCGCGCTGCTGGCCAGCATGGGCCTGCTGTGTGGCCTGACGTGGGGCGCGGCCATCGTCACGGGCTTTGGCCTGTCGCTGTCCTCCACCGCCTTCGCGCTGCAACTGCTGGCCGAGCGCAACCGGCTCACCACGCCGTATGGCCAGCTGGCCTTCGGCATCCTCCTCTTCCAGGACCTGGCCGTGGTGCCGCTGCTGGCCCTGCTGCCGCTGCTGGGTGACGGCGCCGCGCCCTCTCCCGGCCCGGTGTGGCTCCTGCTCCTGAAGGACGTGGGCGTGCTGCTGGCGGTGGTGCTGAGCGGCCGCTACCTGGTGCGCCCGGTGTTCCGCGCCGTGGCCGCCACCCACAGCCAGGAGCTGTTCACCGCCACCGCGCTGCTGCTGGTGGTGGGCACCGCGTCGCTGGTCAACGCGGTGGGCCTGTCCATGGCGCTGGGGGCCTTCCTCGCGGGCGTGCTGCTGGCGGACTCCGAGTATCGCCACGAGCTGGAGGCGGACCTGGCGCCCTTCAAGGGCCTGCTGATGGGCCTGTTCTTCATCAGCGTGGGCATGTCCGTGAACCTGAGCCTCATCCTCCAGAAGCCGCTGCTCGTCTTCGGACTGGTGCTGGGGCTGGTGGCCCTCAAGGGCGCGGTGCTCTACGGGCTGGGGCGGATGACCCTGGGGCGGCGTGAGCCGGCGCTCGACCTGGCCGTCGTCATCTCCCAGGGCGGTGAGTTCGCCTTCGTGCTCTTCTCGCTCGCCACCGCCCAGCACGTCATGGAGCGCTCGCTGTCGGAGCTGCTCGTGGTGGTGGTGGGCCTGTCCATGGCCACCACGCCGGTGCTGTATGCCGCGCACGAGCGCTGGGTGCGCCCGCGCCTCGAGCCGAAGGCCTCGGGGCGCGAGTTCGACGTGGCGCCCACGGAGGACAACCCCGTCATCATCGCCGGCTTCGGCCGCGTGGGGCAGGTGGTGGGCCGCCTGCTGCGCGCCAAGCGCATCGGCTTCACCGCGATTGACGCCAGCCCGGAGCAGATTGACTTCATGAAGCGCTTCGGCAGCCAGGTCTTCTACGGAGACGCCTCACGTCTGGACCTGCTTCGCGCGGCCCGCGCGGACAAGGCGAAGGTGTTCGTGCTCGCCATCGACGACATCGAGGCGTCGCTGCGCACCGCGCGGGCCGTGCAGCAACACTTCCCCCACCTCACCTTGTTCGCCCGCGCGCGCAACCGCGTGCACGCCTATGAGCTGCTGGACATGGGAATCGAACGGGTGACGCGTGAGACGTTTCTCGACAGCCTGGAGATGGGCACCGGGGTGCTCCAGGAGCTGGGCCTCACGTATTCGGAGAGCCGGCGCGCCCAGGAACGGATGATGGAACACGACGAGCGCCTCCTGCGCGAGACGGCCCGGTTCCACCGCGACGAGCAAAAGCTCGTGGAGTTGGCCGACAAAGCCCGCAAAGAGCTGGAGAGCCTCTTCGAGAAGGACGAAGCGGAGCACCCCGACAGAACCTCGTGAACCACCGCTTGCCTGACTTTCTCCACCCTCCCTCGAAAGTGACTTCCTGAAATTCTTGTTTCACCCAGGCTGCATCCACCCGGGTCGCATTCCTCTGTCACGGATGCACCCTGGAGGCGGTGGTCGCCTCCCTTCCAGGCAACGGGGGCGACACACAGCGCGCTGATGCCTGCCTGGCATCGCGCGGGGCGGAGAGCGGGGTATGGTTCCATCCCCACCGCTGAAACCGAAGAGGCATGCCCCCCACCCCCGCCAAGAAGCGCCAGCGTCCCCTGGCCGAGCCTTCCGCCGCAGCCCCCTCCCCCGAGCTGCTGCAAACGCTCCTGGAGGCGCTCCCGGACGCCTTCTTCCTGCTCGATGCGCGGTGGTGTCTGGCGTACGTGAATCCAGACATGGCCCGGCTGCTCGGCGGCGCGGCGCGACTGCAGGACGACGTGCGCCGGGTGTGCCCGGAGCTGCTGGAGCTGAGCCGTCACCTGCACTTCGAACACCCCGTCTCCGAGCAGCCCTCCGTCCGCTACGAGCACGCCTGGCCGGGAGCGGAGACCTGCCTCGACGTGCGCGTGCGCCCGGTGGAGGGCGGCCTGCTGGTGCACTGCCGTGACATCACCGAGGAGCGCCAGGGGCGCGAGGCGCTGCGCCGCAACGGCGAGGTGTTCCGCGCCATCCTCGAAGGCACCACGGACGCTGTCTACACGAAGGACCTGGACGGCCGCTTCACGATGATGAACGCGGCGGGCGCGAAGGCCGTGGGCTACCGCGCCGAGGACGTGGTGGGGCGCACGGACCTCGAGCTGTTCGACCCGGCGGTGGCGCGCACCAACGCGGCGAACGACCGCGAGGTGTTCGCCTTCGGCCGCACCGTCACCTACGAGGACGCGCAGCCGGGCGTGGACGGGCCGCGCGTGTGGCTGTCCACCAAGGGCGTGCTGCGTGACGCCGAGGGCAAGGTGTTCGGCCTGTTCGGCATCAGCCGCGACATCACCCAGCGCAAGTGGGCGGAAGAGGAGGCCCGGCGGCACTCCGAGTTCCAGGAGCAGCTCATGGGCATCGTCACCCATGACATCCGCAGCCCGCTGGGCGCCATCATGAACTGGTCGCGCGTGCTCGCCGCGGGCGGCACCGATGAGGACGCGCAGCGCACCAGCCAGCGCATCGCCACCGCGGCGGTGCGCATCGAACGGCTCACCCGGCTGCTGCTGGACTTCACGCGCACGCGGCTGATGGGCGGCGTGGCCATCGAGCCCCGGCCGGTGGACCTGAAGGACCTGGTGGCCAAGGTGGCCCACGAGTTCGGCGTGGCCTTTCCCCAGCGCACCGTCGAGGTGGACCCCAAGGGCAACACCCAGGGCGTGTGGGACCCGGACCGGCTGGCGCAGGTGACGTCCAACCTGGTGGAGAACGCGCTCAAGTACAGCCCGCCGGACACGCCGGTGCGGCTGACGGCGCGCGGGCTCCGCACCCGGGTGGTGCTGGAGGTCCACAACGCCGGCCGCCCCATTCCGGACAACCTGCTACCCCACCTCTTCGAGCCCTTCCGCGGCGGGCCCCAGAGCTCGCGCACGCTGAAGATGAGCTACGGGCTGGGGCTCTTCATCGTCCGGGAAATCGTCCAGGCGCACGGCGGCACCATCGAGGTCCGCTCCGATGAGGCGGAAGGCACCACCTTCACCGTGACGCTGCCGCGCCGCTCCATGCCGGCCCGGCCGCCCCAGCCTCCCACCGGAAGCCCGCGCGACTAATCCAGGTAGCGCCGCAGCAGGGCCACCAGCGCGGCGCCGTCGAAGGGCTTGGCCACGAAGTCGTTGCAGCCGCTGTTGAAGCACGCGCGCACGCTGCGCGCCTCGGCGCGCGCGCTGCAGAGGATGATGGGCGTGCGCCGCGTCGGCTCCCGGTCGCGCAGCAGCCGGCACGTCTCCAGCCCGTCCAGGTGCGGCATCAGCACGTCGAGGAAGACGAGGTCCGGCCGCTCCTGCTCCGCGCGCGCCAGCGCCTCCAGCCCGTCCCGCGCGACGATGGCGTCGTGGCCCAGCTCCGCCAGCAGCATCCGCTGGAGCAACAGGACGGTGTCGGAGTCATCCACCAGCAGGACCTTCTTGCGCCTCGGTGCGCCTTGCGCTGTCACGGGCGCACCTCCCCCTGACACAACTGGCGCAATTGCATGAGGCGCGGTGGGCCCATGCCCAGGAAGCGCACGCCCATGCCGTAGGGGTGGGACACGCCGTTGCGAGGCGCGTAGGCGTGGGCCCAGGCCACCACGCCGTGTGTCTCCAGGCGCTCGCCCAGGGTGGGCAGCAGGATGTGCAACTCCACCGCCGTCCCCGCCTTCGCCGGCACCAGCGTGCGCACCAGGAGGCCGCCAGGGCTCAGCGCGCTGGACACACCGGAGCGCCACTCCGCGCCGCGCGGCCCCGCCTCGCCGAAGGACACCGGGCAGCAGAAACGCACCCGCGCCTCGACACGCAGCGAGCCGTCCTCCCGTCCCAGCAGCGCGTGGATGCGGGGCAGCAACGAGGCCGGACGCACCGGCGCGTCCGCGTCCAGCGTGAGCGACGGCACCCCCGCCAGCAGCGGCTGCAGCCGTGGAGAGGGCAGGCCCCGGGGCACACCGGCGCCCCTTCCCGAGACAACACCAGGTCGGGCCGCTCACCGTATTCGGCCACGCGCGCGGCGCCACCGCCCACGGTGGCGCTGTAGAGGATGCGATGACCACACGCCTCCAGCAGGGCGCCCAGCCCGCTCCACGCCAGGGGCCACTGGCGCCGGCCAGCAGCAGCAGGCGCGAACGCACACGGGATGCACGCACCGGCGCGGCCGGGACGCCGCCACCCGCCAGCATCGCCAACCGCGCGCGCAGCTCGTGCGTGCGAAGGGGCGACAGCAGACAGTCCTCGACCCCCTCCGCGTCGCCCACCTCGAGCACCTCGGCGGGCGTCTCCGGCTCCGCCACCAGCACCACCGGCGGACCATCCCCCCAGGCGCAGCTTCAACGCGCGCAGGCCCATGCCCGCTCCGGCCACCAACTGCCGCCAGTGGACCAGCACCAGGGAAGGCCGCGTGTGCTGCACCTCCAGGAAGGCCGACTCCAGGGAAGGCACCTGCAAGGCCACGCAGCGCAAGGGGCGCAGGGCTCGTGACAGCGCCAACCAGGATTCGCTCGTGGCCCCCACACACAGCACCCGCGGCGCTGCTTCCACCGGCCCTGGTGAAGGACGCACGCGTCCTGGAGCCGTCATCATGCGGAGCCTCCCGTGTCTTCGTCCCCCCCCGGCCCGCCCACCGCGCTCATCCTGCGACTTCGAAGTATGAGAAACGGCCAGTCAGAGAAAATCCCCCTGGGCCAGATTCCATTGACAGATGGGGAATAAAGGACACCGGCCTCCGACTGGAGCCGCAGCCGGTGTCCACGGCGCCACGAAGGCGCGTCAGACGCGGGCGACGTTGACGCCCGAGTCGACGGCCTGCAGGTCGTCCCCGAAGCGCACGTCCAGCGCGACACCCGCGGGCGGCTCATAGGGCGCGCGCCCCACCTGCGCCGTTCCGAAGCGGGGCAGGAAGGGTGCCACCACGTACGAGCGGAAGCACCAGCCGAAGAAGCTCACCGGCTTGAGGGCCGGGTCCATGGCGGCCTCGATTTTCGCGTGCGCCTGGGGCAGCAGGCTCCAGTGCAGGCCCGGCGTCTCATGGTGCACGGCGTGGAGGCCGTTGTTGAAGAGGAAGAAGTTGATGAGGCGGCCGGTGAAGCTGCGGCTGTGGTCGTGCTCGCTCCAGGGGTCCGTGTGGACGTGCTGGATGTAGTTGAAGAACATGATGGTCCACAGCGAGAAGAGCGCGGGCACCAGGAAGGCGAACGCCCAGATGCGCGCGCCGCCGGCCACGCCATGCATCGCCATGGCCAGCCCCAGCAGCGCCGCGTGCGTGCCTCCCCAGACGGCGTACTGGGTGAGAATCTGGCGGTACAGCGGGCGGTTGCGCTCGCGCGCCTTGTCGATGAAGGCCTTCGTCGGCTCCTGCTGCCAGTACGTGGAGACGAAGGGGAAGAGGAAGGCCACCAGGAAGTTGTGCTTCTTCGAGTAGCGCCAGGTGATGGTGGCGTCGCCCGCCTTGTTCACGAACTTATGGTGGTTGAGGTTGTGCGTCGGAATCCAGACGAAGGTGGGGTACCCGTAGAAGAGCGACAGCCACATGCCCATGGCCTCGTTCAGCTTCCGGTTGCGGAAGGTGGGGCAGTGGTTGTGGTTGTGCGCGATGACGCCCGCCGACAGCGCCAGGTAGCACGCCAGTGGGCAGAGATAGGGAATCCACCCGGGGGCCACGTACATCGACAGGGCCACCACGGGCATGGCCAGACACCACAGCATCGTCCGGCGGTCAGCGGCGTATCGGAGCATGCCGGCCATCCTGACCCAGTCGGCGCCCCACTACCATCCACCCCCTCCTGGATTCGAACACAGGTGGACGTCAGCGCACATGGCGCCGCAGCAACGCCAACATTCCCTCCAGCGGAGCGCTGGCGGTCGACAGCCCGGCCTCCTTCACCGCGCGCGGCATGCCATACACCACACAGGAGGACTCGCTCTCCGTGAGGACGGTGCCTCCGGCCTCGCGGATGGCCCGGGCGCCCGCGACGCCGTCGTCCCCCATGCCGGTGAGCACCAGGCCCACCACGTCCGGGCCCCAGCTTCGCGCGGCGCTTTCGAAGAGGACGTCCACGCTGGGGTGGTGCGGCGTGCGCAGCGGCTGCCGATCCAACCGCGCGAGCGTCACCGGTCCATGGCGCTCCAGCTTGAGGTGCTGCCCGGAGCGCGCCAGCACCACGCGGCCGGGCCGCAGCTCCAGCCCATCCACCGCCTCCAGCACCTCCAGCGCGCAGTGCGCGTTCAGGCGCCGGGCCACCGCTTCCGTGTAGCCCGTGGGGATGTGGAGCGCGAGCGCCAGCGGCGCGGGAAAGTCCACGGGAAGCTCGGACAGCAGGCGGGTGAGCGCCTGCGGCCCGCCGGTGGAGGTGCCCACCACCACCAGGCTCTTCGCGGGCGCGCGAGCCACCGGCGAGGAGGAGGCCTCCGGCGACGGTGCCGGCTCCGGCGGCGCGCGAACCACCGCGCCCGCGGCCGTGCGAACCTTCGCCACCAGCTCGCCGCCCAGCTCATACAGCCGCTCGGTGGCGAGCGCGGTGGGCTTGTTCACCAACTCCACCGCGCCGGCCTGGAGCGCGGCCACCGCCAGCTCGCTCTCCTCGCCCGCGCTGCTCACCACCACCACGCGAGGCGCCGCGGCACTGGAGGTGAGCGCGCGCAGCACGCCCAGCCCGTCCAGGCCCGGCATCACCAGGTCCAGCGTGAGCACGTCCGGAGACAGCTCGGCCACCTTCTCCAGCGCGTCCAGGCCGTCGCGCGCGACGCCCACCACTTCCAAGCCCTCCGCGCTGGAGAGCACCTGCCGCAGCACCTTGCTGGCGAAGGCGGAGTCATCCACCACCAGCACGCGAATGGGAGACACCGCCGTCATGGCCTTGCCTTGGTATAGAAGAAGGCGCCGCGCCGCTCCTCGCAGGCGAGCGCGGTGCCGAAGCGCATCAGGGACTCAGAGGTCCCCACCAGCAGGTGTCCCTCCGGAGCGAGCGCGCGCGTCAGGGACGACACCACGCGGCGCGCGGTGTCGTCCTGGAAGTAGATGAGGACGTTGCGGCAGAGGATGGCGTCGAAGATGCCCAGCTGCGCCACCGCGCTGGCATCCACCAGGTTGACGCGCCGCCAGTCCACCGCGCGCACCAACTCCGGCCGGACGCGTGGGCGCCCCTCGCGCGTCTCCAGCCACCGGCCCTCCACGCCCGGAGGCAGCGCGCGCAGGGAGCGCAGGTTGTGCTCCCCGGTGCGGGCCCGCTCCAGCGCGCGGGCACTCAAGTCACTGGCCAGCAGCTCCACCTCGTCGAGCACGCCCAGCTCCGCGAGAATCATCGCCAGCGTGAGGGGCTCCTCTCCGGTGGAGCAGGCCGCGCTCCACACGCGGGGCCGCCGTCCGGCGCGCACGGCGGGCACCAGCAGGTCCTCGGCCAGCACCCGCAGCGGCAGGGCCTCCCGGAAGAAGTACGTCTCGTGGACCAGCAGCGAGTCCACCAGCGCGTCCAGCGCCTCGGAGCCCGCCGGGTCGTAGCGGAGGAAGTAGTAGTAGTCGAGCAGCGAGTCGAAGCCCGCGTCCAGCGCGCGGGGCACCACCTTGTCGGCGAGCAGCTCCCGGTCCTCGGGGGCGTAGTGCACCCCGGAGCGCTGTTCGATGAGCGCGGCCAGGATGGCGAACACCTGGGGAGACATGGGCAGTGAGAACATGGCGGGGCGTCAGCGGCTCAGCACCAGCCGGCAGGCCCTCCGGACCTCGGGGTCCTCGTCCTGATGGGAGGCGCGCTCCAGCGCCTCGCGTGCCTCCAACGTCCCCAATGCCGCCACCGCGGGCACCGCGGCGCGACGGCCCGCCGGACTGGCGGACACCAGGAGTTGCATCAGCGCGGCGCGCGCGTCCGCCCGTCGCATCCGGGCCAGTGCCGCCACCAGCAGCGGCGCCGTGACTTCGTCCGCCGCCTCCAGCGCGGCCAGCAGCCCCGGCAGCCGTCCCTCCAGGGGAAGCGCCAAGGCGCTCACCACCCGTTCGCGCAGCGTCATGTCCCCCAGCAGGGACACCAGGGCCTGCGTGGCCGGGACACCGGGGCGCGTGGCGATGAAGCCCACCGCGGCGCTGCGCACGCTGTCGTCGCCGTCACCCGCGGCATGCAGCAGCGCGGGCAGCGTCTCCGGCGCCTCGTATTCGGCCACCGCGGACAGCGCGACGAGCCGTGTGGCCGCGTCCTCCGACTTCGCCGCCTCCAGCAGCACGGGCAGCGCGTCCGGCCGCCGGCCCACGCCCAGCCCCAGCAGGGCGGCGCGCCGCACATCCGCGTCCGCGCTGGCCGCCGCGCGCTGGAGCGCCGACATCGCGCTCTCCGTGTGCATGTGCGCCAGCGCGTCCACCACCGCCACGCGCACCGCCCGCGGCGTCGTCCGCCAGCGCGACGATGGCGTCCGCGGCGGCTTCCTCGTTCAGCTTCCCCAGCGCCTGGCACGCGTAGTAGCGCACCCAGGGGTCGCGGTCGTTGAGACCACGCAGCAGCGCGGAGGTGATGCGCGCCTCCTTCTCCGTCTGCCCCAGCGCGCGCATGGCCGCCGCGCGCGTGCGCTCTGACTCGTGGCTGGCGGCCGTCAGCAGCGCGTCCACCGCGCGCGGGTCCTCGATGAAGGGCAGGCCGTAGATGGCCGCGTCGCGCAGGCGCTCATCCGGGTCCCGCATGGCCTGGAGCAGCACTTCCAGTCCCTTGGAATAGCCGAAGTAGGAGATGATACGCAGCGCCGCGCGGCGCAGGCGCGCGTCGGGGGAGCGGGCCGCCTGCAACGCCAGCTTCTCCGTGGTGTCGCTGCCCAGGGACTGGATGGCCCCCACCGCGGCCTGCACCACGCGCAGGTCCTCGTCCACCAACCGCTCGAACAGGGCCGGCACCGCGGCCGGGCTGCCAATGCGGGACAACGTGTCCGCCGCCAGGGCGCGCACCGCCGCGTCCCGGTCCTCCAGGCACGACATGACGTCCGGCACCGCCGCGGACCTGCGGCCCACCAGCGGTAACAGCACGCGGCGCCGGAGGCTGTCGCCCTCGCGCAGCGCCTGGAGAATCTGGGTGTCCGCGTCCGCGCCCAGCTCCGACAGCGCGCCGGCCGCCGCGCGCGCCACCGACGGGTCCGGCCCGTCCAGGAGCTTCAGCAGCCCGAATGCGGCGTCCTGCCCCCCACCCAGCCCAGCAGGCGTGCGAGGGCCGTCTTCTCCGTCGTGTCCGCGCTCGAGACACACTGCGACAGCCGCCGTCCCAGCACCGCCGACTCCGGCCCCCGCACCGCGGTGTGCACGGTGCGCGAGCCGCCGAAGCGCTGCACCTGGGCCTCGTGGATGTCCACCAGCGCCACCGCCGCCGCGCGCACCGACGCGTCATTGCCCTTGCGCAGCAGCCCCACCAGCGAGGGCACCGCGGCCTCCTGACCGGTGCGCCCCAGCGCGCGCGCAGCCTCCAGGGTGTAGAAGGGGTCGGGCAGCAGGCCCAGCAGCGCGGGCACCACCACGGGGTCTCCACACCGGCCCAGCACGTCGATGGCGGGGAAGATGCGGAAGAAGTTCCCGCTGCCCAGCGCCGCCAGCAGCGCATCCACCGCCGCGCCGCCGCCCACGCGGCCCAGCGCCTCGATGGCCGCCACCGCCACGTTGTCGTCCGGGTGCACCGTGAGCCGGGACAAGAGCGGCACCGAGCGCCGGCTGCGGCGCCGGCCCAGCACCTGGGCGACGTCACAGACGATGGCGGGGTTGGCGTCCTCCCCGAGCGCCTCCAGCGTGCCCTCGACATCACCGGTGGAGGCCACCAACGCCTCCACGGCGGCCGACAGTCGCGCCTCACTGTCGCGGCGGTGGACCAGCACGTCGCGCAGCGGCGCCACCGCGGGCGTCCCCAGCTTCGCCAGGGCGCCCACCACGGCGCGCCGCACCGCCCAGCTCTGGGCATCCAGCCCGCCCACCAGCAGCGCCAGGCTGGCGGCGCCGCGCCGGGCGAGCTGCTCCACCTCATCCACCTGGGAGCGGTCCTCCGCCGACAGCGTCAACGGGTGCACCGACGTCGAGGATGCGGCCGTCATGCCCGCTGCTCCCGCGGCGAGGCCGCCGCGACCTCCGGGTTGTCCTTCGCGCCGCCCAGCGCGCCTCGCAGCCGGGCGAGGCTCTCCGACTGCGCGCCTTGCAGCCGCGTGAGGTGGGCCAGCCGGCCCGCCACCTCCTGCACCTCCGTGGCGGTGGTGGCCGTCGCGCGCGCCTGCTGCGCGGTGGCGGTGGTGATGTCCCGCGCCCGGAGGCGAATCTCCTCCACGTTCTTGGCCGGCCCTCCATCACCGCCGTCGCCTCCGCGCTGGCGCGTGCCACCACGGCCACGCCCGTGGCCGGCGGCTGGCGGAGGCCGTGAGCGCACCGAGCGCCTCCGTCTGCTCGTCCAGCGCGCGCGACGTCTGCCGCGCCACGCGCCGCACCTCGTCCGCCTCCCGCACCAGCCCGCTGAGCGCCTTCGACTGCTCCTCCGCGGCCCGCGTCACCGACGCGGCCAGCTTCGCCACCTGGCGGCTGGCCGTTTCACTCTGCTTGAGGGCGCGGGCCTGCTCCGTCATGCCGCGCGCGGACTGGGCCACCTGCTTGCGCGTCTCCTCCATGGCCCGCGTCACCTCCTGAGCGGCCGTGGCCTGCTCGGCCAGCCCCACCAGGGTGCGCTGGGTGGACGCCGCCGCCTCCTGCACCAACGTGCCCACCCCCGCCACGTCACGGCTCTGGGTGGTCACCACCCCGCTCACGCCCTGGACGAGCTGACGCATCTGGGAGGTGCCCTTGGCCGGTCCGCCGCCGCCACCGCCTGCTCCTGCACGGCGCGCGACACCTTCTGTGCCGCCTCCGCGAGCTGACCGTTGGAGCGCACCACGTCGCGCAGCGCGCGCGCCTGCTCGGAGGTGGCCTGCATCGTCTGCCGCGACATGCGCCGCATCTCCGCGCCGCCCTGCGCCAGCGCCTGGGCGGCCTGCGCCTGCTCCGCCGCGGAGGTGGCGATGGCCCGTCCCTGTTCGCTCACCTTCGCGGTGCCCTGGACCAGCGCCTGCGTGGCCTGCACCTGCTCGCTGGAGGCGCGCGACACCTCGCGCACGTTGCTCCCCAGGTCCTCCACCCCTTGAGGATGGTGGACAGCGCGCGCTCGGCATCCCCTGCCAGCGCCGCGCCCTCGTCCGCCGCCCGCACGCCTTCGCCCGAAGCGGTGGCCGCCTCGCGCGCCGTCGTCTGCAGGCCCCGGACGATTTTCGCCACGTCCGCGCTGGCCGCCGCCGCGCGGTCCGCCAGCGCGCGAATCTCCTCCGCCACCACCGCGAAGCCCCGGCCGTGCTCACCGGCGCGCGCCGCCTCGATACTGGCGTTGAGGGACAAGAGGTTCGTGCGGTCCGCGATGAGGTTGATGGTCTGCACGATGTCGCCAATCTCCTCGGCGCGCCGCCCCATCTCCTTCATCACCCCGGCCGACCCGACAATGGACTCGCGGATACGGCCGAAGCCGGCGATGGAGCGCGCCACCGTGGCGCCACCCTCCCGCGCGGTGCTCCCCACGCGCTCGGCGGTGGTGCGCGCCTCCTCCATCATCTGCGCCACCCGCCGCGTGGACGCCTCCAGTTGCGCGGAGGCCGTGGCGCTGCCAGCCGCCAGGGAATTGATTTGCTCGGAGGCCTTCGCCACCGTCTGCGCGGAGCGGGCGAGCTGCTCGATGGTGGCCGCGTTGGCCTCCACGGTCGCCGCGTTCTTCTCCGCCGTGGCGGCCACCTCCTCCACGCTGGCGGCCACCTCCTCCACGGAGGACGCGGTGCTGGCGGAGTGGGTCTCCAGCGTCCGGGCGATCTCCGCCACGCCCTTCACGCTGCGCGCCAGTTCCTCCACCGTGGCCGCCGTGTCCTCCACGCTGGAGGCCATGGACGTGGCGTCCCGGGACGCCTCGGCCAGGGAGCGGACCATTCCCGCCACCGCCTGCGTCACCTGCGCCACGCGCTCGCCCACCCCTGCGAATCCGTGGACAGCCGGACAATGCCCTTGGCCATCTCCTCGGCGGTGGCGGCCACCTGCTCGGTGGCGGCGGCGCTGGCCTGGTTGCGCGCCACCAGGTCCGCCACGGTGGCGTTCATCTCCGTCATGGAGGCCAGCAGCTCCTCGCTGGAGGCGGCCAGCTCCTCCGCGTTGGCGCTCACGCCCTTCACCGAGCGCGACACCTCCTCCAGCGCCCCCGCCGTGGTGTCCGCCGAGGCCGCCGGTGCGCGGCGTCCTTGCGCACGCCAGCCACCGAGGCGTTCACCTCCTGGAGGGTGCCCGCGGTGGCCTCGGCCTCCTGCACCTGGGCCCGCGCGGAGTCGCTCACCGTGCGCTGCGAGCGCACCAGCTCATGGACGGACTGGCCCGTCTCCTCCACGTGCGCGGCCACCGATTCGATGGCGGCGCGCACCTGCTCGGAGGCCGCGGCCTGCTCGTTGCCGCCGGCCGCCAGCCGCGTCGCGAGCCCCTCCACCGCCTGCACCAACCCCACGCTCTCCTGGACACTGCGCGCCGCGTCTTCGGCCAGGGTACGGGCCTCTTCCAGCGCCACCCCTGCGTTACCGCTGTCCGTCGCCATCCAACGTCTCCTCCCCGATGACCCGAGGGAAATCGATGAGCATCACCAGGCGCGGGCCCACCTGGGCCACGGCCTTCACGAAACCGCGCGCTCCCTCCACGACCAGCGGAGGGGGCGGCTTGAGCTGCTGGGGGTCCAGCTTCAGCACCTCGCGGGCGCTGTCCACCACGAGCCCCACGACCCGGCTGCCGAGCTGCGCCACCACCACCCGGGAGTCGAGCGTGCGCTCCACCGGCGGCAGGCCAAAGCGCAGGCGGGCATCCACCACCGGGATGACGCGCCCCCGCACCTGCACCAACCCGGCGACGTGCGGCGCGGCGCCCGGTACGGGCGTGGCCCCCGTGAAGGACTCCATCTGGAGCACGTCCGCCGCGGGCAGCACGTACTCGGCTCCGTCTACCTTGAACACGACATGCAGCACGCTCATGCGAGGCGCCCCTCTTCCCGGACGGAAGCCCTGCGTCGGTGCGGCGCGCCGCCACCTCGCGCCAGCCCGAGCGCGGCCAGGTCCAACACCAGCGTGGGCCGCCCATCCCCCAGGTCCGTGGCGCCCACCACGCCGGGCACGCGCACCAAGGGGTCCTCCAGCGGACGCAGGACGATTTCCTGCTGCCCCACCAGCCGCTCCACACCGAACGCAACCAGCTCACCGCGCTGACGCACGAGCAGCGCCTTGGCCACCGCGCCTCCGCGGCCGTCCGCTTCCCCGCGCCCCAGCAGCCGGGCCAGCCCCATCAGCGGCACCGAGTTCCCCCGGCGCTCCAGCAGGGCCACGCCCCCGCGCCCGCGGGCCACACCAGCCGCGCGGCGTCCACCTCGACGAGCTCCTCCACGGAGCCCACCGCCACGGCGTAGCGAAGCCCGGCGCACTCGAAGACGAGCGCGTCCAGCAGCGTAATCGTGAGCGGCACGCGGAGCCGGAAGGTGGTGCCGGCGCCGGGCCGCGTCTCCATCCCCAGCTCGCCACCCAGCTGGTCCACGATGATGCGTTGGACGATGTCCATGCCCATGCCCCGCCCGCTGGTCGCGCTGGCGGCATCCCGGGTGGAGAAGCCGGGCCGGCAGAGCACCTCCAGCAGCGCGTCCGGCGTGGGAGGCACGGGCACGCCCGCGCGCGCGGCCACCGCCCGCGCATCCACGCCGCGCCCGTCATCCGCCACGGTGAGGTCCAACAGCCCACCCGCCCGGCCATGGCTGGCCACGCGCACCACGCCTTCCTCCGGCTTGCCCGCGGCGCGGCGCGCTTCCGGCGACTCCAGCGCATGGTCCACCGCGTTGCGCACCAGGTGCACCAGCGCGGGCAGCAGCCGGTCCGCCACGGCCTTGTCCAGCTCCGCGTCCCCCACGTCCAGCTCCAGCCGCACCGACTTGCCCGTGCTGCGGCGCAGGCCGCGCACCAGCAGCGGCAGCCGCTCCAGCACATCCCCACCCGCACCATGCGCAGGCGGAGGATGGCCGTGCGCATGTCGCGAAGCTGGCGTGCGTTCTCCTGGAGGATGGCCTGCAGCTCGCGCGTGGGCGCGCCGGCCGCCGTCAGCGCCGCCACCGCGCGGGTCAGCCGCGAACGGTTGACCACGAGCGCCGCCAGCCGCTCCAGCGCCTCGTCCAGGCGCGACACGTCCACCCGCAGGGAGCCGCCGCCACGCCGCGCCTCCTCGGGCTCCTCGTCCGCCAGCGCCGACTCAGGCAAGGGCGCCAGGGCGGGTGCCCGGGGGCGACGACGGCCAGCGGGCGCACCGACGCGGGCGGGCCCCCGCGGCCTCCAGCAGCGCGGCGTCGGAGGCCTCGGTGAGCAGCAGCAGCACGAAGGTGAGCGCCCCACCGCCCGCGGCGGGCCCCGACAGGGGCAGCACCTTCACCGTCTCGCCCAGCGGGGCCACGCGCTCGCGCACGCTGTTGATGGTGATGCCGTTGGCGGCGCGGTCCGCGCCGGGGATGAAGTCCAGCCGCACCGCGCGGCGGCCATCGGTGGCGCCCGTGGTGAGCTGCTCCCGCTCCGCCGCGGAGAGCCGGGAGGCCACGGCCTCCTCCAGCGCCAGCGCGGCGGGCGCGGCCTTCGCGGCGCTCCCACCCGGAGCGCCTTCGGCATCCAGCGCCTCCAGCCGAGACAGCAGGCCCGGGGGCACCGGCGCGGCCTGCTTGCCCGCGGCGAGTTGGCGGACGCGCTGCTCGATTTCGCGCAGCCCCTCCATCAGCGGCTCCACGCTGGCCTCGGGCAGGCGGCCCCCGCCCGGTCGGCGTGGCGCAGGCACGTCTCCATCCAATGGGCGATGTCGACGATGGGCTCCACATCCACCATGGCCGACAGGCCCTTGATGGTGTGCACGGCGCGGAAGAGCTCGCGCACGGCGCGCGGGTGCGGCAGCCCCCGCCGGATGCTGGCCTCCATGGCCAGCAACTGGCGATGCCCCACCCCCAGCAACTCCTCCGCCTCCGCCAGATAGGCGGGAAGGAAGTCCGCGAGGTCCACGGACGCGCTCAAGCGCGCCTCCCCTCCAGCAGCCCACGCACCTCCGACAGGATGGCGTCCGGCGTGAAGGGCTTTGTCATGAAACGGCTGGCACCCGCCGCCAACGCCCGCGTCCGCGAGGCCTCGTCCCCACGCGTGGTGACGATGATGATGGGCAGCTCGCGCAGCCGGTCCTGCCCTCGCACGAACTCCACCACCTCGATGCCGCCGATGTCCGGCATGTTCAGGTCCAGCACCAGCAAGTCATACGGCTGGAGCGACAGCCGCTCGATGGCCTCCAAGCCACTGGAAGCATGCGTGAAGGTGAGGCCCGGATAGGGCCGCAGGCACGCGACCACCATGTCGCGCATCACTTTGCTGTCATCAACGACGAGCACATCTGCCATGGCGTCCCCTGGAAACGGCCACCGAACCTAGAGCGATTCCGCGAAGTTGAAAGACATTGCCGGACATGGGGCTGCTACAGCGCACACTGGCAGACAGTCCACGGCAGCGACGTGCCCCGCCTGGGACCGCCGGTATCAGTCCCGACGCGCCTGCGGTGCGGACGCCGTCGGCCTGGGTGTCCTCACCTCGAGTAATGGGGGTACGTGGAAGTCCGGGGCACAGGCGAGCGCGTCGGAATGGGGCCCCTCGTCCACTCCGTCTCCTGCCTAGCCTGTCACCTGGGCAACGGCCGCGGCCGGCCGCCCGCGGAGGCCATCCTCTGGCATGACGGAGAAGCGGCGTCCTCACTCGCGTCAGCCGAGGGACGCCGTCAGTCCCTCACCGCGGGAGGGCCCTCGCGCGGCAGACGGACGCGGAACGTGGCGCCCGCTCCAGGGGTGCTGTCCACGGACACACCGCCCCCATGCGCCTCCACGATGCGGCGCAGCCGGTACAGGCCCAGGCCCAACCCGCCGTAGTGCCGCACCGGCACGGCGCGCTCGAAGCGGCGGAAGAGGCTCTCCAGCCGCCCGGGCGCGATGCCGATGCCATGGTCCTTCACCATCAGCGTCGCCACGTCCCGCCCGGACTCCAGCGCCACCTCCACTGGCTTGCCCGGCCCGAACTTCATCGCGTTGGACAACAGGTGCGTCATCACCTGGGACAGGCGCGCCGCGTCCCACCGTCCCGGCGTGGGCTCCAGCGGACTGAGCACCAGCAGACAGCCCGCGCGCGCCGCCGCATCCTCCGAACGGGACACCGCCTCGCGCACCACCAGCGCCAGGTCCACGTCCTCCAGGTGCAGCCGGGGCGCGCCGCCCTGGAGCTGCGACACGTCCAGCAGCGACTCCACCAGTCCGACAGGCGCTGCACCTGCCGGTCCGCCGCATCCAGCGCGCGCTCCAACCGCTCCGTCCCGCTGCTCAGGCCCGAGCGCAGCACGCCCTGGGCGCCCTGCACGCGCAGCCGTAACGCCGCCAGCGGGGTGCGCAGCTCGTGGGCCGCGACGCTGAGGAAGTCATCGCGCGCGCGCACCGCCTCCTGCGTCTCGCGGTAGAGGCGCAGCTGCTGCGTCACGTCGCCAATGATGCCGGCCATCCGCACCGGGCGGCCCTGCGCGTCCCGCAGCGCCCGGCCACGGCTCACGCACGAGCGCCGGTGCCGGTGACGTGCCGCAGCCGCAGGGACACGTCATAGGGCGTGCCCCGCTCCAGGTGCGCGGACAGCGCGGCCATGACGTCCGGCCGGTCCTCCGGGTGAATCAGCTCCAGGAAGGCGGAGAACGTCCCGCCGAAGTCCCCCGGCTCCAGGCCCAGCATGTCCAGCAGCGGCGGACTCCAGTAGAAGGCCTGGCCGCGCAAGTCCCAGTCCCAGATGCCGTCGTAGGAGCCGCTCACCACCAGGCGGTAGCGCGCCTCGCTCTCCCGGGCGGTGCGCTCGGCCTGCTCCAGCAACCCCACCCGCCGCTCCAGCTGGCGCACCATCCGGTACAGGTGGTCCTCGGTGCTCAGGTCCGCGGGGGGCGACGTGTGGGCAGGCCCGCCGGCGCGCAGCTCACGCAGCAGCGCGCCCACCAGTTCGTCGCCCTCCTGCGTCCTGCGCACGAAGCCGTTGGCCCCCACGTTGTGGGCCATGCGCAAGTCCAGCTCGTCGGGCGCGATGGTGTGCGTGAGGATGACGGGCACCCGGGCCAGCCCGGGTCCTGCCGGAAGCCCAGGCACAGCTTGAAGCCGTCCATGCCCGGCATCAGCACGTCCGCCAGCACCACGTCCGGACCGCGGCGCCGCGCCGGTCCAGCGCCGTGGCGCCATCCGCCGCCAGCACCACGTCGAAACGGAAGGGCGCCGGTGCAGCTGCGCCAGCTTGCGGGAGACCGGGTCGTCATCCGCCACCAGCACGCGCGGACGCCGTGCCTCCGGCCCCCGGCCGCCTCCACCGGGAAGGCCTGCCGCGCCCCTTCCACCAGCGCCCCCAGCGACAGGGGCCGGCTCAGGTAGCGCTCCACCGGCAGGTCGAGCGGGCGCAGCGCCTCCCGCTCTGCGGGGAAGGCGCTGATTTGCAACAGGGCGCCCGCCAGCGACAGTGCGCTCCGCAGCGACTCCAGGTGCGTCCCATCCGATATCAGCAGGCCGGCCGCCGCCACCACCACCTGCACCGACTGCGTCTGCAGCAGCGTCAGCGCGCCCGGAACGTCCGCGGAAGCCCAGACCCGCCAGCCCTGACTTTCCAGGGCAAGCACCTGGAGCTCCCGGGAGGCACCGGCGTCTTCGATGAGCAGGAGGGAGGGCGTCATCACGACGAATCGAAGGCGAGCGTGCGGCCGGGGCGTCCGGACACCCCAGATGAAGGAAAGAGGCGCAGTCTGGGCACCGGACGCAGCGAGTCAAGCAGTCCGGCGGCAAGTGTTCTCCGGTGCAAATGACCGCTCGTCGGTCGCCGGCCCTCGGCTCCTCCCTCCAGAAACGCACTTGCGTGGCGGATGCATCCACGGCGGCAGCGGTATCCCGTCAACAGTCGCATCCGGGCAGGCAGGGGCCACCTGTGGCCAGCCCGCCCTCCCCGAGGTCTTTCCCAGTGACATGCCGCGCGGCTTCCGGAGCTCCAGCTTCCCGCACCCTCCCCGCCGTCGGGTGACGCCAGACACGCCAGCCACCAGGCACCGGGGGCGGGACCTTCAACTCACGGTTCGCCCAAGCACGGCGGCAACGAGGATTCTTCTGCATCCAGATTGCATTGGAAGCAGATACAACACCGGGTGCATGCGCGAGGAGTCGGGGACGACCCGCTGGGATGCATGACGCGGAGCGTGAGGACTCAACGCTCCAGGTCTCAGCAGGGTGAAAGTGGCCGTCAAATCGGTTATCGAAAGGGCATCATGGGAGCAAAGAGAAGTGCCGTGCAGCCGAAGCTCACTGAGTTCCAGGACCGGATTCGTTCCGCAGGCTTGCGCAGCACCGCGCCCCGTGTGGCGGTGTTGCGGGAGTTGGAGGACGCCACGTCCCCGATGAGCCACGCCGACCTGGTGGACGCGCTGGGTGACGAGGGCTACGACCGGGTGACCATCTACCGCAACCTGACGGACCTCACCGAGGCCGGGCTCGTGGTGCGGGCGGACCTGGGCGACCACGTCTGGCGCTTCGAACTGAAGCGCGCGGGCGGGGGGCACAGCGGCAGCCACCCGCACTTCACCTGCACCGACTGCGGCACCGTGGCCTGCCTCCCGGAGGAGTCGGTCCGCATCGCGTCCTCGAAGGGCGTGCCCCGCGCGGTGTCCCAGCGCTCGGTGGAAGTGCAGCTTCGCGGTCTCTGCGACGGCTGCAACTGAGTGACGCCCAACGCGGTGAAGCGGCTCAGTCGGCTGCCCGACTGAGCGTGGGCGCCTGCCCGGCTGCCCTGCGGCCAGGGGCGCCGCTGGGGCACTCGGCCTGGATTGGCGAGAGCAGGAAGCGGCCCCACCCTTGCTCCCAGCAGTCGGTCCAACCGACCTGAACCCAGGGAGAGGGATGATGAAGAAGCTCATCACCGCAGTCGCATTGTGCGTGGGAAGCGCCGCGTTCGCGCAGCAGCAGCCGTCGCAAACGCAGGTACCCCGCCCCGGTACGGAGAAGAGCACCGGCGTGGACGCCACCGAAGTGGGGCCTGCCATCGGCAAGGCCGCCAAGGATGTGACGGGCGTCCAGACGGAGGATGAAGGCACCTTCAAGATGGACAAGGCCATGAGCCTGCAAGGCACCCTCAAGGATGCCACCGCGGACGGCGTGAGCCTGTCCCGCCCGGGCCTGCCCGACGCGGACCTGGACGTGCGTGACAAGACGGTGCTGATGCTGGACGGCAAGAAGGTCGCCAAGACGGATGAGATTCCGGAAGGCGCCTCGGTGCGCGCGAAGTTCCAGTTGGAGGGCGATGAGGTCGTCGCGCTGGAGCTGCGCGCCACCAGCCCCAAGGGCACCAAGAAGAAGCAGCCGGGCACCGGTGGCGCGGGCACGCAGCCGCATGAGTCCGTCGACAAGGAGCTCGACGGCACGCCGACGCGGTAGTCCTGGCGACACGCGCATCGTGCCTCGGAACGGGCCCGCTTCCACACCGGAGGCGGGCCCGTTCGTTTTTCGTCACCGCGAGGCCCTCTTCTTCTCCAGACAGGGAAGCGTTTTGCCCACGCTGACCCTGTTTCCCGGGCGGCCAGGCGTCCAAGGCCCGGTATGCGAATTGCTGTGCGTCCCGCAGGAGGAGGAAGCGGTGAATCGACGACTGTGGGGCGGGTGTCTCGGGGCAGTGGTGATGACGGCATGGGCATGCGGTGGCTCGAACGAGCCCACGTCCCCCACGACGGGCAACGATATCGACAACATTCCACCGGTGACGCGGCCAGAGCCCGACGCCGGCACGCAGCCAGACGCGGGGACGGAGCCAGACGCGGGGACGGAGCCGGACGCGGGGACGGAGCCAGACGCGGGCTCGGAGCCCGACGGGGGCTCGGAGCCAGACGCCGGGACGGAGCCGGACGCGGGCAGCGGTCCTGTTGAAGGACCGTGGCCGACGGACGCGGTGACGAACTACTCGTCCCGCTACAACATCTCCCGGGTGCAGGCGGTGGGCGTGGATGCCGCGCACAACATCTGGCTGCTGGATGGCGACCGGATTGGCGTGCTGCGCGCGGACTCGCGGCAGGTCGTCTGGACGCGCTCGCCCATTGGCCGGCCCAGGGCGGCTTCGGTCCGGACCGGGCGGCCACCGGCTCCACTGTCATCTGTGGTGGCAGCGCGGGCCGCGCCTACGTGGGCTACGCCACGACCGACCTGCGCGCGGACCCGGACTTCCCGGGCCTGCAACCCAACTACATCGTCAGCCCCAACGAGTGCTACCAGCCCGACCCGGCGCAGCCGTGCTTCCCGTACAGCCACCGCCGGCTCCAGTACTACAGGCAGGGTGACGTGGACGTGGTGCGCCTGGACGGCAGCGGGCAGATTGTCCTCGAGGAGCACCTGCACCAGTCGGTGCGCAACACGACGGACGCGAACGGCAATCCCCGCGTGCAGACAGGCCCGCGCCGGCTGGATGACGTGCACAACCTGGGCATCCGCAACAGCAACGACCACCACTTCGACGAGGACCGCAGCATCCTGAGCTGCGTGACGGTGATGCACGGCCGTGACGAGGGCGACGTCTACGTGGGCTCCAACCACGGCGTCACTCGCATCCGCGGCCTGGAGTACAGCTCCCACCGGCACCCGGTGTGGCTCAACGAGAAGGGCAGCCAGATGGCGGGCTACACCTACGGGCTCGGCATCGCGCAGGACGGAGACGTCCTCATCGCCAACGAGTGGATGTTCGGCATCGTCACGCCGACGCCCCGCCACGGCGACTGGGACAACATGGACAAGCGCGTCAACCTGATGAAGGTGGAGTCCTCCTACCTGCCCCAGCTCAACAGCATCAGTGAGTTCGACAGCTGGCGCGGCTTCCAGCAGACGACCGACGGCCGCTACTACCTGGGCAGCAAGGACCACGGCCTGTGGGAGATGACGATTACGGGGGCCTCCAATCAGGCCCAGACGGGCACCCGGCTGACCGGCGCTAACGCGGAGCAGAACGCCGCGCTCCAGAACATCAACGCGCTGGCGGCCACGGGTGACGGCTCGCTCTACATCGGCACGGACCGCGCGGGCCTGTGGCGCCTCACGCCGCTGAAGACGCTGGAGAAGGTAGCGGACGTGAGCGGCTCCCGGGTGCGGCAGCTCATCTACGACCCGCGGGTGACGCCGGCGGCGCTGTACGTCCTCACCGACAAAGGCCTGACGGTCCTCCGCGGCAACTGAAGCGCGGGGAAGCCCCGGGGTGCCACGCACGGGCGCCCTGGGGGTTCGCGTCTTGAAGCTACCGCGCGCCCGCGGCGGCCTTGGTGGGCACCGGGGGCCGCGTGGGCAAGCGGAGGATGAACGTTGAGCCTTTTCCCTGCGCGGAGCGCACGGTGATGCTGCCGCCCATGGCCTCCACGATTTGACGGGTGATGTAGAGGCCCAGGCCCAGACCGCCGTAGTGCCGCTCCGACACCGCGCGCTCGAACTTGCCGAACAGGCGCGCCATGCCGTCCTCGGAGATGCCGATGCCCTGGTCCTTCACGGCGAGCACCGCCGTGGGGCCCTCGCTGGCCAGCGACACCTCCACCGGCTGACCTCCGCCGTACTTCACGGCGTTGGAGAGCAGGTTCACCAGCACCTGCTCCAGGCGCAGCGAATCCCATTCGCCCAGCAGGGGGCCGTCCACGTGCAGCGACAACGTGCTGCCGGCGCGGTTGAACTCCTCGGAGAAGGCCTCCGCCATCTGCCGCACCATCTGCGCCAGGTCCAGCTCCCGGGGCTCCAGCGACAGCCGGCCCGCGGCCAGCCGCGACACGTCCAGCAGCGTGTTGACCAGCCCCACCAGCCGCGACAACTGGCGGTCCAGCACGCGGGCCCTGGGCGCCAGCTCCGCGGGCGGCTCCTGGTTCGAGCCGCCCACCCCGGCGCAGCAGCAACTGGAGGTGCAGGCGCAGGCTGGTGAGGGGCGTGCGCAGTTCGTGGGCCGCCACGCTGAGGAACTCATCCCGGGCGCGCACGGCCTCCTGCGTCTCGCGCAGCGCCTGCTCGCGCACCGAGCGCTCCCGGGCAGCGCCCGCGTCGCGCTGGGCCTCCACGCGGCGGCGCTCCGTCATGTCCTCCACGTAGATGCACGCGGCGACGATGGCGCCATCACGGCGCACGGGGTGGTAGCTGGCGCGGTAGACGCGGGTGCGCTCGCCGTGGGCGCCCGACTCGCGGTGGATGATTTCCACGCCCTCCAGCGCCACGCCCGTCTCCAGCACGCGGCGGACGCGGCGCACGACGTCGGCCGCGGAGGGTTCGGCGCGCAGCACCTCCACCATGGGCCGGCCCAGATGGGCCTCGCGCGACACGCCATGCATGGCGGCCATGGCGTCGCTCACCTCGACGAAGCGCAGCTCGCGGTCGATGATGGCCATGCCCAGCGGCACCGTGGCCATGAGCTCGGCCAGCTCCACCGGCCGCGAACCGCCGCCGGAGGGGGCGCGGCGCTTCCTCCACCTTCTGGCGTTGTCACGTCCGGCCCCGTGTCCTGGGCGGACCCGAGCCTGGGGGTCATCGTCCCCCCGGGTGTAGCAATCCCAACGGTCACCGTCACTGCACGCCCCCGGACGTCTGTCCAATGATGGAAGGATGCCTGAGGACGCTTCGGAATCTTCCTGAAATCGCGCGGGTTTTCCACGCACCTCGAGCGCCGGCCGCTGACTGGGCAGGCGTGCGAGGGACACCTGCTTCAACCCACCTCGACAGGCTCGCTACAATCGAGCCTCACGCCGTTCCCGGCACCGAAAGGAACCGAACCGCATGCGCCTGAGACGTCTCGCCCGTCGTGACGCCCCCTGGCAGCGCCGGCCAACAGCTTCCGGCGGAACCTGCAGGAGGACGGGCGCAATGCGCTGGTCGCGCGCAGCGGTGCCGACCCCTTCCGCACGGAGCGGCGCCTGCGCTGGCGGGACCACTTCTCCCTTTCGGAGAACGTGCTGATGGTCCAGCACATGCACGCCGAGCATGACGGCCTGCGCATCGCGCAGCTGTCGGACGTGCACGTAGGGCAGGCCACCTCGGCGCTGCGCATCCGCCGCGCGGTGGAGGCCGTCAACGAGGAGAAGCCGGACCTGGTGTTCCTCACCGGCGACTACGTCACGCACAGCCCCAAGCCGTTGCCGCGCGTGCGCGAGCTGCTGGCTGGCATCAAGGGTCCCGTCTACGTGGTGATGGGCAACCATGACCACTGGGTGAACGCGCCGTACCTGCGCGAGTCCTTCGAACGGATGGGCTACACGGTGCTGCAGAATGAGCACCGGCAGGTGCACGTGAAGGGCGCGCCGGTGACGGTGCTGGGCATCGACGACGGGCTCACCGGCCGGGACGACGTGGAGGCCACCTTCCGGGGTGCGCCGGTGTCCGGCACGCGGCTGGTGCTGGCCCACACGCCGCCCACGGCGGAGAAGCTGCCGGCGCACGCGGGGCTGGTGCAGTTCTCCGGGCACACGCACGGCGGCCAGTTCGTGGTGCGCGGCCTGACGGAGGCCCTCTTCCGCCGCGCGGGCCAGCCGTACATCCGCGGCCACTACCACGTGAATGGCAACCAGTTGTACGTGAACCGGGGCCTGGGCTTCGGCTTCGGCGGCCCCTACCTGCGCCGGGGCAGCGAGCCGGAGGTGGCCTTCTTCACGCTGCGACAGGCCGCCGTCAGCGCCCCCACGCCCTGAGCCTCAAGGCCGCAGCGGAACGCCCAGCCTCCCGCTCCCCAGCCCTTCCGCCTTCTTGCGCCGCAGACTGAAGGGCCCGGACCCGAAGTAGACGATGAGCAGCGCTCCACCCGCCATGGAGAGGTTCTTCATGAAGTGGATGAGCTGGTCCTGCGCCTGCACCGGGTCCGTCACCAGCCAGAACCTGTGGACCATGAAGGCGGCGGACAGCAGGAAGATGGCGATGGCCGCCGCGCCCAGGCGGGCGAACACGCCCAGCAGCACGGACAAGCCGCCCACCACCAGCGCCACGCCAGACCCCAGCACCGCCATGCGCGGCTCCGGCACCCCGGACGCCTGGGCCACGCCCGTCAGCGCCTCCCACTGGAAGAAGTGGTTCAGGCCGCTGGTGATGAAGATGGCCGAAAAGAGCAGCCGGCCAATCGGCGCTAGCACGCCCATGAATCCTCCCTGTCGTCCCTCCTCCCAGCCCCTCAACGCTGGCAGGACGTCGTCATCCTCAAAGTGAGCATCGATTCCTGCGTGACACCAGCCGCTCGCCTGGCCGCTCGCCCTGCGCCGCCAGCCCCTTCAGGCCATCGCACGCTGCGACAACACGCCACACGCGGGCCTCCAGGCCAGCACGTATGGTGCCCGGGCCGTGAAGAACGCCCTCACCGTCACCCTCCTGTTGTCCAGCGCCCTGCTGCTCGTCCCCACCTCGAGCGCCTGGGCCTGCGCCACCTGCGCCTGTGGCGACCCCACGCTCATGTCCATGGGCACCGAGCAGCCGTTCTCCGGCCGCCTGCGCGTGTCCTCCACCGTCCGGGGCTGGGGCCACACGGTCGGCGAGGAAGGGGTGGACGCCCTGCGCCTGCGCGAGGCGCGCATGGACCTGGCGGTGGCCTACGCGCCGCTCCCCTGGCTGTTCCTCTCCGCCACCCTGCCCCTGCAGGCCCGCGAGGTGCGGCACGTCAGCCTCGCCCGGGACCGCGGCTGGGGCATTGGCGACGTGGAGGTCGCCGCGAAGGTGTTCCTCTTCCAGGACAAGGCCTTCTCCGCGGACCACCTGTTCAGCGTGTTGGGCGGCGTGAAGCTCCCCACCGCGCCCGTGCTGCGCGGTCCGGACGGCGCCCAGCTGGCCCTGGACAGTCAGCTGGGCAGCGGCTCCGTGGATCCACTGGCTGGCCTCGCCTATCAGCACTTCCGTGGCAGCTGGTCCTTCCTGGCCAGCGCCACCGGCTTCTTCCCCACGCGCGGCATCCAGGGCTTCCGCGCGGGTGTCTCCTTGCGCACCACGCTCGCCGCGCAATACCAGCCGTCGGCCCGCTGGGCCCTGCGCCTGGGCTTCGACAGCCGCCTGGAGGCGCCGGCCGACTCGGAAGGCGAGCACCAGGGCCACACGGACAGCGAGCGCCATGAGCACACGGGCGGATTCATCGGCTACGCGTCTCCCGACGTGATCTTCAGCCCGGGCATGGACGTCGTCGTCGCGGCGGGCGTGCGCGTGCCCTTCATCAACCAACTGCGTGGCCGCGTTGTCCCCACGCCCATCGCGATGTTGTCCGTCGCCTACGACCTCTGAACCATGCGCACCTTCCTCAAGCCCGTCACCATGGGCGCCGCCGCGCTCCTGTCTCTCGCCGGCTGCGGCGGCACCAACGTCCAGGACGGCATGACGCTCGACCTCGCGCTCATCACCGCCCGGGCGCGGCCCATCTCGGGCGCGGCGGGCGCGCGCGAGCTCATGAACGACCAGGGCACCCGCGCCGTCCTCACCAGCGGCTTCGTCACGCTGGGCAGCGTGGAGCTGCTCCCGTGCGCGGAGGTCGGCTGGAAACGCTTCCTGCGTCAGCTGTCCCCCGTGGGCACGGCGTGGGCCCACCACACGGTGACCCACCCCACGCGGCTGGACACCGCCCACGTCGTGAGCCTGGGCAGCGCGGATGGGACGGTCATTCCGCTGGGCGCGGTGCACCCGCCGCCGGGCCGCTACTGCCACGCGCGCCTCAACTTCGAGCCTGCGGGCAACGACGCGCAAGGACTGGCCGCGGCCGCCCAGGGCGACGCGCCGGTGGACATGGTGGGCCGCAGCCTGCACCTGCGTGGCACCCTGAGCACCGGACAGGACAGCGAGCCCCAGCCCTTCGAGGTGAGCTTCCAGACGCGCGCCTCGGTGGACGTGCTACTGGAGTGGGTGACGCTGTCGGAAGCCGCGCCTCACACGCAGCTCGTCTTTGCGCTCTCGTGGGATACGTGGCTGGATGGCGTCAGCGCCGAGCAGCCGCCCGCCAACGTGGACCTGGTGGGCAACGTGGCCCGCTCGGTGGTGCCTCCCTCCTCCGTCGCACCATGACGCCTCCGCCCCAAGCCGCCCCGCCGCTCCCAGAGCCCGACTCCCGGGCCCGCATCAACCTGGAGTGGCTGCTGCGCTTGCGATGGGGCCTGCTATTGGGTCAGACGCTCGTCATCGGCGTGGCGGCCTTCGGGTTGGAGCTGGCGCTGCCCATACCGGAGCTGGCCGCGCTGCTGGGCCTGGAGGCGCTGACCAACGTGTCGGTGCGAACGTGGCTGGCGCGCGGCCTCCGGGTGACGGAGGGCACCCTTGGCAAGCTGATGCTGTGGGACACGCTGGTGCTCACCGGCTTGCTGGCCCTCAGCGGCGGCACGCACAACCCCTTCACCACGCTCTACCTGGTGAACGTGGCGCTGGGCACCGTGCTGCTGCCCTCGCGGTGGATGTGGGGTCTGCTCGGCTTCACGCTGACGGCCTTCGGCTCGCTGTTCGTGTTGCAGGACGTGGAGCTGCCAGCGGGCCTGTCGCGGCCGGACCACGCGGAGCTGATGCGGCTGCACATCAACGGCATGTGGGTGGCCTTCGCCGTGGCCGCGGGCTTCATCGTCTACTTCGTCCAGCGCGTCACGCGGGCGCTCGGGGCGCGGGAGCAGGAGCTGGCGCAGGCGCGCGCGCTGCACGCGCGGCGGGAGAAGGTGGCCTCGCTGGCGACGCTCGCCGCGGGCGCCGCGCACGAGCTGTCCACGCCGCTGTCCACCATCGCCGTGGTGAGCAAGGAGGTGGAGCGCGCGCTGGCCACCGCGGGCACCTCCGAGTCCGTTCGCGAGGACCTGCGCCTCATTCGCCAGCAGGTGGACCGCTGCCGCGACGTCCTGGTGCAGATGTCCGCGGACGCCGGGCAGACGACGGGTGAGCCCTTCCACCCCGTGCCCCTGGGCCGGCTGGTGGAGGACATGCTGGCGGAGCTTCCTGGCGCGGAGCGGGTGACGGTCGAACTGCCCACCGAGGCCCGCGACTGGCACGTCCACGGCCCGCCCCGGGCGCTGGCCCGGGTGCTGCGCGGGTTGGTGAAGAACGCGCTCCAGGCGTCCCAGGTGTCACGTCCCGTGGAGCTGCGCGTGCAAGCGCGCGGCGAAGGTGCCCTGCTGGAGGTGCGCGACGCGGGCACGGGGATGGCGGCGGACGTGTTGTCCCGGGCGGGCGAGCCCTTCTTCACCACCAAGCCACCGGGCGAAGGCATGGGCCTGGGGCTCTTCCTGGCGCGCACGCTGGTGGAGCAACTGGGCGGCTCCCTGGAGCTGCGCTCGACGCCGGGCCGGGGCACCACGGCGAGCCTCTCCCTGCCGGTGACGGAGGGGGCGCCATGAGCATCGCGAGCGCGGGCACGGAGCAGCGCCCCAGCCTGTTGCTGGTGGATGACGATTCCACCCTGCGCGAGCGGCTGGCCCGCGCCTTCCGCGAGCGCGGCTGGGACGTCACCACCGCGGGGGACTACGACGAGGCCCTCGCCGCCGCGCGCCGCGAGTCGCCCGAGTACGCGGTGGTGGACCTGCGCATGCCGGGCCGCAGCGGCCTGGAGGTGGTGAGGGATTTGCTGGCGGTGGATGCCTCCACGCGCGTCGTCGTCCTCACGGGTTACGGAAGCATCGCCACCACGGTGGATGCCATCCGGCTGGGCGCGGTGAACTACCTCCCGAAGCCCGCGGACGCGGATGACCTGCTCGCGGCCTTCGCGCGTGCGTCCGGCGAGCCTCCGTCGCGACCTCGGAGCGCTTCGAGGCCCCGTCCCTGGCGCGCGCCGAGTGGGAGCACATCAACCGCGTGCTGGCGGACTGCGGCGGCAACATCTCCGAGGCGGCGCGCAAGCTGGGCATCCACCGGCGCTCGCTCCAGCGCAAGCTGCAGAAGTACCCGCCTTCCCGCTGAAACGCTGACGCCTCGCGGGAATTACCGGGCTCGCGATGAGCGGGAGGCCCGTGCCAGTCACTGGCGACCTTTGCTATGGGTGGCGGAATGTCGACCGCACTCCAGACCCGTCCTCCCAGCCACCTGGCCCCCGGCCGCTTCGGCCAGACGCGCTACATGATTCGCCGCAAGTTCTTCAAGCTGTTCGGCGACGCGTTCCACATCTACGACGAGGCGGGCAACCTCGCCTTCTACTCGAAGCTGAAGGCCTTCAAGTTGAAGGAGGACATCCGCATCTACAGCGACGAGGAGATGCGTGAGGAGCTGCTCACCATCAAGGCGCGCGGCATCCTCGACTTCGGCATGACGTACGACGTGACGGATGCCACCACGGGCGAGCGCGTGGGCGCGCTGCGCCGCAAGGGCCTGCGCTCCATCCTCCGCGACCAGTGGCTGGTGCTGGACGCGAATGACCAGGAGGTGGGGAAGATTGAAGAGGACAGCATGATGTTGGCGCTGGTGCGCCGCTTCCTGACCGCGCTGATTCCCCAGTCCTTCACCGGGACGATGGGCCTCAACCAGGTGCTCGCCTTCCACCAGCGCTTCAACCCGTTCATCCAGAAGATTGATTTGGACTTCTCCATGGACACCCACCGCCAGCTGGACCGGCGGTTCGGCATCGCGGCGGCGGTGCTCATGTGCGCCATCGAGGGCCGGCAGCAGTAGTCCCCGAACCTTCTCCCGGACTGGTGACGGCGGCCTTCAGGGAGCCGCCCGTCACGTCACGCCGAGAGGACCTCAGCGGGAGCGCGAGCTTCGACCCGCCAGCAAGCGGCGGTGAAGCGCACCTCGTCGCCGTGCACATAGGGGTTGAAGGCGGCGCGGACGGTTTCGATGACGTGAGTTCGGGTCCTCTCGTCGGCTTCGTGAAGAACGCGGCCGAGGGGCCCAAACCGGGTCAGGTACTGGACCAACCCCCGCTCAGGCAGGGTGCAGGTGGCATCAATGGGGTGGATGCCGATGTCCATCCAGCCGCTCTGCTCCAGGATGCGATGGACCCGGTCCCCATCCGCGAAGGCGAACTGGCCCGGCGCGTTCGGCTGGCGGGCGGGCATGTTTGGAAGGAGGGGCGCCGCGGCCCGCTCGGCGGTCGTCATGAACGGGTTCCCCGAGGGGCTTCGCCAGGCGATGAAGCTCAGCCTGGCATTCTCCCTTGCGGAACGTCTCAGGTTCACGAAGGCCTGGACGGCATCGTCGAAGAACATCACGCCGAAGCGTGAAATCACCATGTCGAAGCGCCCTCGCTCGAAGGCGTGATGCTCCGCGTTGGCCTCAATGAAGCTGGCGGCCACATGCTCCGCTTCGGCCCGGGCCCGCGCCGCCGCGAGCATGGGCGCGGAGATGTCGATGCCGACGCAGTGTCCCTGGGCACCGAGCCGCCGCGCGACGGCGAGCGTCGTGCTGCCCGTCCCACAACCCACGTCGAGCACCTGACGCGCGCCACGGGCTTGGACAGCTTCGACGAGCAGGTCCTCGAACGGCTTGAACATCCCTTCGAGCAGGTCCCGACTATCGACCCAGGCCTGTCCCGCGAGGCCATTCCAAAGCGCTGCCTGCCCCTCCGGGGGCTGGTGACCAGATGCCATCGCGCGTCTCCCTTCGCATGCCTTCAAGAAGTGAAGGCCGTACAGTGCCAGTTCAAGTCGACTTGAGGTCAACAGGGTGAGAGACTTGGACATCACCGAGGTGGCCCGGCGAACGGGCGTTCCTGCCTCGACGCTGCGTTTCTACGAGGCAAAGGGCCTGCTCTCCTCGACGGGCAGGCGAGGCCTGCGCCGCCTGTTCAATCCCGACGTGTTGGAGCGGCTCGCACTCATCGCCCTGGGGCGCGAAGCCGGCTTCTCACTGGATGAGCTGGCTCGAATGTTCGCGCCGGACGGGCCACCGCGCATTGACCGGGAGCTGCTGAGCGCGAAGGCGGAGGAGCTCGACCGCACCATCCGGCGGCTGAGCGCCATGCGCGATGGCTTGCGGCACGCGGCGAACTGTCCCGCTCCGAGCCACATGGCATGTCCCAGGTTTCGCCAGCTCCTGTCGGCTGCCACGGCCTCCAGACAAAGGCCGTCGCACGCGTCGCACGGGAGCGAAGGCGGGCGCACGCGCCGCCGGAAGCAAGCCCCATCACGTCCGGCGCGCGAATAGGTGCCGCCGTCCGTGGGTTCGCGGGCAGAGGGACTCGCGAACGGCTGCGGCACGCAACTCAGAGAGCAGGCGTCAGACGGCGGGCCCGCCTGGACGCCCTCTCCAGGGCACGTCCGCGCCTGGGCAAGGCCCGATTATTGCCATCATGATACAAGTACAATAAAAAACCACATACTCCTCCCCCACGAGGAAGAACGGGGATTCTTCCCGCTGCTTTCCTCCTGCAGGCGGGACATGCCCCTGCTATCCAACGCAGACCCCGCGGGCGTTACCAGGGCAGCAGGCCAGGGCCAGGAGCGCATGCATGTTCCACGAGCCACCACGAGGATGGCCTTCTCCCCTCGCTCGCGATGACACAACTCGCCCAGACACCACGCCCCGACTTCGCCGCCCCTTCCGCCGCCTCGTCGCGTGAGACGGTGGGCGCCAAAGGCCGCCGCATCGTCGGCATCGACGCCCTCCGAGGGCTGGTCATGGCGCTGATGATTGTCGACCACGTGCGGGAGTACTTCTACCTGCACGCCCAGGTGAGCGACCCGGTGGTGATATCCGCCACGCCGCCCAGCCTCTTCTTCACGCGGTTCGCCGCGCACCTCTGCGCGCCCGTGTTCGTCATCCTGACGGGCGTGGCAGCCTGGCTCTATGGCCAGCGGCACGGAGGGCGCAAAGCGGCCTCGAGCTTCCTGTTCAAGCGCGGCCTCTTCCTGCTCGTGCTGGAGCTGACCGTCATCAACTTCGCCTGGACCTTCACGCTCCTGCCCCGGACCTATTACTTCCAGGTCATCGGCGCGATTGGCCTGTCGATGATGGTGCTGTCCGCCCTGCTCTACCTGCCACGACCCGCGCTGCTCACCTTCGCGCTGCTCGTGATTTTCGGCCACAACCTGCTCGACCCGATTCACTTCGAAGCGGGCCAGCCGGGACAGGCCCTGTGGGCGCTGCTGCATGACCGGGGCTTCATCACCCTTCCGTGGGGCGCGCAGCTCAAGACGTCCTACCCCGTCCTGCCGTGGATGGGCGTCATCGCGCTGGGCTTCGCGGTGGGACCGTGGTTCTCGTCCCAGGTCGCCCCGGCGATGAGGCGCCGCCGCCTGCTGCTGGCGTCCGCCTCATCGGTGGGCCTCTTCGTGCTGCTGCGCCTCATCAACGTCTACGGCGAGCCCTTGCCGTGGTCGCCCGGCGCTACGCCGATGGAAACGGTCATGTCCTTCGTCAATCTGACGAAGTACCCGCCGTCGCTCGACTTCCTGCTGCTGACGCTCGGCGTGGGCGCGGGCCTGCTGGCGCTGCTGGACAAAGCGCCTGCGTCACTGACATCCACCCTGGCGGTGTTCGGCGCCGCACCGCTGTTCTTCTACGTCGTCCACCTGTACCTGCTGCACGCGATGAACAAGCTCGCGCTGCTCACCTTCGGTCCCAACCAGGGCGCGCTGTTCAGCCTGCCGAATGTCAGCGCACTCTGGCTCATGGCGCTGCTGACGACGGTGCCCATGTGGTTCGCCTGCCGCGCCTTCGCCGCACTGAAGGCCCGCTCCTCCAGTCCCTGGATGAGCTACCTCTGAGCGGCGGCCCCGGACTCAGGTCCGCGCCATGACGGGGAAGAGGTTCGCCTCGCGGGGGGACGGCAGTCCCCGCACGAACAGGTCGGCCTCCATGTCCTCGCCCGCCTCCACCGCGCCGGGCCACCAGCGCTCCGGCGTGAAGCCGAACCACCCCACTGCGTCCAACGCCGGAAGTCAGCGCGGGTGAAGACTTGCGGCACGTCGTCGCAGAACGCGGCCTGGAGCCCCGAGGTGCCGGGCCCGATTTCAGTGACGGTGGGAACGCGCTTCGAAGCCATCCATCCACCCTACGCGATTCCCACCAGCAGCCAACGGACGCGAGCCCGCACCGGGAATCCCCAACGCGCTGCGTATGACGAGCCTTCACCCGGAAGCGATGCGGCTCATGAGGAAGAGAGGGAGCGGGCTCCCTTCCTTCCCAGGACTTCAGCGCCTACGGGCTGAACATGCCGGTGAGCACACTGGCGCGGCCTCGAGGCAGCGAGCGCTTGAACGGGCTCGTCGCGAGGCTCGAGCCGGGCTGATACCAGCTCTGAATCTCCGCGAAGTACGTCTGGCCCGCCTGCAGCACGTTCGGGGGCAGATACACGCTCTGGAGATCCGTGTGCAGCACCGCCACGCGCGTCGCGGTGGTGGAACCGTTGCTCGTGCCGAGCCGGTAGATGTTCACCACGTAGTTCGTGGCCGTGCCGACCAGCGGCTTCGACCAGCGCAGCGAGGCGTCGGTCCCCACGCCCGTGAGGTTCTGGAACGCGCCGCGCGTGTTCACCTGGGGCGCCTGCACCGGCCCGACGAGGGGCTGCACGGGCGCGGCGGTGAACGCGCTCGCCTCCTGATCCACGCGGATGTCCACGCCCATGGTGTAGGGCGTCGCGGTTCCCAGCGCGTAACTCTTCGTGAAGCCCGCGGCGGCGAGCGCCACCTTCTGCCACGTCGCCGGGAGCGGGTTGTTGTAGGTCATGCTCCCCGTGACGATGTCGGTCCGCTGCGTGTCGGGATTGAGCTTCACGAGCAGTGGCGGCCCGCTGATGGACGCGAGCGCCGAGCTCAGCGTGGCCGGCCGGGCGGACATCCATATCTCGTTGTACGTGCTGACCGCGTCCGGGTTCACCTGGGTGCGCATGGCTTCGAAGGCCGAGCGTCTCCAGTCCACCGAGAAGGTGCCTGTCGCGACGGGCTGGGTGAAGGTTCCGTTGACGGTGACGGGCTGGCCCTCCACCTGCGTCATGCTCGTGTCGAGCACCTTGTGCATCGCGCGGTAGGGCACTCCATTCGCGCTCGTCTGCCACCGCATCTGCGCCAGCGAGAACACATCCCCGCGGCCGCTGTCGAGCAGCACCGGGTTGAGCATGTTGGCGTAATCGAAGCTCAGCCCGGAGAGCGACGTGGCGCCCGCCAGGGGGCGCCCCGTGGCGATGCTGTCGACGTAGCCGAACGCGCCCGGGTTCAGCGAATACATGTCCAGGAAGTCCCCCGGCTGCCAGGGAGACAGGCCGGTGGCGGACACCGTCACGGGAGTGGGCAGCGAGGGGAAGGTGCCATCGCGGCCCCACTCCGTGGAGCCCAGATCGAACGCGCGGCCGGTGCTCACCAGGTAGCGCGAGCCCAGCTTCAGGTAGACGCGGCCGGAAGGGACGTTCGGCACGGAGATGGTGCCATCCGCAGAGCCCGTGCCCGGATAGGCCGTGAACGCCCCGGTCGATGAGTCCCGCAGGTATGCCACCACCGACGTGGCGGACTGGTCGTAAGGCTTCGTCTCGTTGCCCGACATGGCGACGAAGGTGACCGGGCTGGTACCGGTGACCTGGGTGACCAGGTCTCGGGTGACCTGGGAGGTCGCGTCCGTCGATACGGAGGAGTCCACCGCCTCGGCCTCGTCGAGCCCCGCGCAGCCGACCCCTGTCATGCCGACCAAGAGCCCGAGGGAAATCAATGACATATTCATTGTGAAGGAAACCCTTTCGGCGACGCCCCGAATAGCGCCGTGCAGGGAGATTCATATCGGGGCGGTCTGACCTTTCCGGGAGCGCTTCGACTCCAACTTTCCCTCGGGGAGATGAAAACAAACGCGCTTGTCGGCAGATGCGCCCGGCAACGGCCTCCGCGTCACAGGAAGCGTTTGAAGAGGCCCAGCTTCCCTGTGTAGGGCGGGTAGCGCAGCTTCATGTCGAGCAGGAAGGGCCGCTTCACCACGCCCTTGCGGTGGCTGAAGGCGTCGAAGCTGGCCTGGCCGTGGTAGCCACCGGTGCCGGACTCCCCCACGCCTCCGAAAGACAGGCCCTTCGCGGCGAAGTGGACGCACACGTCGTTGGCCACCGCGCCGCCGCTCGACGTCTCCGTGAGGACGCGCTCGTTCACCGCCGCGTCCTTGGAGAAGGTGTAGAGCGCCAGCGGCTTCGGCCTCGCGCGGACGAAGCGGATGGCCTCGTCGATGCTCGGACAGTCCACCACCGGCAGCAGGGGCCCGAAAATCTCCTCCTGCATCAGCGGGCTGGACAGCGGCGCGTCGGTGATGACGGTGGGCGCGAAGAAGCGGCTGTCCGCGTCCCGCTCACCGCCAAAGGCCACGGTCCCGTCCTGCGCCAGCTTCGAGACGCGCTCGAAGTGCCGCGAACTGATGATGCGGCCATAGTCGCGGCTCTCACGCGTGTTCGCGCCGTAGAAGTCGGTGACGGCCTTCTGGACCAGCTCCGTGAAGCGGCCCTTGAGCTCGGGTGGAATGAGCACGTAGTCCGGGGCGATGCAGGTCTGCCCGGCGTTGAGGTACTTGCCCCAGGCGATGCGGCGCGCGGTGACTTCCAGGTCCGCGCTCTTGTCGATGATGCAGGGGCTCTTGCCGCCCAGCTCCAGCACGGTGGGCGTCAGGTGCTTCGCCGCGGCCTCCGCCACCACCCGGCCCACCTGGGGGCCGCCGGTGAAGAAGATGAGGTCCCAGCGCTCGTCGAGCAGGGCCCGGCTCACCTCCGCGCCGCCCTCCACGACGGCGACGACGTCCTCGGGGAAGGCTTCTCTCAGCATCCGCGCGAGCACGGCGGACGTCGCCGGGGACAGCTCGCTGGGCTTCAGCACGGCGGTACAGCCCGCGGCGAGCGCCCCGATGAGCGGAGCAATCGCCAGCTGATAGGGGTAGTTCCACGGGGAGATGATGAGCGTCACGCCCAGCGGGTCCGAGTACTGCAAGACGCGCGCGGGTTGGATGGCGAGCGGCGCCGCCCCCTTGCGCGGCGCCATCCACGCCTTCACGTTCTTCAGCGCGTCCTTCAGCTCCCCGTAGATGCTGCCCACCTCCGTGAGGTAGGCCTCCTCGGGGCTCTTGGAGAGGTCCGACTGCAGGGCGGCGAGAATCTCCGCCTCGTACTTGCGTGCCGCCCGTTCGAGCACCTGCAACTGCTCCCGTCGCCACGCCAGCGGCAGCGTGGCACGGGTCTCGAAACGGGCTCGCTGCTTCTCGACGAGCGCCTTCGCATCGAACGACGGCGGAACAGCGGCGAGACGACTGGAGCCCTGCGTCATCGGACCTCTCCTTGTGTGTGAGCTGCTACTTCAAGAGTTCGCCTCTTTCGGCCTTCTCGACGAGCGATGCCGGCGGCTCGAAGTGCGCACCGTAGCGCTGCGCGAGCTCACGCGCGCGGGCAATGAAGCCCCGCGGCCCGTTGCCCGTCCGGCCCTCGTAGCCATTGATGAACTGCACCACGCCGCCCGTCCACGCCGGGAAGCCGATGCCGAGGATGGAGCCGATGTTCGCGTCCGCGGCGGAGCGCAGCACGCCTTCGTCGAAGCAGCGCACCGTGTCGATGGCCTCGGCGAACAGCATCCGCTCCTTCATGTCCTCGAAGGGGATGGTGTGGCCGGGCTTGGTGAAGTGCTGCGCCAGCCCCGCCCACAGGCCCGTGCGCTTGCCGTCCACGTAGTCGTAGAACCCGCCCCCCGTGGAGCGGCCCTTGCGCTGGTGCTGGTCAATCATCGCGTCCATCACGGCGTAGCTGCGGTGCTCCACCCAGGGCTTGCCCTCCGCCAGGGTGGCCGCCTTCGTCTCCTGACGAATCTTGCGCGGCAGCGTCAGCGTGAGTTCGTCCACCAGTTGGAGCGGGGCGGCGGGGTAGCCCGCCTGGAGGCCGGCCTGCTCGATGGAGGCGGGCGAGATGCCCTCGCCCACCATGGCGATGGCCTCGTTGAGGAAGGTGCCGATGACGCGGCTGGTGAAGAAGCCCCGGCTGTCGTTGACGACGATGGGCGTCTTCCCAATCTGCACCGCGATGTCGATGGCCTTCGCGAGCGTGGCGTCGCTCGTCTTCTTTCCCGCGATGAGCTCCAGCAGCGGCATCTTGTCCACGGGCGAGAAGAAGTGCATGCCCACGAAGTCCTCCGTCCGCTTCACGCCCTCGGCGAGCACGGAGATGGGCAGCGTGGACGTGTTGGACCCGAGCACCGCGTCCGGGGCGACCACGTCCTGCACTTCCTGGAAGACCTGGTGCTTGAGCTTCACGTCCTCGAACACGGCCTCGATGACGAGGTCACACCCCTTGAGGTCGGCGGCGTCGGTGGTGGGGTGGATTCGCGCCAGCAGCGCGTCCCCCTTCTCCTTCGTGGACTTGCCCCTCTGGATGGCCTTCTCCACCAGCTTCACGGAGTACTGCTTGCCCTTCTCCGCCGACGCGAGGCTCACGTCCTTGAGCACCACGTCGATGCCGGCCTTCGCGCAGACGTAGGCGATGCCCGCGCCCATCATCCCCGCGCCCAGCACGCCCACCTTCTTCGCGGTGTGCTGCGGGTAGTCCTTGGGACGGCCGCCACCGGAGTTGATGTGCTGCATGTCGAAGAAGAACGCCTGAATCATGTTCTTCGCGACCTGCCCGGTGACGAGCTCGGTGAAGTAGCGCGACTCCACGGTGAACGCGGTGTCCACGTCCACCTGCGTGCTCTCCACGGCCGTGGCCATGATGGCGCGAGGCGCCGGCATGTTCGCGCCCTTGAGCTGCTTGCGCAGGTTCGCGGGGAACGCGGGCAGGTTCGCCGCCAGCCCCGGAGACGACGGCGTGCCGCCCGGAATCTTGTAGCCCTTCACGTCCCACGGCTGCTGCGCGGTGGGATGGGCCTTCACCCACGCCTTGGCCGCGGGCAGCAGCGCCTCCACGGAGTCCACCACCTCATGGACCAGGCCGACCTCCTTCGCCTCCTGCGGGCGGTAGCGCTGGCCCTGGAGCAGCACCTTCATCAGCGCGTCCACGATGCCCAGCATCCGCACCGTGCGCACCACGCCGCCGCCGCCGGGCAAGAGGCCCAGCGTGACTTCCGGCAGGCCCACCTGGGCGCCCTTCACGTCCGCGATGATGCGGTGGTGGCAGGCGAGTGCGATCTCCAGCCCGCCGCCCAGCGCCGCGCCGTTGATGGCCGCGACCACGGGCTTGCCCAGCGTCTCCAGCGTGCGCAGCTGCGCCTTGATTTCCTGCCCCAGCTCGAAGGCCTGCTTCGCGTCCTCCTTGCGCACCTTCAGCAGGTCCTTCAAATCACCACCGGCGAAGAAGGTCTTCTTCGCGGAGGTGAGGATGACACCGGTGACGGTGTCCTTCTCCTTGACCAACCGATCCACCGTCGCGCGCATGGACTTCAGGTACGCGGCGTTCATGGTGTTCGCGGACTGGTTCGGGTCATCCAACGTCAAGACGACGATGCCGTCGGCGTCCTTGTCCCAGCGGATGGTGTTCTGCTCGCTCATGGGGTTCGCTCGAATCCTGTCGAAGTGTTGGAAGAGAAGCTCAGACGCGCTCGATGAGGGTGGCCACGCCCATGCCACCACCGACGCACAAGGTGATGACCGCGCGGCGCGCCTTGCGTCGCTCCAGTTCGTCCACCATCGTCCCCAGAATCATCGCGCCCGTGGCGCCCAGCGGGTGCCCCATGGCGATGGCGCCGCCGTTCACGTTCAGCTTCTCGTCCGGAATGCCGAGGTCCTTCTGGTACTTGAGCACCACCGAGGCGAAGGCCTCGTTGAGTTCGAACAGGTCGATGTCCTTCACCGACAGGCCCGCAATCTCCAGCAGCTTCTGGGTGGCCGGAATCGGGCCGGTGAGCATGATGGTGGGGTCCGAGCCGGACGTGGCCACCGCGGCGATGCGCGCGCGCGGCGTGAGGCCCAGCGACTTGCCCACCTGCTCGGAGCCGATGAGCACCAGCGCCGCGCCGTCCACGATGCCCGACGAGTTGCCCGGCGTGTGGACGTGCTCGATGCGCTCCACGAAGTGGTACTTCTGCAGGGCCACCGCGTCGAAGCCGCCCGCCTCGCCCATGACGGAGAAGGACGGGTTGAGCTTGCCGAGCGACGCCACGGTGGAGTCCGGGCGCATGAGCTCGTCATGGTCCAGCACGGTGAGGCCGTTCTGGTCCACCACCGGGACGACGGCGTTCTTGAAGTACCCGCCGGCCCACGCATGGGCCGCCAGTTGCTGCGAACGGGCCGCGTAGCGGTCCACGTCCTCGCGCGTGAAGCCCTCGATGGTGGCGATGAGGTCCGCGGAGATGCCCTGCGGGACGAAGTAGGTGTCGAAGTTCGTGGCCGGGTCCATGGCCCAGGCGCCGCCGTCCGAGCCCATGGGCACGCGCGACATGCTCTCCACGCCGCCCGCGATGACCAAGTGCTCCCAGCCCGAGCGCACCTGCTGGGCGGCCATGTTCACCGCCGTGAGGCCGGACGCGCAGAAGCGGTTGAGCTGCACGCCGCCCACCGTCTCGGGCAGCCCCGCCGCCAGCACCAGGGTACGGGCGATGTCGGCGCCCTGCTCACCCACCGGCGACACGACGCCGAGCACCACGTCGTCGATGCGCTGGGGGTCCAGGTTCGGGTGACGCTTCTTGAGCGCGTCCACCAGCCCGGTGAGCAGCGTGATGGGCTTGGTGCCGTGCAGCGCGCCTTTCCTGCCCTTGCCGCGAGGGGTCCGGACGGCGTCGAAGATGAATGCTTCCTGGCTCACGAAGAGCCTCCTTGGGACGGGGATGTGGGTCTACAGGGAACGGGCGACGAGCTCTTTCATGATCTCGTTCGCGCCGGCAAGGATTCGCAGCACACGGTGTCCGCGAACAGGTGGGCGATGGGGGTACGCCTTCATGTACCCCTCCCCCAGGAACGACTGCAAGCAACGGTCGGCGACGATGCACGCAGGGTCCGTCACCCAATACGTCGCCATCCTGTACGCAGGGTGCGGCCCCAGCCAGCGCGGCGAGAGGTTGACCGGCGGGGACAGCATGCCCGGCAGCGACATCTTCAAGCGTGGTCCCTGAACCTCCGCCGTGAAGCGCAGGAGTGAGCCGGGGCCCCTCAGTCGTTCTCGGGTTCGGGGAGCCACCAGAGTTGGTTATTGCTGCACAACGTGCGCTCCAGCCATGCCCCGAACGACGGTGCAATCGGGTCCACGAACCGTGGATACGATTCGTGGAAGGCATCAAGGATGGGATACGGCCCCGGCTGAGCTGCCACGTCCAACAAGCAGTAGTCGGAATCACCGAGGTAGACGAGCGTCCACCAGGACGCGAGCCCCCGGGAGTCGTCGTCCTTCCCGCGCATCGCGACGCGAGCCCGCTGGATTTCATTGAGGGGCAGGATGCGGAAGTTCTGGTCCGGCCGTGGCTCAAACAGCGTGCCGCCGTCGCAGTGCAGATAAAACGCGCGGAGGTCCGCATCGAGGCGCCAGCCCACGCGAGCCTCGAACGCGGCGATCTGAGCGGGCGTAGCGGGTGCGTTCGGGAAGTGGTGCGCTGTCACCTCGGCCAGCAGTTGTTTCATGTGCTCAGTCGGCATACGGCCTGTCCGGCCCGATGGTCCGCCACCGTGGCTCACTCGCGTAGCATGCTGGATACGCTTCGTTGATGACTTCGTGAACGGCGGGGGGCACCGGCAGCACGTTGTCCCGCGCTGTGGGGTGTCCTCCATGCATGAGGTCTCGTGTGTGATGTCCTGGCCACATGTCGCCGCCGGGTACCTTCGGCCACTCTCCAAACTCGCGAGCCCATTCATTCCGGTAGCCCTTGCGTGCGTTGTTCCACGTCCGCCGCAAGTTGGCGGAATTCGTCTCAGGGAAACTACAGCAGCAGTGGGTAATGGCCAGACGCCCACCTGCCTCGGCTGGCAGTGCGGCCCAGCGGCCTGTCCAGGCACCCTTGATGTCCGCGAGCCAGATGCAGCCCAACAACGGGACATGCCCCTCTGCGGCGCAGCGCCGCTCACAGCGGGCATACAACCCTGCGCTGCAAGACCAGGGTCCGTAGTAGAGCGCGAAGCGCACGGTGCCCCCAGCGGGGCTGGGCACCGGCGGTCCAACCCACTTCGCAGCAGCGGGCGGACCGACACTGCCAGCCGTCGCTGACGAGCCGCACGCACTCACGAGCGGCACGCCCACACACGCCACCAGCGCGAATCGCCATAACATCCAAAACCAGATATAGCACCAATACCAGAACCGCAAGGTAGGGCATCGCCCGTTGATGACCATCCCGCCAGGCAGGCATGGCCGGCATAGCGTGGCGGCCATGGCGGCCCACCCCGCCTGCCAGGCTCCACTCAGGGACTGCCGTCCTTCCGTCAGGTCGCGGTCCGCTGACCCACGGCCGTGAACAACGACGCATCAGGCAAACCGCTCCCTGCCCCCAGCGAAGCGCGGGAGGTGTGGATGCATCTCGCGACAGCCATTTGAATGAGCCGGGCGTGCGGGGAGGGCCCGGAGACAACCCACATCTTCAGCCTGGATGCGGCGGCCGCCGCGCTCGGACAGACTGGGACTTCCATGGCATCCTCCCGAGGGGTAGGAGGAAAGGCCGCCACTGCGCGCGGCACGGGGGCGCCGCGAAGACATCAGCGCCTAGCAGGCGCCACAGTCCGCGGCGCAGCTGTCCGGCGTGTTGCTGGTGCCGCAGCGCTCGGAGAGCTGGCACGTCCCATCACCGCACTTGTAGATGTCCTGGGGACGGATGCGGGTGGTGAGCGGGCGGTACGTCACGCCGTTGTACGTGCAGCGCGTGTAGTACGTCCGCGTGGAATCCTGCTGGCAGTGCGTCAGGGCAGCCCCCACGTGGGTGATGACGGCCGCGCAGTCCGGGTCCCCGCTCCACGACGACAGGCCGCACGCGCGCACCGTGCTCTCGTCGTAGGCCAGGTAGGGCGCGTCATTGGCCGCGAAGAGTCCCTGACCATTGAAGAGGTTGCCGAAGAAGACGGCCTCATTCTGGTTGTAGGTCTGCAGCTCCTCGGCCGTCGTCGGAATGAGGACGCCCTGCGAGTCCTTGCCCTGCACGGAGATGTTCAGATGCACACCGTACTTGTTCACGTGTGCCGCCAGGCAGCTCGACACCAGCTGCTGCTCGGGCTCCGGGGCAACCGGGGCGCCCGGGCTCGACGGAGGCGGAGGCGTGGGGCTCGACCACGTCGGCGCCAGCCCCAGGGAGCCATGCCAGGTGTGCGTGGTGCCCGCATGCGTGTACGTCAGGGACTGGCCGGAGGCGAGCGCGCACCGGACGATGTATCGCATCACCTCCTCGGCCTTGACGGGGTCCGCGCTGAACCATGTATTGAAACCATTCGTCGACAAGCCGTTCGTCGACAGTCCATTCGTCGACAAGCCATTGGTGGACAGGCCGTTGGTCGACAAGCCGTTCGTCGACAGCCCGTTCGTCGACAAGCCATTGGTGGACAAGCCATTGGACGACACCAACGCGTCCGACTGGGTGCCCAGCGTCTCGCTCGCCGTATCCATTGGCTCCGCCGGGCCACACCCCACGGCGGCGACAAGAAGCAACGCTGGCAGCAGCTCCCACCGGTGCGCACAACGGCGTCCGGCGTAGGTGACCTTGGAGCTGGAACAGGTCTTCGAGGTGGGGTGGTGATACATGGCTGCCTCCGGTTTTTGGGGGTAGCCGCGTTTCTCGCGGCCAAGATAACCGGTAGTCCTTCTTTTCCCCTCTGACAGGTGCCCTCTCGGGCAGTTCGCGCACGTCGGTCATGCGGCAAACACGTAGTCCGTGCGCCGGCTGACGCTCAGCGTTCAATCCGCCCAGCCGCCAACGTTGCAGTTACACGCGATGTCTCACACCCAAGGGTGCGGGCTCCTGCGACTGTCGCGCGTCTCGTGGCATTTTCACCGTAAAGGTCGTTCCCTCTGCCTCGGAGGAAGACACGCACACAGCGCCTCCGTGCGCCTGGACGATTTGTTTCACGATGAAGAGTCCCAGCCCCAGGCCACCGGCGCCACGACGGTGGCCCTTCCCAGGAGCAGTGCCCACCTGGCGGAACGGGTCGAACAATGTCTCCAGCTGTTGAGGCGGAATGGGCGTCCCGGTGTTGTGGACCTCCAGGACCTGCTCACCGTTCACGGCGATACATTTGAGCCGGACGGGCGTGTCCTCGGCGCCGTGCTCCAGCGCGTTGCCCACCAGGTTGCTGAGCACCTGCGCCATCCGGTCCGCGTCCCAGAAGCCCTCCGACGCGCCCTCCACGTCCAGGGTGATGTGCCGGTCCGGATGCGCGGCGGACAGCTCCTCCACCACCATCCGGCAGACGATGGCTAGGCTGACCGTCCCCAGGTGCAGGGGGATGCCGCCCGCCAGACGCGCGCGGGTGAGGTCGAGGATGTCGGAAATCATGGCGCCCATCCGCGCGGCGCTCGCCTCGATTCGCTGGGCGCACTGCTGCTGCTGGGCCGCCGGCAGCGTGCGTTGCGCCAGGGCTCGCGCGGACAGGGCAATGGCATTCAGGGGGTTGCGCAGGTCGTGCCCGAGGATGCCGATGAACCGCTCACGAAACTCCGCCTCCTCGGTCAGCCGCTCCAGCGCGAGGTGGCGCGCATTGCCGTCCAGGGCCTCGCGGGTCAGCCGGGCCGTCGCGTGCTCCAGCGCGCCCTCCGCCCGGTGGCGGGCCTCGCGCTCACGCTCCAGCGCCTCGCGAAGCGCCTGCGCGTCGTCCGTGTCATCGGGCAGCAGCCACAGCACGAAGGCATCCAACGCCTTCATGCCCACGGCCCGGAAGCGCGCCTCCATGCCCTCGCGGGTGATGCGCAGCACGACGGACACCGGCTCGCCCGTGTCCACCACGCGCACGCAGTCCTCCAGGCACAGCCCTCGCACGCCCTCCTGCTCCCAGCGCGACACCCATGGAGGCAGGACCCAATCGTGCGCCACCGGCTCGGCGGACGCCTCGAGCGCGGCCTGGCGCAAGTCGAGCACCTCCCCCGCCGTCCCTCGCACCGTCTCGAAGCGCAGACAGGGCGCGGCGCCTCCCGCATGCGTCGTCCAGGTCCAGGCGGAGCCCCACTTCGACGACAGACAAACCCCCATCGACGTCCCCCTGGCACGCCCTCCAGCTCCGATGCTCGACGCCCGGTCGCGGAACGCACACGGGACAAGAGTGACAAATCTCCGGGAGCGCGAACTTGTACGAGGGTACTGGCGCGACCTTCAGTGCTCACTCCGCGCCAGTGCCAACGCGCCTCGCGGCCCGGCACCCGCCGCGGTGTCCTCATTCCGCAATGGCCCTGCGCGAACGGCCAGGGCCCCGGCGCGCTCGCCCAGGACTCCGGCTCAATCCATGATGGAAATGTCGCGCAGCTCGGGTCCGGAGGCACCGCCGGAGATGGCCTGCTCCGGCGTCGTGGCGGCACCTGTCATCCGGTTGACCTGATACAGGACGTATGGGCCGTCACCGTTGAGGTCTCCCGCGGAGTAGAGCCAATCGATGGACGGGACGGGCGACTCAGCCCGCCGCACGCGGCAGGCGCACGGTGAAGGTGGTGCCGTGCTGCTCGGAGGACACCACCTCCACGCCGCCGCCGTGGCCGCGCACGATGTCCTGCACGATGTAGAGCCCCAGGCCGATGCTGCGGGTGGACTGGCCCTCCTTCAACGCGCCCCGTGTCAGCGGCTCGAACAGGCGAGGCAACAACTCACGGGGGATGGGGGCGCCCCCGTTGAAGACAGACAGCAGCGCGGCCTCGCCCTCCAGCCGCGTCTCCACCCGCACCGGGGCGTCCGCGGGGCTGTAGGCCAGGGCATTGCCCAGCAGGTTCGTGAGCACCTGGGCGATGCGGTCCGAATCCCATTCGCCGCGCACCTCGCCCTGGACCTCCACCTCCACGCGACGCCCGGGGTTGGCCACCAGGAGCTCATCCACCACCTGGTGCACCACCTCCCGCAAATCGGTGGTCTGACGGTGCAGGGCAATGCCGCCGCCCAGCCGGGCCTTGGTGAAGTCCAGCAGGTCGCGAATCATCCGGGCCGCGCGCTCGGTGGCCTGGCCAATGCGCCACACCATGCGCTTCTGCGGCTCCGTCAACTCCCCCTTCTTCTCCAGCAGCCCCGCCGACATGGAGATGGCCGCCAGGGGATTGCGCAAGTCGTGGGAGACGATGCCCACCAGCTGCTGTTCGAACTCGGCGCGCCGGCGCAGCTCCTCTTGTGACCGCTGCTGCTCCGCGAACAGGCGCGCGTTCTCGATGGAGAGCGCCGCCTTCGCCGCCAGCTCCTCCACCAGCTCCTGGTCCTCCTGGGTGAAGCTCCGGCCCGGGCCCATGCGCCCCACCGACAGCGTTCCCACCACCTTGCCCTGCGTCCGCAGCGGCACGCACAGCAAGCTGCGCAGCGCCTCGCCCTGTCCCAGCTCCCGCTGTTGGTCCTCCGACAGCTCGGGCACCAGGAGCGGCCGTCCGCCACGGAGCACGAAGTCGCTCAGCCCATCACCGGGGAGCAGCGGCGCCCCCTCCTCCCCCTGGTTGGAATGGCTCGCCGCCACCTCCAACCGCGTCGCGTCGTCGGACAGGAGGCACAGCGTGCACGTGTCCCCCAGGAAGTAGGCGACCTGGCGGGTGATGGTGTCCAGCAGCACGGACAGGTCGCGGTTCGTCGCATCGAAGGCATCGGACGCTTCCGTGAGCATCTGCAGCCGGGCGGCGGCGGCCCGGGCCACGGCATGGGCCCGGCGCTCCTCCGCCGTCAGGTGCACCCGGTCCAACGCCTGGGCACACGCATGCGCCAGCGCGGTGAAGAAGGCCCGGTCCATCTCCGTGAAGGTCCGGGGCCGCGCGAAGGACAGGCCAATGGCGCCCAGCGCCCGTCCCTTCACCAGCAAGGGCAGCGCGAGCGCCGCCTCGTGAAGGCCTCGCGTATCCATGAGCGGATAACGCGCGCTCCACTCCTCCGACGACCCCACCCAGATGGCCTGCTGCTCCCGCAGCGACTCCGCCAGCGGCATGGCCGCCGTCATCGGGATGCGCCGCCACCGGCTCAGCACGCTCTCCGGGTAGCCAATGGCATCCACCACCTCCAGCGCCTCGCCCTCCGCGTCCAGGAGGTTGACGGTGCCCGCCTTCGCGCCAGCGGCCACCAGCCCTTGTTCGAAGAGCGCGCGGCACACCTGCGGCACGGTGGCCGCCTCCGACAGCCGGGCGGTGAAGTCCCGCAACCGGTCGATGTAGCCCGCGGCCCTCAGCGCGGCATCCCGCGCCTCGGCCTCCTTCTGCCGCAGCAGCTCCGACTGGCGCCGCACCTGCTGCTGCGCGCGGAACAGCTCCACGAAGACGGACACCTTCGAGCGCAGCACCTCCGGCGGAAAGGGCTTCTGGAGGAAGTCCACCGCGCCGGTGGCGTAGCCGGTGACGAGCTCCGCGTCATCGCGGCCGTAGGCGGTGAGGAAGATGATGGGGACGTTGCGCGTGCGCTCACGCTGCTTGATGAGCGCCGCCGTCTCGAAGCCGCTCAGCCCCGCCATCCGCACGTCCAGCAGGATGACGGCGTAGTCCTCGCGCAGCAGGAAGCGCAGGGCCTGCTCCCCCGAACAGGCCTTGTCCATGCGGATGCCCAGCGGCTCGAGGATGGCCTCCAGCGACACCAGGTTCGACACATGGTCATCCACCAGCAGCACGGCGGGAGCATCCGAAACGGCCTTCGCCTGGCGGTGGGGGTCTTCATCCGAAATCCGCAGGTGCGTCAGCGGCAGCCGGGTGGCCACGGAGGCCCCCCGGCTGAAAGGGATGCCCCCCCGCTGCAACGGCACCATCGTCGGAATCCCGTCCTGCGACATGAAGAAGTCACCTGGTGTGCGGTGGTCAGGAACTCGGCCCGGCGTCTCCGGGCCCCCAGGAGCGGACCGGCCCCCGGAACAACTGGCGGCGTGGGATTACACCGCGAGGCGCGCCATCGTGCCCGGATGAAGGCGGAGGCGCGGCGCCAAGCGTGCGCTATCCATCAGTCCGCGTGCTCAGTAACGACCCTTCACGCCCAGGATGGGTAGGGCGATGGGAAGCCCCACCGCGTCCTTGCGCAGCGGGAAGCCGTTGCCGCCCTCGTACTCGAAGCCCAACGTCTCCCGACGGAGCGTGACGTTGAGCATGTCCAGATACGCCTCCAGGCTGAAGGTGTCGTAGACCCACGACTTGGACAGCCGCACGTCGAACCGGAGGAAGGCCGGCAGCCGGTCCACGCGATCTCGGTCTGCCTTGACCCAGGCGGGCCGGCCGGAGGCGTCTTCGCCAGGGCGGTGCGTCTGCGTGCCCAGGGTGCCGTATTCAGGGCGCCCGGTATTGAAGTGCAGCACCCCGCCCAGCGTGATGTTGTTGGCGAACTTGTAGCTGAGCACCAGGTTGAGGATGTGCGTCTGGTCGAAGGCGAAGGGCAGGTCCGCCTCCGCCTCGCCCACCCGGTGGCCCTCCGCGTCGTAGCGGTGGAAGCGCGTGCGGCGCGTGCTGCGCTGGAGCGAATACGACAGCCAGCCGAACCAGTTGTCGCCCAGCGGGTGGCGCAGCAGGAACTCCATGCCGTAGGCCATGCCACTGCCGCGGAAGTCCGGGAAGTCGAAGTCCGAGCGGTCGGGGATGCCGCCGCCGTCCCCCAACTGCATGCCGCGGCGCAGGCCCGCTGGAGGAGGCGCGCCGGTGTCCGGCGTGTCGTCGTCCACCATGCCTTCGTCGGCGAAGGGCGTCAGCTCGAGGGTCCGCAGCATGGGGTTGAGATAGACGTCCAGCCCCACCTCCAGACCGCGCCACGCCTTCCATTCCGCGCCGACGGAGAGCTGCACGCCTTGCTGGAGCCCCAGCAGCAGGCTTCCCACGTCCACCACGGGCAGGCTGATGAGGGTGGTGGGCGGCTGATGGAAGAGGCCCGCCCCGCCCTTGAGCGTGAGCGCCTCCGACACCTTGTGACGCACGGTGAGACGCGGCTCCAGCGCGCGACGATCAATCCCCGGCGACAGGTGGTAGTTGTCCACGCGCAGGCCGGGCACCACGGCCCACTTCTCATGGGGCTGCCACACCAGCTCCGTCCAGGCGCCCATGAAGGTCCCCAGCGCCACGGGCGCCACCTCGACGTCCGCGTCGGAGCCGCCGTCCTGCTGGAGCAGCTCGACGATGGCGCGCTTGTGCTCCACGTCCGCCCCGGCACGCAGCGTGGCGCTGGGTGACAGCGTCGCGGTGTAGCCCAGGCGCGCGGACCAGTGCCCCTGGTCGATATGGACTTCGGTGGCCTCGCCAGGGGGACTGCGGCTGACGATGGCGAAGCGGTCCAGCCCCCACGTCCCGCCCACCTCCAGCTCACCGGGCCCCACGGGGTGCCGGTGCCGCAGGTCCACCCGGTGGAAGATGATGGATTGCATCGCGGTGTCGCCCCATGCGTCCTGGGCCTCCGAACCGAAGGTGTCCGAGGAGCCAAAGGCAAACAGGCGCAGCGTGCCCTCGCCCAGTCGCTGTTCCACCCGGCCCTGATAATCCCAGAAGTCGAGCACCACCTTGGGGTTCTCCCGCCCGGGAGGGGGCGGCGACTGGAGCTGGTTCGCCGCCAGGGCGATGAGCCAGGGCGTATAGGAATAGCGGCCGGCCAGGCTGACGTTGGTGCCGGTGTCCTTGAACGGCGTCTCGATGAAGAAGCCCGCGTTGATGAGGTCCGCGTAGGCGCTGCCGTGGACGCCGTCATCCCGCGGGCGGCTGAGACGCCCGTCGATGGCGCCCCCCATCAACCGCCCATACCGGGGCGGCGGCGAGCCTGGATAGAAGTCGATGGCGTCGATGAAGTCCGGGTGGATGACGGCCGGGCCCAGGAACAGGTGGAAGAGGATGGGGACGCGGATGCCATCCAGGAAGTAGCCCGTGGCCGCGGGCTGGCTGCCGCGCACCACCGGGTAGGCCACGCCGGACACCATGCTGCCCACGCCGGGCAGCAGCATGACGACGCGGAAGGGGTCCCCCATGGTGCCAGGCACCTCGCGCAGCTCCGCGTCATGCAGGGTGACGCGGCTCACCTCCGTGCGCTCGCGGTCTCCCCGCACCACCGTCTCGTACGGGTTGATGATGAGCGGCTCCAGCCCGTACACCACCTCCAGCGCCTCGTTCGCCTTCAGGCCCTCGCGGAAGACGCCGGGCTTGTGGCCGGGGGCGGTGATGCGCACCGCATGCACGCCCGCGGGCCAGCGCGCCTCGAAGCGTCCGTCCATGTCCGCCTGCACCGGCGCGTCCGGGTGCGCGTCCGACACCAGCGTGGCCCCTACCAGCGGCCGGCGGTTGCCCTTGGCGCGCACCAGGCCCTTCAGGGTGATGGGCGCCGCGGGCGTGGTCCCCTCGGACCTGGCCGGCGCGGGCGCCTCGAAGCGGTACTCGAAGAAGATGCGCACGGCCACCGGCAGGCCGTCCAGGGTGGCGGGGGCGAAGCGCAGCGACGGCGCCGCGTGCAGCGCCGCCCGGTCCAACAAGGGATGCAGCCCTTCCATCAACGTGGCGGACTCCACCTCGCCCGCGTCGTCGATGAGCAGCTCCAGCTTCACCACCCCCGCGACGCCGTCGGACGCCAGCCCCGGCGGATAGGGAGCGGGCGAGTCCTGCACCATCGCGGGCGGAGTGAACGCGGGCTCGGGCACGCCCGCGTCCTCCAACAAGGGCGCACCCGTCTCCACGGTCCAGCCCGCGTCGGTGCGTTGCAGCTCCCGCTCGGCCCGGGCGGCGCCTCCGTCCTCCGGCGTCCCCGCGTCCTGTGCGTGTGCCCGAGTCCCGAGCATGAACAGGGCCACCACGGCGACCGCCGTTCGCGCTGCTGGCCTGATTGTCCACCACCCAAGTCCGCGGGTCATTTCCTCACCAAGCGGGGCACTGCGCACCCTGTCCCCCATGAGGCCAGGGAGACGGCGGAGTGACAAGCGCCTCGGGGTGGACCCGCGCGGGCCGCGTCAGCCCTGGGCGGGGCGCATTGCCAGCCCTTCTCTCGACGCAATGACAATCACAGCCTTCGGTTCCCCAACGTGCCCGGAGTCCCGGCCGCTGCTGGACGGCACGCACACCGTCAGCGGCATCCACACCTGGGAAGCGACCACCTCCGGACGGTCAATGCCTCACCGTCCGGAGCCCCGCCCTCACCGCTCCGGCAGGATGGCGGCCGCGACCTGGTTCATCAGGTTGAGCTGGCTGCGCGACATGCGCCGCAGCGTTCGGAGCACCTTCCGCATCTCCGGCAACTGGTCCCTGTGCCCGGAGTCCCCTTCCCAGAGCGCGGCGCCGACACTGGCCGCCGTGGCGAGCCCCAGCCCGACGTCCGCCGACAACCGCAGTGCCAGACACAGCCGGAACAGGGTCGGCACGCTGGGCATCATCTTCCCCCGCTCCATGCGCCCATAGACTTCCGCGGCGATCCCCACACGCCCCGCGACCTCCGCCTGGGTGAGCCCCGCGAGCAGCCGCGCGCCTCGCGCCGCCTCGCCAACGCTCTCCGCCAGACGGCTCTCCAGTTGCTCGCGCGACTTCCGGGCGCGATCCACCGGGCTCCGAGGCTGGGACCGGGGCCGCTGGCGGGGAGGAGCAGGACCTTCAAGGTGGGTCTTCACTGCGTCAACCTTGTGAGTACGGGCCAAGCTCACGCCCTGCCCGGGAACAGGTCGCGCTCGGTCACGAGTTTTCCCGCGACTTATAACCCGGTACGTCCTCAGGCGAAATACCGATATGGAGGGTAGTCTCCTGCCCCGCACCCGCAGCGGAAAGTGTCGTACCCGGCACCACACGCTCTCCCGCCGGTGCGCCGCCATGCACCAGACAGGCGTCCAGGCGTCAGCCCGCGTGGCCCGTCCGGCACCGGGTCCGTCCGGCCCTACTCGCCATGTCTGTCATTGAGGGAGCGGCCAATCCCTCCACCAAAATTCGCTGACCAGGGTTGCCTCGCGAAACCACTCCATGCAATGTGCATCATTACGGCAACACTTCCGCGACCTGTCTGTGCAGCCTCCTGGACCGGAGGCCCGCGGCCGGACGCGTGAGTTTGGGCATGGGCGGCGGCCAAGGCATTCGCCGCCCATGTGGGGGCCAGCATCCACCCTGGAGCACAGCACGTCTGGCTTCGGCCTGACGGCGCCCCCCTTTCTTCTGGAGTCCCCCCGCAATGGAATTGAGATTGACCTCGCGCCTGGTGCGAGACCCCGCGCCGCCGCAGCCCCTGGAGCCGGATGCCTTGCGCGAGCTGCGTCAGCGCTGCGCGCTCGCCACCCCCGAGGACACCGCGCGCGGCATGTTCTTCCGAGGGGTCCTGGAGACGGTGCGGCGCGTGGGCGGCTCCGCCATGGAGCAGCTCTGCCGCCAGTCCCTGCCGGAGAAGCGCTACATCGACTTCTTCAGCTACCCCATCACCCAATTCCTGCCGCTGGCCTTCCAGGCCGCCGGCCTGCTCTCCGAACATTGCGGGGGTCTGGCCGCCGCTCATCGCGTCATGGGCCAGAAGGCCGCGCATGACTTCCTGGAGTCCGTCGCGGGCCGCACCCTGCTGATGCTCGCCTATGACGAGCCCCGGCTGCTGCTCGGACAGCTCCCCACCGGGTTCCTCGCGGCGGTGAGCTACGGCGAGCGGAGCATGGTGTGGACGGGGCCTCGCAGCGGCCGCTTCGTCATGAAGCGGGACTTCATGCCCACCGCGTACCACGAGGGGGTCCTGCACGCCGTCCTGGAAGCCGTGGGCGCGCGCGACATCGGGGTGCAGGGGCGCGAGTTGGGTCTGCTCGACACGGAGTACGCGCTGTCCTGGCGCTGAAGCGCAACAACGCCAGGGGCCCAGTGCTCCGGGCCTCGGCGGAGGAAAGGCCCCGCCCCACTTCAAAGGGGACGGGGCGGCGCTTCGACTACAGCAGCGAGCAGAGCAGCCCGGGGAAGCGCGAACCGGAGGGGCAGTTGTCGCCCTGGCAGTACACGACGCCCGAATCGATGGCGGGGTTGGCCAGCAGCGCGGGAACCTTCACGTTGCAGGTGCCGATGGCGCTGTTGCCAGACACGTCCTGCACGGAGTACGTGAAGTTGTAGACCCGGCCGTTGCCCAGCAGGGCCGCCTCGGCGCGAACCATCGCGGACTTGCGGTCCGGGGTCAGCTTGATGTCGTCACACGCCAGCAGCCGGAGCAGGGACAGGGCGTCGTTGGACTCGTCGGAGGTCACGCGGATGATGCGGGCCGACGCATCCAGGTCGAGCTCGCCGCCGCAGTTGTCGACGGCCGGCATCGCGCAGTCAGACAGGGGCACCAGCACGTAGTCGGACCCCAGGACCGGCTGGATGACCAGGCCGCGGTTGGCGCCCGGCGTGGGGGCGCTGACGTCCACGACGGTCACGTTCGCCGAGCACGTGCTGGTGGCCGCGCCGTCGGAGACCCGGAGCTGCGCGCTCGTGGTGCCCAGCCCATAGGGGCCCGCGGGCAATTGCTCCACGGAGAATGGCCCCGGGAAGCCATCTGGATCGAACGAGCCGTTGTCGATGCTGGCGCTGCCCTGACACGCCGCGTCCGCGGGGACGGTGACGCTCTGGCAGTTGGCCACCGGCTGCTGGTTGGTGGCACAGGGCATCTCGAAATCGATGGAGGCGAAGTTGTTGTCCTCGTCGTCCTCCGGATAGGTGCCGTCCTCGTCCGCGACGACCACCACCTTCGTGGTGCCCTCCGGCACCGTGTACGACAGCGAGAAGGGGAAGGTCTCCCCCCCCACCAGCCAGGGGACGCTGATGGTGCCCAGCCGCACGCCGCCAGCGCCCGGCGTCCCCGCGTACACCGCCGCGGTGGAGTTCCCGATGCCCGTGGGCCGCTCGTTCTTGATGGCCGCGGAGAGCGTCAGCGCCGTCGCCGCGCACGAGGCGGACAGGTCCACCACGCTCAGGTCCAGACCCGTCTCCTTCGCCTCCTGACGCTGGACCTCCATGTCGATGTTTGCCGGGCCCTGCTCGGGAAGCGTGCCCTCACAGCCCGTCAGAAGAAACAACGCCGTCAGCGTCGAGACGCCATGATTCCGTGTCATGTCTGGTTCCTGGCATGCCGGGAGCACGCCTGCTCTGCAGGGGGGGGGAAATGCCTCTCAACGAGGCAACGCTTTTATGTCGATTCATTTCCCCGGATACCACGGACTCCCAGTGTACGCGGAGGCAATTATTTTCACCAGCCTGTATGAAGTCCGCGCTCCCACCGGGGTAATGGACGACACCTCACCTCGACTCTTGATAATCCAGATATGGGGCGATGCATGTCTGACACCCCTGGGTGTCATTATCGACGATGAATACACACCCCCCAAGACAGGCGCCGTGTATCCACGGCCCCATGAGTCAACCCAGACACATCCACGGAAAAACAGACATCACGGCCAACCCCCGCATCGTGTCGCGGTGGACATCCGAGACGTCCACGGGCGGACGCATCGCCCTGGGGCCCTGGCGGACATTGGACTTCAGTACAAGGCTACGGCCTCATGTCCACGCCCAACCTCGTCCTCCTCGTGGAAGACCACGCCGACAGCCGAGAGCTGTTGGAGGAGTTCCTCACCCTGGAGGGCTTCACCGTGGAGACGGCGGGCAACGGGCTGTCCGCCTGGGAGCGCCTGAGCCGCCCGCCCCTGCCGGCTGCCGTCCTCCTGGACCTGATGATGCCGGTGATGAGTGGCTGGGAGCTGATGCGCCACGTGCGCGAGGACGCGCGGCTGAGCACCTTGCCGGTGGTGGTGGTCTCCGGGGCGGGAAGCTCCCAACCCCTGCCGGAGGGCATCCGGGCCACGGTGCCCAAGCCCGTGGATTTATTCGAGTTGCGCGCCACCCTGGAGCGGGTGGTGAGCCCCAGTTGAGCGCGTCATTCCATCGGCAGGCGGGGCAGCGTCACCCGGACGGTGGTGCCCGCCTGGGCGGTGGAGGTCACCTCGATACGTCCGCCGTGGCCCTTCACCACCTGCTCGACGATGTAGAGCCCCAGCCCCAGCCCACCGCTGCTCCCTCCGCCGCCGCCCGCCATGGCGCCGCGCCGGAAAGGGTCGAAGAGCCGGGGGAGCATCTCCGGGGAGATGGGCTCGCCGGGGTTCTGGACTTCCAGCACCACGAAGTCGCCATCGTCATACAACTTGAAGGACACGGGCGCGTCCGCGGGGCTGTATTGGAGCGCGTTGCCCCCCAGGTTGCTGACCACCTGGAGCAGCCGGTCCCCGTCCCACTCCCCTTCGTAGCGGCCCGGCTCCACCCGGAACGCCAGCTTGCGCTCGGGCCAGGCCGCCTCCAACTCATCCACCCCCAGCCGGACCACGGCCCGCAAATCACCGGCCGTGCGTTGGATGGGAATGCCGCCGCCCAGCCGCCCGCGCGTGAAGTCGAGCAGCTCTGAAATCATGCGCTTCATCCGGTCGCCGGAGCGGGCGATGCGCGTCACCAGCCGGCGCTCGCGCTCCGGAAGCGCCTCGCTGTGCAACAACTGCGTCGCGGACAGTTGAATGGCATTGAGCGGGTTGCGCAGGTCATGACTGACAATGGCGATGAGCCGCTCGCCGAAGCGGGCCGCCTGCAACGAGGCCTCCTGGGCGCGCCGCCGTTCGGAGACATCCACCATGGTGGCCACCGCAGCGACGATGGTGCCCTCCCGGTCCAGGATGGGCGCGCTGGAGAGCAGCACGGCGATGTTCTGGCCATCCTCGCGGGGGATGAGCATCTCCTCGCCCTGCACCACCTCGCCGTGGCGCAGGCTGCGCGTCAGCGGCAGTTCCTCCACGGCGTAGGGCCGCCCGTCCGGGTGCAGCGAGACGCCATTGTCCGCCATGTAGTCCTGCATCGACGTGGAGGGATGGAAGGGCCTGCCGGTGATGACCTCCACCTGCCGGCTGGCCATCACCAACCGGCCGGACGGTGCGTCCGCGATGAACACGCCCGCGGGCATCTGGTCCAGCACCGACGCCAGCCGCGCGCGCTCGGCTTCGATGGCGCCCAGCAGCCGCTGCCGGTCCATCTCCATGGCGCGGCGCTGGGTGATGTCCACCACGGTGGCCACCCGCTGCTCCACGCGGCCGGACTCATCCTTGAAAGCCGTGACGTGCGTGAAGGCGGGGAAGCGGGTGCCATCCTTTCGCATGTGCAGGGATTCATATTCGTGCGACGGCTTGGAGTTCGCCGCCGCGATGTGCCGAGGCAACACGCCGCGCGCTTCCGGCGCATAGGTGTCCTCCAGCCGCCGTCCCGTCAGCTCCTCCGGCGAGTAGCCATGCATGCGAGCGAAGGCGGGGTTCACCTCGCGCAGCCGCTCCTCGGTCGCGTCCACCACCGCCACGCCCACGCCCAGCCGCTTGAAGACCTGCGCCCACCGCCGCAGGCCCGCTTCACTCTCCCGGAGCCGCTCCAGGGACGCCTCCGCCACGGCGCGCGCCTCGCGCTCGCGGGCATGCGCCTGGGCCTGCAACAGCAGCGCGGTGGTGCGCGCCGCCATGGCCCTGAAGAGGAACTGGTCCTCTTCCGACAGTTCATGGGTGGCGCGGCTGCCCATCAGCACCACGCCCATCAACTGCCCTCCCAAGAGCAACGGCACACCGAACAACGCGGACAGGTCCGCATCCCGCAAGGACGGCTCGCTCACCCGGCTGTCCGTGCGCGCCGCGCGCACCAGCAGCGGCTTTCGCGTGGCCGCGATGGTGCCCGTGAAGCCCTCCCCCATGCGCACCACGTCCCCCACGGCCATCCCCGTGCCCACCACGCTCTCCACCCGCAGGACGCCCTCTTCCAGCAGCAGGACGGCCGCCACGTCCACCACGGCCACGGTCTCCCGCAGGACCTGGAGGAGGGCCGGCAACAGCTCCGCGGCGTCGGCGCTGCCCAGGGCCGCGGTGCTGATGCGGTCCAGCGCCTGCAACGTGCGCTCGCGCGCCAGCGAGTAGCGGCTGACGGAGGCCGCCACCGCCTCGTCCATGGCCTCGTGGAAGACGAGCTCCGCCTCCGGGCGGTGGGTGGCGTTCTCCCGGGACGTCCACAGGCGCAGCACGCACGCGCGCAGCAGCCGGTACTCCGTCACCACCTGCCGCAGGTCGAAGCCTTCCCCCAGCCGCTCGATGGCATGCCGGTCCGGAATATCCCCCAGGCCATCCCCCACGCCGCCGGGCGAGCTGCGCTGCATCAGCGAGGCGACGACCTCCAGCAGCCGGGGCAACCCATCTCGCAGCGCGAGCCTTGGCAGCGCCTGCGCCGCGGGGATGCGGCGCACCTCCACCTCCCACGCGGACATGATGGATTCCCGCTGCTGTAGAAGGAACTCGGCCAGGAGGATGGGCACAATCTCGTGGATGTAGGCGTCAGCGCGGCCGACGACAACAGCAAAGCGCTCCGAGTGCCCGGCAGCGGAAATGTCCGAAAGCGTGCAGCCACCTCGCACGTCCGGAGTGCGTGTCACGGACACTCCTTGAAAAGAGCGCTGGAGGTCGCCAGGGGCGGCGCTGTTAGGGTCCCTTCGACATGAGCGGGCGCGCACGGTTTGCCTGGGCGCTGGTGGTGGGGCTGTTGGGCCATGCGCTCAACCGATTTCCCGTGGAGCTCGTCCCAGGCATCGACATCCTGCTGGGCTTCTTCCTCATCATCCCCGCGGCCCCGCTGCTGGGGCCCTGGTGTGCGGGGCTCGCGGCCGGCATCGCCACGTCCGTCACCGTCCAGATGTGGGGCCACCCCTGGGGCATGCTGGTCTCGATGATGGAAGGAGTCGTCCTGGGCGCGCTGACCCGGCGCTACTGGCCCCTTCAGGCGGACGGGCTCTTCTGGCTGGGAGGCATCCCCTACCTCATCATCGTCGGCAATCACGTGGGCGTGGACGTCACGGCGACGAGCACGCTCGCCATTGCCCTCAAGCAGGCGCTCAACAGCCTGGTGCCGGCGCTGCTGACGCAGGTGGTGCTGATGACGCCCATGGCGCGCGCGCGCCTGTGGCCCCTGCTGACGCCCGCGCTGCGCACCTTCACCTTGTCGTCGGCGGTGGGCTCGGCGCTGCTGCTGGCGCTGGTGCTGCCGTTGCTGATGGTGGGAACGCTGGAGGGCCGGGCCCGCTATGCCGCCGAGCGGCGGCGCATGGACGACCAGGGCCTCTCCACCGCCCACCTGCTGGCGGAGACGGTGGACGCGGAGCTGTCCACCGCCCAATCCCAGACCGCTTTGCTGGCGAGCCTCGTCATGAATTGGTGGGAGCGCGAAGGGGAGCGTCCACCCCAGCCACAGTTGGAGAATCTGCTGCGCGACTGGGTGTATCACTCCGCGTTCGCGCTCAACTTCGGCATCGGGGACAGCGACGGCAACCTGGTGGCCATCTGGCCGCCGCTGGGCGTGGAGGCCCAGCCGATGGCGGGCTCCAACTTCGCCGACCGCTCCTACTTCCGGGACGTCCGCGGCAAGCGCGAGCCCGTGGTGAGTGGCGTGTTCGCGGGCCGGGGCTCGGTGACGGGTCCCGTCATGGTCGCCGTCTCGCCGTTGCTGCGGCAGCAGCGCTTCGAAGGCTTCACGTTGGTGGCCATCAACCTGCCTCGGATGCGAGCGGTGGCGCAGGAGCGTCTGGCTCCGGGTCAGCGCGCGCTGCTGGTGGACCCGGACGGCAACGTGGCCTTTGACACCGGCGCCACGCCCGGGCCGGAGCCACGGTCCCTGAAGGGCACCGCGTTGGGGGAGCTGCTATCGACGCTGCCCGCCACGGGCACCCGCACCTACGACACGGAGCCCCAGGCCCCCCGTTGCGGCGGACCCTGGAGGCGCGGCACCGCCACCGCGCCGCTGTTCCAACCGGGTTGGCGCGTCCTGGTGGAGCATCCGATGCGCGACATGGACTTCAGCGTCATCGGCACCTACAGCGCGCTGCTGGCCACGCTGGCACTGACGCTGGTGCTGGCCATTCCCATCACCCGCCTGCTGACGCGCATGCTCTCCAGGCCCGTGGAAGCCGTGTCCCAGGCCGCCGGCCGCATGGCCGCGGGCGAACGCGACGTGCGCACCTTCGGAACGCTCCACCGCGCAGGCGCCATCGAGGTGGAGAAGCTGGGCCTGGCCTTCGACGAGATGGCGGCCCGGCTCCAGCGGCACCTGGAGGAAGTGGAGCGCGTCAGCCAGGCCAAGGCGGCCTTCTTCTCCATCGCCAGCCATGAGCTGAAGACGCCCCTGGCCACCCTCAAGCTGCGCTTGCAGCGGCTGCGTCCGGACACCGTGCGCCAGCAGGACCTGGTCCTCATGGACCGGCAGGTGGACCGGCTGGCGCGGCTGGTCAACCAACTGCTGGATGTGTCCGAGCTGGCCAGCGGCCGGCTGTCACTGGCGCAGGTGCCCCTGGAGCTGTCCGCGCTGGTGCGACGGGTGTCGGAGCGGCGCGCGGCGTCCGCGCCCCAGCACCAACTGAAGCTGAGCCTGGAGCGCGTGGACGGTTGGTGGGACGAGCCCCGGCTGGAGCAGGTCGTCTACAACCTGGTGGACAACGCCATCCGCTACAGCCCGGAGGGCGGACCGGTGGAGGTGGTGCTCCGGCGGGAGGACGGTGACGCGCTGCTGGAGGTGAAGGACCGGGGCGTGGGCCTGGGGCCGCGCGGGGGCGAGGAGCTCTTCAGCCGGGCGCTTCGCGGCAGCACGCTGTCCACCATCAGCCGCGTGGAGGGCCTGGGCGTGGGATTGTATTTGAGCCGTGAAATCATCACCCGCCATGGCGGCAGCATCCACCGGCGGCCCGCGAGGGCGGCGGCACCTGCGCCATCGTCCGCCTGCCCCGGAACGACCCGCGCGAGGCGTGACGTGCACACTGCTCATGGGTCGACGGGTGGCACGTCGGGCCAGGGCCGCGGCAAGGAGGGCGCGGCCACGTGTGTCAGCCGTAACAAGCCGCGCCCCAGGTCGAGCTGGTAGCGGACGCGAAAACCCGAGTCGAGCACCACCAACCCACCCTGGTCCGACATCAAAGGCCCGTCGAGCGGAAGGCCCGCGGCGAGAGCGCCCAGCTCACATTGGAGCTTCTCTCGCACCGGAGTCGAACATCCTGCCAGGGTCCGGAGTGCCCGGGGAGCGAGCTGAAGTCGAAGGGCCATGGTCGTTTCACACTGACGAGCCGTGGCGATGACGACAAGCTGTACCTGAAGTGCATATTTGACGTCGGCTTCCAGCCCCATGAGGGGACCACCCCTCACTTCGCTGTGGAGTGCCAGACACCCAAGACGGTGAAGACGCCGCCCGGGCCAAGATTACCGCTGCCGCGCGAGGATACGCCGCCCTTCGACATCGATGGCGTAGGTCGCTTCCATGTCCATGATGATGTTCTGCTTTTCACAGACATCCGGGCGCAATGTCACACGGACGAATGTCACGCCTTCGGGGCCCGGGGATGCAATCACTTCGTACGATTCACGCCGGTAGAGACAGCGCTCCACGTCGGTCGCGCCGTTGTGGGGCTTCACGTCCAGGGGCAGGAAGTCGTCGAGCGCAAGAGGCTGAAAACCTGTTTCATCTTCCGGCACCCGTTATGGAATTGAATCTGGACGCGAAACACGGATGGGGTGTCGTAGCGCCAAGCTGCGATGCCATCCAACCTCTTTGGCTAGGACCCATGCTTGGGTGGGAACTCTACGGACAGCTCCGGACCAACGCGCGGCTGCGCCATCTGGGCGTGCTGATGTTCTCCGGCGCCCTGAGCGGCCAGGAGCCCCCGCTGGACGGCGTGGTGGGCTACCTGCGCAAGCCGCACGCGCCCGAAGCCGTGGACGGGGCCCTGCGCGCCCAGCTTCGCGGGCTCCCTGAGCTTCCCGCGAGGGACTCCGCCGAGCCCTACGCACTGCACCTGCCCGAGGACGTGTCCTTCCCGCTGCGCACCCTGCCGGCGCCCTGAGCCACGCGGTGCGCCTGCACCTGCTGCGCGCCGCGGAGCTGACGGGGACGGAGCTCCCCCTGGCCTCCACCTGGTTGATGGCGCTCCCCGGGACGCCCCCCTCGCTCCTGGTGACGGTGGACGGCGTGCAGGTGGAGCTGGAAGTGGATGACGAACAGCGACGGCTCACCGTCAGCGATGTCACCCTGTCACCGAACCTGCGCAACGGCGCCTGACAGCTCAAGGCACTGGCAAGTGCCGGGCCTCACCGCGTTCCAAATCCAGCCACAGCCCCCGGCCTCCCCTGCCGAATACCAGCAACATGCTGTCCGTGAGCCGCACCATCGGGCGGACATTCCCTTCGAACGTCAACACGGCGCGGGGAAACCCGCGCCTGTCCGTCAACTGAAGCTGCCAATCCGGCCCCAAAGTCCTCAACTCCAAACACCATTCCCTCGAGAGAAAGATGCCCTTGAGCGTCTCGTGGTCGCGCTCCGTCCGAACCCGATTGCGAAGGGACACAGGCTCTATCCACGCCAGCGAGCCCCTCAGATTATTCCATCCATGTGCCACATCCTCGGGGTTAGGGGGATATTCCATGCTCAAGACAGCAGCCTCACCGTCCGGGACCACGGACAGACACCAGCTCACCACTTTCAGGTCCGACGCCTCTGGAGGCAGCTCCGACCGGTCGCGCAGCGTGGGCCCGTCCGCGAGCGTATACGTCCACCGCTCCTGTGTTCCGACGAAGAAACTCATGTGCGTGGCATCCGCCGCAATGGCAAGCGCACGGCCGGCAAGTTCCGGGACTCGCCAGAGCGCGCGGCAGTCAGCAGCGAGCACATCCACCATCATCACCGTGTTTTCAGAGGACACGAACCAGACATTGCCGTCATAGCTGGGAGACCAGTTAGTCAACATCATGTCACCCCAGGGGCTGCACCTGCGTGCGACCAGGTCCAGCCGGGACAGGCGCCACACATCGTCCCGCCGCGCGAGTGCCAGGACCCGATCTCCATGGATGGAAGGCACCAGGTGGAAGGCCGGCACGTCGAAGTGCGCCACCATTCGGCCGTCCGCGCGAACCAGTCGCGCCCCCGCCTCCCCCAGGGCGTACAGCAGCCGACCGTCTGGCAGCACCACCACGTCATGAAGCGTGAAGGTCCCCGCCTCGGAGGCCCGCACGGTGACCTCGATGCGCGGCCGTTCATGGGTATCGCGCCACGCGGGGGAGATACCGTCGGCCAGCGACGGCAGGTCCGTGCGCAAGGTGCCGTCGGGCGCGGCGCCCAACAAGCGCTTGATGAGGCTCAGGTCCGAGGTGAAGCGGGCATTGCCCGCCGCCCGGTCCCGAAGCAACGCGCGCAGCGTGGGCACCACCAGCGCGGTGCGGTTGGCGGAAGGAGGCTCTTCCACGAGCGCCAGTCCAAAGACGAAGCGCTCGGACGCGCGCTCCGGCGCGTCGTCGTCGAGCAACTCACGCACCCGTGCACCCGCCACCGTCAGCCCATCCGCGAACGCCGTGGCCCACATCGCCAGCAGCCGAGCGCCCGTCGCGCCACCACTCGCCACACCCCGCTCCAGCCATTCGCGCGCCGGGGCACGATTCTTCGCCACCGGCCACACCACCTGAACGGCGCGCGCGTAGTCGCCGGCCTCGGCGAGCGTCTCCGCCCACAGCAGGCGGAGCGCACGGGCCTCCGGTGGATTCGAACGCTCCAGCCGCGCCACCGCGTCCCCGAAGGCCCCACTGCGTCGGGCGATGGCGATGGCGCGCGCGACGTCCTGAGCCAGGAACCACTGACGCACCACGAGCCCTGGAGCCAGCTTGCGCCCCTCGGCCAGCTCCGCCGCCAGCTTGAAGCGGCCATGCCGCTCCAGGAAGGACACGGCTTCCTCGACGGCGCCCAGCAGCTCCGCGAGGACGAACGCGGCTTCATCGATGCGTCCCTCGCGCTCGAAGCGACGGAAGGCCTCGCGGTAGCGCTGCTGGAGCGCGGAGTAGAGGTCAGAGCCTCCCCCGAACACGGCCCCCGCCGCTCCCCGCGCCTCCGTCTGGACGGTGAGTTGCGCACGAGGCCCTGGCAGCCCCAAGGCCTCGCGTGCGTTCTCGCTCAGCGCCTTGCCCAGTGGAATGGCGTGCCGCAGTGCCTCATGGAGGTTGCCCTCCTCGAACATGTCGAAGAGGCGGCGCACGTACTCCGCCTTCCGCTGCCGCGCCCACGCGCCGAGCAGGATGTTGCGCATCATCCAGTCGGACAGCCAGCTCCAGGGACTCGGACCCTGTGGTGCTCCGGGGGCCACCGCTCCCAAGAGCGCGGCCCCAAGCCGCGCCATCCACCCTGGCCGGCCACGCTCGGACTCGCCGCCTCCGCGCACCGACGCGCCCTGACGGGAGAATTTCTCGCGCAGCCACGCCCACCATCCCGGGCGGCGCGCCCCAGCGGCGACGGGAGCGCGGCGCCCCTCCATGCGCGCGAGCATTTCCTGTGCTTCAGGTGACGGCTCGGGCACGCCGGGACCGAAGCGTTCGCGCGACGGCGGCGGCACAGGCTCCAGCACGGGCATGGGGGCGGCGGCGCGCCCAGCGTCTCCGGGGCTCGGATGCTCCACGCGGACACGTCGAGCCATGTGGACACATCCACCCGCGGCATCGCACCGGCGGAGAACACCAGGGACCGTCCCCTGAGCACCAGCAACACCGCGCCTTCATGGAGACTCGGGTGCCGACGCTCCGCTGGAGACAAGGGCGCCGAGGAGAGGACGCCGTGCTCCCGAGTGAGCGGCAGCCCCGGCGCGGCTTCGCACACCACCGCGCGTGGCGCGGACATCTCCACAAGATATCCACCCGCCACGGCGTGAACGGACATGCCGGGCGTCCACTCCGCCAGAATCCGGCGGCGAGCCTCCGCGTCACCGAGCAGGGCCGGGTCGAGCCAGAAAGCCGAGGCCCGAACCGTCCCCCGGTGCACCTGCTGCCGGGGCCGTAGCCCCGCACGTGCCGTGCTCATCCCCCGCCTCCCGTATGGATACGGCACAGCACGGCTTCATGCTCCAGGTGGTACAGCACCAGCTCGCCTTCCGTCGTCAGCCACCCGAGCACAGGCACCGCATGGCTGGCCTCCGCGTGGACCACGTCAGCGGCGGCCACCGCCAGCCTGAACTGGTGCTGGGCCCCCACGTTCCAGAAGGTTCGCTGGTCCGGGTCGAGCGCCAACAGTCCGGCCTCTCCTTTCGCCTGAGGACAGACCCCGACGCCCACGGCTCGCAATCCCGAGCGCAGCGTCACGAATTGCACCGAGTCCCGATGGTGCAAACACCACATGCCTGGGAGTTTGTTCACCGCGAGCAACCCAGCATCCGGATGCCCCGAGTGGTGCGATGCACCGAACCAGAGGGTGTCGCCCCTCGAGTCCTGCAGGCGAACCTGGCGCACCTCCTTCGCACCCACGATGCCCAGCCGCATGCAATTCGCAACCCTCTCACTTTCGTCGCGCGTCACGACGATGCTGGAGCCCTTCACGTGAGCGGCGGCGATGACCCGCTGAGTCACCTGGGCGGAGACCACGCGGCGGGAGGCGTAGTCCTCCTCGAAGAAATAGAGCGTGTCGTCCAGGCCGGACAGGAGCACGCACTCCCGATTGAGTGCATCGAGATAGGTCGTCAGCCGGCCGGGGGGCTGTCCTCGAGCAGGGATGGGTGGATGCGCCTGCGTATCGCGCAGTGTCCAGGGAAACGCACTGGGCCCATGGGGCCTGAATTGATGTTGCAGTTGCCCCCGGAAGGCATAGGCGCCCTGCTTCCGCGTCAGCACGAGCAGGCCCCCCTGACGCCGCCAGCCCGCGCCCAGGAAGGTCTCATCACTCCGAGGTATCATCCGCTGGGGCCGCGCGAGGGTGGCGCGAGGAGAGTTGGGCAGCGCCATGGCGCCGACGCCGCCCCCTTCATAGAAGAGCATCAGCCGGCGGCCATCCGCGGAGAAGGCAAACCCCGACACCCGCGTGTGCTGGATTGTCTTCCCGGGCGCGGCGACGCGCGCGCGGAACGGGTCTCTCAACAGACGCACGCTGTCATCCGGAGACGGCAGGTCGAGCAACACGGAGCGCGGCGCGCGCGCGGCGGGATGCACCTCCACCGCGAGCTGGCGCACGTCGGGCGCCAGGACTTCGGAGACGTCGATGCGCGAGAGCGTCTCCGCCCCCACGAGCCGGGACAGGCGGGAGGACCCCACGAGCCAGGCGTCCGCCGTCCGCGCGTCGAGCGCGAGTGCCTCGCGCCAGGCCGAGAGCCGCTCAGCCGAGGGCGACGCGATGTTACGCGCGTTCAACCAGGCGCCCAGCGTGGCGGGCGTCACGTCCGTGAACCAGCCACGCCGCGGGTCTGCCTGAAGCACGCCCCATGCGAACGTGGCGCCCGCGGCCTCCGCCCTGCGCGCCATGACGATGAGCAACGCGAGGTGCGCGATGCGCGGAGCGCCAAGCTGGTCGGGTCCCGCATCGAGCAACATCACCGTGCGATGCGCGCGCTGAGGCTGGCGGAACGAGGGCTTGAGATAGGACAGCTCTCCAAAGGCGGCACGGCGCACCAGTTCGTCGGGTGCCTCCAGGGCCCACAGCCATTCACTCACCAGCAGCCGGTCGAAGGAGCCTCTTCGCGACAGGCCGTCATACCCTTGAGGCTCGCCGCCCTCCCTCTCCGAGGGCGCCCGCAGCGGCCCCAGCGCGGCGGACAACCGGGCAACCAGCGGGCCCAGGTTCAGCGCCACCTCCAGCGGGAACTTCGCGAGGAGCGACGCCCAGGGGCGTAACGCATGGGGCAACGTGCTCACGGCGTGTCCCTCGGCGACTCCGTGTCCAGCCAGGCCTGAAGCGTGACACGGGACACGGGCCGCGCGGCGTCCACGCGGACGAGACACATGGACGCGGGCAGCACCGCCAACTTCGCTCCCCCCCCGTGCACATGCACCACGAACGCACGCTCCAGCAGCGAAGCCGCCACGTCTGGCGCCAACGTACAGGGAAGCAACAGCGAGGGCGCCGCAGCATCCCGTCCCAGGTACACGGCGCCGTCGACCCATGGCAGCGACGCCGAGGCCCCGAGGAGCACCAGGAGGCCCCGCCCCGCGACGCCTTCCCAACTGGCAAGGCGTGCATCGTCCTCGGCGAGCACCCGGCGCGCGAGCGCCACCGCCACGGGGCCTTCTCCTGCCACGGCGAGCGGCTCCAGCGGCTCGGCGCGCGAACGCCACCGCACCGGCAGGCGCGCGGCGTCTTCGCCGCGCGTCTCCAGCGCGTCCCCCGTCCGCGAATCTCTTCCCGTTGCGCTCACGGCACGTCAGCCACCGCACCCCGGCCCCGAGGCGGCGCCTCCGGAAACCGATGCGCGGAGCCTCCAGGCTCGCGGGCCTGCGTCCAGGCCGTGGCGGAGACAGCGCGGGAACCCTGCGCGCTCACACCGCCACCGCCGTTTCGGATGACTCGAGCCTGAAGCGCCGGAGGCGAGCACCCCTGTCACCTCCGCGCGAAGCACCTTCAAGTCATCGGGAAGTGACTCGGGAGCGAAGCCCGCGTCCATCTCTCGCGCCACGCCCTCCAGCTTGAGTCGCCACGCGGCGAGCGCTTCGCCATTGCCATCCACGGGCCGCTCCGCCAGCAGCGCCTGCCCCGCGGAAGCGATGCGCCGAGCCCGCACCAGGGGGCCCGCGCTGGCCTCCAACGCCGCCGCCGGCAGGGCCGGGTTCTCCGTCCCGGCGAGCACGTCCCGCAGCACGTCCCGAGCGAGCGCCTGGGCCTCTTTCGTCGGCACGGCATACACGAGCGGCCACAGGTCCGCGGTCCCAGGCGTGCGCCGGCCCGCGAGCGCCGCGGCGGCGGCGATGAGCTTCTGGACCTTCACCGCGCGGCTGTCGGACAAGGCCACGCCCGCGGCGCGCAACGTGCGCAGCGCATGCGCCAGATGAGGGCGCACCCCGGAGAGGTCCGCCTCACGCGCGGCCTGGGCGACCACGTCCAGGGACTCCAGCGAGGTGACAGGCGCGTCCGCGTCCCCCCACAGTGAAGCGCCGCCCGCGAGCAGCTCCTCCAGCCGCGGGTCTGGCACGGGCTCGACGAAGATGCGTGCGAGGAACCGGTCCGCGAAGGCGGCCAGCGACTCGTCTTCCGGCAAGGCATTGGAGGCGCCCACGCAGACGCGCAGGGGGCAGCGCATGCGGGTGTGGCCGCGCCGGAAGGTGCGCTCATTGAGGAGGCCCAGCAGCGTATTCAGGATGGCGGTGGAGCCGAGGAACACCTCATCGAGGAAGGCGACCTCGGCCTCGGGCAGCATGCCCTGGGTCTCCGTTTCGACGATGCCCTCGCGCAGCTTGCGGAGGTCCACGGGGCCGAAGAGCTCGGAGGGCTCGGTGAAGCGACCCAGGAGGTACTCGAAGTACGAGCCGCCCAGGACACGTGCGGTGCGCCGCACCGCCTCGCTCTTCGCGGTGCCCGGCGGACCGATGACGAGCAGGTGCTCCCCCGCCACGGCGGAGAGCGCGACGAGCTCCACCATCGCCTCGCGTTCGACCAGGCCCCGGCCCGCACTGGAGAGTGCGTCACGGACGGCAGAGGCGGCGGCTTCGAAGGAGCTGGACATGGAACACCACCCTAGCTTTCGGACTTGCCCTCCGGAAGCGCATGCAGGTCCCCACCCCTCCCCTCCCTCCGACAGGGCGGCAGTAGTTGGACTGTCCGCAGGGATGCGCATGGCCACATCGAGGCACGCGCGGCTGCATGATTTCATGACACGCGGCGGCACTCGGAGTCCCCCACGGGAACCTCCAGGCATAGACTGCAACGCATGAGAAAGCAGTCGATGTGGGTGGCGGTGGTGGGCGTGCTGTGTGTGGGAACGGACGCGGTGGCGGCAGGCTGGAATGGCTATGCATCGCTGGGCGCCGGCATCACCCTGGACCATTTGAGCAACTTCCGCGCGAAGGGCCCGGCGCTGCACGGATACCTGGGCCTGGAGACCCCACCCGGATTGTCGGTGGGCCTGCTGGCGGAAATCTCCGAGACGTGGGGCCAGCAGTTCCCGGACGCGATGCGACCGGGGCAGTTGGAGCGCTCGCAGCTCGACTACCGGGCGGTGGGCATCGAGGCGCGGCTGCGCTTCTTCCAGGACAAGCCCATCACGCCGTGGGTGGGCGCGCGGCTGTCGAAGAGCTGGGGGAGCACCTTCACGCCGGACGACGTGGGCACCTGGCTGCGGCAGAACATCGACACCACGAGCATGGCCTTCCGGGTGGGCGTGGACGGCTGGTTCAGCGACCGCTGGGGCGTGTCCGTCTCCACGGGCTTCCAGTTCTGTGACGTGAAGCTGACGTCCAACGCGCTCAACCAGTGCGCCAAGCTCATGCAGTCGGTGATTGCCGGGCCGGTGTTGCGCATCTGAAGCCACGGCCCCGCGCGCCCGTTAGAGTGGCTTGTCATGAGCACTTCGACGACATCGCCTTCCGCCGTGGGTCCTCGCTGGCTGTACCTGCACGGCTTCGCCTCGGGTCCGGATTCGAAGAAGGGCGTGGCCGTGGCGAGGCACTACGCGGACCAGGGCATTCCGGTGGAGCGGTTGAACCTCCGCGTCCCCTCCCTGGAGCAGCTGCGCCTGAGCGTCATGCTGGACACGGTGCTGGCCGCGATGGGCGGGCCCGAGGAGCGGGTGGTGCTCATCGGCTCCAGCCTGGGAGGCCTCACGGCGGCCCGAGTGGCGGAGCAGGACGCCCGCGTGTGTGCGCTGGTGCTGCTGGCGCCCGCCTTCCGCGTCGTCCCGCAGCTGCGCCGGAGAATGGGAGACGCGGCGTGGCGGCATTGGCAGACGTCGGGCTGGATTGAGACGGACGACTTCGTGACGCAGCAGAAGGCGCGCATCCATTCGGGATTCATCGCCGACGCGGAGGCAGTGGACGCCCGCACCGGTGGCTGGCCCGACGTGCGCGTCCCGACGCTCATCATCCACGGCCGTCAGGATGACACCTGTGACGTCCAGAACTCGCGCCAGTGGGCGGAGGGCAAGCGCCACGTCCGGCTGGTGGAGGTGGACGATGGCCACGAGCTCACCGCGTCACTGCCGCGAATCCTGGAGGAGACGGAGGTGTTCCTCCAGCCCTGGGGTGCCCGGGGTCCTCGCGCTCAAAGTTCGATGCCGTAAGCGGCAGCCGCCGGATTCATGAAGCGGAGGAGATCGTGATCTGCCCCCGTTCTTCGGACCAGTTGAAGCGAGAGAGTCCTCGCGTTCATGAGGAGCGACCCGGACGCGGCACCGGGACTCCAATGCTCTGGGTGGTTTCAACCCACGCTCCTCGCGCTCACGAGGAGCGACAACGTCAGCCTCAACCTTTAGCATCAATCACTAACGTTTCGACCCACATCCCTAGCGTTCACGAGGAGGGACTTGAACTTGAGCGGCTCATGACGGGACCCTCCGGTTTCAACCCACGCTCCTCGCGTTCACGAGGAGCGACACAGGGTAGGCGCCAGGTGTCTAAACACCCAGGTTTCAACCCACGCTCCCCGCGTTCACGAGGAGCGACCATCCGCTGCAGGCTTCAGCGCCGTTCTCCATCCGCGTTTCAACCCACGCTCCCCACGTTCACGAGGAGCGACGCGGCGAGCGTCGGCCCACTGGGCCAGGATGGCGTAGTTTCAACCCACGCTCCTCGCGTTCACGAGGAGCTACGCTATCGCCGCCGTGGTTCCGGCCCGAGCACCAGTTTCAACCCACGCTCCTCGCGTTCACCAGGAGCGAACGACAGCTCGGTGGGTAGCAGGTCCGCCAGCGCCTTGTTTCACCCCACGCTCCCCGCGTTCACGAGGAGCGGCGGCCCGTGGTCGATGAGAATCCACCACGCGCCGGCGTGTTTCAACCCACGCGCCCCGCGTCACGACGAGCGGCTCGCCAGTGCCTGGAGGAGGCCGACGCCCTCCCCGTTTCAACCCACGCTCCCCGCGTTCATGAGGAACGGCCAGCGGGGCACGTCATTGCAGAACCTCCTCGGGGTCGTTTCAACCCTCGCTCCCCGCGTTCACGAGGAGCGACGAGGTCAACGTCCTGGTCCTTCGTCACCTGCCGTTTCAACCCACGCTCCTCGCGTTCACGAGGAGCGACGCCGTCCAGCGCACTGGTGCCGCCCCTGCTCTCGATTCAACCCACGCTCCCCGCGTTCACGAGGAGCGACGGCGGGCCCATCACGTCAGCCGTCAGCAACACCGTGTTTCAACCCACGCTCCCCGCGTTCACGAGGAGCGACAATGCACGATTGAGATTCAACGTGTGTGATGATGTTTCAACCCACGCTCCCCGCGTTCACGAGGAGCGACATCCCCGGCGTCATCGTTGCTCTGATGGACGGTGAGTTTCAACCCACGCTCCCCGCGTTCACGAGGAGCGACCGGGTGGACGGGGCAGCGCGGACAGATGACGTGTTTCAACCCACGCTCCCCGCGTTCACGAGGAGCGACACCAGCAGCAGGACAATGGGCATCGCCCAGAAGCGGTTTCAACCCACGCTCCCCGCGTTCACGAGGAGCGACCAAATCGCCCGGGCGGTGCGGAAGGTGCTGCGCGGTTTCAACCCACGCTCCCCGCGTTCACGAGGAGCGACCATTTGGTCCACCTTCGCCAACTCGCTCCAGATGTTTCAACCCACGCTCCCCGCGTTCACGAGGAGCGACTGGGCAAGGCCGATATGGCTCGGCCCATCATAACGGTTTCAACCCACGCTCCCCGCGTTCACGAGGAGCGACCGCACCCTGCGATGGGCTGGTTGCGCTTGCGCCCGTTTCAACCCACGCTCCCCGCGTTCACGAGGAGCGACAAGAATCCCCAGGTAGGTGGCGCTACCTGTCCACGTTTCAACCCACGCTCCCCGCGTTCACGAGGAGCGACCGACCTGGCACGACGTCGACGCACGCAACGCCACGGTTTCAACCCACGCTCCCCGCGTTCACGAGGAGCGACACCGCACTGCCGACAGCCTTCGCCGCCTTCGCAACGTTTCAACCCACGCTCCCCGCGTTCACGAGGAGCGACTCGTCCTCGCTCAGCTCCCGATGCAGCGCGCGCTGTTTCAACCCACGCTCCCCGCGTTCACGAGGAGCGACGCGTGGGGCCCAATCCCCACGTCCGACTTGGGACGTTTCAACCCACGCTCCCCGCGTTCACGAGGAGCGACCACGCGCGGAAGCCCCCTGCCCTCCGTGACCAAGTTTCAACCCACGCTCCCCGCGTTCACGAGGAGCGACCGCGCAGGTCGGCGCGCTCCGAGATGCGCACGACCGTTTCAACCCACGCTCCCCGCGTTCACGAGGAGCGACGACGCGCGCGAAGATGGAGGCTGCCGTAGCGGACGGGTTTCAACCCACGCTCCCCGCGTTCACGAGGAGCGACCACCGCCCCACCACCGTCAGCCACCCGGAAATCGTTTCAACCCACGCTCCCCGCGTTCACGAGGAGCGACTCTTGCGGTGCAGGTAGACCGCCTCGGGGTCCACGTTTCAACCCACGCTCCCCGCGTTCACGAGGAGCGACGGTTCCTCTCTTCCCTCGGCAGGAGACGTTCTCCCGTTTCAACCCACGCTCCCCGCGTTCACGAGGAGCGACCTCTTGCGGTGCAGGTAGACCGCCTCGGGGTCCACGTTTCAACCCACGCTCCCCGCGTTCACGAGGAGCGACAAGGCCCAATCCGAGCGGGCCAACGCGCAACAGCGTTTCAACCCACGCTCCCCGCGTTCACGAGGAGCGACGTCACGCGCAGCCACAGCACGGCGATGCAGCAGTTTCAACCCACGCTCCCCGCGTTCACGAGGAGCGACGCACTCGTTGTGCTGCCTCCAGCACCTGGTCGGCGTTTCAACCCACGCTCCCCGCGTTCACGAGGAGCGACCGGGCTACCTGCCCCCGTCAGGGGCAGCGGTGTGTTTCAACCCACGCTCCCGCGTTCACGAGGAGCGACTGCCCTCCCCGCTGCGACGCTGCGCGTACAGGGGTTTCAACCCACGCTCCCCGCGTTCACGAGGAGCGACTTCGTGGTCATGGGTGGTCTCGGGTTCCGCGCGCGTTTCAACCCACGCTCCCCGCGTTCACGAGGAGCGACCTGGTCGCCGCGCCCCTCGTCACTTCTTCGGCGTGTTTCAACCCACGCTCCCCGCGTTCACGAGGAGCGACGCTACTGGACCGGATGGCCGAGGACATGCTGGCGTTTCAACCCACGCTCCCCGCGTTCACGAGGAGCGACGGCGCCGTTCCTCCAGCCACGCCCGGGCATCTTCGTTTCAACCCACGCTCCCCGCGTTCACGAGGAGCGACATGGAGCAGCCCGCGCGACGAGCCTGGGCACTCCAGTTTCAACCCACGCTCCCCGCGTTCACGAGGAGCGACCTTGGCCGGCTCGTCCTTGCTCGCCGGCGTCGTGGCGTTTCAACCCACGCTCCCCGCGTTCACGAGGAGCGACATGGCAACAAGGGCGTCCCGAACGGCACGCGTAAGTTTCAACCCACGCTCCCCGCGTTCACGAGGAGCGACATAAGGGCTGGGTGCTCGAACCGTGGGTTGAAGCGTTTCAACCCACGCTCCCCGCGTTCACGAGGAGCGACGGCGGTGGGGGTCAAGTAGATGACGATGGGAATGTTTCAACCCACGCTCCCCGCGTTCACGAGGAGCGACCTCGCCCGGACCGGAAAGGTGCGGGTGCATTAGTGTTTCAACCCACGCTCCCCGCGTTCACGAGGAGCGACATAAGGGCGGGTTCGGAGACCCCGAGCCTGCGACGGTTTCAACCCACGCTCCCCGCGTTCACGAGGAGCGACGCGTCAGCGCTCGACCCACAACTCCCAATTGACGCTGTTTCAACCCACGCTCCCCGCGTTCACGAGGAGCGACGTGGCGCAGTCGGGTCCGCGCCTCCCAAGTCAGGGTTTCAACCCACGCTCCCCGCGTTCACGAGGAGCGACCTCCACCCGTCCCAGAGGTGGTCATCGTCGTTTTGTTTCAACCCACGCTCCCCGCGTTCACGAGGAGCGACGTTTCCCTGAGCAACGCCCGCTCAGCCTCGCTGTTTCAACCCACGCTCCCCGCGTTCACGAGGAGCGACGCCAGAGCACAGTGGTCATGTCCGGACGCGTATTGGTTTCAACCCACGCTCCCCGCGTTCACGAGGAGCGACGCCAGACCATGGCGCTCCGGTTCGAGGTGCGGCAGCTGTTTCAACCCACGCTCCCCGCGTTCACGAGGAGCGACAGGGGGCTGCTGTCTTCCGGCGAGCTTGCACCGTTTCAACCCACGCTCCCCGCGTTCACGAGGAGCGACGCCATCAACGCGTTCGGCGTACATGCGCGGCATGTTTCAACCCACGCTCCCCGCGTTCACGAGGAGCGACGACTGATGGAGGATGGGAGCCTCTCCCGTCCACTGCGTTTCAACCCACGCTCCCCGCGTTCACGAGGAGCGACGGTCTCCACCCTCAACACCGACCATGAGCTTTTCGTTTCAACCCACGCTCCCCGCGTTCACGAGGAGCGACCGGTGCGCAGATTGGCGTGCCGGTCAAATCCTGGCGGTTTCAACCCACGCTCCCCGCGTTCACGAGGAGCGACCCTGCCCTTCCAACATACCGTTCTGACTACGGAATCCGGCCGAACTTCGCGAACCGGCCCGAGGGGCCACGAAAGCGCCTCGCCGTTCCTGACGCCCACTCACCCAACTCCATGATTCTATTCGGGATTTCAATGAGCGCGAACCCTCGGCGGAGCGTACACCGGGACAGGTTCGCGGAGGCCTACAGGACCAGCGGCCCCTCGACGTCCAAGGGTGCTCTGGCGCCATGATGCTCCGTCTTCCGGGCATCGTCTTCCGACAGGAAGTAGAAGCGCAGGCTGTCGCATTCCGAATCGAACGCGCCAAGCAGGCGGGCGCGCAGGACGACCCAGTCCTTGGGCTCCAGGACACACTCGAAGACGGAGTATTGCACTCGCACGCCATGGTCTCTGCAAGCCCGCGCAATCTTGCGCAGGCGCCGAGGCCCCTGTGGGTCCGACACCCGCACGTCGTAACAAATCAGCACGGTCAATCTACGCATCAGCGCATCGCGAAGGGAGGGTAGCCGTCCAGCTCCCCTCGGAGATGGCGTGCCAACAGCAGCGCTTGCAGGTGAGGCGCCATGCCCCAGGTCGTCTCCTGCCCCAGGAACGCGTGCCGCACCCCCACCTGCTTCGCCTCCTGGTACGCCACGAGGAACGTCTTGCGCGCATCGTCCTTCAGCAACACGGCCCCCGCCGACTCCTTGCGGAAGTCCCCGGGCTTCAGTTGCCCCCGGTTCACCAGCGAGAAGACGAGCCGGTCCACCACCGGCGCACGGAACTCCTCCATCAAATCCAGCGCCAGGGACAGGCGCCCAGGGCGGTCCTCGTGCAGGAATCCCACGGCGGGGTCGAGTCCAACACCCGTGAGCGCTCCCGCGCAATCCTGCGCCAGCAACGCATAGCCAAACGAGAGCATCGCGTTCAGCGGATTCATCGGAGGCCGGCGGTTGCGGCCATCGAACTCGAAGCCCTGGGCACTCTTCTTCAGCAGCGCGGGAAAGGCCTCGAAGTAGTCACGCGCCGCGATGCCTTCCAGCCCCCGCACCTGCTCCAAGTCCTCCACGCGGGTCAGCGCGCGCAGGTGCTCCGACAGCCGCCGCGCCGTCTCCGACAGGGCCTCCTGTCGCTCGGGCGCAGCGTCACGCCGCGCATGCAACACGAACTGCCGCGCGTTCCCCAGCTTCCCCACCACCAGCGCCCGGGAGATGGCCACCGAGCGAGCAACATCATCCGCCGCCCGGTACTGCTGGCGCCGCAACAAGACGTTGCCACCCGGCACCCCCTCCACCCGCGCCAGGAAGCGCCCCGTCATCCCGAAGAAGGAGACATGGATGCCCGCCTCCAGGCAGCTCTCCATCAACTCCGGCGTCAGCCACGCACGCGTCAGACACACCACCGAGCGCAGGTGCCGCAAGGGAACCTCCGCCTTCTTCTGGTCTTGAACCGTCACCACCACGCACTCACCTTCCTTGTTCAGGCGAGTCCCCTCGGCGGTGATGAACAGCGTGTTCAGCGCGGTCGTCATGCGTTCCTCCGTTCAGCCGGCCTCGTCCATCCACCGCGACAGGAAGTCCTGGGCGCTCCGCTGCCCCGCAGTCACCCCAGGGAGGCACAGCGGCTCCAGCGAGCACTTGTCACATCGAGGCGCGCGCGCCACGACAGGGACCTCCTGCCGGCGCAGCACCTCGTGCATGCGCGCGATGGCGTCCTCGGTCCGCTGGCGGAGCCGCGCGTCGAAGCGCACCACCTCACGCTTGTGCTCCGTTCCATAGAAGAGCGCCCCCTCCGGAACGTCCACGCCGTGCATCTCCTCCAGGCACAGCGCCTGCGCGCAGAGCTGCACGCGGTCCGCCTCACCCGCCTTGCGCCGGCCGCGCTTCACCTCCACCGGATAGGGCCGCCAGCCGGCCCCCGTCGCGTCCCGCTGGTACTCGACCATGTCCGCGCGCCCGGACACGCGCAGCCGCTGCGAGCCCAGCAACACGGCCCGCTCCACCCGCCGTCCCACCCGCGCGTCATGCCCCGGCAGGTCCACGCGCTCGTGCAGCAGTCTGCCGGAGGCGGTGTTGACGTCCTCGCGCCATTGCCGCTCGACGTGGATGAGCGCCGCCTGCCGCTCGCAGTACAGCAGGTGCTGGAGCGCCGACAGCGCCACCCACGTCTCGCGGTCCGTGCTCATCCCACCAGCTCCAGCACCTCGATGCCCTGGGGCAGCCCGGCCTTGTCCACACGCACCTCGTAGTCGGAGAAGCTTCGAGCTGGCTTCTCCGGCTGGGCGCGCACCGCATGGACTCGGTCGAACAGCGCGTGGGCCGGCGCGTTGCCCAGCTCCGAGCCATGCTTGAACACCACCACCTTACGCATGGACATCAGCCCCCGCGCGGCGCTGCGGTCCAGCTCGAACATGTGCGTGAAGGACTGGAAGAGCAGCTCCAGGTCCGCCGTGCCGAACCCCGTCTGCTTCGCCAGGTGCGGTGAGACGAAGCCGTGCGCCCGGTAGAGCCCGTAGGGCACGGTGTTCTTCCGGCCCATGGTGCGGTTGTCACCGCCCTGCTTCTCGGCCTCGCCCTCCGTCGCCACGGCCATGCGGGTGATGGAGTGCTCCTGGGACACAATGGGGTCCACCGAGCGCGCGAAGGTGAGCTGCACCGGCCCTCGCACCTGCCCCGCGTTGGCCCCCGTGGACATGACGGCACCGAAGGTGCGGACATCGAAGAACGTCTTGCACATCCACGCGCGGCCCTTGTCCACCTCGGAGCCCTGAGCGAACCCCTTGTCGTTGCGCTTCTTCCCATCCTCGGCGCGGGTGGGCTTCTCGGTCAGGTCGATGCCCAGACTCTTGTACGCGTCCGCGATGCGGTTGTTCAGGATGGCCTTCTCCTTCACGAAGATGTCCAGCCCCGGCTTGCCCTCCTGCGTGAGCAGGATGAAGTTGCGCACCTTGCGCTTGAGGCTCACGTCCGTCACCAGCCCGTGACCTGTCTCCGCATCAATGCGGGGCAGGTTGCCGGCGTCGGGGTCTCCATTGGGGTTTCCATCCAGCACGTCGAAGAACAGGACGAAGTCATGGCGCTGCTTGAGGTCGGTCATGGCGCTTTCTCTGGGAATGAGGTGAAGACAGTGGAACGTCAGGAGGAGGACGCGTCGGACTCCCCTGGAGCCGGCGCCTCGCGCTTGGTGAAGAACGCCTCGCGTTGGTGGTAGTAGCCGACGGCGAAGAGGCCCTGGTCCTCCAGGCCGAGCACCCGTGGGAATCGCTCTGGAGGAAGCAGCGCCATGACCTCGCCCTTCGTGCGCTCCAGCCACCTGCCGTTCTCGCCCGCCTTGGAGGCGTGGTGGACGGAGAGTTGGAGCAGCCGGGGGAAGACGGTGACGGGATTGCGAGACGCGGCGCCGAAGTAACGGTCGCGGATGGTGGCGTTGAGGTCCTTCAACGCCGCGCCCTGCAACCGCTCCAGCACGGCGAAGAGGCGGCCGAGCACATAGGGCTGTGAGGCGTTGTTCTTGTCCAGTGACACGGTGACCTCCAGGGGAGTGGTTCCACTTCGAGGGAGTCGCAGCAGGGTGGCCTTGATGAGCGCGACGCGGAGCCGCAGTTGTTCGCGCTCGAACCTGTCGTCGGCGGGTGGCAGCCGCAGCCGGTCCAGCGCGGAGGTCAGGAGTTGACGCGGAAAGTGCAGCCCCCGCAGCGCCGCCCCCACCATCCGGGTCGCGACGTCCGGAGACAGACCCCGTCCGGACGGAGCCTCCACGGCCTTGAGCAGCCGGTAGATGGGCGTTGGCCCCGCTGGCGCATTGCCGATGCGCAGGTCATCGAAGTAGCGCAGGATGTTCCGCTTCACCTCGCCCACGCGCGACTCGAACCAGTCACGCACCGCGACGCGCCCCGCGTTCCCCGTCAACGTCACGGCATAGAAGGCCCGGTCATCCAGCGCCCCAGGCTGCAACCCGTGAAACGGCGACTCGGTGAAGCGCTGGAGGTCCTCCTCCGTCGGGTCCATCCACGACAACAGGAGGCTCTCCTCGGAAGGTGAAGCGCGCGTCCAGAAGACCAGCACCGAGCCATCCCCCAGTTGGATGCCCTGCCGGAAGCGGCGCTGCTCCGTCCTCCGGAGCATGTCGTTGAGCGCCAGCACGTAGCCCAGCGCCGCCTCCTGGGAGATGGGGGCATTGTCCCCCTGCTCCAAACCGTGTGACGAAAACGCGGGCGCGTTGAAGGACACCAGTGAAGCTCCCGACGACTGGGCTTCCGGGACGTTCTTCAACTTGGGATGCGTGAGGGCCACGACGCCCTCCAGACCTGTCACCAGGCACCGCGCCGTCCGTCCCAGCGCGCGCTTCTCGCCGGAGCGCCGCTCCCAGCAGGCGCGAATGGCCGGGTTTTGATGCACGGGCGCCGTGGCATCGCCGACGACGAAGGCGAGCAACTCAGAGCCCGTCCATTCATCCGCGTCGCGCGCCGCCAGCACCTTGCGCCGCTCGGCCTCGCTCGTGAGGAAGGACTCCACGGCCCGGGCCTCCGGGTCCTTCGTCTCCGCGGCGACCTCGCGCACCGGTTTCAAGAAGGCGTCCAGCCGGGCCACGCGCTTCTCCACGCCCCCCGCCTTTGCCTTGGGCGCGTCCTTTTCGTAAGCAAGGACGTACTTCGGGTTGTCCGCGAAGAAGCCCGCCGCGATGTTCACCGAGCGCTGGGGCAGCCGAGGAATCGAGAGGGGCTTTCCCCGCCCGTCCTCTCCCGCTGTGCTCTCCAGCGAGACGAACTTCCCCGCCGCGCTGATGCGGATGAAGAAGTCCACGGGCTTCACTTCGTAGAGCGGGTCGTCCGTGAGCCCGCGCTCACGGGCGAAGTCATTCAGTGCCGTCAGCATCATCAGCGACCTCCCCCCAACACTTGGGCCCGGGGCGGCACGCGCAGCACGCCATCCTCCAGGAACGCCTGGAAGAACTCGGGGCGCACGGGCTCACCGGGCACGTCGAAGACGAAGTCGTAGAACATGAGCCCCAATGGCCGCCGCCCGTTGCCCGCTTCATGAGGCAGCAGACCGTCCTCGGCGGGCTCTACCCGGGCCGCGAACTCACGGCAGCCCAAGTAGGGCGCATGGAAGAACTGGCCCCGCTCCAGGCGCCGCTCGAACATGTCCTCGAACTTGCGCGCGTTGTCCTCGGCCCCCGCCTTCCCGGGCACCAGCGTGAAGGACGCGGTGATGACGTAATCCACATCGCGCAGCGCCACCGTGTTGCGCTGAGCCCGGTCCTCGTCCGCCGCGTAGTCGAACCTGCCTACCGTCGCGCGGCTGTTGACCTCGTTGCGGCGGAAGCTGGTCCACTTCACCGGCGCGAGCACGGCGATTTCATGGATGTGCCAGCGGATGGCCGGCTTCCACAGGATGGCGTCCAGCACGCCGCGCGCGGCCGAGGGGGTCATCACCTCGTAGCTGACGCGCTCCGCTTTCATCTCGGGTCGCGTGAAGCACGCCACGGGCCCCCGGGCCCTCACGCGAAACCGCCTGTCTGCCGTCGATTTCATCCACACCTCCTGATGCGTGTCTCAGCCGGGAATGAGGAAGGCCGGGTCGAGGATGCCGACCCGGTCCAGAAGAAGGCCGAAGCGCTCGTGGTACGCGGACGTGTGCTCCGGCCCCAGGTACGCCACCGTCTCCGCCGCGAGCCGGGCCAACTCCCGAACCAGCCAGGCGTCCCGAACCTTGCGGGGGACCGTCACCGTGAAGCGTTGCAGCGCACGCAGGCGCTCTCGCGAGGGGCCCAACTGACGCAGCACATCGAGGAGCGCCTCGCGGTTCCCGTAAGGCACCACCACCGACGCGCTCCAGTCGTCCTCCACGAGCTTGAAGGCCTTGGACACCGCTTCGAATTGGAGCTTCGCGCGCAGGTCCTGGATGCCCTTCTCGTCCAGCTTGCGGGTGGCATAGAGCCGCTCGAAGTACCGTTGGAAGCTCGCGGGCGCGAACAGGTCCAGGTCGGGCGCCTGCTCCAGCAAACCGCGAGTCACATCCTGGGCGGCGCGCGGAACGCCTCGGGGTGGCTGGGTCTCGGGTTCGTAGACGCGCAGCTCGCCGAGCCCGTCCAACAACCCTTCCCGGTTGCACCGGCCCGCGGCCTGGGCCAGCGAATCCAGTCCTCCCAATCCACGGAAGACGACACGGAAGTCCAGGTCCACACCCGCCTCGACGAGCTGAGTGGCCACCAGTCGTACCGGCTCCCCACGCCTCTTGCGGGCCTTGATGTCCGCGAGCACCTCCGAGCGATGCTCCGGACACATCAGCGCGGACAGGTGCAGCGTCTCCTGGTGCCCCAGCCGTTCATCCACGAGTTCGCAGAGCCGCCGTGCGTCGTCCCGAAGGTGCACCACCGCGAGGACATCCCGCTCGGCCGCCACGGCGTCGGCCAGTTCGGTGTAGGGGAGCTTGCGCCCCAGGGTGGGCCACCGCACCCGCACCCGGCGCAGCCGCTCGAAGGCGCGCACCGAGGCCGGGACGATTTCGCGCGCGCCCGGCAGGCCCTCCTGAAAGTCCGGGCGGCGGCCCAGCGCGGGCTGCGTGGCGGTACAGATGACCACGGAGCAGTCGTAGTCCTTCACCAGCGCGCCCAGGCCATCCAGGATGGGCGCCAGCAGCGACGGCGGCAGCGTCTGGGCCTCATCGAGCACGATGACGCTCCGGGCCACCCGATGCAGCTTGCGGCACGCCGACGGGCGGCGGGCGAAGAGGCTCTCCAGGAGCTGCACCGTGGTCGTGACGATGACGGGCGCATCCCAGTTCTCACTGGCGACGCGGTTGAGCGCCGTCTCCTTCTCCGGGTCGACGGCGGAGTGATGTTCGATGACGGCGTGCTCCAGCCCCTGGAAAGCCTGGCGGTACACATCCGCGCTCTGCTCGATGATGGACGTATAGGGAATGGCGACGATGACGCGCTGGAGCCCATGCCGCCGCGCGTGCTCGAGCGCGAAGGCCATGGACGTCAGCGTCTTGCCTCCGCCCGTGGGCACAGTGAGGCTGAAGACGCCCGGATGCAGGGACGCCGCCTCCACCGCGGCCGAGAGCACCTCGCGCCGCACCCGGTTGACCTCCGTGTCCGGGGCCACGCGCTGTTTCTCATCCAAGAAACCACGGAGGCGTTCGGCGAGCTGGGACAGCGTCACCGGTACCTCGCGCTTCGCGCCCCGGCTCGCATCGAAGAAGGCTTCCGTGTCCAGGAAGTCCGCGTCGCATAGGAGCGAGAAGAGCATCCGCGTCCAAAGCTCCAACCGGAGCGGCTCGAGCCGCAGCAGCGCGCCCGGCTCGAAGCCGAGTGGGCCGTCCAGCAGGGTTGGGACATCACAGCGAGCCTCGCGTCCGCGAGCAACGCCTGCTTCCCCTCGCGCCCCAGGCGCGCCTTGAACGCCGCCAGGTCCGGCAGCCCCGCGTGGTGCCCGGCGATCGCCAGGGCCAGCGGGAGCAAGCGGGGATCCCGGCTCAGCGCCCAGAGCGCCCCGGCCGTCGAGTGGTCTCGCTCCAGCGCGCCCTCTTTCTCCAAGTGCGCCTCGAAGCCATTCTCCTTGCGGATGCGTATCTGGAAGTCCCGGGTGTACTTGCCCAGGTCATGCCAGCGCCCGGTGGCCAGGGCCGGCGCACGCAAATCCTCTCGCGGCGCCAGCATCGCAGCCCACTGCCCCACGGCCTCCAAGTGCTCGCGCAGCAGATGAGCCCGGCTGTCTTCTGCAACGTGCGCCAATGGCTCCGCCGTGACCACGCGTGGCACGGCGGGCTGCTCCGGAAGCCCGAGGTCCTTCTTCATGGCACTCCCCCCACCGCCCGCGTGTCTGGCCGCACCAGCGAGCACGTGCGTCTGCATTCTCGTTTCCGTCTGGTGACTGGCACAAGATGGCTTGTCCTACGAAAGCCCGGGACGCGCGCTCCCCCTGGGGTGGTATGCCCAAGCGCGAGGAATGCGGGCAGGCTTCTGGCCACACAGGCGGCAACCCATGCGTGCCAGACGGCTGAATCCGCCGCGACGGGCCAACCGATGCAGCGCTCAGCGCCCCTGCGCCATCACCTTGTCCTGGCGGACTCTCCTCCCCTGGCCATGCACGCGCACGAATGGCCTGGAAGCCTCGCGTTCAAAGCTCGACACCGTCAGTGGGAGCCGCAACGAACGCCCGGGCGGGTAGCCGCCGACTCGGCAAAGGCAGACATCCGCCCAGGTGTTCAATCCCGGCAGTCCGGCGGGCGGGCATCGCACTCCAGTCGTTGCCTTTGACGCATTGCGATTAGATTGCGCGCCATGAACCGCGAATACCACCGCTGGTACAGCGAGCGACTGCACCGCGACATGGAGCTGCTCATCTTCGGTCACTCGGGCGAACCCGTGCTCCTGCTGCCGACCAGCAAGGGCCGCTTCTTCCAGGCCGAGGACTTCGGCCTCATCGGCGCCATCGCCGACCGCGTCCAGTCCGGCCGGTACATCGTGGTGTGCCCGGACTCGGTGGACGAGGAGTCCTGGTTCAACACCGGCATCCACCCGGCGGAGCGCGTCCGGCGCCACCAGCAGTGGGAGGAGTACCTCCTCCACGAAGTGGTGCCCCTGCTCAAGAGCCGCAGCACCGGCGGGCGCCTCACCCTGGCCGGGTGCAGCTTCGGCGGCTTCCACGCGTACAACGTCGGCCTGCGCCACCCGCACGTCTTCCGGCGCCTGCTGTCCATGGGCGGCAAGTTCGAGACGAACGAGTTCCTCGACGGACACCACGACTCGGACGTCTACTTCCATTCGTGCACGGAGTGGCTGCCGAACCTCACGGACCCCGCGCAGCTCTCCGCCCTTCAGCGTGTGGAGATGGTGCTGGCGGTGGGGGAGCACGACTTCTGCCGCCCCTCCAACGAGCACCTCTCCAACCTGCTGTGGAAGAAGGACATCGGCAACCACCTGGCCGTGTGGCAGGGAGGCACGCACGACTGGCCCGTGTGGCGGCAGATGATTCAGCAGTACCTGCCCTGGTAGCCGCCGCGCGCCGCTACACTTCGACCGGACGCAGCGTGCCCGCGCTCATCCGGTTGAAGCGCCACACCAGCGCCACCGCCACGCTGATGAGGCCCGCGCACAGGCCCCACCAGATGCCCACCACGCCCAGGCCCAGCTTGAAGGCCAGCAGCAGCGTCACCGGCAGACCAATGGCGTAGTGCCCCACCATGTTCGCCAGGAAGGTGAAGCGCGTGTCGCCCGCGCCGCGCAGCACGCCCGCGCCCACGCCCTGCGCCCCGTCGAACACCTGGAAGATGGCGCTCACCATCAGCAGCGGAATCAGGAGTGGCAGCACGTCCGCGGGCGCCCCCGCCAGCTTCGCCAGCGTGTGAGGGAACAGCGCGAACACCAGGCCGCTCAGCGCCATGAAGCCCGCGCCGCCCGCCAGGGCCATGAAGCCGCTGAGCCGCGCCTGCGGCGTGTTGTGCGCGCCCACCGCCCAGCCCACCCGCACGCTGCCCGCGTTGCCAATGCCCATGGCCACGGTGAAGGAGACGCTCGCGAAGGAGATGGCAATCTGGTGCGCGCCCACGCTCGCCGGCCCCAGCCCCGCCGCCAGCACGCCCGCCAGCGCGAACACGCCGACCTCCGCGCAGATGTGCAGACCAATGGGGAGGCCCAGCCGGATGGCTCGCGAGAGGTCCGCCCACACCGGCAGGCGCCGCGCGGGCGCCCTTCCACCTTGCGGCTGCGAATGAACAGCACCGCGATGAGGAGCTCGATGCCGATGCTCGCCGACGTCGCCATCGCGGAGCCCGCCACACCCAGGGCCGGCACCGACCGCAGCGGGCCGAGCCATGCCGGCAGATTGGCGCCACCGAAGACGAGCAGCAGGTTGCCCAGCAGGTTGAAGATGTTGGCCACCACCGTCGCGATCACCAGCGGCCGCGTGAAGGCGGTGGCCTGGAGATAGGAGCGCATGGTGAGGAACATCAGCATCATCGGCATGCCGGGTGCGCGCCACATCAGGTACTGGCTGGCGCCCGCGGCCTCCGTCTCACTGATGCCCGCCAGCGGCAGCAGCCGCGGCGCCAGCGCCATCAGCGTGGCCAGCATCACCCCCGCGCAGAACGCCATCCACGCGCCCTGCCACAACAGCGCCCGCGCCCGGGTGAACTGCCGTGCGCCAATGGCCTGGGAAATCATGGGGTCGAACCCCATCATCAAGCCCATGCCGAAGGAGCTGACCGCGAAGTAGAGGCCGTTGCCCAGGCCCACCGCCGCCAACGCGGACGTCCCCGCGCGGCCCACCACCAGCGTATCCACCAACCCCATGAGCGCCTGTCCGCCCTGGGCGATGGCGATGGGAACCGCCAGCCGAGCCAGCTCACGGAGCTCGGTGCGGGGAGAATTCACGGAGGACGTTGGCAACACGGCGGTGGACATGGGAAGTGCGCCTATAGCGCCTTCCGGCAGGGAATGCGCTGCCCACGTCCGACGCGCCACGCCTCCCTCGCCTGACCGGAAGGCCCGGTCACACACCCGTGATGCGTCCCCCTGGGACACCCGGCGTCCCAGGGGGCAAGCCCACGTTACGGCAGCATGGGCGGATGGAAGGGCGCGGTGACCAGCGGCGTCTGGAGACTGTCCACGTGGGACACGCGCAGCCCTGCGTCGGAGATGGTGTAGACGTAGTCGTCCGCCATGATGCTGCGGCGCACCGTGGGCTGCCAGTACCAGCTCCAGTTCCGGAAGTTGAACGACTGGTACATGTCCCGCACAGAGACGGTGCCCACCGGCGAGAAGCCCGTGGCCGTGTCCACGCGGAAGACGCGCAGCTCGCTGCGGAAGCCGGACCAGTAGTCGGAGGCGTTGTAGTCCCAGTCCGTGAAGGGCAGGGCCAGCAATCCCTTGGCGGGGAAGTAGGTGAAGGCCTTGTGCTCGTAGAGCGCCTCGCTGTGGCTGCCCATCGAGCCCAGTTGCTGCGTGAAGGTCTCCCGGGGCTGCGCCAGGTCACTCACGTCGAAGAGCGACAGCTTGAGGGCGCGGTCCTGCCAGGTGCCGTCCTCGTTGCGGTGCTCGCCGAAGGTGAGCAGGTGCGTGTCACCCAGCGGGTGGATGTACGTGGAGAAGCCCGGAATCTTCAGCTCGCCCACCTTGCGCGGGTTCGCCGGGTCGCTCAGGTCGAAGGTGAAGAGCGGGTCCACCTGCCGGAAGGTGACGACGTAGCCGCGCGTGCCCATGAAGCGCGCGCTGAAGATGCGCTCACCTCGGGCCAGGTCCTCGCTGCGGCCCAGCTCCTTCAGGTGCCCGTCCCGCGCATGCAGCGTCACCACGCGGTTGACCGTCTCCGGAGGCGTCCACACGGTGTCCCCGCCGTTCCCGGTCCCCGGGTTCTCCGGTGGGAGCTCCACGGTGGTGGCCACCCGCAGCACGCCCTCGCGCTCGTCCATGGCGAACTGGTTGACGATGTATCCCTCCACCGTGCCGCTGCCCACGTAGGTGGCCTGGTCCGGGTCGCGAATGTCGAACTTGTGGAGGTACGTGTGCGGCGTCTGGCCGGGCTCCGGCCACCACCACCAGTGGCGAGACGCCACGTAGAGCGCCTCATGGGACGCGTACACCTCGCCGGGCGTGCCCACCACGCTGGTCCGGCTGGGCGACGAATCCTCCGCGTCCAGGTTCAGCGACAGCACCGACATCAGGCCCAGCCCGGTGGGCCCGTTGGCGCGGTAGAACGACGTGCAGTCATACGCGAGCGGCTTCACCTCGCCGTCCGCCGTCACGCGCCGGCCCTTCGGTAGCCAGTCCTCCAGCGACTGCGCGCGGATGCGCTGCTCGTTCTGCTTGATGAGCGCGTCGATGGACGCGACCAGCCGGGAGCGGTCATCGAAGAACCCCGGCGAGTATTCGGGATAGAAGCGCACGTCCGCCGGCCAGCGGAACCCGTCCGAGAACACCAGCCGCACCGCGCTGTCCACGCGCCGGGCGTTGATGTAGCCGCCGGGCAGGTAGACCTGCTCCAGCACCCGAGGCGCCTCCAGGTCCGCCACGTCCACCACCGTCACCTTCACGGTGTTGCTGTACGCAGGGCCACAACCAAAGCCGGCGCAGCCAACAACCGGCATGTCCTCCGTGCCGCGGCCCCCGCCACCGTCCCGGGCCGGTCCTCGGCCACCCCCGAGGTGATGACCAGCCGGTTGCGCTCGGCGTCGAGCAGCATCTCATGCGGCCAGCCCTCCACCTCCAGCACGGCCGTCCGCGTGAGCTGCTCCGCGGGCCACGAACGGTGGATGTAGAGCCGGGGGCCCGACAGCACGAAGATGCGCGTGCCGTCGTTCTGCACGAAGTCGGCCTCGTGCACGCCGGCGACCTGGTTGTTCGTGCCCGTGTAGTCGTTGGGCCTGTCGCCGCCTCCGGAGTTGTCCTCCTGCGGCGCGCCCGTCATGGGCGGCGCCTCGCCCCCACGGCCACCGCCGTAGGCGTACTGCTTGTAGACCTCCAGCGACGCGCGCATCTGCTTCGTCGCCGTGTCCTCGATGTGCTGCTCCAGGGCCTCACAGCCAGGGAAGCTCTCCAGCCGGGCCTCCTGCTGCACGGGCTCGTTGTCGACCGGGGACAACGGCTTGTTGCCCTCGTCACACCCCACCGCGACGACAGCCACCACTCCGGCCCAGCTCCAGCGTTTCCACTGCCGCATTCGACCCTCCCGTTGCACTTCGGCCCCACTGACGGCCCCCCCGGGCCTCCCCGGTGACACGCCAGCGGCGGCCGGGACATCTGCCACCGGCGTGCCAGGGCACTGGCCCCCTGGGAAACCCCGGCCCCGCCACCCGGTGCGGGCGTCCTCGCCTCTCAGAAACCTGAGGCGCGCGGCGAACCTGGAGCCGGAAAACCGAGGCCCCGGGGCACGAAGCGGACGAACTGCTGGGTGAGCACCGGGTCCATGTGCTCCAGCCGCAGCCCCATGCCCACCGAGGACCGGAAGACGCCCTGCGGCAGGGGCGGGTTGGACCACGCCACCGTCGCCTCGGCGGTGCAGGGCGCGCGCTGGCCCGCGAGCAACACCTTCAGCGTCAGCCGGGTGCCCTCGCGCGCCGGCGTCAGGGTGCGCACGAAGAGCGCGCCCGGCCCCGCGTCATGGCTGAAGCCCGACAGCGTCGCCCCGTTGGGCGTGGTGAACTCCACCACCGTGAAGAAGGGCACGCGCTCCGCGGCGCGCAGCGGGGCGTGGCCCGGAAGCAGTCGCCCCAGGACGCAGCCGAGCAGCTCGTCCGCGCCCATGTGACGCTTCTCCAGGAGCGGCGCGCCCCCAGCGCCTGCGCCCGGGCGAGCACCTCCTGCGACTCCTCCGCGCGCGACAGCAGCACCAGCGGCTTGCGCGGGTGCGCGTCGTGGAGCTTCGTGGCCAGGGCCAGCGCCTCGCGCGGCGTGCGCGACACGTCCACCACGAAGCCATCCAACTGCGCGCCGTGCTCCGCCGCCAGGTTCGCCGCGTCCCCCATGTCCCGCGCGTAGAGGACGTGGAGGCCCTCCTGCTCCAACGAGCCGCCCAGGAAGGTGTGCAGGAAACGCCCGCCCTCCACCAGCAGCACCCGGCGCCCACGCGGCAGGCCCTCGCGGACACGCTCCCGGGCCGGCGCACCGCGGCCAGCTTCGCCTCCAGGGCGCCCAGCGCCACTGGCTTGGGCAGGAAGTCGTCGGCGCCCGCGCGCCAGCAGTGCATCACCTCGTGGGGCTCGCCGCCGGAGGTGAACATGATGACGGGCACGTTGCGCCCCGCGGCGTGTGCCTTCACCAGCCGGCACACCTCGTCGCCCTGCATGCGCTCCATGCGCAGGTCCAACAGGATGAGCGCCGGGGTGCGCCGGGCCAGCTCGGCCATGCACGCCTCGCCGCCCTCCAGCGCCACCGCCTCGCAGCCCAGCCGTGTCAGGTGCAGGCGCACCACCTCCCGGGCGGTACGGGAGTCATCCACCACGAACACGGTGTCACGCGCGTTGGGAGGAGGGCTCATACGTTCACGGATAGGTGGAAAGGGGTGCCAAGGCCACCGGCGCCCGGGGCCACCGTTCGGGGATGGACGCTCAGGCGCGAGGCTCCTGGCGACCGGACAACAGCCGCGTGAGCTGCTTGGCAATGGTGGCGCACTGCGCCGCGTTGCCGCTGTCGAGGGCAGAGCGGCCACCCTCCAACAGACGCTGCACCGTGCCCAGGGTGGCCTGCGCCTCCGGGCTGGGGTTCTCCTGCGCGCTGCGCTGGAGCAGCCGCGCCAGCTTCTCCCCGCGCTCCAGCAGCTTGCGGAACAGCTCCTCCGCGCGCTTCGCGTCCACCACGCCCTGCGAGCGCGCGTAGTGGGCCTGCTCCGCGCCCAGCTTCTCCGCCTCGCCCTGCGGCAGCCCCGCACGGGCCTCCAGCCGCACGGCCTCCATGTTGCCGGAGGTCAGGTCCGTGGCCTTGACGGACAGGATGGCCTCGCTGGACAGCTCGAAGACGACCTCCAGCGGCACCTCTCCGCGCGCGGCGACGTGGAGGCGCTTCAGCACCACCTCGCCCAGCTTGTAGTTCTCGTCCTGGAACTCGCTCTCGCCCTGGTACACGGGGATGCGCGCTTCCTGCTGGCCGGAGCTGCCCGGATAGAAGATGTCCCGCGCCACCACCGGCACGCCGGTGTTCTTCGGGATGAGCCGCTTCACGCGCCCACCCATGACGCCCACGCCCAGGCTCTGGGCGGCGACGTCCAGCAGCAGCGCCTGACCGGACTGGCGGACGAGCTCGTCGGCCTGCACCGCGGCGCCCAGCGCGACGGCCTCCTCCGGGTGCACGTCCGTGGAGGGCGCGCGACCGAAGAAGTCCGCCACCAACCGCCGCACCAGCGGCACGCGCGTCATGCCGCCCACCAGCAGCACCACGTCCACCGCGTGGGGGTCCATCTTCGCCTCGCGCATCACCGACTCGCAGACCTCGAGGCAGCGGCGCGACAACGGCTCGGAAAGGGTTTCGAAGAAGGAGCGCGTCAGCACCGTCTCCAGCTCCGCCATCCGCTTACCGGGCGCCGAATGGTCGCCCAACCCGGCGACGTAGATGGACGCCTCTTCCTTCTCGGTGAGCTCGCGCTTGGCGGACTCGGCGGCCACCTTCAGCCGGCGCAGGCTCTGCGCGTCCTGCGACACCACGTGCCGCAGCTCATCGTCCACCTGCGCCAGGAGCCACTGGACGATGCGCTGATCGAAGTCCTCGCCACCCAGCCGCGGATCGCCGCCGGTGGCGCGCACCTCGAAGACACCGGACTTCACCTCGAGGATGGACACATCGAAGGTGCCACCGCCCAGGTCGAACACCAGCGCGTTGCCTTCGAAGCCGCGTGACAGGCCATACGCCAGCGCCGCGGCGGTGGGCTCGTTCACCAGCCGCACCACGTCCAGCCCGGCGATGCTGGCCGCCTCGCGCGTGGCCTGCCGCTGGTTGTCGTCGAAGTTGGCCGGAACCGTGATGACACACTTGGTGACGGGGCGGCCGAAGTGCGCCTGCGCGTCCAGGGCCAGCTCACCCAGAATCATCGCGGACACCTGCGTGACGGGCATCACCCGCCCGGCGAGCCGCACGCGCACGTCGCCAGAGGGCCCGGCCACCAGCGGATACGGCACCAGCGCCTTCGCCTCCTGAACCAGCTCCGGCGTGTAGCGGCGCCCCAGGAAACGCTTGGTGGCCCACACCACGGCGTCTGGATGCTCCTCGCCCAGTGCTTGTGCCGCGGCGCCCACCACGCGCTCGCCAGCTTTGTTCACGCCCAGCGTGGACGGCGTCAACCGGCCACCCGCGCGCGGGGAATCATGCGCGGGCGTCCGTCTTCCACGGTCGCCACGGCGCTGTTGGTAGTACCCAGGTCGATGCCGATGACGGGGTCATGCATGGGGGGCCGAGAGGACACCACCCTACGGGTGTTCGCGCCAGCTCGCCAAGCCCCTTCCCTCGCCGGCGTGCCGATAAGCGCCGCTTTCCCACGCCACGACCCGGGCCGGCAAGCGTGCCCCCGGTGACAGGGCTTCGCGATGCCAGGGACGTTGCCCGGGGAAATCCCCGTGCTAAGGGCGCGACCGCCATGGTGAACGTGTCGATCGCCCGCCGCTACGCCCGCGCCCTCCTCGATGTCGCTTCGGAGGCGGGCCGCACTGACGCCGTCGCCGAGCAGCTCACCGCCTTCGCCGACGTCATCGCGAAGAACGCCGAGCTGACGGATGTGCTCGTCAACCCCGCCTACACCCGCGAGCAGCGCCTGCGGGTGGTGGAGTCGGTGATGCAGGCCATCCCCGGCGGCGTGGAGGCCACGCTGGCCAACACCCTCCGCCTGCTGGTGGACCGCAACCGCCTGGGCTACCTGGCGGACATCGCCCGCCTCTTCCGCGACATGGCGGACGCCCGTGCCGGCCGCGTCCGGGGCCACGTCACCAGCGCCGCGCCGCTTCCGGCCGACGCCCTGGCCCAGCTCCAGCAGACCCTACAGCAGCTGACCCAGCGCAACGTCCTTCTGGAGACGCGCGTGGACCCCAGCCTGTTGGGTGGTGTCTCCGCCCAGGTGGGCAGCATCCTCTACGACGGCAGCATCCGGACCCAGCTCGAAGAGATGCGCCGCGAACTGAAGCAGCGCTGAAACCCGCCCGCTCGCCGGGCAACCAACGTTCCAGGTCGTCTTTATCACCCCGCAGTCCAGGGCTAACCGGTATTTCCAGCGGACCCTGACAGCGGTATACTCTCAGGTGGTGCGGGACAGCCCCGCGCCGCCTGGATGACCTGAACATGTCGCAGTCCCTACTCCACCGGTATTCCGAAGGTCCGTCCACGCTGGCGGCGCCCGAGGAGGCTCGGCCCTTTCTGGGGGCCCTCCTGAGTGCGGCGGGTTGTGGGGTGGCCCTGCTGGACCGGGAGCTGCGTCCCGTGTGGGTGAATGCCACGCTGGCGGCGCTGTCCGGCCTGGAGCCGCGCGCGCACGTGGGCCGTCCTCTCGCGGAGCTGTGGCCGCAGGTGGCGCAGGCACTGTCACCGCTGCTGGCCCGGGCACTCTCCGGAGAGGACGTCACGGATGCCCCCGTGCGGGGCGTGCTGGCCCCCGCCGCGGGTGAGCGGTACCTGCGGGTGGGCCTGTCCCCGGCGCTGCAGGGCGGCGCGCTGGCGGGGGTGGCGTTGTGGGTGCGCGACGAGACGGAGCGCTTCCTCGAGGAGCAGCGGCTGCGCGCGCGGGAGTCTCACATGCGCAGCCTGGCGGACGTGGCCTGTGACGGGCACTTCCTGCATGACAACGGCATCGTGATGGACGCCAACCGCGCGATGTCGCAGCTGCTGGGCTACGCGTCCCCCTCAGAGATGATCGGCCGGCACCTGGTGGACTACGTCGCCCCGGAGTTCCGCTCGCAGGTGGGGCTGGTGCTCAGCCGCGGGCTGGAGGCTCCCTATGAGGTGGTCGTCCTCCGCCGGGATGGTCAGCGGCTGCCCCTGGAGGTGCTGGGGCGCTACGTGACGTGGGAAGGCCGGCAGGTGCGGTTGGTCGCCGTCTGGGACATCAGCAGCCGCAAGGCCGCGGAGGAGCTCTCCGCGAACACCGAGCAGTTCCGGCACCAGATGCTGGGCGCCGTGGACGCGGAGCTGCGAGCGCCCCTGCAATCGCTGCGGGAGGGCACGCGCTCCTGCAGCGGCTGGACGGGCTGGAGGAACCGCAGCGCACCCTGGTGAGCCGGTGGCCCGGTCCGCCCGGCGCATGGAGCGGATGCTCCAGGAGTTGATGGACTTCACCCGCACGCGGCTGGCGGGCGGACTGGCGCTGCGGCCAGAGCCCGCCGTGCTGGACGCGGTGGTGGCGCGCGTCGTGGAGGAGCGCCGCCGTGAGCATCCCGGGCGAACCCTCCACCTGGAGGCGGAAGGCGACCTGCGCGGCCACTGGGACACCCACCGGCTGGCGCAGCTGGCCGACAACCTCCTGAGCAGCGTGCTCCATCAAGGGGCCGAGGATTCGCCAGTCACCCTGCGCGCGGTGGGCGCGGTGGGCGGCGTCACGTTATGTGTGAGGAGCCCCGGACTCACGGTGGCGGCGGAGGAGCGCTCCTCCCTCTTCGAGCCCTTCCGCAGGGAGCGCGGCGCCACGCCAGAGGGCCTGGGCCTGGGGCTCTACATCGCCGGCAGATCGCCGTGGCCCACGGCGGGAAGCTGGCGGTGGAGTCCTGCTCCGGGGGCGGCATGAGCTTCACCGCCTGGCTGCCCCGCGAGGGACCGGGGCACTGAGGGCCTCCGTGCCTGGCGCCGCCTCAACGGCGGCTGATGCACCAGAGTAGCCAGGAGCGATTCTGGCCCACGCCTGGAGCGCCTTTGCGCAGCCGCCTGTCCCACCCCTGAACGGGCGTCCTCTCCCACCCCGTGGCGGGTGGCGCGGACCGCATTGCAGCGGGTGGGTGTGCGTGGTAAGGGGCCCCGACTTCAAGGTTTCGGCGGCCTGCTCCACGTCGGCCGCCCCTGCGCAAGGACGCATACGCTCATGGAAATCCGCGCCGACGAGATCAGCAGAATCATCCGGGAGCAGATCAAGGACTACGGGAAGAAGGTCACCGTCGCGGAGACGGGTACCGTGCTGTCCGTCGGTGACGGTATCGCGCGCATCTACGGCCTCGAGGGTGCGCTCGCCGGTGAGCTCGTGGAGTTCGCCAACGGCGTGCAGGGCCTCGTCCTCAACCTGGAAGAGGACAACGTCGGCGTCGCCATCATGGGTGACTTCCAGGCCATCCGCGAGGGTGACACGGTCAAGCGCACCCAGCAGATTGCCTCCGTGCCGGTGGGCAAGGAGCTGCTCGGCCGCGTGGTGGACCCGCTCGGCAAGCCGCTGGACGGCAAGGGCCCCATCGCCGCCACCGAGACGCGCCGCCTGGAAGTGAAGGCGCCCGGCATCGTGTCCCGCAAGAGCGTGCACGAGCCCCTGCAGACGGGCATCAAGGCGCTGGACGCGCTGGTGCCGGTGGGTCGTGGTCAGCGCGAGCTCATCATCGGTGACCGCCAGACGGGCAAGACGGCCGTCGCCATCGACACCATCATCAACCAGAAGGGCCTGAACGTTTACTGCATCTACGTGGCCATCGGCCAGAAGCAGTCGACGGTGGCCCAGGTGGTGGAGAAGCTGAACCGCTACGGCGCCATGGAGTACACCACGGTGGTGGCGTCCAACGCCTCCGACCCGGCCCCCATGCAGTTCTTCGCGCCGTACGCCGGCGTGGCCATGGGCGAGTACTTCCGCGACAACAAGATGCACGCGCTCATCGTGTACGACGACCTGTCCAAGCAGGCCGTGGCGTACCGCCAGCTGTCGCTGCTGCTCCGCCGCCCGCCGGGACGCGAGGCCTACCCCGGCGACGTGTTCTACGTGCACAGCCGCCTGCTGGAGCGCGCCGCCAAGCTGTCCGACGAGGAGGGCGCCGGTTCGCTCACCGCGCTCCCCATCATCGAGACGCAGGCCGGTGACGTGTCGGCGTACATCCCGACGAACGTCATCTCCATCACCGACGGGCAGATCTTCCTCGAGACGGACCTCTTCTTCGCCGGCGTCCGCCCGGCCATCAACGTGGGCCTCTCCGTGTCCCGCGTCGGTTCGGCCGCGCAGATCAAGGCCATGAAGCAGGTCGCCGGCACCATGAAGCTAGAGCTCGCGCAGTACCGCGAGCTGGCCGCCTTCGCCCAGTTCGGCTCCGACCTCGACAAGGCCACCCAGGAGACGCTGGCGCGCGGCGCCCGCATGGTGGAGCTGCTCAAGCAGGGCCAGTACGAGCCCATGCCCGTCGAGAAGCAGGTCATGCAGATCTACGCCGCCACCAACCGCGACGACCCCAAGAAGCGCGGCTGGATTCGCGACATCCCGGTGGCCGACGTGGTGCGCTGGATGCGTGAGTTCCTGGAGTTCGCCGACGGCAAGCACCCGAACGTCGCCAAGGACCTGGCGTCGAAGCGCGAGCTGACCGCCGACATCAAGACGGCGCTGAGCAAGGCCATCACCGAGTTCAACGAGGTCTTCCAGCCGACGCCGGGCGCCAAGGTCTAACGCCCTCGCCGGTGGTAGCCCACGAGCCCCGCGCTCCCTTCACCGGGAGGCGGGGCTTCGTGCTTGCGGGCCCGGCCTTCAGCGAAGGCGGGGCAGCACGCCGTGCAGGCTGCGGTCCACGCCGCCGCGCGCGCCCAGCAGCTCCATGGCCTTCAGCTCGTAGGGCAGCACGTTGTCACGGGCCACCAGCTGCACATGCGCGCCCAGCGCGGCGGGCAGCGCCAGGTCCAGCTCGTAGATGTCACCGGCCACCAGCGTCTGCTCCGGCGTGGTGCCGGTGGACTCCCAGACGCGCTTGAGGGCCTCGAAGTACCGGCCCCGGCGCAGGTAGACGGGGCGGCGCAGCACGCCGTCCAGCGTCTGCGTCTCCGGCACCGCGGTGAAGCGGGCATCCGCCGCGTCCGGCGGGTCCAGGAGGAACTTGCGCGCGTCCCCGGACACCGTCAGCTTCTCGCGCCCCTTGGGCGCCAGCTGGTCCAGCTTCTTCTCCACCAGGTCGGTGTGCGCGTTGGTCACCACCGTCACCGGCAGGCCCGTGGCCACCAGCGCCTCCAGCACCTCCTTCGCCTCCGGCTTGAAGGCCGTGGCCGAGTGCGCGTAGGCCTCGCGGTAGAGCTTCTGCACCACGTCGGAGCGGCGGGCCTCGTCCTGGCCCTGCCCGAAGCGCTGCATGAGACGGTGGGCCGCGCAGGTGGCCGTCAGGTACGGGTCCGCCGTGGCGGGCGCCACCACCCGGCCGCCCAAATCCCAACCCAGCGCGTCCGCGCCCGCGCGCAACGCGGCGACCTCCTCCTCCCACGCGGCCTCCAAATCCTCGCCAAGCGCCGCCGCCAGGCCCTGCCGGAAATGCCGGAGGAAGGGGGCGCTCTCCGCCGCCACGTCCGTGAAGGTTCCGTCGAAGTCCAGCACCACGCACGCAATCGCCATCAGACCACCAGCTCCCGAAGATGAAGAAAGGGGCCGGATGAGGCCTCACCCACGGGCCTCGAATCAAGCCCGCCCGCATCAACGGGCAGCCACCGCGCCCCCATGAGCATCCCCCCGCGGATGTTCCCCTGCACCCCGGGTTGTCATCCCGCCGCGGAATGGCCCAACGTACAGCCCAGGCCACACCCGTGGCCTGTCGCCCAGGTCCGCCAGATTGGCCCGCGCCCACGGCGGCGAGCTGACGGTGGAAGCGCCTCCCGTGGGCCCCGGCGCGCGCTTCGTGCTGCGCCTGCCCATGGCCCAGGTGCCGCGGGCTCCCACGTCCTCCCCTTGAAGCCTACCCCGCCCAGGCCGCTAACCTCACGGGCATGGAAGCGATGCAGCGAAACGAGTCGGCGCCCCCGCGCCGGGCGTGGCTGCCATGGGGCCTGCTGGTGAGCGCGGTGCTGCTCGCCACGACAGGGGCCTGGGCGGGTTCGCGCTCCATCTCCGCCCTGGTGGAACGCAACGACGCGCTGACACGCGAGGCGGCCGAGTCCGAGGCCCGCGTGGCCGAGCTCCAGGCCCTGCGCGAAGCCATGTCGCGCCGGCTGCGCACGCTGGAGCAGCAGCACCACGCCGCCTATGCCGCCGCGGTGACGGCCACCGCCGCGTGCACCACGGCGCTCCAGCCGCCGCCCGCGCCGGGCAAGCCCGAACCCCGGCGCCGGCCAAGGCCAAGAAGCAGGGCCGGCGCTGACGGCGCGTGGCCCCCACGTCCACACCCCCTGAGAGGGTGTGGCCCCCCAGGCAACAGGGCCCACCGCCAACCCCGCGAAACCGCGGGCCAGAGTGTCCGGCCCGCGACGTGCTACCGCCGGAGCCACCGAGTCCCTTTTCGCTCCGAGGTCTACGCTCCATGTCGCCCTTCGCGCTTCGCCCCTCCTCGCGCTCCCTGCGGGCCGCGCTCCTGTTCCTGACCGCGCTGCTGCTTCCCCAAGCCCCGGCCCGGGCGGAGCCCGGCATCCGCATCCTGAACTCGCTCCGCGCCGAGGAGCTGGCCTTCAACGCGCTCACCAGCAACCGGGCCGCGCTGGACGCCCTCACCGAGATGCCGCTGCACTCGGAGACGTTCGTCTTCGACGGCCGGCTCAAGCACGCGCTGGAGCACCCCCTGCCCGGAACGTGATGGCGTACCTCACCGAGTGCGCGCTGCCGTCCGGCGCCGCCGTGGAGTGGACCAGCCGCGCCGGCGACACGTACACCTTCAAGGGCGAGGTGGGGCTGTGCCCCGAGTGGGAGAAGGACAAGCCGAGCCAGGCCTGCCTGGGCTACGTGACGGCCTGTCTCCTGGCGCGCAACAACGCCTTCGGCCGCCGCGTGATGGTGTCCATGCGCGGCGAGGACCCGAACGAGCCCCGGCGCTTCAACCCCTCGGGCGCCCGCCAGGAGTGGAGCCCCATGTTCCTGCCCTGCGCGTCGGGTGAGGCGGGGCTCCATGCCGAGTGCGGCTGGCTGGGGGAGAACGTGGGCACCTGCAACCCGGGCGACAACGTGACGGTGGCCGCGGGCGCGCCCCACCCGGCCACGTGCACGGGCCAGCTGGGCCGCATCTTTGGAGACCGGGTGCTGCGCGTGTGCGAAGACCCGCGGGGCTGCGCCTGGGAGGACCGTCTGGCGGACACGCTCGGCAACCCCTGCGGCGGAATCGAGCCCAGCGTCGAGTTCAAGTGCCCCGCGAGCGGCCGCTACAGCGTCATGTCCGCGCCCTACAGCCGCGCCGCGATTCCGGGCTCGTGGGTGGCCCCGGTGGCCACCTCCGGCACCTACCCGGCCGGGCCCTTCGGCGCGTACACGTTCCGGGAGGGCGCCTTCTACGGGAACATGTTCGACTCGCGCGGCCTGACGGTGGAGGTCGTCCTCAATCAGGACACCCTCCAGCCCAAGCTCGTCAACCTGCGCTTCAAGGGCGTGGTCCATGACAACGTCCACGCCTGCCACGGCCGGGACTGGGTGGACGGCGACAGCCACCTGCGCTCGCGCATCTGCGCCAACGCCGACATCGGCGGTGAGCGCATCGCCGGCTGCATGGCCCGCGCGGAGGGCCCGTGCGAGCCGGGCAGCTACAACCCCCGCCCCTCCCGCTGCAAGGTGAACGACGGCACCGCGGTGTGGGGGGACGGCGACTTCGAGGGTTGCATGGACGAGGCCGGCTTCCAGCACCCCGAGCCCATCACCGTGTACCTGCGCTCGCCCTGCGAGGTCGTCTCCCCCAAGGAGCAGACCACCTGCGGGGTGACGTGTGACTACTCCGAGCTCCCTCCCAAGTGCTCGGACACGTGCAAGCTCAAGAAGTCCCCGGGCCAGTGCCTCCAGACGGACGCGTGCCTGAACAACCCCAAGAACTGCCCGGCACCACCGCAACAGTGAGGCGAATTGAATAAAGCAGGCCGCCAGGCGTCCAGGTCTCCGGCGGCCGCATCCCCGGCCCATCGTCAGGAGCTGACCCGTGTTCCCAATCCGGACCCTGCTGTGTGCCCTTCTCGCGCTCGCGCTGGGCCTGGGTCCCACGGCGGCGGAGGCCCGCTTCGGCAAGCGCTCGCGGCCGTCCCAGAGCGACTCGAACCGGGACAGGGATGACAAGGAGCACGGGGCCTCCGCCATCGGCTCGGACGACGACGATGACGACGACGCGCCCCGCCGCTCCTCCCGGCGGCGCTCCTCGAGCAACCGGCGGCACGTGAGTGACGGCTCGAGCACGGTGACGGTGAGCTGGCTCTCCTACCTCTTCATCACCGGCAACCATCGGATGGGCGTGTCGCCGGAGCTGCGTGGAGAGCGCCACGCAGCGGCGGTGTCCTTCCGCGTGGGCATCCAGGGAGGGCCGCTCAACGAAGGGGCGGCGGCGCCGACCTGTTCCTCGGGCTGGAGGGCCGGCGCTTCGGCGTGGACCTGCGGCTGACGGGCCTGGGCCTGCCCACGGATGACGGGACGAGCGGTTCGGATTCCATCACCCTGACGCAGTCGCACCTCACCTGGGCGCTCATCTCCCACGAGCGTGCCCGCCTGCGCGCGGAGGCCGGTGTCAGCACCGCGCACGCGCCGGACATCACCTTCGTCGGCCCCAGCTTCGGCGCCTCCCTGGAGGCCTGCATCGCCGGCCCCCTGGACCTGGAGGCGCGCCTGCAGGTGACGCCCTTCCCCTACCGGCAGGTGGACGCGAACGCCGCGCTGGCGTTGAAGCTGGGCGCGGTGGTGCTGCGCGGCGGCTACCGCGGCATGGTGCTGGACGACGCCGGCTACGTGGATGGCGTCTCCCACGTCGACACCTTCCACGGCCCCTTCCTGGGCCTGGGCCTCACCTACTGACGTCCGCTGAAGTCCTCACGTCAGCGCGCAGCCCGCGCTCACGCGGGCGTCTTCACCGCGCCGCTGGCCACCGGGCAGTGCCGCCGCGTCGCCTCCAGCAGCATCTCCAGTCTCACGGGCTTGCGCAGCCCCCACCGCGCCAGGCGGCAACGGCCCGGCCTCCGCCGTCATCACCACCACCCGCGTCCCGGCGAAGCGCTCATCGGACCGCAGCCGCTCGAGCAGACCTCGCCCGTCCACGCGCGGAATCTCCCAGTCGAGCAGCACCAGGCAGGCGGACTCCAGCGCCGCGAGCACGCGAAGCGCCTCCACGGCGTTGATGGCCATGGACACCTCGAAGCCCTCGTCATGCAGCGCTTCCGCCATGGCCCCCCGAACGTCCGGGTCATCCTCCACAATCAGGACCTGCGGCTGCACCACGGGATGAGTCACACCCGGCACCCTAGTCCCTCCTTCGCGCCCAGGCACGAGCGACTTCGCCGCATTCCGCTCACTGTCAAAGCATGAGCATCTGCCGGGCCCGCGCATGCAGATATTACAGCACGCGAAAGGCCGCCGCGGCCCCTCCGGCACCGCGAGCCAAACGGCCTCCTGCACAGACGCGCGGCGTGAGCTTCCACCGGGTGGCATTCGCAGCGACGGCGAACCGGCGCGGTGTCCGGCGCCGCACAGCACGCGCTGGTGGACGACTCCTCGCGCCTGGAGGCCCATGGTCCCTGGGGAGGGAAGTCGGTTGAATCCGCCCGCCCCCGAAATCCCCACGAGGAGTGGACCTTGCCCGCATCCAAGGCCGTGCTGTGCGCCGCGCTCGCGGTCTGTGCCCTGCTGGGCACCTCCCCCGCGCAGGCGCGCTTCGGCAAGCGAGACACCTCCTCGTCTTCGTCCTCGTCACGGAGCACGTCCCGCCAGGCCTCTTCATCCCAGGAGTCACGCGGCGCCCGAGCCCATCCCGCGTCCGCCATTGACCAGCCCCACGAGGGCTCGCATGGCAACCGCCGCACGCACCCGGCCTCCGCCGTTGGCCGCGAGCGCACGCCCCGGGGTGACGACGCGCCCCGGCGGCGCGCCATGCGCGTGCGCCGGCCGCCTCCGGGCGCCATCGTCGCGGGGGCCGTCATCGGCGCAACCCACCCGGGCTTCGCCGCCGCGCGGCCCGCCCAGCGGGTGGTGCGCGAGCCCGAGGACACGGTGCCGCTGCTGGTGCGCATGGGCGTGCAGGGAGACTTGCTGGGCGACGCCGGGGCCATGGGGCTCTTCATGGCCATGGATGGCCGTCATCTGGGCCTGGACGCGCGCATCACCGGCATGTCGCTGCCCGCGATGGATGGCTCGGATGCCACCGACCGCATCACCCTGCTGAGCGCGCACGCCTCCGCGGCGCTGTGGGCGGGGGAGCGGGGCCGGCTGCGGCTGGAGGGCGGCGTCGCCAGCGCGCATGCGCCGGACATCCTCTTCGTGGGCCCCAGCTTCGCCGCGTCCGTGGAGGCCTGCATCGGCCCCTCGCCGGTGGACCTCGAGGCCCGCATCCAGGCGGTGCCCTTCCCGCACCGTCAGGTGGATGCCCAGGCCGGCCTGGCCGTGCACGTGGGTTCACTCCACCTGCGCGGCGGCTGGCGGGCCCTCTACCTCAACGACGCCGGGCACACGACCGGGGAGAAGCAAATCGAACGGCTCACCGGCCCGTACCTGGGGCTGGGCCTCACGTTCTGACGCCTCGGGTGGTGCTGGCCGGAGCCCATTCTCTCACGGGCCCCAGCCAGCCGCCCGTCGCGCGCTACTCCTCGGACGCCGCGGCCATGGGCGCCGAACCACCGCCCAGCTCCGCCACGTTGGACGTCGCAGGCGCGGTGCCACGCTTGGCGCCGCGCCGCTTGGGCGGAGGCGCCAGCCGCGGCTGCGTGCCGAACAGGCGCTCGTACGTCTCCGGCGTGTTGATGTTCACCACCACGCCCGGGTCCTTCACCGGCACGCGGCGCACCTTCATCGTCGCCAGCGCGGGCTCCAACTGCTGGCCCTCCGCGGCGCGCAGCCGCTCCGCTCCGCTCCGCGAGAGCACCAGTGGCCAGCCGGGCGCGCCCTCGAACTCCGGGCGCAGCAGCTCATCCGTGTCCCCCGCCATCTTCAGGAGCGACTTGAGCGTGGACGCTCGCAGCGCCGGCATGTCCACCGGATGCAGCAACACCACGTCCGCGCCCGCCTCCAGCGCGGCGTCCAGCCCCGCCTTTATCGACAGGAGGGGCCCTTCCTGCCACCGCTCCGCTTCCACCAGCTCCATCCCCGGATGCTGCTCGCGCACCGCCTCGGAGTCCTTCCCCACCACGCCAAGCACCATGGAACCCGCCTTGCCAAAGGTGGATGCCAGGGACTGGAGGAAGCTCTTGCCTCCCTCGTGCTCGATAAGCGCCTTGGGGTGGCCCATCCGCCGGGCCTCACCCGCAGCGAGGATGATCGCCACTGCCTTCATGCCAGCCTCCTCCGCCCCCATGAATGAACGCCGCAGGCCCGGGGGCCTCCTCTCAAAGGCTGTGGCGTCCGCGTGGGATTGCAGCCCACCCCTGGGTCCCAGCCGTCAGCCAGACGCCAGTCACTCCGGACGGGTGTTCGCTGGATGAGCATCCAGCCAGGCGCTCCGTCCCCTATCCGTCATCCGAAACACCGTGCCCTGTCGTGGGGCTCCCGCAGGAATTCGAAGCTGCAGAAGGGCTCCGGGACGGAACCGGGGTCGCCCTGGAGGGCCATGGCGGATGCCTCCCCGCGCTCAACGTGGCCATCCTCGCCGCCAGGTGCACCAGCTCCGGCGCGGACTTCCGCTCCCAGGCCGTGTCCTCCGGACGCGGCGTGCGAAGCGGAGCGCGCCCTTCTGACACCGCTGCAACCTTGCACCGCCAGACACCTGCGCACACTGGGGCGCCTTGAGGCACACCCTGGGCGTCTGGCTACGGTGCCCCCCGTTCAGCCACTCGGGAGGTCGCGACATGACGGAGTCCACGCAACACGGCCAGGCACAGCACGGACGACCCTGGGTGCCCTGGCTGGTGACGGCGTTGGTGGTGCTGATGTCGGGCGGCGTGATGTATCTGGCGCACCGCGGAACGAGCCAGGCCGAGGCATTGGCGGAGCAGTCCCGCCAGTCCGCGGTGGAGGCCGCCACGCGGGCGCGTGACGCGGAGGCCGCGCGGCTGCAGCTGGAGCAGAAGTTGGCGGCGCTGGAAGCCGAGCGCGCCCAGCTCGCCACGGAGAAAGAGCAGCTCAGCTCGGAGAAGGAACAGCTCAGCCAGACGGTGCAGGAGCAGGAGGCGGAGCTGGCGAAGCTGAAGGCGACCTACGACGACCTGCAGGACAAGATGAAGGCGGAGATCGCCGATGGCGCCATCCGCCTGTCCCAGGCCGAGGGCCGCATCCAGGTAGACCTGGTGGACAAGGTGCTGTTCGACTCCGGCGACGCGAGCATCAGCGCGCGCGGCCAGGAGGTGCTGACGCGGCTGGGCAGCGTGCTGGCCAAGGTGGAGGACAAGTCCATCCAGGTGTCGGGCCACACGGATGACTCGCCCCCGTCGCAGAAGCTGCAGAGCACCTTCCCGTCCAACTGGGAGCTGTCCGTGGCGCGCGCGGTGAACGTGGTGCGCTTCCTCCAGGACACTGGCGGCGTGCCCGCGCGCCGGCTGGTGGCGGCGGGCTACGGGCAGATGCGGCCGGTGTCCACCAACGCGACCCCGCAGGGCGCGCGCGCAACCGGCGCATCGAGGTGCTCCTCATGCCGGACCTGCCCTCCAAGCGCACGCCGGCCGCGGCCGTCCAGCGCGCGGTCGCGGGTGGCACCGCGGCCAAGGCCCAGGCGAAGCCCGCGCGCGGGGCGAAGTAGCCGCGCGCCGCAGGCCGCGCCTTTCCGCTACTGCTTCTCCACCGACTCCAGCAGCTTGCGGAAGGCCTTCTCCGAAGCGGCCACCGTCTTCTCCGGGCCCGTCAGCTTGAAGAAGACGGCGCCCTGGGCGCCCTCGACGATGGCGCCCAGCAGCCGGAAGCCGGGCTTGGGCGTCGAGGGGCCCATCATCGGCCCGCCGCCCGTGTACGTGCCCTTCACGTCCACCGTCGTCAACGGCATGCCGTTGACCTTCTCCGCCTTCGTCTTCGACTTCTCCTGGGGAATGGGCTTGCCGTCCGCCGTCTGGAACTGGCCCACCCAGCGCTTCACGTTGGCGTCCACCGCGCCGCCCTGGCCCTGGCCGAAGTAGAAGACGGCCAGCTCCGCGCCCTCCGTGTCGCCCTTCGCCGCGGGAATCTTGTACGTCGCCGCGCGCATCGGCCGAGCCCCTGCACCGCCCAGTCCGCGGGCGCCGTCCACTTCAGGCCCCCGCCTCCTCCGCATGCGCCACCACGGCAACGGCCACCACCAGCACACCCAATAGTCGGTTCATGCGCGGCAGCGTAACCGCCCGGGGCCCACTGCGCAGCGTGTCAACGACCGCCCGTCTCACAACCTCGCACGCGCCATCACAAGTGACACGACGCGTCAAGTCCCTTGTCTTCCTGCCAACCCATGGACGTGGTACGCCACGGACGTTTCCAGTCCAGTCATCCCAACCCAGGACTTGGAGGGGGTTGTACCCATGAGAAAGGTGTTGTTCCTCGGGGCCTTTGCCCTGGGCGCCTCGGCCTGTACTCCCGATATCGCCCAGGATCCGCCGCGGAGCCCCGAAGACTCCGTCGTCGCGGAGTTCGATCCGACCGGGTCTCCGCCCGTCGTCCCGTCTCCCAACGACCTGGCCATCGTCAACGGTCTGGTCAACGCGCCCATCAACCCTCAGGCCTCTCCCGCGGAGCAGGAGTTCACGCGCGACTACGTGAACACGCTCAACGGCTTCCCGACCACGGTCACCGCGACCACCCGCATCCGGGGCCTGGAGGCGGGAACGGTCAACGCGAACACGGTGAAGGTCATCGACGTGTACGCGGGTACGCCGCTGGCGAAGCCGGCGACGCCCAGCTACATCGGGTACAACGAGGAAACCAACCTCGTCACCATCATCCCCCCGCTGCCCGGAGGCTGGCCCAAGGGTGGCCGCTACGCCGTGGCCATCATCGGCGGTGAGAACGGCGTGAAGACGACGGATGGCAAGCCGGTCATCCCGTCCGCCACGTGGGCCTTCGCCAGCTCCACCGAGCCGCTGGTCACCTGCGACGACCTGGATGCGCCCAACTGCCAGACGGCCACCGAGCTCATCCCCTCCACGGAGACGGAGCCCGCCGCCCGCCTGGCGGACCAGACGGCCAGCGCCCTGCGGCTGGAGCAGCTGCGCCGCGGCTACGCGCCCATCCTGAAGGAGGTGTCCGAGCAGTTCAGCGTGAAGCGCGAGGACATCGTCCTCCTGTGGACCTTCTCCATCATGGACCACCCGGAGGCCACCTTCGATCCGGGCAACGGCGTCGTCCCCTTCCCCAATGACCTGCTGCGCAACCCCGAAACCGGGAAACTGGCCCTGCCGGTGCCCCCCGGGGCCGGCCCCGCGCAGAGCCTCATCCTGGGCCTCAACACCCTGGACGGCTGGTCCACCACCGCGCCCATCGTGTCGGAGAACGGCGCGAAACGCGGCGCCATCGACACGGGCTCCCTGCTGGACGCGAACACCGTGCGCCTGAAGATCGGCTTCACGCCGGACGACGAGACGGAGCCGAAGACCACGCTGCGCTTCGTCAAGCTGAACAACCACACCTCGGGCACCAACCCCCAGGTGAAGGTGTGCTTCAACTGCGAGCCCGTCGTGGAGGGCCTGACGCCGGCGCCGAACTCGCCGCAGCAGCTCCAGATTGTCCCGGAGGTGCCGCTGGACGAGGCCACCCAGTATGGCGTGGTGATGCTGCGCGGCATGAAGGACACGATGGGCCGCACCGTGGCGCCCACCGCCGCGCAGGCGCTGATGCGCATGGCCAACCCGCTGGTGGACGCCAACGGCAAGAGCCAGGTGGCCGCCGTTCCTGACACGCTCGCCCAGGACCTGGAGCCGGTGCGTCTGGGCATGAAGTCGCTGTTCGACGGCCTGGAGGCCGCGGGCATTCCGCGCAAGGACATCAACCTGGCGTGGGCCTTCACCACCCAGAGCACCCGCTCCATCCTCGAGCGGCTGAACGCGGCCCCCACGCCGGTGCCCGCCGACCCCGTCTACCTGGTGGACCAGACGGCCTCCATCAAGGGCACGATGGACGCCCTGACGCTGGAGAACAACGCGGTGGGCCGTGTCTTCATCGGCGCGTACCACTCGCCCTTCCTCCTGGATGACGCACAGGGCACGCTCAACCGCGCCACGCCGCGCATCGACCGCGTCCCGTTCATGCTCTTCACGCCCGCCGGCCCGGTGCCCGCGGACGGCTACCCGGTGGTCATCTACGGCCATGGGCTGACGGGCAACCGCACCAACATCATGACGGTGGCCAACAACTTCAACGCGGCGGGCTACGCCGTGGCGGCCATCGACACCGTGTTCCACGGTGAGCGCGCCAGCTGCGCCGGCATCAGCGAGAACGCCCCGGTCATCATCGACGCGAACCGTGATGGCGTCCCCGAGCTCACCATCACCACGCCGGACGAGGCCTGCGACGACGGCGACACCTGCGACGTGACGGCGGGCAGCCCCACCTTCGGCCGCTGCGTGTCGAACAACACGCCGGCCTGCAACGTGGGGCCGACCGCGTCGCCGCACGGTGACCTGTTCTGCTCCAGCCAGGGCCTGGGCCGCTGCGTGGCCGCGCCGGGTAGCGCCACCGGCACCTGCGAGGGCGGCGACTTCGCCCGCCCGGGTACCAATCAGCCGCCGTACGTCTCTGGCGCGGGCTTCCTGAACCTGGTCAACCTGTTCGCCACCCGCGACAACTTCCGCCACCACGTGGTGGACTTTGCCCAGCTGGTGCGCGCGCTGGACACCGACACCCTCAACGGCCGCCTGGTTGCCGCGGGCGCCGGTACGCTGAACACCAGCCAGTTCAGCTACGTGGGCCAGAGCCTGGGCGGCATCCAGGGCGTCCTGTCCGCCTCCGTGTCCCCCGTCGTGGGCCGCACGGCGCTCAACACGGTGGGCGGTGACCTGGTGGACATCCTCCTGACGGCCACGGACCCGGCGTTCGTGCGGTACCGCTCAGGCTTCTTCCAAACCCTGGAAGGCATCGGCCGCGCCCCGGGCACGCCGGAGTTCTACGAGTTCATCACCCTGGCGCGCACCATCCTGGACCCGGCCTCGCCCCGCAACTACGGCAAGTACCTGGAGCACTGGCCCGAGGACGCTTCCAAGCCGTCGCTCCCCGAAAACCGCGATGCGTTCATCCAGTACATCGAGGGGGACATGGTCATCCCCAACGCGGTGACCGAGGGCCTCATCAGCGCGGCCAACCGCCCGCTGGTCGGCGTCTCCGAGCCCCCCACGGTGCAGACGTACCTGGCGAAGGACGGGATGGGCCTGCCGACGGACGTGCGTCACGCGTTCTTCGGCATCGTGGACCCGTCGCTGGACCCCAGCTCGGCGGCCAGCCAGTTCCTCCGGTCCGTGCGCAACACCGCGCAGAACCAGGTCATCCAGTTCCTGAACACGGGCGTCGCGTCGCCCACCCCGTAACGGCCTCCAGAGAGAGAACGAACCCACATGAAGAAGACACTCTCCCTCATCACGTTGCTCGCCGCCGGGACGACCCAGGCCGCGGGCTTCCAGGTCAACACCCAGAGCGCACGCTCCTCGGGCATGGCCAACGCGGCGGCGGCGTGGCTGGATGACTCGTCCGCCATCTACTCCAACGCGGCCAACATCCTGGGCGTGGAGAAGCTGGACGTCACCGCGGGCGTCACCGGCATCCTCCCCAGCCTGCAGTTCACCCCCACGGATGGCCTGGTGCAGGGGCAGAAGACGACGCTGTCCCCGCCGCCGCACGTGTTCGCCGTGTACAAAATCACGGACTCGCTGGCGGCCGGCGTGGGCTTCTACACGCCGTTCGGCGCGAGCAGCCGGTGGGAAGACGGGTTCGTGGGCCGCTTCCGCGCCCAGGAGTCCGCGCTGTCCATCTACAACATCAACCCCACGGTGGCGTACCAGCTGCACGACCGCTTCCGCGTGGGCGCGGGCCTGAACATCACCCGCGGCACGCTGGAGCTGAAGCGCGCCCTGGGCTTCGTCACCAGCGAGGGCGGTGCACCTGGGCGGCGCGGGCTGGGGCCTCGGCTTCAACGCCGGCGTCCAGGCCGTGGTGGTCCCCAAGCTCGTGACGTTGGGCGTGCAGTACCGCAGCGCCATCGGCATGACGTTCAAGGGCGACGCGGACTTCCAGAACGTGCCGCCGGCCTTCCAGGGCCGCCTGCCGGACACCCGCGTGGAGGGTGACGTCAAGCTGCCGCAGTCGGTGGTGGCGGGCATCGCCGTCACGCCGCTGGACCGCCTGACGATTGCGTTCGACGCCAACTGGGTGGGCTGGTCCAGCTTCCCGGAGCTCGCCATCGAGTTCCCGGACAACCCGGCCATCAACAACCCGCTGCCGAAGAACTGGCGCTCGACGTGGAACTTCCACCTGGGCGGTGAGTACGGCATCACCGACGCGCTGCAGGTGCGCGCCGGCGTGCTGCTGGACCCGGCGCCCAGCCCGGATGACACGCTGACGCCGGACCTGCCGGACGCGGACCGCTTCGGCGTGTCGGCGGGCGTGGGCTACAGCTTCGGCGCCGTGCGCGTCGACGCGGCCTACCAGTTCGTCACCCTGTCCGACAAGAACAGCACCGCGCCGGGCATGACGGGTACCTACAACGGCACGGCCCAGGTGTTCGGCCTGACGCTCGGCTACACCATGTAGTCTTCCGGCACCGTCCGGACCTCACCGCGCCCGGGTCTCCTCACGGAGGCCCGGGCGTTGTGTTTCCAACGCCAGCCCTTCGCGTCAGACGCGCAGGTCTCCGTCGTGCAACACCCGCCCGGAGGCCAGCGCCAGCGCCTGCGCCGTGCGCTGGAGCCGCTCCGTGCCCATGCGCATCAACTGGCCCTTGAGGCCTGGCTGACTGAGCAGGTGCTTCTGGAAGGCGTCGCGCTCCAGCCGCAGGACCACGCCCGCCACGTCCGCGCGCACCGTGGCGGACACCGGCTTGTCCAGCAGCAGGGAGATTTCACCGAAGACGTCGCCCTCGCGCAGCGCGGACAGCGCCACGCGCCGTCCATGAGGTTGCTCCAGCCACGGCGTACAGCGCCCACGCAGCAGCACGTAGAAGGCGTCTCCCGGCTGGCCCTGCGTCATCAGCGCCTCGCCCGCGGCGACGGAGCGCAGCTCGAAGTCGCGCGACACCGCGGCCTTCTGCGCGGGCGACAGCTGATTGAAGAGCGGGTTGCTGCGCAGCAGGTTCTCCACCATCCGCCGCCGGTAGAAGGCGTCCACCACCGCCGTCACGTCCGGGTGCCGCGCCGCCACCGCCTCCATGTGCTGGCGCGTGAGCTCCAGCAGCACCGCGCGCTCGGTGGCCACCACGGAGGCCAGCCGAGGCCCCTCGGAGATGAGCGCCAGCTCCCCGAAGAAGTCCCCGGGCGTCACGGTGCCCACGCTCCGCCGTTGGCCGTCCTCCAATGCGCGCACCACGTCCGCGCGGCCCTCCACCAGGGCGAACATGGAGGCGCCCGGCGTCCCCTCCTCCACCACCGTCTGCCCCGGAAAGAAGGCGCGCACCTGGAGCACCTCGAGCAACGCGACGAAGGTCTCCCGGCTCACCTGCGAGAGGATGGGCAGCCCGGTGACCCCTCCTCCGCGACATGCGCCCGGGTGGCCTCCTCGGGCACCGCCGCGCCCGGCGGCAGGGCGAAGCGCTCCGCCAGCACGCGCGCGGTGCGCACAAGCGCGGCCTGGGGCGCGCCCAGTCGAGGCAAGGCCACGCACGCGGCCACCGCGCGCAGGGGCTGGCCCGCCTTCGCCCAAGCCAGCGCGGCCTCCTGGTACGCGGCGACAGCGTCCGCGGGACGGCCGAGCCACTCCAGCAGCTCCGCCACCTTCTGACGCACCTCCGCGTCGTCCGGGGCGTCCTTCACCACGCCCTGGTATTCCGCCAGGGCCTCCTCCAACCTGCCCTCGCTGGCGAGCTGGACGGCCCGCGGCCTGTCCGCGCCGTGCACGTGCGCCATGGCCGTCTCCCCTGCTACGCGCTGAGCGCGCGCACGCGCTCCGCGAGCTTTTCCGTGAAGAGGCGGAGGATGCGCAGCGCGGCCGCCTCGTGCGTGTCCAGGTAGTGCTGGAAGTCCACGCGCGTCACCCGCAGGGCCCGCACGTCCGTGCGCGCGCACACCTGCGCGGACGTGTCTCCGTCCAGGATGAGGGAGACTTCGCCGATGAAGGCTCCAGGCCCCAGCGTGTTGAGCAACCGGGCGCCGGGCCCCGGACCGGCGAGCACGTCCACCGTCCCCTCCAACAGCACCAACAGCCCCGAGCCGGGCGCGCCCTTCTCCAGCACCGTGGCCCCCTGCGCGAACTGCACCGGCCGCGCCAGCTGGTAGAGGTCCTTCATGTCCACCAGGGACAATTCGCCGAAGAGGGGAATGGCCTTGAGGTATTCGTAGCCGTCCGGCGGCGGCGGTGGCGGCGCGCGGGCGGGCTCCACCGACGGACCGCCATTCAGGTTCAGGTGACGCAGCAGCCGCGTGTGCTCCGCCTGGAGCGCGATGTCACCCCGAAGCTCCGGCTCCTGGAGCGCATCCGCCAGCAGCACCAGCGCCCGCCACGACTCCCCTGCGCGTCCAGCAGCGCGCTCATCCGCAGCACCGCCTCACGCCGCGCCACCGCGATTTCCGGAGACACGGCACGCAGGGACTCCAGCTCCGCGTGCGGGTTGCCCAGCTCGCGGTACACCGCGGCGGCCTCCATGGGACGGCGCAGCCGGGTGAGACAGCGGGCCATGGCCTCGCGCGCCTGCAGCGACTCGTACAGCGACAGCGCCCGCTCCAGCGCGCCGCCGCGCTCGAAGGCCGTCGCCGCCCGGGCCGGTTCACCCGCGCGCAGCCACGCCTCCGCGGCCGGGAGCAGCGCACCCGCCTGCTCGTGGAGCTGTGCGACTTCGGCCGCGGCGCCATCCACCTCCAGCACCCGCGCGGCGCCAGCGAAGTCACGCGCCCGCCGCAGCACCGACACCAGGGTGACGCGAGCGGACGCGGACGCGCGCGAGGACTCCTCCAGCACGACGTCCCGCTGCGACGCCGCCAGGGCCTCGTAGATGCGGACGGCCACGTCCACCGTCCCCTGCGCCACCGCCTCCCAGAAGGGCCGCGTGCCCGTGCTGGCGGGCAGCTCGTCACCGTGCCCCGGCTCCACCGTGGAACGCGCCATGCCGTGAACTCCCCCAGGCACCCCTGGGCCCACCCCCTGGGCTCTCCACGTGCCGGATTGGCGCCGTGCGTAGCAGACCCCATGAAGGGAGGCGAGCGTCCTCGCGAGGCAGGCGTCTTCCACATGGAAGACGCCGCCCCAGGCCGCGTTCAGTCCACCTTCGTCGGGAACGGGTTGCGCTCGGCGAAGCCGCGCTGGTGCCAGTACGGGTAGGTGGGCGTCACCGCGCTGGCCGCGTCGAGCCGGGCCACCTGGTCCGGGGTGAGGTTCCACCCCACCGCGCCCAGGTTCTGCCGGAGCTGCTCCTCGTTGCGCGCGCCGATGACGATGGTGGACACGGAGGGGCGCTGGAGCAGCCAGTTGATGGCGACCTGGGGCACCGTCTTCCCCGTCTCCGCGGCGACGGCATCGAGCGCGTCCACCACGCGAAAGAGGTACTCCTCGGAGAGAGGCGGCGCCCCCTGGGCGTTGAGCGAGGACTGCATGCGGGAGCCCTCGGGCCGGGGCTGTCCCCGGCGAATCTTCCCCGTCAACCGCGCCCAGCCGAGCGGGCTCCACACGACGGTGCCCACCTTCTGGTCCAGGGCGAGGGGCATCAGCTCCCACTCGAACTCCCGGCTCACCAGCGAGTAGTAGGCCTGGTGCGCCACGTGCCGCGCGAGGCCGTACTTCTCCGAGGTGGCGAGCGACTTCATCAGGTGCCAGCCGGAGAAGTTCGACGCGCCGATGTAGCGAATCTTCCCGGCGCGCACGAGGTCGTCGAGCGCCCGCAGCGCCTCCTCGACGGGCGTGAGCGCGTCGAAGGCGTGCAGTTGGTAGAGGTCGATGTAGTCGGTGCCCAGCCGCTTCAGGCTGGCCTCCACCGCGCGGGTGATGTGGAAGCGCGAGGAGCCCACGTCGTTCGGTCCCTCACCCGAGCGGAAGGTGCCCTTCGTGGAGAGGATGACCTTCTCCCGACGACCGGAGATGGCCTTGCCGAGAATCTCCTCCGCCAGGCCGCCCGAGTAGTTGTCCGCGCTGTCGAACATGTTCAGCCCGGCCTCCAGGCTGATGTCCACCAGACGCGTGGCCTCCTCGACCCCGCTGCTGCCCCACACCTTGAAGAAGTCCCCCTGGCCTCCAAAGGTCCCCGTCCCGAGCGTCAACACCGGGACCTTGAAGCCAGAGCCGCCGAGCTGCCGATATTCCATTCCCATAGAGGGGCCTCCTGGTAACGGGCGCGCCCCAGGGGCTCAATCGGAATGCGCGACCTGGGGCGCGATTCCCCCCGCTATGTTCCAACGCAGTGAACGTTAACGTGGGGGCCGGCACGTTCTCCCGGAGTCCATTGGAATGAAGTCGCGCATCACGGTTGCCTGGAGCACCGTCGCGTCCCTCCTGGCCGTGCTGCCTGGAGCGGCGGCGCATGCCCACGCCGGCCTCCCGGAGACGTCCAACATCACCCTCCGCCGAGGCCACCCCCAGGACTTCTTCTCCGGGACGACGTTCGGTGCGGTCATCTCCCGCGACAGCGGCAAGACCTGGCGTTGGGTGTGTCCGGATGCCATGGGGTACGGCGGATGGCGCCCGGAGGCCTACCTCTGGCGGGAGACCGGCGACATCCTCGCCGCCACCGGCAGCGCCCTGCTGCACTCGCCGGATGCAGGCTGCTCCTGGCGCACGCATCCCTTCTTCAAGTCGACCTGGGTGACGGGGCTGGCGGCCCACCCCACCGATGACCGCGTTTTCCATGCCGTCACCGGACGGCCCGGCATCGCCAACGGCCTGTACCGCTCCGACGACGGCGGAGAGACGTGGACCGCCTCGCCGCTGCTGCGCACGGGGCTGGAGCTGAACGCGGTCCGCGTGTCCCCGGTGGACCCCCGCCGCCTCTACGTGTCGGGCGTCTCCAACAACCAGATGGTGGTGCTGCGCAGCGACGACGCGGGCGACACCTGGCAGGAGTTCCCCCATGCGCTCCCAGAATTGCTGCGGCCCTACGCGCTGACCGTGGTGGCGGTGGACCCCGTCGCCGTGGATGTCGTGTGGGTGCGTGTCTCCGCGCAGGGCTACACGCACCTGCTGCGCAGCGATGACGGGGGCCGCACGCTGACGCAGGTGACGGTGCTGGATGACACGTTCATCAACATGGACCTGTCCTCCGACGGCGGCACCGCCTGGGTGGGCACCCTCAACTACTTCTTCATGGGCTCGAGCACCGGCCCGCTGGAGAAGCAGCCCCTGCCCACCGGCAACGCGTGCGTGCTGCGCGACGGCGAGACGCTCTACGGCTGCGGCTCCACCTGGCTGCACGACTGGGCCCTGGCGCGCAGCACGGACCAGGGGCGCACGTGGGAGCACATCTTCGCGCTGTACGAAATCCAGGGCACGCAGCTGTGCCCACGCGGAACCCCGTGCGGGACCTCTGCCCGACCCGCTGGCCGCAGCTCGCGGAGCAACTGGGCGCTCCGCTCTACCCGGATGGTGGCGTGGAGGAGCCGCCACCGCCGCCGGATGCGGGGACCCCGGACGCGGGCACGTCCGACGCGGGGCAACAGCCGCCCGAGCAGCGCCCACCCGAGCCGAAGTCCGGTGGCTGCGCCGCCGCGGCGGGCCCCGCCCTGCCCCTGCTGTTGTTGCTGTCCTCCCTCCTCCCGAGGCGCCGTGGCCCACGGCGTCCACATCGATAGGCTTCTGATGACACTCCCGATTCGAAAGCGGCGGTGGGCCCCCTGCGCGGCCGTGCTGCTGATGCTGGGCGCCGCCTGCGACGGCGAGGACGCGCCACGGGACGAAGCGTGCGGCGAACCCCTCTACGGCGGCGAGGCCACCGACGAGGCGTGGCGAACCTTCGTCGACGCGCAAGGCCGGCCCACGGACAGCTCCCAGGCGGTGACGCTGGAGTCCCCGTCCCGGGCCAGACCTATGCGATGGACGCGGCGCCGCCCACGTGGCGTTGGACGTCTCCGCTGGCCTCCCGGCTGCCTTCGCGCGAGACGCCCCGCTCCATGCTGGCGTGGCTGGGCAACCTGCTGCTGCCGTCCGCCCAGGCACATCTGCCGCCCGTCACCGGCGACTTCTACTGGGTGCAGGTCACCGTGCCCGGGCGGCGATGTCCGGTGGAGCTGCTGACGTCGAACATGGAGTGGCAGCTCGACGCGGCGACATGGGACACGCTCCGTGCCGCCCCGGGTCAGGACCTCCGCGTCCAGGTGACCAGCGCCTACCTGGTCCAGAACCGGCTGCGTGAAGGTCCGTATCGCCTGGAGTCACCACGCACCATCCGCGTGGAGGATTCGCGATGAGCCACCGGACACCGTGGTGGATGCCCGCGCTGGCGCTGCTGATGGCCGGCTGTGATGAGAACTCGGCGCGGGTGGTGGGCGTGGCGCCACCGGACGGGCTGGACTACGCGCACGAGGAGCCCTGGCGGGAAGGAACGTTCATTCCGCCGCCGGGCCCCGGCGGACGCATCCTGGTCACCAACAGCCTGGATGACACCCTCAGCCTGGTGGAGCTGGCCACCGTGGGCACGCCGGACTTCCGCGAGCTGGTGCGCGTGCCAGTGGGGCTCAACCCGGTGGAGCTGGAGGGGCCGCACCACACCGCCGTGTCACCCGCGGGGGACTTCTATTACGTCGGCATCTCCAACTACGTGCCAGGGGGTGGCTCGGGGCCGCATGGTGCCCACGGCACGGGCGCGGATGACGGTTACTGCCTGAAGCTGGACGCGCGCGACAACCGGCTCGTGGGCTCGGTGCGGGTGAATCCCAATCCCGGCGACGTCATCATCAGCGCGGATGGGAGCACGCTGTACCAGACGCACTTCGACACGCTGAAGATTGCCGAGATGGCGCGCCAGGGCCGCCCCGAGTCGGACATGAACGCGAACCTGGCCATCATCGACGCGCGGACCATGACCCGAAAGGCCATGGTGGAGGTGTGCCCCGCGCCGCACGCGGTGCGCCTGTCCGCCGACGAGCGCACGGCCTACATCGCCTGCTGGTCGGACGAGGTGGCCATCGTCGACCTCGCCGAGGCGAACACGCCGGTGACGCGGGTGAAGGTGGCGGCGGGCTCGGGCGACGCGAAGGCGCCCCGGCACCAGCCCTACGCGCTGACCCAGTCCCCCACCACGGGCGAGGTCTGGGTCAGCTCCATGGCCAGCCGGCAGGTGCACGTGCTCAATCCCCAGACGCGCACCATGATGCCCGAGCGCGCCGTGCCGCTGCGCGGGCCGCCGATGTTCGGCGCGTTCACCGCGGATGGCCGCACGCTGTACATGCCCTACCAGTTGGTGGACGCGCTGGCCGTCATCGACCCGGAGACGGGCACCGTGCTGCGCGAGGTGCAGCTGGCGGACGCCGGCTGTCTCAACGTGCATCAAATCACGCTGACGCCCGACGAGCGCATCGGCCTGGTCGTCTGCGAAGGCGACCACGTGGGGCCGGGCACGTTGCACGCGGTGGACCTGACGGAAGGCACGGTGGTGGGCACGGTGGAGGTGGGCATCTTCCCGGACTCGGTGAGCATCCTGCGGGGGCAGCCATGAAGCGCGCGGCATGGGGGTGGTGGCGCTGGCCCTGGTGCTGACCGGCTGCGACGACAGCGGCGATGGCCGCGTGCCGGCGGCGGAGTACGGCGAGGTGCTGTTCAACGACTCGCGGCTGTCGGAGAGCGGCTTCAACAGCTTCTCGTGCGCGACATGCCACGCGACGACGCCCACCGCGCCAGCGGGGCGGATGGACTCCGGCTACACGCTGTATGACTCGGCGTTCCGGGAGAGCTGGTGGGGCGGCTTCGAGACGCGCCTGCTGGACGCGGTGAACTTCTGCTACGTCAACTTCATGCGGGGTGTGACGCCGCTGCCGAAGGACTCGCCGCAGAGCCGGGCGCTGTACGAATACCTGGTGAGCATCAGCCCGAGCCCGTCCGCGCCGGCCCGTCCCTTCACGGTGGTGAAGGACATCGTCGAAGTCACGCGCGGTGACGTGACGCGCGGACAGCAGGTCTACGTGGAGGCCTGCCAGAGCTGCCACGGCGAGCCCCACACCGGCGCGGGCCGGCTGACCGAGCTGGCGTCGATTCTGCCGGAGGTGACGAACGACTACGACGCGCTGTTCCCCGGCGTGCCCAAGTCACTGGTCGTCATCGAGAAGGTGAGGCACGGCCAGTTCTTCGGTGTCGGGGGCAACATGCCGCTCTACAGCCTGGAGTCCCTGTCTGACGAGGACCTGGGCGCATTGCTGGCATTCCTGGCTTTGTGACGGGACCTGCGTGTTCCGGTGGAGCCCACGGGCCACCGGACATAACCTCGCCGCGGACACACACGTGGGAGCGAGAATGGGGTTCTGGGGCAGGCTTTTCGGGAGGAAGACACCAGCGGCCGGCGAGGTTCCTCCCGGCTCCTCCAAGGCCTGGGCGGTGGAGCCGCGCGAAGCGCTGATGCGGCAGGTGGAGGCCCTGCTGCGCGCCGACCCGGCGGTGGAGAAGGTGGAGCGGCGCACGCAGGACTACGGCCTGGACATCACCCGCGCCGGAAGTGACGGCACCTTCTTCCTGGACAACCTCTTCGCGGACACGCGCGAGCTGCCGCCCGAGCAACGCGTCCAGCTCATCCAGCGCTACCTGCGCGCGCTGTGGCAGGAGTCGCCGGATTCGCTCCACTGGGAGCAGGCCCGCGAGCTGCTCCTGCCCGTACTGCGCGCGTCCACCTTCGGCATGTCGCTGCAGAAGCCGGCGGAGGCGGACCGGGAGATGGTGGGGCGGCGGACACTGCCCTTCCTGCGCGAGCTGCTGGTGATGGACCTGCCGGAGTCCGCCATGTTCGTCCAGCGCCGGCACCTGGAGACCTGGGGCGTCACCGAGGACGAAGCCTTCACGGCGGCCCACGCGAACCTGGCCCGGCTCCCGGACGAAGGCGTGGAGCTCTACGACGAGGAGCACGGCCCGCTATGGACGGTGGAGACGCGCGATACCTATGAGACGTCCCGGCTGCTGCGCCCGGGGTTCCTCGCGTCCTTCGCCAGTCGCGTGGAGGGCCGGCCCATCGCCATCCTCCCGGAGCGCTCCACCCTGCTCATCGGTGGCGACGCGCGTCCGGAGCTGGTGGCACGGCTGACCGAGAGCGCAGAGCGGGAGTACGCGGCCGCGTCCCGATGCCTGACGCCCGCCCTGTACACGGTGGACGACGCGGGACGCGTGGTGCCCTACGTGCACCCCGGTCAGGACGTGCTGGCGAACCGGGTGCGGCTGGCCCACGTCCGTCTGGCGCTGGCGGAGTACAGCGCCCAGAAGGAGGAGCTCGACGCGCTCCATGCGGAACAGGAGGTGGACCTGTTCGTCGCCAGCTACAGCGCGACGGCGCGCAAGCGGGACGAGTTCCCCATCTCCTGGTGTGTCTGGTCGCACGACGTGGACGCCCTGCTGCCGGAGGCGGACATGGTAGCCGTGCGTCCCGCGGGGGAAGGTGATGAGTTCTTCACCGTGCCGTGGCGGGAGGTGCAGCGCATCGCGGGCCGTTGTCTCACGCCAGTGCCGGAGCTGTGGCCACCGCGCTACCGCACCACGGAGCAGCCATCCCCGGAGATGGTGAAGCAACTTCGCGCCGCGCAGGTCACCTTCGAGGATTACCAGGCACCCTGAGTCGGAGGACCGCACGATGCTCGCTTGCGTGGACGTGGACTACCGCCCCGAACTCACCGTGGCCGCGTGCGTGCTGTTCCGAAATTGGGCGGATGCGAACGAAGCCTCGCACCTGGTGGAGCATGGGCCAGCCGCCGCGCCTTACGAGCCCGGGCAGTTCTACCGCCGCGAGTTGCCACACCTGCTCCGGGTGCTAGCGCGGGTGGAGGTGCCACTGGAGGCCATCATCGTGGATGGCTATGTGTGGCTCGGCGAGGACCGGCCCGGCCTGGGGGCGCACCTGTACGAAGCGCTCAACCGGGAGGTGCCCGTCATCGGCGTGGCGAAGACGGCCTATGTCACCACCGGGCCCTCTGTGCCCGTGCTGAGGGGGAAGAGCCTGCGGCCGTTGTTCGTCGGAGCAGCGGGTATGGACGCGGCCACAGCGGCGGAGCACATCCGGCGAATGCATGGGCCATCTCGCACGCCCACGATGTTGAACCGGGTGGACCGGCTCTGCCGCATGTCCTGAGCGGGGCGGCGAAGCCAAACCCCCGACATTTCCGAACAGCGACTGTCGCCTCTCCGCCCGAGGAGCAACCATCCTCCTGGAATCCTTGCGCCAGGGGGCTTACCTTTGACAGTGGATGTCCTCGCACCCGACCTCACAGCTGGGCTTGTTCGACACGGCGGCGCCCGAGCGCGCGGACGTGGAGACGGACCTGCGCGCGAGCACCAGCGTGCAGCGTAGGCTTCCGGCGCGTGAGGAAGCGCGGCCACTGGCGGCGGAGCGGCCTGTAAGCACTGGCGTGCAGCGCCGACATCCCTCGGGTGATGAAGCGTTGCCACTGGCGACAGAGCGGCGCGCGACCACCGGCGTGGAGGACCGGCGTCCCGTGTATGAGCGTGATGAAGCGTTGCCACTGGCGACGGAGCAGCGCGCGAGCGGCGTGCCGGAAAGCCGACTCCCCGCGCGCGAGGAAGCCCTGCCGCTGGCGGCGGACCTGGCACGGCGGTTGTCTTCGATTCTTGGCTTGCCGGTTCACCTACGGCTGACGGACAACCGGGCCACTCTGGTGAGCTTCCGCCGGGGTGAGGAGGGGCTGCGGCTGCGCATCCACCACCTCTTCCTGGGAGCACCGGACGCGGTGGTGCAGGCCATGGCGGCCTATGCGGGCCGGGCGGATGCGCAGGCGGGCGAGGTGCTGGAGTCCTACGCGCACGCGCACAACGAGCGCGTCCGCAGGGAGCGTCGGCCGGGAAAGCCGCTGCGCACGCGGGGCCGCTGCTTCGACCTGCAGGCCATCTTCACGCGGCTCAACGCGAGCTGGTTCGACGGCCGAGTGCAGGTGGACGTGGGCTGGGCGCGCAAGCCGGCGGGCACAAAGCGTCGCAGCATCCACGTGGGCGGCTATGACGCGCGGCTACGCGAGATTCGAATCCACCCCGCGTTGGACCGGCCGCATGTGCCCGCCTTCGTGGTGGACTACCTCGTCTTCCACGCGATGCTGCACGCGGACCTCGACGACGGAACGGGCAACGAGGGCCGCTGCGCACCCGAGCACACGTCGGCCTTCCGCGAGCGCGAAGCCCTGTTCCCGCTACGTGACACAGCCCAGCGCTGGCTGGGCGACAATCACGCATCCCTTCTGCGCGGCCGATAGCGAGGAGGCGGCTCGCACGGGCCGCGCTACTTCTGCACGGAGAGAATGACCCACGTAGCCGTATCCACGGCGTACACGACGGGAACGTCCGAGAGAGGTGGCCCTTCCATGTCGCGGCATGCGTCCGGCCGGGCCAAGAAGCTGACGAAGACCACGGCATTCGCCCCAGGAACAGCCGTCACGTCGTAGGACTGGCGCTGGGAGGCACAAACCTCCGTGGGCGTAGCGCCTCGACGCGGCTTCGCCCCCAACGGAAGAAAGTCCTCCATTGCGAATGCGACGGCAGCGGCAATCGCGCCTGGCAGGACGTGCTGCCCATCGGTGGGAAGCACAACGGGAAATCGGTAGCGAGCCGCTTCGTCGGGAGGCGCCGTCGCGGGCCGAGGCGCCCGCGACAACACACAGCCCGAGAGCAACACCAAGCAGAGCGGAACGAATAGCCAACATTCAATCTGCGCCCCCATGAACCTCGACTGCATTCCCATACACATATGACGCCCACAGATAGCGCAGGCTTGTCCCCGCGTGACACAGCCCAGCGCTGAATGGGCGACAGGCTGACGTCCCCCCCCCGTGCGCCGGAACAGTAGCGGCGATGGGCCTTGCCGATGCATGCTCGGGGAATGCGTTACTTCAGCGTGGAAGAAGCCAACCGGCTGGTGCCGCTGTTGACGCGCACCTTCGAACGGGTCCGCCCGTGGGTGGAACGTGCCCAGCAGCTCGCGGATGAACTGGGCGCCGCGCCCAGGCCCAACGACCCGAGCTTGGCCGCCCTGCGCGACGAGCGTGACACCCTCCTCGAGCGCATCCGCGGCGAGCTCCTCCAGTTCCAGGAGATGGGCCTGGAAATCAAGGGCGCGGAAGGCCTCGTGGACTTCCGCGCGAACCGGGGCGGAGAGCAGGTCTACCTGTGCTGGCGCTTCGGAGACCCCGCCGTCTCCCACTGGCACCCCCTGCTCGAAGGCTTCGCGGGACGGCGTCCCATCGAAAGCCCGGACGACTTCGCCCCCACGTACCTCAGCTAGCCGCCCCGCCGCCGAAGCTCTTCTGCAAGAGCGACATCTTGTTCCGCGCCGACAACAGCTGCTGACGCAGGGAGTCCGCCTGCCGGGCCACGTCGAGGAACGCCTGCTCCTCCGCGGCCTGTGCCAGCGAATGGGCCTCGTCCGCGACCAGGGACATCCGCTCCTGGAGTGCCTGGAAGGTCCCCGCCAGCGCGGCGTTCTCCTCCGGCGTCTTCGCCGCCTGCCGCTGCTGCGCGAACTGCTGCATCTGCACGTTCAGCTCGCCCGCGTTCTGTCCCAACGCGCCGTAACGCACGAGCAGGTCCTTGAAGACCTCGGTGCGCCGCTGGAGCTCCTGCGCACGCAGGTGGATGGCCTCGGCTTGCGCCTGCTGCCGATCTCTCACCTTCGAGATGGCCCCCACCAGCGCCGTCACCCGCCCCCGGAGCTGCTCATCCAGGTCCGCCAGCCCCTGCAGCATCGCCGACGCGCGCTCCAGATGCTTCTCGGATTGAAGTGGCGCCTTCTCGAGCTGCTCGGCCTGGGACTCGAAGCGCGCCAACTCCGCGTCGAGTGCCCGGGCGGCAACCACCAGCTCGGAGTCCTGAAGCTTGTCACGCTTGCTCATCGTGGGCAGGACCATGACATTTCCCAAGAGAAGGCGCCGCACCCAAGCAAGCACCGAGCGCCCCCAAGCGTCTTCGGAACGACGCGGTAGCGCGCGAAGGAAGCAGGCGCCCCAGGTCGCCTGCTGGCCTGGCCGCCCGGCAACCCCTGGCCGTGAGGCTCGATGCGCCCACGGTGTGCTCGCCAGCGGCGTCCGTCATCCCCAACTTCCGGACATCTGACGTCACGAGGTGCACACATGCCCATGGGTTTCTCACGCTCCGTGCTCGTTACCGGCGCCACTGGCCAGCAGGGGGTGCCGTCGCACGGAAGCTCTTGCAGCGCGGCCACCGCGTCACCGCCTTCATCCGCCACGCGGACTCCCCCACCGCCCGCGAGCTCGAGTCGCTCGGCGCCGAGCTGGTCGTCGGGGACTACGACGACCTGGACGCCATCGCCCAAGCGGCCCAGGACATGGACACCATGTTCGCCACCGCCACGCCCTTTGGCCCGGGCGGCGTGCAGGCGGAGGTCCGCCACGGGAAGAACCTGGCGGACGCGGCCCGGCTCGCGCGCGTACAGCACTACGTCTACTCGTCGGTGGCCGGAGCGGACCGCCTGACGGGCATCCCCCACTTCGACAGCAAGCACCGCATCGAGATGCACGTGCGCGGCAGCGGCCTGCCCTACACCATCCTCGGGCCCACCTTCTTCATGGAGAACTTCACCAGCGGCATGTTCGAAGAGGGGCTGAAGGCGGGCGTGCTCGCCATGGGCCTGTGGCCCACGCGCGGCCTGCAGATGGTGGCCCTGGAGGACCTCGCGGCCTTCTCCGTCCGCGTCATGGAGGAGCCGGAGCGCTTCGAGGAACAACGCATCGAGGTGGCCTCCGACGAGGTGACGGGCCAGCAGGCCGCCGGGCTGCTGTCCATGGTGAGCGGCCACCGCATCCACTACGAGCAGCTTCCCCTGGACTACATCCGCGAGCGCAGCGAGGACCTGGCCGCCATGTACGAGTGGCTGGACCGCAAGGGCTACCAGGCGGACATCCTCACGCTGCGGCACCGCTTCCCGGAGGTCCGCTGGCACACCTTCGAGGACTGGGCGCGCGGACAGGACTGGAGCGCCCTGACTTCTCCCGCGTGGCCCCATGCCGCCGCGGAGCCCGTCTCCCCATGAGCCCCCAAGGCCCGGCGCGGCGGGCCGTCCTTCAGTGAAGCGTCGGCGAGACGTCCCGCATGGACGCGCGAGGGAAGCCCTCCAACAACGACGCCTCGTCGGACACCCCCAGCTCGCGCCGCAGCGTCGGGCCGTCCATGGGCAGACCGAAAAGCGCCGCCGTGGGCACCCAGTCCAGGGCCGCGGCCACCAGGGGCCCCAGGCCCACGAGCGCCACCGCCGCGCCTCGCGACGTCCCTGCCGCCAGTCCGCCCACCACCATCCCAGCGCCCGTCACGATGCGGAGCCACCGCCCCGGCCGCGACGCCAAGAAACCAACGACCATGTGCACCTCCCAGGGCCGAAGATGGCCACGTCCTGGCGGGCGGCCACCCGGGCCAGAGCCCCGCACGGGTGGAACGCCGGGCAGCCAGGCAGGCACCCACGGGCGCCCTGACCGGGCGCCTGCTCGCCGTGCATCTCACGCGGGCTTCACCGGTGCGGCGCCCCGCCTGTCCGCTGCCAGCTTGCGGGGTGAAAGCCAGCTTTCGCGCACGGGGCTCCACGGACCGCCCTGGGGGAGGCAACCATGTTCAGCCGTTCGGAAATCCACAAGGGGATGAAGGTGCGCGGCAACGACGGGCACGTTCTCGGACGCATCATCGAGATGAAGGGGGATGAACTCATCGTGGAGAAGGGCCTCATCCGCCGGCATGACTTCGCGGTGGCCCTGGCGGACGTGCGTGAAGTCGTGGGCGGAGAAGTCGTGCTCAACCACGGGCGGGACAGCCTCTTCTCCGCGCCCCGGGAAGTCCCGCCCACGAAGCACTGACGGCTCAGACGCCGCGGCTCGCGTCCGGCGCGCCCTCCGGGGCAGCGGTGGCCACCGGTGCACCGTCACCGCGCCATCCGGCACGCGCCTCCGCCTCGCGGGCCGCGCGTCGCCCCGCGGCCACGTCCACCCGGGACAGCACCGCCGCGCCCGACACGAAGAAGAAGAGCAGGGACAGCACCGCCTGTCGGCTGGAGCCCGTCAGCTCCACCGTGGCCGCGAACACCAGGGGGCCCGCCACCGCGGTGACCTTCTCGAAGACACTGAAGAGGCCAAAGAACTCCGCCGCCCTGTCCCGGGGCACCATCTGCGCGAAGAGCGAACGGCTCAAGGCCTGACTGCCGCCCTGCACCATGCCCACCAGCAACGCGAGCGCGAAGAAGTGCACCGGCGTGCGCATGAAGTAGCCCAGGAACGTCACCCCCACGTACACCGACAGGGCGAACATCAGCGCGCGCTTCACCCCCACCCGCCCCGCGGCCCGGCCGAACAGCACTGCGCACGGCACGCCCACCACCTGCGTCAGCAGCAACGCACCAATCAGCGCGCCCCGGCCAATGCCCAGCTCCGTCCCGTACAGCGTGGACAAGCGGATGATGGTGCCGATGCCGTCGCTGTAGAGCAGATAGGCCACCAGCAGCAGGAAGGCCTGACGGTGCTGGCGCAGCCCGCCCAGCGTGCCCGCCAGCTGCGTGAAGATGCCGCGCAGGGACAGCGGGGGACCTTGGATGGACACGTCCGGTTTCGGCTCGGGGATGCGCCGGAAGAGGGGCACCGAGAAAATAGCCCACCACACCGCCACGGAGGCGAAGGCCACGCGCGAGGCGGCCCCCGCGTCCGCCAGTCCGAACCACTGGGGCCTCATCAGCAGCACCAGTTGCGCGGCCAGCAGCAGACCGCCGCCCAGGTAGCCCAGCGCGTAGCCCGCGGTGGACACACGGTCCAGTTCGTCGTCCCGGGCGATGTGCCGCAAGAGCGCGTCCGCGAACACGATGCTGCCCGTCACGCCCACGTTGCCCAGACCGAAGAGCAGCAGGCCCCATTCCCAGTCACCCGGACCCACCGTGGCCAGCGCCAGCGTGGACACGATGCCCAGGCCCGCGAAGATGCCCAGCATGTGCTTGATGCGTCCGGCCCGGTCGCTCAGCGCGCCCAGGACCGGTGACAACACCGCCACCACGCTCAGCGCCACCGCGGTGGCGGTGGCGAAGCGGCTGGTGGCCACCTCGCGCGGAAGTCCCTCCGCCGCCACGGAGGCGTAGTAGAGCGGGAACACCACCGTGACGACGGTGGTGATGAAGGCCGAGTTCGCCCAGTCGTACATTGCCCACGCGCGCAGCGCAGGCCGCGTCAGGCCGATGCGCGACAAGAGCCCCCGCACCCTGTGCCTCATGCGTCGAAGTCCACCCCGCTCACGGCGTCATCGCCCTGGGCCGACTGGTAGACGTGCCAGGCCGCCGCCAGGTCCTGGAAGGGCAGTCCCACCGCGGCGAAGACGGTGACGTCCTCCTCGGACGTGCGCCCGGACTTCAGTCCGGCCAGCACCTCGCCCAGCTCCGCGTGGATGGACTCCTCACCCAGCCCCACCGCGCCCGCGGCGCCGGTGGACACCGCCGGCCCCGGTGGTCGACGACGAACCGGGACTGACGGAGCAGCTCCGCGGACAACTCGGCCTTGCCCGGCTCGTCCGCGCCCAGCGCGATGATGTGCGTGCCCGGCCGCACCATGCCCGGGTGCAGGAAGGGGTGACGGCTCCACGTCGCCGTCACGATGATGTCCGCGTCGGAGACGGCCTCCTCCATGGACTCCGCCATCCGCACCGGCAGGTTCAACTCCTGGTACATGCGCGTGGCGAAGGCGAGCGAGCGCTCCGGCGCCGTGTCGAACACCCGCACGTGCGTCAGCGAGCGCACCAGCCGCAACGACTTGAGCTGCAACACCGCCTGCCGGCCCGCGCCGATGAGCGCCACCCGGCCCGCGTCCGGCCGCGCCAGCACGTCCGCCGACAGCGCGCCCACCACGCCCGTGCGCACCGCCGTCAGGTGGCCGGCGTCCATCACCGCCATCATCTCGCCGGTAGCGACGTCGTGCAGGTGCAGCACGCCTCGAATCGCCGGCGACTGGCCGGGGAACTTCGCGTGCACCTTCACGGAGTAGGCGGGGATGGAGGGCAGGCTGCCAGGGAACAGCACCAGGGCGGTGCCCTCGGCATGGAGAGGAGCCCGGGCGCGCTGCGGTGCCACCGTGCGTGCCAGGGCGTCGGTGCGGAAGGCCTCTCGCATGTCCTCCAGCAAGAGAGGAGCCTGCAGGTTGCGGGAGACGTCGGAGCGGGTCAGCAGGAGCGTGCGCATCTTGCAGACACCCTAACCGAGCCCGTGCGGGCCCACAGCTCCCCAGCGCACGGACACGGTGGCAAGCGCCCGAAGTTGGACGTCCGAGCGGACAGTGCGCCGCCGTGCCGCCCGGGGTGGCGTCCACCGGGCCCGCTTCCAGCGACGGTGGGACGAGGCACGCAGGCGCCATCATCCCCAGAATGGAAGTGAACGGCGGGGTGGGCGGCCCCAGGGCCTCGGGAGGCCGGTGATGCTGGAGACAGAGTCACGCACAGCGGGTGACAAGGAGGCCTCCGGGGCTCGGACGCTCAAGGCGGCGGAGTTCCTGCGCGCCCACCAGGAGGAGGTGCTGGAGGACTGGCAGCGGGCCATGCGAGCGTTTCACGTGGGACACGCGGCGCAGCCTTCCTGGCTGCTGGACCACATGCCCCAGTTGCTCAACATGCTCGCGGACCTCATCGACCACGGCCCGGACGAAATCCTCACCACGGTGCCGGACGAGCACGCGATGTCCCGGCTGGACGCCGGCTTCGACCTGGGCCAGGTGGCGTCCGAGTACGCGCTCCTGCGCAAGTGCATCCTCCACAGGATGGAAGCCGAAGCGGCCTGCCCCGCGCCGGGCGAGTTGGAGCGGATGGAGGACGCGCTGGACCGGATTGTCACCCGGACGGTGACGTCCTTCTCCCAGGGGCGGCAGCGCATCCTCCAGGCCCTGGACCGGATGACGCAGGCCGCGCTGGACAGTCCTTCCATGGCCAGCCTCCCCTCGCGGCTGCTCACCGTCCTGGTGGAGTCCGCGCTCTCGGTCGACTCGGCGGCGTTCGTGCTGGTGGAAGGCGACGCGCTGGTGGTGCGCGCCGCGGTGGGCCTGGGCGCGGACGAGGCGCTCGGCGTGTCGCTGGAGCGGGAGGAAGGATTCGTGGGCGAGGTGCTCCGCCAGCGTCAGCCCCTGACGCTGCGCTCAGCGTCCACGGACCCTCGCGTGGCGCTGCCCACGCTGAAGCAGGAAGGGCTGCGCGCCGTGTACGGCGTGCCCCTGCTGGATGGCGACCAGCTCCTGGGCATGGCGTACATGTGCTCGCGCACCGCCTTCGTCTTCTCCGAGCCGGACGCCCTCTTGTTCCGGACCATGGCGCAGCGAGCCACCGCGCACCTGGTGCAGGGCCGGCTCCGGGCCCGCGAGCGCCAGGCCCACGCGGACGCCCAGCGCTCGCTGGCGCAACTGGACGCGCTGCTCGCCTCCACACCTCTGGGCATCGCCCAGCTGGACCGGGAGTTGCGCTTCGTGCGCATCAACCAGGCCATGGCGGACATCGACGGCCACTCGCCGGAAGCCCACCTGGGCCGCTGCTTCCGGGAGATGGCCCCCGTGACGGCCGTGGGCACGTTCGAGCCCATGTTCCGCCGCACGATTGAGACAGGTGAACCCGTGGACGCCGTCGAGTTCACCATCCCTGGAGATGCCCGGACCTTCCAGGCCAGCTTCCACCCGGTCCGCACGCCCGACCAAGGGGTGCTGGGCTTGAGCTGCACGGTGGTGGATGTCTCCCACCACAAGCGGGCCGAGGCCGTGCTCCAGCGAGCGGTGGACTTCCGGGAACAACTCATGGCGGTGTTGGGACACGACCTGCGCAACCCGCTCAACGCCATCAACGCCTCGGCCTTCCAGCTGACGCGGTCCGAGGACCTGACTCCACCCGAGCGTCGCGCCGTGGACCGCATCCGCAAGGCCACCGCGCGCATGGGGCGCATGATTACGGACATCCTCGACTTCGCCCGCACCCGCCTGGGCGGGGGGCTTCCCGTGGCCCGCCAGCCCATGGACTTCGCGGAGGTATGCCAGGCGACGCTGGAGGAGCTCCGGGTCAGCGCCCCGGAGCGCTCGCTGGTGTTCGAGGCGAGCGGAGACACCCGAGGGAACTGGGACCCGGACCGCGTGTCACAGGTGCTGGGCAACCTGGTGGCCAACGCCCTCCAGCATGGCCAGGAAGACAGACCGGTGTGTGTCACGGTGCGCGGAGAGGCGGATGAGGTGGTGCTGAAGGTCCACAACATCGGCGAGCCGATTGCGCCTGAGCTGATGCCGCGCCTGTTCGACCCGTTCAAGAACATGCCCGCAACGGCGCCACCGCAGGACGTCGCGAGGAAGAAACGCAGCCTGGGCCTGGGCCTCTACATCGTCAGCCAGATTGTCGGCGCACACGGGGGCCGCGTGGAGGTCCGCTCCAACCGGGAGCAGGGCACCACCTTCACCGTCCACTGGCCCCGCACCCTCACGACGCTCGGGGGCGCGTGAAGCAGCGCGGCAGGCGGGACGGCCGGGCACCCGCTGCCCGCACGCCTGCCCTTTCTGGGGGTGAATCGCGCACGCCAGGCCGCTATGCCTGGGGCATGTTCTTCAATCCGACCAAGAAGCTGAGGATTCCGACCCCGGAGGAAGCACTGCCGGGCCGCTCGGACGTGATGCCCGTCCCGGAGAAGCACGAGGTGCTGGGCACGCCCATCAAGGGCCCCGTGCCGGAAGGCCTGGAGGAGGTCTACTTCGGCCTGGGGTGTTTCTGGGGCGCGGAGCGGAAGTTCTACCAGACACCTGGCGTGTACAGCACGGCGGTGGGATACGCCGGAGGCCTGACACCCAACCCCACCTACCGCGAGGTGTGCAGCGGTCTCACCGGACACAACGAGGTCGTCCGCGTCGTCTTCGACCCGAAGAAGGTGTCCTTCGAGCAGCTCCTGCGCATCTTCTGGGAGAGCCATGACCCGACGCAGGGCATGCGCCAGGGCAACGACGTGGGCACGCAGTACCGCTCCGGCATCTACTTCACCAACGAAGCCCAGCAGCGCGCCGCCGTGGCGAGCCGTGACGCGTACCAGAAGGCGCTGGCGGCCCAGGGCTTCGACGCCATCACCACCGAGCTGCTCCCCGCTCCGCCCTTCTATTTCGCCGAGGACTACCACCAGCAGTACCTGGAGAAGAACCCGGGCGGCTACTGCGGACTGGGCGGCACCGGCGTGAGCTGCCCGGTGGGCGTGGGCGTCAACGCATGAAGCCGGACGCCTGCGTTGGACGCAAACAAAGACAAACACACCAACCTCGACTGGCTTCCGCGCCAGGCTCGGCTGACGCCCGCCTGAGAGCACGGCTGGACCGGCCCTGACTCGAGGGCCGGCCCGGCCTCCTGCCTCACGCCAGGTTGTGGAACACGCGCTGGACGTCGTCGTCCTGCTCCAGCGCGTCCACGAGCTCCAGCACCTCGGTGGCCTTGTCCTCGGGCAGCTCGATGGGATTCAGCGCCACGTATTCGGAGTCCGCCGAGACGGGCACCAGGCCCTTGGCCTCGATGGCGGCCTGGAGCTGGCCGAAGTCGGCGAAGGCGGAGCGGATGATGATCTGCTTCTCGCCCTTCTCTCCCACGCCCTCACCCATCTCCTGGAGGCCATGGTCGATGAGCTCCAGCTCCAGCGAGTCCAGGTCCAACCCCTCCGGGTTCAACCGGAACACGCCCATGCGCTGGAACATGAAGGCCACGCTGCCCGCGGTGCCCAGGTTCCCGCTGTGCTTGTTGAAGTGCATGCGCACGTTGGCCACGGTGCGCACGACGTTGTCCGTCGCCGTCTCCACCAGCAGCGCGATGCCGTGGGGCGCGTAGCCCTCATAGAGCACGATTTCGTAGTCGGTCGCCGACTGGCCGCTCGCGCGCTTGATGGCCGCGTCGACCTTGTCCTTCGGCATGTTCGCGGCGCGGGCGTTCTGGAGCACCCGGCGCAGCGTGGAGTTCGAATCGGGATTGGGCCCACCCGCCTTCACCGCGATGGCGATGTCCTTGCTGATCCGCGTGAACACCTTCGCCATCTTGTTCCAGCGGGCCATCATCGTGGCCTTGCGTGTCTCGAAAATGCGTCCCATGGGAGGGATGTATAGGTCGGCCGCATTCCGCGTGGCTACTCCCTGTAGCCCCCCGGAGCGCGGATGTTGACCAGGACAGGCCGCACGGTCGCCGGCCTGTCCCCCCCCAGCGCCCCGCACGTCACACCTTCGCGGGCTTCTCCAGGACGAGCCCGAAGTGCGTGTAGCAGGTCGGGTGCAGGTCCATGATGTTCTCGAAGTGGAAGACGCGAGACTGAAGTCCCGCCGCATGCGCGGGCGCCAGGACGCGCTCCTTCAGGGTGACGGCGTCGTAGAAGCGGCCGTGCCGCTCTCCCCAGCGGGGGAAGAGGTGGATGATGGGCTCCGCGTCCCGGCGGATGTCGTAACCCCACGCGGGGTCACACATGGTGAAGGCGTACTCGCCCAGGTACAGCGGGACGATGCAGACCTTGCCGCCGGGCCGGAGCACGCGCCCCGCCTCCCGGATGAAGCCCGTGTCCGCGGTCCCCTCGAAGTGCTCGAAGGAGCAGTGCAGCGTCATCGCGTCCACGGAGCCGTCCTCGAGTGGAAGCTCCGCCGCGGAGCCGCCAATCTGGTGGCCGTGGATGCCCGGCGGGAAGACCAGGTCCTGCGCGTAGATGTTCCGCGTCCGCCCCAGCATCCGGACCACGTCCAGGTACGGGCTGCTCGGGGTGGAGGCGATGTCCACGTAGACGGCGTCCTCGCGCGCCACCAGCGGTTCAATCTGCTTCCAGGTGAAGTAGTACTGCGGCCGCTTCTCCCAATACGGTTGGAAGCCGCAGAAGTGCCGAATCACGGCGTTCTGCGCCTGGAGCCCGTCCCAGAAGCGCTCCAGCTCCGCCACATCGAAGCGGTAGGTCTCGACGGGGATGCCGGCCTGGCGCAAGGGCTCGGGCTGCTTGAGCTGAGGACCCGGGCCATAACGGCCGAAGCCCGCCAGGCTGAGCAGCTTCGACAACGGCTCCGACGCCTTGTAGGCGGCGCGGTGCCGGACACTCTTCTTCACGCGGGTCAGCAGGTTCACGGAGATCCCCCGGGCGATGCCCGAAACGAGTGGGGATTCTGGGAGAGGGCCCCGGATGCGTCAATGCGGCCCGAAGCCCGCTTTCCCTCGTGCCAGCGAGCCTGCTCGCTAGCGGACCTGCTGCGTCGCGGGCACCGCGCGGGCCACTTCACCCGAGCCCACACCGCCCGCCCGGGCACGCTCCAGGTGCGGGGCCAGCCGTCCAATGGCCATCAGCCCCGCCATGCGGAAGTCGGAGATGAACGACCAGAGCGGGTACTTGAACGACGCCGGCTTGTTCCGCTCGATGACGAAGTGGCTGAACCACGCGAAGCCGTAGGCGGCGACGAGCGCGGCCGGCACCAGCGCGGCGCGGCCCGTCGCGACGGCCGTCACGCCCAGCCCCAGTCCCAGGGAGGTGCCCGTGAAGTGAAGCCAGCGCGTGGACGGCAGCGCGTGCTCCCGCAGGTAGAACGGCCAGAACTCGGCATAGGTCTCGATGCGGTCGGACATGGTGGGAAGTTAGGGCCCCCGGGCGCCCTCCCGTCAACCCGGCTCGACGCAGAGCGTGTAGGCATGGACAGGCAAGGGTACTCCCCGCACGCCCACCAGCCGAGCAGGCCGTCCAGCATCCGTCATGTTTTCCAGTCCGGTGCCGCCCTCCTTGGCCCGGGCCTGCCGGACTCCTCCAGGTCATGAAAGACTCTGGAGCCATGACGGAGTGGATGCCCAAGCCGAACCCGGCGGTCGACCTGCGGACGCTGGCCCTCAGCCCAGAAGAGGGCTTCGTGCTCTCCCGCCTGGACGGCGCCACCCCGGCCCGGAACCTGCCCGCGCTGACGGGCCTGCCCCCGAGCGGCTGCGGACCATCCTCTCCCGGCTCGTCACCCAGGGCGCGCTGCTGCCCACGCCCGCCGCGAGCCCGGCGGCACCTGTCGCCGCTCCGCCTGTGGCCTTCGAGCCCCAGCGACGGACGTCCCCCTCGGCCCCCGAGCCCGAAGCAGACCTCCCCGTGCTCGACCTGACGCCGCTGGACGCCGCGCCCGAAGCAGACCTCCCCGTGCTCGAACTGTTACCGCTGGAGGCCGCGCCCGCCCCCGACACCGCACCGGACACCGAGCCGCCCCCGAAGACGAGCCCGAAGCCGCCCTGGGCAACTACCGCCAGCTCTTCGAACTGCGGCTGCACCCGCTCCCCGAGGACCAGCGCATCGCCCATGCCCACGCGGCGGAGGACCCCATCCTCTCCGCGCTGTGCTTCGACCCGGTGCCCGCCGTCATCAAGGCCGTGTTCGAAAACGCGCGCACGGGTCTGCCCCATGCGCGACTCGTGGCGCGCTACCACCGCAACCCCGTCGGCCTGGAGGCCCTGTGCGCCCGGGCGGCCTTCGCGGCGGACACCGGGGTGCGGCGCTGGCTCGTGCGCAACCCGCAGCTCCCCGCCAGCCTCTTCCGGCGACTGTGGAGTGCACGCCGGCTCATGGAGCTGCACAAGGTGGGCAATGACCGCGACGTGCCGGAATCCACACGGCGCGCGGCGCGCGAGGTGCTCCGCCAGCGCTTCGCCAGCGGCCCCGCGGAGGAGAAGGTGGAGCTCATCCTCAACACGGAAGGCCGCGCGCTGGCGGCGCTCATCGGCCTGCCGGTGGATGGGAAGACAGCGTCGCTGCTGTGCGGACGCACCTACCGTTCGCCCATGCTCATCCAGAACATCGCCCGCTGGAGCGCGGCCCCGCCGGCCCTCATCGCGCACTTGCTGAAGCAGGAAGCGGTGCGGCGTCAGCCCCAGCTGCGCATGCTGCTGGCCCGCCACCCCAACGCCCCAGCGGACGCGAAGCGCGGCGGCGCCTGAACCTCACGCGGACTTGCGCTTGCGAGCGGGCGAGGCGGGCTTCACGTCCACCCAGCGCTCCGCCCACCGCCCCAGCTCATCCACGACCTTCCACAGCGCCTGTCCCTTCTCCGTGAGCTGGTACGCCACGCGGATGGGAGGCCCCGCGTCCACGTGACGCGACACCACGCCCTCCGCCTCCAGTTCCTTGAGCCGCTCCGACAGGACGCGCTCGCTGATGCTGCCAATCTCGTCCGTCAGCTCGCCGAAGCGCCGGGGCCCCGCGAGCAGGATGCGCAGGATGAGGCCCGTCCAGCGCTTCCCCATCAGCTCGCTGGCCTTCTCGAACCGCGCACACCGTGTCAGCGGATGCTCCATTGGCGCCTCCTCCCCCGAATATAGCGAGCCGCCCCGCCACCGGCACGGAAGTCCCAAGCTACTTACTTTTTGGAAGTCACTTGCGGATTAAAAGTGAACCCATTACCTGAAGAACCGTGGCGGTGGCCCATGAAGGTCACGCGCCGAATCACTCCAGGAAGGGACTCGCCCATGGCAACGCAGCAGGCAGGCCTCGACGCCAACGCCCTCAACCAGCTCTTTCTCGACGCCCGCACCCACAACGCGTGGCTCGACAAGCCGGTGGCGGACGACGTCCTCCAGCAGCTCTACGCGCTCACCCGGATGGCGCCCACGGCGGCCAACTCGCAGCCGGTGCGCATCGTCTTCGTGAAGAGCCGCGAGGCGAAGGAGCGGCTCAAGCCCACCCTGTCCCCGGGCAACGTGGACAAGACGATGAACGCGCCGGTGACGGCCATCATCGCGTACGACACCGCGTTCTACGAAAAGTTTCCCCAGCTCTTCCCCTCGCGCGACATGAAGACGGGCTTCCTCGCCATGCCCGCGGAGGCCCGCGAGAAGACGGCCTATATGAACAGCTCGCTGCAAGGGGGCTACTTCATCCTCGCCGCGCGGGCGCTGGGCCTGGACTGCGGCCCCATGGCGGGCTTCGACAACGCGAAGTTGGACGCGGCGTTCTTCCCGGAGGGGAAGTGGAAGTCCAACTTCCTCATCAACCTCGGCTACGGCGACGCGGAGAAGCTCTTCCCGCGCAATCCGCGCCTGGACTTCAGCGAGGCGTGCCGCATCGAGTAGCGGCCCGCCATCCCGCGGAACTCAGGCCCGCCGCGCCGTGAGGATGGGCTGATGGAAGCCCGTCTCCTCCGGCGTGTGCCAGCGCGTATCCATCAGCCCCGCGCGCGTGAGCGCCCGCTCCAGGTCCACGCGATGAAGCGCGCGGTACACGCCCGTGTGCTCGGTGGTGTGCCAGCCCTTGCCCTCGGGGCGGAGGATGAACTGGTGCACCGTGTACGTCCGTCCGTCCGCGGCCCAGTCCCAGATTTGGAAGAGGATGCGGCGGCCCTCGGGTGCATCCAAGAGCCGCTCCGAGGTGAAGCGAGGCTGGCTCTGCACCAGCGCGTCGGCGTCGCGCACGCTCAACACCACCAGCCCACCGGGAGCCAGCTTCGACGCCATGGCGCGCGCCGCCGCGTCCAGGTCCTCGTCCGTCAGCAGGTGCGTCACCGCGTTGTCCAGCGCCAGCACCACCGGGAAGGTGCCCTCCACCTGCGCGTCCAGCGTGCGCATGTCCGCCACGCCCGTGGTGAGGTGCACGTTCATCGCGCGAGCCTCGCGCTCGGCACGTGCCACGGCGGCCGGGCTCAAGTCGGTGGCGTGGACGGTGTAGCCACGGCCCGCCGGCCCAGCGCCTGGGTGCCGATGCCACACGCGCAGTCCAGCACCCGCCGGGGCGGCGGCGCCTCGCAGCGGCGCAGCAGCGCGTCCAACATGGCGCCCTGCCGCTCCACCACCTGCGGCCAGTTGGCGAAGAGCAGGTGGTACTCCTCCGCCATGCCCTCGTAGAACCCCAGCGCCAGGTCGCTCGTGGACGGCGCGATGCCCAGAAACCGCTGTTCACTCACGAGCTGAAGGAGCGCCCTTCGAGCGCCTCGATGGCCGCGCGGAGCTCCGCCGGCACGGGGACCTTCTCGTGGGTGGCGTAGCGCAGGGTGACGATGACGCAGCTCCCCCGGGTGTAGAGGACGCCGTCGTCCTCTCCGGCCACCGCGTGCTCCAGGGTGATGGACGACGTTCCGATGCGGGTGGCGCGGCAACCGGCCACCAGGCGCGTGGGGAAGAGGATGGGACGCAGGTACTCCGCGTTGGTGGCCTTCAGGATGGGCCCCACGCCGTCGCGGTTCGTCCGCTCGTCCCCCGCGCCGGACGGCCCCGTCAGGCCGATGCGCGCGAAGTAGTGGATGCGGGCGGTCTCGAACCAGGTGAACGTGCGCGTGTTGTTGGCGTGGCCGAAGGCGTCCATCTCCCCCCAGTGGAGAGGGAAGGAGACGACCACCGGGAAATCCTTGAGCGGCGAGTCCGGCATGTCCCCAGGGTGCCCCACCCGGCGGCCCCAGGGAACCGTGAACCGCGCCCGCCTGGCCTCCAGCCGAGGGCCATGGCCGTGGTAATCCAGGACAGCCATGCGTTCACGATTCCACACGTCCTCGCCCGCGGCCCCCGGGCTCGGCTTCACCGTCCTTTCCGGCCTCTTCCTGGAGCAGCCCGCACATGGCCGCTGAGCGCGAGCCGCTGGAGCCGCTGAAGCCGCCACGTGAGGACATCCCTACCGAGGACCTGCGTCCCTACGCTTTGTCTCCGCGCGAGGGCCTGCCGGTGTCGGACCAGAGCATGGCGGCGCATCCGCGGAAGCGGGCGGACATGGTGCGCTGGCTTCATCCCACACAGCTGCTGCGCACGGGCTTGGACGCGGTGGTGGCGGCCGTCTTCGGCGCGCGCGCGGACCAGCGGCTCATCGAAGCGGTGGTGCGGCCGCAGGTGCCCTACTTCGACTACTCGCAGGAGCCGATGCCGGAGGGCGGCTTCTGGCTGGACTATGTGTCGGACACCGGCGATGGCTGGAACTCCACCTACGCGGTGGCGCGGCTGCTGGCGCTGCCGGAGCTGACGCTGTCCGTGCAGGGCCAGCCCCACGCGGAGTCCCACGCCACACAGCGAGGACGGCTCCTCGTCCATGGCGGTGACGGCGTGTACCCCGGCGCCAGCCGCGAGGTGTACGACGAGCGGCTCGTCCAGCCCTATGAGGCGGCCATGCGGCGCTCGCATGCGCCCAGCCCGGACCTGTTCGTGATTCCGGGCAACCATGACTGGTACGACGGGCTCGGCGCCTTCCTGCGGCTGTTCTGCGCGAACCGGTGGATTGCTGGCCGGCGCACGCGGCAGAGCCGCAGCTACTTCGCGCTGAAGCTGCCCCAGCGCTGGTGGCTCATCGGCACGGACGTACAGCTCAACAGCGACATCGACGTGCCGCAGGTGGAGTACTTCCGCGAAGTGGCCAGCCACATGGGCCCCGACGACCGCATCATCCTCTGCAACGCGGAGCCCGCGTGGATTCTGGCCGCCACCGAGCGGCGCAAGGGCAGCTACCTGGAGAACAACCTGGAGTACCTCCAGGAGAAGGTGTTCGGCCGGCGCATCAACGTCTTCCTCGCCGGGGACCTGCACCACTACCGGCGGCACGAGGACGCCGGCGGGCGGCAGAAAATCACCGCGGGCGGTGGCGGGGCCTTCCTCCACCCCACGCACGCGCCCTCCGCCCCTGTCCTGCGGGACGGCTACACGCTGCAGAAGAGCTTCCCGGACGAATGGACGTCCCGGAAGCTGGCCCGGCAGAACCTGCTCCTCATCCGCCACAGTCCGCTGTTCGGGTTGATGACCGGCATGCTGTACCTGCTGCTGGCGCTGGCGGCCTACGCGGAGGTGGGCTCGTTCGGAATATCGCAGCTTTCGGACGTCATCCTGGCGGTGGCCAACAGCATGGTGGCCCGGCCGTGGACGCTGGTGTTGGGCATGGCCACCATCGGCGGGCTCATCGGGCTGGCGGACTCGGCCTTCGGCAAGTGGCGCACGCTGGCGGGCACGCTCCACGGGCTTGGACACATCGCCGCGGCCTTCTTCGTGGCCTGGGGCGCCACCTACTTCACGGTGAGCGGCCTGGGCGTGTGCCCCGAGCTCGCCGCGGACGGCATCCACTGCGAGGCGGGCTGGTGGCACCTGGCGGGCAAGTTCCTGCTGTCCTCGGGCTTCACCTTCCTGGGCGGCTTCCTGGTGGGGCCCTTCGTCATGGGCCTGTACCTGTGGCTGAGCGTGAATCGCTTCGGCGCGCACTCCAACGAAGCCTTCATCTCGCTGGCGCTTCCGGACTGGAAGAACTTCCTCCGCATGCGCATCGGTGAAGACGGACGGCTCACCGTCTTCCCGGTGGGCATCGAGCGCGTGCCCCGCAAGTGGAAGGAGACCCACGCCGGTCCCTACGCGCCCGCGCTCGACCCGGATGACCCGAAGGCCACCGCGCCCGTACTCATCGAGCCTCCCATCCGCGTGTGATAACCGTCCGACCAACGACGTGCCGTGAGGGATTGTCGGGGTGGCGGTCGTGGCGATGACGCCGGATTGAGGTGGGAGCGCCACGTCCGCCAAGCCAATCAACGACGCGGGCTGAAGCGGTGGTGCGCCGCTCCAGCCCGCGCTCCGTCATCCGCGCACGCGGAGGACGACTCGCCCAGAATCAGTGGCTGGGCACGTAGCCGCTGATGGTCTCCAAACCGGGAATCCAGAGGTTCTGGGACGCCGCGCTGAAGACAAAGGGCGCCGTGCCTGGGCTGCCGTAGCGAATCTCAGCCTCACCGGTCGGGGTGTAGTAGCGGAAGAGGTCCGTGCGACCGTCGCCGTTGAAGTCACCAGGCGCAAACTTCAGATTCGCAACCCACGTCTCCAAGGTCGAAGCACTGAAATGCAGCGGCCCCATGCCGGCAACTCCGAAGCGGGTCTCCACCTCGCCAGTGGACGTGTTGTACCGGAAGATGTCCGTGTACCCATCCCCATTGAAGTCACCAGGCACCATGGCCAGATTGGCAATCCACGTGTTCTGCGACGACGCACTGAAGAGCAGAGCCCCTGAGCCAGTGGTGCCGTAGCGAATCTCCACCTCGCCCGTAGGCATGTAGTAGCGGAAGATGTCCGTATAGCCATCCCCGTTGAAGTCGCCGGCCACCAGATTCAGATTCGAAACCCAGGTCTCCTGCGAGGTGGCACTGAAGCTCAGTGCGCCCATTCCAGAGTTGCCGTAGCGAATCTCCACCTCGCCCGTAGGCATGTAGTAGCGGAAGATGTCCGTATAGCCATCCCCGTTGAAGTCGCCGGGAATCATCTTCAGGTTTCCAACCCACGTCTGCTGTGACGAAGGACTGAAGAGCAGCTCGGTCATGATGGCCGACCCGTAGCGGATCTCCACCTCGCCCGTGCTCGGGCGGTACCGGAAGATGTCCGTGAAGCCATCCCCGTTGAAATCGCCGGGAATCAGTTCCAGTCCAGGAATCCACGTCACCTGGGATAGAGCACTGAAGAGGAACTCGTCCATTTCGGGCCGACCGTAGCGAATCTCCACCTCACCGGTGCTGGTGTTGTAGCGGAAGATGTCCGTGTTGCCATCTCCGTTGAAGTCACCGGGGAGCATCTTCAGATTTGCAATCCATGTCTTCTGGGACGAGGCACTGAAAAGGAGTTCCCCCGTACCAGCATTGCCGTACCGAGTCTCCACCTGACCGGTACCGGTATCGTATCGGAAGATGTCTGCGTAGGCGTCACCATTGAAATCCGCACCAAGCCCTTGGGGAGGCCCGTAAACACTTCGGGCGCCGATTCGGTCGAGCAATGAAAGGCGGGAGTAGGTCGACAAACCGCCACATTGCGGATAGTTCATCACCGACTCCGAATCATACGCAGTCAAACCTTCCCAGACGTCACTCCCAGAACAATCCGGATTCGAAGAAGAAATGCGAAGATGCTCATGTGAAAAACCAAGAATATGCCCCACCTCGTGCGTAAGTACCTTAGCGACGAGAGCATAATCATAGATCACATAGCGCCTATTCAACTCGACGCGCCGATCAGACCGCTCAAAGTCCGGGTAAAACGCCATTGCCACGACCCTGGAGTAACCAGACGGAAGAGCAGGTCCGCTTGGTTCCACGGGAATCCAGCACGCGACCGGATGCTCCTCGCAAAAATCAATGGGCTCCTTATTCATGAACACATCAAAAACAACATTCTCCTGCGTCGGCCCACAATCCCCATCATACTGACTCAGGTGAACGAACTTCACATCAGCAGCAGCCTCCCACTTGCGCATCGCAATCCCCAGGTCATGAACCACCTGAGCGTAGTGGGCTCCCAACGACGCACTGTCCACGCAGTAGGTCAAGTGGCGCTTCTGAGCTGCACTCCAAACACTTCGCTGCCCACCAGAGATACGAACAGCTAGCGGGCTGCGCGTGACTCCGTGAGCCGACGCTTCAACGCGAGCATCGTAATAGCTCCGGAGTTCCTCCTGGCTCCTGAAAACTTCATCGCCATTCGCGATGTAGACGCCACGTGAAGGAGCGAAATAAGAGGACGCAAGAAACTCCTCCCACGTCGGAGCCCTCACGGTCTCGTCCGCTTCACTCGGGGCCAGTTCCTGTGCCCCCTCACCACAGCCCAAGGAACCCGTCGCCAGCGCCGCCAAACATGACCAAACACCTACGATTCGTCTCACAGACCACTCCATTCGCGCAGCAGCGAACCAGCCGCCCCAAAACCTGAAATAGCAGAACAAGCCACCAACTCAAGACTCTTCACCGCCCCTCAAGCCGAGCAGTCGATGAGGATGACCGTGTCTAACAAAGGGGTCTGACATCACTCAACACCCAAATCCACAACCAGAAAATCTGGCTTTCCCACAACAAGCGCCGCCAAAGCCTCACTTGGAAGAGCCAAGTGCATTAGCACTATTCACTCGCAGATACTGGAACCCGTTCACGGACGTCGCCCCAAACCCGGCACTGCACGCGAAGCGGCGGCTTCATCGCGAAGGCAAGACCAAAACGGACTCCCAGGAGAGTCAGCGACGCCCCACATCCGAAGCCCATTTCGCCTCGGTCCAGAGTAGACAGGGCTCATGAGCCCCCCTGTCTTCATCTACCTGACCCCGCCCGACGGACTCGTCCCCCTGCTGACGCCGGCGCGGCTCGCGGCCTTCCGCGACTGGCTCTGGCGTGAGAACACGGAGCACCTGAACGCGGAGGAGCTGGCCGACATCGAGTCGGACGAGGAGCTGATGGCCATCCTCGGCCTCGTGGACCACCTGCTCCAGCAGGGCGCCGAGTCCCTGCGCAAGCCCCCCACCCGCCACGCGGACGCGATGCTGGACCTGCTCGATGAGCTGTCCGACTACTTCACCTGCGAGGAACTGGGCATTCCAGAGGGCATGGAGCTGGCGACGGACCTCAAGCCCACCGACAAGCAGGTCCGCGCCTCGGACGTCGTCATCGGAGAGAACTGTCCCGAGCGGACATTCGAGCTGTGGCGTCACCTCGTCTGGGGCCGGGCGCCGGACCGGACCGTGGCGGAGGGCATTGGCCTGCGACGCAACTTCCCCTCCATGGGCTACTGGACGGCCGCGGAGGTCCGGCACGTGCGCGACGACCTGCGCCAGCACCTGAGCGGGCCCCCTGACTACATGCCCATGAACAACTGGGCCCGCTTCATGACGTCGCTCCGCCTGAAGCTGACACGGACCGGCCGGGCAGCAGCCCCCGCCCCGGCGCTTGAGGCCATCTCCCGCGCCGTGGACCGGGCGGTCCGAGAAGGCGCGGGGCTGCTGTTCGCGCGCTGAGCCCGACGTCAGGTCAGGCTGCGCGCCAGCGCCCCAACGTGGAGATGGCCGCCTCGATGCGCGGCGTCCACGGGTGGCCACAGTTCAGCCGGAAGCAGTGGCGATAGGAATCCATCCGCGCGGAGAAGATGGGCCCCGGGGCGATGCTGATGCCCGCCTCCAGGGCCTTCGCACTCAACGCCAGCGAGTCCACCTGCCGCGGCAGCTCCACCCAAAGCAGCGCGCCGCCCGAGGGCCGCGTCACGCGCGTGCCTTCGGGGAAGAACTCCGCCACCGCCTCGGCCATGCACTCCACCTGCGCGGCGAGCCGGCGGCGCAAGGAGCGCAGGTGCCTGTCATAGCCTCCATTCTGAAGGAACCGCGCAATCGCATACTGGGGCACGGTGGCGGTCGTCACGGAGGTGGAGAACTTGAGCAACTCCACCCGCTCCCGGAAGCGGCCCGGCGCCACGTAGCCCACGCGGAAGCCCGGCGCGAGCGTCTTCGAGAACGAGCTGCACAGCAGCACGTTGCCGCGCGTGTCGAATGCCTTGCATGCGCGCGGACGCTCGGCGCCGAAGTGCAGGTCTCCGTAGATGTCGTCCTCGATGAGCGGCACGTCGTGAGCATCCAGCAGGTTCACCAGCCGCTGGCGCCGCACGTCGGGCATGCAGCTGCCCACCGGGTTGCTGAAGCTGGGCACCGCCAGCACCGCGGCGATGCGCCGCCGCGTCAGCGCCGCCTCCAGCGCCTCCATCTGCATGCCGTTGCGCGGGCAGCACGGAATCTCCAGCGCGCGCAGGCCCAGCGCTTCGATGGACTGCAGCGTTCCGTAGTACGCGGGGGACTCGATGGCGATGGTGTCTCCCGGGCGGGCCACCGCGAGCAGGCACAGGTGGATGGCCTCGGACGCGCCGAAGGTGGTGATGAAGTCGTCCGCGGCCAGCGAGCAGCCCCAGTCCATGGAACGGCGCGCGAGCTGCTGGCGCAGCTCCGGACACCCGGGCAGCGCGTCGTACTGGATGCTCCGGTCGCGCGATTCGCGGCTGAGCGCGTTCAGCTCGCGGTACAGCCTGCGGACGGGCAGCAGCTCCGGCGCGGGCGAGGCGGCGCCCAGCTTGACCATGTGGGCATCCCCCATGGACCGGTAGACGCTCGCGACGAGCCCGCTGACGGTGACAGCGGTGGCGCTGGACGCGGGCCGGGACACCTGGGGCTCCGCCAGCCGGGGCCGCTCACGGCGGCGCACGTAGTGGCCGGACTGGGGGCGCGTCTCGATGAGCCCCAGGGACTCCAGGTGCAGGTAGGCCTGGAGGACCGTGGAGATGCTCACCCGCTCGCGCAGGCTGAGCTGCCGCACGGACGGCAGCCTGTCTCCAGGCTGCAAGGTGCCCGCGGAGATGGCATCCGCGAGCCGCTCGGCCACCTGCTCATAGAGCTTTGCTTTGTGTGCCACCGCGCCCATCGCTCCTCCCAAGGTGAGCCGCATCCACCACGGCCGGTATCGGAGACGAGAACGGGCCCGTTGCCCAGATACAGCTCCCATCGACGGCGACCGGCACAGTTCGCTGGAGTAGAACTGTACCGATAACAATCTCACCTGACTGAATCTGTTCCGCAACCGCTCGGGGGCGCATGTTGGCGCCCTGGAGGACGCGGTGATGTGGGACTGGATGAGGACGGTGGTGAGCGGGCTGCGGTTCGAAGCAGCGCCAGCGCGGAACGTGGGCCCGGTTCACCTGGCCCAGGGCGCCTTGTGGAGCGAGCGCACCCGGAGCGGACATCCCCTGACGCTGACGTGTCGCGAAGGCATGCTGTGGCTCACCTGCGAGGGCGATGCGAAAGACTACGTGCTGCACCCCGGCGACACGCTGCGCATGGAGCGCTCCGGCCACGTGGTGGTGCAGGCACTGAAGCCCTCGCGCTTCTGCCTGATGCAGCGCGCTCCGGTCCATACGCCGTGCACGCCTCCCGTGAGGAAGCATGAGGGGCTCGTCCGATAGTCGGTGCCATGCCCTGCCTTGCTATCGTCTGCGCCATGCCCAGCCTCCCTGACTGTCGCCGCCTCGCCTCGGTCCTCACGCTCGTGTCTTCGCTCCTCACCGCGCAGGCCGCGGAGGTCTCCCCGGCGGAACGGGTGGAGACCTCGCCGGGCCTGTCACCTGATGCCGTACGACGCGCCTTCGACAGCCAACGCCAGACGCTCGCGTCCTGCATGCGTCTGGTCTCCATCCAGCGCGGGAAGGACAAGGCCCCGCATTCGATTGAGTTCGTTCCCTGGAAGGCCGGACCCGACACGGATGATCGCATCCGGGTGCGCTTCACCCTGGCCCCAGACGGCAAGGTCCAGAAAGAAGAAAGACAGACGGAGGCATGGGGCGTGCGGTCGATGTTCCTCGACCCAGGCTGCGTGGAGGAGCGGGTGAAGACCTGGTCCTTCCCGACCTTTCCAGGGAACCATGACGAGCGGGTGCAGGTGGAACTGTGGGCGCGGTTCCGGACCACGGAGGCGGAACGGACGGCGGCAGCCACCCGGTTGCGTGAATTCTACGGCGACTTCTGCAAGGCCCTTTCCGCATTGAAAGTCACCCAGCAGCCTCAGGCAGGCGTGGCGTGGCGCGCCACCATCAAACGCTTCCTCGCCGAGCACGGCGCGCGCGTCGACCCACGCATCGGCACGGCCATGCAGGCGGTCGGAGACATCGCGGGCCACGACCTGCCAGGCGCCATCTCGATTTATGAGCGCAGCATGGAAGAGTCGCTCGCCACGACCATTCCATGCCCGAAGCTCCGCGCCTGGGTGAAGGAGGGGTGAGCCCCAGGCCGGCCCCTCCTCGCCGGCCCACTCAGAGCACTTCGCGCAGGTTGCCATCCACGATGCGCGTCAACTGCGTCACGCGCTTGTGGAGCCAGAACCCGAAGGGCTGGATGCGCTCGGGCTTCGTCATCCTGGGCAGCTTCTGGATGCTCTCATCGAAGCCGACCACGGCGTGTTCGCGCGTCGGGGACTTCGTGCGCAGGTCAAAGGCGAAGGACCTGCCGGTGTGCCAGCCGCCGTGGAACACGGTGAGGCGCTCCAGCTCCTCGTTTCCAGTCGCCTCGACGAGGCCGTCGAGGTCATAGACGTCGTCGGCGATCTCCAGGCAGCTCCAGCCTCCACCCGAAACGTTTCCGCACGGGAACGTGGGCAGGCCATTGTCGACCGCGTTGTCCACAATCCAGGTGATGGAGCCGTACACGCGCAGGAAGTAATCCCAGCTCGACTCTGTCTTCCTGGGCTTGAGCGCCTTCACGCCATTCCAACGTCCGATGCGGTGCTTGTAGACACGCTTGAAGAAGGACAGATTCTGGTCGAGCGAGCCCATGCGCTTGGGCTCCTTCTTCACGTCGAGGTGCTCCGCGACGAAGTGCGCCTTGGGGTAGCGCGCGTGAAGGTCCTTGAGCATGGCGATGGCGGTGTCGACCGCCGCGAACGCGTCCTGCGGCTTGGAGAAGGTGGGCGCCTTGGGAGCAGCGGGCTTCTTCGGCGCGCCCTTTGGAGCCGCGGGCTCGGGGTTGGAATGGGCAGCGTCCCGGAGCTCCACGTTGCGCAGGACGAAGCCAGCCTTCTCCTGGGCACGGATGCGCTGCTCCGCCCGCTGGATGGCGGCCTCGCGGCTGCCGGCGGCCGTCTCCTTGCGGTAGTTCTCGACGGTCCGATTCCCATCGACCCAGATGACCCATTGGGTTGAGGCACCCTTGCGATACTCCCGCACCGTGATGCGCTTCCGGTTCGCGTTCCAGGGCGTGCCATCGCGGAAGCCCAGCTTCCGGTAGCGCGCCACCAAGGCCTCGACGTCCGACGCGTCGCAGAGGGAGACGAGGTGGGCGCCGTTCAGGGTGCCTCGGCGGACCACGGCCTTCTCTCCGCGCACCTCCACGTCGACGAAGAGCTGGGACAGCAGCTTGAAGAGCGTGAAGCGCCCCGTCACGGGAGCGGACACCTTCAGTGCCTTGGGCTCCGGCTTGTAGAGGGTGCCCGCGCTCCAGACTCGCAGCTCGCCTCCCGCCGAGTAGAGCCAGACCTCGTCCTTCACATCGAGCTGAGGCTCCGAGTACCAGATGGCGTCGCCGCCGTTGAGTTCCTGTAGGCGCTTCCAGTCGGACATGCGCCCCCCTCTCGCATGAGACTGATGAGGGGTCAACGGAAGCACCGGCTCAACGGCCCGAGCCGCGCGCGCAGCCGGCCAGGACGTGCTCCGTCCGCAGCCGGCTTCACAACCCCAGCGCGCTCATGGGGATGCGGTACATGTCCCCCGTGCCGCGGCCAATGCCCTGGACGGCACTGTCATCCCGTGGCGCATCGAAACGTGCCCCCACGTCGCCCGTGAAGGGGCGCGTGCTGCTGAAGTAGAGCCACTTTCCGTCGGGGGAGACGCTGTGGTTGTAGTCGCTCGCGGGCGTGTTGACGCCTTCGCAGAGCCGGCGTGCAGGTGTCCATGCGCCATCCACCTTGCGGCTGAGGAACAAGTCGTATCCGCCCAGGCCGTCTTCCCGCCGCAGTGCACTGAAGATGAGGTAGCTCTCATCAGGCGCAATCCACGGCTCGAGCTCATGGACCGACGAATTGATGGCGAGCCCCAGGTTCTCTGGCGGCTGGTAGGCGCCGTCGACCCAGCGGGAGACCCAGAGGTCGCTGCCACCCAATGTGCCGTCTCGCTCACCCCCGAAGTAGAGATTGCCATTGGCGGCCACGGCCGGTGACCACTCGTCGCGGTGCTTGTCGTTGACGGGAGCCGGAAGGCGTCGCGCGTCCTCCCATGCTCCGTCGGTGTCCAGCGACGCGGCCCAGATGTCATACGAGCTGCGGGGACCTTGCTCCCCAGGCTCGGGACGGTTGGAGATGAAGTACACCGTGCGCCCGTCGGGTGAGAAGTGTGGGTCCGCGTTGCTCCACTCGGTGGCGAAGCGCGGGAGCACCGGACGGGACCAGTGCCCTTCATCGGTCAGCTGCGTTTCGTAGAGCGTATAGTGTTGGAAACGGTCATCTGCCCTTCCAAAGAGCACGCGTCGCTGGTCTGGAGAGAAGGCCATGAAGAAGTCCCAGGCCCCGGTGGTGAAGAGCCCCGCGCCGTAGAGTTCGGGCGTGCAGGTGCTCCCGTGATTCTCCAGCGCCTCCGCGGGCCGTCCACCGTGTGCGCCACAGCCCAGCTCCCAGAGCGTCATCATCAAGAGCACGCCTCGCATCGACGACATCCCCGCCATGTACGGCTCCTCCTGGACGTTGCTTCAGCACCACGGCGGTCGGGATAGCATCGACCCATGAGGCGAAACTTTGGGAATGTTGCGGTGCTGCCCGAACGGGCTCCCGGCTATCACGCGCTCAGCGAGGGCGAGGCCTTCGACATCAGTGACTGTGTCTGTCGAGCAGGCGCCCGCAGTCCCATCTTCGGCGGCGAGCACGCACAGGTCTGCATCAGTGTCGTGCTGTCCGGCGTGTTCCATGTCCGGAGCCCCGAGGGGGCCGCGGTGGTGGGGCCGGGCGCGCTGGTGCTCGGGAACCGGTCGGCGCCCTATGAGTTCCGGCACGTCGATGATGGAGGAGACCGCTCGCTCGTCATCGAGTGCTCCGACGCGCTGCTGGACGATGCCCTCCGCTCGATGGGGCGTTCCCATCGAGGAACGCGCCCCTTCGCGCGCGTCTGCGCTCCGGCGTCGCTCACATCAGTGAATGCCGTCCTCCTGGCGCGACAAGCACTCGAGAGTGGCCAGGTGGAGGACCTGCGAGAGGCGGCACTGGCGGTGGTGGATGCGGCGGTGACGCTGGGAAGCAACCCGACGGAGACACGGGTGGAGGTCTCCGACCTTCAGGCGCGCAGAGTGGCTCGGGTCCTGCGGTATCTCGAATCAAGGTTCATGGAGGACTGCTCGCTGGACACGCTCGCGGACGTCGCGGGGCTCACGAGCTTTCACTTCCTGCGCATGTTCCGAGCCGTGACGGGGCAGACACCCCGCCAGCTCGTCATCGCCACACGACTGGGCATGGCGGCCACGGCGCTGCGCGGCAGCCGTGCGCGCATCACCGACGTCGCCCTGGAAGCCGGCTTCGGGGACCTGTCCCACTTCACGACGAGCTTCACGCGAGCGTTCGGTCTCTCGCCTCGTGCCTACCGCGCTCGCGCGCGCCAACACGCCTGACCGCGGTGGCAGGCGCGGCTCGCGTTCACCATGGGGGAACCCCTTTCGAAGTGAGACGCGCCGCCGCCCTCTCTCGCCTGGATAGCCGCCGTGGGACGGACCTGTGCTTCCGCCGATCCCACCTGAATCCCCGCCCTCCCATTCCCCCGAGCCGGAACGCATTCTCGAAGCCCACTACGACTTTCCGAGGACCTCTCATGGCTCACGACCACCACCATCCCGCCCACCACATCGTTCCAGGATTTGGCGCGGACCGCGCCGCTCACTACGACGCCCAGGCGTCCGTCGCGCTCGCGGGCACCCAGGCCCTGTATGAACTCGGCGTCAGCACGCTGACGGCCCAGCTCGACGGCCAGGACGCGGCCTCGCTGCTCTTCGTGGGAGTGGGCACAGGTGCGGAGTTGATGCCCTACACCCGCTTCGACGTCCCCGGCTGGCGCTTCACGGGCGTGGACCCCTCCGACGCCATGCTCGGCGTCGCGCAAAAGCGCCTGGAGGCGGAGGGCCTCCTCTCGCGCACGCACCTGCACCACGGCGAGCTCCACACGCTCCCGTCCGGCCCCCTCTTTGATGGCGCGCAGATGATGGGCGTCCTCCACCACGTGGAGGGTGAAGCAGCCCGCCTCGATTTGCTCCGGGAAGTCGCCCGTCGGCTCAAGCCCGGAGCCCCTCTCGTCGTGGGCTGCCGCATCGGCATGGACCCCGAGCTGTTGAACGTGGAGCTCCGGCGATGGCGGGCCTATGGCACCCCACGGGAGGAACTGGAGCGCCGGCGCGAGCGCTTCATGACGCTGCGGCCCATCGAATCCGATGCCGCCCTGTTCGCGATGCTCGCCCATGCAGGACTGGTCGCGCCGAAGCCGATCTTCGTGTCGCTTCAGTTCAAGGTGTTCCTGGCGCGATACGCGCCCTGACAGCGACCGCCGAACCCGGAGCGCACGGCCGGAGGAGTCCGGCCGCGCGCGTCCACGGGCTCACGCCACGGTGAGGATTTCCGCGCCCTGCTCGGTGACGAGCAGGGTGTGCTCGAACTGGGCGCTGCGGCTGCCGTCGGCGGTGACGGCGGTCCACTCGTCATCCCAGGTGCGGTGACCCCAGCCGCCCAGGTTGATCATCGGCTCGACGGTGAAAATCATGCCGGGCTGCATGACGGTGTCGGCCTCGGCCTCGTAGTAGTGCGGAATCTGGAGCGCGGTGTGGAACGTCTCACCGATGCCGTGGCCACAGTACGCGCGCACCACGCTCATGCCGTGCTGCGTGGCGTGCGTCTCGATGGCGCGGCCGATGTCGCTGATGGGCCGGCCCGGCTTCACCGCGGCGATGCCATGCTCCAGGCACTCGCGCGTCACGCGCACCAGCCGCTGGCTCTCCTCGTCCACGTTGCCCACGAAGTACGTCGCCGAGCAGTCACCGTGCACACCATCCAGGTAGATGGTGACGTCCAGGTTGACGATGTCGCCGTCCTCCAGCGGCCGGCTGTCCGGGATGCCGTGGCAGATGACCTCGTTGACGGACGTGCAGAGCGACTTCGGGTAGCGGTGGTAGTTGAGCGTGCTGGGGTACCCGCCCCGCTTGATGTAGGCCTCGTGGGTAATCGCATCCAGCTCGTCCGTGGTGATGCCCGGACGCACGTGCGAAGCCACCTCTTGCAGCACCTCGGCGGCGGCCTTGCACGCCTTGCGCATGCGGGCGATGACGTCCGGCGTCTTGATGTCGGAGCCCGCGTCCTTGCGCGACGGACGGCCCGTCAGCGCGTAGTCCGGACGGGGGATGTGGAGCGGCACCTCGCGGCGCGGACTGATGACGCCCGGGCGGATGCCCTTGCGAAGCACGTCCGGGCCCTTCTTGCGCGCCTCGGCGGCGTCCGCGCCGCGGTGGCACTTCTTGTACTTGCTGCCACTGCCACACCAGCAGGTGTCGTTGGGGCCCGGAAGCACGGCGGGCGGGGAACGGGGAACAGCGGTAGTCATGACTCACCTCCAGCGCGGAGCTGCTCGGGCTTACGGGCGCGCATCCAGCGCACCACCTGGGGACGAAGCCAAAGCCGGGGCCGCCCCGTGCCCAGGTCCAGGACGGGCCGGGGCATGTCGGGATAGCGGCGCAGGTAGGTGCTGACGCTGTTGGCGTGGCGCAGGCGCAGCAACCCGGCCACCGCCTGAGCGTCAATCAGGTCTTCGGTCTTCACCATGGGACACATTTCGGGCGTGTCTATACCCCTAGACATACACCCATGCACGGCTTCTTTCCCAGACGGGGCGGCGGCACTGCTCGCCAGGCGACGCCGCCCGCCCGGGCAGGGAGCGGGCCTTCAGCGCGCCAGGGCGGCACACGTCAGGCAGTGCCGGGCCTCTGGAACAGCGCGCAGCCGGTGCCGGCCAATCGCCCCGCCGCAGCGTGCGCACCGGCCGAACTCACCATGGGCGATGCGCGTCAGCGCCTCCTCGATGTCCCGCAACTCCTGCTCCTCCGCCTGGGTGAAGGACAGGCCCCCCACCCCCAACGAGGCCCGAGCGCGCAGCCGGTGGCTGCGTTGCCGCAATGCTTCCTGGGCCTCCCGAGCCAGCAGCTCCATGTTCGTCTCCCACTGCGGCCACCCCGGCCACTTTGGACCCTCGGCCCAGCAGGAGATTATGCTTTCAGGAAGCGTGCCTTGCGGTGCGCGGCGCTACAGCCCTGAAAACGCGCAAGGCTTGCGCACCCCGGCCAGGGCCCTGCATCGGTTGCGGCGCACCAGCGTCACTCCGCGCGTGCCCGGGATGCGGCGTGTTCCCGGGCGCGCTTCTCCACCGCGCGGAACGTGTCCTCCACGGCGTCCTTCTGCCCCATGCGCGCCAGGAAGCCCGGGATGGAGCCGGCCGGGTCCACGGTGAAGCGGTACACGGCATGGGACTTCCCTTCGCCCCGAGGCTCCACGCGCCAGCTTCCCTCGTTGAGCCGGATGCGAACGGTGCCGCGCCGCTGGGGGATGGCGTCCGGCGTCGCCTGCCAGCGCTGCGCGAACACGCCCGAGCCGTCCTCCGCCAGCCTGGACTCCAACACCACGTTGCAGATGTAGTCGCGCGAGGACACCACCGGCAGGTCCAGCTTCGTGTACGTGAGCTGCCCCTCGTCCGGCAGGTCCTTCAGGATGCGGGATTCCTTCACATAGGGCATCCAGTGCCGGTAGGCGTCCACGTCCCGCAGCACCGACTGGACATCCGCGGCGCTCGCGGCCAGCTCGCCCTCCGCCCACACGTCCTTGGCCTCGGAGCCCGGGCGCGCGCGGACCTTCACCACGTAAGGCTTCTCCGCCACCGTCTTCCACGCCTCTTCCGCGCGGGCTGCTCCGGCGGCGAGCCCCAGCACGCAGGTGGACAGGACCGCACCACTCCACGACATCTTCATGCAAGCATCCTTCGCGGCTCGGGCCGGGTGTGACGTCACGTCAGCCTCCGACACCCAGGCGCGGCGGCGCATTCATGAATGCGCAACGGGCCCACGCAAGCACCGTCCCCGAGCCACCTTCCGAAGGTGGCCCGGGGCGGCAACCCCCGCCGCGCCCTACGGCACGCGGACGGCCCGCCCGCCGAACGCCGGGCTGGCCATGACATCCATTGCCAGACGGTCCGCGTAGGGGCGGCCCAGCCGGCCGTAGGCCTCGGCTTCCTGCTCGGTGAGGACCACGCGCACCGTGAACTGGGCGATGCCCCCCACCACCACGTCGAGGAAGAGCGCCCCCTCCGCCGAGCGCACCAGCCGGTACATGAGGGGGCTCTGGATGAGGACCTGCTCCTCGCTCACGGAATCTCCGTCACCACCGCCTGGGAGACGGGCGCGTCGATGACCATCAGCTCCGGCACGCCGCCAGAGGTGTAGCCGCCGAACTTGAAGCAGTCCGTGTCCTCCTCGCTGGTGCACTTCCAGACGCCCGGGTCGCTGTCCACGGGCAGGCGCACGCACACGCCGGTGGCCGCCAGGTCCAGCGTCATCATCCGCAGCGGGCCTTCGAAGTTCTTCGCCGGCAGGCCCAGCGCCTGGCCAATCACCGCCGGGTCATGCGCGCCGTTCACCATCGACTTCTCGACGGCGGCCTGGATGGTCTCCGACGGCGCGGCGAACAGGTAACAACCACTGTCATTGCAGCGGCCAAAGTTCTGCGCGTTCGGCTTCACCACGAAGTTCTGGTACGCGGAGTCCGTCATCAGCCACGACACCTTCTTGCCAGGGAAGTTCTTCGCCAGGTGCTGCTCCACGCTCCACGGGCTGGCGCGCTCATCGGCCTCGCGGGAGATTTGCGCCTGCTGCGCATCACAGGCCTGCGGCTGCGTCGGGGTGGGGGTGACGCTGCCGCCTCCCGTGTGCTTGCAGCCGGACAGCAGGAAGACACCAAGGAGCAGGCTCCGAATCGTCCACGTCATGGGCAGACCTCCAGATAAGGAAGGAGTGAAAGAGGTGGCGGAACCTACCTCCTGTCGGCCCACGGATAGTCGTCATTTCTTGATTTTATAATCTCCCCGGCCTGCCCCCCCGGAGCGGTTATAGGGTGCGGCATGAGCCAGAACCTCTACGACATTCCCCTCAAGTCCATCGACGGTGCCCCGCAGTCGCTCGGCCAGTTCAAGGGCAAGGTGCTGCTGGTGGTCAACGTGGCCTCCAAGTGCGGGCTGACGCCGCAGTACGAAGGCCTGGAGAAGCTCTACGAGCGCAAGCGCGCCGAGGGCTTCGAGGTGCTGGGCTTCCCGGCCAACAACTTCCTGGGCCAGGAGCCGGGCAGCGAGTCGGAAATCAAGGCGTTCTGCACGCTGACCTACGACGTGAAGTTCCCGCTGTTCTCCAAGATTTCGGTGGTGGGCGCGGACAAGCACCCGCTCTATCACGCGCTGACGGGCGCCATCCCGGACGCCGTGGGCGAAGGCCCCATGCGCAGCCGGCTCCAAGGCTACGGCATCACCGCCAACCCCGTGCCGGAAGTGCAGTGGAACTTCGAGAAGTTCCTCGTCGGGCGTGACGGCCGCGTTGCCGCGCGTTTCGCGCCGGACGTCGCCGCGGACGATGCGCGTCTGCTGTCCGCCATCGACGCGGAGCTCGCGAAGCAGGCCTGACCCGGCCGGGGTGCCGCTGGACTTCTGCCGTCCAGCGGACGGGCCCTGACGAAAGCAGTGACTTTTCGCGCGCTCCGGGGCAAGCCAGGGGTGCCATGAGCACGTTCATTCCTGGTCCCCCGCCCGAGCGCGGACTGTTCTGCAACCGCACCCTCAACCTGCGCGCCATCAAGGCGGTGGGTTACGACATGGATTACACGCTCATCCACTACCATGTGGAGGCGTGGGAGCGCCGTGCCTACGAGCACATCCGCGACCGGCTCGTGGAGCAGGGCTGGCCGGTGGCGGACTTGTCGTTCGACCCCGAGCTGTCGATGCGCGGCCTCATCATCGACACGGAGAAGGGCAACCTCCTCAAGGCCAACCGCTTCGGCTTCGTGAAGAAGGCGCTGCACGGCACGCAGGCCATGAGCTTCGAGGCCCAGCGCGACGAATACGCGCGCACCATCATCGACCTGCATGAGCAGCGCTGGGTGTTCCTCAACACGCTCTTCTCGCTGTCGGAGGCGTGCATCTACGCGCAGCTCGTGGACCGGCTGGACGCCGGCCAGCTCCCGGGCCCCATGGGCTATTCGGACCTCTACGAGCACGTGCGGAAGAACCTGGACGCCACGCACATGCAGGGGCGGCTGAAGGCGGAAATCATCGCCGACCCGGAGCGCTACGTCATCGACGACCCGGAGACGCCGCTGGCGCTGCTGGACCAGCGCAACGCCGGCAAGAAGCTGCTGCTCATCACCAACAGCGAGTGGGCCTACACCGAGCCCATGATGCACTTCGCCTTCGACCGGCACCTGCCGGAAGGCATGACGTGGCGGCAGCTCTTCGACGTGGTGATTGTCTCCGCGCGCAAGCCGGAGTTCTTCACCACGCGCTCGTCGCTCTTCGAGGTGGTGGAGTCCAGCGGCGAGGCGCTGCTGCGTCCGCACTCGGGCCCCTTCAAGCCGGGCACGCCGTACTTCGGTGGCAGCGCGGTGGAGCTGGAGCGCCACCTGGGCATGAGCGGTGACCAGATTCTCTACGTGGGCGACCACATGTTCGGCGACGTGCACGTGACGAAGAATGTGCTGCGCTGGCGCACGGCGCTCATCCTGCGCGAGCTGGAGGACGAGGTGCGCTCCATCGCCTCGTTCCGCGCCACGGAGACCCGGCTGGCCGAGCGCATGGTGGTGAAGGAGCGGCTGGAGGCGGAGAGCTGCCAGATTCGCCTGGAGCTCCAGCGGCGGCGCTTCCAGTACGGCCCGCGCACGGACACGCCGTCGGAGACGGAGCTGGTGGCGCGGCTGGCCACGCTGCGCACGGAGCTGGAGGCGCTGGACGCGGAGCTGGGGCCCCTGGCACGCGCGGCCACCGAGCTGTCCAATCCCATCTGGGGCCTGCTGACGCGCGCGGGCAATGACAAGAGCCACCGCCCGGCAGGTGGAGCGGTACGCGGACATCTACACGTCGCGCGTGTCCAACTTCCTGTTCGCCACGCCCTTCGTCTACCTGCGCAGCCCGCGCGGCAGCCTCCCGCATGATCCAAGCCTGCCCGGCGGCACGCCCGTCTTCGGCGCCGGCGAGGCCGGCGGCGGCATGTCCGGCACGGATGGCGGGGAGTAACCGGCCCCCTGGGCCTCGGCGGCACGGGGCCTCCCGGTGCCGCCGGCGTCCTACCAATCGGGGTGGATGTGTAGATCCTCGGATTCATTGAACTTTCGTTCAGTACCCCTCCGAGGAGCGGGCAGGCAGGCATCCCCCTCCACAGGGCATGTCAGACCGCCCCGGTATGAGTGCTCTTGTGAGCCACTCGACCACGAACAGCTCTTCGACGCGCGTCCTCGAGCAGCGCAACCTGCTTGGGGGCATGGACCTGCTACCGGTGCTGGGCGGCAAGGGCCGCAAGCGCGCTCGGCGCTTCCACGTCGCCTCGGAGCGGCGGGTGGGGTTCGCCGCGGCGCTGGCGCTGGTGGTGGAGCATGGCAAGCAGAAGGCGAAGGAGACGGGCGTCACGTCCCTGAGCCGCTGCCCGCGCTGCGGCCACATGGGCCCCACGGCGCAGGACTTCGGCTACCGCACCATGCGCGGTGAGCGCCGGCCCCAATCCTGGTGCCGCGGCTGCCGTGGCCTGCACCTGGAGCCCACGGAGACGGCGCGGACCAGCAACACCGCCCCGCGCGGCGCGGACGGCTGGCTGTTCCCGCCCGAGAGCACCACCAGCACCCGCCCGCCCCGGCGTGGCAAAGGTTCGTCGACACAGTCCCGCTGAGACACGGCCAGCCCCGACCATGTCACGTCGGGGCTGACCGGAACCTGGGATGACCGTCGCGACTACGAACGCGCCTTCTCGGAACCGACGAGTGCCTTCGCGTGGTGCGCGAAGTGGTCCGCGAGGAACGTGGCGATGAAGTAGTAGCTGTGGTCGTACCCCGCGTGCCGCCGCAGCGTGAGCAGGTGGCCGGTGGCCGCGCAGGCGGCGGCCAGCAACTCCGGGCGCAATTGGGTGGCGAGGAACTCGTCGGCCTCGCCCTGGTCCACCAGGAGCGTCAGACGCTCCTTCGCCGTCTTCACCAACTCGACGGCGTCCCAGGCCGCCCACGCGTCACGGTTGTCGCCCAGGTAGGCGGTGAAGGCCTTCTGGCCCCACGGCACCTGTGAGGGTGCGACGATGGGGGAGAAGGCGGACACGCTGCGGTAGCGGCCCGGGTGGCGCAGGGCGGTGACGAGCGCGCCATGACCGCCCATCGAATGGCCGAAGATGCCTCGTGCGTCCGTGGCCGGGAAGTGCTGCTCCACCAGCGCGGGGAGCTCTCGGGCCACGTAGTCCTGCATGCGGAAGTGCGGCGCCCAGGGAGCCTGCGTGGCGTCGAGGTAGAAGCCCGCCCCCTGCCCCAAATCGTAGGCAGCGTCGTTGGCCACCGCGTCGCCACGAGGACTGGTGTCAGGCGCGACGACGATGAATCCGTGGCGCGCCGCGTGCTCCTGCGCGCCCGCCTTGGTGATGAAGTTCTGCTCGGTGCAGGTCAGGCCGGAGAGCCAGTACAGCACCGGGCAGCGCTCGCCACGCAGCGCGGCCTCCGGCAGGTAGATGCCGAACCGCGTCTCGCCGCCCAGCGCGGAGGAGGTGTGCTTCCACACTTCCTGCCGGCCGCCAAAACTCGCGTGGTGTTCGATGCGTTCCATGTTCTCAGTCCTCCCGGAAGATGCCCTTCGCCTGGGCGCTGTGCGTGGCCGATACGCGCAGGTCCTGCGCCTCGGGGAAGGGGTTGGCGGTTGACTCAGTAGCGGACGACGGTGCGGATGGACTTGCCCTCGTGCATCAGGTCGAAGGCCTCGTTGATGTCGGTCAGCGAACGCGTGTGGGTCACGAACGGCGCGAGCTGAATCTTCCCGGCCATCGCGTCCTCCACCATGCCGGGGAGCTCCGAGCGGCCCTTCACGCCACCAAAGGCGGTGCCCTTCCAGGTCCGGCCCGTGACGAGCTGGAACGGACGGGTGGAGATCTCCTGTCCCGCGCCGGCCACGCCGATGATGATGGACTGACCCCACCCGCGGTGCGCGCACTCGAGCGCGGCGCGCATCACGCCCACGTTGCCGATGCACTCGAAGGAGTGGTCCACGCCCCAGCCCGTCATCTCCACGATGACCTGCTGGATGGGACGGTCATGGTCCTTGGGGTTGACGAAGTCGGTGGCGCCGAAGGCCTTCGCCAGCTCGAACTTCGCGGGGTTCGTGTCGATGGCGATGATGCGACCCGCCTTCGCCATCTGGGCGCCCTGGATGACCGCCAGGCCGATGCCGCCCAGGCCGAACACCGCCACCGAATCCCCTTCCTGCACGCGGGCCGTGTTCTTCACCGCGCCCAGGCCCGTCGTCACGCCGCAGCCCAGCAGGCAGACCTGCTCGGGGTTGGCGTTCGGGTTGATGCGGGCCAGCGACACCTCCGCCACCACGGTGTACTCGCTGAAGGTGGAGCACCCCATGTAGTGGTAGACGGGCTTGCCGTTGTACGAGAAGCGCGTGGTGCCGTCTGGCATCACACCCTTGCCCTGGGTGGCACGCACCGCCACGCACAGGTTGGTCTTGCCGGACTTACAGAACAGACACTGGCCGCACTCCGCGGTGTAGAGCGGAATGACGTGGTCGCCGGGCTTCACGGACGTCACGCCCTCGCCCACCGCCTCCACCACGCCGGCCCCCTCGTGGCCGAGCACCACCGGGAAGAGACCTTCCGGATCATCCCCGGAGAGGGTGAACGCGTCGGTGTGACAGACGCCCGTGTGGGTGATGCGAACCAGGACCTCGCCCTTCTGCGGAGGCGCGACGTCGAGTTCGACGATGCTCAAGGGCTTTCCGGCTTCGAAGGCAACAGCGGCACGGGACTTCATGAGGATGCTCCTGGGGCTAGGGGATGAAGGCAGGGACTCCCGCTCACTTGAGATAGGTGCGGACCAGCGTCGTCATGTCCCGCACCCGCTGGGCGTGGCGCGGATCCTCGTCGGACGCCGGGCCGAACTCCTCCCGAATGTGTGACTCCAGCACCTCGGACATCAGTCCGTTGATGGCGCCCCGGATGGCAGCGAGTTGCTGGAGGACCGTGCCGCATTCGGCTCCGGACTCCAACGCACGCTCCAGGGCTTCGGTCTGACCGCGGATGCGGCGGACGCGGAGCAGCGCCTTCTTCTTCTCTTCCGGCGAGTGGGGCATGGCGGTGACGACATACTGGGTGGGAGTATCCTGCCGCGGCGGATATATACCCCCGGGGGGTATTCGACAAGGAAGGAATGAAGGCGTCCTCGGTGAACGGCGCGGAGACTGTGTCGGCCTTCTTGAAGGTTGCCCGCGGAGCCCCACTGACCATCCCCTGGGGAGAGGTCACTCGTGTCGAATGGCCTCTCCGGGGTCCAGTTACTGAATCTGCTTGATGAGCAGCGAAGCGGAGACGGCGCGCGTTCCGCCAGCGAGGGGCGTAATCGTCAGTGCCGGTGAGTTCCCCGCGGGATTGCGGACGGTGAGAATCGAGTTCGCCGAGGTCGTCGTGATCAAGACGTGGTTCATGATTTGAGACGTTCCGGTAGCGCGTCCAGCCACGGTGCTGATCTGCTCTACGACGCCCGAACCGCTGTCGAGCCCGAGGATGAGTTGCCCGGCCTCGGTGACGCTCACCTGCCAGGAGATTTCGTAGACACCAATCGCGGGCAGGATGAACTCGTTGGCGCTGGCCCGACTGATTCCGTTCGTGGCGCCGTCGCGAGGGAAGTCCACCGCGGACGCGGCCGCAACGGTCGCCGCGTTGTCGGGCGGCATCAGGGCATAGAAGTACCCGAAGGCCAGGGCGTCACCGGCAGGTCCCGGAGCCCCATTGCAGACATAATTGACGCCCGACGCGGAGGTGTACTGGATGCCCCCATATGTGCAGTTCGCCCCGGGGGGCTCGGACGCACCGACCACGGACTGCCCCGCGGGCCCCGCAGGTCCGGCAGGCCCCGCCGGTCCGGTGGCGCCCGTCTCACCAGCAGGCCCCGCGGGCCCAGCGGGCCCCGCCGGGCCGGTGGCGCCCGGAGGCCCCGTCGGGCCGGTGGCGCCCGTCTCACCAGCGGGCCCAGCAGGCCCCGCCGGTCCGGTGGCGCCCGGAGGCCCCACTGGGCCGGTGGCGCCCGTCTCTCCGGGAGGACCCGCCGGCCCCACCGGGCCCTGGGGGCCAACGGCGCCAGCGGGTCCCGTTTCACCGTCACAGACGTAATTGATTCCAGACGCGGACGTGTACTGGATGCCACCATTGGGGCAATTCGCCCCGGGCGGCTCGGGCACCCCCACCACGGACTGCCCCGCCGGACCTGCTGGGCCGGTGGCACCCGTCGCTCCGGGAGGACCCGCCGGACCTGCTGGGCCGGTGGCACCCGTCTCTCCGGAAGGCCCTGCCGGACCTGCCGGACCCGCCGGACCCGCCGGACCTGCTGGGCCGATGGCACCCGTCGCTCCGGGAGGACCCGCCGGACCTGCTGGACCCACCGGACCGGCGACGCCGGGCACCCCTGCGGTCCAGCGACGCCTGGCACACCTCGAGGCCCCACGGGCCCTAGCGGCCCTTCCTCGCCCGCCGGCCCCTGGGGCCCCGGGGGGCCCTGCTCGCCGATGCAGGTCTGGGGCGGACAGAGCGGCAGGCAGACGACGCGAGCCCGGCATTGCGTCTCACCATCGTCCCAGGACGCGGAGAACACGTTGTCGATGAGCTCATCGTTCGAGCCGTCAGCCAGCGCGAGCTGCTGGCACTCCTCGAACGAGTTCACCGTGACCGTGTAGCGCTCTGTATAGGATTCTCCGACGGCCAGCGTGTACGGCGGCGTCCGCGTGGGTACCCAACCGAATGCATCGCTGAGCAGTCGATCCTCCACCGCATCGACATCCGACGCACCCGTTTGGTGCACATTGCGCACCTTCATCGTCCATTCGAGTGTCGCCGGGTACGACTGAATCTCGTAGATGAGCTCACCATTCACTCGCTTGTCGCATGCCAATTCGTGCGCAAGCGCGACATTGCCCGTGAGCAGGCCCGCTGTTGCCAACAACCATCCCAAACGCATACTTCCCCCCATCTGCCTTCCTTTGCCGCTTCAATTCGAATTCACAGCACGTGGTCGTGATGCTTGAGGTCTTGTCAGTAGCGAACGATGAACTCCGGAAGCATGAAGACCTGTTCGCCGCGGTCGACCAACGAGCGCGCGATGTCGATCTCGAGCACGACCTTGCCGCGCTTCCGCATCTGCGCGGCGTCCGCGGTCAATGAGACCGGTGGCCCACTCAGGTCGAGCAATTGCGACTTCCCGTTGCGCTCCACAATGCCTTCCGATTGAAACTTCAACCTGAGCCCGACCTTGCGCGCGTCGACAGGGAGGTCAAACGTTGTCACGGCCCACGCATTCTGATCATTGCCGAGATCAATCTCACTGCCACCGATCCGAGACGGGAGCGCGGTGCCATCGACCGTCAATTCGAGCGCGGCGACCTGCACGCGCACCGGCCCCGAGGCACGGACGCCAAGCACCCGCACCGCGACGGTCTGCGCCGTATTCTCCTCCACGGGGTCGAGCGGCGGCGTTTCATCATCCTGGGCCTTGCCGCAGGCAATGATTGCCAAAGCGAGCGCAAGGCCGATGCTCTTCTTCATTGGGGCTCTCTCCTGTCGACCGAACAAGCGGTCGTGCGCATGGCGAGAGCACCCCTTGTGCCAGTGGATTTCATGGTCTGGCTGAATGGCGAGTATCGGGACGAGGACGGTTGCCGACTCCCGCCGGACAGATGACACCGGTCGTGAAGGGAAACCGCATGCTACTCAGGGGGCCAAAGCTTCACATTCCTAGTAATGATTTCCACAGACCACGAAGTGGCACGTCCCTTGCGGTGGACTTGAGTACAGCGCTGGGCTGCGAAACAGGTTGTCTCAGGCGAACGTTCAAGTCCGCCCCGGGGTGACGGACGGAGGGCGCGGGGCCCTCATCAAGCACAGCAGAGGCGGTACGGCTCGCGCGCTGACGTGAGCCTCCCGGGGTGGCCATCAACCCATCGGCTCACACACCCCTCAACGAGAGTGCGCGGGAACACGCATCCGGAAGACGGAGGGGTCCCGTGCACCTCTGCCTCCCGACAGGGGAGGCAATGACCTCCGCCGTCCCACGGAGGGGGATGGAAAAGCCGTGGCGCCGTCCTTACCTCACCCGCAGGGAGGCAACATGGCCGTTCGGACGATAGTGGCAGGCATCAAGAACAGGCGGCGGGTCGGCGCGCACGGAGCCCAACCGAGCGTGCAGGCCAGCAAGGGGCGCAAGACGCTGCCTCACGATGACGCGGCCGTGCTGCGGCGGCAGAAGACGCTGGAGCGCGTGACGCTAGGCCCCGCCGCCGAGGCACATGAGCCCAAGAGCCATCGGCGACGCGCGACGACGCTCAAGGGCCGCAAGAAGTCCCCCAGCGAGATGAACGTGAAGCACCTTGGCGGGCCAAAGAAGCGCCTGCCTCTTCATGGCGGCTAGCACGTACACGTCGTGACGCGGCCCCTGCCCCACAACCTCCGGGCAGGGGCCGTGCCCGTTTCAGGGGCCCGGTGGCCACAGCGCGCTGGCGCCAGGGTCCTCCGCCACATAGACGGCCCACACGCGCTCTCCGGGGCGCCGCAGCAGGTCCAACGCGTGCGGTGAAGGCAGGCCTCCTTCGACGCGCTGGCCATGCACCGTGAAGACGTAATCGAGCTGCACCAGGCGGCCGGCATGCAGCGTGGGCGCCACCTGACGCTCCACCCGCGTGATTTCAGCCGCCGCCGGCAGTCCCCAGACCAACGCCTTCAACTGGCGCTGCTGCTCGCGCCGCAGCGCCACCGGCCAACTTGTGCGCCGGAACAGCAGCCCCATGCCGATGAAGATGACGGACTGAAGGAGCAGGGGTCGCAGGAAGAACAGCCCCACCGGGAGCAGCATCACCCCCGCCCACAGGGCCAACGTCCCCAGCATGTAATGCTTGTGCAGCTTGGGCCGCGAGACGGCCGCGCGCTGGGCCCGGGTCAACCGACGCGGTGGCAACGGAGGCGGCGGACCTCGCGCAGCGCTCAAGGCCGCCTCCAGGCTCGCGCCACACCTCATACAGCGTGCCTCGGCGCCCACCGTGACGGCGTGCCCGCATCCAGGACAGACGATGCGGAACTCGCTCGACTCAGGCGAGAGGTACGGCACGTCCAGGACGATTCCACCGCGGCGCATGGCGCCACCATCGGAGCACCTCGCCCCGCGCCGCCGCAACCCGTCCCGGGATGCCATGACGGACTTTCCACGACACCACCAGACTTGGGCACCGGGGCCCGGCTGCTCCATTGCTCCCTGGCATCCCTCACCCGGCATTCCTACCTGTGTCGCTGGAGGTCGCATGCCAGAGAAAAGTCAGACGGAGCGGGTGAAGCGCGCGAAGCGGCAGGGAACGACGTTGGAGCTCAAGCCCTCCGACATGCATCTCGCCAGCGCGGACAGCACGCACCATGCAAAGAAGAGCGGCCGGCGGGCCCTGGGGAAACGGACCTTCGCGGATCGCAGCGTCAGTCCCCGCCACGCGCCAGGAAGGGGCCTCACGGCGAAAAGCCGCAAGCTGCCCGAGCCGGAGCCAGGCCAGAGCAGCACCTCGCGGCGCAAGACACTACCGTCCGCGGCCGCCGTGGCCTACCGCAAGGAGGGCCGCCCCAAGAAGACGACAGGACGCGGCGATACGACCCCGCTGAAGGCGGGCAAGGTCTACAAGCGCGCGGGTGCCCGGAAGACGAGCATCCGCGCCTGAGGCCCTCCCAGCCTGGAGCCATGCGCGATGAGTCATGACTCCAGGCCGTGGAAGGCGCCGCCGGTGCCTGCGCGGCGGCCGGACCTCCGCGCGAGCGGTGTAGCCCACCCGCGGCGTCCGTTCCCCCTCGCGCTCATTCCTCGGGGGCGACGCCGTTCACCTCCTCGGCCAGCCTGCGAACCTCGTCGTGCAGCTCGCGCAACTGCTCCAGGTTGCGCTGAAGGAGCACGTCGAGCTGCTCGCCCCGCCGCACGTCGCCTTCTGCCGCGGCGGCCTCGCGCTCGCGCGCCAACCGCACCACGTCTCGCTCCACCAGCGCCGCCAGTCGCGCCGTCTTCTCCAGCTCCCACTGGGCTGTTTGTGGCAGCTCGGGCTCGATGTCGTCGTTGTCCTCAGGCGGAGGAAAGGACTCCTCTGGCGAGGGCATCACGGGCTCGGGCGCCATCCGGGCCACCGTGACCTGGGGCGCCTCTTCCCGAGGCACGGGAGCGGGCGGCGCCACCTCGTGGGCCTTCACCGGCACCACACGGGGGGCGGCGCGGGTGGAGGCGGCGGCGGAGGCACGGCCATGGCGAGCAGCGCGGCGGGCAGCGGCTGGGGCTGGGGCCAGAGCTCCACGGCGCCCAGTGCCACGGCGAGCACGCCCGCACCGGTCAGAATCAAACGGTAACGAATCCGCATGGCCCCCTCCCCGCCCCGGCGCTCAGAAGCGCACCCGCCAGTCTCCATCCTGGCGCTCCACCCGTAGCAACCACGGTGCCGGACGCTCGCGTCCACCATGGGCCACCCGGGCCCGCACGAGGACGGCCTCGGCGTCGCGCCCGTCCACCGTCGATTCGACAATCCCCACCAGCGTGAGGCCATGCCCCCGCAGCTCCCGCACCGTCTCCACACACGGTCGCGCGCTTCCTCCCGTGACCAGCAGCGGTGCCAGGACCTCGCAGTCGCCCTCGGGCAGCGCCGAAAAGAAGTGGCGCACCACGGCCTCCGCGGCCCGCGTCTTCGACGCGTCGGAAGAACAGCCGAGCGCGGCCAGCATCAGCCACCCCATCCACCTCACTGGCGCGAACCGTCGTGACATGGCTCAGTAGCAATTGGGGGCGAACAGCTCGTCATCCACGGCGGCGGTGAATTGGTCATTGCACCAGCCGCTCACCAGGATGTGGCCATTGCGCACGCAGCTGTCGTGGTTGGTGGCGTCCACCGTATACTGGGTGTCCCCGCCGCACGTGCTGCCGCAGCGCCCGAAGCAGTTGCCCACCACCTTCGGCCGGTGCCAGTGGTTGGGCGAACCGCAGTGCCAGGTATCGCCGGCCAGAAAGAACTCGTCCCCGCTGCAGGAGTAGTGGTCACCGAGCTGGGCCAGCTGCTGGTTGCCGGGCCAGTCGAAGCCGCCCCGGTCACAGTCGTGCGTCGCGTGGGCGTACCAGTTGTAGCGCCCCTCGCAGCTGCCCGAGTTGCGCCCGTTGCACTGCGCATAGCTGCACAACATCGTGTAGCCACGCCCCTTCTCGCCCATCACCGCGCGCCGCAGCCCCACGGTGTCCGGGTACTGGGACCACATGCTCACCGCGCGGCGCAGATACATCGCCGCGGGGGCCGCCGCGTCTCCGGAGGGAAGCGTCTCATCGAGCTCGCGATAGAGGGCGGTGAGCAGCGCGCGGTCCGCGGCGCGCATCTGCGCGTCCATGGCATTCGCCTCCGCGAAACCATCCAGCGTGGAGACGCCGCGGGCCGGCTCCATCAACCCGGTGAGCGTCAACCCGCGCAGCCGGACCTCCAGCCGGTACACCCCTGGCTCCACCTCGCGGGAGGAGAACGTCACCGCCTCGTCCTCATGGACGAAGGTGCCCCGGGCGTCGCCTGGCGTGGCGGAGAGCGACAGTCCCGCCTGCCGTGAGCGGAGCTCGTCGCCCGTCTTCGCGGCGCCGCCACACGCACACGCCGCCAGCACCGCGCTCCACCACAGCTTCGTGCGCATCCTCGGATTCCTCCGGCCACGCGCAGGCCCGAGTCCTCCGTCCCGCTCACGTCAGGGGAGCACGGCCCAGCGACGGAGAATGCTCGCACCGGACGAATTCGTGAATAGAGCCCGGCGGTCTCAGACGTCTGTCCGCGCGAAGACAGGCAGCGGGCCGGCGGCGCGCGTCAGGCCGAAGTCTCCTTCGGGCAGGGACTCATGGCCGCCAATCACCAGCAGCCCGCCAGGGACCAGCCGCGCCACCAGCCGTGACAGGACCTCGCGTTGAAGCGGCGGCGCGAAGTAGGTGAAGGCGACGTTGCGGCACAGCACCAGGTGGAAGGGCCCGTCGGGCATCTGGGAGCGCAAGTCCTGCTGGAGGAAGTCCACCGCCCGCCGGTACTCCGGCGCAAGGCACGGTTCGTCACCGGGCCCCGGAAAGGCCCGCTCCGCCCAGTCACGCGGCAGCTCACGCAAGGCCCCGCGCGGATAGCAGCCCCGCGCCGCCCGCGCGAGCAGCCCCGCGTCCGCATCGGTGGCCACCAACGCCAGGCGCGCTCCCGGGAATCGAGGCTCGAGCCCCAGCTGGAAGAGCACCGACAGCGTGTAGGGCTCCTCGCCGGAAGCACAGCCCGCGCTCCACGCCCGCAACGTGGCCTCGCCCCGGGAGCGCAGGGACTCCAGCCGGGCGGGGAGCAAGTCCTGGCGCAGCACCTCGAAGACGCGCGCGTCCCGGTAGAAGCGGGAGATGGTGACGCGGCACAGCGCGTCGAGCACGTCCCACTCCGAGGGCTCCGCCTCCAGCCGGGCGCGGTAGGCCCCCGCGTCTGGCAGGCCCAGCGCCTTCAGCCTGCGGCCGATGCGCTTGCACACCTGCCCCCGGACGCGCCGGAAGCCCTCCCAGCGAAGGCGCAGGCGGGGCGCGGCCCACTGCAACAGCTCCACGCATTCACGGTCCGTCATCGGGTCGGCCTCCTCCTGGATGTCGGCACGGCCGCCGCGTCCGGGCAAGGGAAGGCCGCTTGCACCGGGCGGAGGCAGGCGGGATGTGGCATGACGCTCCGGCATTGTCCTTGGACCCCGGAGGAACCCACCCTTGAAGAGACTGAGCGCCCTCACCCTCTCCGCGGCACTGGCGTCGGCCGGCTGCACGCACACCCCCGCCGCGGCCCCCGAGCCCACCGCGCAGCAGGCCCCGGCCCCCGCCGCCGCGCCCAAGCCCGTGCCTCCTCCCGAAGGCGCCAGCGTCCTCTCTGGCCCCCTGGCCGACTTCACCGCCGCGTGTGACGCGGACCTCGAGCGCACCCGCGCGCAGGTGTCCGCCATCAAGGCGCTGGACGCGCGCAAGGACGGCCGGCCGTGCTCGCCGCCTATGACGAGGCCCTGGGCTCGCTGCTCGCCGCGGCCAACCGCTCCAGCCTCGCGCGCGAGGTGCATCCGGAGGCGGCCTTCCGCGACGCCGCGCGCGAGTGCGAACAGCGCGTGGACTCCGCCAACGTGGCGCTGTCCCAGGACCGAGGCGTCTATGACGTGCTGGCCGCGGTGGACCTGTCCAGCGCGGACGCGGCGACCCGGTACTGGATGGGCCGCGCGCTGCTCGACTTCCGCCGCGCCGGCGTGGACCGCGACGACGCCACCCGCGCCAAGGTGAAGTCGCTCAACGAGGAGCTGCTCAAGCTGGGGCAGCAGTTCAGCAAGAACATCGCCGAGGACGTCCGCAAGGTGACCTTCAAGCCCGCCGAGCTGGACGGCCTGCCGGAGGACTACCGCAAGGCGCACCCGCCGGGCGCGGACGGGCTGGTGGTCATCACCACCAACTACCCGGACTACTTCCCCTTCATGACGTACGCGAAGAACGCGAAGGCGCGCGAGAAGCTGTGGCGCACCTACCGCCAGCGCGCGTACCCGGCCAACCAGGACGTGCTGGCGCAGCTCATCGCCAAGCGCCACGAGCTGGCCACGCTGCTGGGCTACGCGAACTGGGCCGCGTACACCACCGAGACGAAGATGACGCGCACGCAGCAGGCGGCCGCGGACTTCATCGACCGGCTGGGCGTGGCCACCGAGGCCCGCGCGAAGCAGGAGTACGCGCAGCTCCTGGCGCGCAAGCAGAAGGACGTCAAGGGAGCCAAGGTGCTGGAGCCCTGGGACCAGGACTTCTACGAGGACCGGCTGCGCGCGGAGCGCTTCAGCTTCGACTCACAGGCGGTGCGGCCCTACTTCGAGTACGGCCGGGTGAAGGCGGGGGTGATGGACATCACCTCGCGCATCTGGGGCATCACCTACAAGCCGGTGAAGGACGCCCGGGTGTGGCAGCAGGAGGTGGAGACCTACGACGTGTTCGACGGCGACACGCTGCTGGGCCGCATCTACCTGGACATGCACCCGCGTGACGACAAGTACAAGCACGCGGCGCAGTTCGACCTCGTCGCGGGTCAGGCGGGCAAGCGCTACCCGGAGGCCTCGCTGGTGTGCAACTTCGCGCGCCCCGGCGAGCTGATGACGCACGACGAGGTGGAGACCTTCTTCCACGAGTTCGGCCACCTGCTGCACGCCATCTTCGGCGGGCACCTGAAGTGGGCGGGCATCGCGGGCACCCGCGTGGAGTGGGACTTCGTGGAGACGCCGTCCATGCTGCTCCAGCAGTGGGCGGGCAACCCGGAGGTGCTGAAGGAGTTCGCGAAGCACCACGAGACGAACCAGCCCATCCCTTCAGAGATGGTGGAGAAGCTCCGCGCGTCGAAGGAGTTCGGCCAGGGCCTGTGGGCGCGGCGGCAGCTGTTCCTGTCCGCGGTGAGCCTGGACTATTACTCCCGCGAGCCGGGCTTCGACACGACCGAGGCCCTGGTTGCCCTGCAGACCCGGCTCAGCCCCTTCAAGCACGAGCACCGTGACGGCACGCACTTCGAGGTGGCCTTCGGGCACCTGGATGGCTACTCGGCGGCGTACTACACGTACCTCTGGTCCTCCGTCATCGCGAAGGACCTGGAGACCGAGTTCCAGAAGAAGGGCTTCCTCGACCGGGAGACGGCGATGAAGTACCGCCGCACCGTGCTGGAGCCCGGCGGCTCCAAGCCCGCCGCCGAGCTGGTGAAGGACTTCCTCGGGCGCGAGTACGGCTTCGACGCGTACCGCGCGTATCTCGACGCGAAGTAAGGAGCCCGCGGCATCCACGCGAACGCAGCTTGCACGCCGCAGGCTGCGTTCGTCCGCGGTTCCTTCGCCGGGAACTTCGTTACCCATTCGCGCCAATCTCTTCCCAGCGCGCTTCCGGGTAGCCAACGCCGTCCTGCCCCCTGAAACAACGGAGAGGTCCACCAGGCGACGCGCCTGGGTGGAGAGCACATTGCTACGGCTTCAGCTGTCCCGGCTTCGGATGGGGCAGTGTGGAGGGGGGTAGCCGACGTGACACCCATGCATCGACGAAGAGGGGGCTGGCTCTTCCTTGCGGGCGCAAGTCTCGCCCTGCTGGTGACCAGCTGCACCGATGACAACCCAATGGCCCGGGTCAAACCCGACGAGGATGTGCCAGGAGAACCGGGTCCACCGGGGCAGCCCCCGGTGGCAGGCGAGTGCGAGAACGCGCCCCAGAATCCGGGACGCGTCACGCTTCACCGTCTCAACCGCGCGGAATACAACGCCACCGTGCGGGACCTGCTGGGAGACACCACCCAGCCGGCCCAGGACTTCCCTATCGACGACCACGGCTACGGCTTCGACAACATCGCCGACGTGCTCTCGCTGTCGCCGCTGTTGATGGAGAAGTACTCCGCCGCGGCGGAGCGGCTGGTGAATGACGCCTGGACGCGCGGCGTCTTCAACTCCTGCGCGCTGGACCCGCTCAACCCCGCGCCGTGCGCGCACGAAATCCTCTCCAACTTCGCCCGCCGCGCCTGGCGCCGGCCGGTGCAGCAGGAAGAGGTCGACAAGCTGATGACCTTCGTCAACCTGTCGAGCCAGCACGCGGACCCGCCCGAGGTGGGCGTGAAGCTGGCCCTGCGCTCGGTGCTCGTCTCACCGCACTTCCTCTTCCGGGTGGAGAAGAACGCGCCGCCAGGAAGCACCGAACCGTACACGCTCGACAACTTCGAGCTGGCCAGCAGGCTCTCCTACTTCCTGTGGAGCAGCATGCCGGACGACGCGCTGTTCGCCGCCGCCGAAGCGGGCAAGCTGAGCGACCCCGCGGAGGTGGAGGCCCAGGTGCGGCGCATGCTCGCGGACCCGAAGGCACGCGCGCTGGTGGAGAACTTCGCCGGCCAGTGGCTCTTCACCCGCGCGCTGGGTACCGCCGTCCCGGACGGCACGCTCTATGGCGCGTTCAACGAGGAACTGCGCGCCGCCATGCGCACGGAGACGGAGCTCTTCTTCGCGGAGTTCCTCTCCGGTGACCACAAGCTGAAGGACCTCATCGACGCGCCGTTCACCTACGTGAACGACCAGCTGGCCGCCCACTACGGCCTGCCATTGCCCGGCAGCCCCACGCACAAGCGCGTGGACCTCACGGGCCACCCGGAGCGCAGCGGCATCTTCGGCAAGGGCTCGCTGCTCACCGTCACGTCCAACCCGGACCGCACCTCACCGGTGCAGCGCGGCGTCTGGGTGTTGGAGCAGCTGCTGTGCTCGGCGCCGCCGCCGCCGCCGCCGAACGTGGAGAACCTGCCGCCGCCCATCACGCCGGACATGACGATGAAGGAGCGCATGGCGCTCCACCGCAGCGCGCCGGCGTGCCAGGGCTGCCACCGGCTGATGGACCCGCTGGGGCTGGCGATGGAGAACTTCGACCCCATTGGCCGCTGGCGCCTCCAGGAGGTGAGCGGCGCGCCCGTGGACGCCACGGGTGACCTGCCCGACGGCGCCATCCTCAACGGGGTGCGCGACATGCAGACCTACCTGAAGGAGGACCCGAAGCTGACCAACTGCATCACCGAGCACATGCTCACCTATGCCACGGGCCGTGGCCTGGACGAGGCCGACCACTGCGCGGTGAAGGATGTCGCCGAAAAGGCCGAGGCCCGCGGTGGGCGGCTCGTCGACTACATCCTCAGCATCGTCTCGAGCAGCCACTTCACGCAGCGTGGCGCCGAGGAGGAGCAGACGCCATGAGCAAGAAATTCAGACTCTCGCGACGGACCGTCTTGCGGGGAACGGGGGCGCTGATGGCGCTGCCCCTGTTGGAGCAGATGCTTCCCAGCAAGGCACATGGCGCGCCGGGCACCGTGCCCCGCAGATTGGCCGTCTTCTACACGCCCAACGGCATCCACATGCAGAAGTGGACGCCCACGATAGAGGGCCCCGCGTGGGAGCTGACGCCCACGCTGGAGCCCCTGGCCGCGGTGAAGAACGACCTGCTGGTCGTCACCGGCTTGGCGAACAGGCCTGCCTTCCCGGATGGTGACGGGCACCATGCCGCCGCCACCGGCGCGTTCCTGTCCTGCGCCAAGGTGTACAAGACGGAGGGCACCAACATCCGCGTGGGCATCTCCATGGACCAGGTCATCGCCAACCACATGACGGCGACGCGGGCCACCCGCTATGGGTCCATGGAGCTGGGCATCGACGCGGGCCGCGGCATCGGAAACTGCGACTCCGGCTACGCGTGCCCGTATGCCAACAACATCGCGTGGGCGGGGCCTCGGACACCGGTGGCCAAGGAGACCAACGCGCAGGCCGCGTTCAACCGGCTCTTCGCGGGCGGCATCCCCGGAGAGACGCAGGCACAAATCGAGAAGCGGCGCGCTTACGGCAAGAGCATCATCGACGTCGTGCGCGATGACGCCACCGCGCTGAAGGGCCGGCTGGGCACCTCGGACCTGCAGAAGCTGGATGAGTACTTCACCAGCGTGCGGGAGTTGGAGAAGCGGGTGGAGGACGTGTCCGTCCCATCCATGACCTGCGCCACGGGAGCCGCTCCCATCGTGTCCGAGGACCCGACGGAGAAGACCAAGGCGATGATGGACCTCATCATCCTCGCCTTCCAGTGTGACCTCACCCGGGTGGCCACCTTCATGCTGGCCAACGCGCGCGCCAACAAGGTCTACCCCTTCCTGGGGCTCAGCGGCGCACACCACACGTACTCGCACCACCAGAAGTCGCAGTCCAACTACAACGCGCTCGCCACCATCGACAAATGGGAGGTGACGCTCCTCCAGTACCTGCTGGAGCGCATGAAGTCGGTCATCGAGGCCAACGGCCTGTCGATGCTCGACAACTCGATGGTCTACTTCTCCAGCGAAATCGGCGACGGGGACTCTCACAACCACGTCAACCTGCCCATCATCCTGGCGGGCAGGGGCGGCGGCGCGCTCACCCCGGGCCGGCACATCGTCTACCAGGAGGACCCGCTGGCCAACCTGTACATCTACCTGATGCAGGCCATGGGCGTGCCCAACATCACCACCTTCGGTGACGACGGGACGGGCCCGCTGCCGGGCCTTGTGTAGCGCCGGCGTTCCCGTGCGCGGCGGAGCATGCGAGCGGGCGGCCCACCGCGCGCAATGCCCCGCCGCGCACGCTTCACATGCATGAGCGGGCGTCCTGGCGCATCATCCCCCTCATGCCTTCCTTCTCCCGCGTCTCCCGCTGGTCCGCCTTGCTCCTGCTGCCGCCGCTGCTCGGCTGCGGGAGCGGTGGCACCCAACAGGGGCGGCGACAGAACGCCACCTCCCGGCAGGCCGTGGCCACAAGGCAGCCCGCCGCGTCCGCGAAGCCGAAAGAGCCACGCGCGGCCCTTCCCGATGCGAAGGACTTCTCCCGGGACATGGTGGCCGCGCACAACCTGGCGCGCTCCCGGGCCCAGCCCGCCCCCAAGCCCGCGCTGCCGCCGCTGGCCTGGTCCACCCAGGCCGAGCGCAAGGCCGCGTCCTGGGCGAAGGCCTGCAAGTTCGAGCACAACCCAGACCGGGGCGACTTCGGAGAGAACCTCGCTGCCGCCACGCCCGGCACGTGGACCACGTCCCAGGTGGTGAAGAGCTGGGCGGATGAAGCCGCGGACTACGACTACCGGCGCAACACCTGCCAGAAGGGCAAGGTGTGCGGGCACTACACGCAGGTGGTGTGGCGCAAGACGGCGGCCGTGGGGTGCGCCACGGTGATGTGCAACAAGAACTCACCGTTCGGCGCGAAGTTCCCTACCTGGCAGCTCTGGGTGTGCAACTACGCGCCGCCGGGCAACTGGGTGGGTCAGCGGCCCTACTGACCGCGCCCCACGGGGCCGGTGTGTCCCGGGTGCCGGACACTCACGCGGCGGGAGGTGACGGCCCTCCGCCTGGCGGCGGATAATCCCCCCATGCTCCGCCCCACGCCCCGCCATCTTCGACCGCTTGGCCTGCTCATCCCCCTGCTCCTCACCGGCTGTGGCTCCGACACACCCGGAGAGGAGGACGGCGACACCGAGCCGCTGGTCATGACGCAGTTCGACCGCGACATGCTGGCCGCGCACAACGCCGCGCGGAGGAACGTGTCGCCCGCGGCCTCCCCCGCGCTGGAGGACCTGACGTGGGACGAGCAGGCGACGCGCACGGCGAAGGCCTACGCAGCGAAGTGCCAGTTCTCGCACAACCCGAATCGCGGCAACCTGGGGGAGAACCTCACCGCGGCATCGTCCAGCGCCATGGGCGCCCAGGGCGTGGTGCAGGGCTGGGTGGACGAGGCCGTCCACTACGACCACGCCGCCAACACCTGCGCGAGCGGCAAGGTCTGCGGCCACTACACCCAGGTGGTGTGGCGCAACACGCGGGCCCTGGGCTGCGCCGTCCAGGAGTGCACGACGAACTCGCCCTTCGGTTCCCAGTTCCCCCATTGGACGCTCTGGGTGTGCAACTACGCGCCGCCGGGCAACTACGTGGGCCAGCGCCCCTACTGACGCAGGTGCTGGTCCAGGAAGGCCGCCACCTGCTGCCAGGCACCCGCGGCGGCCTGCGCGTCGTAGCGCTCACTCGACGGGTTGGCGAAGGCGTGCTCTGCCTCGAACTCCAGGATGTAGTGCCGCACGCCCGCATCATCCAAGGCCTGCCGGAAGGCCTGCACCGTCTCCAGGGGGATGGACGGGTCCTTCGTGCCGAAGATGCCCAGCACCGGCGCGCGGATGGCGGCGAGCTCCCGCGCCTCCGTCACCGGGTTGCCGTAGTAGAGGACCGCCGCGTCCAGCTCCGGCATGGCCATGGCCGCGTGCAGGGACCAGCCGCCCCCGAAGCACCAGCCGATGGTGCCCGTGCGCGGCGCCTGCACCCGCGCGTCCTGCTGCAAGAAGGTGTGCGCGGCCGTCAGCATCGCCTGTGCACGCGCCGGGTCCACGGCCTTCAGCAGCGCCAGCGCCTCATCCCGCGTGGTGGCCACCTTGCCGCCATACAGGTCCACCGCCAGCGCGGCGTAGCCCTCCGCGGCCAGCCGGTCCGTCCAGTGGCGGATGTGGTCATTGAGCCCCCACCACTCATGGATGACGATGATGGCGGGCAGCGGCCCCTGGGCGCCCTGGGGCAGGCTCAGGTAGGCCTTCGTGCCGGCCACCTCCACCTCCTGGCCCTTGAGCACTGGCGGCGCGTCCTCCCGGAGCGTGTGCAGCGCCTTGAACTCCGACTCGGAGACAGCGCCCGTGGCGGACGGCTCGCGGAGCACTTCCCGGGCGCGGCCCTGGACACAGGCGCTCAGCAGCAGCGCTCCCATCATCAACAGCAGGCCCTGGCGCATGATGTGTCGACCTCCGTGGGTTGGCCCGTCCCCGAGGCGGAGACGCTGGCGACGGGTGGACTACCCCGAGGCAGCGCCCCGCCGCCACCCCGGTGCCCGCGAACGCGAAGAGGGCTGGGAGGGAAGAATCCCCCGCCAGCCCCCTGGGCGTCCTGCGTGAAGACGGTGACTACTTCTTCTCGGCCGCGGAGGGCTTGCCCGCCGGCGGCGTGCCGCCCATGGCCGGCATCTCCGGCGGCTTGACGATCTCCAGCAGCTCCACCTCGAACACCAGGGCGGCCCCGCCCGGGATGTTCGGCGGCGCGCCGCGGTCACCGTAGGCGATGTCGGACGGGCACACGAGCTTGGCCTTGCCGCCCACTTTCATCTTCTGCACGCCCTCGGTCCAGCACTTGATGACGCCCTGGAGCGGGAACTGCGTGGGCTCGCCACGCTTGTGCGAGCTGTCGAACTCGGTGCCGTCCGGCAGCGTGCCACGGTAGTGCACCTTCACGATGTCCGACGCCTGGGGCGACGCGCCCGTACCGGCGGTCAGCTCCTTGTAGATGAGGCCGGACTCCGTCTTCTGGGCGCCCTCTTCCTTCGAGGCCGTCTCCAGGAACGCCTTCGCCTTCTCCTTCTCAGCCTCCGCCTTGCGGGTGCTGCGCGCGCGCGCCAGCTCCTGCAGCTTCGGGCCGTACGTCTCCAGCTCCACCGCGGGCTTCTCGCCCTTCACCTGCGCGGAGATGCCCGCCTTGACGTACTCCAGCTCCTCAGGAGTCATGTCGAACACGCTCACGCTGCGGCCAATGGACAGGCCGAGCGCGTACAGCGTCTTCTGGTCCTCCGTCTGCGGATTCGCGCTCGCGCCGGGCGCCGTCGCCGTCGCCGCCGGCGTCGAATCCGTCTTGCCCTGCTGCTGGCAGCCCGCCAGCACCAGCATTCCCGCGACCAGCCACGTCTTCTGCATGTCGTTGCCCTTCCTTGCTTTTTAGAGCGGCAGTGAGACATCGCCGCAGTCAGTTCTGAGGGGCGACTTACTACAGAAATGGCCTGACTTCCGGTTCGACGGCACCCCAGAAGCGTCCCCGTTCCTGAGCGACACCCCGCCCGCCCCCAGGGCGACCTCGTGTCCTCTCCAGGAGGTGGGGTTTTTCATTACCCCTTCCACCCGGCGTCAGCCTCTCCCGCCTCCAGGTAGCCCAGCAGCGGCGCCAGCACGGGCGCGACGCGCTTGTAGGCCGCGGTGTCGGCGGGCACGGTGCGCAGCACGCGGGCCAGCCGCTGCCGCCGACCGGGCGCTTCCACTTCCGAGGCCACCGGGGCCACGTAGGTGTGGATGGTGAAGAGGATGGCGCGCGTGCGGGGCAGCCGGGTGAGCGTCTGACGCTCCAGGCGGAGGAAGCAACGCTCGCCCGCATTGTCCGGGGTGATGCCGTCGAACAAGTGCCGCCACTCCGGCAGCGTGCGCGGCTCCAGGTCCAGCCGCTCCGTGACGCTGATGGCCCAGTTGCAGCGCGTGACGGGGCGCCCGGGCTTCAGGCCCTCCATCAACTTCAGCGTGGAGGGCCCCAGCTTCGCGTTGAACTGGGGCACCGGCTCGTGGACGGCCAGCAGCGACCGGCCCAGTTTGTCCCCCAAGCACCACCCGGAAGGGAAACACAACTGGCCCGCCACCAGCGGGAACCCCTCATGCGTGCCGTCCAGCAGCAGCAGGTCCTCCTGAACCTGCCGGCCAAACCAGTCCAGCGGCGCCAGCGGCAGGCTCGCCGCGTCCCCCGGCGTGAAGTGCGTCCGCGTGCCCAGCAGGCGGTTGTGCCAGCACCAGCGCGTGCCCTCCACCTCCAGCGAGAAGTGCTCCGGCGATTGACGCGCCATGGCAGGCAGCAGCACCGTCAACGTCTCCCATTGGAGTTCCTCTGTTCCGGGCCCTCCCTGGAAGCGCTCGGCGTGCCCCGCCGTCAGCAGCGCCGCCTTCAATGCCACTTCGTCCGCATAGCGCGGCGCGTCTACTTCAATGAGTGTCTCTTCGGGCCTCAGCGCACGCACGCCCAGCGACATTGAAAAGACATCCTGCTCGAAGGGGAAGTAAGGCAGCACCGCGTCGACCTCTCATGAAGGATTGGAGCAATTTATCAATCGCGTTGCAGAACGCATCGCGTCACGGAAGGGTGGCTGTTTTTCGATGTCTCACCCTTGAGGTTGTTCATCTTCACGGGGAGGATTCGCATTCCGGGCCGCGCCCTGGAGCCTCGTGCTCAGAAGCCAGAAGGCGCAGCACTTCCACAGGAGATACCTGATGCATCCTCTGCCGCCGTCGCGCGCGCCCCGTGCCGTGCTTCTTGCCCTCGTGGGACTGATGGTCCTTCCCGCCTGTTCGGATGACGGCGATGACCGTCCGGACGCGGGCCAGCCGGACTCTGGCGTGCCCGCGGACGCAGGCAGCGACGCAGGCAGTGACGCGGGCAGTGACGCGGGCACCCCGGACGCCGGCGGCTCCATGGCCTGGCCGCAGGAGTTCTCCTGCGAAGGCAAGGAGCAGACCGAGCTGACGTTCAATCCGGGCCAGGAGCAGGACCTCCAGGACGCGGTGAACGCGCTGGACGACTGCACCACCATCCACCTGGGCGCGGGCACCTTCCAGTTCGACAACGCCATCACCATCCGCGCCAACGGCATCACCGTCAAGGGCGCGGGCAAGGGCACCCAGGGCGAGGCCACCGGCGGCGAGTCCAGCACCGTGCTGGACTTCACGCACGCGGCGGCGAACACCAACGGCTTCGACGTGGTGAGCAAGCTCTTCACGGTGAGCGACCTGGCCGTCTGGAACGCGAAGAAGGATGGCCTGCGCATCGAGTCCTCCGTCAACGTGAACATCCAGCGCCTCCGCACCGAGTGGGCCCAGGAGAACCAGGAGAGCAACGGCAAGTACGGCATCTACCCCGTGAAGTCGACGTACGTCCTCGTCGAGGACTGTGAGGCGTACAACGCCGCCGACGCGGGTATCTACGTCGGTCAGACGCAGCACACCATCGTCCGGCGGAACGTGGCGAAGAAGAACGTGGCGGGCATCGAAATCGAGAACACGAAGTACGCCCACGTCACGCACAACGTCGCCGAGGACAACACCACGGGCCTGGTCGTGTTCGACCTGCCGGGCAACCCCATTCGGGGCACGGACATCTACGTCGCCCACAACACCATCACCGGGAACAACCGCCCCAACTTCGCCTCCGTGGAGGCCAGCAGCAGCACCGTGTCCCAGGTCCCGGCCGGCACCGGCACCTTCATCCTGGCCTCACGCCGGGTGGAGATGGAGCGCAACACGTGGGGCAACAACAACACGGTGGACATCGCCATCCTCAGCGGTCTGGCCATCGAGCCCGACCCCGTCCAGTGGGCGGCCGGCTTCTTCAACTTCCCCAGCCAGGACATCTCCATCCACGACAACACCTTCACCGGTGGCAGCGGCCAAATGGTGGACAACGGCACGCCGGACCCGGAGCGCCGTCCGCTGGGCGCGCTGGTGGGCGCCGTCTACCAGTACGGCGCCGCGGCCCACGGCGTGACGGGCGTGGAGCACGTGCTGTGGGACGGCCTCGACCCGGCGCCTCGCGATGAGAGCCTGGCCAACCCCATCAACATCTGCTTCACCCGCAACACGCTGCCGGAGGGCACGCAGGCCTCGGTGGTGGACTTCGACCTGCAGGCCGTCGGTGGCCACCTCTCGGCGGGCCCCACCCCCGAAAACGCGGCCGCCGCCTGGGGAGAGACGCGCCGCTATGCCCAGGGCGCCGAGCCCTACAACTGTTCGGGCTTCACCCCGGCCCTGACCATCCGCTGAGACATCGTGAAGAACGGACGCATGTACAGGCCGTTCATCCCAGGACTGGGCCTCGCCGCGGTGCTGGTGACCGCGGCGCTGGCCTCGTGCTCGGGTGACGAGGACGGCGTGACGCCGACCCCGGACGGCGGAGGCGGCTCCATGGTCGACTCCGGGCTTCCGCCCGAGGACAGCGGCACCCCGGACGCGGGCACGGGTGACGCGGGCGAGGACGCCGGCACCCCGGAGGACGCAGGGACGAACGAGGACGCGGGGACGCCAGACGCCGGGCCTGCGTTTCCGCCCAATACCCTGTCGGGCTTCGGCCTCTTCACCGGGACACCCGCGACGGGTGGGCTCCAGCCGGTGGAGGGGAACATTCCCTATGCGCTGACCACGCCGCTCTTCTCCGACTACTCGGTGAAGTCGCGCACGCTGTACATCCCGCCAGACGCGCAGGCCGGGTACTCGGCCACCGACGTGCTGGACCTGCCGGTGGGCACCATCATCACCAAGACGTTCTCCTTCCCCGCGGACCTCCGCGTCCCGGAAGAGAACGTGCGCGCCATCGAGACACGCGTGCTGGTGCACAGGCCCGGAGGCTGGGAGGCCTTTCCCTACTTCTGGAACGAGGCCCAGACGGAGGCCACGCTGGCCAACGGCGGCCGCGTCGTCCGCGGCGTGCGCTTCATTGGCGAGGACGGCGTGGAGCGGACGCTGGACTACCTGGTGCCCAGCAAGAACCAGTGCCTGAAGTGCCACCATCTCCAGGACGCCCAGGAGAACCAGGTGCTGCTGCCCATTGGCGTGAAGGCCCGCTACCTCAACCAGGACCATGACTATGGCGACGGGCCCATCAACCAGCTTCAGCACCTGGCCAACCTGGGCCGGCTGACGGGGCTGCCTCCGGTCGACCAGATTCCCCGCGCGCCGAACGCGTTCAACGAGAAGGACGGCACGCTGGAGCAGCGCGCACGCGCCTACCTGGACATCAACTGCGCGCATTGCCACAACCCCAAGGGGACGGCGGGCACCACCAGCCGGCTGTTCCTCAACGTGGACAACACGGAGGAGTTCACGTTGGGCGTGTGCAAGCGGCCGGGCTCCGCGGGCGGTGGCGTGGGCGGTGAGTTCGACATCGTCCCCGGCAGCCATTCGGTGTCCATCCTCTGGTACCGCCTGCACACCGAGGAGTCGGGGAAGATGATGCCGGAGCTGGGCCGCGTGCTTCGCCACGACCAGGGCTCACGACTCATCGCCGACTGGATTGACGCCATGCCGGCGCGGGCCTGCAAGTAGGTCCTCGCTCAGACGAGCGGCCCCTCCGTGCCCGGTGCGCGGAGGGGCTTCTCGTTTCCGATGCGTGACGGCCGCGCCGCGTGACAGGGCGCGCGCGTGCCGCATAATCGCAGGGACATGTCCCTGCCCATGCTGCTCCGGGCCGCGGGGGTCGCCGCCGCGCTCGTCCTGCTCGCCGCCTGCCGCATCGAGTCCGCCGCGCCCGCGGCCGGGCCCACGCTGGCGCGCGAGGGCACGCCCTCCGGAGACGTCTGGGTCTACACGTCCATGTACCGGCACGTCCTGGACGCGCTGGAGCCGCTGCTGAAGGCGCGGCTCCCGGACGTCCGGGTGCATTGGTATCAGGCAGGCAGTGAGAAGGTGGCCAGCCGGCTGGAGGCGGAGCGCGCCGCCGGGGCCATCCGCGCGGACCTGCTGGCCACGTCGGACCCGTTCCTCTACGAGCGGCTGGCCCGTGAAGGCGCCCTGCTCCGCTACGCCTCGCCCAACGTGCTCCGGGTGCCCCGCGCCCTGGTGGACCTGGACGCGCGCTACGCAGCCCTGCGCCTGTCCACCATGGTCCTGGTGCACCGGCAGGACGGGCCACCGCCGCCTACCTCCTTCGCGGCGCTCGCGGAAGGACCGTGGACGGGACGTGTGGCGATTGGAGATCCGCTGACGTCGGGCACCGCCTTCACCTGGGCCGTGTTCTGCGACGCGAAGTACGGCGAGTCCTTCTTCCCCGGGCTGCGCCAGCGAGGCGCCATCGTCGCGGGAGGCAACGCGGCGGTGCTCCAGAAGGTGGAGAGCGGCGAGGCGGATGCGGGCGTGCTGCTCCTGGAGAACGCGCTCGCGGCCCAGGCCCGCGGCAGTCCCATCCAGGTGGTGTGGCCCGTCGATGGCGCGGTCGTCATCCCTGGCCCCGCGGCCCTCTTCGCGACGACGCCCAACCCCGTCGCCGCGAAGGCGGTGGTGGACGTGCTGCTGTCGCCCGAAGGCCAGCGCATCATCGTGGAGAAGGGAGACATGCACGCGGTGGACCCCAGGCTCGCGGGCCCTCGGGGAGAGGCCGGTGTCTCGGAGTTGCTGGAGCGCGCGCGCCCTGGACGCTCGAGCTGCTCGAGCGCGGGCTCACACAGGACGGCGCCGTGAAGGAGCGCTTCCGCCAGGCCTTCTCACAATGAGCGCGGCGGCCCCCAAATCCCAATGGCTGGGGCTCGGCCTGTGGTTGGTGCCGGTGCTCTGCTTCTCCGTGCTCCCGGTGGCCGCGCTGCTCTGGCGAGGCCTGGGCCACTCCGGGACGGGCGGCCTGGACTGGCTGCTCGCCGAAGGTGGCGCGCTGGGGAACACGCTGCTCATCGCCACGGGCGCGGCGGTGCTGGCCTTCGTCCTGGGAACGCCACTGGCGCTGGTGCTGCAACGCACCGACCTGCCCCTGCGCGGGGCCTTCACGGTGCTGTTCACCCTGCCCTCCGCCGTGCCCGCGTTCATCTGGGGCATGGGCTGGCTGTCGCTCGCGAGCCCTCGCGCGGGGTACCTCAACCGGCTGCTCGGCGATGACACCTTCGACATCTACGGCCCCGCGGGCATCGCCTTCGTGGAGGGCGTGTCGGGCCTCCCGCTGGTGCTGCTGGCGGGCGCGGCGGCCCTGCGGCGCGTGGACCCGGCGGTGGAGGAAGCCGCGCGCGTCTGCGGAGCGTCGACGCCCTGGGCGCTGCTGACGACGACGCTGCCGCTGGCGCTGCCCTCCCTGCTGTCGGGCGCGGTGATGGTGTTCCTCATGGCGGCCTCGTCCTTCGGCGTTCCGTACCTGCTGGGCGTGTCGGCCTCACCGCCCACGCGGGTGCTCACCACGCGCATCTATGAACTGGTGCTGATGGGCGGTGACGAGGGCCTGGCGCGCGCCGCGCAACTGGCGACGCCGCTGCTGCTGCTCGCCCCCATGGCGATGCTGGTGACCTGGGCGCTGGGCCGGGCCGGCCGCGTCCGCCTCAGCGCGGGCAAGGGCTTGTCGTCCCGTCCCTTCCTGCTGGGGCGCGCACGCGGCTCGTCCTGGGCGCGGTGAGCCTGACGGCCGCGGTGCTGGTCCTGCTCCCGCTGGGGGCCATCCTCCTCACGTCGCTCCAGCGCAGCTTCGGCGCGGCGCTGACCTGGGAGACGTTGACGCTGACGCACTGGGCGGGTGTGCTGCTGGAGCCGCGCACGCTGCACGCCACGGGGCGCAGCGTCCTGCTGGCGGCGGGCGCGGGTGTCCTGGTGTGTGGGCTGGGGCTCGCGGCGGCGGTGCTGCGACGCGAGCTGCGCCGCCTGGGCACGGGCGTGGAGGCACTGGCCGTATGGCCCTACGCGGTGCCGGGGACGGTGCTGGCCCTGGCGCTGCTGCTCGCGTTCTCCCGGGACTTGCGCTTCATCCTCCTGGACCGCGTCGCCTTCGTGCTCGCGCTGGCACACACGCCGTGGCTGCTGCTCATCGCCTACGTGGCGAAGTACCTCGCGCTGGGCGCGCGCAACAGCGAGGAGGCGCTCGCGCAACTGGACGCCTCGCTCACCGAGGCCGCGCGGGTCAGTGGTGCCGGCCCCTGGCGCGCGTTCGTGGATGCGCCCCTGCCCTTGCTGCGGCCGGCGCTCACCGCGGCCTTCGTCCTGGCGTTCCTCGCATGCGCGACGGAAATCACGATGTCCGTCCTGCTCGTGCCCGCGGGAACCGAGGTGCTCGGGACGCTGCTGTTCGAACTCCAGAGCTACGCGGACCCCGCCGCCGCCGCGGTGCTGGCATGTGCCTTCATCGCGCTGGTGGTGGTGGGACAGGCGCTGCTCGCGCTGCTGACCCGGCGGCCCTTGGACACGCGGTGATGGCGGAGGTGTCCGACATCGCCAGGGAGCCGGCGGCTTCCTGGCGATGCCTTCAGGACCTGCTCGCCATTACATGCACGCGCAGTACATGCCCCGGATGCAGTGCCCGAATCCCTCGCCACAGAAGTGGTCACAGTCCGAGTTGCGCTCACAGATGGACTGGGTGAATTCAGGCGCGTTGGCCTCGGCCGTGGACGGCATGAACGCCATTCCGAAACCCGCCGCCAGTCCCACACCCAGCGCCATCAGCATCGCAATTCCATTCTTCTTCATCGCGTGACTCCTTTCGGGGAGCCCTCAGCCTAACTCCAAACTCAGACACGAGGCAGCCAATCCACACGCCGCGTGCTTCCGCGACACAACAGCAGACTTCCTGACACACAGCGACATGGTGTTTCGGACACGACCTCGAAGCACCGTCGCGCCAAAGCCGAGGGACTCACGGCAAACGGCGGCGGCCAGGGTAGACTCCGTCACCGCCGCATGAGCAACTTTCGACGCGCCACCCGTGACGACAACACCGCGCTGCTCGACCTGTTCGGCACGGTGCCCATGCAGGGAGACCTGGTCCTCTCCGCACAGCGAGCGCCCGACTACTTCGGCCTCTACACCATGCAGCGCGGAGAGACGGAGGTCTGGGTCCACGGCGAGCACGGCCGGCTGGACGGCATGGGCGCCGTGCATGTGCGCGATGGCTGGCTGGAGGGCCGTCCGTGCCGGGTGGGCTACCTGGGAGACCTGCGCACCCGCTTCTCCGCGCGCCGGAACCGCGGCCTCGCGCGCTTCTACGGGCCCATGATTGAGGAGAGCGCCCAGCGCCTGGGTGTGGACACCTTCCTCACGGCCGTCATGGCCTCCAATGCCACCGCGCTCCATGCGCTCGTGCGGCGGCGGCCCGGGCGTGTGAGCCAGCCGCACTACACCCTGCTCCGTCGCTTCTCCGCCGTGTCCATCCAGTTCCTGCTCCGCCGCCGTCCCCGGCGAAGCGCCGTTACCGTGCGGCGCGCCACGCCCGCGGACGTCCCCGCTGTCTCGGCGTTGCTGGACGCCGACCACCGCGCGCGTCCTTTCGGCTACCGTTTCGACACGGGCGAGTTGGAGCACCGCCTCGCCCACTGGCCCGGGCTGCGAATCGAAGACACCTATCTGGCCTTCGACGCGACCGGCGCGCTGGTGGGCTGCACCACCGCCTGGAACCCGGAGGCCGTGAAGCGCTACCGCGTCCATGCCTACCGTGGAGGCATGCGCTGGGTGCGGTGGGGCTGGGACACGCTGGCCACCGCGCTCCGCGCGCCGCGCCTGCCTGCGCCGGGAAATGACTTCCGCTACTTCTATCTCTGCAACACCAGCGTGCGCGGAGAAGACCCGGCCGTCTTCCGCGCGCTCGTGGAGCGGGTGTACGCGGACTTTCACGGCCAGGGCTTCCACTTCTTCACGCTGTACCAGGACGAACTGGACCCGCTGGCGCCCGCGCTGAAGGGCTTCCTCCAGCGGCGCCTCGACTTCCACCTCTACGCCGTGACGCCCGCCTCACGTCCCCGGGACACCTTCCCCGCCGGGCGGACCGGCTTTGAAATCTGCCTGCCCTGACGCACTCACTCCGCTTGGAGCGTGAAGCGCCAGGGGACCTGCTCCAGGCCGGAAGCACCGGCGAGAAACAGCGTATGGAGACCGCTCCGGCTCGCCACGAACCGTCCGTCCCGCAGATTCGCCAGGAGACCACCAGGCGCGATGAGCGTCGCGCGGAGCGTGCCAGCGTCCAGGCCCAGCCGGTACGCGCGCCCCTCCTCCAGCCAGACGGAGAACACGTCCGTGTCGACGGCCGACTGGACCACGCCGGACCTCGAAGCCGGCAGCTCCAGGATTTGCGCATCCTCGCTGGAGTCCGGATGGTCATCGATGGCCACCTCCTCCAGCGTCAGGGAGAAACCCTCCACGCCATTCAGGGGCTGGAGCATCAAGGTGACCTGCCGGGCGTCCCTCGCGCTGAAGAGATGGCGGCCTCCCTCCAACCCCAGGATGCCCACGGCGCCTCGCGGGTTCAGGGACAGGTCGGCGAACGGCGCATAGGACGCAAGATAGATGGCACGTGCCTGGGTGTCGAAGGCGATGGCATCCGTGTCCTGAGGTGAGTCGAAGCGGCCCGTGATGGTGGTTCCCGGGGAGATGAATGTCGCCGTCTCTGGAGAATCGCCATGGTCATCCGTTCCCGCATCCACCAGCGTCAGCACGAAGGAATGCTCCCAGGGAGTCCCTCCTTGGACGCGAAGGGAGTAGGTGCCCCAGCGATTCATGCGGACCCGCAACTGGTCGGTCGTCGTGAGCGCCACGTTCGCGCCCTCTTCGTCCACCACCTGGGCCGACCACCGCCCGGCCCCTTCCGTCCGCACCGTGTAGACATGCCCGGGCTCCCCCGTGAAGGAGAAGACATCCACGTCATCACGCGACTGAAGGGTGACCGCCACCGGGACACCCGGCGTCACGGGCGTGGCGGTCGCCAGTGTGTCGCCATGCTCATCGGGCCCCAGGTCCTCGAAGCGGCAGGCGGCATCCACCGGGAAGGTGCCATGGTCGGCGGCCAACATCAGGAGCCAGTCTCGCTCGGACGTCGCCTGCAGGCTCACCGTGAGCGGCTCCCCTGACGTGCCCTGCACCGCATCCATCAGCAAGCCGGTCGCGGACTGCAGCGTCAATTGAAGGAACGGGTTGGGCGCCTGCTCACAGATGAAGCGGTAGCCATGCCCCACCCGCGAGCGGAAGGTGAACACATCCGCGTCAAAGGGCGAGGAGAGCCGCATGGGGAACGACGTGCCGGAGCCGGCCTCCAGGACGGTGGCATCCTCCAACGTATCGCCATGGTCGTCCACGCCCAGCGACGCCAGCTCGTACGTGTAGCGCCCGTAAGCGTCCCTGCTGGAGACCTCGAAGTACCAGGTGCCCTCGGAGAGCGTGGGGAACCACGACACCCTCGCCCCCTCGACAGCGGAAGGCATGTCGTGGGCGTTCCCAGCCACATCCAGCAACCGCACCCGGCACTCCACCAGCATCAGCCGCGTGCACGAGAAGCGATACAGGCCGCTCGCCTCCACGGTGACGGCGAACAAGTCCCTGTCCAGCATCGCCTCCCGCCGGCCCTCGTCGATACGGCCCTCCTGGGGCGACATGGGGAGCGTCAGCACTGTCGCGCTGTCAGGCGAGCCCCCATGGTCATCCGGCTGCGTGAAGGCGGCGACCGAGCACGTCAGCCCCGCGGCCCGCTCCCACGCTCCGCAGCGGCACATGGGCTGCCCCGCGTTGGAGAAGCAGGTGCCCGCGGTGCACCGCAGCCCCGCGCAGGCCACCTCATCCCCGGGCATCTCCACGGTGTGGCACGAAGCCAGCCCCAGGACGAGGAGCAGGACCACCGGAAGCAGCCCCGGGGACCGGGCGGAACGCCGTGCATGGACCATGACGTTCCGCCCTCCCATTCAGACCACCCGGTGCTTCCAGGTTCCGCGCCGGAACAGGACGACGGCCACCAGCGCCATCACCGAGAACGCCACCGAGATGGAAAGGAATGCCCCCGGCGGCCCCAAGCCCAGGGGGCCGGAGAGCACCCACGCCAGGGGCAGCTCCAACAGCCAGAAGCAACAGATGTTGAGCACGGTGGGCGTGGTGGTGTCCCCTGCTCCGTTGAAGGCCTGCGTCAACACCATGCCGAAAGCATAGAACAGGAAGCTGGCGCTGAGGATGCGCAGGGCGAGCACCGCTTCCTTCATGACCGCGGCGTCGTTCGTGAAGATGCCCACCACGGGATTGGCCGTGAGGACGAACAGCAGCCCCAGCGAGCCCAGGAAGACGGCGTTGATGCGCCCCGCCGTCCACACCGCGTGCTCGCCCCGCTCCGGCTTTCCCGCGCCCAGGCTCTGTCCCACCATGGTGGCCGCCGCGTTGCTCAGCCCCCACGAGGGCAGCAGCGCGAACAGCACGATTCGCAACGCGATGGTGTAGCCCGCCACCGCCGCGCTGCCGAACGTGGCCACGATGCGGGCCAGAACCACCCAGCTCGTCGTGCCCACCAACGCCTGGGCCGTGCCCGCGCCCGACATCCGCAGCATGGCCAGCATCGTCCCTGGCTCCAGGCGCAGGTGCTCGCGCCGCAGCCGCAGCCGGCCGGAGCCCCGCGCCAACCGGTAGAGCTGGTACACCACGCCGCAGGAGCGCCCGAAGGTCGTGGCCACCGCGGCGCCCATGACGCCCAGCTCCGGGAAGGGCCCCACGCCGAAGATGAGGAGCGGCGCCAGCACAATGTTGATGGCGTTGGCCAGCCACAGCACGCGCATGGCGATGGCCGCGTCCCCCGCGCCGCGGAAGATGGCGTTGATGAGGAACAGCAGCAGGACGCTGCCCATGCCGCCCAGCATCACCTGCGTGTAGCGGATGCCGTGCTCCAGCACCCACGGCGAGCCGCCCATCATCGCCATCAACGGCCGCGCGAAGTAGACGCCCGCCACCGACACCGGGATGGACAACACGACGCCCAGCCCCACCGCCTGCACCGCCGTGCGCGCGGCCCGCTCCGGGTCGCCTTCACCGATGCGGCGGGACACCAGCGCCGTGGCGCCGATGCTCAGCCCCGCGGACGCCGCGTAGATGATGGTGAGCAGCGACTCCGTCAGTCCCACCGCCGCCACCGCGTCCGCCCCCAGCCGGCCGACGAAGAAGACGTCGACGACGGCGAAGACGGACTCCATCATCATCTCCAGCACCATCGGTACGGCGAGCAGGAAGATGGCGCTGCGAACTGGAAGCCGGGTGAGGTCCCTCTCGGTCCCGTGAATGGCTTCCTTCACCGAAGCCCAGAACCCCTGAGGCCCCTCTTCGGGCGGACCTCCTGCTTCCGCCGGAACGGGTTCGAACCGGACCGGGGATGACTCAGACATGCCTGCCTCCGTTGGCGCCCTTCTGTCAGGAAGGCCGAAAGAGGTCCAGGGACGCCATACCCCATGACACCTGACGCCTCTCCCCTCCAGGCCCCCTGCGCGGCGAGCGGGCAACCGCCCCCAGGGCAAGGCCCGGCCCAGAGAGCGTCGGACGCTGGACAACCTACCTGCGCCGTCGGGCCGTCGGGCCGTCGAGCGCGTGGGTGTAGGGTGCCGCGTCAATGGTCATCAGCCTGCCGCACGAAAGTGCGCCCGCGGTGCCTGTCGGGGGGCGCGCACTTCAGCCTCTCCAGCAGCGCGCGGGTGCTGGGAACTCTCCACCTGGGTCCGGGAGCCAACATCGCGCAAGGCGCGGTGGTGCGCTCGCACGAAGGCGCCGTGCGGTTGGGCGCCGGCTCGGCCGTGCTGGAGAACGGTGTCATCATCGGACTGCCGCAGCAGCCCGTCACGGTGGGAGAGCGTACCTTCCTGGACCACCGCAGCGTCGTAATCGGCGCGGAGGTCGGCGCGCTCTGCAATGTGGGAGGTGGCTCCATCCTCATGCCCGGCGCGCGCATCGGCACGCGCTGCCTGCTGGCGGAAGGAACGCTCATTCCAGCGGGCACCGTGGTGCCGGACGACTCCGTCGTCGTGGGCCGCCCCGGCCGCATTCTCCGTCGAACCACCGCGGATGACCTGGAACGGCTCCGGAAGCGCCGCGGCGGAAGCCTCGACCTGCCGGGCCAGCCACTCACCGCATTCTCCGCGAGAGATCGCGCAGAGGACGCTCCCATGGGACAGCTCTATACGTTTCGCGACAAGCACCCACTGGTGCACCCCACCGCCACCCTCTTCTCCTCGGCCGAGGTGACAGGGGACGTCATCATCGGCCCGGGCTGCATCATTGGCCCCGGGGTCAAAATCCTCGGGGATGGCAATGGTCCAGTCCGCATCGGCGCGGGCGTGCAGGTGCTGGCCAACACCGTGCTGCACCGGCTGTCGGACCACACGCTGACGCTGGAGGACGGCGCCATCATCGGTCCGGGCTGCACGGTGCATGGCAGTCACGTCGGCGCGAACACCGTGGTGGAGCCGGGTGCCATCCTCTGTGACGGAACGCGGCTGGGACGCGGCAGCTTCGTGGGCGCGGGCAGCCTGGTGAAGCAGGGCAGCGCCTTCGCGGATGGTGCGCACATCGAAGGCTTCCCGGCGACGCAGACGGGCACGTTGGCGTCCCTGCCGCCGGTGCCCCGCTGGGCGCTGCGGCCAGAAGACCTGCCGGGGCTGCGGCGCATCGGCTAGGGCGCGCGCCGGCTCACCGCTGCTTGTCCGCGTGATTGAAGGCCGCGAGCAGCGTGCCCATGGCATGGAACGCCAGTCCCATGCCCCAGCCGATGGCGGGGTACTGCACCCACCAGCCTGGCCCCGAAAACAGGTCGATGAAGGTGAGCCCTCCCATGACGATGGTGTAGCTCGTCGCGTGTGACGCAAGGCCCATGTAGGCCCTGCGCATGCGGCGCTGCGCCTTGTCACGTCCCGCGCGCGCGGAGATGACGCTCTCCACGGCGGCTTCGCTCACGCCCATCTCCCGGGCCATGGCGAGCAGGTCCTCCCGGGTGAGCGAGCGATCTACGTCCTTGCCCGCCAACGCGCGAGCCGTGGCCTCACGGATGATGTCCGCGGCCTCGTTCTGGGAAAAACTCGGAGGTGCACTGCGCTGCCGTGTGTCCGCCATGGGACTGGGACGCTAGCGCGGCGTATCCGCCACGAAAAGAGAAGCAATCCCCCATGCCCACCAGGAAATCGAAATCGGCTGCTACGGAAGCCCGGGCCAGATTCAAGTCGCTCTATCCGTGAGTGACGCTCCGGGACGCGCGCCCGTGGCAGGGGGCGCGTCCCGCGGCCGTAATTGAAGGGGACTGAATTCCTCCCGGGGCCTCCCGTCAGAAAAAGCAAGACGACGAAACAAGGCCACGGTGGCCATGAACGGGAGGCAGTCATGCGCGGAAAGCTGATGCGGGTGCTTGTGGTCATCGCAATGTCCGTCGGAAGCCCAGTCCTCGCGCAGGGCGTGCATGGCGCCTCCGGAATCCAGGCCCCCAACAACACCCAGGCCTGGGCACGGGGTGGCAGCGTGGATGCCGCGCGGCAGCGCGCGGAGAACGAGCGGCTGGAGCGGGAACGGCTGGCTCGCCTGGAGCGCGCGCGCCAGGAGCGCGAACGCATCGCCCGCATGGAGCGTGAGCGGCAGGAGCGCGAACGCATCGCCCGCCTGGAGCGCGAGCGCCAGGAGCGGGAACGCATCGCCCGCCTGGAGCGTGAGCGGCAGGAGCGCGCGCGCTGGAACCGCGGCAATCCCATGCACGGGCGCTCCGCGAGCAGCTCTCGGCGCGGATAGGCTCCAGCGCATCCGCCCCACGGACAGCCCCCGTGGGGTGGACGCATCAGTCGCGCATCCGCGTAACCCAGCGGTGGAGCAGGTCCACGCCGTGCCGGCCCACCTCCTCCGTAGTGAGCGACTCGCGGCGCGCATGGCGCGGCCCCCTTGCCCGGAACGACGGCCGGTGCACGAACTCCAGGCGCTCAATCCACGCGCCGCCACCGCTTGCAGGAACTTGCTGCCCCAGACAGCCGCCTGCGCCTTTCAGCGGTGAACCCGAGTCAAGCGCGCCAGCCCACCAGTGACGGCTTCCGTGCGCTCCACTGCCCCCGGGGGTCGTTCCGCGTCGAAAGGCCCCGACAGAATAATGAGGCGCCCACGCACATGGTGAGGACGATGCCTCCATCCGACGCCGCAGCTCTCGGGAGCAGCCACCGGCAGCCAGCCAGCGAAACCCCCGTCGGGTATCCCTTGGAGCATGCCCACACGGTCCAGTTCTATGAGGACGAGGCAATCGTCATCGACATCGTCGAGGCCTACATCACGGGCGGGCTCGAACGAGGAGACCCGCTCATCATCATCGCCCAGACGAGCCACCGGCAGCAGCTCATCGCGCGGCTGGTGGCCGCGGGCGTGGACACCGCGGCGGTCATCGCGAGCGGGCAACTCACCCTGCTCGATGCCCGTGAGACACTCGCGCGCTTCATGGTGGGGGGGCGCCCGGACTGGGAGCGCTTCCGCGAAGTCATCGGTACCGTGATTGAGCACAGCCGCACGGCCGCGCGCCCCGGCGCCAAGGTCCGCGCCTACGGCGAGATGGTGGATGTCCTCTGCCTGGATGGGATGCCGGACGTGGCGGTGGAGTTGGAGGCACTGTGGAATGACCTCAGCGTGCTGTACCCCCTGTCCCTCCTGTGCACCTACGCCATCGGCCACTTCGGCCAGGCGGCGCACGCGCGGCCCTTCCTCGATGTCTGCAAGGCGCACGCACACGTCATTCCCACCGAGCGCTACACTCGGCTCGCGGATACGGAAGGACGGCTGCGAGAGGTCAGCCTCCTCCAGCAGCGCGCCCAGGCACTGGAGGCGGAAGTCAAGCAGCGGCAGCAGGCGGAGCAGGCCCTCCTCGAGGCCCTCCATCGCCGGGATGAATTCCTGGCCCTGGCCGGCCACGAGCTGAAGACGCCCCTGACCGCGCTCCAGCTCCAACTCCAATCACTCCCCTCCGCGGCAGCGCGGAAGGATGGTGGCGGACGCCTGCTGGAGCGGCTGGACAAGGCCATCCGCCATACCGAGCGGCTCGCCACGCACATCGATGGGTTGCTCGACGTCTCCCGCATAGGAGAGGGCCAGGTGCCCTTGATGATGGAGCCGCTCGACCTGTCGCGGCTCGTCCGGGAAACGGTTGCCCGCGCCATGACTCCGGCGGCCGAGGCGGACTGCCCCATCCAGTTGAGGGCGGAGGTCCCCATCGAAGGCGTGTGGGACCCGCTGCGGATTCAGCAGGTGGTGGGCAACCTCCTGGTCAATGCCTTCAAGTACGGCAAGGGCCGCCCCATCGAGGTGCGGGTGGACGGCGCGCCGGACCACGCACGCATCCTCGTGAGAGACCACGGCATCGGCATTGCCCCCGAGCACCAGGAGCGCATCTTCCACCGCTTCGAACGCGCCGTTCCCTCGAGCGCCTTTGGAGGGCTGGGCCTGGGGCTCTACGCGGCCCGCCAGGTCGTGGTGGCGCACGGCGGCACCCTCCGCGTGGAGAGCGAGCTGGGCCAGGGCGCCACCTTCATCGTGGAGCTGCCCTACCGTCCGCAGTAGCGCGGCGGCGGACTCAAATCCAGAAGGCCATGTCGCGCTCGGCGTCCTCGGGCCCCGAGCCCTGGCCGCCATCCCGCAGCCAGCGGCGATACGCCTCGATGTCGGCGTGGTGCAGGTCCGCCTCCGTGCCGGAGTAGACGCCTCCACCCGGGCCGTCCAGCAGGGCCTCGCGCTGGATGTCCATGATGACCACATCCTGCTGGATGACCTGCCGCGTGTACCACCGCACCAGCGGCATCATGGCGCGCCCCACCAGCGCACCGGGGACATCCACCGGCAACCGATAGCTGATGGCCGTGTAGACGAGGCTGTCCGTGGGCCCGATGGGCGTGCACTGCGAGTTGATGACGAAGCCGTGCTCGCCCCACAGGTAGTCCACGCGCGTGACATTGGGGACGTAGAACTTGTCCGTGTGGAGCAGCGGCAATCCGCGCGGATTGAAGAGCCGGCCCAGGCCCGTGACGGTGTCCTGTGCCTGCTTGTACGTCACCAACACGCTGCCCGCCGTGCGCCGCACCGTGGCCGGCACGCGCTTGCTGGCGGGCCTGCGGAACCAGCCCGGATGCACGAAGAGCGTGTGCGGGACGTCCATGAAGTTCTCGACGAGGTTCGTCACCCCGTTCGGGAAGCGCGTCACCATGAAGTAGACGGTCCACCCCTCCTGGTCCCAGTAGGGCACGCGGAACGGCGCGGACCGCGCGGGCTCGGCGCCGCCCATGTAGACGAAGACGAGGCCATCCTGCTCCACGGTGGGAAAGCGCGTCAGGCGTCCCAGCGCGCAGGGCGCGGTCGCCAGTCCCTCCCGCGCGCAGGCGTCGGCGTCGAGCAACTCGCTTCGCTGCGAGGGCCCCAACGAGGGCACCTCCACCACGGCGCCCGACGCGTCGTAGACCCAGCCGTGATACGGGCAGCCGATGTGGCCATTGAAGACCGCGCCCCGAGACAGCCGCGCGTTGCGGTGCAGACACCGGTCCCGGAGAGCGGTGGGCTGCCCATGTACGTCACGGAAGAGGACCACCCCCGTGCCAAAGAGAGTCCGCGCCAGAGGCTCGCCTGGCTTCAGTTCGGCGGAGAGACACGCGACGTACCAGAAGTCCTTCAGCGCGCCACAGCGCGTGAGGTCGGCTTCGGCCTCCAGGTCCACGTTGGGGGTGGGCGAGGTGTCGCGCGAGTGCAGTCGCAGTGGCGGTCTCATGTAGCGACTCCGGAGAAATGGTCCGACCAGCCCGTCAGGCGGTGCAGGTCCACGGGCTTGATGTCGCCCGCGCGCTGGCCCAGCGCGACGCAGCGAGCCTCATAGCGGCGAACCCCGTCCGCCACGCGCACGGCACGCACCGGACCGAGCTGTCCCAGGGCGCGCGCGTAGCGGTAGTGGTGTCCCTCGCAGAGGGCGTGCTCCACGGCCTCCGCGGCGGCTGCGAGCCGTGAGACGGGGGCGTCCGTCTCCAGGAACAAGACGTAGGACGGCGCGGGAGTCCACTCGGGCGCCAGCATGGAGAAGCCGGGGCGCGCGCCGCCAAAGAAGTCCGGAAGCACGGCATCCAGCACGGCCCCCACGCGCGTGCTGGCGAGCTTCTCGCCCACCAGGTCACAAACGGCGTCCGCTCGGCCGACGAAGCGAAGGTAGGGCGTCGCGTGCTGGAAGCCCTCCACGCGGACCCGGTCGCCCAGGCGGTAGCGCAGCAGGCCGCCCGAGGTGGACAACAGCACCGTGTACGTGCGGCCCTGCTCCAGCTCGTGTGCGAGGCGCGGTCGCGCGGTGGGCTGCTCGCTGTCGATGAACTCGAAGAAGTGGCTGCGCACCGCGAGCACGGGGGCGGGCGCATCGAAGAGGGGCACGGTGACGACGCCCTCCGTGGCCAGCAGCCCCTTGCCCTGCACCTCCACGCCCGGAAAGCGGCGGCATGCGGCGGGCAGTGCGTGGGCGGCCTGTCCGTCCGTCCACATGCTGAGGAGCGACAATCGAGGCCACAGCGCGCGAGCGCTCCAGCCACCTCGCAGCACCTCACGCAGCAGCGAAGCCCGCTCCGGGCGCGGAGAGAAGCGCATCCGGGCCAGCACCGCTTGCATCGCGGCTTCATCGTGCGCGGCGCCGGACGCAGGCGGCCGGCAGCGCCCTCGCGTCAGGTCATCGGCCAGTCGCTCCCCGTGCCGCTCCAGCGCGTCCATGAGGAGCGTGAGGAAGCTGGGGTTCCACACGCTGATGAGAGACAGGTCCTCGCGGGCGACGAGATGCCAGAGCGTCACGTAGCGACAGGACTCCACATCCGGCAATGCCCCCACTTCACCGGGCACCGCGAAGATGCGGGACAGCAAGGGGCGCAGCACGTGCGAGAAGTAGGCGCTGTCCTCCGCGCTGCCCATGGGAATCCCGCCCGCCGTGCGGGCCTGCTTTCGCGCCAGTGGGGAGATGGACCAGTAGCTGACGCCCTCGCGCAACGCGGGCCGGCGGTGGAGCAACTCGAAGAGCATGGGGGCCAGGGCGCGCTGGAACTCGGCCAGGAGCCCGCGTGTCATGGGCACCCGCTTGCTGGCGCCCGAGGAGCCTCCAGAGAGTTCGAAGCGCAGCACCGGCTCACGCGTGAGCACCCGGGTCTCGCCCGCGGCGATGCGCTCCACGTCCGGAGTCAGCGCGTCCGGTGTCACCCACGGCACGGCGGCCTGGAAGTCACGGGCGTCGCGAATGCGGTGGAAGCCAGGAATGCGCTCCGCCTGCACGCTGCCCACGGCCGAACGAAGCACCCGCTGCAGACACACCGCCTGCGCGGCCTCCGGATGGCGCAAGGCCCGGTAGAAGCGCAGCGCGGAGGGAGCGAGCACGGTCCGCAGGCCGCTCAGCGGCAGGGAGGAAGCACTCACGACGGCCTCACGTCCCCACGCGGACACCGGCGTTCCGCAGCCCTCGCCGGGCCCAGCCGCGAAGCTGTCCGGACACGCTCCGCCCCAGCGCCAGGAAGAGGTCCCACCAGCGGATCTCCACCAGGCACACCAGCTCCTCGCCCTCGCCATGGCGCGGATTGCGCTCGGCGAAGAAGGCGATGTCGGGGTGCAGCGCCGCCGCGCGGTCGATGGGCGCGACGCCATCCCGCACGCGGTAGTGCGCGCCCTGGAAACGGAGCGTGCCTCGCGACGCGTCGTACTGCGCGCCGAACCAGCGGGCGGCCAGCGCTTGCAGAAAGTCGGCGCGGCCGGGAGGCGGCGTCCAGTCCCGCCGAGGCATCGTCCTGGGGAAGTAGTTCACCGCGAGCAGGTACGTCTTGAAGCCGGCGCTCAACAGCAGCCAGTGCACCGGGCGCAGGGGATGGCGGAGCTTGCGCGACAGCACGAAGCGCCCGAAGCACACCTGCAACACCTTGTGACCCCACCAGTCGGGGTGGATGACCGTGTCGCCCGAATACACCACCTCCACCCGCTGCCCGCTCGCGAGTTCCTCGGCGACGCGCAGCGTGCTGAACCCCACCAACTCCCCGCCTCGCCGCGTGTGGAGGAGGATGACGTATTGCTTGGCGTCCAGGTCCTCGGCGAAGCGCTCCGGCGACACGCCCGTGTAGCAGAGCTGCATCAGCGCCAGCATCTGCCCACGCTGCGCCTCCGTGAGCGCATCACGCCGCACCGTCGAACCCTTGAGCGGCGACATCATGGCCGGGCACTCCCCTGCAACACCTCCGCGTCAGGAGGCTGCCGAAGCTCATGCGTGCGGTCCGGCGACAGCGACACCTCCTGCACGTCGCCCCCGTACCAGTGCACCCGCGCCGTCACGAGCCCCGAGTACCGGCCCAGCCCGAAATGCAGCCGAGCGTCCGCCGATGCGGAGAAGCCTCCCATCAACCCCACCTCCTGCACCTGCTCCACGCGTTTGCCCGCCTCCTCGTAGGAGACGACCACCCGGGTGCCCACCGCGCTCCGGTGTGTGCGCCCACCGTGGCCCACCAACGAGAGCCCTACGAAGTGCGCATCCTGACGCCCCTCCGAGCGCAGCGTGTTGCGATACAGCGACACGGGCCCGTGCTGATTGGTGATGAGCGCGTCCAGGTCGCCATCCCCATCCAGGTCCGAGAGCAGCACACCTCGCGAGTTGTCCGGGTCATCCAACCCGAGCTCGCGCGCCAGGTCCACGAAGTGTCCGGGCTTCGCGTCGCCCAGGTTGAGGTACGCGCGGCGCGCTTCATTCGGATAGATGGTGCGCCCCCGGATGTCGCCCCACTTGTCCGCGTACGTGTGGACCTCCGGGCCGGACTGCATCAGCTTGTGGTTGACGTACCAGTAGTCCTTGCGCTGGCCGTCGGGGATGCGCCACCGCGCCGCGTCCAGGCGGTCATCCACCATGCCATTGGCCTGCACCAGGTCCGGCCAGCCGTCGTTGTCCAGGTCTCCCGCCGCCGCGCCCCAGCCGAAGCGCCGCTCGTTGAGCGCGCCGCGGAAGGTGGCCTCGTCCCGGAACTCCGGCGTGAAGGCGTCCTTCCCGGGGCCCACCATCCACAGCAGGCTGCCCTCCGCCTGGAGCGAGTGGTGGACGTTGGAGACGTACAGGTCCAACCAGCCGTTGCGGTCGAAGTCCGCCACGGAGGCATTCATGCCCTTGTACGTGTCCTTTCCAATCTCGCCGAAGAGCCGGCCCGCCACGCGGCGGAAGTGCTTGCCGCCCTCGTTGAGGTAGACGTCGTCCGGCCCGAAGTCGTTGGCCACGTACAGGTCCGTCCACCCGTCGCGGTTGAAGTCCACCGTGCTCACCGCCAGCGACCAGTGCGTCTCCGGCATGCCCATCGCGGCGATGTCCACCTTCTCGAAGGTGCCGTCTCCCTTGCCGCGATAGAGCGCGTTGAGCCCACCGTTGGCCGCGTTGTGCCAGCCGTCATGCATGAAGCGGAACATGCGGCGGTCGTCGGGGTGCTCGGGCTCGGGCAGCCGGAAGAGGTTGAGCGGCACCGGCGGCTCGTAGCCCGGCAGGTGCGTGGTCATCACGTTGAGCACGAAGAGGTCCAGGTGCCCGTCCCGGTCATAGTCCAGGAAGGTCAGGCCCAGGCTCACCGCGTGGTCCGTCACGCCCGCGGCCTCCGTCACGTCCTCGAAGCCCGCCGTGCCCGTCTCGCGCAGCGTGTTGCGCAGCAGCCGGACGGGCCCGAAGGCCACCGCCACCGCGAGGTCCAGGTCGCCGTCACCGTCCCAGTCCACGAAGGTGCCGCCGCCCGGCAGTCCCTCTTCCTTGTAGCGCGTGGCGAAGCGCTCCAGCGCGGGCACGGGCACCCGTTCGAAGCGGAGGTCGCCGAGGTTGCGATAGAGGCTTGCGTGGTCCTCGGGCCGCGCCAGCGGGTGCGTGAGGAACAGGTCCGGCCGGCCATCCCCGTCGTAGTCCCCCACGGCGACGGAATCCCCCACCGCCACCAGCCACTTCGCGACGTGCCCCAGCCGTGGGTCCAGCTCCTCGAGCGTGTTGCCCATGGTGGAGTCGAGCCCCGCGGCCCGCGCCTCCACGCGCTCCATACGGAAGTCCAGCGGCGTGGTCCGGACGCCGGGCGTGGCGGCCAGGGTGTAGCCACCCATCATGAGACCTCCCAGCCCGCCCACCACCGCCGCGCGCGTCAGCCAGCCGGAGGACACCAGCGTGCTCAGCGACTCGCGCCACCCGCGCTGCCAGGCGGCTCGCGCGTGAACGAAGAGGAAGCGGACCGTGGCGCACGTGAGGGCCGCATAGAAGAACGTGTAGACGCTCTCCTTGAAGTGCAGCACCAGGTCCACCAGCGTCACCGCCAGCGCCAGCAGTATCTGCCCGCGCCGCGTGCCCGGAGACGTGGCCGGGTCGGTGAGCATGTAGAAGACGAAGATGAAGAACGACGGCGCGCCCAGCGTACCGAGGAAGAGGACCTCCGGCGGCAGGTGGTGCCGGAGCACATAGGCGCGCAGCGCCGTCTGGAGCGCGTAGAAGAAGAGGAAGCTGACCACCAGCCACCCGCGCCCTACCCGGAAGAAGAAGAGCACCAGCGCCGCCATGAGGATGAAGGCGGAGAGGGCCACCTCGCCGTTCGCCCACTGGTAGGCGGGCGCGGCGGTGATGAGCTCGCGCGTGAAGAGCAGCGACATGGCCACGCCGAACATGGACGGGTTGAAGACGTGGCGCCCCTGGAAGGTGAGCACGTACTTCGAGCCGATGGCGATCCACACCGGCAGGAGGAGCAGCCAGCTCGAATGCGAGTAGTTGAGCAGCAGCGCCAGCGAGCAGCAGGAGATGTACGCGCTCAGGGGGACGACCTTCTGCCGCTTCAGCCCCCAACCCAGCGCGACGTCCAGCGCGCTGCCCGTCACCACGATGGCGGCCATCTGCCACGGGCTGCGGTTGAAGCCGAAGAAGGTGAAGCCGAGCACGCCGTAGAGCGTCAGCAGGAAGGCGAAGGGCAGGCGCGGGTCGTTCCAACGAGGCCAGACCCAACCCCAGCGCTCGACGCGCGGCGCCGTGTGTTGCGGGATGTACACCTGTGCAGCCGGGCTCACCCCGGGACCAACGCTCATGGAAGCCCGCCTCCCGCCGAAGCGCGTCGCCGCGCGCGTGCGGAGCGTGCCCCGTGGAGCGCGCCCTGTCCAATCAGGTCAGGGGCTTGCAAGCGCCCCTCCTGTCCATGCATCCATGCCATGCCCGGGGCATTGCAAACTCCGGGCACAGGTCCTTCAGCACGCGCGCTTTCCGATGCCCTCTCCGCACACCCGAGCCCTTCTCGCCATCCTGGCCGCAGTCTGCATCGTGGCGGCGGCCGGGTTCCGTCACGCGCAGAATGTGAAGGGCTCACGCGGCGGACGCATCTCCGGACCCAAGCTGGCGTGGCTCTTCTACGCGGTGTTCCTGTGGTTCCTCGCGTGCCCGCTGGTGGCGCTGGACGTGGCGGTGCCGGCGGAGGCGCGAGGCGTGCTGGGCGCGTTCGCCGCCTTCATGTGGCTGCGTGGCGTGGCGGAGCTGTACCTGCTCTACGGCGTGAAGCGCTGGCGGCCTCCGTATGGCGTGGCCCATGACGTGGCGTGCATCGCGCTGGTGCTCGGCGGCCTGTTCTGGGGCCGGGCGCGGTGGCTGGGCGTGCTCGGCCCCGAGGACCTGTGGGCCCTGGCCTTCCTGGGCCTGGTGCTCGTGAGTCTGTTCGTCGAAGTCGCCTACGCGGCCCTGTTCTTCCACGCCGTGGAGGGACGCACCACGGGCGAGGACGGCATCTGGTTCGCGGACGAAGAGCAGGCCCGGTTCCGCCGCATCAACCGGCTGACACTGGCGCTCAACGTGCCCCTGTACGCGGGACTGGTGGGCCTGCTGGCAGTGGGGGCGTGGTAGGCCAAGTGACGGCACGCTCGGAACAGCCTGGGGCATGACTGCTACACTGCGCGTCTGCGCTGGCGCAGCCGGACCTCCTGCCCGCCGAGTCGAAAAGCCATGGGACACCCCACCCTCGAGAACGAAACGCCCTTTGCCTTCGACATGATGGGCCTCGCCGACGAGGACGGGCGCCCCCTGCTGCTGCTCGTCGTGAAGGCCACCTATGCCATGGGACCCTCCGGGCTGAAGCTCGCCGACACGCAGGTGCCGGTGACGTGGAGCGGTGAGTCCTGGGGCAAGCCCGGCGAGTCCAGCGACAAGTTCGAACCCGAGAGCGCCTTCATCAAGCTGGCCACGGACGTGGCGTTGATTGGCCATGCCTACCCGCCCCAGAAAGGCGCCACCGAGGCGCTGGTGGCGCTCCAAGTCGGGCCGCTGAAGAAGGCCGTGCGCGTCGTGGGTGAGCGAACCTGGTTCAAGAGCATGGGGCACGTCACGGCCACCAAGCCGCTCCCCTTCGACAAAATCCCGCTCACGTGGGAGCGCGCCTTCGGCGGCAGGGACAAGACAGACACCGCGAAGCCGGCCTTCGAGCCGCGCAACCCCGTGGGTGTGGGCTTCCGCGCCAGTCCTCGCCACTTCGAGGAGGGGCTGAAGCTGCCCAACCTGGAGGACCCCGCCACGGAGCCCCTGCGCCACTTCGGCCAGAAGGTGGTGCCCGCGGGCTTCGGCTTCACGTCTCCCCATTGGCAGCCTCGCGCCCGATACGGCGGGACCTACGACGAGGCCTGGAACAAGACGCGCAAGCCCTTGCTGCCCAAGGACTTCGACCGGCGGTTCTTCAACGCCGCCGCGCCGGGCCTCATCGCTCCCGGCTACCTGAAGGGGGACGAGCCGGTCATCATCGCCGGCGCTTCCCCCAAGGGCCGGCTGTCCTTCTCGCTCCCCGGGCAGACTGCGCCGGTCGTCATCGTGACGCTCGCGGGCGGCAAGGACGCGACGCCCCCCATGCACCTGGACACCGTGACCCTGGACACCGATGAGGAGCAGGTGACGCTCCTCTGGCGTGGACACGTCACCCTGGCCGAGGGACTCCACGATGTGCGGGGCCTGAAGGTCACCGCCCAGGGTGCGCGCGCGCCCAAGGCGGCCTGAACGGAGCCTGCGTAGGGACATGTCTCCAGCGGCGCCGCCGCGCTCCAGCTTCGCGGGGGCCTGGCTCGCACCGCGTGGCCCCGCCAGGGTATTCTGTTCCCCTGGAGGTGACTGGCATGGCGGTCAATACCGGTGTGAACAAGATGTCCGTGGTGACGAAGGACAGCGGCGGCGTCACCGTGGCCTTCCCGGATGTTTGCAAGACACCCAGCCCGGCCGGGCCCGTGCCCATCCCCTACCCCAACGTGGCCCAGTCCTCCGACACCGACAAGGGCACGAAGAAGGTCTCCGTGGCCGGCAACCCGGTTTGCGTGAAGGACTCCAACTTCAAGATGAGCACCGGCGACGAAGCCGGCACCGCGGGCGGGGGCGTGGCCTCCAGCAAGACGAAGGGCAAGGCGGAGTTCGTCAACTTCTCCTTCGACGTGAAGTTCGAAGGGAAGAACGTGGCGCGCGCCTTCGACCTGATGCTCCACAACGACAAGAACACGCCGCCGTTCCCCGTCATGCAGGGGCCCGTCATCGCCATGGGCGGCAATGAAGGCAAGCCCCAGTGCCTTGTCTGCGAAGAAGACATCTAACAACGCGCCACGATGTCACCTCCTCCCGGTAGCCCCCTTCCCTCCGAGCGGCACGACGCATCCATTCGGATGGACATGGCCAGAGACTTCCTCGCGGACGCGTCCTTCTTCTGGACGCTGCGTGAGCAAGGGCTCCTCGCCCCCGACTATTCCCTGCAGGAAATCCAAGCAGGGCCCGAGCAACGGCTGCTCGCGTGCCTGGACGCGTTGCTGCTCGGTGGTCCTCGGGTCACCCGGGAGTTGTTGCTGCCAGCGCTGTCATCGGACGAGCCGGAGCAGGTGGCCTGTGCCGCCAGCGTCCTCCTGTCACAGCCCGGGCAGGAACACCTCGGCGCCGTGCTGTCCACGCTGGCAGGCGACGGCGGCGCCCATCCTTCGAGCCAGGGGGCCGCATGGGCGCTGGAGCTCCACCCGAGCCCTCGCGCTGTTCCCCAGCTCCTCGCCTTGCTCGATGAAAGCGCCCCCGCCGTACAGGCGCGGGTGCTCGACATCCTGACGGCGTGGGGGACGGCTCCCTCCCGGAAACTGGATGAGGCCGTTACGTCGAAGGACAGCGCCCTGGCCCAGGCGGGACTGCGCGCCGCCCGTCGCTTCCCTTCCCGGCTGGAACGCGCCGCGCTTCAACGGGCCCTGGAGTCCAACGACGCGGAGGTCCGCAACACGGCGCTGGAGACCGCCTTGCGTCTGGGCCACGGCTCCGCATGGCCCCACTGTGTCGACGCCGTCCGTCGCAAGGATGCAGGCTGGGGACCTTCCGCGGCACTCCTCGCGATGGGGGGCGACCCTCAAGAGTTGGACCTGCTCCTGAAGGCACTCCAGGAGCCAGCGCTGCGAAAAGAGGCGCTCTGGGCGCTGGGGCTCAGCGGGCGCGTCACCGCCGTGGGCCCCCTCCTGGAGGCCATGAAGGACGAGTCGGTCGCGCAGGTGGCGGCGGAGGCCTTTTGCGCCATCACCGGCCTCGTCCTCACCGGACCGTTCGTGTCGGAGGCGGAGCCCTGGACCCCCGATACACCCGAAGATGAAGAAGCGCCGCCCCTGGGCCCTGAGCACGGCCTCCCCGTGCCTGCCCCGGGAGCCGTGGCGAACTGGTGGCAGCAGGTCCAGAAGGATTTCTCGCCCCAGGTCCGATACCTCAGCGGGAAGCCCTTCAGCACCGAGACGCTCCTTGAGGCCCTGATGACGGGCCCCATGCGCAGACGCTCAGCACTTGCGCTCGAGCTGGCCATCCGGAGCCAGGGCGCATTCCAGCTTCGCGTCCGCGATTGGGCTCCGAGGCAATGGAAGACACTCCAGGCAGCGAAGGCGGGCTTGCAGGGGCGATTGCCGCTGGGGCCATTCCGCGCCTTCTCGCCGTCGGCCGTCCTGGTCGACGAGTCCCCCGTGCAAGCGGACGCGCTCTTCCAGCGCGTGGTCTGGCAGCGCCCGCCCCCACCGGGTGCGCTCGCCATCACGGGTCTCGGGATGGTGTCGTCGCTGGGCGATGGCGTGGTGGGGAGCTGCGCGGCCGCTCGCGTGGGCGTGGCCCGGCCAGACGGGCTCGAGGACCTCACCTTCGTGGACGAGGACTCGGGTGAGTCGCTCCCCGTAACGGGACATGCCATCCCGCATCTCACGCAAGGGTACGCGGGTGTGGGGCGCCTGGTACGGCTGGGGACGGTTGCCCTGGCGGACCTCCAACATCACTCCGGCATGCAGGCGGGGCCGCGCACGGGCATCTTCCTCAACCTTCCCAGTGGCTTCCTCCTGGAGGCCGCGGAGCGACAGGAGCGACAGGCTGCCAGCGAAGAGACGGAGCCCGACGGTGAGGCAGAGGACACTGATGCCTCCTCTGATTTCGACGAAACGCCGCTGCTCGCCGAGACACTTCGCGAGCGCTACGCCGAGACACTCCTGCCCCGGCTGCTCGCGCAGGCCGCCGTACCGGGGGGCGTCACCCAGCAGGCCGTCTTCTTCGGCGACTCTCCCGGCTTCGTCACGGCCATGCGTGCCGCGGAACGCGCGCTGCGGTCCGGCGCGCTGGACCGATGCATCGTGGGAGGCATCGACAGCATCGTCGAACTCGAGTGGCTGGACGCACTGGACGCGCTCCGAATGCTGAAGACGCGTGAGCGGCCCACCGGGCTGATGCACGGCGAGGGCGCGGCCTTCGTGCTCCTGGAACTCGCGGACGCGGCCTCTCGCCGCGGCACGCCGGCCGTCGCCTACGTCGACGCCATGGCTGCGTCCTCTGAACCCGAGCACCTGTTCGCAGGCAAGCCGCACGTCGGCGTGGCCCTGTCCTCCGTCATCGCGGAGGTGCTCGGGAGCCTCGAGGACCGTGGCCAGACGACGGGGCTCGTCATCGCGGACCTCGACGGCACCGTGCCCCGAGCGCAGGACTGGGGCTACGCGCAGCTACGGCTGAACAGCGCGCCCTTGAAGGAGGCTGTCACCTGGTACCCCGCGGATGTGTGGGGAGGGTTGGGCGCCGCGACCGGTGCCGTCGCGGTCTGCATGGCGGCGCGCGGGTTCGCGAGAGGCTACCTGCCCACGTCGGGCGTCCTGACCTGGCTCTGGGGATGGAACGGGGAGCGGGCAGCCTTCCACCTGCGCCCGCCCTCCGCACGCTGAGGCAGACGTCAGCGCGCGAGCCGAGGAAGCATCCGGTACTCGGGGTGGGTCCGCAATTGCCGGCCCTCCGCCAACCGGAGCAGGGCGAGACCCTCGACGAAGATGTGGCGCTCGGTCTGGAAGCGCTCTGGGTGGGACGGCACGCCCGCGTCCTTGAACTCTTGGGCCCGCTCAACCAGCAACTCATCCAGCGCAATGTCGAACGCGTCCTGGTCCGCTGACGCGAGGGCTTCGCACACGGCAAGCCGCGTGGAGCCCGTGTCGGCGGAGCACTGCTGGAAAGCGGAGAGGGCACGCTCGGCCCCAGCGGAGAGCCCCTGGGTTCCCGCGAGCAGGAGTTCGTGGAGGAAGTCCGCGTAACGGAAGTCATCCTCGAACTCGTCCTTCTCCGACCATTGGCGGGGCGAATGCCGGGCGATTTCCTGCGCCAGACCGGCCTCGCCCGCGGCGAGCGCATCGAACAGCGGCGCCGTGCGGCTGGCACACGCGAACCGCCCTGGAGTCGCGTCTGAACGCGCTTGGGCTTCGGCCAGCAAGTCCCTGCGAGCGGTGGCGGACTGACGCAGGCACCGCCGGAAGGCGGGCGTGTCCGCCTCCACCAGCAAGGTGCTGATGGCGGCGATGCGAAGGTACGTAGAGAGCCGCGTCAGCAGCGTCTCTCGCTGGATCGCTGTGAGCGGCTGCTTCAGCCCTTTCTCCAGCTCCTCAACCGCAAAAAACGCATTCTCGCGAATGAAGTCCATCTTCAGCATCGACGAGCTCCCGCTGACTGTTCCAGCCTCAAGGTGAGTGCACGGCTCAGGCCCGCCCGCGGAACTCGGAGCCGAAGTCCTCCAACTCCTGGAACAACACGCCCAGGCAGTCCTCGTCCACGATTCGCTGGCCCAGGTCTTCACGAACCAGGATGAGGCTGGTCTGCTCCGCGAGCCGGAAGATCTTCACGTCCTTGGGGATCTTCTTCTCATTGAGGGCCAATCGTCGAAAACGCCTCACCTGCGTCTTGACGATGGAACTCATGCTGAAGTCGGACTTCTTCGCGTCCATACACGCGACCGACCCCAACACGTTGGCGATGTAATAGGGCGTGGTCAGGACTTTCTTGCGGGGCGTCCGGAGGCGCATGGGCAGGTATTCGATGGAATCCGCCGGTGTCTCCTGCTCCAGGATGCCCTTGAGCTTTTCGGACACCACCAGCATTGCGAACGTGTTCGGGATGCTGTCCGTCAGCGTGCTCCCCCGCTCCTTCGACAAGTCGAAGATAAGGCCCTTCGGGAACCATTCCTCGCAGCGGACACCCTCCGCGAGGAGGTAACCGCGCCCATCCAACTCTTCCTTGCGGGAAGAGTCCAGCCACGCGAAGGACTCGTCCTCGTCGTCGTCCACCCAGGGGTAGTAGCTCACGGCAATCCGCTCCACTTCAGCGCTACTTCGCGAAGGCCTGCTTCTTCGGAGCTGATGACTTCTCACTCGTTGCGGGGCAACCGGTGGAGCCCCGAGTCGCGCGACACCGAAGGAAGGAGACGACTCAAGCCTCACCGCTAATGCATGACTCAGGCCCGCTCGCGGAACTCGGAGCCAAAATCCTCCAACTCCTGGAACAACATTCCCAAGCAGTCTTCGTCCACGATTCGCTGCCCCAAGTCTTCACGAACCAGGATGAGACTGGTCTGCTCCGCGAGCCGGAAGATCTTCACGTCCTTGGGGATCTTCTTCTCGTTGAGGGCCAACCGCCGGAAATACAGCACCTGATCCTTGGTGATGTCGTTCATGTCGAAGTCGGACTTCTTCGCGTTCATGCACGCGACCGACCCCAGCACGTTGGCGATGTAATAGGGCGTGGTCAGGACTTTCTTGCGGGGCGTCCGGAGGCGCATGGGCAGGTATTCGATGGAATCCGCCGGCGTCTCCTGCTCCAGGATGCCCTTGAGCTTTTCGGAGACCACCAGCATTCCGAACGCGTTCGGGATGCTGTCCGTCAGCGTGCGTCCTCCCTCCTTCGACAAGTCGAAGACAAGGCCCTTCGGGAACCATTCCGCACAGCGGACGCCCTCCGAGAGGAGGTGACTGCGTCCATCCAGCTCTTCCTTGCGGGAAGCCTCCAGCCACGCGAAGGACTCGTCCTCGTCGTCGTCCACCCAGGGGTAGTAGCTCACGCCAATCCGCTCCACTTCAGCGCTTCTTCCCCAAGGCCCGTTTCTTCGGAGCGGGCTTGGTGAACAAGTTGATGTTGATGGGGCCTGCCGTGGACACCATGGTCCAGTACTTCACCTGGAGCCTCATCAGCAAACCCTTGACGTCTGTCGGAGGATTCCACTCCTTGTGCTTCTTGTCCTTCTCCAGCGCGGAATCCAGCGACTTGCGAACGGCGAGCATATCGGCATCCACCCGTTTTGAATAGGCCGGATGACTACCCATGTGGTAGGGTAAGCGGTGGAACTCAGAGTCACGCGATACTGCGGGGAGGAAGATGATGTTCTCCCCATTGTTGATGTTGTAGTCCACGCCCCGAAGCATCCGCATCTGGTCACTGTCGAAGTACTTATCGGAGAAGGCCTCCTCCGGAAGCAGATGGTGTGCCTGGTTGATGTACGGGGACTGGCCAATCTTGAAGTTCTGGCCGTGGACGAAGGTGTATCGGCGCGCATGCGTCAGGCTGCCAGGCTTGATTCGCTTGTCCCCACGAACACGGGTGCCTCGCGCCTGGAGCACGCCCTGGATGATCTCAAGGTCCGCGTAGATCTTGTTCCGGCCACCATTGCCCTTGATGTGCTTGTGGCCTTTATCCCGATAGTCACGCGAGCGCCTGAGCCGGGCCTTCAGCTTGCCCATTCCAGCGAGATGATCTGCCTTCGCCATGCGTGCCCCCGTGGAACTCAGTTCAACTCAATCTTACCACCGCGAATGAGCTGGAGCCCCGAGGCCCGGCTCTCCACTCGAACCCCTCGAAGAAGGATGGTGCCGTCCCGACGCAGCGTGATGCTTGCCTCGCCTACACGCAACACGATTTCCTTCTCGGCGCCGAGCACCAACCGGTCCTCCTTCGGGGTGTCCTTCGCCTCGGGTACGGAGGGCGCCGGAGCGCCAGCAGCGGCCTCGGGACGGCTCGCCACCTCCAGCAACTGCTCCAGCAGCGAAGGAGCGCTGGTGGCTTGAGCCAGTGCGACCAGAAGCGGACGTGCGGGGTCACCGTCCTCGAACAGCAGCACGACCTCTCGGCGCTCTTCCACCGCCGAACGCAACTGCTCAGCCCCGAGCGAGACGAAGCTCCGGGCCGCGACCGGCATGGACGTCGGATTGCCCGCGAAGTCCACCAGCGCCAGCCCCTCCGGATTCACCCCCATGAGCCTGCCAACACGCGCCCCGGTGATGGGCTCCCGGTGAGCGGCTTGGAGCGTCTTCTCGGGCTTGGCGCCATCATCATTCGAGGCCATGGGCCCCCCAATCCGACGTCGTGCCGTACAGTGCGACCTTCGCCCCAAGGAGACGGCGGACCTGAACGATATCAGGCCCTTCCCAACCACTCCACCAGCAGCGCCAGGCTCCGGCCCACGATGGCGCGCCGGATCTGACCTCGGTCCCCAGTGAAGACGTGCCGCTCCACCGTGGCCTGTCCACCCCGCTGGAGCACCGCGAGGTAGGCCAGGCCCACGGGCTTCTGCGGCGTGCCGCCTCCGGGTCCCGCGATGCCTGTCTCCACCAGCACCCAGTCCGCCGTGGAGCGCGCCAGGGCACCATGGGCCATGACCTCCACGGCCTCGGCGCTGACGGAGCCATGCGCTTGCAGCAACGCCAGCGGCACGCCGAGCTGTTCCACCTTGGACTCATACGAGTAGGGAATGAAGCCACGCTCGACCACCGCGGAGGCGCCGGGCACCTCGGTCAACGTCGCGCCCAGCAGCCCTCCCGTGCAGGCCTCCACCAACGCCAGGCGCACGCCCGCCGCGCGACACCGCTCCAGCGCCTGCCGCGCCAAGGCCTCCAGAGATGCTTCCGTCATGCGCCCCACTCCATCGCATCCGCGGCGGACCTGCACGCCCAAGAACGGTCACGCCGTGCGTTCCCGGCCGTGTCCTCGCTCGGGGCGCCGCGTCCGAGGCCACCGTAGCAGCCGGACGTGGGGCCCAGTCGGCGCACCGGGGCGGGGACACCGTCCACGGTCGCGCAGTCCGTTGACCGACATACCCTGGCCGCACTCCGGGTGCCCTCAACGGCGGATTCCTTGACCCATCCGCACTCGTGCGCAACAGAGTGCCGCCCGTGTCCTGGCGAGCGTGGAAGGTTGGAGTCCTGGCCCTGATGGCCGCATTCCTGGCGGCCTGTGCGTCCAGGCCGGTGGCCCCTGCCCCTGTGCCAGTCCCAGCAGAACCGGTCGTCACGGGCCCGGTCGCCGAGGCCGAGGGCTATCTGCGCGCCTGGGCTGCGGGGGATACCGCCTCCATGCGGCGCGCCGTCGTCAACCCGCCCGCGTACTTCGAGGTGATGCACCAGCAGTTCCGCGACGGGCTGCGCATCGTCTCCTCCCAGTTCGAGCTCGGACCCTTCCAGCGCGATGGCGACGCCAGGGTGGCCACCTACCGCGCCGTGCACCTGCTGCGCGGGCTCGGGGAATGGGAGCTGGAAGGAGCGCTGCGCTTCGTCCGTCACCAAGGCCAGTGGCGCGTCCAGTGGACTCCCGCCACGCTGCACCCCGAGGCCCGCGAGGGTGACCTCTTCTCCCGCACCCGCACGGCCCCGCAGCGGGCCGACATTCTCGACGCGCAGGGAACGCCACTCACCCTCCACGGAGAGGTCATCACCATCGGCGTCGACCCCACCCGCGTCCGGAACCGCGCGGACGTGGCGGCGGCGCTCCAGGCACATACCGGTGTGAGCACCGCACAGTTCGACGCGGCGCTGAGCGCGGCGGGCACCGCGACGAGCCGCTTCGTGCCCATCATCGACCTGCCCCCGCGCGCTACCAACAGGTGCGCCCGGCGCTGGCCCCCGTGCCCGGCATCTTCTTCCGCCGCAAGAGCGCCCGTACCCCGACGGACGGCTTCGCGGCGCACACCCTGGGCCGCGTTGGCGAAGTGACGGCCGAGCTGCTGCCGCAGATGGGCCCCACCTATCTGCCTGGAGACCTCGTGGGCCTGTCCGGCCTGGAGCGGGCATACGAGGTCCAGCTCGCGGGCAGCCCCTCCGGTGACGTCCTGCTCATGCGCCCCTCGGGCAAGACGCAGGTCCTCTTCCACTTCGAGGGCGAGCCGGGAGCGCCCCTGTCCACCACGCTGCGCCGCGAGGTCCAGGCCGCCGCGGAGGCCGCGCTCGACGGTGTGGCCCACCCCGCGGCCCTCGTCGCCGTGGACAGCGCCACGGGGGCCATCCTCGCCGTGGCCAGCCGGCCGCTCTCGCAGCCGCTGCACCGTGCCCTCACCGGCCGCTACCCGCCCGGGTCCACGTTCAAGGTCGTCACCACGGAGGCGCTGCTCGCCCGAGGCATGCGAGTGGACTCCCCTGTCGCGTGCCCGCCGATGACGATGGTGCGCACCAAGCCCTTCCGGAACTTCGAGGGAGAGTCCCTGGGTGACACCACGCTGCGACAGGTGTTCGCCCACTCGTGCAATACCGCGTTCGTGACGCTCGCGACGGGGCTCGGCGGTGATGCGCTGAGTGCCGCGGCTCGCCGGTTCGGCTTCGATGTGCCCTACTTCCCCGGGCTGACTTCCGCCGGTGCATCGTTCCCCGCGCCCGCGGATGCCATCGAACTGGCGGCCGCCGCCATCGGTCAGGGGCGGGTGCTCGCGACGCCCATGCACATGGCCTCGGTCGCCGCGGCGGCGGAGTCTGGCGAGTGGCGCGCGCCCTACCTCGTGGAAGGACTGGACGGCGGACCGAGCAGCCCGCTCTCGGACGGCGTCCGGGCGCCGCTGTCCGCGCTGATGCGCGCCGTTGTGATGGAAGGCTCCGGGAAGGCCGGCCGGCAGGTGCCCGGGCTCGGCGGCAAGACAGGCACCGCCGAGTTCGGCACCGTGGCGCCGCTGCCCACGCACGCGTGGTTCATCGGGTTTCGAAAGGGCGTGGGATTCGCCGTCCTGGTGGAAGGCGGCGGCGTGGGCGGGCGCGTCGCCGCGCCCATCGCCGCGAAGTTCGCGGGTGCGCTGTAACGCGCCCGAGCGCTCTTTCACTCACAGGCTCCGCAACGGCGCAGCGCCACGCGAGTCCACAGCGCGCGGCGCTCCTCGCGCCGCGCGCCGCCGACGCTCAGGCCCCGCGACGACGCAGCGCCATGGCCAGTCCCGCGAACGCCATCGTCACCCACAGCGCCACCGCGCCCGGCCCCGTCGCGTTGCAGCCGCCACCGCCCACGTCCGCGCCGCTATCCGACGAAGTGCCCGCGTCGGGCGTCTGCGGCCCCGCGTCCGGTTGCTGCGTGCCCGCGTCCAGCGTGCCCGTGCCCGCGTCCGGCGGCTTCGTCAGCGTGCTCTCATCGAAGTACGCGCCACACGCCGGGTCACTCACACCGGCCGCGCGGTGGTCCAGCGCCAGTGCATAGGCGCCCGCGCCAAAGCCCGCCATGGGCGTGTTGTACTTATACGTGCCGTTCAGCTCGTCATACGTCTCCGCCACGGCCAGGTAGTTCTTCAGCGACTGGTCCGTCACCCACTTCAGCACGCGGTCAGCACGCGCCACATCGCCGCCCATGCGCTTGGCCATCGCGCCGCGCAGGCTGACGATGACCCACTCCGCGCTGTCGTACTCGCCGCCCCAAGGGCTCAAGTCCGCGCCATCCGGGTGGTCATAGCGGTCATCGTTGCGCTGCCAGCCCGCACCCGCCGGTGAGGACAGGCGCAGGTCCAGTCCATGATAGGTCGCCTGGGCAATCTTCCCCGCCGGGTCGAACAGCTCGAAGGCGAACGCGTCGAACACCGCCGCGTCCCAGTAGCCCCTGCCCTTCCTCAGTTCCTCCAGGTTCGAGGCCAGCGCGAAGTTCCTGTCCGTCAGCTGCTCCGCCATCGCCCGGCGCAAGGACTCGCCCGCCTGCCGGTAGCGCTGCGCGCGCTCCGTGTCGCCCACCCGCTGCGCCAGCTCCGCCGCGTCACACAGGCCGCGCGCCGCCGTGAGGCTGGTGTACGTCCACGACCGCTGCCGCCCTTTCCAGTGCGTTTCCCAGATGGACGAGTCCGGACGGATGAGCCCCGTCACCGGGTTGATGAGCGCCACCAGCGCGTCCCCCACCTTCGTGGACACCGTGGGCCAGGTCTGGTCCACCAGCGTGGTGTCGCCCGTCGTCCGCTCGTAGTGCCGCAGCGCCCACAGGAAGAGACCGAAGCCGTCGAACTCGATGTTCGGCCCCGCCTCGTTGAAGTCCGTCTCCTCCACGCCGAAGCCGTGGTAGCGCGTGAGGGTGATGATGTACGGCGGCATCGAATACGGCTCCAGCTCACGCCAGTGCTGGAAGCGGCCACTGTCCGCGTTGAGGTAGTAGGACAGCGCGTCGCGGGCATCGCTCTGCATGCCCAACGTGGCCATGGCCGCCACCGCGTAGGCCCCGTCCCGAATCCAGGCGTACGTCCACTGCCCCGGCGGCAGGCTCGCCAGCACCGCGCCGTGGCCCGCGTGGCGAACCACGCCGGCAGCGACGCCGGCGTTCCGCCGGGCGCCTTGAAGCGCGTGCGGCGCGGCTCGCCATCCCTCGACAGGAACTCGCGCAGGTACACGTCGCGCGAACGCACCTGCGCCATGTGCAGCACCACCGCCGAGTGCCGCAGCAGGGACTCCTCGTCCGCCGACATGCCCGCCGGCACCTTCACCGTGTCCGTCTGGAATGCCGCCCACCGCGCCACTTCCGCGTCCACCAGCGCCTGGGCGCCGGACGCGCCTGCGTACTCCGTCAGCCACTGCCGCACCGTAGCCCCGGCCGCGGGGTCACCGTGGTGCGCGAAGGCCACGCCCACCCACCGCTCCGCGCCCGCCGGGATGTCCCCCAGGTTGAACTGGTACGCCGTCACCCAGCCCGTGCCCGCAGAGGGCTGCGCCGTGAAGTCCTGCAGGTCCTGCCCGCCGCCCCCATTCACCACCGAGTAGGCGTTCTGCGAGCCCGTCGTCGTGGACAGCCACGCCGACTTCCGGGCCACCGTGCCCAGCGGCCGCGCCACCAACACCCCCGCGAAGCCCTTCTCCACGAAGTCGTTGCCGCTCAACTCCACCGTCTCGCCATTCTCATCCAGGTCCGCCATCACGCCCGGACGGCCGAAGCCCAGGTGGAAGTTGTGGAGCGAGAAGGCACTCAAGCCCGTGACGGCCGACGTGCCGGTGTTGCGCACGCGCAGCGCCATGACGAAGGACGCGTGCGGCAGGCCCTGCGGCGCGAAGACGAACGTCGTCGCCTCCAGCGTTCCCACCCGCTGCACCAGCGCGCCCAGCCCCGTACCGCCCGTCTTCTCCGGCGCCCACGCCGCGTAGCCGCTGGCGTCCCGGTCCGCCTCCTGCGTGCTGAGCCAGCGCTGCGTGCCCCCGGAGCGCAGCCCGAAGAACGCGTCGAAGAGCAGGTCGCGGGCGTGAATCACCTTCGGCTGGCCATTCTCGAGGACGTCATTGCCCGCCGCGTCGATGACGGGCTCCTCGGTGGCGAACAGGTGCTCGCGGAAGTGCGTCACCTTGCGCTGCTCCACGTCCAACATCACCGCGCCATGCCCGTTGGACGACGGCAGGCGCAGGAAGGAGCGCTGGATGGGAACCTCCGCGCGGGCGCCGGCGCCCACGGTGCACAGCAGCGCGAGGAGCAGCACGGGCGGCTGGCCAGGTCGGTGATACTGGCGGGGGGTGGGAATCATCCGGCGGATTCTGGGACCCTTCCCGTCTCAGGCCAACGGTCTTGCTGACCTTCCTGGAAAAGGCTGTTTCAACAGGGGTTCAGCCGGGACTCTGGCGCCTCCGCGCAACCACCTGTCGCCACCCTCCCCTCAAGAAATGGGACTCATCACGTACTGACTGGTGACGCGGCACCGGACGACCCACCGCCCGCCGCAGGGGACCTCATGACTTCGCTCGCCCGGCCCGCGAGGCTGACCTGGCAGAACCGCGGCACCTTCCTTCGCGTCCTGCTGACGCAGGTGCTCTACGTCGCCCCGCTCTTCTGGTTCATGGAGCTGGCGCAGAACGTGGCCTGGCGGTGGATGAATGGGGACTGGGGTTGGGTGTTCCCCAAGTCGCCGTACCACTGGTTCTCCTTCGGGAGCCTCATCCTGTGGGCCGGCTGCGTGGCGCTCCTGTGGAGCCTGCACTTCTTCTGGTTCTACCCACGCCGCGTGAAGGTCTGGCCGCGGCTGGCCATTGGCGCCGGGGTGTGCTGGGTGGGCGAATGGGTGGGCGGCTACGTCGCGGCCAATGTCTTCAACCATCCGCTTCAGGTGTGGCCCGGCTCACCGCTCGTCTACGTCCACTACAGCGCCCTGTTCTTCTGGGTGAGCAACTGCATCGTCTATCACCTGCTCACCAACGACGTGGTGGACCTCACGCCCGAGTACGACGCGCCTCCGACGACGACGCGCCGTGCCCAGGTGGCCTGAGGCTCACGCGCCCTGAGGCAGCTTCAAGCGCGCGCGGCAGCCCTTGCCCTCGGGGCGGTTCTCCAGACGCAGGCTGCCCCCGTGGGCCTCCGCGATTTGCCGGCTGAGCGCCAGGCCGATGCCGCTGCCCTGGGGCTTGGTGGTGAAGAAGGGCACGAAGAGGTTGCCCGTGTCCGTCATGCCGGGGCCCTCGTCCTCCACCCAGACCTCCACCGCGCCCGGCGACAGCACGGCCCACGACACCCAGACGTCCCCCGCGGCCTCCGGCGCGGACAGCACCGCGTCCACCGCGTTGCGCACCAGGTTGATGAGCAACTGCTCCAGCTGGTCCACGTCGCCCCGCAGCACCAACCCGGGGCCCGCGCGCACGCCCACCTTCCGGCGCTTCTCCAGCGCGGCCACCCGGCGCACCCACGCGTCCACCTCCACGGCGCCCAGCGTCGGAGGCGGCAACCGCGCGAGGCTGGCGTAGGCGGACATGAAGCGTGCCAGGGATTGGGAGCGACGGGCGACGATGCCCAGTCCGCTCTTCGCGTCCTCTTCCCAGTCGGACGGACGCGGCGCCATGAGCAACGTGTCGCGCAGCGCCTCCGCGATGGAGCCGATGGGCGCCAGCGAGTTGTTGATTTCGTGGCTCAACACCCGCACCAGCCGTTGCCAGGCCTCGCGCTCTTGCTCACGCAATGCCAGCCGCAGGTCCGCGAGCACCACCAACTGGTGCGGCAGGCCGCCCTGCCGGAAGGAGCCTCGCCGCAGCTCGTAGGGGCCGCCCTCCTCCGCGAAGGAGCGCGTCAGCCTGCGAGGCACGTCGCCCTCCAGCAGGTCCGTCAGGCCCAGGGCTCCGGCGCCCTTGCCCACCAACTGCGAGCGTGACGCGCCCAGCAGCCGCTCGCCCGCGCGGTTCACCAGCCGCAGCGTGCCCGCCACGTCGAAGGCCAGCACGCCGACGTCAATCTCCTCCATCACCTGCTCCAGGAGCGCGCCCGCCTCCAGCACGCCCAGCCGCTGCTCACGCAGGGTGTCCCCCAGCGCGTTCACCTCCAGCAGCACCTCGCCCAGCGCGTCCCCCGCCCGCGCGCCCCGGCCGCGCACGGAGTAGTCCCCTTCACGCAGCGCGGCCAACAGGTTGGCCACCGCGTGCAGCGGCCGCATCACCCGTTCGCGCACCAGCAGGCCCACGCCCAGGAAGGTGCCCACCACCAGGGAGGTCAGCGTCCACTGCACCTTGGAAGAGAAGTCCCCCAACCACACCAGCACGAGCGCGGCCACCGAACCCGGCAGGCCCGCGAGCCACGCGAGCCCGAGCACCTGCAGGTCATGCGGCGGTGGCCGGCGCTCCTCGCTCACCGAGCGCCCTTGATGCCGTAGTACTGGAGCCGCCGGTACAGCGCGCTGCGCGACAGCCCCAGTCCCTTCGCCGCCTCGCTCACGTTGCCTTCGTGCCGCGCCAGCGCCCGCTCGATGAGGTAGCGCTCCACCTCCTCCAGCGTCATCTCCTCCAGCCGCGTCATGCCCTCACGGCCGGCCCGCTTGAGCAGCAGGTCCTCCTGCGTCACCTCGTCACCCGACGCCATCAGCATCGCGCGCTCCACGGCGTGCTCCAGCTCGCGCACGTTGCCCGGCCACGCATAGGCCAGCAGGGCCTCCAGCGCCTCCGAGGACAGCCGGACGTTGGGCCTGCCGTAGCGCCGGCCCTGTTCGGCCAGGAAGTGCGCGGCCAGCAGCGGGATGTCCTCGCGACGCTCGCGCAGGGGCGGCAGCTGCACCTCCACCGTGTTGAGGCGGTACAGCAAATCTTCCCGGAAGCGGCCCTCCGCCACCGCCCGTGACAGGTCCACGTTGGTGGCGCTCACCACGCGCACGTCCACCCGCCGCGTCTTCGACGAGCCCACCGGGTGCAGTTCGCCCGTCTGGAGCACGCGCAGCAGCTTGGCCTGCTGCGACAGCGGCATGTTGCCAATCTCGTCCAGGAAGAGCGTGCCGCCGTCCGCCAGCTCGAAGCAGCCGATGCGGTCCGTCTTCGCGTCCGTGAAGGCGCCCTTCACGTGGCCGAACAGCTCGCTCTCGAAGACGCCTTCGGACAGGCCGCCTGAGTTGACCGCGACGAAGGCCCGCTCGGAGCGCGTGGAGCCCCCATGAATCAGCCGAGCCACCACCTCCTTGCCCGTGCCGTGCTCGCCCGTCACCAGCACGTTGGCGCCCGACGGCGCCACCCGCTCGATGAGCCGCCGCACCGGCTGCATGGACCGCGACTCGGACACCATGGCGAGCTGATTGCCCTGCCCCCGGCGCAGGTGTTGGTTCTCCTCCTCCAGCCGGCGGCTGCGCTTCAGCGCCCGGCGCAGCTCCAACTGGGTGCGCAGCGTGGCCAGCAGGCGCGTGTTGTCCCAGGGCTTCTGCACATAGTCGCGAGCACCGGCGCGCATGGCCTCCACCGCGCCCTCCACGCTGCCCCACGCCGTCATCACCACCACCGGCAGGGATGCATCCTGCGCGCGGATGCGGCCAAGCAGGTCGATGCCCTCCTGCCCGGACGTGGTGTCGCGCGCGTAGTTCAGGTCCATCAGGACCAGGTCCACGTCCTCGGCCTCCAGCGTGGCGAGCGCACCCGCGGGCGACTGCGAGGTGACGACGGTGAGTCCGTCCCGCTTGAGGAGCAGCCGGAGGGCCTCCAGGACGTCCGCCTGGTCGTCGGCGACGAGGACACACGGAGGCCGCGCGGCGGCGCTGGGGGGATTCGGGAGGGGGGGCGCGGATTCAGACACGGGGGACACCAATAGGGGGGAATGTGCCAGAAACAACCGGCGGCGGTCGCGCGGGTTGTGGGCGGCCAGGGACCTCAGGCGCCCTGCAACCAACCATCCGCGAGCTGGATGACGCGGTGGCCGTAGGCGGCGTTCGCCTCCGAGTGCGTCACCTGGATGATGGTGGTGCCGTCCCGGTTGAGGCCCTGGAAGACCTCCATGATTTGCTTCGCCTGCTGCGAATGGAGGTTGCCCGTGGGCTCGTCCGCCAGCAGCACCTTGGGGTTGGCGATGAGCGCCCGGGCGATGCCCACGAGCTGCTGCTGCCCACCGGAGAGCTGCGAGGGGAAGAGGTCCTTCTTCCCCACGAGCTGGAAGCGGTCCAGCATGTCGCCCACCAGGGCCTCGCGCTCGCCGCGCTTGAGGTCGCGGTAGGACAGCGGCACCTCCAGGTTCTCCGCCACCGTCAGGTTGTCCAGCAGGTGGTACTGCTGGAACACGAAGCCGATGGTGCGCCGGGAAAGCTCCCCGCGCGCCTTGGGCTTCATGGCATGTACCGCCTGGCCATCCAGCAGGTACTCGCCCGTCCAGTCCACGTCCAGCATGCCCAGGATGGAGAGCAGCGTGGACTTGCCCGCGCCCGACGGCCCCATCAGCGTGACGAACTCGCCCGGCTGGATGTCCAGGTCGATGCGGCGCAGCACCCAGGCCCGGCCGCCAGCCAGGGGGTAGGACTTCTCGACGTTCCTCAGGGAGATGAGCGGAGATGGCATGTCCGTCTCAGCGGCGTTGCTCGTCCTGGACGATGCGGCCGTCGAAGAGGCTCACCGTGCGGGTGGCCACGCGCGCGTGCGCCGGGTCGTGCGTCACCATGCAGATGGTGGCGCCGCCCTTGTGGAGCTCCGTCAAGAGCTGCATCACCGCCTCGCCGTTCTTCGAGTCCAGGTTACCCGTGGGCTCGTCCGCCAGGAGGATGAGCGGGTCGCCCGCCACCGCGCGCGCCACCGCCACGCGCTGCTGCTGACCACCGGAGAGCTGCCCCGGCATGTGACGGGCCCGGTGCGCCATGCCCACCTTCTCCAGCGCGCGCTCCACCCGCTGCTTTCGCTCGGCGGCGGGCATGCCCCGGTACGTCAGCGGCAGCTCCACGTTCTCGAACACCGTCAGGTCGCCGATGAGGTTGAAGCTCTGGAAGATGAAGCCGATGTGCCGGTTGCGCACCAGCGCCCGGTCCGTCGCGGACAGGTCCAACACGCTGCGCCCGTCCAACAGGTAGGCCCCGCGCGTCGCCGTGTCCAGCAGCCCCAGCACCGCCAGCAACGTGGACTTGCCCGAGCCCGACGGGCCGACAATCGCCACCCACTCTCCCTTGCGCACGTTGAGGTGGATGTTGGAGAGCGCGTGCGTCTCCACGTCCTCGGTCTCGAAAACCTTGGTCAGTCCGTCCAGGTGGATGAGCGCCTTGCCGGGCTCCGCGCCCGCGTCCTCCTGCGCCACCGCGCCTTCCGGGGAAGCAGCCGTCTTCGTGTCGTTCGTCATCATCGCTGACCCACCCGCTCCACCGCGTTCCACGCGGTCATGTCTGAAGTCTCCATCGGGCTACTCCGCTCGCAGGGCGATGGCCGGGTCCACCCGCGTGGCCCGGCGCGCCGGAAGCCAGGCGGCCAGCACGGCCACCGTGCCCAGCAGCAACGCCACGCCCACGAAGGTCCACCCGTCGTACGCCGCCACCCCATACAGCATTGCATCCAACAGCCGCGCCAATCCCAGCGACAGCCCCAGGCCCAGCACCACGCCCAGCGCGGTGAGCCTCAGTCCCTGCCCCAGCACCAGCGTCAGCACGCGGGTCCGCGAGGCCCCCAACGCCATGCGGATGCCCATCTCCCGCGTGCGCTGCGCCACCGAGTAGCCGATGACGCCGGAGATGCCGAGCGCCGCCAGCAGCAGCGCCGTGCCCGCGAACAGGCCCATCAGCAGCGCCGACACCGGCGGGAGCTGATGGACTCATCCACCAGCCGCGTCAGCGGCGCCACCGCGTACAACGCCAGGTTGCCATCCACGGCCCGCAGTTCCGCTTCGATGGCGGTGCGCAGCGCCTCCGGGCTACCGCCGGACTTCGCCCGGACCGCGAGCGACAGGAAGGGTGTGGGCACCTTCGCCGCCGGGTAGTACGCGGCGGGCCGCGCGGGCGTATCCAGGCCCCATTCGCGCACGTCGTCCACGATGCCCACCACGGTGGTCCACTGCGCCGCGTCCCAGTGCAGCTTCAACCGCTGGCCCAGCGCATCCCCCTGGGGCCAGTAGAGGTCCGCGAAGGTCTTGTTGATGACCACCTGCCAGGGCGCGTCCGGCCCCTCCGTCCCGTCTCCCTCCAGGAGGTGCCCCTGGCGCGGGGTGACGCGCAGCGTACGCAGGTAACCCGGGCTGACGGCGCGGAACTCCACCGCGGGCCAGACCTCACCCGGCGCCTGCGGCCGTCCCTCGATGTCGAAGCTGCTGTCCGAGCGCCCTCCCAGCGGCAGCAGGTTGGTGACCCCCACGGCCTCCACACCCGGGAGCGACTGGAGCCGACCCAACAGCTCCCGCTGGAAGGCCACCTTGTGTGCCGCGTCCGGGTAGCGCGCGGAGGGCAGCACGAGCTTGCCCGTGAGTACGCCCTCGGGCGTGAAGCCCGCGTCCACCGCGCGCAGGGCCAGGAAGCTCTTGGTGAACAGCCCCGCGCCCACCAGGAGCACCAGCGCCACCGCGACCTGCCCCACCACCAGCCCCGCGCGCATCCGGCCCGAACCCTGGCCCTCCGTGCCCCGGCTGCCCTCGCGCATGGCGACGCTCAAGTCCTCCCGGCTGCCATGCAGCGCCGGACCGAGCCCGAAGAGCACGCCCGTGAGGAGGCTCACGCCCATGGTGAACACCAGCGGCCGCGCATCCAGCCGCACCTGGCTCGCGCGAGGCAGCGCCTCTCCCACCAGCGCCACCAACGCGTCCGTGCCCCACAGCGCCAGCAGCATCCCCAACACCCCGCCCGCCAGGGACAGCACCAGGCTCTCGGTGAGGAACTGCGCCACCAGCCGGCCCCGGCTCGCCCCCAGCGCGGCGCGGATGGACACCTCGCGTCCGCGCGCCGCCATCCGGGCCAACAGCAGGTTGGCCACGCTGCTGCACGCCGCCAGCAGCACGAAGCCCACCGCGCCCAGCAGCAGCCACAGCGTGCCGCGCACGTTGCCCACGACCTTTTCGTCCAGCGACGTCACCGAGAAGGACCAACCCACCTTCCGGTACCGCGAGGGACGGCCTCCTCCATCTCCAGCCCCACGCGCGCCAGTCCGTGCGCGCCGCGTCCTGCGTCACGCCGGGCTTCAACCGCCCCACCACCGACAGGAACCGGGCGCCGCGCTGGTCCTCCTGCCGCTGTGCCTCCGTGGGCACGAAGGGCACGTACATCTCCGCCCAGGCGGGGTAGGCCACCCCGGCGGGCAACACACCCACCACCGTGTACGGCTCGCCGTCGAGCTGCATCGTCTGGCCCAGCACCTGCGCGTCCCGGGCGAAGTGCACGCGCCACGCCGTGTCGGTGAGCACCACCACCCGCTCACGCCCCTGGACGGCCTCCGCCTCCGTGAAGGCGCGGCCGAGCACCGGCGACACGCCCAGCGTGGCGAAGAAGGACGGCGTGGCCACCACCGCGGCGAGCTGCTGGGGGTGTCCCTGCCCGTGAGCGTCAGGTTGCCGCCCCGGTAGGCCGCCACCGACTCGAAGGCGCGCGACAGCGTCGCCAGGTCGAAGTACTCCGGCACGGACAGGGAGATGTCCTCGAGCCCGGCCTGCGCGATGTTCCCCTGGAGGTGCACCACCCGCTCGGGCTCCGAGAAGGGCGGCGGCGTGAGGAGCACCCCGTTCACCACGCTGAAGACGGCGCTGTTGGCGCCAATCCCCAGCGCCAGCGCCAGCACCGCCACCAGCGCGAAGCCGGGGCTCTGGCGCAGCGAGCGCAGCGTGTGCCGCACGTCACGGCGAAGTGCGTCCATCATCGCAGCCGCACCCGCTCCACGGCGTCCCACGCGGCCATGTCCGACAACACCACCTGGTCACCTTCTTGAAGGCCCTGCAGCACCTCCACCGCGTTCACCGAACCCCGGCCCAGTTGCACCGGCACGCGGACGGCTTCATCACTGCCCGGCATCAAGCGGAAGAGGGCCATGGTGGCATTGGGCTGCGCGCCAGCCGGGCGCCCCACGGACAGCACGTCGCCCAGCCGCTCCAGCTCCACCGTGCCCTCCACCGTCAAATCCGGCCGCGCGCCGCGGGGCAGCTCCGCGGGCAGCGACACCTCCACGCGCACCGTGCCCTGGCTCGCCGCGGGAGCCACCCGCGCAACCTGGCCTTCCACCACGCCGTTGCGGGTGTCCACCAACGCCTTCAGCCCAGGCTGGATGTCGCGCGCCTGCGTCTCCGCGATGCGCAGCTCCGCCTTCAGCCGCTCCGGCTTCACCACCTTCGCCAGCAGCACACCCGGCGTCACCCACTGCCCCAGCTCCAGCGGCAGGTCCTGGAGCACGCCATCCTCCCCCGCGAGCACCTTCATCGACTCCACCTGCGCGCGGCGGAAGCGGGCCACCGCCTTCAGGCGTTCCACCTGTCCCTGCTGCGCGGTGAGCTGCTCCTTCATGCTGGACGCCACCACCTGGAGCTTCTTGCGCTCCAGCTCCAGGCGACGGCTCAGCTCCGCGGCCTTCTCGCGCGCCTGCTGCATCTCCAGGTCGCCGATGTGTGCCTTCTGGTGAAGGGCCTCGTTCGCGTCGGCGCGGCGTCCCGCCTCGGCGGACTCGTTGATGAGCGACGCCACCATGGCCTCCTGGGCCAGCCGCTGCGTCTCCAGCTCCATGCGCACCTGGATGAGGTCGGCCTCCACGCTGGCCAGCTGGCGCTCGGCCTCCAGGGCCTGGAGCTGCACGTCCGGGTTCGACAGCTCCAACAGGAGCGTGTCCGCCGTCACCGTGGCCCCAGGCCGCACGTGGATGCGCTCCACCCGGCCCGCCGTGTCCGCGGTGAGCCAGCGGATGTACTCCGGCACCAGCGTGCCCGCGCCCTTCACCTGGCGCACCATGGGTCCGCGCTTCACCGTGTCCAACCACACCGAGGCCCGCTCCACCGTGGGCGCCGCCGGGCGCAGCCGTGACAGGCCCACCGTCACCAACAGGAGCACGCAGGCTCCACCGATGGCGAGCACCCAGGGCTTGCGACGCGGCTTCTTGGCTTTGGGAATGTCCACGCCCCTGCCCAGAGCGAGGCGCGTGCCAAAGCCACCTCCCACGCCAACCTCTTGGAATTGCTCGGGGTGAGGGACTGCCTCGTAGAGACCGTGCCCACTTGCGGAAAGTGCCGTCCCAGAAGCGGACAGCGCCCGGAAGGAGGTGGAGGCCCCTGGGGGCGCCAGCGCTAAGGTGCGCGCCCATGCCGGCCTCCCTTCTCGAAGTGTTCCTGGACCATGCACACCGCGCGCCTGAGCGGCCCCTGCTGACGTTCGAGCAGGAGCGCTTCACCTACGGACAGTTCGCCACGCACGTCACGGCCTTCGCCCGGAGCCTCAAGCAGCGCGGGCTCCAGCCGGGGGAGCGGGTGGCGCTCTTCCTGGAGAACAGCGCCCGCTTCGCCATCGCCTACCTGGGCGTGCAGGCCGCGGGCGGCGTGGTGGTGCTGGTCAACACCGCCTACCGGCAGGTGGAGCTGGCCCACATCCTGTCCGACGCGGAGGTCTGCGGCTGCGTCACCGGCGCGGCGGGCGCCGCGGAGCTGGTGCCGCTGCGGGCCCAGCTGCCCTCGCTCCAGTGGCTCATCACCGTGGAGCGCCCCACCACCGCGCTGCCCGAGTCGCTCACGGAGGTCCCCTTCGACACGCTGCTCGCGGAGGGCACCTCCGCCACCGCGCCGCTGGTGATGCCGCGTCCGGAGGACCTGGCGGTGCTGGGCTACACCTCTGGCACCACCGGCCGCTCCAAGGGCGCCATGCTGCTGCACCGCAACCTGCGGGCCAACGTGCGGGCCGTCACCGAGGCGTGGCGGTGGACGGAGCAGGACCGGCTGCTGCTCACCCTGCCGCTGTTCCACACCCACGGCCTGATGGTGGGTCTGCACGGCACGCTGTTCACCGGCGCCAGCGTGGACCTGCGCCGCCGCTTCAACGCCGCCGAGTCCCTGACCGCGCTGCGCGATGACGCCTCGCTCACGATGTTCTTCGGCGTGCCCACCATGTACAGCCGCCTGCTGGAGGAGGCCCGCGCGTCACGCGTGAAGCCGCGCGCGCTGCGCCTGTGGGTGTCCGGCTCGGCGCCGCTCAGTCCCCAGCTCTTCGCGGACATCGAAGCGGAGCTGGGCGCCCGCATCCTGGAGCGCTACGGGATGACGGAGACCCTCATGAACACCACCAACCCCTACGAGGGCGAGCGTCGCCCCGGCACGGTGGGCTTCCCCTACCCCGGCCAGGAGGCCCGCGTGGTGGACGTGCGCACGCGCCAGCCGCTGCCGCGCGGCGAGACGGGCGAAATCGAGGTGCGGGGGCCTCACGTCTTCGCCGGGTACTGGCGCCGCCAGGACGCCACCGCCGAGTCCTTCGACGCGGACGGGTGGTTCCGCACGGGCGACCTGGGGGATGTGGACGCGGACGGCTACCTGCGCATCACCGGGCGGGCACGCGAGCTCATCATCAGCGGCGGCTTCAACGTGTACCCGCGCGAGGTGGAGGAGGTGCTCGCCATGCACCCGGGCGTCGCGGAAGCCGCAGTGCTGGGCCTGCCGGACGCGGACCTGGGCGAGCAGGTGGTGGCCGTGGTGGTGCCTCACGCCGGGGCGACCCCGCCGGAGTCCCAGGCCCTGGTGGACTGGTGCAAGGACCGGCTCGCCAGCTTCAAGAAGCCGCGCCAGGTCGTCTTCACGGATGCGCTGCCGCGCAATGCGTTGGGCAAGGTGCAGAAGCACCTCCTCCGGGCAGCACTGGTGCCACCTGGCACGCGATGAGCCGCGCATCCACCGCACGGTTCCGAACAGACGCCGCGCAATTGCATGGCGTGGGCACCTTGCTGGCCTAGGGTTCGCGCCCAGGACGGAAGGAGCATCGTGTGACGGACACCTCTGAGCGGCCGGACGAACCCGACGCGCGGGTTCCCAGCGGCGTGCCAGGGCTGGACGCGCTCCTGCGCGGCGGCTTTCTTCGCGGAGGCACGTACATCATCACGGGGGCGCCGGGGACGGGGAAGACCATCCTCGGCAACCAGTTCTGCTTCGCCACCGTGGCCCAGGGTGGCCGTGCCATCTACCTCACGGTGCTGGGGGAATCCCACACGCGGATGATGCTGCACTTGCGGAGCATGCGCTTCTTCCACGCGGAGGAGGTCGGCCGCGCGCTGAGCTACGAAAGCGGCTCCGCCGCGCTCAAGGCGGAAGGGCTGGCGGGCCTCAGCAAGCTCATCTTCCGCGCGGTGCGCGAGCATGGCGCCACGGTGCTGGTGGTGGACGGCCTGGTCGCCATGGAGGAGCGCTCCGAGGACCCGCTGAGCTTCCGGGAGTTCCTCCACGGCCTCTGCGTCCACAACGCGCTCGCGGGCTGCACCACGCTGCTGCTCACCGGGCAGCGCGGCGACCCGTCCGACCCACGCTACGCCATGGTGGACGGCGTCGTCGCCCTGGCCCAGGAGCGCGTGGGCGTGAAGTCGGTGCGCCTGGCCGAGGTGACGAAGTTCCGCGGCGGCCCCCAGGTCCCCGGCCGTCACGGCTTCGAGATTTCCGACAACGGCCTGTCCATCCATCCCCGCATCGAAGCCCTCCACACGCGGCTGCCCACGCGCATGCCCTCGACGGACGCGCGGCTCGCCTTCGGCATCCCCGCGCTGGACGAGATGCTCTCCGGCGGCCTGGTGCGGGATTCGTCCACGCTGGTGGCGGGCCCGCCCGGCTGCGGCAAGACGCAGCTGGGGCTGCACTTCCTGGCGGAGGGCGCGCGCCGACAAGAGCCCGGGCTGTACCTCGGCTTCGTGGAGCCGCCGGCCCGGCTGGTCAACAAGGCGGAGCGGCTGGGGCTGGGCTTGGGCGCACACGTGGAAGCGGGCCGGGTCCACCTGGAGTCGCGCGTGGCGGCGGAGACGCAGCCGGACGCGCTGGCCGAGGAGCTGTTCGGGTGGGTGAAACGACACGGCATCCAGCGGCTGGTGCTGGACGGACTGGAGTCCTTCTGTCAGGAACTCACGGACTCCGAGCGCACGCCCCGCTTCCTCGCCGCCCTCATGCACGAACTGCTCAACCTGGGCGTCACCCCGCTGGTCCTCCAGCAGACGCGCGCGCTCGTCGCACCGGAGGCGGACGCGCGGCTGGACGTGGAGGCGCTCGTCGACAACGTCCTGGTGCTGCGGATGGTGGCGCTGCGCTCGCGGAACTACCGCGTGCTCTCCGTGCTGAAGGCGCGGGAGAGCGACCACGACACGGCCCAGCGCCTGTTCTCCATGACGCCTCGGGGCATCGAAGTCGCGGCGGACAGCGAGAGCGCGGAGGCCCTCTTCAGCGGGCAGCCCCCGTCCCACGCGGCGCCCCCGCGGAAGCCGAAACGCAAGACAGGGAGCAAACCGGTCCGGCGCGGCAAGCCGTCCCGGCGTGGGGGGCGTGGCGTATGAAGCGGCTTCTCATCGTGGACGACGAGCTGGCCATCGTCGAGGCGCTCCAGGACATCCTGTCCGTGGAGGGCTACGACGTCGACACCGCCTTCAACGGCGCCGAAGGTCTGCACCGCATGGCGGACGCGAAGCCGGACCTGGTGCTGCTGGACTTGATGATGCCCGTCATGGACGGCCGGGAGATGCTGCGCCGCATGCGCGAGGACGACGGCCTGCGAGGCATCCCCGTGGTGGTGATGAGCGCCGGCCGCATCTCCGAAGAGGAGCGCCGCTCCAGCGCGCGCTTCCTCGCCAAGCCCTTCGAGCTGGACGTGCTGCTCGACACCATCGCCGAGCTGCTCGTCGAGCCCCAGCCCAGCGCCTAGGCCGGCGTCCCGCGGAAGAGGGTGTCGCGGTAGTACTGCAGCTCCGAGATGCTGGCGCGCACGTCCGCCAGGGCGGTGTGCCCGCTGGGCGCCTTGCGCGGCTCCACCAGGTTCGGATACCAGGCGCGCGTCAACACCTTGAGGCTCGTCACGTCCACCATGCGGTAGTGCAGGTAGCGCTCCAGCAGCGGCATGTAGCGGATGAGGAAGCGCCGGTCGGTGTGGATGGAGTTGCCGGCGAGGATGCCCTCGCCCAGGGCGCAGTGCTCGGTGACGAGCGCCATGACATCCCGCTCCGCCACGCGCAGCGAGGTGTTGGAGGCACGCACCTTCTCCAGGAGCCCGTTGCGGGTGTGCATCTCCCGGACGACGGGCTCCATGCGCAGGAGCACCTCCTCCGGCTGCCAGATGACGCGCTCAATCTCCGCGAGGGGCCGCAAATCCGGACCGGTGATGATGACGCCCACCTCGATGATGGAACACGTCTCCGGGTCCAGCCCGGTCATCTCCAGGTCCAGCCACACGAAGCGCTGCTCACTCGAAATCATGCGGCGGACCCTACCAGCCCGCGCGTGTGCCCGGGGTGCTCATTGCTCCACGTCCGTGTGGACATCCACATCCGAAGCCAGCGTCCGGTGCACCGGGCAGCGGTCCGCGATGGCCACCAGCGCCGCGCGCTGCGCGTCCGTCAGCGGGCCCTCCAGCTTCACCGTTCGTTGCAGCCGGTCCATCTTCCCGTCCTTCGTCTCGCACTCCTCGCACGCCTTCACGTGCACCTTCTCGTGGCTCAGCCGCACGTGGACATGCTCCAGCGGCCAGCCCTTGCGCGCCGCGTAGAGTCGCAGCGTCATCGCGGTACACGCCCCCAGCGCGGCCGTCAGCAGTCCGTAGGGCGTGGGGCCGGTGTCCTCGCCGCCCACCGACAGCGGCTCATCCGAGCGCAGCCGGTGCGCCCCCACGCGGATGTCCTGGGCGAAGCGGCCCTCACCCGCCTCGTGGACCTCCACCACGCCCGGGGGCAGGGGCGCCTCACGCTCCCGCACCGGTGTCACCTGCCGCGCGGCCCACACCCCCAGCACGTCGGCAGCGTGACCCGCGTCCGCGTCGTGGGACAGGAAGTGGTCCGCGCCCTCCAGCAGCATCAGGCTGGCCGGGCGGCGGGCCATGGCCATCCACCGCCGGGCGTGTTCGAGCGGCACGTACCGGTCCGCCGGCGCCTGCAGCACCAGCAGCTCGCCCGGAAAGGCGTTCAGCGCCCGCCGCAGGTGCGCCTCGTCGATGTCCTGGAGGAAGCGGCGCGTGAGGCGCAGACGGCCCGGCCCGAAGTCGAGCTCGCCCTCACCCGCCTCCCGCGCGGTGGAAGACAGCCGTTCGAGCAACGGTCCACCGCCCACCGGCGCATTCACCAGCGCCAGCGCGGCCACCTCCGAAAGCCTGGGCAGCGCAGCGACCGCCGCCGTGCCGCCCAGGCTGTGCCCCACCAGCAGGCGCACCGGCGGGTAGCGATCCCGAAGCCACGCCGCCGCGGCCTCCACCGCCTCCACCGAGGGCACCGTGTCCGGCCGCGTCCCAGCAGCCGCCGGCGCGGTGAAGTCCAGCGACAGCACCGCGAAGCCGCGGGCCACCAGCGAATGGGCCAGCCGGGAGGGTGCCGGTGATGGCCCCAGGCACGCGAAGCACCCCACCCGCACCGCGCTGGCCACGGGCCTGCCGGGTGGCAGGTCCAGCCGCGCCGTCACCACCGAGCCCTCCGCGCCTCGCAGCACCACGTCCCGTGCGCCCATGCGTCACAACTCCACTTCGCACTCAGCCGTCCACAGGCCATCCGCGCCCTGGGACACCCGCGTGTCCACCAGCGACACGCCCCGCACGTCTCGCGCAAAGGGGTGGCGCTCCCGGTCCAACGGCTCACCGAAGGCGTGGCCGAAGAGGCGCGTGCCGTCCATGCGCACCGCGAAGCACCGGAAGCACAGGCGGCGCGCCGCCATCTTGTGGACGATGGCGCGCAGCCAGTCCGCCAGCAGCCGCTCCGGCGCCGTCGCCTCGCACACCAGCTCCACCTCCTCGCGCACCTCCACCGACGCGGGGTCCACGACCAGCGCGCACAGCGCCACCGCGGCCTGCTCGAAGGACTCCTCCAGCGAGCGCCCCCGCCCCCGCACCACGCGCTCCGAGCCGCGGGTGAGGTGCTCCCACCGAGGCATCGCCTCGCGCGCCGCCGACGCCTGCCCCGTCTCCATGACGCCTCCTTCGTTGGTGTGTCCCGACGCCAGATTCACGTACGCGCCTCCGCGCCGACTCCGCCGAGGAAGCGGAGGAACCACGCGGCCGCCTGGCGGGCCACCTGCTCCAGCGCGCCGGGCTCCTCGAAGAGGTGCGTGGCTCCTGGGATGATTTGGATGCCCTTCAGGCCCTCCATCCGCGCGAGTGACGCCTCGTTCAGCTCCAGCACGCCCACGTCCTGCCCGCCGACGAGCAGCAGCGTGGGCGCCTGCACGCGGGGCAACACCGGTCCGGCCAGGTCGGGCCGCCCGCCACGCGACACCACGGCGTGGATGAGGTCCGGATGCAGGGCCGCCGCGACGAGCGCCGCCGCGGCGCCGGTGCTGGAGCCGAAGTAGCCCATGCGCAGCACGGCCAGCGCCGGCTGCCGCTGCGCCCATTCCGTCACCGCCGCCAACCGCCGGGCGAGGAACGGGATGTCGAAGCGCAGCTCCCCGGTGCGCGCGTCCTCCACCTCCTCCGCTTCGCTCAACAGGTCGAACAGCAGCGTGGCCAGCCCCTGCGCGCGCAGCGCACGCGCCACCGCGCGGTTGCGGGGACTGAAGCGACTGCTGCCGCTGCCATGGGCGAAGATGACCAGACCTCGCGCGCCGTCCGGGATGCCAAGGCTGCCGCCCAGCACCACGTCGCCCACCTGAACCTGCACCTCCCGGACGTCCGGGTCCGTATTTCCTTCCTGCCACATGTCGTCCGTGCCTCCTTGGTCTCTCGTCACATCCAGAAGCCGCCCAGGTCCGTGGACTCGAGGACCTCGCGCGGCTGCACGGGCTCCCGGGCGCGCACGAGCAACTGCCGCAGCTCCACGTCCGGCAACGGCCGGTAATCGTCATAGGCCTCCGACACGTCGCGCATCGCGGGCAGCACCTCCACGCAATGCACCGCGTCCGCTTCCGGGCGCACCCGGGCCAGCCCATGCGGGGTCCCCACGGGGACGCCCAGCACCAACCGGGCCGGGTGTTGCCGCCGCAGCACCTGGAGCGCGGCCATGGCCGTGGCGCCCGACACCAGCCCGTCATCCACCAGCAGCACCGTGAAACCACCCATCGCGGGCTCCGAGGTGCCCCGCAACCGCTGGACCTGACTGTCCACTTCCGAAGCCTCCGCCCGCGCCAGGCTCCGGGCCTCCACCTCCGGCAGGCCCAGGCCCCGCAGCGCGTCCTGGTCCAGGTAGATGCCGCCCCCTTCCGACACCGCGCCCAGCACCGTCATCCGGCCCGGCACGTCAATCCGGCGGGAGACCCAGACGTCCAGTGGCGCCTCCAACGCGTGGGCCACCTCGTACGCCACGCGGAGCCCGCCTCGCGCCAGGCCCAGCACACGCACCTCGCCACCCCGGTAGGGCAACAGCCGCGCCGCCAGCCGGCGGCCCGCATCTGCTCGGTCCCGAAAGCGCATTGCGTCCTTCCTCCTCCCCTCAAGGAAGTCACGGGGCGCGCGGCTGGCGGCGGAGGGCCATGCGGGGGCCGTCCCGGAGGGATGCTCGCGGGGGACCGCCGAGGACGCGCCGTCCGACCGGCAGGCGCGCTAGGGTGCGGCCCATGGACCCTGTCCTCCTTGTTGGCACGGCGAGCCCCCACCTGGGACGCGCGCTCGGGCAAGCCCTGGGCGTCGCGCCCGCTGACTGCCACTTCGAACGTTTCCCCGACGGGGAAATGCACGTCGAGGTGCCCGAGCAGGTGCGAGGCCGCACCGTCATCCTGGTGCAGTCCACGACGCCCCCGCGGGCGAGCACCTGCTGGAGCTGCTGCTGATGGCGGACGCGTGCTGGCGCATGGGGGCCGCCCGCCTGGAAGCCGTGGTGCCCTACCTGGGCTACGCACGACAGGACCGGCGCGCCGGCCAGGGGAGCCCCTGGGCGGCCGGCTGGTGGCAGACCTGCTGTCACAGGGCCGCTTCGCGCGCGTGCTGGTGGTGGACCTGCACAGCCCCGCGCTGGAAGGCTGCTTCGGCGCGCCGCTGGAGCACCTCACCGCGCTGCCGCTGCTGGCGGACGCGCTGCGCGAGCACGTCACCGACACCTCCGTGGTGGTGGCGCCGGACCTGGGCGCGGTGAAGCGCGCGGAGGCCCTGGCGCGGCTGCTGGACCGGCCGTGGGCGGTGATTCACAAGGTGCGGCTGAGCGGGGACGAGGTCCACGCCAGCGGGCTGATGGGCGAGGTGCGGGGACGCCGCCCGATTCTGGTGGATGACATGGTGTCCACCGGTGGCACCCTGGCCGCCGCTGCGGGCACCCTGCGCGCCGCGGGCTGCGTGGAGGACTTCACGGTGGCGACGACCCACGCCCTGCTGGTGGGCCCCGCCGTGGAGCGCCTGCGCACCTTGCCGCTCACCCGGCTGGTGAGCACTGACAGCGTGGAGCCTGTCCTGGGGCTGCCGTTCCAACACCAGGTGGTGACGCTCGCGCCCCTGGTGGCCCGGGCCCTGCGGCCCTGACAGCCAGCGGACACTTCCGAGCACACCTGGCCCGGAGGGTGAAAGGCGTCACGGACACCGAGACGGGGCGGGCTGCCACCTCTGGGATACGACCGTGCGTCGGTCCGTTGTAGCGCGTCTCTTGCCTGACGCGATGAATCCGGGAGTGGAGGAGACGGAGCAGTACCTGAAGCGGAGGTTTCTTCGAGGGCTCGACGTCGGCATCCACTGCACTGACTTTCACAAAGGACGAGACACCGGCTCCTCGGATGCCCCTAGCACCCCGCGCCCGCCGAAAAAGCCGACGGGGCGCCGTCCTGGCGGTCAGCCGGGACACAAGAAGCACGAGCGAAGTCTCTTGCCGCCCGAAGCCGTTGTCATGGGCCGCGCCAATAGAGGAGCAGAGCTGACGGGCTCCCTCGTGAGGCCAACCGCATCCCTTTGTTTTGGGAAAGAGAGCGTGAGACCGCGCCGGCCCGGAGCTGCGCCGGGCCGGCGCGTGTGACATCAGGGGTCGCGGAACGTCGTGTTCGCGACGATGCCGGGGAGCGTCAGTCCCGAGGCCGAGGAGCGCACGAGATGGAAGGCGCCATCGGCGTCACGAGCGATGAGGTCATCGTCGCCATCGCCGTCCACGTCCGCGACGAAGAAGCGGTTGGCGTCGTTCCAGGCGTCCGCGTCCGTCAAGTAGCTGCTGGAGAGCAGAGTCACCAGGGACAAAGCACCCGCGTTGGCGTTCAGCGCGCCGAGCCCACCACCAGCGAACCTCAACACGAGGTCGTCGTCGCCGTCCCCATCGTAGTCGGCGGCAAAGATGCGGTTGCCGAGCCCCCATCCGTTTGCGTCCGAGAACGTGGTGCTCCCGTAAAGCAACGGCATCCAGACCAACTGCGTTCCGTTCGAGCGCAGCGCATTGAAGTCACCGCCACCGTTCCGGGTGATGAGGTCATCCTTTCCGTCACCGTCGTAGTCGGCCACGAAGAAGCGCAGCCCGCTGTTCCAGTTGTTGGCATCAGAAAGCATGGTGGTTGCGAGGGCGGGGACGCTCGTGAGCGTGGTGCCGTTCGAGCGAAGTCCCACGAACTCCCCACTCGGGTGGCGCGCCACGAGGTCGTCGTCGCCGTCCTCGTCGTAATCCATGACCCAGAAACGGTTGCCCGTACCCCAGCCGTTGGCGTCCGAGTAGGTCGTGCCCGTCAGGAGGGGACCCGCGTTGACAAAGTGGGTGCGCTCGGAGCGTAGGGCGGAGAACTCTCCAGCAGCGTTTCGGATGACGAGGTCGTCGTCGCCATCCCCGTCGTAGTCCGCGACAAAGAAGCGGTGCTCCTCGTTCCAGCCATGACGGTCCGACAGGGCCGTCGTCATGAGATCTCCGAGCGCGCGGGTGAAGGTTCCCGCGTTGGCGACGTAGGCGAAGAACTCGCCGCCCGGGCCACGGATAACGAGGTCGTCGTCCCCATCCCCGTCATAGTCCATCGTGAAGAAGCGATTGCCCATGGGATATGCAGGAACCGGGTACATCTGATGGGTAGCCGCGATGTCCCCGTCGCTCAGGCCAATACGTTGCCCGATGATCGCTCCGGGGGTCAGCACAGTGATGGTCGGCAGGTCATTGCGGGAGAAATCGTGGGTGCCGTAATGCATGATGGAGCCGTAATCGTAAGCCCCCACGTCATCGCCATCAGCGATGTGCTGATCGAAGGCGTACTCCAGCCCCACTCTGACGTTGCTCAGATTGATGGTCACGAAGCTGTTGCGGTCCTCGCGGCTGTGCTCATGCCAGAAGCCGAGGGCATGGCCAATCTCGTGAATCGCATTCCCCGTGGTGCACCCGACCGTTAGGTTGATGAACTGCTGTCCTCCCCGCTTACCGACGGGAGAGTTGCATGCGGTGGCGTGAGGCTGGAACGTGACGAAGTCCGGGAAGAGCGCCGCATTGCTGGCATCCCGCAGGATGAACCGGACGTTGGTCCGTTCCTGCCAATGCCGGATGGCGGTGGTCACCCGGGCCTGATTCGTCAGGCCCGCGTCGATGGTGAATGGCACCAGCGCGCCAGGCCAGCGGTAGCCAGCACCGGTGATGGCCACGCCCTGGGCGGTCACCTCCGCTGGGCTCTTGGGCAGCTCGGAGACCGCGCCCAGAATGATGTCCCCTTGGAAGACGGCGAGACCATCAACCGTCGCGTACTTCAGTTCGGTTGGAGCGGAGTTCGTTCCAATGCGCAGATAGGTGACGCCCTTGGGAGCATCGGTAGGGACCCAACGACTCTCCGCCTCGGATTCGGAGCCGATAATCGCGGGGACGGCGGGCTCGGAGGCGCTGCAGCCCGTCAATAGGGCAGTCGTGGAGAGGAGCAGGCGGAGCGAAGTCCGTCTGCGCGCGCAGGCTGAAATATCAATCATGACGAAAAAACCCCAACTCACTGTAAATGCAAACCAAACAAGGACACCCGAAAATGCGAGCCGCCTACGACAGACAGATTTTCGGACATCACCGGCATGGAGCGCCGGCAATCAATCGACTATAGGCGGAACCGGGCTTACCTACCAACAACGCAATCGCGGCATCATGGGTGCGTCAAAACTCGCATCATGACGATCGAGCGGCGCGCGTGACGAACCGCAAGCCCCGCCCTCGGTTTTGATGCGCGTATGAAATTGCGCCCCAATGGCGCACTCAATCGACGAGGAGCAGGTCCGAGGGTTTCTCACCGAGGCGTTCGAGGAGGACCTGCACGTCAAGCGCATCGTCTCCCTCGTGCACGCGACGCTGGGTGCGGTGCAGGCCACGTCCCTTTCCGTCGCCGCCATCGGCAAGGCTATGGCGTGGGCGCGCGGCGAAGACATCAGTCCCAAGCACGCCGTGAAGCAGGTGGACCGGCTGCTCTCCAACGGGGGGTGTCGAGTTCGAGAAACTCTTCCCCTCCTGGGTGCGCTTCGTCCTGGCCGAGCGCCAGGAGGCCGTCATCGCGCTGGACTGGACGGACTTCGAGGCGGACGACCAGGAGACACTGGTGGCCAGCCTCGTCACCCGGCACGGCCGCTCCACGCCCCTCATGTGGACGACGCTGGTGAAGTCCGCCGCCAAGGGGAACCGACAGTTGGCCGAGGACCTGATGCTCGAGCGGCTGCGCGCGTGGATTGGCCCCAAGGTACAGGTAACCATTCTGACGGACCGGGGCTTCGCCGACATCGAGTTGTATGCCCTGCTCGACAAGTTGGGCTTCCACTACATCGTGCGCTTCCGCTCGGACGTACGCGTCACGGCGGAAGGCGGCGAGTCGAAGCTGCCGCGTGAGTGGGTACCGGCGGGTGGGCGGGCGAAGATGCTGAGGGGCGCACTGGTGACAGCGGCAAAGAGGCCGGTGAATGCGGTGGTGTGCGTGCAGCGCAAGGGTATGAAGGAGGCGTGGTGCCTGGCGACAAGCTTCGAGGAGGGCACCGCCCAGGAAGTCATGGACGCGTACGGCCGCCGCTTCACGACGGAGGAGACGTTTCGCGACGTGAAAGACTTGAAGTTCGGCATGGGACTGAAGGAGGTGCGCGTCAGCACGCCCGAGCGGCGTGACAAGCTGCTGCTCATCTCCGCCCTCGCCCAGGCGCTGCTGACGCTGCTGGGCGCCGCCGGGGAGTCGCTCGGCTACGACAAGCAACTGAAGGCGAACACAGCCAAGAAGCGCACCCACTCTCTCTTCACCCAGGGCGCCTACTACTTCATGGCTATGCCGAGGATGAGCGACGCGCGCCTGTTGCCGCTGGTGGAGCGCTTCAACCAACTGCTGCGCGAACACGCCGTCTTTCAGCAAGCCTTCGGCTACATCTAATTCAGATGGGGGATACCTCAGCCCTGGCACCCCGCGCCCGCCAAAAAGCCGATGGGGCGCCGTCCTGGCGGTCAGCCGGGACACAAGACGCACGAGCGAAGTCCCTTGCCGCCCGAGGCCGTTGTCATGGGCCGCTCCAATGGAGGCGCAGCGCCGACAGGCTCCCGCGCGAGGCCGACCGCGTCCCTTTGTTTTGGGAAAGGGAGCATGAGACAGCGCCGACCCGGAGCTGCGCCGGGCCGGCGCGTGTGACATCAGGGGTCGCGGAACGTCGTGTTCGCGACGATGCCAGGGAGCGTCAGTCCCGAGGCCGAGGAGCGCACGAGATGGAAAGCGCCGGCGGAGTCGCGAGCAACGAGGTCATCGTCGCCATCGCCATCCACGTCCGCGACGAAGAAGCGATTGGCGTCGTTCCAGTTATCCACGTCCGACATGTAGCTGGTGGAGAGCAGGGTCACCAGGGACAAAGCACCCGCGCTGGAGTTCAGCGCGAGGAACCCACCACCGGCGAGCCTCAACACGAGGTCGTCGTCGCCGTCCCCATCGTAGTCCGCGGCATAGATGCGGTTGCCGGGTACCCATCCATTTGCGTCCGAGAACACGGTGTTCCCGTACAGCAACGACATCCAAACCAGCTGCGTGCCGTTCGAGCGCAGCGCGTTGAAGTCACCGCCAGCGTTCCGGGTGATGAGGTCATCCTTTCCGTCACCGTCGTAGTCGGCCACGAAGAAGCGCAGCCCGCTGTTCCAGTCATTGGCATCAGAAAGCATGGTGATTGAGAGGGCGGGGACGCTCGTGAGCGTAGTGCCGTTCGAGCGAAGTCCCACGAACTCCCCACTCGGGTGGCGCGCCACGAGGTCGTCGTCGCCGTCCCCATCGTAATCCATGACCCAGAAACGGTTGCCCGTGCTCCAACCGTTGGCGTCCGAGTAGGTCGTGCCCGTCAGGAGGGGGCCCGCGCTGACGAAGTGGGTGCGCTCGGAGCGCAGGGCGGAGAACTCTCCACCAGCATTGCGGAGGATGAGATCGTCGTCGCCGTCCCCGTCGTAGTCCGCGACGAAGAAACGGTGCTCCTCGTTCCAGCCATGACGGTCCGACAGGTTCGTCGTCATGAGATCTCCGAGCGCGCGGGTGAAGGTGCCCGCGTTGGCGACGTAAGCAAAGAACTCGCCGCCCGGGCCACGGATGACGAGGTCGTCATCCCCATCCCCGTCATAGTCCATCGTGAAGAAGCGATTGCCCACGGCATATGTAGGAACCGGGTACAGCAACTGGGCAGCGGCAATGTCCCCATCGCTCAAGCCACTACGTTGCCCGATGGTAACTCCGGGGGTCAGCACCTGGATGGTCGGCAGGCCATTGCGAGAGAAAGCGTGGGTGCCGTAATGCATGATGGAGCCGTAGTCATAGTCCCCCACGTCATCGCCATCAGAGATGTGCTGACCGAAGTTGTGCTCCAACCCCACTTCGACGTTGCTCAGATTGATGGTCACGAAGCTGTTGCGGTCCTCGCGGCTTTGCTCGTGCCAAAAGCCGAGGGCATGGCCAATCTCGTGAATCGTGTTTCCAGTGCTGCAACCTGCCGCCAGGGTAACGAACTGCTGTCCTCCCTGCCTCCCAACGTGGGCACTGCATCCAGTGCCGGGCTGGAACGTGACGAAGTCCGGGAAGAGCGCCGCATTGCTCGCATCCCGCAGGATGAACCGGACGTTGGTCCGTTCCTGCCAGTGTCGAATGGCGGTGGTCACCCGGGCCTGATCCGTCAGGCCCGCGTCGATGGTGAATGGCACCAGTGCGCTGGGCCAGCGGTAGCCGACACCGGTGATGGCCACGCCCTGAGCGGTCACCTCCGCCGGACTTTTTGGGAGTTCGGAGACCGCGCCCAGGATGATGTCTCCCTGGAAGACGGCGAGACCATCAACCGTCGCGTACTTCAGTTCAGTTGGAGCGGAGTTCGTTCCGATGCGCAGGTAGGTGACTCCCTCGGGAGCATCGGTGGGGACCCAACGACTCTCCGCCTCGGCTTCGGAGTCGATAGTCGTGGAAACGGCGGGCTCGGAGGCGCTGCAGCCCGCCAACATGGCAGTGGTGGAGAGGAGCAGGCGTAGCGAAGTCCGCCTGCGCGAGCAGGCTGAAATGTCAATCATGGCGAAAAAACCCCGACCTACTGTAAAAACAAGCCAAACAATGGCACCCGCGACACGAGCCGCCTACGACAGACGGAATGCCAAGCATCGCTAACACGGAGCGCCAGCGAGCGGCTAACCATAGACGAAACCAGAATCGCCTATCAACCACTCAATCACTGCATCACAGACGCATCGAAATCGCATCATGACGATCGAGCGATGCGCGTGACAAGCCGCAAGCTCCGCCCTCATGCCTGATGCGCGTAGGAAATTACGTCCAAATGGTGCACCCAATCGCTCAAAGCAACACCTGCTGCAGCTTGACTGATGGGGACTCGCACTCCAATGCCTTCCGGGGGCGCCGATTCAGGATGAGCGACACCGCACCCAACGACCTCTGAGTGAACGTCTAGACGTGCGCTCCACCAGGGAAGTGCTGTCGAAGGATCCGGTTGGTGTTTTCGTTCGTCCCACGCCGCCAGGGATTCCGTGGCCCTCAGAAGCAAATAGAGAAGCCGGTCGCCATCGCGAGCGCTCGGCGCTTCGACAGTTCCGTTCCGCTGTCCCAGGTCAGAAAGTGCCGCAACTCCCAGGGCAACTTGAGAACTGCCTGCGGCAGAGAGCGGACGATGCTGGCGCCATCCTTGCCGGCAACCTTCACACGCATCGCGAAGCAAGAGTGTCGCTCAAAAAGCGTGGCGATGTGACTGTCATTCGCGCCAGCGAGCAAATCCACTTCCCAGCGCCCCGACTCCGCTCTGCCCCCCTCCTCTCGTGGCCTATCGCGAATCGACGCCGTGTCACGGATTTGGCCGCGTTTCCAGCCAGCCGCCATCGCCAACTTCGAACGCCTCATCTTCTAACGGAAACGCAGATGCTCGAGCAACTCCTTCTTGAGCACTCCACGGGACTGGACGAAGAGGCTCTTGTAAATCCTCTCGTGGGAAACCCGTGCGGATGGCCAGCACGTGGCGGCGCCGCATGAGACTGGACTCCAACGCCTCCACCAGCACCGGACCGGGGAAGTGCTGCGCCAGCAGTCGCTCCTCGCCCGTTGCCGTCTCTTCGACGGTGACGTCAGCCGCCTCCAGCGCCCTCTCCCACTGCAGCCACCGAAATCTGGCCTCGTCGAGGTGCTCCTCCAGCACGTCTACCAAAAACACGGCGCCTGCCTCCCCCTCTATTCCGGGGAGAATGGTCGCAAGGACTGACATGGAGGCGCGAGAGCCCCCTGCTCCGCTTGAGTTCGGCCCCCTCCAAGCAGCCGTGAACCGCCTCGTGCTCCGGCGCAGGCCGCGACCGGCGCCCCCCGAGGGGAATCACCTCACAATGCCCCATCAGCGGCGGTGCCTCCCACCGCACATGCCCGTGAAGGATTGCACGCGCTCCACTATTTTTCAGCAAAACCCCATGAACAAGCCGGACCGTGGTCCGCCATGGAACATCCACGCGCATGGGCGGCAACAGTGCGCACGGAGTCGGTTAGGCTCCCCGGCACCATGTCCGACACGCTGCTGACGAAGCTCGACTCGGGGGTCCTCACCCTCACCTTCAACCGGCCCGAGAAGAAGAACGCCTTCACGCATGCCATGTACGAAGCGGCCACCCGCGCGCTGAAGGACGCGGAGGGCAACGTCGACGTGCGCGCGGTGCTGCTCACCGGCGCGGGCAACGTCTTCACCGCCGGCAACGACATTGGCGACTTCATGGAGCACCCGCCCGCGGGCGAGGACAGCGCCGTGTTCCGCTTCCTCCGCGCGCTGGTGGACACGGACAAGCCGATTCTGGCGGCGGTGGACGGCCCGGCGGTGGGCATTGGCACGACGATGCTGCTGCACTGTGACTACGTGGTGGCCAGCGAGCGCGCGCGTTTCCACATGCCCTTCGTCCAGTTGGGGCTCTGCGCGGAGGGCGCCAGCAGCCTGCTCATCCCCAGGACGGCGGGCTTCGCGCTGGCCAGCGAGCTGCTGCTCTTCGGCGAGCCCTTCGACGCGGCCACGGCGCTGCGCGCGGGCATCATCAACAAGGTGGTGCCGGACGCCAGCCTCCAGCAGGTGGCCACCGAGCGCGCCGCCACGCTGGCCTCCCGCCCGGCGGAGGCGGTGCGCGTGACGAAGCGGCTGATTCGCGAGCCCCTGCGCGCCCAGATTCGCGAGACGCTGGCCCGCGAGGGCGGCGAGTTCATCCAGCGCCTCCAGTCCACCGAAGCGCAGGAAGCCTTCATGTCCTTCATGTCCCGCGGCCGGAAGTAGGGCTGGCGGAACCTCCGGGCCCGGATACCCCATGCGGGATGCCGGGCCCGGCCGTCCGCGCGACTACCGCGACGCGGGTGCCCGCGGCGGACGCGGTGGGGTGCCCTTCGCGAGGAAGGACTCGACGCTGGCCGCCTGCGTCTTCTTCAGCGCGATGCACTGGTCCACGAGCTCCAGCACCTGCGCCAGCACCCGGGGGCCACCCGGCGCCTTCGCGCTGCGCTCGGAGAAGAAGTCCTCCACCTGCTGACGCTTGCCCGCATCGCAGAAGTTGCTGCCGATGTAGGCCATGTGCCCGGCGGCATCGAGCGGCAGCAGCGCCTCGGGTGAGTCCCCCACCAGCCGGTCGTAGTTCTCCTTCACGAAGTCGAAGGCCACGTCCTGGGTGCGCAGGCCCTGCGAGGCCGCGAACGCCATCCACATCGTCTCACGCGGGTCCAAGCCCTTCTCGAACACCAGGGCCAGGTTCTGCTTCACCAGCTCCGGGTCCGTGAAGCTGCTCAGCGCGCCGATGAGGTGCTGGCGCGTGCGCCGCTCCTTCTCCGAGCGCACCTCCACGACGAGCTGCTCCCGGAAGGCCGCGTCGTTCTCGGTGGCGGCGAGGGCGAGCACCACGTCCACCATCTCCGGCGCCACCGCGCGCTTGTCCTTCAACCACTTGTTCGCCAGGACACGCGCCTCCGCGAGCAGCTTCGGGTCCCTGCCGTCCCGTCCCGCCAGCCGCACCAACCGGGGCCGGAGCAGGCGCGTGTCCTCGCTCTCGCCCTGGCGCGGGGCGAAGCCGAGCTGCCGCGCCCTGGGGCCATACGTCTCCCGCAGGAAGCGGGCCCGGTCCTTCAGCTTCTCGTCCGGAAGCAGCCGCGAGCTGACCAGCTCCAGCAGGTCCAGCGAGGCCAGGGTGACGACGCGGTCCGGCTCATTCGCCAGGCGGCTCGTCAGGGCCAGGGCCTCGGCGGCGGGAATCGTCCCGGCCAGGGCCAGCGCGCGCACGTCCGTCAGGAACGTCACCTGCTCGGTGCGCGACAGTCGCTTCATCCCGGACTTCGCCAGCTTCGCCGCCGCGTCCCCATCCAGTTGGACCCGGAAGTAGCCCGCCCCCTCCGCGTTGGGGAACACCCAGTCCGGGCACGTCTTCGCCTCGCTCAGGGCCACCTCCGCGCGCTCGCCCTCCAGCAGTGTGCAGGTCCGGGCCTCCTTGCCGCCCGCCGCGTACTCCACGCACACCGGCACCTTCCACGTCTGCGGGCCCGGCGACGTGGCCCCCAGCCGCAGGTAGCGCTGCTGCGTGAGCACCACCTTCGCGCCGTCCGCGCCGCACGCCAGCGACGCGGTGACGAGCGGCGCCCCGCTCTGGTCCAGGAAGGTCCCCAGCATGCCCGTCACGTCCTTGCCCGCCTCGGCGGACACGGCGTCCAGGAAGTCCTTCGCGGTGGCGTTTCCGCCCGCGTGCTTGCGGAAGTAGCGCTGGATGCCGCGCTGGAAGACCTCCCGGCCCAGCCACTCCTCCGTCATGCTGAGCACCGCGGCGCCCTTGCCGTAGGTGATGCCGTCAAAGGCGTTGTGGATGTCGTTGGCGCTCTCGATGGGCTGGCGGATGCGGCGCGCCGACAGGAGGCTGTCCACGTCCAGGGCCCGGGCGCGGTCGTGCACGCGCTCGACGGGCGCGTCCCAGGCAGGGCGCCACGACTCGACGATGCGCGGGGTCATCCACGAGGCGAAGGCCTCGTTGAGCCACAGGTCATCCCACCACTGCATGGTGACCAGGTTGCCGAACCACTGGTGCGCCAGCTCGTGCACCTGCGTGTCGGAGAAGGCACGCTGGCGGCCCAGCGAGTCTTCCTCCGGCTTCGCGAGGATGAGGCGCGAGTTGAACGTCACCAGGCCCGGGTGCTCCATGGCGCCGCCCAGCAGCGGCACCGCCAGCACGTCCAGCTTCTCGTACGGGTACGGGATGCCGAAGTAGTCCTCCAGCGCGGCGAGGATTTCCGGCGTCACCTGCGCGGCGTAGGCGCCCTCCGCTGTGCGACCGCGCGGGGTGATGATGCGCGTCTTCACCTTCTTCTGACCCGCGTCCGCGGCGGGGAGGAAGTCGAAGGGCCCCACGCCGAAGGCGATGAGGTAGCTGGGCAGCGGCTGCGTGCGCGCGAAGCGATAGGTGCGGCCACCGTCCGGGCGCACCTCCTCCGACTCCTGCGGCGTGTTGGTGACGGCCACGACGCCCGCGGGCACGTGGAAGGTGAGCTGCCACGGCACCTTGAAGCCGGGCTCATCGAACGAGGGGAACACGCGGCGCGCGTCCACCGGCTCGAACTGGGTGTAGATGTACCAGTCCCCGCCTTCATTGACGCGGAAGGCGCCGTCCGTCTCCTTCTCCGACGCGACGCCTTCATAGTTGATGACCAGCCTCGCCCCGCCGGCGGCCAGCGGCTTCGCCACAGAGAAGCCGAGGAAGTCCTCCTCGCCCTTCACGGGCGTCCCGATGAAGGCCGAACCGTTCTGGATGAACACGGCCCCCGTCACGTTGAGGCGCTTGGCGTGCAGCCACACCACGGACGTGGGCTTCGTCACGTCGAGCGTGATGTCCATCGCGCCCTGGAACGAGGACACCTTCGGGTCCAGCGTGAGCGCCACCTTGTAGCCGGTGGGGCGCACATCCGTGGGCAGGCGCAGCATCGGTGACGGCGGCGTGGCGGAGACGGCCTGTCGTGACGCCTGGGCCGAAGGGGGTTCAGCGGTGGCGGGAGGGTTCTGCCGGGCACCGCACGCGCTGAGGAGGGCGACAGCGGCCAGTGCCGCTGGACGGAGCAGGTTGGGCATGGCGCGCAGTGTGTCCCATGCCGGGCGAGCAAGGTAGCGCGCAACAGGCAGGTGTGGCCTTGCCGTCATCTCCACTTCGAGGTGGAGTGCGTCACGTGTCCCAGATTGCGCCTGCATCCCCGCCCCCTGACTCACCCGCCGTGACGCAGAAGCTCCCGTCAGAGCACCTGCGCCGCATCGTCGGCACGCCACCCGGACGGGTGGTGGGATTCCTCACGCGCTTTGTCTGGGCGTTCTTGACGTGGCTGTCTCCGGAGTCGCGCGACGCGCTCGCTCGCTTCGTGGGCAACCTCGCATACAGGCTGGGTATCCGTCGTCGCGTGGCGTTGGAAAACCTGGCCATGGCGATGCCGGAGAAGAGTGACGCGGAGCGCAGGGAGATTGCGCGCGGCGCCTACATCAACATGTCGCGCGTGGTGCTGGAGTCGCTGCCCTCCGGCGACCGGCTGCCGCGGGACTGGGCCGAGCAGGGCGTGGAAGGCGATGCGGCCTGGCAGGCGCTGAAGGCGCGCGTGGCCACGGGCAAGGGCGCGCTGCTGGTGACGGCGCACTTCGGCAACTGGGAACTGCTGGGGGAAATGCTCATCCGCCATGGCATCCCGCTCGATGCACTGGTGCGTCCGCTGAAGGGCGCGCTCAACACGCGCATCGCGGAGAACCGCGTGAGAATCGGCGCGGGCCTCATCTATCCGCGAGGCGCCATCCAGGAAATCATCGACGCGGTGAATCGCGGCGAGTCCCCCTTCATGCTGCTGGACCAGGCGCTGCCGGCGAAGGGGGCGGCCTTCGTGCCCTTCTTCGGCAAGCTGGCCTCCACCACGCCGGCCATGGCGGTGGCGGCGGCGCGCACGGACGCCCCGGTGTTCGTGGTGATGGGCGTACGCAACGGCCGAGGCGGCGCCCGCTTCCGCATGGAAGTGGAAGGCCCCATCCTCCCGCCCGCGCCGGGTGAGTGCGCCGACCCGATTACGGAGCACACCGCGCGCGTGACGGCCGCGCTGGAGCGCTGCATCCGCAAGCACCCGGACCAGTGGATGTGGCTGCACCGCCGCTGGAAGGTGCAGCCGCCACCAGAGGCCGCCCTGCCCGCCGGGACTACGCCACCACCGTCCGCTTCAGGTGCGCCCCCAGCCGGGTGACGAGCTCGTAGTGAATCGTCTGGGCCCAGCCGGCCAGTGACTCGGCGGGCACGGACTCCTCGCCGTCGCGGCCCATCAGGGTGGCCGTCACGGGGCGCTCGTCGGACGTGGCGCGTGTCACGTCCACGATGAGGTGATTCATCATCACCCGCCCCAGCACCGGACACCGGCGGCCATTCACCAACACGTGCGCCTTGCCCGACACGAGGCGCGGGTAGCCGTCGTAGTACCCCACCGGCAGCACCGCGATGCGCGTGGGCTCCGGACACCGGTACGTGCAGCCGTAGCCCACGTAGCTGCCCGCGGGCAGCCACTTCACCACCTGGCTTCGGCACCGCCACGACAGCACCGGCTTGAGCACCGGAACCTCGCCCAGCACCAGCCGCGCGGACAGCCGCGTCTCCGGCGACGGCCACAGCCCGTAGAGCGAAATCCCCACGCGCAGCGCCTCATAGCGGGCGCGGGGCAGCACCAGCGTCGCGGCGCTCGCGGCGATGTGCCGTTGCAGCGGCCGGGCCGGCGCCAGTTGCTCGGAGAGGAACGCCAGCCCCTTCTCGAAGGCGTCCACCTGCGCCAACGCGTAGCCCTGCTCCGTCACGTCCTCCGTGTTGGCGAAGTGGCTGAGCACGCCCACCACCTCCAACACGTCGCGGGACTCCGAGAGGAAACGAGACTCCGTGGGCAGCCCCTCCAGCGTGAAGCCCTCGCGCCCCAGGCCGGTGTCGAGGTGGACGTGGACCCGCAGGGGACGCTCCAGCTTCGCCGCGCGCAACACCGCCGCCGCGTCCGCCCAGCCACGGTCCGCCACCACCGCGTCCACGCCCTCGCGCGCCAGCACCACCGCCTCATCCGGCGCCACCGCGCCCAGGACGAGCACCTGCCGCGGCGCCAGTCCCCGTGCCCGCTCGTACTCCCGCACCTTCAGCGCGTCCTGCGGGGCAATGACATAGAGGAGGTCCACCTCGCCGTGGACCACGGGCAGCACCTGCGCGAGCCCGTGCCCATACGCGTTGCCCTTGAGCACCACCCCCAGGGCGCGAGGCGCCCCTGCCCCGCCAGGGCCCGGAACACGGCGACGTTGTGCCGCAGAGCGGACGCACTCAACTCCAGCCACGAGGAATGGACCGCGTCTCCTGGGCCACTGCCGATTGACTCCACGTTCACCTCCACCACGCTCGCAGCCATACCAGCAATGCGCGGGCCATGCGCCAGGCGCGGCCCGTACGCCACACCCGCCCGCGCGCGGAGCAGGCGGACGGCGGTGGCAACGCCCCGGGTCCACGTCGCCTCCTTGCTGGAAGGGCCGCTGGGGAAGCATTGTCGCCCCCGACGGTTGAACCGCCCAGAGCGGTTTTCGGAGGCGGTGCCATCGACTCGCGCGTGTCCCCCATGGACTTATCCCTGGCCCAGGCCTTCATCGCGGCACGCGGTGGCGCGGAGGCGTCTTCGCCGGAGTCGTTGGCCCCACTCCAAGCACGGCTGGCCCGGGCCCTGGACATGGCGCGCGCGCCCTGGCCCGGGGTGGACCTGGAAGGAGGCCGCTTCGTCAGCCACCTCGCCCGGCTGCTCCCCGGTGACGGCACTGCGGTGGAGACACTGAGCCTGCCGGACGTCTACCTCGCTCGCGCGGCGGCGGACGGGCTGCCCACGGCGCTCTCCGCGTTCGAGGCGCGCTACCTCCCGGAGGTGAACCTCGCGGTGGTCCGGCTGAAGCTGCCGCCCTCCGGCCTGGACGAGGTACGCCAGCTCTTGCGTCAGCGCATGCTCGTGGGCAGCGCGGAGACACCGGCCCGGCTGGCGGCCTATCCGGGCACAGGTCCGCTGAGTGGCTGGGTGCGCGCGGCGGCGCTGTGGCTCGCCCTGGACTGGCAGCGGCAGCGCGGCGGACCGGCGGCCTCCACGGACGACGGCGACCTGTCGATGCTGGTGTCTCCCGAGGACGACCCCGAGCTGGCCTACCTCAAGCGCACGTACCGCGCCGAGTTCAGCGACTGCTTCTCCACCGCGCTCCTCGCGCTGGAGCCGCGCCAGCGCAACGTGCTGCGCCTCAAGTACCTGGACGGCCTGAGCATCGACCAGCTCGCCGCGCTGTACGGCGTGCACCGCTCCACCACGGCGCGCTGGGTGCTGGGCGCGCAGGAGACCCTGCTCCAGCAGACGCGGCAACGGCTCACCGAGCGCCTGCGCCTCACGTCCTCCCAGCTCGACAGCGTGCTGCGCCTCATCTCCAGTCAGCTCGACGTGAGCCTCAGCCGCCTGCTGCGCTCGCGGATGAACGACTGACGCGCGCGTCCCATGGCCTGCCTGGATGAAAACACGTTCGTGGCGCTGCTGATGGGGGGCCTGCCTCCCGCGCGCGCGACGGAGGTGGATGCGCACCTGGACACCTGCTCCGCCTGCCGCCGCATGGTGGCCGAGGCCCTGCGGGCACAGGCCCCCGACGACGACCCGCCCGAGGCCACCACCGCGCTGACGCACGCCCGGCCGCCTTCGGGAAAAGGCCCCTCGCTGGAGCGAGGCACCGCGGTGGGCCGCTACCTGGTGTTGGAGCGGCTGGCCTCCGGAGGCATGGGCGTCGTCTACAGCGCCTACGACCCGGAGCTGGACCGGCGCGTGGCGCTCAAGCTGCTGCGCGTCGCGGCCCTGGGCCTGGAGGCGGAGCAGGGCCGCGCGCACCTGCTGCACGAAGCACAGGCCATGGCACGCGTCTCCCATCCGCACGTGGTGCCCGTCTACGACGTGGGCACCTTCGGGCCGCAGGTGTTCCTCACCATGGAGCTGGTGGACGCGCGGACGTTGCGCCCCTGGCTGAAGGACGCGCCCCGGACGTGGCGACAGGTGCTGGCGCTGTTCCTGGACGCGGGCCGGGGACTCGCGGCGGCGCACGCGGCGGGTGTGGTCCACGGGGACTTCAAGCCGGAGAACCTGCTGGTGGGCCAGGACGGCCGCGTGCGCGTCACCGACTTCGGGCTCGCGCGCAACGCCAATCCATTGGACGACGTGTCCCCCTGGCGGGAGGCACGCCCGCGTACATGGCCCCCGAGCAGATGGAGGCCCACGCGCCCGCGGATGCCCGAAGCGACCAGTTCGCCTTCTGCGTCACGCTGTACGAGGCCCTCTACGGCGAGCGCCCCTTCGCCGCCACCACCCCGCTCGAACTGCTGACCGAGGTCCGCGCCGGCAAGGTGCGGCCCGCGCCCCGGGGCACACACGTCCCGCCCTGGCTGCGGCGCGTGCTGCTGCGGGGCTGTCCGCCAGCGCCATGGACCGGTACACGGACCTGAATGCCCTGCTGGTCGCGCTTCAGCACGACCCGGCCTCGCGCTGGAAGCGCTGGTTGCCCGCGGTGGGCGGCGCGGCGCTGCTGCTGCTGGCGGTGGGCCTCACCCACACGGTGCACGCCAGCCGGGCACGGGCATGCCAGCGCGCCGATGAGGCCATGGCCTCGGTGTGGGGGCCGGAAGCGCAGCAAACCATCGAGTCCGCCTTCCTCGCGACAGGCAAGCCCTTCGCGCCCGCCGCATGGCTCCGCGTGCGGCGCTCGCTGGATGCGTACACCGCGGAGTGGGCGTCGATGCGAACCTCCGCTTGCGAGGCCACGCGCGTGCGGGGTGAGCAATCCGAGCAGGTGCTCGCGCGGCGCATGCACTGCCTGGATGGGCGGCTGGCGGAAGTGGCCGCCCTCACGCAGCTCTTCACCCGGGCGGACGCAGGCACCGTGGAGCTGGCCGCGCGCGCCGCGGAGGCCCTGCCGCCGCTGGGCAGGTGCTCGGACCTGGCGGCACTGGCGGCGCGTGAGCCCCAACCCACGAACGGCGCCTCTCTTGAACGCGCACGGATGCTGGTGCGGGTGCGAGCCCTGAAGGCCGCGGGCAAGTACACGGAGGCGGTGGCGCTGCTGGAGCCCGTGGTGAAGGCGGCGAAGGACGCGGATGACCGCCACGGCGGCGCGGACGCCCTGCTGCTGATGGGACAGCTGCGGGAGGAGACAGGCCAGCCGCGCGACGCGGAGACCACCTACTTCGACGCCGTGTGGAACGCGGAGGCCGGGCGCAACGACGTGGCAGCCGCGCGCGCCTGGACGCGACTGGTGCATGCCTCCGGCTATGTGCTGGACCAGCACGCCCTGGGACACCGGTGGCGTGAGCGCGCGGAGGCCGCCATTGAACGGCTGGGCGGTGACGGCGTGCTGCGCGCGCAGCTCCAGGCCCGGGTCGGCGCGCTCCTCTTCGCGCAGGGGCGCTACACGGAGGCGGCCGAGCAGCAGGAGTCCGCCCTCTCGCGCTTGGAAGCCACCTATGGGCCTGACAGCCTGGAGGTCACCGACGTCCGGCTCGAGCTGGGCGCCACGCGCATGGCGCAACTGCGCGCCGACGAGGCGATGCGGCTCTTCGAACAGGCACTGAGCACGCGCCGCGCGGCCCTGGGGCCCAGCCATCCGGACGTGGCACGTGCCCAACTGGAGCTGGCCTATGCGCACTGGCGCAGGTCTGACGTCGAACAGGTGGAAGCCCTGGCCCGCGGCGCGCTGGAGGTCTTCGAGCGCGCGCTCGGCCCCGAGCACCCGGACGTCGCCTCCGCCATCAATCCCCTGGCCGCGGCCCTCCAGCGGATGAACCGCTCCGATGAGGCGCTGCGGCTCCAGGAGCGCGCGCTGGACATCGCGCTCAAGGTCGAAGGCGCGGACGGCGCGGGGGCGCTCATCACTTCGGGCAACCTGGCCTCGTTGATGGCGCGTGCCGGCCGCTCCGAAGAGGCCCTGACCCGCTTCCACACCATGCTCGCGCCGCTGGAGCAGCGGCTGGGCGCCCAGCATCCCTACGTGGCCCAGACGCTGCGGGCCACGGGCAAACTCTTGATGATGGACCAGCGCTACACCGAAGCCCTGCCCTACCTCGAGCGCGCCCGCGCCATCCTCGACGCGCGCGAGGACGACGCCTATGGCTACCGAACGGGGACGCTGATGGACCTGGGCCGCACGCTGCTGGCGCTGCACCGGCCGCTTCAGGCCGCCGAGCTCCTGGAGCGGGTGGTGGCCAGCGGAGCCCGGTCGCCGGAGGCGCCCAGCGAGCAGGCACGCGCGCGATTCCTCCTGGCGCAAGCGCTCTGGGACGCGAAGCGGGACCGGCCTCGCGCGCTTCAGTTGGCGGAGGAAGCCCGTGAGTCATTGGTGACGCTGGGGACGTCAGGGCAGGAGGCGCTGGAGGAAGTGGATGCCTGGCGGGCACGCCTGCCCAGGCCCACACACATTCCCGCCGCGCGAGCCCCCTGAATGCCTGACACCCGACAGAGGGTTTCCGGATAGATGCAAAGCGCATTAAAGGGAGAGCGGATGCGAACGCTCTTCATTGGAGACGTGCACGGGTGCGCGGAGGAACTGGACGCGCTGCTGACGCAGTGCGCCTGGCGGCCGGACGACCGCGTGGTGCTGGTGGGGGACCTGGTGGCGAAGGGCCCGGACTCCGCCGGTGTGGTGCGCCGCGCGCGTGAGAAGGGCTTCCTGGCGGTGCGGGGCAACCATGACGCCCACGTGCTGCGCTGGCACGCCGGCCGGGGGCCGCGCGGCAAGAAGCTGAAGCCCGAGCATCAGCAGGTGCTGGACACCCTGACGCCCGAGGACTGGGCATGGCTGGACTCCCAGCCGCTGTACCGCTTCTTCCCCGAGCTGAACGTGATCGCCGTGCACGGCGGGTTGGTGCCAGGCGTGCCGCTGGAGGCGCAGAAGGAAGACGAGCTGCTCAACCTGCGCAGCATCCTGCCGGATGGGACGCCGTCGAAGCGCGTGGACGCGGGCGCGCCCTGGGCCAGCCTGTGGCAGGGGCCGCAGCTGGTCATCTTCGGCCATGACGCCATGCGGGGCATCCAGCGGCACCCGCATGCGGTGGGGCTGGACTCCGGCTGCGTGTACGGCGGCAAGCTCTCCGCCTACGTGATGCCGGAGGGCCGCATCGTGTCCGTCCTGGCGAAGCGCGCCTACGTGGACGTGGACGCCTCCTAATCGAAGGAAGCGTCCACGCACGTCATCACGTCGCCGGGGGCCGCACCACCAGCACGGGCCGGTCCGTGCGCAGCAGCAGGGACTGCGTCACCGAGCCCAGCACGGCGCGCTTCCAGCCCGACCGCCCATGCGTGCCCATGACGATGGCGCTCGCGCCCAGCCGCTCGGCCGTCTGCGCCAGCGTGGCCACCACGTCCTTGCTGCCGGGGATGATGTTCAGCCGCACGTTCCGGTCGGTCGCGCTCTTGGGGACGAGCGCCGAGAGCTGCTCGCGCATCCGGGCCTCCTCCTCGAGTGACGGCTTCGATTCCGTGGCGTGCACCAGGTGCACCGTGCCGCCCGGAGCCGTCAACGCGAAGGCATGGGCCACCGCGCGGTTGCCCGTCTCCGAGAAGTCCGTGGCCACCATCACCTCCCGGTACTCCGGCAGCGGCGTGTCCGTGCCCACCGCCATCGCCTGCGCGGGCACGCACACCACGGACATCCGCGCCAGCCGCAGCGCATGGCGCGACACGCTCCACAGCCGCCCCAGCGCGCGGCGGTGGTGCGTGCCCACCACCAGCAGGTCCGCGTGCTCCTGCTCGGCCAGGTCCACCAGGTGGTCGGCGATGCGCCCCACGCCCACCTCCACGCGAGTGCGCACGGGCGTTCCGCCCTGGGCCAGCGGGGCCAGCAACTCCGCGCACTCCCGCTCCAGCACGTGCTGCAGCTCGGGCAGGGCCTCACCGTAGGCCAAGGCCTGCCGCAGCCCCAGGCGGCGGGCTTCCTCCTCGGGCCAGTAGACGCGTCCGCCCACCACGTCCACCCGGCCCCCTTGCTCAACGTCATCACCCAGTCGCGCGCCGCCTCGAAGGGCAGGGAGCGGTCCACGCCGAGGAACACCTTCAGGGACCGCTCGCCCCGGACCCACGCCTCCAGCGGTTCAGGGTCACGCATGACGAGCAGGGGCACCGTCAGCGTCTGCGCCATCCGGTCCACCGTGCCACCTTCGCCTCCGAAGGGGGATTCGTCCGCGGCCCGCGAGGCCACCACCAGCGAGGCACCCTGCTCCCGGCAGAACCCATCCAGCATCACCGCCGGCTCGCCGGTGAGGAGCACGGGCTCCACCTTCACCCCCAGCTGCGCCAGGCGCTTCGTCTCGTCACTCAGCACTGCCTCGGCGGACCCCAACAGGGCCTTGCCGAAGGCGCGCACGGAGTCGGGGTTGAGGACATGAACCAGCCACAAGGACGTACCGGCCTTGCGAGCCAGCTCCGCGGCCAGCGTGGAGGCCCGCCGCGCGGTGTCGGAGAAGTTGGTGGCACAGACAATGGACATGGCAGCTCCAGGTTCGAAAGGGCGTGGAGTGGAAATCAACGCGCGCGGAGCACCTGCTCGGCGCGCACCTCGTTCACCAGGGGCTCGCCCCGCTCAAAGGCCTGGAGGCTCGCCAGGGTCGCCTCGGCGATGTTGGCGAGCGCCTCATGGGTGAGGAAGGCCTGATGTGACGTGACGAGCACGTTCGGAAAGGTGAGCAGCCGCGCCAGCACGTCATCCTGGAGCACCTGCCCGGAGAGGTCCTGAAAGAAGACGCCCTCCTCTTCTTCATACACATCCAGTCCGGCGCCACCGATGTGGCCGGACTTGAGCGCGGCGACCAGCGCCTTGCTGTCGATGAGCGCGCCGCGGCCGGTGTTGACGAGCACCACGCCCCGCTTCATCCGCGCCAGCGCCGCCGCGTCCACCAGGTGCCGCGTACCCGGCGTCAGCGGGACATGCAGCGAGAGGATGTCCGACTCGGAGAAGAGCGTGTCGAGCGGGGCGTAGCGCACGCCCAGCTCGCGCTCGAAGGCCGCGTCCGGCGCCACGTCGTAGCAGAGCACGTTGCAACCGAAGCCCTTGAAGATGCGCGCCGCCACGCGGCCGATGCGGCCCGTGCCCACCACGCCCACCGTCTTGCCGGCGAGGTCGAACCCCACCAGCCCGTCGAGCGAGAAGTTCCAATCACGCACGCGTGAGAAGGCACGCGGGATGTGACGGTTGAGGGACATCACCAACGCCACCGCGTGCTCGGCCACCGCGTGGGGTGAGTACTCCGGCACGCGCGTGACGCGCATGTCCAGCCGCCGCGCCGCTTCGAGGTCCACGTGGTTGTAGCCCGCGGAGCGCGCCGCCACGAGCCGCACCCCACCCGCGTGCAGCACCTCCAGCGTGGCCGCGTCCACCTTGTCGTTGACGAAGGAACACACGGCGGGGAAGCCCTCCGCCAGCGGCGCCGTCTGCAGCGTCAGGCGCGGCTCGAAGTAGGTGAGCGCATGTCCGAAACGTGCGTTGGCGGCCTCCAGCGCGTCCCGGTCGTATCGGTGTGTGTCGAAGACAGCCACCCGCATGCCCGCTCCCTTGCCCGGCGAGCCATCCTCGCCGCGTGCCACCAGCGTCAGTGCAAGGCCTGCTCCATGCAGCCCCCAGGCCGCCGGGCCTCGACAGCCGCGCAAAAGATGCGCAGCCAGGGGGCGTGCGGCAAAAGCTGCACGAGCAGCGGGCGCCTGCTCGCCGGGCAGCGGACTGGTGGGAGCGCGCGTCGAGGCCAGGGCCTAGCTTGAGTTTCAGGCGCCAGTGCCCCTTCGAGCGGAGCCCCCGACATGACCTGGCCGGAAGACACCGCGCTGCTGACGGACCTCTACCAACTGACGATGACGGAGGCCTATCTCGAGGAGGGAATGTGGGACGAGGCCGTGTTCAGCCTCTTCGCGCGCAAGCTCCCGCCCCGGCGGAACTACCTGCTGGCGGCGGGGCTCGACGATGCGCTGAGGTACCTGGAGCAGCTGCGCTTCGGCGCGGAGGCGCTGGACTGGCTGGCGTCTCGAGGCCGCTTCTCGGACCGGCTGCTCGGGTGGCTCGAACGCTTCCGCTTCAGCGGTGACGTGGATGCCGTCGCGGAGGGCACGACGGTGTTCGCCCAGGAGCCGCTGCTGGAGGTCCGCGCGCCTCTGCCAGAGGCGCAACTGGTGGAGACGTACCTCCTCAACCAGGTGCACTTCCAGACGACCGTGGCCTCGAAGGCCGCGCGTGTGGTGACGGCCGCCGCCGGACGCCACGTCATGGACTTCGGCTTGCGGCGCTACCACGGCACGGACGCCGGGATGAAGGCGGCGCGCGCTGCGTACGTGGCGGGCGTGGACTCCACCTCCAACGTGCTGGCGGGGAAGGTGTATGGGATTCCGCTCGCCGGCACCATGGCGCACAGCTACGTGCAGTCGCACGACGACGAACTGGAGGCGTTCCGCGCCTTCGTGCGCGTCCATCCCAACGCCACGCTGCTGGTGGACACCTACGACACGCTGCGCGGCGTGCAGCACGTCATCCGGCTGGCGCGGGAGCTGGGCGAGGACTTCCAGGTGCGCTCCATCCGCCTGGACTCGGGCGATTTGCTCGCGTTGTCGAAGGCGGCGCGGGAGATGCTCGATGAAGCCGGCCTGGAGCAGGTGCGCGTGTACGCGAGCGGCGGACTGGACGAAGACGCAGTGGAGAGGCTGGTGACGCGCGGGGCGCCCATCGACAGCTTCGGCGTGGGCACAGCCATGGGCGTTTCGTCGGACGCGCCCGCGGTGGACATGGCCTACAAGCTGGTGGCGTACGCCGGGCGGCCCCGAGTGAAGCTGTCATCGGGGAAGCTGCTGCTCCCGGGCGCGAAGCAAATCTACCGGCGGGAGGTGGACGGCGTGGCGCGCGGCGACGTGCTCACGTGCAGGCAGGACACCGCGCCCGGAAGGCCCTTGCTCCAACCGGTGATGCGCGGGGGACAGCGGCTGCCCGAGGCGGCACCGACACTGGAGGCCATCCGCGAATTCGCTCGAAGCGAACTCTCACGGCTTCCGCCCGGGATTCGCGCCTTGTCACCCGCCCGGCCGCCCTATCCCGTGGAGCTGGGACAGGCGCTGCTGCGGGCTCGCGAGCACGAAGTGGAGCTGTGGTCCGCGGCGACGTGAGCCGCGGTGATGCACACGGGCACGGAGTCCCTTGCCGGCATTTCGCCAAGGCGGTAGGCAACGCCATGGCGACCAAGAAGCCCCCTCCACCACGAGCCTCCGCGGCGAAGGCGAAGAAGCCAGGCAAGGCGCCGCCTGTCCCCATCGAGACCGCGTGGCAGGACCTGGAAGCGACGCTGCGGAACACCTTGGGACAGAACGCCGCGGGCCAGCACCCGGCGGACCTGGAACCCATGCACATGACCTTCGAGCATGCGCCCGACCTGAGCTCGCTCCTTCCGGAGGACTATCAGCGCTTCGTCGAGGCCTTGGGCTATCGCTGGGTGACCACCGGCAAGAAGGGCCTGAGCTTTCTGCCCCCGCGCTGGCGCATCCAGGCCTCGGAAGGCATGGGCGAACCTGGACGGCAGTGGACGACCGTCCGGGAGGAGCGCGAGGCGGGGCGGCACACCTACCGCTTCGTGATGTTCGCGTCCGAGGACCTCAATGACGTCAACGGCTACTGCTTCGGCAGGAGCGCGCACGACGACGCGCTGGTCGTCTGGTCCGTGGAAGACAGCCTGCCCACGCTCGAACTGGGGCCCTTCACGCCGTGGCTCACCAAGAAGCTCGCGGCGCTGAGCAAGGGCGCCTCCACGAAACCGAGCGGCAAGAAAGTCCCTTCGCTGGGAGACCCGCTGGGCCTGATGCAGGAGTCTCTCGGTGAAGCCGCCGCGAAGGCCCGCGACCAGGGAGCCGCGGCCATCCTGGACACCTTCCCCCGAGACACGAAGGACATCTTCCTCCTGGGGCGGAAGCTCGGCGTCGTCCCGGAGCTGATCGGCGAGTTCTCCGAGCTGGAGCGCCTGACGCTGAAGCACGCACAACTGACGCAGGTGTCCGGCACGCTGAGCCGGCTCACGAAGCTGAAACAACTCGACCTCGCCTGGAACCCGAAGCTGGAGACGCTTCCTCCCGAGCTCGGGCAGTTGGAGGGGCTGGAGTCCCTCAGCCTGGACAACACCGGCGTCCGCACGCTCCCGGAGGCGGTGGGCCAGCTCACGCGCTTGAGGAGCCTGGGCCTCAAGGCCACGCCCATGACGACCCTGCCGCCATGGCTGTCCCGGATGAGCAGCCTCAAGCACCTGGACCTCTACCAGACCTCCCTTCCCCCCGAAGAAGTCGAGGCCCTGCGCAAGGCGCTCCCCGAATGCAACGTGGGCTTCCGGGCTTGAAGCGCGAACCCACCAGGGAGGCGAGCGACGAGGTCCAGATGACCCCGGCGCACCCTTCGGGTACTCCTGGGGTGGCTTCCTCTGAGGCCCAACCATCTGCCATGGTGAAGGGCCGTTTTTTCCGCTGGAGCGCAACATGAGTCTCCGTCTCGGCCCCGCCGTCATCCTTGGCTCGACGCTGCTTCTGGGCAGCGCCTGCAAGAAGTCCGAGGACCCCGCCCCCGAGCCCTCCGCCACTCCGCCGCCGGCGCCCACCGAGCCCGCGCCTGGCTACACCCTGTCCTTCCTCGAAGCGGCGTCGCCCTCGGGATGTACCTGGATTCGCCATGAGTCGTCGGGCACACGCAAGCCGCTCGCCACCGTGGACGCGGTGTGCGAGCGGCTCAAGCTGGCCTGGGGGCCGCGTGGCCGGCAGGGCCTGGTGATGGACCGGGGCAACGGCGAGCTGCCTCCGCGCGCCTGGCTGGTGGACTTCGAGTCCGGCCAGAGCACCCGGCTGCTGCTGCCCGAGCTCGGCCACACCGACACGCTGGGCTTCGACGAAGCGGGCCACGTCGTCGCGCTGGTGTCGCAGCTGGAGGACCTGCCGCGGAAGATGGAGAGCGGCAGTGAGTACTTCCTCTTCGACGGCAAGCGCTTCCTCCTCCCGGAGGCGGACGGCAGCCCGGGCCTGGCGCACGCGTACCGCCACGAGGCCGGCCAGTGGAAGCACCTGGAGACGGTGGCCACGCTGTATGAGATGGACGGTGCCCTGGGCACGGAAGCCCTGGCCACGGCCAGCCGGCTGACGTCCTCCACCTTCAGCCAGGACGCGGACCGGCTCTCCGAGTCGGAGCTGGAGGAAGGCAACGAAGACGCGGCCCGGCTGGACGCGGTGGTGAAGGACCGGGGCCACACGGCCTACGGCATGTGGGTCTCCATGGAGACGCACCAGGGCCCGCTCTACTCCTGGGAAGCCACGGGCGAGCTGCCCACGCTCATGCTCCCGCTGCGCTGGGAGGTGAACGACCGGCTGGTGGAGCCTGAGCAACTGGCGCTCGCGCCCACGTCAACCGTGGCGCTGCGGATGCGCGGACGCCTGCTGCTGGTCTCCGCCGAGCAGGCCGCCCGCGTCTACGACGCGAAGACGAAGAAGCGCATCGCCGCGCTGGAGAACGTCCACGGCACGCGCTTCTGGCCCCAGCAGCGGACCGTCACCGCGGCGGCGCCCGCCAGCACGGTGACGGGGCCGTAGCGCTCGCGCGGCGAACTACCCGCCGATGCTGGCGCCCACGACCGCAATCACCGCGTAGACAGCGAAGAACAGACCACAGGAGAGCAGCGGTACCGCCAGGGCTGCCACCGCCGCGGTGCCCCAGCCCGTGCGGTGCAGGCTCCGGTACGCGTAGATGCGCAGCCCCAGGGCCCAGAAGGGCGCGCCATACATGCCACAGAAGGGAATCAGCCCCGTCATGTAGGGCGACAGCGACAGGGCATTGGCGCGCAGGGTGACCTCGAAGGGCTGACCGGTGCCCTCCATCCGGAACACGACGTGGTCCAGCGCGGAGTTGATGAGCGCGACGAGCATGCCCACGACGGGCACCAGCACCATCATCGCCCCGAACACCCCGACTCCGACCAGCCGGAACCCGCTCTGGGAGACGTTGTCGCCATCCATCATGTCACGCGGGATGGAGAAGAGGAGGGCCAGGTAGAAGAGCGCCGTGGTGAAGGAGGCGGCCAGGTTGGACAGCGCCACGAAGCCCAGGGAGCTGCCCACCGACCCCTCCGGCCGCGCGCACGCGAAGGTGGCCGCGGGACGCAGCATCACCGCCACACAGGTCTGCCAGTACGCCCGCAGGGTCCCCAGCTCATCGCGCCGGTCCCACGGCAGGGCATCCGCGGGCACGCGGTCATGACACGCGGCGCACAGGGGCTCGTCCCCGGGCCCCTTCCGCAGACACTGCGCGCACGCGAAGCTGCCGCACCGGCCACACGCATGCAGGCTGAGCAGCTCCGGGTGGACGGCACACACGGGGTCCGCGGAGCCTGGCGTGGCCTCCTGCAGAAGAGACGCGCCGCACCACGCGCAGCTTTGCGCACCTGGGACGGCGAAGGCCTGACAACGAGGACACGGGATGCGCATACGTGCCCTCATCCTCGCATGGGCGCCCGCCAGGAAGTCAGGGTGTCGGCATCACGTTTTCGCCCCACCCCACTCACGCTTAAGGGAGAGACCATGCACATGCCCGGGCTTGTCTCCCTCCTCCTGCTGTCCGCGCCCGTCCTGGCCGCCGAGCCCGCGACGCAGGACCAGGCGGCATTCGAAGCCGAACTCCAGCGCAACCTGGAGGCCTTCGAGCAGAACATGGACCGCAGCACGCCCATCCCCTGCGGCCGCCCGCCGATGCGCCCCGAGCGAATCAAGGGAGAGGACCTCCAGTTCGACCCTTCGCGACTCACCCGCATCAAGGCGACCACCTATCAGCTCAGGTGCACCATCCAGCTCGACGGGACGGCCACCGACTGCCTGATGCTCAAGCCCGGAGTGGGCCTGGACGCGAAGAACCGGGAGGCCATCAAGCAGTGGCGCTTCAAGCCGGCCCTCTACAAGGACAAGCCCATCGCGACGACCTGCATGCTGTCCGGCAAGCTGACGCCACGTCCGGAGAACTGAGCCGCCTCCGCCGGAGTCACGAGCTCCGGCGGTGACGCTCACTTCCCCGCGGGCACCAGCCCATGGTCATCCGGCACGGGGCCGCTGGCGCCCGGCACCTCGGGGACGGAGGGCGCCGGCGCGGCTTCCGGCCTGGGCGCCTCACGCGCCCGCTTCGCCTCACGCAGGGCCGCGGTGGCCGCCGCCTTCCGGCCCAGGGACTGCTCCCGCTTCGCCAACGCATCCCACAATTCGGGCGCATCCGGATGCAGCGCCACGCCCGCGCGCAGCAGGCCCGCCGCCACCGCGGTGGACTCCGCGTTGATGAGGCGCTTCAGGAAGTTCCGAGGCGCGAGCGCCAGTGTGCCCTGCGGCGTGGCCACGGCCTCGCGCAGATGCGGCAGCACGGCCTCCTCCGGGTTCGCCGCGAGCAACGCCTCGGCCAGGGCCCAGCGCGCATCCAGCCCCCGGGGCTGCAGTTCCACCGCCCGCTCCAACCAGCGCCGCCGCGCCGCGGGTTGCTTGCGCCAGGCGAAGCCCTCCGCGATGCGCAGCAACTCGTCTGAGTAATCCGGATGGAACCCCGGCGACGCGGTGACGGACTTGCGCAGCGCGGCCCAGCGCGCCTCCGGGTTCTTCTCCTCGTCCAGGCGCAGGCGCTGGAGCTCGGGCAACTGCGCGCGCTTCCAGCTCGCGGCCAGGCGGAGCACGTCCGCGCGCAGCGGCTCGCCGATGCGCGCCGCCTCTGGAACCTGCTTCGCGTCACAAGCGGCCAGATAATCCTCGAAGAACGCCAGCGGTCCTTCGACGGTGTAGTCCTTCAGCCGCGCCGCGCCGTGGACCTTCTCCAACGTGCGGGCCATGTGCGCCCCCACGCGGATGAAGAGGGCGCGCAGACGCGGGTCATGCCCGCTTCGGACGCGCTCCAGCGCCGCCCGGGTGTCCCGGCCAATCTCCTTCCGGTTCAGCATCGCGGACACTTGCGCGAAGGCGCCGGGCAGGTCCGTCTCCTCCGGCAGCACGCCCGGGCCTCGCGTGGCCCACTGGTGATAGGACAGCCCATAGCTGGCGACGCGGCTGAGCCCTTCGTGCACCACCGCGTCCACCGGGTCCGCCACGTAGGCATCGCGGCGGGTGTTGCCCTCCTCCAGCACCTGCTCCAGCAAGCGGATGGACAGCCGGCGCATGCGCCGCGCCTCGCCCTCCACGTTGGAGGCCAGGGCAATCACCGTGTCCTCGGCGGGGAGCATCATCAGCAGCGTGGTCGTCTCGGGCTGGCCGCCCGCGTGGGCCACCACGTAGTGGCCGCGCAGCGGATACGTCGCGAAGCCCATGCCGTAGTCGGTGAGGCGCCCGTCGACGGTGGACATGGACGTCTGCATGCGGCCCATCGTCTCGCGCGACACCAGGGTGTGCGACAGCACGGCGCGGCCGAAGCCCAGCATGTCCCCCACCGTGGCGCGGGTGCCACCACCGGCGAAGCGGCTGGACACGTCGAGGAAGCGCGACGGCTTCAGCGCCGCCCCCTGGATGCGGTAGCCCTTGGCCTGGTGCTCATCGCGCGTGGCGGTGATGTCCAGGTCCGCGTTCGGCATGCCCGCGGGCTTGAAGATGTGCTCGCGCAGGTAGTCGCGGTAGGACTGGCCGGAGGCCATCTCCACCGCCGCGCCCAGCAGGTTGTAGCCCCACGTCGTATACAGGTAGCGGGTGCGCGGCTCGAAGGCGAGCGGCTTGCCCGCGAAGGCGGCGATGGCCGCCTCCGTGCTCACCGCCTTCACGTTGCGGGTGGACGCCACCCCGTCATAGGTGGGCACGCCGCTCACGTGGCCCAGCAGGTCCCTCACCGTGACAGGCCACTGCTTGGCCGGATAGGCCGGCACCAGGGTGGAGATGTCCGCGTCCAGGCTCAGCTTCCCCCGCTCCACCAACTGCAGCACCGCCACCGCCGTGAAGGACTTGGTGACGGACGCCATGCGGTACGTGGTGCGCGGCGTCGCGGGCAGCTTGCGGCCCACGTCGCGAAGGCCATAGGCACACACCCAGCGCTCCGCGCCGCGTGTCACGCCCACGGACAGCCCCGCGACGGGCCCCTGTGACAGCTCGGCGCGGACGACCGCGTCCAGGGCGCCGCGCACTTCCTCGGAGAAGGCCCGAGGGGTCTGCTCGGCGTCGAGACTGGCGGGCTCACACACCATCCCCAGCGAGGCCCGAGGCGCCGCCAGGGACACGGGCCCCGCGAGCCCCAGGAGCACCGCGGCCCCATACCGCACGAACGCAAGTCTCATGGCGTCGCCTCCGCGCTGGGCTCGGACACCCCGGTGGGCGTGGCTCCCGCTCCCGAGGGCGTGGGCATCACCGCCGCGACCCCCGCGCGGGCGGCGGCGTCTCCACATAGGCGCGCAGCAGCGCGTCGGTGACCAGGTGCCCCAGCACGTCCAGCCCCGCGCCGCGCGGGTGCACCAGGTCGTCATGCATGTAGCCGGACGCATGGAAGCGCGCGAGCGCCCCTTTCCGCCCATGGCGGCGTAGAAGTCGAAGAAGGCACACCCTTCGGCGAGCGCGACCTCCCGCTCGGCGGCGTTGACCGCCTCCAGCGAGGGGCGCTGCGTCAGCGCCTGAGCCTTCGCGCCGGGCCCCTTCACCGCGTCCATGGGCCCCACCAGCAGACACGCGCTTCCGGGCGCCGCCTCCCGCGCGCGACGGAGCAGCGCCCGCAGGTCCGTGCGCAGCTTCTCCATGTCCAGGCGCTTCCATTCGATGCGCTTGGACTCGTTGCCCCCCAGGAAGAAGACGAGCAACTGGGGCGAACGCTCCGCGAGCTGGGACGTGAGCGTGGCGCCGTCGATGCGTGCATAGAGGCTCGCGTCCGACGAAGGCACACCCAGCGTGTCCAGGACGATGCCGGGCCGCGCGTGCTGCAACACCACGCCCTGCACCACCGCGCCCTGTCCCTCGGCCACCACGTCCAGCGTCTGTGCGTCCTCGGGCAGCTCGAAGTGGGTGGCGCGCGACAAGCCGCTTCCCGTGGGCTCGGTCCGCGCCAGCACCTTGCCGCCACTGGAGAGGCTGACCGCGCCCGCGCCGGCACGTCCAGCCACCACAGCGTTCCGCGCGGCTCGCCATCCAGCTTGAAGCGGCTGCGGGCCTTGGCGTTCGTGGCCACGTGATACACGCCGGTGATACCGAAAGCGTGCGGAGGCGCGCGCAGCTCGCCCAGGGTGCGCGGCTGCCACCCACTGCTGCTGGCGCTGGTGCGGCCTCGCCCGCCGTAGGGCGCCATGCGGTCCACGAGCAACACGCCCCGGCCCGCGCTTCCGAACGCCGTGGCCGGTCGTCGCGCAGGACGTCCACGATGCGGTCCCCGCAATCAGCGAGTTGCCAAAGGCCTCGATGACGACGGGACGGGTGGCGGTGCCCGCGGCCAACGCATCCAGCGACGCGAAGAAGGGCGCCAGCGCCGTGCGCGCGCAGCCGTTCCCCAGGGGTGCCACGCAGGGGTCTTCCACCTTCGAACCGGGCGCGCCCAGCTTCTCGGCCAGGGCCTGGACCTCGGCGGTCCGTTCGGGACGCACAGGCATCCGCCGGCGGACCTCTGGCGCGGGGGACGGTCGCGGCGGTTCAGCGGGGCGCGCGACCGGTGCCTCTGGCGCGGAAGCAGGGGTGTGGCGGCGCGAGGCGAGGACCCGATGTCACAGGCGGTCAACAGGCCACCGAGCAGGACCGGGAACCAGGTCCGCCGGCCGCTCCGCCCGACTTCCGAATGCGTCATGTAGTCGGCAGCGTAGACGAAAGCCCCTGCGTGCGCATGTTCCCGGCCAGCGTCTCCCCGCCTGCTGGAGGAGCAGCCCCAGCGCCCACGCTCCGCGGTCCTGGCAGCGGCGGAGTGGATGCCTGTGAGTCAACGGAAGTTGCGGGAGAAACAGCCCGGCGCAAATGCAAGGTCAAGCCCCGAACATCCTCCCTTCACTTGCGACCGAGATACCCCAAATTATCCGCTCCCTCTTATGGAGAAACGGAACAACAGGGTCGCGAACTGGACGCGGTTGCACCGCCGGTTTGGCGACCACGTGCGCAAGCTTCGGACGACCCGGGAGCTCACGCAGGAAGCGCTCGCGGAACGCAGCGACCTGTCCGTGGACGCCATCCGCCGGATTGAGCGCGGTTCGTTTTCTCCGTCCCTGGACACCCTGGGCAAGCTCTCCAAGGGGCTCGACGTCTCCTTGAAGACGCTCTTCCAGGGCTTCGAGCGCGAGCGCTCCAACGCCGTGGCGGAGATCTGCGACTTCCTGTCCCTGCGCTCGGGCCGCGAGGTCGAGCTCGCCTGGCGCGTCATCCAGGCCATGTTCGAGGAGCGCTGAGCCTCACAGGGGTTCCCAGGGGGTCAGGACACGCCCATCGGTCCTGACCCTCCGGGGTCCGCCAGCCAGACCCCGGGGACTTTTGAGAGCGCGCCAACCCCGATGGTAGCGTGCGGCGTCTCATGACCCCGCTGATGAATCGAGTCGCGAGCCTGCTGTGGACCCTGACGGTCCTCGTGGTGGTGGGCGGCGTCGGTATGTGGGCCTACCGGCATTCGTCGCTGGGCGCCGCCACGCTCCTCCAGGAAGGCGGACGCTACCTCCAGGCCGTGCTGTCACCGCTGCTCGCGGGCAGCGTGGCCCTGGCGTTCGGTCTGAGCTACGCCTCCGGCGTGGTGGCTCGCCGCGCACGGCACCACGCCCCCCGGCCCAAGCCTCTGCCCAAGGGCCCCAGCATCTCCCCGCTCGAGGTGCTCACCCATGACACGGCCACCGCCGTCAGGACGCTGCTCAAGGACCTGGGCCAGCGGCTGGGCCGCATCGCCGCGAAGCCGGATCCAGACATCATCGCCTTCATGGGCCAGTTGATGGATGGCGCCATCCGCCTGGGCGCCAGCGACATCCACATCCATCCGCTGGAAGCAGGCACGCGCATCGCGTTCCGCCTGCACGGCGTGCTGGAGGAAGTGCTCTCCTTCCCGCGCGAGCACCACTCGCGGCTCATCAACCGCGTCAAGGTCCTGGCGAAGCTGGCGCTGTACGACCTGGACAAGCCCCAGGACGGGCACTTCCCGTGGACCACGGACGACGGACCCGCGGACATCCGCGTGTCCATCCTCCCCACCAACCACGGCCCCGCGGTGGCGCTGCGCATCGCCCGCACCGGCGTGCGGCTGCCCCAATTGCCGGCGCTCGGCTTCCCTGACGTGTTGCTCGCGAAGTACCAGGAGCTGCTCGCGCTGCCGCAGGGCCTCATCCTGGTGGCGGGCGCCACCGGCAGCGGCAAGACGACGTCGCTGTATGCCTCGCTGGGCCACATCCAGCAGTCGCGCGGCGAGCTCACGCGAATCGCCACCATCGAAGACCCCATCGAGTTCGACGTCCCCCTCTTCGCGCAGACGCAGGTCAACGCCGCGCAGGGCTTCACCTTCGCGCAGGGCCTGCGCGCGGTGCTGCGGCAGGACCCCAACGTCATCATGGTGGGTGAGATTCGCGACTCGGAGACGGCGCGCACGGCCATCCAGGCGGGCCTCAGCGGCCACCTGCTGCTCAGCACCATCCACGCCAACTCCGCCGCGGGCGCGTTCAACCGCTTCATCGACATGGGCGTGGAGCCCTTCCTGCTCGCCTCCGCGACGGTCGCCACCCTCTCGCAGCGACTGGTGCGCAGCCTCTGCCCCCACTGCCGCGCGCCCCTGCCCCTGACGCCCGAGGAGGCGGTGCGGCTGGATGCCGCCGGAATCCGGCGCGGGAACTTCTTCGGCCCCGTGGGGTGTGAACGCTGCGAGGGCAGCGGCTACCTGGGCCGCACCGCCCTCTACGAAATGCTCGTGGTCTCCCAGGGCATCCGCGACGCCATCAACGCCAAGGTGCCCAGCTCCCGCATCCAGGAGCTCGCGGTCCAGGAGGGCATGGTGCCCCTGCTGGCCGCGGGCGTCGAACGCGCTCGCACGGGCGACACGTCGCTGCGTGAAGTGTTCCGCGTCGTTGGCGGCTGAGCCCTCTCTCCAGGAAGCGACCTCACGTGAACACCCCTCCCTTTCCCCGCGGCCCCGTCACGGATGCGTCATCCGACCCCGATGCCTGGTCCCAGTCGCTGATGGGACGCACCGAGGAGCTGGCCCACCTCCAGGCGCAGACGCCCCAGGAGGCCGAGCCCGCCGAGTCACCCGCGCCCCAGGCCCAGCCCCGGAAGCGGACCTTCCAGGCGCCGCCACCGCCGCCGCCGCCCAGCCCGCTGGCCGCCGTCCTCAAGCTCTGCGGCGCGGCCGCGGGCCTGCTGGCCGCGAGCCTCCTCGTGCTCCCCGCGCTCCGGCACGTCGGAGCGCCCCCGTCACCCCGGAGGAGGTGGGCGCCGCCCGCCCCGAGACGACGCTGGCCCCGAGCTTCGACCCACCCTCGGAGGTCCGCGAGGGAGAGGTCCGTGAGCAGCGCGCGTTCATGGAAGGCGCCAGCCTGCTCATGGTCGACTCCGCTCCGTCGGGCGCGACAGTCTCTGTGAACGGTCGAACCGAAGGCACCACGCCGCTGTCAGTGACGCTGGAGTGCGTGACAGACGCGCCGGTTACGGTGAAGCTCACGCGCCGAGGCTTCAGCTCCCTGGAACACACGCTCCCATGCCGTCACGACACCATGACCCAGCTCTTCGGAAGGCTGCGCAAGGGGAAGAGCAGCGCGAAGCCGTGAGCGCCGCGTCCCCTACCGTGCTCGTCGTGGACGACGACGCCGACATCCGAGAGGCCGTCCAGGACATCCTGTCCTTCGAAGGCTACGCCGTGGCCCAGGCCGCCAACGGCCAGGAGGCCCTGGAGCTGCTGACCGGGCCCCACGCGGTGCGGCCGTGCCTCATCCTGTTGGACCTGATGATGCCCGTCATGGACGGCGAGGAGTTCGTCGGCCGGATTCAGCAGGAGCAGCGCCTGGCGGAGCTGCCCATCATCCTCGTCACGGCGAGCGGCCTCGCCCACCTGCCCGGTGTCCGCGCCATCCTCAAGAAACCCTTCGACATGGACGCGCTCCTGAGCACGGTGGGCGAACACCGCCACTGACGGACGTCCCCTTCAGGAGCGCCGCTCTCCCATCAACATCGCGGCCACCTGCGGGTCCAACTGGAAGGACTCGAAGAAGCGGTCCGCGTCCTGGGGCGGCTTGCCCTCCGGGTGTAGCAACAACTGCTGGTAGAGCCGGGGCCCCACCAGGAAGAAGCGTCCGCGCAGGTGGCGTGGGCCGGACACGCCCTCCACCTCCCAGCCCGGGAAGCCACTCAGCACCAGCGGCCGCGCGGACAGCCCGGTGGCGCCCAGCGCCTCCAGCGCCCCGTGGCTGGCACGGGCCACCACGTCACGCGGGTCCGCCTGGGACACCGCGGCCGCGGGGAAGTCCGTGTAGGAGACGTAGTAGGCGGTATCCACCTCCGGCCGCACGGCGACGAAGGTGTGGAGTGTCACCGCGCCGACATCCGTCTCCTGCGAACGGCGCTCCTCGCTCACCGGCCCGGGAATCGCGACGGAGAAGCCCCCTTCCGTGGACCGGACGACAGGCTCGGCGGCCCGCGGGGCTTCGGGCTTCGCGGCGGCGGTCGGTGCCTGCTGGCGGGAGGCACACGCCCCCAGCCCTCCCAAGGCCAGGAGGGCGGCGAGCGGCGCGGCGCGGCGCGGGGTCTTCATAAGGGCAGGCGACTCCTGAAGGTTGGACCCCGAAGGTACGTCGGGCCTTGCGGGAACGCATCCGCCGTCTACACGCGGACGCGCGCCATGCGACGCTTCGCGCCAACCCGGGGGCAGCCCCTTAGTGCAGGGTGTCCTCGGGGGACGTCAGCCCCGCGTCTTCTTCGACATGCCGGGCGGCCTCGGTGGCCACGGCCAGCCGCACGCAGAAGACGGAGCCATGGCCGGGCTGGCTCGTCACGTCGATGCTGCCCCCATGCCCCTCGACGATGCGCCGGGCCACCGACAGGCCCAGGCCCACGCCCGGAGCGCGCTGACGGGCGTTGCCGGTGCGCTGGAAGGGCGCGAAGAGCAGGCGCATCTCCTCCTCGGAAATGCCGATGCCCTGGTCCGTCACGCAAAGGACAGCCGTGTCCTGTTCGCGGCGCACGGACACCTCCACGGTGCTGCCCGCCGGCGAGTACTTCAGCGCGTTGCTGATGAGGTTGTGGAGCACCTGCTCCAGCCGGGCCGGGTCCGCGCGAACCGGCACGGACACGTCCGGCAGGCTGAGACGGAGGCCATGGCCGGTGTCGCCGGAGCGGTAGAGCTCCACCACCTCGCGGGCCAGCTCACGCGCGTCCCGCACCTCCGGGCGCAGCTCCAACCTGCCGGCTTCGATGCGGGTGGCGTCGAGCAGGTCGCCCACCATGCGGTCCAGTCGCTCCACCTGCCGCCCTACCAGGGCCAGGGTGCGGTCCATGCGCTCGGGCGTGAGCTGGGCGCGGCTGCGGTCCGACAGGGCTGTGGACAACTTGAGGGCGGACAGCGGATTGCGCAGCTCGTGCGCCACGCCCGCGAGGAACGCGAGCTGCTGCTCCTGCTGGTGGGCCAGGCTGTTGGCCATCTCGTTGAACGTGCGCGCCATGTCCCGCAGCTCGGTGGGCCCGGCCTCCGGGGCCCGGGCGCGCCTGCGGCCCGCGCCGAAGCGGCGCATGGACTGGCTGATGTCCCGCAGCGGCTGGAGCGCCACGCGCCGCAGCAGCACGCTTACGACGAGCACGCCCAACAGCAGCAAGCCGCAGAGCACCACGCCCACGGAGTCCGCCATGTTGTTCCACCGCTCCGCTTCCGAGCGGGCCACGCGCGCGCGCTCCACGTTGATGGAGCTGACCTGCTCCAGGCCACTCAACGCGGCGTCCAGCGCCGGGCCCGCCTCCTGCTCCGCGCGCACCGGGTCCCACTGGGCGGAGAAGTAGACGTCCACGTCCTCGCGGACAGCGTCGAGCCGCTGACGCTCCGCCTCCGTCGAGGCGATGCGCCGCAGCTCCCCCATCTGCCGGTACAGCGAGGCCTCCAGCTCGAACCGCGACAGCCCGCCCGGGCTACGGGGCACCTTGACGGGGCCTTCCCGGACCATCCGGTCGTGCGCCAGCAGCCCCACCTCCAGCTCCTCGGACACCCGGATGCCCCCGAAGGCGACCCCCAGGGTCGCGGCCGAACGGTCGAGCACGCTCGTCAGGACGATGAGCAGGGTGGCGGCCGCCAACGTCACCAACGTCAGCACCCCCATGGTGGCGGCGAGCCAGGAGCGCAGGCTCATGGAGCCGCCCCGGGCGGAACGAGGGCCATCTGGAACACGGGGCAGACCCGAAGAGACCTTCACGCACGCTCCTCACGGGGTTCCCAGACACGAGGGCCACCCCCATTGCTGAGAGGAGCAACACCGCCAATGCCCACGGGATTCGCGGACCGGACAGCAAGCGGACACGCCTGACCCGTTCCCTGAAAGGGGACATCACCGGATGGCGCCAGCCGTGCTAGGGAGGGGCGATACGTGGCCGGCAAGCGCCCTGGCCGACGAGCGAGAGGTCTCCATGGACATCATCTCCCAGCCGGTACGCACCTTGAAATTCGATGGTTTCTGGCGCTGGCTCCAGGAGCACACGCACTGCATCCTGCGGTGCGGCTCCGTGGACGCCATGCTGTATGACCACGACGACTTCCACTGGGCCCTCCTGGAAGAGGAGCGCCAGCACATCGTGCAGGTCCTCAAGGGCAAGGTGCTGGTGGGCGAGCTGGTCATCCCCGGCCGCGAGGTGACGGAGGTGAACATCGCCCCCGACCCGGACACGGGCCCCCAGGGCCACTTCCTGGTGGAGCTCATGGGCGGGCCCAAGGAAGACCCGCAGGCGCTCTACCACTTCATCATGGCGCACGGCATCGACCCGGCGCCGGGGCACAAGGACCTCAAGCACTGAGGACGGTGCGCTCGATGAGCGTCACCGCGTCGTCCGTCCCGTTGACGTAGGGCCTCGTGCTCCGAGCCGGTCGGGCACGAGCGAGCCCGGCGGCGCGCGCCACCAGCGCCTCCACGGAGCCCGCCCGCTCCTCGGGGCGCAGCCGCAGGGCCTGCCTGTCGTAGAGCCGGGGCCGCGCGAGCGCCACGAAGGGCGTCCCGGTGACGCGGGCCTCCTGCACGGTGTTGTACCCTCCCGCGCCGACGAGCACGTCCACGCCGGGGAGCACCGCCAGCGCGGGCCACGTGGGCATGCGCAGGGTCAGGCCCTCCTCCTGGGAAGCCCCTGCCCGGCCGCCCTGCTTCGCGCGCGGCGCGGGCACATCCATCGCCGCTCCGGGTGGCACCAGCCACCGGACCACGGCCTCTGGCCCCAGCATCGCGTCCAGCCGGGCGGCGATGTGCCCCGCCTCCCCCACCTCCTCGGGGGTGCCACAGCCCATCACCGCCACCAGGGCGCGCGGGTCCTCCGCGGGCACGCCCAGCCGCGCGCGGGCCTTGTCGCGGGGCAGCAGCTCGCTGGCACGCAGGAGCAGCCAGGGCGCGGTCCTCACGGCGCGAGGATGGTTCGCGAAGGGCGCGGCCTCACCCGGGACGAGCAGCAGGTCGAACGCGTCCACCGCCCGCGCCAGGCCGTACTGCTTCACGTACGTGGGGTTCACGTCGCGGTGAATCAGCACCTTGCGCGCGCGCACGGAGGGCAGCAGCGGCGCCAGCTCGCCACCGAGCCCCCGGGGAAAGGTGTCCACGACGAACAGGTCCGGGCGCACGTCCGCCAGGCACTGCTCCACCACTTCGCCCACGGCCTCGCGCCCCAGCGCGGGATTGAGCCGGAACACCTCGACACCGGCGCCCAGCACGTCCTCCAGTGGGAGCCCGCTCGCGAACGGGCTGTTGGTGAGCAGGACGACGGCGTGCCCTCGGCGCGAGGCCGCACGAGCCAACGCGGAGGCGCGGGTCAGATGCCCCATGCCGCCTCCCAGCGCATAGACGAGCCAGCGGCCAGCCATCAGCTCCCGCCCATGTCCTCCTCGAAGGAGGCGTCGTCCTCGTGGCGGAGGCTCTCGCCGTCAGCCTCGGTGAAATCGTTGGCGTCGTGGGCCCTGCCGCTCCCCGACGAGGCGGAGGCGCCGTAGTACCCGTAGTCGTCGTAGTAGTAGCTCGGGTGGTCCTCGTCCACGCCGCTCCGGTCGCCCGTGTAGTCCTCGTGTTGCCGCGCGCACGTCGCGCAGAGCATCTCCGCGCCCACGGACGTCACGTGCTGCTCACACAGCGGCATCGCGCACTGCATGCACGTCATGGCAGCGGGGCTCCCGCAGCCATGGGAGAACAGGAAGCCCACGTTCTCCTGGCAGACCAATCCACTCATGGCTGGGCCAGCTCCTGGGACGGCGGCGCCTGGAGGTGGAAGAGCAGCGCCATGCGCAGCGGCAGCTCCAGCGCCTCGAAAGCGAGACACGCGGCGGCCTCCGCCGCCAGCAGCGACTTGGTGGCGAGCAACGTGCGCCCCTGCGCATCACGCAGGGAGACCTTGCCCTCGCGCACCTTCACGCGGGCCACGTCCGCGCCCGCGCCGTCCTGGATGCGAGCACCGTCGTCCTCCGGCCACACGGAGTACAGGAGCGTGCCCTTCATGTCGTTGAGGCGCCAGCCCGGCCCCTGCCGCGCGAGCGTGAACAGCACCTGCCGCTGCTCACCGTCCCGCACGGTGAGCGCCCCGCCCGCGGAGCCGACGACATACCCCAGCGCCACATCATCCGGGCCGGAGACCTTCAGCGCCGCGCCCTTCCACTTGTAACGCGCCAGCTCGCGCTCCTCGCCATCCACCAGCTTGGCGCCGTCATCCTTCGGCTTGAGGAGAAGCGCTCGCGGTCGGCGTCGTCCTTGAACTTGAGCTTGCCCTCGAGGCCCTTCACGTCCGCGGCGGCGACGGGGGCGCTGGCGGCCTCCTGAGCGCGAACGGCTCGCGGCGCCTCGGCGTCACCGGGCTTGGAGCACCCGGCGGCGCCCGTGAGCGCGACCAGGGAACAACAGAGAAGGAACCGGCCCATGCCCATCATCACGAAGCCTTCGCCTGCTGACGCAGTTGTCTGGAGTAGTTGAGGACCTGGTAGAGGCTCAGCAGCATCATCACCACCGTCTTCGGCGCATCCACCGCGTCCCCCTGCACGTTGGGCCCGGCATCCCAGTCCTTCTCCACGAGGGTGCGCAGGAACATCCGGTCCTCGCCCAACTGGAGCTTGTCCACGGCGACGTCCTCCGGCAGGCGCATCGCCTGACGGGCCTCCGGCTCCAGCAGCGCCAGGTCCTGATGACGCGCCGCCTTCACGCGCAATTGGACATGGAGAAACGCCCAGCTGTCCTGCCGGTGCTTCGTCTTGTACTTGCCGCTGGCGCTGCGCCGGGTGCGCGACCGCTTCATGAGCCGCTGCACCATGGCGATGCGCAGGTGCGTGCCGTCCAGCAGCCGCGTCTGGAGGGAGAACCACGGGTCGCTGAAGTTCTCCGCATTCCAGCCGCTGGGCGTGGTGTGCTTGCCGAGCAGCTTCTCCGAGCTGTCCGCGGGCGTGAAGTCGAGCTCCAGCCTCACCGACGCATCAGGGCCGATGTCACGGCGCAGCCGATGGATGACCTGAGAGGCCAGCGTGTACCGCCGGTTCTCCAGGTCCAGGCGCCGGAAGCGAAGGTACACGACGAAGCACCCCACGGTCCCCGCGAGCAGCACGAGGCCCGGCCACAGGGTGAGCCGCTGTGCGAGTGCGTCCTCGAGCCCCTCATCCAGCGTCATCCGGTAGATGAAGATGGCGACGGTGGCGGCCAGAGACACCCAGGCCGACTGCCGCCACTTCCGCCGCGACTGCTCCACATCCATGTCCAGGAGGCGCAGCCGCTCGAGGTCTTCTTGCAACTCCCTGATGGGGCCGCTGCATCTGTAGACGCGTTCCTCGCGGAAGCGGTCGATGTTGAATGCCACGGTGAGTCGCGCCCCCTCGGCGGAACGAAAGAAAGGGAAGCGTAAGGGCCCGTGCCGTAGGGGTCAAACCCTCCTGTTTGCCGGCCCGGCCGAGCCGCGATAGCAACGCGAGTGTGTCTCCCCCTCCCGGCACCGGCATCGTCTACGCGTCGTTCGACCGCTTTCCTTCGCCCAAGGGCGCCGCGGTGCACATCCGGGCCTTCGTGGAGTCACTGGGCGCGGCCTTTGGCCGGGTCGACCTGGTCGCGATCCGGGACAACCCCACCGCGCCCACCGGGCCGCTCGCGCTGGCGGAGGGCGTGACGTACCACCCGCTGGAATCACGCGGGAAGGACCTGATGGCCCAGGCCCTGTCATTCCGCTCGCACCTGGCGGCATGGTGGCGCGAAAGGCCGCGAGCCTCCGTCGTACACGTGCGCTCCATCTTCGAGGGCTACCCCGTCGCCTGCCGGAAGGAGGCGCTGACGGACGCGCTCGTCTTCGAGGTGAACGGCCTGCCCTCCATCGAGCTGAAGTATCACTACCCGGACGTGGCGGATGACGCGGAGCTCTTGCGCAAGCTGGTGGCGCAGGAGGACATCTGTCTCTCGCGCGCGGACCTGGTGGTGACCCCGAGCACGGTGACGGCGGAGTACCTCGTGACGACCCGGGGCGTGGACGCCTCGCGGGTGCGGGTGATTCCGAACGGCGCCGACCTGGAGGTGTTCCGGTACGCGCCGCCGCGCCCTCTGGAGCCCGGGCGTCCCGTGCGGATGCTGTACAGCGGGACGATGACGTCCTGGCAGGGCGTGCACCATGCCATCGAGGCCTGCCGGTTGCTGCGGCGGGACATGCCCACGGTGCTGACGCTGGTGGGCCCGCTGCGCCGGCACACACGACGGGCGCTGATGGACCGGTGCGGTGACCTGCTGCTGGAGGGCACAGTGGAGTTGCTGGAGCCCCTGCCCCAGGCGGAGCTGGCGGCGCTGCACCATGCCTGCGACGTGGTGCTGGTGCCCCTGCCCTTCAACGACCGCAACTGCGTGCAGGGCTGCTGTCCGCTGAAGCTGCTGGAGGCCATGGCCACCGGGACGCCCGTGGTGGCCAGCAACCTCCCCGTGGTGAGCACCCTGGCCGCGCCGGACGAGGTGATGCTGATACGGCCGGGCTCCGCGAAGGCGATTGCTGAAGCGGTGAAGGCCCTGCGGGCGGACCCCACCCTGGGCCCAGCGCTGAGCGCGAAGGCACGGGCGCGAGTGGAGCGCGACTTCCCATGGAGCCGCGCGGGCGAAGCCCTGGTGAGCGCCTATGAGGAGCGGCTCGGGATGGCGCGGGCCAGCACGCGACGGAGCACCTCTGCCTCCGCGTGCGCCTGAAAGCGCTCCTCGATGCGCTGACGGGCGGCGGCGCCCATCGCGGCGCGCTGTTCGAGCGGCAGGGAGAGGACGTCCAGGCACGCCTGCCCCAGGTGATTGAGCAGGGCCTTGGAGATGATGAAGCCGTTGCGTCCGGCGTCCACGGCCTCGGGGATGCCGCCAGCGTCGCTGGCGATGACGGGCCGGGCACAGGCCATGGCCTCCAGCAAGGCGTTGGGCATGCCTTCCCACAACGATGGCTGGAGGTAGACGTCACACAGGCGCAGGTGCGCGGCGATGGCCTCCGGTGCGTCCAGCGGCCCGGAGATGAGGATGCGCGCGGCGTCCTCGGGATGCTCGGCGCGGAAGGCGACCAGGTGCTCGGCGTCGCGCGGCCGCACCTCGCCGATGACGAGCAGGCACGCAGGCCGGACGCGGCGCACCTCGGTGAGGGCGGAGAGCAGGAAGGGCAGCCCCTTCTTGTGCCGGAGCTCACCGGAGAAGCCGAGCACGGCTTCGTCTGGGGCGATGCCCAACCGCGCCCGGAGCGCCGGGTCCGCGGGACCGGGGGAGAAGATGCCGGTGTCGACGGCGTTGGGGATGACCTCCACGGTTTCGTCCCGTCCCAGGAGCATGCACATCTTCCGGCCCAGGTCCGCGGAGGCCGCGGTGAGGACGCGGGCACGTTGCAGCGTCCACAGCAGGCGCGCGAAGTCGCCCGGGGGGAACATGAGCTGGTCCACGTCATTGCCCCGGGCGCTGACGGTGGAGGCAATGCCCACGGACTCGGCGAAGGCGACGGCGAGGAACCCGGGCGGAGACAGGTAGTGCCCCCACACCAGGTCATAGCGTTGCTTCGCGTGCAGGTAGCCGAGCACGTCGAGCGTGTGCTGCATGGACAGGTCCGTGCTGCCGAACAACCCCAGCCGGTGGAGCGTCACACCCCGCGCGAAGGGTGAGACGTCCCCGGCGTCCTCCACCGTCTGGAGCGCGCCTGGCGCCGCCGTGCGCGTCCAGGCCAGCACGTCCACCCGGGCGCCCAGCTTCACCAGCGAGCCCGCGGTGCGCGCGCCACTGCGGGCCAGGCCGCCGATGTCGGGAGGAAAGCGTTCAGCGATGAGGAGGACGCGCGGGCTGTCAGACATGGCCGCGCAACGCTACCTCCATCACGCGCCATCGCCACCCGCAACCTGGGCCTGGAGCCGGTGTCTTGCGTGAGACGCCCAGGAGCACGGCAACCGCCCCCTGGGCGTGCTCCCTCACTGCCCGAAGCCCCCCAGCGCCGTCCGGCTGAAGCTCGCGGCCCCCTGACTCACCCGCGCGGCGGACTGGCTGAACACCTGGAACGCCGCGCGAATCTCCTGCGCGCTCTGCCCTGGCGTGAGAATCCACTTGTCGTCGATGCCCATCTCGCGGAACACGCGCCGGAAGTCCGTGCTCCCATCGTTGATGCCCATCGCCGCGACGATGTGATTCTCCGCGCGCTTCAGGTCATTCACCAGCGCCGCCACGTCCTTTGCCTTCGCCGACGTCGAGTGCTGGTCCGAGCCATCCGTAATCAACAGTGTCACTGTCCGCACCGGCACGCCGTTGGCGCTGAACTCCTGCGCCTTCGCCAGCACCGTGCCCAGCAGCACCACCGACTGGTCGTACAGCGGCGTGCCATGGTCCGCCCGGTAGTTCTTGCCATGCATCCGCACCACGTCCTCCACCGGCCGGTACGGGTTCAGCACGAACCCGTTGAGGTAGCGCGTGTGGAAGAGGACGCCGTCCTTCTGCTTGCTCGCCAGCAGCGCGTCCAGCACCAGGTTGTGCCCGTCACACACCGTCTTCGAATGCCCGGAGTAGTCGATGCTCCCCGAGTCATCCGGCATCACCGTCACCAGCACCACCTCGCTGGACTGCACGTCCTCCACGCAGACGCCGAGCCCCGCCTGAATCTGCGCGCCCAGGTCCACCACCGTCAGCGCCTGCAATCCCGCCGGGCTCAGCACGCCCTCCGCATGCGCATCATCGAAGAGCTTCCGGATGCCACTGCCATTCGCCTTGCTGCTCATGTCCCGTGCTCCTTCTCCCTCTCCCGAGGGCAGGGCTCCGCCTGTCCCGCTCGCGCGAGCGCAGGCGAAGCGATTGCTGTGTGTCGTCACGCCTCGCGCCGCGAGGCTCAGGCGATGCGCAGGTCCGGCCAGCTCGCCAGCGGGTCCGTGGACTTCACCAGGTGCATCCCCGCGTCCGCGAAGCGCTTCAGCGATGCCTCCGCCTGCGGGGTGAAGTCCGCCGCGAAGCCCCCCTTGCCGTCCGGCACCGTCACCGACGACATGCAGTCCGTCAGCAGGTACACCTTGCGAGCCAGCGCCGCGTCCTGCGCGACAATCTCCCCGAGCAGGTCGTCGATGGAGCTCTTCACGCAGTGGCTCGCCGCCTGCCCTGCAATCACCACCGCGTCCGCGGTCAGCAGCGTCTTGAGGAACTGGGTATTGCGCTGCGCCAGCGGCTGGCCGTCATGCCGCCCCAGCACCTCCGGGCGCAGCACCGAGTAGTTCTCCGTCAGCGGATTGCCCCCCTTCACCTCCGCCCACGACTGCATGCCACGCGCGAAGGCGTGGAACAGCCGCGCCTCCTGCACCACCCCCGCCAGCGCGTGCCCGTCGCTGCCCAGCAGGCAGTGCGGCGGCCACAGGTACAGCGTGTACTTGCCCGCCCGCTCCAATTCCTCGCAGTAGTACTTCACCTGCTTGAGCAGCCAGGGGTAGTTGCCACCGCACAGCCACTTCGCCATGGCGGGGTTGGGCCGCGCCTGCCCACGCTCAATCTGCTCGCGCGTCACCTCGCGGTACGGCGTCAGCGGCTGGTCGTCCTGGTCCACCCAGAAGGACGGGAAGAAAATCTGGTATGCGAAGTGGGTGTCGAGCGTCGCCGTCACGTTCGTCAGCGCGCCGAGGTTGCTGTAGATGAACTCCGCGATGCGACGGCTGTCATCCACGGCGCCGCGCCCGCTGCGTCCCGCCACGTAGAGCGAGCCCTCCGGGAAGCAGAAGTCCTTCTGCACGTCGATGAGCAACAGGTGCAGGTTGAACGCGTCCGTCGCCGACATGGAGACGTCGTTCGCCGCGCGCCAGCGCTGGGCCTCCACCTGGAGCTTCCCCGCGTCAGGGCTGTATCCGAACTGCCCGGCATGGGCCGCGTCGTAGAACCTCGGAAGCGGAAGCGCCTTCACTTGCGTCTTCATCGTCCTACCTCCTGTGAGGCGTGGAGGCACCCGCTCCACGCGGTTGAGAAACGTCCCTTCAGTTCATTCGCAGCACGGTGATGTCCTGCCGCCCCACCACCGCCAGCCCCTGCCGCACGAGGAAGAGCGAGCAGCCCGCGTCCACGAAGGGCTCGGCATCCGGGAACTCGCGCACCGCCTCCAGGCGGCCCTGCCGAAGCTCCACACGGGTGAGCCCCGTATCGGTGGCGCAGAACAGCGCGTCGCCCGCCGCGCACCGTCCACGTGGCGCGCTGCCCAGCCACGAGCCGTCACCGGCCTCCGCCACCGCGCTCGCGCGCACGGCGCCGTCGTGGCCCACCACCACACAGTGATGCAGCGTGCGCCCACTGGCTTCCTCCACCAGGAACAGCCAGGCGGAGGGCCCATCGAAGACACAGTCCACGTCCACGAGCTTTCCCGTGGGCCAGGGGAGCGACAGTCCATCCTTCAAGCCCAGGCGCTCCGCATCGAAGACGAAGGCGCCGCGCAGGCCGCCCGCGCGATGGAAGCCCAACCCGAAGCGTGGCCCCACGAAGAGCCGCGTCTGTCCTTCGAGCACCGCGCCCACGCGCTCCGGCCCATATGCGCCGTCCCGCCACAGCCCGCCGCCCACGGCCCAGTACCGGTGCCGCGCGTTGGTGGCGTAAGCGGACTGGCCCTCCGGCGCATCCACGCCCACGCGGTCCGGGGGCCGTCCGGGCGCCAGCACCGCCACTTCACCGCCCCGGCCCACCAGCGTCACGTCCCCTTGCAAGGCCCAGCGCAGCGACGGGTCCAGCGCCCCGCGCAGCACCACGCGTCCGTCCTCGCGCCGGTACGCGCCTTCCGCGTGGTAGAGCCAGCGAAGGATGCCCGCCTCGTTGCTCGCGTGCACCAGCACGCCTCGCGTGGAGAACAACCGCGTCGCCGTCACCTGGCCTCGGACCGACGTCACCGGCGTGGCGGCCGCGGTGGCGTGAGGCTGACACGTCGGGCAGGCCGCTCGCGCATGCTCCACGCCGCACGACGCGCAGGGGGTGAAGCGCAGCCCCTCCAGCAGCGGATACGGAAAGACGCCGCGAAGGTCCTCCACGAAGACGCGGTGCAGGTGGTGCAGCACGTCGTCCGGCAAGGTCGCCAGCGGCAGCGCGGGCTTGGGATACTGCACTTCCGGATGGAACACGGTGATGCGTTGGAGCACCCGGCCCGCGGGCGTCGTCCGAGCGGCCGCGCTCCTGGGCTTGTAGACGCCTCCGTGCGGCCCCACGCACAGCAGCGACTGCATCACCGCGACGGCATAGGCATACCAATCACTCTCGATGGAAGCGGGGCGGCTGGGTACCAACCCTTGCGTGCCCGTGCTCCCGAGCCGCAGCGGGTCGAGGAAGCGCTCCGTGAACACCGGACAGAGGAACCCGCCGAACTGAAAGCTGTCCGCGTCGATGAGGTACGCCTCCGACGTCCCCGCCACGAGCACGTTGAGGTCGTTGAAGTCCCCCACCACCACGCCCGACGCATGCACCGCGTCGAGCGTCCGATGCAGCTCGCGCAGCAGGTCCACCACCCGCCCGGACGCCGCGCCTGCCCTGCGGAACGACGGCTCTCCGAAGCGCCGCAAGGGCTCCACGTCGTCCAGCTTGCGCATGGCGTAGCCCAGGACCTCGCGCGCCTTCTTGTCCGTCGCCAGGGCCTGAGGCACCACCACGCGGCCGGGCAGTCCTGCCGGGAAGACGCGCAGCTTGCGCTGGTGCTCGTCCAACCGGACGCGCGCCGCGGCCTGCTCCGCGGGCAGGCCCGTGTAGTCGGGGTGCTCGGGTGGCTTGAACACCTTGAGCGCTCGGCCATCCCCCAGGTCGAACACGTCCGCCTCGCCGCCCTTGCCCAGCGCTCGCGCGGGGTTCAACCGCACCTTCTTGCCTTCGAGCCAGACGTCCATGGCCTCACGCCCTCCCCATGCGGCGGCGCAGCACCACCAGCGTGGTGTCATCCGGCAGCAGGCCCGGAGTTCGCGCCAGTTGCTGGGAGGCGAAGTCCGCGCGCACGGCTTCCCGGTTGAGCAAGGCCAACCGGCGGCGCAGGGCATCCGGGTTGGCGAAGTACCGGTCCTCCGTCCAGAGCCGAGACAGCGGCCCGACGAGTTCGTCCCCCGCCGGCATGCGCGTGGTGGCCAGCCGCTCCAGGTCCGCCACACCGTCGGTGCCCAGCAGCAGCGCGTGGACGTCCTCCGTGGGCACCAGGGCCCGCGGGGTCAGCGCGACGTCCTCTCCGTGCATCAACGCATAGGCGAGGTAGGGCGGCGCGTTCCCCGGAAACGGCCCGAGCGGATGCACCTCGCCATTGAGCGCCCACACGCCGTCTCCCGCGGAGAAGACGAGCGTCAGCGAGGGCGTCACCACCGCGCCCACCACGGTGAAGAGGAAGTCCCCCATCACCTCCCGCCCCAGGTCCGCCCGGAGCTCACTGAGCAGACACAACACATCCTCACGAAGGCCTGGGAGGAAGGTGGGCTCATCCACGCGCTCACCGTCCGCGAGCCGCACCAGCGCGGCCCGCGCCAACCTGCGCGCGCCCAACTGTGCGCCCAGCTCACTGCAGGGCTGACTGCCACAGCCATCCGTCACCACGGCCACCAGGCCATGCTCACTGGCGCGGATGCACAGCGCATCCTGGTTGTTGCGACCGGCTCGGGCGTGCTCCCGGCCCAGCACCGAGGCAGCGGCGACGTCGAAGGGCAGCGCGGACATGGCTCTCCCGTGGCCCTGAAAGGGCACGTGCGGCGAGACAGGCGGCGATACGGCGGCACGCTTCAGCCAGTGGACACCCCACGGGCAGCGGCCTCTCACGAACCTGGGTCGTGCCCATGTTCGTGTCTCAATGACACCAACATAGTGTCCAAATCACACGATGTCAACGTCACGAGCCGCTGGGGCCTCCCTCGAGCCCGCAGCGGGTCAGAGCTCGAAGTTGAAGCCCGCCTTCTCCAGCTGCTTGTACTTCTTGTGGTCGAACCGGTAGAGGCGCGCGGCCCGGTGGGAGACGTCCTGCTCCACCTCGTCCAGCTCCTCGAGCAGGTCCATGGCGAGGATCTTCTTGCGGAAGTTCCGCTTGTCGAGCTCCCGCTCCAGGATGACCTCGTACAGCCGCTGGAGCTGCGTCAGCGTGAACTTGGGAGGCAGCAGCTCGAAGCCGATGGGTTGATAGCGGACCTTGCCCTTGAGCCGCTGGAGCGCCGTGCCGAGCACCTCCACGTGGTCGAAGGCCAGCTTCGGCGTATCCCAGACGGAGAACCACGCCGCGTCCCGCGCGTCCGTCGCCGCATGCGGCACATGGTCACTGAGCTTCACCAGCGCGAAGTACGCCACCGTGACGACGCGCCCGCGTGGATCTCTCCCCGGGGCGCCGAACGTGTAGAGCTGCTCCAGGTGGTTCGGCCGGATGCCCGCCTCCTCATCCAGCTCCCGGCGCGCGGCGTCGTCGAGCGACTCCTCCATCCGCACGAAGCCCCCCGGCAGCGCCCACCGCCCGGCGAAGGGCTCCACGCCGCGGCGGATGAGCAGCACCTTCAGGTCCTCGTCATCCAGACCGAAGACGACACAGTCCACCGTCAGCGCCGGCCTCGGGTACTCATAGGTGTAGCTCACGGGTCCCGGCATAGTGTCCGGAACACACCCGGGTCAAGTCGCGGACGGAGTGGCCGCCGGGCCCGCGCGGCCTAGGTCCGGACCATGCGCGACAGCTGGCGCCAGTCGACGAGCTGAACGCTCTCCTCGGCCAGGTCGAACTCCAGCGAGCGCCGCATGCCGATGACGTCGCCGCCCATCTGAAAGGGCACTTCCCGGTCGAAGTCCATGCGCAGGCGCTGGACGAACCAGTCATGCATGTGGGGCATCGGGTGCTCGCCGCGCCAGAGGCGGAACATGTTCCGGGTGGCCTCGATGACGCCGGCGCCATAGACGCGCACGGACAGCCGGTGGGGCACCGCCTGAGCGAAGGGGAAGGCCTTGAAGCCGAAGCCCCACTCGGGCGTGGTGGCCGCGCCAGCGACGCCCGCGGGCCCCCGGTACAGGAGCGCGCCCTTGTCCCCATGCGACACGGGCTGCACGGAGCCCCGCGCGTCCACCGTGAGGGCGGGGTCGCCCAGGTTGTAGACAGACACCGTGGGGTTGCCCTCGCCGAAGAGGTGGCGAGGCACCGTCCGGGTGAACATGGCGCCCAGGTAGCCGCGCAGGCCGGCCTGGGTGCTGCGCAGCGGACCGGAGGCGGCGAGCTGGTTCTTGAAGTCCTGAATCATCTCCGCGTCCCAGCCGGTGCCGGCGAAGGGGCCACCTTGCCCTCCACGCGGACCAGGGCGAAGGGGCGCAGGGGCGGCAGGCGCTCGCCCACGGCGGCAATCTGCTTCAAGGCCTCCGCGGGCCGGGGCGCGCCGGTGACGCGGGCCCAGGCGTTGCCGGTGCCCATCGGGAGCACGCCAATGGCCGGCAGGGCCACCCCCGCGGTGCGCAACTCGTTGAGCAGCCCCGTAATCGTCCCGTCACCACCGCCCGCCAGGAGGAGGGAGGGCGGATTGGGCCGGAGCGTGTCCGAAATCCAGGCACGGGCCTCGTCGAGCGAACGGGTGAGCGCCACGCGAGCCCGGGGAAGGAAGCGCTGGACCAGCCCTCCCATGCCTTCGGAGCCCCGGCGTGCACGCAGGTTGACGAGGACGGCGATGTCATTCATGGCGAGCGGGACTCTCTCCACGCTTTGTCATGGCCCGGTCACGGCGCAGCAACCGGTGACGCGTCGTGACGCAAAAACGACCCTCATACTCCCAGTGCATGGGCGAAACGGGCCTTCAGCCCCCGTGCCTCCCGCTTCTTTCCGAGGGAGAACGCCGCCGCGGCCACGCCCCCGGCGACCAGCAGCCGGCGCAGCCATTGCTTGCCCGCAGCGTGATGGCCCCCCGAGGTCCCCGTTCCCTCCGCCATCGGCCGGAAGAGCGTCCCAGAGGTGTGGCCCTGGCGCTCCTTCTCGAAGTGATGGGCCTCGGTGACGCCGTTCATGGTGCGCTCGAAGGTGCGGGGCAGCAGGCCGTGCATGGCGGCGAAGCTCCGAGCGGCGGGGCCGACGAAGACCTCATGTCTGGGGCTGCGGAGGACCCGGAGGATGGCGCGCGCGACACGCTCCGGCGTGTAGACGGGCTCCACGGGACGGATGCGCCAGCCGGTGTAATTGGCGGTGTGTTGCCACAGCGGGGTGTCGATGGCCGCGGGGAGCACGGTGCACACGTCGATGCCGGTGCCGAGCAGCTCCTGGCGGACAGACGCCGAGAAGCCGCGCACGGCGTGCTTCGAGGCCACGTAGGCGCTGACATACGGCGCGGCGACCGTCCCGAAGGTCGAGGAGACGTTGACCAGGGTGCCGTAGCCCTGCCGGCGGAACTGGGCCACGGCGGCGCGGGCGCCGCTGACAGTGCCGAAGAAGTTCGTCTCCATCACCTGCCGGAAGGCGTCATCCGGTGTCTCTTCGAGCCGGCCCATGAGGTAGACGCCCGCGTTGTTGATCCACGCATCGAAGTGGCCGAAGACGTTGCGCGCCTCGTCCGCCAGGTGCTGCACGGCGGCCACGTCGGACACGTCCGTGGGCACGACGTGGGCCTGGACGCCGAGCCCCGGCACTCGCGAGCCAGGTCCTCCAGCGGCTCCTCGCGCCGGGCGGCCAGGACGACGTGGGCCCCCTTCTTCGCCAGGGCCAGCGCGGTGGCGCGGCCAATGCCACTGGACGCGCCGGTGACGACGACGACTTGGTTCTTCCAGGCTCGCTTCATGTCCGCGTTCTCCTTGTCGGGCCGAGCCCCAGCGCATGGCCTGAGTTCCCCTCGCGAAGATGGCGATTGCACACAGCGACGCACCGGGTCATCGAACACCTGGCCGGAGGGCAGGCGGCAGAGCGGCGCGAAGGTCCATGTCCCAGACCGCCGCCGGGGATGGGGGTCCACTGCCGGGACGGGGGCTGGGCGCGAAGCGGTGCGTCCGCACAGGACGTGGAGGCGGGGTGCTACGCGGGTAAGGGGTGGAGATGGCTCGGCTTTTCGCGGAGCACGGGTGGGTTGGAGGAAGCGGAGCGGGCTTGGTATGTGCGAGCGACTGTCGGGCAGGAAACGGAACGCAACCTGCACTCGGCCCGCGAGCCATGAACATCTCCGAACGCTTCCTTCCGCCGCCCTGGACGGCGGCCGTCGTCCTCCTGTGTGCGTCCGCGTGCATCAACGTGCCAGCCGTCGAGCCCGCACAGGCAGAGGTGCGAATCACCGCGCCGGCGGGAACGGCCTACACGAATGGTGTGGTCGAGGTCCGACTCGACGTGACGGGCCATGCGCCGGACCGTGTGGAACTGCTCAAGGACGGCGAAGTGCTGGCGGAGCTGGCGCCGCCATACACGTACACCTGGGACACGGCGGGAGAAGCGGAAGGGACGTACCGGCTGGAGGCACGCGCGGCGCTGGGAGATGTCGCGCATGTGAGCGCGAGCCGCGAGGTGGTGGTGGACCGAACGCCGCCGCGGGTGGTGTCCCGTGTTCCAGAGCAGGGCGCCCAGGAGGTCTGGGTGCAGAGCCCCATCCGCGCCGAGTTCTCCGAGCCCGTGAAGCAGAGCACCGTGACGACGGAGTCCGTGCACCTGACAGTGGGCGACGTGGCCGTGGCGCACACGGTGTCCCTGTCGGAGGACGGGAAGACGGTGACAGTGGTGCCCGTGACACAGATGACCGCGCCGAGCACCGTGGCGCTGGCCTTCTCTGGGACGGTGACGGACCTGGCTGGGAATGCCGCTGTGAATCTGGGGGAGGCGTGGAGCTGGGCTGTTCCTGAGTTCGTGCCGTATCCGCCTCATCCACCGGGCCCGACAGGGCCCCATGACGATATCGAGCCATACATCCAGCTAGATGCGAACGGAAACCCCTCAGTATTGACTTTGCGCCTGGACAGGGCAGACGAGCAAGTCCACCTAAATCTATTCGTAAACCGATGGACAGGCAGTCACTGGGAGCAGATTGGGTCGGGGCTAAAAACAAGCTCGACCGAATTTTCAATCAACACACCCAGCATTCAACTCCTTCCAGACGGGACCCCTGTTGTCGCATGGATAGAGGACTTCGGCGCGGAGTTTAACAACTATATCCATGTGGCCAAATGGGACGGGACAGCCTGGGTCCGTTATGGCGGAGAACAAGGCATTATTCCCGAGCGTCCTCATGCCTCTGGTGTCGCGCTTCAGCTAACCTCCCAAGGGCATCCAACCATCGCTGTTGCAATGAATCCAGAGGACATTGAAGGAGAAGCTGTACATATCCACCAATGGACTGGAGAACAGTGGCACCGCCTTGGCTCCGCGCTTCGGGATGACCCTCCATCCGGAACTCGCTATCCGGCATTGGTCCTGGATTCGAACGACAACCCCTTCGTGACATTCGCCACAGGCGGAAGCCTGAACCGAACTCTCGCTTGGCGTTGGACCGGGAACGACTGGGAGCAACTGGGCGACCCTACCGCCACGAACACCTACCTCCACTCCCCCTATGGACTCAAACTAGCGCTCTCCGCAGATAACAGTCCCATTGTCTCCTGGATCGGAACCGAGACAGGAACATCGCGTATGGACTTTCATTCGAGCGAATGGTCTCCAACCCGCTGGGCTTCGCTGGGCTCCCCACCAAGACAACTGGCTACGAGCAACAGAGCCATCTATGAGGCCAAGTTCACTCCACAGGAAGGACTTTTCGTTCTATCGATCGAGTCCAACGCCGAGAAAACACTAATAAATCTCAACCGTCGTACGAATGGGCATTGGGGCCAAGTCTGGAGCAGGCACTACGAAAGAAAGACAGGCAAGTCCCCCCACGGAAGACCAAGCATGGCTGTAGACTCCCGTGGGAATATCGTAGTGGCATGGGTGGATGCCATAGCCCACGGAGCTAAAAACGTCTTCGTCTATCGCCGTAACCGGTAGCCACGAGCATTCCCATGCCCGCCAGATACATCAAAGAGACTTAATGATGAGGATCACATCAGCAATCGTCGCTTTTCTCCTGTCGACTCAGGCCTACGCGGCCCCCCGTCGTACGGTGGTGGCCAGTGGTGACTGCAAGGACGCGGAGCTGAGCGGGCAGGCCAAGGCATTCCTGGGTGCCCTCGCCTCGCGCCCTGAGCAGGACACACTCAGCGCCAGCCAGTTCAGCGACCGGCTCTTCCCGCAGCCCACCAAGAGCTATGAGGACCTTCAGCGGCAGCTCGAAGCGGCCCAGGACCAATTCTACGAAGGCCGCAACGCCAGGACGCTCCAGGCCGTCGACGAAGCCCTGCAGCAGATCACTCGACTCCCCGTGGGAGACGCCCGCTGGAAGCTCTACGTCGAAGCCCAGCTCCTCCACGGCCTCAACTACCGCGCCATGGGCAAGCCAAAGGAGAGCGACACCGCGTTCCGCAACGTGCTGCGGCTCCAGCCCGAGTACCAGCTCAACCCGGACTACTTCGCCCCTTCCGTTCGACAGAACTTCGACAAGCTCCGGAAGGAACTCGCCCAGACGCGCAAGGTGAAGCTGTCCGTGAAGTCCACGCTGCCCGCTGCGGACGTGTACCTGGATGGGCTCAAGCTGGGGCAGACGCCGCTGTCGCTCGATGCGGTCCCGGGCACCTATCACCTCACGCTCGTCAAAGGCGCCACCACGAGCTTCCCACGGCACATCCAGGTGCAGGGCACGGAGACGCCATTACTCGTCGACGTGGCCTATGAGGGCGCTGTCTCCGCGAGCCCCTTCCCCTGCCTCGCCACCTCCGACGGCAACGACGAGCGCACGCTGAGCCATGCGGTCCGGCTGGGCGGCACGCTCGGCGTGGAGGAAGTCATCGTCGTCCGGCTCGAGCGCCCGAGCAGCGGGCCCAAGTGGTTCGCGGCCACCGTCCTCAATGTCGAAGGAGGACAGAAGCTCCGCGAAGGCGGCTTCAAGACCCAGGGCGCGGACGCGCCGGACGAGGCACTCGCGGCGCTGGTCGACTTCGTCACAACCGGCCGCTCCCCCTCCAACCTCGTGGTGATGAACGCCAATGGAAAGGCCCCGTGGGAATCTTCCGGGAACGTGGGCCGGAACGGGAGCGCGTCAGCAGGCGGCATGGACCTGACGGCCCCCAACCTCATGTCAGAGGGCGACGCGTCCGGGACACGCTCCACCTCCGGACTTCGCACGGCCTCGTATGTCGCGCTGGGAACGGGTGTGGCCGCATTCGGTGGCGCGGGCATCGTCCGGCTTCTTGCCCAGAAAGATGTGAACGCACTGGAGAAGCGGCTGGACAACGGCCGGATTCTGTCCAGTGACAAGGAGGCGATGGGGCTTCGCGACTCGCTGGTTCAGAAGAGCAACGTCCTCAATGGGTTGCTCATCGGCGGAGGCGCGGCAGTTGTCACGGGCGCGGTGCTCTACCTCCTGTCTCCTGATTCGAGCTCGGCACCACCCGTCTCAGTCGGACTCTCCGCGGACAGCCACGGCGCGGCGGCCTCACTGTCTGGTTCGTTCTGACGCACTATTCACGAATCCAAAGACACGCATTCCGCGAGAGGTGGACCATCCGAGTCAGTCCACCTCTCGCGCAGGCAAGCAGACACGTCGAGTGCTGGATAGGAGAGACGCGTCAACAAACACCGCCGGGCCCTCACGGCGCATAGAGTGCCGCCCATGATGCGAGCCCTCTTCGTCCTGCTGCTGGCCACGAGCGCCTCCGCGGCCTCTCCCCGAACCCTCCGAGTCGACTACTTCCACACCGGGAACGCCACCGAGGAACGGTTCAGCCTCGACAAGGTCGTCGTCGAGCCGCTGCCCTGGCCCGGCCACCCGGAACGGGCCATCGACGAGACGAACCTCGGCAAGTACCTCTTCGAGGTCCGAGACCGGGAGAACAACCGGCTCCTGTTCTCGCGAGGCTTTGCGTCCATCTACGGCGAGTGGGAGGTCACGAACGAGGCGCGCAGCAGCAACCGCACCTTCCATGAGTCCCTCCGCTTCCCCGCGCCTAAGCGCCCCGTGCAGGTGCTCCTCAAGAAGCGGGATGCCCAGAATGCCTTCCGCGAAGTGTGGTCGCTGGTTGTCGACCCGAAGGACATGTTCGTCGACTCCTCGTCTCCTCCCGCGCCCGGGCCGCTGTTGATACTGCTGGAGAACGGGCCGTCAGCGCAGAAGGTCGACCTGCTCATCCTGGGGGACGGCTACACGAAGGCCGAGCACGCCAAGTTCGAGAAGGATGCCCGGCACATGGTGGACATCCTCTTCACCTTCTCTCCCTTCAAGGAGCGCAAGTCGGACTTCAACGTGTGGGGGCTCGTCCCCGCCGCGGCCCAGTCCGGCATTTCGCGCCCCTCCACCGGCGTCCACCGGCGCTCGCCCATCGGGGCCACCTACGACGCCTTTGGCAGTGAGCGCTATGTGCTCACCTTCGACAACAAGGCCTTCCGCGAGGCAGCGGCCTTCGCGCCCTACGAGTTCGTGGAGGTCCTGGTCAACGGCAACACCTACGGCGGCGGCGGCATCTTCGGGCTCTACGGCACCGTCGCCTCGGACAGCCTGTGGGCGCCCTACGTCTTCGTGCACGAGTTCGGCCACCACTTCGCCGGGCTGGCGGACGAGTACTACACGTCCGAATCCGTCTATGCGCCCGCCGCGGACCGCCTGGAGCCCTGGGAGAAGAACGTCACCGCGCTCCACTCCCCGGAAGACCTGAAGTGGAAGCACCTGGTGTCACCAGGAACACCCCTGCCTACCCCCTGGAACAAGGAGGGATACGAAAAGCATGCCACCGCCGTGCAGAAGCAGCGCGGCCAGATTCGGGCGCAGCGAAAGCCCGAGTCAGACATGGACAAGCTCTTCCTGACCCAGCGGGACTGGGAGGAAAAGTTCCTTTCCTCACAGAAGTATTCAGGCCGGGTCGGGGCCTTCGAGGGGGCCATGTACGAGTCGAAGGGCTACTACCGGCCACAGGTCGACTGCGTGATGTTCACTCGGGATCGCGTCCCATTCTGCGCGGTGTGTCAGAGCGCCATCTCCGAAGTCATCGACCTGTATTCCGGCCCTCCGGCCAGGTCTCCCCAGGCCAATCCCTGAACGCCTGAAAATCCGGGCACCTCTTGTGTGAAATGCCCATGTCACCAGGAGCGGACATTGGATTGCCCTCCGGTTCAGGTGTAAGGGGGACGCAACCTGCTTCCCATGGAGGGGAACTCATGCAGAGACGATTTTGGCTCCCGGCGGTCGTCACGGCCGTGATGGTCACGATGGGCACGGGATGTGGCGACGAATGCGTTGACCAGTTTGACTGCCGCACGGACAAGGGCCCCCCGGCCGCCGGCAAGCAGTGGACCTGTAACTCTGGCACGTGCGAGCAGCGCGACATCACCCAGGGCCCGGATGCGGGCACCGAGGAAGACGCGGGCACCGAGCCGGATGCCGGCGAAGGTGACGCGGGCACCGACCCGGAGGGCTGCACCAGCAACGCGACCTGCGGTCTGACCGAGACCTGCAACACCACGACGAGCACGTGCGAGGACTCGGGCTTTGCCACGCCGGTCGCGACGACCAGCACGCAGATCCAGGCGGTCCGGGATGCGGCGGATGGCGCGCTCGACCCCGCGCTGCCCATCGAGGGTGCGTTCGTCACGTTCATCAAGCCTGCCGTCACGGGCAGCAACGAACTCCCCGGCTTCTTCGTCCAGGCCGAGGCCCAGGGCCCCGCCCTGTTCGTGTCCGACGCGACGGCGCTGGCCGCGGTCGCCGTGGGTGACCGGGTCAGCTTCTCCGTGTCGTCGAAGGCGACCACCGGCGGCCTGCGCTCCGCGGCCACCGTCACCGGGACCACGGTCATCAGCCAGGGCCACCCGGTTCAGAACCAGTCGACCGCCACCCCGGCCGGCCTCGCGGTCAACCGCTCCGCGGACACGTCGGACACGCTGGTGAACGGCCTGGACTCCGTGGAGTCCGAGCTCACCCACCTGACGGGCACGATTGCCGCGGCCGGCAGTGGCATTGGCGCCGGCTTCACTGGGTTCCAGATCACCACCGAGGGTGTCATCGCTGGCGCCGCCAACTTCCGGCTCCGCGTGCCCGCGACGCTCGCCACCGCGCTCGACATCACCCAGGGCTGCACGTTCACGCTGAACGCGGGCCCCATCTGGCGGTTCGACACCAATGCGCAGCCGTCCGCGTTCACGGCGTCTGAGCTCACCCTTTCGAACTGCGCGGCCCCGGCGTTCGAGTCCGCTGCGGCGACTTCGCTGACGGAGCTTGTGCTCAGCTTCAGCCGCAACATCTCGGCGGCAAGCATCACCAACGCGCAGGAGCAGTTCACGCTCACCGAGGGGCTGACGGTCTCCTCGGCCCGCGTTGAAGGCAAGCAGGTCTTCCTGACCACGAGCGAGCAGACCCCGGGCACCAACTACTCTGTCACCGTTGCGAACACCGTGACGGACCTGGCGGGTGGCGTTGTGGCCGCCGAGGGCAACACGCAGGCGTTCCGTGGCTTCCGTACGGCCGCGGTGCTCCGCATCTCCGAGGTGCAGCCGAACATGGCTGATGCCCGGGACCTGGTCGAGCTCGAGGTCATCACGGGCGGTACGACTGCTGGCATCATCCTTCAGCAGGACGTGAACTCTCCCGTGGTGGAGCTTGCCAAGTTCAAGGATGTAACTGTTGCGGCGGGCGACATCATCGTCGTCCACCTCAATCCAGCTGCGGGCTTCATTGCGGAGACTCAGGCGAAGGACGAAGTCCCCCAGAGCACTGCCTCGACTCACTACGACACGGCGTGGGACTTCCAAGGTGAGGGAGCCAACGCCATTACGTTCTCTAGCCGTATCCTGCTGGTGAAGGATGTCGCCGGAAACATCCAGGACGCGGTGCCTTTTGCCAGGACGACGGGCACCCCGCCCGCGGCGTTCATCGGCAACATCCAGGCGGTTCAGGCTGCGGGCCACTGGCTCCCCGCGGACTGCAGTGGAGCGCCCTGCACGACGACCTCCACCCCGACCGCCGCAGCGGTCGCGGCGGACTGGACGGCCATTCCCGCGTCAGCCGGCAGTGTTACGCCCACGACCAATACCATCCGCCGCATCAGCGCGACGGACACCAACACGAAGGAAGACTGGGCGGTGGGCGCTCCTTCGTGGGGCCTGCCCAACTTCTAGTCTGACGGCTTCCACATGAAGCATCCGGGCCGCGGCTCCTTGTGAGCCGCGGCCCTTTTCTTTGCCCTGGGTTCGGTAGGACCCTGTGCGTCGTCGTCATGGCTGCCTCTACAGTGCCGACACTTCATCCGTGGGCCCGACTCCTTCGCGGGCCGGAGTCTTCATGCGCGCCCATCACGCCCTGCTCCCCATCCTCGCGCTGCTGCTGACCGCATGTTCTGACTCCGCGCCTCACCGCACTGACGACACCGGACCGGGACTGGCCATCACCACGGAGACGCTCCCCGCCGCATCCGTCGCGCAGGCCTATCGCAGCTCCCTCACCGCTTCGGGTGGCACGCCTGCCTATTCGTGGCGCGTCGCGCAGGGCGCACTGCCCACCGGACTCAGCCTCTCCACCCTGGGCGAAATCACCGGGACGCCCCAATCGGCAGGCACCGCCTCCTTCGACGCGGAGGTCCGTGATTCCCGCGGACGGACTGTTCGCGCCACGTTCGAGCTCGAGGTGCTCAACGCCGGCCTCCAGGTCGCATCGCCCACGCTCCCCGATGCATACGTCGGCGACAACTACGCCGCGCAACTCGACGCTTCGGGCGGCACGGCGCCGTACACGTGGACGCTCGCGGAGGGCACCCTCCCGTCGGGCGTGCGCCTCGACGCACAGGGGCACATCTCCGGCGTTCCCGCCAGCTCCGGCACCTTCTCCGTCACCGTCCACGTGCAGGACGCCACCGGGCTTTCGAGCCAGCGTGTCCTCTCGCTCTCCGCCTTCACCACGCCCTATCTCGCAGGCGGCACGCTCCCCTCCGCCGCGCTCGGAGCGGCCTACTCCACGGAGCTTCACGCCGTTGGCGGGCGACCACCGCTCACGTTCCGCATCACCTCGGGTGCCTTGCCCACGGGCCTCCAACTGGATGACAGCCTTGTCCGAGGGACGCCCAGCGAACCAGGAGCCGACTTCTTCACGGTCGAGGTCCAGGACGCCAATGGCCGTGCGGCGTCCGCCACGTTCAACCTCACCGTCCAGGGCGGCATCACCCTCACCCCCAGCGCGCTACCGGATGCCTATACCGATGCCGCGTATCGACAAGGCCTGTTGGTGTTGGGGGGACGCGCGCCTTATGCCTGGGTGCTCAGCGCGGGTTCGCTTCCCGCCGGCATCCGCCTCACCAGCGCCGGCCTGCTCGAAGGCACCGCGTCCACGACGGGGACCTTCTCCTTCTCCGTCCAAGTCACCGACGCCGACGCACGCGTCGCCACCCGGGCGCTCGACCTTGTCGTGTACCGGCCTCCGTCCGTAGGTGGACCTGCGATTCAGCTCGACGGGTATGTCTCGCAGTCCTTCAGCGCCACGTACTCCGTCACCGGCGGCAAGGCGCCGTATTCGTTCGCTCCAGCCAGCCCCCTCCCCTCCTGGCTGCAGCTCTCCGCCTCCGGACTACTCTCAGGCACGCCCCCCGCTCCCGGCACCACCAGCGGACAGGCCATCGTCACCGACGCGAACGGACGGACGGGCACACGCGCCTTCACCCTCACGGTCTACGAACTCCCCACTGTCGTCACCACATCGCTGCCCGATGCGCGCAAGGACCTGCCCTACGCCACCCAACTGCAAGCATCCGGCGGCAAGGCGCCGCTTTCCTGGCACATCGTGTCGGGGATGCCGCCTTCGGGGCTCACGCTCTCAACATCAGGAACCCTCAGCGGCACCCTCTCGGAGCTCGGGTACTCAGCATTCACAGTCACAGTGACGGACGCCACGGGCCAGCAGGGTTGGCATGCGATGGTCCTCCACGTGCGCACCGCCAGCGCGCCCCTCACAGTGGGCCATTGGAACCTCGAGTGGTTCGGTGCCCCCACCCAGGGCCCGCCGGACTCCACCTCGGAGGGCGGAACGCCGGACGACCTTCAGATTGCCCACGCGCGCGACATCATTCGCGACTCGGGGGCCAACGTGTGGGGCCTCGTGGAGATGGTGGACGCCGCGGACTTCGCCACCCTCAAGGAGCAGCTCCCCGGCTTCAATGGCTTCCTCGCCAATGACACGTCCTTCGTCCCCAACGGAACGGCCTACTACAGCCATGGCGAGCAGAAGCCCGGCATCCTCTACGACAGCACCCTCACGCTTCAGGAGGCGCAGCTCATCCTCACCGCGAACGCCGCGGACTTCGGTGGCCGGCCGCCGCTGCGCGTGGACTTCACCACGACCGTCCAGGGCGTGAGCACCCCACTGGTCGTCATCGTCGTTCACCTGAAGGCGTTCGACAACGAGACCGCCTACGGACAGCGGCAACGCTCCAGCGCGGCGCTCAAGTCGTACCTCGACACATCCCTGCCCACCGAACGCGTGCTCGTCATTGGCGACTGGAATGACGATGTCGACCAGTCCATCACCCAAGGCAGCGACGGCGACCCTCTGCCCAGCCCCTTCGCTCCGTTCGTGGCCGACACGCAGCGCTACACCTTCATCACCGAGCCACTGTCCCTGCGCGGCTTGCGCACCACCGTCGACTATCACGACACCATCGACCACACGCTCGCCTCCAACGAGATGGCCGCGAACTACCTGCCCGGCTCCGTCGAAATCCTGCGCCCGGACGCGTGGATTCCCAACTACGGCGACATCGTCAGCGACCACTATCCCGTCATCAGCAGCTACGACCTGGGAGACTCCGGCGGCGTCACGGACCCGGAGCCCTTGTCCAACCTCATCATCAACGAGGTCCTGCCCAACGAGCCCATCCCGCCCGGGCAGACCGTGTCGGACACCCATTACGAATTCATCGAGGTGTACAACGCGGGGACCTCCACCGCGGACCTGTCCCGCTGGAGCCTGTCGGACTCCGCATCCGTGCGGCATGTCTTCGCCCCCGGCACCACGCTCGCTCCCGGCCGGGTCTTCGTCGTCTTTGGTGGTGCTCGAGGCTTCCCGGCCGGTACGCCCGATACCGTGGCCGCATCCTCGGGCGGCCTGGGCCTCAACAACGATGGCGACGTCGTCAGGCTCCTCTCTCCCGATGGGAGCAGCGTCAATGAGATGTCCTACGGAGGCACCTTCGACAACATCTCCTTCAACCGGTCGCCCGATGCCACGCCCGGCGCGGCGTTCGACTACCACCACCTGATAACCCCAGGGCTCAACTCATCCCCGGGCCTCCGCGTGGATGGCCGGGCGTTCTGACCCGCGCCCGCGATAGGCGCCTCCGGCCTCGGTTTCAGCGAAGTGAATCGAGCGGCGCGCCTGGGCCCGCGGTGTCCTCGCGTGGGGCTGACTCTTGCGGACGCGGCGGTTCGGCACCGGTCCCCGGCATCCCATCCACGAGGTGCGCCACCAGACCTCCGGGACCATCACCGTAGGTGACACGAACCTCGTCTCCCTCGTGATACTCCCGCAGGCCCGTGACGAGCTCGCCCTTCATCAAGAGGCGGGTCTGCTCATCCACTCCGACGTCGTATTCCACGCCGTCATCGCCGCGGATGAGCAGCTCGTTGTCGCCCACCCACTCCACGCGGCCATGGAGCTGGTCCGTGGGCGCTGGCCGTCCCGAACCGCCCTGACCCGCCCCCAGCGTTCCCACTGGAACCGAGCCGGAGCCAGGCGCCCCGGATTCCGGGGGCCGCTCGCGTGAGGCCATGAGGCCGCGAAGGACATCCGAGCGGCCTTCTCGCTCGCTCGCGGATGGAGGCCCCCGGCTCTCACTCCGCTGGCCGCAACCGAGCCACACGGCGAACAGCCCGAATGCCATCAGCCTCCAACCGCGCGTTGCCCTCATGCGCTCGTGTCCCCCGCGTGTGGAAGTTCATCGCGACGGCCGGCCCGCACCGGCCCGCGCCTGTCTCTTCCTCAACATGCGGATGGCCCTGGCGGCCGAGAACCCAATGTTTCCCAAGGCGCGCCTTGAAGGCGACCAGGGAGGCGGTAGAGCGCTCCGTCTCACGGCCCCTCGGCCTGCGTGGATGCCTCGACCTCGAACGCACCAGCCGGCCAGCATCCTCCTAAAGCCTGCCCGAGGAGGACTTCCCGCGCGGGTGTGTCAGCGCAACAAAGCCCTCTCGGAGCGGCTGCGCGCCAGTGAGGAGGAGCAGGCCATGCGGCTCGACGAATCACCGCCCTGGTCTCGTTCGTCAGCGCGGACGAGCGCTACGGCCGCGTCAACAAAGCGCATGAGGACGGGTTCGGGCTTTCGCAGGAGCAACTCGGAGGGGCTGCCTACGGCGTGCCGAGCCCCTTCGTGAAGCGGAGGGAGCGGAGTTCAAACAGCAGCGCATCGACTTCCCTGCGCTCGTCCGGACCGCCGTGCAGGAAGGGGAAGAAGTCGCACGTCGTCCCACCACTCGACGCGCGCACTCCCGTCGGGGCCCCGGCCAGCCCCCGACGGTCCTCGGAACTACTCGATGGCGAAGATGAGCGTCACCTTCGCCAAGGCACCAGGAAACCCCAAGCAGGACGCGCTGTTACCCGCTGGAGCCTTGATTTCGCTCGGAGACGTCATCCCGCCCCGGTCCCATGCTGTTTTCCCCGGTGTGCCACCTCGAACCACGCTGGAGGGGCACACTGGGGGCACATGGCGGCTCCGTCACTGACTCGCGGGGCCTCCAGCGCCGTTCATGCTTCGTCGTCGGGAAGAAGCGTCCGGAGAAGCTCGTCGTCAGGACCGAGCGGGCGCCAGCCGGCCGGAGGCGGATTGGCGAGGAGCGCGCCGCTAGCACTCCTTACACGCTCCACGAGGGGTTCCGGGGTGTATGCCGACCATTGGCCAAGTGCTATCGCGACCTCCAAGCGGGCATCATCATCCAGCACGGCTGGCCAGCCGTTGGGGAGGACCTCCGACAGTTCGCGAACAAGCTGTCCGCGAGCCATTCGAGTGAGCTTCTTGCTGCGCTCAGCCTCAGCGACCAACCCTTTGAACACCTGGACGCCGGCAACGTCGTCCGGGCCAAGCTCCTCTGCAAGAGCGACTAGGGATGCCGTGGGACGATCTTCAGCAAAGGCGGTGACCGAGTCGTACCCCCGCTCACGGACGCGCTCATACAGGCGGGCGATCCAATTCCCCTCCCACGAACGTCCATCGGTCATCGGCTTCTCCCGGGAGTGAAGTTCATTGGAATATCGTAGGCCTTCATATTCTTACCGACGATCTTGAGGATCGCATTTCGCGGCAACGGCCTCCCGGCGCTGACTTCAGCATCTTGGAGCGCGCGCATAATCCTTCTACTCCACTCGGCGGGCCACATGCGCCCCAGCTTCCAGTTCCCCCCTCCGTGAATCGCCTCGTGGTGGGCCTGCTCCAGCCGGACACAGAACTGGTCGATGTCCATGTCACCCTTGAAGCCACGCGCCTCGAACCACTCGCGGTGCTCCTTCGGCAACACGTGGTGCTTCGGGGCCTCGGACATTCCGGCCCCCGCCTTGCCCGTCACGCGCATGCCTCGCACCTCGGGACTGTCCCCCAGCGCCTCGCGCACACCTTCGGGCAAGTCCTGTTGCGCCTGGGCCATCAGCACCTGACCACCATGGATGCGGACTGCGGCGCTCACGGCTGGGAGGGAGATGACGCCCGCCTGCACCAGCCTCCGCATCATCTCCACCCACTCCGCCGAGACGACGAGCCGCGAGCCCGCCATGACGCCCCCCGAACTCATGACGAGCCCCATGCCGAGCGTCGTGGAGGCTACTGGGGGTGGCCGGGGGAATGACATCTTCAGCGTGGAAATCAGGGCGAGCAGCTCCATCACCTGCGCCGCCACCATGACTTTGCCGCCCACCTCCATGGCCGAGTGCGCATCCCGACGAATCGTGTCGAACTCGTGAGTCAGCTCCCCCATCAGCACGGGCATCGCGGTCGCCGCCGCCTCTATCCGCTCCGAGTCCCCCGATGAGAGGTCCGCAAGCGTCGGAGTCAGCTTGCTTTGAACTCGATGCAGGTCCGCGAATAGCTTTTCGGAACCGCACATGGGGCAGTTGCGGAGCAAGGCATCAGCGAGTTGCAGGAAGTCCACCCACGTGGCCAGTAGCAGGGTTCCGAACATCGCGGCCTGGAGCCGGGGCCCAGTCATCTGGAGGATGCTCAGCTCCATTCCTGAATCCCCTACCTCCGAAGCCACTCCCGCCAGCGCCGTGGCACTCCCCAGCGTTCCTCGGAGCCACGTCAGTTGCTTGGAGCTGTGGTCGAGATAGCGCGTGAAGACACCGTCGAGGCCCCGGCTACCGAGAGAGGAAGGACGCGACGCAAGTCGAGCGCGCGTGGTTTCGATGCCCTCCAGAGAGCGCTTCACCTCATCAATGGCGTCCAGTGTTGCCTGACGCACCGCTGCGGCACTCTGCACTCCACCCCCGACAGCTACGGACGCAGTGCCAGGCACGGCCCCTGTTGCGTCGTGCCGTGGCCCCCGCTGGCGCGCTCGCCGTTGGTCCTCCTCGGGCCCCGAGATTGAGAACGGAGAAGCGTCCGAGGAACGCAGAGGCTCATCGTCTGGCGCGTCTTCCCACGCGGGGGACGTGGCCACGCGCGGCGCGTAGCTCAACGTTCCGCCAAGCCCGGAGGCATGCGCCACCGAAGCGGCCCCCACGGCCAACACCACCACCCACAGCAAGGCGTTAGCGCGCATTGTCCACCCCCAGGCCCACCGAAGCGAAGGCCCCCGGTCGCAGCGTCCCTTCCCTCGTGGGGAAGAGCAGCGTGCCGCCCGTCCCCATCGCGTAGAGCTTCCCGCCCAGGAACCTCCAGCGCACTTCCGCCGCCCCCAGGTAACGCGCCCCGGGCTGCCCCATGCCCACGCCCAGGCCCTGCAACGCCACTTCCAGGCTGCGCTCGAAGAGCTGCACCGCCACGCGCCCATCGACGTCGAAGCGCCCCCAGGAGAACGACTCCGCGCCCAGCGACAGCTTCAGGTGCCTGTAAAGTCCCCCGTAGCTGACGGCGTCCCAGCCCACTTCGGCCTCACCGAAAGCCGAGTAGCCATCCGGGAAGCCAGCATCCGCGAGCGGCACGCCATCCGGGCCCGCCGCCTGGAAGCGCGCCAGTTCGTAGTCCGCTCCGAAGAAGCCTTGCCGGAAGCCGCCACGCTGGCGCCGCGCCTCCACCCGCAGCCGCAGATTGAGTGCCTCCGTCCCCGCGTCCAACCCCGCGCCCGCGACAGCCCCCCATGCGCAGCCCTCGCCAGGACGCCCGCCCCAGCCCGCCACCAAGTGGACCTCGTAGTCAGGTCGCACCACCACCACCGCCATTGCATCCGCATGGGCCAGCGTCACCGCTGGCGCGCGTCCACCCGCTCGCCCCCAGTCATGCACGGCGGACAGCGCCAGGGTGTACCGACTGTGCTCCTTGGCCTTGCCGAAGAAGACGTGCTCCATGTCCAGGGAGAACTCCGCACCCATCAGCCGCGCGCCCAGCACGTCCGAGACGAACGCTTCCGTGTAGAGGGGCCCTAATCCCCTTCAGGGAAGTTCCCGAAGGGAGAAGGATGTTACGCCATGAGGAGGCAGGAGGCTTCTCATGGCGTGGCAGCCGAGGAAGCTGTCGGCAGAGCAGTTGGAGGAGCGCCGGTTGGAGGCGGCCCGACTGCTCCGCTCTGGCAGCTACACGCAGGCGGAGGTGGCACGACAGTTGGGCGTCGGCCCGAGCACGGTGTGCGAGTGGGCTCGGAGTCTGCAGCAGGAGGGCGTGAGTGCGCTGAAGTCACGCCCTCGGACCGGCCGGCCCTCGAGGCTAACGGATGCGCAGGGGCACCAGGTGAAGCGGCTGGTGGAAGCCGGAGCCAAGGCCGCAGGCTTCGCCACCGAGAGGTAGACCCTGAAGAGAGTGGCCCAGCTCATTCATCGCCAATTCGGGGTGCAACAGGTGTCCGCCCGTTTCGGATGGCTGCGCTAGCGGGCCCACCCCTCTTGGGTCAGCAGATCCACGACGCGCGTCCGCACCTCCTCGCGAATCTCGCGCACACGCTCCACCGGCTTGCCCTTGGGGTCCTCCAAGGGCCAGTCGCCCCGCTTCAGCCCAGGCACGAAGGGGCACGCATCACCGCATCCCATGGTGATGAGCCACTGGGCTCCCTGGGCGAGTTCATCCGTGAGGTGCTGGGGCGTGGCCCCTGACAGGTCGAGCCCCACTTCGGCCATGACGGCCTGGACCTCGGGATGGACACGGATTCCCGGCTGCGTGCCTGCGGACACGGCTTGCGCCCGCGCTGGGTCTGCCAAGGCATTGAAGAACGCAGCCGCCATCTGAGAGCGGCCAGCGTTGTGCACACAGGCGAAGATGACCTTCTTCATCGGGAAGACTCCTCGAACGGGCTCTCACCGAAACGGCGAGGAAGGACTGCGTTTCCGGCCGTGGGGAACAGCCGACGTCGCAGCCACAGCGAGAGGTAGACGAGCGCGATGAGGGCGGGCACCTCGATGAGCGGGCCCACCACACCGGCCAGCGCTTCTCCAGAAGACATGCCGAAGACCCCCACGGCGACGGCGATGGCCAGTTCGAAGTTGTTGCCTGCCGCCGTGAAGGAAAGCGACGCGGTCTCCTCGTAGTTGAAGCCCAGCTTGCGCGAGAGGAAGAAGGCACTGGCGAACATGACGACGAAGTAGACCAGCAGCGGAATGCTGATGCGCACCACGTCCAACGGCAGGCGGGTGATCTTCTCGCCCTGCATCGCGAACATGAGCACGATGGTGTAGAGCAGGCCCAGCAGCGCCGTGGGCCCCAGTCGCGGCAAGAAGCGCTGCTCGTACCATGCCTCTCCCTTGAGACGGGTCAGGCCCACGCGTGTCAGCGCGCCCGCCACCAGCGGCACGCCCAGGAAGATGAGCACGCTCTTGGCGATGCTCCACATGGACACGTCGAACGCCGCGACATCCGCTCCAAGCCAGCCCGGAATGATGGTGAGGAAGAGCCAGCCGAGCACTGAATAGAAGAGGATCTGGAAAACGGAGTTGAGGGCCACGAGCACGGCGGCGACCTCGTTACTGCCGCATGCCAGCATGTTCCAGATGAGGACCATGGCGATGCAGCGGGCAAGCCCGATGAGCACCAAGCCATTGCGGTAGTGCGGCAGGTCCGGCAGGAAGAGCCACGCCAGCGCGAACATGAGCAGGGGCCCCACCACCCAGTTGAGAAACAGGGACGTGGTGAAGAGCTTCCCTCGCGTGCGCAGGCCCCCCAGCTCGCCGTAACGCACCTTCGCGAGCACCGGGTACATCATCCACAAGAGGCCCACTGCGATGGGCAGCGAAACGGTGTCCAGCTTCACCGTGTCCAATCGGCTCCCGAGGTCCGGGAAGGCGCGCCCCAGTCCGATGCCCAGGCCCATGGCGGCGAAGATCCACACCGGCAGGAAACGGTCGATGAGGGAGAGCTTCTTGACGATGTTTTCGGAGGCGGTCAGCGAGGACATGGACGGAAGCAACCAGGGAAAGAAGTAGGCGCTACTTGCAGGCGTCAGGGCCGCAGGACTTCAGGACGCGCGCCACTTCGCGTTGGAGCGTCGCGCGCGTCGCAAAGGCCGAGACAAGGGCCTGCACCTGGGAAGCGCACAGCGCGTCCGTCTGCGGCGCCAGCCGGTAGTAGACCCAACTGCCCTCGCGACGTGCCTCGACGAGCCCAGCCGCCTTGAGGACGGACAGATGCCGGGAGGTGTTGGACTGAGGAATGGAGAGGGCACTCTCCAGATGGCAGACGCACAACTCCGAGTGCGAGAGAAGGGACACGATGCGCAGGCGCGTCTCATCGCCCAGGGCCTTGAGAACACGGGTCAGCGGGCGCACGTCGAGAGAAGGACCGGGAGACATGTCGACATGAACATATCCACATGTCACCATCCCGGCAACGCCGTCGCGAGGCTCGCTAAGTAGGCGGGAGATCGATTCGCAAGAATTCAGGAGGTGCGTTGAACAAATGGCCCCACGAATTTTCTGAGAATTTTTCGAGCGTGGGGGACCGCCAAGCACGGTCCAGCGTGGCCGCCCGTCGGAAATCCGAGCCGGGGGGCCTTCCCACAGGTCGCCCGAGCCACCCACGGGAAACGCACCCATTTAGAGGGTACGGGACTCAGCTAAACGTGGTCGAGGCACGGCACCAGAAGCGCCACTGACCAGCGGACCACGCGCGGCGGGCATCCCCATCAACACCGTTAGAGGAGCCCAGCACATGCTTGAACAGGTTGAGCAGTACCGCCCCCACGTTATCGCCGCGCTCACCGAGGCCGCATCCCAAGGCCTCACGGTGAAGGAGCTGTGCGGCACGCTCGGACTGGGGGAGCAGGCCATCCGGCGCTGTCTCGCAGTGCTCGTCGTTGCTGGCGTGGTGCGCGAGTTCTCCAAGTATCAGCCCGGCGTTCGCGGGGCGGTGCCTCGTGCCTACAGCATCGTCGCGAGGGGCGTCGGGGCTGATGCGGCGCCCTCTGGAGCGTTGCTTGCGGCGCGCAAACATCCACCGCAAGCAAGGCCACATTAGCTGGCACGACCTGCGTCACACCTATGGCAGCCACCTCGCCATGCGCGGCGTCCCCTTGAAGGTCATCCAGGAGTTGATGGGCCACGCCACCATCGACATGAGGATGCGGTACGCCCACCTCTCCCCAGAGACACGCGAGAACGCCGTGCAGTAACTCGACCAGCCCAGCCCTTTCCAACAGGCCGCTTCGGGTCACGCCACCGAAGGGGCACACTGGGGGGCACACGCCTGCACCACGGCAATGGAGCACCCCAGCAAGCCTTTGATATTGCTGGGCGGCTGACGACCGCAGCTACTCGATGGCGAAGATGAGCGTCACCTTCGCCTGCACCGTCTGCTCCTCGGGCTGGATGGGCGTCGCCATCGCGCGGGCATCCGCTGCCTCGGCCATCGCGAAGCGCGCCGGGTAGAGCTGCGGCGGCTCCGTCACCGTGCTCGCGTCGAGCACCGCGCCCAGCTTCACGTTCAGCGACGCGGCCAGCACCTCCGCCGACTTGCGCGCCCGCGCCACCGCCTGCCGCAGGGCTTCACCCTGCACCGCCTCCTGGCGGCTCAGCCCGAAGCGCACCGAGTCCACCCGGTTCGCGCCCGCCGCCAGGGCCTGGTCCAGCAGGTTCCCCACCCGCGACAGGTCCTTCACGTGGACGCTCACCAGGTTGCTCACCCGGTAGCCCTTCAGCTTCGGCTCCGTCTGGTTCGGCAGCGGCGGCGCGTACTCCGGGTACACCGAGTAGTTACGCGTCTGGATGTCCCGCCGCGCGATGCCCGCGGACGTCAGCGCCGCAATCACCTTCTCCATCCGCTTCGCGTTCTGCTCGCCCGCCGCCTTCGCGTTCGGCGCCAGCGTCTCCACCGCCACGTCGATGAAGGCCTCGTCGGGCTGCGCCTTCACCTCACCGGTGCCTTCCACGCGAATCGTCCGCACGCCCGCCGGGGCCTGCGCACGCGGCGCGGAGACGGGCTGGGGCTGTGCGAAGGCCGTCAGGCCAGTGAGCAACATCGCTGTCAGCAACAGGGGTCGAACAGGTCGAGCGAACATGGTGTCTCCTCAGGAATGGGCCGCTGCGGGTCGTACTGCAACGTCCTTACCCCTTGGAACGGCCGTCAACGGGTGACATTCATATTCCTCGTGCCCATGCCCGGGGCGCTCCTTCTCCCTCCTGGAAGAAGGAGCGCCGGACTGGCCGGAATCCTGTCCCGGCGGAATGTCACGGACCGGCGGCTTCGGCGCCGGCCATCTCCCGCACCACCTGACCGGGGCCCCGGCTCGCCACCGAACGCACCTTCGTGGTGGCCTTGCGCCGCGCGGCCCTCAGCGCATCCCGGCCCATGTCCATCACCGCAGACACCGCGCCCACGACCAGGTTGCCGGGCGGCGCGTCCGGCGCCATCGGGTGCGGCCGCGTGGGCGCCGCCTTCCGCGACATCTCCAGCACGTCGCCCATCGTCCGAAGTTCCTGCGGACGGAAGACCTTCTTCAGCGCCGGGAAGAGGTCGCTCTCCTCCTGCAGGACGTGCGCGCGCACGTTCTCCATCAACACCTGCACCTTCGCGTCGAAACGCTCTGCTTCTGGGGAGATTCCGTCCAGCTCCGCCAGCAGCCATTTCACCACGTGGTGCTCCTCCAGCGAGCGCAGCACGTCCGGCCCCAACTCCTCCGAGCGTGAACGAACCGCGGGGTAGAACACCTGCTCCTCGATGACGGCGTGCACGGCCAGCTCGGTGACCATCTGGTCCACCAGCCGACGCTTCAACTTGTGTGCATTGGGGCCCGCCTTCTCGAACTTCCGGAACAGCTGCTCCACCGTCTTGTGGTCCGCCTTCAGCAACGCGATGGCATCCATGGACTCACCTCCCTGAGAGTTCGTTGGCCGCTGGCGTCCTGGCGCAGCGCGACATGTCGTGGATGGTGGGGATGACGCCGCTTGGATGCGCGAGCGGCGCATGGACGGCCTGGCCGCACGGCCGCTCAACGGGCAACCCGCCACGCCGCTGGGGATGCGACGGACTCCGAGACTCCCGGGCAATCACCCGTGGGCGTTTCGCGGGCCAATGTCCGTGCCACCGTACCTCGGGAGGATGGGGTGCGCCGCTGGTGGGACTGGGGAAGGGAGAGCACCGTGATGAATGACATCCTGCGCGTCCAGGTCGCGCGCGTGACTCGCGAGGCCGAGGACATCCTGTCGTACGAGCTGGTCGCGACGGAGGGAGGCACCCTGCCCCCCTTCGAGGCCGGCGCCCACCTGGAGGTCCGCGTCCCAGGTCCGGGAGACTTCCTGCGCGCGTATTCACTCTGCAACGACCCGGAGGAGACCCACCGCTACGTCATCGCCGTGGCCCGCGACGCCAAGGGCCGCGGAGGCTCGAACGCCATGCACGAACGGGTGCACGAGGGGGACGTGCTGGAGGTGAAGCCTCCTCGCAACAACTTCCCCCTGCTGTTCGCGCGCAGCTACGTGCTGGTGGCGGGAGGCATCGGCATCACCCCCATGCTGTCCATGGCGCGCATGCTCCAGCGCACCGGCGCGGACTACACGCTGCACTACTGCGCGCGCGAGCCCGGCCGCACCGCCTTCCACGAGCTGCTCTCCCAGGCGCCCTTCGCCGAGCACGTGCGCTTCTCCTTCGACGGAGGGGACCCGGCCCGGGGCCTGGACGTGAAGGGACTGCTGGCCACACGACTGCCGGGGGCCCGGCTGTACTGTTGCGGTCCCACGGGGTTGATGAAAGCCGTGCGCGACGCGGCCACCCTGCACCGCTGGCCTTGGGAGAAGGTGCACTTCGAGTCCTTCACCGCCGAGGGCACCAGCGCCGCCACGGGCCGGGAGGAGCAGGGTTTCGAGGTGACCATCCGCAGCACGGGCCAGGTGCTGCAGGTGCCCGTTGGCCAGTCGGTGCTCAACGTGCTGCGCCGCAACGGGGTGCGCATCCCCAGTGACTGCGAGGCCGGGACGTGCGGCACCTGCGTCACACGGGTCTGCGATGGCCAGCCCGACCACCGCGACACCTTCTTCCAGGCGGAGCCCGCGGGTGACCAGCGCATGCTCGTCTGCGTGTCACGCGCCCGCTCCAAGCGGCTGGTGCTGGACCTCTGACACGGCCGGGCCGGGAGCTATGCCGCCCGGCCCGACGCCTCCCGGCGAGCACGCGCCACTTCGGACCGGACGAGCTGACGCAAGGCTTCCGGGTCGAAGGGCTTCTCCACGCGCGGATTGCCCACGCGCTCCAGGAATGTCCGCGCGGTGGCCGTGAAGGCGCCGCCGGTGATGAACACGATGCGCTCCGCCGCTCGCGAGTCCACCTGCGCGAGCGCGTCGTACAGGTCCATCCCGGTCATCTCCGGCATCATCAGGTCGCAGAGCACCACGTCGTAACGGGCCTCTGTCCCGGTCAGCTTCTCCAGGGCTCGCCGCGCGCTCACCAACACATCCACGTCGTTCTCTCGCGCGAGGGTGCGGCGGATGGCGCCACTCACCAGGGCATCGTCGTCCACCACCAGCACGCGGCCTCGCGTTGCCGCCTCGGTAGCGGAGAGCCGTCCATCCTCGCCCACGCGGTCTGGAGGCGGCCCGTCCGCGCTCGCGTGGGTGGACGACGGCGCTCCCTGGTGCGAGCCCACGGTGCCCGCCTCCGATGACCGTGACATGCCGGATGTGACACTGGCGTCCTGCGCGGCCATCCGCCCTCCGTTCTCCTGGCTTGCCGCCGGGGCGTCGGAATCCGCTGCCCGGCCGTCCGTGGACTTCGCCTGTGGAGGCGTGATGCCCCCCCAGCGCCTTGCGCCCGCTCCGGAGCAGAGGCCCGCGACGCCGAGTCCAGTTCGCCACGCAGGCACATCGTGGTCGCGTCGCTCGCCGCAACGCCGTGCTCGCCAGACACGTCGGGCGCCGTTGCGATGTGTCCCGAAGACGCTGGAGTCACAGGCACCGCTGTCCCCGGCACGCCTCGCTCCGACGTCGCGGGAGGCTCCACCGAGGCACCGTCCCCACCAACCCGCTGCGCCTCCGCCGCGGCCCTCAGCGTCACGCGGAACACCGAGCCCCGCCCGGCCTCGCTGTCCACGGCGATGGTGCCGCCCATGGCCGTCAGGTAGGCGTGGCACAGCGACAGCCCCAGCCCCGTGCCCACGCCCACCGGCTTCGTCGTGTAGAAGGGGTCGAAGATGCGGCCGAGCAGCTCCGGCGAAATCCCGCTGCCCGTGTCGCGCACCTCCGTCACCACCCGCCCATCCAGGCCCCTGCGCGTGACGAGCCGCACCTCGTTCGACTCCGCCTGTCCCTCCGGCAGCGCCTGCGCCGCGTTGATGAGCAGGTTGAGGAACACCTGTGCCAGGCGCGCCTCGTTGCCCTCCACGCGCGGCACGTCACCGTAGTCGCGCACCAGCTTCGCGCGTGGGCGCAGCTCGCCCATGGCAATCTTCACCGCCGAGTCGAGCACCGCGTGCAACTCCACCGGCCCCTGCTTCTCGTCATCCGGCCGGGAGAACATCTTCAAGTCCTGGACGATGCGCCGCACGCGGTCCGCGCCCAGCAGCGCGTCACGCAGCGCCTGATTCACATCCTTCAAGCGAGCACCCACGTCGCGCGTCCCGTCCAACTCCCGCGCGAGCGCGTCCGCCTCCTCGCTGGCGTGCTCCAGGTTCGACACGATGTACGCCAGCGGGTTGTTGATTTCGTGCCCCACGCCCGCCGCGAGCTGTCCCACCGCCGCCAGCCGCCCCGTCTGCACGAGCTGCGCCTGCGCCTGCCGGAGCGTGCGCATGTTCGCCTCCAGCTCCGCGTTGGCCCGCGCCAGCGCCTGCGTGCGGTCCTTCACGCGCTCCGCCAGCCACCGCTCGCGGTCCTTCAACTGCCCCACGCGCAGCAGGTACACGCTGACGCCCAGAATCCCCACGCCCAGGACACACAGCAGCCAGAAGCCCGTGCGCTGCCACAGCTTCGGCTCCAACACGACGTCCAGGGACACCGGCTCGGTCCATCCGCCGTCCCGGCCCTTCGCCTGGACCTCGAAGCGGTAGCTGCCTGGCCGCAGGCCGTTGTACAGGGCCCGCCGCGACTCCGCGTGCACCCAGGTGTCGTCATGGCCCGCCAGCCGGTAGCGGAAGGGCAGCCGCGCCGCGTCCACCGGCGTGAAGGCCGTGAAGCGAATCTCCAGCCGCGAGGCCCCGGGCTCCAGCTCCACCGGCCCCTCCATCGGCACCGGCGTGCCCTGGACGCGCACCTCTTCAATCCGCACCTCGGGCGGCTGCCGGCTCTCGCGCACCCGCACCGGGTCCACCACGATGGCGCCGCGCAGGTTGGTGAACCACAGCCGCCCGTCCTCCCCCGCCACGCCGACGGCTGCGTGTTGCCGTTGCACTCCGCGCTGCGCATGCCGTCGCGCGTGTCGAAGTCCAGCGTCGTCAAACGCGGACGCACGCCAGCCGCCACGTCCTCCAGGTCGCGCCGGGACACGCGGGACACGCCCTTGTTGCTGCTCATCCACAGCGAGCCGTCCCCGTCCGGCACCAGGCTGAACACCGCGTCGTCGTACAGGCCCTGCGCGACGGTGAAGCGCGCCCAGGTGCCCTCGCGCCACCGGCCCAGCCCCGTCTCCGTGCCCACCCACACCGTACCGTCAGGGTCCGCGTGCAGCGCCAGCACCAGGTCGCCCGGCAACCCGTCCTGCTGCGTGAAGCGCTGGAAGCCCTTCTGCTCGCCGTCCCAGCGCACCAACCCCGTGTCCGAGCCGAACCACACCCGGCCGCGCGAGTCCTCCACCATGACGATGATGGGGTTGGTGAAGCCCTGCTTCGGGCCGTACACCGTCACGCCGCCGCCATGCATCCGCGCCAGGCCCGCTTGCGTGCCCAACCACGTGTCCCCCCGCGAGTCGACCAGGATGGCCGTCACCACGTCGTGTGGCAGCCCCTGCGCGCGCGACACCCGCGTGAAGCGCTGGCCGTCATACCGGTATGCACCGGTGAGGGTGCCCACCCACAGCGTCCCGTCATGCGCCTCGTGCATCGCGGGGATGACGCTCTCCGGCAGGCCCTGCTCGGTGCCCACGTGGTGGAACGTGTGGTTCTCGTACCGGAACAAGCCGCTGGTGGTCCCCACCCACAGCGTGCCGCGGCGGTCCTCCAGCACGGCGCTGACCGTCTCGTCGGCCAGCCCTTCGGGGATGCCATATGTGGCGAAGGGGCCGTCACGCAGGCGCATCAGGCCCGAATAGGTGCCCACCCAGAGGTGGCCGTCCCGGTCCTCCAGCAGCGACAGCACCGCGGACTCCGCCATCCACTCCATGCCGGGCACCGGCTCGCTGAAGCCCTTCGTGTTGTGCCGCGTCAGGCCGCCGCGATGCGTGCCCACCCAGAGGTTGCCGTCACCGTCGGCGTACAGCGCGTTGACGGACAGGGACGGCAGGCCATCGTCGGTCGTGAAGCGCTGAGCCACCACGCCATTCCACGAATAGAGGCCCGCCTTCGTCCCCAGCCAGAGCACGCCCGTCGCATCGCGACGCAGCGCCATCACATAGGGCCGGGACTCCGGCCCGGGGAAGGGGAACGGCGCCGGCTCCACGCGCCCATCCACCCACCGGGCCAGCCCCTCCGGCGTGCCCACCCAGAGCGACGTGCCCTCACCGGGCGTCAGCGCCGTGATGTGGGAGGCGGGCAGGCCATCCGCCACCGTGAACTGGCGCGTCACGCTCTCGCCCATGCGCACCTGCCAGAGCCCCGCGGTCGTGCCCACCCACAGCAAGCCATCCGCCGCCACCAGCGTCTCCACCCGCGCGGTCTCCAGCGGCCCGGCGGCGCCCGGGGCGCGCTCGAAGCGGCCGTCGCGGTACGCCACCAATCCCTGGCCCGTGCCCACCCACAGCGTGCCCGACGCATCCTCCGCGAGCGCCTTGATGGTGTGGTTGCGCAGCTCCGGCGTATTGCGCTTGTCGAACACGGTGAAGCGCGCGCCGTCGAAACGGGCCAGCCCCTCCCACGTGCCCAGCCAGAGGTAGCCGTCGCGCGTCTGCACCATGGACAGCAGGCTGTTCTGCGGCAGCCCGTCGTCGCTGCGCCACATGTCCTGGCTGTACTGCGAGACACGACGCTGGGGGTCCAGGGCCATGCCCGGCGTCGCCAGGATGAGTCCCACGAAGAAGAACCACCCGATGAACCCCCGCCCGAGAGCGCGGGCTCGCTGCCCCGGAGTGCGCATGTCGCACGCAGTGTCCAGCAGAAACGGCCCAGAGGCCACACGCCGCCGAATTCACCGGAGGTGGAACGTTCAGTGAACGGTCTTGGCGGCAGCGGCGAGGGACCGGCCTCCTCCCCCTGTACAGCCCCACCGACTTCCCCCCGCCGCTGCCGCCGCGCCGCCACCACCTGTGGAGCCGGGAACCGCACCCCCGGCTCCGTCATGGCCTTGGCCATTGCGCGCCCGGCGAGGAGGCCCCGGTGGTGGCGGAGGCCTCCGACGCGTCGCGCAGAGGTGAAGATGCGAGCCACGCCCCCACCGCGCCACTGCGGGAATGCGACACCCTGGGTGTCCCCCGGTCGAACCCAGCGGAGCCATGAGGCGCACGTCCTCCCGTCCGGTCTATGCTCCGCGCGCCGAAAAGAGGGTGGATGAGCAACAGGTCGTTGTTTGCGACGGACCAGGTGACCACGCAGGCGCGGTACCAGTGGCACCTGTGGGTGGCGGATGTGCTGGACCTGGGGACGTCCGTCCTCGTGGGCTGGGGCGCGTTACGCGCGCTGGAGCAGGACCGCACCCCACTATCGATGCCCCTGGCCATGGCCCTGGCGTGGCTCACCGCGTCCGCCGTGGGCGGATTGACGGGCCGGACCTTCTGGCGACAGGTGGCCGGGGTGAAGCTGGCGCACGCGGAGCACACGCCCGGGTTGCTCCGCGGCCTGGCCCGCGCCTTCACCACGCCGCTGGACCTGCTGCTGAACGCGGTGCTGATGCGCCGTCCCCTGGACACGCTGCTCGGGCTCCATGCGGAGCCCGTCGTCCCCGGCGCGGGCCCTCGCATCAAGGGCGTGGCGCTCCAACTGCCCTGGCTGGCGGTGCTGGCGGGCGCGGTGTGGCTGCTCGTCACCCCCACCAAGGCGGAGATGCTCCAGTACCTGGGCCGCACGCTGACGGGCTGGCACTGCTGCCACGGCACGCGCGAGGTGACGTGGCAGTGCCGCACGTCCCTGGACCGCGCGGTGCGCAACGCCCGGAGTGGAGACGCCGAGGTGAAGACGCTCGTCGCCGACTGCCCTGTCGCCCGCGCGCGGATGGGGCCTTGAGCCTTCCGCGTCCGTCACGGCGCGGAGCGCCTCAGCGCGCCTTCACCCGCAGCTCGCCTTCCTTGCAGATGACGCCCAGGTAGCCGGAGCCCACGTCGAAGTTCGGGTTGTGGCGGAAACGGCTGGCCGTCTTCCGCTCCCCGGCCTTCACGACGCCCAGCCACGCCGCTTTGCGGATGTCCTTCACCACGTAGCAGTCCGTCCAGTCGATGGACTCGTGGTTCTGGACCTCCACCCCCGGGTCCAGGAAGCCGCCCACCCCGCCCTGCTCGCTCGCGTGGCCGCGCAGCGTGCGCTTCGCGGGGGCCGCGGCCACGACGGCCTCCACCTCGCCCTTGTCGGGCTCGGCGGCCTGCGCCTGGGACTCCTCGGTCGCCGACGCGTCAGCGGGGGCGTCATCCCGTCCAGGCGCCGCCACGAAGAGGTCCTCCGAAGCCGCCAGGGCACGGTCATCCAGTTCGATGAACGCCCGCGTGGGTCGCATCACGGCACCGCGTCCTGGCCGCACCACCCGGGCCCGCCCCAGCACCTCGCGCTTGCCGCTCTTCAACGGCCCCAGCACGTCCATCTCCACACCCGGGAGGAAGCCCCGCCCGATGATGCTCCGGTCGACATAGTAGCGCCCGTTCGCGCTCTGAATCGGGAGCACCTTCGCCGGCGTGGCATAGACGACGGCGGGCTGGACGGGGACCGCCGGCTTCTTCGCGGACGTCTTCACCGACGCGGGGCGTGGCGCCCGAGCCCGCTCGGGCTCCGCCTGGTCGTTCTCGGCGCGCATCGAGGACGGCGCGGACGCCACCTCTGCGGCACCCGGCCCGCCCGCGGCCACCACCGCCGCACCGGCGTCAGCGCCCGTGCCCGCGTCGGACAAGGGCGCTGCTTCCGCGCTCGCCCCCTGCCGCGCGGCGGCGACGGGCGTCTCCACCCCCTCGTCCGAAGCCGGGGGCGACGCGACCTGCCCTGAAGCACCGGCCACGGGCCCGGTGGCCACCGGCGCCACGCCCGACGACTGGACGACGAGCGCGGTGACGGCGGAGGTGGCAATCACCAGCAACACGGCGATGGCGGCATAGAGCCCCACCGGCCGCTTCCGGGACGTCCGTTCCTCCAGCGCCGCCGCGGACACGACGATGGGCGCGACGACGGACTGGGACGCGGCGGGCTCGCCACCCGGAGCCACCCCGACGCCGGAGGGCGAGTCAGAAGGCGGCCGCACCGTGGTGCTCCCGGTGCCCAGGTCATCGCCGTCCGCATAGATGGCGCCGGGACGGGCCACGCCTCCCGAGCCGAACCCGGGCTGCGCCGCCGGGCCGCGCATCAGCGTGGGCTCGAAGCCCACGGCCGGCTGCGGCCCGGTGCCATAACCCGGCGCGGGGGTGCGGCGGTGGTTGGAAGACGAAGACACCTTGGAGATGAGCTTGCGCTGGGCGTCGAACGCCTCCGGGCACAGCGCGCGCACGAAGTGGCCCACCTCCTCGGCGCCCATCGCGGTCCCCGAGCGCACCAACTCCGTGTTGAGAGCGCGCGCCAGTTCGTCCGAACGCATGTAGCGGTCGTCCGGGCGGGCCGCCAGCGCGCGGCGCACGACGGCGTCCAGCGCGGCGTCCACGTCCGGCCGCAGCTCGCTCAGCGATGGCACCACCGGCTGCGACATGGCCGCCATCATCTCGCCCACCGTCCCGTGGGGGATGAGCGAGCGGCCGGCCAGCATCTCCCACACCACGACGCCACACGAATAGATGTCGCTGCGGTGGTCCAGGGGCTCGGCGCGCACCTGCTCGGGGGACATGTACCCCAGCTTCCCCATCACCGTGGACGGCAGCGTGTACTTGCTGCGCGCCGCGGACTTGGCGAGGCCGAAGTCGATGACCTTCACCTCGCCCTCGTAGGACACCATGACGTTGTGCGGGGACACGTCGCGGTGGACGATGCCCAGCGGCGAGCCGTCCGGCCCCGTCTTGCGGTGCGCGTAGCCCAGGCCCTCCGCGATGCGCTGGCCGAGGAACAACGCCACCGGCACCGGCACTGCCACGCCCTGCGAGCGCGCCTGCTCCAACAGGTAGGCCAGGTCCACGCCGGCCACGTACTCCAACGCCATGAAGTACGTGCCGTCCGCCTCACCCATGTCGTAGACCTGGGCAATGGACGAGTGCACCAGGTGCACCAGCACCTTGGCCTCGTGGTGGAACCGGTCCAGGAACTGACGGTCCTTCAGCAGCGCCGGCAGAATCGTCTTCACGATGCACGGCTTCTCGAAGCCGGCCGCGCCGCTGATTTTCGCCAGGTACACCTCCCCCATGCCCCCCTGGCCCAGGGGGTGGACGAGCTCATAGCGCCCGAGGAAGCGGGAGGACTCTGTAGGGACGGTACTCATGGCGTCTGGCGGCAGCGAAGCACCCGAAAGCGGACGGAATCAAGAAGCGGGCAACTTCCTTCCCTCTGACACCGCCAGGGCCTTGGACGGAAACTCGCCCTCCGACAGTGCGCCCGCCGCGTACCCGTCGGGCAGGGTGGGTGTTCAGGAGCGCGGTGAATGCCGGGTGCGTGCGTGAAGGCAACCCTGATTTGGGGTTCCCATCCGCCGCTCAACACATGCGGTGTGCACCGCCGCACCTCAGGCAGGGGGGCGCCCCCCAGTCCGTTGCCACGCTTTCGTGAAATGCGCTCCCTGGGGAATGCGCGCCCGGTGTCTCCGCCGGGTGCCGTTCGAGAAGGAGCGGCTCATGAAGCGGTGGGGACTCATGGGGCTGTTGGCACTCGCGGCATGTGGGCCGGACGACTCCTCGGACAAGGGAGCCCAGAGCCAGGTCTGCCCGAACATCATCGCGGGCTCCCTGTCCGAACCCGTGGAGACACGGCACGTCCGGGCCCCCCTGACGGATGACGACGGCCGGCAGCGAGTCATCATCCGTTATCGGAATCAGGGGGTGATGGCCACCGCCCGCGTGCATCAAGTGGGTGGACAGGTGACAGCCACCTTCCGCTCCACGCCCGCGGTGGCGGCGCGCATGTCGCTCCAGGAGCAGCGCGCGCTCCTGGCCGAAGACCCGACAGTGGAGAGCATCGAGCAGGACCAGGAGTGGCGCGCCCTGGCCCCCGCCACCGCGCCGATTCATCCCGTCCTGGCCTCGGTGGCGCGGGGCGCCACGCCGCGCGAGTTCACCCCCGGGCTGCGCAAGGTCCAGGCGCACGAGGTGTGGGACGTGGATGGGGACGGACTGCCGGACCCGGACCGGCCCACGGGCGCGGGCGTGCGGCTGTGCGTCATCGACAGCGGCCTGGATTTGGAGCACCCGGAGCTGCGCGACGCGGTGGTCGCCGGCCGCGACCTGCTGGAGGACGATGACGACCCGTCCGACTTCAGCAGCGGCCACGGCTGGGGCACCGGCCACGGCACGCACGTGGCGGGCATCATCGCGGCGCGGCCGTGCCACGGCGGGCGCGGCTCGCCCCAGCTGTCGGACACCGGGGTGATGGGCGTGGCACCGGGCGTGGAGCTGATCATCACCCGGGTGCTGGACATCCACGGCCGCACGCACATGAGCTTCGTCCTGGCGGCGGTGGAGTACTGCGCGGAGCAGGGCGCCAAGGTCATCTCCCTGTCGCTGGGCGGCGGCGTGCCCTCCAAGACGACGTTCGAGGTCTTCGCGGCGGCCCACGCGCAGGGCATCCTGGTGGTGGCCGCGTCGGGTAACAGCAACGCCCAGCGGGTGGACTACCCCGCGTCGGACCCACACGTGCTGGCGGTGGGCGCGGTGGACTCCCTGGACCAGCGGGCCACCTTCTCCTCCGGCGGAAGCCAGCTCGCGCTGGTGGCCCCGGGCGTGGACGTGCTGTCCACCTTCCCGCGCGGACAGGGCGCGTTCTCCACGGTGGACGTGCGGGACACCCGGCCGCTGTCGCGCTCACTGCTGTATGCCCCCATCGAGAACAAGTGGGGCAAGCTGGTGGATTGCGGGGGCGGCGCGACGCTGGACTCGTGCAAGGGCAGCACATGCAGCGGCTTCGTCGCGTACGTGCGGCACGGCGAGGTGCCCACCGACATGGCCATGGTCAACGTGATGAAGCAGGGCGCGCGCGCCGTCATCTTCGCCAACTCGAGCTGGGAGGGCGGCGTGGACATCCTCACCATGCCTCGGCGAGGGCAGTGGGTGCCCGCCGTCACCATCACCCAGGCGGGTGGCACCGTGCTGCACCGGATGCTGGGCGAGCTGGCCCGCATCAGCATGAGCCCGGCGGACTACGCCTATATGTCCGGCACCTCCATGGCCGCGCCCTACGTGAGCGGCGTGGCCGCGCTGCTCTTCAGCGCCCGTCCCTCCGCCACGCCGGACCAGGTCAAACACGCCCTGTTGTCCTCGGCGAAGGACCTGGGGCCTTCCGGCCATGACGAGGACTTTGGCCATGGGCTGGTGCAGGCCCGCGGCGCGCTGGAGGTCCTCACCCAGCTGCCCTGACGGGTGGGAAGGACAGCCGCACCAGGTGCCCCACGGCCCGCGTGGGCCTGATTGCCAGGCCCTCCCGCGCGGACCACGTTGCCTTTCGGACGCAAACCAAGGAGTCCGTCATGAAGGCACTCGTACGTGGCGCGCTGTGCGCGGCGGCGCTCTGGGGCGGCGCCGCGCTGGCCCAGGCGGAGGACCGCCCCATCGCGGAGCCGCGCATGCGGTCCGCGGAGACAGTGGAGTTCAACGACAGCGGGCGGAAGCGGGCCGACACCGGCATCTATGCCCAGCTGGGCGGCGGCCTGGAGGGCTACACCGGTCAGCTCGCCCCGGAAGTCACCCCGGGCTTCTCCTATGGCGCCGCGCTGGGCTACCGGCCGCACGCATTCTTCGCCGTCGAGCTGGGCTACAGCGGCGGCCTGAGCGACATCGACAGCCGCATGGGGCTGCTCGACGACGGCGAGGGCGGACCGGACATCGTCCGCAACGCCGGCCGGCCGTCATCGTGGGCAACTTCACCGACACCCGGCTCCAACCCTACGTCCTGACGGGCATCGGCCTGGACCGCTACAACGTCCGCAACGACGCCCGGGGCGCCGTCCGCGGCTTCTCCGATGACACCAGCGGCTACGTGCCCGCCGGCGCGGGCCTGCGCTACCAGATGGGCAACCTCATCACCGCCGACGCCCGGGTGAACTACAACTTCCTGTTCGACCAGGACTTCGCCCCGGGCGGCCGGGCTCCCGGCGCGCTGGACGGCCGCTACTCGGCGATGCTCTCGCTGGGCGGAACCTACTGACGGCGGCGGCGGAAGCGTCCGGGGCCTTCTCCCCCGGGTGCCCCACCCCTTGAACGGCCTCAGTAGGGCCGGTCGACATGCATCCGCGCGGCGGCCCACGTCCCCTGGAGCCAGGCGGGGAGCTGCTGCTCCAACTTCTTCGCCTCCCCTTCGGTGATTTGGGCATGGAGCGCGGAGAACACGCCGTGGAGCACCAGCCGCACGTTCTCCGGTTCCGCGTTCAGGTGGTTGGCCACCATCAAGTAGAAGTCGTCGCGGTCCAGCTTCGCGGGCGCCTCGCCGTGGTGCCTGTGACAACCGCGCAACAGCTCGCGCACGTCCGGCGAGAGCTGCTCGCGCAGGTGCGCCACCCACGAACCGGACAGGCGCTCCGACAACGCACAGAACACCGCCTCGGCGGCCTTGTCCGCTTCGTAATCCGGAATCTGGGAGGATATTGCGTCCAGAAACGATTTGCGGTCCGTCCCCACGCCCAGTCCCGTCCACGAAGGCGTGCGCTCCTGCTTTTGTATCGACATGGTGTCGTCTCCTCTCCCTGCCCTTCACCGTGGGGGTGCGCGGGAGCGCTGACAGCAGACCGCGCGGCGGAGGCAGGGCCGCCCGTTCCGTGGGAAGAACCTCCGCGCGCCAAGACCAGACATGCCCGGATTCGGGATTTGCGTGTCCGTCTTTGGGACCGGGGTGACAGCCAAACGCGTCAAGCGTTTGTGTTTGATTCGACCGATGATTTCATCTGATGGAGCGCCACGCGGCGTGCTCTGCCGGAAACACTTGGCGTTCAAAACTGCCCGGAACTCCTGGGGAACTGTTCAAATCCCGGCCCCACGAAGAATGCGAGGGGTGGCTGGAATGAATTCCCATCGCAATTGTCTTGAGCGCGCATCGTAGACCGCTTGCACGGCGACCTTGCCGCCATCTCAACCATCAAGAATTGAGGAATTCATGTATCGCATTGCCGTAGCCGCCCTGGTCCTTGCCGCGTCCGGTTGCGCCACCACGGGCGGTGGCGGTGGCCGTGAGGGCAACGCCACCATCGCCGGCGTCATCCGCCTGCCGGAGAGCGGGCTGCGTGCCGATGACGCCTGCGGGCAGCTCCAGGTCATCGTGGCCTCGCCGGACGCGCCCACCAACGGGCTGGGCCGAACGATGGTGAAGCCGAGCCGCGGCAACCGCTGTTCCTTCACGGTGTCGGGCGTGCCCAGCAACACCGACCTCCAGGTCGGGCTCGCGGCGGGCGGCGGCCTCAAGTGCGAGACGGGCGCCACGCCGGCCATCACCCCGGAGCCTTCCACGGTGAAGGTGGGCGACTACGGCACCGCCACGCGCGACTTCGCCCTGAGCTGCGGCGCCTGAAGTTCTGAAGCACGCCCGTGACGCCGCCCGTCCCGCCCTCCCCATGGGGCAGGCGTAGCGGCGTCACGCCATCAGCACGAACTCGTCCGGCGGGCAAGAGGCCCTTGTGGATTGATTCGCGTCGAAGGGGACGCGAAGCTTCCCGGGTCCTTCGCAGAAAGACGAGTTGGGTGATGAATTCGTACCGCTTGCGCGCCGTGACGCTCGCCCTGGCCCTGGGCGGGTCGGGCATGGCGTGTGAATCCGAAGAGCCGTTCCCCAACCTCGACGAGCTGGACCAGCTCCGCAGCCTCCACAGCCTGGGGCGGCAGCCGCCGAAGGACAGCACCAACCGGATGGACGGGCTCGCTCGCGCCGAGGCGCTGGGCGACGTGCTGTTCCACGACAGCGGCCTGTCACGCTGCGGCACGGTGTCCTGCGCGAGCTGCCATGGCGGCGAGGGCCTCACGGTGCCCACCGCCAAGGCGAAGGGCTGCGACGGGCACCTGTCCGAGCGCAACCCGCCCACCCTGCTGAACGTGGCCTACAACCGCTGGTTCATGTGGGACGGACGGGCGGACCGGCTCTGGAACCAGGCCATCCTGCCGCTGCTCAACCCGGTGGAGATGAACACGGACGCGCAGGTGGTGCGCGCCCGGCTCACCGCGGTGGAGTCGTACACCACGGAGTATCAGGCCCTCTTCGGCAAGGCGCCCGCGGACGAGACGGACCCGGCGCTGCTGGCCAACGTGGGCAAGGTGATGGCGGCCTACCAGCGGACGCTCGTGCGCATCGACGCGCCCTTCGACACGGACGTGCGGCGCTTCATCACGGCGGCCGAGGCCGGCCAGGCGGAGGCGGACCCGGCGTACCTGGGGCTGAAGACGTTCCTGCGCAAGGGCCAGTGCATCGTCTGCCACAAGGGGCCGGCGCTCACCGACGACCTGTTCCACAACATCGGCGTGCAGGACAGCAGCCCGGGCGCGAGCGGGCAGTGGAGCGCGCTGACCCCGCTGCTGGACTGGGAGTTCAACGCCGCCAGCCGCTACAGCGACGCGCCCACCGGCACCATCGCGGCGCGGCTCCAGACGCTGCGCACCCAGGCGGACCCGGCGACGTTGGAAGGCGCGTTCCGCACGCCGTCGCTGCGCAACGTGGCCCTGACGGCGCCGTACATGCACACCGGCGCCCAGGCCACGCTGGAGGAGGTCGTCGACTTCTACAACGAGGGCGGCGATGCGGCCGGCAGCTTCGTGGGTCAGAAGACGGTGACCATCGTTCCGCTGGAGCTGACGAACGAGGAGAAGCGCGCGCTGGTGACGCTGCTCCAGTCCATGACGGGCGCGACGCCCCCCTGAGGCAGGCGGGGCGGCCCCTGGGGCCCCGGCACCTTTTCACACGGGGAATGTCCCAGTTGTCCCAGCCCCCATGTCCAAGGTGGCGAAGATGCCGCCAGGGTTGAGCGCCAAGGAACTCCGGGACCTCGCCTTGCTCCAACGGGAGGCGGATGCCAGGGACGCGGTGCAGGCGTCCTGCATCCGCGTGCCTCACGCGCCCTGCGCTCAGCGCACCAGGTGGAAGTCCGTCTGGCGCTTCCAGCCCCAGTGCACGCGGCCCTCGGCGTCGATGGTGATGTCCTCTTCCTGAGCCGAGCGCACCCGCTGACCGTTCCACTCCGGCACCGCGGACGTGGCCTGCAGCTCGATGGAGTACCACTGGTTCGCAATCACCTTGTGGTCTCCATTGCCGGGCACGCCCTCCTGGCGGTCCCACAGGCCCACCATGGGGCCGGCGCCGTGGCCGTGGAGGCCAATGGGATGCGAGTACACGGTGCCGTCGATGCCCTCGGCGCGCATCCGCTCGCGGGAGGCGCGGAGGATTTCGTTGCCCGTGCGGCCGGGACGCAGCTCCTCGAAGACGATGTCCTGCAGCCGGTTGGACGTCTTCAGCGCGGCCTTCAGCCCTTCGGGGACGTCCTTCTCGCCCTCGCGCAGCACGTAGCCCATGTGCTGGGTGTCCGTGTTCAGGCCCAGCGCGGTGATGCCGTAGTCGCAGTGCAGCACGTCTCCGCGCTGGATGATGGGGTCGTCGCCCAGCTCCTGCTCGGTGACGCCGTGCCGCTGGATGTCCACCGAGGGCTGGAACCACGTCTCCAAGCCCAGGTCCGCCAGGCGCTGGCGCATCCACCACTCCACGTCACGGGTGGTGGTGACGCCCGGCGTGATGACCTGGTTGGAGAAGGCCGTCTCGATGATGTTCCACGCGAGCTTCGTCTGCTCCTCGTAGAAGCGGGCCTCATCCGCGCTGCGCCAGGCGAGGAGGTCCACCGCCAGCCCATCCACGGAGGTGAAGCGCTTCACCCAGTCCGGGCCGAGCGCCTCCGCCATGCCCTCGTATTCGCCATGAGTGAGGCCGTCCGCGAAGGCGAAGGTGCGCGACACGTTGAGGGCGATTCGCTTCGGCTGGCGCTCCTCCACCACCTGCTTGAGCACCTGCCACTGCTCGGGGCCCCACAGCTCCGCCTGCCGGCTCACACCGCCGCCGTCCACCTGGTGCTGCGCGCGGCGGGGCGTGTAGATGCCTCCCTGCGAGCCACCTCCCAGCGCGAGCCGCTCCACGCCCTGCTCCGGACCTCGGTCGAAGAAGACGTAGATGGTCCGGCGGCGCGCGGCGAACGTCGTTGGCGAGACGAGCGCCTTGAAGACAGGGTCCTCGTTGTACTCGCGCATGGGGATGACCCACATGTCCACGCCGTACTGGCGCATGAGCTGGGGCAGGGCCTTCTCCATGCGCTCGGCCAGCCAGGCCTGCTGGCGCTTCGCCTGCTCACGCAGGGTGCCAAAGGGACGCTCGGGGGCCGGGGATTTCGCCTCGGCGGTGGTGGCGTCCGGTGCCTGTGCCTTCGGAGAGACGGTGGCGCAGGAAGTGGAGAGCAGCAACGGGGCAAGCAACAGGGTCCGAGTGCGCATGGCCGCGCAGTCTGTCACGCACCGGCGCGCGGCGCGCGCGGAGTCCGCACGCCGTCAGCGGCTCACGCCCCGAGAGGCCCGCGACTCCGGAACGCAGGGAGCAGCCGTGAAATCGCCGGAGTCAGGGCACGCCCGCACAGGCCGCGCCATCCACGCCGCACACAGCGAGCAAACGGGCTTCGTCGATGGATTGTTGGCAACCGCTCGCGGTGGCCGCGTCGAGTTCATCGATGCGCGCGCGCATGCACTGCACGCAGCCCGCCTTCGCGCCACTTTCGGTTCGCGACAGGTCCGGCTCCACCGCCGCGTAGGCCGCGATGCGGTCCGCCTCGCACTGCTCGCGTGACACCGTCAGGGTTCCGCACTGTTCCTCATACGCGCACGCGGATGCAGCCACGCGCTCCGACCAGCCAGCGTAGGAGCGCTGCGGTGCCTCCGAGCCACCACACGCCACGAGCCACACGCACACCACCAGCGACGCCTTCCACGGGTTCATGCCCGCATCTCACCCGGCGCTAGCGCTGGAGTCACCCTCAACGCCTGCCTGCCCGTTCGCCCCCAGCGACCTCGAGCCTCGCCGCGCTTGTCCACACACAGCGAGGCCCGCGAGACGCGCGTCACTCAACCGGCCCGGCCACGGAGAGTTCCATCACGGCCTCGGCGCCCCCCACTCTCGCGCAGCACACGGCGCCACGACACAAGCGTCCGGGACATAGCGCTCGCTCTCGGACAGCATGCCCGCCGCCTCGTTGCCACCGCCCATCACCAGGACCGCGCCGTCTCCCAGCGCCAGGGCGCCCAGCTTCTCGCGCGGCGCGTCCAGCGCGGGCGCGGAAGACCACGTCTCCGTCTTCAAATCGAAGCGCTCCACCGACGCGAGCGCCCCCGTCGTGTAGTGCTCGCCGCCCATCATCAGCACCGCGCCATCCGGCAGCACCACCGTCGCATGATGCTCACGAGGCACCTTGGGCGCGCCCACCAGCGTCCACGCACCCGTCTCCGGCGAATACACCTCCGCCGTGGCCGCCGCGCGTGCCGTGGTTCCCCCACCACCAACACGCGCCCATCCGGCAGCAACGTCACCGAGTGCGCCAGCCGGTGCGTGCCCGCCGCCCCACCGGTGAGCCCCGCCTTCTCCCAGAGTCCCGTCACCGGGTCATACAGCTCCGCCTGCAGGCCACTCACGAACAGGGCCTTGCCGTTGGCCAGCACCACCGCCGTCTGGGCTCCACCCCGTGAGAAGCCCGGAGGCGACGCGGCGCTCCACATCCCCGTCGCAGGATCGAACAACTCCGCCGAGCGCAACGGCCGCTGGTCCACATCCGTCCCACCCGCCACCAGCACGCGCCCATCCGCCAGCAGCACCGCGGCCGGGTCATTGCGCGCCACGCCCATGGGGCGAACCTCCGTCCACGTCCCGGTGTCCGGCGCATACACCTCCGCGTCCGCAAGCGCGCCCATCGCCACGCCGTTGGAGCCGCCCATCACCAGCACTCGGCCGTCCGTCAGCCGCACCGCGGCGTGGTTGCGCCGGCGCGTGTGCATGGCCCCCGTCTCACGCCAGCGGCCCGTCTCCGGCTCGAACACCTCGCAGCTCCCCAGCGTTCGGCTCCCGTCATGCCCGCCCGAGGCCAGCACACGCCCACCCTCCATCACCACGAAGGGCAGGAGCTTGCGGGGTGTGGACAAGAACAGGCCCTGCTCCGCCGCCCCGCTCCCCCCGTCCTCCGCGCGCGGACCCGCGCTGCAAGCGAACGAGACAGCGAAGAGGATGACCGTGACACATGATGCCGAAAACCGTTGCATGACCCCACCTGGAATGCCCGTCGAAGCAGTCATGTCTAGACTGACCGTCTGACATTCCAGGGCGGCCCAACCTGAGTGATTCCCGACGCTTACCCGGCACCCGAGGCCCGTCCGGCGACCCGTCCAGAGCGGGCCGGAGCGAACGTGCAACGCCTTGCGTCACTCGTTTTCTCGCGGCTCAAGACTCCACGTCAACATTCACGGGCTCGCGCTCCAGTCCCTCGGAATGGCGAGGCGGGAGCGCGCCGCCGTCGTCATCCACCTCCAGCACGAGGAGCGGATGGTCCGCGTTGACCAGGTAGACGTCGTGGCCGCGGATGAAGTCCACGTCGGAGAACTCCACCAGGTAGTCGCGCCGGGGAATGGGCACCAGCCCCTGCTCCAGTTCGAAGTGCGTGTCCCCGATGCCCGCCACGCGCCCGATGACACGGCCTGTCGCCGTCCGCACGGTCATGCCTTCGTGTACGTCGTCTGTCCGAATCATTCCGGCCTCCTCGCGCTCGGGTGCCCGGCCCGTCCGGGACTCCCAGACAACAGTGCGAGCGGGCATGACGGGACGCACCTGCGACGGCGCACGCGGTGGAGCGCTCGCGACGACGGCCCGCCGCTCCACCACCGCGCGAACGCAGGGGCCGCCGAGCCGCATGTCCTGCCAGGAGAACGCGAGGCGCCAGGCCGCCAGCCCTGGCGTACTCCGGGCAGGCATCGAGGCCACATGGGCAGGTGCGTGCCTAACGTTCCAGGCAGGAGGTGCACCATGTTGCTGGAACTGTCCGCCGTGGAGGCGCGCGACGTGAAGCAAGCGCTGGACACAGCGCTGCGCGCGCTCTTGGAAGAGATGGCCCATGCGGACCCGCGCGCCCATCGCGACCTGCTGCGCGAGCGATATGAGCGGCTGGACCAACTCAACCGCCGGCTCGACATGAGCCTGGAGGGAGAACAGGTCTACGCCTGAGGCCCGCTACAGGGCCCGGCCCGACTTCGCGTCGAAGCGCCGCGGCTTCGCCGCGTCATACCGCAGCCACACCGGAGCGCCCGTGGGCACACGGAAGTCCCCGGCGGCGCGCGCCACCATGCGCTCCCCGGCCACGTCCACTGTCACCCAGCTCTCCGCGCCCATGAGCTCCACCAGGTACACGCGGCCCTCCAGCGCGCCTGGGGGCGGCGTGCCCTGCCCCACTTCCAGGTGCTCGGGACGCAGCCCCAACACCACGTCCGCGTCCGGCAGGCCCAGCGTCCGGGGCTTCACCAGGTTGATGCGCGGCGCGCCGAAGAAGCCCGCCACGAACAGGTTCGCTGGCGCGTCGTACAGCTCGCGCGGCGGAGCCACCTGCTGCACCTCACCCTGGTTCATCACCACCACGCGGTCCGACAGCGTCATCGCCTCCGACTGGTCGTGGGTGACGTAGACGAAGGTGGCCTTGAGCTGCTCATGCAGCTTCTTGATTTCCCCCCGCATCTGCGTGCGCAGCGCCGCGTCCAGGTTGGACAGCGGTTCGTCGAAGAGGAACACCTTGGGTCGCCGCACCAGCGCGCGCCCCAATGCCACGCGCTGCCGCTGGCCTCCCGACAGCTCCTTCGGCTTGCGCGACAGCAGGCCCTCCAGCCCCAACAGCGAGGCCACCTCGCGCACGCGCGCGTCGATGTCCGCCTTCGCCATCCCCGCCACCTTCAGCGGGAATGCGAGGTTCCGCGCCACGTCCAGGTGCGGATAGAGCGCGTAGCTCTGGAACACCATGGCGATGTCCCGCTCCCGCGGTGACATGTCATTCACCACCGCGCCATCGATGCGCAGCGTGCCGCCCGACATCTCCTCCAGCCCGGCGATGAGGTTCAGCGTCGTGGACTTGCCGCAGCCTGACGGGCCCACCAGCGAGATGAACTCGCCGTCCGCGATGTCCAGGCTCACGCCCTTCACCGCGGCCACGCCGCCCCGGTACACCTTGCGCACGTCCTCCAGGGACACCGTCGCCAAACGCCTTGCCTCCCGGGCGCCCGGCCTCTGGACGCCCCATGTGTCATTCCGCCTCACCCACGGACCTCGAAGCATCGCGCCCTCCGCGCCCAGGGCAAGCCTCATGGCGAGGGGCCGCCCCGCCTCTGACCGCCATCCCACACCGGGATGGAAGCCGGGCGGCCGGGCGCCCCTTCCCCGCGCCAGGCAGCCGCTTCTTGGAGGCGGAAGGCGGCGGACGCGCACTATGTTCGCGCGGCCATGAGTCCCTCGAGCCCACCGTCCTCCCACAAGCTGGCCATCGAAGTGCGGGACCTCCACAAGTCCTTCGGAGACCAGCACGCGCTGCGGGGGGTGAACCTGGAAGTGCCAGAGGGCACCACCTGCGTGCTGATGGGCGTGTCCGGGTCGGGCAAGACGGTGCTGATGAAGCACATCATGGGCCTCTTGCAGCCGGACCGGGGCACCGTCCTGGTGGATGGCGAGGACGTCGCGCGGATGAACGAGGCCTCGCTCGACCAGATGCGCCGCAAGCAGGGCATCCTCTTCCAGGCGAACGCCCTCTTCGACTCGCTCACCGTGTTCGACAACGTGGCCTTCCCCCTGCGCGAGCGCACCCGCATGCCCGAGGCGGAAATCGCCGAGACGGTGAACAAGACGCTGGAGCGCGTGGGCCTGTCGCATGCGACGCAGCGCTTCCCTGGCGAGCTGTCCGGCGGCATGCAGAAGCGCGTGGGCTTCGCGCGCGCCACCATCCTCCAGCCGAAGATTCTCCTCTACGACGACCCCACCGCCGGACTGGACCCACTCACCACCGCGGCGGTGAATGAAATCATCACCACCGGCAAGCAGCAGCTCGGCGCCACCTCGCTGGTGATTACGCCGGACGTGGCCTCCGCCTTTGGCATGGCGGACCATCTGGCCCTGATGCACGAAGGCCGCATCGTGGAGTACGGCCCGCCAGACGCCTTCCGTGAGTCACAGCACCCCGCGGTGATGGCCTTCCTCCGCAACTGGCTCCGGCGCCGCGCCCAGAACAAGCGCGCGGCCCAGGCCTGAGGCGGCGCGCCCCCGGAACGCGCGTTGCAAACAGTCCGGTCCACCGCGCGAGTGCGGCCCGACGACCACGATGCTTCCCCCATCCCCTTCGCCCCTCGTGGCACCCCGGACACGGCGCGGCCTGCTTGCCACCCTCGTTGTGCTCCTGTCGTGCAGCACGCCCACGCCGCCGCCGGAGCCTCCACGGGTGGTGCTCTGGGCCTGGGAGCGGCCGGAGGACCTCCGCTTCCTCGCGCGGACGGGGCGCCCGGTCAGCGTGGCCTTCCTGCGCGCCACGCTCGCGCTCACGGAGACGGAGGTGCGCGAACACCCGCGTCGGCAGCCGCTCCACGTTCCGCCCGGGACACCCTTGAGGGCCACGGTGCGGATGGAAGCCCATCCGGGCGCGTCGCTCGCGAAGTACCCGCCCGAGCGACTGCACGCGCTGGCGGACCGGCTCGCCACGCTGGCGCGCCTTCCGGAGCTGACGGCGCTCCAGATTGACTTCGATGCCCGCGCGTCCGAATACGACGCCTACGTCGCGCTGCTCCAGGCGCTCCGCCAGAAGCTGCCCCCATCGATGGCGCTGTCCATCACCGGTCTCGCCTCATGGTGCACGCCCGGAAGCTGGCTGACGCACGCGCCCGTGGACGAAGTGGTGCCCCAGCTCTTCCGCATGGGCCCGGAGGCTCCCACGTGGCGCGCCCGCTTCGCGCGCGGACTGCCCGCCCCTTGCCGGGGCAGCGTGGGGCTGGCGCTCGATGAGTGGCAGGTCGTGCCCCCTGGCGTCTCCACCCTCTATGTCTTCAACCCCCGCCCCTGGACGCCCGAGGCGTTCACGCGCGCGGTCGCGGAGCTCCATCCATGAAGAAGCTGCTCATCACCGTCACCAGCGGCCTCGCGTTCCTGCTCACCCCCACCGAAGCGCGGGCGTGTGCCTACGATTCCGCCGGGGCCGTGTTCGTCACCAGCAGCCATCCCGACTGGCCGCTCTCCACCTTCGCGGCCGGGCGGCTGGGCGTGGTGCATGGCTCGATGCGCACCGCCTACCTCGCGTTCGCCTACCGGACGATGATGGGCATTCCCACCACGCCCGAGGAGCAACAGCCCCTGGTGACGCGCTGGGAGCTCATGCACCAGGCGTTGCCGGAGCACCTCTCCCTGACACCAGGATTCCAGCGCTGGCTGGCGATACGGAAGCAGGTGGCGCCTCAGCTCCCAGAAGCCTCGCCCGAGCATTCCCGGCAGGTGAGATACGCACAGGTCCCCCGCATCCAGGGTGACGCGTTCCAGCGCGCCGCGAACACCGCCACCGACCTGGCCCAGGCGTGGAAGAAGCACCCCGCGCTGGTGGAGGAGTGGGTGCGCAACCAGGACACCGTCTTCGGCCCGTGCGCCATCCTGCCGGAGCCCGACCCGCAGCTGGATGAAGGCGTGAGCGCGCAGCACCAGGCCCGCCGGCGGGACGAGCGCGCCTACCAGGAGGCGGCCTCGCGCTTCTACTGCGACGACTATCCCGGCGCCCTGTCCTCGTTCCAGAAGCTCGCTGCGTCGCAGGAATCGCCCTACCGGGCGCTCGCCGCCTACCTCGTGGCGCGCACCCATGTCCGGCAGGCGCTGATGGAGAAGAAGGGTGAGTATCACTTCGAGTCGCGGGAAGACGCCGTCTTCCTCTCGCGGCTGGGCGAGGCGGACCGGGTGCTCGATGGCGTGCTCGCCTCCCCGGAGCTGCGGAGCGTCCATGCGCCCGCGCGCGGCTTGCGGAGCCTGGTGCGCTACCGGCTGCGGCCCAAGACCGGCACTGTGAGCTGCTGTCGCACGTGCTCGAACCCGGGACGGGCACCGCCCTCGCCTCGGAGCTGGGCGACCTCGACCTGATGTTGCGGGAAGCGAGCACCTGCGAGGGCCTCCCCGCGCCCGCCGAGGCGCTCCAGGCGTGGCTCCACGCCATGAAGGACACGCCCTACAGCGCGGCGCCCGATGCGGAGCGCCGCGCGCAATACGACGGAGCCCTGGCCCGCTGGAAGAAGACGGCGCACATGCCGTGGCTCGTCGCCGCGCTGGCCAAGGCGACGCCGGACGCTCCGGGCGTGCCGGAGCTGCTCGCCGCCTCCGCGAAGGTCGCGCCCACGTCTCCCGCCGGCCTGACGGTGGCGTACCATGCCGCGCGGCTGTTGCATGGCCGAGGCGAGATAGAGGCGGCGCGGGCGCGGCTTGCGACGGTACCCGCCGAGCTGACCCGGGACCTTCCCTCCACGGACAACCTGCTGCGCGAGGAGCGGCTCGCGGTGGCCAGAGACCCGGACGAGGCCATGCGGGAAGCGGTCAACATCATCGCCGACTATGAAATGAGCAGCAGCTACTCCGAGCCCTACACCACGCCGCTGGCCGAACGGCCCCGGCTCTTCAGCCCGCGCGCCGTGGCCATGCTGGAGCCCCGGCTGACAGCGAAGCGCATGGGTGAGCTGGCGGCGGGGGACATCCTGCCTCCCGCCCTTCGGCGGCAGCTCATGTGGACCGCCTTCGCGCGCGCCACCGTCGCGGGTGACGACGCGACGATTCAGGCCGTGGCGAAGCGCCGGCGGCGACGGAGCCCAAGGCGAAGGCGGAGCTGCTGGCGCTCGCCGGCAAGCCCACGCCCGAGGAGCGTCAGTTCGAGGCCCAACTGCTCCTCATGGGACTGCCCGCCGTCTCCGCTCGGCTCAACGCGGGCGAGGACCGGCTGGCGAACACCCATCCCAACCTCAGCCTCACCATGGACATGTCCTACCAGCGCAACTGGTGGTGCGGTCCGAAGCCGGACGCGAGCGTGCCCCCGTGCACTTCGAGGACACGCCCGACGCACCGGACGCGGCGCGGGAGTGGAAGGCCCTCCAGGACGCGGGCAACTCGGTGCCCTACTTCGCCCGCGTCGCCATGGCCTGGGCCCAGACCCACCCGGATGACCCGCGCTCGCCCATCGCCCTGTTCCGCGCGGTCCGCGCCAGCAAGCGCGGCTGCGGACAGGCCACGCGCGAGGCACGCGAGGCCTTCCGCTATCTCCACAAGCACTACGGCAAGACGAGCTGGGCGAAGCGCACGCCCTACGTGTACTGACGTCCCGCCTACAGCACGCGCTGGGTGGCCTGGCGGATGCGGTCGGGCTGAGAGGCTGTGCGTTTGCGCTCGAATGGCACGCGTGGTGTAGCCTCCCGGACAACGGGAGTACACGTGTCCATGCAATCACAAGGCAACAAGGTTCTTCGTACGGTGACGGTGGTCCTCGCGGTCGTCCTGCTGGTTTTCGTGGTGCTGACGGCGGCTGGAACCTTCTTCGGTGGGACCAAGATCCGCCCGCTGTTCGGCATGCCGGAGGGCGGCCTGCACGCCCTCGACGCCGGTGACGCGGCGCCCCCGGCCACGCCGTGATGAGCCTGGAGGTCCTAGGCGGGGGCCGCGATTTCCTTCGGGGTGCTCGCGTGTGTCTTCTGGCCGTTGGAGAAGGCCTGGGCCGCGCGGCCGGGACAGCCGCTGCTGCGCCCTGCCTTCCGCACCGACCTCGCCTACTTCGTGGCGCAATACCTGGTGCTCGCGCCGCTGGCGCTGCTGATGCTGAGCCACGTGCAGGCGCTCTTGCACCTGGACCTGCTGTCGGGGCTCCAGGCCGCCGTGGCACGCCAGCCCTGGTGGCTTCAGGCACTCGAAGCGGTGGTGCTCTGCGACCTGCTCGTCTACGGCTTCCACCGACTGTCACACCAAGTGGACTTCCTCTGGCGCTTCCACGCCGTCCACCACTCCGCCGAGCACCTCGACTGGCTCGCCGCGCACCGCGAGCACCCCGTGGACGGACTGCTCACGCAGTTGGTGGTGAACCTCCCCGCGATGCTGATGGGCTTTCCGCTCGAGACGCTGGCGATGCTCATCGCCTTCCGCGGAATGTGGGCCATCTTCATCCACTCCAATGTCCGGCTGCCGCTGGGGCCGCTGGGCTTCCTCTTCGGCGCGCCCGAGCTACACCACTGGCACCACGCGCGCGAACGGCACACACGGCACAACTTCGGCAACCTCGCGCCGTGGACGGATTGGCTCTTCGGCACCTACCACCGGCCCACCGGGCCCGAGCAGTATCCGCTCGGGCTCGTGGAGCCGTTTCCCCGGCGCTTCTGGGCCCAGCTCCTCTCGCCCGTGACGCAGGCGACTGACAGCAGGAATACGCCACGCTGAGCTGGAACTTCGTTCCCGCTGGCGGCAGTCCGTCACACCGCCCTGGAGGTCCGCGTCTCGGATTGCGCGTCCAGGAATGTTCCCAAGGTGGCATTGACGAGCGCGGGCTCCTCCACGGTGGAGGAGTGCCCTCCGCGCGGCAGGGTCACCAGGCGTGAGCCGGGGATGAGCCGGTGCAGTCGCTGCGCCTTGGCGGGGACGGTGGCCGTGTCCTCGGCGCCCACGACGACGAGCGTGGGCACGCGGATGTGTGGGATTTCGTGGGCCACGCCGCGCCGCTCGATGACGCCGTTGACGGCGCGCCAGATGTCGCGGCGGTTCTCCATGAGGCGCGTGCGCCAGCGGCTGCGCTCCTCGGCCCGGTTGGGGTCCGTCATGAAGCTGCGGCCGAACATGATGCGCATCACCGGGTCCGCCACCGGGCGCAGGCCCGCCAGGCGCGCGGTGAGGTTGAGCAGCGTGTAGCGCGGCACGTTGTGAAGGGGCTCCGGGTCGGCGGATGTCTCCATCAGCACCAGCGAGCGCAGCAGGTCCGGCCGCCGCGCGGCGATGCGCATGCCGACGAAGCCGCCCATGGACAGGCCCACGAAGTGACAGGGCCCCACGCCCAGCCGCTCGATGAGCGCCACCGCGTCCAGGTACACCGTCTCCATGTCGATGACGCGCGCCGGAGGCACGGCGCTCTGGCCCTGGCCCCGGTGGTCATAGGCGATGCAGCGGTAACGTCCGCACAGCGCTTCCACCTGCGGATCGAAGAGGCGACAGCTCCACAGCAAGCCGTGGCTGAAGACGATGGGCACGCCCGTGCCACCCGAGTCCTCGTAGTACAGCTCCGTTCTGTTGACGGTCAGCATCGGCATGCGCGGCACCCTCCCCGGCTGGCGAGGATAGGCGAGCGACACGCGCGGACGGGTACACCTCTTCGCGGAGCCGTTGGCCGGCTGACGTCCCGCTGCCCTCGGGGCCCACGCGACTGGCTACCAGAGACCCTTGGCTTGAAGCAGCTCGCCCACGCGGCGGGGCTCGGCGCGCCAGGCGGTGAAGAAGTCCTCAGCGGCGTCGGGGGACAGGTTCTCCCAGACGAGGCGGCCGGTGTCCTCCTCGCGGCGGCAGCGCACGAAGGTGGAGCGCACCTGTTCGGGCGAGTCGAAGGAGAGGCTGTCGAGCAGCTCCGGGCTCTGGCTGGTGAGCAGGGCCTGCCGGGGTTCGAGCTGTTCGAGGATGGCGCGGACCTGCCGGGGGTGGAAGGCGTGCGCGATCTCATCCGCGATGACGACGGCGCGGGCGTGGGCCAGGTAGTGGAGGAAGGCCACCAGGCGCTTCTGGCCGTAGCCGAGCTGACGGGCGGAGAGGCGCTGGCCGGCGGCGGTGACGAAGCAGAGGTCCAGGTTTCCCAGGGACAGCGTTTCGTATTTGCCCTGGGGTTGGGTCTCCAGCGGGGACAGGAGCGCCTCCGCGGACGCGAAGCCGAGGAGCCGGGCGGCGTCACGGAGGAAGGGGACGTTCTCCGAGGACAGCACGTAGCGGGAGGCGCCCCACTGCGCGGCGGCGACCTTGCGCAGGCCGTCGAGCAGGTCTTCCGATGCCACGCCCGTGCCCGTCGCGAGCACGCCCTCCGTGCGGCGGGAGAGCCGCAGCTCGGCATGCCAGAGCTGGTCGAAGTGCGCGAGCCCTCGTCGAAGCGGCGGAGGTCGGCCTGCGCGGAGACCTCGCGCGCCATGGCGAGCATCGGCTCGACGGCGGCGGTGCCCTCGCCCGTCTTCTCCACCCAGGCGATGCCGCCCGTCATCAAGACGAGCCAGAGCCGGCCACCGACTTCGGGAGCGATGCGCTCATGCACGACGTCGGTGGTGTCGTCCTCGCGGGAGACGCGGAGCTGCTGGCCCTCGCGGTGGATGACCAGCGGCCAGGCCATGTCGCGCGGGGCCACGGTGATGTCCATGGACAGGCCGCTCGTGCCTTCCGTGCCCGAGGGCACGTTGCGCACGCGCACGGTGATGCGGCCGGTGTCCGCGGCCAGCGCATATTCGAGGTCGAACGCCTCATGCCGCAACGGCGTGAAGTCCGAGCTGACCACGGCGGCGGCGAGGTCCAACAGCGTGGACTTCCCGGTGCCGTTCTCCCCGAGCAGCACGTTGAGGGACGGGCTGAAGAGCAACCGCGTCCCGGGCTTCACGGAGCGGAACTGGTGGACCTGGAGCCACTGGAGCTTGAGCATCAACCGGAAGACTGGCTCCCAGGACGCTTCAGCGTCAACTCGCGCCGCACGGCGGCACGGCCCCCCGGGACTCCCAGATGGGCCGGCGCTTGTCCACCCACGCGAAGACCTTGTTGGACCAGAAGCTGGCCATCGTCAGCGTCACGCAGTCGCCCGTATCGACATGGACGATGTCCCACTGGTCCGCGTTATTCCGACTCCGGGTGTCGAAGCCCAGCCGATGCTGGCCGTCGAACGTGGCGAAATGCACGAAGCCACCCACCGGAACCCACTGCGAACAGGGCAGGACGCTCAGCGCGGGCTCCCGCACGACGAGTCCATCATGCGCGCGCCAGAAGAGCTCTACCTGGAATGGAAGCGGTCCGCCGAGCCGCTCCGAGAGCGCCTGGAGTGCCTCGGTTGAAGCGGGTGGGTGGAAGACCACCTCCAGCCCACGAGAGGCGCTCCGCTTGTCGAGGGCACGGCGAAACTCTTCCACTCTCATCCCGACTCCATGGCAGCGGTGGAAGGGCGCAGGGATGCGCCATCCATGAGGGTGCTGTGACGCAGCGACACGGGGCGCCCAGTCTAGCTCCTTGGCATCTACACCGGCCCCGGTGAAGCCTGCATCTTCCCCCCTGCGATTGAGATGACTGCGGAGAACGGGCCGGACACCGACCTGTACAACCACGCGGGCGGACGGCTGACCAATCCTGGGCCCCTCGTTCGACATGACCGCCAACCTCGACTGCGAGCACGTCAACGCGCGAGGCTTCCCAGGCGTGCTGCCCCCAGTGCCACTGTCGGCCGGTGGCAGGACCACCCTCGCGCCCAGCCTCCCGGGAACGGACGCACGCCCCCTCACGGGGATGCTGCGCTTCGACGACGACTGGGACGCGGAGCGCTGAGCTGTTGTCCAAGCCCGCGCAGTCGCATCGCCCCCGGAGGCCGGGCATGACAGCAGCCCTGCCCCACGGGCTGCCTGTCCTGCCCTTCTTCATGCACTGACACGCAGCCCCGTCCCTTTTTCTGTCCACCAGACGCAAGGCAGCCCCGCCGGCCGTGGTGGCTGGGCAACGCGCTTCCTACCTGTGCGCGCGCTCCCATGAATGCCCTGCTGCTCGCAGCCCTGCTGTCCCACGCCTCCAGCCTCCTGCTGGCCCAGGCGGGCCCCGGCACCGACGCGGGCGTGGAGCCCCCGCGGCCCGCGCTCCCGCCCTCTCCCCGGAGACACCCGAACCACCGCGGTTCCCAGTGTCAGACCCACTGCTGAAGCCCATTCCCCCAGCCGACATGCAGGTGGCGACCTGGGACGAGGCGCTGCAACTGCTGCGTCAACGCTCCGCCCGCCTGTACACCGCGCTCGCCCAGGTGGAGGCCGCGGCGGGCGTGCAGCGAATCGCCCTGGCCGCGTTGCTGCCCACGCTCACCGGCACCGTCTCCGTCCAGTCCAACGTGCTCAATCCCGACGCGACGCCGCTCCTGGGTGGTGGCGGCGGAGCGGGAGGCGGAATCGGCGGGGGCATTGGCGGCGACGTCGGAGGCGCCCAGTCCCCGGGCCTCACCCGCCCGCCTTTCCTGGGACTGCTGAACGCCACCCAGCCCCTGTTCAGCCTCTCGTCCATCATCGCGCTGGGCACCGCCCGCGAGGCCCGACGCACCGCCAACCTGTCGCTGGCGGAGACGCGGCGCCAGCTCACCAGCGCACTGGCCCAGTCACTGGTGCTCGTCGCCGCGCAGGAGCGGATGGCCGAGGTCAACCGCATCAACCTGCGCACCGCCCTGGAGCGGCTGGCCCTCACGGAGCGCCGCTTCGAGCTGGGCGCGGGCACGCGGCTGGACGTCGTGCGAGTGCAGCAGGACACGGAGACGGCGCGCAACCTCGTCGTCCTGGGTGACGAGACCCTGCGCAAGGCCCGTGAAACGCTGGGGCTCGTGCTGGGCATTCCTCGAGGCGTGGGCCGGCCCGGGGCGTCCAGTTGGAGACCCTGCTCCAGCACTCGCGGCGGGACTGCCAGCAACTGGAGTCGCTCGACCGGCGCGCGGACATCGCGGTGGCGCGCTCGCGGCGCACGCTGGCCGAGCGGCAGGTGTCGGAGGTGAAGGCGCGTTATGCCCCGACGCTCGCGCTGACCAGCACCACCCTGGCCCTCACCGTGGAAGAGGGCTTCGTGACGGTGCCGGTGTGGAACATCGGCGCCAGCCTGGTGCTGCCCTTCTGGGATGGCGGCGCACGAGAGGGCCAACTGCGGCAGACGCGCGCGGGCGTGGAGGTGGCGAAGCAGGGGCTGGTGGAGCTGGAGCGCACAGCTTCGGTGGAGGTGCTGCAGGCACGGCGCGCCGTACAGGTGGCGGAGGCGGCCACGCGCATCGCGGGCCGGGGACGCGCCCTGGCCGAGGAGAACGACCGGCTCACCCGGCGCAGCTTCGAGGTGGGAACGGGGACCAGCCTGGAGCTCATCCAGACAGCGTCGGACCTCCGCCAGGCGGAGCTGCTGCTGGTGGTGCGCGAGTTCGAGCTGGAGCAGGCGCGGGTCGCGGCGTTTCTCACGGAGGCGGCATGCGATTGGTGAGGACGTGGAGCACGGGACTCGCCGTTCTGCTCCTCGTGGGCTGCCGCTCGCAGGGCGACTCAGGGCCGCAGGGAGGCCAGGCGGCCACGAACCAGCCCATGCCGGTGGAGGTGGAGCGCCTGGTTCCCGCCGAGGTGCGCGAGTCCAACGAGTACCTGGGCGCGCTCATCTCCCGCAGCAGCATCACCGTCTATCCGCAGGTCGCTGGCTACGTGAAGTCGATTCCACTCAAGCCGGGAGCACGCGTCGAACAGGGTGAAGTGCTGCTCGTGGTGGATCCCCGACGAGAAAGCGCGGGCCTGCGCGCCACCCAGGCGCAGCAAGCCGCCGCCATGGCGCAGCGAGCGTACGCCCAACAGACGCGCAAGCGCAGTGAGCAGCTGCTGAAAGAGGGACTCCAGAGCCGCCAGGATTATGACCAGGCGGTGGCGCAGGCACTGCAAGCCGAGGCCAGCGCGCGCGCCATCGAAGCCCAGGTGCAGGCCCAGGAGGTCCAGCTCGGCTTCTACGAAGTGAGCGCGCCCTTCGCCGGCATCGTGGGCGACTACCCGGTGAACGTGGGCGACTTCGTGACGCAGCAGACGGCCCTCACCACGCTGGACCAGAGCAACACGTTGGAGCTGTCCGTCCAGATTCCCGTCGAGCGGGCAGGCACCGTCCGGGTGGGCACCACGCCAGTGGAGGTGTTGGACCCGGAGGGCCGGCTCGTGGTGTCCGCACCGGTGTTCTTCGTAGCGCCCACGCCCAACGCCACCACGCAACTGGTGGAGATACGCAGCGTCTTCGAGAACACCTTGGGCCTGCGCGCGGGACAGTTCGTGCGCGCCCGGGTCGTCTATGCCACGCGGGAGGCCTTACGCGTCCCGACCGCCGCCGTCACCCGCATCAGCAGTCAGTCCTTCGTCTTCGTGATGCGGGACTCCGACGCGGGCACCGTGGCGCAGCGGGCGCCGGTGAGCCTGGGACTCGTCTCTGGCAATGACTACGAGGTGACGGGCGGACTGGACGCGGGCACGCCCGTGGTGCTCAGCGGCATCCAGATGCTCCGCGATGGCCAGCCCATCCAACCCAAGGCCCCCTCGCGCAAGCCACCTCAGGGCGTGGGCGGCAGCGGGACCGACGGCGGCACCCCGCCGGAACAGTGAGGGGCCGCCATGTTCACCGACTTCTTCATCCGCCGTCCCGTCTTCGCCAGCGTGGTGTCCATCATCATCACCCTGGTGGGGGCCATCTCCATCCCCAACCTGCCCATCGAGCAGTACCCTGACCTGTCGTTGCCCGTGGTGCAGGTGACGGCGACGTACATCGGCGCCTCCGCGGAGACGGTGGAGAGCGCCGTCACCACCGTGCTGGAGCGGCAGCTCAACGGCGTGGAGGGCATGCGTTACATCGCCTCCACCAGCAGCAACACGGGCGTGAGCACCATCACCGTCACCTTCGACCCGGGACGGGACCTGGACATCGCCGCGGTGGACGTCCAGAACCGCGTGGCCACCGCGTCCGCGCAGCTTCCGGCCGCCGTCAACGCGCTGGGCGTCACCATCACCAAGGCCCAGACGCAGCTGCTCATGGCCTTCGGCTTGTTCGACGAGGAGAACCGTTACGAGACGGGCTTCCTCAGCAACTACGCGGACGTCTTCATCCGGGACGCGCTGCTGCGCGTGACGGGCGTGGGCGACGTGCGGATTTTCGGCGAGCGGCGCTTCGCCATGCGGCTGTGGCTGGACCCCTCGGAGCTGGCGCGGCGTGGGCTCGCCGCCACGGACGTGGTGAACGCCCTGCGCGCGCAGAACGTTCAAATCGGCGCGGGACAGGTGGGTCAGCAGCCAGCGCCGCCGGGACAGACGTACCAGTTCACGGTGCGCGTGCTGGGACAGCTCACGTCCGCGGAGGAGTTCGGCAACATCGTGGTGCAGCAGGGGCCGGACGGCTCGCTGGTGCGGCTGAAGGACGTGGGCAGCGCGGAGCTGGGCGCGGAGAACTACGGGCAGCTTCTGCGCTTCAACGGCCGCGAGGCCGTGGGCCTGGGCATCTTCCAGCTCCCCGGCTCCAACGCGCTGGAGGTGCGCGACGGCGTCATCGCCGAGCTGGAGCGGCTGAAGGGCAACTTCCCGCCGGGCATGCGCTACCAGCGCGCCTTCGACACCACGGCGGCGGTGCAGGCCTCCATCGAGGAGGTGCTGGTGACGTTGGGCGAGGCCATCTTCCTGGTGGTGCTGGTCATCTTCATCTTCCTGCACGGCTGGCGCAGCGTGCTGGTAGTGGCCACCACGTTGCCCGTGTCGCTGGTGGGCACCTTCCTCTTCGTCAACGCGTTCGGCTTCTCCATCAACACGCTGACGCTCTTCGGCCTCACGCTGGCCACGGGCCTGGTGGTGGATGACGCCATCATCGTCATCGAGAACGTCGAGCGCACCATGGAGCAGGACAACGTGGGCCCTCGCGAAGCCACCCACCGGAGCATGAAGCAGGTGGCCGGCGCGCTGGTGGCCATTGCCCTGGTGCTGTCCGCGGTGTTCGTACCGGTGTCCTTCTTCCCCGGCACCACCGGCATCATCTACCGGCAGTTCGCCCTCACCCTGGCCTTCTCCATCAGCCTGTCCGCGCTGGTGGCGCTCACCCTGTCCCCCGCGCTGTGCGCCATCCTGCTGCGGCCCCACGAAGGCCAGAAGTGGAAGGTCTTCCGCATGTTCGACCGGGGGCTCGACGCGTTCCGAGACGCCTACGGCCGGATGTTGGCGAAGCTCATCGGACCGCTGCGCTGGCCGGTGGTCATCGCCTTCGTCGTGTGTCTGGCCGGCACCATCCTGGTGTACCGACTCACGCCCACGGGCTTCATCCCGGGCGAGGACCAGGGCTACCTCATCATCGCCGTGCAGGGGCCGGAGGGCACGTCGCTGGACTACACGCGCAATGTGCTGCTCCAGGCGGAGGACGTGATGCGCCAGCAGCCGGAGGTCGCGGACATCTTCACCGTGGGCGGCTTCTCGCTGCTGGGCACGGGCGTCAACTACGGCACCCTCTTCGTCAACCTGCACCCGTGGGACGAGCGCAAGCGCACGGAGCAGAGCGTGGCGGGACTGGTGGAGCGCCTGCGACGCCCGCTGATGGCCATTGGCGGCGCGCGCGTGTTGCCCTTCGAGCCCCCGCCATCCGCGGCGTGGGCAGCGTGGGCGGCTTCGAGTTCGTGCTGGAGGACCAGCAAGGCGGCCGAACGCTCGCTCAGCTCGCGCAGACGACGGACATGTTGGTGGGCGCGGCCAGCCAGGCCCCGGGCCTGCGCGGGGTCTTCTCTTCCTACACCGCCAACACGCCGCTCCTGGACGTGCAGGTGGACCGGGAGAAGGCCCTGGCGATGGGCGTCCCGCTGGATGGCGTCTTCTCCACGCTGCAAGTCTACCTTGGCAGCCAGTACGTGAATGACTTCACCTTCGCCAGCCGCGTGTACCGCGTGTACGTGCAGGCCGCCGTCCCGTTCCGCAACGAGCCGCGCGACATCGACGCGCTCTACGTCCGCTCCGCAAAGGGAGAGATGGTGCCGCTGGAGTCGCTGGTGCAGGTGCGGCCCATCACCAGCGCGCAGAACATCCAGCACTACAACCTGTACCGCTCGGCGACCATCAACGGGCAGGCCGCTCCGGGCTCCAGCTCCGGGCAGGCCCTGGACACGATGGAGGCGGTGGCGCGCAAGACGTTGCCCGTGGGCTACACCTTCGAATGGACGGGCCTGTCCCAGGAGCAGAAGGAGGCGGGCCGCAGCGTGCTGGTCATCTTCGGGCTGGGCGTCGTCTTCGTCTTCCTGGTGCTGTCCGCGCAGTACGAGAGCTTCGCCCTGCCCCTCATCATCCTCCTGGGCGTCCCCGTGGCCATGCTGGGCGCGCTGGGGCTGCAGAATTTGCGCGGCCTCCAGAACGACGTGTTCTGCCAGGTCGGGCTCGTCATGCTGGTGGGGCTGGCCAGCAAGAACGCTATCCTCATCGTCGAGTTCGCCGAGCAGCTCCGTCACGAAGGCCGGAGCGTCGTGGACGCCGCCATTCACTCCGCCCAGACGCGCCTGCGGCCCATCCTGATGACGTCCTTCGCGTTCCTCATGGGCGTGGTGCCGCTGATGCTGGCCTCGGGGGCGGGGGCCTCCGCGCGCAAGTCCCTGGGCACCACCGTGTTCGGCGGCATGTTGCTGTCCACCTTTGTGAATCTCATCTTCATCCCCGTGCTGTACGTGGTGATGGAGGCCGCCAGGCTCCGCGTCCGCCGGCAGGGTGATGTCAACACGCCGCAGCCCCCCGTCCGCCCACCAGAGCCCCACGCACCCTGAGTGCTGACCTGGGGCCTGGGGGCCCCCTGGATGCCCCGCCGGAGGGGCTTCGTTATCCTGCGGGGTGCCATGTCTCACTTCCCGTCACGCGATGACCGGCGGCGCCAGCGGCTCTATGCGCTCAAACGTGCGCCCGGGCTCCGGCATCATGGCAACACCGCGCTGCTCCAACTGCTGGGCAAGGGCCAGGACGTGTCCTGGGCTCGCGGCGAGGTGCTGTGCCGGGAAGGCGAGCCCCCTGAGGGCTTCTCCCTTCTCCTGGAGGGCGAGTTGGAGGTCATGCGCGGTGACGCACTCCTGATGACGCTCCAGCCCGGCACGCCCCTGGGACTGGAGGCGCTGTCGAGCGGCAGCAACGCCTTCACCATCCGCGCGACGACGGACTCCGAGGGCCTCTTCTTTCCGAAGGACGCTGTCGCGAGCCTGCTGCACGCGCCCACCGGTATGCAGGAGCGGCCCCGTCCGCCAGCGGAGGTCATCGCTTTCGAGAGCGACGTGCGCGGCGCGCCCCTGTCCTCCCTCATCGAGCTGGTGGCGAAGGTCATCCACCATGACTTCGGCGACCGCGTGCTGCTGCTCCGGAGCGCACCGGGCGGGCATGACGCGCCCGTCACGAAGGGGGCGGATGGCGTCCTGCGCGCCACGCTGCCTCCAGCTCAAGCTGGCGGTCCCGGCCTGCTGACCCCATCGGTGCTCCAACGGCTCACAGCCGAGCACGGCCTCCACTACGTCCTGCTCGACGGCTGCGGCGTGGCGGACGTCGGGATGCCGGGGAAGACGGCGCGGCTGGTGACGACCTTGGACGCGCGGAAGGCGTCGGCCCCTCGCGTGCTTCCCACCGTGGTGGTGGAGCCTCGCCGTGCGTCACGTGCGTCGGAGCTGAGTGGCCAGTCCCTGCATCCCCAGTGGCTGCCGCCCTGCCCCTTGCGGTTGAACCTGGACAGGATGGCGCGGGTGCTCGTGGATGACCGTCCGCTGGACGCCACGGTGCTGAGCCCCGCCGAGCGGGACGCACTCTCCCGCTGGGCCCGAGCCCTCACCCACCGGCGCGTGGGCCTGGCGCTCAGTGGCGGTGGCGTGTGGGGCTTCTACCATGTCCACATCCTGCGCTGGCTGGTGAGCCAGGGCGTGCCCATCGACATCGTCAGCGGCGCCAGCATGGGCTCACTGGTAGGCGCGTACTTCTGCGGCAGCGCGCTGGATGGGCACGACGGACTGGAAGGACTGCGACGGCTGGAGGAGCGGGCCATGAGCTGGCAGCTCACCCTGGCCGCCACTGCCGCCATCGTGACCACGTATTCGCTGGAGCGCTTCGTGGAGCAGGACCTGGGCCGGCTCTGCCTGGAGGAGCTGGCCATCCGCTTCCTGCCTGTCACGACGGACCTGACCAGCGGAGACTGCGTGGCGCTGGAGCAGGGCCCGGTGGCCCTGGGGGTGCGCGCCAGCGGCTCGGCGCCGGGTATCTGGGGCCCCACGGTGGTGCCTCCCGCGCGGTACGTGGACGGCGCCTTCACCAGCATGGTGCCCGCGCACGTGCTGTTGAACGCGGGCGCGGACGTCATCTTCTCCAGCAACATCTTCCCCTTCGGCGTCCGGCATGCGTCCCCGCGGCGGCAGTCCGGCCTGGGGCGCTTCCTGGCGGGGCTCAATCCGGTGGCCCGCGCGCTGGACCTGGCGGCCAGCGGCGTGCTGCTATTGCACCGCAGTGGGGACGCGGAGAGCCTGCTCGCGGACGTCCGCTACGACATCCAATCCGCGGAGGCACCGCTGCTGACCGCCATGGAGTTCACCAAGGCCCGGGACATCCTCGGACGGGCGGCGGCGGATGCGTCGCTCGCGAAGCGGCTGGAGGAGATGAAGCAGCACTGGCTCCAGGTCAAAGCCCGGGGTGCCCGTGCCCACGCGCATCCAGGAGGACAGCAAGCCGCATGATTCCCGTTCGCATCCTGGGCACCGCCAGTGTCCTTCCCGGCCCCGCCGTGACGACCGCGGAGCTGTGCGCGCGCGTGGGACGTGACGCCGCGGAGGTGACACGGAAGACAGGCATCCTCACCCGCCACTTCGCGCCACCGGGGACGAAGGCCGCGGACGTGGCGGCACAGGCGCTGCGGGGCGCGCTGGACGCGGCGGAACTGGAGGCCCGGGCCCTGCGCCGAATCCTCTGCGTCACCTCCATGGGCGGCGACGTCACCACGCCCGCCACCGCCAACCGCGTGGCAGCGGCGCTGGGCCTGTCGGGAAGCTGCGACGCGATGGACCTGAGCAACGCCTGCATGGGCTTCCTGAGCGCCTTCGACCTGGCGGCGCGCTCCGTGGCCACGGGGCTGGGGCCGGTGGGCATCGTGTCCGTGGAGCTGCTGTCGCGCACCACCACGCCCGAGGAGCCCCGCCCCTACCTGGTGCTGGGCGACGCCGCCGCCGCCGCCGTGCTGGGCGCGGGCCGTCCGGGAGAAGGCGTCCTGGGCGTGGCCCTGGGCAATGACGGCACGCTGCCCACGGACGTGGTGCTGGAGAACCCGACGGCCACCGGCAAGCTGGAGCGGATGCGCTTCCTGACGCCCAGCCAGGAGATGACCCGCGTCGCGCTGGACGCGCTGGTGCGGGCGACGCGCGCGGCGTTGGACGAGTCCGGCGTGGCCCTGCGCGACGTCGAGTGGGTGCTCACGCACCAGCCGAATGGCAGCATGTTGGAGGCCATCCTCCAGGCGCTGGAGGTGTCACCGGAACGGAGCGTGCGCGTGGTGGACACGGTGGGCAGCGTGGGCTCGGCCTCGCTGGGCACCAGTCTGGACCGGCTGCTGCGCACGCGTCCGGTGAAGCCAGGGCACCGCATCCTCCTGGTGGGCGTGGGCGCGGGCGTGGCTCACGGCGCGGTGCTGTACCAGGTGGGCGGATGAAACAGGCGGGCGGTTGGCCCCTGAGGGCCTGGCTGACCACGTTCCGGCTGCTGCGCCGGTATCACCGCTACGAGGTGGTGAACCTGGAGCCGCTGCTCCGTCCCGGCGCGAAGCTCATCGTCGGTTACCACGGGCGCCCCCTGGCCGTGGACCTGTGCATGCTGACGGTGACGCTCCACGAACGCCTGGGCTATCTGCCGCACAGCGTGGCGCACGGCGCGTTCGATTCGATTCCGGGCATGCGCGCGGTGGCGGACGGGCTGGGCTTCGTCACGGGGGATGACCCGCGGCTGGCGGAGGCGGTGGCGCGCGGCGAGCACGTGTTGTTGCAGCCAGGAGGCACGCGCGAGGGCTGCCGTGACTTCCGCCATCGCTACCGCGTCGACTGGGGCGAGCGCATGGGCTACCTGCGCCTGGCGGTGCGCTACCGGCTGCCGATTGTCCCCGTGGGCGGCAGTGGCATGGACGACGCGTACGTGGGACTCAACGACGGGTACGCGCTGGGCCGGCGCGTGGGCATGCCCGCGCGGCTGCCGCTGTGGCTGGGCGTGGGTGCCACGGGCCTGTGGCCCTTGTCGCTTCCCTTCCCCGTGAAGATGACGCAGTGGGTGGGCGAGCCGCTGACGCGCCACCTGGAGCCAGGCTTCGACGCGGGCGACCGGGACGCGATGCGCGCGGTGCACCAGGACGTGGCGGACGCGGTGCAGGGGCTGCTCGACAGGGCTCGCGGCGTGGACAAGGGCAGCACCCGGAAGGCGGTGCAATGAGCGAAGGTGAAGGTTCCGAGGCGCGGGAGTGGGCGCTCATCCTGGGAGCTTCGTCTGGCACGGGCGCGGCCATCGCGGAGGCGGTGACTCGGAAGCCCGGGCTGAATGTCTTCGGTGTCCACCGGGGCCGGTACGCGGACGGCGCCACGCAGTTGGAGCAGCGGATTCGGGACGCCGGTGGACGCAGTGTGCTGTGGCAGGCGGATGCGTCTTCACCGGAGGCCGCGGAGGCGGGCGTGGCGGCGCTGCGGGAGGTCGCCGGGCCTCGGAGCGTGAAGCTCTTCGTGCATTCGATTGCGGGGGCCTCGGTGGGGCGCTTCCTGTCCGAGGGCGAGGACCGGCTGCACGCGCGGCGCATCCGCAGGACCTTCGACACGATGGCGCACTCGTTCGTCTTCTGGGTGCAGGCCCTGGTGAATGAAGACATGTTGGCGCCGGAGGCACGGCTCCTCGGTCTGCAGAACCCGCTGGATGAAACGCACCTGGGGAACACAGGGCTCATCAGCGCGTCGAAGGCGGCGCTGGAGATGTACGTGCGCTACCTGGCCATGGAGCTGGGACCGCGAGGACACCGCGTCAACCTGCTGAAGTTCGGCACGGTGATGACGCCCGCGCTGAAGCACGTGTACTCACCCGAAGCCCTGGCGCGCCTGGAGGCGGCCCACGCGAAGATGAATCCCGCGGGACGCATGGGCACCGTGGAGGACGTGGCCCGCTTCGTCACGGTGCTCGCCGGTGAGGAGGCGGGCTGGTTCAACGGAGCCACCATCGACTTCACCGGCGGAATGACGCTGCGGCTGTTGGACCTGGTGCTGAATCCGTGAGGTCAGCCCTGTCAAATGGCTGAGAGACAGGGCTCGGAATCTCCCTCGAGACACACATGTGCATCGGCCGTCAGGCCCGTGCGTCTTGCTCCGGCATCCGGAACGACAGACAGTAATAAAACGGGGCCACCTGCTCCTCGGTGACGTCGAACGCGCCCGGAGGCAACAGTTCCCGGGGGCAGTGTGGATCCCACGAGTAGAACGTCATCGCGCGGAACGCGGCGCGCTGGAACAGCGAGGGCCGGAAGGCCGGGTCCATCTGCTCGTCCACGACCACCAGCGGCGTGCCCGGCTTCGCCACGCGCGCCATCTCCGCCAGGGCCCGCTCGGGTGCCCGGTAGCCGCCAATGCCTCCCACGTGAAACACCCGGTCGAACGACGCGTCCGGGAACGGCAGCGCGTGCGCATCCGCCATCATCAGCCGCACGCCCGCATGACCGCCAGACAGCAGCCGCCGCTTGCAGTGCCCGAGCATGCCCTCGCTCAGGTCCACGCCCCACACGTCCACGTCGAGCCCCGGCGGCAAGCCATCACGCAGGAGCGGCAGGTTCGCCCCCGAGCCCACGCCCACCTCCAGCACCCGCACCGGGCTCCCATCCTCGTGCGGCGTCAGCGAGCCGAGCGCCACACGGCGCATGTACCCCGCGCGCATCCGCGCTTCGGAGACAGATTGAAACAGCGGTGTCAGCAACGTCGTCAGCGGGTCATGCAACACGGGCAGCCCGTCGTAGATGACGCGCATCAGCCGGTCCGTACCGCGCACCGCGTCCTCGCGATACAGCCGCGCCATGCCGCGTGCCACGCTCCACGCCTCGCCGCAGCCACCGCAGCGCAGCCACCCGTCGCGGATGCAGCCCTCCGCCTCGAGCCCGTGAAACACCAACGCCCCACCACAAGCAGGACACGCCAGCAACGTCACGTCCCCGACGCGCACACCGTTCATGAACGCGCGAGCGCCTCCGTGCGAGCCTGTGCATCCCACATGCCCAGCCGGGAGAACAACTCCACCGCGCGCTGCTGATGGGCACACCGCGCCGGGTCCTCCGATGGCAAGTGCCTGGCCAGCGCCAGACGCGCGTGGGCCTCCTCGAAGGATTGTCCCTTCCTCGATGCGACAGCGATGCACCGGCGCCACGCCTCGAAGGCCCGCGTGGCGTCGCCATCCAGCCAGGCCTCTCGCCCACGCCACAAGCGCGCTGCGGCCTCACCGAAGGGGAACACCTTGGCGAAAACCTCTGCCTCCCGGCGCGCGGCCTTGGCGCTCGTCACCAGCGAGGCATCCGCGCCCCGCTCCCACAGCGTCAGGAACACCTCCGCCACCGTCATCACGCCGAAGTAGACGAAGTGCGCCACCGGCTTGCCAGACGACATCCTCGCCAGCGCCTGCTCCGCCGCGGCACGGGCCCCTTCCGCGTCACCTTCACGCAGCCGCAGCAGCGCCAGCGCCCCCTCCACGATGATGCGGTCCGTCTGCCCTCCCTGCGCCTCCGTCCACGCCAGCGTCTGCTCCAGCGCGGCGCGAGCCTTCGCGTAGTCGCCCAGCCGCAAATGGATGTGCGCCTGGTAGTGCAGCGCCCAGTGCTCCGTCTGGAGCGCCCCGCGCCGCCGCGCCGAGTGCTCCAGCCACGCCATCAGCGGCAGCCCCCGCGCGAACTTCCCCTGGTAGCACGACACCACCGTCAGCAGCGCGCGGCACTCCTCCGCCAACCGCACGTCGCCCACCGAGTCGACGATGCCCATGGCCCGCTCCAGCCACGCCTCGGCCTCCGCCCACCGCGCCACGTACGCGCCATACACGGCGTTGCGGCACAGCACGAAGGCCAGGTCCGCGGGGTTGCCCACGCGCTCGGCCACCTCCAACGCGCGGCGGGACCACGTCTCCGCCACCGACCGGATGGGCAGCGTGCCCGCCACCACCGCCATGCTCGTGTAGCCCCGCGCCAGCTCCGGCGACGCGCCCGCCGGCTCGCACAGATTCAACGCGCGCAGGCCGGCCCAGAGAACGGGCAGCGCCTGGTGCGCATAGATGAACGCATCGAGCAGCCGCATCAACAGCCGCCCCGCCACGCGCCGCACCCGCCGCTGCTCCTCCGTCTCCTCGTCGTAGTCCTCCGGCCGGGAGCTCTGCGCCAGCCGCAGCAGACCCTGCCCCAGCGTCCCCAGCGCCCAGCCCATGCGGCTGGACGGCACGGGCCAGCCGAAGTGCCGCAGCGCGCGCTCCGCATGCTCACGGAAGGACTGGAGCTCCCCAGTTGGAAGCGCGTCTCCGCCAGGAGTGCCTCCAGGTGCCCCAACGTCATGGCGTCGCCACCCACTTCAGTCACCCGTGTCAGCGCCCGGGTGAGGAACGGCAGCGCTTCGCGGCAGGCGCCCACGCGAAGGGCATCCTCACCCGCGCGCAGCGCATAGCGAGCCTCACGCAGCGCGTCCCCGGCCATGCCCCAGTGGTAGGTGAGCGCCGCCGTCCACTCCGCCCGCTGTCCATGCGCCGCCTCCATCGCTAGCGCGGCGCGCCGGTGCAACGCGGGCCGCGCGTCCACGGGCAAATCGTCCAGCACGCCTTCGCGCAGCTTGTCGTGCGCGAAGCGCCAGCGCCCATCCGCCACGTCCAGCACCGCCGCCGCCGCGCAGTCCGTCAGCCAGTGCTCCACGTCCACATCCGGCGCGGCCTGCTGGAGCAGCGGCACGTCCACCTGCCGCCCGACGATGGCGGCCACCTGCAGCAACTCCCGCGAAGGAACCGGCACCTTCTCCAGCCGCCGCTGCACCAGCCTGCGCACGCCGCCAGCGAAGACGCGCTCCGGCAGTGACATGTCGCCAAGCCGGTCCAGCCCTCCTGCCTCCTCCGCCAGCGCCCGCACCACCTCCACGAGGAAGAAGGGATTGCCCTCCGTCTCGCGCAGCAACAGATCCACCAGATGGGGACGGGCCCCGGGTGCCCCCATCATGGACTCACTGAGGATGGAGACCTCCCGAGCGTCCAGCCGAGGCAGCCGCAGCAGTGACAGGCCCGGCAGCGCCGAGGGAAGCGAAGGCGCCTCGTCGTCACGGAAACTGCCGATGAGCAACAGCCGCAGCTGCGCCGCCCGCGTGGCGAGCCTCGAGAGCAGGTGCAGCGACTCATCGCCCGCCCAGTGCAGGTCCTCCAGCACCACGACGAGGGGCTGGGTCAGCCGCGCGAACACGTCCTCCACCACGTGGAGCAGCCGCGCCTGCACCATGTCCGCGCCCACTTCGGCGGGGTCCGCGACGGGGTGCCCCAACAGCGCCTCGATGTCCGGCACCAGCGGCTTGAGGATGCTGGCCTCGCGCTCACTCAGCGTGGTGAGGATGGCCAGCCAGCGCAGCACCGGACGCCATTCCTGGTACGGGCTGCCACCCGCCGCCACGCCCTGGCCGCGCAGCACCACCGCGCCCTTCACCAGCGCCAGCGCGCGCAGCTCCTCCAGGAGCCGCGACTTGCCCACGCCGCTCTCCCCACCCACCAGCCACGCGCCGCCGCGGCCCACCATCGCCGACTCGAGCACGGTGGACAGCCGCGCCTGCTCCTCCACCCGGCCCACGTAGCGCGCAGCCTGGAGGAAGCTCTCGCGCGTGGCGGCGGACTCGGGCGGCACCGGCTCACCGGTGGCGGCGCAGAGCTCGGCAATCACCGCGTCCGCGCTGCGGGGCCGCAGCTTCGGGTCCGGCGACACCAGCCGCTCCAGCACGGCCTTCAGCGCGGGTGGGAAGTCCGGCGGCGAGGGCACCTGTCCGGCATGCGGCAGCCGGCCGAACATCATCTGGCTGGCCATGGCGCCCACGCTGAAGAGGTCCGTCACCTCCGAGGGCGGCTGGTCCTCGAACAGCTCCGGCGCGAGGTAGCCCGGCGTGCCGCCTGGCTGCGCGCGGTGGACGTGCTCGCGCCCCACCGCCAGGCCGAAGTCCAGCACCTTCACCTGCCCGTGGGCCTCCAGCACGTTGGCGGGCTTGAGGTCGCGGTGGATGATGCCGCGCCGGTGCAGGTACGCCAGCGCCATCAGCGTCTGCACCAGCAGCCCCACCTGCACACGCAATGGCTGCCCCGTGCCCGCCTGCACCAGGTGCCGAGCGTCCTCCAGCAGGTCCATGGCCAGATAGGGCCGGTGCTCGGCGTCGAAGCCATAGTCCAGCACGCTGATGACATGCGGATGGCGCAGCGAGGCGAGCGTCTGGAACTCGTGCGCCAGCGACAGCGCCAGCTCATGCCGGGCGATGGACGACGGCGTGTACTCGCCTTCGGGCAGCCGAGGCAGCCGCGCCAGTCCTCCAGCGTCTGGTGCAGCCGCTTCACCGCGACGGGGCCCGCCAGCAGGTCCTGCGCGCGCCACACCGTGCCCGCCCCGCCCCGGCCCAGGAAGCCGAGGATGCGGTAGCGCCCGCCCACGACCTCGCCTTCCGCGTCGCGACGCGTCGCATCCTCCGGCCGGTGCCGGGTTTCATGAGGAAATTGCCGCATCAGAGGGGGGCCGCCCGCCCCCGATGATAACGGGAACCCCTGGCGGCGGTAGGACTGATTCCAGACGCACCGTAATCCCCGGCTCACCGGGCAAATAAGGCGAGCCTGGGCGGCAGGTCAGCCACTACCCAGGCGCGGGCTCAGCCCCCGCCGAAGACACTGGCCAGGCTGCGGCCCCCCTGCACGGCGCCGTAGATGATGACGGTGAAGTAGGTGAGCGACCCCACCGTCATCCCATGCCCCATGAGGATGAAGTAGCCGTCGCGCTGCAGGATGCCGATGGCGAAGAAGAGCGCGGCCAGCGCGGGCAACGTGTTGCTGAAGGGAATCAGGCCGAACGGCATCATCAGCAGCACGCCCGCGAAGAAGAGCATGAAGCCGTTGAAGCGGTTGGTGCTGGAGCCGTGCGTGAGCGCCAGCAGCCGCGGCTTGCTCATCTTGTCCACGTACTTGGTGAAGACGTCCGCGCCCTTGTCCAGCGCCGGGGCCAGGTTGGTGCGCAGCAGCGGCTTGTCCAGCAGCTTCCGGGGCAGCCAGGGCGTCCGGTTGAACGTCACGCCCACGCCGATGAGGACGATGAGCAGGCCGAACACCGTGGACACGCCCGGAATCGACACGGGCAGCAGGAAGGGGAAGGTCAGGATGCAGCAGAAGAGCAGCAGGCCCTGCTCACCACACGCCTGCATCAGCTCCCGCACCGTCAGGGATTCGGGCAACCGCGCGGACAGCGCGCGGAGGGTGGCGGAGAGCTGGGCATGGGTGTCCGAAAAACCCGTGGACGAAGAGGGGGTGGGCGAAGGCGTCGACATTTCAGGCCGTCACTAGCACGGCCTCCCCGTCAATGCTCAGCTCCAAGCGATGTCGTACACCGCCTCCTCGCCCTCCCTCCGGACAATCTGGACCGAGGGGTGCTTGGCCCCGCTGGCCTCCAGCCCTGCCAGGAAGAGCCCCACGTAGAAGCCCGCCACCACCACGGGCCGGCACGTCAGCTCATACCGGGTGGGCCCCCGCTGCTCCATGTGCGTTTCCAGATAGTTGGTGCCCGTGCGCAGGTTGCGCGTCATCCGCGCCAGCATGCGCTGCGGCCCCAGGAGCCGCACGGTGCCTAGCAGCGCGCTGCCGATGAGCGTGGAGCTGAAGCCCTCCACGAAGCGCCGCCCCACCACCGCGGCGGCCTCGTCCAACGGCGCCTCCGGAGCCAGCGTGGCTGCGGCGACCTTCAGCGCGGCCACCCAGACCTTCAAGGGATAGGCCAGAGCCAGCGAGCCTCGCGCATCGAGGCCCGCCTCGCGCAGACGGCCCACGCACGCGTCATCCAGGTCATCACCCAAGGCGCGAAGCAGTCCCTGGAAGCTCTGCTGGAATACAAGGGGTTCGGGATTTTCCAAGGCGCGGCAATGTATCGCCTGGAGGACAGGGTCTCAACCCATCGGGTGACTGTCTATCGATGGCTATTCAACACCCGGCTTGGGGCGCGGCGTGTGCCTCTTTCGACACGGAGCGCAACGCCGCGCTGGGCTCACGCGACGCAGTGTGGTGAAGAGCCGACAGCCCGCGTCATCGCTCGGGCCCACACGACGCGCTGCCCATCTCCACCGGAGTCCGCCCTTATGAACACGCCCTCTCGTCATCTCTTCGTCGCTGGTGCCACGGGTGCCACGGGCCGCACGCTGATGCGACAGGCGCTGTCTCGCGGTGCGCCGCCTGTCCTCGCGCACGTGCGGCCGAAGAGCGCGGACAGCGACCTGGTCCGCCCCTGGCCCCACAAGGCCGTGGTGGAGCTGTCTGACGGTGAGACGCTGGTGGAGATGATGCGCGGCTGCACCACGGTGCTCCAGTTGATTGGCACCATGCGCAAGCGCTTCGGGTCGGGCGACACGTACGAGTCGAGCGACATCGGCACCACGCGGCAGTTGGTGGAGGCCGCGAAGCGCGCGGGGGTAGACCACCTGGTGCTGCTCAGCTCCGTGGGCGCGGGCCGGCCGGTGGGCGCGTACCTCAAGGCCAAGGCGGAGGCGGAGCGGCTGGTGCGCGACAGTGGCATCCCCTGGACCGTGGTGCGCCCGCCCGCCTTCGAGGGCGAGTACCACCACATCAACCCCGTGCTGCGCGCCCTCACCCGCCTGCCACCGCTGAGGAACATGCGACCCATCCACCTGGACCAGCTCGCCGCCGTGCTGCTGCGTGTCTCGGAGCAACGCGCGCCGCTGAACCAGGTACTGGAGGGCGACACGCTCTGGGCCGAGGTCGCTGCCGCGGGCGCCTGAGCCGTCCTCCAGCGCAGGGCCCGCGGAGAACCACGCTCAGCGCAAAGCGCCCAGGAACGCTCTCAGGCTGGGATTGGAAGAACGGACCGACATTGAAAGGGGTGCCGTGTGCACGTAGGTGCGGTCTCTCGTTGCCCGCGTGCATGAGGACTGTCAGGTGGTTCTGTTTGTGCCAACGACCAATTCAGGCCAAGCAAGAACAGCCAAACATCCACATCCGGCCTCATTTCTCGATGCACACGTTGATTGCCGAGGACAGCGCGGCGAAAGGAGTATTGCAGGATCAACTGAGGACGAATGACCCGCTACTACTGGCTCGTCGAAGATACCGCCGCGACGGCCCGCTACAACGGCGACTTCAACGCAACGCACCGGTGGAAGCTGCCAGGACTCTCGGCGTGCCCTGGCTGTGGCGCCACCTGGGCGAGCGTCGGCCACCACTACCCCGCTGTTGACCTGTCCGCGCTCCCTGAGCAGCAGTCCTTTTTGAAGGCGCGACCCGAGCCCTTCTCCGAGTACATGCGGTTGCGTGAACTGGTACGACCGCTCGCGCCGCCGCACGTGCAACTCCCCCCAGGAACTCGATTCGGTCCTCTGGAAGGCACGGCGCGGGGCGAACTGGGCGCGGTGACCTGGCAGGGGAACTCACTGGTGCTGCTGCGCCGCGATACGCTGGAACAGTTCCACGCTGAAGGAGTGCGCGGACTGCTCGGCAGCAGGGCCTTGCTGCGCTTTCGACAGAAGTCGCCGCCCGAGTTCTTCGAACTCCAGCTCGAGCCGCACGGACGTCTACACGCCGCCTGCATACCCGACGATGCCTTCCCGCCTTGTGGACCGTGCGGACGCCTTGACTTGTCCCGCCCCGAGGAGCCTGTGCTGGACGCAGCCTCACTCCCTCGGGACCGCGACATGTTCCGCGTGGGGAACTTCGCCACGATGATTGTTGGCACCGGGCATTTCAGGGAGGCTGCGCTCCGTTTGGGACTAGAGGGCATTCGCTTCCGCGAACTTCCGTTGCGATGAGCATGTTGCGATGAGCATGGCGTCCAGTGGGAAGGCCCATGAAGCGAGCTCCGGCGACCGGCTGGTGCCATGCCCCGCTCCTCGCTCCCCACACCGGCAAGCTCGCGCGCCGCGCTCGGGCGCCGTGCCGGATGCGCCAGCCCGCCTTCACGGCCAGGAGGACACTCGGTGATGGTGAAGGCCGTGTCACACAAGTGGGAGTTCAAGGCGCGCTTTCGCCGTCACGCGTTCGGCTGGAAGTCGCAGCCAGCCATCACCCGAATCAAGCAGGCGGTGACGGAAATCAAGCAGGCCGCCAGGAAGGCCCCCGCGCTCGCGGCGGAAGGCGCGGTCCTCTTCCTGGAGCGTCTGTCCCCCGCGCTGGCGCACGTCGACAGCTCATCGGGTGCCATTGGCACGGCCGTCAACCACGCCATCGACGAGCTCGTGCCGCTCATCGCGAGCGCGCCCGTGGATGCGGCGACCCGCGACGCATGGCTGGAGCGGCTCTGGGAGGCCTATCAGGCCGACGACATCCCCTACATCGAAGCGCTCGGCCACCACTGGGGCGCGCTGTGCGCGGCGCCAGACGTCGCCTCGGCCTGGGCCGACAACCTCATCGGCACGGTGCGGCGGTCCTGGTCGCCTTCGCCCGACCTGCGCGGCTTCTTCAAGGGCACCACGAATTGTCTGAGCGCGCTCGTCGCCGCCGGGCGCTACGACGAGGTGCTCGCGCTGCTGGAGCTGGCGCCGTACAAGTCGTGGCATGACCGCCAGTACGGAGTGAAGGCGCTCGCGGCGCAGGGCTGGACGGAGGAGGCCCTCCGCTACGCCGAGGCGGAGCGCGGGCTGAACGACAACCCCTTCGCCGTGGCGCGCGCCTGCGAGGCTCTGCTGCTCGCCGCGGGGCGCTCCGAAGAGGCGTACCAGCGGTATGGCCTTATCGCGAACCAAGGCGGCACCTACCGGCGACCTTCCGCGCCGTCGCCCGGAAGTATCCACACAAGGCCGCGGGCGAGGTGCTCGCGGACCTCGTGAGCAGCACACCGGGAGACGAGGGCAAGTGGTTCGCGGCCGCCAAGGACGCAGGACTCTACGACGAGGCCCTCGGCCTCGCGCGCCAGACGCCCTGCGACCCGAAGACGCTGTCGCGCGCGGCCCACGCCTTCGCGAAGACGCAGCCCGCCTTCGCCCTGGGAGCGGGCCTGCTCGCGCTCCACTGGCTCGTGCAGGGCTATGGCTACGAGGTCACGAGCCTCGATGTGCGGGACGCGTACCAGGCAACGCTCGCGGCGGCCGAGCGACTGGGTGACGCCGATGGCGCGAAGGGTCGCATCCGAGCGCTGCTCGCGGCGGGAGGACCGGGGCAGGACTTCGTGGGGAAGGCGCTCGCCAGGGAGTGACATGGCCTGCCCTCTTGGGAGAGCACCGGTCCGCCAGCAAACCGGCCCAGGTCGAAGTCCTCATCATCGCGCCTCCTCTCCCGGGGAGCCCCCTCTTCGGAGGCCAGGGCCGGCATGAACCTCAGTCGACCTCCATCCACGAGTCGTCACCTGGCCGCGTCCGGTCCGGCGCGCGTGCGAGTGACGGGATGTGGAGATAGTCCTCCTCGGTCTCCAGCCCGTTGCGCTCGGCCAAGCGCGCCAGCGCCAGTCCCTCGAGGGAGAAGTTCCACTCGGTGGCGAGAAACTCCTCGGGGAAGGGAGTGGTCTCCGCCTGTGCCTCCAGCCTGTCCTTCCTGTCCGAGAGGAACAACGCGAGCGCCTGATTGAAGGCGTCCGAGTCCGCTTGAAGCAGTGTCCGGCACACGTCGAGCCGGAGGTCCTCGGCGCCGCTCAGCACGCGCTCATAGCGGGCGAGGAGGTCCTCGCAGGCGGACACCGGCGCCGCCAGCACGCCATGCTGGATGAGGAACTCGATGAAGAGGAAGTCCTCCTCGTACTCCTCGCCTTGCGCCCAGCTCCGCCTCGCGTGCCGCGCAATCAGCGCCGCGCCGTCGAAGTCCCCCACGCCGACCGCGTCGAAGAAGGGCCGCGAGAGGCTCAGTCGCACGTCGGCGTTCCCCGCGTTGCGCAGATAGTGGGCGAAGGCCCGGCCGCTCTGATGGAGGTTGTGGAGGAAGGGCTCCGAGGTGCCCGTCAGGAAGAGCGAGCCAATACCCGCGACGCGGAAGTTGTCACAGAACGTCAGGATGTGCCGCGAGCGTCCCGCCCCACGGACGAGCACCCGTCGCAGGGCCCGGTTCTGGTGCAGGGCGTTTTCGATGACGGCGGGCAGGAAGCGGGAGGCCATGGGCGCACCTGGAAGCGGGAATGAGGGCCGGGATTCAGGTCCCCGCGGAGTGGAGACGCAGACAGCCCACGGTGCCCCAGGGGGAGCTGGAGACGACCAGGGCCTGCCTCGTCCGGGAATGTCCCCGGACGAAGGCGTGGACCGCCTGGCAGACCCCCAGCGCTCCGCTCGCGGCGCCGACATCCCCCACCGAGACACCTGGGAGATGAACGTTCGGCGCGTCCAGTTCCTCCCCCAGGCGGATGAGCGCGGTCCCCCACTCCCGCGCGCGCCACTCCTCGCCGTTCAAGTCGGAGTAGAGGTCCCCCTCGAAGCGAGCCGGGCGCGAGCCTCGCGCGAGCACCTCGCGGATGCAGGCCGCGAGCCCATCTCCCTGACTGACGTGGCCCGCGTACAAGTGAAGGCGCTCCTGGGCGGTGGCCACGCCCGTCACCAGAGCCAGGGGCGCGGCGCCGCGCTGGCGCGCCCCTCCCTCCTGCTCCAACAGGAAGCACGCGCCAGCCTCTCCGGGCATCAGGCCCACCGGATTGTCGCCCACCTTCAGGCGGCCCTCCTCGTCGAGCACCCGCAGCGCCTCGGGGTCCAGCAGCGAGTCGACCGCGAGCACGAGGATCCGCTCGAAGCCGGCCCGCCACAGCTCGCCCGAAGCCTGCTGGACCGCCGCCGCCGCTCCCGCGGGGCCCTGGTCCACCACCCGCACATTCGCGTCGGGGAGGGACAGCCCCAGCGCGTCGCGGAGCGGGCGGAGGCAGTACTCGCGGATGCCGTCCAGGCCATCGTCCCCCTCCACCTCGAACACCCCATCATCACGGGAGGGGGCGACCATCATCAGGGCCGTGCTGCTCCAGAACCTCGCGTCGGAGGGGCGAGGAAGTCCGGGCGTCTCCAACACTTCGCGGAGGCAACCTCGCGCCAGGCGCAGCCATCGCCCCATCCCCACGAAGCCGTCCGTATAGCCCTGGACGGGGTGTGCGGTGAGCGGAAGGGTGTCCTGGGTCTCCGGATCCAGCACCTGGAAGTGGCTCACCCTTCGAGGGCGGGAGATGCCTGCCCGGATGGCCGCGCACGATGAAGCGGCACTGCGCCCAACCGACGTCACGGCCCCGATGGCGGTGATGACGCCGAGCACGTCTCGCGGGTGGAACTCGCTGGGAGCGCTCATGCGTTCATCCACCCATCGAAGCCGCGCGTGAGCCGCTCCAGCGACAGCGCCCCGGCTGCCCGGAGCTGCGCGCGCTGGTGTCCGCACCAGCCTCGGGTATCCACCTGACAGGCCCCCGGCTCCTGACGGCCAGCTCGAAGGCCAGCGCCGGACGGTGGCGCATCGGCGCCGGTGGAGGGCCTGGAGCAGGGCCTCGGGTGTCCACGGCACGCCATCCCGGTAGCGGCCCTCCGGTTCGAAGCGCTCGCGAACCCGGGCCCACCACCGCTCCACCTCGGCCACTTGGACCCGGCCAGGACGGTGCTCGGGGGCGGCAGCCCGGAGGACACGGCGCCGGAAGGCGACGTTACGTCGTCCTCGTCCTCCTCGCGCATGAAGAGGCCCTCCGTGGACAGGCCGGTGATGACGGAGAAGGTCCGCAGGGCCAGCCACGCCACCTCCGGCGTTTGCTCCTTCAGCACGGTCAGGGCCGCGTCCGCCGCCGCCAACCGGCCACTGAAGCCGAGCGCCCACAGTGCCTCCGCGCGCAATTCGGGCCTGTCCAACGCCCGAACCAGCTTCTCCACGTCGGCGACAGCCCCTCCGGCCGCCAGCGCGAGCATCGTCAGGCGGGGCTCCGCCCCCGCTGTCGCGAGCCGCTGGCAGGACTGCCAGGCCGCGCGCAATCCCCGGAGCAGCCCTGTTTCAATGGCGGCATCGCGCACCAGGGGCCGGGTGTCCTCCATCCCCTTGCGAAGCCAGGTCGCCAGCACCGGCGGCTTCGTCACCCGCGCGGCGCGGAAGGCGGCCGCGAGGAGCACCGGCTCCGTGTCCGCGAGGACCAGGCGCTCCAGGAGCGAGCCCGCGTCGACTTGCCGGAAGGCGAGGAGGTCGAGCAGTTCGGCCTGGAGCGCCGGCGCCAGACGCGGCAGCAGGTCGAGCAGCGCGGCGTCCAGTCCCTGGTGCTCGCACAGCGCCAGCGCATGCCGCAGCCAGGGGCGCCGCTCCGCGTCTTCCCCCATCGCTCCAGCACCAGCGCCTGCTCGCCGGACGCGAGCAGCACGAAGGCGGCGGAGGCCACGCATCCGGGCTCCTCGCTCTCCAGCGCGGGCCGCAGCAGCCGGAGCGCGGCCGGCGGTCCGCCCACATGGAGCCCGTCCAGATGGGCTCGCAACCGGGCCTCGTCGCCCGCCTCGACTTCGAGCAGGGTGTCATCCGGAGAGTCCATCGCCCGCTCCCGCTGCGTCCAGAGGAAGCTGGCTTCCTCCAGGTGCTCCGCGAGCACGTCCCACAGCAGCGGCAGGCGGCGCGTCACGGCGCGGCGGGCGGACGGAGAGAGTGCCTCGCTCATGTCTTCGGCTCGTCGCTGAAGCGCAGCTCCGTCCAGCGGATGTTGGTGAGCTTGCGGTCGTACATCTCCCGCGCCAGCTCCCGGCCAATGACATACTCGGACGGATCCCCGTCCACCCGGAAGAGCTGGGGCGCGTTCTGCATCTTCGCTCGGTCCAGGACGTACTTGCGAATGCGGAGGATCTTCTTCGGGGCCTTCGTGCTCCAGGAGATATCGCTCGCCTCAAGGTCAAGGCAGTCGAAGGTGCCAATCGGATTGATGATGAAGTAGTCGTCGCTATAGGGGCGGTTGCGGTGGTCGTGGAGCGTGAACGGGAGGTACTCGATCTCATTCGTGCAGTGCTTCTGGATGGCCTCCTTGAACGCGGAGGAGGCAATCAACATGCTCCGCTCATTGCCTATCAGGGCCGACAGCTTGATGCCCGGGTGCTCCGGGCTCATCGGGATGCGGGCATCTTTCGGATAGAAGGGGCTCAGCCGCTCGCCTAGGTTGGTGGCATAGGACTTACCCTCGATACCCTCGACGAACCGGATGAGGAAGCAGAGGTCCCGGTCGTTGGCGTTTCCCATCGTGTCGAGAAGGCGGAATCGCATCATTCGGTCAGTCCCTTGGGAGGTGAGGTTCCCTGGCTCAGGGCACCGGGCCATCCATCATGCCTACACTCTGGTCCCGGTTCTTGCCGAGGAAGTCGTGAGGGATGTCCTCCAGCGCATCTCCCGCCATGTCGCCAGCCTTCATCGCTTCGCCAGCCGCGACCAATTGCGGATAGACATCCGTCGAGAGCGTTTCGACCGCCGCCCGCGTGTACTCGTATTCCGGAACCTCGTGGTCGGCAGCGGCCTTCTTGACCCAGGCGAAGACCTTCACCAACTGATTCCTGATGAACGAGCTGTAGGTCGCGTGGTGGAAGTGGAGGGGCGTTTTGCGGTGCAGCGGCAGGCCCAGCGCCACCGCAGCGTACTTCACCATCGGCAGGATGATCATGTTGAGCTGATTGTTGAGGTTGTAGCCCTCGCGCATCAGCCCCGAGCGGACAATCAGCGGCACCCGGCCCTTGGGTTCAATGCCCTCGCCCGCATCAATCACCGCGGCCTTGAGCTCCGCGTTGGCCACGATGTGATGCGCTTCATGGGAGAAGGGCATGCGCGCGCTGGTCTCGAAGTTTCCGTCGACGGTGATGTCCCACGCCCCAGCGGTGTCGGGTTGCCTGGCGGCATCCGCCGGCCACGTGTACTTCGCCGGGGTCTGCTGCGCCTTCAGCCGCGCCTGGTGGCGATGGCTGCACGGGTTGCTCGTGCGGTAGTCACTGATGTGCCGGTTGACGCAACCATGCTCGTGGTCATCCGCGAGGTAGGAGCCCTCCCAGGAGTGGGGTGAAGGCGGAGGCTTCGGCTTCTTCGCGGCCGCGCTCTTCTTGCCCGCAGTCCCTCCATCGGCCTTCTTCTTGATGATCTTCTTCTTGAGGGGAACCTTCTTGACCGAGTTCTTCTTCGCCGGGGTCTGCGACGTCTTCCCCATGGCTGCCTCCAAGAGGGCTGCGACGCCCGGAGCCGTATTCAGGAGCCGCGGCCCATTGCCTGCATCAGCGGCATCCTGGGCACCTGCTCAGTTGATCTGGACCTTCCCGCCCTTGATGCGCTGCACCTGCTCCGCCTCGGTCCGGATGTTGACGCCGCGCAGGATGACGTCTCCGTTGCGACGCAGGGTGAGGCTCGCCTTCCCACACTTCAGCGTGACTTCTTCCCGCGCCTCGAGACTCACCTGCTTGCCATCCACCTGGGCTTCCCGTGGACCGGCGTCCAGTGACTCAAGGAGGGCCTCCGTGAGCGGCGCGGGGCTGTTGCTCTGAACGAGCCCGACGAGGACGGGCAGGGCGGGGTCCCCCTTCTCGAAGAGCAGGAGCGCTCCCTGCCGCTCCACCGAAGCGCGCCGGATGGCGTCCGGCGCCAGCGCCACCGTGGTGCGCACCGGGAGCGGACCGCGACGGTTGCCCTCGAAGTCCACCAGCAGCACCCCGTTCGCGCTCGCCCCGGCCACCCACCCCACTCGCGGCGCGAGGATGAGCTCTTCGGAGAAGGCCGCGCGGGGTTTGCCGCTGCGATGGGACGCGTCCATGGCCTAGAGCTCCTTCCCACAGGTATCGCAGGGGAGTTCCTCGGGCCGCTTTCCGAGCCCGACGACGGGCGGCTGCAGCAGCGGCGCCGGAGGCGTGTTCTTGTCGTTGTGCAGCATGAGGTCGAAGGCGCGCGCCACGTTCTTGCCCTCGAACTGCACATCGAAAGAGTAGTTGACGAACTCGGCCTTGCCCTTCGTCTTGCCGGAAACCACGCCGCCGCCCGCGGTGCCAGCCTCGTCTCCGGTGCTCATCTTGAAGTTGGAGTCCTTCACGCACACCGGGTTGCCCCCCACGGAGACCTTCTTGGTGCCCTGGTCGGTATCCGAGGACCTGGCGATGTTGGGATAGGGAATGGGAACCGGCCCGGCGGGGCTTGGCGTCTTGCACACGTCCGGGAAGGCGACGGTGACACCATTGGAGTCCTTGGTGACAACGGACATCTTGTTCACGCCAACGGCATTGGCCATGGGCGAAAGCCTATCTCTTTTGAAATTCCATTGGCGACTCGCGGCGACCAATAGACGCCTGTATCACCTCAAGAACCCTGCTAAGCCCGCGCCTGTGTTGAATCAAGCACAGTCAATCACCCCTAGGCACCGCCCCAACCCGCTAGTAATTGGCGCACTTTGTGGGTGTTTCGTTCCGGGGACTCCGGCAATGGGGCAGTGACCCGCCGCGCAAGAACGGCTGGAGGCCCCGTCGTGCGGTCACCCTTCCCAGGGGACAGTGCAACCGCCCAGACGCGGCCCCAACGCGTTCAACGCCTTTCGGCATCACGGCGAGCGGGACGAATCGCCGTCTACAACACGCACAAGCCCGAAGAGTGCTCAACGCCTTTCGGCATCATGGCGAGCGGGCCTTCTGCTACGGCGAGCTGGAGGTGGGCAACTGCGTGTGCTCAACGCCTTTCGGCATCACGGCGAGCGGGACTGGGACCCATCCGCGTGTCGCCGGAGAAGAGGACAGGTGCTCAACGCCTTTCGGCATCACGGCGAGCGGGACTCAGCCTGCATTCCAAAACACCTATGTTGCGGGAACGTGTGCTCAACGCCTTTCGGCATCACGGCGAGCGGGACCAGGAGGGAGGGCGGAAGCCGGACCAGGTGGCCTTGTGCTCAACGCCTTTCGGCATCACGGCGAGCGGGACGCGCGGTGTCCGAGGTAGGGGCGGCGCTGAGACCAGCGTGCTCAACGCCTTTCGGCATCACGGCGAGCGGGACGGACGGCGGCCACCTCGGCCTGCACCTGTTCCAGCTGTGCTCAACGCCTTTCGGCATCACGGCGAGCGGGACGGTCTGCACCCAGGTACTCCCGCCGTCGAACGAGGTGCTCAACGCCTTTCGGCATCACGGCGAGCGGGACGCAGCTCCCGCCGCCTACGCTGGCGCAGGTCTGAGGTGCTCAACGCCTTTCGGCATCACGGCGAGCGGGACTCTCTACTTCGGAGAGGTGCTGGGGAAGCATTCAGAGTGCTCAACGCCTTTCGGCATCACGGCGAGCGGGACTGGGCACCACCTGCACTGCGCGATCGTCCCAAAGTTCGTGCTCAACGCCTTTCGGCATCACGGCGAGCGGGACCCGGGCCTTTGCTGTTTCTAACCAGAGAGGGGAAAGTGCTCAACGCCTTTCGGCATCACGGCGAGCGGGACTTGGCCAGGGGCTGATGACGGACGCCACGTCGTTACGTGCTCAACGCCTTTCGGCATCACGGCGAGCGGGACGTTCGCCACTGGCGTCTGGGACAACACGCTCTGGAAGGTGCTCAACGCCTTTCGGCATCACGGCGAGCGGGACGTGTGGCCGTTGCCGCGTATCTGGACTGCGAGGCCGTGCTCAACGCCTTTCGGCATCACGGCGAGCGGGACCGAATTCTGGCACCGGCGAGCTGTCGGGTGGGGTGCTCAACGCCTTTCGGCATCACGGCGAGCGGGACCTCGAAAACCGAAGCGGCTCCACAGCCGCTCAGGAGTGCTCAACGCCTTTCGGCATCACGGCGAGCGGGACCTTACCCGGCCATTCAAAGCGAGGGGCCAGCTCAGGGTGCTCAACGCCTTTCGGCATCACGGCGAGCGGGACCACTGGGGGTGTGAGCGTGGCGACGGAAAGGTGCTCAACGCCTTTCGGCATCACGGCGAGCGGGACGATAAGTGATGGTGAAATCCTCCACGTCAGGGTGCTTGTGCTCAACGCCTTTCGGCATCACGGCGAGCGGGACACACCGACCAAATCCTCAACAACGCAGAGAAGTTGTGCTCAACGCCTTTCGGCATCACGGCGAGCGGGACACACCGACCAAATCCTCAACAACGCAGAGAAGTTGTGCTCAACGCCTTTCGGCATCACGGCGAGCGGGACAAGCCAAGCAAAGGCAAAGTCCAGAAGCCACGGATTTTGTGCTCAACGCCTTTCGGCATCACGGCGAGCGGGACACCCCTTCACCGTGGGGCGCCCGTTCGACAACGAGGAGTGCTCAACGCCTTTCGGCATCACGGCGAGCGGGACCAGGCCGGCGTTGACCAGAAGGCGCTGCTGACGCGTGCTCAACGCCTTTCGGCATCACGGCGAGCGGGACAGCCCGCCTGAATCTCCCAGCAATTCCGGCACCTTACAAGCCCCTTTTCAAGCACCTCCCCCTCCTTCGCCCAGGTTGGCTGTCTCAGACCCCACCCAAAATCGCCAACCCCATGAAATCACTCGGCTTTTCATCGTTCATGCACCTATTCACCTGTCAAAGAGCCCCAACCCCATGAAACGACAGGGGAATCCGCCACTTTCGCCATCGCGGGCCTCCGCCACGGCGAGGTGCTTGATTGTCGCCTGCTTCACAGCACCTTGAACGGTGCGGGCTCCTCCGGCCAGTCCTCCTTCGCGTTGATGGCGCGCACTCGCTCCACGCACCCGCCGCACAGCCCAATCACCAGCAACGTATCCACGGCGTCCATCCGCCGCGACAGCTCCCAGCGCAGCTTCTCGCGGTCCCGGTCCGTCAGTGAGCAGCGGAACACCGAGAGCTGCAACCACTCCCCGTATCCCTTCAGCAGGGCATGCACCTTCCGCCACCGCCGCGGGTCGCGGATGTCATAGGTAATCAAATACCAGCGCCTCAGCTCGGCCATGGCTCACCTCAAGCGGAACGTCGCGAACAGCCCCGGCTTGCCGGTCCACTCATTCTCCAGCAGTCGCACCTCCAGCTCCACCAGCCGCGCGTAGCTGAGCGAGTACCCCAGCACGTTGTGCTTCCACGTCTCCCGCTTGCGCCGCTCGTACAGCTCGATGGCCTTCGCCCGCCCCGCCTTGCTGAGCCAGACGTGCTCGGACGTCACCTCGAAGTCCGCGTCCGCGTCCCACGCCCGCCGGTTCACCGAGCCCACCAGCGGCATGTCCGCCAGCGGCACCCTGAACAGCTCCATCACATCCAGCCCCAACGGCCCCGCCGTGCCCCGGGGCTGATGGTAGAAGCCAAACGCCACATCCAGCCCCACCGCCCGGATGGCCGCCTCCACCTCCCGGTGGACCAGCCCATACAAGAAGCCGAGCACCGCGTTGAACCGGTCCCTCGGAGGCCGCCGGTTGCGCCCCTCGAAGCGCAGCCGCGTGTCCACGTCGTCGCCTTGAAGGTACGGCAGCGCGCCGAAGTACCGCGCCGCGCCCGCGCCCTCCAACCCCAGGAGCACCTCCAGCGACGGAGCCTCCTCGCACTTCGGCAGCAACGCCCGGAGGTCCCGCACCGCCGAGGCCAGCACCTGACGCGACTCCGAGTCACCGCGCGAGGAGCGCAGCAAAAAGCGGAGCTGCCCATCCAGCTTCGCCGCCACCAGGCGGCGGGCCAGCCCCAGGCACACGTCCTGCTGCCGGAGCGCCTCGAACTGCCGCAGCCGACGGTGGACGTTGCCTCCCCTCCGCCCAATCCCCCCAGATAGCGCCCCCGGACGTGAACCAGTGCACGCCGATGTCGTTCTCCACGCAGTACGCCAGCGCCTGCGCGCTCACCTGCACCGCTCCATGCGCGATGAGCGCCGACACCATGCGCCCGGGCTGCCTCGACGGCGCGCCCTCCCCTTCGGGTGGCGTCACCACCAGCTCCTCCGCCGCGCGCCCCACCCGCGTCCCAGGCGTCGCGACGTGCAGCACCTGCCGCACATCATCCTCCGGGAAGAGCCGGGGCCGCTCCTCCCCCGCCACCTGCCGCTCCTCCTCCGGCAGGCACACGGGCGCCAGCGAGCACTTCGCACACTTGCGCTCCTCCTGTGTCACGGGTGGCCGCTCCCGCGACGCGCGCAGCAGCCGGGCCCGCGCCACGGCCGCCGCCACATCGCCCCGCAGCGCCTCATCCAGCGGGAAGCGCACCGTCGTGTCCGTCTGGTGGTAGCGGACCCTGCACTCCACGGGCGCCCCCGGGAAGCGCTCCTCCACCAGAAGCGCGTAGGCCCCCGCCTGGAGCCGATCGCTCGGCCATGCCTCTGGCGCGTCCCCTCCAGGCGCATGGCGTCCGCGCTTGTGCTCGTAGACGACCAGCGTCCCCTCCCGCGTCCTCACCGCGTCCACCCTTCCCTGCAGGCCCAATGCCTCACTCGCCAGTTCCAGCTCGACGCGCTCGCCTTCCTCCTGGAGTTGGACGTGCAGCCGCCGTCCCGCGAACACGGCGGCGTCCGCCACGCGCAACTCCTCCACTTCCTCCAGGTAGAAGAGCCGCTCGCAGTACGCCAACGCGTGCAACGCGTGCGTGCGGATGGACGGCTCGCCGACGACAGGCTTCGGACTCGTGGATGATGCGTTCATGTATTGGGGCCCCCCGCCCCGGTACCGCGTGACAACGACAGACACCTATCCAGCGCCCTCCGCGAGCGGGATGCGCGGAAGCCGTTGGACCTCGGGAGCAGCCAAGACCTCTTCGAGCCGCCCCACCTCGTAACGAGTGCCACGAGTGCCCACGTGGTCCACCCAGACCGGCAGGGTGAGGGCGCCGGTGGACGCGGTCAGGAAGGCCCGACAGCCCGCTGGCGGCCGCCCCTCCGGGAGCAGACGCGCGTCATTGATGAGGTGCGTGGACTCCCCGAGCGACCACGCCCCGGCCCGCGTCACGGAGCCGGGCTCACGCATCGCCCGGATGACGCGGTCCTCCAGCGATTCACCCGAGTCCGGCTCCTCCCGGCTGTCGCACCAGACCACCAGGCGCGCGTCGATGACGAGCTGTTGCTGGTCCGGCGCGGCGTTCTCCTCATTCCCCTTCGCGACCTTCAGGTTCTTCGACCGCCAGAAGGTGCGAAGCACCGTGCTGATGACAGGCGCGTTCAACAACCCCGCCGTCACGCGGCAGCCCCGGTGCCGCTCCCGGTCCTGCTCACCGACGAGCGAGAGCAACGCGCCGTAGCACGTCGCGGGCGGCGGCAGGACCTCGGTCTCCACCAGCTCGCGCGCCCGGCCCTTGCGCCAGCACGCCACGGGCACGGACAGTTCGAGCGCGATCACTTCTTCCTCGCCTCCAGCCGCTTGCACGCCGCGCGGCAGGCGGCGACCACGCCCGCGTGGAGCTCCGCGCCCGAAAGCACCTCGCGCTCCTCCGCGCCCAGCCCCTCCACCACCTGCCCGCCCAACACCAACTCCTTCGCGGGGACGTCGCCGCTCTTCACCTTGCGCAGCAGCGCGGCGAGCTCCACGCCCCCGCGCGGGAGGACGGCTCGAAGGCATACAGAATGCGCGGCGCGGCCTCCTGAGTGAGCCGGAAGACGACCGACTCCGGACTGAAGTCGAAGAGGAAGCGGCCGTGGTTGCCCGCGACGGGCCCCAGCGCGCAGAGCTGGTTCAGCGCCGTCACGGCACGGGCCGGCACTCGCAGCGCCGCTGGCGTCAGCGCCACGCCGTACTGGTAGCGTGTCGCGTGCATCTCCGTCCCGTAGGGCACGGGGTTGCTGCCCTTTTTCTGCGCGGAGGGCGTGGCCCCGGGGCTCGCGGCGTTGAAGGTGACGTCCCCGGACCACGGCGTGAGGCTCACTGCCCGGGACACCTCCAGCACCGCGCGGCGGACCTTCGCCGTGCCCTTCTCCTTCTCCTGCTTCGCCCCCTCCGCGGACATGAAGCCCAGCAGGTCATCATCGATATAGGTCTTCTCCTTCGACTTCCCCGACCAGGCGCTGAAGGCGGCGTCCTTCCACGCGTTGGCGCGTGACGCATCGTCATAGGTGCGGTTGCACGGCTCCTGCTCATTCAAGCGCCGCCGCAAGGCGAAGCGGATGGACTCGGCGGAGACGGTGGTGTGGACCTGTCCGTTCCACACCAGCTTCTGGAGGCTGGTGATGTTTCCCTCGGTGAGGCCCCGGTTGTTGGCGGCGGTTCCCAGCGGCGTGACGAAGGCGGCGAAGACGTGAAGGCTCATGAATGGACTCCGGGAAGGTGTGTGGAGCTGCTCAGGACTGCTCGGACGCGCCAGCGGCCTCGTCCGCGTCCTCAAGTTCCGCGGCCTCGCCCCCCTTGCCCTGGTAGCTCGCCAGCGCCACCAGCGCGAGGTCGCGGGCCGCGCGCCACCGCTCGGGCCCCAGCAGTGGGAGGATGTCCCGCCAATGCTCCTGGAGCTCACGGTTGGTGCCCGCGCGGCTCCACAGGTCCGCGAGCGCCGCGCGCACCTGCTCCGGCGTCTTGGCCCCCGCGAAGCTCAGCCGCCAACGCTCACGCTCACCCTTGAGCCGGTTGGAGCGTGTGGCCGGAGCGCTCTCCTTCGTGTCCGAATAAATGCTCTTGAACCGGCTCCGGAGCGCGAGGTGAACGCTCTGGACGAGCCACTGCTCGGCCTCTCCCAGGTACGGATGCATGGCGATGAGTCCCTTCCTTTCGTGCCACAGCAGCGCGCCCAGGTTGTCCCGGTCGCGGTAGTCGTGAATGAAGCGGCCCTCCGCCGTCGTCGCGGTGGCGAAGTCCGCGTACCAGGGGCGTGAAGCCGCGAGGTTCTCCGTGATGAAGGCGCGCAGCGCGCTGGTCGCGATGAAGTAGCCCGCCTCGCCATTCGCCTTGCCCTCGGGCTTGCGGACTCGCAGCGTGTGCGGCAGCGCGGCTGCGGCGGCCTCGTAGCGGTCCAGGACCGCCTCGCGCACGGCGTCCTGCCGCACCACCGCACCGCGAATCTTCTGCTGCGCGTTCCACGGCATCTGCCGCAGCGCCACGGCCTCGGTGGTCCCCAGCACGGCCCCCAGCCGCTTCTTCCCCGCCTCCTGCGCCATCACCAACTGAGCCGCGAGCACCGCGTCCGACGCCCCCGCCACCGCCACGTCACGGAGCCGCTTGGGTGTCAGCCCAGGGCGCAGCTCCGCGAAGCGGACCAGTTCGTGGGCGCCAGCGCCACGAAGGCCCCGCCCCGGAGCTGCGGCAGCTTGTAGGAGACACACCCCACCAGCGCGAAGCACGCGCAGAGCGCCTCCGCCGCCGTGTACTCCACCTTGGTGACGCGCACACCGATGTGCCGCTCGGCCGCGCCCGGATAGGCCCAGCTCGCCAACGACGTCGCTCCCGCCTCCAACGCCTCGAGCACGCTCTGCCAGGCCGTCTGGTGGACGAAGGATTCGTAGCCCTGGGATTCGACGATGACGGGCCGCGCGTCCACCTCGAAGGTGACGCGCCTTCGCGCTCCTCCCTGCGTCGACTTGCCATGCTGGAGGAACGTCACCTTGAGCGCGTCGTGGAGCGCGGCGGCCAGCTCGGGCGGTGGCTCCGGCGCTCCGGGTGGACGCGTGCCCGGCAGGTCGATGAAGCCCTGCTTCACCTGGAATGACGCGCCGAACAGCGCCCGGAGCGTGGCCTCCGGTGCCTTGCCGCCCCAGTCCAGGTGGATGGCTTCCCGCCCCACCGTCGCCGCCCCGGGCCCCAGCCGCACCGGAGAAGGCCACGGCGCGGCGGGTGAAGCGCTCCCGAGGATGGCGCGGAGCGATGCCGCCAACCCGCCCGCGCCCGCGCGCAGCAGCGGCGTCATCCCCGGTGCGTACAACCGGATGGAGAGCGGAGCGGGCAAGGCCTTCTTCCGTGGGTTCACGGCTTTCGCCATCGCGCACCTCGCAGGCCGTCGTAGTCCAGCGCGTTCGCTGGAGGGATGGGGTATGGCAGCCGGCCCGCGCGGGGCCATGCACGCCACTTGAAGGACTCGGGTGGCAGGTTCATGGGCAGGGTGACCCGGTGAGCGCTCACCGCTCCGTCCAGGACGGCACGGGCGTCTTGTTCCAGGAGGACCGTGAGGCTGGGGCTCCCGTCGCGGCACGGCGCGGGCCAGGTGTCGAAGCGTCCATCCAGCCAGGTGCTGGACTGCCGCCGCGGCGCATCCGTCATCCCGGGCGGCCCCCATGCGTCCACCAGGTCCCGCTGACTCAGCAGCCCCGTTCCCAGCCGCTCCAACCATGCACGCGAGTCGCGCAGGTCCGGCGCGGCGTAAGGCGGCCCATCGAAGGGGAGCACCACAAAAGGCCGCACGGGCGCGGGCCGCTCCGGAGTGCTGCGGCGATTGAGCCGCCCCAAGCGCTGGATGAGCGCCGGGATGGGCGCCAAATCCGTGACGAGCAGATCCGCTGACAGGTCCAGGCTCATCTCCGCGACCTGCGTCGTCGACGCAAAGGCCGCGCGGCCCTCGGTGGCGAAGGCCTCGATGACGTCACCGTGGCGACGGACGCGGTCCTCGTAACGAAAGCGGCTGTGGTACAGCAGCGCGCGCGCACCGTGCGACGTGCCGGCCTCGGCGGTCCGCATGCAGCGATCCACCGTGTTGCTGACCCACAGCACCTTGCCGTGGTCTCGCAGGCACTCCGCCACGAGGGACCACGGCTCCGCGACGTCCAGCCGCTGATAGCGCGGCAGTGTCTCCAAATCCTCCGGCCCTTCGACTTCCGCGAGGCTCCGGCCATGAACGCGCTCGCACACGCCGCGCAGCGCGTCGACCCGCGTGGTGGGCAGGCTGGCGGTCATCAGCAACGCGGGGATTCCCGGCAGGGCTTCCAGGAAGCGCAGCAGGCAGCCGAAGAGCCGGTCGTCATAGGCGTGGACTTCGTCGAAGACGACGCAGGCCGCACAGAGCCCGGGCCAAGCATAGAGCCCCTGCCGCTGGCTCTGGACAAGCCCGAGCACCGTGTCGGCCGTGCAGCTCATCGCGTCGGCGCCCCAGGAGCGGAGCGCGTCGAGCCGGTCCTGGTCGCGGGAGCCCGTCCCCGGCGCCGCGCCGTCGCGGAGTCCGAAGATGTCGAAATCCACCGCCGCGCGTGAGTGCTGCAATCGGGCCTCCACGTCCGCGCCGTGGAGGTAGTCCCGGAAGCCCTCTGTCGCCGTGCCCATCGTCGGATACGTGAGCCACAACGGACGGCCGGGGTGCTGTCTTGCGGCCCAGAGGTACGCAGCGGCCGTCTTGCCACTGCCACAGCCCGCGCGGACCAGGGTCAGCGGCGCGGCGCTGCGGGCCACCTCCTCCTGAAACGGTCGCGGTGTGCGTCCCGCGAGGCGGCGTTCGACCACGGCGCGCAGGGCCTCGGCGGGATGGGGCGCCGTAAGCTGACGGTCCACCCAGTCCTGCTTCTCTCCGCTCCGGGGAGCGCCGAGCCCGCAACGTCCGCCGCGAGCACCAACGCCTTGCACACGGCCAGGAGCCGCGCGTCCACGGAGCCGGCGGGCACGGTCCGCTCGAAGTCGTCCTGCCACGACTGGAGTTGGTCGCGCGGGTGCTCCTTCCGCGTGGCTCGAAGCACAATGGGCGTGGTGAACAGTGGCGGAGCGGACAGCGCCAACTCCTCGGCGATGCGCCCCAGCGTCCGGGCGAAGTCTTCATGCTGGACCCGCAACTCCAGCGACAGCCCCGCTCCGGTGCCGTCGGGCGCGAAGGCCTCTGTCTGGAACTTGCGGTGGTGTGCAGCCACGCAGACCAGCGCCAGGCACAGGTCCAGCTCGCTCACGTCCCGCTGGAGCCATGCGGAGAGCGGCTGCCCTGGCCAGCAGAGCCACAGCGAGAGCGCTTCGTGACGGACAAGCTGCGGCGCTTCGCGCTGGCGGCGCAGCATGGATTGGAAGTGCTCGCTGCACTTGCCCAGGTCATGGAGCGCGGCGGCCAGCAGGACGATGCGCCGCAGCCGGGGCTCCAACGCCGGGTCCAGGCCCGCGGCCAGCAGCGACGCGCGCCCCCGGTGCTCCAGGAGCTTCCGCGCGGCTGACAGCACCAGGGCCGTGTGGCCCAACAACGTGGCCTCGCCCTCGGGTCTGTCGGGCGTGGCCGTGCTCTTGGCCAACAGCCGCTTCACGCGGCCTTCCCACGAGACTGGACACGGGCCGCCCGGCCGGGCGGGAGGAAAAGGCCGCAGCCCATGTGACGGCGGCCTCCCAGGCCCTGCTCCTGCACGCGCAGCGAGTGCTCGGCCGACAAGCCATGAAGTTCGAGCGCGAAGCCCACGACCTTCTTGCCAGCGATGCGCACGATGCGCCTGCGCCCCACCTTCAGCGTGGCCTGGACGCCAAGCGCCTCCAGTGCCCGGGAGACAGCCACGATGAACGAAGACTCATCCATCGCGTGCTTGAAGGTGACCAGCCGTGCGGACAACGCGGGCACGGGCTCCAGCGCATGGAGCGAGGGCGCGCCCAGGGACAGGCGCCTCCCCGCGACCTCCAGCGGCGCGCTCACCAGCGGCAGCAGCGTAGCCACGGCTTCGATTGGGCACCGCAGGCGCAGCGTGCCTCGCCCCAGGTAGAGCAACTCCCGCGTGTTGTTCACACCTCGAAGCGAGAACACCCCCATGTCCGTGCGTTCATGCAGCGCGGGGATGTGACGGGAGAGCGCGGAGAACAAGAGATAGGCGTGGTCGAGCGGCACCGGACCGCCTTGCACGGGGAACAGCAGGTCAATGGCAGGCATGTGAGGGACCTTTCCGGAGCGGCGTCATGAAACGAGGAGTGCTGAACGCGGTACGAAACGTGCGGGCGGAAATCGGCGGCATGGCGTTCACCCTGTCTGCAACGTGAGCGCGGGCGCGTAGCCACCTGAGCCGGTGCGCTCGTAGGCCACGACCGGGCCCACGGCGTTGAGCCGCTGGCCCAGGAACACGCAGCACGCCGAGGGGGCGTAAAGGATGAGATGAGTGACCGCAGTGCGCAGCTCGTTGCGCGCGCGCCGGAGTTGTTCGCGCGCCTGGACGGCGAACGCCACCGCGTCCGCATCCGAGCCGACGGCGCCGTCGTGGGGCCCATCCTCCGGCTCCAGGTAGAGCACGGCACGGAAGTGCCCTGGCCGCTCGGCCATGAAGCGCTCCACGTCCACGCGGGCATCCCCCGTCATCTGGAACACCACCAGCAGTCCCGTGGCATCCGCGTTGCCCTCGTGCCCAGTGACACGCAACCTGCGCGGAGACGGCTTCGCGTCCGAGCGCCACAAGAAGGTCTCTCCTCGCGTGGGCTGCTCGACGCGGAAGCGGTAGCCGCCCACCTCCGGGAAGTGGAAGCCCACCGCCAGCACCGTGCTCAGCGGCAGCTTGCCCCGCAGGTCAATCAACGCACCGTCAGGCCGCCTCGACAGCCGCTGTCGCACAGCCAGCAACGAAGGCAGCAACACGTCGCGCCACACCGACTCCGACGGCACCGCCCGCGTGTCGCGGTCGAAGTGAGGCGTCCAGTCCAGCTCCTCGGTGGGAGGCTGCGCCCACTCACGTCGCGCCCACCCATGAATCCAGAGGCTCACGGCGGGCGCGTCCTCCCGTGAGGCCAGCAGTCCCCATGCGCGAATGGCGTCGCGCAGCGAGTCGGGGGTGACGTGCTTCCTGCCGCCGCCGACCTCAATCCACTCCCGAAGCCCGTCCACCGCGATGGCGCGCGGCTGCCGTCCCATGCGCAGGCCAAGCCGCCCCATCCGGTCATCCACCTGCTCTTCCAGGTCGGCGATGCCGCCCACGCCGAGCCGCAAGCGCAAGTCCTTGCAGAACGCCCGCAGCATCTCAGCCGATACACCGAGCCGTTGTTCCCACTCCGCCCAGTGTTTCTTCAGGGCGCCTCGTGGCGGCTGCTCGAAGAACGCATCCGTGAAGCAGTGGTCCCGGCCATGCAGATAGCGGCCCAGGTCCGCCGCCGACGCCCAGTTGCTCAACAGCCAGATTTCGACAGGCCCCTGGAGCCGCAGCAGCAACCAGCTCTCCAGCAGCTTGCGCAGCAAGGAGCTGCCCACCCGAGGCGGCGTCACCAGCCCCGCCAGAGAGTAGGTATCCCGGTGGTCGACGTGCCACTTCACCTGCATGTATCGACTGGCCACGCCGGCACCGGGCCGGGCGTGCAGCGTCACGTCATCCGCCGAGCCCGCCTCCGGGTGCTCGACATAGCCGTGCGAGAAGGGACTGCCCGCGTCGAGCAGCCGGAGCAGCTCGTACCAGCCCAACAGATGCTGATAGCGATCGCCCTCCAGGCGAGACGCGCTCTGCTCTCCCATGACGCTCCCTCATAGCGACGCCAGGGACGGCGGTGGATACCTCCCCAGGGGTATGGAAGGCGGCGCTCGAAAAGGAAGACGCCAACGCGCGGGACAACCCATCGCGGGCCCGGTGATTTTTCTTCCGCGCGTGGCGGGAGTGTTCCCGACGGCCGCTGAACGTCCTGCGCGAATCTGACTACCTTTCAGGTAGACATCGCCCATTCCGAGGTGCCAGACGGAGGCGCGTTCTTCCTCGAAGAAGGCGGGACATTCGCGCTCGTCCAAGCGCCCCGCCGTGTCATCCCCTTCGAGTAGGTTAGAACCCTGGAGGTTGCCCCGCCGTGTTCCCCCCTGGCTCGTTGGTAATGACGGCAGTGGTGCTCCTGCTGGGCACGGCAGCGCTGGCCCAGGCGCCAGACACGAAGCGGTGGCGGCGCATCGAGCGGGCCGTGGCCCTGAGCGCGGGCGCGGGTGAGCCTGTCCAGCGACTCAGGCTGGCGCCCGGTGTCGTGACGACGGTGCTGCTCGACTCGGACGCCGTGCTGGAAGGTGAGCTTCCCGAGGCCCTACGCGGGCTGTTCACCCGGCTGGACGTCACGGGGACGCATCTGCTGCTCCAGCCCGCCGTCGCGATGCCCGCACGGGGCGTTCCGCCGCTGGTGCTGCGCTTCACGGACGCGGCCGCGCCACAACGGCTCGTCCTGGAGCTGACCACCGAGGCCAACGTGGTGGACTCGGTCATCGACGTCCGGCGCCACCCCGCCACCGTGGCGCAACTGGAAGCCGAGCTGGTGGCACTGCGTGAGCGCAACGCACTGCTGGAGGCCCGGCTGGCCACAGCGCGTCGGCAGGTGCCACACCCGGGCCTTGCGGGCGCCATTCTCTCTGGCGCCATCGGCACCACGGGAGTTCTCGGCACGTGGATGGATACCCCAGCCAGCGAGGCGGAGCTCAAGGTCCGTCAGCTTGATAGCTATCGCTCCGGCTCGTGGGTAGCGCTCGCGGTGAATCTGGAGAACCCGCCGGGCGAGGCGCCCTGGCAACCGGGCATTGCGCGGCTGACCTCGCTGGACTCGAACGGGCGGCCAACAGGCGAGCCGATGGAGCTGCCCCTGTTGCTGCAGGAGCCGCGTCTGTTGCCTGGCCAGAGCGCGGTCGCCGTCGTGCAGTGGCCCGCTCCCACGCGCCCTCCACCCGCCTACGCGCTGGAGCTTTGGGACACGGGCCGGCGCCGCGGCGTGCGATGGGCGCGACTGAAACCGTAGACGTGCGACAGCCCCGAAGGAATCCGTCATGCGACTGGAGCCAAGCGCATCTTCCCCAGGCCCCCTCGTGATGTCTCCACAGGCCCTGCCTGCCGGCACGCGCGTGGAACGCTGGCGCGTGGAGCGCCGCATCGGAGGCGGCGGCAACGGCACGGTGTACGAAGTGCGCTCGCGCTCCGAAGGCCGCAGCTACGCGCTCAAACTGGCCCACTCCCCGGCGATCCGCGATTCCAGCGCGAGGCGCGGACGCTGCACCTGCTCCGCCACCCTGGAGTTGTGCGGCTGCAAGCAACGGGGACCTGGCGCGCAGGGACCGCCGCCTACCCATACCTCGTGCTGGAGTACGTGCGAGGCAGCACGCTTTATGACTGGTCTCGGGCGCGCAATCCAACGGCGCGGCACGTCGCCGGCCTGTTGGCGCAGGCCGCGTGGGCCTTGGACGCCGCGCATCGCAGGCAGGTGCTTCACCGCGACTTCAAGGGGGAGAACCTTCGCGTCGAGGAACACGGAAGACTGGTGGTGCTGGACTGGGGCGCATGCTGGCATCCCCGTGCTGCCCCCATCACCTCCGCCGCGCGGCTGCCGCCCGGGACCGGGCCCTATCGCAGCCCCCAGGCCATCCTCTGGAGCATGAAGGCTCCACGGCAGACCGCCCGCTCCGAGCACTACCCCTACACGGTCGCGGACGAACTGTACGCGGTGGGCGTCACCTTTCACCGGTTGGTGGTGGAGCAGTATCCGCCGCTCGTCCTGGACAAGGCGCACTCCCCAGTGACCTCCACCACCTTGAGAGCCCTCAACCCGCGTGTGCCCGAGCTGCTCGCACGCTGGATTGAGGGACTGCTCGCGTTCACCCCTGAAGCCCGGCCGCGCAGCGCGGGGGACCTCGCCCGGGAAGTCCAACAGGCCCAGGCGCACGCGGGACCGGACTGGGACGTCCCGCTGTTCGATTGGTACGAGGGGCCCTCCACGGCGACACGCACGACACGCGACGAGGACACCTGGGGCCTTGTGGCACCGGGAGAAGAAGCGGCCCTTCTCCATGCGAGGGCCCTACGCGCGGCCCGGGTTCAGCACCATCGAATGGGCCGCTGGCTGCGGCGCCGGGTGTTCTCGGAGGTCCAGACGCAACCTCGCATGGAGCCAGCGAGCCCGCCGGAGCCGAGGCACGAGAGCCGATGGGTGCGAGTCGCTGGAGCCCTGACGTTGGTTGCGTGCGTGGCCTGGGGACTGACGCTCGCGGGCCCACCTCATGCCGCCCCCACTCCGTCTCATCCCGTTCAGCAACTGGCGCGGACCGGAGGACCAGCCGACACTGGTTCGCCCGCCACGGCCCTTCCGTTTTCCACCGCCGAGCCGCCATGGCCGGGAGATGCCATGTCCACGACCGAGCCCCACGCGCGCTGTGTCCTCCGACTCCACCGTTACCTGCTGGCAGCATTCACCGCGACCAGTCTCAATGCCTGCGCAGGCACGCAGGTCCGGCCCGAGCCCGCGCGCTGCCCTGCAGAAGCCCTGGAGTCCATGCGTCAACTCGGGCTCGACCTGAGGTCCCGCGGGCACATCCAGCTCGACATCCAGCAGCCGGACGATTCGTACCAGACGAACTACAGCATCGTCGTCAGCGACGGCCCCATCACCAGTCGGCTCGATGGGCCCATCGATCGCCTCCCGGCCAACACGCTCTTGTACGGGCGCATCTGGACCGGCGGCGAGAAAATCCAGGGCCGCTACACACGCGCGCGGACGCCAGACGGCAGCGAGTACCCGGTGTGCTTCATCCTGGGCAACGAGACAGGCATGTCCAAGTACCGGGGCTCACGGCCCGGCCACACCCGCGCGCATCCGTGGTCCAACGCCCAGGTGGTGGACCACTTCCCCTGACGCCGCTCCGGCTCACGGCGGCGCAATCGTCGAAGGCTTCTCGAGGACGCGCGCCTCGTCGCGCAGGCGCAGCTCGTTGCCCGCGGCGGAGAGGACCGCGGCGACGGGCACGGAGAGGAAGGCGCCCGCCACGCCGAAGAGCACGCCCCCGGCGGTGATGGACAGCAGGATGACCACCGGGTGCAGCGGCACCGCGCGCCCCATCACCACGGGCTCCAGGACGTTGCTCTCCAGTTGCTGCACGCCCAGCACTACGGCCAATGCCAGGAGCGCGTCGAGCGGCCCGTTGGTGATGAGCGCCACCAGCACCGCGACCACACCCGCCAGGGTGGCGCCAATGACGGGAAAGAACCCGCCCACGAAGGTGAGCGCCGCCAGCGGAAGCACGAGCGGCACGCCGATGATGGCCAGGCCCGCGCCAATGCCCACCGCGTCCACCAGCGCGACGATGACGACGCCACGCAGGTATCCGCTGAGTGTTCCCCAGGCGCGCAGACCCACGGCGCGCACCGTGTCACGCCGCGACGGAGACACCCGAGCCAGCACCCAGCCCCCGAGTCGCTCGGTGTCCTTCACGAAGAAGAACAGCAGCGTCACCGTCAGCAGCCCGCCCGCCACGGCCTGCGCGGCGAAGTTGGCGCCCGCGAGGACGCCGGTGGTGATGCGGCCCAGGTTCGACTTCAAGAAGCCGAGCCCCTGCTCGAGCAGGCCGTCGAGCTGCTCCCGGGACACGGGGAGCTCCTGCGTCACCCCTCCGACGAGGCCCTCCAATCCCGCCCGCACGTTCGAGCCCGCCGCGCTGACCTGCTGGACGATGCTGGGCACGAGCAGGAACACCCCAGCCGCCCCCACCAGGAGCAGCACCAGCAGCGCCAGCAGCGTCGCAAGCGCCCGGGGCACCCGGTGGGCGGACAGCCACCGGACGGGCGGATACAGCAACGTCGCCAGCAGCAGCGCCGCCACTGTCGGCAGAACGATGAGGTAGAGCCGCGCCAGCAGCAGCACGAGCGCCACCACCGCGGCCGCGACCACGAGCAGCTTGCCGCTGAACAGCGCGCAGCGCGTGAGCCAGGAGGCAGAGGGCGGGTCCAGGGTGGCCATACGTCGTGCGCACCCTATGCACGAAGCGGCGCATGGCACCGGGAGGCCACCTGACGGTGTGGCCTCATGAACGGACGCGGCGGGCGCGCGGCGGGAATCCAACGGATGGCCAGGGCGGCCCGTCCCTCAATGGCGCGCCCCGAGGAAACTCAAGGCACATCCACGGCGCGGAACTGGTGACGGGAGTTCGCGCCCTGATGAGCCCAGTCACCACACCAAGGCCTCGCCGCGCCCGGGCGTCAACTGGACTTACGGATGCAGATCTTCTTCAAGGTCGCCGCGTAGGTGTCTTCCAAGGCCTTGTCGCTCTTCTTGTCACCGACCAGGACGGTGTACTTCAGCTCGTACTCGGCGTTCATCATGTTGAAGCGGACGCTGCCCGTGTACGTTTTTCCTCGTGGATCCGAGGCGGAATCGCCAGTGGACATGCCCACGCTCCTGGCCCAGGTCCACTTGCTCGCATCACAGCCTGGATGCCGGGAGAGGCTCTTGTTCGTTTCGCCGTAGGGCGTGTAGTCCACGTAGCAGCCTCCGTTCCGGGGGCGGAAGTGGATCCGGCAGTTGAGCTTGATGCCGTGGCCCGTTCCCAGGGCGTCGTTGTTTCGGATGGCGACGCAGTCCGTGGCGGCGTGCGCGCTCTCGGCCTTGATCTTCATGTACTTCTTCTCGAGGCTCACCTGCCCCTTGGCGGGCAGCGCTTCGCAATCCGAGGCGAAAGCCGGGCTGACGGCGAGGCACATGACCGCAGTGGCCATCCAGACGTTTCTCATGATTTCGCGTTCCCCTCAGGTCGATTCCCCATGCGTTCACGGCGCCCCCATGGGCGACCGTTTCGACCTGGCTCCACCATCGCGTCGAGATGTTGAGGGAGTGTGGAGAGGCTGCTGAGGCGGCTACGTTGAGGGCCCACGCTTCGCGCGCCGGGCCGGCTGCTTCGCGCGGCTCCGGCCACGCGGCGCCATGTCTGGCGCGCTCGCATCTCCCGGCTCCCGAAGCGCGATGCGCCGCGCCACCTCCGCCGCCGCGCGGACCGGCGGCGCGAGCACATCCTCCGGCGAGGCCTTCGCACCCCATGACGCCGGCGACCCCAACTGCCGCAGCACCGCGCCATGGGTGACGGGCGCGTCGAACGAGAAGCTCAGCGCCGGCAGCGGCTCGCGAGGGACGTCGTAGCTGTCCCGCGTCAGCTTGCCCGGCTTCACGCTCGGGACCTCGGGCGCCTCCGCCTTCGCGCCCCGCGCCGCCCGCTTCCGCTTCGCCTCGCCGCGCGGCTCGAGCGCCGCCCCGGCTGAGCCAGCCCCACGCGCGGCCCGCAGCGCGCTCAGCACCTGCTCCTTCGTCCGACCGCGCAGCTCGAACAGGAGAAATGGGTCTCGGTCCAACGCCTCGCCCAGGACGTAGTGCATGGCGGCGACGTGCTTGCACGGGTCTCCCCAGTCCGGACACGAGCAGTCCGTCACCAGCTCCTCCCGGCTCCGCGGGAAGAGGCTGACACCCGCCGCGCGGAAGACCTCGTCGATGGCCTGGGGCATCGACCCAGCGAGCAACTCCGCTGTGTACTGCGCCCTGCCAGCCATCTCCGCGATGGCCTTCTCCCAAACGGCCTCGCCGTGCGGCCTGAGCGCCAGCGAGACAACGTAGGGCGTCGGGCGCGAGCCCGTCACCCGCGCGGTGACCTTGCCGCGCCGGATGACCAGGTCATGCGTGCGCCCCGCCCGCGCATACGTCCGGCCCCGGGCCAGCCGTCCCGACTCTCCCTTCAGGACGCGCTCGAGCGCCTCCAGCCACCGCTGCCCCCACCAGGTGGCACCAGCCTTCTTCGCCTTGATGCCATGCTCGGGCGGCGGCCGCTTCGGCGCGGACGTCCAGCCCCAGAACTCCCGGTAGCTCATCGCGACACCGCCTTCGCGCTCGCACGGCCGCGCCGTCGCGGGGCGCGCACCCGCGCGTCGTCTTCCCCTTCCGCGTCGCCATCGTCCGCCACGGCGCCCTCGGACAGCGAGAACAGCTCGCGCAGCGCCGCCGTGTCCAGTTCGGTCACCCAGTGCTCGCCCGTGCCCACGACCTTCTCGGCGAACTGGCGCTTCTGTTCGAGCAGCCGGTCCACCTTCTCCTCGACGGTGCCCGCACACACCAGCTTGTGGACCTGCACCGTGCGCTTCTGCCCGATGCGGTACGCGCGGTCGGTAGCCTGGTCCTCGACGGCCGGGTTCCACCAGCGGTCGTAATGGAACACATGGCTCGCCGCCGTCAGGTTGAGCCCCGTGCCTCCCGCCTTGACGGACAGCACGAACACGTGCGGACCGTGGGCGTCCTCCTGGAAGCGCCGCACCATCTCGTCGCGCGCCTTGCGGGGCGTGCCGCCGTGGAGGAAGAGCACCTCGTGGCCCAGGTGCTCCGACAGGTGCGCCACCAGCTTGTCGCCCATCTCCCGGAACTGCGTGAAGACGAGCGCCTTGTCGCCAGCGGCCAGGGACTCCTCGAGCATCTCCACCACGCGCGCCAGCTTCCCCGAGCGCCCCGGCAGGGGCCCGGACTCCCCGAGGTACTGCGCCGGGTGGTTGGCGATCTGCTTCGTGTACAGCAGCAGCGCGAGCACGCGGCCCCGGCGCTCCATGCCGTCGGCCTCCTCGATGCGCCGCAACTCCTCGTCCACCACCGCCTTGTAGAGCGAGGCCTGCTCGCGCGTGAGCGTGCAGACGACCTTCATCTCATTCTTCGCGGGCAGGTCCGTGATGATGGCCGGGTCGCTCTTGAGGCGGCGCAGGACGAAGGGGCTCACGAGCCGGCGCAGCCGGGCCGCGGCCTCCTGATTGCCATGGCGTTCAATGGGCAGCGCCAGCTCGCACCGGAACGTCTCCAGCGGCCCGAGCAGGCCCGGGTTGGCGAACTCGAGGATGGACCACAGCTCCGCCAGGCGGTTCTCCACCGGCGTGCCCGTGAGCGCGAAGCGCTGGCTGGCGCGCAGCGCCCGGGCCGCGCGGGCGGTGGCCGACGCCGCGTTCTTGATGTTCTGCGCCTCGTCGAGCACCACCGCGCCCCAGTCCACACGCGCGAGCAGCGCGGCGTCCCGGCGCAGCAAGCCGTAGGTGGTGAGCACGACGGCGCCGGGCGCGCGGGGAAGCGGTTCGCCGCGCGGGCGCGCTCGGCGCCGTAGTGCGGCGTCAGGCGCAAGGTGGGGGCGAAGCGGGCGAGCTCACGCTCCCAGTTGCCCACCACGGAGGTTGGGGCCACCAGCAGCGTGGGGCGCGCCTCGACAGGCGCCTGCTCGAGCCGCCGCAGCAGGAAGGCCAGCACCTGCACCGTCTTGCCCAGGCCCATGTCGTCCGCGAGGCAAGCGCCGAGCCCCAATGAGGCCAGCGTGTCCAGCCAATGCAGACCGCGCGACTGGTAGGGCCGCAGCGTGGCGCGCAGCGCGCGGGGGCGTCCTGAGCGGTTGCCCCGCCCTCCCGAAGCAGGCGCAGGCGCTCCCCCAGCGCCCCGGTGGCGAGGACGGTGACGGGGAGCTGTCCGTGGCGCGTTTCGCCGAGCAGGGACACCCGCACAGCCTCGCTCAGCGCCATGCGGCCGGGGCCCTGGGCGAGGTGGCGCTGGATGGCGTCGAGTTCGAGGGGATCCACCGCGACCCACTCGCCGCGGAAGCGCACGAGCGGGGCCTTGCGCTGGGCCAGCAGCGCCAGCTCCTGGGCGGAGAGAGGTTGGTCGCCCAGCACGGCGTCCCAGTCCACGCGCAGCAGCGCGTCGAGCCCGAGCCCCGCGGTGCCACCGACGGCCCCCGCGGCCTTCGCGCTCGCGCCCACGCGCATGCGCAGACGCAGGCGGCGCCGGCCCGAGGTCGTGAGCTCGCCAGGGACGATGACGCCGAAACCAGCGTCGGAGAGCACGCGGGCGCCCTCCGAGAGGAACGTCCACGCGGTGTCGGGCTCGAGCAGGAGCGCCTGGGGACGTGGGCTCTCCAGCACGAGCGCCAGCGGGGAAAAGAGCCGGGCGGCGCGGCCGAGCGCCTCGAGCAGTGCCTCCTGCGGGTCACGGAAGGCGCGACCGAGCTTCTCCAGGCTGCGCCCGCGCGTCTTCCAGACGTCCGCGGCCGGGACGAGCAGGCTCGGGTCGTCGGGGGATTGGAGGTGGAAGCTCAGCACGAAGGGCTCACGCTCCTCCGTCGGGGGCTCCAGCCGGAAGCAGGCGCGCAGCTTGTCCCGGGCGCCGAGCGCGGGTTCGCTCCAGCGCGTCAGCTCATCGACGACGGAGCGCTCGGCGAAGCCCTCCGGCGCGAAGTCGCGTCGCGCGCCGGTGAGCGCCTCGCGCCAGCGCTCGTCCCACGAGGCTGCGCGCCGGGCCGGCAACGAAGGCGCACCGCGCGCAGCGCGCACGAAGGCATCGATGGTGGCGTCGAGGAAGGCGCGCAGCAAGGCGTCCGGGGCCCAGACGGCGCGGCCTGGCTTGGCGCCCGCGGGGACGGCGTGCGCGCCGGGCGGCATGCTCCGGGCGAGCGCGGCGACGCGGCCGGCGTCCTCGGTGGCGGAGAGGGCCGCCGCCCAGCGAGCCTCGATGCGCTCGCCCCGCCGCAGGAGCGTGGGCACCACGCGCTCGCGCGCCACCAACTCCAGCGCGAGCTTGCTGGCCAGCGTCCACAGGGCGATGGAGCCAGGAAAGGACTCGGCCTCGGAGGTTTGCACCACCGCGAGCCGCTCGACGGTGGCGGCCAGGGGCAGCCCGTGCCCCTCGCACTCACGCAATCCCTCGGGCGTTACGAGCAGCGCGGAGGCGCGGTCCCCCGTCTCCGGCAGGCCGGCGAGCTCACGTGGCAGCCGGTCGGGCCCCCAGAGGAACAGCGTCTCGGCGTCGGGCAGGAACACGAGGGGCATCGCTGCGAATGTAAACTCCGTCCGGGCAAGCGGCACACGCAAGCAGGCCTGCGAGCGCCCCTGCACGGGATTGCCGGCTCCGTGAGCCGCAGGCCTGCCGGGTTGTCCGTGAGGCGCTCGTAGCGGTCCTCCTCCAGGCCCTTGATGGACAAGGGCGCGAACAGACAGACCCGCGAACAGCCCGACGCCATCGGTCGCCACGGAAAAACCTGAAAACACTGGGAGGTGGCCGGTCGGACTCCGAGCCGCGGACAGGGAGAGGCCAGCGGCAGCCCAGCGGAGGACGCCCCTCCAGGCTCGCACTGGGGAGTCAGTCGCGCAGCTTCCACCGGTCGAAGAACCCACGGCGTCGGGATTGCCGCCCACGCAGGGCCGCGAAACGGGCGGCGAACCCGGCCAGGTCGTCATCACGCGCGGCCAGTGCCCGCAGGTTCTCGGCGAGCTTCACCGCCTCGTCGTATTCGCTGGCAGCGACCCGGTCCTCGAGCCGAACCCAGGCCCCGTCCACGTCCCGCGACAGGGCCGTCAACCGCCGCTGGAGGCGCCTCATCGCGGCGGCGGTGGCCGCGCTGGCGCGGGCGGACTCGGCTCGCTCCCGTTCGGCTTGCTGGGCCACCATGAGCGCTTGGAGTTCGTGGACGGTCCGCGCGGGCCGATGGCTTGCTGGCGCGTGCTCCGCGCGAAAGGCACGGAGCAACTCGGAGCCCAGCGGGCGCTCCGGCGCGTCCACCGCGCGGAGGAGCCAGCGCATCTGGTCCTTTGGGGCGAGGTCACGAACCCAGGCTCGGAAGGCGCGGCTGTCATCCTCATGCTTCTTCCCACCGTGCGCCGCCGCCGCGAGCAGGTCCTCGTCGAGCCGGAGCCACGCCACCAGCGCCTGCTGAGCAGCGGACAGCGTGCCCAGTCCCTCGGGAACACAGGGCTCCTTCGCGGATGACGCCACCCTGCCCGCCTGAACGGCGCCCAGCCACGCGAGATAGGCCCCGCGCAGGTCTCCACGCTGGAGTTCGGTCCGGAGCGGAACCAGCGCCGCGAGCGAGGCGGGCGGAGCATCCTCGTCCGGGGGCTCCTCATCCCCCACCTGGAAGTCGAGCAACACGGAGGTCCCAGACACCGTGATCGTTGATGGACCTCGTGCCGGAAAGCAGGCCTTGAGCGCCTTCATGTCGAGCCCCTCACGCGGCAGGCGCAGCATCAGCCAACGGTCGCCCCAGTTCGAATGGTACAGGTGCGCATCGAAGTAGCGCAGGAGGAGCTGGGCTGGGTCCGCCATCAAGCCACCCCGGTGGTATTCGTTCCAGAACCGGGTCGGTGTGATTTCGGCCCGCGTCGAGATGGCCCGGAGCTCGACCAGCTGCTTTGCCGTCAAGGGCCGGTCCAGCGCCACGAACTCGTAGACCTGATGTTCGCTCATGGAGGCCCTGTACGGCGAGCGCGACCTCGATGGAAAGCAGGATGGCCTCGCAGCTTCCAGATGTGAGCAACGCCTTCCGGCATCACGGCGAGCGGGCCACGTCTGGCAGCACCAGAATGGCGGAACCGACTAGTGCGCAACGCCTTCCGGCATCACGGCGAGCGGCACTCACGGCGGACGACTGGAAGGGTGACTTCAAGCAAGCGTGCTCAACGCCTTCCGGCATCACGGCGAGCGGCACTCCCCGTCGAGAACTGGGCGGCATTCGCGGAGAAGGGCGGGTGCTCAACGCCTTCCGGCATCACGGCGAGCGGCACAGGGGACGCACCCCACCTCCGAGGCGATGGTGGAGTACTCAACGCCTTCCGGCATCACGGCGAGCGGCACGCAGCAATCACACACACGGAGCACCAATGCGACTGCAGTGCTCAACGCCTTCCGGCATCACGGCGAGCGGCACCAGCGCAGTCCCTCCGCGTCGAGCGGCTCACCGACGTGCTCAACGCCTTCCGGCATCACGGCGAGCGCACTCCACCATCACGCGCTGCTCGGCATCCGTCAGTGTGTGCTCAACGCCTTCCGGCATCACGGCGAGCGGCACCAACTACCTCCAGCGGGCGGTGGTGGACTACGAGACGTGCTCAACGCCTTCCGGCATCACGGCGAGCGGCACAATCGGCATTCATTGGTGTCCGTATGGAAATTTCAAAGTGCTCAACGCCTTCCGGCATCACGGCGAGCGGCACGACGGACCTGCATGCCGGTGACTTCATCTACAAGTGCTCAACGCCTTCCGGCATCACGGCGAGCGGCACTAACCGCCGATGAAGCGAACCGTACAACTCAGGCGGTGCTCAACGCCTTCCGGCATCACGGCGAGCGGCACACGGCGCCGGAGTCGAGGGCGCTTCAGCGGCAGGGGGGTGCTCAACGCCTTCCGGCATCACGGCGAGCGGCACAGGCGGACCGCGAGGAGATTCGCGCGATGCGCGAGAGTGCTCAACGCCTTCCGGCATCACGGCGAGCGGCACGACAACAAGCCCGGCGTGGTCAACGAGATGCCCCGCAAGTGCTCAACGCCTTCCGGCATCACGGCGAGCGGCACCCTGGTTGGCCGGGTTGAAGCCGCGGCCGGTCATCAGGTGTGCTCAACGCCTTCCGGCATCACGGCGAGCGGCACAGTCCCTCTGCCAGCCAGAGGTAGCGCAGTCGCTGTTGTGCTCAACGCCTTCCGGCATCACGGCGAACGGCACGTTCCCCACTTGTGAGATACAGGTGGGGACTCGCAGTGTGCTCAACGCCTTCCGGCATCACGGCGAGCGGCATCACGGCGAGCGGCACCTCGCGAGCGGGAAAAACATCGAGCCGCAGGGGGAGTGCTCAACGCCTTCCGGCATCACGGCGAGCGGCACAGCGGACCCGGAAGTTCCTCGATTTCATCGCGCAGTGCTCAACGCCTTCCGGCATCACGGCGAGCGGCACGACGGCCTCACGTACCTGCGCTTCAAGACCAACGTGAAGTGCTCAACGCCTTCCGGCATCGCGGCGAGCGGCACACTCGTGAACGCCTCGCGGCGGACCTCATGCAGGAGTGCTCAACGCCTTCCGGCATCACGGCGAGCGGCACAGAACCCGAAGTTCCACCTCAACGAGCGACTCGAGTGCTCAACGCCTTCCGGCATCACGGCGAGCGGCACCAACCACTACGCTTGGTTGAAGTCTGAGCCGCAGTGTCCGGGTGCTCAACGCCTTCCGGCATCACGGCGAGCGGCACCCTCCCGCGCCTGGTGACGTTGGCTGTCTCGTTTGGGTGCTCAACGCCTTCCGGCATCACGGCGAGCGGCACCGAACCTGTCCCGCCAGTGCGGCGCCAGACTGGAGGTGCTCAACGCCTTCCGGCATCACGGCGAGCGGCACACCGCCGCGCGTCGTGCACGTGAAGTCCTACGGGTGCTCAACGCCTTCCGGCATCACGGCGAGCGGCACGGTAGGGGCCCGCTCCCCCGAACACGGTAGAGGAGTGCTCAACGCCTTCCGGCATCACGGCGAGCGGCACCGTTGCGCCGTGGGCGCTCAGGTCGGATTCCAGCTGGTGCTCAACGCCTTCCGGCATCACGGCGAGCGGCACGACCTGGCTATCCACACCGAGAAGCAGGTGCAGGACTTGTGCTCAACGCCTTCCGGCATCACGGCGAGCGGCACACGGTCGCCACCTTCATTCCCTGGCGGCGCTGCTGGAGGTGCTCAACGCCTTCCGGCATCACGGCAAGCGGCACAACAGGCAAAATCAAGCCTGTTGGACAGACGCATGTGTGCTCAACGCCTTCCGGCATCACGGCGAGCGGCACCTCGAGGCCTTCCCGGAGTCCAAGACCAGCATGAACTCGTGCTCAACGCCTTCCGGCATCACGGCGAGCGGCACCGGCGGCTGGTGGTGGTGGCCCGCCGTTCGGTGGCGGTGCTCAACGCCTTCCGGCATCACGGCGAGCGGCACACCCCACCACGCCCGGGTGATGTGCCTGGGCACAAGTGCTCAACGCCTTCCGGCATCACGGCGAGCGGCACGTGGGACTCGGCAGACTGATGTCATTGAGGACAGCATCCGGTGCTCAACGCCTTCCGGCATCACGGCGAGCGGCACGATTCCCTCGGCGGGTACGCCTGGCGCCGTGCAGGTGTGCTCAACGCCTTCCGGCATCACGGCGAGCGGCACGGAGTCGTCTGGAGGGCCTTGGCGATGCGCTCCAGGTGCTCAACGCCTTCCGGCATCACGGCGAGCGGCACATCGTCCGGTTCAGGCTGGCACCAAATCTCCACCCTCGGTGCTCAACGCCTTCCGGCATCACGGCGAGCGGCACTCGTCACCATGAACTACGTCATCGTGGATGTGCCGTGCTCAACGCCTTCCGGCATCACGGCGAGCGGCACCACTCGAAGCTTGAGTTCAAAAAGAGGATTTCCTCGTGCTCAACGCCTTCCGGCATCACGGCGAGCGGCACGCCTCATCGCCGTGGGCAACGACACGGGCCGGGAGTGCTCAACGCCTTCCGGCATCACGGCGAGCGGCACCCACGAAGAAGGGCAAGAACGGGACGATCTTCGCATTCGCGTGCTCAACGCCTTCCGGCATCACGGCGAGCGGCACATGTGCCGGGCTGCATCATCAATCAAGCGAGGCAGGGTGCTCAACGCCTTCCGGCATCACGGCGAGCGGCACGGAGCGGCGGCTCCGTGCGATGCGGCATCTCAAGCGGACTCAGTGCTCAACGCCTTCCGGCATCACGGCGAGCGGCACTTCCCGTGCCGCGTCTTGAGTTCGGCCTTTTTGAAGAGTGCTCAACGCCTTCCGGCATCACGGCGAGCGGCACGCTCGGCTGGTGTGGGCTCGGTGGCCAGGAGGGCGTGCTCAACGCCTTCCGGCATCACGGCGAGCGGCACCAAGCCGAGGGCGCCCAGCATGCGTGCCAGCTCCGGTGCTCAACGCCTTCGGGCATCACGGCGAGCGGCACTACCGCGGGGACATGATTCCCGCCACCATCGACTCGTGCTCAACGCCTTCCGGCATCACGGCGAGCGGCACAAGCTCGTCGCCGTCTGGGAGGACTACTACGCCCGGTGCTCAACGCCTTCCGGCATCACGGCGAGCGGCACAGACCGCAGCGCCCAAGGGCGAGGCCCGGCGCGGCAGGTGCTCAACGCCTTCCGGCATCACGGCGAGCGGCACCCCACGCCCACGCCGGAGGTGCCGCCGCTCAAGTGCTCAACGCCTTCCGGCATCACGGCGAGCGGCACAGAGCCCGCCTGACATTGAGCGCATCCGCAAAAAATAGTGCTCAACGCCTTCCGGCATCACGGCGAGCGGCACTTCACCGCGCGCCCCACCACCACCTTGTCCGGGCGGTGCTCAACGCCTTCCGGCATCACGGCGAGCGGCACAGGCGCCTGACGTGTCACCAGAGGTCGCGGCCTAGTGCTCAACGCCTTCCGGCATCACGGCGAGCGGCACGGGATGCAGTGACACCTACGTCCGCCGTGTTCGGGACGGGTGCTCAACGCCTTCCGGCATCACGGCGAGCGGCACCGAGAAGGACAACGCGGACGCGGCGCTGAGCAGGTGCTCAACGCCTTCCGGCATCACGGCGAGCGGCACCCCGCCTCCATCCTGACGTCATCGCGGCGGTGAAGGGTGCTCAACGCCTTCCGGCATCACGGCGAGCGGCACTCGCCGGCCGCGTGCAGCTCGCGGAAAACTTGGTGACGTGCTCAACGCCTTCCGGCATCACGGTGAGCGGCACTCCCCGCCCAGGCGAGTACAGCGGCGGCATGGGGGTGCTCAACACCTTCCGGCATCACGGCGAGCGGCACGGAAAGCCCCCCGTCAATGACCATTACGCGCGCACGCTGGGTGCTCAACGCCTTCCGGCATCACGGCGAGCGGCACAGCCCATCTGAATCTCCCAGCAGTTCCGGCAACTTACTCCCGTCTTTTCAAGCACCTCCCCCTCCCGGCCCCAGGTTGGGCCTCCTAGGCCCTACCCAAGATTCCAAACCCCATGGAATCACTCGGTTTTTCATCAACCATGCACCTATTCACCTGTCAAAGAGCTCCAACCCCATTAACTCGTTGGGGATTTCAACGATTTCACCGGCACAGGCCTTCGCCACGGCGAGGTGCATGAATGTCACGCACCGCACAGCCCCCGGTCCTACGTTCCTGCAAGGCCCCTGCTCCACCGGCAAGCCTTCACGCGGCCCGCGCGAGTCCCCCGCGAAGCGGCACAACGCCCCGCACCACGGGACGCGGCGGAAGAAACAAGCCACACCCCATGTGGCGGCGCCCGCCCAGGCCTTGTGCCTGCACGCGCAACGAGTCCTCTCCAGAAACGCCATGCAGCTCGAGCGCGTAGCCCACCACCCGCTTCCCGGCGATACGCACCACCCGCCGACGGCCCAGCACCGGACGTGCATCACACGCCAGCGCCTCGAGCGAACGGGACACGCCCCGCAGGAACGACGCCGCGTCGAGCGCATGCTTGAAAGTCACAATCCGCGCGAAGAGTGACGACGCGGGTTCCAACGCGCGGAGCACCGGCGCACCGAGCACCACCTCCCGCCCAGCGACGTTCAGTGGCGTGAGCGGCAACGACAGCAGCAGCGGCACCACCTCCGGTGAACAGCGCAAGCGCAGCGTTCCCCGGCCCAAGTGCAGCAGGTCCCCCACGGCGCGCTCACCGCGCAGCGTGAACACGCCCAGGTCCAAGCGTTCATGCAGCGCGGGCACCCGGGTGCACAGCGCGGAGAAGAGCGCATACCCATGGTCCAGCGGCACCGGGCCACCCCGGACCGGATAGAGCAGGTCGAGTGACGTCACCGACGACCTCCCACGGCCACGCCCATCCTCGCGAGCAACTCATCCCTGCGCGCTTCGAGCTTGGGGTTCTTGACGAGTGAACGCAGCGCCTTCGCACCGGCCTCACGCGCCTCCGGCGCCAGCGACACCAACCGCTCCAGCCACTCCGCCTCGAAGCCCACCAGGACTTGCCGTTGTTCCACCTTGTCGGCGCGCCGAGCCTCCACCCATGACAGGAACTCCGTCAGCGCGGGCGAGGCGCGGACCGGGCGCTGGGGATGCTGAAGCTCCAACGGCCCTTCGCGCACCAGCCTGCCGTACCCCGCCGCCGTCTTTCCGCCCACGCCCCAGTGGCGCAGGGCCTCGTCCAGCCTCTGCGCGGTCCACTTCAGGAACGCCTCTGCCTGTGCATCCGCCTCCATCCCTGGCGCCAGGCTCAGCGCCACGAGGAAACAACCTCGTGGCCGCACCGAGAGGAAGGCCACCGGATTGGGCGACTCGTAGTCATTCGGCCACGAGGACGTGCCGCCATACCAACCCGCATGGTGAACCGTGAGCACGTCCCGGGACAGGAACGTCGGCGAACGGTCCGCGCCCGTGACACGCCGATACGGCACCCACTGCGCATCATGAAAGATGACCTCGCCAGCGTGCGCGCCTTCGCCATCCTCCCCCGGCACACCGAAGAGCCTGCGCCGCGCCTCCATCGCGGCATCGCCGTACACCGCGCGCAGGTAGCCCGCGAGCACGCCCTTCAACGACGAGCCCGGCACGACGGGGACGCCCCACGTGTGGTGCAGCGTCAGCCCCACCCCCGTGGGTGACGCGTTGCCATGCCCCACCAAGAGGCGGCTCTCCGCGCGCGCCGTGAAGGTCGCCGTGTACGACTGCCGGAGCGAGTCCTTCCAGCGAATGAAGGCGTCGGCGTAATCGTCTGGCTCGGGGTGCGCCTCCAGACGAGCCAGCCACGCCTCCCAGGGTCCGCTCTGGCTCTCATGCTTCTTCTCCGGGGCATACCGCTCGTACACCAGCCCCGCGTGCGAGGTCTTCTCGACGCGCCCCGCGACTCGGCCCAAAGCGTCACGCATGTTCGCGCTCCTCCAGGGGGAAGGTGGCCTGCGCCGCGCGGCGGAACCACACCAACAGCCGGAGCGACTCGCGCGTGGCCAGCATGTATTCGTTCAGCCCCAGCGCGCGGACGGCGCCAGGCAAGCCCAGCCTCTTCAGGGACGGCTCCGACAACCCCGGCAACCGCGCCCGCTCCAGACACCACGTCAGGTCTTCCAACAGGTGCTGGGCCGCCGCGTTGCTCTTGACCTCTCGTTCCAGGAAGGCGAGCGCCGCCGCCAGCCCATCACGCAACACCGCCGCGCCCAGGCCGTTCACCCGAGGCTTGTACTCCGCGCACAACGCTTTGCCTTTGTCACGCGCCGTGCGAACCCGCGCATAGACATCCAGCGCCCGCTGCTGCTCCCGCGTCTGCGCCGTCATCGCCCACCTCGCGCATCCGGAGCCATCCAGGCCAGCAGCCGGCACCGGCCGCGCCCCACGGTGGCCTTGCCTCCCAGTTGGAGCACCGTGCCCTCGCCGCCAAACGCCGCATCCAGCACCGCGTCCGCCGCCAACTTGCGCGGCGCCTTGTTGAAGGTACCCGTGGCGCCCATCACGCCCACCAGCAGCGTCTCCGCGGGCAGGCTCTCCTCCGTCCAGAGCTGCCCCTTTGCCGCGGTGCCCGTCTCCGGGTCCATGCTCACGCGCGTGTCCACCTGTGTGGCTGTCTCCCAGAGGAAGGACATCGTCTCGTCGTCCACCAGCACCAGCCGCTTCGTCAGCAGCGCGCGCTCCGCCTCCGGCAGCAGCCCCGCCGGCCCTGGGCCCAGGCGCCCAGAGCCGCGTCATCCTTCGAGGCCACCTGCAGGTCCAGGTCCTCCAGGTACACGCAAGCCTCCGACGTGCCCGCGCCGTACACGACGGCGCTGTCTCGCAGGGACGCCACGCGCGCGCCGCGCTGGGCCAGCGGCTCCACCTTCGGCCAGGCCCCCTCCTTCCCGCTCAGCCCGCCCAGGTCCCGCCGCGCGAGCGCGAGCAGCATGGGCGAGGTCACCAGCGCGAAGGTGCCCACGAAGCTGCGCACCGGCAGCGCGAGCAGCCGTGCGTCCCCCACCACCAGCGCGCCCGCGTAGTCCCCCGGCTCGTCCCCTCCGGACCCGCCTTCGCCCGCCGGGGGCCGAAGACGGCGTCGTGCAGCCCTCGCGCGTCGCCCGTCTCCTCGCGAGGCCGCCGCAATTCACGCAGCACGCCCTTGAGCGACGAGCCTGGGACGAAGGGGATTCCCGTGGCCTTCAGCCGCGCCAGGGGCAGGTCGATGACACCCACGCTCTGCCCAGTGCCGACGTGCAGCGGGGACAGCGCGTGAAGAAGATAGGGTCGGCTCTCCATGCTCAGGCTCCTTGTCCGTGACGGGGCGGTTGCCACACGCCGGGCAGCACTGCCCAGCGCCTCCGCGTGGCCGCCGCCCCAGGAGGCCAGCCACAGCGCTCGCAGCTCGTTGGCGGTGAAGTCCCCACCGCTGTGTTTCTCGAAGAAGTAGACGGCGCCTGCGGGCACCCACCGCCGCGTGGGCCGGGGCCGCCGCCGCACCATGTCCCAGCCGGACACGTCCAGCGGCCGGGGGACCAGCGCGGCCCGAAGCACCACGGGCGCGTCGATGCACGGCAGCCGGCCCACGTAACGTGGGGGTGTCCCAGCCACGCGCTCAAAACCGTCCGGCAACCAGCCACGTTGGAACTCCGCGGGCGTGGCCAGCACCAGGCGCAGTCCTCGCGTCGCCCGGGCCACGCCATCCGTAATCGCGAAGAGGTCCACCTTCAGTGGCTCCACGGCCGACAGCCGGCGCCGGCCGCCCAGGCCCAGCGGCCCGCGCGGAGCGCCGCTCGCGGGGGCCGGCCACGCGCAGCTCAGTCCCAGCGCCCACTCCTCCAGCACGGGAGTTCGCCCCGAGTGGCGCTGGAGGCGCAGCAACTCCACCACCTCACGAGAGTGCAGCATCGAGTCCTGCGACGCCTGCGTCTCCACGTCGATGGCCGGTGGATGTCCGTGCGCGGGGTCAACGCATCCGGTGTCTCGGAGGACGACCCAATCGCACCGCGCAGCCACGCCATCATCCGCGCCTCGGGCCAGAACAGGGGCGCGGCCATGGGCTTTCCGCTCGAGTTCCGGCGCGGGTGCCACAGCGCCTCGCGCGCGTCGTCGTCATCCGGGCCCAGCGTGGCGGCCCCATCCGGGCGTGGCTCCAACCGCTCCAGATGCTCGGCCCCGTCCGCGTCGCGCACGCACACCGCATCCGCGGGAAATGGCCACATGCGATGGGCCAACGAGAAGGACTCGCCCAACGGGCGGCGCAGCGCGACGAGGTGCCGCAACCGGACCTCCTCTGAGCAGCGCTCCCATTCATCCGGGGCCAGGACCTCACCGCTGACCGCCATGGCGTCATGCCCCCAGGCGGCGCGCAGGGCCCCCCTTACGGTGGTGGGCAGGGGCCATGGCAAGGAGTACCCCCGCCCCACCTCCGACGTGTACCAACCTCGCCCGTCCTTGGCCGACAGGCCGTCGCGCGGCAGCAGCGCGAAGCTCGCGTCACTCATCTCACACCTGCCTTGTCGCTCGCGGGAATGAGCTTTCCGCTGGCCCGGGCGAGGACATCCGCCACCAGCAGCCGGGATGCCCATCGATCCAGCGATGCATGGGGTGGCTCGAGGGAGTTCGGCGACGTGGGCAGCTCCAAGCCCACGGCCTCCGGGGTGAGCTTCACGGGCGAACGCCCCGCCTCCGCCCGGGCGAGGATGCGCGAGGCCTCATCCGACAGCAGCTCAGCCAGCTCGGGCGCGCTGGTGGTGCCAGACGGGAAGCGGCGCGCGAGGGCCGCCACCTCGTGAACCTTCGTCAAGGGCAAGGGCTGGGTGTCGCGAGAAAGCAGCGCCATGTCCCGCGTCAGCCGCTCGACGGGGTCGGTGGCCCAGGGCGCGGTCCACAGCCGCTCGCGTCCAGCGTGCTTCGCCATCAGCACAGCCAACGCGTCGCGGCCCGCGTCCTTCGCGGCCCGCTCCGCCCGGCGGCCCAGCTCCAGCAGCTCACCCAGGCTCTCCAGGACGTGACCAATACCCAGTCCCACTGAGAGCGTGGGCACCTCAGCGTGCGTTCCCGTCAGCGCCGCCTCCAGCGTGGCGCGGAAGGCAGCGGCGAGCGCCTGGGCACACGCGAGCGCGTCCATGGGCGTGACGAAGGCGAGCACATCGTCGCCGCCCGCGTAGACGAGCACGCCCCGATGCTCCACTTCGACAATCGTCTTCGCCTGCCGCGTGAAGTCCGCGAGCGCCCGGGAGATGCGTTGGTGCGCGGCGTGGCCGTCCGACTGCCTCGCGAGCGCCTCCAGCGCGCGGCCCATGCGGTCTCCATCCGCCACCAGGCAGGCCACGTAAGGGAAGGGCTCGGCGCGCACAGCGTCTCGAAGCGGCTCCACGAACTCGTGGACGAAACGCGCGGCGGCCTGACGCGCATCGGGGACGGCGTACTCCTCGAAGTACGGAGCCACGCGCTCGGGCAGCACCAACTGGCCGTCGTAGGGGAAGGCCTCCACCCAGGGGCGATTCCTCACGCTCACCGTCTGGAACCCGCGGCGCGCGCACTCGGCCTTGAGTGCGGCGAGGAGCGCCGGGTGTCGCGTGGCCGCGGTCTGGAGCCACGCCGCCATCCCGATGGAGGGCACGGGCACGAACTGGCCGGGATTGCCGCCGACACGTTTGAGCACCCCGAGCGCATCCAGCTCCTCGCGCAGGCCAATGCGGAAGTCTCGCCAGAGGTGCCCCACGTGACGCTCGCGTCGCAGCAAGGACGGGCGAGCGCCGTCGAGGCTCGACTTGTGCGTGCCCGCCGGCGGCGGCTGCTTCCATGGCACGAACTCACGCAAGCCCCGGCGGGCCTCCAGGGCACGCTCCGCCTCGAGCAACGCGTCGGCGTAACCCATGGGCGTGTCCGCGATGGGCGCCCAGGCAGCGTGAATCTCCAGGAAGGTGTCGAGCTGCTCCTCGGCCAGCGCGGACGCCTCGGGGATGAGCATGGACTCGCACGTCTTCTCGCACGTCTTGAAGACGCGGCGCCAGTCCTCGAGCAACCGCTCCTTCGCCGCGCGCCGCGCGTTCCGTGCAGCCTGCTCGGGCGCGTCCTCCACCAGCGCGACCAATTTGTTGGCCACGCCGGTGCTCGTATCCTTCGCCTGCTCCGGATGCGGGAAGACCAGCGTCGCACCGGACTCCGTGAGGGAGACCGCCATGGTTCGTGCCAGATTCGACAGCAGGTGGCTGCCGTACCAGAGGTCGCGCGTGCGGCGAGACTGGGCGATGTAGCCCTGCACCGGCCCCTCTTTGAGAACGACGACGTATTTCATGGGCTCACGCCTCCTGGGCACGGCGGGTTTCCTCCAGCCACCAGAAGAAGGCGTCGCGAAGGTTGTCCGCCTGCTGGAGTGTCTGGAAAAGGGGTTGGTCATCGCGGGCCCGGAAGCTGCGTTCGAATGGCACCCGCGTCCGAGGAACTGCCGTCCCCCGTTGCGTCATGACGACCTGTCCATCCCGGGGCGCTCCGCGCTCCAGCCACAGCGCGATGGGCTCGAAGCGGCCATCCGCCAGCGGCAGGGCCTTGACGATGAGCGGCGATGCGAGCCGGTCCATCAGCTTCTCCGAACCACCCGCCTCCCACTGGAGCTGGATGTCCTCGGGCTCCTTCGGCTGGTAGTACTCGCCGTCCTCGCGCCGCTTCTGCTGGAAATGAAAGACGATGGGCAGCCCGAAGCCGGCGCGCGGCCAGGCCGCCGTCGCCGAGTGCTGTGGGCGCGGAGCGTGGACCTCGGGATAGGCGTTGCCCTCGGACCTTGAAGCGAAGCCGCCTCGGCTGTCCTTGCCAGATGGCCGGGCGAAGCGGCGAATCTTGTCGGCCTCCGGCCAGTTGGAGCGGCCCGCGCGATTTCCCTCACCAGGCTTGCGCGCGATTCCCACCCGTTCAGCACTCCCGGCGGCCGCGGGCTCGGTGCCCTGGCGAAATTCCCGCAGCCACTTGAGCGCGATCAACCAGACCTCGCTCCCGTCACGCGGCTTTGCGCCCGCGTTCCCCTGGAAGAGGCGCGCGCCCCGCAGCAGAGGCATGTCACAGGCATCCGCCGCCTGCTCAGGCGCGAAGAGCGGCACGTCCCCGAAGAGGCGCCGAAGCGATGCCCGGTCCGCGGAGGCCGGGAGCCACTCCGCGGCATGGGGGCCCGAGGACGCCAGACACACGGAGCCGCAGCCGCGCCGGCCACGCGAGCCATACCCCCCAAACAGAATCCAGGCCCGCACCGCGTTGCGCACCTGGGCCATGTCCTCGCCCTCGGGTGCGATGACCTCCAGCGTGAATTGAAGCCCCGGAGCCCAGCGGGGGATGTCTGCCTGCTCGTTCTTCCCCTTGCGCGCCGGCCACAGCGCATACCCCGCCATGGTGCCGAGATTGATGGGCTTCGTGTCCTCTCCCGCGGGACGAACCTCCAACACCCGCAGCTCCACCTGGGAGCGCCAGGCACGCGCCTCATCATCCCCTGGCCCCTTCTTCGCCCGCCCCATGCCGCCCCAGAGCTCGCGCTCCCGACGCGCCAGCGCCTCCGCGCCCTGCCCCACGTAGGCGTGGCCGTACAGCGCGCGCCACCAGAAGCGGAGGTGCCCGCGCAGCGTGGGGACCCGGATGATGTCCACGGAGGGGAGGTCCGGGCTTCGCGCCACTGGCCCTCCTCCCAGGATGGGCGTGAAGGTCTTCAAGGCCAGCGTGAAGGACGCCAGCTTCGGCCCCTTGGCGAAGCGCCGGCGCAAGTGAATGGCTTCGGATGAAGGTGGGTCAGGCAGAACCAGAGAGGACATGGCGCCCCTTCAGCAGGAGGAAGGATTGAGAAGAGAGAGCGAGACGCGACTGGGGACCAGGAGTCCCAATGCCAGCAACCAGATGGTTCACCGAGCCATCAACAACCGTGCGCGGCAACACTGCTGAGAGGTCAGCATCAGACTTCCCAGCCTGCGGCGTGTGCGCGCCCCGAGTCCGCCCCAAATGCTCCAAGCACGAACCGCGTTCTCGAATGCAGTGAGCCATTCCGATGGAACGGCGACATGAAGCGTGAAGGACAACCCATCGCTCCAACATGCGGCTGGGGGTTTTGGCGCTGAGCCTGTCCTGGTGGCTCGTGCAGGCCACAGCGCATATGCCCCCTCCGAATTCTACCTTCGAACAAATGGCAACGCCTCCGCCTGTGCCACCCCAGAGCGCCCGCTCACGAGAGGCCAGTTCCATGGGACTTGCGCAAGCGTGCGTATTCAAGGCATGCCAGCAGAAACGCAGTTGGCCTCGCAGCGCTGGCACGCGCACAGGTTCCACCATGTCCAGCTGACGGAGTGTCGCCGCGCCACCCAAGCTGTGGGTCACGGTTCTCAAGCTCACGGAGAAACGAGTCAGGTCGGGGCCGCGCACGGACCGCCGCTGTCGCGGCGCAGGGTCAGGAAGCGTTGCCCCTGTTGCCGCAGCAGATGATTCCTCGTCATCGGCACGTTCCAAGCCATCACCTCCTCGTGGTCTCATCTCTTGAAACGGGAATGGTTCTGGAAATTACATATGGATTCACGCTGGAGTTGGATGGGCAGTCCGCTCCGAGGCACGACGTGGCCACTGAGCGACCATGCACCGCGAGGGTCACCGCCCACGATGAGCAGCAGGGGCTCCGGACAGCGGTATTGGGTGGACAGCGCGATGGCATCAAGCTGCCGCAGGTCCGCCGCGCTTGGCGTCGGCTCGGCATGGGGATGGAAATGCCACTCCCCCAGGTAGTGATCTCCACGTGACGCCCAACGGCGCTCCAGCCACGCCTGGAGCCCTCGGGTGCCACGCTGAAACCACGTAGGCCCCCGCTTCGAATCCGGGGGAGGTCCTGATGCAGCACTCACCAAGGCGCAGTCGAGCGCGTCGGCATACCGGCCAACAAGAATGCCTCCCGTTTCGAGACGCCCTGCAACCCGGCAGAGATAGAGCAAACGGCTGACAGTCGCAGCGGGAATGCGCACGCGGAAACGCGCATCCTCCGAACAGAGCTCAAGGTGCCGCATGGGATTCATGAAGGGACACATGCCGGACCCCTCGAAAGCACACGCCCTGCTCATCCCGTTCGTAGACATCGAGTCGTGCGGCGGGACGCTCTGTCACGGCGGCAACCAACGACTTCACCGCGATGGCTGCCGCCAGCACGACATCATCGGACCGGGCAGGAAAAACAGGATGCCAACACCCGACGCCCTCTCGGGGGAGCACTGTGCGCCGGATTTCCTCATGGTCGCGGCGAATCCACTCCTGGGCCTGGGCCCAGTACGCGTCCGACGGAAAGCGGTCTCCCATGGCGTTGAAGCACAGCAATCGCCGGGCACCTACGCCGAAGGAGGCCGAGAAGAAATGGCAGGATACGCTGGGACTCAGCCGCCCCAACACTTCAATGACTTCGTCGGAGGCCGTGCAGTCAATGATCGTCTCACACTGCCCAACGAGCTCTGGAAGTGGCAAACCTCCCACCCTCAATGTTTGGCGAAACGACTGTGCACGCAAGTCTGGATTGAGGTTCCGCAGCCGAGCAGCGAGCGCATGGGCCTTGGAATAGCGCACGGAACCGAGGTCCAGTGAGTGACGGACGAGATTGCCTGCCTCAAGGTCATCACCATCCAGGATGGCCAGGCGAGACACGCCGCCACGAACGAGCAACTCCGCCACGCTCGAGCCCAACGAGCCAGCGCCGAGCAGCGCAACCCATCTCCCACGAAGCACCTCTGGCAATGCTCCTCGACTCCGAAGGTCGGAAGCGGCCCAGTTGTCGGTTCGTATCCAATCGATGGGCAATGACCGCTGGAACATCACCGCCTGGTCGTGACGCCAGTAATTCTGCTCCGTGCGCCGGAATCCACGCGGCGCGATGTCTCGATACGCGAAGCGCGGCAATCGCATCGCCCACCAATGCAGGCGCGCCGAGGGAGCCCCTTGGGTTTCCGGAATGGGGAATCCCAGAAGACAGAGATGACGCTCACCATCTCGGAGACGAGTGGCCAGCCCATGCAGGGCGTCACGCAGGCTCCATTCGAACTGGTGAGCCGCCGCCTCCAGTTCCGTCCAGAGCACTGGAGGCGCATACGGTGGCAGCACCGGAATCTGTCGACACCGCAGCCACGGAACCCGAAAGCGCCGCCTCTTGTGAACGCGACGAAGCAGGTCCCCCCATTCGAAAGAAAACAGCCAGCGCCCATCGATTGTATAGAACGCCGTCGCGGCGAATACACGAGGATTGCCCGGCAGCGGCGCCAGCTCGACCCAGCCCTGCGTTTCTTCAATCCTTTCCCAAGTCGCGAGCGACTCCGCGTCCTCACGGAACACCACCTGAGTCGAATCCATGTGTGGCAAGGCCGGTAACTCGAACGGAGCCCCATTCGGCAGAAGCTGGCCACGCGCAGCGTCCTCCAGCCACTCCCGGGCCCGGGCAATGTGCCATCCCAGCCTCGATGCAGCATCAAGCGGCTCTTCATCCCGGGCCCGAAGCCCCAGTGCGGCAAGCCCGGTCTGCAGACACAGCTTGCCGTCCCGCCAGGGCCTCGTCTCGGGTCCGCGCCGATTCAGGTTCTGGTGGGGACGCGTCTCCTCGATTCCCCCTTGCTTCGACGGATGGACATCGATGTCTCCCAAGGGGTAGCTCGCATCAACGAGCACGTGCCAAGGCGTCCACTCCGGAATCGTGCTGCCTTCCGTGTTCGCGCGAAGCCGCAGTGGTAGCACCCAGCATTGCGCTTCCGGGTGCCACTGTATGTCGGCGAGCAAATCCACGTCAGCGCCCCCATCCAACGCGCGCCGTCCCATCCGAAGCGCATCCGTCAACTCGGGAGCCTCACTCACGTGCGAACCGGCCTCCCCCCACGGTGCCCGGACCGCCTTCATGTTTGGAGAAGCCTCCCTTCGAGGGAGAGCCGCCCCCTCCTGCATCGGGCGCGTTGGGGAACTTGTCGCCGAAGAGTTCCCTCCACAGTGGTGCGGCCGCCTGGGCATCTGGAGCATCGAACGCCTGTCGCGCCGTCTGCGAGGCCTTCACGACTTGAGCGTGAAACTTCGCGAAGTCCGAGCCGGAAATACGCGCCATGACATTCTGGTCAACGCCACGGTCCGGGGAGTGGGGTGACTGATGCGCCGCCGCATGAATGGCGTATCGCTGCGCGAAATTCTCCAGCGTCCGGACGACCCCTTCCGCGACCGAGGTGATTCCATCCGGGCAGCAATCACCGATGAGGTGTTCGAGCGGGTAGCTTTTGGGCCGTTCCGGTAGTTCATCCAGGTGAACGAGTCGCCACCACTTGAGCGCCTTGACGACGTTGACGAAATGCCGCGAACACCGGGCATTCTTCTGGCTGGTCCAGGTCAACTGCGCGAGCGGATGCGTGTCCTGCCAGGCTCCCGCGTCACGGTCAGGAATGCGAAGCCGCTGCGACCTCCAAAGTGAGGCTGACTCCTCGACGACCTTCAGCAGGGATTGGTCCGTGTCCTCGTCGGCACGCAACTGCCCTTCACTCTTGGCCAACTCACTGTAGACGCCGGCTTCCGCTTCCGACGGTGCAGCGGTGATGACCAGGTCCATTTCGACGTACGACAACTCGATACCAAAAGAGCGGCCCTGCTGCCGATACTTGCCGGCGTAGTGCTGGTCCAGAAAGGGCTTGAAGCAAGCCATCGCCTGCGCGGGCGTGAATTCGGACTCCTTCATTCGGGTCACGACGATGAGGTCGACGTCGGCCCTCTTGCCATCCTTCGGACGGACTGCCGTGCGCCGCTTGTAACTCCCCTGCAGGAACAAGCTCACGAACCCAGGTGAGAGCTTTTCGTCGGCCAGGAGGCGCTCCTTCAGCGTCGAGTGCCCGGTAATCATGTCCTGGCGCTGAGCTGCCGTAGGACGAATGCCCTGGAGGAAGTCTTCGAAATAGGTGGGAAGTGGAAGTGCCATGTCACATTAATCACGCAAGACATGGCAATCATTACCTGCCGAATTTCAGACTAAATTCAGCAAGGACTCGGTACCACCAGCCGTGCCGCAGGGTCACCGAGGAGCACGTAGTTCGTAACGTCGTGCCGCTCCAGCCACAGCAAGGCTCTCTCCATCGCATCCGTCGAAGTCGGATGTCCTCTGGACACAGCCTCGGCCTCCGCCTGGTACTGCTTGCGGAGACGTTCGTCCGCCTGCCTGGCGAAGCGGGACAATGTCTCGAGCGCCGGCCCCGCCCGGTGTCCATCCACCAAACTGGACAGCACAGCTTCCAGCCTGTGCGAATGGGATCGTCCTGTCGAGGCGTCGTGAAAGGCATGGGTCCAGGCAAGGTCCATGTGAGCCACCACTGCCAGCGGCCCCTTCGGATTGGCCAAGGCGGCCTGTGGCAGCGCGGCCATGAAGGGCTGACCGTCTACGGGCCTTGAGCGAATGAGCGCAGCCAGCTCTCGCGGAGGAACCACACCCTCTCTCACGAGCTGCTCCATCCAAGGGAGGTACACGCTCCGCACGGGCGTGCCAGCTCCAAAGCATGCGAAATAGAACCAGATGCCGCCTGGAAGAAATGGCCGCTGCCGGATGTCCGACGCCGTCAAGGTCTGCCCCGCGCCGAGTGACAAGTTCCCCTGGACGTGCCGCTGCTCCGCCGGACTTGCCCATCCCTGCGCGCTGCCGCCGATGCCATGGCTCAAGCTGAAGAGCAAAGTTGGTTCCGACTCCCCCGCCAGCTCCAGAAGCCGGTTCGCAGAACCCATTCGAAGCTTCTCTTGAACCAACGCGCTTGCTGGAAAATACCCCCGCCCCCGAGCATCGCCGCAGCGTCGCCCCACGACCGAAACGATATACTCCTGGCCAACGCGTACAGCAGTCGTCCCATCATCCACGGAAAGGAAAAGGACGCGAGCCTTGCGAGTGGGCGCCACGGACTGCTCGCTCTCGACGACCTTGCTGGAGTAGGCCGCGTAGTCTTCGTCCTCGGCGAAGGCCAAGCGCCCGACGAAACAAGCGCCATCGCCCGTCAGCGACTCCTGAAGCTCCAGCGACAGGTCCTCTGGACTGCCCGCGAGCAGGACGTACCGAGGGTGCTCGCGGGTGGGCCTTGCGCGAGGATGCAGCACACGGTCCCTGAAGTCGTGCGCCCTCGTACTGTCCAGCCCGGGCGGCACCGCATGGATATCGACCACCGCGCCTTGCTGCGCGCTTCGCAGCTCACACAACGGGGCGAGGTTGGCCGCGATGCGTGCGCCGCGCGCCCCACTGGGGACCAGCAGCGCCCATCGCTGCTGCGGCAGCGAATCAGGCTCGGCAGCCATGTTGGACAGATGCGTGGGCGTGGAGAGAGGAACCGGACGCGGAGCCCTCCACAAGGACTCAGGCGACAGTGGCGCATCCAACACCTGACTCCCATCCTCCGCAGAAGCGAGCAGGAGACTCAGCGTCACTTCGTCTCCTCCCGCCTTCCGGAGCGAGTGGTTGCCGAACCGGATGGATCCCCCCCCGTGTTGGTATCCGTACTGAAAGGGGGGAGCTGATACAGGACCCGGGCACCCTCGATGTTCATCTGCGCAACGAAGCCATCAAGCTCGGAGAGGGAGCCTTGAACCGCGAAGATGGCCTGGGTGGAATCGTCCATTGCCCCGTAGGCCTTGAACGTCTCAGTCTCTTCAGACTTGACGATGTAAACGACCCGACCTTTTGGGGGATACCCGTCGAAGAAGGGCTGACCATTCCACTCGGAGAACTCTTGTACCGGCACCGTAGGACCTTGCATGTTTCCCTCTCTGCATCAATCGACCGCGCTGCCCGCGGCACGAGCACTCACTCGAAGACAAGGACTGCGTTCACCCACTCCGAATCGCCTCCCGCGCTCAGCCACTGGAGGCGCTCGTCGCGGACCGCCACGGCCAGACTCGCCCCCGCGAGGACGCGATCGCGCACGGCACCGAAGAAGGCGGATGAGTCCAGGTCCGGAATCGGGTGCGTGGCGGCCAGAACCGCTCGCGCTCCCGCAGCCAGGAAGGCACTGGGTAGACTTCCAGCGCGATGGAGCGCCGCGTTGGGCCGCCCCCCCTCACATGCCGCAAGCACGACGAGCGGCGCACCGGTAAGTTGGCTGGCCCGGATGCTGTCCTCGAACAGCGTGTCCCTCCCATCCGCACCAGGAGCGAGAAGCAGGTAGGCGAAGTTCGAATCAGGATCCACCTTCCCATGTGTCGCCAAATCAATCTCGGTGGCAGTCGAGATGGCCTCGAGTACCTGGGTCGGCGTTGCCGCCAGATCTCTGAGAAACCGAGCCTCGGCCCCAGGCGCAGTGCGCGGCAACCACTGCAAGGGCACTTCGTTTCGCTCCTCGCTGTAACGCACCTCGTTCACGACCAGGTGCGTGCCCGGACCTGCTGGAGGCGGAGGCGCTGCGGCGCGAGTGCGGTAGCGCCAAGCGATACCCGGCGGCAGGAGCCCTGAGCGTCCTTGCAAAGGAGGTCGTGCCAGGACGTCCACCAAGGTGCACGACTGGAGCGCCGCCAACATCTCCGGTGGGACGGCCCCCTCCATACTCGCTGCCTCGAATCTGCTGCTTCGCAACGGCACGTATGCACTCAGGAGTTGCCCCTGAGCGCCGCGAGCAACCAGCAAGCTGCGCTCGGTGTCCGCTGTGAGCCCCAGCACGCACCTGGCGGGCGTCTCGAAGCCCAGTTCGGCACCAAACCGGGCCAGCGCAGCGATGAAGTCCCCGGTGTCGGCATCCGCGAAGATGAGGGAGGTGTAGCTATACGCGCGCGCATGTGCCGCTGAGACGCCATCCAGCGGAAGGGCCTCTGCTTGCCGAATGGCCTCGTCCAGGAGCATTCGCCCACGCGCCGGGTCAACCTCCACGAGAAAGCGACCATGAAGGAACTTCGCATACGCACGCTGCCCAGGAGTGTTGCCTGGTTCCCGAGCCAACGCCTGCTCCACCATGAGGGCATCACGTGGCGAGCGGCGTGTTCGTGCGACGTCCACCAGCGCCGCGACTCCATGCTGTGTCAGGGGCAGACCTGTATCCATTGCCCGGTCCAGGGAAGCCCGCGCCTCATCCAGTTCGAGCGCCCAGATGGCGAGGTGCGCCAGGTTCTGGTGGATATTGCGAGTGCTCCACTTATCGCCCTCAGCCATCAACAGCGCTTCCCCGTAATAGGCGCGGCCTAGAGTCACGTCCGCAGCCTGGCGCGCGACATTCCCCAAGGCCTGGAGCATGACGCCTTCAAGGTCCCACTGGTTCGGCCTCGCCAAGGCCAGCCCATCACGGGCGTGCTGCGCGGCGGCGTTGACCCGAAAGAGCCAGCTCTTCACGTGCGACAGGTCGTTCTCGATGAAGATGCATCGGTAGACGAGCCGTTCCCGGCGGCAGATGTCGAGTGCCTGCTCCAACGGTGCAAGCGCCTCTTTGTAATGCTCCTGCTGACGTTCGAGCATCGCCTGTGCCTGAAGTCCCAAGACCCGAAACCAGGGGTCTTCATCGTGCTGGGTTCGGCGCACCAGCTCGCTTGCGTAGGCAGGCAGGCGCTGCATGACATGCGCGAGTGCCCCCAGCGCCAGGTCCGTCTCGTCCGAGGTCAAGAAGCGCTGGAGCAAGACATCCTGCTCACTCTCGGGGATACGGCCCGAGATGAGCCTTGCGTACTGCTCCGCCAGGGGAGCACGACGAGAGAAGTCCCGTGCGGCGACCTGATGAACATAGTCAGCCAGAACGGTGCCACTACCCACGGACGCATCGAGCCGCTCTGCCAGAGGCAACAGCGCGAGCACGTCCGTCGAGGAGGTCCGCGCACGCACCGCATGGTAGAAGTCGCGACGCAGCAACGGGACATCGACGAAGGTCAACGCCCTCGCGAGCTCTTGGGCGCCACGATTGATGAGGTCCGCGCCCGTCTGGTCCGCGGCCAGCCAGCGTTCCTTGCGGCGCAGTGTGCTCGACAGTCTGGCCCTTCGGTCACGCGCCTCACTGCGCCACCCCTCGTCGGTTTCTCGGTGCTCGAACTCCGTCAGGTCCTTCATCGCCGAGAGTGGAAGCCCCAGGTCACGATAGACGAGGCTGCGATTCCACAATGCCTGCACATGGCCAGGCTGCATGGCGAGCACCGTGTCGAAGAGACGCAACGCCTCCCTGAGTTCTTCCGTCGCTCTTGCGGCATCCAGCGGCTTCGACGCGACGTAGTGGGCCACTCCGAGGTCACAGAGCACATCCGCGGATTGCCACCGCAGGTCGCCCCTCATTCCTTCCAGGATCGCCTTAGCGCTGGAAGGCTCGGGGACACCCGTTGCCAGATAAGCGACCGCGAGCTGATGAAGATCTCCGCGTTTCTCCAACTCGCTCAGCAACGCGAGTGAGCGGTTTGGTCCAGAGCGCGCGGCCGCGCCGCCCATCATCACCTGAGGCGGCCGCCGGTACCGGTCCGCCGCCAGATATGTGACGCGCGCCTCCAGCGTCCGCTGAGGTTGCGCCCACAGTTCCGGCAACGCGCGAGGTGCCTGTGGCCGCAACGTTCCCAACAGAATGAAGGCAACGGCCACCATGGAAGCAAGCGCGAAACCGCCCGCCATCCAGCGGTTCCGAGGCAGCGCATGCCAGGGAATGTCCACCGGCCCATGTCGCTCGATATAGCCTCGTCCGAGTTGGTCAAGCTGCAAGAGTCGAGTCAGCTCGACCTGACACTTCTCACAATCCGCCAGGTGCTGACCAAACGCCTGGGCCTCCATGGGTGGAAGATCCCCATCCGCGAAGGACTGGAGCTGGTCGCAGGGAGAGGAAGACATCAGTGGGTTCCCTCATCAACGTAAGGCTTGAGCAGTTCGCTGAGCCGCTGACGCGCGTCAAACAGTCGCTTGGCCACGGTGCCGGGAGAGACGCCTAGCTTCAAGGCAATCTCCTGGTTGCGCAGCCCCTGAGATCGAAGCAGGAAGGTAAGGCGCTGCTGCTGAGGGAGCTTTCCGATGGCCCAATCGAAACGCTCCTCGGTAATCCGTTCGTAGGTCGCGCCGCTCGCCCCTTGCTGTGCCAAGGTCCAGCGAGTAATCGTCGGATCGCCCTCTGCCTTCTTCCGACCCATGGCCCCTCGAATCAGGTCATAGAAGTGATGCGTCATGACCTTGATGAGCCAGCCTTCGGCTGGCCCGTCCTTGGGCTCGCTCGGCGCGGCTTCGTAATGCTCGATGAAGCGCAACAAGGTTTCCTGCACGAGGTCCTTGGGGTCAATCCCGACCGCGCCCCGGCAGAGCTTTTCGGCAGTGGGCATCAAACGCCCGTAGTACCTCTCATGCCACTCGTCGAAGTTGCTGGCCACGGTCTCCCCGGCGCTCGTCATGACAGCGTCCCTTGCTGCTCCCGAATAGGAAAACGCAGGTCATCTGGAATGTTACGTGGGACTCTGCGAATTTCCGGGGCCTTTAGCGGCGGCGGGCCGGTTGACCTTGAACGCCACCATTCCAGGGTACCTCCACGTATCCTTCCACCTTGCGAAAATTGAAGAGCTTGAGCGTCGCGTGTACTTTCGGGTTGTAGGCCCTGCCCAGTGCTGCCGCGAGGCTGGCGGGGCCCGTCATCGCAAGCCATATCTCCTTGATGAAGGGAAGCTCTTGGTGGATGCGATCAAGGTATCCGCGAAACTCAGCCACGGCACGGGCTGTGTCCTGGGGTCCTCTCACCACCGTAGGTGAAGGCCCACGTGCGGCCACAAGCCTGACCCATCCGGGCGGCGTCGCGCATCTCAACCATTCCTCCATATCTTCGGAACGAATGGCCGGCTGAACCTCCACCGTCATGACGACACGCCCACCCGCCTCAACACACGAGGCAAGATCTGGCCAGGCTTCCAGCCGGAAGAAGGGCTCCCCTTCAGGCAACGGGAGCTCGGAGTCATAGCCACATGACCAGACACCACTCTGGCCGCGCTGCTGCTGGTAGACGCGAACCTTGCGCCGTGCCAGGCCCCACCCGAGGTGGAACATGAGAGGAAGCGGCGCGCAGCCAAAGAGGTCCACGTGGGAGACACGCGCTCCCAGCGCAGAGACAAGCTTGTCGGCCTGGTCGATGGCGCTCTGCCACTCCCTTCGCTTCGACGGCAGGCCGTCCGCGACGCGACCGAGTGGCCGTAGCAACACGACATCCGGCTCAGGCCCCAAACGGCCCTCCAGGGCTTCCGCGATACCGGAGGTCGACACGTCGAAGTTTACTTCGTAGGCCACGACTACCTCCCTCCGCACCGAGGCTGGAAGCCCATGCTCCTCGGAGAAGAGCCATCTCTGCCCTGGTGGGACTTTCTCCGGAGTCACGACGAAGAGCTGGAGAGAAGCCCAGTCGAGTGTACTGACACTCAGTGAGGCATGCGCCGCCTGGAATGATTTTCTCACCGAGGTTTTCTCGCGATAGAGCGACGAGTGAAACGCCCGGGTCACGCGAATCGAACCATCGATGGACAGCGGCATCTGTGAGGCAATGACTGCCGGAATGCCCATCTGGTGAAGGTCGTGTGCCACTCCGCCAAGCATTTTGCCCGCCTCACCGGGGTTCCCACCGTGACACGCGCTCAACACCACGGCCTGAATGTCGTCCCTGAATTCCCCCAGCACATCCACGAGCATGTTTCCATGGATGCGCAATTCCCTTCCGGGCCGATGGTGGTCGTCCCAGCAAAGGCCAAATGAGCCTCCAGGTACAGGGCCGCCGTGGCACAGGAAATGAAGGACGCGATAGGGACGGCGCTCAACCTTAGCTTGCCGCAATTTGTCCCGGAGAGAGTCCAGTGTGACATGCGCCAGGACGTCCTTCGCCCGATCGAACTCGGGGCATGCGTGCTGAATCTCGGCGAGGTGATTATCCTCAGATACTCCGTCCGCGGCGTCCGACCAGGCGAAGAGCAACCGCCCCGGTGCCCCTGATACACGCGCTGAAGAATCCGCCGTCTCCCATTCGAACGAAAGAGGGCAGGGCTCAAGAGATGCAAGCCGCATGTTGTTCCTGAGCAGAGTCAGTGCCCATGGGAGACTGAACAACTCCAGTGCATTGAATCTCAAATGCAGCCCAATGGGCCAACCGCGGCTCTTCGCATCGAGGATTTCATCTTCATAGGCGGACCACCCACCCAGCGCCTTCAAGACGTCTTCAAGGAAATCTCGCAACACCCTCCCCATCTTCTTTTGGGCATTGGGGCTGGGCGTCGGGGTCAGGAACTCTGGTCTCAACTCCTCAACGAGGCCCCATTGGAAGGTCGCGGCGCCCGTCTTTCCATTTGCGTCCCTTGCGATGTACTGCCTTGGTTGACCGTCGAATGCGTATGGCGCGCTCACTGCGGCCGGACTCATCAACTCAAGAGTCAATTCGATTCCAGTTGGCCTTGTCATGGACACCTACCGAACCGGGAAGTCCGTTCCCAGGAGTTCTCGCCAGAGCGCAAGTGCTTCGACCGTGTATCCCGAATACTCCAATTCCAGTGCTCGCTTGGACACACGCACGGCTTGCGTCAACCGCTGGTGCGCTTGAACGAGGCGTCCCTGATGAATCCAACTGGTAATGGTTGGTCCAGAGCTTCCAGGGACAGGGCACTGATTCAAAATATTGGCGCACACATAATCAAACAACTGCGCCAGTCCCTCCGCGTAGCTCTTATCCCCTAGCGAGTGGGTCACTCCTCGGCAGGCCAAGACTTCTAGGAGAAATGAAGGCACCGGCTTGTCGTGGCGAACATTCCAGCGCTTGATGGCCTTGATCCAAGGTTTCAGCTTCTTCTTCGCTACGTCATTCGCATCGTCGCACGCTTCCTGATGCTTGCGAGGATTACTGCGAATCCATTGACCGGCTCGCCTATCTGGAATCAGGTAGCCCCCCTGTTCCCACGGATCGTAGAGCGCAGGAACAACATCGAAGCCGATCTCGGTCCCAGTGAAATTGATATTGACCGAGCGATTCTGGAGTCGCGTTTCCTTATCATGGAACTCCGCACGGAGCGCCCGTTGCACGCGGGCTAGCGCATCCTCAGGTTCAGGTGGATTCCTTCCATCATCTGCAAGAACGAGGAAGAGATCGATATCGTGGAGTGGTCGAATCGCCGTGTTCCGACCATAGGACCCTGAAATAAAGGACTCGGTGGGCCGCAACTGTCGGCGCATTGCGTTGAAGACGTACTGCTCTTGTCGCGTTGCATCTCGTGCGTCTCCATCATGGAGACGCAGGGAGTTCATGAACGTCTCGAATGCCTGAGCAACCGTCAGCATGGGCAATATGGCCTCCTTCGCCATAAAGAACGATGGAGTGCCTAGAAATTACGAGGTGGCCCCTACAGCGGCTTCGAGGGTGGGCATGTCATCCCCTACCTGTAGGGTCCCTACCCTTCATGACCTCCGTCTTCGACCTCATCCTTCGCAGGCTGGTGCAAGGCCATCCCGAGCAACTGCTGCTCCTCCTCTTCGGCGGACAGACACCGGCCTTCGTCCGAATGGCTGACTCCAGCCTCCCCCAATCCGAACGGCGAGCGGACACGGTCATGGTCCTGGAAGCGAACGGGGTGCGCTTCGCCGTCGACATCGAAATCCAGGCACAGGCAGACCCACACTTCGCCGCGCGGCTGCTGGACTACACAGTCCGCATTCACCTCCGGGAGAAACTGCCGGTGCTTCCCGTCGCCATCTACCTCGTACCGGAAGCCGAGGGCGCACCACCGCCATATGGCTTCGACTGCCCCGGAATTCGCGTCCTCACCTTCGATTTCCAGGTGGTTCGCCTGTGGGAAGTGGACTACCTCCAGCCCGCCTTGCAAGCAGCCGTAGCCCTGCTCCCCCTGTCTGTCCTGGAATCGCGCGCGGGGCCCGAGCGAATCGCGTGGGCCGAGCTCCGCATCCGTCAGGCACCAAGCCTTTCGACGGAGGAACGCCTAGACTTGCTCGTGGTACTCGGCACGCTGGCGTCCCGCCGGTTCGGGCAGGACAGGCTCAGTCAGCACTTGAGGAACATCATGATTGATTCACCTTTCTGGGAAGAGCAACGCGCACTGGAGAGAAAACGAGTCGAGGTGCACGAGCGCGTCGAGACGCTGTTGACCTTCGCCAACGTACGCGGGATTCCCCAGCCGCCCGATGCCGAGGAACGCCTCTCCCATCTCGGCGCCACGGCCCTGAAAGCCCTCGTCAACAAGGCCCTCGCCACCCCAGACACCGCGGCCACCGAGCTGCGCGCCGTCCTCACGCGCCAGGGGCACTGAGCTCACCCACTACTCCTTCACCGCGCCCGCCGTAAGCCCGGACACAATCCGCCGCTGGAACAACACCGTCAGCGCCACCAGGGGCAGCGTGGCCACCACGGAGGCCGCGGCAATCTCCCCCCAGGGCTCACGGTACTCGCTGGCGAACAGGCTGATGGCCACGGGCACGGTGCGCTTCTCCGGCGTGGAGAGGAACGTCAGCGCATACAGGAACTCATTCCACGCGAAGATGAAGACGAGAATCGCCGTCGTCGCGAGCCCCGGCGCGGCCAAAGGCAGCAGCACCTGCCGGAAGGCCTGGAACGGCGTGCAGCCATCCACGCGCGCCGCGCGGTAGAGCTCGTCGGGCAGCGCGCGGAAGAACGACGTCAGCACCCACAGCGTCAGCGGCAACGCGAACGTCGCATACGGCAAGGCCAGTCCCACCAGGCTGTCTCGCAGCCCCACCGTGCGCAGAATCAGATACAGCGGACTCACCGTGGCAATCGGCGGGAACATGCTCACCGCCAGCGCCGCGCTCAGCAGCAACCCCTTGCCACGAAACTCCAGCTTCGCCAGGGCGAACGCCGCCGCCGCCCCCACCGTGAGACAGAAGCCCGTGGTCAGCGCCGCCACCACCAGCGAGTTCAACACCACGCGCAGGAAGGGCCGGCCCCACAGGACGCTCGCGTAGTTCTCCAGCGTCAGGTGCGAGGGCCACGGCCGGGTCAGCTCGCCATCCGGCCACAGGCTCGTCAGCACCTGCCAGCAGAAGGGCCCCAGGAAGAAGGTCAGGAACGCCACCACCGCCAGCGCGGTGCCCAGCCCTGGCCGCTTCATCGCGCCGCCTCCTCACGCCCCAAGAGCCGCAGCCACACCGCCGCCAGCAACACCACGCACAGGAAGGTCGCCACCGACAGCGTGCTCCCGTACCCGAAGTCCCCCGAACGCATCAGCGTCTTGTACGCGTAGATGCTCAGCGTCTCCGTCGTGTTCGCCGGCCCGCCCTCCGTCAGCACGTAGATGGCGTCGAACACCCGGAACGCATCCAACGAACGGAACAGCAACGCCAGCAGCAGCGCCGGCTTGAGCAACGGCAGCGTTATCGACACAAAGGTCCGCCACGGCGAGGCCCCGTCCACCCGCGCTGCTTTGTACAGGTCCTCGGAGATGCCCTGCAGGCCCGCGAGCACCAACAGCGCCACGAAGGGCGTCGTCTTCCACACGTCCACCAGGATGGCCGCGTGCAACGCATACCCGGGTGCCCCCAACCAGTTGATGTCCTGCCCGGGGAGCAGCCGGTTGATGACGCCGTACTCGGGGTTGAACATCCACGCCCACAGCCGAGCGCTCACCACGGTGGGAATCGCCCACGGCACCAGCACCGACGCGCGCAGCAGCCCCCTTCCAGGGAACGCCTTCTGAAGCAGCAACGCCAACGGCACCGCGAGCAACAACTCCACCGTCACCGCCACCGCCGTGAAGTACGCCGTGTTCCCCAGCGCCGCCCAGAAGCGCGAATCCCCCAGCAGGTACGCGTAGTTCTCCAGCCCCGTGAAGCGCCGCTCGCCAAAGACGAGGATGAAGCGGTGCAGGCTCAGCCACACCGCGGCCAGGATGGGGTACAGCGCCACGCCCCCCAGCACCAACACCGCCGGCGCCACCAGCAGGTACGCCTGCCTCCGCTCCCGCGCCAGCGAGCCCCTTGGATTCATCGCCGCGCCTCCCCGGAGGGGCCGCCACCACCAACGCGCCGCACGCATCCAGGGCGCCACCACCCGCCGCCATCGCGCCAGCGCGCCGCGACCCACCTTCGCTGAAACGGTGCGCGCTCACGGCCCCTCCCCCGTCAGATGGTCCACCTGCCGCTGCGCGCGCTTCAGCGCGGCCTCGGGCGTGCGCAGCCCGGCCACGGCGGCGGAGAACTCGCTCTGGAGCACATCCGAAATCAGGTTGTAGTACGGCGTCACCGGCCGAGGCTTCGCGCGCTCCACCATGGGCAGCAACCCGGCGATGAAGGGCGCCTCCTCGCGCAGCCGCGCATCCTGGTACACGGCGGGCCGCGGCGGGTTGCGCGCGTAGTTCAGCGCCAGCACCCGGTTGGCCTCCGGGGACGTGAGGTGCGCAATCAGCCGCGCCGCCAGCTTCCTCCGCTCCGGCGACACATGGGCATTCACAGCCAGCTGCCACCCGCCCAGCGCCCCCGACCCCGGCTCACCTCTCACCGTCGGCAACGGGGCGATGCCCACCTTGCCGCGAATCGGTGAGTCCGGCTTCTGCGCCTCGCTCCACGCATACGGCCAGTTGCGCATGAACACCGCGCGCCCCTCCTGGAACACCCGCCGCGACTCCTCCTCCGAGAAGCCCGTCACCGTCGCGGGCGACACCCCGCGCTCCACCAGCCCTCGCAGATACGCGAGCGCCTCGCGCGCGGGCGCGTCATCCAGCAGCACCCGCCCATCCTCCGACAGCGCCCGGCCGCCGTGCCCCCACAGCGCCTCGTACACATTGCAGGACAGGCCTTCGTACTGCCGCCCCTGCCACACGTAGCCCTGGAGCCCGGGCGTCTTCGCCATCGCCTCGCGCGCAAAGCGCTCCAGCTCCGCGTAGGTGCGCGGCGCGCGCGGCACCAGTCCGTGCGGTAGTAGAGCAGCCCCACGTCCAGGTACCAGGGCACCGCGTACGTGCGCCCCTCCACCACCACGGCCTCCACGGGGCCGGGGAAGAAGTCCTCGCGCAGTCGCTCAGGCGGGAACTCCGCGGACAGGTCGGCAATCCACCCAGCGCGCGCGAACTCGGGCACCCAGACGACGTCCACCACCAGCACGTCGAAATCCCTCGCCCCGCCTTCCAGCGCCGTGAGGAAGAACTGGTGCGCCAGGTCGGACGCGTTGGGCAGCGCCTCCGTGACGAGCTCCACCCCGGGTTCTCCCGCTCGAAGCGCGCCAGCAGCTCGCGGAACGGCTCCGGCGGCCCCCACAGCGGCTGATACTTGAAGACCAGCCGCGTGCGGCCCCGGCCTCGCCCGCCGCGTCCTGCCGCCGGCAGCCCCAGACGCCCAGGCCCACGACGAGGCCCAGCGCGAGCACGATGGAGGAGACGCGTCTCATGCGCAGGCATGACTCCAGCCACCCCCACCCCCGTCAAGCCCGGGAATCCAGGGTCGGTCCGCGCGTCAACATCCCGGAAGTCTTGCACACTGAATGAAAACAAACCTTCCAGGCATCCATGCGCGTCCTGCAAAAACAATCACGCCCGATGAGTCATCATGAACCAAGGGAGAGCCACGATTCGCTTGGACGCTGTCTCAGCGGTATTCTCATCCAGGCAGGAACAACTGGGAGGGGGAAGCGATGAAACAGCAGCCTCGGGATTGGCAGTGCGGAGCCCACCGGGCCCACTTCGAGGAGCCGGACACCCTGGTCGCGGAGTTCAACGGCCTCATCACCCTGGAAGAGGTGAAGGAGGTGGTGACGCTCTACCAGCAGACGGCCACCGACCATGGCCAGTACTACCTCATCGCGGACATCGGCCGCTCGCAGCTCGAAGCAGCCGGCCGCAGGTACATGTCGGAGAAGGCCAGCTCCGACTGGTACCACGCCATCCTCTATGTCGGCGCCGACATCGTCATGCAGACCTTCGTCAAGGCCATTGCCCTGGCGCTGCTCTTCACCGGCAAGTCGACCTTCGAGACGGTGTTCGTGAAGACGCAGGACGAAGCACGCGCCTGGGTGGCCCAGCACCGGCTCCGGCTCAAGAGCAAGGCAGGCTAGCAGGTCAGGAAATCCACGCCCAAATTGACAGGCATGTATCTCGCGCTATTCCCTGGTGGGCGTTATGCTCACCAGGGTTTCTGGAGGGAGTGACATGCAGCAACTGGAATGGACATTCGGTTCCCACTCGGTGCGCTACGAGGCGCCCGACGTCGTGCAGGCGACCTTCGTCGGCCCCATCGACCTGGATGAAATCAAGCGCGCGGTCGACGTGTACGGGGAGATTGCCCAGCAATACGGGCCCTACTACCTGATCGCCGACATCGGCCGCTCCCAGCTGGGCGCGGAGCCCCGGCGCTACCTGTCGGAGAACGGCAAGGCGGACTGGTTCAAGGGCACCGTGTACGTCGGCGCGGACGTGGTGCAGCAGACCTTCGGCAAGGTCATCGCGCTGGGCATGCTCTTCACCGGCAAGGCGCGCTTCGAGACGACCTTCGTGAAGGACCACGAAGAGGCGCGCGCCTGGGTGGCGCAGCACCGCCAGAAGAACAAGAAGAAGCTGGGCTGAGCCTCCGCCCGATTTCCCCCCCTCATGCCCTGGAGTCCTGACCACCGCCATCCGGTGGGCACGCTCCAGGTGCGCCCTCAGTCCGCCCAAATGACGCGCGCTGAGTGAACCTCTGCACACTGCCTGGCCCTTGCCACATTTTTACTGGAATCAAACGTCAGTACTGGAAACCAGTGAAGATGAAAAAGTGTGCCCTTGCTGGCAATAAAGCCAGAATTCGTTGTATAGGCGGATTAGGGGAGCCCCACCCTGCCCGGTCGTTCCTCGCTGGCTCCCCACACCCCTGACCCACCGCCTGTAGGGGCCTGGCCCCTCCATTGCCATTCACCCGTTGCAGACGAACCGCGTGCCGGGGGGCCGCGCTCGTCTGGCGAGCCACGCCATGCCTGTGTCCGTGCAAAAGCAGGAAGAGACCGGAGTCCCAGCCCACGCGTCCGCGGGCCGTTGTCCCCACCTGGGTGCCCAGTACAACCCGTTCACGGGCCCCCACGCGGAGGACCCGCACGCCTTCTTCGAGAAGCTGCGCAAGGACGAGCCCGTCAGCTTCAGCCCCATGCTGAACATGTGGCTGGTCAGCCGCTACGAGGACATCTCCCAGGTGCTGAAGAGCCCGGCGCAGTACTCCAACCGGGACATGCTGGCGAGCGGCACCCACCTCACGGACGAGGCCAAGGCCATCCTGGACCAGGGCTTCCCCACCGCGCACGTGCTGCTGGGCATGGACCCCCCCGAGCACACCCGCCTGCGCCGCCTGATGAACCGGGGCTTCACCGCGCAGCGCATCGCCGGCATGGGCCCCTTCATCCGGGAGATGGCCACCACCCTGGTGGACCGCTTCTCCCAGGACGGTGAGGCGGACCTGGTGAAGCAGCTCGCCTGGCCGCTCCCCGTCCACGTCATCCTCGGCGTCATGGGCGTACCGCAAGAGGACGTCTGGAAGATCAAGCGCTGGAGCTCCGACTGGCAGCAGCTCGTCTTCGAGTACGTGGCCCCCGAGCTCCAGGTGGAGATGGCGAAGGGCGTCATCGAGTTCCAGCAGTACTGCATCCGCCTCATCGAGGACCGGAAGAAGAACCCGCAGGAGGACCTCACCAGCTACCTGGTGGCCGTGGAGAGCGACGGCGAGGCCCTGACGATGCACGAGCTGGTCATGGCCGTGGGCGCGTCCATGCTGTCGGCCGGCCATGAGTCCACCACCGCGCTGATGGCCAACGCCTGGAGGCTGGCCCTGCAGCATGGCCTGTGGCAGCGGCTGCGCGACAACCGCGACCTGGTGCCGAAGTTCCTCGAGGAGTCCAGCCGCTACGACTCCGTCTCCCACGCCATGATTCGCACCGCGAAGGAGGACGTGGAGCTGGGCGGGGTGAAGATTCCCCAGGGCTCACGCCTGCTGCTCCTCTTCGCCGCCGGCAGCCGGGACGAATCCCTCTGCCCCCATTCCAGCAAGCTGGACGTGGACCGGGAGAAAGTGCCGCAGCACCTCACCTACGGCCGCGGCACCCACTTCTGCCTGGGCGCGCCCCTGGCCCGGCTCCAGTTCGAAATCACGACCAACATCCTCCTGGACCGGCTGCCGGACCCGAAGCTCGTCCCCGGCCAGGACTTCGGCACCTGGCAGAGCCTGGTGCTGCGGCAGATGAAGCACCTGAAAGTGGAGTGGACCCCCACCTGAGCCCACCCACCCGGGAGTGAACGAGGGCCTGGCGACCGACACCGGTCTCCAGGCCCTTGTCATGTCCGGAGACCCGCGATTTCCAGCGCCAAGCGGATGATTTCCTACAAAGAAGGGTAGAAACCCACCCCACTTTGAGTGAATGGGCGGGACAAATCAGACCCCCATGGGGTACAGGATGACCCGAACAGGCGCGCTCACTCTGGAACACGTGCATTCCAGAAAGAATTTTCTTGCCTCACCACCCATTTCCGCGCGAAAGAGTCCAGGAACACCCTGCTTCCGAGTAAAGCAGAAGGAGCCCCCCGACATGTACGCTCAAGTGGTGGATGAGGCCGACATTCAGTACGCGCACCGAGTGGACCGCAAGGCGCTGGCGGCCATCACCCGGGAGCTGTCGAAGGTGAACAATGGTCGTGCGCTGTGGGCCATGGCCGCTCAGTGGCTCGTCATCGCGGCGGCATTTGCCTTCGTTCTATTCGTGGACCGCTGGTGGGCCTGGCCGCTGGCGGCGGTGCTCATCGCCACCCGGCAGCACGCGCTGCTGGCGCTGATGCACGAGGCGGCGCACTACCACTTCCTGTCCAACCGCAAGGTGTCGGACGTGGTCAGCGATCTGCTCTGCGCCTTCCCGCTGAACATGACGACGGCGGGCTACCGGCACGAGCACATGCTGCACCACCGCTACGTGAATACGCCGAAGGACCCGTACCTCGCTGGCCAGCTGGTGGACGCCTCCTGGCACTTCCCCCGCACGCCGATGCGCGCCACGGCCGTCTTCCTGGCGGACGCGCTGGGCCTGTACGCCCCCAATCACCTGAAGGTGGTGCTGCCCTGGACGTACTGGGGCCGCCTGGTGGGCCGCGCGCAGCCCCGCATCTCCGCGGGCGAACACCTGCGCTACTGGCTGTACGTGGCCACGCTCGTCACGGTGCTGGTGACGACGGGCGCGTGGCTGCACTGGCTGCTCTTGTGGGTGCTGCCGACGACGACGGTGATGATGGCCTTCTTCCGGATGCGCGCCCTGGGTGAGCACCCCATCGAGGAGACGACGTCCGGTGACGAGACGCGCGAGACGCGCGACATCCTGGGCACCGCGCTGGAGAACTTCTTCATCGCGCCGCTCAACGTGAACCTGCACCTCACCCACCACGCCTTCCCCTCCGTGCCCTTCTACAACCTGCCCGCCATGCACGCGCAGCTCGACAAGGCCGGCCTGCTGGAGAACGGCGTGAACCAGTTCGACACGTACCTGGGCAAGGAGAACAGCCTCATCCAGTACCTCACGCGTGAGCCGGAGGCCTCCGCCGCCGCGGCCGCCGCGGCCCAGCCGTCGCGCCTGAGCCAGCCGCTCCACTCGTAGTGGTCGCCGCGAGCCGGCCTCGCCCCGTGCCGTCCAGGTGTAGCCGGGGGCTCCACCCAGGATGGCCGGCGAGGTCTGGGCCCGCGGTCAGAAGCGCCGCAGCGAGGACCAGGGGAAGGGCTTCCAGAAGGGCGTCACCACGTCCTCGCCCTCCAGCGGAAACCAGGGTCCGGTGTCGCCTCCCGCGGAGAGCACGTGGAAGTCCTGCGCGGGCATGAAACCCTGCCCCAGCAGCGCCACCCGCTTCCCCGCCGCGTTGGCCGCCACGTCCAGCACCAGCACCGCGTGCCCGGGACTTCCACCCAGCACGAAGAAGTCCCCGGGCCGCACGTCCTCGCGCGAGGGCCGCCCCTTGAGGGATTCCAGTGAGTGCGTGCCCGCGTAGGTGAAGACCAGGTCCAGCCACGCGCGGAAGCTGGCGCGTGAGGCATCCGGCGCCGCGCCGCGCACCCACGACACCTTCGAGCCCGATACCCGCGCCCGGTCCCCTTCCGCGTACCGAGGCCACTCCGCCGGTGCCCGCTGGTGAAGCGGTAGGCCAGGCGCTCCCGCTTGCCGCTGGCCCAGAGCCACTCCGCATGGAGGCGGATGACGGAGTCCGCGCACTGCTGGAGGTTGGCGGTGCCCACGTCCAGCTCCGCCACCGCCGCCAGCCGAGCGTCCTCCGGCGCCAGAATCCGCCCGCCCTGGTGGCTGAGCACCGGCGTGCCGTCCGGCCGCAGCGGCAGGCCTCGCAGCCGGCCCCGAAGGAGCCCTTCACCACCGACACCCGCGTGTAGCCCTCCGGCGGCGCCACCGCAGCCTCCAAGGGGCGCACCACCGCCTGGGCCGGCAGCCATGCGTAGCGCGCCAGCTCCTCTCGCGTCGCGGGCCGGGGCTGCCCCTCCTCCACGGCCCATCCGGAGACAGGGAGCAGGCACAAGGCCCACAAGAGCGTCCAGGCCCACGGACGAAAGCGGCCCTCGGTGGCGGACCAGGACGGGGAGGACGAGCACGGCGAGCAGTCGAACGCGGACACGAAGCAGCCATCTCCAGGAGTCAGGGCGGCACGACAGGTGGCGCCGCGGGTTGGAGGTTTCTCACGGGCCTGGAGTTCCCTCACGCTCGCTCGAGTCCGATCGCTCCCTGACTGCCCCGCGTTCCCGGGGGTGGGTCTACCGCTGAACGCTCGCCGCCCCCGGAACGTGCGCGGCTGGGACCGAGCACTACCTTGAGTCTTATGCGCCGACAGGCGAGCCTCGCGCTGCTCAACACCTTGTCGCTGACCCGGCTGCCCCTGGCGGTGGCCTTCATCCTCGTCCCGGATGCCTGGGTTCGCGCGGGGCTCGTGGTGTTGGCCGCCTTCACGGACTTTCTGGATGGGTGGATTGCCCGGCACAAGGGGCTCGCCACGCGGCTGGGCGCGCTCATCGACCCGGTGGCCGACCGCGCCTTCATGGTGACGGCCATCCTCGTCTGCTACCTCGACGGGCTCATCAGCGGGGTGGCGGTGCTGCTGCTGGTGCTGCGCGACGTCGGCACCACCGTGGGCTTCTTCGTCGCCCGACTGGCGCCCAGGCTGCGCTCGGTGGAACTGAAGGCGCGGATGCTGGGCAAGGCCGTCACGTCCTTGCAGTTGGTGACGCTGCTGTGCGTGCTGCTGTTTCCCCCCGCGGTGGTGCCCCTGGTCGCGCTCATCGGCGTCCTGTCCTTCGCGTCCGTGGTGGACTACTCCCACGCGGTGCTGAAGGCCCGGGAGCGGGACGCCGGACCGCGGCGGATGAAGCCGGAGTCCGGCGGCGCGACCTCCTCGGGCTCCTCCCTGCCGCCCGTGCGCAAGTAGGGCCGCGGCGTCAGGGCTGCGCCGCCGAGTCCGCGGGTTGGGCTTCGGGAAGCCCCAGCACCCGGGCCCTTTCGGTGGCGATGGCGGAGCGTTCGCCCTCGCTCATCTCCATCCAGACTTCATCCATGTCGTCGAGCAGACCGTCCTCCTCGGGTGAGTCGCCTTCAGGGTGCCGGACGCGGACGAGCCGCAGCTTGTTCAGGAGTGCACGGTAACGGTCGTAAGCAGACATGATGGGAACCTCCCCCTCGGGGACGAGCATCGGGCGTGCGACTGACGAAGCGTGGATGGGCCTGGCACCTCACTTCCCAGCCGGAGTGGAAGGGAGCACGGAAATCTCCATCGTCCGCTCTTCATCCAGCAGGTTCACCACTGCTCGGACGTGGTCGCCGGGCTCGAGCTTCCGCAAGGCGATATTGCGCCCATCCCGAAACACCCGCGTCCGAGGGTCCACGCGCAGCGTCAGCGGCGGACCTTCCCCGAGGGCGATGGCCACCTCCGTGTCGCCCACGGAGCGCACCACGCCGGTATAGACGGCGTCCACCACGGCCGTCCCCGGAGGCGACGGCACGTCCGAGCCCTCGGGTGGCACGTCATCGACGACGCCCGCGCCCCCGTGCCGCCCGTGCCTGTGTCCTGCTGGTCAGCCGTTTCCCGCCGAGGGCTCACCACCCTCGCGCCTGGGGGAATGCCCGCGCCGCCCGTGCCCGTGACTTGCCCCCGGAGCTGCGTCACCTCCTGGCGAAGCTGCAACAGCTCCGCGCGCAGTTGGTCCACTTCACGCTGGAGCGCCGCGGCATCCGTCGAAGTCAGGGCCTGTCCTGTTGGCGCCTGCTCCGTCCGCGCGGGCCTCTGCTGCGTGCCTTGCGCCGTCGCCACGCCGCCACAGAGCAACATGGACAGCCCCACGATACCCAACACCCACAAGCTTGCTCTGCGCAGCATGAGGCCCTGACCTCCTTTCCGTTTCAAAGGTGGGGCCTGCCGGGTGACGGACAACCACCGGCCCGGCCGGGATGCGCAGGGAGAGCCACCCACCCGGCGGGCCACCGCCTGCCCCCATGGGGAGCGCCCGCTGCGCGGAAATTCTTCGAGGCCACGCTGAAACTCCCAATCGCCTCGCGTCACTCCTGGGGCGCCGGGCCTGAGCAAGCCTGGTCCGGTGGTGTCACGCGGCGGACCGCGGCGCCACGGGTGTGTCTTTTCCTGGAGAACACCATGTCCAAGTCGTCTGTCTGGGTGAGCCTGAGTGTCGGTCTGGCGTTGGGTTTCGTGGGGGCGCGTGGCGCGTCCCACGGAGCTGGCCACGGGAACGGCCCATGCGGCCAACCTCGCGGCGAAGGCCCCCGCCCCCGGCGCGCGTCCGCGTGCGCCGATTTCGCCCACCGTCTACAAGGTGCCGGTCAATGACTCACCGACGGCGGGAGCGGAGGACGCGCTCGTCACGCTGGTGGAGTTCTCCGACTACGAGTGCCCGTTCTGCTCACGTGCGAACGGCACGGTGAAGCAACTCCAGGAGCGCTATGGCCGCAAGCTGCGCGTGGTGATGAAGCACCACCCGCTGGCCAACCACCCTCGCGCGCGGCCGGCGGCGCTGGCGGCGCTGGCGGCGGGTGAGCAGGGCAAGTTCTGGGAGATGCATGAGGCGCTCTTCGCCAACCCGCGAGCGCTGAGCGAGGCCGACCTGGAGCGCTACGCCATGAAGGTGGGCTTGAACATCTCGCGCTGGAACCAGGACCGCGCGGACCCGCGGCTGGCGGAGCGCATCCGCCAGGACGAAGCGCTGGCGATGCGGTTGGGCGCCACCGGCACGCCGGCCTTCTACGTGAATGGCCGCTTCATCAGCGGGGCCCAGCCGCTGGAGGTCTTCACGGGCGTGGTGGACGAGGAGCTGAGCAAGGCGGAGGCCCTGGTGCGGACGGGCGTGCGGCCGACGGAGGTCTACGCGCGCACCATCTCCGCCGGAAAGGACAGCCCGCCCACGGAGCAGATGATGCCCGAGGAGCCGGCCATCCAGCAGGTGGACGTGGGCACCGCGCCGACCCGGGGCCCGGCCAACGCGCCGGTGACGGTGGTGGCGTTCTCGGACTTCGAGTGCCCGTTCTGCGCCCGCGTGGTGCCGACGATGAAGGCGCTGGAGGCCGCGTACCCCGGCAAGCTGCGGGTGGTCTTCAAGCACCAGCCCCTGGCGCAGCACGCGAACGCACAGGTGGCGGCGGAGGCGGCCATGGAGGCGCACGCGCAGGGCAGGTTCTGGGAGTTCCACGACGTGCTCTTCGCCAACCAGCGCAAGCTGGACCGGGCGTCGCTGGAGGAATACGCGCGGCAGGTGGGCCTGGACGTGGGCCGCTTCAACGCGGCGCTGGACTCGCGCAAGCATGACGCGCACGTGTCCGCGGACGTCGCCCAGGCCATGCGCGTGGGCGCCACGGGCACGCCCACGTTCTTCATCAACGGCCGTCCGGTGACGGGCGCCCGGCCGGTGGAGCACTTCCGCGCCATCATCGACGACGAGCTGCGGAAGGCGGCGCGGTAGTCGCGCAGCGACTCACGGCGCCGAGGCCGCGACCTCTGAATCAGAGACCGCGGCCTCCGGCTCCGGCGGCCGTCTCAACACGCCCACGTTCGTCACCTCGCGGGCGTTGACGTTGAACTCCACCGTCCCAAGAGAGGTGCGCAGCACGTGTCTCCCCGGCTTCAACCCCGGCACGAAGATGCTGCCATCCAACCGTGTGTAGTGCGACGCACCGACCCACTCATCGTTGACGGTGATGGCCTCGCGGGAGCCCCAGGGGTGGTCGTCCCCGAAATCCATCATCCCGGCGACGGCGCCCGTCTCCTCCAGGTGGATGTCGACGGACACGCGCTCCCCCTTCCCGCCTCGGACGACGGCGCTGCCCGCGCGGCCATCCGGCAGCCACGCGAAGATTCGCCCCGCGCCAACCCGGGGCGTCACCACGAATTCGGGGCCATCGAAGCGGACCTGCGCGTGGTCCTCGGCCGAGTTGCCACACCCCCGCCCCCGTGGACCGGGCTTCTGCGACCCAATCCAGGCCCCCTTCACCGGCGTGCCGTCCGGGAGGAAGACGCGACCGGAGACCTCGAACTCGCCAGGATCGCTGGTGTACAGCTGCCACACCCTCCCGCCCTCCTCGAGCGCGGAGAAGGGGAACGCGATGACCGCCGGAGCACCGGGCGCCAGCGTCACGTCCTTCCGTGCCGACACCGCCCGCCCGTTCCGGTGGCCCCACACGGAGAGGGAGTGGCGCCCCGACTCGGTGACGCCCGTGAAGGTGCCGTCCTGCTGGGGCTGGAGCTGGACATTCACGTGGACGGACTCCACCGACTCCGCCCCACGCCGGCGCCCCATCACCGGCTTGACGGTGACGGGAACGAACGCCCCGAGCTGGAAGTCGAACCGCCGCACCTCGCCGGCGGTCAGCTCCGCGCCCACGGACCGGCTGAGCCCCTCTCCCTCGGGGGCGAAAGGCGTCATGCTGACGGGATAGCCCGGCGTCACGCCATCCAGCGTGTAGCGCCCCCGTGCATCCGTCGTGGCCCAGACGGGCGTCATCTCCAGCAACATCGGGTCACCGGGCGCGACCAGCCGGACACCCTCCGCCGGCGTCCCGTCATGCAGGAGGACCTGCCCTTCCACGAAGGCCCCTGGCGGCAGCTTCAGCTCCACGACGAGCGAGCCCCCGGCGACCACGCCCACGTCCCGCTCACAGCGCTCGGCGTGACCGGCCCCTCGTGCGCAGACGGCCATCACGCCCGCGCCAGGCGCCATGAAGGTCGCCACGCCCGACGCGTCCGTCAGCGCTGTCTCGTCGGGCAACTGCGCTCCCAGGCCGGACGCGAACAACCCTCGGAGGAGCGATACCCGAGCGCCCGCCAGCGGCGCACCGCTGCCCTGGGAGACGGCCCGGACCTGAATCGAGTCCGCCGCGCCATCCATCGTCGGCGGCGGCGGGGGAAGCGGCGGCAGGGAGGGGAGCTGCGCGAACGCTGGAAAGGGCACCTCCACGAGCACCGGCTGCGCCGCCCGCTCCGCGCGCCACATGCCCAGTCCTCCGAGCACCGCCGCCATGGCACTCAGCCCCATGCCCCAGCGAAACCCGTGCATCATTGAACGGCCCCCAGTTCCAGCAGTGGAACCGGGAGGCTACCACTCTCCGTCCGGGTGGCACATCCCGGCCCGGCTACTCGCTGCCGTAGCCCGCGCTCTGCACGTCGATGAGGCGGCCGTTCTCGAACGTCACCACCTGCATGAAGCGGCGCGGCCCGAAGTTGTAGGTCCACTCCTCGTACTCCCGGGTGACGGACCGCCGCTCCGTCGTGACGCCCCCCGTGTTCCTGTCCGGCGTCACCGAGCCCGCAGAGTCCGTCACCGTGCGGAAGTTCTTCGCCGCCGGCTCCCCACACTTGGCGAGCACCTCGGTCTTGAGCGCTCCATCCGCCACCAGCGCCTGGCCACAGCGGAGCGAGGCCGCCTCCGCCGCCACCGGCACCCCGGCCATTGAAAGCACGACCGCCAATCCAAGAGCTCGCATGGGGTGTCTCCTCTCCATTCAGGTCAACGGCGCAGGATGTCCGTGTGGGCGGAGCACGCTACGCGTAGGGGTTGTAGAACTTCGCGAACGTCGCCTTGGCGAAATCGCCGAAAGTCATTCCAGGCTGGAAGGCGCCCACCTTCTGCTCGGCGGGGTCCACGCCCTCCGGCGGACGCAGGTGCATGTCATTGTCCGGCTGCATGAACACCGCGAAGGTGGCGCGGGAGATGTTGCGGCTGGCCGGATGGGCCAGCGCCTGCACCGCGTGCGGCGTGGACCGCAGCAGCCCGCCGGTGACAATCTGGGAGCTTTCGCCAATCTGGAAGGCCAGGCTGTCCTTCGGGATGACGACCTTGCGCTCCTCGCCGGTCCGCGTGCGCACGTACAGGCCCGCCTCCGGGTCCGGCACCGGGATGTCCTTGCGCGCCGGCTCCGTCGCGCCCGGCTCGGCCTCGAAGTACATGGCCGGGCACAGCGCCGTGAGCGAGCCATGGTCGCTGTGCCAGCCGCACCACGAGTCGCGCGTGCGCGGCGTCGCGTCCTCGTTGATGGCGAAGTAGTAGAGCAGCCGCGCCTTGCACGCGCGCGAATCACGAATCGTCTTCGCCAGCGCCGCGTCCGGTGCCAGGCGGCTGCCCAGCCTGGCCTGCACGTACTTGTCGCACTGCTCGGCGACCAGCACGCCCACGTCCACCATCCGCTGGCCCAGCGCCATGAAGGCGGGCCGCAGCTCCGGGAAGTCCGCGTCCGGCCACACGTTGGGGTGGTAGTTCTCCGGGTGCTTCTCGATGAGCTCCGCGTCGGTGTGCGGCACGTCGTACTGCGGGTTGTTGTAGTACGAGCCCTTGAACTCGTCGAACTGGCCGGGGCGCAGCAGCTCCTTCCCGTGGCTCCAGCCGAACGAGTAGCTGCTGCGCGCGTGGACGTAGCGGTCCTTCACCTCGGTGGGCAGCGCGGCGAAGCGGAAGCCCAGGGGCAGCAGGTTGTCGCGCAGCTCGGACAGCCCGGGGATGCCCCGAACGACGAGCAGGCCAATGCCGTCATGCCCGTAGGCGCGCTCGATGGCGGCGCTCAGGTCCGCGCCCGCCACGAGCTGCGCATAGTCGAGAAGAACCACTCCGTCTTTCGTTTCCGCCACGTCGCTGCTCATCCCAGGTGCCTCGTGTCTTCTCCCCACGGTGCCACACCGGCATCCGCGCCGGGCAGGGTGTGCACAGGCCACCCGTGACAAGGGAGACGGGCGCCATACTGCCCGGTTTGGGCGCATGCGTGCCACCTGCGTCTCTCGGTGGTGGGCGGAAACCCCTGCTCCCATCCCTGCTCTCGTGCCAGGCCCCGCTCCCTCGTCCCCCAGGGCAGTCGCGCGCGGAACCCACCAGGATTCACATGGGGAGTCGTATTTCCTCTCACAAGGAGAACCCCGCGATGGAAAGCCCGCTGTATACCGGAGAGGTCCGTACCGTCGGAGAGAGCATGGCGCGCAGCATCACCGACGCGGGCGCCTTCAAGATATTCATGGACGAGCCCGTGGAGTTGGGTGGCCGCAATGGCGCCCCCAGTCCGCTCGACTTCATCCTGGCCGCACACGCGGGCTGCCTGAACTACATGACCTTCTACATCGCCCGGGAGCTGGGCATCCCGGTGACGCGCACGGACATCACCGTGCGCGGCGCATTGGACCCGTCGACGTTCGCCGGCAAGGGTGGCGGCGCCCGCGCGGGCTACCAGGCCCTGGAGGTCACCCTCCAGGTCCACACGCCCGCGAATGCGGATCAACTCGCCCTCCTCAAGCGCGAGGTGGAGGCGCGCTGCCCGGTGAGCGACAACCTCGCCAACGCCACGCCGGTGCACCTCACCTTGAAGGCCGCTACTTCGGAGGCGTGACAGGCACCGGCGCCACCAGGGCGCGGCGCGGCCGGGCCGGGGGACGAGGAAGAGCAGCCGCCCCTTCTGCTTCATCATCCCCGCCGCCAGCTCCGCCTGCGGGCCCGCGCCCCAGAAGACGTCCACCCGGCCCGCGCCCCGGATGGCCCCGCCCGTGTCCTGATTGAGCATGAAGCGCGACAGCGGCTTCCACTGCACGGAGCCATCCGCCATGCGCACCGGGCGCTCGGTGTGGATGAAGGCCAGGCCGCCCTTGGGGAACAGCCGCGCGTCCGTCGCGATGGAGCGCCCCGCCGTCACCGGCCGCCCGAGCGAACCCACCGACGCGGTGTTGAGGAAGCGGAAGAACACGTAGGACTCGTTGTGGTCGAGCACCCGGTGGCACTGCTGGGGATTCGCGGCCAGCCACGCGCGCAGCGCCTGCATCGACATCTCCTCCTTGGGGATGGCGCCCTCCTGGATGAGCAACGAGCCGATGCTGCGGTACGGCTTCCCATTCGACGCGGCGTAGCCGATGCGGCGCCGGCTCCCATCCGGCAGGAGCAACGAACCGCTGCCCTGCACCTCCAGGAAGAAGAGCGCCACCGGGTCCTTGGCCCATGCCAGCTCCAGCTTCCGTCCGCTGAGCCGCCCCCCACGGATGTCCCCGCGCGACCAGTACGGCACCACCTTCCGCCCGTCGAGCCGGCCGAAGACGCGCTCCGACTTGAAGCGCTCCGCGAAGGGCTCCAGTGGGACCTCAATCAAATCGGACGGAGGCCCGTGGATGGGCACGTTGTACACGTCCGTGCGCGTCAGGCTCGCCTCGATGGTCGGCTCGTAGTAGCCGGTGAAGAGCACCTGGCCGTCCTCGCCTCCGGCGGCCTCCATCGGCTCGAAGTCCTCCAGGACCAGGGCCCACAGCGCCTCCGGCGTTAGGTCCTCGCGAAGCCGCGCGTGCAGGCGCTCCAGGGCGGTCCGCAGCTCGGCGATGGAGACCTGCCGCGCGCCGTAGATGAAGCGGTGGTCGGATGGGCGGCTGCGCAGCCACACGAGGCTCTCCGCGACGGCGGTGCGCAGGGACGCGACGTCACCGTCATCCCGGGGCTCCATCTTGCGAGACAGGCCGACGAGCGCGTCCTCGGGCTTGGTGACGGGAGCGCGGGTGGGGCTGGGACAGGCCAAGGCGAGGAGCCCCAGCGCCGACAGCAGGAGGATTCGGAGGTGCCGCATGTCCATGTGGCTCCTCTACCTATCGCACCTGCCCCAGTGCGCGAATGGGAACGGCGTGTGCCGGGATGAGCGAGCGGCCAGGCGTCAGCGGCCCTGGGCGACCGACTTCGCGGAAGCGCGGCGCCGGCGACCAGAGGCGAGGCGTCTTGCTGGAACCGCACCAGCCACACCAGCCGTTCGGGCGTCCATCCGCGCTTCGGTCCCGCGTCGCGCACCAGGCACCAGACGGCCACCCGCCGCGCCTCCGCGCTCCGGCTCGCGGTGAGCCGGGCCTCCACCGCCTCCAGGCAGCGGAGCAACGTGGGGAGCCCCTCGCCCTGGTCGCACCGGGCCAGGACCCGAATGGCCTTCTCTCGCACCACGGGCCGGGCGTCATCCACCAGCGCGAACAGCGCCTCCTTCGGCGCCCAATCCAGCGCCGCGAGCGTCGTGACACACCAGAGCACCGTCCACGTGTTCAGGTCCGGCTGCTCCATCAGGCGCCGCACCGCGCGCACATAGATGACGCTCTGCTCCGGCGTCCACCGATGGAACCATGGGACACGAACGCCATCAGCCAGCCCCTCCCCCTTCGCGAAGCGACCGGTGATGACAGGTGCGTCCAGATAAGGCGTCAGCAGGTCCTGCCGGCAGCGGTACAGGTACTCGTTCACGACTGAGAAGCGGAGGACGCTGGCATCGGCCTCCAGCAGGTCAGGCAGCAACGCAGCGAAGTTGGCCGAGGCGCGTTGACGGAGCACATTCAGCGCATCCTGTGTCTCCTCACCCAGGCGCCGTGCGACCCGCTCCAGACCGAAGACGAGCTCGGTGTGCAACGGACGCCCATTCCCCTCCGAGCGCGCCAACGTGATGAGCTCCGCGAACCAACCCTGGTCCAGGAAACGCCGGACCGTGGCGCCCACGGTGGACTCGAAGCCCGCGCGGTCGTGATTGGACTGCCACTGGGTCATCGCCAGCGCCTGCGAGGGCAAGGGCGACGCATCGCGCATGGCAGCGAAGAGTTCCGGCAGGCCCGGCACCAGGTGCACACGAGCGGCGCCAGGTGAACTGGGCGAACAGGGCGAGGCGCCGCTCATACGCATCACCTCGGGACAACGCCCCCAGAATCTCGCGGACACCGGCGTCCTTCAGGGCCAGGTGCCCCAGCTCCACCATCCGGCGAACGCGAGCATCATGGTAGGTACCAGACAGCTCGGCGCGCAGCTCGGCGAGGCGAATTTCAGGCATGGCCGCGGGGGACTGCCCCTGAAGCATCCCCTCATTTGCGATTTTCCCTCGGAGCTTGCTTGCTCGGCTGCCCATGCGTTCTCCGAGGGGAATCTTCAAATGAGGGGATTGCTCAGGGACTGCCCTTCACACCCAGGCCAGACAAATGGCCCTATGCCTCTCAAGAGTTGATCAAAATCGCGCGGCCGAGCGTCTTTGCGGCCCGGGACAACCCGGATGGGAGGCTCGGCGCGTATGACACGGTGTCCCAGGGTGTAGGCAGACCCGCGGCGCGCATGGAGCGCGACCCCGGCCACGGTGAGTGGGAGCAGGCCAGATGGGTGGGTCATCCAGTCGAGGAATGCCGGCGCACGCCTCGCATGTGGGAGCCCGGTCTTCGCGCCGCTCGTGGATGGACTGGCCACGGTCCGTCCGCCGCATGCAAGGCATTGGCCTTGCGGCATCGGCCTTGCTCGCGCTGTCGCCGGTTGCACAATCCCAGGCGTCCCCGCTCACGGATGAGACGCCCCCTGCCGCAGCCTCCGGCGAAGTGCCGGCCACGAGCGCCCCACCCATTCCGCCCAGGCTGCTGGAGAACTCTCCGGCGAAACTGCCCGAAGGCTTCCCGCTCACCCACCCCGTGGACGTGGAGTTGGAGCTCACGCTCGACGAAGCGGGCGAGGTCACGGACGTGCGCGTCGCGCGAGACGGCGCACCGCCCGAGCTGGTCCGCGCCGCGCTGCATGCGGCCACGGGCCTGCGCTTCCACCCGGCCATGTCCGGGGACACCCCGGTCGCGGTGCGCCTGCCCTTCACCTACCACTTCGAGCCCGCCATCCGCGCCGCCGTGCTCACCGGCCGCATCCGGGCCAAGGGCACCCGCAAGCCGCTCTCGGGCGCCGTCGTGCGCAGCGGTGAGCACGTCGCAGAAGCCGACCCGCAGGGCCACTTCGAGCTGCCCCTCCCGCCCGGCGAGCACTCGCTGCACATCACCTCGCCCGGACACCGGCTGCTCTATTTGAAGGAGACCCTGGAAGCCGACCAGCGCCTGGAGGTCGTCTACGCCCTGGAGCCGCTCGCACTGAATCCCTACGAGACGGTGGTGCGTGGCGCCCGGCCCCGCACCGAGGTCTCCCGCATCACCCTGCATGACCAGGAGCTGCGCGAGGTCCCCGGTACCATGGGCGACCCCTTCCGCGTGGTGATGCTGATGCCCGGCGTGACGACGCTGGCCTCCGGCCTCTCCTACCCCGTGGTGCGCGGCGTGCAGCCCTCCGCCAGCGCCTTCTACTTGGACGGCGTGCGCGTGCCCTTCCTCTACCACCTCATGGTGGGCGGCGCGGTGGTGCACCCGGACCTCATCGAGACGCTCGACTTCCAGGTCGGCGTGCCCTCCGCGCGCTACGGCAGCCTGCTGGGCGGCGCCGTGGACGCGCACATCAGCCGGCCTCGCGAGGACGGCATCCACGGCAGCGCCTACCTGGACCTCATCCACAGCGGCGTCTTCCTCGAGGTACCGCTGAAGGACACGGGCACGGTGGTCGCCGCCGCCGCGCGCATCAGCTACACGGGCCTCATCGTCACGCGCGTGGCCAACGCCATCACCGCGCCCTCTTCCTTCACGTCATCCGACGGCAGGCAGTTCACCAGCGGCGGCGACCCGAAGATGTACGCGGACTACTGGGACTACCAGGCCCGCGTGGACCAGCGCGTGGGACAGGGCCAGCTCCGGATGCTCGCGCTGGGGAGCTCGGACGCGGTGGGCCTGACGGCGCGCGCGCCCAATCAGGACTCCGGCGGCGTGGGCCTGCTGTTCCATCGGTTGGACGTGCGCGGCCGTCACCCCATCGCGGGCGGCGAGGCCGAGTTGGGCCTGACGTTCGGCTACGACAAGCTGGGCATCGACTTCGCCGACGACGGCAAGTACGACGGCGAATACATCCTGCGGCAGGGCAACGTGGCGTTGCGCGCGGGCTTCACGCGCGAGCTGTCGGACGCCGCGCGGTTGGAGCTCTTCGGGCAGCTCGAACGGCGCAGCGCGGACGTGGTGGCCGTCGGCATCTTCCGGCCCGTCGGCCCCGTGGAGGGCCCGGACGCGTACAACCGGCCCGACATCCTCGCCACCTTCGCGGGCGTGGGCGCGCAGCTCACGCTGAAACCGTCTGCGCGCTGGGCGCTGGTGCCCGGCGTGCGGGTGGACAGCTACCACGGCTTCGGAAGCCCCACGATGCTCGCGGTGGAGCCCCGGCTCGCGGTGCGCCATGCCCTCACGGACACTGTCACCCTCAAGACGGGCGCGGGCCTCTACCACCAGCCCGCCACCGTGCTGCTGCCGGTACCCGCCGGAGAGATGCTCGCGCTGGACCGGGGGCTGCAACGCGCGATGCAGTTCTCTGCGGGCGCGGAGTGGCGTCCGAGCCCGGAGCTGGAAATCCTCGCGGAGGCGTACTTCAACCCGCTGCAGCGCACGCTCGAGTTCAACTTCGAGGACGTCCTGAGCAACCTGCGCCGCCGGGGCCTGGAGGCGGACGACATCCAGGGACGCGGCCACACCTACGGCGTGGAGCTGATGGTGCGCCGGCCGCTGGGACGCAACTGGTTCGGCTGGGCCACCTACGGCTTCAACCAGAGCCAGCGCTTCGAACGCTACGCGCGCATGGGCCCCAACGGCGAGGAAGTGGGCCAGGCCGAAGGCTACCTGCCCTACGCCTTCGAGCAGGCCCACACATTCAAGGCCGCGCTCAGCTACCGCTTCCCCTTCGTCACGGTGGGCGCGGTGGCGCACTTCAATACTGGCCGTCCGGAGAGCGGCCAGTTCGGCTACCGCACCATGCAGCCGGGGACCACGGAGAACGGCACGCCGGAGTGGCGGCCCGTGAGCCGCGACGCCGTGGGGCGCCTGCCGCCCTTCTTCCGGCTGGACGTGCGCGCCTCCCACAGCTGGGCCTTCAACAACTTCGTGCTAGACGTCTACCTGGACGTCTTCAACGTCACCGCGCGCAGTGAGGTCATCAGCCGCAAGTACGGCTTCGAGGAGGCCTCCACGGGGGCCATCGACAAGCTGCGCGTCAGCACCATCGGCGTGCCCGTCATCCTACCCACCCTGGGCGCGAAGGGGACCTTCTGACCATGCTTCGCCTCACGCCCCTGCTCCCCCTGTGCCTGTCGCTCCTGGCGTGCGCGATGGAGCCGGATGACCCCGTGTTCCTCTCCGGCACCGCGCTGGAAGCGGATGGCTCGCCCTGGCGCGGAGGGCCGCTCCTCCTCACTCGCCCACTGCCCGTTCCCGTCCCGCCGAACACACCACCCCGCGTGCGCTTCGAGCCCTGGGCCGAGGTGACACCCGACGCGGACGGCCGCTTCCTCCACCGCCTCACTGCGAGGGAGACCGGCGCGGACGAGATTGTGCGTCCCATCCCCTGGTCGGCCCCCAATGCCTTCCAGCTCCTGCTGCCGCCGCGCACGGACGGTGGCAGGGACCTGATTGCCATGGAACTCAGCCGGGACTCGGACGCGCCGCCCCTGCGCCTCTGGAACAGCAACGTGCGAACCACCGAGGCCCCAGGCGGCGTCATGCTGGCGTGGGATGACATGCCGCAGGTCGCGGACATCCCCGAGCCCCGCTACTTCGTGGAGGCGCGCGGCCCCACGGGCCGTGCGTGGCTCATCCGGACCGGCGAGAAGGAGGCGCCCTGGCTGGGCCCGGAAATCCTCGAGGACTTCACGGATGGACACGCCCACGTCCAGGCCTTCTCCTCGGGCACGCGCGTCTGGGTGCACACGTCGCTCCCTTACTTCGCCGTCCACGACGCGCCGCCCTTCCGGCTGCCCTTCGCAGGACGCGTGCCCATCAGCCGGGGCGCGGACTGCCGCGGCGGCCGGAACGTCGTGAGCCCCTGCCCCTTCACCGATGGCCGACTCGAAGCCGTCAACGTCCCAGGGCCCCCTCAAGCGCTGGCCACGGAGCTCACGCTCATCCTGCCGCAGCCGGTGCGGCCCCGGCAGGTCGTCATCCGAGGCGCCCGGGTGGTGGGCGCCCCCGGCCAGGTGCTCCACGTAGAGGGCTTGGTGGACGGGAATGACTGGCAGCTCCTGAATACGAGCCCCGTGCTTCCCGACCCGACCTCAGGTCCCTACCTGGACGAGACGAACTCGGACTCGGGCAGCCAGGAACTCTATGTTCGGCTGGAGTTGCCGGTGGACGTGCCCGAGGTCCGCGAGGTGCGCGTGTGGTTCGGGAAGCCGCTTTCGAACGGCGAGCCGCCGCCCTTCAAGGCAAGCCTCAGCACCCTCCGCGAGGTCTCCCTCATCACCACGGAGGACGCAGTCCATCCTGGTCCGCGTGCCACGCCCCCGCGCGGGCTCCAGTGACTCCGCGCGCGGGAACGTGGGGCAGCAGGGACTCAGATGAAGTAGTCGGGGAGCAGCTCCGCCCCGGGCACCATCTGGTACTTGTCGAAGTCCGTCACGCCCACGCCGCGGAGGACCTCCTCGTCGATGCAGAAGTTGCCGGTGAACTCGCGGCTCGGCTTGGTGAGGATGGCGTAGGCCGCGTCCGCCATGATTTCCGGCGTCCGGCAGCCGCGGATGGTCTCATCCCCGCCCAGCAGGTTCTGCACCGCCGCGGTGGCGATGACGGTGCGCGGCCAGATGGCGTTCACCGCGATGCCGTCCGAGCGCAGCTCCTCCGCCATGCCCAGCACGCACATGCTCATGCCGAACTTCGCCATGGTGTACGCGACGTGGGGCGCGAACCAGCGCGCCTCCATGTTGAGCGGCGGCGAGTTGTTGAGGATGTGCGGGTTGCTGGCCTTCTTCAGGTACGGAATACACGCCTGCGAACACGCATACGTGCCACGCGTGTTGATGCCGTGCATCAGGTCAAAGCGCTTCATCGGCGTCTCGAGCGTGCCCGTGAGGCTGATGGCGCTGGCGTTGTTCACCAGGATGTCGATGCCGCCGAAGGTCTCCACCGCCTTGGCCACGGCGGCGGCAATCTGCTGCTCGTCGCGGATGTCCACGACACAGGGCAGCGCCTTGCCACCGGCCTTCTCGATTTCCTCCGCCGCCGTGTAGATGGTGCCGGGGAGCTTGGGGTGCGGCTCCGTCGTCTTGGCGGCGATGATGATGTTGGCGCCATCCCGGGCAGCGCGGAGGGCAATGGCCTTGCCGATGCCACGGCTGGCACCGGTGATGAACAGCGTCTTTCCCTGGAGATTGGACATGGGGTGTCCTCCTATCACGAACGGAAGGATGGCTTCCGAGGCGCCACCTGGGCGACGGGCCCCATCACTTCGCGCCCTCGGAGAAGGCGCGCTCGATGAGCATCTGCATGGGCGCGTGGGCCGGTAGCGTGCCAAACGTCTGTCCATGCGCTCCGCCCAGGCGGGACTCGCAGAAGGCATCCGACACGGCGGTGTTGCCCGCGCGAATCAGCAGCGACGCCTGGAGCGCCAGCGCCAGCCCTTCCACGATGGTGCGCGAGCGCGCCTCCAGCGAGTCCGTGTTCGCCAGCTCCTTGCCCAGCCGCGCGGTGGCCTCGTCGTAGGCGGGGTGCCCGCCCTGCGCGGCCAGGAGCTCGGCGAAGAGGGCTTCCCGGCTGGCCGGCTCGCGCGACGCCGCGCGCAGCACGTCCAGGCACTGGATGTTGCCGCTGCCCTCCCAGATGGAGTTGAGCGGGGCCTGCCGGTACAGGCGCGGCAGGTTCGTCTCCTCCACGTAGCCCGCGCCGCCCAGGCACTCCTGCGCCTCGTTGACGAAGGATGGCGTGCGCTTGCACACCCAGTACTTCCCCACCGCCGTGGCGATGCGGCAGAACGCGGCCTCCTTCTCGTCCCGAGGCGTGGCGTCCACCGCGCGGGAGACGCGCCCGGTGAGCGCGACATGGGCCTCCAGCTCCAGCGCCAGGTCCGCCAGCACGTTGCGCATCAGCGGCTGGTCAATGAGCCGCTTGCCGAACGCCACGCGGTGGCGCGTGTGGTGGATGGCCTGCACCAGCGCCTGACGCATCTGGCCGCTGGAGCCAATCATACAGTCCTGCCGCGTCAGCGCGACCATCTCCAGGATGGTGGGGACACCGCGGCCCTCCGCGCCCACCATCACCGCGTAGGCACCGTGCAGCTCCACCTCCGAGCTGGCGTTGCTCCAGTCGCCCAGCTTGTCCTTCAGCCGCTGGACGCGGATGGCATTGAGCGCGCCGTCCGGCGTGAAGCGCGGCATCAGGAAGCACGACAGGCCCCCCTCCGCGTGCGCCAGCACCAGGAAGGCGTCGCTCATGGGCGCGGAGAAGAACCACTTGTGGCCCACCAGCGCGTAGGGCTGACCGGGCCCGCGGCCTTCACCCAAGCGGTGCGCCTTGGTGGTGTTGGTGCGCACGTCGGAGCCACCCTGCTTCTCCGTCATGCCCATGCCAATGGTGGCGCCTGACTTCTGCGCGGCGGGGATGAAGCGGCTGTCGTAGGACGCCGAGCTCACGCGCGGCAGCCACTCCATCGCCACCTCCGGCTGGTGGCGCAGCGCGGGCACCGACGCATACGTCATCGTGAGCGGACAGCTCGTCCCCTGGTCCGCCTGGTTGTGCAGATAGAAGAGGGCCATGCGCGCCACGTGGGCGCCGGGCTTGTCCTCGTTGCGCCAGGCGAAACCGGACACGCCGTGGGCCATGCCCAGCTCCATCAGCCGGTGATACGCGGGATGGAACTCCACCTCGTCTCGGCGGTTGCCATAGCGGTCGAAGGGCCGGAACTTGGGCTTGTTCTCATTGGCGAGGAACGCCAGTTGCTGCATCTCCCCGCCCACCACGGGGCCGTACTTCGCCAGGTCGGCCTCCGCCCAACCGCCGCCTTCGCGGGCCACCACCTCGCGGAGCACGGTGTCCGTCGTCCACGCGTCGTACTCAAGCAGCGGAGGCTGATTCGTGACTTCGTGCGTGAGGAAACCGGCGGCAATGGCGTTGCGTTCAGTCATGATGAAGGTCCTCCTGGGGACGATGCCCGGTGCCCCTGAATTACCGTGAACACGCGCGGCAGGCCATCGCAACCCGAGGGGCGGATGCGGCGTGTCACCGCTTCTTCGCCTGCTCCAGCTCCTCGACCAGCAGCTCCGAAACCTTCCGCACACGCGGTATGTCGAGCGCGGACTTCGCGCAGACCAGATGCAGCTCGCTGGTGGCATAGGGCCCCAGGTCCAGGTCGAGCGGCACGAGGCTCCGCTCCCGCACGAAGCGGTGCCGCAGGTCGCCCAGCACCATGGCCCCGACGCCCGCCTCGGCCGCGGCCAGCATCACCAGGTAGTTGTCGGCGGTGAACACGGGCGAAAAGCCGGGGATGATGGACTCCAACTGGGGATTGGGCGGCGTCGCATCGAACGGCGGCGCCCAGGCCACCCACGGAATCTGCTGGAGCGTGGGCCGCCTGGGCAGCTTCGCCTTGAGCGACTTCGCCACGAAGACGGCGTTGCGAATCTGCACCCCATACACGCGCTTCAAGTCCGCGTTCGGCGGGCACCGGGCTCGCAGCGCGAGGTCCGCCTCGCCGCGCCCCAGGTCCAGGTACTGAATCCCGGAGAGCACCTCCAAGCGCAGCCCCGGGTGCTTCTTCGCCACCGCCCCCGAAAAAGGCGCGAGGAAGTCGAAGCACAGGTACGGCGCCGCCGTCACCCGCACCAGCCCCCGAGGCGACGTGTCCGACGACTCCGCCGCGCGGTGCAGCTCTCCGGCCCACTCCGCCATCTTCTTCGCCGGTAGCACCAGTCGCTCGCCCGCCGCCGTCAGCACCGCCCCGTCCACGCCCCGGCGGAACAGGGAGGCGCCCACCGCGTACTCCAGCGCCGCCAGCCGCCGGCTCACCGTGGGCTGACCGATGCGGAGCTGCCGCGCCGCCCCGCTGAAGCTGCCCGTCTCCGCGATGGCGAGGAACAGCCGCGCGTCATCCCAGGAGATATCCATGAATGCATGACCTCATGCCTGAATCGCCATTTTCCATCCATTCTTGCATCGCTACCTTGCGCCTGTCTCGACGTGCAGGAGCCCCACCATGCGGAACCGTTCCCTTGCCCTCTCGTTCGCCACCGTGCTCGCCACCGCCGCCCTCACGGGCTGCGCCGTCACCTCACATGGCGTGCAGCCCTCCGCGCTCGGCAAGGCGCGCCCTTCGTCGGAGCTGCTACCGATGCTGACGCAACCCGGCCCCGTGGAGCTGGAGACGGTCGTCTCCTGCGACTGGGCCGTGGAGCGCGGCGGCCTCATCAATCTGGACCACCCCACCGCGAAGCGCGCGGGCCTGGAGGACGGGGATGAACCGGTCCAGGTCTTCTTCCACGCCCTCCGCCACCCGGAGAAGGGGCTCTTCATCGTCGACACCGGCGTGGAGACGGCGCTGCGGGACGCGCCGGAGAAGGCCGCGATGCGCGGGCTCGTCGCTAGCGCCATGAACATGGAGAAGATGACGGTGCACGCGCCGCTGGGGGAGTGGCTGGCGAAGCAGCAACAGCCGCTGGCGGGCGTGTTCCTCACGCACCTGCATCTGGACCACATCACCGGCATGGCGGACGTGCCCGCCGGGACACCCGTCTACACCGGACCGGGTGAGGCCTCCGACCGCGCCTTCGTGAACCTCGTCGTCCAGGGCAACAGCGACCGGGCCCTGGCCGGCAAGCCGCCGCTGTCGGAGTGGACCTACGCGAGGGAGGACGCCGGCCTGTTCGACGGCGCGGTGGACATCTTCGGGGACGGCTCCGTGTGGGCGCTCTGGCTGCCCGGCCACACGCCCGGCACCACCGCGTACCTGGTGCGCTCCACGAAGGGCCCGGTGCTGCTCGCGGGGGACATCAGCCACACCCGCTGGGGCTGGGAGCACGACGTGGAGCCCGGCTCGTTCAACAACGACGCGGACCGGGCCACGGTGAGCTTCAAGAAGCTGCGCGCGTTCGCCCAGGCACACCCCGAGGTCGAGGTGCGCATGGGCCACCAACACTGACGCGCGGAGGCCTCAGTTCCGGGTGTGCTGCCGGAAGAAGTCCCACATGATGGAGGTGCCGTCCGGTCCGGACGGGTCTGCGAAGGGATAGCGCGAATCCCCGCCGGGCCAGGCGTGGTCCATCCCCTGGATTTCGATGTGCCGCGCCACCAGCGAGCCGCCGTAGACGTAGTCGTCCACCGTATACGCGCGCCCGCCGGGCACACGGGCCCGCGTCACCTGCGTGGCCACCGGACGGATGCTGTCGTTGGCCACCCCGTCATCGCCGTAGTCGCTGGTCTGGAGGAACTGCCGCGTCGCCTGCCGGCCGTTGACGATGTTGACGACGCTGTCCTTCGTCCCGTGCACGACGAGCACCGGCACCGTGTGACGCGGACGGCCCGAGCACTCCCACGCGTCCCGGCCCCGGTCATCCGGGTGGTAGATGCTGCCGAAGAGCATCGCGAAGCCCGTGCCCGAAATCGTGGTGGCCGCCTTGTACATGGCGCCCGCGCCAATCATCCCCGCCGCGAACACGTCCGAGTAGCAGGCCAGCAGCGTGCCCGTGAGCACCGCGCCGGAGCTGACGCCGCCCACGTAGATGCGGCGCGCATCCACCGCGTAGTGCCGCTTCACCTGCTCCACCATGCCCACGACGAGCGCCGGCTCCCCGTGGCCCCGCGTCTGGTTGAGCACCAGCATGAAGTTCCAGCACTGCGTGGGGTTCGCGAACGTCGCCTGGTTCGGGTACAGCACCAGGAACTTCTCCGCGTCCGCCTTTTCGTTGAGACGCGAGAGGCCGGCGAACTGGCTCGGGTTCTGGAAGCAGCCGTGCAGCGCCACCACCAGGGGAAGCGGCGTGTCCGCCTGGTAACCCGTGGGCACCCAGAGCTGGAAGCCCCGGGTCCCTTCGACGCCATGGACCCAGGTGCCGGCGCGCGCGGGGGCCGCGGCGGTGAGCGTGAGGACGGCGAGCAGCAACAACCCCGTGCGCGAGCACGTGACAGCGTTCCGCTTCATTGGCTGACTCCTTCGGGGTGGGGGAACCGCGCTCAGCCCGGCTGCCGCGCATCCGCCGCGGCGTCCTCGACTCCGGCCAGGAAGGCCTCCACTGCGTCGGCGACCTTGTCGGGCTGGTCATGCGGTGACGCATGGCCGGAATCACTCAACACCTGGAGCCGCGCGTTCGGCAGCAGGTCCACATAGGCCTGCTTCGTGGCCACGGGCGTGTAGTCCCTGTCGGACGCGAGCACCAGCACCGGGCAGGTGATGCCGCCCAGGTGCCGCATGACGCTCCACCCCACCAGCCCCTTCGTCGCGCGCAGGTACGCGTCCGGGTCGTTGGCGCTGAATATCTCCAGCGCGCGCTGACGAAGCGCTTCCTGCTCGGGCTTGGGGAAGAGCTTGGGCGCCAGGACCTTCGCCAGCACGGAGGGCCCCAGCAGCTTCAGCAGCGTCAGGCGCAGGCCGAACTCGAACTTGCGGCGCAGCGTGCGCGCCACCAGCTCCGGCCCGCTGTTGACGATGACCAGGCTGCGCACCAGCTCTGGCCGATCCACCGCGAGCTGGAACCCCATCATCCCGCCCATGGACAGGCCCACCACGTGGACGCCGGTGAGCCCCAGCGCGTCACACAGCCCGGCGATGTCCTGAGCGAAGCGCGGCACGCCATAGGCGCCCGGTGGCTTTCCGCTGCGGCCATGCCCCCGCGCATCTGGAACGATGACGCGATGGCGGCCCGTCAGTCTGGGTGCCACGGACTCCCAGTCCCGGCCAGAGGAGCCAAGCCCGTGAAGAAGCAGCACGGGGGTGCCCTCACCCGATTCCTCGAAGTAGAGGGAGAGCTCCTCGAGCTGGAGCAACGGCATGTTCGGACCCCAGATTCAGGTAGGAAGCGTGTCGAACCGCAGGTCCGAAGCTACATGAACGAACGTTCGTTTTTCAAGAGTACCCCATGAGCACCTCCCCCCGCTCTCGCCTGCGCGCCACGGATGCCCGCCTCCCCCCCACGGCGGCAGCCCCTCCCGAAGGCACGCGCCGACGCATCCTGGAGACGGCCCTGCAGCTCTTCGCGAGCCGCGGCTATCACGACACGTCCATTCGGGACCGGCGGCAGCCCTGGAGCTGCGGCCCAGCGCGCTGTACGCCCACTTCGCGGCCAAGGACCACGTCCTCGCGGAGCTGGTGCGCATTGGCCACGAGGCCCATTTCGAGGCGCTGGAGACCGCGTTCCGGGGCGCGAAGCCCACGCCCGCGGACCAGGTGCGCGCGCTGGTTCATGCGCACACGCGCGTCCACGCGGAGCATCCGCAGCTCGCGTTGGTGGTGAACGAGGAGTTCTACGCGCTGAGCCTGGAGCTGGCGGCGCCCGCGCAAGCGCTGCGGGACAAGGCCAACGCCATGTTGCTGGACGCCATCCAGCGCGGCATGGCCCAGGGGCAGTTCTCCCCGCTCCATCCCCAAATCACCGCCGCGGCGATTGTGGGGATGGGCTCGCGCATCCCCCACTGGTTCGAACCCGGCGGCCCCATCGCGGTGGAGACCCTGGCGAAGACCCACGCCGAGCTGGCGCTGCGGATGCTGGGAAGTGTCTCCGGCGCGTGAGGCCGGGCGACAAGGCTCGTCTGCACGGCGGGTTGCCGACCGTTGAATTTTCCCAACACGCTCGCGTCAGCAGGCGCATCCACCGCAACGGCGGATCCTTCCTCACGCTGGATACCCTCACATGACCACTCCCCGCACGCTCTGGAAGCTCACGACCCTCTCCCTCATGTTGTCCGCTCCCGCCTTCGCTGCGGACTGGCGCGATGACGGCAACGTCGGGCGCAAGAATTTCAAGAGCGCCGACGATGTCGAACAGGCCCAGGAGGACCGGGGCTTCGCGCTGGGACTGCGTGCGGGCTACGGCGTCCCACTGGGGCACGCCGCGGGCTCCGACCTCGGCGAAACCCCCAAGATGAGCGAGGTGTTCAAGAGCGCCATCCCCTTGCAGGTGGAGGCGGGATACTTCTTCAACTCGAATGTCTACCTGGGGGCCTACTTTCAGTACGCGCCCGTGCTGCTCGCCGAGGACTGCGAATCGGACGTCAGCTGCTCCGCCGATCAGATGCGCTTCGGCATCAACGCGTCCTACCACTTCCGGGCGGGAGAGAAGCTCAGGCCCTGGATGGGCCTGGGCATCGGCTACGAGATGCTCAACCTGAAAGTATCCTCGAGCGAGGCCGGCGTGGAGGCCACCATTGGCACGGGCGTCCGCGGCATCGAGTTCGCCGCCCTCCAGGCCGGCGCCGACTATCGCATCAACGACACGTTCTCCATCGGGCCCTACCTGTCGCTGGCGGCCGGCGTCTACCAGTCGTCGACCTCCAGCATGGAGATGAAGAACGTGCCCATCATTGGTGATGTCTCCGAGTCGGAGTCGGAGAGCATCGACAACAAGACGGTCCACGCCTGGCTGTCCGGCGGCGTGCGGGCGCAGTTCCGCTTCTAGGCCGCGCCCACCTCAGTCCAGCAGGTGCGGGTTGCGCAGGATGAGCAACCCCGCCTGCACGGTGGCGGCGTAGTCGTTGAGATGCCCAGCGTCGACAAGCACCGTGGCATCCCGGCTTCCGCCCGCAGCAAGCGCCGCATCCACCTTCTTCGCCCCCTGGTTGTACGCGGCGAGCGCCAGCCGCCAGTCGCCATAGCGCGCGTGCAGGTCCGACAGCAGCGAGGCGGCGGCCTCGGTTTCACGCGCCACGTCCAGCCGCTCGTCCCGCGCGTCGCTCACCTCCAGCCCGTAGCGCCGCGCCGTCTCCGGGATGAACATCCACACGCCAGCGCCGCGCAGGCCCGGCGCCAGCGAGGGCCGGCCATCCGTCTCCGGCATGTTCGTCGCCGCGGATTCGACGACGGCCACGGCCAGCAGTCCCTCGGGCAGGCCCCGAGCGCGCAACGGCGCGGAGAGCGCCTCCCGCTGCGTCACCAGGTTCGCCAGCGCGCGCTTCATGAACGCGCGGCCCTTCTCCGAACCGGTGAGCGTGTTGAGCCGCGCCAACACATGCGCGTCCACCACCACCGGCAAATCTCCTCCGGCTGGCTGGACCGGGCGAGCGCCTGCGCCTCCGCGAGCGTCACCGCGCGGCCCTGCGCCGCGCCTTGTGACAGCGCCGCGAGCGGCACCAGGACGAGACACAGCGCGGCCAGGAGCGCGGAAACACCCTGGGCACGGGCGGGACGAGGCTGGAAGAGCATCTGGATTCTCCGGGTGGTGGGGTGGGACATGCCGGTGACACCGGCGGGAAGGGGGACTCGGGCCGCACCGACAAGGCCGCCTGGAGCAGGCACCGCGCGTAGGCCTGCGCCTGGGCCCGACCAGTGGCCACCAGCGCTTCGTCACACGCCAACTCCTGGAGCGAGGCCATCCACCGGGACAGGGCATATGCGCCCGGATGCCAGAAGAAGGCGCCCGTGAGGACGAGCCGCGCGAAGGCCCGGTGCGTGTCGCGCTGACGGTGGTGTTGAAGCTCGTGAAGCACCGTCAGCCGGAAGGACTCCGCGTCCTCCAGCAGCGCGGGCGGTACCACCACCCACGCGGAAGGCTGACGCCCGGCGCGAGGAAACCACGCGGAGAAGGCCGGCATGCCCGCCTCCCCCACCACCACAGCGACGCGCCCCACGCCGCGCACGCGGGGCAGCGACTCCAACTGACGCAGCAGGCGCGCATGCCGCACCAGCGCCCGTGTGATGGAGGCGCCTCCTCCCACCAAGAGCGCCAGCGCCGCCGCGGGCAGCACGGGCGGCAGCGCGGGCGCGGACTCCCGAGCCCGCGCAGGCTCCGCCACCGGACGCGGCTCCCACAAGGGCGCGGGCAGCCGTCCCGCGTGGCGCGCCACGGAACGCTCGAAGGTGAAGCGGGGCCCGGTGGGCACCAGCGCGTGCACGGCCGCGGCCAACAACGGCAGCACCAGCGCGAGCAGCAACACGCCACGCGCCACCTTCAAGGACTGCCGCGCCGACAGGGGACGGCCCAGCCGCGACAGCAGCGTCAGCGCCAGCCAGGCCAGCGGCGGCGCTACGGCGAGCAGCAGCGCCTGCGTCAGATAGAGCGACGCGAGCCCACGCAGCGCGGCGCTCACGGCTTGCGCCCCTTCGCGTCGAGCAGCTTGCGGAGCTGGTCCACGTCCGAGGCGGACAGGGGCACTGCCTCCACCAGCCGCGCCACCAGCGCGGAGGGCGTGCCGTCGAACACCGTCTCCACCAGGTGGCGCACGCTCTGCGCCTCATAGGCGTCGCGCGGCAACACCGCCGAGTACAGGTGGCCACGGCCCTGCTTGCGGCTGTGCACCACGCCCTTCTGCTCCAGGATGCGCAGCACCGTGGAGACGGACGTGTACGCCAGCTCGCGCTCCGGCGGCAGCGCGGCGAGCACGTCCGCCACACTCACCTCACCGAGGCGCCAGACGATGTGCATCAACTCCAGCTCCACCGGCGTCAACGGCCGTGGAGCCACTTCGGGCTCAGGCTTGCGAGTCACGAGCGAACCTCCGTGACGCGCAATCTACTAAGAGATTAGTTCCAAATCAACTAACCACTTAGTTGCTCGCTAATGGAGCTCCTGCCCCTACACCCCCAGCGCCTCCCGCAGCTCCGGCAGACGCCGCGACCGCACCGCGCCGTAGACGAACCGGTCCGGACGCAGCACCACCACGTCCGCGGCGTGCTTGGAGAACCAGTCCGCCAGCTTTCCGGTGACGTCCACCACCGCGGGTGCATCCTCCGAGGCCTCGTCCACCGCCTCCGCCGGAGGATGGAACGTCATCATGCGGCCACCCAGCGACTCGGCCAGCTCGCGCGCCGCCTCCAGCTCCGCCGACGGCGCGTTGCCCCGGCACAGCACCGTGAATTCATTGCCCAGGGTGTCGTCCAGCAGGACCTCCTCACCCGACGGCAGCTTCACGCGCGGCTGGATGAAGTACTCGCCCTTGTCGCCGAAGTAGTAGCCGCTCGCGTGCGCCGGGGCCTCCTTGAACTCGAAGCCCTCGATGAACTTGCGCACCCGGGGGATGCGCTGAAGGGTGCGCAGCAGCGCGTCACGCGCCGAGGCCACCAGGGGGTTGCGCGCCAGGAACAGGTGCCCCACCCGCACACACAGCTTCTGCACCGCCTCCACATGCGGCCGGCGCTCCTGCTCATAGGTGTCCAGCAGCGACGCGGAGGACTGCCCGTGCAGCACGCGCTTCAGCTTCCACGCCAGGTTGGATGCATCCCGCATCCCCGACACCAGGCCCTGGCCCATGAAGGGCGGCATGGTGTGCGCCGCGTCGCCCAGCAGGAAGACGTTGCCCTGGCGCCAACGCGCCGCGTTGAGGCAGTGGAACGTGTAGACCGAGGCACGCTCGATGCGCACGCGCTTGGGGTCCACGTACGGCGCGATGAGCTCGGAGATGGTCTCCGACTTCTCCAGGTGCTCGCGCGTCTCGCCGGGCATCATCATGAACTCCCAGCGAATCTGGTTCACCGCGCCGGTGGCCACGAAGGCCGGACGCTTCGGGTCGCACACGAAGCGGCAGATTTCCGGCACCTCCCCTTCCACCACGGTGCCGGACACCGCCAGCCAGGGCTCGCCATAGGCCCGCCCCGACATCGAGATGCCCAGCGCCTTGCGCACGGTGCTGCGCGCGCCGTCACACGCCAGCAGGTACTTCGCGCGGACGGAGCGCTGCTCGCCCGTGAACGAGTCGTGGTAGCGCACCGTCACCCCGTCGGAGTCCTGCACCACGGCCTCCACGCTCACGCCCTTGCGCAGCTCCACATGCTCGAAGCGGTTGAGCCCGTCGCGCAGCGCGCCCTCCAGCAGCGGCTGGTGGAAGAACCACAGCGGCGTGTGGCCGAAGCCGAAGTCCGTCTCGCCGGTGTGAATCTCCGCGAAGCGCTTGCCCGTGCCGCCCACGTACTCCGCGAAACGGCTTTCCCGCATGTCGCTTTGCAACAAATCCAACAGTCCGGTGGACTGGTAGATGCGCAGGCCCTCGTCGTCGCACGAGAAGGCCCGGGGCTCGCCGTGCGGCGCCACGTCCCGCTCCAGCAGCAAGGTGCGCACACCCATGAGACCCAGCAGGTTGCCCGTCAACGCGCCCACCGGACCACACCCGCTGATGATGACGTCCACCTGCGTGTCCGTCTGCTGACTGTCACAACCCATGGATGCCTCCCGGGGCAATGTCTGGCATTTTTAATAACGAATCAGGTGTGACCACGGTGTGACGGGTCCGGAAGCCTGGATCAGCATCCGCTCAGAGCGGCGAGCTGCCGTGTGACGGAAAAACCACACGCAAAAATTGTCACTGCTGGGGCAATCCCTACCCGTTACGGAGGTTTTCGGCGGACGTGTTACCTTAGAGCCCCGCCCATGCGAGGAATCCCGGAGGACATGGCAGCCGACGGCCTGGTAAATACACAACGCTTTCGCCTGGAACTCTTGGGCGAAGCCCGGCTCCGGGTCGGCGACACACGCATCCCGCTGGAGCGGCGGACCGCGGCGGTGCTCGCATGGTTGGCATTGGAAGGCCCTCACCCGAAGTACCGTCTGGCCGGACTCCTGTGGGCGGAGTCCGGGGAGGCGACCGCGCGCAACAACATGCGCCAGCTGCTGCGCCGGCTGCGGCTCGCCTGCGGCGCGGAGCTGGTCCAGGGCACCGATGTCCTCTCGCTGTGTGAGGGGGTTGTCTCGGACGCCGCCGAACTCCAGGCCCACGTGCTCGAGGGGCGATACGCGGAAGCCCTCGCGCTGGAAGGCGTTCTCCTGGGTGTCCTGGAATACGAAGATTGCTCAGAATTCCAAACATGGTTGGAAGGCGCGCGTGAGCGGTTGGACAAGCTTCGCCGCCGGGCCGCCGTGGCGGAGTCGGAGTCGCGGGAGAAGCGAGGGGACCTGACGGGTGCACTGGCGCTCGCGGAGCAGCTCCTCGCCATGGACCCGTATTCGGAAGAAGCGTGGCGCCGGCTGATGCGGCTGCACTACGTGGCGGGCGACCGCATGGCCGCGCTCAACGCCTTCGAGCGGTGCCGCCGCCTGCTGCGCGAGGAGCTGGACACCACGCCGCTGCCGCAGACGGTGGCCCTCGCGCGCGAAATCGAGCGGGGCCCGCCCGCCCCCAGGCAGGTGCCCCCACCCACGAGCCGGCTGCCCCTCTCCGTGCTCCGGCCACCGGTCCTGGTGGGCCGCGAGCGCGAGTGGGCGCGGATGGAGGCCGCCTGGGAGGCGGGGCAGACCATCTTCATCGCTGGCGAGCCGGGCGTGGGCAAGACGCGCCTGGCCCATGACTTCGCGGCGTCGCGGGGTAACTACCTGCTGCTGGAGGCGCGGCCCGGCGAACAGAGCGTGCCCTACGCCTCGCACGTGCGGCTGGTGCGGCAGATGCTGGCCCGGGTTCCCGACCCGGACCTGCCGCGCTGGGTGCGGCGCGAGCTGGCTCGCCTGCTGCCGGACCAGGCCGGGCAGGAAGGCCTGCCCCCGCCCATGGCGGATGAGGCCGATCGCAGCCGCTTCCTGGAAGCGCAGTGCCAGCTCGTCTACCAGCTCGCGGCCAGCGTGGACGCCATGGTGGCCGACGACCTCCAGTTCATGGACAGCGCCACCGCGGAGTTCGCGGTGCTGATGCTGTCGCGCCGCCACGCGCCCGAGCCCGGCGGCCGTTTCCCGCGCTTCATCGACACCTACCGGACGGATGAGCTGTCGCCCCAGGCCACCGTCTTCGTCCAGCAGTTGGTGACCGCGGGGCTGGCCATCCTGGTGGAGTTGCAGCCCCTGGGCTCCTCGGCGGTGGGCGCGCTGCTCCAGAGCCTGGAGCTTCCCGGCGCGGAGAAGCTGGTGCAGGACGTGACGCGGCACACCGGCGGCAACCCGCTCTTCATCACCGAGACGCTGAAGTACCTGCTGGAGACCGGCGGCCTGGAACGCGGCTGGCCCGAACACGTCCCCGCCTCCGGCCGGGGCCAGCAGCTCATCCAGCAGCGGCTGGAGCGGCTGTCCCCCTCCGCGCTGCTGGTGGCCCGGCTGGCGGCGCTGGCCAAGACGGACTTCACGCTGGAGCTGGCCAGCGAGGTGCTGGAGATGAACCCGCTGGCGCTCGTCACGCACGTGGCGGAGCTGGAAGGCGCGCAGATTCTGAGGGGCGAGCGCTTCACCAATGACTTGCTCTTCGAGGTGGTGCGCCAGGGCGTCCCCGGCGCGCTGGGCACGCTGCTCCACCGCCGGCTCGCCGTGGCCCTGGAGCAGCGCGGCGCCGCGCCCGTCGTCGTGGCCCAGCACTGGCTGGACGGCCACGAGCCACGCCGCGCGGCCCCTTCCTCGTCTCCGCCGCCAACGCGGAGGCCGCCGCCCTGCGCCACCTGGAGGCCGCCCTGCTCTACCACCGAGCCGCCGCGCTGCTGGACGAGACGGGCAACGCCGACGAAGCGGCGCTCGTGCGGGGCCGCGTGCGCAACATCCCCTCCGCGTAGTCTGCTCGGCTCAGCGAGGTGCCGCCGGTCACCTCGCGCGCCACGTCCAGGAAGGCATTCAGGGCGTTGAGCGGCGCCAAGGCCATTGTGAAGACTTTCTAATCAGCGCGTCCCGATTTCAGCTGTGACGCGCGAGCGAGAGCAGACGCATATTCCGTTCCGTCGAGCAGTGACAACAACACCCCAAGGCCCAGGAGAGCACCTCTCATGATTCCCGTTCGCGGCTATGCCGCCCAGGACGCCAAGTCCCCCCTCGCCCCGTTCCAGTTCGAGCGCCGCGAGCCCGGCCCCAGCGACGTGCAGATTGAAATCCTCTACTGCGGCGTCTGCCACTCCGACCTGCACCAGGCGCGCGACGAATGGGGCGGCTCCCTGTACCCCATGGTTCCAGGCCACGAAATCATCGGCCGCGTGGTCCGCGTGGGGGACCAGGTGACGAAGGTCAAGGTCGGTGACATGGCCGGCGTCGGCTGCATGGTCGACTCCTGCCGCACCTGCCCCAGCTGCCAGGAAGGCCTGGAGCAGTACTGCGAGAAGGGCAACGTCCAGACGTACAACGCCAAGGCGAAGGACGGGAAGACGCTCAACCAGGGCGGCTACAGCGAGGCCATCGTCGTGGACGAGGCCTTCACGCTGAAGATTCCGGAGAACCTGGACCCGGCCGCCGCCGCGCCGCTGCTGTGCGCCGGCATCACCACGTACTCGCCGCTGCGGCACTGGAAGGTGCAGCCGGGTCAGCGCGTGGGCGTGGTGGGCCTGGGCGGACTGGGCCACATGGGCGTGAAGCTGGCCAAGGCCATGGGCGCCCACGTCACCGTCTTCAGCCACACCGACCGCAAGAAGCAGGACGCCGCGCGCCTGGGCGCCGACGCCGTCGTGGTCTCCTCGAACAAGGAGGAGATGGCCGCGCAGACGGGCAGGTTCGACTTCATCCTCGACACCGTCTCCGCGCAGCACGACATCAACGCGTACCTGCGGCTGCTGCGACGGGACGGCCACCTGGTCCTCGTCGGCGCCCCGGAGAAGCCGCTCGACGTCCGCCCCTTCTCCCTCATCCCCACGCGGCGGAGCTTCTCGGGCTCGATGATTGGGGGTATCCAGGAAACACAGGAAATGCTAGACTTCTGCGGCAAGCACAACATCGTCTCCGACATCGAGCTGATTTCCATCCAGCAGGTGAATGACGCCTACGAGCGGCTGCTGAAGGGAGACGTGAAGTACCGGTTCGTCATCGACCTCGCGAGTCTGCGGAAGTAGCCGCCCGGGAGCTCCGGCTCCCACCTCGCGGGACAACAGCCGATAGGCAACGACTGCCTCGGCTCGAAGTCGCGCCCCGCCCACCGGCCCTGGAGGGCAGGACAGTGCACGCCATTGCACACCGTCCTGCCCCACTGGTCAGGTGCCTGCTCGCCGTTTGGTGCGAATTCTCAGAGCATGACTACGACGATTGCGCAGGCCGGTTTCGTGAAGGTGACGTCCCCGTACCCCGAGGAGCAAGAGTTGTTGGATCCGGCGCTCGCCGCCCCCACGCCCCAGAAGGCAGCCCAGCTTCGCCAGAAGGCGAGCCATTGGCTCAGTCGCGCACAGAAGGAGCTGCACGACGCCATCTTCGCGCGGGATGGCTCGGAGGCCGGACTGGACCGTTATGCCAGCGCCCGCGCGGAGCTCGACTCGGCGGAGACGTGGGCCCTGCGCGTCGCGGAAGCCTTCTCCATGCGCCGTGATTGACGACGCGCCGGGGGCCCCGGCGCTGGACGACGGCGCCGAGCACCCCAGCGGACGTCACGCCACCCGGGCGGAAGCCTCGGTCCGTTCGGCCCGGGCGTCCTCCGGCAGCGATACCGGCAGCGGCACCGGAGCGGGGCGCTGGCCGTAGGGGAAGTAGTCCTTGAGCTTCAGCATGTGCTTCTCGAAGAGGTTCCAGCTCACCAGCGCGAGCCCCAGCGAGAGCCCCGCGGCCACCACGTAGAACACCAGCTGCATGGGCATGTCCGAGCCCGCCACCGTCTTCAGCGGCGTCTTCAGCACCGTGCGGCGCAGGATGGCGTCCAGCGGCGAGTGGATGAGGTAGATGGCGTAGCTGTACTTGCCGAAGGTGAGCAGCAGCCGCGTCGTGAGGAAGCGGTACAGGACATGGCCCTTGGAGACGGCCACCGCCTTGTACACGCACACGGCGTAGAGCACGGCGATGGCGGTGTAGCCGCCCGTGCGCTTCACCAGCTCGAAGGTGGGGCCCACCGGCAGCACCACCAGCGCGAGCACCACCGGCACCGAGGCCCAGACCGCCCAGCGCATCCACGGGAACGCCTTCAGGCCCAGCCCTTCCGGGTGGCGCAGCGCCATCGCGAGCAGGCCGCCCATCGCCAGCGAGTCCACGCGGCAGAACGTCACCACGTAGGTGCTCTCGATGCTGGCCCCGTACAGCGTGAGCCCCACGCGCACCAGGATGGCCAGGGCGATGGTGCCCAGGCACAACCGGATGGCGCCCCGGTACGACACCGCGGCGATGAGGAAGGGCCAGACGATGTAGAACTGCTCTTCGATGGCCAGCGACCACACCACGCCGAGGATGGGGTGCGTGGTGTCCACCCACAGCTGGTAGAAGTTGGAGAAGTACAGCAGGTACCAGACGGCGCCGTCGGTGGTGATGCGCTCGTCCAGGCCCAGTCGGCCCGCCAGTGATGGCAGCACCAGGAACGACACCGCCAACGCCAGGTAGTAGAGCGGGAAGATGCGCAGGAAGCGGCGCATGTAGAAGTTGCGGAAGAAGTACGGCTGTCCCTTCGCCTCCCAGAGGATGCCGGTGATGAGGAAGCCGGAGAGGACGAAGAACAGGTCCACGCCCGTCCATCCGGCGCCGGCCAGCCACCACGTCACGCGTCCCGCCACGCTCTGGTCGCTCAGGTGGGTCGTGTGGAAGAACACCACCAGCAGGACGGCGAGGCCCCGCACACCGTCCAGCACGGGCAGGTGACCCTGCAGGCGCGGAGCGTGCGCCGTGGGTGCATCCACACGGCCAGAGTTCAAGGACATGAAAGTTCTCTTACCAACAACGACTGTCATTCAACAAGACCACCACCCGGCGTGCGTGGGATTGCGGTTCGGGGTGTCAGTCCTGCCACCAGGCAGTCGGGCGCGGGAAAAACGCACGCGCGCGTGAAACTCCCGGGCCGCCCGTGACACCTTGGTGCCGTGGCCCTCCTTTCCGCGATGAAAATGGTGCTGGCAGGTGCGCCCCCGTCCGACACGGACCGGGAGCGGACGTTGCTGCGCCGGGCGCGCACGGGTGACCCCGCGGCCTTCCGTTGGCTGTTTGAACGGCACGCCGCGGGAGTGTGGCGCTTCTTGAAGGACTTGCTGCGCGACGAGGCCGCGGCGGACGAAGCCACGCAGGAGACCTTCGTCCGCGCCCATGCGCGGCTGGGCGCGCTTCGCGACGAGGACCGGCTGGGGGCGTGGCTGCTGGGCATCGCCCGGCACGTGTACCTGGAGTCGCTGCGGCACCGGGGCGTCCACGTGGACATGGACGATGAAGTCCATGGCAGCCAGGTGGAGGCGGTGCTGCCCACGCCCACGCCGGAGGACCTGCTCCTGGACCGGGAACTGGAAGGATTGCTGGCGGGCGCGCTGGGGACGCTGCGCGAGGACCGGCGCGCGGCGTTGCTGCTGCGCATCGACCACGGCCTGCCCTACGAGGAGATTTCAGCGGTGATGGGCTGGTCCCTCCAGAAGGTGAAGAACGAAATCCACCGCGCACGGCTCCAACTGCGCGAGCACCTGGCCGCACACGTTGGAGGCCACTCATGAGCGCTTGTCGCGAAACCGAACTGGACGCGCTGCTGGCCGACGAACTCTCCTCCGAGGACGCCGCGCGGGTCCGCGCTCACACCCAGGCCTGCCCCGCCTGTCAGCACGCGCTGAGCTGGCTGCGCGCGGAGCGTGGGTGGATGGCGCAGCGAGCGCGGCGCATGCCGGCGCGGACCGCCCTGGACTTCGCCGCGTTGGAGTCCCGGCTGCGAAAGCCCGTGGTGCCCGCCGCCCCGAAGGTCAGCTGGATGCACTGGGGGAAGATGCTGACCGCGGCCCTGGCATCGGTGGCCTTCGTGGGCATCACCACGCTCCAGGTGACGCGCCTCCCAAGCGCCGACGAGCCCTGGCCCCGGAACGACGCGCTCACCACCGCCACCTGGGCCGTCGACTGGTGTGACGACCCTTCACGGGAAGCCGTGGCGGCGCTGGAAGCCCGCGTGGGGGCGTGCCTGGTGGCCTCCCCCTTGATAACCCTGCGCTGATGCCGGCCGCGGTGACCTACGGCACCGGGGTCAGCTGGCCCTCTGCGTGCTGGACGGCCTCCACCGCATCCACCAGGCCGTTGCCGTAGTTCGGATCCCACCCAGCCGGCCCCAAATCCCGGGCCGTCTCGAGCAGGGCTCTGCGGACCTTCTCCGCATCGAGCTGCTGGGGACTCAGGCTCCACACCAGGGCCGCCACCCCGGCCACGTGCGGCGTCGACATGGAGGTGCCCGTCTGCAGCGTGTAGTCCAGACCGGCGACGTCCAACGTCACCTCCTGCCCCATGAGCTCGCGGAGCACGTTGGCCGACTCCAAGGACACGGAGACGGTGGGCACCCACAGCTTGGACGGCCCGTTGAGCGTGAAGTTGCCCGTGCCCTCGTCGGGGTTGTGGTTGCCGATGATGACGGCCTTCGCTCCGGCGCGGATGGCGTTGCGCACCTTCTCCTCGAAGAGGATGCCGCCGCCGCGGTCGACATAGGCGACGAAGCCATCACAGGTGGCGGCCTCTCCACAGTCGGAGATGCTGCCGCCCAGGCCACAGTCCACCATCCGCCCCGAATAGGCGCCCACGGCCGAGAACTCCAGGGGGTTGGACGCGAACTGCTGGCCGCTCGCGGCCACCTCGCCATACGGCGCCCCGCCGATGATGGTGGCGCTCAACACGCCCACGCCGGGGGCCACCAGGTTGATGCCCTGGCCGTACTGGGAGAAGCTGGCCCACTCCCCCGAGAAGGTCACCGCGCCCACGCCCACGACGGAGTCATACCCGGCCGGGAAGGACACCTCGCCCGCGCCGGAGTTGCCCGTCGCCGCGATGGCCAGCACGCCATTCGCCCTGGCCTGGTTGAAGGCCAGCTCCTCGGCCTCGTTCTTCGACACGGCGCCCAGCGACAGCGACACGATGTTCGCCCCCTGCTCCTGGCACCACTGGAGCGCGGCGATGACATTCAGGGTGTCGCCCGTGCCGCGCTCGTTCAGCACCCGAGCGATCAGCAGCGACGCGGTGGGGGCCACGCCCACCGTGCCGTTGGGGTCCTCGCCCAGCCGCACCCGGCCGCCCCCGCCCAGCTGCGCGGCGATGGTGGCCGCGGTGTGCGTGCCGTGTCCGCCGCCCCACAGCAGCACGTTGCCCTTCGAGTCCACCTGCGCGTCCAGGGCCAGCGAGTTGGCGGACCCGCTGATGAAGTCCTTGCCTCCAATGAAGGCGGCCTGCAGCTCCGGGTGGCGGTTGTCCCAACCGCTGTCGATGACGCACACCTTGATGCCCGTGCCCGAAGGCCGGCCCTCATCGAGGACACCGTCGTCGTTGAAATCCCAGACCTTGTTGGCCCGCACCATCTTCAGGCCGTCGGTGTACTCCCCCACGGAGCCCACGGTGTTGGGGGCGGCCGCGGCTCCGCGCCCAGCCACGCCTGCGCGGGCAGCGGTGGCCGCGACATGCCGAGCGCGTACACCGGACGGTTGGGCGACACCGACACCACGTCCGGATTCCGGGCGAGCGCCGCGCGCGCCTCGGGAGACACCCGGGCGGACAGCATGTTCAGCGACGGGACGCGCTGCTTCACCGCCTCCAGCGCGCGTCACCTCGTTGGCGAAAGCATCCGTGTTGGCCTGCGCGGAGGCGAAGACGCGCTGCCGGAAGGCGATGATGACGTCCTCCCCGCCATCGTCCGTCAGGGCCGCCTCGCTTCGCGCCGCGGACACCACCGCCGGCAACTGGGACGACCCCTCGGTACCGGGGCACGCCTTGGGCTCCTGCTCCGAGCCACATGCCATCAGCCCCCCGACCAGACCCAGCCAGACGCAACGCTTCATTTCACGCTCCTCGAGTGCCCGTCCAGCAGGCGTCGTACGTCACGGCGCGGCTGATAAATTTCCAGGGACGCGCATGAACGGGAGGACACCTGATTCCGTTCCCGGAGCGCAAGTTAACCACGCCAGCGAATCGGCCGCTCGCGCCCCTGTCCGTGGCAGGACGTGCCCGGCGAGCAGCGGACAGGGGAGCGTTCGCCCTTTCACGCCTCGGCTGGATCCACGCCGAATAGGCGGAGCGCATCGGCGGCATAGACATCCAGCTGCCGCTGTGTCTCCGCGGCGTCCCAGCCCAACCGGGGCGCCATGACTTCGGCCGCCACACGCGCGGCCGCATGCCCCTGGTCGCGCGTCTCGAACGCCACCTTGAGGCGGCGGATGAGCAGGTCCGACAGGGTGTGCACCAGTTCGTGGGTGACACCCCAGGCGGCCTCGGCGGCCCGGTAGGGAAGCCCCTCGGCGAGCGGCCGGGACAACGCGGCGTCCTCTCGCGTCAGGGCCCACACGCGGCGCCAGCGGCTGCCATAGGCGCGCACCAGGTGGACGGCTGTGGCGTCGTCTCCCACCTCGGCGCGCGCCGCGGCGAACTCGGCGTCCAGCGCGCGGATGTCTCCCCCGGCAGGGGCAACACATCCGTGGGCGAGCGGCGACGAGGCTGGCCCAGGCGGCGCTCCACGGCGTCCACCACGTCGCGCGCCATGACGCGATAGGTGGTGAGCTTGCCACCGCTGATGGCGAGCACGCCGGAGGGGCTCACGTCGATGGCGTGCTCGCGGCTGGCACTGCCCGCGTCGGCCTGCGTGCCGTGGTAGCCGCTGGCCACCAGGGGACGGATGCCGGCCCACGCGCTCACCACGTCCGCGCGAGTGAGGCGCGCCTCGGGGAAGAAGGCGTTGGCGGACTCCAGCAGGTAGGCCACGTCGGACTCGCTGGCGCGGACCTCCGCGGGGTGCGCGCGTGTGGACGTCTCCGTGGTGCCAATGATGGTGAAGTTGTCGGCGGGCAGCACGAACATCACCCGGCCGTCCTTGGGGGACAGCAGCGTGAAGGCGTCGCGGTGGTTGATGCGCTCGCGCGGCACGGCGAGGTGGACGCCCTTGCTGCCGCGCACGGCCGGGCTCGCCCCATTCGGTGCATCCAGCCGGCGGATTTCATCACTCCACGGGCCCGTGGCGTTGACGAGGACCCGTGCGCGCACGGTGACCTCCTCGCCGGTGAGGTGGTCCACCACCGTCGCGCCGTGCGCTTGTCCCTGCTCCAGGACGAGCGCCTTCACGGACGCGTGGTTGAGGACGACGGCTCCCGCCTCGGACGCGCCCACGGCATTGGCCAGGGTGAGGCGCGCGTCGTCCGTGGCCGCGTCGTAGTAGCGGGCACCGCCCTTGAGGTGGTCGGTGCGCAGGCCGGGCTCGGCCGCGTGGACCTGCCGGGCGTTGAGCCGGCGGTAGCCCTTCACGTTCCGGAAGAGGGAGAGGGCGTCGTAGAGCATGAGGCCCGCGTTGAGCTTCCAGCGGGGCACGCGGGCGCCCGCGTACACGGGCCAGATGAAGGCGAGCGGGCGCACCGGTGCGGGGCGAGCCGCAGCAGGCGTTGGCGCTCGATGCTGGATTCGAAGACGAGGCCCAGGTGGCCGTGCTCCAGGTAGCGCAGGCCGCCGTGGATGAGCCGGGACGAGCGGCTGGAGGTGCCACTGGCGAAGTCGTCACGCTCGACGAGCGCCACCTTGAGGCCCCGGAGCGCGGCATCCCGCGCCGAGCCCGCGCCGGTGACACCGCCCCCGATGATGAGGACGTCGAAGGTCTCCGTGGCCAGGGCCCGCAGGCGTGCTGCGCGGGACGGAGGCGGGGGCACATCTGCTTCGGAGACAACACGGCTGAGCGCGACGGATTCAGAACGCACGGCATAAGTGTAGCGGCGTTGGCCGGCGAGGGCAGCGGAAACCAATGCGCTGCGTCAAGCGCCCTACACGGAGCGAGGCGACATGTGTCCGCGAGGCACCCATCCGAGGGGGGACGGTGCCTTGCGCGTCTGGATGAAGACAGATAGGAGGCGACCGACCCCTCCCCTCACCCCGGGCTCCACGGCCTTGTTGAACCCCCACGACCGACGCGACCTGGCCAGCCTGGGACTGATGGTCCTGGTGTACGGGCTCGTGGTGGCGCCGGTGCTGCACGCGGTGGTGGAGCACGGCGATGGAGGTCATCACCACTCCCATGCCCATTCACACCCGCACGGGCGCGCCCACGCGCACGGTGCGGGGAACGAGCACGCACACCGTGGCGATGAGGGCGCGGGGGAACCCGCCCCCGACGGTGAGCGGAAGAGCGAGCACGAGCACCTGACGGGCTCCGTGGAGCACCTGCAAGCGGTCGCGCTGACCTGGGCGGTGATGAAGCTGCCGCGCGTGCGTGAAGTGTCGTGGCTGGCGGAGCTCCAGCGCGGCCCCACGAGGGTCCCCGGCTCCGCGGTGCGCCCGACGGCGATGCCCCAGGGCCCGTAGCCGTCATCACCCTCGCGCAACCAACGCAAGGAGCCACGCGTGCGGAGCACGCATGGGTCCGTGTGTCCTGCTTGCTGACTCACTTCTGAACCCGTCCCGGTGGGGTCACTCCCTGGGGCGTCGTGCGCCGCGCGAAGTCCGAGCGTGAGCAAGACGCCGCAGCATGGGGCCTGCGCCGCTGTGTGTCCGTACGTGCCCGTGCTCCTCGTTGCCGCAATGTCGTCGTGTGTCCTCGCCCTGTCGCCCTCGAACCGGCCGCCAGATGCGGCACGAGAGCCATCTCCCGCGTCCGAGCGTGCCGCGGCAGGCACGGGCACGAGCGCACATGACGACGTGCCGCCATTCGTGAACACGGAGCGCCAAGCCCCACCCGCAGCCAGCGCCATCACGTCCGTGAAGTCTCCGGCGGAAGCGGACACGTCCCCAGCCAACGAGCCCGGACAGCTTCCCAAGGAAGCATCCTCCCCTCACCCCATCACCCAAACCGCCGACGTCCCCTCGTCGGAGGCAAGCTCCCATCCTCTCCCCTCGGAGCAGGAAGAATCCCTCACCAGCGCATCCGACCTCGAGGCCGAGGAACCGCCGTCAAAGTCCACGGTGGTGCGCGGCGCGCGTCCCGCGCAAAGCGCGTCCGAGGTGACACTGCGCCGGGACATCTTGGACGCTGCGCCACGCAGGAACGCAGTGGACCTCCTGCGAGCCGTTCCCGGCCTCGTGGCCTCGCAGCACAGTGGAGAGGGCAAGGCCCAACAGCTCTTCCTCCGAGGCTTCGACGCGCTGCACGGCCAGGACGTGGAACTCGACGTCGGCGGCCTGCCAGTGAACGAGGTGAGCCACATCCACGCGCTGGGCTACGCGGACATCAACTTCGTCATCCCAGAGGTCGTGCAGGCGCTCGAAGTGACGGAAGGCTCCTACCGCGCCGCGCAGGGTGACTTCGCCGTCGCGGGAACGGTCCGCATGGACCTGGGCGTCGCCGAGCCCGGCGTCCACCTCCTGGGGACACTCGGCCAGTACGGCCAGCGTCGGCTCGTGGCCACGGTGCGGCCGGGAGACGACGCGGGAACCTTCGCCGCGGTGGAGCTGGGTGAAGGCAGAGGGTTCGGCGCTCAGCGAGGCTACGGCCGCGCCTCGCTCCTCGCGCAGGCCAATGCGACACTCGGAGATGGGCTGACGGTCCGCGCACTCGCAGGCAGCTACGTCACACGCTTCGACTCCCCGGGCGTGGTGCGCGAGGACGACCTGCTTTCGGGCCGCAGCGACTTCTTCTCCGCCGCACTGGGGCGGCAGGGCGGCTCGGTGTCACGGCACCAATTGCTGCTCGGCGTGGACCTGCCGCGCACGGGGAACGGGCGCACGAAGCTGGAGGTCTTCGGCATCCTCTCGGACCTGCGGCTGCGCAACAACTTCACGGGCTTCCGTGTCGACGAGCGCGGTGACGGCCTGGAGCAGACGAACAACGCCACCACGCTGGGCGCCCGCGCCGAGCATCGGAGGTCGGTGACGGCCTTCGGTCGCCCGGTCGCGCTGGAGCTGGGATTGGGCGCACGGCGAGACAGCGTGGAGCAGACACAGCGGCGCTACCGCGAATCCGACGGCACTTTCTTCTCGGACGAGATTGACGCGACCTTCACCCAGACGGACGTCTGGGGCTGGGCCGAGGCCCGCATGCCACTGGGCCGCTGGAGCTTCCGGTTGGGGGGGCGCGCGGACGCGCTGGGTGTGGAGGTCTTCGACGCGCTCGCCTTCCGGGACCCGCGCTACTACGACGGACAGGGCTATTCGCGCAGTGCCTTCGGCGTCCACCTGGGCGCGAAGGCGGGCGTGGAGTACGCGCTGGGAGATGACGCGGACGCCTGGCGCCTGTTCGCCAGCTACGGTGACGGCTTCCGCTCGCCGCAGGCACGCAGCCTCTCGGAGGGCGAGCGCGCCCCCTTCGTCTCCATCCGAGGCGCGGAGCTGGGCTCGCGCAAGGACGGCGAGCACTGGGCCCTGCAGCTCAGCCTCTTCGGCTCGCAGGTGGACAACGACTTCTTCTTCGACCACACGGTGGGCACGACTGTGTACACGGGCCAGACGCTGCGCTCGGGCGTCTCCGCCGCGCTCCAGGCCCGTCCACTGCCAGGGCTCGTCACCTCGGTCAGCGCCACGTTCGCCCACGCCTACGTGCGAGCCTCGGACACGCTGCTGCCCTACTTCGCGCCATTCGTCGCGCGCGCCGACGTGGGCTGGGAAGGCCCGCTGACCTGGACGGGGTTCGGCGGCAGCACGCTGTCGCTGGGCACGGGGCTCACCTTCATCGGTCCACGCCCGCTGCCCTTCAGCGAGCGCAGCGCCACCGTGTTCCTCGCGGATGCGCACGTCGCCATCCGCCGGGGCGAGCTGGGGCTGAGGCTGGAGGTCTCGAACCTGCTCGACGCGCGCTGGAGGGATGGCGAGTTCGTCTACGGCTCGCGCTTCGACCCTGCCGCCGCGGCGAGCCTCGTCCCGGCAAGACATTTCACCGCGGGGTCGCCTCGAATGGCCTCGCTCTCCCTGGAGGTCCACCTATGAATCGCAGACACATCCTCACCGGCGCGCTGGCCCTGGCCGCCTCTGCCACGGTCCTGAGCGGCTGTGGCAGCGAAGCGGAGCGGCGCACCTTTCCCGTGGAGGTGACGTCCACGCCCATGACGGGCGCCAACGAGCGAGGCTGGACGGTGACGGTGGAGTCCGCGCACCTCTCCGTGGGCCCGGTGCGCTTTTTTGAAGGCCGCGCGCTGACGGCCCGCCGCTTCGACTGGTACACGCTCATCGGCGGCACGGCCCATGCGCACCCCGGACACTACTCACCGGGCGACGCGCTGGCCGAGATGCTGACCACCCACACCGTGGACCTGCTCACCGGCGCCACGCTGGGCGACGCGAGCGCAGTGACGGGCGAGTACGGCTCCCTGGAGTTGACGCTGACGGCCCCCACGCAGGCCACCGACGCCCAGGGCGTGCTGAGCGGCCAGGCGATGCGCGTCCGCGGCACGGCGCGCAACGCGGAGGGCGTCGAGCGGCGCTTCGACGCGCTGACGAGCCTGCCCAAGCCCATCCAGGGCGTGCGCTTCGAGAAGTCGCTGGGGATGGAGGCGGGCCGTGTGCGCATCGCCGTGAAGCTGGGGACGTGGCTGGGCCGCATTGACTTCGCCACCGCGACCGATTTGGACGCGGATGGCGTCTACACCTTCCCCGCCGACAGCCAGGCGCAGAACGCGCTGGTGCGCGGCGTGGAAGACACCACTGCCTACGTCGTGACGTGGGTGGAAGGAGCTGCGCAATGAAGAAGTGGATGCTGGGGCTTTCCTGTCTGGGACTGATGGCGTGCAGCGACGGCGCGGGCACGGTGACGTTCACCACCTATGGCGAGGACTACATCGAGAAGGAGATTCCCGCGGCCGTGGGTGACGAGGACGGCATCGTGGACGGCTGGACGGTGCGCTTCAGCAAGTTCCTCGTGGTGCTCGGCGAGGTGAAGGTCGGCAACCACGACGAGACCGCCGTCGAGATGACGCAGGCGCGGGTCTTCGACGTGCACAAGCCCGGCCCGGTGGTGGTGGAGACGTTCCGCGACGTGCCGGCCCAGGAGTGGGACCACGTCAGCTTCGCCATCGCGCCCAACGCCAACGCGGTTGCTGGCAACGCGGACGCCGCGGACGTCACGCGGATGAAGGACGGCGGATACTCCGTCTACCTGGAGGGCACGGCGACCAAGGGCGCGCAGACCAAGCGCTTCGCCTGGGGCTTCACCACCAACACCGTCTACGAGCACTGCGAGAGCCCGGGCCTGGGCGCGGGCGTAACGGTGCCCAAGGACGGCGAGGAGACGGTGCAGCTCACCATCCACGGTGACCACCTCTTCTTCGACGACCTGCAGTCGCCGGACGCGAAGATGCGCTTCGACGCGCTGGCCGCCGCGGACAGCATGGGCATCGCGGGTCCGGACGGAGAGGTGACGCTCGAGGAACTGGCGGCGGTGGACCTGACGGAGCTGCCGTCGGGGCAGTACGGCACGGGTGGCGTGGGCAACGTGCAGACGCTGCGCGACTTCGTCACGGCGCTGACGCGCAACCTGGGGCACTACCGCGGCGAAGGTGAGTGCGAGCCCCGGGCGCGCTGACCACGCGGTGGGATGCTGGCGCGGTGGCACGAACGGCCGGCCACCGCGCCAGCATGAGCCCCCAGGCCCGGGGCCGACCCTCCCTGGGCCTGGAGCCTTCAAAGCTCAGCTCTTGTTGTGCGAGGAGCCGGACGAGTTCGCCGCGGGGTTCCCCCCCGTCGAGTTGTTCCCGCTGTTGTTGCTCCCGCCGTTCGGGTTGTTGCCCGACTGCCGAGGGCTATTGGGGTTCATTTGGTTGGAGCGGTTGTCCTGCGACGCCTTGTGCGCGGGGTTGTTGGGATTCTTGGAGTTGGCGCGCTGGTCGTTCTGGTTCTTGCCGCTGTCCTTGCTCATGGACCTACCTCGGGAGTCCCCAAGCGAAAGTGCCGGGGAGGCCTGAAACTAGGAAGCGGCCCAGGTGGAAACACTCGTGCGGAGGTGTTCGTCCGGTGTCGGGAAGCACACGACATCGCTCGGCGCCGGACACGGAATGCGCGAGCCGCGGCTTTGCCGGATGCGGCGGCGAGCAAGGGTGCCTACCTCGTGCCCAAGGAGGTGACGCGGCGTGAGGACGGTCACGTACGAGCGCAGTGGGCGAACGAACACGGGCGCACAGGCGCTCCGGCTGGAAGGAATGAAGCACCTGAAGGTGCTGGAGCAGGGTGAGGTGGTCAGCGAGCGCGACCTCACGGGAGCGGAAATCCAGCGCCTGGGCCCGCTCTTCGAACAAGCCAGCCGCGCCCCCGCCCCCGTCGTCATGGTTCCGCAGGCAGGTGGGCCAGACGGTCTCGCGGTGACGCTCGCGTTCGAGGACGAAGAATCCCCTCGCGTGCGCGTCGCGGCCGAGCGACTTCCAGCCCAGGGCGCTGGCCCCCTCTATGACGCCCTGCTCGAGGAGCTGGACCGCCTGCTGACGACCGAGCTGCATGCCCGGGCACCGCGTCGCGCACACGCGGTGCTGCCGCACCAGTTGCGCGAAGAAGAGCAGTAGCGCCTCAGGGCCCGGCGCCTCGTGTCACCCGCCCAGGCAAGCCGCCCATCGGGCGGGCGGGAGCGAGCCCGCAGCCGGGGTTGCTGCCGAGCTCGGCTTCTGTGAAGACAGGAGCATGAGGCGCGTGCAGTTGTCCGTGCATCGCACGGTGGGAGAAGCACGGCTTCTGGCGGGTGCGCTGGAAGCCATGGGCGTTGCGGTAGAGGTTCGCGGAGAAGCCCTTGCCCCGTTGAGCGGCGAGATTCCGAGCGCGGAGACCTGGATAGAGCTGTGGGTGGAGCCGCAAGACCTCGAGCACGCGAAAGGCCTCCTGGCGGAGCTCCAGGAGAATCAAGAGCACGCCGAGCGGTCGGTGGAGTGTCCACGGTGCCGCGAAGAGAACCCCGGCAACTTCGAGCTGTGTTGGAGCTGTGGCCTGGAGCTGCCCTCGGGGCTACGTCCAATACTGCGGGCAGTGTAGTAGCGGGATGCATGGTGAGGCGGAGCGCGCCTCCAGGAGAATCGGAAGTGCAGGAAGCAGAGGGAGCGCGTCGCCGCAGGCTGAACCGGGGGACCCGGAGCCTGCTCATCGTGTGCACCGTGGTGACGCTCATCCACCTCATTCCGCTTTTCATCTCCAGGAACATGCCCGAGCAGCAGCTGTCCATCGCACGGGCCATGTCGAGCGTGTCGCAGCGCGTCCCTTTCCTGCGGCCGCTGAAGGACGACGCCAAGGCCACGCCGGCGGAGCTGCGAGAGGCCGCGACGCTGCTGCTGGAGGGGGCGCCAGATGACGCCCATGCGCTGGCCTTGGAGGCGGAACGCCGGAATCCCCAGGAGGTCGAAACCCAGCTCCTGCTGGCGAGAATCTGCGACGTCGAACGGATGAGCCGGTGTGTGAGCACGGCCCTGTCACGCGCAGAGACGCTGGCCCCACGAGACGCGCGGCCGGACCTGCTCCGAGCGGAGCTCCAAGAGAAGGACGGGGACGTCGTGGGCGCGGCCGAGGCAATGGAGCGGGCGCATGGCAAGGCGCCCGGCGACCCGCTGGTCGGACTGCGTTACGTCCACCTGCTGAGCGCCGCGAAGCGGGGCGAAGAGGCGCTGGCCGTCCTCCGAAAGCTTGAAGGGCGCCTGCCGCATGCCAGGCTCCTGGTGGAACAAGGCCGGGTGCACAGCCGGGAAGGGCACGACGCCGAAGCGGTGAAGCTCTTCCGCGCGGCGGTGGCCGAGGACCCGAAGCTCAGCCTGGGCTTCTTCGAGCTTGGGCTCGCCTGGCATCGGCTGGGCAAGGTGGACACCGCGGAAGAGGCTTTGCGCCAAGCGGACCGGCTGGACCGGGCAGACCCCAGGGCGCTGGCGGCCCTCTGCGCGATTCAGGTCAAGGAGCGGCGCATCGACGATGCCCGACTCACGCGAATGGACCTTGAGCGGCGCTTTTCCGGCCAGCCGGAGCTGATTCGAAAGTCCTGCAGCATCCCCTGACGCGAAGGGGCCGGAGACCTACTCCCGAGGCTCGATGCCGCGGATCTGTCGGAGCATGCGGGCGGAGGCCTTCACCTCGACGTCCACGGCGCCATCGACGCGCTCGGTGCGCACGACGGCCTGCAGGTAAGGAACCGCCTCCGCATCACGCTCTTGATGGAAGAGCAACTCCCCCAAAGCGAAGCGAGCCCGCGTCAGCAGGACGATGTCCTCGGCGGCGACAGCGGCATCAATGGCGTCGCTGAGAGCGGACTCGGCCATCTCGGGCTGGTTCCGGGCGAGCAGCTCACGAGCACGCTGGATGTGTTCGTCGACGTTCATGCGGAGGGAGCAAGGTTCAACCTGGTAGGGACGCAGGCCGCCTCGCCGGGATATGGGTGGGTGCCCATGGACGAGAAGCGAATCGCCGAGCTGGAAATCCGCTACATGCACCAGCAGGAACTGCTGCAGGAGCTCAGCGGCGTGCTGTACGAACAGCAGAAGGTCATCGACCAGCTGCGCGCAGAGGTGGACCGGCTCAAGCAGAAGCTGGAAGCCGAGCCTGGCCTGGTGGACGCCCGTCATGACGAGCGTCCACCGCATTACTGAGGCTCAGAACTTGTAGCCGAGCCGCAGACCAATGGTCGGATTGGGCTCCAGGTAACCCACCTCGAGACCAATGCTCGCGGCCTTGCCCTGAAGGCCAAAGCCAAACGCGGCATGCGCTCGGAAGGTGTCGCCACGGCCAAACACGAGCCAGGGGCCGACCATGCCTTCGATATAGACGCCGGACCTGCCGAGGTTCGCGCGCAGGACCAGGTCCAACGGAACACCGATGTCATTGCCCTCGGTGATGAGCATTGCACCGAACCGAGCCCCAACAGACAGCGGCCCCGCGAGCGGCGTCTCAACGCCCAGCGTGAAGTTGAAGACCGCGCTGTCATCAATCCAGTAATCAGCCCCAAGCCCGACACGGACAGCGGCCTCTGAGTTCGTGGGTACGAGGAAGAGGCCGGCCGCGAGCAGCGCGCCAAGGCAAGGACGAAGCAGCTTCATTCGAGAGGCTCCTCTCAACACAGCGGGGAGCCCACACTCAACCAAGCCGAGCGCGTCGATGCCAGCCACATGGAGCTCCAAATCAGCAAAGGCAGTCGCAACGGAAGGCAGCGACTCGCAGCGGACGGAGGACGTTCACTGCAACACGACGCGTGACTCGAGGATGCGCGTCGCAGCTGTGGAACCAGTTGGGGGTCGCGAAAGGGGCGGCGCGAGCCGAGCACCTGCTGGTGCTGGCCACGACGGCGGCCCTGCTGGCGGTGGGGGCGTGCGCCGGCTGCGCATGCGGCGCCTGGCCCAGCGCCCGCGGTGACGCGCGGAAACCCCACACGGCCCCAAACAGAAAACCCCGGTGTCCACGAGGGACACCGGGGGTTTCTCAAAGAATCCGGCAGCGACCTACTCTCCCGCGCGGTTTCCCGCGAAGTACCATCGGCTCTGGAGGGCTTAACTTCCGTGTTCGGGATGGGAACGGGTGGGACCCCTCCGACATAGCCACCGGAAAACAAGCGACAGTGCATACAAAGGGTAAGTTTCAATTCATTGCTGAGCGAAGTCTCGCTGTGCGCAGTGTGAGTCTTCCAGGCGAGTGCCAAAAGCACTCAAGCCTCGGCCTTGGCCCCGAGTCCCTTACTCCCCTTGAGGGGGCATGCAAGAGAATGGGGAAAGTAAGCCTCACGACCAATTAGTACCGGTTAGCTGAACGTGTTACCACGCTTACACACCCGGCCTATCAACGTCGTAGTCTTCGACGGGTCTTCAGGGGCTTGCGCCCGGGATACCTGGTCTTGAGGTCGGTTTCCCGCTTAGATGCTTTCAGCGGTTATCCAATCGGCACATGGCTACCCAGCGATGCCTCTGGCGAGACAACTGGTACACCAGCGGTGCCTCCAACCCGGTCCTCTCGTACTAAGGTCAGAGCCTCTCAAGTATCCTACGCCCACAGCAGATAGGGACCAAACTGTCTCACGACGTTTTGAACCCAGCTCGCGTACCGCTTTAATTGGCGAACAGCCAAACCCTTGGGACCTGCTCCAGCCCCAGGATGCGATGAGCCGACATCGAGGTGCCAAACCTCCCCGTCGATGTGAACTCTTGGGGGAGATAAGCCTGTTATCCCCGGAGTACCTTTTATCCGTTGAGCGATGGCCCTTCCATTCAGGACCACCGGATCACTATGACCTGCTTTCGCACCTGCTCGACGTGTCCGTCTCGCAGTCAAGCTCCCTTATGCCATTGCACTCGACGCCCGGTTTCCAATCGGGCTGAGGGAACCATCGCGCGCCTCCGTTACTTTTTGGGAGGCGACCGCCCCAGTCAAACTACCCACCAGACAGTGTCCCAATCCCGGCTGACGGGACATGGTTAGACACCAGAAATCAACAGGGTGGTATTTCACCGTTGCCTCCACCGAACCTAGCGGCCCGGCTTCAAAGGCTCCCACCTATCCTACACAGTCAATCCCTAGTGTCACTGTCAAGTTATAGTAAAGGTTCACGGGGTCTTTCCGTCTTGCTGCGGGTAAACTGCATCGGCACAGCTATTTCAATTTCGCTGAGTCCCTCTCCGAGACAGCGCGGAAGTCGTTACTCCATTCGTGCAGGTCGGAACTTACCCGACAAGGAATTTCGCTACCTTAGGACCGTTATAGTTACGGCCGCCGTTTACTGGGGCTTCGGATCATCGCTTCACCTTGCGGCTGACGAATCCCCTTAACCTTCCAGCACCGGGCAGGAGTCAGACCCTATACGTCGGCTTGTCGCCTTCGCAGAGTCCTGTGTTTTTGGTAAACAGTCGCTACCGCCATTTCTCTGCAACCTCTCTCAGCTCCGGCTGTACGCCTTCACCTACCAGAGGCCCACCTTCTTCCGAAGTTACGGTGGAAATTTGCCTAGTTCCTTGGAGGAGAGTTCTCTCAAGCGCCTTAGGATTTTCTCCTCGCCCACCTGTGTCGGTTTACGGTACGGACACCCTGTAAGCTCCCTACGGGACTTTTCTTGGAAGCAGAGCATCAGCGACTTACCCCTTACGGGGCGCCATCGAGTCTCGGGGATAGCTGCCGCGCCTTTATTCGTACGCGACACCCCTACGCCTTTAGACTGACACAACCACCGGTCAGCTCGCCTAGCTTTCTCCGTCCTCCCTTAGTTCAACGCTCACAAGATGGTGCAGGAATATTAACCCGCTTTCCATCACCTACGCCTTTCGGCCTCGGCTTAGGTTCCGACTAACCCTGGGAAGATTAACTTGACCCAGGAAACCTTGGGCTTACGGCGAGGGGTTTCTCACCCCCTTTAACGCTACTCATTTCGGCATCAGCACTCCCAGCCGCTCCAGCCGCCTTTTCAGTCGACCTTCGCTGCAACTGGGACGCTCCCCTACCGCCACACGCTTTACGTGTGACCCGAAGCTTCGGCACTAGTCTTGAGCCCCGTTACATTTTCGGCGCGGCCTGTCTTGACCAGTGAGCTATTACGCTTTCTTTAAAGGATGGCTGCTTCTAAGCCAACCTCCTGGTTGTCAATGACCTGCCACATCCTTTCTAGTGTTCACTTAGACTAGATTTGGGGGCCTTAGCTGTCGGTCTGGGTTATTCCCCTCTTGCCAATGGACGTTATCACCCACTGACTGCGTCCCGGGATAACAATTGCCGGCATTCGGAGTTTGGTACGGTTTGGTAATCTGGTGAGACCCCTAGCCGTTCCAGTGCTCTACCTCCGGCATTGAATTGCCCGAGCCGATACCTAAATATCTTTCGGGGAGAACCAGCT
>NZ_CP123278.1:8970000-9131628 GCF_032612255.1 Myxococcus sp. MxC21-1
TGCGGATTGACGATTTCGAAGAAGGTGCCGTCCTCCCGTCCCACCAGCGCCACGCGCAGGGATTCGCCGACCTGGTTGGCGGCGATGCCGATGCCTTCGGCTTCCTTCATGGACTCGGCCATCTCCTCCAAGAGCTTCTCGAGCGGAGGGCCGAAGTCAGTCACGGGCTTGGTGGACGAGGTGAGGACCTTATGGGGCCAGATGACGATGTCGCGAGCCATGGGCCGCAATCTGCCATGCACGCCTCCTCAGCGCCGCCCGATTCCGCATGGCAACGGTCCACCGGTTCACACGACGGCCCTGGCCCACCGGGCCCGTTCTCCGCCGGTCCCAAGGCAACGCCCAGCCCCACCGTGGCGCGCGTCAGGACCTCCGCTCCCCATTGAAGCCATCCGTCCAGACCAGCGGGACGCCCTTTCCCGCCGGGAGGCCATGCGGAGTGTTCGCTCGAGCGGCCCTCCAGTTTCACCCTCCGAGCGATGCCATCCGGACAGTTGGCGCGTCTTCACGGACAGGTCTGCTACACCTGTCCCATGCACCCGCACGCCCAACTCATCAATGACTTCTACTCAGCGTTCCAACGCCGGGACGCCCAGGCCATGGCCGCCTGCTACCACCCTGAGGTGGAGTTCTCCGACGCCGCCTTCGTCGGACTCCGTCGCCGGGAGCCCGGTGCCATGTGGCTCATGCTCTGCGAGCGCGGCAAGGACCTGGAGGTCACCTTCCGAGACGTGCAGGCCGATGACCACCGGGGCCGCGCCCACTGGGATGCGACCTACACGTTCAGCGGCACCGGCAGGAAGGTGCTCAACCGCATCGATGCCGAGTTCGAGTTCCGCGACGGGAAGATTGTCCGGCACCGCGACCACTTCGACTTCTGGACCTGGTCCCGTCAGGCGCTGGGCCCCACCGGGCTGGTGCTCGGGTGGACGCCCCTGTTGAAGAAGAAGGTCCAGTCGAAGGCCCGGAAGTCCCTGGACATCTTCATGCGCGAGCGTGGCATTCCCCTGGAGTGAGGAGGACACATGGCACCGCCCGCGAGTGAGCGCCCGTCCGTGGAGACCCTGGACCTCTGGCTCCTGGAGGCCGCCATGGAGCTGCCCACGCCCCTGCACATGCTCGTGGAGCCGAACCCGCACATCGCGCTCAACATGGCGGACGATCCGCGGCTGTCCCGGGAGGAGCTGTGTGAGCGGCTGTCGCTGCTCGCCGAGCGCGGACTCATTCGCGTCCACGCGCTTCCAGACGGACTGCAGGAGCTGTTCTCCCCCGAGGAGATTTCAAGCGCCATTGAGGCCCGGCAGTCCAGAACTCCCTTTGGCTACTCGCTCACGGATGCCGGCGGCGCCATCTGGGAGCACCACGCCAGGCCCGATTGGAGCCGGTTCGTCAACGCGGGGCAGGAGCCCTCCGCCGACGAGGCCCAGGACGCCTGGGTCATCGAGGCCGCGAGCCTTGAAGCCGCGGACGCAGAGTTCCACTTCCATGAGTCACTCGGCGATGTGCATCAGCCGGTGGGCGAGTCGAAACACGGCGAGGTGCTGACGCCATGGCAGGTGACGTACTGGAAGACGCTGCCTCACGGATACCGGCTCCGATACGTCACCGTGCCGCGCCCTGCCGACCCGGCTCGGAGCAGGAGCGTGCCTTCCCGACCGCCTTGGTACACGCGCGTCTGGCTGTGACGCCGCGCCCGCGCGCTCACGGCTCCGATTCGGACGTATCGAGGTGCTGGTACGTCAGCGGGCCGTCCCCCTCGCGGGCCAGTTGGGCCGTGCAGCGAACGTTGCCCCGCCAGTCCAGGAGCTGGAGGCCCAACGTGCCGTCCTCGTGCAGCAGCAGCGAGCCATAGCCGTTGTTACCCAGCTCGGGCCTCAGGTCCGTCCACTCGGGGAAGCGTGGGTGCGACTCCAGGAAACGCACGGGTGCTGGAGACTTCAGGCCCGGCGTCACCGCTCGCACCGGGAGACCCGCGTGCCCCAGGCTTCCTCCCAGGAACGGGAGCGCAGCGCTCCGGTCGAACAGTGCTCCGTAGGGCGTGGCGCCCCAGAACCACAGGTCGACCTGTGCGCGCTCGATCGCCAGTTCCCGGAGGTCTTCCAGCAAACCGGCGTGCCTTGCTTCTCCGTACCGGTAGGGCGCATCGTGGCTCAGGAGGATGTTCGTTGCGCCTCGCTGGCGGCCCTCCTTCAGCACGGACTCCAGCCAACTCAGGAGCGCGGGCTCCTGGTGCCGTCCTGGCTCGAAGTACGCGGTGTCCAGACCGATGAGTTGGAAGCGCTCCGAGGCCAGGCAGAAGTAGCTTCCCTCCTGGACTTGCTTCGCTCGTGAGGCACCCCGCCGCTCGTCCAGGTAGCGGTAGAAGGGTGTGCCTCCGGAACGCATCTCCGGGCCCGCGTTCAACGTCATCAGCGTTGTGACTGGCAGCAGCGGTTCGAGTGGCTCGGCCACGTGCGCGTCGAATTCGCCCCGACGGCCCGCGTAGTACACGCCTCCGAGGTGCACCGCGTACTCCAGCCGCTCGCCTCGCATGATGAGCTGACGGGCCACATAGCGCGCCGGGTACTCGCCCGTGCCGAAGCCTCCGAACAACGCGACCTCCACCGGCCGTCCCGGCGCGGGCTCGCGGAGTTCGTAGCGGAAACGGGTGACGTGATGCGCATCGTCGTGCCGACGGAACTCCGCCCGGTGCCAGCCGCCGTGAAGCCAGGCGCGACCGCTGAACAGGAGCCATCCGCGCAGGTCCGCCACTGGCTCAAAGCGGGTTCGCGAGGAGTCGATGGGGATTTCATTCGTCATCAGCGGGAAGGTGAAGTCCGGCGGCAGTGACGCCGAAGCCCGTGCCTGGAATGCCGGTTGCCGCAGGGCTTGGAGCGCGGCTTCGGGCTCGCGCAAGGATTGCTCCAGTTCCTGGAGCACGTGCACCAGGGCTCCCTCTGAAACGGGCGCGTCCAAGTCCTGGCGGATGAGGCTCAGGACCTCTTCCGGCTCGCGCAGGAAGCGCTCGCGCAGCGCGCCCAGGTCGTCTGGACCGAGCGGCGGCAACTCCGATACGTCGGCGCTCGCGACTCCGGACGTCGTCTGGGCCGTTGCCACGGCTGAAGGAGCCCGGTACCCGAGTGCCGTGTAGAACTCCATCCGCTTGCGGTCCATGAGCGCATCATCGCCCGTTGGCCCGACGCGGGGAATGCCATGCCCGACAGGCCGACGTGGGGATGGCCGAGCCTGCCGCAGGACCGCCACGTTTGCTCATCGGGCCTGAGCAATGAACACAGGGTGGCGCCGTCTACAGCACCCTCCTGTGTCTGGGCAAACCGCTGTCCAGCGCTTGCCCCTGCCCAGTCCCGTGATTCCCGTGCGGCCGAGGGGCGGCTACTGCCGCGCTTTCGCTGCGGCCTCGGTCTCCTGCGCTTTCGTCACCTTGCTCGCGTCACGCTGGTGGCCATCACGGTAGGCGTAGAGCGTGTAATACGAACCCGTGGCGTAGCCCGGCAGCTTTCGGGGATTGAAGACGCTGGTGCTCGACACCGAGCCACCCACGAAGCCCTTGGGCACGTCCACCAGTCGCATCGCGCAGCCAGCCAGGACCAGCCCCGCCACTGGCACGTCGTTGCTCACCAGCGTGCACGTCCCCCGCGCCGTGAAGCGCCCCTCCGGCAGGTTGTAGCGCATGTAGACATTCAGCTGCTGCCCGGCGGGAAAGGCGCTGTCCGTCACCTGGACGCACGCCGTCGCCGAGCCCACGCGCCGGCCTCCCCCGTCCACCACCTTGCCGTCCTTGGGATTGTGCTCTGGCACATACACACTCCCGCCCAGCTTCACGTTCACCTCGAAGGGCGCCGCCGCGCACACCGCCGGGTCCGCGGGGCTCGCCGGGTCCTCCTGCGTGCGGAACTGCATCACCACCTCATTGGCCCCCGCCTGCGCCGACAGCAACAGGACACCCAACATCCCCACCGTACCGCCGAGCTTTCGCGACATGGCGTATCTCCCTCCAGACCGTGAGGGGCTTTTCAGCCCTCCGCTTGCACCCTTCGACGCGCCCCGCGCCAGGGCTACTGCCACGACAGCGTGTATTCGGTGTCGAGCGGCCCCGTCTGCCGGCCGTGCACCTGGACCTGCTTGCCGCCGACTGCCTCGATGACGGCCTGGAGCGTGCCCTCGTGGTAGGCGGGCGGCATGAAGTCCCGCTTCATCGTGAAGATGCCGCTGGTGTCGCCCGTCCACTTCACCGCGCGCTCGCCGTAGCTGACCGCCGCGCGGTAACCCGAGTGCAGGTTGCCCACAAGCCGCTTCGGACTGTCCGACGCCAGCAGCAACAGCGTCTTGCCCGCCGCCGAAGACAGGAAGTCCGTCGTGGCCACCACGCCCATGCGCCGCAGCGCTCCGTCGAAGCCGCCGTGCTCCGGGCCCATCACCTGCGCCGCCGTGAAGGACATCCGCAGGAAGGCAGCCACCGGGTAGTTGAAGAAGTCGATGAAGCGCGTCTCGCCACTGGCCGCCAGACAGCGCTCCACCGCCGCGTCCCCTCCCATCGTGCGAACGGCGGACACCACGCCATTGAAGAAGAGCCCACGGGCCGTGTCGTCTTTCGTCGCCAGCGCCAATCGCGCGTCCAACTCCTTGGCGATATTTGGATCCATCTTGTTCATTACAACCTCACGAGTTGCGCGCCGTAATGGACGTTCGCGCCTACCGCTGCCACCACCACCAGGTCACCACTTCCCAGACGCACGCGTCCTGCTTCCAAGTCCTCAGCCAGAAGGATGAGCATCCCCGCCGCCGACGTGTTGCCGTAGCGGTCCACGTTGCACGCCACCGCCTCACGCGGCAGTCCCGCCCGTTCCACGAAGGCGTCCATCACCCGCTTGTTCGGCTGGTGGAAGTAGTACCGCTCCACCTTCGAACGCAGCTCCGGACGCGGCCCGAGGACGGCGTCGAGGCACTTCTGCATGTACTCCGGATAGCTGCGCGCCACGCGGAAGCCATCCACCACGAAGGCCATGTCCGCCGGGCGCATCCGCCCCGGCTGATACGGCAGCTTCAACAAGCCGCCACCCTTGCGGATGACCAGGTCTCCGTACGCGTTGCCGGAGAAGGACGCCAGGATACCCTCCGCCCCCGACTCTCCTGGCTTCGACTGGAGCACCACCGCGCCCGCGCCGTCGCCGAAGACATACATGGAGAGGTAGCCCTGCAGCGTCTTCGAGCGGCCCGGCCCGGGCGGCAGCTCGTCCGTGTAGACCTCCCGGTTCACCAGCGGAGACGTGAAGGCAGAGGCCACCACCGCCACCGTGCGGAAGCGCCCTCCGTCCATCATCTTCTTCACCATGTCCAACACGTACGGCGTGCCACCGCAGCCGTCGTCCACCACGAGCCCGAACGCGTCCTCGCGCAGCTCCAGCCGCCGGTGCAGCTCCATGGCGTCGTGGTTGAAATGCGGCGCGTCCGGCGTACACGTCACCACGAAGAGCGCGTCCAACTCCTTGGCATCCACACCCGCCTGGGCGAGCGCCTTCTGGAGCGCCACCTCGCACATGTCCGTGTTGTTGGCCGGGTAGACGTGCCCGTCATTCTCGGGCGGCGGAATCGCCCGGCCCGTGGCCTCGTCGATGTCCCAGAGGAAGCGGCGCTCCCGGATGCCGACCTTCTCCTCGATGCGCTCCGCCGGCCACCCTGGGATGGCCCTGGCGATCCGCTCGTTGCTCACCACGCGTGAAGGAACGAAGGCACCGGCTCCGACGACACAGACATTGGGTGTCATTTAATGGCCCCGTTTTTTCACAGCCTCGCCATATGGGAGGGATTCCCTGGCAACGGGGGATTGAGCAGGATTCAGGCCATATACGAAGTCATTGAAACAACTGCCACTGGCGAACAGGACCGATTCATCCGTGAATCATCTTCCAGCCACCGGCGCGACGAAACCACCGGGATTACTGGAGATTTCCAGTGCTTCACAAATGAAGCAGCAACCGTTGCGGATGAAGCACTCCGTCATGAGAATTTCCTCTCAGTGACTGAGCATGTCACCCCGGGTGTCGCCAATGACTTCACTGCACTGTGAAAAGGGCTGCTGCGCGCATGAGTGATTGATGACCCATGCGACGAAGCCGGGCGCCGAGCCTCTCACTGAGAGTATCTGGATTGAAGGGCAGATGAGACAGCTGTGCTGAAATCAACACATCGGGAAGGCCGCCCACCCATTAGGGGCGGCCACTCACCGACCTGGCGCGGCTCAGAACGGGATGTTGTCGTCGTCGTTCGGTGGAGGGATGTCGTCGCCGCCGTAGCTTCCGCCTCCGAAGCCGCCACCGCCCCGGCCACCACCGTAGCCGCCCTGGTTGCCATAGCCGCCCTGGCTGCCATAGCCACCGTCGCCGCCACCACCCGCGTCGCCGCCCCGCTGCCGCGCGATTTCCGCCTCGATGGCGGCGAGCAGCTGGCGCTCCTTGTCGTGCCAGCGCGACTTGCTCGCGTCATTCAGCGTGCGGCGCGCGCCGTTGGCGTAGAACTCCAGGTCGCCCATGCTGGCGCCGACAATGGGTCCGCCCTTGCTGCGGCCGTAGTTGGGGAAGACCATTCCATCACCACCACCACCGCCACCGCTGCTCGCGGGCGCTGAACGCCGCGCCGCCGGGGCCGCCGCGTCCGGCGTGCCGCCGATGGACATCTCTCCCAGCGTCAGCGTGAAGCCCTCGCCGCTCTTGAACGCCGTGCCCACACGCACCTGCTCCACCCGCCCGTCGGGACGACGCACCGCCACGGTGACCGGATAACCTTGCTCGCTCATGCCGGGCCGAATCCCATCCCCGCCCCGCCACTGTCAACGGAGACTCGAAGGGGATGTCCGGGAACCGGTCGCTCGTCCGGCCTGCTCACCGCGCTTCCTGGATTCCACTTGAGCGGCTCGGGCCCGGAGGCCCGAGGGAATCCGCGGAGCGCGGCGCTCGAATCAGAACAGCGAGCCCTGGGAGGAAGAGCGGCCCTTCTTGCGCTTGCCGGCTCCAGCCTTCGCCTTGGTGGTCTTGACCTGGCGCCCACCCTTGGCCGCGGCCTTCTTCGCGGCCGGCGCCTTCTTGGCCACCGACTTCTTCGCGGCGGCCGGGGCCTTCTTCGCCCGTGCGGCCTTCTTCGCGCCCGCGGCCTTCCGACCCGCTGACTTCTTCGCGGCGGCCGGCGCCTTCTCCTCGGCGAGCGGCGGCGGCGCCACGGGAGCCGGGGCCTTCTTCCTGGCGCCCCCTCACGCAGCGCCTTGCTGGCGGCGCGGCCACGCGGCAGCGTCACGTCCTCCACCGATTGCGGAAGCGCGTCGTCCTTCCACGCCGACGGGCGACGGTTGGTCCGCATCAGCAACCGCAGCTTCTGGTAGTGCGCCGAGCAGTACCCCTTGGAACGGCTGGGGCGCTCACAGCCGATGACGGCGCACGCCCGGGTGCCCTCCTCCGCGCGCGCCTGACTGACGACCGGCTTCGCGGCCACGGGCCGGCCCACGGCTGCGCGCCCCCTTGGCGCCGCGACCACCTGCTTGCGGCCTCCGCGCGTGGACGCGGGCAGCTCCGTGGGCGTCCGCACTCCCGCCATGGCGCCGAGACGGCTGGTCAGCGGCGCCAACCGGTGCGTCACCTCACGCAGCAACTCCAGGGCCTCCAGGCCTTCCTCCATGCGCCGGACCGCCTGCTGCAACGGGACCAACTGCGCATCGAGTTCGCGCCGGAAGACTTCGCCAAGAGCATTCGCAATGGACATTGCTCGGGAGAATACACCGGGCCCCGGGAAACCGGTGTGAAAACCTGTGCTTGGCTCGCACCAATCGTTGACCGGCGGGCGAAGCCATACATCCCGTGAGGTCGGCCCCTCCCGCCAGCGCAGCGCCTACCCCCGGACGCTGACGGTGGCTGGCGGCTCGGCCCGAGGGAGGGCGCGCTCCGGGGCCTCCCGCTGGAGCTCGGGCGGCCGGCTGACGGCGGCCGTCCCGCAGGTGCGCGCCGCCAGGGAGCAGGCCCCCACGAGCAACAGTGCTGGAACAAACAGGTGACCCATGGCGCCTCCCTCGAAGCAAGTGACGGACGTGAATGCCGGCCAACCCCGCGGGTCTCCTCTCCGCGAGTCCGCCCGGCTGCTTCTGCCCGAGACATACGAACGAGCTTGCCGTTCGGGTCTGACGTTCCCGGAGCCCCGGGTACGTGAGCCCCCCAGACACCGCGGCGGATGTTAAAGGGATGGGGCATGAGCCAGGCGCCCACTCCCGTCCGCTTCAAAGGCACCGACACCTACCTGACCCACGAGAGCCTCCAGGCCGCGGTCAACTGCGCGCTCACCCTCCAGCGCCCCCTGCTGGTGAAGGGCGAGCCCGGCACCGGCAAGACGCTGCTGGCGGAGGCCATCGCCGAGGCCCTGGGGCACCGGCTCATCACCTGGCACGTGAAGAGCACCACCCGCGCGCAGGACGGCCTCTACGTCTACGACACCGTGCAGCGCCTGTATGACTCGCGCTTCAACGACGGGGACGTGCGAGACATCCGCAAGTACATCCGCCAGGGGCCGCTGGGCGAGGCCTTCTCCTCCCCCGAGCGCGTGGTGCTGCTCATCGACGAGGTGGACAAGGCGGACCTGGAGTTCCCCAACGACCTGCTCCACGAGCTGGACCGGATGCGCTTCCGCGTCACCGAGACGGGTGACGAGGTGGTGGCGAAACACCGCCCCGTGGTGGTGATTACATCCAACAACGAGAAGGAGCTGCCCGACGCCTTCCTGCGCCGGTGCGTGTTCCACTTCATCGACTTCCCGGACGCGGAGCTGATGCGCCGTATCGTCGACGTGCACCACCCGGGCCTGGACAGCGCGCTGTCCGAGCAGGCGCTGAAGGTCTTCTACGAGCTGCGCAGCTTCACCCGCCTGCGCAAGAAGCCCTCCACCAGTGAGCTCATCGACTGGATTGCCGTGCTCAAGGCCCAGGGCGTCAACGACCTCAAGCTGGATGAACAGCTCCCCTTCCTGGGCGCGCTGCTGAAGAAGGAGCAGGACCTGGTCTCCGTGGCGGAGGCCTTCGGGCGCGGGCGCCGTCCCCGGGCCTGATGAGGCGCTGCCATGTTCCTGCCCTTCTTCTACGAGCTGCGCCGGCGCGGGCTGAAGGTCGGCGCCCAGGAGGCGCTGGCGCTGGCTGGCGCGCTGCGAGCGGGCCTGCACGACAGCCACCTGGACGGCTTCTACCATGTGGCCCGGGCGCTGCTCGTGCACTCGGAGACGCAGCTGGATGCGTTCGACCAGGCCTTCCTCGCCCACTTCCAGGGCGTGGAGTCGGCGAGCCTGGAGCTGACGCAGGAGCTGCTCCACTGGCTGGAGGAGGCCCGCGAGCGGCCCGACCTGAGCCCCGAGGAGGTCGCGCTGCTGGAGCAGCTGGACCCGGAGGAGATTCGCCGGCTCTTCGAGGAGCGCCTGAAGGAGCAGAAGGAACGCCACGACGGTGGCAACCGCTGGGTGGGCACTGGCGGCACGTCGCCCTTCGGCAACAACGGCTTTGGCCGCGAGGGCATCCGCGTGGGCGGCGGCGCGGGCAACCGCCAGGGACGCGCGCTGATGCAGGCCGGGGCCCGGAAGTACGCCGGCTATCGCGACGACGTGGTGCTGGACACGCGGCAGATGGCGGTGGCGCTGCGCAAGCTGCGCGCCTTCGCCCGGGACGGCGCGCCGGACGAGCTGGACGTGGACGAGTCCATCGCCGCGACCGCGCGCAACGCCGGTGAGCTGGAGGTGGTGACACGGCCGCCGCGACGCCCCAACACGCGCGTGGTGCTGGCCATGGACGTGGGCGGCTCCATGGACCCGTACGCGGCGCTGGTGAGCCGGCTGTTCAGCGTGGCCAGCCAGGCGACGCACTTCAAGGAGCTGCGCACCTACTACTTCCACAACTGCGTCTACGGAAAGCTCTACGCCACGCCGCAGCTCACGGGCGGAATCACGGTGCCGGAGCTGGTGGCCCAGGTGGGACGGCACCACAAGCTGGTGATGGTGGGGGACGCCTCCATGGCGCCCTACGAGCTGTCCATCCGCACCGACGCGCAGGGGCACTACAAGACGGACGGGCTGGAAGGGCTGACGTGGCTGATGCAGCTGGCGCAACACTTCGAGCGCAACGTGTGGCTCAACCCAGAGCCCATGGGCACGTGGCGCTCGGGGACCATCTCCGTGATTGCCCGCGTGTTCCCCATGTTCGCCCTGACGGTGGAGGGCCTGGGTGAAGCCGTCACGCACCTGACGCGCGGACGGACCGTGAGGGGCGCGGCGGCGCGGCGCTGAGGCGGGTCCGTAGGGCGCGCGGGATTCATTCCCGTGCCCCCCAGGGCAGGAATTCCGGGTGCGCCCGTGGACTGGCGGACGGCCGGGCGAGCCCCAGCGCATTTGGTGCAGCACCTGGAGCGTCACTTGCGGCATGGTGCGCGCGCACGCGAGCGGGACCGCGAGGACACCATGACAACCGACAAGCAGGACGTGCTGGCCATCAACACCATCCGCACCCTCGCCATGGATGCGGTACAGCAGGCCCACTCGGGCCACCCGGGGGCACCCATGTCCCTGGCCCCCGTGGCGTACCAGCTCTGGCAGCAGGAGCTCCGGTATGACCCGTCCCACCCCATCTGGCCGGACCGGGACAGGTTCATCCTGTCCAACGGCCACGCCTCCATGCTGCTGTACGCGCTGCTCCACCTGGCCGGGGTGAAGCGCGTCACGCGGGAGTACACCGTCGAGGACGCGCCCACCGTGTCGCTCGAGGACATCAAGAAGTTCCGGCAGCTCGACTCGTCCACCCCGGGCCACCCCGAGTACCGGTGGACCAGCGGCGTGGAGACGACCACCGGCCCCCTGGGCCAGGGCGTGTCCAACAGCGTGGGCATGGCCATGGCCAGCCGCTGGCTCGCGAGCTACTACAACCGCCCCGGCTTCGAGATGTTCGGCTACGACGTCTACGCCATCTGCGGCGACGGCGACCTGATGGAGGGCGTGGCGTCCGAGGCGGCGTCCATCGCCGGCCACCTCCAGCTGCCCAACCTGTGCTGGATCTACGACAGCAACCACATCTCCATCGACGGCAGCACCGACCTGGCCTTCACCGAGGACGTGGGCCGGCGCTTCGAGGCCTACGGCTGGCGCGTGCTGCGCGTGCCGGACGCCAACGACTTGAACGCCATGGGTGAGGCGCTGCGCACCTTCAAGACGGCGCGTGGCAAGCCCACGCTCATCATCGTCACCACCCAGATTGCCTACGGCGCGCCCAAGCTCCAGGGCTCCTCCAAGGCCCACGGCGAGCCGCTGGGCGACGAGGAAATCAAGGGCACCAAGCGCTTCTACGGCTGGCCCGAGGACGAGAAGTTCCTGGTCCCCGACGGCGTGCGCGAGCGCTTCCAGGAGCGCATGGGCGCACGCGGCAAGCAGCTGCGCACGGCGTGGGAGCAGAAGTTCGCCGAGTACCGCAAGCAGTTCCCCGAGCTGGCCGACCAGCTGGAGCGCATGCAGCGCCGCGACGCGCCCCAGGGCTGGGACGCGGAGCTGCCGACGTTCCCCGCCGACGCCAAGGGACTGGCCACGCGCGACTCCAGCGGCAAGGTGCTCAACGCCATCGCCAAGCACTACCCGTGGCTGGTGGGCGGCTCGGCGGACCTCAACCCGTCCACGAAGACGTACATCACCGGTGGGGAGGCGATGAAGCCGGGCGAGTACGCGGGGCGCAACATCCACTTCGGCGTGCGCGAGCACGCGATGGGCTCCATCGTCAACGGCCTGTGCCTGAGCAAGCTGCGCGGCTACGGCGCCACGTTCCTCATCTTCAGTGACTACGAGCGCCCCGCCATCCGCCTGTCCGCGCTGATGGAGCTGCCCGCCATCCACATCTTCACCCACGACTCCATTGGCGTGGGCGAGGACGGCCCCACGCACCAGCCGGTGGAGCAGCTGGCGTCGCTGCGCGCGATTCCCGGCATCATCGTGCTGCGCCCCGGTGACGCCAACGAGGTGGTCGAGTCGTGGCGGGTGATTGCCCAGCAGCGCAAGCACCCGGTGGTGCTGGTGCTCACGCGCCAGCCCGTGCCCACGCTGGACCGCAGCAAGTTCGGCGCGGCGTCCGGCGTGGCTCGCGGCGGCTACGTGCTGTCCGAGGCGGAGGGCGGCAAGCCGGAGGTCATCCTCATCGGCACCGGCAGCGAGGTGTCGCTGTGCCTGGACGCCCAGGAGAAGCTCAAGGCGGACGGCATCCCTTCGCGCGTGGTCAGCCTGCCGTCGTGGGAGCTGTTCGAGGCGCAGTCCCAGGAGTACCGGGACAGCGTGCTGCCTCCGTCCGTGCGCGCCCGCGTCGCGGTGGAGAAGGGCGCCGCCTTCGGCTGGGAGCGCTTCGTGGGGCATGACGGCAACATCGTCGCCATGCGCAGCTTCGGCGCCTCCGCGCCCATCAAGGCGCTGCAGCAGAAGTTCGGCTTCACCGCGGACCACGTGGCTCAGCAGGCGAAGGACTCGCTGAAGAAGACGAAGACGCGGCCGTAGCCCGCAAAAGAAGGAGCCTCGGACCGTCCCCCAACGGTCCGAGGCCCTCGGGCCTTTTCGGCATCCAGGTGCTCGTCCTGGCGGACTCATGGCGCGGAAGGGTGCGACCCCCGTCGCATCCCAGCCCCCCGGCTGGGGTTCCCCCCACGCCATGAGCCCTTCAGGTCACTTCACCGTCGTTCCCGGCTGCCTCGTGGGCGTGAGCGTCGCGTCCCCCCGGTCGCATCCCGGTTCCCCCGAACCGGCTTCCGCTCGCACCTTCAAGTCCTCCAGGTCCGACTGACTCGTTCGCTCGGGAGGTTCGCCCCCAGCGCCGCCCCCGGCCGGCCCCCGTGCTTCGAGCCCCGCTCCGTGCTGGAGCGTGATGTCCTGTCCTATTGCGCGTGGCGTGCCACACACCGGTCCCGGTGGGCGCACCTGAGCGTCCCAAGTCTTTTCAGTGGGTTATGGATTCGGGGGCCCTGTTCAGGGGGCTGTGCGGGGTGGTGACAACTGTCATCACCGGTGACAACCGTCATCACCGGGATGGCTCCCAGGTGGTGACTCTTGTCACCGGTGGCCCATCCCAGGCGGGGCACGTGACACCTTGGCAACGGCGGGGCGGGCTTCCCGCGCGCGGGCCTACAGCCCTCCCCGCAGCTCCAGCTCGCTCCACAGCGCGCCGTCGCGCTCCCGTAGCAGGAAGGCGAAGCGCCCCTGGTGGAAGCCCCGAATGGGGGCCTCCGGATCCGGGAAGCCAGGGGGCAGCGTCCAATCCGCCGGCTGGAGGCCGCTCGCTGGGACGGGGCGCTCGCGGCGCAGCTCGCCCACCTCCGCGTCCGTGAGCGTCCGCACGCGGGCCCAGGGCAACAGGTCGCGTCCGTGCAGCCACACCCGTTGCCCCAGCCCCGGGTCCTCCCACGGACCAATCGCCGTGCGCCGCAGGGTGGACAGGTGCGCCCCGCAGCCCAGCGCGCGCCCCACGTCGCGGGCCAGCGAGCGCACGTAGTAGCCCCCACGACAGCTCAGCCACAGGCGGCTGGCGCGCGGCAGGTCATGGGACAGCCAGCGCGCGGCGTGCAGGTACACGCGCGAGGGCGGCAGCTCCACGGCTTCTCCCCGATGCGCCTTCCGGTAGGCGGGCTCGCCCCCCACCTTCTTCGCGCTGGTGGCCGGAGGCACCTGCTCCCGCCAGCCCACGAAGGACGCCAGCGCCGCGTCCAGGGCCCCGGGCGTCAGCGCCGCCGTGTCTCCCTGGAGGACGGGCCGGCCGTGCAGGTCTCCCGTGTCCGTCTCCGTGCCCCAGACGACCTCCGCCTCGTAGACCTTGGGCACGGCGTGCAGCAGCTCGAACAGGCGCGGCGCCTGCCCCACCAGCACCAGCAGCAGCCCTTCCGCGAAGGGGTCCAACGTCCCGCCGTGGCACACCGGTATCCGCTTGCCCGGCTGCGCGGCCTTCGCCTCCTCCATGAACCGCTGCACCACCGAGAAGCTCGTGGCGCCCACCGGCTTGTGGACCCGGTAGATGCCCGGACTCAGTTTCCCTCCCACCGCGACCTCCTGTGGCCTCCCACCCTACCCCGGCCGGGAGTGCGGTGGCGGAAGGTGGAACTCCCGCCGCGTCCGCAATGAAAGACAATTCATGTCGTGCGCCGGGGCGCCGCGCGCCCGCAAGGCCAGGACCATTTCCCGCCCAAAAAACAAGCAACCGATGCATTGCCCGTCCTTTGGCATTCATCTGGCAACCATCTCGAATCGGGAACGCCATGACAGGCGTATGCCTGCGTGCAGGTGCAAGACGGCCATCCCCGCAGTGCCTCGCATTTCCCCAAGAGGTGTCTCCATGACGTCACCGCTTCGCCCAGGCTGGGTCCTGCTGTCCGCCCTGACCCTGCTGCTGTCCGCCACCACCGGCTGTGATGACGACCCGCCTCCGCCCGTTCCCGACGCGGGGCAGCAGCCCACGGACTCCGGCACGGACGCGGGTTCCGAGGACGCCGGGACGGACGCGGGGCCCGAGGCGCCCTGGGATGGGGGCTACACCGTGCTGGACGACCCGGGTGACTGGATTGACCGGGGAGCGTTCTCCGCGTGCCGGTTCACCGTGGAGAACCCCAGCCTCGAGGCCTGCGCGGATCCGGCGAACTTCGACATGTCGTCCTGCAACGCGGACCAGCTCGCCGCGGTGGAGCAACACGGCATCTATGTGGGCGACGGGCGGTCGGAGAGGCGGCTCGCGGATGGGGGCACGTCCGTCACGCCGGGCAGCGCCGCCTTCCAGCTCTTCGCGGATGGGGGAACCGACAAGGTGTTGGGCATTCCCGTCACCACGCGGAAGACGACCGGCGGCACCTTCTTCCTCTCCGGCAGACAGTCGAATCCCTACACCGGAGAGCGCGTCGTCTCGCTGGCGGGCTGTGAGACGCCCAGGCCCGACGTCATCACCGGCTGCTATGTCCGTTGCACGGAGACGCCCCGGTCCTCCACCCGGAGCATGGGCACCTTCGAGGCCGAGCGGGCGGAGCGGCGCGGCGAAGCCGAGTCGTCCGGCGGGATGCGGCTCGTCGCCGAGTCCTTCGTGGACCTGGGCGTACCGGTGGATGTCTACGTCACCCACGGCCACGCCTATGTGGTGTCCACCAACCAGGCCGGCCGCTTCGGCGGGCTCACCGTCTTCGACGTGAGCGACCCGGCGCATCCCTTCTTCAAGACCTCCATCAGCCTGCCGGGCGACTCGTATTGGAACGGCGTGTGGGCGAAGGGCGACGCGCTGTATGTCGCCAGCGCCGACACCGGCGTCTCCGTTTTCGACATCTCCAACCCGGGGTCACCGGAGTTCATCCTCAGCCTGCCGGGCAACGGCAACACCAACGTGCACACCGTCCTGGTGGATGGGGACCGTCTGTATGCGTCCGACGTCACCGACTTCGTGGGCAGCACCCGCGTCTACGACATCAGCACGCCGCTGGCGCCCGTCCTGCGGCAGGTCATCACCCTGCCCGAGAGCTCGTCGCTCGGCGGGCCCCATGACTTCTTCGCGTACGAGGGCCGCCTCTATCTCAGCAATGCGTATGGCGGTTACTCCGTCGTGGACGTCACCGACCTGGAGAACGTGCGCCACCTGGGCCAATACACCTACCCGGGATTCGGTGGCTTCGCGCACCACAGCGCGGTGGGCACCTTCGCGGGCCGCACCATCGCCTTCGAGGGCGGCGAGTTTCCAGGTTCGCATCTGCGCGTGCTGGACGTCACCGACCCGGCGAACATCGTGAAGATTGGCGAGCACCGCATGCGGTACTCCACCTCCATCCACAACATGATTCTCAAGGGCGAGCGGCTGTACGTCGCCTGGTATCACGAGGGCGTGCGCGTACTGGACGTGGCCAACCCCACCCAGCCCCGGCAGGTGGCGCACTTCAACACCTTCAGGGAGACAGACCCGCACCGGATGGGCGGCGCCTTCGAGGGCGCCATTGGCATCCGCCTGCCCGGGGATGGGTACGTCTACGTGGTGGACACGTCGCGCGGGCTGCTCATCTTCAACGAGCCATGAGCCAGCAGGGGGGCGTCACTTTGCGGCGCTCGCGATGGCTTCTATGCTGAACACAGGGCGCCCGCGAAACGATGCGGGCGCCCATCTTCCTCCTCCAGAGGCTGCACCTCATGTCTGTTCGTGCCGCGCGCCCGCTGCTGGCGATCGTTTGCGCCGTTTCGTTGTCCGCCTGCTCTTCACCGGAGCCCACGCCACCGGCGCCCACGCCACCGACCTATAACGGCCCCTGGGCGGTGCTTCCGGAGCTGGGGGAATGGGTGGACCCCGGGGCCTTCGAGTCTTGTCCCGCGCAGACGTCCCAGGCGGCGTGCAACGCGCCGGAGACACTGGTGATGCCTGACTGTGACTTCGGCTCGCTCGCGGGCCTGGAGCGGCAGGGCGCCATCTACCGCGCGGAAATCCGGTACGAGACCCAGGTGCAGCCCGGCACCGTACAAGTCCTCCCGGCGAACGGGGGTTTCCAGTTCGATGCCTCGGGCCAGCCCACGTCCGTCATGGGGCGCAAGCCCCATACAGCCACCATGAATGGCGAGCGGTTCTTCATCTCCTCCGAACCCACGAGCCAAACCAGTCTCCAGGACCGCTACACGTTCATCGGCTGTCACGCCCAGGGGCCACGGAGCCTCACCGGCTGCGTTCTCTGGTGCCGAGGCAGCACCCTGCGTCGTAGCGGTAGCTTCCGCGCCGAGCGCATGACGTGGCGAGAGGGCGAGCCCGAGTCCGCCAACCTTCAGCTCCTGTCCGAAATGCCCGTGGGCCTGGACACGCCTGTGGACGTTTATGTCACCCATGGCCACGCCTATGTCGTGGCCATCGACCGACGAGGCTTCGGCGGCGGCCTCGCCGTCTTCAACGTGAGCAATCCCTCCATTCCCGTCCAGCAGACGGTCATCCGATTCGGCCATAGCGACTACTGGAATGCCGTGTGGGCTCGAGACAATGCGCTCTACGTCGGCAGCGCTCGCTCCGGCCTGCTCGTGTTCGACCTGGCCGACCCGCGGTTGCCCGCCTTCGTGCGCAACCACCCCAGCGGTGGCGGCCCCGTCGACGTGCACACCCTCTTCGTGGATGGAAACCGGCTCTATGCCATGTCGCCATCCCACAAGCAGACGATCATCTTCGACATCACCCAACCGCTGGAGCCCCAGCTCCTCACCCGCTTCACGTATCCCAGAAGTGCGGGCTATCCGCATGACGCCTTCGCGTATGAGGGGCGCCTCTACATCAACCACCTCGACGATGGCTTCCTCATCGCAGGACTGGACGGCGAGACACCGGAGTTGCTCGGCCGCTACACCTATCCCCATGCCTTCAGCCACGCCAACGCGGTGGGGACCTTCAATGGCCGCACCGTGGCCTTCGAGGGCGGCGAGACGATGGGCTCCCATATCCGCGTGCTGGACGTCACCGACCCGGCGAACATCGTGAAGATTGGTGAATACCGCCTGCGGGGCCTCACCTCCGTCCACAACATGCTGCTGGTGGGCACGCGGCTGTACGTCGCGTACTACCATGAGGGTGTGCGCGTCCTGGACGTGTCCAATCCCTCACAGCCTCGCGAAATCGCGCACTACAACACCTTCCGCGAGTCAGACCCGAACCGGACAGACAAGCTGACCGACGGCGCCATCGGCATCCGCGTGCCCGGGGACGGACGCATCTACGTGGTGGACACGTCGCGCGGGCTGCTCATCTTCAACGAGCCGTAGCCCTGAGGCTCACGCCTCGATGCGGTTGCGGCCGTTCTCCTTCGCGCGCAAGAGCCGCGCATCACCACCGCGCCCGCGGACGAGCAACGCCTCCAGCGCCGCCACCTTCTCCTTCAGCCGGGCGCCGTCCTCCGCGTTGAGCGCCGCGAGGCTGGCGGCCAGGTCGTCCACCTCCACGTTCACTTCCTCCGCCTCCTCCAGCGCCTCGGGCGGTGGCGTGGGCGGCAGGGCGGGCGCGGGGAAGAGCTGGTTCACCCAGACGAGCAGCGCCTCCGGGTAGCCCTTCTCACGCAGGAAGGTACCCACCAGGGACTGCAAATCCTTGTCGTCCTCCAGGAACAGGAGCGTCCTGCTGTTCATGAGGGGTGTGCCTCTCTCGCCAGCAGGCCGTTGAGGAGGTCACGCACGGAGGAGACCAGCTCCTCTTCCGACGCGCGCGACTTGGTGAAGTGCCGGGTGATGCCCAGGGTGAGCTGCCGCTCATCCATGCGCGTCAAATCCCGGCCCGTGAAGACGATGAGCGGCGTGGCGCGGCCCTTGCCCTGACGGAGGATGTCGACGACCTCGAAGCCGTCCAGGCGCGGCAGGCCGACGTCCAGGACGATGAGGTCCGGTGTCGTCTCGCGCGCGAGCTCCACCGCGCTCTCGCCGTCCGCCGCCTCGAAGACTTGCACGCCCAGCCGCTCCATCTGCGCGCACAGCGTGCGCCGGGTGCTGGCGTCGTCATCCACCACCAGCACGCGCGCCTGGCCCGGCTGCCGTGTGGCGTAGCGCAGCGACTTGAGCAGCCGTGACTCCTCCAACGGCCGGGGCATCCAGTCCACCCAGTGCGGGACGCCCTCCGCGTCCTCCGAGCGGCCGGACAGCGCCAGCACGGGCAACTCGTGCGTGCGCGGCTGTTCGCGCAGGCGCCGCACCCAGTCCAGCGCGTGCCCTTCCGGAAGCCGCATGTCCACCACCAGCGCGTCCGGCAGGGCCGTGTCCAGATGCTTCGCCGCCTCGATGAGGCTGGTGGCGCGCACCACACGGTAGCCTTCGTGCGCGAGGAGCCCGCCCAGCAGCGACGCCAGCTCCGCGTCCGCGGTGGTCACCAGCACCTCATGGCGGGATGCGTCCTCGGGGAAGACGGGCGGCGGCGTGACAGACGCGGGCCGGGCCGACTCCAGCGTGAAGGTGAAGGTGGAGCCCCGGCCCTCCTCGCTCTCCACGGTGATGCGGCTGCCGTGCTGCTCCACGATGGCCTGCGAGATGGCCAGCCCCAGCCCCGTGCCTCCCTTGGAGCGCGTGTCCGAGCTGTCCAGTTGCTGGAAGCGGCCGAAGAGGCGCGCACGCTGCTCCAGGGAGATGCCGGGGCCCTGGTCCACCACACTGAAACGCACCCGCCCGTCCGCCTCTTCCCCCACGCGCACCGTCACCCCCGCGCCCTGCGGGGAGAACTTCACCGCGTTGGACACCAGGTTGGTGAGCACCTGCACCAGCCGGTCCCGGTCCGCCTTCACCTGCGGCGTGCCCGTCACCTCGGCGTGGACCTGGAAGGTCTTCTGCGCCGAGGGGTTCAGCTCCAACAAGTCCCCGCCGCCGTCCAGCAGCAGGATGCCGTCCGGAGAGGCCTCCAGAATCGCGGCCTTGCGTGCCTCGCTGGCGCGCAGCCCGTCGTTGGCGGCGGACAGGGCACGGGTGCGCTCCTCCACCCGCCGCTCCAAATCCGTGTTGAGCGCGGCCAGGTCGGCGGTGGCCCGCGACAGCCGCACCATCACCACCAGCACGTAGGCCACCAGCGCCAGGGAGACGATGAAGAAGAGGATGCGCGAGCGCTCGTTGCGCACCTGCGTGCGCTCGTAGAGCTCCAGGTAGGTGTTGATGAGGCGCTCCGCCCGCGTGCTGACGGTGCCCTCCAACAGGGCCTGGACGGCCGCGTCCGCCGCTTCCTTCTCCCCCGCGCGTCCGCGGCGCGGGCTCGCTCCAGCAGCGCGGCGCTCTCCTCCAGCGCGCTGACGAACAGGTCCAGCGCCGCGTTCATCGTGCGCCGGTCCATGGCGGACAGGAAGGAGGGGAACTGTCGCAGCGCGTCCGCGCGGGCCCTCAGCGCGGCGAAGTCCTCCGGGTCCGCGCCATGGAGCGTGCGCAGGCCCATGCGTTCGCGCAGCACGTCCATCTCCAAATCACCGCTGGCCACGCGCAGGTGCCGCAGCGCGCTGCGGTAGCGGTCATTGTCGGAGGTGGCCCACGGACGGCCCATGGCGAACAGGCCGCACAAGAGCAGCAGCGCGCCCGCCGCCAACACGCCCGAGCGACGGGAGAGGCGAAGCCCCTGACTCACCCTGGCACCCGCTTGCGAATCTCCTGGGGCAACGTCATCGGGTCGAAGGGCTTCCCGATGACGCCCAGCGCGCCCAGCTCCAGGTAGCGGGCGACCTCCTGCTTCTGGATTTTCGCCGTCATGAAGATGATGGGCGTGTGCGCCGTGGACGCCTCGGCGCGCAGCCGGCCGAAGGTGGTGGGCCCGTCCATGCCCGGCATCATCACGTCCAGCAAGATGAGGTCAGGCTTCTCCGTGCGGGCCTTCTCCAGGGCCTCCGCGCCAGACGCGGCGAGCACCGTTTGCCATCCCCCCACACGGCTGAGGCTGAGATTGCCGATGGTGCGGATGTCATCTTCATCGTCAACGAGCATCGCCTTGCGAAGGGTCGTCATGGCCGCGGCGGAACTCTACCAGGGCGGCAATGCCCGGAAGCGGCCACGACAACGCCAGGGATTGGCCCGTCTTGTGGAACAGTCCGATACAGCCCCTGGCTGAGCACCGCGGGAGCGGCGGATGGAGACGTGGCCCCTCGCGCCGTGAGGGCGCTACGGCACGCCCGTGAGCACGCGCCCGTCGTACACCCGGATGAAGCCCCCGTCCTGGTCCCTGATGGCGCTGAAGCCACCGGTCACCACGACATGGCCCGTCGGGGTGAGCGCGAGGTCACTGATACGGGTCGGGCCTCCCAACCCCGTGCTCCCCTCGACGTAGGTCACCGGGCCGGGAGCGCGGGTCGTGAGGTTCATCGCAGAGAACCAGCCCCGGCCAATCTCCGTTCCGACCGCAGAGAACTCGTGCCCGCCGATGAGCAGCGCGCCAGAGGGCGAGAAGGTCTGCAGGGTGACCAAGCCCGGCCCAGAAGGGACTGTCGCGGTCCACCGCGTCACCCCGTCCGCGCCCATCCACCGCTGGGTGAAGCCCCCGGTGGACTGGTGGTTGGGGAAGAGAATACTCGTCGCGCCCTCGGCGTTGACGGCGAAGAGGTTCCAGCTGTCCTCCGTCTCCCACACGATGGCGCCCTCGGCGCTGTACTTCCGGACGTAGGACTTCACGAACACCGACTCCCCGGACGTCGCGTCCCGGTTGTGCACGCTGCCGGACAGATAGACCTCACCCTGGGCATTCACCGCCAGGCCGGAGGCGTAGTTGAACTGGCCCTCGTCGAAGAGCAGGCTCCAGCGCTCGACACCCTGCGGCGAGAGGGCGATGAGCTTGAGCTGACTCGCGAGTTCATGATTGCCCAGGTTCAACAGCACGTAGACGTGCCCGTTGGCGCTCACCGCGAGATGGTGCCAACTGGGATTCTCGACGGCCTCTGAAGACGTCCACGGCGCCTGCCCGCTCGCGCTGTACCGGGTCACCCGCCCGAAGGAGTCCACCACGTAGGCGTTGCCCGCGCCATCCTGGGCCATCTTCACCCCGCCGCTCAGGGGGACCGACCAGCGCAGCTGCCCGGTGCTGCTGAACCGCAGCAACTGCCCGACCTCCAGGACGTGGATGTCGCCGCCGGCCGAGACCGCCACACTCAGGGGATGGGAGCTCCGCCGCACCTCCCACCGCAGGAAGGACTCGAGCTCCTCCAGGGAGACGACCTTCGTCCCGTCGATGACGAGCGAGCAGCCGCCGCCCGCCACCACGGTGCAGTCCCCGCCCCAGGTCGGAAACCCCGCCGGCGCGGTCCGGAGGGTCACCTGCGCCTTACGGACCGCCACCCTGCACGGCTCGCCGCAGGACCAGCCATCCCCCTCGGCCACCACGTGCACTCCGGCACCGGGCAGGCTCCGCACCTCCACATAGCCGACGCCCAGGCCCTTGAGGAGCGCACTGTCCACGTCCGGAGCGCCCTCCACCTTGAGGCGGGCCTCGCTCGGCCCCGCCAGCCGGGGCGAGAACCGCACCCGCACCTCGCACTCCATGCCCGCGTCGAGGAAGCGCTCGCAGGTGTTGGCGACGATGGTGAACCCGCTGCCCTCCACCTTGACGGACACGGACTCCACCGCCGACGGAGACGCATTGCGCACGGTGAAGAGGTGCTCGGGGGAGGTCTGGCCCACCTCCAGCTCACCGAAGTCGACCGCCTCCCGGTCGATGATGAGCACGGCCGGGGCCCGCTTCTGTTCATCGTCGGAGTCGGAGCACGCGGCGGAAAGGACAGACGCGCTGAGCAGCAAGGAGAGCAAAGGCTTGCGAAGCATGGGCGGCCTTCTAGGTGAGCCCCTGTCCGCGTGACAAGTGACTCCCCCTCGACCCACCATCCGTGGAGCCCGCACCGACGGCGCGCATGCGTCTGTCATTACCCGGTGAGCAGGGATGCAGCCTGCCCCCGCCCCCCGGGCTCCGTGGGAGCCGGGGACGAAGCGCCTAGGAACCGGCGTCGCCTGGCTCCGCCACGCAGTGGCCCTGCTTGCAGCGGGGCACGAAGGATGGGTAGGCACACTGGCCGGTGCTGACGCAGATGGGAGACTCAGTGCAGTAGCGCAGCACCTCCTCGGCGGCCCGCGTCGCGAACTCCGCGCGGCTGGCGGTGTTCACCATCGCCGGGGGGCACTCCCCATAGCCCGTGCACCGGCCGTTGACGGTGACGGCCACGCAGTCACTGTCCTGCTGGCAGCTGTCGCGCTCCGTGCGCAGGCTCTCCAGCGCGCAGTGCACCGTCTTCAGGCGCGGGCAGTTGTAGTCCTCGTTGGCGCACCCGGGATACGTGTACGTCTCCTGGGGATGCAGGGACAGTGTGCCTTCCGTGGAGTCAGTCCCATCCGCACGGCAGCCCAGCCACAACCCCACGAACAACAGCAACGCCAGCTTGCGCATCCGCATCCCCATCTGTGTCGTCGGCCCCGGCCCCACATCCTCACCAGAAGATGCCGCGTTTCCAATCGAAGGTTGCCGGGTGCGTTGGATTGCCACGCCCCATCCTGAACAGTTGTTCAAAGGCGCTCAACCCGTAGCGGCCCCCGCGGAACAGCCAAGAGGACGAACGGGAGCACCCCTGCGCACCTTGGCGGGTCCAGCGCGGAAGGCGAGCGGGCGGACGGGCGGACGGGTGGACGTAACGGCCCCCCAGGAAGGCGTCCGACCGTGAGCCGCCAGAAAGACGCCTGTTCGTTGACTCCTGGCGGCTCCAGAATCCTTGTGACGCGGTGGACGCATCCGCGCTGTCGACTCAATCCACCCGGGCCGGGGTACGGAGGAGACACATTTGGGTGGGGCTGAGACAGCCGAAGACGCGCGCTACCAGGAGCTGTTCAACGGAGCGGATGTCTCCCTCTGGGAAGAGGACTTCACCGCCGTTTCGGCCGCGCTCGACGACCTGCGTGCCTCCGGCGTCCAGGACCTGCGTGCGTGGCTCGCGGCGCATCCCGGGTTCGTGATGGAGGCCGCGGAGTGGGTGAAGGTCGTGGATGTGAACGAGGCCACGGTACGCCTGCTCGAAGCGCGCACCCGGGATGAGGTGCTTCGCACCTTGTCCCTGTCCCGGTCCCGCGTCTTCGTTCCGGAGACGTCGAAGGCCTTCACCGCCGAGCTCCTCCTGTTCTGGGAAGGCGGCACGCGGCTGGAGCTGGAGACCGAGCTCCAGACCCTGGGGGGCCGCCGCATCGAGGTGATGCTCACCCTGACCCGGCCTTCGAGGGAGCGGAGCGACCGAGTCTTCGTCACCCTGCGGGAGGTCACCGCGCAGAAGGCGTCCCAATGGGCCCGCCAGGAGAGCGAGGCCCGCTTCCGGAACATGGCGGACCACGCGCCGGTGATGCTGTGGGTGACGGACGTCACCGGCCGCTGCATCTATCTCAACCGGACCTGGTACGAGTTCACCGGACAGACGGAGGCAGAAGGCCTGGGCTTCGGCTGGCTCCAGGCCGTGCATCCCGACGACTCCGAGCGTTCAGGGGCGATGTTCCTCGACGCCAACGCGCGGCGCAGCCCCTTCCGGCTCGACTACCGGCTGCGGCGCAAGGATGGTGAGTACCGGTGGGCCATCGACTCGGCCAGCCCCCGCTTCGGGCTGGACGGCGAGTTCCTGGGCTACATCGGCTCCGTCATCGACATCTCCGAGCGGAAGCAGGCCGAACAGGAGCGCGAGCGGCTGCTGGCCGCCATGGACGAGGCCATCCGGCTGCGCGACGAGTTCCTCGCCGTGGCCAGCCACGAGCTCAAGACGCCGCTGACGCCGCTCAGCTTGAAGCTGCAGACGCTGGCGCGGGCCACCCAGGAGCGGCGCGGACCGGAACTGCTGGAGCGGCTGCCCGCGGACCTGGAGGTCATGCAGCGGCAGGTGAAGCGGCTGTCGACGCTGGTGGGTGAGCTGCTGGACGTGACGCTCATCAGCAGCGGTCAGCTGCGCCTGGAGCTGGAGCCGGTGGACCTGGGAGCGCTGGTCCAAGAGGTGGCCGCGCGCTTCGAGAGTGAGTCACAGCGCACCGGGACGCCCATCCAGGCGGAGCTGGACGAGGTGGTGGTGGGCCAGTGGGACCGGGTACGGCTGGAGCAGGCGGTGTCGAACCTCCTCTCCAACGCGCTCAAGTACGGCGTGGGTCACCCCGTCTACCTCCAGGTCGGCAGGACGGCGGAGCACGCCTGGTTCAGCGTCCGTGACGAAGGCATTGGCATTCCCCCTGAGGCGGTGGGCCGCATCTTCGAGAAGTTCGAGCGCGCCGTCTCCGAGCGGCACTACGGCGGACTGGGACTGGGGCTGTACGTCGCGCGGCAGAACGTGCAGGCCATGGGTGGAACCATCGCCGCGCGGAGCACGCTGGGCCAGGGCGCCACCTTCACGGTGCGCCTGCCCTGCCGGTGTCCCGCGTGAACGCGGCGCGGGAAAAGGCGTCATGACGCGCTCCCAGGCCGCGGAGGACGTGCTACGCGGCGGCGCTGAGCGCTAGCCCGTTGCCCGGCGCTTACGCGCCGCACGCGCGGCGGGCTTCGCTGGGGCGGCGGGCGCCGGAGCCGCCGGCTGAGGCAGCACGGTGACGACGGCGTTCACCACCCGGGACACCGCGCGGAGCTGACCGGGTTCGAGCTCCCGCAGCTTGCGCGTCATGCGGCGCAGCTCCACCGGGTCTTCCTTCACCGTCTTGCGGGGCGTGACGGGCGCACCGTCGGGACGGCCCACGCCCAGCAGCGTGTCCGCGGAGACCTGGAGCACGTCGCAGAGCCGGCGCAGCGTCTGGGTCCGGGGCAGCATCTTCCCGCGCTCCAGGCGGCTGTAGACCTCCATGGCCATGCCCATGCGTTCGGCGACGTCGCTCTGGGTGAGGCCCAGACGCAGGCGGGCGTCGCGCGCGGCGCGTCCCAGCACGGCTGCCAGCTTGTGGTCGACGGGCTCACGCATGACGGCCGAGGGTGGCACGCCCGCCGGGTCCTGCAAGTTTCCATCCGCCACCCTGGTGCATCCCCTCCCCCGAAACCTACCTACCAAGTCATGACACTACCTCAAAGGGCAAACGTCATGCTATGGACCTCCAAGGTTGAATCATGACGCCGCTCACAATGACAGCCGCTGGAACCACGTCTGAATTGGACCTCCAAGGTCCCATGGGAGTTCATCCGTGATGCCGGGAGAGGACCTGCACCCGCTGATGCTCCAGGAGTCGGAGGAGGTGGGGGCCTTCCGCATCGTCCGGCGGCTGGCCACCGGGGGCTTTGGCGCCATCTTCCTGGCCGAGTCCGAGACGCGCCGGCAGGTGGCGCTGAAGTTCGCGCTCCAGGGCCCCTCGGAGGGGGACTCGCCCGCGGCGGACGCGCGGACCTGGAAGGAGGTCCACGTCCTCATGCGCCTGGAGCACCCCAACGTCGTGGAGCTGCTGGGCTACCGGCGGTGGCCGGATGCGCGCGATGGCTACCTGGTCCTCATCATGGGGTACGTGGAGGGCCCCACCCTGTCCGAGTGGGCCCTGGCCGCGCAGCCCACGCCCCGGCGCGCGGTGCAGGTGTTCCAGCAGCTGGCGCTCACGCTGGATGCCATCCACCGCGCGGGCGTGCTCCACCGCGACATCAAGGGCAACAACATCATCATCCGCGCGTCGGACGGGCAGCCGGTGCTGGTGGACTTCGGCTCGGGGGACCATGCGTGCTCGCCCGTGCTGACCGAGGACACCCTGCCGCCGGGCACCCCCAGCTATCGCAGCCCGGAGGCCCTGCGCTTCTGGGCGCAGCCTCGGCCCGCGGGCTCGCGTTACGCGTTCGCGCCCACGGATGATCTCTACTCGCTGGGGCTGGTGCTCTACGAGGTGCTCACCGGGAGCTTTCCCTATCCGACCCAGCTGCCGCCCGCCGGGCTGCTGGCCAGCATCGAGTCCGGTGGCTTTCCCCTGCCCTCTGTCCGCAACCCGCGCGTCCCGAAGGCGTTGGACGCCATCGTGGCGCGCTTGCTGTCGCCCTCCGCGGCGGGGCGGCCTCCTTCGGGAGCGGCCCTGTTCGATGCGCTGGACGCGGCGCTGGCGGGCGCGGACTCGGCCTGGGATGAGCCCCTGTTTCCTCCCCTCGCTCCCGAGGAGGCCATCACCGAGGAGGCGCTGGAGTTCTTCGACGGGGACGAGGAAGCGCGCGAGCTGCGCCACTGGATGCGCGTCCCGGAGCGAGCGCGCCCGCCAGCGTCCTTCGCGCCTCCCACCGAGCCCACCTCACCCTGGGCTTGGACGGAGGTCCGCGCGAGCACCGGGTGGCGGCGGTGGCGGGACGCGCTGAAGCGGCTCTGGGTCACGCTGCGCTCGTGGCGCTGAGCCGACCCGCCATTCATCGGGAGGAGCCTGCGCGCCTGGCCCTCCGGGAAATCCACTCACTTTCACTCAACCTCAGAGGTCCATGAGCCCATGATGACGCCTGACACGACGACAGAGGAGCTTCCTGGAGGTCCACACAGGCCACGCGTGCTGTTCACCGTGGCCGGCACGGTGTTCGAGTTCGTCCGCAAGCTGGAGATGCGCTCCACGGGGGAACTGCTGATGCTGGCGCAGCGCCGCTACCGCAATGGCCTGAGCGGCCCGGTGGTGGTGAAGCGGCTGCGCAACCCCGCCACGTTCGTGGAGCGGCGACGGCTGGTGGAGGAGGTGGACCTCACGTTCCGGCTCAACCATCCCGCCATCGCCAAGGTGATGCTGCTGAAGCTCTACCGCGGCGCGCCTCACGTGGTGATGGAGTACGTGGAAGGGCGTTCGCTGGACACGGTGCTGAACCTGGCGGCCATGCGGCGGCGGCCCCTGTCCGCGGAGTTCGCGGCGCACGTGACGGCGGAGGTGGCGGAGGCGCTGAGCTACGCGCACGGCCTCACGGACGAGTGGAGCCGGCCGCTGAACATCGTCCACCGGGACGTGAGCCCTCGGAACATCCGCGTGGGCGTCCATGGCGAGGTGAAGCTGACCCACTTCACGGTGGCGGCCTCGTCGCTCTCCGGGCGCGAGGTGACGAGCCAGGAACTGGTGAAAGGTGACATCGCCTACGCCTCGCCCGAGGCACTGCGGCGACGGAAGGTGGATGCCCGGTCGGACCTGTTCTCACTGGGGCTGGTGCTGCTGGAGCTGCTGACGGGCCGGCACCCGTTGCTGGTGGATGACCTGGCGCCCGTACTGGAGCCGGAGCCGCTGGAGCTTCACGCGCAAGGGCCTACGTGGATGCCCGTGAAGGAGGTGGCGGCGCGGATGGCCCAGGTGGGCCCGGAGCAGGTGGAGCGATTGGCGGCGGGGGTCGCCGAGCCCTTCGGCTCATCCTGCTGCGGGCGCTGCGGCAGGAGCCCTCGGAGCGGTTCCAGACGGGCGCGGAGATGGCGGAGGCACTGCGCGCGTGGCTGGATTCGCAGGGAGGCCACCGGGGTCGTCAGGCCATCGCGCAGGAGGTGGAGCAGGCCGCGGTGGAGGCGACGGTCCGGCGCAACCAGGCGGAGCTGCTCGAGGGCGGGCTGCATCCGGAAGGGCTGACCGTGGAGGAAGCCGCCCTGGCCGGAGAGCCCTCGTCCGAGACGCCCCTGGGCGAAGCCGCGGGGTCCGCGGTCCGATTGTCACAGGTGGCCGAGCTGACGCTGGAGGCGCGCATCACCCAGGCGGCGGAGCCCGCGGCGGACCCGCGGCACGCCGCCACCGAGGCACCGGACGAGGCACGTCCCGAGGCCTCCTCATCCCAGCCGCCCCCCACCGGAGCCCTCTGACACGGCCCCAGAGGCCACGAAGCCCGAGGAGCCCGACACACCGTGACGCGCGTGGCGTCACGGCGGGCTCACAGCACGCCCATGCCGTACAACACGGCCGCCAGCACCAGCAGCGTCGCCAGGATGACCGCCGCCACGCGCAACGGGGAGATGGGCGCCTCGCCCAACACCACCTGCGCGTCCTGCCCGTGCACCAGCACCCGGTACGGCTTGTCGCGGTAGCGGTAGGCCAGCACGTACACGGGCAGGGCCAGCCGCTGGGTGCGCAGGCTGAACAGCGCCACGGCGACGTGGATGTTCCGGAAGCGGCTGCCCGGAATGACGCCCTGCTGGAGTCGCTCGATGGCCAGGCGCTCCACCGCCTCCAGCACGCTCCGCCGGGCGCCCGAGCGCGTGGCCTCGAAGCGCTCGACGTGCGCGCCCTCCGGCCCCTGGGGCGTGTCCTGACCGGAGCCTCGCTGGTAGTGGGGCGCCAACGCCTCGCACTCCCGCACCGTCAACCCGCGCGAGGCCGGCACCGGGATGCCCTCGAAGTCGAAGCGCGTCCGGCCCGCGTGCGGCGCCCAGTCCGACCGCCGCGAGCCCGCGTTCGAGTCCGCCGTCCAGCTCACGTCCACGCCCGCGTCGAACATCCACGCCGGCCACCACACCGGACGCAGCGACTCCAGCGAGGCCTCCTGTGCCAGCCCGGACGGCCGGAAGAAGCCGCCCCGCCCCAGGAAGCCCATCAGCGCGCCGCGCGCGGCCTCGGTGTCCACGGCGAAGGGGAGCCAGTGCTGCGCCTGCTCCACCGGGTCCGCCGTCGTCTCCACATGGGTGACGGAGCCGCAGTAGTCACACCGGGGCGCCTTCGCCTCCACGGAGTACTCCACCGCCGCGCCGCAGCTGTCACACCGCACCACGCGGGCCCGCGCGCGCTCCACCGCGGCACGCGGCGGAGGCGGCGCCGTCAGCCCGCAAATGGGGCACCGCAGGTCCTCCGCCTCCAGCGCGGAGTCACAGCGCTGGCAGGGCGCCACCCTCACCACTTCGGCGCTCATCGCCCACCTCCCGTGAGCAGCCAGCCCAAGGCCAGCACCGCCAGCAGCGCCACCAAGGCGGACAGCACCTTCCAGGAAGAGATGGGCGCCTTGCCATGGACGGCCCCCGTCTGGCCGTTGACGAGCACCCGCAGCGGCGGCGCGTCCTCCGCGTACTTCACCGCCAGCACCCAGACGGGCAGCAGGCACACGTCGAGCGCCTCCCAGTCCAGCCGGGACTGATGCTCCAGGTCCCGGTGCGAGTCCCCCGGCATGAAGCGCGACAACAGCCCGCCCACGCGCTCCACCGCTTCCTTCCGGGCCAGCTCCTGGCACTGCGCCAGCGTGAGCGAGGGCTCCTCCGCCACCCAGCCGGAGATGAGCGCCGGGGTGTAGCGAGCCAGGCCGCGCAGGTCGAAGGGCTCCAACGCCTCCAGCTCCGCGTTGTCCAGCCCCTTGGACGCGGTGACGAGCACGTCCGCTACGTAGCTGGTCAGCTCGCCTTCCAGCGAACGCCACTCCGTGCGCGTCACGGTGCGCGTGCGCGTCACCCGCTTCCCGTTCTCCGTCGTCGTGTACGTCTCCGTCTCCTGGTAGTTCTCCCCAATGGAGGCGCGGTAGCGCGCCTGCGCCAGCACGCTGTAGAGGTACGCGGGCACGTACACACCTCGCACCTCGCCCGGCGCGGCGGAGCGGATGCCGGAGCGCGTGAAGCGGCTGCGCGAACGCAACCACCGCGCCACATGCGCCTTCGCCGCCATGTGCGTGAGCGCGAAGCCCAGCGCGAAGACGGGCTCGGGCACACCGGGCACCGGAGGACGCTCCACCACGGCGGGCGCGGCGCAGTAGGGACAGCGCGTGGTCCGCAGCGCGGGCTCCAGCACCAGACGCGCGCCGCAGGACTGACACCCCAGGTGGAGCAACGGTCCGGCAACAGCGGACGGTGTCTGTTGGGATTGCTCGGCCATCCGCCAGTCTTGGCGCACCTGACCCGGGACGTCCATTCCGTCCGCCGGCCTGCCCTCCTGGCGTGCACCCTCCCGGCGTGCATGCCCGTTGGCCCGTTGCCGCGAGCCCGCGCCGTCACGAACATAGTGTGGCGGAGGGAATCCATCATGGCTCAGCGCGACAAGCAGCAACAGCCGGGCATCCAGCCACCCGAGGATTACTACGGCCGTACGGAGGAACCGCGGCAACACGCTCCGGAGATAGAAGAGAGCGAAGAGAAGCGCGACCTGGCGGACGCCGCCGAGTCGTCGGAAGTCACGCATCGCATGCGCACCATCGACCCGACGGAGCGCACGCCCGGCGCCATCCTGGATGAGATTGGGGACGGGGATGGTCCGCGCAGCGACGCCGGCACCAACCCATTGCCCGACACCTACTGGAGCGCCTACCCCGACGGCGAACCCCAGAGGGAGTGAGCCCTCACGCCGTCCAATGCATGTCAGCCCCCCTCTGTACTGTGTGCTCATTCGCCAGCACCCAGGGGGAGCGATTCCATGGCGGAAATCCGTGAACTGCCGCGTGTGTCCGTGAACAAGTTGGGCGAGTACCTCGTCGCCACGCCCGCGCGTCGCAAGCGCATCATCCACGACCAGAAGCACCCGCCGGAGCAGCAGTACCTGCGCTACCCGGAGGCGTCGCATGCGATTACGGACTTCCTCTGCCGGGGCATGGACCTGTCCATCCTCCGTGAGCACCAGCGCCGCTTCGCGTGCAGCGTGCCCCAGACGGAGTTCGAGGCGCAGCGGCTGCAACTGTGCTCGGAAGCGCTCGAGCGCTTCGCGGACCTGGTGCCCTGGTTGGATTTGGAGGAGACGCTCATCAGCGCGGTGGGCGCGGAGCCTCCCGTGCTGGAGGTGGCGGGCGTCACCATCAGCGTGCGGCCGGAGGTCGTGCTCCAGCGCATGGACAGACATGGCAACGCGCGCGTGGGCCTGATGAAGCTGTACTTCTCCAAGCACCAGCCGCTGGATGAGCGCTCAGGGCAGTACATCGGCACGCTGCTCCAGCGCTTCACCGAGCAGCACCTGTGCCCGCTGGGCCCGTGTGACCACCGCCTCATCCAGGTGGTGGACGTCTTCGCGGGGACGGTCTTCACCGCGCCGCGGGCCCACATCCGGCGGCTGAGCGACGTGGTGCTCGCCTGCGAGGAAATCGCGGAGCGCTGGTCCGTCCACTGACGCGGCGAGCCATGGGCTCGGGTGCAGTGCTCAACGAAGCAACCGCCTGGGAAAACGCGAGGGTGGACACGTCGAAGGACTTCATCGAAATCGATGGTCCTGCTTCGCGCCACCCGATTCCCCAGGGAGTTCCATGAGCACCGAGCACGCCGCCCCCGCCCTCTCCACGCGAGACTTCATCGACCTGGAGGAGCGGTATGGCGCGCACAACTACCACCCGCTGGACCTCGTCATCGAGCGGGCTGAGGGCTGCTGGGTTCATGACGTGGAGGGCCGCAAGTACCTGGACTGCCTGAGCGCGTACTCCGCGGTGAACCAGGGGCACTGTCACCCGCGCATCCTGGAGACGCTGCGCGAGCAGGCCGCGAAGGTGACGCTGACGTCACGGGCCTTCCGCAACGACCAGCTTCCCCACCTCTACAAGGCGCTGCGCGAGCTGTCTGGATTGAGCCGCGCGCTGCCGATGAACTCCGGCGCGGAGGCGTGCGAGACGGCCATCAAGCTGGCGCGCAAGTGGGGCTACACCGTCAAGGGCATCCCCGAGGACAAGGCGGAGGTCATCGTCTTCGCGAACAACTTCCACGGGCGCACCATCAGCCTCATCAGCTTCTCCACCGTGCGGAGCTACCGGCAGGGCTTCGGCCCCTTCACGCCCGGCTTCACCGTGGTGCCCTACGACGACGTGGAGGCGGTGCGGCGCGCCATCACCCCCAACACCTGCGCCATCCTGATGGAGCCCATCCAGGCGGAGGCCGGCGTGCTGATTCCGCGCGACGGCTACCTGAAGCAGGTGGCCGAGCTCTGCAAGCAGCACCGCGTGCTGTTCATGGTGGATGAAATCCAGACGGGCCTGGGGCGCACCGGGAAGACGTTCGCCTTCCAGCACGAGGACGTGCGGCCGGACGTCATCGTGGTGGGCAAGGCGCTGTCGGGCGGCTTCTACCCGGTGTCCGCCGTCATGGCGGATGACGAGGTCATGGGCGTGCTCCGTCCCGGCGAGCACGGCAGCACCTACGGCGGCAATCCGCTGGGCTGCGCCGTGGCGCGCACCGCCCTGGACGTGCTGCGCGACGAGCGCCTGGTGGAGCGCTCCGCCGAGCTGGGCACGTCGTTCCTGGCCATGCTGAAGACGCTGAAGAACCGCCACATCGTGGAGGTGCGCGGACGGGGGCTGATGATTGGCGTGGCGCTGGACATCTCCGCGCGGCCCGCCTGCGAGGCGTTGATGAAGGAAGGCGTGCTCTGCAAGGAGACGCACGACTCCGTCATCCGCCTCACGCCGCCGCTCATCGTCACCCAGGCCGAGCTGGACTGGGCCTTCGAGCGCATCAAGAAGGTCATCGAGGCGCTGTAGTCCCAGCGCCACCCGGGCACGCGAGCGACCGCGTGCCTGGGACGGCCGCACCGGGGCCTCGGTTGCCCTGGCGTATCGCCTTCCACACCGTGTTGGGAACAGCGCGCGGCCTGGGGCGCTGCGACAGGACGGTGGCCGGTGCTCGAAGCCCTCTGGGACAGGCGTGCGCTGCTCGTATCGGGCAAGGGCGGCGTGGGGAAGACGACGCTGGCGGCGGCGCTGGCCGTGGCCGCCGCGCGCGCGGGCCGCACCGTGCTGCTGGCGGAGCTGGCGCCAGAGGAGGACGGGCCTTCGCCCCTGGCGGCGCGCGTAGGGGTGCGCAGGCGGGGCCTCAGGTGACGCGGGTGCGTCCCGGGCTCCACTTCGTGCGGCTGTCCGCATCGGAAGGGCACCGGCACTTCCTGGAGCGCGCCCTGCCCGCGCGCTGGCTGGCCGACGCCGCGCTGCGCACCCGCGCCCTGCGCCGCTTCCTGGAAGCAGGGCCCGCGCTCCGGGAGATGGGGCTGATGTACCAGTTGCTGGCCCTGCTCCGGCGCACCCGGCCGGATGGTCGCTTCGTCCACCCGCTGACCGTCGTCGACCTGCCCGCCACGGGACACGCGCTGGCGCTGGCCGCCCTTCCCCAGCGCGTGCTGTCCCTGATGCCCGGGGGCCCCATCGGACGCGACGTGCGGGAGGGCTCGACTTCCTCCAGGATGCGACGCGCACCGCGGTGGTCCTCACCAGCCTGCCGGAGCCGCTGCCCGTCAGCGAGGCGCTCACCGTGGCCGCCGAGCTGCGCCGGCTGGAGCTGCCGCTGTCCACGGCCGTCCTCAACCGGATGCCGGAGGACCCCTTCACGCCCGAGTCCCGCGCCGCCCTGCGCCGGATGCTCGCCGCGCACGGGCCGCACCAGGGGTGGCGTGAGCTGGAGCGGCTGGAGCGGGCCCGGGCCGCCTCCGTCCGGCTGTCACGCACGCTGCGCGCGCCGCTGCTCACCCTGCCGGAACTCCACGCCACGGGCCCCGCGCTGGTCGAGGCGCTGGCGGAGGGCTTCGCCCCTCCCCGGAGCACGCGCCCTGGCAGGAGGCCCTGCCGTGAGCCACGGGCCGCATGGCGGTGGGCTCCGGCGCGTGTCACATGGGCGCACGCCGTGAGCGCGGGCGACCTGCGCCGGCTGCTGCGTGACAAGCGCATCGTCGTCCTGTGCGGCGCGGGCGGCGTGGGCAAGACGACGACGGCGGCGGCCCTGGGCGTGGCCGCCGCGCGCGCGGGACGGCGGGTGCTGGTGCTCACCATCGACCCGGCGCGCAGGCTCGCGGAGACCATGGGGCTCCAAGAGAGCGGCCCCGAGCCCACGTCGATTCCTCCCGAGCGCCTCTTCGCCGACGGCCCCCGGGGCACGGGCCTCCTCGACGTGTGGATGCTGGACCCGCGCGCCATCTTCGAGCGCATGGTGCACCAACTGGCGCCCACACCCGAGGCGGCGCGAGCGATTGTCGACCACCGCCTCTACCGCTTCCTGTCGGAGCTGGTGGCGGGCGTGCAGGAGTACGCCGCCGCCGAGGCCCTGGACGCCTTCCTCACGGACGGCCGTTACGAGCTCATCCTGCTAGACACGCCCCCAGCCGGCACGCGCTGGACTTCCTGGACGCGCCCGGCCGGCTGGCGCGCTTCCTGGACGAACGCATCGTGTCGCTGTTCGGCCCGAAGAAGGGCGCGCGGCGGGCGGCTGTGGCACGGCGCGCAGGCGGTGGTGGACCGCGTCCTGGCGGGCATCTTCGGCGCGGGCTTCACCCAGGAGATGCGCGGCTTCATCGGCGCCTTCGGCGGCCTCTTCTCCGGCATGCGGCTGCACACGGAGCGGCTGCACCAGCGGTTGGCGTCGCCGGACGCGGCCTTCCTGCTGGTGACGTCCCCCGAACCCGCCTCCCTGCGCGAGGCCACCTGGTTCCGCGAGACGCTGGCCGCGCGGGGCCTGCCCTTCGCGGGCTACGTGCTGAACCGGAGCTGGGCCCATGACGACGTGCTCGCGGCGCCGGAGGCGCTGCTGGAGCACACGGGAGGCGACCGTCACGCGGAGCACGCGGTGGCGGCGCTGGCCCGTCTGGCCGCGGTGGAGCAGGAGCGGGCCCAGGCCCACCGCGACGTGCTCGACCGCCTCACCCGGCACCTGCCCTCGGGGACGCTCGCGGTGGCCGCGCCGGACGCGGGCGCGGAGCTGGAGGAATTCAGCGGACTGGTGCGCCTGGGTGACGCGCTGGCCGCGGGGTGAGGAACGCCAGGGAGGGACGGGCACCCGCTCGCCTGGACGCCCGCACCTTGGAGGCTCGCGGCCTCACCCCCAACGTTGCAGTTTGAACCCGACTTCGCCCGAGGAGCGTCATGGCCCACAGAAGCATGGACAACGGCAGGGACGAAACCCACCGCGAGGCGGACGTGGCGCCTCCGGGCTCGCGTGAGCGCGCCGAGTCCGACCTCACCGGCTGGAACCCCGCCCGCGACGAGGAGTCCTCCACCCGGCAGGGCCGCTACTACCGCGCGGCGACGATGCGCATGGCCCTGCCGCGCACCCAGGTGGACGACGGGCCTCGCGAGGACGCGTACGGCACGCCCCCGGAGGACAGCGGCCCCTACGGCCGGGATGACCGGGACAGCCACTATGCCGCCGGCTGGGGCCCCGGCACGACACCGGGGAACAGGACGTCGAGTTCTCCCGCCAACGCGCTGACTACCGGTCCTGGGACCGCACCGGCTACGGCGGCGGCGGCGAGCCCTCCCGCCCCCAGCCGCCCCAGGGGAGGCCTACCGCGACGTGCGCTTCCACGGCCGTGAACGCGGCGCGCATGGCGAAGAGCGCCATGGCGACGCGCGCCCCCGCTACCGGATGGACCGGAGCACCTCCCCGGCGCGGGCCGTGACGAGGCGAGCACCCACCGGGGAGAAGGCGCGGCGTCCGCTTCGGCCCGTGACGAGGCGAGCACCCACCGCTGGGCAGGAACAGGCACGCCTTCGCCCACCGGCGCACGGCGTGACGGAGCGAGCACCCAGGTCTACACCGCCGTCGCGGGCCGCTCCGAGGCGAGCACCTCCCGCCGGGACGGCCGCGCCCGCAACGGCCGCTGGCGTCACGAGCCCCTGCTGGCCCGCGAGGTGATGACGCGCAACGTGCGCACGGCGCGCCCGGAGAGTCCGCTGCGGGACATCGCACGAATCATGAAGGACGAGTCCTGCGGCGTCGTCCCCATCGTCGACGAGCGGAGCCGGCTGGTGGGCATCGTCACGGACCGGGACCTGGTGGTCCGCGCCTTCACCGGGGGCCGCTCGCCGGAGCAACTCCGCGCGTCCGACGTGATGACGGATGACGTGGAGGCCGTCACGCCAGACGACACGCTCCATGACGTCATCGGGCTGATGGGCCGCCGTCAGCTGCGCCGCATCCCCGTGGTGGAGCGCGACGACAACATCGTGGGCATCATCTCCCTGGGAGACATCGCCCTGCGCGCCGACCACGACGAGGAGCTGCAACAAGCCCTGGAGCGCATCTCCTCCAAGCGCTCCTTCTGGAGCCGGCTCGGCTGAGCGATGCCGCGTTCCCTTCGGGGGCGGGCGGGCCCTGTGTCTGGCCCACCCGCGCCCGGCGCATGGCTCACGCCACGCCGGTCAGCACCACGGAGTCGCCCGTCTCAGACACCGTGAACTTCTTGAGGGGAAGGGTGGCCGGGCCCTGCGTCACCGCGCCTTCGCGCGTGAAGATGGACGCGTGGCAGGCGCAGAACAGGTCCGCCTCCTGCTCCCGGTAGTTCACCTCGCAGAAGGCGTGGGTGCACACGGAGTCCACCGCCGACAGCGAACCGTCCTGCAAGCGGAACACGAAGATGCGCTTGCCGTACCCGGACGGCACCCCCGTCACCGAGCCGCCCACGTCACGCAGCTGGGGAAACTGGCTGAGCGGGAACACCACCTGCCCGTTCACCGCGGCCGGGAAGTCGCTCTGGCCCGCGCGCAGGTTGATGCGCAGCACGCCCGTGTTCGGGTTGTACGCCGCCGCGAACGTCTGCAGCGGCACGGTGGCCGGCCGCTGGAGCACCGCGCCATCCGTGGCGCTGAAGCGCGACAGGTGGCAGGGGCAGATGACGTCCTTGCCGTCGAAGCCCAGCGGGCACCCCACGTGGGTGCACAGCGACGACAGCACGGAGAAGTCGTTCGGCGCGCCGTCGTCCTTGGAGTGCACCACCAGCAGCGGCACCTGCTCACCCGGGACGCGCACCGTCAACGCGCCGCCCACGGGCTCCAAATCCGGATAGCGCGACACCAGGATGTCCACGGTCCCCTGCTCGCTGGCCGTGACGTCCGTCACCGGAGCGGGGTTGATGTCCGGCGCGCAGCCCGGCAGCGTCGTCGCCGCCGCGCTCGCCGCGCCTGTTCCCAGAATGCCCTTGAGGAATCCTCGTCGCGTCGAACTCACGTACCCTCCACCTCGAATACCAGCTTGGGCTCCAGCACCAGGACGTCGTCCACCTTCACCATCAACAGCGACGGGCGGTTGACGTTGTAGGCATCCAGGCTGATGTCGAAGCTGCCCTCGGCCACCGCCTCCTTCTCCGACTTGAACAGCACCGTCATCGGAATCTCCACGGTCTTCTTCACGCCGTGGAACGTCAGCTGGCCCTTCACCTTCACCGGCACCTTCGCCGGGAAGCTGGTGGGCGGCTTCACGCCGGTGGCCACGCCCTTGAAGTCGATGATGGGAAACCTGGCCGCGTCCGTCGTCTCCAGCATGTGCGCGTCGCGGTTGGCGTTGCCCGAATCGAAGTCCTTCACGTTGGCGCGCACCGCCACCTGGAGCGTGCCGTCCGGCAGCAGGCGGGCCTTGCCGTCGCTGGGCGGCGCCTTGCCCACCACCTCATGCAGCTTGTGCTTGAGCTTGTAGGTGAGCGAACTGGCGTCCTTCTTGACGCTATACGTGCGGGCCTGCGACTGCGCGACTGCGGGCAGCGCGAGCACCAGGGTGGCGATCAGGGCGATTCGTCGAGCAATCACGTCAACCTCCAGGGAACCACTACGAAAGGCATGCGCTTCAGAAGAACAGTGTGAAGACGCCGGCCGACACCGCGCCCAACGTCACGTAGCCGGAGATCTGGTGCGCGGTGGCCAAGTCCGTCTCGGATAGCCGGCCAAAACGGTCCGTGGCCATGATGCCGAGGACGATCTGCGCCACCATGCCGACGGTGGCGAGCGCCATGAACATCTTGTGGACGGTGATGGTGTCCCACTGGAGCTTCTCCTTCTCGAAGGGCTCCGGCGCCAGCACCCCCAGCATGCCCACGGTGGCGAACAGCGCCGACGTGCCGATGGCGAGCCCCCGGTGCAGGCCCAGCAGGTTGCGGTCATCCCCACCGCCGCGGAACGAGTCGTTGAACTGGAGCTGGCCCACCACCGTGGTGCCAACCAGACCGGCGGCCATCGCGAAGCCCAGGCCCTGGTGCAGCTTGAGCATGGTGCGGCGCCGGCCAATGCGCTTCTCCAGGTCGGGGTCCACCTGCGCGGCGGCCGCGGCTTCGGCGGGCTCCAGCAGGTCGAAGTCCAGCGAGTCCCCCCCTTCCGCCGGGGCCTCCCCGGACTTCTTCTGGGCGGTGGGCGCGTCGTCCGTCGGAGACAGGGGCTTGGCGGGCTCCACCTGCATCATGGGTTGGGCCTGAAGCTCCGGGGCATTCACGCCCCGCGAATCCACGGCCGGCGTGGCCTTCTTGCCCTTCTTCGCGGGCTTGCGCTTCGACGTGGCCTTGACCGGCTTCGCGGCCTTCGTCTTCGTGGCCTTCGTCTTCGAGGAGGACTTCACCGCCCGGGTCTTTTTCGCGGACTCGGTCTGGCGCTGCTGGGCCCAGGCGGTGTGGGGGGCGGCAATCAACGACAGGACGACGAAGAAGGCAGCAAAGCGGGTCATCAGGCTTTTCCGTGTAGACGCAAAGCAAACTGCCGGGTCAGGACCGGTCATCCGAGCTCGTGTCCTCCGCCACACCATCACCAACCCACCTTCTCCGAGGACGGAGCAAACGCTATCGCGTCCGGGCTTTCCGGAAAACGCACCGCGTCGAACGGTACCGCCCAAAACTCGGCGGACCGGCATCATTTTCCGCGGCCCCCTGTCCAGACAGCGTCGTCGGCAATCCGGGGACGCGGCGGCTGACGGTAGCGTCCGCACTTGGGAATCGGGAGGTGTCTGAAGGTCACGGCTCAGTGTCGAGCACCGGCCAGGGGTGAAGGGCGCGTCCGGGCTGGCGAGCCCGGCGGCTCACTTCACAGGGAACAACCTGACGCCCCAACGTGGGGCGGCCTCACGCCTCACGCGGGGGTGGTGGCGGGGACTTCCGAGCGCGGCGCGCTGCCGGAGGTCAGCTCCAGGCCGAGCGCGTGCGGATCAAAGTACGCGTAGAAGCGGCGGATCCGGTCGCCATCCCACTCGATGATGGACACGCCTTCATAGGCCACCGCCGCGCCGTTGTGGGCGGTGCCCTGCGTCTCCCATTCGAGCGCGACGCGAGAGCCCGCCTCAATCATGTTGCGGAAGGTGGACTCCACGCGCTGGAGGGTGCCCTTGTACTCACGCCAGAACCGTCGGGCGCCCTCCTGGCCAGAGAAGACCTGCGGCGAGGCCACGTTGCTCACCTGTGCGTCGTCACTGAAGAGGGAGACGAGGGGCTCCAGGTCCCCCTCCTTCTCCAGCTTCGCCAGTGCATCCACGAACCGCTGCGCTCGCTCCGTCGCCATGCGCTGCCTCGCTCCTCGTGAAAGAGTCACCCAGGGGAAGGGTGCGCACGCCTCGAGGACATGTCCCTCCGAAGGGCCCGGCCCCTCGCCCTCCGGACGGCCGCGCGGGGGACTCGCCGCGGGGCCCGGTGGTAGACTCACGTCTCCGCGGCCATGACCTCCACGCATACCCGCCCCGCCGAGCCGACGAGCGATTCCCCTGTGGAGTCCCTGGCGCCGCTGCCTGCCCCCCTTCGCTGGCCGCGCTGCGGGACGCCCTGAGCTCGCCCGGCGTCATCCCCTTGGAGGTGGACGCGCTCATCGCGGCGATTGCCCAGCGTCCCGCAGAGGACCCGGAGGCCCTGCGCGAGCGAACGGACTACCTGCTGTCCCTGATGACGCTGCCAGGGGATGCCAGTGTCCTGACGGGGAGCGCCGGCATCACGGTGCGCACCGCGGCGGTGGAGGCCCTGCTGGAGCTGGGCTACCCGTATGCGCTGGAGGTCCCCCGGACGCCCTGGAGCGGGCCCGGCGTGAGCGGAGGCTGCCGACGACGGAGGCTCCCCCGTCGCGCATCCTCCGCTCGCCCGCCCTGGCGACAACCGCCACGCTCCTCTGCCTGGTGTTGCAACTCGTCCTGATGGCCCTCCCGGACGTCCGCTCGCTCGACGATATGGGGGCGTTGCTGACGCCCTACCTGCTGCCCGTCGTCGCGCCCGCGCTGCTGGCCATCCTCGGAACCTGGACGAAGACGCGCCCGCTCCAGTACCTCGGAAGCCTGGGCCTGGGGATCCAGGGCCTGGTCTGGTTCGGCGGCGTCTTCATGCTGACACGGATGGCGTCGAAAGTGCCGTGGCTGTGGGTGGCCGCGCCCTGGTACCTCCACTTCATCGCCTGCTACCTGGTGTGGCCTCGCCCCCTGCCGCCCCCCGAGGCGGATTCCTGAGGGTTGGGCTCGTGGCCCAGGTCCGGGTCCTCAGCGCGGCAAGGCCCGGGTCCACGCCTCCCGATTCCACCCCTCCTTCGCATAGGCCGCTCGCGTGGACTCAGGCAGCGCGTCCCAGGCCGTGCGGGATGCCAGCTCGGCGGGCGGCTGGAAGACGTTCCGATGCCCGGGGGCGAAGGCTTGCTGGGCTCGCTCCGCCGTCAGGCCCTTCATGGAGAAGCCCGCCTCGGCGCTGGCCTGGCTCCCATCCGCCTTGAGCTTCGCTGACACGCCGCCCCCGAGCTCCGCTTTCCTCGCGTTGAGTGTCGCGTGCACCTGGAACAGCGAGCCGACCCCCACCGCGACGCGCTGCTCGCCGTCCGATGCCAGGCTGAGCTCCACGAGTCCCAGGTTCACCTTGACCTTCCGCTCCGTCTCGCCCGAGCTGTCGTGTGACAGCTCGACACCCACGGGACCCGCGCGCGCGGAGACGCCCACGTCCCCCTTCAGTTCCCCGTGCCCCCGGGTGTCGAGCGCCGCCTTCGCGCTCCACTGGGCGCTCTCGTTGCTGACACCCACCTTGCCGTGAAGCTGCACCGTGCCCCCGGCGCGCTCCCCAGAGAGCTCCCGCTGCCGGGCGCTGACGTGTTGCAGCGTCAGGTTGAGCGTCTTCGGCTGGCCGATGCCCGCCTTCCAGGCCGCCTCGTAGTCCCGCCGCGACGGGTCCTTCCACTCGAGGCCCAGGAGGGATTCGGGCAGGTGCGCGGCGCGTGGCGGTCCCAGCGCTCCCAGTTCATGGAGGCTCTGGGCCCCATCCACCGCGCGCGCATACCGGCCGAGGTATTCGGTGTGCGCCCGGTAGAAGCCCGCGCCCACGTCGATGGCGTGTGCGTTCACCGCGTCACGCATCGCCCCCGGCAGCCGCCGGTCATTGACGAAGACGTCCGGCACCGCCGGATAGCCCAGGGGCCCACCGGGCCCGACTCCCCGTTGCGCCGATGGAGCACGCCCTTCGACTCCGCCTGCTCCAGGAACGCGAGCCGCGAGCCCGCGTCCTGCGCCTTCACGTATGCGCCCAGCAGCCCCTCTTGCTGCAAGCGCTCCAGCGCGACCCGGTACGTGCCCGCCGGGAGACGTCCCAGCGCGGTGTGCACCGCCCGCACGTCATCGGCACCGACGGTCCAGTTCTCCAGGCTCCGCGTCAGGCGCGCGCGGATGCCTTCGAGCACGTCCGCGGGCGCCTCCTTCGAGCCCTCCGGGCGCGACCAGCCTCCCAGCACGGCCATCTCCCCCGCGGACCGGGCGGGGCCCGCCCCAGCAGGCGTGGATCCGTGAGACGAGGGCTCCGGCGTCTTCGCCGCGGATCCGTCGAAGGCGCGCACCTCGTTACGCTGAGGCGATGCCTGCGCGCGGGGCTCCGCGGCGCGTGACGGAGACGGGGGCGCCGCTCCGGCCTCCGTGGGGGTGTCGATGGTGGACAACGAGGAACTGCCGGACGAATCGATACGAGGCATGGGACGCGCTCCGGGTGGGAACGGCCTGTCCGATGCAGCCGGCACACCAGGGCGCCTCCCAGGGCCACGCGCGTTCGGCGGTCGCCCCGGCTGGACGCGGCATCTCCCCAATGGGACTCGCCCGAAACGCGACGGGGACCGGGGCCACCATGGCCACGGTCCCCGCTTCACCGCACCGCGCGTTGGGAGCGCGGGCTCAGAAGACGTTCTGCGCGCGGCGGTAGTACATCTCGCGGTCCGCCATGCCGTTGTAGCCACCGTTGATGCGGCGGGTGACCTCGCGGAAGTTGCCCGCGTCCGCGTAGGTGTTGAGGTTGCGCGACGACCAGTACCAGCCGGCGATGCGGAACGCGACGTCCGGGTCCTTGGCGCGCTGGGGGTTGCCCTCCAGGTCGATGCCCAGCGCCGGCCCGCGGCGCGGTAGTTGGCGCGGCCCGTCAGCTGGATGGGGCCACGACCCTTGTAGCGGACGCCGTCGCCCGGCTGGGTGTTGCCCAGGTCCCTGCGGCCCTCGTAGGCGGCGCCGGAGGCAATCTCCTCCATGTAGCGGAGCTGGCCGCTCTCGTGCGCGAGCTGCGCCAGGAAGGCCGCCTTGCGCATGGGCGTGGTGATGTTCGCCTCCGCCATGGCCCGGTTCAGGTGGGGCAGGTACTGCTCCGCCTTCGCCTGGGACAGGTTGGGCATCACCGCCCGGAGCTGCTGCACCGTCACACCGGCGGATCCACCGGTCGGCGGCTTCGGGCCCCCACGCCCCCACCGGCGGCTGGTTCGGCGCCGGCCGGGTGGGCGACGCACCGCCACCACCCGGAATCGTGAGCCGCTGGCCCGCGTAGATGAGGTTGGGGTTGGAGATGTTGTTGGCCTGGGCCAGCGCGCCCACCGACGTGCCGTACCGGCCCGCGATGCCGCTGAGCGTGTCGCCCGACTTCACGGTGTATGAACCGCCGCCCGAGGAAGGCGACGCACCGCCCCCACCCGGAATCGTGAGCCGCTGGCCCGCGTAGATGAGGTCCGGGTTGGAGATGTTGTTGGCCTGGGCCAGCGCGCCCACCGACGTGCCGTGCCGGCCCGCGATGCCGCTGAGCGTGTCGCCCGACTTCACGGTGTACGAACCGCCACCCGAAGCACGAGGCGCGTCGAAGCCGTCCGGGATGCGGAGCTTCTGCCCCGCGTAGATGAGGTCCGGGTTGGAGATGCCGTTGCTCTTCGCGAGCGACGACACCGTGGTGTTGAAGCGCTGGGCCAGCGCGCTGAGGCTATCGCCACGGCGAACGGAGTAGATCGTCACGGGGGGCAGACTCCTGGAAACAGAGAGGCGACGTACCCACATTTTCGTAACGACTGAGAGGATGTTTCCCCGGAAGATCAGTTATTTATGCACAAACTTATGCAAAACCACTGAAATCACGAAATTGTGACACACGGGTGGGTCGTCACAGACTCGTGACATCATCCCCCCAAGTAGCCAGGATGTCGCACCCCAGCGGCCACGCTTGTGTGACTCCCAGGGTTCCGTTACCTCCGGGGCCATGTCCGCTGACTCCGTCCTTCCGGCCCCTCGGGCCCGTCTCACGCAGCGCCCGGGCTTCTGGGCGGGTGTCGCCGTGGCCGCGCTTGGCGTCACCGCCACCATGGGGGCCATGCTGATCCGCGGCCAGAGCGGTGGGCCCCTGCCCCAGCTGGGCGCGCTGCCAGACTTCACCTTCACCCGGCATGACGGCCAGCCCTTCGGGAGCACGCAGCTCCGGGGCAAGCCCTTCGTGGCCAACTTCATCTTCACGCGCTGCCCCACCGTCTGCCCGGCCTTCACGCGGAAGATGGTGGGCGTGCAGGACGCCACCGCGTCCCATGGCGCCGGGCTCCAGTTGGTGTCGTTCTCCGTGGATCCGAAGTACGACACCCCGGAGCGGCTCACCGAGTATGGCGAGCGCCACGGCGCGGACTTCTCCCGCTGGAGCTTCCTCACCGGCGACTACGAGCAGCTGAAGGAGACCATCGTCCAGGGCTTCAAGGTCAGCATGGGCCGAGAGCCCGGCGCGCCCGAGGACGACCTGCTCTCCATCTTCCACGGGACGCACTTCGTGCTCGTGGACGACGCCGGGCAGATTCGCGGCTACTACGACAGCGCGGACAGCGACTCCACGGAGCGCCTCATCCGCGACACCCGGCGCCTGGCCCAGACCGGGCACTGAGCGCCGCCGCGCGGGGGCCGCGTCGCCCGCAAAGCCGAAGGGCCGGCCCCGCAGTTTCGCGGGAGACCGGCCCTGGGACTTGCTACCAGTTCGCGCCAGAGGCGCGGATCATCACTCCACGAAGCGGGCGTGGTTCTGCGCGATGATGTTCTGGAAGTTCTGCAGACCCAGCGGGTTCTCCGCGAAGGCGCCGACCTTGTCCGCCGCGCCCTTGACCGCCTGCGCGATGTTGGTGATGTCCTGCACCTTGGGGGCGATCTTGGACAGGAAGCCCAGGCTGCCCAGCGTGCCCTCACCCAGGAAGGACGCGGCGCCCTGCTTCACCAGGTTCTCCGCCGTGGGGCCCAGGAACTTGCCGACCAGGGGCAGCTTGCCGACCTTCTCACCGATGAACTTGGCGATGGGGTCCACCAGCGAGCTCAGGGGCTTCTGGAGGAACTCCATGGCCTTGCCGCCGATGTTCGCAATGCCACCGGCAATCTTGCTGACCGTGCTGGCGACCTTGCTGATGACGTTCGTAACGGACTTGAGTGCGCCCATGATCGTACCCCTTGGATTCTAGATGCCTGGAAGGCGGAGATTTGTACCGGAAGGAAAACTCGAGAGGATTCTCGGTGCGTGTGGGGAATTGTTTCCTCTCACCTTTTTCGTCGAATTTTCCCCACCGGCCCCCGCCCGTGGTCTCAGGGATTACGGGCGGTTACCGCCGCTGCTGCCCTTCTTGAGCTGATCCATCAGCTCCTGGCGGGCGGCAGGATCTTGCGGACCGGTGGGGGCAGCGCCGCCCACGGGAGGCGAGGTGAGGGACGGCTTGCCGGCGGTGGAGGCCTTGTCCTGGGTGAACTTGGAGGCCTCGAAGTCCGGGGGTGAGCCGGGAAGCTCGCCCTTCATGCCCTTGATGAGGATGTTGGCGGCCTCTTCGGTCGAGAGGGGGTTGAAGCCGTTGCGGCGCAGCTCCTCGTCGGAGATGACGGCGACCTCGGCCTCCTTGTCCTTGTCCTGAGCGTACTTGAGGACCAGTTCCACGTAGTCCTCGAGCTTCATGCTCACGGCCTCGGCGATCTTCTTCGTCTCCGGATCCTTGAGCAGCTCCGCGCGAACGACCTCGATGGGTCGCTTCAGGCCGCGCTTCGGCTTTCCGGTGTTTTCCTGGGACATGCTCTTGCTCCGAGAAGGAAATGGGACAGTGCGCCGGACTCTAGCCCAGTTTCCCCACTTCACACATTCCCGCCCACCTTGGAATGGCCGGAACCCGCATGCGGGAGAGGGAGGGGGACGGCTTCACGCCCGTGTGCCCGTGACTACCTTTGGCGCCAGCGAAGGACAGTCACGGAGACGAGGCGCGCCATGGCGATTTCCAAGCGGGGGCTGGTGGACAGGGTGAAGGAGGTGGCCGTCCAGGCCGGCACGCGCGGCGCACGGGTCCTCCTGGGCACCGCGGTGGTGACGGCCCGGGGAGTGGCAAACCTCCAGTCCAAGATTCGGGGCGCCCCGGCCCGCGGCCGCGTGAAGGCGGCGGCGGAGGGGACGCGGCGCACGGCCAAGGCGGCCCGCGGCGTCATCGAGAGTGGCAAGCCCGCGAAGGCCCCGGCGCGCCGCAAGTCACCGTCCATCAAGACGGCCTCCGCGGCGGGGGCGAACAATCAGGTGGGCCGCAAGTCCGTGCCCGGCCAGGCGGCAGCCGCCGGCGCGGCACCGCGAAGACACCGCGCCCCGCCACCAAGGCGAAGCGCGGGCAGAAGCACCGGCACTGAGGCACGGCTTCAGCGGGCGGCGTTCCTGGACACGGCCTTCGCTCGAGCGCCTCCGCTCACCTTCTTCTGCTTGGGAGCGATGCGCGTCACCGTGCCCGGGCGCCGGGCCATGGCCGCCTCGCGGGCCGCTTCCTCGGCGGCGCGGGCCGCGGCGGCCTTCAGCGCGAGCTGTTCGGCCTGCTGCGCCCAGCGGCGCTTCAACACGTCCCGCAGCCCGTCCTTCTGCAGGTCCACCTGGGCCTTGTGCAGACGGTAGTGCAGGTCCTCGCGCAGCGTGCCGCGCGCCAGCGCCGCGTCCGCCGAGCCGGAGACGCCCAGCACCAGCTTCGGCCGCTCCTCTTGCGTCCGCAGGCACTGCAGCAGGACGAACTGCGCGTCCCGCCCCAGCTTCGCCACGTCCGGGATGAACACCACCCCGTTGGGATGCCGGAGCGCTTGCGGCAGCTCGGCCGCCTGCCGCACCTCCACCAGCTCCACGTTGAAGTTGCGCGCGGCTTCCTGCGCCCAGCAGCGCCGCTCCTCTTCCGTACCGCCATGGAGGAGCAGCGAGGAACGGTTACAGACGAGCTCCACTTCACGATAACCCTGCGGTGTCACCGGCGGCCCCCCTGCGTCTGGAAATGCGTGATTTCTAGATTCTAATGCAGACGTGCCCTACCGGGCACGTCGGAGCCGGCACCACCTGACAGTCCTTTCATGTGATGACAGGTAGCCCCCGTCTGAAACACCTGCCTCAGGCGGAGGGCACCACCATGACGGGCCGGCGGCAACGCGTCACCAGCTCATGGGCCACCTCGCCCTCCAGGGCGTCCCGCAGGCGCGAGGGCTCCAGGGACGTCCCCACGCACACCAGGTCCACCCCTTCGCGCTCCGTGGCCTGGCAGATGGCCAGCGTCACGTCCTCGCCCGTCACCCCCTCCACGCTCCAGCGCACCGTCTGGGCGGTTTCGTCGCGCGGCACCAGCTCCCACAGCCGCTGGAGCACCTGGTCCCTGTCCCTGGCGGGCTCGGGCAGCACGCCGTAGTGGTCCGCGAAGCCGCGGTCCTCCAGCTTGCGGCGGTGGACGTGCAGCAGGTGCACCCGGCCCCGGGCCCCACCAGCGTGCGCGCATGGGAGATGGCCTTGGTGCAGGCCTCGGAGAAGTCCACGGGCACCAGCACGCTTCGCGGTGGGCGGTCCGCGCGCCGGGCCTGCACCAGGGGGGCACACACACCACGGACTGCGCCGCGTGCCGCAGCACCCCCGCGGACACCGAGCCATGCCACAGCCGCTTCACCCCGCTGCGCTGGTGCGTGCCCACCACCATCAGGTCCGCGCCGCGCGTGTGCGCCACGTGCATCAGGTGGTCCGCCGGACGGCCGAAGCCGGGCTCCAGCACCACCTCCACGCGGCCCTCGCCCACCAGGTCCCCCACCTGCTCGCGCACCTCGCGTTGCAGCACGCGCTCCACGATGGGGTCCAGCGCCTCCATGCCCTGCAGCGCCGGCTCCAGCAGCTCCACGTGCACGGGGCTGTGGATGCCCAGCCGTTCCCGTTCGTCCATGGGCGAGCACACGTAGGTGGCCAGCACGTCACACGGCCCCACCCGGCGCAGCTCGCGCAGGAAGGACACCGCGGCGCCCGTCGTGGAGGAGCCGGGGTCCACGCCCACCAGCACCAACAGCCGCCTGCGGCCCCGCGCCCAGTCGGTCAGCGCGGTGTCGCTGCGCACGGCCAGCACCGGCGCGCAGCCGTAGCGGGACAGGCGTTCGGGCACCGTGGCCCGCCGCCACGCCGGGGTGCGCCAGCCGGACGCGGCCACCACAATCCACCGCGCGTGCCGGCACTCCTCGTCACTGAGCACTTCATCCGCGGAGGTGCCCGCCTGCAGCCGGTAGCGCACCGCCCTCGCGAGCGTTTCGAGCCGCGCGGCCTCCGCCTCCAACCGCTGCTGGGTGAGGGCCAGCGCGCCGGTGCCGTCGTCGAGGAATGCGTCGCCCTCCGCGACGCCCAGGAGCAGCAGCGGCTCTTGCAGCCGCCCCGCCACGGCCGCCGCCACGTGGGCAGCCGCGAGGGACTCAGGGGACAGGTTGGTGACGCACACGATGGCCATGGCTGCCCTCCAGGTTCGGGAAGACCCTTCCCCGTGAAGGAAACAGTGGCCATGGCGACGCCAGGAAGCGGGCCCCCGCCCTACGCTGGCTCGCTCCAGGGCCCGGCGCACACCGCACTCGCGGGCTCGCGGGGCCTGGGCACGCCCCAGCGCCTGCCCGCCCGCACGTCACGTGCGATCGGGCGCAACCTTGGGCACGGCGTGCCCGTCGTGGTTGGTGTGGTCCTGCTCCTCGCCCGAGCCACCCCGGTCTCCGCTCTTGCCGAAGGTGGACAGGAACACCTCCTCGCCGTTGCTCGTGTAGCGGTACGGCCGGCCCCACGGGTCCAACGGCACGGAGGGCAGGTACGCGGGCACCAGCAGCTCCTCCACGTCCGCGTCTTCCGGCAGGGTGCCCTTGTCCGCGCGGTAGCGGCCCAGGGCCTCCTCCAGCAGGGCGAGGTCCTGATGGATGCGGTCGGCGTGCACGGCCTTGGAGCCGCTCAGCGCGCCCACCAGGACGGCGACCACCAACCCGAGTCCGAAGACGAGCCCCACGAACAACACGGGGGAGCGGCGGGACGGAGGGGGCTCGTCAGACGAGGCGTTCATGACCCCTTCCTATAGCCGCTTTCCGGTCGCGAGGCGCGCGTGGACTTCACCTCTTACAGGGCGCGGAACAGTGGAACGGGCTGCTGCTTGCCCTTCAGCCGCACGGGAGGCAGGTCCTCGAAGGCCGTCTCGTTGGCGTCCACCAGCTCGCGGGTGCGCTCCCCCACCAGGATTTCCCCGGGCCCGCCAGCGCGCACAGCCGCGCGGCCACGTTCACCGCGTCACCGATGCAGGTGTACTCGGCGCGCACCGTGCTGCCGATGTTGCCCGCCACCACCACGCCCGAGTTGATGCCGATGCCCAGCTCCAGCACCAGCGGCTGGCCCTCGCGCCCGCCCGCCGCCCACTCCGCCTCCGCCTCGATGCGCAGGTCCGTCAGCGCATCCATCATCATCTTCGCGGACTGGAGCGCACGCAGCGCGTCATCCGGACGGGCCACCGGCGCGCCGAAGACGGCCATCAGCCCGTCACCCAGGAACTTGTCCAGCGTGCCGCCGCAAGTGAGCACCGCGTCCGACATCCGCCCGAGCACCTGGTTGAGCACCCCCACCACCTGCTCTGGAGGCAGGCTCTCCGCCAGGCCGGTGAAGTTGCGGATGTCCGCGAACAGCAACGTCACCTCGCGCTTCTCGCCGGTGAGCACCACCGCGTCCGCGCTCTTGAGGATTTCCTCCACCACCGCGTCGGACGTGTAGCGCGCGAACAGCTTGCGCATGCGCTCCGTTTCGCCGGTGCGGCGCACCACGCTTTCGATGCGCGCGGCCAGCTCATCCATGGACGCGGACTTGTTGACGTAGTCATCCGCGCCGGCGCGCAGGCCGCGCACGCGCTCGGCCTCCACGTCGTTGGCGGTGAGGATGATGGCGGGCACCGCGTGGCTGGGGCCTTCCTTCAGGCGGCGGCACAGCTCCACGCCGTCCAGGCCGGGCATCTCCAAATCACTGAGGACGATGACGGGCTGGAGACGGCCCATGCTCTCCAGGGCCTCGAACGGGTCCTGGAAGCAGAGGACTTCGTAGCCCAGCGCCACCAGGCCCTCCTGCACGAAGGCGCAGGCCAGCGGGCTGTCGTCCACCACCACCACGCGGCGACGGCCATCAGAGGAGGGGCGCGGCAAATCCTGCCGCCCGGCGATGCGGTTCTGCAGCCCCAGCGCCTCGTAGATTTGCTTGTAGGTGCAGTGGCCCAGCTCCACCAGGATTTCGCCCAGCTTGCGGCCGTCGCGGCGCTGGCGCGCGAGCGCCTCGTCGAGCTGCGCCAGCGTCACGTACTTGAGCCCCACCAGCAGTTCGCCCAGCGCGGGCTGCAGGGGCTCTTGTCCTGGTGCAGCCCGAGCGCCTCTCCCAGCGCGTCCTGAATCTGCTCCCGCGTGACGTAGCCCAGGGAGATGAGGGCTTCCCCACGCGCTGCCCGGTGAGGGCCTGGAGGGCGAGCGCCTCTTGCACCTGGCCGGGCGAGACAATCCCCAGCTTGAGCAGCAAATCACCAAACAGGGGGCTGGAAGCACTCATGGTGGGTGAGTGTACCTCACACCCCCCACCCACGGGGAGTCCGGGACCTACGGCCGCCCGCGCGGCGCCACCACCCGCAGGTCCAGACGGCGGTTGGCCTCGCGTCCCTGGGCAGTCTCATTCGACTCGACGGGCTTGTCCGGGCCGAATCCCCACGCCTCCAGCCGCTCCAGCGGGACACCTCGCTCCACCAGGTAGTCCCGCACCGCCTCCGCGCGCGCCAGCGTCACCTCCCGCTGCGAGTCCGGGTCCCCGCGGTTGTCCGTGTGGCCTTCGATGGCGATGACACCCAGCCGCGGGTGCACCAGCAGGACTTCGGCCACGTTGTCGAGCACCGGCTGGACGCGCGGCTGGAGGGCGGCGGTGCCGGGCGCGAAGGTGATGCGCTCCAACAGCTCCAGCCGGTCCAGGCGGATGACGACGCGCTGCTTGCGCGCCGCCGGGCACCCCTGGTTGTCCACCGCGCCCCGCTCACGCGGGCAATTGTCCCGGTGGTCCGCCACGCCGTCGCCATCCACGTCCCGCTCCGGGCAGCCGCGCAGCGAGGGCAGGCCCTCCTCGTCGGGACAGGCGTCCTCTTCATCCGGCACGCCATCCCCATCCGCGTCACGGATGGGGCACCCCTCGCGCGAGGCGGGCCCGGGCTCGTCCGGGCACTTGTCCGCCGCGCCCTCCACCCCGTCGCGGTCCGGGTCGTCGACGGGGCAGCCCTGCCGCTCCAGCGGGCCGAACACCCGCGGGCAGGCGTCCTTCGCGTCCTCCACGCCGTCCTCGTCCGAGTCGCGGATGGGGCAGCCGTCCCTCGACGCGGGCCCGGCGTGACGCGGGCACTTGTCCAGCGCGTCCTCCACGCCGTCGCCGTCCGTGTCCTTCGCGGGGCAGCCCTGGAGCCGCGCGAGCCCGCGCACGGTGGGGCAGGCATCCTCCCCATTGAGGACGCCGTCGCCATCCGCGTCCAGGCCCGGGTCGAGCAGGGGCGCGTGCCGGCAGCCCGGGGCCACGGCCAGCACGGCGGCGGCGAGCAAGGCCAGGCGGTGGAGTGCGCGCGTCTTCATCATCCGCGTCACCAGAGCGCAGCGAGTGCGAGCTGTCCAGGCGCTCAAGCCGGCAAGGGCAGCTCCACGGTGAAGGTGGAGCCCTTGCCCGGCTCGCTCGCCAGACGGATGCTGCCGCCGTGGGCCTCGACGATGCGCTTGGTAATCCACAGGCCCAGGCCCAGTCCCTTGAAGTGCTGCACCGACGCGGAGCGCTCGAACTGCTCGAAGATGCGCTCCTGCTCCTCCGGCGACACGCCGATGCCCTCGTCGCGCACGGACAGCCGCGCCACCGGGCCCACGGCCTCCACCTCCACCGTCACCGGCCGGCCCGCGCCGTACTTCGCCGCGTTGGTGAGCAGGTTCACCAGCACCTGCTCCAGCCGCAGCCGGTCCCAGTGCCCCGACACCGGCCTGTCCAGCAGCAGCCGCACCTCGTTGCCCGCCAGCGCCAGCTCCTCGGACATGCGGCCCACCAGCTCGCGCGTCAGCGCCGCCAGGTCCACCTCTTCACGCTTCAGCCCCAGCCGCCCCGAGCTGAGGCGCGAGACATCCAGCAGGTCATCGATGAGCAGCCCCAGCCGCTGGCCCGCCTTCGCCGCCCGCTCCGCGCGCTCCGCCAGCCCGTTCACGGCCATGGCCTCGCGGGCCATGCGCGCCAGCAGGTGAATCTGGAGCTGGAGCGCGTTCAGCGGCGACTTCAGCTCGTGCCCCGCCACCGACAGCAGCTCGTCCCGCGCCTTCACCGCCTGCGTGGCCGCGCCGTATCGCCGCGCATCTTCAATGGCCAACGCCGCGCGCGCCGCCGGCTCTCCAGCAGCGCGCGCTCCTCCACCGAATACTCGCGGCCCTGCGCCTCGCGCATCACCCCCAGCGTGCCCAGCACCCGGCCGCGCACGCCCAGCGGGACGACGATGACGCTGTGGGGCCCGTAGTGCTGGAGGAAGGGCATGCCCTCCGGCACGCGCTCATCGCGCAGGTCCTCGGCCTGAAGGCGCGGGACGAAGAGCGGCTTCCCCGTCGCCGCCACCCGGCCCGACAGCCCTTCTCCCACCCGCCCCGGGCAGCGCCGCATGGACGCGTCCAGCACCGCGCGGGCCTCCGCGTTGGGATGGTGCACCGTCACCAGCTCCAAGCGCGTCGTGTCCTCGGAGAGCAGTTGGAGCACGCACGCGTCACCGAGCGCCTCCGACACCTTGCGCACCAGCACCTCCAGCACCATGGACAGGTCCAACCCCGCCTCCGCGATGAGGTGGCTGACCTGCACCAGGACGTGGAGCCGCGCCGCCCCGCGCCGGCTCTCCTCCTCCGCCGCGCGCGCCTTGCGGAACAGGTCCGCGTTGTCGATGGCCAGCGCCGCGCGCCCGCCAGCTCCTCGGCCAGGGACAGGTCCGGGATGTCGAAGGGCGCGGATGTCTCGCTCCGCATGAAGGTGAGCACCCCCAGCGTGCGCTGCCGCGCCACCAGCGGCGTCAGGATGAGCGAACCCACGCCCAGCTCGCGCGCGGCCGCATACAGCCGCGCCGCCGCCGTACGGGTGTCCCCGGGCTCCGCGGTGGGGCGCGCCATCATCCACGGACGCCCCGAGGCGAGCACCTCCGCCAGCAACGTGGGGCTGCCTTCCTGCGGAGCGAAGCGCAGGAGCTCCAACCCGCGCGGCGCCGATTGTGGATTCTCATAGAGCACGGCCAGCCGCCGCACCACGCCGTCCTCGTACGAATCCACCGCGCAGCCATCCGCGAAGTGCCCCAGCGCCAGCCGCGCCACGCCCGCCACCGTCTCCTCCCAGTCCAGCGAAGCCGACACGAGCGCGCTCGCGTCCGCCAGGAGCCGCAGGCGCTGTCCCGCCGCCTCCGCCTGAAGCCGCGCGGTGCGCTCCCGCGCGTACAGCCGCGCGCGCTCCAGCGCCTGGCCACACGCGTGCCCCAGGCCGGTGATGGACGCCCGCTCCAGCACCGAGAAGCGCCGCGCCTCCGAGAAGCCGAGGCACAACGTGCCAAAGGCATGCCCTTCCACCTGCAAGGGCAGCAGCACCAACGCGCGCAGTGCCCCCAACGTGGGCACCACGTCCCGCACCTCGGCGGGCGTCTCCAGCCACACCGGCGCCCCCTGCACGGACACCCCGTCTCGCGCCGCGGCGGGCGTCTCCAGCCGCACCGGTCCCCCCGCGCCGTGCCCCGGCACACCACCGCTTCGCCAGGGCGGCACCCGGAGCGCGTCCCGCTGCGCGTTGGACACCCCCAGCCCGGCCTTCAACGCCAGCGTCCCGTCCGGCTCCACCAGGTGCACCAGACCCACGCCCGCGCCCACCGCGGGAAGCCCCTGCTCCAGCACCACGCGCGCCACCTCGTCCGAGGACAGCGCGCCACCCAAGGCCTCCGTCACCGCCTGGAAGCGGCGCAGCCGCAGCACCTCCGACTCCTCCACCTCCGCTCGCGCGGACAGCACGGACTGGCGCAGCGTCTCCGCCATGCGCTCGCGCTCCAGCGCCAGCGCCGCCAGCTTCACCGAGAGGCCGAAGCGCCGCAGGTCCTCCTCCCGTGGCCGCCACGCCTCGCGGAAGAGCACGCCCAGCACACCGGCGGCGCCCAGGCCGGAGGCGAAGAAGAGCGGCTGGGACAGCAAGGCCGTGGCCCCCAGGCGCAGCAGGGCATCCGGCTCGGAGGCCAGCAGCGCGTCTCGCGACACGTCCTCCACCACCCGGGGCAGGCGCGGCTCACCCGGCCCCGGCGCCTGGGCCAGCAGCCGCTGCGCGCAGAGGGTGGCCGCCTCCGCGTCCACGCCGTGCGTGGTGAGCGTGCTCAAGTCGCCCGTCCCGCCCCACCAGCACAGGAAGGCACCTGAAGCCCCCAGCGTGGCGGACGCCTGGCAAAGCAATTCCTCCAGCACCGCCACCACCGGCGGTGCTGCGGACAGCCGCTCCAGGGCCCGCGACATGCGGTCCACCGCGGCTCCCACGTTTTTTCCGGGCACATTCATGCCCCACTCCCCCCGGCACGGACGCATGGCTCCCTGCCTCGAAACCTCATTCTCCCATGCCAGACGAAGCGTGGATACCGCACAGCGCGTTGCCCTGAAGTACGGGATTCCCCTCGGGTGCCTCAGTGCTCGAAGACGCGGAAGAAGGCGAAGAAGATTTCCAGCACGATGAGCAGGACGATGACGGCCTCCAACGTGTGGGAGCGGTCGATGTCCACGTCGCCCTTGAGCAGGCCATACGTCTGGGCCAGCAACTGCTGCTTGCGGGTGACGGCGGCCTGCCACGCCGGGATGCGCATGCGGCGCACGGCGCTCTCGTAGACCTTGGCCAGGTAGAAGTCGCCGATGATTTTGAGACTGTTCTCCACGCGCTCGATGAACTCGTTGAGGTCCACCAGCGTGGAGAGCGTCTGCCGGGCCAGGCTGCGGTAGGGGCTGCGGAACAACGTGGCCCACCCATGCCGCGCGGCCTGCACCTTCTCGTGGATGCGGGTGATGTGCGCGTCCAACCGCTCGTCGTAGTAGCGGAACTCCAACAACTGCGCGTTGGCGATTTCCAGCAGGTCGGGGATGTCTCGCGAGCCGGACGGCTCGTAGACGAAGGCGCTGTTCCAGTCGATGACGACCAGGTCTTGGATGGTGTAGCTGAAGCGCGACTGGAGCACGGATTCGCTCTCACGTGGAGACAGCGGCACCGTGCCGCTTTCGCCCAGGAGCAGCCGGGCCAGGTCCGCGCGCGTCACCAGCTCATCCGCGGTGGGATTGCCACGGATGTGCTCGGCGAAGATGACGGTGTAGCTCTCGTTCTGCTCCCACAGGTGCGGCGCCTGCGCGGCGGGGGCGATGGTGCGGCGCACACCTTCCACCAACTCCAACGCCAGGTCCTCCAGCGCCTGGCTGTCATAGAGCTCGTCCGCCATGCGCGTGAGCGCTTTCAACGAGGTGCCCGGAACGACCGGCACCTGGAGGATGATGGACACGGCGCCATGGTCGAACAGGCGCGCGGTGACATCCACCGTGACGGGGCCGTCCCGCAGTGCCAGGGGCCGGCGGCCCAGCTCATAGGCCAGCGGCGGGTTGGGCAGTTGGATGTACTGACTGTTCTCCCGTGACAGCTTGAGCCGGCGCGAGTCCTCCGTGAGCACCCGGCGCGCGCGCTCCAGGTCCAGCTCCTCCGCGATGTCGAAGGTGCGGTAGCAGAGGACGTACGCCTTGTCGAAGAGCAGCGGTTCGGCAGCGTCCATGGTGCGTGAAGCCTAACCCGCGCCCATGACAATCCGTGGCCGGCCACCCTGGCATGCCAGACAGTCGTCATTCCCTCCGCGGCGCCGTACCGGAATGGACGGCCCCGGGAGGCGCTGGACTGTCTTCAGCCGAGCGAACGTTCAGGGCCGGTGGCGCGGAGGCGGCGGCGTCAGCTCCGTGCGCACGTCCCACAGCTCCGGGAAGAAGCGCAGGTCCAACGCCTTGCGCAGGAAGCCCACGCCCGAGGAGCCGCCCGTGCCCTGCTTGAAGCCGATGATGCGCATCACCGTCATCATGTGGCGGTAGCGCCAGAGCTGGAAACGCTCCTCGGTGTCCACCAGCTTCTCGCACATCTCATACGCATCCCAGTGCGCCTCGGCGTCCTGGTAGATGCGCCGGAACACCTCCACCACCTCCGGACTCTTCTCGTAGGGCTTGCGCCAGTCACGCTGCACGTGGCTCTGCGGCACCGGATGTCCCATGCGCGACAGGTGGCGCAGGAACTCGTCATACAGGCTGGGGGATTCGAACAGCCGCTCCAGTTCGCCGTGGATGGCGGGGACGTGGCGGAAGGGCATCAACGCCTGCGCGTCCTTGTTGCCCAGCAGGAACTCCACCGCACGGTACTGGAAGCTCTGGAAGCCAGAGGAGCTGCCCAGCGTGTCGCGGAACTCCAGGTACTCGTTCGGCGTGAGCGTCTCCAACACGCTCCACTGTTCGAAGAGCATCCGTTGGATGTGCGCCACGCGCGCGAAAATCTTGAACGACGGCTCCAGCCGGTCCGCCTGCACGTAACGGATGCAGGCGCCCAGCTCGTGGATGAGCAGCTTCATCCACAGCTCGCTCGTCTGATGCTGGATGATGAACAATAGCTCGTCGTGGTGAGGCGGCTGCGAGCGCGTCACCTGGGCCGACAAGAGCCGGTCGAGCTGCAGATAATCACCGTACGTGGTCCTTCCGGCCAGGTCGGTGATGATTCCAGGCTCCAAATCGCGTTTGTTCATGGGCCCGGGCATTCATGCTCGTGCAAGCCCCCACGGGCAAGTCTCTCCCGCATGGGCGGACCCCGATTCCTCTCCCAGCAACAGAGCGGAACGACGGGGGCGCGGTCACTCTCTGCCCGGGCCGGGGCAGCGTGCCGCTGGCTAGCCTGCGTGCCCAGCCTGAGCGGCAGCCGCCAACGCCTTGGACGCGGCGCGTCCACGCGGCAGCTTGATGTCGTCCACGCTGTCCGGGTCGGCGTAGTCCTTCCAGTCGCTCGGGCGGCGGTTGGTCTTCTCCAGCATGCGGAGCTTCTGGTAGTGGGCCGCGCAGTAGCCCTTGGTGCGGCTGGGCTTGCCGCAGCCGATGATGGCGCACGCGCGCGAGCCGTCAGCACCCGCCGCCGCCGGCTTGCGGCCACGACGCTTGCCACCCACGGCCGCGGGGGCCGCCGTCACGGAGCTGCGCGCCGCGGGAGGGCGACCCGGGCCACGACGGCCGGCCTTGGCGGCCGCGGGAATCTGGGCGCCGAACAGGGGCCCGACGACCTCGGCCAGCGGGGCCAGGCGCTCGGCCACGTTGCGGAGCGCGTCCAAGTCCGCCGTGCCCTCCTCCAGCCGCGCGACCACGTCACGCAGCGGCTTGAGCTGGACCTCGATTTCATTGCGGATCATGTCGCGAAACGCTTTATCCACGGACATTCGTTGAATCCTCACCTGGGGAACGACAAGAGTAATGCAGTACTAGGGGGGGCTGATGCTCGATGCTTGTGATGCTGCCCATACCCTTACCTTCCAAAAATGGTTTTGTCTAAAGGAAGAGATAAAAGTTGTGACTGAGCAACGGACCATTCGCCCCGTTGTCGCAGGTCTCACCTGTTTCCCGGTGGCAGCCGTGGCCTAGCCGTCCCAGTGCAGGGACTCCAGCAGGGGGGCCTCCCCCGCCACCTGGGCCACCTGGGGGCGTGACAGCAGCTCGTCCCAAGTGGCCGATAAATCACGCCGCAGGTCGTCCAACGACAGGGAATCCAGGGCAGTCATGAGCTGGGGCAGTCGTGCATTCTCCTCTTCTTGGAAATGAGCCACCGCCAGGTCTTCCAGTGTCAACAGACGCGCCTGCCACTCGGAATGGCCCGAGGGCAGCTCTTCCAGCTCAGCCATCAGCTCACGCATCGTGAGATGGTCTTCCGTCTGCTCACGACAAGACTCGCGGCCCTCCACCCCTGCCATCACCGGGTAGAGGCAACGCTCCTCCAGTCGTGAGTGAAGCCTCAGCAATGCCAGCAGCTCCGCCGTCAATCCCCTCAGCTCATCGGGTTCCCCACCCGATGCCAGACGCTCGAGACGCTCTTCCAGTTCCCGATGCTGGTCGATGAGGATGTCGAACGGGCTGCCCATGCCGGAACGTTCGGCATGCACCTGGAAGCAGACAACCTGAGCATGCCTGCGAGCTGGCATTACTCAAACTCCTACGAACCCCCACTGTCGGGGCCACCGCCGCCTCAAGGGCGCCCGGCTGCCCGGCGGCCAGGAGGAGGGCGCCGCCTGCTGGGGCCGGCACGCATCCCCATGTTTTTCCATCATGGATGCCCCGCTCGCCAGCCTGCGCCGGGCCGTATTCCGCCTCGCCGAGCAGGGCGCGGCGCTGTCGGCCCTGTACCACCGGGCGCGGCTGCTGGGCTGCGAGCACCTGCCATTGAAAGGCCCGGTGCTGCTGGTGGGGAACCACGGCGTCTGGGGTTACGAGACACCTGCCTTCTTTCATCTGATCCACCAGGGCACCGGCCGCTATCCATTGGGCCTGACGGAACGGGGATTCTTCCGCATCCCGTTGATCCGCACGGTGTTGCCATGGCTGGGCGGCGTGGAGGGGACGCGGGAGAACGCCATGACGGCGCTTCGGGCGGGCTCACTGGTCGTCTGCTATCCGGGGGGCGCGTGGGAGACCTTCAAGCACAGCCACGGGCGCTACCGGCTGCGCTGGGAGCAGTCGCTGGGCTTCGCGCGGCTGGCGGCCCGCGCTGGCGTGCCGGTGGTGCCCTTCGCCGGCCAGGGGGTGGATGACACCTTCCGGTGGCCCCCGGGCGAGGAACGCCTGCGCGTGCGCCTGACGAACGATGACAAATACCGGATGCCGTTGGTGATGGGCATGGGGCCCCTGCCCTGGCCCGTGCGGCTCACCTTCCACCTGGGGACGCCTCACGCCCCGCCACCTCCGGATGCCAGTGAATCCCGCCTCCGGGCCTTCCGGGACACCGTGGCCGCCAGCGTGCGGGGGCTCCTGACGAGGCATTCCCATGCGTGAAGCCCTGTCATCCCGCCCGGGGGGACATCCCCACGGCCCGCCGCTCGTCCCGGAGGTGGACGACATCCAGCAGGGCTATGCCCACCTGTCTTATGAACGCCGTCCCGTGCGAGGCACACCGGTACGCCTGTTCACCTTTCCAGAGGGCAACACGGACGCGTCACGCACCGTGGTGTGTCTTCCGGGGCTGGGGGCCAGTGGCCGTTCCTTCGCGCCCATGGAGCCACTGGCGGGCGCGCTGAGGCTGCTGCTCTGGACGCCGCCCCTGCGCACCCCCGCCACCCACACCCCGCTCTTGTGGAACCGGCGGTGCTGGACCACGCGGAGGCCCTGCTGCCGGGGCGCTTCGCCCTGCTGGGGTCGTCCTACGGCAGCCTGCTGGCCATGGCCTATGCCCTGGCCCATCCGGAGCGGGTGAAGGCGCTGGTGCTGGTGTCACCGGTGGCCAGCGTGCACCGCATCCGCCGGCTGGCCCTGACGCTGTCCACCCTGGTGCGCGCCCCCGGCCCCTGGCGTACCTGCTGGCGCCCACCGTGGCCCGGGTGCTGGGAGGCCAGCGGTTGCCGCCGGAGGGCCGGGCCGAAATCGTGCGCGAGGCCCGGCGCTTGTCCCCGGTGGAGCTGCTGCGCCGGCTGCGGGACATCCTGGCCACGGACCTGATGCCCCGGCTCCATGAGCTCCAGGTGCCCACGCTCGTCATCCAGGGCGGCCAGGACTTGCTGGTGCCGCCCCGCGCCGCCCGCGACGTGGCCCGGCACATCCCCGGAGCCCGGCTGGCGCTCATCCGGAGCGCCAGCCACCTGCCCTACATGAGCCACCCCGATGCCTTCAACACGCTGGCCGGGGACTTCCTCCGGCAGCACCTGGACTGAGCCGCCACCCACACCATGACCACCGACGCCACCCACCTGCCCCGCTCCGCCCTGCTGTTCCTGGCCCGCCGCCCTGGACTGGAGAGCGCCGCCATGCGCCTGCGCCCCTTCCGGCGGCTGGCCTCGCGCTTCATCGCCGGAGAGACGCTGGAGGAGGCCGTGGACGCCGTGAAGGCGCTGTCCGCGCGCGGGCTCATGGCGTCGTTCGACCACCTCAACGAGGCCGTCCAGACGCCCGAGGAGACGCGGGAGGAGGTGCGCCAGTACCAGCGGCTGCTGGCCCGCATCGACGTGGTGGGCGTGCGGGCCAACGTGTCGCTGAAGCTCACCCAGTGTGGGCTGCTGTTCGATGAAGCCCTGGCCCTGGAGAACGCGCGCACGGTGGTGGCCGAGGCCGCAGCCCGCGACTCCTTCGTGCGCATCGACATGGAGGACAGCTCGGTGACGCAGGTGACGCTGGACATCGTGCGACAGCTGCGCGCGGAGTTCGGCGAGCCCCATGTCGGCGCCGTGTTGCAAAGCGCCTTGCGGCGCACGGAGCAGGACGCGAAGGCGCTGTGCGCACAGCGCATCCGCATCCGTCTCTGCAAGGGTGCCTATCTGGAGAAGCCCGACGTGGCCTTCCCAGACAAGCGGGATGTGGATGCCAGCTTCGTTCGCACCATGCGGGTGCTGCTGGACAGCGGCATGTATCACGGCATCGCCACGCACGATGAACGGATGATTGAAGCGGCACTGGACCACGCGGCGAAGCGCGGACTGCCGCGCGGCGCCTTCGAGTTCCAGATGCTGTACGGCATCCGCAGGGACTTGCAGGAGCGACTCGTGAGGGAGGGTCACCCGGTACGCATCTACGTGCCGTACGGACGGCACTGGTACCCGTACTTCATGCGCCGGCTGGCCGAGCGCCCCGCCAATCTGGCCTTCCTTCTGCGCAACCTGGTACGTGGGTAGGAAGCAGTACGCGCCTCCCCGCCGGGCGTGCGGGGCCGCCGCGAGGCCCGCATGCGGGTGAAACATGCGGATGAAACACCAGACCGCGCACGCCCTCGGGAACCCCGCGCGGAGGACCAACGCCAATCGAGAACGGCCGGCCCGCATGGACAGTCATGTCCGGGCAACCCCATACCGGGGGCGGTTCGCGCGCCGCGGCATTCCCTGTTCATGCCCCATGTCTTGTCGCATGGCGCCGATGCGTCGCGAGCGGGCGGCTGCCCCTCCTCCGCCATCCGCGGGGCCCGTGGACGGCCCGCCGCTCCGGGTGCTCCTGGAGGGACACGCCGCGGGAGGCGTCCCTAGCTTTCCCGCATGGCGCTGCCCATCGAAGCCCATGCCCTCATTGGAGACACGCACAGCGCCGCGCTGGTGGCGAATGACGGCACCATCGACTGGCTGTGCTGGCCACGCTTCGACTCGGACGCGTGCTTCGCGGCGCTGCTGGGTGAGCCGCGGCATGGCTTCTGGCGCATCGCCCCCACCGTGCCCGTGCGGCGCGTCCACCGCCGCTACGTGCGCGACACGCTGGTCCTGGAGACGGAGTTCCACACCGACGCCGGCACCGTGCGCCTGTGCGACTTCATGCCGCTGCGCGAGGACACGCCGCAGTTGATTCGCATCGTGGATGCCCGCACCGGACAGGTGCCGCTCCACCTGGAGTTCGCCCCCTGCTTCGGCTACGGCGACCGCACGCCCTGGGCCCGCCTGATTCCAGGAGGCGTCAGCACCAAGGCCGGCCCGGACGCGCTCTACCTGTCCACGGAGCTGCCGCTGCGTTTGGAGCACAGCCATGTGCTCGCGGACTTCGCCTTGCCGGAAGGGCAGCGCCGGCCTTCGTCCTGTCCTGGCATCCCTCGCACCTGCCTCCGCCCCGGCAGCCGCCGGCCCCTTCCTCACGCGCGCGGACACGGAGCGGTGGTGGCGCGACTGGGCGCTCCGCTGCATCCATGAGAGCCCCTGGCGCGCGCAGGTGCTGCGCTCGCTCATCACCCTCAAGGCGCTCACCTACTCCCCCACCGGCGGCGTGGTCGCCGCGCCCACCACGTCCCTGCCGGAGCGGATGGGCGGCGTGCGCAACTGGGACTACCGCTACTGCTGGCTGCGGGATGCCACGCTGACGCTGCTGACCCTGCTGGACGCCGGCTACACCCAGGAAGCCCAGGCCTGGCGGGACTGGCTGCTGCGCGCGGTGGCTGGAGAGCCAGACGAGCTCCAAATCCTCTACGGCGTGGCCGGAGAGCGCCGCGTCACCGAGTTGGAGCTGCCGTGGCTGCCGGGCTTCGCGAGCTCGCGCCCGGTGCGCATCGGCAACGCCGCCGTGGGCCAGTTCCAGTTGGACGTCTTCGGCGAGATTGCCGACTGCCTCTACCACGCGCTCCGTCACGGCGTCTGCTCGGACGCCGAGGCCTGGGACGTGAGCGTGCACCTGCTGCGCTTCGTGGAGCGCCACTGGGACCAGCCCGACGAGGGCATCTGGGAGGTGCGCGGCGGGCGACAGCAGTTCACCCACTCCAAGGTCATGGCCTGGGTGGCCATGGACCGGATGGTGAAGACGGCGGACCTGCGCGGCATGCGCGGCGCACAGGTGGAGCACTGGAAGGCGCTGCGGGCGCAGATGCACGCGGACATCTGCGCGCGGGGCTACGACACGCGCCGCAACACCTTCACCCAGGCCTTTGGCAGCCAGGCCCTGGACGCCAGCCTGCTGTTGATTCCCATGGTGGGCTTCCTCCCACCCGACGACGTCCGCGTGCGCGGCACCGTGGAGGCCGTCCGCCGCGAGCTGTGCCACGACGGGCTGGTGCGCCGCTACCACACGCACGAGACGCGGGACGGCCTCCTCCGGGCGAAGGCGTCTTCCTGGCGTGCAGCTTCTGGCTGGCGGACGCGCTGGCGCTGATGGGCCGCAAGGACGAGGCGCGCGCGCTGTTCGAGCGCCTGCTGGGCCTGTGCAACGACGTGGGCCTGCTGTCCGAGGAATTCGACCCGGTGGCCCACAAGATGGTGGGCAACTTCCCGCAGGCCTTCAGCCACCTCGCGCTGGTGGGCACCGCGCTCAACCTGTCGCGAGAGGGCGGCCCCGTTCAGCAGCGGAGCCACTGACGGCGACGGCGGCCCGGGCCCTTGGCTGGAAATGAAGCGGGCCCCGGCACGCGGTGGGCGCAGCGTCCCACCTCGTCCGAGGCCCCTGATGCACCCCACGCACGTCCACGTCATCGAGGGACGCGGCGGGGCGGAGACTAGAAGTAGCCGCCGATGGTGGAGGCGACGCTGAAGTTCACCTCCACGTCATTGCCCAGGCCGAAGGCCAGGCGCGGGCCACCGCCCACGAAGAAGTGCGGCGTCACGTGGAAGAGGAAGGGCGCGTAGCCTTCCAGGATGACGGTCACGTCGGCGGGGAGCGCCGAGTTCGCGAAGGGCAGGATGTCGTCGCCGATGTACAGCGACACCTGGCCCTTGGGCCACACGGAGATGCGGTCGGAGAGCGAGATGTTGTAACCGACGCGCGCGTTCAGGCCGAAGGCGGCAATCGTGTCACCGCTGCCGAAGAGCGCGCGGACCTGGAGGCCGCTACCGACGGACAGGTTCTTCTTGAGGAAGTAGTCCGCGCCGGGCTCCAGGAAGATGTAGCCGATGCCGCTGCCCTGCGTGGAGTAACCCAGGCTCGCGGAGGCATCCGTGCTGATGACGAACTGCCCCTCCGAACCGAAGCTCCCCGACGACTCCTGAGCGCCGGCGCTCACCGACACCATGACGCCCGCCACTGCGGCCAGGTTCTTCCAGTTGTTTGCCTTCATGAGACGTCCCTCCGTTGCGTAGGCCCGGCGCACATGTCCGGGCGCTCGGCGCCCACTTCTAGCCAATGGGCGCGGAGGAACATCATTTATTTCGTCATGGTTGTGAACAGTCGCGTCGATGTCATGCGCGGATCAGCCGCGTGACAGAGGGCTCACCACGATTCGTCCAGCAGATGTGTACGGGCCAGCACTGGCAGCGGCCCATTCTCGCGAGGCGAGAAACCGCGGCACGCACCGCGGCCTGCCGCATCCGCGACACGCAGCAGGTCACGAGTCCCAGGACAGCGTGTACTCGCTGTCCAGCAGGGACGTCTGTCCGCCGCGCACCTGGATGTCCTGGGCGCCCACGGCCAGCAGCGCGCCTTCGAGCATGCCCTCGTTGTAGGCCACGGGGGTGAAGATGCGGCGCATGTGGATGCGGCCCGAGCGCGGGCCCGTCCACGCCACCTGCAGCTCTCCGAAGTTGATGGCCATGCGGTAGGCCTCGGGGAGCATCTCCACGAGGCGCTTGGGCTCGCCGCCCACCTGCTGCCGGACCTCGGCGCCGAACATGGAGTTGATGAAGGCCAGCGTGCCCTGGACGCCGAGCTGCCGCATGGCCTCCTCGACACCGCCGAGCTGCGATGCCAACAGCCGGGCCGCGGAGAAGAACACGCGCATGAACGGCGGGACGGGGTAGAGCTCGGTGGTGTCCAGGTCGGCGGGGTAGTCACCGCCCTGCTGGATGGGAGCCACCGCCTGCTCACCGCCGAGGAAGCGCACGGTGTCGAGGACGGCCGCGAAGTGCATGCCGCGAATGCCCTCGGACGCTTCCACGAGCGCGAGCCGCGAGCTCAGCTCGCGCTCCACATCCTCTGGCGTGTCCCACTTGCCGCGCTCCATGCTGACCTCCCGTCGGAGAACGCGCGGGATGCTGGCACAGCTTGGCCGCCCGCGCGAACTCCGGGCGGCCTCGGAGCGGAGCGCCCCACCTGTCACGTCCGGTGCGCGACGTGGCTCAGGGCGCGGGCTCGACGGCCGGCTCGGCCGCTTCACGGCGCAGGCGCGCTTCGAAGACGAAGGTGCCGAAGGGGAGCAGCGACGCGAAGACGCCGCCCACCACGCGCACGAAGGACCAGCGGTAGGTGATGGCCGCCTCCATGAGCGCGAAGAGGTAGAGCACGAAGAGCAGGCCGTGGACCCAGCCGGTGAACTTCACGGCCTGCGGCATGCCCGCCGCGTACTTCAAGGGCATGGCGATGAAGAAGAGCGCGATGACGGACAGGCCCTCCGCGAGGGCCACGGCACGGAAACGTCCAAGAGGGGTCTTCAACATGAGGTTCTCCCCCGCCTGTTTCCCATTCCCGGACGCCGTGGTCCATGAGTCATGGTGACGCAGGGGGGCTGCCTGGTTGCCTGCTCAGGCTCCAGTCTTGGCGAACCGGCCGTCAGCGCGCGGGCAGCTCTTGGAAGGTGATGCCATCCAGGTCCAGCCGGCGCACTGCCTCCATGAAGCGCTCCGTGCCGACAATCATCGTGGAGAAGTTCCCGACCCGGAACAGGTCCAGGTCCGTGGGGAGGGAGGCCGCGTCGAGAATGGGCGCATCCGGCCGCGTCAGGCCGAAGCGGCCACAGGTCACGCACGGTGGCGGCTCATCGGGCGGGATGCAGTCCGGATGCAGCCTGCCGTGGGGCGCAATCTGTAGCTCCAGCAGTTCTGGCGGGTCTTTCTGCCGGAAGCGCAGCTGCGTCGGGCAGGCCTGGAGTCCTTGTACGCCCTCGGAATGCAGCCGCGACAGGGCGTCGCGCTGCACGAGCAGCTTCTGCCCCCATACCCAGGCAATGGGACCGAATACGCCCGTGGCACGTCCGACCAAGGGACCGAAGCCCGTACCGGGCGGCAGTTCGGCACCTGGAGGAACCAGAGGCCGGACCAACTCACGGAGACGCGCGAATTCAGGGAAGGGCTCGGGCCTGGGACGCGCGAACTCGTTGCGCTCCGGCAGTTGAGCCAGGTCGACGCACGGATACTCGTGTCCCGTATGGGCCCATGTCTCGCCGCAAGTGCCGCAGCTCACGCCGGGGAGCGACAGCTTGTGCCAGGCGTTGATCTCCCCTCCGTACTTTGCCGCCGCTGCCTTGTCCTCATGCATCCAGAAGAAACGGCTCATCCGTCCTCACACTCCCGGGCGCGAATAGTAGGGCTGAATCGGACCGCCCATGAGTTGGAAGCGATGTATGAGTTCCCCCGCGAACCTGTAGATGTCCGTGGGACTGGCGCCCGGCTTTGCCGCCTTGAAGTCGCGCCAGGCCTGGTTCCACGCGCCACCGCGTCCGTCTCCACCGTGAATGCGCCGATGGACGTCACGCGGAATCGGCATGGTGTAGTCGTGGATCTTGACGCCTCGAACTCCGAACCACATCGAGAGGTCTTCTGCCTGGGGAAAGATGTGATGCTTTTCCCAGCGCCCGGGCGTGAGCTGGCGTGACGGAGGGATGATCCGCTCGGGCGCGCCAGTCCAGTTGGGGAAGACCATGACGGCCCCACGAGGAAGATGGTGCCCACCTCCCCAATGCCTCCGAGGCCCTCTGCCGGGCGCGGCGGCCGCAGCAGGCGGACGCGCAGGAGGAAAGCGCGCCAGCGACACCGCACCGGGCATGTCCTCACAGAGGTAGAAGCCACATGCGCCCCCCTGGCACAGGAGTGCGACGCACCTGTCTTCGTCGGGTGAGCGACACTCCTTCTCCGCGTCAGCCCCTCCGCTTTGGAGAGGTGCACTCGAGGCGGTGGCGCAACCGCTCCAGAACAAGGCAAGCACCAGAAGCCACACGCACAGGAAGGGTCGCACAGCCTGTCAGTATACCCCTGGGCGTTCTCAATCCCTTTCTTGAGTGCCTTCCTCGGGGAGACACGCGCCCTTCACCCCCGCCACGACGGCAGCACCACACCGTAGCGCGCCAGGTCCTCGGGGGTGTTCACGTTCGCCAGGGACCGGAGTGACGGATCCACCGCGCGCAGCACGGCCTCGGACAACAGCCGCGTGCGCACTCCGGACACCAACTCCCGCATCGACGGATCCGTCGCCAGTGTCGTCCCCCACGCTGGTGCCAGCGCCGACCGGTACGCCGCGAGCAACGGCTCCAGCCTGCCCCGCGCCTCGAAGCACACCGCGTCCACGCCGTCATCCCGCGCGCCCAGCAACACCCGCAGGACCTCCGTCGTGATGAACGGCATGTCGCACGCCACCGCCACCACCCAGGGTGTGCGCGCGGCCACCAGCGCCGCATGGACACCGCCAGGCGCTCCCTTGTCTGGCACCACGTCCGCCACCGTGCGCAACCCGAAGCGCGCATAGGGCCCGGGCACGTTCGCCACCAGCAAGACGTCCTCGAAGCACGGGGCCAGCGCCAGGAGCCGCTCCAGCACCGTGCGCCCCTCCACTTCCAACAGCCCCTTGGGCACGCCAGACAGGCGCCGGCCCTGCCCTCCCGCGAGGATGGCCAGCGTCACCTCCGGGAACTCCGTGCGGATCCGCTCCATGCTCGTGCCCCGTTCGCGCGCCTGCCGCGGCCACTTTATCTGTCCGCCCACGCACGCCCCCAGACGAAGTGGCCCTTGCCCCCGTGGACACAGCGGGCGCTCCACGACATAGGCTGCGGCGCTTCCATGCCCCTCACGCCCCTCGACTCCGCCCGGCAAGCCGCGCTCGACGCCATCGCCCCGGCGGCGCCCGAGCGCGTGCCGCTCCTCGATGCCCAGGGCCGGTTCCTCGCCGCCCCCGTCACGGCCTCCCGCTCGCTGCCCGGCTGTGACAACTCCGCCATGGACGGCTGGGCCGTGCACGCCGAGGAGACCCAGGGCGCATCCCGCGACCGGCCCGCGCGCCTGCGCGTCACCAGCACGGTCTTCGCCGGCACCCTCCCCTCCACGCCCCTCCGGCCCGGAGAAGCCGCGCGCGTCTTCACCGGCGCGCCCCTGCCCCCGGCGCCGACGCCATCGTCCGCCAGGAGGCCGCACGCGCCGCCGAGGACGGCGCCTGCGTGGACGTCTTCATCACCGTGCCGCCCGGCAACGACATCCGCCGCACCGGAGAGGAAGTCCTCACCGGCACCCCCTCTTCGACGCGGGCCAGCGCGTGGGCGCCGCCGTGCTCGGCGTGCTCGCGTCCATGGGCACCACGGACGTCTGGGTGCGCCCCGCGCCGCGCATCGCCGTGCTCGCCACCGGTGATGAGCTCGTCCCCCTGGCACGCCGGCCCTGCCCCACCAGGTGTACGAGAGCAACCTCGTCCTCGTGGCCGCGCTCGCCCGCGAGGCCGGCGCGGATGTCCGCCAACTTGCCCGCGCCCGCGATGACGAGAGCGCCCTGCGCGATGCGCTCGCCCGACTGGCCCCGCAGGTGGATGTCCTCATCACCACCGGAGGCGCCTCCGTGGGTGACAAGGACCGGTGAAACGCGTGCTCGCCGCGCTCGGCGCCCGCTTCTTCGTGGACGGCGTCGCGCTCAAGCCCGGCAAGCCCGTGGCCGTGGCCCGGCTGGGTGACACCTCCGTCGTCGTGCTGCCCGGCAATCCCGGCGCGGCCACCGTGGCGTTCGACCAGCTCGCGCGCCCGCTCCTTCTCAAGCACCAAGGTGTGTTGGAGACGCGCCGCCGCGTCCGCGCCCACCTCTCCGAAGCACGCCGCAAGCAGGCGGGCCTCACCTACCTCATCACCACCACCCTGGAAGCCCGGGACGGCCTCGCGCCGCGCGCCGTGCTCCGCCCCCAGGGCGCCGGGCAGATCCTCCAGAACGTCCACGGCGAGGGCTGGGCCCTCCTCCCACCCGGCCGCGCGGACTTCGCCGAAGACGACCTCGTCGACGTCGAGCTCTTCGACCGGCCCACCTTCACCCCCGTGGGCGCACTGGCATGAGCCGCGTGCCCGCGCTCAGCGTGGTGGGCTGGTCCGGCGCCGGCAAGACGACGCTGCTCACCCGGCTCGTTCCCGAGCTCGCCGCGCGAGGCCTGCGCGTGGCCGTGGTGAAGCACTCCTCCGACGCCCATCCGCTGCACCGGCCCGGCAGCGACACCGCCCGCTACCAGGACGCGAGCGCCGTGCTCACCGGCTTCGCTACGCCCACGGGCGTCCAGCTCACGACGGCCACCGCGCTCTCCGACGCGCTTCCATCGCTGCTCGAGCGCTCCGCGGGCGCCGTGGACCTGGTGCTCGTCGAAGGCTGGAAGGACGGCCCCCTCCCCAAGCTGGAGGTATGGCGGGAGGGTCTGGGCCCGCCGCTGGCGCCCTCGCGCCCGGAGGTCCTCGCGGTGCTCTCCTCCGAGCCCGCACTCCCCACGGACTTCCCACCCGGCCTGCGCGTGCTGCACCCCGACGACGTGCGCGCCGTGGCGGACCTCATCCTGGCCCACCTGCGCCCGAGCCGCCCCGCGCCCCTGCCCCCGTGGACGCCCGCGGCGTCACGCGCCGCTTCGTCCAGCGGTGGAACGGCGCCACGTTGCTCCCGGCCCAGGAGGACGACATCGCGGTGGAGGAGCCTCTGGAGATTCGCGTCAGCGGAGACTCGGTGGCCACCACCATGCGCACGCCAGGACATGACCGCGAGCTGGCCACCGGCTTCCTCTTCGCCGAGGGCATCCTCCAGAGCGTGGACGACCTGGGCGGGCTGGCACACTGCGGACGGCCAGGCGAGGAGGGCTTCGGCAACGTCATCGAAGTCACCCCCGCCCCCGGCGCCTTCCTCGACGTGGAGCGCGTGAGCACCGCCCGCCGGGGCACCCTCACCACCTCCGCCTGCGGCGTGTGTGGCCGGCGCAGCGTGGATGACCTGCTCGCCGTGTGCCCGGCCCTGCCGCCCGGCCCGGTGCTCCACCCCGACGCCGTGGCCCGCGCCACCGAGCGCCTGCGCGACGTGCAGCGCAACTTCGCCCGCACCGGAGGCGTCCACGCCGCCGCCGTGCTCGACGCCGACGGCCACCTCCTGGCCGCCCATGAGGACGTGGGCCGCCACAACGCCGTGGACAAGGTGGTCGGGACGCTGGTGCTGGCCGGCACCGTGCGGGGCCCTCGGGCCCCCCGCCTCCCGCTGACGCGTCAGCCCGCGGTGCTCGCCGTCAGTGGACGCGTCAGCTTTGAGATCATCCAGAAAGCCGCCATGGCCCGCATTCCCATCGTCGCGGGCGTCTCCGCCGCCAGCTCCCTCGCAGTGGACCTGGCCCTGCGTTCTGGCATGACGCTGGCCGCTTTCGTCCGGAACGAGCGCTTCAACGTCTACACCGGGCTCGAACGCCTGTCGCAGGTGTAACCCCTTGAAACTCCTGGAGCCCTTCCAGGGACCACCCGGCGACTGGCATCATCCGTGCCTTCGCGTCAGAGCGGCACCGTAAATGCAAAGAAACCGTGACGAAGGAAACGCGGGCAGCCGCGGTGAATCACGATGTGTTGGTGACGCTCGGTGAACTCGAACCTGGGTAGGGCGGTCGCAAGATTTCACATGCGGTCACGTCTTAGTGACGCGGCAGGGGTTGCACCTCGCCGCGATATCAGGCAAAACAGGTTTCCTTCCGACTTGAACATTTCTAGCCTCAACGGCGACCTCTGCTTCAACTGCACGAAAGTGAGCAGAGGGGGGTGGACACGATGAGCGGCGCAACGGCAAGTGCGGCGGTGGTCGGTGCTCCTGGGTCGGCCAACGCTCAGGGACAAGCAATTGAAGAGGTGCAGGGGCCGCCCAAGCTGGCCCCAGGGTTCGCGGCGAAGCTGAACCTCACGGTGGACCTCGTGCTGCTGTCGTCGGTGCTGGTGGGCTCGGTGTGGCTGAGCGGCCAGCTGTCGGCGGAGTCCGGTTGGAAGGTGTCTGGGCTGGTGCTCGCGGCGTGGGTGGTGTGGATCGTGACGGGCACCGCGCTGTGCCTGTACGACTCGCGCTTCGCCGAGCGCAGCAAGCTGGACCACGTGGCGCTGGTGTCGGTGACGACGCTGGCGGTGGTGACGGTGCTGACGCTGGGCAGCGTGGCGATGCCGGAGGTGGTGACGTCGCCGGTGGTGGGCCCGCTGCTGTTCATCTTCTGGCCGGTGACGCTGCTCCTGCGCCTGTTCGTCTTCCGCCCGGTGGCCTCGCAGGAGCGCCCCATGGACGCGGTGCTCATCGTGGGCACGGGCGCCATGGGCCGCTACACCGGTGAGGACCTGGCCAACCGGGGCCGCCGGCAGATTCTGGGCTACGTGCGCTTCCACGACGACAACGGCTCCGTGGGAGAGCTGCCCGGCCCGGTCATGGGTTCGGTGGACGACCTGGAGCACATCCTCCGCAACACCGCGGTGGATGAGGTGTACATCGCCGGCAACACGCTGAAGCAGGGCGAGTCCATGCAGGCGGCCATCAAGCTGGCCGAGCGCTTCGGCGTGCCCTTCGCGCTGCCCGCGCACAGCTTCCGCCTGGACCGCGCCCGCCCGGTGGAGCGCCGCGCGGTGGCGGACGGCTTCCTGCACTTCGCGGCGGTGAGCCCCAAGCCGCACCAGATGGCGATGAAGCGCCTGTTCGACATCTGCGTGTCCGCGGCGGCGCTGTGGGCGCTGCTGCCGCTGTTGGGCATGGTGGCGCTGGCGGTGAAGTTCACCTCCAAGGGCCCCATCTTCTTCAAGCAGCTGCGCGTGGGGCAGAACGGCAAGCCCTTCTACATGCTGAAGTTCCGCTCCATGGTGGTGAACGCCGAGGAGCTGAAGGAGAAGCTGGCCGCGCTCAACGAGCAGACGGGCCCCGTCTTCAAGATGAAGCACGACCCGCGCATCACCGGCATCGGCCGCTTCATCCGCAAGTTCTCCATCGATGAGCTGCCCCAGTTCATCAACGTGCTGCGCGGGGAGATGAGCATCGTCGGGCCGCGCCCGCCGGTGCCCACCGAGGTGGCCAAGTACGAGACGTGGCAGCGCCGCCGCCTGTCGGTGCGTCCTGGACTCACCTGCATCTGGCAGGTGTCAGGACGGAACCAGATCTCCTTCGAGGAGTGGATGTACCTGGACATGCAGTACATCGACCACTGGAGCCTGACGAGCGACCTGCGCCTGCTGCTGCAGACGGTGCCGGTGGTGCTCACGGGCCGCGGCGCCAGCTAGCAAGCCTTCAGGCAACCCAACCTTTGCGGGGGCGGCATTGACGTGCCGCCCCCGCTCGTTTTCTATGCACCCGGGCAGTCCTGGCCGGCGCCGGGTCCGCACGCTCCCACCGTGAACAGTCCCAGCCATTCCATTTCGCAGGACGCGGGCGAGCGCGAGCGCTCGCATGAAGCGATGGGCGCGGTGCGCAACGGGCTCCAACTCGGTGGCTCGCTGCTGGCCACGTACGCCATCGCCATGGGCGTGCGCTTCCTGCTGCCGGCCCACCTGGGACCGGAGAGCTTCGGGCGCTTCAACTACGCCGACAGCTTCTCCGCCGTCTTCTTCATCGCCACCCACCTGGGCCTGGAGATGTACATCCGCAAGGAGGTGTCGCGCCGGCCCGAGCACGCCAGCGACTTCTTCGGCAGCACGCTGCTGCTGCGGCTGGGCCTCACCGCGGTGCTGATGGGCGCCATGGCGCTGGTGATGGCCCACTTCGATGAGCCGACCGAGGTGCGCCAGCTCGTCTACGTCTTCGCGCTGGCCCAATCGCTCATCATCATCAACGCCTCCGTGGCCGCGCTGCTCCACGCCAAGGGCAAGGTGGCGGGGCTGTCCGTCTCCAACATCGTCACCAAGCTGGTGTGGGGCGGAGGCCTGCTGGCCGTCGCCGTGGCGGGCCTGCCGCTGCCGTGGCTGGCGGTGCCGCTGGTGGCGTCCGAGGCGGTGAAGCTGGGCGTGGGCTGGTACCTGGCCCGCGAGCACATGGGGCTCACCTTCAAGGTGGACGTGCCGGCCACGCTGAAGGTGCTCAAGGCCAGCCTGCCCTTCTTCATCACCGGCGCGGCGCTGGCGGCCAACGGGCGCCTGGACGTGATGATTCTGGGCATGGTCTCCAGCCACGAAGAGGTGGGCTGGTACGGCGCGGCGTGGAACATCGCGGGCCTCACCTTCTTCCTCAACCCGGTGTTCGGCTGGGTGCTGATGCCGCTGGCGTCCCGCGCGGCCGAGCGCTCCGAGGCGGAGCTGACGAACCTGACGCGCCGCTCGCTGGAGGGCACGCTGGCCGTCACCGTGCCCATGATGATGCTCATCGTCCTGGGTGCTCCGCTGTGGGTGGGGCTGATGGGCGGCGCGTTCTCCGAATCCGCCATGCCGCTGCGGCTGATGTCGCCGCTGTTCGTGCTGGCCTTCGTGACGATGAACGCCGGCCTGTGGCTGACCATGACGAACCGCGAGTGGTGGGTGACCATCACCAGCGTCATTGGCAGCGTGGTGCTGATCCCCCTCCTCAACCTGCTGCTGATTCCGCTGATGCTTTCGGCGCTGGGCAACGGCGGCGGCGCGGCGGGCACGGCGCTGTCCATGCTGCTCATGGAAATCTGCGTCACCATCAGCCTGCTGGGGCGCATGGGCAAGGCGGCCTTCGACGCGCGCCTGGTGTCCATGATGGCCAAGACGGCCGTCATCTGCGCGGCCATCGCCGTGCTGGACCAGACGCTGCTGGCCTCCCTGAACCCGTGGGTGCGCATCACCGTGGAGGCCGTGCTGTACATCGTCGCGGTGCTGGCTACCGGCGCGGTGCGCCCCGGCGAGGTGCTCCAGGTGGTGCGCATCGCCCGCCGCCGTGGAAACCCCGCGCCCGAGGCCGCGCCCACCCCGTGAGGAGAGTTCCGCCGCTCATGCCGTCCACGCACCGCCAGCTGCCTTCCGCCCCGCGCCACCCCTGGCGCTCGTTCGCCGCCTGCGCCGCGCTGCTGCTGCTGGCGCCCGCCTGCCGGGGCCTGGGCAAGTACACCTGGGTGGATGACTACCAGGAGAAGCCGCCCCCGGTGGACTCGGCGTACCGCATCGCCGCGGGCGACCTGCTCAACATCCGCGTGTGGAACCAGGAGTCGCTCACCACGCAGGCCCGCGTGCGCGAGGACGGCCGCATCAGCCTGCTCTTCCTGGACGACGTGGAGGCCGCCGGCCACACGCCGGCCATGCTGTCGCAGCAAATCCAGACGCGGCTGAAGGACTACATCAACCACCCCGTCGTCACCGTCGCGCTGGAGATGGCGCGCCCCATCAAGGTGACCATGATGGGTGAGGTCAACCGCATCGGTCCGCTGGAAATCGACCCGGGCGCCAGCCTGCTTCAGGCCCTGGCCGGCGCGGGCGGCTTCACCGAGTACGCCCACAAGGACCGCATCTTCGTCATGCGCCAGGAAGAGGGCGCCGCGCCCGAGCGCATCCGCTTCCGCTATGACGACCTCATCCACGCCGAGGGGCGCGCACCCACCTTCCGCCTGCGCCCCGGTGACGTGGTGGTGGTGGAATAACCCGTGCTGGGGACGGTCCTCACCGTCGCGTTGCTGGAGGTGTCCTCCGCCTCAGTCAGCTACGCCACGGCCGCGCGCGTCGACTCGCGCCTGCGCTCCAACGAGGACCCCGCCCCCGAGGCCCCCGTGTCGCCGGTGACACCGACGTCACCCCGCTCCTGGGCCTGGAGATTCGCGAGGGCAACACCGCGCTCCAGGTGGAGTACGCCCCGCGCATCAGCCTGCGCGAAGTCACCGCCCGCGCGCGCACCGAAATCCAGCACATGGGCCGCCTGGCCGGCCTGTGGCGCCCCGAGCGCGGCCTGTCCCTGCGCCTGTCGGAGGAGCTGGTGCTGGGCAGCGTCAACCTCCTCACCACGGACCTGGGCTCCCTGCCCGGCGGCACACCGGGCACCCCTGACGGACCGCTGCCTCCGCCCGGAAGCGGCGGGCCCCTGCAGCCCCTGCCCCAGGCGGACACCGTCTACTTCCTCTCCTCCGCGACGACGCTGACGGCGGACACCGGCTGGCTGGGGCGGCGGTGGAACCTCACCGGCTCCGGCGGCTTCTCCATCAGCGGCGGCCTGGACGGGCCCGCCCGCGAAGCGGTGCCCATGCAGTATGGCCCGCGCGCGGACGTGTCCCTCAGCCATGCGCTGTCCCCCTGAGCGCCATCACCACCTCCGTGGCGTTCAACTCCGCGCGCTTCTCCACCGGGGCGAACAACACCATCGTCACGCTGCGGGAGGCCTGGGGGCACCGGGTGGACAGGCGCACCTCCCTGGAGGCCGGAGCGGGCGTGAGCGTGGTGCACGCCATCCCCGTGCCCCCGGCGAAGGCGAGCCCGAGCCCGGCCCGCTGGACGCGCCCCGGACGGAGCTGCTCCCCAACCTGAATGTCGGGGTGAGCCACCGGGTTCCCTCGCGCACCGCGGACTTCAATGGCCGGGCGGACCTGCGGCTCGTCCCCTTCACGGACCGGCTCACGGCGCGCGTCTACCCTCGGGCGGACCTGACGCTGACGGGGACCTGGGCCCTGGGGCCCCGCGTGCGCGTGTCCGCCATGGGCGGCGGCGCCGCGGCCGTCGGCGGAAGTCGTGGGGACAGCATCCTTTCCGGAGGCTTCACTGGTTCCTGGATTCTCACGCGGTGGGTGTCCGTGGATACCGACCTCCGCGGGACGTGGAGCCGCTCGCCCGAACTCCCGGCGGCCCGGCTGACGTGGGCTGCGACGTTGGGCCTGTCCGTGCGGCAAACTGGTATTCTCTGAGGGCTGGCGCCATGGCGAAGCTCATCTTGATGTCCGTCCTCATCCTCACCATCGCTCTGCCAGCCAAGGCGGCGAGGGATCCGCATCCGATGCGGGGGCTGAAGAAGGCCATCCTCTGGTTCGTCCTCTTCAACGCGGCATACACGTATGGCGTCCTCGTCTGGGTGCCACGGCTCGGGTTCGGCTGAGCGAGTTTCAGAAAGGTTGACGACGGATGGAGTCCGACCTGCACACGGTCCTCTTGGTGGAGGACGCCCCCTTCTTCCGGAAGATGCTGGGCGACTACCTGCGGGACATGGGGTTCAAGGAGGTCGTGGAGCTGCCCAGTGGCCGCGCCGCGCTCAAGCACCTGGAGACGGCCGCGCGTCCCGACCTCGTGTGTCTGGACCTGACGCTGCCGGACATCTCCGGCTATGACCTCTGCGAGCACATCCGCCGCTCGGCGACGATGGCGGACGTGCCGGTGCTGGTGGTGAGCGCCCGGGACTTGCCGGAGGACAAGGCGCACGCCGAGGAGGCCGGCGCCAACGGCTACCTGGGCAAGCCCTTCACCCAGGAGGAGTTCACCCGGCGGGTGCAGTCGCTCCTCAAGAGCACTGGGGCCAGGAGGGCGCCGTGACGGTCCCCGCGCCCGGGGCTCCCGGGCCGCGCCCCCAGCTGGTGCCGCCGCGGCCCGCGTTCACTCCGGAGCGCCCGGAGACGAACGCACCCGCGGACCTCATCGACTGGGGCTTCGCCATCGACGCGGTCTTCTTCTTGAAGAACGCGGTGCTGCGGCACTGGTTCCTCGCCCTGGTGGTGATGGGCGCGGTGTCCGCCATGGCGGTGGGCGTCAGCAAAATCATGCCGCGCAAGTACCGCGTGGAGACGCGGATGCTGACGCAGCGCAACTTCATCATCTCCTCGCTGGCCAACCCCGGGCGCTCCATCCCCGTGGACGCGGACCAGCCCACGCGCGCCGCGTGGGAGATGGTGATGAAGCACGACAACCTCAAGTCCATCGTCGCGCAGGCGAAGCTGGTGGAGTACTGGGAGCTGCAGCGCTCGCCGCTGAGCCGGCTGAAGGAGAAGGTGCTGCGCAAGCCGCCCAAGCCCATGTCGGACGAGGACAAGCGCGACGCGCTCACCGCCATGCTGGAGCAGGCGATGATTGTCGGCGTGGAGGGCGGCACGGGCACCGTCTCCATCGGCGTGGAGTGGAGCGACCCGCAGCTGGCGCTCAACATCGTGCAGGCCGCGCAGCAGAACTTCCTCGACATGCGCCAGGCGGCGGAGATGGGGGCGGTGCAGGAGGCCATCACCATCCTGGAGAAGCAGGTGGTGGACGAGGCCGCGGGCATCCAGCAGGCCATTGGCCAGCTCAACGCGGCGGTGAAGCGCGTGGAGGCCCGGCAGAAGAAGGAGGAGGAGAAGAAGGGACGGCGGGGCGGTGCCGCGGCCACGGCCAACGCCGCGCTGGGCATCAACACCGACCACCTGCTGGCGCAGATGCGCTTCATGATTCAGACGAAGCGCCGGGCCATTGGGGACGTGGAGGACTTCCGCTCGCGGCGGCTGACGGAGCTGCGCAACCAGCTGTCCGAGCAGCGCGTCATCTATTCGCCGCAGCACCCCATCATCACCGACCTGGAGCAGCGCATCTCCTCGCTCCAGGAGGATTCGCCGCAGTTGATTGCGCTGCGCTCGGAGATGACGGAGCTCATCAACGAGTACGTGCGCAACGGCGGTGACCCGGGTGAGCTGGAGTCCGGGCTGGCGACGGCGGCTATTGGCGGCGCGACGTTCGGCGGGCCGGCCACGTCGGATGACCCGGAGGTGTCGGTGGCGGCGGACCGGGTGCGCATGCTGGTGATGCGGCACCAGGAGAAGATGCGGCGGTTGGACCAGGCGCGCACGGAGCTGGAGATTTCCCGCGCGTCCATGAAGCACCGCTTCAGCGTGCTGTCGCCGCCCACCTTCCCAGAGCGGCCGTCCAAGCCGAAGGTGAAGCTCATCGTCGCCGCGGGCGTGGTGGGCGGAATCGGCATGGGCATCTTCGCGGCGCTGGCGCTGGACATCATCCGCCGGCGCATTCTGGAGAAGTGGCAGGTCGAGCGGATTCTGAAGCTACCCGTGCTGGCGGAGCTGGAGCGGCGCTGAACAGCGCGCTCGGGGGTGCATGTCGTGACATCGTGGACGTGGCTGGACGTGGCGCTGTGCGTGGCGCAGCTTCCCGTGGCGGTGGCGTGTGGCTATCTGCTGACCCTGACGCTGCGCTCCTATCGGCCCCAGCCGCCGACGACGCGCATCGGGCCGCGGAAGTTCGACATCATCATCCCCGCGCACAACGAGGAGCTGGGCATCGCCCGGACGGTGAAGAACCTGTCCGAGGTGGACTACCCGGCGCACCTTCGGCGCATCATCGTGGTGGCGGACAACTGTTCCGACGCGACGGCGCAGAAGGCGCGTGAGGCAGGCGCCTTCGTCCTGGAGCGCCAGGACACGACGAAGCGGGGCAAGGGCTACGCGCTGGCCCACGCCTTCGAGTTCAGCCAGCAGGACGGCTTCGCCGAGGCGGTGGTGGTGGTGGACGCGGACACGGTGGTGTCGCCCAACCTGCTGACCGCCTTCGCGAAGCGCATCGAGGGTGTCGAGGGCAAGGAGGTCGATGGCGTGAAGGGCGGGCTCGAAGCCGCGCACGCCATGCAGGCGCACTACGGGGTGATGAACCCCACGGCGTCCTGGCGCACGCGGCTGATGACCATTGCCCTGGGCATGTTCCACAAGGTGCGCTCACAGGGCCGCGAGGCCCTGGGCGTGTCGTGCGGCCTGCGCGGCAACGGCATGTGCTTCACGCACCACGCGCTGGCCAAGGTGCCGCATGACGCCTTCAGCGTGGTGGAGGACCTGGAGTACGGCATCCGCCTGGCCCGCAACGGCTTCCGCGTGCACTACGTCTGGGAGGCGGACGTGCTGGGGGAGATGGTGTCCGCGGAGAAGCAGAGCCGCTCGCAGCGTCAACGCTGGGAGGGGGGCCGCGCGCAGATGCGCAAGCTGCACGGATGGCCGCTGCTGAAGGATGGCCTCCGGAAGAGGGACGGCACGCTGTTGGACATCGCCATGGACGTGCTGGTGCCGCCGCTGAGCCAGCTGGTGCTGGCGGCGGTGGGTTGCGCGGTGATGGCCGGGGCGTTCGCCTGGTGGTCCCACAACCCGATGCCGTGGGCGCTGGGCGTGGCGGGCTTCAGCGTGGCCAGCCTGGGGGCGTATGTCCTGCGCGGCTGGTGGGTGTCTGGCGTGGGCGTTCGCGGCCTGCTGGACCTGGCCTGGGCGCCTGTCTACGTCGTGTGGAAGGTGTGGCTCATGCTGCGCGGCCCCGGCGCGGAGAAGCGCGGCGAGTGGGTGCGGACCTCGCGTGAGGGCGAGAACCGGTAGCGGGCGGTGTGCACGAAACTCAAATTGGACTTGAGTTTCGTGCAGTCGAGCGTGGCGACTTGCACGAAACTCAAATTGGACTTTAGTTTCGTGCGTGGGAACGGCGCGACGCGGCCAGCCAGATTGGGACCGGCTCTTCGACATCGTCGCGGGGCAATCGGGCCTGTTCACGGCGCAGCAGGCACTGGAGGCGGGGTATTCGCCGCAGGTGCTCGCCCACCATGTGGGGGCCGGGAGGTTCCACCGTGTGCGCCGTGGCATCTACCGGCTGGTGCATTTTCCGGCCAGTGAGCACGAGGACCTCGTCGCCGTCTGGCTCTGGTCCGAGCAGCAAGGTGTCTTCTCCCACCAGACCGCGCTGTCGCTTCATGGCCTGTCGGACGTCCTGCCCTCACGGGTGCACCTGTCGCTGCCGGCCGCGTGGAGACAACGCCGGTTCCGCGCCCCCGCGGGCACCGTGCTCCACCATGCCGACGTTGGCGAAACGGAGCGCGTCTGGTTCGGTCCCATCCCAGGGACTTCGCCGCGCAGAACGCTGCTGGACTGCGCAGCGGCGCAGGTCTCACCCGACCTGCTGAATCAGGCCATCGCGCAGGCCCTGTCACGCGGACTCATTCTCACGTCAGACCTGGTGGGTATTCAGAGTGCGGCCCAACGTCCCTAGGACGCCTCCGCATGCCCCCTCGCAGGTACACGAACGCCGCGGGCTTCAAGCACGCGCTCGAACAGCGCCTCCGCGCAGCGACGCCCTCTGGGTTGGCCTTCGCGCGACGGCGACAACTCCTCGTCTTCGACCGGTTCCTCGCACGGGTGGTCCGCGTCTTCGAGGACTCCGTCACCTTGAAGGGAGGACTGGTTCTTGAATTCCGGCTGAACCGGGCGCGGACAACACGGGACGTGGACCTCCGATTCGTCGGGCCGCCTCTCGACGTGCTTCAGCGACTCGAACACGCCAGTCAGCTCGACCTGGGGGACTTCATGCGCTTCCAGGTCCGCGCGGATTCAGCGCACCCCGAAATCCAGAACGACGGGATGAAGTATGACGGGCTGCGTTTTCGAGCGGAGTGTGACCTCGCTGGCCGCATCTATGGCGCACCCTTTGGCGTCGACGTCGCGTTTGGAGATCCCATCACCGGAGAACCAGATGTCGTCGTGACCGATGACGTGTTGGGCTTCGCTGGCATCACACCGCCAACGCTGCGGCTCTATCCCGTCGAGACGCATCTGGCGGAGAAGCTTCACGCGTATACGTTGCCGCGCGCCCGGCCCAACACGCGCATCAAGGACCTTCCGGACATTGCGCTGCTCGCCATGGCTCGGGAGATCGATTCGACGCGCCTGCGAGCAGCCCTTGAGCAGACGTTTGCGTTCCGCGGAACGCACCCGCTCCCGTACTTCGTTCCCGAGCCCCCGGCGCAGTGGCAGCAGCCCTACGCGAAGATGGCACGTGAGGACGCCCTTCCCTGGCCAACGTTGGACGCGCTCACCATGGCGGTGCGGGCATTTCTCGGCCCGGTGCTCGTGGACTCGCAGGCGGGCACGTGGGCTCCAGAAAGGTGGACCTGGAATGTGCAGCCCTGAGGTGCGAGTGCGGCCAGAGCGACGGCTCGGAACACATCGCCCGATGATGGAACCATGATGAAGAGGCGAGGCGCGCATGAAGTTCGTCAGGAGCGCTCTCTGGAAGATGCCTACCTCTTGTTCCTCTGAGGTGGCCCACGATGTCGTCCAGCGCTCGCAGTGTGCTGTGCGTCTTCCTGCTGCTGTTCGCCCTTCCCGTCCTGGCTCAATCCGATGACTGCGAACACCCAAACCCCAGCATCATCCTCGGCACGGTGCGCAACGCGCATGAACGCCGTCCCATGACCGATGTCTTCGTGACCGCGCGCTCCCCCAACCTCCAGGGGGAATTGTCGGTTTCGACCAATGCACAGGGGAGATACGGCATCCCGCAGCTCCCACCGGGTGAGTACACACTGACGTTCGAGAAAGAAGGGTTCCAGGCCTACACACGCTTGGCCATTCAACTGCATCCCAACCGGATCATCGTCGTCGGCGTGGAACTCCTCGCCGCTGCGCCCGAGGAGCCGGTCCGTGTCATCGCCCCCCTCCAATCATCGACGTGGGCGCCGCGACCACCTGAGTGAAACTCGACCAGGAGTTCATCAAGCGCATCGCCGTCGCCCGTCCAGTTGACTGGACTGGCGCGCCCCTCCCCTTCGAGCATAACGGTCCAGACAGCCCCCAACCCAGTGGGTCCCTCAACGGCTCACCGGCCTCCATCCTGCCCTCAGTAAGACGCGGAGGAAGTAATGGACGACAGCCCCGATTGGGACCCGGTGCGCGCCCTCGCACATGGCGTGTTGAATCAAGGCATCCCGCTGGAGTTGACGGATGACGTGCGGAGCTTGCTCCGGCGCACCGCGCGAGAAGTCGCCATCAGCGACGCGGACACCGCGCTACAGACCGAGGCAGGCGCAACAGAACTTCTGCGAGAAGCCATGCGCCGAATCAAGGATGGCTCCTGGCGCCTGATGCGTGCGCTTCACCGCATGTACCAGCACAAGCGCGCGGGTGACTTCGACAGCGCCCGCCAAGAAATGCGGGAGGTGCTCGCCGAAGAAGTGGTGCCCTTCTACCGCGACGTTGCAGCCGGGCAGCTCGAAGACCTCGACGACGAGCCGTAACGACGACGGGAGCGAGACTGACACCGCTCCCCCGTCGTACTCAGGAGCTACCGTCAAGGCCGCGCACAACGTCAGCGATGGGAGGACGGGCGCAGTTGCGCAGGCTGTCTTGCATGAGACTCGAGTTGGACTTTAGTTTCGTGTGTAGGAACGGCGCGGCGCGGGCAGCCGATGCGGCTTGGGAGGAGGCAACGCGGATGGGCGTGCGAACCAAGGGATGACGTAGGCTCCACCGGGAAGGCCGCCTCTTCATCTGGTGGGTGGACGCAGCGGATGGACCGGAAAAAGTCCTGCACGTCATCGCGGACGACCTTGGCGGCCCACCCAGACCCGTTCCAGCCCCGGCATCCTGGCGCGCGATTGATGCTGGAACCGTGATGAAGAGGCGAGGCGCCCATGACGTTCGTCACGAGCGCCCTCTGGAAGATGGCCACCTCTTGTTCCCCCGAGGTGGCCCACGATGCATTCCGTCGCTCGCAGTGTGCTGTGCGTCTTCCTGCTGTTGTTCGCCCTTCCCTCCCTGGCCCAACCCGATGCCGGCGGACATCCGAACACCAGCACCATCATCGGGACGGTGCGTAACGCATATCGGCGCGTTCCCGTCGCCAATGCTGTCGTGACCGCGAGCTCCCCCAACCTCCAGGGGGAATTGCGAGTCTCGACCGATGCCCAAGGGAGCTACCGCATCCCGCAGCTCCCGCCAGGCGACTACACGCTGACGTTCGAGAAGGAAGGGTTCAAGCCCTACACACGCTCGGCCATCCAACTGCGCCTCAACCGGACCATCCGGGTCGACGTGGAACTCCTCGCTGCTGCATCGGAGGAGCCGGTACATATCGTCGGCGCTCCACCGACCATCGACGTGGGCTCCACGACCATGGGCGTGAACGTCGACCAGGAGTTCCTCAAGCGCGTCGCTGTCGCCCGTCCGGGCGGCCGGACTGGCGCGACCCGCGTCTACGAGCCCCCCGACGCGATGAGTCGCCCCCACGGTGTGTCCCTCAACGGTCCACCGGCGTCCACCCTGCCCGCGCAGCCGCTGGGTCGTCCGGGCCCCCCGAAGCCTCAGAGCGCGCCTCGGTTCGTCCGCAGGGACGTCGAGCCTCCTGCACCCGCAGTGGCGCCCACGCCGATCTCCCCCTTCCACATGTACTTCCAGGGGTACGGGGTCAATCCCACCGTCAACACGGAGGAGGAGCGCTTCTCCACCTTCTCCGTCGACACGGATTCCGCGTCGTACACCCTGACGCGGGCCTACCTGGAGCGCGGCGGCCTGCCCAATGAACAGGCCGTCCGCGTGGAGGAGTTCGTCAACACCTTCGACTACGGCTACGCGCACCAGGGCAGCGCGCCCTTCAGCGTCCAGGTGGAAGGGTTTCCGTCCCCCGTGCGCAAGGGCTACCACGTGGTCCACGTCGGCGTGAAGGCGCGGGAGGTCAGCCGCCCGCAGCGCAAGCCAAGCCACCTCGTCTTCGTCATCGACGTGTCCGGCTCCATGAACCTGGAGAACCGGCTGGGCCTGGTGAAGCGCGCACTGCACCTGCTCGTGAACGGACTGGATGAGCGCGACCAGGTCTCCATCGTCGTGTACGGCTCCACCGCGCGCCTGGTGCTGGAGCCCACCAGCGCCGTGCACGCACACATCATCCGCGCCGCCATCGACAGCCTGCACACCGAGGGTTCCACCAACGCCCAGGCGGGCCTGGAGATGGGCTATTCGCTCGCGGCCTCCCACCTCGTGGAGGGCGGCATCAACCGCGTCATCCTCTGCTCGGACGGCGTGGCCAACACCGGGCTCACCGACGCCAACAGCATCTGGGAGCGCATCCGTGCGCGCGCGGCGAAGGGCATCACCCTGTCCACCGTCGGCTTCGGCATGGGCAACTACAACGACGTGTTGATGGAGCGCCTGTCCCAGGTGGGCGAGGGCAACTACGCCTACGTGGACCGGATTGAAGAGGCGCACCGCATCTTCGTGCGCGACCTCACCGGCACGCTCCAGGTGGTGGCCAAGGACGTGAAGCTCCAGATGGAGTTCAACCCGCAGGCCGTGTCCCACTACCGGCTGCTCGGCTACGAGAACCGCATGCTCACCAAGGAGCAGTTCGCCGATGACCGCGTGGACGCGGGTGAAATCGGCGCGGGCCACGCCGTCACCGCGCTCTACGAGGTGAAGCTGACCGAGCCCTCCGCGTCCTTCGGCACGCTGCGCATCCGGTACAAGGCGCCGGAGGGCGGGGACTCGAAGCTCATTGAGAAGCCCCTGCCGTCGAGCGTCCTCCGTCCCACCTACGGCCGCGCCACGCCGCCCACGCGCCTGTCCTATGTGGCCGCCGCCTTCGCGGAGAAGCTGCGTGGCTCCTACTGGGTGCGCCCGCTGACCTACGACGCCCTCTTCTCCTTCTGGGAGGAGATTGGCGAACCGCTGAAGGCCCGCGAGGACGTGGCGGAGCTGGGCGCCCTCATCCAGAAGGCCCGCGCCCTCGACCACCGCGAGGACCGCTTCGAGGCCTTCGCGCCCGTGAGCACCATGGACTTCGACCGCGTGCCCACCCTCCCCTGAGTCCCGCGCACGCGCCTGGTGCGGTCCTTCCGCCAGGCGCGGGCGGCTCCCATTCCTCAGGGCACCGAGGCCTTCGCCAGTGGGGCACCCAGGGCGCTGGCTCGCGGGAAGCTGGCCTTGAGATCAGGTAGGAACAGCTCCATGACGACCTGGGTGAGTGGAGTCCGCGAAACGAACGGCATCAACATTCACTACCTCCGGACCGGAGGCGCCAACCCTCCCGTCGTTCTGCTCCATGGACTGATGGGGAACGGCGCCTGCTGGACTCCTTTGGCGCGCGTGCTCGAAGGTGAATTCGACGTCGTCATGCCCGACGCCAGGGGGCACGGCGGTTCGAGCACGCCGCACCACGGCTACCGGTACGACGACCACGCGAACGACGTCGTGGGCCTCATCCGCGGCCTGGAGCTCTCTCGTCCGGTGCTGCTTGGCCACTCGATGGGCGGAATGACCGCCGCGGTGGTGGCGAGTCGAGGGATGGGGGGCCTCCGCGGCCTCATCCTCGTCGACCCGACGTTCTTGAGTCCCGAGCGCCAACGCGAGGTGCGCGACAGCGACGTCGCCGACCAACACCGCCGGGCCCTCGGCTTGCACAAGTCTGACCTCGTTGCACAGGCACGTGCCCGCAACCCGCATCGCTCGCCCGAAATCATCGACCTTCTTGCCGAGGCAAGACTGAACACCCGCCTGGGCGCCTTCGACGTTCTCACGCCGCCCAACCCCGAGTATCGCGACGTGGTGAGCGCGATTGACGTCCCGACCCTCCTCGTCATTGGAGACCGCAGCCCCGTCGTCACGCTCGAGATGGCAATGGAACTGCGGAGCCTCAACCCACGTGTGCGAATCGAACAGGTACAGAACGCCGCCCATGGTCTTCCGTTTGACCAACCCGAGCGACTGGGCGGCGTGGTCGTGCCGTTCTTGCGCGAGCTGACCTAACACTACCCGGTCAGATGAATCGGGTGCGGACGCCCCGTGTTGACGGAGCATGATGCCCACCCAGTTACACAAGCTTGACCGGGAGCTGAGCGAGTTCCTGGACTCGATGACGGAGGGAATGGGCCGGACCGAGAGACGTCGCGCCCTCGGCGGCTACCTCACGGGACTGCTGCTCGACGGAGAACGCAAGAGCATCGAGCCCATGGCGGCCCGGCTCGTCGCAGCCCCCGAGCAGACAGAAGCCATGCGCCAGCGGCTTCAGCAGTGCGTGTCCGGCGCGGCTTGGGAGGACTCCGAAATGCGACGACGTCTGGCGCGGAAGCTTGAGCGCGAGCTACCGGGCTTGGAGGCCCTCGTCATTGACGACACGGGCTTGCCGAAGAAGGGCGTGCATTCGGTGGGTGTGGCGCGCCAGTACTCGGGCACCCTGGGGCGGACGGAGAACTGCCAGGTGGCCGTCAGCCTGCATGTTGCTGGAGAGAAGGGCAGCGGCTGCATCGCCATGCAGTTGTACCTGCCTGAGGAGTGGACGCGCAGCAGGAAGCGCTGCAAGGCCGCGGGCGTCCCGGCTGGAGTGAAGTTTCAGAAGAAGTGGCAGATAGCGCTGCGCCAATTGGATGACGCCTTGGCGTGGGGCGTACGCCGACACCTCGTGCTGGCCGATGCCGGGTATGGCGATGCACGGGAGTTCCGCGACGGCGTGCGAGAGCGCGGCCTGCACTACCTCATGGGCGTGCAGGGCACGCGCAAGGTGTGGCCGCCCGGCGCCAAGCCGCGCAAGCCCGAGAGGGAGCCGGGGCAGAACGGGCGCCCGCGCACGCGCTACGTGGCCGAGGGCGTGCAGCCCTGGGCCATCGAGGAGTTGGCGCTTCAGCTTCCGAAGGAGGAATTCCAGACAGTCTCTTGGCGCGAGGGCAGTCGGGGCGAGCAGTCCTCCCGGTTCGCCGCAGTGCGCGTGCGGACGGCGGAGCGGCACGTCCAGCGAGCTGCGCCGAGTGAAGAGGTATGGCTGCTCATCGAGTGGCCCCAGGAGGAGAAGGCTCCAACGAAGTACTCGCTCTGCTCGCTGCCCGCGAACACGTCGCTTACGGAGTTGGTGCGCTTGTCCAAGCTGCGCTGGAGAGTGGAGCGCGACTACCAGGAACTCAAAGGCGAGGTGGGGCTTGACCACTTCGAGGGGCGAGGGTGGCGAGGCTTCCACCACCATGCCACCCTCTGCATGGTAGCCCACGGATTCCTCGCGCTCCGCCGGGCGCTTTCCCCCCCGGAGGAGAACACGCTGGACACTGCCCGAGGTGCGCCGCCGCCTTCAGCACCTGCTGCTGCGCCGCATCGGCCACTGCCCTCTGTGCCTGCGTCACATCAACGCCCGTGCACCTCCTCGGGGGCCGTCACGCATGTGACCGGGTAGTACTAAGGAGGTCTCCAGAAATTCTCTAACCCATCGCGCAGCCAGAAGCCCTCGACGAGGCAGCCTGCCTTGAGGAGGGCTTCCTGGGGCAAGAGGTCCAGCGGTCGCCAGGTGCGCAGCTTCGCCAGGGCCCTTGCCCTCTGCGATGCGCTTGATGGCCAGAAGGCGACGGAAGTGGCGAGCGTCGCGTGCCTGCCGCAGCGGCTACTCCAGCTCCCGCCTGTCATCTGCTGTCAGCCCCAGTTCGGCAGGGCTCCTTGCAGGTCGCATCTCCCAGAAGTTGTGCATGCGACCGGGATTGGTCTCGGAACTTCTGGCGACCTACTGAGACCACCGCGAGGAACGCTTCGAGGCCTTCGCGCCCGTGAGCACCATGGACTTCGACCGCGTGCCCACCCTGCCCTGAGCCCCGCGCCCGCGCCTGGCGTGATGCCCCGCCATGCCGGGGCACTTCCGCCAGGCGCGAGCGCAAGCTCCCGTCAGGGCGCCGTGTCCAACCCCGCCGCGAAGAGCACCGAGGCCTCAGCGAGCTTCACCGTCTCCTGCTGCTTCAGGTGAAGCACTCGCATGTCCTTGAGCGAGCGGAACGCGTCCAGCAACTCCAGGATGCCTCCGCGCCCCTCGCGGTAGGCGTCCTCCGCCATCCGGCGCACCGTGGGCAGCCGCTCCACCACGTCATGCTCCAGCCGCGCCAACGCGCCCTTGCGACCCTCCAGGACGGCGTGAGCCCGGGCCAGCTCCGCGCGGGCCTCGGCCAGCTCCGCTTCCAGTGCGCGGGCCTCGGCCTGCATCTCCGCGGACGCGCGGGCCACGGCGCCCTGGTTCCGGTCGAAGAGCGGCAACGGCAGTCCCACGCCCACCAGGGCGATGGTGCTCTGCTCGTTCCGGGTGAACATGACCCCCGCCGCCACGGATGGCACCGGCAGCCGCTCCTGCGGGCCACGTCCAGACCACCTCGTGCCACAGCCTGCCGCGCGCGCGCCGCCACCAGCGACGGCCGGCGCTGCTGGGCGGACTCCCACAGGAGCGGCAGGTCCGGCAGGGATTCGGTGGTCCGCAACGAGCCCTGCGCCTTCGGGTGCCACCCTTCCATGCCGAGCAACGCGGCCAGCCGTCCGGAGGCGTCGGCCACGTTGACGCGCGCGTTCAGCACCTCCACCTCCAGCGCGCGGCTCTCCACCTCGATGCGCTCCACGTCATAACGGCTGGAGTCACCCGCCGCCGCCCGGCCCTTCACGACCTTCTCCACGCGCCCCAGGTCCACCGCCGTCTCCTCCAGCACGCGCAGTTCCTCCTGGTTCGTCAGCAGCGCCGCGAAGGCCTCGCGCACGGCCAGCGCGCGCTCCGCCAGTGAGGCGTTCACGCGCGCCTGCTCGGCGGACACGTTGCGCTCCGCCTGCTCGCGGCGCACGCCGCGCTGCCCGAAAATCATCAGGGGCTGTTCCAGCGACAGCTCGTGCACCACCGACGAACCGGTGTTCACACCCGCGGCCAGGAGCTGCGTTCCGTAGCTGAACGAGGGATTGGGCAGGATGCTCGCCTCGATGCGGTCCGCCGCCGCTACGTCAATGCGCGAGCGCTCCGCCACGGCCCACGGGCTGCGCTCGTCCAGCAACGACAGCGCCTGCTCCAGCGTGATGTGCTCCGGAGGCGCCACCTCGGTCCGCTTCTGCTCCTGCGTGAGTGAGTCCCGAGGAGTATCGGACCGCGTCTGCGCGAGCAGGAGTCGGTCCGGCGATGTCGCCTCGGACCGCCGCTGCTCCTGAGTAAGCCGGTCCGGCGATGTCGCCTCGGACCGCCGCTGCTCCTGCGTGAGTCGCGCCGGCGACGGAGTATCGGCCTGCTCCGCCCGGGCAGGCCCGGCCATCAACAGACACAGCACACCCCATGCGGTGAAGTACCTCATTCCGTCACCTCCGCCTCGCCCTGATCGCCTTCCGACACCAACGACAGCCATGGAACGTCCTCTGTGCTGAAACCTCGCTTGGTACCGCATGGCTCCGTCTCCGGCACCGCCCAGTGGGCACGCACCGGCATGAAGCGCTTCAGGCCACCGTTCGCTGAACGCACACCGCTTCGCAGAACGGGTCCGAAGACGGCGTCGCGCCGAAGAGCATCGATGCTCCAGCGGTGCCGGGCCTTTCGGCCCGCCATGCCTCGCCGTGCACCACCAGGAGACCTCCGGACTCTCGCCCCAATGAAGCGCCTCATGCCGCCACCTCATCCTGACGCCAGTGACCACCGGCGAGCCCTCCGAGCCGCGCCTCACCACCACTCCCGCCTGGCGGCCCCACCACTGACGCCCGCTGAGCGCCCGTCCCGTTGAAGCGCCTCACGCCGCCACCCCCGCGGTGCCCTGCTCCGCGCCGTGCCCCTTGGAACCGATGTGCTCCACGCCGGAGTCCAGGTCCTCGTCCTCGTCGTCCCGCGAGCCCGTGGAGGCGGCATGCTTCCCCACGATGACGGAGTAGAAGGCCGGCAGCGCGAACAGCGACACCAGCACCGCCGTCACCAGTCCGCCGATGATGACCACCGCGAAGGGCCGCTGCGTCTCGCTGCCCGCTCCGCTGGAGAGCGCCGCCGGCATCAACCCCAGCATCGCCAGCAGCGCCGTCATCAACACCGCGCGGAAGCGACTGGACGCGCCCGCCGGCAGCGCGGCCTCCAGGGACTCACCCGCCTTCCGCCGGTCATCCACCGCGCTCACGACCAGCAGCGATGCCAGACACACCTGACCCAGCAGCGTGATGAAGCCCACCGCCGCGCTCACCGACAACGGGATGCCCGTGACGGCCAGCGCCAGCACGCCGCCGCACATGGCGAAGGGCGCCCCCGCCAGCACCGCGCTCGCGCTCCGCATGGAGCCCAGCGCCGCGTAGAGCAACGCGAACACCACCAGGAAGGAGATGGGCACGATGACCGCCAGCCGGCCCAGCGCGCGCTCCTGGTTCTCGAACTCGCCGCCCCACTTGAGGAACGTGCCCTCCGGCACCGCCACCTCGCGCTCCACGGTGGCCATGGCCTCCTGGATGGTGGAGCCCATGTCGCGCCCCTCCACGTTGAACTTCAGCGCCAGGGTGCGGCTGTTCGCCTCGCGGTTGATGCTCGCGCGGCCCAGCGCCTTCTCCAGCCGCGCCACCTCGCGCAGCGGGACATGGCCACCGCTGGCCGTGGGCACCAGGATGCCGCCGATGCGCGCCTCGTCGTCACGCTCCGTGCCCGGCAGGATGACACGCACCGGGACGGGCCGCTCCTGCTCCCACAGTTCCGTCACCACCCGGCCACCCAAGGCCGTCTCCACCAGGTCCTGCGCGGTGGACACGTCGATGCCGGCACGCGCCAGCGCGGGACGGTCCAGCACCACCTGGAGCTGCGGCACGCTGGAGTCTCGATAGAGCCCCAGGTCCACCACGCCCTCCACGTTCTGCAGCGACGTGACGGCCTGCTCCAGCGTGCCGCGCATGGCCGCCAGGTCCGTGCCGAAAATCTTCAGCACCACCTTGCCGCGCACGCCGCTGATGGCCTCCTCCACGCTGTCCTTGATGGGCTGCGAGAAGTTGAAGCTGACGCCCGGAATCTCCAGCAGCGAGGCGCGCATCTCCCGCACCAGCCGCTCCTTGTCCCAGCCCTTGCGCCACGTCTCCTCGGCGTTGAAGCGGACGAACGTCTTGCCCATGTTGACGGCCTCGTTGTCCGTGCCGTCCTCCGGGCGCCCCTGCTCGACGAGCACCTCCTTCACCTCCGGGAAGTCCAGCAGCCTGCGCCGCACCTCCAGGAGGAGGTCCGCGCCCTTGCCCAGGGAGATGCTGGCCGGCATCTCCACGAAGATGTTGATGTCGCCCTCGTCCAGCTCCGGAAGGAACTCACTGCCCACCCGCGAGCCCACCACGCCGGTGAAGAGCACCAGCGCCGCCATGCTCGCGAACACCAGCGGCCTGCGCGGCATCAGCCACGTCACCGCGCGGCCGTAGCCTTCCCGCAGGGTGGTGAGCAGCTTCGGCTCCTTCACCTCCGCGTCCTTCGGCCGAAGCAGCAGCGCGCACAGCGCGGGCACCACCGTCAGCGCGAAGACGAGCGCGCCCACCAGCGCGAAGCTGTACGTCAGCGACAGCGGCCGGAAGATGCGGCCCTCCACGCGCTCCAGGGTGAAGACGGGGATGAGCGCGGCGATGATGATGGCCATGGCGAAGAAGGTCGGCCGCGCCACGTCCAGCGCCGAGCGCAGGATGAGCCCCAGCATCTCCTTGCGCCGCCGGGGCCGCTGCACCCCTGCCTCGTGCAGCACGTTCTCCACCAGCACCACCGCGCCATCCACCAGGATGCCGAAGTCGATGGCGCCCATGGAGATGAGGTTCGCGGGCAGGCCCACCATCTTCAGGCCGATGAAGGCCGTCAGCAGCGCCAGGGGGATGACGGACGCGACGATGAGCGAGCAGCGCAGGCTGCGCAGGAACAGCCACGCCACCGCCACCACCAGCAGTGCGCCGTGCAGCAGGTTGTGGTGGACCGTGGACAGCGTGTGCCCCACCAGGTCGTTCCGGTCATAGAAGGCCTCGATGCGCATGCCCTTGGGCAGCACCCGCGAGTTCAGCTCCTCCACCTTGGCGTGCACGCCCTCCAGCACCGTGCTGGGGTTCTCTCCCCGGCGCAGCAGGACGACACCTTCGGTGACGTCCATGTCCAGGTTGTGGCTCACCGAGCCGCGACGCGGCGTGTGCGACGCCACCACCCGCGCCACGTCGCCCACCGTCACCGGCGTGCCGTCCTCGCTCTTGAGGACGATGCCCTGCACGTCCTGCGCGCCGCGCAGGTAGCCCACACCGCGGATGAGCAACTCCTGGTCGCCCTGGCGCAGGAAGCCGCCGCCCACGTTGCGGTTGGAGCGCTCCAGCGCCTCGGTGACGTCCGCCAGCGTCAGCTCGTGCGCGAGCAGCCGCGACGGGTCCACCTGGACGTGGAACTCCTTGAGGAAGCCGCCCAGGCTGAGCACGTCCGCCACGCCGGGCACCTGGCGCAGGTGCCGCGCGATGTTCCACTCCATCTCCGAGCGCGTCTCGGTGAGGGTGTGCCGGTCGCTCAGCACGCGGAACTGGTAGATTTTGCCCAGCGGCGTGGCCTCGGGCGCCAGCCGCACGTCCGCGCCGTCCGGTGTGTCCGCGTTGGACATGCGCTCCCCGACGATGGTGCGCGCCTTGAACGGGTCCACGCCGTCATCGAAGGTGAGGAAGATGAGCGACAGCCCGAAGAGGCTCTCGCTGCGCATCTGCACCATGCCCGGCGTGCCGTTGAGCACACGCTCCAGGGGCACCGTCACCTGCCGCTCGATTTCCTCGGGCGCCAGCCCGGGCATCTGCGCGATGACATTCACTTGGAGGTTGGTGACATCCGGAAACGCCTCCACGGGCGTTTCGAGATAGGCCTTCACACCGAAGAGGCCGATGCCCAGCGTCAGCAGCAGGACGGGCAGGCGGCTTCGGACACAGAACGCGATGAGTGCTCGCAGCATTTGTGGGTGTCCTCGCCGCGCCTAGAGGAGCTGGTCCGCCGCGCCATCCAGCAACAGCGCGCCCCGGGTGACGACCGGGTCCCCCGGCGACAGGCCCGCGATGACCTGCACCCGTCCCTCCACCGGCTGCGCCACGACGACGGGCCGCCGCTCGAAGGTGCCCGCGTCCTGCTGCACGTACACCACGGAGTCCTTGCCGTTGCGCAGCAGCACCGCCTCCACCGGCAGCGTCAGGCTGGCGTCCGGCGAGTCGATGCGCACGCGCCCGAACATACCGGGCCGCAGTCCCAGCTCCTGCGTGTCCAGGGTGATGCGCACCGGCGCCGTCCGCGAGCCGCTCGCCACCACCGCGCCCACCGAGTCCACCTTCCCCTCCAGCGGCGCGTGCACCGATGGCATCGTCACCCGCACCCGCGCGCCCTCACGCACCAGCGGCAGGTCGCGCTCGAACACGTCCGCCATCACCCACAGCGCCGAAGGGTCCCCCACCTCCACCAGCACGTCTCCGCCCGGCTGCACGGCGATGCCCTCCGCCGCGCTCCGGCTCAGCACCGTGCCCGCCATTGGCGCGCGCAGCACCACGGTGGTGCCGCTCCCGGTGCCCACGAAGCCCACGGACGCCTGCGCCCGCGCCAGCTCCGCACGCGCCTCCGCCAGCCGCGTCTCCGCGGACAGGCGCTCACGCTCCGTCGTGACGCCCTGCTCGAACATGCGCGCCTCGCGCTCGAAGGCGGACTGGGCCTCGCGCAGCGCCGCCGTCGCGGTGGCCACCGCCGTGCGCGACGCCGCGGCCTCCGGGCAGTCCAGCGTCACCAGCGCGTCACCCGGCTTCACCGTGTCGCCCGTGCGAACATGGACGCTCACCACCCGGCCCGCCAGGGGCGCCACCAGCCGCGACAGCGCCCGTCCCGGAAGGCCACACGCGCGGGGGCCTGGAGCGCCGCGCTGCTGGCGTCCGCCTTCACCGGGGTGACGGTGATGAAGGCCCGGGAGGCCTCGGCGAGCTGCACCACGCCTTCCTTCAGGGGGCGGACGCGGCGCGCTCAGCGGGAGCGGAGGAGGTGCCCGCGCCCGAGCAGGCGGCGGAGAAGGCCCAGAGGCCAAGGAGCAGGGTCCTGTTCATGCCCCAGCCCCAGGGCAAGTCCCGGTCCACCGCGCCGGGCGTTCAACCCACGAGAATCATTGAGGACGGCGACGCTCAGCGAGCAGGCGCAACTGGTGCTTATTGAACCACCTGTGCACTTTCGCCACAGTGTCCGGCGTGCGCATCTCCACGAAGCTGGGCCTGGGCCTGACGCTGACGAGCGCCGTCATCCTGGGCGCCTACGGCTACAGCCAACTCCAGAAGGAGGAGCACGACCTGCGGACGGCCACCGAGCACGCAGCGCGACTGCTGGCCACGGCGCTCCAGGTGGCCATGGAGAACGCGCTGCGAGACGGGCAGGCGGCGGACGTGAACGAAATCCTCGAGTCGTTGGACCACCGGGACCCGACCGTGGACGTCTTCGTCTTCAACGCCCAGGCCGTGCCGGTGGTGCGCTCCCCGGGCAGCTCGCAGACGCTGCACCTGGTGGAGGATGCCGCCCGGCGGGTGCTGAAGACGCACCACTCCCTCACCCACTTCGCGGGCCCCGAGAAGCTGTCGCACCTGCTCATCGTCCTGCCCCTGCACAGCGACGACAACACCAACGTGGTGGGGGCGCTCGCCGTGGTGAAGCCGCTGGACGGGCTGCGGCAGGACCTGGAGTCCACCAGCCGCGCCACCGTGCTGTCGGTGCTGACGCTCATCACCGGCATCTCCCTGGTGGGCTGGTTGCTGCTGATGCTCTACCTCCGACGTCCCCTGGAGCGCGTGGTGGGCGCGATGCGCGCGGTGCGCGGCGGCGACTTCACGGCCACCGTGACGCCCGGCAGTGACGACGAGGTGGGCGAGGTCGTCCACGCCTTCAACGGCATGGTGAAGGAGCTGGGCGAGGCGCGGCAGCGGCTGTCGGCCGAGGCCGAATCACGGTTGGCACTGGAGGCGGCCTGCGGCGCGTGGACAAGCTGGCCGCCGTGGGACAGCTGTCCGCGGGGCTGGCGCACGAAATCGGCTCCCCCTGCTCATCCTCAACGGACGGGCCCAGGCCCTGGCCGCGCGCGCCGAGCTGCCCGACGACGTGCGGCGCAACGCGCGCATCCTGGTGGAGCAGTCGGAGCGCATCGAGCGCATCGTCCGCCAGCTCCTGGACCTGGCCCGCCGCAAGCCGTCGAAGCTGGAGTCCCTGGACGCGCTCGCCTCCGTGCGCGCGGTGGTGGAGCTGCTGGAGTTCGACGCGCGCGGGCGCGACGTCCGGCTGACGTTCCATTCCGAGGAGCCGCTCCCCCGCGTGCTGGCGGACGGAGACGGCTTGCAGCAGGTGACGCTCAACCTGCTCACCAATGCGCTGCGCGCCACGCCCCGAGGCGGCGAGGTGCGGGTGACGCTGGCGCCGTCCACCTTCCACCCCGCCCCCGGCCTGCGCGAGCGCCACGGCGTGCGCCTGTCCGTGGAGGACACCGGGGTGGGCATGGATGACGCGGCGCTGGAGCGCGTCTTCGAGCCCTTCTTCACCACCTGGAGCGCCCACGCCGGCACGGGCCTGGGCCTGCCGGTGGTGAAGGCCATTGTCGCGGAGCACGGCGGCGCCGTGACGGTGACGTCGCGCCCGGGCCTGGGCACTCACTTCGTCGTGCACATTCCTTCCGAGAAGGAAGAAGGAACGGGGGCGGTATGAGCACTCCCAGAAAGCGCCTGCTCATCCTGGATGATGACGCGGGGGTGGTGGACTTCCTCTGCGAATCCCTGGACGCGCGCGGTTACGAGGCGGTGGGACGCACCTCGCCCGAGGAGGCGCTGGCCCTCTTCGAGCGCGAGTCCTTCGACCTGGTCATCACCGACGTGGAGATGCCCCGCATGCGCGGCACGGAGGTGCTGGAGGCGCTGCTGACGCGCAAGCCGGGCCAGCTGGTGGTGCTCATCACCGCCTTCGGCAGCGTGGAGCTGGCGGTGGCGGCGGTGAAGGCCGGCGCCTGCGACTTCGTCACCAAGCCCTTCAACATCGACGCGCTCGTCCTCACACTGGAGCGCGCCTTCCGGGAGCGGCAACTGCGCCGCGAAATCGTGCGCCTGCGCGCGGCCGTCCCCGGCGACACGCCCGGCGGGCTGGTGGCCCGCAGCCCCGCCATGCAGAAGGCGCTGGAGGTGTCCCGCCGCGCGGCGCGCAGCGACGCCACCGTGCTGCTCACCGGCGAGACAGGCACCGGCAAGAGCGCCCTGGCGCGCTTCATCCACGAATCCAGCGCGCGGCGCACCCAGCCCTTCCTCCAGCTCAACTGCGCGGCCCTGCCCTCGGGGCTGGCGGAGAGCGAGCTGTTCGGCGCCAGGCGCGGCGCCTACACCGACGCGCGCGAGGACCGGGCCGGCGTCTTCGTGTCGGCCGGCGGCGGGACGCTCTTCCTGGACGAAGTGGGCGAGCTGTCGCTGGAGGTGCAGGCCAAGCTGCTCCAGGCCCTGGAGACGGGACGCGTGCGGCCCCTGGGCTCGAGCACGGAGACCCCCGTGCGCGCCCGCGTGCTGGCCGCCACCAACCAGCCGCTGGAGGTGCTGCTGCGTGAGGGCCGCTTCCGCGCGGACCTCTACTACCGCCTCAACGTCATCCGCATCGAGGTGCCCCCGCTGCGCGAGCGGCGCGAGGACATCCTGCCCCTGGTGGACTTCTTCCTCGGGCGCCTGGGCGAGCAGCAGCAACGCGAGGTGCTGGGCGTGTCCGCCAGCGCGCTGAAGCGACTGCTGGCCCACGCGTGGCCCGGCAACGTGCGCGAGCTGGCCAACCTGCTGGAGCGCGCGGTGGCCCTGGCGGACCATGACACGTTGGTGCCGGAGGACTTCGACCTCCCGGGCGGCGGCGACAACGGCCTGACGTCGCTGCTCAGCCGTGCCTCGGGCGAGGACGCGCCTCTGGAAGAGGTGGAGCGCGCCTATGTGCGCCGGGTGGTGGAGGCGCAGGGTGGCAACAAGGCCGCCGCCGCGCGCATCCTGGGCATCAACCGGCGCACGCTGTACCGCAAGCTGGACCTGGACGAGTGAGGCCGCGCCTCAATCCGCCAGCGGCATGCCCCAGTCCGGCTGGCCGCGCTCGCCCTTCACCCAGCGGTACACCTCCAGCACCTGCTCCGCCTTCGCCTTCCAGGTGAAGTACTTGAAGATGCGCTCGCGGGCGCGCTCGCCCATGGGGCGGATGACGGACGGGTCCGCCGCCAGCTTCGTCAGCACCTCACGCACGCGCAGGACGATTTCCTCCGGCGTCCCCATCTGGATGGCGAAGCCGGTGGCCGGGCTCACGATTTCCCCCGGGCCGCCGTAGTCCATGACGATGGGCACCAGCCCCAGCGCCATGGCCTCGCACACCACCGCGCCGCCGAACTCGCGCACGCTGGGGAAGCCGAAGATGTGGTTCTTCGCCAGCCGGCCCTGGAGCTCCTGGTGCTTCACCCAGCCGGCGAAGGTGACGCCGGACTCGATACCCTCGCGCGCCGCCTGCGCCCGGAGGTTGGCCATCTCCTGGCCATCACCGATGTACTCCAGCACCACCTTGCCCTCGCGGATGAGTGGCGCGGCGGCCTCCATCAGCATGGCCATGCCCTTGTACGGCACGAAGCGGCCCACGAAGGCCACGCGCAGGGGCAGCTCCACCGGGCCCTCCGACTTCGCCGTGCCGAAGCGCCGGGTGTCGATGGCGTTCTCCGGCACGTACACCGTCTTGCCGTGCCACCGCCCCGACACCTGCCCTCGCGTGGCGCGCGAGCCGGTGATGATGGCGGACGCGTTCTCCCGCGTGGACTTGTAGAAGGGCATCAGCTTGTAGACGTCACGGATGTAGCTCAGCCACTCCTTCTCCCGCCGCCGCGCGCCGCCAAAGCCCTTGGGCCAGGGCAGGCCACCGTTGAGCGGCCCCATGACGAAGGGCACGCCCGCCTTCTTGCACCGCGCCGCCAGCGTGCTGGGCGTGGTGGGGCTGATGGGCGTGTAGCGGTGCACCAGGTCGAACTCACCCGCCTCGATGCGCGGGCCGAAGCGGCGCCAGAGCACCTCCTCGAAATAGTAGTAGGGCAGCGCGCTCAGCGCGGTGGCCGTCGTCCAGCCCACCCCCGTCTTACCCCGCAGCACCTCGCCCACCTTGTCGAGCGGCTTCTCCACCGGCGTGGAGTCCAGCGCGGTGAACTGCGAGCCCTCCTGCACGCCCTGCTTGAGGATGTTCTCCCGGTTGCGGACGTGGGTGACCAGGTGCACGTCCGCCACCTCGGCCAGAGCGCGGTAGAGCGACCAGCCTTCGAGCGGGACGCTCACCCAGTCGGGGTTGCACAGCTCGGCAATCAGGAGGACGCGTGGGCGGGGAGCAGGCATACGTGCCACTCCATCTATCCCAACCCGCTCCCCGGATGTAGCCTCCTCCGGGTCTCGATGTACGCACCCGACCGGCCGCCCTACCTGCGCTACGGCGCACTGCTTGCTTTCCTGGTGCTGGCCACCGTGGGCGGCGCCGTCATCCACCCCGTGGTCGCATTGGCCCCTGTGCTGTGCGTGGGGGTGGTGTGGGTCATCCTGAAGGTGCCGGTGAAGTACCCGGTGTTGGTGGTGACCTGGCTCGTCCTGGCGGTGGACTACGTGCCAGAGCGGCCCCAGTCGGGCCTGTGGCCCTCGCCGCTCCACCCGCTGGGCGAGCTGATGTTCGCGCAGCTCAGCTACATCACCAAAATCGGGGCGCTGCGCTTCCCGCTGGTGGACGTGCTCATCCTCGGGTTGATGGGGCTGGCGATGTACCGACGGGTGACGAAGTCCACCATCGACCCGGAGCCGCTGCCCATGCCCCGGCCGCTCATCGCCGTGGTGGCGCTGTCCCTGGTCGCCATCCTCTGGATGGAGGTGCGCGGCATCGCCCGGGGCGGGGACATCAAGAACTCGCTGTGGCAATGGCACCAGGCCGCGATGATGCCCTTCATCGTGGCGATGTATCACTACGCCATGCGGGGCCCGGAGGACTGGCCCGCCTTCGCGAAGACCATCATCCTGGCGGGCCTCACCAAGTCCGCGGTGAGCACCTACTTCGCCATGGTCGTGGTGCACGAGCTCGGCGTGGAGGTGGAGTACACCACGTCCCACTCCGACTCGATGACGTTCGTCTTCGCCCTGCTGGTGGCGACGCTGCGCTTCGTCGAGAAGCCCAAGTCCGCGCACATGCTGCGCGGCCTGGCCATCATCGCCTTCATTGGCATTGGGATGATTTTCAACGACCGGCGCCTGGCCTATGTCAGCTTCGCCGGCTGTCTGCTGGCGGCCTTCCTCATCAACCCGTGGACGCCGCTGAAGCGGTTCGTGGTGCGGACGCTGCCGTTCTTCGCGCCCTTCATCATCGTGTACATCGCGGCGGGGTGGAACTCCGGCTCGTCCGTCTTCGCGCCGGTGCAGACCATCCGCTCGCTGATTGACGGCCAGGGCGGCGAAGGCAACCTGGACTACCGCGACATTGAGAACCTGGACATGATTGCCACGTGGGCCCAGTTCCCCATCCTGGGCACCGGCTACGGGCACGAGTTCCTGGAGCCCATCCCACTGCCGGACATCGCCTTCGTCTTCCCCCAGTACCGCTTCCACCCGCACAACTCACTGCTGGGGCTGTTCGCGTTCGGGGGGCTGCTGGGCTACACGGGCGTGTGGATGTACCTGGCCGTCACCATCTACCTGGTGGTGCGCGCGTATCACCGCACCAACGTCTCGGAGTACCGCGCCGCCGCGCTCATCATCGTGGGACTGGTGGCCACGTACATCAACCAGGTGTTCGGGGACATGGGCATCATCTCGTACATCTGCACGTTCCAGATATCGCTGGCCGTGGCCATGACGGGGAAGCTCGCCGTGCACACCGGCGCGTGGCCCATGCCCCACAGCCGGCTGCTGGGCCCCGCGCCCGCCGCGCCCGTGCCACCGCCGGGCGCCATCACCTATCCCAACGAGGACGCCCCTTCCTCCGCCGCGAACCCGCGCTGAGCGCGGCGGCTACAACAGGGTGCCCCGGAGGATGAGCTCCGCCGTGGTGAAGTAGATGACCAGCCCGCTGACGTCCACCAGCGTGGCCACGAAGGGCGCGGACGCGCTCGCGGGGTCGAAGCCGAGCCGCCGCAGCAGGAACGGCAGCATCGAACCCGCCAGCGTCCCCCACGTCACCACGCCCAGCACCGCCAGCCCCACCGTGAGGGCCACCCGGAAGGCGTGCTCGCCGTAGAGGTGGAACAGCACCTGCCAGAGCAGGATGCGCGCCACGCCCACCGAGCCCAATACCAGCCCCAGTGACAGGCCGGACAGCAGCTCCCGCCGCAGCACGAGGACCACGTCCCGCAGGCGCACCTGCGCCAACGCCAACGCGCGGATGACCAGCGTGGAGGCCTGACTGCCGGCGTTGCCTCCCGCGGAGATGATGAGCGGCACGAAGAGGCTGAGCACCACCGCGCGGGCAATCTCATCCTGATAGCGCGTCATGGCGGTGGCGGTGAGCATCTCCGACAGGAAGAGCACCAGCAGCCAGCCCGCGCGCTTCTTCAGCATGGCGGGCAGGCCCATCTCCAAGTACGGCGCCCCCAGGGCCTCCGTGCCACCCACCTTCTGGATGTCCTCGGTGGCCTCCGCCTGCACCACGCTGACGATGTCATCCACGGTGACGATGCCCTTCATCCGCCCCTGGTCGTCCACCACGGGGATGGCCCCCAGGCCGTACCAGGCGAAGAGGCGCCCCACCTCCTCCTGGTCCGTGTCCTCCCGCACGCGAATCAACTCCGTGCGCATCACCTCCCGCACCGCCTTGTCCGGCGTGGCCTGGAAGAGCTGGCGCAGGGAGACCACGCCCTCCAGTCGCTGTGCCTCGTCCAGCACATAGGCGTAGTAGACGGTCTCCACCTGCTCGCGGGCCTGCCGGCGCAGGTAGCTGAGGGCCTCGTCGATGCGCATCTCCGGCCGCACGCGGACGAAGCGCGGGTTCATCAGCCCACCCGCTGCGTCCTCGCCATACGCCAGCAGCGCCCGCACCTCACGCAGGGACGGCGCGTCGAGCAGGGCCAGCCGGCCTCCCGCGCCTCGGGAGACAGCCGCTGCACGACGTCCGCCGCGTCATCCGGCGCCATCGCCCGCAGCCACGTGCCCCGCTCCCCGGCCGAGAGTGCCTCGAGCAGCCCCAGTTGCGCTGGAGCATTCAGGGTGGCGAAGAAGTCCCGCGCGCGCTCGGGCGGCAGCAGGTGGAAACCCTCCACGCGCTCTCGCGCCGACAGCGCCGGCCACGCGTCACGCAGCTCGTCTTCGCGGACCAGCTCGGCCTCGGGCTCCATCCGCCTCCCCTCTTCCGCCAACCCAGGCAGGCGGCCCGGCGGTGTCATGGCGCGGGCTTGCCCGGCTCCACCGGCAGCACGACGTGAAAGGTGCTGCCCATGCCCTGGCTGCCGGGAGACTCCGCCCAGATGCGCCCGCCGTGGCGTTCGACGATGCCCCGCGCAATCGACAGGCCCAGGCCCAGCCCGCCGTAGGAAATCCCGTGCGCGCGGCCGAAGCGCTCGAAGATGTCCTCCAGCTTCTCGCCGGGGATGCCCAGCCCGTGGTCCACCACCTCCACGTGCACGCGCCCCGCATCCTCGCGGGCGGCGAGCCGGATGCGCCCGCCCTCCGGTGAGTAGCGCAGCGCGTTCGACACCAGGTTGGTGAACACCGTCCAGCCGCTCGCGGTCTCCCGGCACCACCAGTCCCTCGGGGGCGTCCAGCTCGATGTGCTGGCCTTCGGGCAGCGGCTCGAAGTGCTCGGCCACGTCGCGCAGCAGCGCGCCCACGTCCAGCGCCTTCGGCTCCACGTGCAGCTCGCCCCGCTGGATGCGCCCCACGTCGAGCAGGTTCTCCACCAGCTTCACCATGCGATTCACGCTGCGATGGATGCCGTGCAGCGCCTTGTCCACGCCCGGCGCCAGCGTGTCGCCCGCCTTCACCGAGGCCGGTGCGCATACCCCCGCGCGGCCTGCAGCGGCGTGCGCAGCTCGTGCGCCGCCATGGTGAGGAACATGTCCTTCGCTTCGCTGGCCGCCCGCAGCGTCTCCACCGCCCGGCGCGCGTCGTCGATGTCCGTCGCCGTGGAGACCCAGCCGGCGAGCTGCCCCTGCTCGTCGCGCTCTGGAATCGTGCGCGTCAGGAACCAGCGGTACTCGCCATCCGCCCGCCGCAGCCGGCACTCCTGCTCCAGCGGTTGGCCCTCGCGCTGGGCTTCCTTCCAGGCGTTCCGAAGGCAGGAAACGTCCTCCGGGTGCAGGCAGTACAGCGTGTCCTTCCACTTCCGCCCCTGCTCCGGCGACAGCCCCGCGTAGTCCAGCCAGCCCCGGTTGGCGTAGCCGATGGTGCCGTCCAGCAGCAACTCCCAGACGAACTGGGGCATGGTGTCCACCAGCCGGCGGAAGCGCAGCTCGCCCTGCTGCTCCAGCATCCGGCGCTCGCGCTCCCACAGCGCGGACTCGTGCCGCTGGAGCCGCTGCTGCTGGAGGTACAGCCCGACGAAGGCCTCCACCTTCCAGCGCAGCACGTCCGGATGGAAGGGCTTCACCACGTAGTCCGCCGCGCCCACCGCGTAGCCGTGCACCAGGTGGGCTTCGTCGCGGCCGTGCGCGGTGAGGAAGATGATGGGCGTGTAGCGGGTGCGCTGGCGCTGGCGGATGAGGCGGGCCGTCTCGAAGCCGTCCACGCCGGGCATCTGCACGTCCAGCAGGATGACGGCGAACTCCTCCCGAAGCAGCCATCGCAGGGCCTCGGGGCCTGAAGACGCCCTCACCAACCGTTGCCCCAGCGGCTCCAGGACGGCCTCCAGCGCGAGCAGGTTGGCCGCGTTGTCGTCCACCAGCAGGACACTCGTGGCGAGCGGCTCCAGCCGGGTGAGCGCATGGAACGTGGGTTGCTGGGGCATTTTCACCCGCGATGCCTCCCTTCGTGCCTGACCCCTGGCGGTCATGCGCCAGGGGGGATTTCGCAACGGGTCCAACCCGCCGTGCCCGCGGGTCTCCGCCAGGCGGGCGAACCCAGCGCCCCCCGGTCAAGACGGGCCCCATCATGGTGCCGCCCCAGAACGCCCACCAGTCCGCGGAAGGCCCGCACCGGGCCAGTGACGGCCTGGCAACACCTTCCAGCGCGGCGGGACCTCCTACCGTATGGCCCGCTACACCACCGCCCGCTGGAGCATCTGCGCGAGCATGTCCGCGCTGCGCTCGCTGCTGAACGTCGTCTCCACCTTGCGACGGCCCGCCTCACCCAGCCGGTGGGCCTCCTGCGCGTCGCGCGCCACGGTCTCCAGCTTGTCCGCCAGGGTGCGGGGCTGCTGCGGGGGCACGAGGATTCCGTCCACCCCGTCATCCACCAACTCCGGCACCCCACCCGCGCCCGTCACCACCACGGGCACGCGCATGGCCATGGCCTCCATGATGGCCACGCCCAACGGCTCCTGGAGGCTGGCCAGCGAGAAGATGTGCGCGCGCTCGATTTCACCGCGCACCGTGTCCTCGCTCACCGCGCCCAGCAACGTCACCGCGTCGCCCAGGCCCGTCTCCTGGATTTTGGCCTCCAGCACCTTGCGGTACGTGGTGCCGCCGGCCTCGTCCTCACCCGCGATGGACAGCCGCGCGTCCAGCCCCTTCGCGCGCAACATCCCCACCGCGTCGATGAGGTCCGCGTGGCCCTTGCAGGGGTTGAGGCGGCCGCAGGAAAAGATGCGCAGCGGGCCTTCACCCGTCCACGCCGAGTAGGGCACGGAGCGGTTGAACTTGCGCAGCTCCACGCCCATGGGCGCCAGCTCGATGCGCGACGGCAGCGCGCCGGCCAGCTCGTCATTCACTTCCTTGAGCAGCTTCTTCGTAATCACGAAGGCGAACCGCGCGTGCCGCCACTTCTCGCGCTGGTTGGGGCCGTAATCATCCAGCGGCCCGTGCAACGTCAGGCTGTAGGGCAACCCCGACAGGAGGTTCGCGAAGAGCGCCACGTGCGCGGCGTTGGCGCATGAATGGACGTGGACGTGCGTCCAGCCCCGCTCCCGCGCCAGCGACGCCAGCCGGCCGCCCATGACGGCGAAGGCCAGCAGCTGCGCGCGGCCCTTCGCGTCCAGCCCTTCCGCTCGGGCGATGGAGGCCAGACACCGGGCCCAGCCCGTGGGCATGGCGCGGGCCACCTCCGCGGCGGCCTTGGCGACCCCCAGCGGCCCCGGCGGCGTCAGGTACTCCGTGCGCGACATGGCCTCGCGCGCCCAGCTGTGCGAGATGATGCGCGCGGGAGGCGGACGCGTGGACACCAGTTCCGGCGTCACGCCCTTCCCCTGGAGCGCCTGCAGCTCGCGCCAGAAGAAGATGTGCGTCTGTCCGGGGAACTCGGGAATCAAATAGCCAATCTTCTGCACGGTGGATGGCATAACACGCCTGCCTGCCCCTGCCACGGCGTGGGTAGGCGCGTACCCAGCCCGTCACACTCGCTTCACGCTCGCGGTGGGGAGGGCTTCGCGCGCCCCGCCGGGCCGCCTGGGGAGCGCGCGGCGGAACGCCCGGTTCGGGAGGCGGTGACTGTCACGCGTCGCAGGCGCGCTCCGCGGCAGCCAGGCGGGCCGCCGCGCCCCGGACTGCCCGGAGAGGCCGTTGGGCCGGCGCCACGCGTTGCGCTATACCGAGCCCCTCCCCATGGCAGCCGATTCCAGCGCACCTCCCGCCGACGCCAGCTCGACCGACAGCGCCATTCCGTCCCCGGCGTTGCAACGGCTGTGGTTCGCCCTGGAGCGCCACGCGTGGAGCTTCCTCACGGTGGTGCCGGCCCACCCGGGTGCTCCGGCGCTGGATGCCGCCACGGCCGTGCTGGAGGCGGGCGCGCCCTACGCCTACACGCAGAAGGTCCACCTGGAAGACGCCACCGGCCTGTCGCCCACGGCCGCCGCGCAGAAGGTGCTGGAGCTGCGCGAGCGCGTGTCCCGGGGCGAGCGTGTGGTCGCCGTCATCGATTCGTTGATGACCCATCCGGCCAGCCTGCCGCTGGCGCTGGCCGCCGACGGCTGCCTCCTCTGCGTCACCCTGGGCGAGACGGACTTCGGCGCCGCCAGCAAGACCCTGGAGTTCGTGGGCCGCGAGCGCTTCCTCGGCAGCGTCACCTTTCCCCGGCTGACGAAGAAGCAGCGCCGGGCGGCGTCCCAGAAGAAGAAGGCATGAGCTCCACCTCCGCGCCCCGGCTCAGCGTCGTCATCGCCACGTACAACCGGCTGCCCCTCATCACCCGGCTGCTGTGGCAGCTGGCCGGGCAGACGCTGCCGCCCGAGCAGTTCGAGGTCGTCGTGGTGGACGACGGCTCCAAGGAGCCCACCCGCGAGCCGCTGCGGGCCCTGGCCCTGCCCTACACCCTGCGCGTGGAGGTGCAGCAGAACGCGGGCGCCGCCGCCGCCCGGCACCGGGGCGTCATGGCCGCCCGGGGTGACGTGGTGCTCGTCACGGATGACGACATGCAGGTGGCCCCGGACTTCCTGGAGCGGCACCGGCGCACCATCCGGAGGGCTCGCGCACCGTGGTGCTGGGCCGCATCCGGCCGGACCCGTCCATTGGCGACATGCCGTTGTTCGAGCGCTGGTACGCGTACCTCAACAACCGCATGGCCGAGGAGCTCTCCACGCCCGGCGCCCGCGCCCGCGGCGTCCACCTGTTCACCGGCAACGTGTCCTTCCCCCGCGCGGACTACGCGGGCGTGGGCGGCTTCGACCAGTCATTGGGACAGTCGGAGGACGTGGAGCTGGGCGTGCGGCTGGAGAAGGCCGGCTGCGCCTTCGTCTTCGCGCGTGACGCGTACGTGCTGCACGGCAGTGACCACGTGTCCTTCGAGCGCTGGCTGAAGCGCGCGCACCGCTACGGCATGTTCGACACGCAGGTGGCCCGGAAGCACCCGGACGTGCGTGACGTCAATCCGTGGCGGCTGCTGTTCCAGACCCACCCCCTGACTCGCCCGCTGCTGGCCGCCACCCTGGTGGCGCCGGACGCGTCACGCGTGCTGACGCGCGCGGTGATGCACGCCGCCAACGCCGCGGACAAGCTGGGCCTGGAGAAGGCCGCCTTCGCCGGCACCTCCGTGGTGTACGGGATGGAGTATCTGCGCGGCGCGCGCGGCGAGGCCGGCGGCTGGACGGGCATTGCCCGCGAGGTCGCCCGCTACCTGCAGGGCCGGGGGGAGTAGTCACACACCATGCTGAAGGCCAGGGAATCGATGATTGGCTCGCTCGTCACGGATGCGCTGGAGCTGGCGAAGGCCGCCAATGGCAACTCGGACGCGAAGTCCATCGCCAAGGTGGTGCTGACCAGTGATTCGTACCGCATCACCGCGCTCAACCGCGCCCGCGAGGCCGCGCTGGCCTACCGCATCCCTCTGGTCAACCACGTGCTGCGCGTGGCGCAGACGGCGGTGATGGGGATTGAGATTGGCAAGGACGTCACGCTCGGCAAGGGCGTGTACTTCGTGCACAGCCTGGGCGTCGTCATCGGCGGCGACGCGCGCATCGGCGACCGCGTGCGCTTCTACGGGAACAACACCGTGGGCACCGCGAAGGACAACGGCTATCCCGTCATCGAGGATGACGTCTGGATTGGCGCGGGAGCCCGCATCCTGGGACCGGTGCGCATCGGCGCGCGCTCGCGCATCGGCGCCAACGCGGTGGTGCTCCAGGACGTGCCGCCAGACAGCGTGGCCGTGGGGATTCCCGCCCGCATCTTCCCGCGCAAGGACACGGACGAAGTCGCGCTCTAGCGGGGCCGTGGAGGTCGGTTTGAAGCGTTCGCGAATGAAGTCGCGCGCTGGTGCTGTGGCGACAACGCGCCCATGGAGGACAGAGTGATGCGTTCGCGGACGAAGGCGGGTGCCGCCGTATTGTCGGGTGCGCTGCTGGTTGGTGGCACCGTAACCGTGGCGCGGGCCGTCGGCGCGGAAGCGCCGGGCACGAGCAACGAGGCCACGGCGGCGCCGGGCACGAGCAACACAGCGGGCGCGAACGGCACCGCGGCCACGGCGCCTGCAACCGGCACGGAGAAGACCGCGCCGGTGATGCTGTACGACGGAGGCCTGTCCCCCGATTGGAAGGACCTCGGCTGGGCGCAGCGCGAGCTCCCCAAGGGCGCGCCGGCGCGCATGCGCCTGTTCAACTACGCCGGGTGGATTCTGTACCGGCCCAAGCTGGAGGGCACCTTCGGCGCGCTGTCGTTCCGGTTCAGCGCGCCAGAGTCCTTCGGCGAGTTCCTGGAGGTCCGCCTGGACGCTCCGGGCGCCGCCAGCTTCCCACGCGTCCCCATCATCCCCGAGCTCCAGGTCCGCAAGGACGGTGAGTGGTCGGAGATTGTCATCCCCATGGAGCAGCTCAACCCACGCGGCCAGCCGTTCGACCGCGTGGTGCTGCGCGCGTCCAAGAGCGTGGGCCGTGAATGGGTGCTGTTCGACAAGGTGGCGCTGGTGCCGCTGCCGCCCGAACTGGCCGCCGCGCTGGCCGCGGGGGCGGACGCACCGGCCAGGGCAGTGGCCGCGATGCGCCCATGACCATCGACTGCACCGCGCCGAGCCACCGCATCAGCCCGCTCATCTACGGCATCGCCTTCGACGGGTTGACGGAGAAGCGCGACAAGCACCAGTACGAGATGGGCGCCACCACGCGCCGCTGGGGCGGCAACCCCACGTCCCGCTACAACTGGAAGCTGGGCGGCGCGTGGAACACCGCGAACGACTGGTTCTACCAGAACGTCGACATCGGCCTGAGCTACGACGACTTCCTGGAGTCCAACCGCAAGCACGGCATGACGTCCGCGCTGACGGTGCCCATCCTGGGTTGGGTGGCCAAGGACGCGAAGTCGGTGGGCTTCCCCGTATCGCGCTTCGGCCCGCAGCAGCAGGAGGACAACGGCTCGGGCAACGGGCTCACCCGGGATGGCACGCCGCTGAAGCCCGGCGCACCGACGCTCACCAGCACCGAGGCCCCACCGGAGTTCATCGCCGAGTGGATCCGCGCCATCCGGAAGAAGGACCAGGAGCGGGGCCAGCGCAGCGTCCAGACGTACATCCTGGACAACGAGCCCATGCTCTGGAACTCCACGCACCGCGACGTGCACCCGGAGCCGCTGTCGTATGACGGGCTGCTGGAGCGCACGATTGCCTACGGCACGGTGGTGCGGAAGGAAGACCCGGAGGGCCTCATCGCGGGCCCGGCCGAGTGGGGCTGGACGAACTACCTGTGGTCCGCGGCGGACTTCGCGCCGGGGAAGATGCCGCACTCCGACCGACGCGCGCACGGCAACATGCCGCTGCTGCCCTGGTACCTGCGGCAACTGCGCGAGCACGAGAAGAAGACGGGCGTGCGGCTGCTCGACATCGTGGACCTGCACTTCTATCCACAGACGAACGTCGGCGTCGGCCTGGAGGGCAACACGGACCCGGCCACCAACGCGCGCCGCATCCGCTCCACGCGCGGGCTGTGGGACCCCACGTACAAGGACGAGTCCTGGATTGGCGAGCCCGTGCGCCTCATCCCGCGCATGAAGGAGTGGATCGCCGACCACTACCCGGGCCTGCGCATCTCCATTGGCGAGTACAACTTCGGCGCCTTCCGGCACATGAGCGGCGGACTGGCCCAGGCCGAGGCGCTGGGCCGCTTCGCGCAGGAGAACATCTACTCCGCCTACTTCTGGCAGTACCCCACCGAGGGCTCGCCGGTGTTCTGGGCGTTCCGCGCGTTCCGGAACTTCGACGGCAAGGGGAGCCGCTTCCAGGACTGGTGGGTGCCCGCGAAGGCCGCCGAGGGCACCAGCGTGTTCGCCTCGCGCGACGAGGCGGGCGGGAAGATGGTGGCGGTGGTGCTCAACTTCGACCCGGACCAGGCAGCCCAGGCGCAGATTCAACTCAAGGGCTGCGGGACACTCGACAGCGTGCGCGTGCTGGGCTACTCGGGCGCACCTGGGGGGTTCACCGAGCAGACTCCCGGTGCGAAGGCCGCGGGTTCCCTGACCCAGCGGCTGCCGCCCTATTCCATGACCGTGCTCGACCTGACGGTGAAGAAGCCATGAGCTCCGCCGCGACGCCCGTCCCCCCGCAGACCCCGTTCACCACTGGCCGAGCGCGCCTGAACATCGGCCAGCTCGCCATCGACCAGCTCACCTTCGAGGAGGCGGTGACGGAGATTGGCCGGCTGGTGGACTCGCGCCAGGGCGGCTACGTGTTCACCGCCAACGTGGACCACGTGGTGCTGGCCGAGGACAACTCGCAATTCCGCGAGGCGTACGCACGCGCCACGATTTCAGTGGTGGATGGGATGCCCATCGTCTGGGCCTCGCGCGCCATGGACGTGCCGCTGCCCGAGCGCATCGCCGGTTCGGACCTCATCCTCCCGCTGATGAAGCTGGGGGCAGAGCGCAAGTGGCGCGTGTTCCTGCTGGGCGCGGGCCCCGGCGTGGCGGAGAAGGTGGGCCGCATCGTCAGCGAGCAGTACGGCGTGGAGGTGGTGGGCTGGGATTCGCCCATGGTGCGCCTGGACGGCGGCGACGCGCAGAACGACCCGATTGTCGCGAAGATTCGCGAGAAGGACCCGCACCTGCTCCTGGTGGCGCTGGGCAGCCCGAAGCAGGAGGTGTGGATTTCGCAGGTGGCCTCCAAGCTGGGCCCCACGGTCGCCATTGGCATTGGCGCGGGGTTGGACTTCATCGCCGGAACGGCGAAGCGCGCGCCCGTTTGGATTTCGCGCGCGGGCTTCGAATGGCTGTACCGGCTGGTGAACGAGCCCAAGCGCCTGTGGCGGCGGTACATCCTGAATGACTCCCGCTTCGCTACGATTCTGCTGCGCGAGTTCTGGCAGCGGACGGGCGCGAAGAAGCCTGAGTAGCCGCCCGCGTCACACGGGGGTGAACTTCATCCCCGTGGCGCCGGACTGTTCCAGGGCCTGCTTGAGGTCCTCGGAGACGATGAGGGCCCCCGGCCAACCCCAGGTCCGGAACATCCGAGCACCTCCGGCCTTCGTGGGGTCGATGCGCAGACCCGCGATGGAGAAGTAGGTCCCGAGCTTCTCGGGCATACCGTCCTCCGGTTCCCAGTAGCGGACCTCGGAGGAGCGGGCGTCATCGATGCACCGGATGAGCCGAAGAGCGTTCAGCACGAGGTACTGGTCGGGCTGCGAGGGAATGTCGACCGGCAGGAACTGAACCTCGTCTGGGCTCTGCTCCGTGAGCAGGGATGCTACCCGGACGTGCACGATGGGAATGCTGTACGGCGCATGGGTGAAATCGAGCGGGCCTCCGGGTTCCTCGATGGCGACCTTCAAGCGGCCCTTCAGCGATAGAGGTGTTCCGCTCCTGAGCAGCGCCGGCTGCACCGGGACTCCATCCGGTCCGTCGAGGGTTCCCAACTCCCAGCGACTGGGCAGATACATGTCATCCGTGAGCTGGAAGTACCGCGTCGGCATGATGGAACGCTCCTAGCGCCGCGAGCCCGAAGTCACCAGTGTGTTGAGCCGCGTGCCGGGTGTCGAGACTTCACGCGCCAGGCGGTTCAGGGCCCGGGTCAATGCCTCGCGGCATTGGGCGACGCCACGACAGGTGCTCGTGGCCTCTTCGAGCGTGAAGAGGACCTGCTCATGGTACTCGCGTGGATGTGGTCCGCGGTGCGCTGGGACGGGGACGATGTTCTCAGGGTCCTTCAGCTCCATCCCAGCCCGTCTGAAGATGGCCTTGAATCTCGGCGTCCACGGCCCACCACGCGCAGCGGAGACGTCGTTCTTGTTCGTGGCGATGTGGTGCTTCTGTATGCGGCTCGCACCTCTAGAGCCACTGGCCGCCATCGCCACGGCATGCGGCGCCAGCGCGACGGTGAAGCCATCCGCCGTCATCGCCACCGACTCCACGCTTCCCAGGGCCGCGTAGCGATAGCCCTCCTGCGCCTCGACGGTCAGCGCCGCCTGCGAGGAACCTGGGAGCCTTGGCGCCTTCGCCGCCAGCCCCGCCGTATTCCCGATGGCCGCCGTGGCCAGCATGACGAAGATGCGCGCGGCGTTCTCCCCAAGCACCTCGCCGTAAGCCTCACCCGCCTCGCTGAGCTGCGCGAAGGTCGTGGCCCGGTCCACCTGGCGCACCAGCGCAATCCACCCATCCAGCAAGCGCCACACCGTGTCCACACCGAGGTACGCAATCGCGGTGGCCGTCACGAGGGCGGCAACACCCTTGCTCACCGGCTCCGGCAAGGCCCACAGCAGCAAGTACATGCTGACGGCCGCTGTCACCGTGGCCATCACGGCTTGCGGGTCTGCCATGTCGCGCAGAGCCTCAACCGTCTCGTCCCAGACCGAGTCCATGGCGATGGCCATCGCCAGGGTGTACTTTCCATCGCTGGCCAGCAGAGGGCCTTCATCCAGCAGCCGAAGGCAGTCACCCGGTTGCCGCTTCCGCACGCACCATTGGCCGTAGTCGCGCGTCAGCCCCTCGTCCGCATAGGCCATCAACAGGCGCGGACCGTCCGCGCGCTCCTCCACGGGAATCAGCCGCTAGCTTCGATGCTCGTACGCGTAGACCCCACTCCTGTCCGGTACACCGAAGCGCCGCCGCGCATCGCGCAGTGGATGCAGGGAGGGCCTCACATCCCGGGCCAATGACACCACGGCGGTCTCGAACGCCTCATCGTCCAACTCCACGGAACTGGCGCCTTCCGCATCACGCGGTGCGTACACGATGGGCGCAGCCTCTCCCGTGTCCAGACGCACCACACGCACCGTCGAGCACGCGGGCCCGATGAGCAGCAACAAGAGCATCCAAGACAGCCGCATGGGCATCCCCCGTAGCCTCGATGCCATGCGAGGCGCCCCGTCAAACTAGCGGCGGTGACTGACTCGAATCGGGCAAGCTCCCCCAGGCATCAACAACACGTGCGCCGTCCCCACGGGAGACTCGATGCCATGAAAGCTCCACTCGAACTCCCCGAGAACCTCCGGCGGATGCTCCGCTCCCACGCACCGGGACTCGAGTCCGACATCGAGCGGTTCCTCGAAACGGCACCTTCCCCGTGTCTGTACATCCGCTCGGAGCGCGTCTCTCGCTCGCCCCTCCGGCCCTCCATCCTCCACAGACTGATGGGCCACAGGGCCGCGCAGCCCGTGCTCTCCACGCTCGACAGCAAGTTCGGCGGCATCCCCTACGTCGAAGAGGTGGACCTGACGTGGGATGGCTTCCACTTCCTCGGGCAGCTCAACTTCGCCCAACTGAGTGACGCACCTGCCACCTTGCCAAGTCGAGGCCTCTTCGCCCTCGACCGCAATCTTCGTGCAGCGGACTGCACCGCCAACTCGTTCCGTGTGCGCTGGTATCCGGAACCCACCGAAGCGCGCGCCCGCCCTGTCTCGCCGCCGCGATGCATCGGCCGCTGGGAGACGCGGATGCAGTTCATCCCCGGCTGGTCACTCCCTGGAGGTGCTGAGTGGGAAGCGCCGCTACCTGCTGGGGTCACGCAACTCCACGATGCATGGAACGCGTGGACGCCTTCAGGCTACCTGGAGGATGAGCAGCGCCCTGGCCTCCACCGACTGTCCGGCCACCGAAGCGCGGGGCTCGACGAGCCCTACTCCTTCGTGCCGCCTCCCGGGCGTGACAGTTCCCTTCGTGCGTACGCGCAACTCTTGCGCATCGACTTCGACAACGCCTCGGGATTCCACTGGGGCACGAACCAGGGCTACGTGCTGATTCACCCCGAGGACCTCGCCGCGAACCGGCTGGAGCGCGCGATGGTGACCTGGGCCAATGCCTGAGTGGATTTGGAGGCACGCTCGCACGCCAGGCGAGTTCGACCTGCCAGCCAGGTCCTCCCACCTCCCCCGCTGAACGTGCAATACCTGCCCCCCATGTTCTCATGGAACCGCGTGGCGGGAGCGGTGCCCCCGGCGCTGCTGCGCATCCACTGACGCGAAGCAACAGGCGCTGTTCCTCTGGGTGCTACCCTCACGAACTCCACGGACATGACGGAGCCCTCCTCCAGCCCGCCCGAGCAGGACGACTACGGCATGTCCCTGCCGGCACTGGTCGTCCTGCGCATCAGCATCGTGTTCATCGAGCTGTTCACCCGGCTCGGTGACGTCCTGGTGCTGCTGCGCCGGCCCCGGTTGCTTCCGCCCTACCTGGGCCTGTGGCTGCGCGAGGTGCGCGTCTCGCCCTACCGCTTGAAGCGCTCGTTCGAAACGACGCGAGTCCTCCAGGCGAGCGGGCAGATTTTCAAGGAGCTGATGTACGGCGAGATGCCGGTGCACACGGGGGTGTGGCTCTTCTGGAAGGCGGGGCTGGGCCGTGGCTCGCGGCTGGTGGACCTGGGCGCGGGACGGGGCCGCACGCTGCTGGCCGCGCGTTGGCTGGGCGCGGAGGCCCAGGGCGTGGAGTTGATGCAGCACCACGTGGACCTGGCGCGAAAGTCCGTGGAGAAGGCAGGCGCGCAGTTCCTCGTGGGCGACGCGACCCGCGCGGACCTCCAGGACGCCACGCACGTCTTCACCAACTGGACGGCGCTGACGCCGCGGACGCGGGCCCGGCTGGTGGAGCGCTTCCGCACCTGCCGCCCCGGCACGCGCATCCTCACCGTGACGCGGCCAGTGGAGGCCCCGGGCTTCACCGTCCTCTCCAAACATCGGCTGCTCTTCACCTGGGGCCTGGAGCACGTCTGGATTCACGAGGTCCGCGACAGTGTCGTTGGAGATTCAACCAATTGACGCGGCTTCCTGTGACGCCGGCTCCATGCCTACGCTCCGCGCCACGACGCCGGGCCGACTGGGCTCAAGGCCCTGGGCCCGGGCGTCCAGGAGCTGAATCACATGAAGGCATGGATGACGGTGGTGTCGCTGGCGGTGGTTCCCCTCGCCGTGGGTTGCACGTCGTCGCGCGAGCTGACGCGGGCGCGCGTGGAGGCGAACACGCTGCGCAAGGACGCGGACACGCTGCGCGGGGAGAACGCGACGCTGAAGGAGCGCGTCAGCGAGCTGGAAGGGCAGCTGGCGAAGGTGCAGGAGGAGCGCGACACGCTGAAGGCCGCCGCGGAGAAGCCCCCGGAGCCCGTCGTCGCGCCCGCCGCGGGCAAGAAGCGCAAGAAGTAGCGTCCGCGAGGCCACGCCGATGACCGTGACGCGCACCACGGCGGTCCATGTCCACGACGGCTGCGACGTGTACGTGGGCCGGGCCTTCCGCGCCTATGCGAAGCCGAGCCCGCTCAACCCGGTGCCCGGCCGCTTCGGCAACCCCTTCAAGCCCGGAGGCGTGCGCACTCCAGGCGCCATGCTGCGCACCTACTTCGCGCCGTGGCTGGGGACGCTTCCGGAGGCGGAGCAGGAGCGCATCCGCCAGGAAGCCCTGCGCCGCATGGGGCCGGACGAGGACGCCTTCGACGCGTTCCGCTGGTACCGGCGCTGCGCACCCGGCATGACGCGGACCACCGCGCCGCCGTGCTGACGTTGCGTGGCAAACGCTTGGGCTGCTGGTGCAAGCCCGGCCCCTGCCACGCGGACATCCTGGCGGAGTGGGTGGATGCACAGCCGGCATAGCCAGCGCTATGTAGCGCCGCCATGCCCACCCTCATCCTCAGCGCGAAGGACCTCCGCAGTCTGTACACCGTCGAGCTCGGCCTCGCCGCCGTCGAGCGGGCCTTCCGTGCCCACGGCCTCGGCGAGTCGCTGATGCCGCCCAAGGTGTACCTGTCCCTGCCCGCCTACGATGGCGACTTCCGCGCCATGCCCGCGTTCCTCGACGGCGCCGCGGGCGTGAAGTGGGTCAACGCCCATCCGCGCAACCCGGAGAAGCACGGCCTGCCCACCGTCCGCGCCCTCTACATCCTCAGCGACCCGGACACCGCCTCCCCGCTGGCCATCCTCGACGGCACCCTGCTCACCGCCTGGCGCACCGGCGCCGCGGGCGGCGTGGCCTCCAAGTTCCTCGCGAGGAAGCAGCCGCGCACCCTGGGCCTCGTCGGCTGCGGCGTGCAGGCCCGCGTGCTCATCGATTCGCACCGCGCCGTCTTCGGCGACAGCCTGGAGCTGCTGCTCGCCGACACCTCCGAGGCCGCCGCCAAGGCGCTCCAGGCCGAGAAGGGCGGCCGCGTCGTCAGCACCCAGGAGGCCTGCGGCGCCGACATCGTCTGCACCGCCACCCCCGCCCGCGTCCCCGTGGTGAAGCGCGAGTGGTTCCAGCCCAGCGCCCACATCAACGCCATGGGCGCTGACGCTCCCGGCAAGCAGGAGCTGGATGCGCGCCTGCTCACCGAAGGCCGCGTCTTCATCGACGACACCGAGCAGGCCCTCCACTCCGGCGAGGTCAACGTGCCGCTGCATGATGGCCGCCTCCGCCCCGAGCAAATCGCTGGAACTCTGGGTGAAGTCGTCTCCGGCAAGAAGCCCGGCCGCACCGGCGATGCCGAAATCACCGTTTTCGACTCCACCGGCCTCGCGCTCCAGGACGTGGCCCTCGCTCGCGCCCTCTACGACGCCGCTCTGACGCGAGGGCTCGGACAGCCCTTCGACATCGTCGGAAACGGATGACCCAGTGGGTCAGCCCTACCCCTTACATCTTGTAACCCATTCAAAACCCGCAGGACTGGACAGTTCCAGTAACCCAGGAGTATTCCCCTAATCGCGCAGTCCGGGGGGATGCTCTCAAAGCCGCAACAGCCACTCTGGGTGAAGCGCGGAGAGAGCGCTCGCCCAGCGCTGCCCTCGTGCGTCTGGAGCGCTCCTCCCGGAGGTCGCGCGGGGTGCCAATCCCGGCACCCGCCTCTCTTCGGAGACCTCAGATGGCTCACGTCCCCCGGCGTCCCTCCTGGCGCCACCTCCCCGCGCTCTTGCTGCGGCTGGTGGCGCTCGTCCCGCTCGTCGTCGCCCTTCCCTCAGCCGCGCAGACACAGACGAACACCCAGTCCACGCAGCGGGCCATCAACTTCCTCAGCGCGGACGTGGTGCACTGGACGCAGGAGAACAACTGCGTGGCCTGCCACCGCCAGGGCGCGGTGGTGTACGGCCTGTCGAGCGCGCGCGCCAACGGCTACGACATGGACGCCGTCGTCAGCAACGGGCGCACCAACCTGGCCAACCTGGAGCTGCTGGCCCAGCGCATCCGCAATGACCAGCTCGCCAACGGCTCGTGGATTCACGAGGGCACCGCGTTCCGCTACGAGAAGACGTCCTTCTCCGTCTTCGGCCTGGCGGGCTACGACGAGAACGTCTCCACCCAGTACAGCAACGCGCTGGTGAACGCGGCCAACTGGGCGCTGACCACGCAGGAGCCCAGCGGCCGGTGGCCGAGCGACCACGCGCACTTCCCCGTGGACCACGGCAGCGTGTCCACCACCGCGCGCATCATGACGGGCATGGCCCAGGCGAAGCAGCGCGTAGACCCCGCGCGCGCCGCCACGTACCAGGCCGCGCTGGACCGCGCCGCCGCGTACCTGCGCGCCAACCTCAACAACAACGACACCAGCGCGCCCGGCAACGGCATGCCCTACACCTTCCAGGTGGCCTGGACGGTGCTGGGCCTCAAGGCCGCGGGCCCCGGCCTCAACGACGTCAACACCGGCGCCATCAACACCCTGGCCGAGCGGCTCATCACCCGCACGTCCCCCGGCAACGCGGGCTGGGGCAACCTGCCCAACGAGGCGGCCAACGACTTCGCCACCGGCAGCGCCATCTACGCGCTGTGCCTCGCGGGCCGCGAGCCCGCCACCGACCCGCGCCTGCGCAACGCGATTGAGTGGATGAAGACGCGGCAGTCCGCCGACGGCAGCTGGCGCACCGGTTCGGCCACCTTCGACATCCCCACCACCTTCGCGGCCCTGGGCCTGTCGTGCTTCGGTGACTTCAGCGTGCGCGTCTCCGTCGTCGGCGCGGAGCGGCAGGAGCTCCTGGTGGACAACCCGTCGCCGCAGCAGGCCACGTTCACCTTCACCGTGAAGAACCACGGCTATCAGGCGGACACGTACACGCTGAGCACCCAGGGCGGCCTGCCCGGGTGGACCGCGTCCGTGAGCCCCGTCACCCTCTTCCTGCCCGCGGGCGGCGAAGGCACCGTCACCGTCACCGTCCATGCGCCACCCCGGCTGTTGCCCGCGCTCACCTCCGCGGTGACGCTCATCGCTTCGTCCGGCGGCGCGCCCGGCGTCACCGGCTCCGCGCGCGTGGCGGCGTACACCCCGCCCCTGCCGCCCGTGACGGGCCTGCCCACCGTCACCACCATCGTGACGCCCGCGGCCAACGCGCGCGTCACCATTGGCAACGGCACCCTGCTGTCGGCGCGCGTGACGAACGGGGGCGCCATCGTCCCGGGCCCGGCCCATGGCGTCGTCACCTTCTACGTCGCGGGCGTGCCCGTGGGCGCGGACGTGGACGCGGATGGCGACGGCATCTACGCCTTCAACTGGGTGCCCGCGGTGGACAGCTGGACCATCACCGGCGCGCAGGACTACCGCGCGGTGTACTCCGGCGTGGAGCGGCAGGCCCCGCTGGCCAACCTGCTGGGCAGCACGGCGTCGAGCACCCTCAACATCGACCCGTTCCCCCACCTGACGCCCATGGTCACCATTGGCAACCCGCCGGCCTTCACGCGGGAGACGGCCCTGGACATCTGGGGCTACGCCACGCCGCGCGCGCCGGGCGCCGTCATCACCTACGCCGCGTTCATCATCAACGGCGGCGCGCCCATCGTCCTCACGCCGGGCAACGGCGGCCTCATCCACACCTCCATCACCCTGGAGGAAGGCCCCAACATCATCCAGATGACCGCGCGTGACAGCTTCGGCGGCGTCACCACCAAGCAGGTCAACCTCACGGTGGACCGGGTGGCCCCCATCCTCACCATCCTGTCGCCCGCGGAGAACGCCGCGGTGAACACGCCGGTGGTGACGGTGCGCTCGTCCGTGCAGGACCAGACGCCCGTGCGCGTGGAGACGCAGTGGGTGAACAGCTCGCTCCTGGAGTTCGGCAACGGCACCGTGGAGCACCCGGTGAACGTCAGCTACGGCAGCCAGGTCATCCTGGTGCGCGCCACCGACAGCGCCGGCAACGTCACCGAGAAGCTGCTGTACCTGTGGGTGGACGCGGGCACGCCCGTGGTGAGCACCCACTTCGCGGACGGCCAGCTCCAAGGCCCGCTGCCCAACGGCACCTTCCAGTACGCCATCAACGTGCAGACGGTCTCCGCCACCACGGTGCGCGTCAACGGCGGCCCCGCCCACAACCTGCCTCGCGGCGGCGGTCAGATTCAGACGTCGGTGACGCTGGCCCCGGGCGTCAACACGCTGGGCATCTCCGTCATCAGCGAGACGGGCATGACGGCCAACCTCGTGCGCCGGGTGAACTACGACGTGCAGGCCCCCACGGCCACGCTGCTCAGCCCCACCGCGGGCAGCACCGTCAGCGGCACCCTCACCGTGCGCGCGCGCGTCACCGACAACTTCGGCCCGGTGACGAACGTGGGCTTCAGCCGCGACATGTCCGGCATCCGCGTAGGCACCCAGCAGTCGGATGGGACGTGGACGGCGCAGTTCGACACGCGGGAGATGGTAAACGGCTCGCACACCATCGACCTGTGGATGAACGACGGCGTGGGCAACTTCGCCGTGCAGAGCTTCAACATCGTCGTCAGCAACTGACGCGGTGAGCGCAGGGCCCACCCTGACATCATGGGTGGGCTCCGGCGACGTGGAGCGCCGCGGCCGACACATGCGAGGCCGCGGCGGCCCGCCAGCCCCTGCGATGCACGTGGCCTGGGCGCTCCACGCGGTACGCGGCGCACCAACGGCCCGGTGCACGGACGCCCCGCCCCCGGCAGCAGCCCTCGAGCAGACACCTGTCACCTGTTTCAGTTTCAGGAGGGTAAGCGGGGCGCCAACGAAGAGCGGCCTGCCCGCCCCTCCCCATCGGGCATGAGGCCCCGGACGCAAGCCGTTCCCAGGTCGGCGCGAGGCAGCGCGGGGCTCCATCCCACGGCCGGGCGACGGCCAGCCCAGGGCCCCGGCCCCTCCCGCCCGGAATCAGGGCCTAACTTGGAGCCGCGTGGGTGCCCGACACGCAGCCAATGGCCTTCCCGGCATGGACGGCGCCCACGGGCGAGGCGGATTCGTCCGGGCGCTGATGGGGAGCCTCACCGGCCCGGAGCAGCGCTTCTGGCTGCTCGTCGTCACGGTGGGGCTCATCGCGGGGTTGGGCGCGGTGGCGCTGCTCAAGGTGCTGCGCTTCACCCAGCAGCTCTTCTGGCGCAGCACGGGCGAGGACTTCCTGGCCGGCGTCGCGGCGGCCCCCACGTGGCGCCGGGTGCTCATCCCGATTCTCGGCGGCGCGCTGGTGACGCTGCTGACGCTCATCGTCGGCCGGCCCATGCGGGGCCACGGCACCGCGGGCATCATCGAATCCATCTGGGTGAAGTCCGGCCGCCTGTCGCTGCCGCGCGCGCTGCTGCGGGGGCTGGTCTCCATCCTCGCCGTGGCGATGGGCGCGCCGCTGGGCCGCGAGGGCGCGCTGCTGTCCACCGGCGCGGCCAGTGGCTCGTCGCTGGCCCGCTGGCTGCGGATGGGCCCCGGCGGCCCGCCTGCTGGTGGCCTGCGGCGCGTCCGCGGGCATGGCCTCCGCGTACAACGTCCCCATTGGCGCGGCCCTCTTCGGCCTGGAGGTGCTGCTGGGCAGCTTCGCGCTGGAGCTGTTCGGCCCCATCGTCGTCTCGTGCGTGGTGGCGACGCTCGTGTCACGTGGCCTCATCGCGGACCACCCCAGCTTCGTGATTCCCCACTACACGCTGCTGCACCCGCGCGAGCTGGTGCTGGCCATGCTGCTGGGCGTGGTGCTGGGCGCCGCGTCCGCCTTCTACGTGCGCGGCATCAACGTCATGTCGGACCTGCTGGACCGGGCCGCCGCGTGGCTGGCGCCCTTCCTGCCCCTGCTGTCCATGTCAGGGGTGGGCATGACGGCGGTGTGGCTGCCGCAGCTGCTGGGCAACGGCTATGACGCGGTGAACGCGGCGCTGCTCGGCAAGCTCTCCCTGGCCCACCTGCTGCTGCTTCCGCTGGCGAAGCTGGCCCTCACCGCCACCTGCGCCGGCGCCGGCGTGCCCGGCGGACTCTTCACCCCATCCCTCTTCTACGGCGGCCTGCTGGGCGGCGCCTTTGGCATGCTCGCCGAATGGGTGCTGCCCGGCGGCGCGCCCAGCGGCGCCTACGCGCTGCTGGGCATGGGCGCGGTGCTGGCGGGCACCACGCACGCGTCGGTGTCCGCGGTGCTCCTCATCTTCGAGCTCACCGGCGACTACCCGCTGGTGCTGCCGCTGATGCTCAGCGCGGTGGTGTCCGCGGTCGTCAGCCAGCGCCTGGAGCCGGAGTCGCTGTACACCTCCGTGCTCAACCGCCGCAACGTGCGCGTCCCCGCCACCGTGCCGCACTGGCTGCGCCAGGAAGGCGCCCGCGCGCTGCTCAAGCCCGTGCACCAGCGCGTACCTCCGTCGGCGCCGCTCCAGCAGGTGCTCGCGTTCCTGCTGGAGCAGCCCCTGGGCCAGGACCTCTACGTCACCGATGAGGCGGGCCGGTACCGGGGCGCGCTGGTGCTCGACCAGTTGAAGGGGCATCTGCCGGACCACTCACAGCTGCACGCCACCATCGCCGCGGACGTGATGGACATGCGCGTGCGCCCGATTACCCCTGGCCTGTCCCTGAGCGAGGTCGCCGCCCGCTTCACGGAGACCTCTCTGGAGCGGCTTCCCGTCGTGGACGGAGAGCGGCGCCTGCTGGGCACAATCTCCAAACAGGACGTGTTGAGGCAAGGGACCTTCTGAGGAACGCGACGTGGCCCCTGTTCGAAGGCGGGCCCTTGCCACAACTGCCGCCGGAAACGCCCGTCCCTGGCAACGAAGCACCGCCCCCAGACAACGCGCGCCGCCCCGACGAAGCACCGCGATGACGCCGGGCAATGCCTGTCGCGTGAATGCGTGTGATTCACCGCCAGCACGGCATCCAGCGAATGTCTGGCGTGTCATGTCAATCGCGCTGGAGCCGTACACGCGGCGCGTCAGCGCGATGAACATGGATTGCGCATGTGTCTCGATTGCCTCGGGGCGAAGTGGCCTCGGGGTGGGGTGTGACCCTCACGTGAAGATGATGGCTGTCATGCCTCCAAGACAGGCATGCGCTCACTTCCTCGGGCGCTTTGCTTGCATGAATACCCAGAGCGGTATCCTTCGAGCGAGCCCCCATGCCCTCACACGCCGCTTCTCCTGCCTTGCCGCGCGCCGCGCTCGCGCGCGTCACGTTCTTCCTCATCGCGGTGACGGGGCTGCTGCTCGCCGGGCCCGCACGCGCGGCCACCAACGCCGAGTCCGCGCAGCGCGCCATCAACTACCTCAGCGCGGACGCGGCGAACTGGTCGGTGCGTTTCGGCTGCACGTCGTGCCACCGCCACGGCGCGGCGCTGTTCGGCCTCGCGAACGCGCGCACCACCGGCTACGACCTGGACGCGCTCACGTACAACGGGCGCACCAACCGGGAGAACCTGGAGTTCATCGCCGGGCGGCTCGTCTCCGAGCAACGCGCGGACGGCTCATGGTTCCACGAGGGCATCTTCTATCCCAACGCGAAAACGAGCTACTCCGCCTTCGGGCTCGCGGGCTACGACGCACACCTGGGCACGCGGTACTCGGACGCGCTGGTGCTGGCCGCGGACTGGGCGCTGATGCGGCAGGAGGCCACCGGCCGCTGGCGCGAGGACTTCCCCTTCTACCCGGTGGGCTACGGCCACGTCGGCGTCACCGCGCGGATGATGACGGCCATTGCCCAGGCCCGGCAGCGCGTGGACCCGGCCAAGGCCTCGCAGTACCAGGCCGCGCTGGACCGGGCGGCCGACTATGTGCGCGCGCACATGAATGACTGGACGGATGGCCCGGCCACCGACGGCCAGCGCTACACGCACCAGGTGGCGTGGGCCATGGTGGGACTCAAGGCCGCCGGCCCGGGCACCAACGCGGTGAACACCCAGGCCCTGGAGACCCTGGCCACGCGGCTTCTGTCCACGCGCGCGGGCGGGGGCGCGCCGGGCTGGGGCTCGCTGGAAGGCGACGTGCCGGACGAGTTCGCCACCGGCATCTCCCTGTATGCGCTGTGCCTCGCGGGCCGAAAGCCCGGCGCGGATGGGCGCATGTCGGAGGCGCTGGAGTGGCTCAAGGCGCGGCAGGCGGTGAACGGGAGCTGGGGCGCGGACACGCGCTATCCGGACATCCCCACCACCTTCGCCTCGCTGGGGCTGGCGTGCTTCGGAGACTACAGCGTGAGCGTCACCGTGAGCGGCGGGGCACGCCGGCCCTTCGAGCATGATTTGCCGCGCATCCAGTCCGTCACCTACCCCATCACGGTGCGCAACCATGGCTACCAGACGGACAGCTACCGGCTGAGCACCCAGGGCGGGCTCACCGGTTGGACGGCGACGCTGAGCCGCACCACGCTGGAGCTGGCACCAGACACCGAGGCCCCCCTCACGCTCACCATCACCGCGCCGGAGGGGCTGGAGCCATCGCTCACCTCGGACGTCATGGTGGTGGCGGCCTCCCAGGAGGCGGAGGGCGTGAAGGGCTCGGTGCGCGTCACCACCTACACCAACCCGCCGCCGCCCACCGACGGCGTGCCCACCACCACCTCGCTGCTTTCGCCCGTGGACGGACAGCTCACGGTGGCGCTGAACAACACCCTGTCCGCGCGCGTGGTGGATGACCGCGGCTGGGAGGCGCGAGGCCCGGGCATGGGCGTGGTGACGTTCTCCGTGGCGGGCGTCACGGTGGGCGCGGACAACGACGCGGATGGAGACGGCGTCTACTCCTTCGTGTGGCGTCCGCGCGCCTCCACCTGGAGCGAGCTGGGCGTGCAGGACCTGCGCGCGGTGTACTCGGGCGTGACGCTGGCGCCCGCGCGGGAGAACCGGCTGGGCAGCTCCGCGTCGTTCGCGGTGGAGGTGCACCCGTCCCCCTTCCCCGCGCCGTCGGTGACGCTGTGCGGACTGCCGGGCTTCACGGACGCGCTGACGCTGGAGGTGTGCGGCTTCGTCACGCCGCTGGCGGCGGGCGCGGAAATCGACTCGGCCACCTTCGTCATCCAGGGCGTCAGCCACCCGGTGGCCCCCGACCCCAGCGGTGGCTACGTGGACACGGTGCTGCCGCTGGTGGACGGGCCCAACGTCATCCGGCTGGTGGCCACCGACTCGTTCGGCGGCATCGCCAGCGAGGAAGCCGTGGTCATGGTGGACAACACCGCGCCGGAGCTCACCTTCCTCTCACCGGCCAACGGCGCGGCCCTGCGTTCCTACAGCGTGGACGTGCGGATGGTGGTGCGTGACTGGTCGCCGGTGCGCGTGGAGACCAACTGGGTGCAGGTGACGGACGTGCCCGCGGGCGGCGGAGACGTGACGCACCGGGTGGACCTGTGGCCGGGGGAGAACCTCATCCTGGTGCGAGCCACGGATTCGGTGGGCCACGTCACGGAGCGGATGCTGACGGTGTGGGTGGACGCGGAGGCGCCGTGGGTGTCCACGGGCCTTCCGGATGGGTGGCTCGTCGGGCCGCAGCCGGGGAACGCGATGCCCTACGACATCGGCGTGTACTCCGCATCCGCCACCACGGTGACGCTGTCCACGGGGCGGACGTACTCGCTGCCCCGGGGCGGCGGCGGCGTGCAGGCGACGCTGGACCTGGTGCCCGGGGACAACGCGTTCACCATCGACGTGATGAGCGAGACGGGCATGCGCACCACGCTGTCGCGCACGGTGCGCTACGACGACGCCGCGCCGGTGGCCTCACTGCTGCTGCCGGTGCCGGGGCAGGCGTACAGCGGAGTGATTCACCTCACCGCGCGGGTGACGGACGCGGTGAGCGGCGTGCGGTCGGTGGCCTTCACGCGGGATGGCTCCGGCATCCGGGCCGCCACGCTCCAGCCGGACGGCACCTGGACGGCGGAGCTGGACACGCGCGAGCTGGTGGACGGCGAGCACACCGTGGAGGTGTGGATGGATGACCCGGCGGGGAACTTCGCCATCCAGACGTTCCCCTTCGTCACGCGGAACCAGCCGTAGGCTACTTCTTCTTGTGCTGCATCGCCGAGGCGATCAGGTTCATCAGCTTCAACTGCACCGTCGTCAGCTTGCGCAGGTTGCGCATCAGCCGCCGCATCTCCGGCGTGTCCTCCTCGCGATTCTTCGCGGCGGCCTTCTCCTTCACCGGCGGCGGGGCGGTGAAGCCCTCGCCCAGCCCCAGCAGTTCGTGAGGAGGCACGTTCAGCACCATGCACAGCCGGCGCAGGTTCTGGACGCTGGGCAGCATGTGGCCGCGCTCCAACCGCCCGTACACCTCCGACGCCATGCCAATGCGCTCGGCGACGTCCGCCTGCGTCAGCCCCATCCGCACCCGGGCGGCCCTCGACGCGGCCCCCAGCATGCTCGCCAGTTCTGTGTCCATGCGTGTGTCAGTCCACGGAAGAAGGGCCGGCCCAGCTAACCCTCAAGGTCGGGTACTTTCACCATACCTTCCGCGTTTTTTCAAAGCGCTCGCGCGCCTCAGCGAGCGGGGGTGCTCTCCGCCGCATCCAGCAGCAGCCGGCGACGCTCCGCGGCGGTGAACAGCGACGCCAGCGGCAGTCCCAGGAAGAAGGCGTGCACCACAATCTGGGGGAACTGCGGCACGTCCAGGAACCACGGATAGGAGCCACGCCCGATGAACTGGAAGTTCACCAGCCACACGAAGATGCCGTAGAGCATCCCCACCGCGGCCTGGAACTCCCAGCGGCTGCGCCCGTCTGGCGGCAGGAACGCATCCAGCACGGAGTAGAAGAGCCCCACCACCGCGGAAATCATCAGGTGGACGCCCATGCCCAGCAGCAGGGCCGTGCTGTCGGAGACCGAGGCCGTGAAGGCGGACGGCCCCAGGAGCACCCCGGCGGACATGCGCACCGGACGCATCGGGTTGTCCCCCGACGCCACCGCCAGCACCACCTCCGCCAATGCCAGCACCACGCCCGCGGCCATGCCAAAGAGCAGGCCATTGGTGGCGGACCAGGGAGTGTACCTCCGCCGAGCCATCCTTCCTCCTTGCCAGGGCCCGCCGCATGCTCGGCCCTGCGTTCAACCTGGACATGACCGGCACAGGCGGGCAGCCACGACGCGGCGGGGGTCCGCGACGCCGCCTCCCTGGCCGGCCACCGGGCCGGCCTCGCATTTCCAAGCCGCGCCCCGCTCCCGGGACATTCGCGTCACGCCCCCCGGATGGGACCTGGCCAGGCGGCCCTCGAAAGGCCGCCAAACAGTGACTCCCGGGACTTCGAGCCTGTCCTTTCTTCTGCCTCCGCGGTCGCCAGCCTGTAACTCCTGCAGCCCGGGTCACCCCGCACCTGCCCCAGCTTGTTGAAAATCCAAGCGACGGAGGGTGGGCACGCCGTTGGCATACGCAGCATCCCGGAAAGGACGAACGACCACCGGGATATGCCGCAGCTCCGCCAACGACAGGGCCCTCACCGCGTGCATTACGCACCCCAAGCGTGGCGGGAGGTGGGCCGCATGACGGCGGAGACGTTCCATGCACTCCAGCAGGTGCTGGAGCGCCTGGGCGACCCGGCCCTGCGCGAGTCCCAAGCGGCCAACGGCCTGGTGGCGCGGCATGTCGTGCCGCAGCACGGGCTGGAGCTGGAGTACGCGTGGGACGAACGCTCACGCACGCTCACCCTGCTCGGCCTCGCCCGCGTCCCCAACGAGCCCTGAGCGGATCCGCTCAGGGCCGGGAATAGTGTTTGAGCTTCAACCTTCTTGGCGGTTTTCTCGGTTGTCCCCAGGACGAGGCGCCGCGCCCGGCGTAGAGACAAGGCGTTGGGGGCGCGCGGGCAACGTGCGCTCCTTCACGAGCCGCTCGGGCGCCGGTGAGGCGGGGGCTTACCTCCGCGCCGGACGCCTCCCTACCTTGGACGGGTGATGTTCCAAATGGCCGAGGAACGGAGTCACCCGCGAAAGGAAGGCGGGGCCCATCCACGCTGGAAGTCCCGTGCCTGGACCGAGTTGGAGACGGCGCGCGCGCGCGTGCTGGCGATGCTCGGCGGGCTGCCCGAGGACGCGCTGCGCCGTCAGCATTCGCCGCTCATGTCGCCGCTCGTCTGGGACGTGGCGCACGTGGCCAACTACGAGGAGCAGTGGCTGCTCCGGGCGCTGGGGGCGCCGGCCATCACCGACCCGGCGTTCGACGCCATCTATGACGCCTTCCGGCACCCGCGCTCCACGCGCGCCGAGCTGCCGCTGCTGCCACCCGAGGCCGCCTTCGCCTACGCGCGGCGCGTGCGGGAGGCGGTGCGCGAGCACCTGCACCGGCTGCCCGAGGACAGCACCGCGCCGCTGCTGGCCGGCGGCTACGTCTTCGGCATGGTGGCGCAACACGAACAGCAGCACGCGGAGACGCTGGCCGCCACGCTGCAGCTCATGACGTCGCCGGCGTACCACGTGCCCTCGGCGCGCCCGCGGCCCCGGCCCGGCGCCGTGCCGCAGGCGGAGGTCTTCATCCCCGGCGGCGAGGTGCGGCTGGGCAGCACGTCACCGTGGGCCTACGACAACGAGCGGCCCGCGTTCTCCCAGCACGTCGCCCCATTCCTGATGGACGCGCACCCCGTCACCAACGGCGACTACCTCGTGTTCGTGGAGGCGGGCGGCTACGAGGACCCGCGCTGGTGGCACCCCAAGGGCTGGGAGGTCGTCCAGGCAGAAGGGCTGAAGTCCCCGGGCTTCTGGCTGCCCCAGCGCAACCACACCGGCTGCGGCGACGCTTCGGCCGGTGGAGCCGCTGCCCAAGGACGAGCCGGTGCAGCACGTGTGCTGGTACGAGGCGGACGCCTACGCGCGCTGGGCCGGCAAGCGGCTGCCCACCGAGGCCGAGTGGGAGAAGGCCGCGCGCGGCAGCGACGGCCGCCCCCGCGAGTACCCCTGGGGCGACACGCCGCCCACCCGCGCTCACGGCAACCTGGACGGAGGCACGTGGGGCCCGGCGCCGGTGGGCAGCTACCCACAGGGCGTCAGCCAGGACGGCGTCTGGGGACTGCTGGGCGACGTGTGGGAATGGACCGAGAGCGACTTCCGCCCGTACGCGGGCTTCAGCGCCTTCCCGTACCCCGAGTACTCCGAGGTGTTCTTCGGCGAGTCCTACAAGGTTCTCCGGGGAGGCGCGTGGGCCAGCGCACCGGTCGCGGTGCGCAACGGCTTCCGCAATTGGGACTTCCCCAACCGCCGGCAGATTTTCGCCGGCTTCCGCTGTGCACGGAACGCGAGGTGAGGTGAGGCGATGCGGGTGACGACGGTACCGACGGTGGCGACTCCGGGTGAAGACGCGCAGCACACGCCGGGAGTCCAGGTGGACGTTTACGTGAAGCCGGGCGACGCGAAGCGCGCCCTGCGGGAAGAGGCGCTCCAGGGCCTGTGCGGCACGCCCAAGGAGCTGTCTCCCAAGTGGCTCTACGACGAGCGCGGCAGCCAGCTCTTCGACGACATCACCCGGCTGCCGGAGTACTACCCGACGCGGCGCGAGCGGGAAATCCTGCTGGCCCACGCCGGTGACATCGCCCGCTTGAGCGGCGCGGACACGCTCATCGAGCTGGGCAGCGGCACCAGCGAGAAGACGCGCCTGCTCCTGGACGCGCTGGAGGAGGCGGGACAGCTGGCGCGCTTCGTCCCCTTCGACGTGAGCGAGGCCTTCCTGCGGCGCGCGGCGTCGGGCCTGGCGCGCGAGTACCCGGGCATCACCGTGCACGCGGTGGTGGGCGACTTCGAGCGCCACCTGGGCCAGCTCCCCGGCGGCCGGCGGCTGGTGGCCTTTCTGGGCGGCACCATCGGCAACCTGAAGCCGGCGCAGCGCGCGCTCTTCCTGAGGCAGCTCTCCGCCGGGCTGCAGCCGGGAGACGGGCTGCTCCTGGGCACCGACCTCATCAAGGACCGCGAGCGGCTGTACGCCGCCTACAACGACAGCGCGGGCGTGACGGCCGAGTTCAACCGCAACGTGCTCAAGGTGCTCAACCGCGAGTTGGGCGGGGACTTCGACCCGGGCGCCTTCGAGCACTTCGCGCCCTTCGACGAGAAGAACGCCTGGATTGAGATGCGCCTGGTGTCCCGGCGCGAGCAGACAGTGTGGCTGTCCACGCTGCGCAAGCAGGTGGACTTCGCCGAAGGGGAGGTGCTGCGCACGGAGGTGAGCTGCAAGTTCCACCAGCGGCAGGTGGCATCCGAGCTGTCGGCCGCGGGACTCACGCTGGCCGAGTGGTGGACGGACGCCGCGGGCGACTTCGCCCTCTCCCTGGCCTTCAAGCGCTGAGGCGGGGTGTTGCTTTCAGGGGCGCGGGGCGGGGACTCACCCCGCCTTCGCGCCCTTCGCGGTGCTTCAGCGGCGCGGGTTGCGGCGCGACGAGCCGCCGCGCACGGGAATGGGCACCGGCTGCGCGGACGGCCGCGTCCAGGCGGCCCAGAGCGCCCCCAGCCCGGCGGCCACGAGGCCGCCCACGGCGATCAGCTGCTCTCCCACGGGTGCGATGTCCACGGTGGCGAACGGGAGGGGGAGCATTCCGGAGAACGACATGCGGGGACTCCTTGCGAGGGCACTGCGTGGAGGTCCTGGATGGGTCCGAGGCGAGCACCCAACGCAGTCCGGGAGGGTGAGGTTAGAGATTCGTGACGGCCAGGGGAAGTCCCGGAGCGTCAATGTCGGCGTGGCGTGCACGGAAGTGCACCCTGAAATGCATAACGTTGGGACACCCGAGCCGCGCCAGATGTTCACGAGGCGGTAACGGAAGCCTGCCCGCCTGCATCGACTCCGCCAGGAGGTGACACTCCCACCTGCCTCGACGTGTGATTGCCTTGGACGCGCGGTGCTGCTCGCTATGGCAGCGCGCCCTGGACCTGGATTTCGCGGCAGGCCTCGGTGGCACGCAGCACATCCTCGGCGGACGCGCCCGGCAGGCTGGCACAGAGGAACAAGTCATTGCCCACGCGCCGCGCGCCGAAGAAGCCAGGCGCTTCCGGGCCCACGCCCCCGTCCGCCAGCTTGGGCGCCAGGGTGATGCGCAGCAGCGAGTAGCGCTCCGTCTCTTCTTCCTGGTCCAGCGAGATCTCGAAGTCCTTCAGCTCCTCGCGGACGCGGTCGGCCAGGGTGTCCACGGAGGGCAGCTGCTCGCCGTCTCCGCGCCGCAGGTCCACCCGCAACACGGGCTGGCCGGGCGGGCCCGCCTGGAAGCTCTCATCCGGCGCCACCAGCGCGGACCAGCCGTCCGGCAGCGGCACCTTCACACCGGAGCGGATGGAGGACGGACGGCCGTCATCCTCTCCGGTGCCGGAAGCAGCATCCTCCTGGCCACAGCCCTTGCAGCCGCCCAGGAGGGTGAGCGCCAGCAGTGAGGCTGGCGCCATGTGCTTCCAGGAACGCACGTCTACTTCTTCTCGCCACCCGGAGGCGGAGGCGGCCGGGCGCCACCGGTGCCCAGATTCTCCATCTTCAGCGAGCCCTCGAAGATGACACCGCGGTCCATGGACAGCGACGGCGTCTCGAGGTTGCCCTTCACGCGGCCGGGCGTCTTCAGCTCGATGATCTGCGTCGCCTTCACGTTGCCTTCGACCTGGCCGTTGATGATGACGGTGCCAGCCTGGATTTCGGCCTGGACCTTGGCGCCATCCCCAATGACGAGCACGTCCTTGGTGATGATCTGCCCCTGGAACTTGCCGTCGATACGGACCTGCCCTTCGAAGGTCAGCTTCCCTTCGAACTCGCTCCCCTTGCCCAGAAGCGTGTGGACCTCACCAGAACGCTGCGACACGGATTCCTCCTCCCGCCTGAACAGAGGCTTGCTGGATGATTCGTCTTTTTTCCCGCCAAGGAGCGCCACGTCCTACTCCTTCCTGAGAAGCTTCAAGAGCCGGTCGAGGTCATCGTACGAGAAGAAGTCCACCTCGATGGTGCCCTTTCCGGGGCTTCGTTCGGTGAGCCGGACCTTGGTACCCAGTCGCCGCTGAAGCTCCTCCACCAGTGCCTTCACCTGCGGGCTCTGCTTCGGTGCCGCCTTGCCCGCGTCCTTCTTCCCGCTGGAGCGACTCTGCTGGACCAGCCGCTCCGTGTCACGCACGGAGAGCTTCTTGTCCGCGACTTGCTTGGCCAGGTTCTGCAGCTCCGGCAGCCGCGGCACGCCCAGGAGCGCGCGCGCATGGCCCATGCTGAGCGAGCCATCCGCCACCATGCCCTTGACGTCCGCGGGCAGCGCCAGCAGGCGCAGGGCGTTGGCCACCGTGGAGCGCTCCTTGCCCACGCGCACGCTGACCTGCTCCTGCGTGAGCTTGAACTCCTCCACCAGGCGCTTGTAGCCCTCCGCCTCTTCGATGGGGTTCAGGTCCGAGCGCTGGAGGTTCTCCACCAGCGCCAGTTCGAAGGCCTGGACCTCCGTCACGTCGCGGACGATGGCGGGCACTTCCTTGAGGCCGGCGGCCTGGGACGCGCGCCAGCGTCGCTCGCCCGCGATGATGCGGTAGCCGTCACTGGCCTTGCGAACGAGGATGGGCTGGAGCACCCCCTGCGCCTTGATGGACTCGGTGAGCTCCTGGAGCTTCTCCTCGTCGAAGTAGCGGCGCGGCTGGTCCTTGTCGCGGTGGATGGACTCGATGGGGAGCTTGAGGACGCCGGCCTTCGGGGCCTGCTCGCCCTTGCCGGCCCCGGTGGCGCCCGCCTGGGGGATGAGGGCGGACAGCCCGCGTCCCAGGGCCCGCTTCTGCATGTCTGCTTTCACCACGTCGTGACTCCAGCCAGGGCGCGGCTCAAGCCACGCGCCTGCGAGGGCTCTTGGGGGTGTCCCGCTTCATCAGCTCGCGGCCCAGCGCGAGGTAGCTCTCACACCCCTTCGACTTGATGTCGTACAGGATGATGGGCTTTCCGAAGGAGGGGCACTCGGACAGGCGCACGTTGCGCGGCACGATGACCTCGAACACCTGCTTCTTGAAGTACCCGCGCACCTCTTCGACGACCTGGTGGGCGATGTTGGCCCGCGAGTCGAACATGGTGAGGAGGATGCCCTCCATCTTCAGGTCCGGGTTGAGCCCCTGCTTCACCAGGTCGATGGTGTGGGTGAGCTGAGAGAGTCCCTCGAGCGCGTAGTACTCGCACTGGAGCGGGATGAGGACGGAGTCCGCGGCGGCCAGCGCGTTGAGCGTCAGCAGGCCGAGCGACGGCGGACAGTCGATGATGATGTAGTCGTATTCGGAGGCCAGCGGGCGCAGGGCGTCGCGGAGGCGGAACTCGCGGTTGTCCTGGTTGACCAGTTCGACTTCGGCGCCGGTGAGGTCCGGCGTGGCGGGCACCACCTGGAGGTAGCGCAGCTCCGTGGGGTGGAGCAGCTCCTGGATGGGCCGGTCATTGAGCAGCGCTTCGTAGATGGTGCCGGTGATGTTGTCCTGCTTGATGCCCAGGCCACTGCCCGCGTTGCCCTGCGGGTCCATGTCCACCAGCAACGTGCGGCGCTCCGCGGAGGCCAGGCTCGCGGCGAGGTTGATGGCGGTGGTGGTCTTCCCGACGCCGCCCTTCTGGTTGGAGATGCAGATGATACGACCCACGGTGGCCCATCCTCTCTCTCCCCGGCCGTAGGCCAGGGCCCCGCGCGTGATGCAGTGCACGGTTGCGCGCTGATCCACGCTGCTAGCACGCGGTTTGGTATCGGATCAAATTCACGGCGAGCCTTGCTTCCCTGCTCTCTTCTCGGGGGTTTGCGCGGACCTGGAGGCCGGTGGCAGGTGCCCGGAAGAGGCCTGGAGGCTGGCCGGGTGTGCCTCCTTATATAAGGAGGCGGTGCGCCGGGGTGCCAGTCGAACGAGGCCACGGAGGGCCCGTGTCAGCCCCCTATATAATGATGCGGCCGAGCCGCCGGTCCGTGGCCCCCCACCGGGCCGCACCTGTTCCGCTCCGCCGTGGCCACGGCGCCCCCAGGCTGGAGACGGCGTGTTCCTCGTGGAACCCCGCGGCCGTGCAGCGAGTGAGCAGGCGGGAAGGAAGCCCTCGCGGAATAAAGCGTGCCGAGTCTGCTTGCGGGGTTCGCGGACCTTTGGGCCAGTTTTCAGGGGGTCGGCGGCGGTGGACTTCGAGCGGAGCCCGCGAACGTGCGTCGCGTTCGCGCGCGAGGCCGGGCTTCTGGGTTGCCTGAACGTGGAAGCAGCCGCGCGTTTCGAGCCGCCGCGTGTGTCCGAGGGCCCCTGCCCTCACGCCGTGATGCTGTCGCGGGCAGTGAGTGCGTTTCGCACGATGCTCGCGTGAGGCTGCGGTCGGGGTTGCCGGTTGGCGCGCGCTGATTGCTTCGGCGCATCACACGCGATCGGTGGTGGGCCGTCCTCGGGCACGACGCGGTGCCATTGGCAGTGTTCGGTCCGGCAGTGCCGCAACCGACTGGCTTGGCGCTGCCCATCTGCGAGGAGCAACCGATGCACCGCCTCGCAGACCCGCGCAGCGCTTGGTTCCGGCGAGGCCTTGGCACTTCAGCTGCGCTTTCTCGCACGCGCGACGTGGCACCGTTGCTGAGCGTCGCTCCCGAGATGCGCGCGGTAGGCCAGATGAGTGCAGCGAACGCGCGAACCCGACTGGAAGCGCCCCATGCCGAGCAGTGGAGCCATGCCGCCACCCCATGCGACGCGCGTTGAAGCGGTCCAAGCCATGCCGAGTGCAACCAGCACGCGTCGATGAATCACCGGTTCGGGTGACGATGACACGCCTCCTCATGTTCCGCGTGGAACGGGCGAGCGCGTCCTGCGCATGGCGACGGCGGTTTCAGATGAGCCTTGATGTCAGCCGTCCGCATGCGCCTCGCCACCGGCGGTCCACATGGCCACGCACATCGGTTCCTCCTTGGCTGCGGACTCCCGCCGCGCAGCCCTACCCTCTTGGAATCGCGCGCGGCGCGTCTGCCCCGGTCACTTGGTTCGAAGCGAGCTCCAGATGGGGCCCATCCCCCCTCACTTCCGCCAACGACCGCAGGCATCGCATCGACGAGGTCAGTCCACTTGTCAGCCCAGCTCAGCGGACTCACCGCTCGGGACGGGCAGCGGTCGAGCCGAAGCACGCCGCGACGAACGGCGATGCGGATGGCGACTCACACCTGCACGAGGTTTCCGTCGCAGGGAGGATCATCAGGGACACGCATCCAATGGCGGCAGATGAGGAACTCCATCGGACTTCGCCAACCCCGGCGACTTCGTTTCGCGCCCTCCAAGTGTGCCGGAGGCGAGCCGCTCGACATGGGTACGCAGCGCCAGACGTCGCATCGGTGAGGTTCTGCGTCCGGTGGCATCACGGGGAGCTCCACGCCCACTGAGCGCCTCACGAATCACGAGGTGGTTTGCCGTCACATCGATGCCTCAGCCGAGGTGCCATGGCTTCCCATCAGGAACAGGGACCGGATAGCGCTCCGCCAAGCGGGACGGAGTGGTGTGAGCCGCAGCTTCTCCGCGGTCACATGGAGCCCGGTTCTGCATTGAGTCAGGGCTTCAGGGTGACATGCGACCGTGCCGATGGCGTGGCCCGAATTGCTGCTCGTCCACACCGACTGCTCCACACGGGACTTCCCCCGCTGAGCCGGGGCGCCCGGCAAACTTCCACCGTACCGATGCAGCAGCACGAGGGCAGTCCGTACTCGCCACTTGCACCACACGGGACTCGCACTTCGTGCCCATGAGCCCCGGAAGGGGTGTCGCCGTACCGGTGTCGCAGTCTGCTCGCGCAGCTCAGATGAGCTGAGCGACGGAGCCGCCGCGATGGGCGAACCCTCCGTGACGTGTTGCCCGAGGGCCTCGCGAGCGCCAGGCAGGGCAGGACGAGCGACAGCAGGACGGAGCGGTTCGCTGAGAAGTGCATGCGCGCGGGGGCACCTCGAGAGTGCACGACGCGCGTGGATGCCATCACCTCCGTGGTGGATTTCATGCTGAACGGACCGCGCACCCCCACAGGAGGCCCCTCACGCCGGGGGAGCCGGAGTCACTCCCGTAGCTCGCTGTTCGGAAATGTCGGGGGTTTTGCGCCGCGAAATCTCCCGACATTTCCGAACAGCGAGCTGCCGAGGTGCGCCCCGGCCCTTGGGGCGCCTCGCCTCATCGCGTGCCTCAAAAGGGCTGTGCGATTGCGTCGCCCCGGTGGGCCAACCCACCGGCTGCATCGCGAGGAGAAATGGCCTCCAGGAGGGGGCTCTCTTACCAAGCTGCGATGGACCGCTTGCGCAGGTCGAGCGAATGCATACCGGACAAGGCAGGCGGTACCTCCTCTCACTCAACAGTCTCCGCCTGCTCGCTTCATCCGCACGCTGCGATGAGTGGCGGCATGTCCCTGCCATCCGAGCCACACGAACCTCGGCATTGATGAGCATGAACTCCGGAGCGCACGTGGCCGGGCTGACGTCGCGGTCTGCGGCGGCTCCAGTCCTCGCAGACTGCATCACGCGACACTCGCGCCTCGGCGCGCAGAGACTCCGGACCGCATGTGGCCGGGCTGACGTCACGGTGCGAGTTGCCGTCGGGCCTCGTCGGCTGCGTCACACGGAACTCGCGCCTTGGTGATCATGAGTTCCGAACGACCTGCGGCCCTACGGACGTCGCCGGCTGAGTTGCCACCATGTCTCGCCGACTGCATCACGCGCCATTCACGACTTGGTGAGCATGGACTCCGGACGGCGAGCCCCTGCGCCCCTCGGACTGAGTTGCGGTCGCTCCGCGTCGACTGCTCCCCGCGGAACGCGCGTCTCATGCCCATCGCTTCAAAACGCCACGCGACCATACCGACGCCGCAGCCCATCCACGTCAGCACGACTTCTCGCCGTCTGCGCCATCGGCTCGCGCCTGGCGCCTCGTTACGCATGAACTCGGACGACATGCAGGTTCGCCAACGAGACAGCCCGAACCTCCCCCCATCCTCGCCACTGGCTCCATCCCTTGGACTCGTACCTGATTGGCGAGTGCGTTCCCGATGGTGAGCAGCCGCGCCGATGCGGCAGTTCAAGCCACTGTCCATCGTCGCCTCGAGCTCCGAGCGGGACTCGCACTTGGTGACCATCACGTCAGGACAGCGCGCGACGGTGCCGATGCGGCAGTTCGAGCTGTCTCCGGTAAGCCCCCAAGCTCCACGGGGGCCTCGCACCGCATCCCCGCGAACACCCGGCGACATGTGGTCGTCCCGATACGACAGTCCGCGTCGCCGTCAGTCCTCGCCCCACTTTCCACACCGCCATCGCGTCCCATCCGCGCGGGAACGAGGCGGCATCATCTGACCGAGCCGAATGCGGCAGTGGCAGCCACCGCCGGTCTGAACCAACCACTCCAGCTGAACTCGCAACTCGTCCGAGCATGTGGCGGCCCGCGCTCGCGCAGACACGGCAGTCCCAGCCGTCGCCAGTCCGCACCACCTGCTCCACTTGGCTCGCAGCGCACCCGAGCACAGCAGGACATCCGCTCGCGCCGATGCGGCCACCCACGCCATCGCCAGTCCGCACCACCTGCTCCACTTGGCTCGCAGCGAACCTGAGCACAGCAGGACATCCGCTCGCGCCGATGCGGCCACCCACGCCATTGCCAGTCCTCACTGTCGGCTCCATCTGAACCTCGCCATCCCTCGCACGCACCAAGCGACGTGCGCGGGGACGCAGCAACGCAGCGTCAGCACCACTTCGACGCTCAACGCGTTCCACGTGGAACGCCCCGCGTTCAGCACAGATGTCGAAGAGCGCGTGGGCATTCAGCGCGGAGCATCGGGATGGAGCCCGCCCAACGCACGACCGACACTGCCCAGGAATCTCCATCAGCATGTGCACCGGACGGCCTGCGTGGTTGGCGCCGCACCGCACACGGGCGCTCCACATGGAGCGTGTGCATCAAGGTGGCTCCACTGGCCGCCAGTCAAAGCCCCCAACTGGGGCTCCCGTGCATCACGAAGCGCATCAGGCGTTCCACATGGAGCAGGCACTCGATGCTGGATGAGCGCAGGCCCCCTTGCGACCACCTCTCCACTCCACACGGTGGAGCACTCACCACTCCATGAGCCCTGAGCGCATCACGCGCTGAACGTGGAGCCGTCAGCGAACTCTCCGGCGCTGCGCTCGTGCCCGCCATCAACCCGTCCCGCGTTCCACGTGGAACAGGCGCTGAGCAACCCGCACATGAGCAGTCGCTCCATCCACTTCGCGGAGGTCCACGTATCAGCACGCGCATCCTTCCCACCAGGCGCCAGGAACTCACGCCAGGCGGAGCGCATGCGCGAATCGATGCGGTGAGCAGGCGCCCCACCACCATCACCACCCCCGCGAAGTGCGCAGGCCGAGCGGAGGCCCCCAACCACCGCGAAGAAGCACCTCATGCGCCGCTTCTTCGTTCCACGTGGAACACGCGTTCGCGAACTCGCGGGAGTGCCACCACGCGGTGCTTGCTGAAGAGGTCGCAGGCCGAGCCATCTGGAAGATGGAGCGAGGCGAAGGCCGCTGCTCATCGGCGCGGGTCAACACCAGGGATGACAAGTCGCCGCGTTCCACGTGGAACAAGCAGCGTGCATCTCACGCGTGCGAGACGGCCAACTCATCCGTGAACTGTGAGCCCGAGAAGCGGCGGACCACGTGGCTTCATCCCTTCGATGGGCCGCGTCCACGTTCCACGTGGAACACGTGATGAGGCGCTCCCCAGAACTGCGGCACGATCAACCGCCGTGTTGGCGTGCCGCTGCGGCCACCCACGTTCCACGTGGAACGCTTCGAAGCAGCGCATGCGAGCACGCCCATGGCGTCCGCATGTTCCACGTGGAACCGAGCTCGCACTTGAGCGAGCCAACCGCGCTCAACACGCCAACCTGCCCATCACCGCGGCGTTCCACGTGGAACACGCCGTGAGCTGAGCGCGCGAAGAAGGAGGTGCTCGCGCATCACCCTCAGGTACGGCGTCTCCATGTTCCACGTGGAACGGGTAGCGAGCGCTGCGCGTGTTCACGCCACCACGGGCACGGAGGCCACTCACTCATGGCCTCCGTGTTCCACGTGGAACGAAGGATGATTCGAGCACATGAGCGAACGGCGCCTGTTCTCCGCGCTGATGTGCTCACAGCCCCGGCCATGTTCCACGTGGAACGAGCAACGGGCTCCGCGCAGGGACCTCCAGCGTTCGCGCATCCCAGCGATGTGCCCATTTCGATGAGTTCAGGCCGTCTCGCTGTTCCTCGTGGAACGGTCAGGCAGAAGAACTGCGCACGCATCAGACCGCGCCGCGCACTTCCAGTTCCCGCACCACATGGACGGCAACGGGCATCGCGCATGGGCGAGCCGCACCCGCTCAGCGCGGCCATGCGCCAACACATCCTCCTTCTCCGCATGGGCGAGTCGAACTCGTTCAGCACGACCACGCGCTTGTGCCGTCCTCTGTTCCACGTGGAACCACGGAAGGCATCGCGCATGTGCAAGCCGCACCCACTTCGCGCAGCCACGCACCAACGCCTCTTCCTCCACCACATGGAACCGCGGTGGCCAGCGCGCATGAATGAACCGGACTCGTTCAGCGCGACCACGTCGATTCGCCCTCCCCTGTTCCACGTGGAACCACGGAAGGCATCGCGCATGGGCGAGCCGCACCCGCTTCGCGCAGCCACGTACCAACACCTCTTCCTCATCCGCATGGAACCGTCGGGGCCATCGCGCATGAATGAACCGGACTCGTTCAGCGCGACCACGTGGTTTCGCCATCCCCCTGTTCCACGTGGAACCACGGAAGGCATCGCGCATGAGCGAGCCGCACCCGCTCAGCGGGAGCACGTACCAACACCTCTCCCTCCACCACATGGAACCGCGAGGTCATCGCGCATGAACGAACCGAACTCGTTCGGCGCGACCACGTGGTTTCGCCCTCCCCGTGTTCCGCATGGAACCACGAGAGGCATCGCGCATGAGCGAGTCGAACCCGCTCCGCCGGAGCACGCACCAACGCCTTCTTCCTGTTCCACGTGGAACCACGAGAGGCATCGCGCATGAGCGAGTCGAACCCGCTCCGCCGGAGCACGCACCAACGCCTTCTTCCTGTTCCACGTGGAACCACGAGAGGCATCGCGCATGGGCGCGCCGCACCCGCTCGGCGTGGCCACCTGCGCGTCCCTTCTTCCTGTTCCACGTGGAACCACGAGCGGCATCGCGCATGAGCCAGCCACGTTCGTCCAAAGCGGCCATGCACTCCCTCCTTCCTTATTCGCTGGGCACGATGAAGGGACGAGCCACACGCCGCATCCGTTCGTTCCCTCCTCCCCGTTCCACGTGGAACAGCAAAGGGCCCGCGCATGAGCACGTCGCGTCCGTTCAACGGGACCACGAGCTCGCGCCTTCTCGCTCAACAGCGAACGACGGTGGCACCGCGCTTGAGCAAGCCACTCCGGTCAGTACGACGGCCTGCGCATCCATCTTCCTGTTCCACGTGGAACGGCCCGACCAAGGTGGATGGGCGCTCATCGAAGCCGTGTGCTCGCAGTTCCCCGCGCGCCGTGCGGCGAGAGCACCTGGATGAGCACGCGAACAGCTGACGACCGCTTCTGAGGTGAAGCGCTCCACAGTCGACGTGAAACGAGCGCCAGGTCGAAGACGAGGTCAGTCGCTGGCTGGGCCCGCGAACAACTGACGCCCGTCACCGACGCTCCGCCCCCCGGACCACGCGATGTCCCGAGCATGAGCACCGGCGCCGCCAGTCCTCCCTGATGACGTGTGCAGAGATGCCCGTGCTCAACACCGATGGGGCCTGAGTCACACCCACGAACGGACGTGTCCTCCACCACGACGCATGGGCATGCCGAGCGTCCCGTTCCACGTGGAACGGGCACCTGGACCCGTCACGAAAGCGAACGGCATCCGCCCGTCACATACCTTGCTCGCATCCACATCGGTCCGGTCATCGACTCCGCAGGCATCCAGGTCGGGCGCCGCGCGCATCCACCGCGAGGCCATGCTCGACGCCCACTCCCATCAACGTGCGGTTCGTCCAGAGCAGGCACGCACCCACTCATGTCGATGCGACCGCTTGCACATCGCGACCCACGGGGCGCTTCCCTGTCGAAGCCAGTGCCACCACGGTCCGCGTGAAGCATGAGCCCGATGAACGCGCGCCGGATGAGAGCTCTCGCGAGACGTGGCGCGGCCATCACGCAGCACCGTTCGCATGTGCCTGAGCCAAAGGTGCCGCTCGCTCGCGGAGCCACGGCGACATGCGTGACGTGGTCGCCATGACGAGTGCTCCCCTCCCCTCCCCTGCTCCACGTGGAACGAGCCCATCGGTCCAGCCGCTGAAGAACCACTGTCCCCGGCGGCCTTCGCTACGTCCTCAGGGGCTGTCCCAGGATGACGAAGTGCAGGCGCGCACCACACCAACACCTGGACCCAAGTCAGGCGCCCGCTTCACGCGGACCATCACGACCTGAACTCGCGCCATGCCGCGCATCGCGCGCATGAACCTGCGAGCTCGGTCACCGCACCGGTTCGCGAGCAGCGCGGTCAGGCACCAACATGCAGCCGGACTTGGAGGCCCACAGGAAAGCGAGCCACGGCCCCCACCGGTGACGCACGGGCGCATGACCACCACGAAGCCTCAAGCAGCACCGCGCACAAAGTGGCCGAACGCGAAGCTCCATCCCGGGTGTCTTCGTCACCTCAAGTCGGCTCTCAGCTGAGCGCAGTCGGGGAGACTTCGCGCGCCTACGAGACGGCATCACCGAGTCGAACATGCGATGCATCTCCATCCATTCGACTGCCTCGAAGCCCCACGGACTCAGACCACGCCGCAAAGAACGGGCGCGTCGTCCCGTGTGCACGAAACCGCGGCGAGCATGCACATCGTCGTCACCCCATCCCGACTGGCATCAAGTCCCCCGAGGCGCCGTGTCACGACATTCGCTCGCGCCCGAAGCGCGGACTGCCCCAACTCCGGGCGCACGGATGCAGCGTTCAGGATGACGAGCCCGCCGGCAGCATCAACAACGTGGGCCTCTTCCGTGCGATGAAGGCACCCCGTTCGGAGAAGACACGCCGACCAGGCGCTGGCTTGGCTGCCCGGTCAGCGAGGGCTTCAACTTGGCCTCTCTTCACGGACATCACCTTCGACAGACTCCGTGCATCCGACGGCACGAGCGTTGTCCTGCCTGCCCGAGGGAGGTGAGCCGGCCGTGTCCACGCAGCGCTCCATCAACAACCCGCGCCTCGACATGCACCTCGATGGACCGTGACGCGGCCATGTTGGCGCATCATCCAACCACCCGTCGTCCTGCATGCGGCGACTCACGTGCAGCGCAGGCGCCCAACGATGCTCTCGAGACGCCGCGAGCAAGGCCATGCACCGAGCGACCGATCTGCAGCTCAGGTTGCCCGCCTTGCTTCCGAGCCACTGCGAACAAGGACGTGCACCAAGCAGGGCTGCGTCCCCTCCCCTGCTAGCGCCTCGGGAGCCAGGGGAATCGGCGGCGGCTCAGCTGCCGTCGCGAGTTGCTGGGCACATCAGAAGGCACGCTGGTGGAGGTACAGCTGCAAGCTTCGCAGGTGCAGTCCCCAATGGGTCTCGAAGCCAAAGCGGAAGTGCCAGAGCGCATCTTCTTCGCTCGTGTTTTCCCAGCGGAAGAGGACGCTGTGCAGGTCCATCGCGATGTCCGTGAGGTCGTCGATGGCGTCGCCGATGCTGAGCTCGGACTCCCCCACCTTGTCCGCGATGTGCAACGCCTCGTTGTACAGGCCGAGGGCGGGAAAGAGTGGCGCGATGCACTCTCGCAGGGACCAGTAGTCGGCACGAGGCGCGTCCGGATACTTCGTCTGGTCGAATGGGGCGGCGGCAAAATGGTAGGCCAGCGCGAGCCGGTCCAGGGCAGCACGCAGCGCTCCCTCGCGGTCCTCAATGTGACTCTGCTCGTCGAGAACTCCGACGAAGCGCTTCACTGCCTCGAGGATGTCCTTCCGGGTCATGGAGTTGCTCCGCACTGGGAGAGCGCGCGGTGCTCTTGTCGCGAACGCATACCGAGGTCCTTGTGAGGGCGCACGGCGTCGTCGTCGCGAACCCAAGCCGACAACTGCGCCAGAACGTGGGAGGCCGATGGCAGCTCGTTGGCGTACACGTCCTCGCGCGAGTGACGGTACATACGGCGCCTGCTCTGACTGGGGTTCCCGGTGGAGGAGCCTGTCGCGATACAGCAACGCTCGCTGCCACCCTGGACGCACGAATGATTCGCCCGCGCCGTTGTGAGCAAGCGCCTGCTGCTCCAATCGACATCGACGGTTCAACGCCAACGCGGGGCGTGAGTTGGGCGCATCCAGTTCGACACACCCACCCCGCACACTCGAACAGGACTCACGGATGCGGAGCCACGGGCTCCACGAAGTACGTCTGCTTGTGCCGTGGATCCGCTTCGTAGACATCGGCGAATGCGCGAGCCCCCTGTTCACTCTGAAGCCGAGCCACCTCCGCGCGATTGCCGTACTCATCCTGACGGATGACAGCCCAGTCCTTCCGCGCGGCGTCCTCGTGGGCCGGCGGGCCGCGGAACTCGACGTAGTACGACTGCTTGTGCGCACGCTCTTCGAGGATGCGCGCGAAGCACGCCACGTGCGCGCGCTCGGGTGACGGCGCGACGTCGTAGCGATTGCCCGTCTCATCCATGCGCGTGAGCACCCAGCCTTCACGCGGGAGCGGAACCCCCGCGTCGGCTCTCCATTCCACGACCTCGTCCTTCAACCCCAGGTGGGCCAGGGCGTGGTCGACTTCCAAGGGTTCGATGAAGACGAGGAACCGGTCGGCCTCTCGCATCGAGACGACCACCAACTCGAGCCCACACTCGCTGCGCCAACCCCAGTGCGCCTCCTGGAAGCGGCCGTCATCGCGAGTCACCACGCGATGTGGCGGGCCCCATTGGCGCTCGAAGCCGGAGCGCGAGGCCTTCAACGTGACGGCGTGAGCGTTGCGCTCGAACAACCAGACGTGAGGACGGTCCGTCGGAAGCGGCTGCATGCGTGGCACCTCCGCCGTGAAACCTAACGAGGCCCCTGGCTCGCGCCACCCTCCCCTCCCGGTGGGATGCGCGCCGCTGAAGTCACTCGGCAGCGCCGTGCATTCCCGGGAAGAAACACCGCCGTGTCACACCGCCCGGAATCACCCACGGGCCGGCGCGCACGGCGGCACGCCCCTCCCCTACTCCTTGGCGAACACCGCCACCGGCGCTCGGCGCCGGAGAACGGCAGCCGGTACGCCCGCGCGGACACGACGCGCAGTTGCCGCTCCGCCGCGCGCGCCGCCAGCTCCGCGTCCGTCTGCGCCTTGCCGAGCATCGCCACCACGCGCCCGCCCGGCTCCACATACGCGGGCGCCAGCGCGAGCCAATCCGGCAGGTCCATGAACGCGCGCGCAATCAGCACCTCGGCGCGCGGAATCCCTTCCGTCTCCGGCTGGCCTTCCGCACGCGCGTGCAGACCGCGAACACCTTGCATGCCCAGGCTCGCCGCCGCGGCCTTGATGAACGCGACCTTCTTGCCCACCGTGTCCACCAGCGTGACGCCCAGCGCGGGCAGCGCGAGCTTCAATGGCAGACCCGGGAAGCCCGCGCCCGCGCCCAAGTCCAACAACGTCGCCGCGCCCGTCACCTCCGGCAACACCGCGAGCGAATCCAGGAAGTGCTTCTCCAGCACCTCCTCCGGCGCCGTAATCGCCGTGAGGTTCACCTTCGCGTTCCACTTGAGCAGCTCGCTCATCAACCGCTGGAGCCGCGGCCCCAGGTCCGCCGCCACCGTCACTCCCAGCGCCCGGCACCCCGCCGCGAGCTGATCCTCGAACCGCGCGTTATCCACAAGCCCTCCGCGTCAAACCTACCTGCAACCCACTGGAATCATTCAGGAGACGGGAAGCCCTAAAGTTTCCCACACCTTGTCCACAGCCCCTTATTTGATCAATCCTCGGACTGCGAGCAGACTGCGGGCGCCTCTGTTCCGCGCTTGAGCGCCACCAGCAGCAGCGACACCGCGGCGGGCGTCAGCCCCGGAATCCGGCGAGCCTGTCCCACCGTCCCGGGCCGATGCGCGGTCAGCTTCTCCACCGCTTCCGAGCCCAGTCCCCGCACCTCATGGAAGCGGTAGCCCTCCGGAATCCGCCACCGGTCCGTGGACTCCGCCTCGCGCGCCGCCGCCCTCGCGGCCTGGGCCACGTAGCCCTCGTACTTCACCTCGACCTCCACCTCCTCGGCGACGTCGCGTGACAGCACGGGCCAGTCCTCGCGGCCTTCGCCCAGCTGCGCGTACGTCACCTCCGGCCGCCGCAGCCGCGCCGCCAGCCCGGTGCGCTTCAGCCGAGCCACCTCCTCCGTCACCGCGCGGCCTCGCGCCTCCACCCGCTCCAAGGCCTCGCGCGGCAGCAGCCCCACCCGGTGCCCGTGATGGGCCAGTCGCAGGTCCGCGTTGCCCTCGCGCAGCTTCAGCCGGTGCTCGGAGCGGCTGGTGAACATGCGGAACGGCTCGTCCACGCCCTTGGTCACCAGGTCATCCACCAGCACCGCGCCGTGGGCCTCGTCGCGGCCTGGCAGGAACGGCGGCTCGCCCTTCACCTGGAGCGCCGCGTTGATGCCAGCCCACAGGCCCTGGAAGGCGGCCTCCTCGTAGCCCGAGGTGCCGTTGAGCTGCCCCGCGAAGTACAGGCCGGCAATGGCCTTCGTCTCCAGCGTGGCCTTGAGCTGCGTGGGCGGCGCGTAGTCGTACTCCACGGCGTAGCCGAAGCGGACCACCTCCACCTGCTCCAGCCCGGGAATGGTGCGCATGAAGGTGAGCTGCACGTCCGCAGGCAGGCTCGTGGACAGGCCCGCCGGGTACACCAGCGGCGACGTGGGCCCCTCCGGCTCCAGGAACACCTGGTGCCTCTCGCGCGAGGCGAAGCGCACCACCTTGTCCTCCAGCGACGGGCAGTAGCGCGGCCCCCGGCCGACGATGTCCCCCTGGTACAGCGGCGAGCGGTGCAGGTTGTCGCGCAGCACCGCGTGCGTGCTCGGCGTCGTCGCCGTGAGCGCGCACGTCACCGGGGGCTGACGGGGAAACGGCATCCCGCCCTCCCCTTCCACCTTCGTCCGCCAGGAGAAAGGCCGCACGAGGGTGTCCCCCGGCTGCGGCTCCAGCGCGTCCCAGTCAATGCTCGCGCGCGCCAGCCGCGCCGGCGTGCCCGTCTTGAAGCGGCCCAGGGTGAAGCCCAGCGCGCGCAGCGACTCCGACAGCCCGCGCGCCGCGTCGTCACCCAGACGGCCGCCGACTTCCTTCTGCTCGCCCACGTGCATCAGCGCCTGGAGGAAGGTCCCCGTGGTGAGCAGCACCGCGGAGGCGGACACCTGCGTGCCGTCCCCCAGCACCACGCCCTCCACCCGGCCTCCACCGGCCACCAGCGCTGCGACTTCGCCCTCGCGCACCGTGAGGTTCGGCTGCGAGAAGAGCACCGCCTGCATGCCGACCGCGTAGGCATCCCGGTCGCAGAGCAGGCGCGAGGCCTGCACCGCCGGCCCCTTGGAGGCATTCAGCGTCTTGAAGTGCGTGCCCACCTGGTCGGCCGCGCGCCCCATCTCTCCGCCGAGCGCATCCAGCTCACGCACCAGGTGGCCCTTGGCCGTGCCACCCACCGCCGGGTTGCAGCTCAACACCGCCGAGCGCTCGCGCTTCAGCGTCAGGCCCAACGTGGCCAATCCCATCCGCGCGCAGGCGAGCGCCGCCTCACTGCCCGCATGGCCCAGCCCCACCACGATGACGTCGTACCGGAGTCCCATGTCTCACGAAGGTCGCGGGCGACGCGGGCAGGCTGACCTGCCCCGCCGCCGTTTCGCGCCTTCGTATGGCGCCCAACCCGGGCCCTTGGCAAGCAAAGGCCCTTGGAGAGCGGGAGGGCGCCCGGTGGAGCGAGCGCCCTACCCTGCCCTCGTTCGAGAATTTACGGAAGCGCGCGAGGCAGGCAGTGGGAGGGGTTGAGGCGCTGTCTGCCTCGCGCGCACCGGCCACCTGGCGGAAGGTCGGGCCCGGCTTTCGAGCCGGACCGCGCCCCCGTCCCGGGCGGCAAAAAGCCAAGTCGTCGCGTGGGGAGAAAGGAATGGCGCCGCCCGCCCCCGGGTTGACGGCACCTCCCCGCTCAACGGACCCGAAGGCCCGCCCCACGCTGGCGCGGCCCCTGGCCCCCATGGCCCTGGCACCGCGCTTTTCCCCGCGCGCGACGTCACATCTCCGCCGCGCGCGGGGGAATCGGGTGTCGCGTACACGGGTGGGTGGACTCGCTCCGTGCGGTGAGGGCGCAGTGGCGAAATCAAGCTCGGGCCGCCAGGGCCCGACACCTTCGTGTGCGCGACGGGAAAAGGAATAACCCGGGGGTCTGACATGCCAGTGGCCGCCCACGAGGCTGCTCGCCGGTGGTGTGTACAGCCATGGCGTTCCCTTCCAGCAACCGTGCTTCTGGGTGCGCGGCACATTCACGGTGCGGAGGCGGGGAGCCGGTTATTCGCCGGGGCTCGGCCCTCGGCCCAGGGAGTCCATGACCACGCCTTCGACCCAGTCCACTGAGAAGGGCACACTCGGCCTCGAGTTGCTGCTGGGAACGCTGACCGCGTTCGCACCGCTCTCCATCGACATGTATCTGCCGGCGCTGCCGCGCATCGCGGAGGACCTGCAATCCACCGCGCCCGCCATCCAGCTCACGCTCGCGTCGTGCTTCGCGGGCTTGGCGCTGGGCCAGCTCTTCACGGGCCCGCTCATCGACCGCTTCGGGCGCACGCGTCCGCTCTACGCGGGCCTGGCGCTGTACGTCCTGGGCTCGCTCGGCTGCGCGCTGGCGCCGTCGGCGTCCATGCTGGTGGCCATGCGCTTCGTGCAGGCGCTCGGTGGCTCGGTGGCATTGGTCGTTCCACGCGCCGTGGTGCGCGACTTGTGGTCCGGCGCCAACGCCGCCCGGACGATGTCGCGGCTGATGCTGGTCATGGGCGTGGCGCCCATCCTCGCGCCGCTGCTGGGCGGAATGGTACTCCAGTACTCGGGATGGCGGGCCATCTTCGTGGTGCTGGCGGCGGTGGGCGCGGTGGCGCTGGCCTTCGTGCTGAAGTCGCTGCCGGAGACGGCGCCGCCGCACGTGGGCTCGCAGTCGATGCGCTCCCGGATGGGCGCATTGATGAAGGACCCGGACTTCGTGGGCCCCGCACTGGCCGGAGGCTTCGCGCAGGCGGGCATGTTCGCGTACATCGCGGGCTCGCCGTTCGTGTTCATCTCGCTGTATGGCATTCCGGAGGAGCACTTCGGCTGGTTCTTCGGCGTCAATGCGCTGGGGTTGATTGCGGTGGCGCAGCTCAACCGCAAGCTGGTGACCCACCTGCCGCTGCACCGGCTGCTGCGTCTGGCATTGAGTCTGTGCGTCGTCGCGGCGGTGGCCGTGCTGGCGGTGGCGTGGACCGGCTTCATGGGCCTGTGGGGCATCGCCGTCACGCTGTTCTTCTTCGTGTCGGCCATGGGCCTGGTGGGACCCAACGCGGCTGCGATTGCGCTGGAGCGGCATGCCACGCGCGCGGGCATGGCGTCGGCCGCGCTGGGCGCGCTCCAGTTCACCGCGGCGGCCGGCGCGTCGTGGGCCGTGAGCACGTTCAACAATGGCACCGCGATGCCCATGGCCGGAGTCATGGTCGCCATGGCATTGCTTGCGTGGCTCGCCGCGTTCTTCGGGCTCCGGGCGCGCACGCGCCAGCAGGAGGCAGGGGAGGGTGCCCAAGCGCACGGGCCGCGAATCGTGTCATCGTCCTCCGCGCCATGACTTCCACCTCGCGCACCGTCCAGGGACCCACGGGCCAGCTCGCAGTCACCGACACTGGCAATGGTGGCCTCCCCGTCGTCTTCGTCCACAGCAACGCCTCCCGGCGTGAGCAATGGGCCTCGCAGCAAGCACATTTGAAGCAGCGCTCCGTGTCGTTCGACCTGCGTGGCATGGGCGACTCGGAGCTCGACGCCCAGGGCCGCTACGGCGCCGAGGACATGGCCCATGACATCCACGCGGTGGCCACGGCCCTGGACCTGGAGCGCTTCGTCCTGGTGGGCCACAGCTTCGGCGGCTACGTCGCGGCGGAGTACGCCCGTGGCTGGCCCGAACGGCTTGCCGGACTCGTCATCGTGGATGCCGCGGGGACGATGCCGCCGCTTCCGCCCGAACAGCTCCAAGGCTTCCACGAAGGCACACGTCCCGAGTCCTACCGCGCCTTCATGGACGCCTGGTTCACACCCATCCTCCAGAACGCGAAGCCACACACGCACGAGTCGGTGATGCGCTGGCTGCATGCCACGCCGCGCGAGGTGGTGGTCGGCGCGCTGGAGAGCATGCTCACGTTCAATTCGGACCGTGTGCTGGAACGCTACAAGGGCCCCCTCCACACGCTCGTCGTGGATGCCTTCATCCAGCCCAATGCCTACCACCTCCTGTACCCGGGCACACCGCACGCCGTGTTCTCAGGTGTCAGCCATTGGCTGATGATGGATGCACCGGAGCGCTTCAACGCCGCGCTGGATGCATTCCTCGCCACACTGCCGCCGCGTTGAAGGGGAGGGGAGGGCGCGTCACACACGGGGTCGCCTCTCATGAATACCTCATCCCCCCCCTACGGCCCACGTGAGCTCGCTCAGGACCTCCGACGTCTCATGGCGCTGCCTGCCCAGACAAAGGCAGAGCAGCGCCTTTGGTACGACGAGGCGCAGAAGGTTCAGGACCGCATCAAGGCCTCTGAGGAACTGCTCGGCATCCCTCACTCCCTCTGGCACTTCTTCTCAGACGCGGACGTCAGAGCCAACGAGCCAAGCATCCGAGATGCGCAGTTCAAACAGGTGCGCGCCCACGTCGCCGTACTGGAAACCGGCGCCATCCCTCCAGATGACAGCAAGCAGGGCTCCTTTGGCGGCCTCTTCCGCAGTCTCTGGCAAGCAGTGCGCGGCAAGGGTTGAAGCCATTCAGCCTCTCAATCAAAAGCCCCGCGGCGCCACTGGGGCACCGCGGGGCTTGATTCCCGCACAGGGGTGACGGACTACCGCGTCACGGCGCGGCCGGGACCTTCGCGGGAGGCGCGGCCTTCTTCTGCGCGGTGGCGAAGTCTCCCGCGCGCACCTGCGTCACCTTCGTCCAGTCCAGGTGACGCTCCATGGCCTTGCGCACGTCCTCCGGCTTGAGCTGGGTCAGCTTCTGCTCCAGCGCCGCATCGAAGGCCAGCGTGCGGCCCAGGAACAGGTAGCTGGCGAGCTGCCGCGCGAGGCTGCCGTCCTGCGCCCGCGCCGACTGCCGGTACTCCAGGATGCCCGTGCGCGCCTTCTGCAGCTCCTCCGCCGAGTAGCCCTTCTGCACCGCGCGAGTCACCTCTTCACGCATGGCCGTCTCCAGCCGGGCCGCGTTCTCCGGGGCGTAGATGGCATACGTGAAGAAGGTGCCCACCTCGTCGACGTCGCTCGCGTCCAGGCTGCTGGCCACGCCGTAGGAGAGGCCGTCCTGCTGACGGATGCGCGTGGCCAGCCGCGAGTTGAGGAAGCCGCCGCCCAACACGAAGTTGCCCAGCACCAGCGCCGGCCAATCCTTGTCGTCCTTGCGAAGCTTCAACGACTGGCCCGCCATGTAGTACGCGTTGGCCTTGTCCGGCGTCTCCAGCGCGACGGACGCGGACGCACCGCCGCCGAACACCTGCTGCACGCGCTGGTACGGCGCGGGGCTCTTCCAGTCGCCCAGCAGGGTGCCGGCGAGCGCCACGATGTCCTTGGACTCGAAGTCACCCACCACGGCCAGCTCACCATTCGACGCGCCGTAGAAGGCCTTGTGGAAGGCGCGCGCCTGCTCCAGCGTGGTGTCCTTCACCCCGGCGATGCGCTCGTCCAGCGTGGCCACGTAGTAGGGGTGGCCCTTCGGGTAGTGGCCCGACAGCGAACGCCAGAAGGCGATGTTGCCCAGCGTCTGCGGCTCACTGCGCTCGGACTCCAGCGACGCCAGCCGCTCCTGCTTCAGCATGGCGAACTCCTTCTCGTCGAAGGCGGGCTCACGCAGCACCTCGGCCACCAGCTTGAGGACTTCCGGCAGGCTGTCCCGCGGGCACTCGATGGAGACGGAGGCGCCGGTGCTGCCGCCATCCACGCCCACGCGCGCCTTCAGCTTGTCGAACGCGTCCTGGAGCTGCTGCCGCGTGCGCTTCTTCGTGCCGCGCATCAGCATGCGTCCGGCGTACTGCGCCGCGTCCGAATTGCCGCGCAGCGCCTCTTCCGTGCCCCAGCGCAGGGTGAGGGACACGTTCACCATGTTGCCGCGCGTCTTCTTCGGCAGCACCGCGTACTTCACGCCGCCCGGCAGCTCACCGCGCTGCACGCGCGACTCGATGTTGGCCGGCGACGGGTCGAAGGCCTCGCCCTGCGCCACGGCGTCACGGCCCTTGAAGCCCTCCATCATCTTCGCCACGTCCACTGGCGCCGGCAGCTCCGCGCGGTCCGGCTTCGGCGTCGGGATGAAGGTGCCCAGCGTCCGGTTGGAGGACTTGAGGTAGGCGGCCGCCACGCGCGTCACGTCCTCGGGCGTCACGGCCTCGATGCGGTCGCGGTGCAGGAAGAGCAGGCGCCAGTCACCGGTGGCCTCCCACTCCGACAGGTTGATGGCGACGCGCTCGGAGTTGTTGATGGTGAGGTCGATGTACTTGGACAGCGTGGCCTTGGCCCGGTTGACCTCTTCCTCGGTGAACGGCGTGCGGGACGCGTCCTCCACCGTCTTCAGCAGCGCCTCGCGGGCCGCGGCCACCGGTTGGTCGTCGCGCATCTCCGCGCTGAAGACGATGATGCCCGGGTCGCGAAGCTGGAGGTTCGACGCGCTCACGCGCGAGGCCTTCTTCGTCTCCACCATCGACTTGTAGAGCCGCCCGGAGGGGTTGTTGCCCATGACCAGCGTCAGCACGTCGATGGCCGCGAAGTCGGGGTGCGCGCCTTCGGGCACGTGGTACAGGCTGGTGAGCAGCGCGGTGTCGCCCACGCGGCGCAGTTGCACCTCGCGCTCGCCGTCCTGCGTGGGCTCGGCGGTGTACGTGGCGGGCAGGGGCAGGCTGGGCTTCTTCAGCTTGCCGAAGGTGTCCTGAATCATCGACAGGGCCTTGGCCTCGTCGAAGCGGCCCGCCACCACCAGCATGGCGTTATCCGGCCGGTAGTACTTCCGGTAGAAGGCCTGGAGCCGGTCGATGGGGACGTTCTCCAAGTCGGAGCGCGCGCCGATGGTGGACTTGCCGTAGCTGTGCCAGATGTATGCGGCGCTCATCACGCGCTCGAAGAGGATGCCGCGCGGGTCGTTCTCACCGGACTCGAACTCGTTGCGGACGACGGTCATCTCGCTGTCGAGGTCCTTCTTCGCGATGAAGCTGTTGACCATGCGGTCGGCTTCGAAGGACAGGGCCCAGCGGAGGTTGGCGTCGGAGGCCGGCAGCGTCTCGTAATAGTTGGTGCGGTCCAGCCAGGTGGTGCCGTTGGGCCGGGCGCCGCGCTCGGTGAGCGCCTGGGGCACGTTGCGCGTGGTGGGCGTGCCCTTGAACATCAGGTGCTCCAGCAGATGGGCCATGCCCGTCTCGCCGTAGCCTTCGTGCTTGCTGCCCACGAAGTACGTCACGTTGACCGTCACCGTGGGCTTGGTGGGGTCGGGAAAGAGGAGCACCTTCAGCCCGTTGGGCAGGCGGTACTCGGAGATGCCTTCCACGCTCGTCACGGGGGCGAGCGCACGGCCCTTCGCCTTGCTCTTCGTGACAACGGTCTGGGTGGCGGGGGCCTTGTTGGCGGCGGCGGGAGTCTGGGCCCACACTGGAGTGCCGGCCACCATCAACAGGGCCGCCACCAGGGAGAGCGGGGTACGACGCTTCATGCGGTCCTCGCGGGTCGTCTGGGAGTGCACCGGCTTCTAACCCGAGATGTCCCCCAGCCCATCCCGAACGGTGGCACTCCGAGCAACCCGGCGTCGCCGACGTGACAGCCACGGGCCGCCGTGCCTCCTCCGCCGCTCGGCGAGGGCCTGTGGTGGCCATCCCCGGCCCGGCCGCGGGCGTACCGTCACGCGGGGAAAGCACGGGGACGCGCAAGCATCGTCGCCCGCGCGCGTTAGTAGTAAGCACCCCTTGCCAGGGCCGTACCCTGTCTCTCCCGGGCATCAGGAGTCCCATCGGATGAAACGATTCTTCATCGGCGCGCTGGCCTTCGTGGGCGCGCTGTCTGTCCTCTTCGTGGTGGGCCTCGTGGGCCTGATGCTGCTCGCGTCCGCGAGCAAGCCCGGGGTGCCCTCCAACCTCGTGCTCGAGCTGGACCTGGAAGACCCGCTGTCGGAGCACGGGGGAGGGGACTCGCTGGTGGGGGCCTTTGGCGAGGAACCCACCACGGTGCGTGACGTGGTGGAGGCGCTGGAGAAGGCCGGAGACGACGCGCGCGTGAAGTCCCTGCTGGTGCGCATCGGCCATCCGGGGACGCCGGCCGCCACGCAGGAGCTGCGCGACGCGGTGAAGGCCTTCCGCGCCAAGGGCAAGAAGGCAGTGGCGTACTCCGACACCTTCGGCGAGCTGGGCAACAGCACGCTGGGCTACTACCTGGCGTCCGCCTTCGACGAAATCTACATCCAGCCGTCGGGCGACGTGAACATCAACGGGCTCGCCTTCGAGCTGCCCTTCGCGCGCGAGGCCTTCACCAGGCTGGGCGTGACGCCGCGCTACTTCGCCCGCTACGAGTACAAGAACGCCATCAACTCCTACACGGAGCAGGACTTCACCGCGCCGCACCGCGAGGCCACCGAGGGCTTCACGAACAGCCTCTTCGGCCAGATTGTGCGCGGCATCGCCGAGGACCGCGGGCTGACGGAGGACGTCGTGCGCGGCCTCATCGACAAGGCGCCGCTGATGGCCCAGGAGGCGATGGAGGCGAAGCTGGTGACGGGCCTGCGCTACCGGGACGAGGTGCTCGGCGGGCTGAAGGAGCAGGCCGGCGAGGGCGCGCGCTTTCTCTATGTGAAGAAGTACCTGGAGCGCGCTGGCAGGCCGAACGTGTCCGGCAACACCATTGCCCTGGTGTACGGCGTGGGCGAGGTGATGCGCGGGAAGAACCAGTCCAACCCGCTGTCGGGCGGACAGTCCATGGGCGCGGAGAGCGTCGCCGCGGCGCTGCGCAAGGCCACCGAGGACTCGCGCGTGAAGGCCATTGTCTTCCGCGTGGACAGCCCGGGCGGCAGCTACGTGGCCAGTGACACCGTCCGCCGCGAGGTGCAGCGCGCGAAGGAGGCGGGCAAGCCCGTCATCGTCACCATGGGCAGCTATGCCGCCAGCGGTGGCTACTTCGTCGCCATGGAGGCGGACCGCATCGTCGCGCATCCGGGCACGCTCACCGGCAGCATCGGCGTGTACGCGGGCAAGTTCGTCACGGCGGGCTTCTGGGAGAAGCTGGGGGTGAACTTCGACAGCGTGGCCGCGGGGAAGAACGCGGAGATGTTCGGCTCGGACGCGGACTACACGCCGGAGCAGCAGGCCCGCCTGGACGCGTCGCTGGACCGCATCTACGCGGACTTCACGACGCGCGCGGCGGCCAGCCGGAAGCTCCCCCTGGAGAAGCTGCAGTCGCTGGCCAAGGGCCGCGTGTGGACGGGCGAGGACGCCCTGGCGCACGGGCTGGTGGATGCGCTGGGCGGCTACCCGAAGGCGCTCGAGTTGGCGAAGGAGGCCGCGAAGCTGCCGGCCGACGCCCGCGTCAACGTGGAGGTGTACCCGCGCAAGAAGCCCGCGTCCGCGCTCCTCTCCGAACTGCTGGGCCAGACGGGTGACAACAGCGAGGACGACGCGACCTCCATCAGCGCCCTGTCGCCGTGGAGCTCCCTGGTGGCGGGCGTGCGCGGTGTACGCCGTGGGCGCGCGCATGGGCCTCTTCGAGGGCACGCGCGGCGAGCTCTACGCCCCCATGCCCGAGGCGAGCTGGTAGCGCGTCCTCCCAGGACGCGGACGCGTGGCACCGGGACGCTTTGGTGCCACGCCGCGCCGCTCACAGCGCCAGGACCCTGGGCGGCTCAGAGTGGGACCGAGGGTGCTGGCGCTTCCAGCAACTGGGCCAGCGGGCGGCCGAACACGGAGTGGTAGCGCAGCTCCCGGGAGACACAGCGCTGCCGCCGCGTGTCGAAGACGAGGCACCGGTCCACCGGCCCCGCGTAGACGTGCAGTGAGACGGCGGGGCCTCTCGCCGCGGTGACGCGATGGATGGGGGCCTCCGGGCAGCGGAAGTCGACGAAGCCCGCGCCCACGGGGCCCACCTTGACGGGAGGCCCCAGCCGGGCCGGCCCCGGTCCCAGGCCCCCGGCTTCCAGGGTGTAGTTCTCCAGCACGAAGGCCCCGGACTGGACGCTGAACCAGCACTCCTGCCCGTCATGGTCGTGGATGGGGGAGAAGGTGCCCGCGTCCCAGCAGTTCAGCAGCACCTCCAACCTGGCATCCCGGTAGATGAGGTTGCGCGTGTAGCGCCCTCGCCGGAAGTGCAGGTAGGGCTGGAGGCTGGCCGGCTCCAGCACCAGGCCCGCCAAGCCTTCTCCCACGCCCTCCAGGCCTGGCATCCCGCCCGACTTCTCCCGAAGGAGCTCCACCCATTCGCCCAGGCACATGGCGTTCATGGAAGTGAAGCTAGGCAACGCTCCGACACGGTGCTTTCCGGCTTGTCGAGCGGAGGACGGCTCGGTGCGTCACAGCGCACTTGAGGGCAGGCCGACCATCGAGTACCAGACGCCCGCCTCGGCGAGGGGACCGGAGCCCGGTCCCCGCCTTGCACGTGGCGCGGCGACGGAAGCGTCTGTCGCCCGCCGGGAAGCTCCCCGGCGAATGGACGCGTAGAAGACATTGTGACCTTCCCGGACTCGGGCTGCCCCAGGGGGCTGGCGGCCAGGGGGGAAGGCGTGAGGGGGACGAGATGAAGAAGCGACTGGGTGACATCCTGCTGGAGCGGGGTGTGGTGGACGCGTTGCAGCTCCACTCGGCGCTGGCGTACCAGCGCAAGTGGGGCGTGCCTTTGGGGCAGGTGGTGGTGGACCAGCGCTTCAGCACCGCGCAGCAGGTGTTGGAGGCCCTGGCCTTCCAGGCGGGGATGCAGACGGTGGACCTGGACGTCCAGCCACCGGACGCGAGCCTGACCTGGCTGATTCCGGAGCGCGTGGCGGAGACACACAGGGTGGTGCCGCTGAAGCTGGAAGGGCAGGGGGGCCGGGACTCGGTGTTGGTGGTGGCCATGGCCGCCCCCGCCAGTCTGGCGTCCCTGGACGCGGTGAAGAGCGTGTCCGGCAAGCCCCGCGTGGTGGCCAAGCTGGCGTCGGATGCGTCCATCCGCCGGGCCATTGGACAGCTCTACCGGGGCGAAACCGGTGAGGCGGTGCCCCGGCGTCCCGGCATGGAGAGCTTCTCGCTGCCGGAGGCGGACGAGAGCATGCCCATGGTGCTCGGCGGCAGCATGGCGGAGCTGACCAACATGGAGGCTCCTGGCGGTGAGGATGGACTGCCGCTGCTGGGCTCGCTGGAGGAGGTGGTCGTCCAGGCGCAGGCGGTGCCCGCGGAGATGAGGCGGCTGGTGCAGGCCATCCGCGCCATGCCCGAGCCGCTGGCCGCTGGCGCGCAGCCGCTGCCCCTGGAGGCAGGGCGCTCCGAACAGGCCGCGACGCCTGCCACGACGGAGGGCTTGCACCTGACGCAGGTCTCGCGGCCTGGGTCCACGAAGGCGCCGTTCTCCGCGCGCGCCATGCAGCGCACGGCCGGAACGCGGAACCAGGTCCTCCCGGCGTTGCCCGTGCTCACGGCCGCGCAGCCGGAGCCCATGGCTCAGGTCCTGGTGTACGGCTGGGGTGAGGAGGCCACCACCGGGCTGGTGCGCGTGATGTCCGAGGCGGGCCTGCGGGTTCGGGTCGCTAGCACGGAGGAGCTGCTCGCAGCGAACGCGGCCCAGGTCGTGGTAGCGCCGCTGCCGGCGATGGAGGCGCTGCCGCGTCAGGTCCACGCGCAGGTCCTGGTCGCCGGCAAGATGCCGGAACAGGACCTGCCTCGCGCCCAGGCGGTGGGGGCCCGCGGCTTCCTCGCCGCTCCGGTGGATCCGGATCTCCTCCTGCGCGCGGTGCGGCGGCTGGCGCGCCCCGCTGGTGACGCGGACCTCAAGCGCGCCAGCTGAAGGTCCGGAAGAACCACGACAGCAGCAAGTCGAAGCGCTGCGCCGAGGTAGCGGCGCTCCTCTGCTCGCTCATCGAGACGGCACGCCTGCGCGGTGAAGGACCGGGCCACGACATTCAGCCGCTTGACACGTAAGCATCTTCTTACGCATTATCGGTGCACGATGATGCACACCGAGCCAGGGGTGTTCGGAGCGATCAGCCATCCGGCGCGGCGCCGCATGCTCGACCTGCTGGTCGACGGCGACCGCCCGGTGAATTCCATCGCCGAGAACTTCGAGATGAGCCGCCCGGCGGTGTCACAGCACCTGCGCGTGCTGCTCGATGCGGGCCTCGTCACCGAGCAACGGCACGGCAGGGAACGGCGGTACCGCCTCGTGCCGGAGCGACTGGAGCCGGTGCGCGACTGGATCGCTCACTACGAGCGGTTCTGGGACGACAACTTCGCCCGCCTGCGGCGGCACCTTGAGAAAGGCGACAAGCAGCAATGACGACAAAGACAATCCGACGGGAGCTGAAGTTCACCCAGTCGCCCGCCGTCGTGTGGCGCGCGCTCGCGAACAGCGAGGCGCTCGCTGACTGGATGTACCCGAACGACTTCGAGCCGCGCGTCGGGCATCGCTTCACCTTCCGCGTGCCTCCGGACCCTCGCGCCAAGTTCGATGGACTCATCGTGCACTGCGAGGTGCTCCGGTGCGCGCCTCCGTCCGAGCTCGAGTTCACGTGGGTCGTTGGCGAGGGCTGGCTGGATACCCGCGTCCGCTACCGCCTCGAAGCCGACGGCGATGGGACGCGCGTCCTCTTCGAGCACTCCGGCTTCAAGGAGGACCAGGCGTTCCACGGCGCCGAGTACGGCTGGAAGATGATGCACGGAAAGCTCACCAAGGCACTCGAGAAGGCATCCGACAACCCGGCCCTCAAGGCCTGAACACCGAGCCCCCACCCATGAACATCGTCTTCTGGATTCTTCAGGCCGTCCTCGCGCTGCTGTTTCTCGCAGGCGGGTCGTACAAGGCATTCTCTTTCCAGCAGCTCGCGAGCCAGTTCAGCGAGGTCCCCCTCGGAGCATGGCGGGCACTCGGCTTCCTTGAGATGGCCGGTGGCGTGCTGCTCATCATCCCGGCGGCGTTCAAGTGGATGCCCAGCCTCACCGCGCACGCGGCCGCGGTGCTCACGTTCGAGACGTTCGCGCTCGCCGTGCTGTACGCGCGTCATTCGACGAAGCTGACGCCCGAGAACCCGATGCTCTGGTCGCTCGTGATGGGTGTGCTGCTCGCCTTCGTGACGTACGGCCGCTACGTCCTCAAGCCGGTGGTGGCAGCCGCCGCGTGACGCGATGACGGACGATGCCCGCGACATCGCCCGTGAACTCAGCGCGGGCGCCACCGCGCATCACGGAACAGCCACCAGCAGCGAGGGCTTCTCGGCGCCCTCGGGCAGCCACAGCGAGCCCAGCTCCAGCGTCGAGGACGGGAAGGGGTCGGCCCGCACCAGCGCGTCATCCTCGTAGCTCCCCGTCAGGAGCCAGCCCCGCTTGACGCGCTGGTACACCTCCAGCGTGCGCGCGGCGGGGTCCACCAGCCACACGTGTGACACGCCCGCGCGCGCGTAGAGCGGCAGCTTGCGCGCGCGGTCCAACGCGGCGGTGGAGGGCGTCAGCACCTCGCAGACCCAGTCTGGCACCAGCGTGAGGAAGGGGACGTCCGGCTCGAAGGGGACGTCCACGCGCTCGCGGCGCCAGCCGGCCATGTCCGGCACGAGCATGTCGTGACCGAGGTGCAGCTCGGGCGCGCGCAAGAAGCACCAGCGGCCACTGCCGCCACGGCGCTTGTCGAGCTGCTCACCCAGCTCCACGCCCAACATGAAGGCCGCGCGCGTCTGCGCTGCCGTGGGACGAGGCGAGGCGACCAGTTCCTCGTCCAGAATCTCCCCCACCCAGCCCGAGGGCAGGGCCGAGAGCATCGAATGGTTCGCCAGGGGGATGATGCCTTCAATCACAGCGCCTCCGAGAATCACCGGTTGAGGCGGGCATTCTATGGAGCCGTCTGACACGTCCTCCGCTCGACGGAAGGCGTCATTTCCCGATGCAGAAGCGCTGGAAGATTGCGTCCAGCAAGGCCTCCGAAACGACGGTACCGGACACTTCGCCGAGCGCCTCCAGCGCGAGCCCCACTTCACCGGAGACGACTTCCAGGGTGGACACGCGCGAGGCACTCTCCGCGCGGCCCAGCGCCTCGGACGCGCGACGCAAGGCATCGGCGTGACGCTCGGAAACCAGGGCCACCGCCGACGGCGTGCCACCGCCCCACAGTCGCCCGAGCATGTCGTCGCGAAGCGCGTCCACACCTTCACCCGTGAGGCCACTCACACGCTGGCGCGGCGAGTTGGATACCTCGGCCACATCACACTTCCCGTCCACCACCAGCACGCGCGTGCCCCCGCGTCACGCGTCCACGCCTCCACCTCCGCCTGTGTGACACCCGGCGGGAGCACGAGCACCGCCAGGTCCACGCCCGCGAGCAACTCCCGCGTTCGCGCGATGCCCAGCGCCTCGACACGTCCCGGCGTCTCCCGAAGCCCCGCGGTGTCGAAGAGCGTCACCGCCAGCCCGTCCCACTCAACCCGGGCCTCCAAGGCATCCCGCGTGGTGCCGGGCTCGTCATCCACCAGCGCGCGGGCCTCGCCCACCAGCCGGTTGAACAGCGTGGACTTGCCCGCGTTGACGGGACCGAACAGCGCCACGCGAGCACCCCTGCGCACCAGCCGGCCCCGGCCTGCCTCGGCCAGCAGCGCCTCCGCCTGGGCACGCAGCGCGGTGACACGCCCGCCCACGTCCTCGTCCGCGCCTTCCGCCTCGTCAGGGAAGCTGAGCACGCCCTCCATGTCCGCATGCAGCGCGCGCAGCGGCTCCTCCAGCGCCTGCACGCGCGCGGCGAGCGCGCCGGAGAGCCCCGCCGCCGCGGCACGCACCGCGGCCTCCGAGTCCGCCGCCACCGGTCCGCCACCGCCTCCGCGCGCGTCAGGTCCAACCGCCCGTTGAGGAAGGCCCGGCGGGTGAACTCACCGGGCGCGGCGGGGCGCACGCGCGCGTCCTCCAGCGCCCGCGTCAGGAGCAGCCGCAGCAGCCGCGGACTCCCGTGGGCCTGAAGCTCCACCACGTCCTCGCCCGTGAAGGACTGAGGCCCGCGGAAGTAGAGGAACAGGCCCTCATCGAGCGAGCGGCCCTCCGCATCCACGAAGGACGCGAGGTACGCATGGCGCGGCGTGGGCTGCGCGGGCACACCCGGGGCCAGCAGCCGGCCCACATCCAGGGCCTCGGGGCCCGACAGCCGGAGGATGCCCACGGCGCCCGCGGCAGGTGCGGTCGCCAGGGCCGCGATGGTCATGGAAGAAGACGTCATACGCGGCCGCTGGAGCGCATCCAGCCTGAACAGCGCGGGCCCCGCTGCTTCAGCGGGTCCCAATGGGAGGCGTGGAGCCGCGAGCGGCCTTCTCCACGGCCTCGCGGTTCTCCTCGATGTACCGCTCCACCGCCTCGTCCTCGAGCTCCAGGTCCCGTAGGACGCCCGGGTAGACGAAGCGGAACGCGGGGGACTCCTCATCCCCGCGAAGGCGGAAGCTCATCTTGAGCACCGCCGCGCCGTACAGCTTGTCCTTGAGAGCTTTCGCCTTGCCCATCCCTCGTCTCGCTTCGGGAGCCCCGGCGCGCGCGGCGCGCCCAGCGGCTCACGCGTCGAAGTCGTCCTCGTCGTCGTCCGGCAGCATGCTCCGCTTGGGAAGCGGGGCGGGCTTGTCCGGAGTGAACACCACGCGGCGGTTTCGGCCCTCGCCCTCCGCCGACACCTTCACGCCACCCACTCCTTCTACTGACGTGAGGACGCGCGCGCGGTCTTCAAGCTTCATGGCGGCAATCGCGTAGAAGCGGCCCAGGCTGCCCGACTTCTCCGCGAGCTGTCTGACGGCCGCCTTCAGCGCGGCATCCTCTTCCACCGTCACCGAGCGCTCATCCCCCTCGCCCTTGCTGGCGGGAGCGGCCTTGGCGGCGGGCGCCTGCGCACCCCGCTGGCCTCCCTTCGCCGGAGCAGGCGCTGGCGCCTGGGCCGCCGCGGCACGGGGCGCGGCGGGGGCAGGGGCGGCCGGAGCCGCGGCTTGAGCCGCCGCGGCCTGGGGCTCACGGCGCTGCCGGGGCTCCGGATGCACACCCGCACCCAGCATCACCCAGCGCCGGTCGGCGCCAGGGCGATGCAGCATCTTGTTCAACAGGAACTGGAGCGAGTCCACCACCTGACTGCGCCGTCCCACCTCCACGCCGGGAGGCGGTGCGGGCTCGAAGTGGAGCGCCACCGACAGGCTGCCGTCGGCGGCGTCCTTCATGTCCAGCCGCGCCGGGAAGCCCATCAGCCCGAGGATGTCTCCGAGGAGCTTCTCCACACGGCCCCGGAACTCTCCGGCCGAATCGCCGGAGGCCGGGGTGGACGGCGTCTGCTGGGGAACCTGCTCGCTCACTTGCGTCTGCCTCCCGCACCGGCCACCGCCGGCGTCCCACCGCCCGTCTGGGGCTTGTTCCGGTCCAGCCACTTCCGCAGGCCGTACTGCTGCGCGATGGAGAGGATGTTGTTCGTGAAGATGTAGAGCGACAGGCCGGCCGGGTACTGGAGCAGCGTCAGCGTGAAGATGATGGGCAGGAACCAGGTCATGATCTTCGCCTGGGTCGCATCCATCATCTGCGGCTGCATCTTCTGGGTGATGACCATGGACACGCCCAGCGCCAGCGGCAACAGGTACGTGGGGTCCTTGTAGGTCAGGTCACGCCAGATGGGCCCGATGAAGGGCTCGCCGTAGATGTCGAAGCTGTTGCGCAGCGCTGTGAACAGGGCAATCCACACCGGCATCTGGATGAGGAGGGGGAGACACCCGCCCAGCGGGTTCACCTTGGCCTCCTGGTACAGCTTCATGATTTCGAGGTTCTGCTGCTCGCGGTTGTCCGCGTGCTTCTTGCGGATCTCCTCCATGCGCGGCTGGAGCTTCTTCACCTCTTCCATGCTGACCATGGAGCGATAGGTGAGGGGCAGCAGGACGAGCTTCACCACCACCGTGAGCAGGATGATGGCCACGCCCCAGTTGCCGGTGACGCCGTAGAAGAACTTCATGACCCACAGCAGGACCTTGCAGATGACGGCCCAGATGCCGAAGTCCACCGTCTCCGCCAGCGGCGGGTGGAACGTCGCGTCCGTCAGGCCGGTGGACGCGCGCAGCGAGGCGCCGGGCACCAGGGCCAGGATGTCCGGATCCTTGGGGCCGAAGTAGCCGCCGAAGCGCAGCGTCACCGTCTCGCCCGGGGCGGCCGTAATCGGGAAGGACGCCGTCACCTTGCGCAGGGTGGGCGTGGCCTCGAAGGAGCACGAGCCGGCGCGCGGCCCCTCCAGCGGGTAGAGCGCGGACAGGAAGTACTGCTGGTCGATGCCGAAGAACTGAATCTGGCCGCGGGTCTCCTCGGCGTCCGGGTGGTCGTCGCCCGGGCTCATCTTCTGGAGCTCGTCACCCACCCAGCAGGCGGAGCGGCTCAGGTTGCCCACGCCGCCGAAGAAGGACGGCGCGTGCTCGAAGTTGGGGTCGATGGCGCGGTTGTGGTGCACCTGCAGCTCGCCGCTCTGCGGCTGGCCGGAGGTGTTGCGCACCTGGAGCGTGTAGCTCAGCTCGAAGCCGTCCTGCGGCCACTTGAGCGTCTTCACGACCTCCCACGGGCCGCGGCGGCCGGTGAAGGTGACGCCGTCCGCGCTGCCGGAGGCGCCTTCATCCAGGGCGTAGTTCAGGTCCGCGGGCAGCGGGCTGGCGCCGGTGATGGACACCGCCAGGGGCAGCGGCTGGCCCGGGGTGGGGCGCGCCAGGTCCATCTGCGGCGCGGGGGAATCTCCTTGCCGAACAGCTTCTGGAAGCCCTGGCTGACGCTGAGCTCCTGCTGCTCCCGCATCTTCGCGCCCTTGAGCACGGCGGCGGTGAGGCCAGCGCCCTCGGAGGAGAAGGTGTAGACGGACTCGTCGCGAAGCAGCTCCACCTTGCGCGCTGGAGGCGGCGGGGCCTCCGCGGTGGCGCCCGTCCCGGTGCCGCCTTCGGGAGGCTGGACGGCCGGGGGGTGCCGGCATCGGCGGGCGCCGTGGCCACCACGCCCGCGTCGGGGATTTCCGAGTCGGGCGGAGGCGGAGTGGGCGCGAAGAAGAAGGTGTAGACGGCAGTGGCCGCGAACGAGAGGGCCAGGGCCGCCAGCAGTCGCTTCTGCGAATCGTTCGACTGGGGCGAGAGCGGATCGTTCATAGACTCCCCCCTCCACGAGGGAGAGGGCGGCAATGGGTGGAACCCCTCGTCACGGCACCGGGTCGATACCGCCGGGGTGGAAGGGCTGGCAGCGCACGAGCCGCCAGAGAGTGAGCCACGACCCCTTGAGGCCGCCGTGCTTCTCCAGCGCCTCCATGGCGTACGTGGAGCAGGAGGGATGGAACCGGCACACCTTGGGGAGCAGCGGTCCGAGGAACTTCCGGTAGAAGCGGATGGGCAGCGAGATGACGAAGGCCAGGGGGCTCATCTGGGCGGCTCCTTCGGCTTCGTCTCCGCCGCGCGGGGCAGTCGCTGCAGCTTACGGGTGACACCGTCAAAGGCACGCGACAACGCCGGAAAGGAAGCATCCTTCGCGGAGGAGCGTGCCACCAGGACGACGTCCAGGCCTGACGGCCATTGCATGCGGCGCTTCCGAAAAAGCTCCCGCAAGACGCGCCTCAAGCGCGCTCGGACGACGGCGTTGCCCACCTTGCTCGACACGGTCAGGCCAACACGTGAGTACGGTCGGCCATTGCGCTTCACGAGGGCCAGGAGGCAGTCCGAAGGGACTTTCTGCCCGCCTTCCTGGACCTCGAGGAACTCGCGCCGTTGAAGCAGGCGCAGGGCCTTGGGGAAGCGCTGGTCTGCCGGGCGGGACTGGCCCGGCGTCGCACCCTCGGCCCTCACACGCGAACTCGCTTACTTCTTGGGAGCGGACACGACGAGCCGCTTGCGACCCTTCGCACGACGGCGCTTGAGGACATCCCGGCCGCCCTTCGTGGCGTTCCGCTTGCGGAACCCGTGGGCGCGATTGCGGCGGACCTTCGACGGCTGGTACGTGCGCTTGGACACGGCTCTTACTCCTTGGTGATGACGGCGGCGCCTCCTACCGCTCCGGCGCGACCTGAACTAGGGAAAGGGGCGGGTCCGTACCCCCATTTCCAGGGTAAGTCAACGTTGGATCACCTTCGCCCACTCTGGAAACCCCATTGGCCCGGCGGAAAGCCCGGAGCCAGGTGGGACAGTGAAGGTCTGGGTGATACAGGAAGCAGGATGCTCCCCGCCCAACGCACGGCGGGGGCACTTTAATCGCGGACAGCGAATGCGTCTGGTTTCCGAGCGCTTTTTCCTGGCCGGCCAAGCGAGCTCACGAGGTCGCGGGTGGGTCTGATGGTGTTGGGCTCCCTGACGTGAGCCTCCTGGTTGTCGAATCCGTGGCACCTGCTGCCCATGGCCACACCTCGCCTGACCCCCGCGCAAAAGCCGGACGTTTTGCGGAACGGACTGTCAGTCAAAGAGGATTGATCCATCCCCCAGTGCTTGGGGTGGGGGCCAGGAGGATCCACAACCGTCCTGGGTTGGCACGCTCCTGGTGGATCCGCTCCGTCCGGAAAACCCCTCGTGGCCACGGCGGTTTTGGCCGGTTGCTTGATCCACCTGGAACCGTCTGTTAGCACCGCCGAACGCCCGTCGTTCCCCTGCTTTTGCACGTTTGAGACACGCGTGAACGCCCTCGCCCAAGCCGCTACCCCCCTCCCAAGTGCTGGAATTCTCTGGGCTCGG
>NZ_CP123279.1:0-64379 GCF_032612255.1 Myxococcus sp. MxC21-1
CATGTCGGCGTCACCGCCGGCAACCCGATTGCGGGCGCGTCGGTGCGCCTCCTGGCAATTGACCCAGCTACTGGTGAGCCGTCCACTCGAGCTGGTGGGCCTGTTCTCGGGCAAGGCGGTCCGACTGCTGCGGATGGCACGCTCACCTTTCAGCTGACGCAAGAGAACTGGGACGGCCCAGTGCAGTTGGAGGCTACGGGCGCCTCTACGCTCAGCTACCTCGACCCCACGGACGGGACAACCCCTGTATCGATCCCCGCGGCCGTGAAGCTGACGTCCTATGTCCCCCGCTATCGCACCGGCGAGACGCTGAGCGGTGCTGTGACGCTCTACACCACGCTCGCGGACTCAGCCGGCAAAGCGTTCTCTCAAGGGCAGAACCCTTCGATGCCGGCGGGGCCTCTCGATGCTGCGCTCGCCACCACGGACCCGCTGTTCGAGCGCCACGTGGCCGCTTCCGTCCCCTGGGCGCTTCGCAGCACGCGCCCGGTTTCCCTCACCCAGCCTCCCACCCAGACGCTTCGGGACGTGGTGTTCGCGGCGCTTCCGGATGTCGCTCTCAACCAACTCGCGCGGCGCATCGCGCTGAGTGCGGGCCTGAGCCCGGGGCAGGGGTTTGATGCCGTGAAGTTGACGACGCTCCTGCAACGAGACATCTCCGACGGCTACTTCGACGGGAAGGAGGGAGGCCTCCTGCTTCGTGTCATCGGTTCGCCCTCGTACGAACTGAGCCCTGAGGAGCTTCGCGTGCGCCTTGCGGTGGCGCTGGACGAATTCATCATTGGGCCTCAGAACCGCACCGGTCTCACTCGGGGTGACTTGCGGTCGGCGGAGCCGAACGTCTACGACACGCTGAGCCTTGACCGTTCAGCCCTCTTCCCGCCGGATGCTGTGCCCCAACCCTTCGACGCCAATCCCCCTGTCGTGAGCTGGCGAGTCACCTTCACCGGGGACAACGATGTCACCTACGATGGGCCCGTGGGCACCTCGAACCTGGTGGCAAACACGTTGGCGATTGAAGTCATCGCCACGGACAACGAGGGCTCTGGCGTCCGCTCCGTCACGGTTACGGCAGGTGGCAACACGCTGAATGGGCAGGAGACCAGCGCAAACCGCGTAGCGGGCTCATGGACGCCCAGTGCTGATGGAAGCCTGGAACTGGTGGCTGTCGCCGAGGATTCCCTGGGCAACCGGGGGACGTATCGCCGGACGCTGCTGGTGGACAACACTCCACCCCTCATCACTGTGGCCTCCCCCTCCGCAGGCCTCTTTCACGGCGCCGGTGCCCTCCAGCTCGCCGCAGAGGCCTCCGACGCCAACGGTGTTGCCTCGCACTCAGTGAGTGGCCTGTCAGGCGCCACCTTCACGGGAACTACCTCCCTCACTGGCTCCTGGACGCCTGCTTCGGACTCGGCGGATGGACCCCTTGTGTCCAAGTGGACAGCTTGCGACCTGGTCGGCAACTGCCGAGTGACGAACGTCCCCTTCCACCTTGACCGCACGTCGCCCGCGCTGTCCTTCGCCAGCGCGCCGCCGCAACACACCAACGCCGCCACCATCACACTTTCCATCGCTGCCGCGGACAGCGGTGCTGGTGTGGTGGGAGTGTACGGTCGTCGTGTCGGCACCACGGAGCGCATTGCCGCCACGCGCACTGCTGACGCCTGGTCGCTCACCCTGCCCGCCTCCGCGCAAGGGCTCCTCGAATATTGGATCTGGGGCGAGGATGCCGCCTCCCCCACCAACAGCGGTGAAACGCTCGACGATGAGGCCCACCGGCTGTGGCCCAAGGTCATTCGGGATGTGACCGCTCCTGTTGTGGAGCTCACGTCCGGCGGGTTTTACACGTCGGAGCGCGACCTCTCCCATCGGGAGGTCACCGACGGCGTCCCAGCTGTGCCAGTCATCCACTCTGGCTATGGCGAGGCCGTCTCCCTGGGTGGCAGCAGCACCATCTACAAGCTCATCACTAAAATCACGCCCGGAAACCTCACGGTCGAGGAGCTGACGACGACCAACGCCAGCAACACGCCCTGGCTGGCCTACTCTGTCCTCTTCTCGGGGCAGGAGGCGCCTATCACCGAGGCTAGCTACTCCATCTCCTGCACTGGATGCGGCTCACCGGCGACCAGCACCGGCCCTCTCCTGCGCCGCAGCCCTCAGTCAGGACGTGAGCGCTTTGCCCTCCCACTCACGAGTGCCACCATCCCGGGACTCCTCAATGCGACGGCGTCCCCCGTCACGCTCGTTGTTCGCGTCACCGCCCGCGATGCGGCCGGAAACTCCACCACCTCCGCGCCAAGCACGTTGGCGTTCCACCTGGTGTCTCCGACGGTTTCAATTCAGGAGGTCAGCAACTACGCCACCGCGCGTGACCCTAAGAGCCCCTATCCGTACAGGATGGCCGGCCTCACCTATGATGACCTGTGGGAGCAGACCAATCCGGCTTTCGAGTCTCTCCCAACCATGAGACTCGCGCGCTTCCGAATTCGGAACCCGCACCCGGTGGCGGTGGCGGTGAACCTCACTGCTCGCGCTGGCACGACGTGGAGTGTTGCCGAGGACTGGGCGGACTCTGTCCGCCCTGACCCGCTCATCTCTTCTCCGCGTAATGTTGACGGCTACTCTTTCCCCGTCACCCAGGACTACGACTACCACGGCGATTACTACCGCATGTGCGGCGGCGTGAGGCAACAGCCGCCATACCCCTGCCCAACCGCTGACGGCCGGCACACCGCGTACGCAATCCATGTCCTAGGAGATTCGACGGAATGGCGTTGCGTTCCCGTGACGGATCCGGAGACCAAGACCCTCACGGCCCAGCGGTCAGAATTCACGACTGCTGGCTATCTGCATCCCGACTCGTGGCCAACCGGCGGGGAACCCGAGGTGAATCGTGCACCCGGGGGCTACTCCGTCTTCGGGCAGCAGGCTTGGCTTGTTCCTCCCGCCAACGGGAGCACCCCCGGCCAAATTACTCTCTACCTGCTGGTGCCGCGGAATCGGGCCCAACTGCCCGCCATCACTACCGCCGGGAACACCTACGAGCACCTCTATGGGCTGAACTACGGGCAATCGGCGGTCCACGCCCAATGCCGCGACGCCGACATGAATACGTATCGCCTCCACCGCGCCACCAGGCGCCTTCACTACCGAACTCTGTCTGCCGCGCGCCTCAGCTATACCCTGCCCTTCTCCGTCAACGTCGTCGGCACGAATGGTGCCGCGCCCCTCGGTGCCGCCCGCGTCGTCACGAATAGAGCTGCCTCCGGCAGCGTCACGCTCACAACCCAATAGGACTTCCCATGAACGCCTCCATCCTCCTCTTTCCTCTGCTCGCCCTCACCATCGCAGGCTGCGGCGAGCGCGGCTCCGCTGGCCCGCGCGGCCCTGCTGGCGAGCGCGGCGCTCAGGGCCCTGCTGGCGAACCCGGCGCTCAGGGCCCTGCTGGCGAACCCGGCGCTCAGGGCCCTGCTGGCGAACCCGGCGCTCAGGGCCCTGCTGGCGGACCCCTCGTCCACGTAACCTCTCCGCAAGGCGCTGCCCTCGGCGCGGCTTATGGCCTCGCCAACGGTGCTGTCACGCTGCGTGAGACCTACGGAGGGGAGACCTACTGGTCCACCCGCTCCGTGGGCACCGGAGAAATCACTACGCGGGTTGACGTCTACTTCAACACTTCTGACTGCAATGCCACAGTGCCGGACCCGCGAAACGACTACGGGATCATCCTCGACAAGGCCGCTGGGCCTAGCTGGCTGGTGGCGACCGGCAACACCGCGTGGGTTGTGGGGAGCGCCCGCGTCACCACCTATCGGGCCAGCGTCCGCCGGGCCGACACTGGCGAGTGCGAACAGCTCACTGCTGGAGAGGAAGTCTATGGCTTCCTCGCAACGCCGTGGATCGCGCTCACTACTCCCGAAGGCGTCTTCGACCCAATCGTCGTGCCCTACCAGATTGAGGCCCCGCTCACGCTCATTGTGCCGGGGGAGGAGCCTCCGACGCCATGAGTCGAGCCCTCGTAGCAGCGCTGGTCGCCTTCCTTCCGGTTGCAGCGCTGGCGGACCGCGGCGCTCTCAGCCTCGAGGGGGGCGCTGGCGTATCAGCTCCATTCCTCCCTGCGCCTTACGCCACGGACGCCAAGAGGCTTCGCGTGACGGCCCCGTCCGTGTGGCTCGGTGGCCGCTACGCGCTCTCCCACAGCCTTGAGGTTGTGGCGTCGGGCTTTTGGGAGCCGAGCGTGACTGCTTGGCACAACGCCGCGAACATCGACTCCGGTGGGAGCCGCTTCCCCGGGACGCTGAACCACTCCGTGCAGCGCTTTGGGGCTGTTGCTGGGCCCCGGCTTGTCCACGGAATGGTGTGGCGGGTTTCCCTCGGCCTCGATGTCGGCTGGAGCCAGCGGCGCTACTCCGGGTTTCGCCACATTGATGTGAGCACCGCGTCACCTGTGGCGTACGACCTGGAGCTCCGGGACTTCACGGCCAACAACTTCCTTCTCTCTCCAGTAATTGGGCTGGAGTGGGCTGGCGGGGACCACTGGAGCGTTTCTCTTCAACCGCGGGTGCAGCTCCTGCTTGGCGCTGAGGCGACGGTCGTCTTCACCGCGCCGCTGACGTTCTCCTGGAGCTGGTACCTGTAGGACGTCGGTGCCATGGACTCCGAAGCGGGCCGGCGAAAGCCGCGCCCGCTTTTTCTTTTGGGGGGCTTGCGCTCGGGAGTGCTTTGCACTATTTGGTGCGAGCGGCGCATTTTTCGGTGAATGCCCGGCCGTCAGTTTCGTCTCCATTCTCGAATCCGAACAGGAGGCCTCATGTTCCTCGCTACCATCGTCACCTCTGTTTTTGGTCTTGTATGGAAGGCACTGGCCTGGCGCCCTCTTGCGACTGCGGCGCTCTTCCTTGGGTTTGCACTGGGGAGTTGGACGTCTCTCCGGCAGACTCCCGCGGAGGCGGCGGCTCAGCAGTGCTCCGTGCCTGCCAAGGTGCGGGAGGCCAAGGTCGCGAGCGCGCGGGCCATTGCGGCCGCAGTGCCGCTCTACTAGCGCGTTCGGATTCTCCCGGCATTCACTGCGCCCGTCGCATTTGCGGCGGGCGTTTCCGTTTCCTCATGGTGCTGCATGTTGCTTCTTGTAGCAGTGGTGCTCGTCGCTGCGCCTTCGTTCCATGCGCCCACCCCCTACGAGCGGGAGATTGAAGCTGCCTGTAAGGCGACTGCGGACATCTGGCCGGTGCCCCCTGAGTTGGTGAAGGCCGTCATCCGTCGCGAGAGCGCCTTCAACCCGAGAGCGCGATCTGCCGTCGGCGCCATCGGCCTCATGCAGATCATGCCCTTCACAGCACCCAAGGTGGGCGTTCGCGTTGCGGACCTCGAGGACCCGGCAACCAACATTCTTGCTGGAACGCGCCTCCTTGCAGTGCTGCTCCGCGAATATCAAGGAGACTTGAAGGCGGTCCTCGTCGGATACAACGCCCGCCCGAGGCCTGCCGGCGCACCTCTCCCTGACAACGGCGAGACGCCGGCCTATGTGCAGGCCGTCCTGCGCTTTTTCTTCGCCTACCGGGAGGCTGCGGAACTGGCGGCAGCGGCGAAATCTGTGCCGCAGACGTCTGCGGCAAGCCGATCTACAAGAAATCCTCCGGGACCCCCTACCCAACAGGGCGGACCCGATCAACCATAGGGCTTGGCGTCCTGATCCAAGCCCGCGAAGGCGTTATGAGCGACACGCACCGAATGCCGCGCTCCGAGACGATGGAGCTCTTCGACCCCCAGTCGCAGCCGCGAGGGGCGTCTCGGCAGCTTGTTCCTGCTACTACCACCGCGCAGCTCGCCGAATCGCGACTGCGCGTAGGCGGGGCTGAGTCCGTCTCATCCAGGCGGCGGCGTCTTGGCCTCAAGTCGGCATCTAAGCTGGGGATGGCCGCGGCTGAGATTCGGCAAAAGCCCGTAGTCGATGCTGGGGAGCTGGGCTTCATCACCAACCTCTTTGTGCAGACGAGCCTCCCCCACCGGGACGTCTCCTGGACGGCGACGGGCGAGCCCGTCACCGCGTGGACGCGCAGAAACGGCCTGTTCTCGTTGACGATTCAAAACGGCCAGGTGTTCAACGAGGCCACTAAGCGGCATGAATACGTCGGGCTTCCCTTCGGCACCTACGCCCGGCTGCTCTTCGCTTGGTTGGGGACAGAGGCTGTTCGCACCCAAAGCCCCCGAATTGGCCTCGGCGGGTCCTTCGGGGCGTTCATGCGCAACCTCCAGATACCGCGGAGTGGTGGCCCCAAAGGGTCTGAAGCCGCGTTGAGGAACCAGCTCCACCGAATCACCAGGGCCTCCCTGTCGTGGGAGTACGCGGGCCCAGTTCCGCGTGGTGCGACTCAGCGCGTCGACGCCGGGCAGCGCATTTTCCCCATCGAGTCGCACGCTGTTTTCTGGGACCCGAACAACCCCGATAGGCACTCCACCTGGGAATCCGAGTTGACGCTCAACCAGGTGTTCTTCGAGCACCTGGTGCGGCATCACGTGCCCGTCGATATGCGGGTTATCCGCACGCTTGCTCAGGCCAACGCGCCACTCGCTATGGACATCTACGTGTGGCTGACGAGCCGCATGTTCACCCTCCAGCGCGCAACGCCCATGATTCCATGGCCCAAGCTCATGGAGCAGATGGGCTCCACCCACCGCAACCCATCGGAGTTCGCCCGGGAGTTCAAGGAACACGCGACAAAGGTGCTCGTTCTCTATCCAGATGCCCACCTGCTCTACGTCAAGGGCGGCGTTCGCTTGAAGCCGAGTCCCACGCACGTCCCCGTCCTTGCCGCTGTCGCCGCTGGCCCGGAACGCGGTTGACGATTGAGGGACGCGCCTTCAGCGCGCGGACCTCACCTGGTGGTGAGCGCCGGGGCTTGATGGTGGGTGCTCGCGGAGCGTCATCCACGCATCAACTCTCGCTGCTAGGACTCCCACCGGCTTCAGCGTATTGCTGCACGAGCGCATCTGCTTGCTCTGGGCCTCGCCCTCCAGCTCGGCTGCAATCGACGGCGAGTTGGGGCAGGGCTACCCCCTCTCCATGCGGCAAAAGGCGTGGCGCGAAGTAGATGCCGCCTGCCGACGTCTCCACAATCGGCTCAGCGCGCAGCACCCAGAAGTTATGCGGCATCAGCCGGCGTAGCCTCAGTGCTGTTACGACCGGCTCCACGGCTCCCGAAAGGTACATGCCGTGCGGCAGCCCCGTCACGAACCGTTCCTGGGGCAGCAGCGCGCTCGCCAGCGTGTACACAGCGCGCACTCCCAGCGCCTGCAGTCGCTCGAATGCGCTCTGAAGGGCTTCTGGCGTTGTGGAGGGGGCATTGAAGGCCTCGATTCTGACCGCCCTTGCTGTCCGCTCACTTGCAATCCATGCCCGCAGGAGGTCAGGTGGCGAGCTGAGCCGATACTCTCCTCGCCCCGCCGGCAGCAAATCTCCGTCCGCGACCAGTCTCCGTACCAGCTGTTGAACCTGTGGGGCGCTCAGGCCCGTCGCTTGCGCAAGTGCGCTCACCGTGGAGGCGCCGCGGGGCTGTTGCAGCAAAACTCGGACAAGCCTGCTGCCCATCCCCCGAAGCACTACCTCCCTGGGCCGCGGCGGCCGCCGCCTCAACTGCCCCTCGACGTGGACAAAGGCACTGGCGGCGCGCAGTAGTACCGCGCCTCGCTGATCTACCAGGGCAATCTTCTCCCGCTCGCAGGCTTCTAGGACAGCCGGGGAGGCGAAGTCCGTCGCCAGCATCGGAATTCGTGGCCGTGGGATATCTCCTCCCGCGCTGGTGCGGGACCGAAGCACTTCATCCGCTTTGCGCAAGGCGGAGCTGCAGCGCCCAACGTCGACAGGGCGCACCCGGGCTTTGCACATGATGACGACCGGCACCCGGACGTCTCCCGCCGCGAGCTCGGCAACGTCGAAAATGGCGTAGCCCTTGCCGCCCTTCTGCGGGATGACGAGCACATCTTGCCGTAGCAGCGTGACGCCCTCTGGCAGAGGGGGCATGCGCGCCCAGAAGCCATCACGGAAGGCGCTTGGCTCCATGTCGTCCGACATTCCCAACGAAACCGCCCTTTCCTCTCCTGAGTCCCTCTAGCCTACAACCACCATATGGCCACCGTAGAGGAGCTCCTCACAGCACTAAGCCGATTCGTAGATGCGAGTCCCGAGGAGCTCGTGGCCTCTCTCGGCGTCTCTCGACCCGAGCTCGACGAGCTGATCGCCTCAGCGGGGGCGCGCGTCTGCCGTCTTGGCGTAGAGGCGAGCACCAGGTACGCCACTACGCGTCGAGTTCGAGGATTGCCGGCATTGCTGCCGCTCTACAGAGTTGATGAGACCGGGCGCTTGCGTGAGGCCGGGTTTCTTCATCCGCTTCAAGACGGAGGCTTCGCCGCGCCAGGCGCTGGCGGTGGCAACGTCCGGCACGCCACCTTGCCACCCTTCTTGGCCGACATGCTCCCCTCTGGATTCCTCGGCCGTAGCTTTTCGCTTCGCCACCCTGAGTTGATGCTTCCGCACCGGCTCTTCGACTGGAACGCTGATGACCAGGTGCTCGCGCTTGCTCATGGGGCTGACTGTGTCGGCAACTGCATTGTTGGACCGGCGGCTGCCGACGAGTTCTCGGCGATGACGCCCGTTGCGACGAGGGAGCAGGACTATCCGAGGCGGGCTCGTGAGGTACTGCTGCAGGGAGAGGACGCTCTAGTCGGAGGTGAACAGCCAAAGTTCACCTCATTCGCCGGGCGTCATGTCCTAGTGAAGTTCACTGCAGCAGACGCCAGCGCAGCAGCCCGACGTTGGTGCGACCTCCTTCTGTGTGAGGAGCTGGCGCTCACGGCAATTCGCGCTGCCGGCATCCCAGCGGCTATGGCCCGGTCACTTCGGCTTGAGGACTATCAGTTCCTCGAGCTGGAGCGCTTCGACCGCGTTGGCGAAAAGGGACGCCGCCCCCTGGTGAGCCTTCGCGCACTGTGCCGGGCTGCGGCCGCGGGAGATGAGGCGTGGTTGTCCTGGTCCAGCGCATCAGAGTTCCTGGTTCGCCGACAGCTCATCAGCAGGGACGACTCACTCCGAATCAGGTGGCTCGACACGTTCGGCGAGCTCATCGGCAACTCCGACCGCCACTTCGGCAACCTGTCCTTCTTCGAGGATGGGCCGTCCTGTTTCCGACTAGCTCCTGCCTACGACATGCTGCCGATGTCCTTCGCCCCGGTCCGAACGAGCCTCGTGACACGTTCGTTCGCTCCGCGGCCGCCCTTGCCCCTTTGCTATGACGTCTGGGCGGACGCAGCTACCCATGCCCTGGCTTACTGGAGGCAACTTTCGAGCACTGCCGAGCTGGGCGGCGAGCTTCGCGCGTTGGCCTCCTCGGCAGGCGACGCGGTTGCTGCTCTACGTCACGACCTAAGCATGTAGTGGCGTGTACGCCTGATGCGGTCCGCTCAGCGGTGCCCACAAGGCCAAGTCGCCCCTTCCGCGTCAGCGCCCCTTTCGTTTGAACCCAAGGGCTTCAATCCGCTCCAGGCAGGCTACAGCGTCCTCTGGCGCAACCAGGCCGTCGGGCCCTTCCGTCACCCACCCGCGCGCCCTGATGGCCTCCAAACGCCTTCTGGCGGCCTCTCCAGGGGCTTCTCCGGCCCAGCCTGCCGCGACCTCCATCTTGGTCACGGCGGCAAGCTCGAGGAGCTCTCCCTGCCCTATGCGATGCCCCTCCATGACCTTCACCTGGGCAAGCACCCGCTCCCGGCGCAACGCCTTGCCGGCATAAGCAGAGCGCTTTTTCCCGCTGCTACCCCACCACCACGCATACCAGTAGGGGCCGTGCTGTCGGACAGGAACGCCTTGGGCTAAAGCCGCTGCGGGGCAGCATGGACACGTCTGCTTCCCGCAGCGGATGGTTTGTTGCCTGAGAATGATCGCGCCAAGCGCATGCGCAGTGCCGGCCTCCAGCTCTTTCCGCAGCCTGCGGAGCGCGGCTGCCAGTGCATCTGCTGCTGATGGGGTGAGGTCTCGTACAAGGGCATCGAGATTCGTCGTCTCCACGTATCTTATGTACCAAAAGGCGAGGTACATAAGAAGACTGGATGCCGAGTTGTCCCTGCGGCAACACCCCAGAACCGCCGAGTTATCCCTGCGGCAACACCCCAGAAGTCGATGTGCGGGAACACCCCAGGAACATTGCGGGAACACCCCAGAACGTCTGCGGCAACACCCCAGAACCACTCTGCGGCAACACCCCAGAACCACTCTGCGGCAACACCCCAGAATGCGCGCCCGTGACCATATGTTTTAGCCTAGTAAATTCATATAGTTACGTCGTGTTTTCTCTTCCCCGCATATAGGCTTCGCATATAGCACTGCCTTCATGTTTAGGAGTGCAGCTAGCGGATCCCCTATATTTATTAAAGGCACCAAGCGCTTCAGCCACACTGAAATCCAGAGGCAGGGCCGTTCCGGCGCGCAAGCGCGCCTCCACGGGGAACTGCGGTCGCCACCCCTTGCACTGCCCTACCCCATTTCAGCAGGCCTCGAAGAAAAGGGTCGCCTGGGCTGCCTTTTCCACCGATGGCAGCATGCGTGACGCCTCCGCCTTTACTGACTGTGTGCCTGGGCTTTTGCACCGGACGCCTGGTCGATGCCGGCTGCCCGGTACCGCGTTGCATCGGGCTGGCCGTCCCACACTTAAGGCCTCCCCGTCAGCCGCCGCCGCTAGAGCTGCACCGCCTTTCAGCACAGTCTCGCGGGATGGATGGCGTCTATGCGGCTGGACCCCAACACGCATCTTTTGATGTTTCCCTCGGCGGTGCGTGCTGGTCCAGAACGTGCTGTACCTGCCGCAGCTGGGCGCTGCGATTGTGTAGCTACACCCCAGCATGCATTCTTCTACGCCCAGGACCATGGGGCTTAGTTCGCTAACATGCTGATTTTACTGCCGTCATTGCCCGCACCGGGGCACAAGTCCGCATAGGCCATCCCTGGAGGCTGAGCCGCCATCGAAGGCTGCGCTCGGGGCTGCGGCTGGGCCCCAAGATGCACCTTTTGGTGCGGCAGCACGCTCCAGGGCTGCGGCTGGACCCCAGGATGCACCTTTTGGTGTGGCAGCACGCTCCAAGGCTGCGGCTGGACCCCAGGATGCACCTTTTGGTGTGGCAGCACGCCCCAGGGCTGCGGCTGGGCCCCAGGATGCACCTTTTGGTGTGGCAGCACGCCCCAGGGCTGCGGCTGGGCCCCAGGATGCACCTTTTGGTGCGGCAGCACGCTCCAAGGCTGCGGCTGGACCCCAAGATGCACCTTTTAGTGTGGGCAAATGCCCTCGCCTGCTCCGGCGCTCCACTCCTCCCACACCATTTGGTTGCAAATGCGCATCAAATGGTGCGAAATGGCATGATGTCGTGCGAGTTCAGCTTGAGAGGGCCTGTTGATGGAGACCACGCCGGCGCAGACCGCCTCTAAACCCTATGAGCGCTGGAGCATCTTTTCTCAATGCGCGGGGTTCGACCGCCCGCAGCACGTGGGGGACGCCTTCGTGGGTCCGACGAATGCCCAGGTTCAATTCAACATGTTTGCGGCGACCCAGGAGTTCAGCTTCGTCGCCTTTCCCGATGACCCGAAGCAGCAGACCTTTCTCAGTGCTTCGTCTTGGAAGCTGAAGTCCTCTCGCAAGAAGGGCTCTGGCGACAAGCTACTCCGCGTTGTCGGCTACTTCGACCTCGACGGCGAGAAGGGCACTGGCAAGGGGGCTGTTCAGCTTTATGGACACATCACGCTTCAAAGGAAGGACACATGAGCACTGATACAACGACGCTGTCTGATGGGATGGACGTCATCTGTGGCATTTGCGAGAGGCTCGGTCGATATGCCTCCGACGGAGGTCAGGCCAGCGTCGTGCATGGTGAGGCCCTGAATCCCACCGGTAACGCGCATGACATTCCGACAACCACTGCGTGCACCCTCTTCACGGATCGCCACCGCAAGAACACCCGCCGGGCGGCTGACGCGGAGCTGCGGACGCAGGTGTCCGATTCCGCGCGCCTGCCTCGTGCTGAGTTTCCGCAGGCGGAGAGTCCTGAAGCTTCCTCGCCTTACACGGGGGAACTCTAAAGCCGTCCTCTGGGGCACTCCCTCACTCGCAACACCGGTCGCTCCTGGCAGGGCTTAACCCCCTACCCTGCCAGGGGCGATTTCTTTTATGGCACCACCTCCTGCGCCATCATTGGTTCGCCGCCTTCGCAACAAGGCCCTTGCACTGCTTGGCGTGGCTGGCCTTCTAGTGGTGCTTGGTTTTGTGCTTGCTCCTGGTCCTCGCCTGGTTGCTCTTCTGTTTGTGCCTCCTCTCCTTCATCGCAGTCTCCGGCGCTGGTCGAAGGCTCGGCGTCTTGAATCGACCGCAGCGCAGCTCTCTCGGCCAACCGGCATTGAGGACCTTTCCGCTCCTGCGCCGACGGCCATTCCGCCTCATCATCGCGTTCCGCGCAGCATCTCTACCGTTTCTGCGTCAGCGCTAGCCGTTGAACGGCGTCGCCGGTAGGTGCCCTTCGGAGCTGGGAAACGACGACGGGCTTACCGGTGGAAGGTGGTGAGGACTCTCGCACCAGGTGCCCCGCGTGGGCCGGGCGCCCGGCCCACGACTACGAGCGAAAGCGGCTGCGACGCACGTGGGTGCCCACAGGCCGGCCCCTCTCCTTCTCCCTGCCCCTCCCCACCCCTGCAGGGGCCCCATCACCGCTTCCTCTCCGCCGACCTCCCGCAGACGTCTGTGGCGGGCATTCGGAAGCGCCAGTGTATGTCAGACCCCCCTGCTAGAACTTCTCTCACGCTGACGGGCGACACCGCCCACAGCGGCACCCGGGACGGACCCGGGCGCGTCATACCGGCGCCGAGCCGGGAAGAGGTTTGCAGATGGATGGAAGTCTTCCGACTGATGCTGTTGTCGCTCCGCTGGTGATGCAGTGGCCGGTTGTCCAGTTGATGGACTCACCGTTCCAACCGAGACAGACGTACTGCAGCGCCAAACTCTCGGAGTTGGCCGAGAGCATCAGGGTCCATGGCATTCAACAGCCGCTGCTCGTCCGTCGGTTGCGGGATGATGAGGGGCGGGCTGAGATCATCGTAGGCCATCGGCGAATGCGAGGGGCCGTCGCGGCGGGCCTCCTCACGGTTCCGGTCATTTTCCGTGAAGCGACCGATGCTGAGGTGCGGGAACTGCAGCACGTGGAGAATCTCTGCCGAGAGGATGTTCACCCGCTGGAGGAAGCAGCGAGCTTCCGCGCGCTGATGGCTGACCTTGGGTATTCGGCTGAGCGGCTTGCGGCTCGCACCGGCAAGTCTCGTGCGTACGTGGTTCGCCGGTTGTCCTTGAACGACCTGTGCGCGGACGTGACAACGGCGTTTCGGGAGGGCTCCTTGTCGGAGTACGGGGCCCTGTGCCTGTCTCGGCTCGCAACTGAGGACCTCCAGCGGCAGGCTCTGGTCGAGCTCCTGGATGACGTTGACATTGCGTCTGACGCCCGGTGTCGGCGAGTGACCCAGCGGTACATGCTCTCGCTGGCCGAGGCCGCATTTGACAAGACGCATGAAACCTTGTTGCCGGGGGTTGGCTCGTGCCTCAGGTGCCCGAAGCGCACAGGCGCGAATGCTGACCTCTTCGGTGAGTTCTCGGAGGCGGACCTGTGCACCGACGGGGGATGCTTCGCCCAGAAGCTTTCTGCCACATGGACGGCTCTGTGCGAGGAGGCCCTTAGTCGTGGTGAAGAAGTGATGGACGAGGAGGCGAGCAAGGCCGTCTTGGGGTACAGCGGATACCTCTTGCCGAGGTCGGGTTTCGTCGACTTGAAGTCCTGGTGCTCTGTGGGTGGCGAGAGGACGTGGAAGGATGTTTTGGGGGAGTCCTGCCCTCCTGTCACTTTGGCGGTAGATGGTGCGGGCCGCCCTCACCACCTGGTGCGGGAGCGCGACGCTGAAGAGGTCTTGGGCCTGCTGGGGCTTATTCTCCCTGCGGGCGGTAGCAGCGGTGATGCTGCTGCGGTGGCCCGTCCGCCTGAGCCGACGCCTGCCGAGCAACGCCACCGTCAGCGGGTTCGCCGGTCGACGGTCGATGCGGCTCTAGCGGCGATGGTGGCAGCTTCAGAGCAAGGCCCTCTCCCACTTGAGGTACTCCGGTACTTGGTGGCGGGCGTACTGGATGCGTCGTGGCATGAGATTCGCCGGGCCGTTGCGAAACGCCGTGGTTTCGTCACAGATGATTCCGGGGCTGCTGACGTTGCGCTTGTGGAGTCTGTCGCCACGATGACGGCCGAACAACTCGTTGGGCTTCTCGTAGAGGTGGTCGCCGTCCGGTGCGCGGTGCCCACTTACTCGAGCAACTATGGAGCATCGTTCCTCCGGTGCTGCGAGTTCTTCGGGCTTGATGTGGTCGCTCTGGAGGCTGCTGCAACAACGGAACTGGAGACGCGCTCCCAGAGGTCGCGACCGAAGAAGCGGCGTGAACAGGCAGGAGCGCCTGGGCATCTCGAAACCTCGCCGTCCCAGGCCCTGGACGACGTGGCGTCGGATGACCCGCTGGACGACGACCAGTAGCCGTCAGTGACGTCCGCTTCACCCCTGGTGGAGACGGACTGGAGGGGATGTCGCCTGTTGCAGGCGGCGTCCCCTCCCCAATTGCTGGAGATGTCTCCGCTGTGCGCAGCCCCCGCGGGGGCCGGGCTCGCGCGCCGCAGACGTCTGCGGCGGGAGCATGGTCGGTCTACACTTTTTGATGGAGGTTTCGCACTTTAAAGTGCTAGTCCTCGGGTTGGTCGATCCAGCACACGGCCAGCTACTTGTCCAGTATGCTGCGGCCACAAGGAGGAGTGCATGAAGCACAGAAGGCTCGCGGTTCTCAATGAAAAAGGAGGTTCCGGCAAGACGACGACTGCCGTGAACTTGGCGGCAGGACTAGCTAGCACTGGAAACCGCGTGCTGCTGCTGGACCTCGACCCGCAGTGCAGTGCAACGGCGTGCGTGGGTCTGACGAAGCTGATTGGGACAAAAGGAACGTTCGGGACGGCGGAGTTCGTGCTTGGGGGGCCCGATGTGCCGTTCGAGCCCCAGCGAGGTGTTCTTGGCCTTAGCGGGCTCGATGTCGTACCCGGACAGAAGGAGACACTCCCCTTCCTTGAGATGAATCTGCTTAAGAATCAAATGAGCGGAAACATCAAGCTTCGCAGTGCTCTAGACCGCGTCGAGCGGTCGAAGGATGTGTACGACTGGGTAATCGTGGACTGCTCCCCAGCGCTTGGCCTGCTCGCAATCAACGCAGTGAATGCGTGTCGTGACGTGCTCGTTCCTGTCGAATTGGGAGGGCTCGCCAACATGGGTGCCGTTTCCCTCAGGTCCTTTGTCGACGTTATGCGGAATGAGATGGATTCCCGCATTCGCATCGCGGGAGTCCTCGGGACGCTTTACGACCAGCGAGAGAAAGACAGGCGACAAGCACTTGAGTTCCTTCAGCAGTACTTTGGGGCGCTTTGTTTTAACACCGTGGTTGATCGCGCCGCTGCTATCAGCGCGGCCAATACAGCCGGGCGACCGATTGTCCTTTCTGACCCTAATCATCGGGGCGCGAAACAGTACATGTCTGTCATGACGGAGGTGATTGCTCGTGGCTAGGTCCTCATCCGCCCACAACGAAGGTTCGGTTGGTGCATTCTTGGCTGAACAGATGAAGGCACACCCTGGCGTCACAGCCCCTAGCGGCGGACCCCTCCCGTATGAGCCGGGACGGGCCTACGGACACCTCGCTACCGTAGACATTCCAATCGGCCTGCTGATTAGAAATAAGTTCCAACCACGCGGCTGGCTGAACCCGGTAGTGGTTCGGCGGATTGCCGAGTCGATTAAGGCAACGGCTCAACTGCAGACCGTTCCAGTTACACCGCGCGGAGACCATTTCATGGTTATCGGCGGCGAGACGCGTTGGCGCGCGGTTGAGCTACTCCACGCAGAGGCGCCGGAGGAGGATAAGGCAAAGTACGCAACCCTTCGCTGCGAGATTTGCATTGGCGTGTCCGATGTTGAATGCGCGAGGCGGGCGCTCGATGAGAACATCGCGCGAGAAGATTTGAATGCGATGGATATCGGCGCTCAGCTGGCGACGATTCGTGAGCAAAATGATCTGCGCGACGCAAAGGCGGTTGCGGAGTTCATCAACATGGACGTGCGGAATGTCCGGACGCTCTTGGCGCTGCATGACAACTGCCCCCCGCTCATCCATGCCGCTGTGCGCGGCCAGGACCTGAAGCCATTCCTGAGGCCTGACAATGAGCTCGTGACGGAAGATGGGGGGGCATGGTCTCCGCCTCTCGATGCACGACGCGACAGTGAGCGAATGCTGGCCCGCGACGGCGGTATCGAATTCAACAAGCTCTATCTCCACTTCCAGAAAACGAAACCAGGGAAGGCGAATTCCGAAACGGCGGAGCGAATCATTCGAGCCCTTGATGAGAAGTGGCCAGTTGCCACTATCAAGAATTATGTCCAGTCGACCGTCAACAAGGCCAAGTCGCCCACGACGCGGGTTCCTCGAGGCATTGTCCGCAATGATGGCGCCACCTTGAGCATTAATCTCCGTCAGCTTGCTGCCGCTCCTGATGCAGAAGTCGAGGCGATTCGTGCCCAGATTGAACAGGTTATTGCCGACCGCGCCAAGTATCGCAAGCAGTCGTCGGACGACTCCAGTTCCACCGCGCAGGTCGTAGAGCCAGTGCGCGATGACGATGGCCCGTGACATACATATGTCACGGCGGGGCGATGGAAGGACCGGGCCCGTGACATACATATGTCACGGCGGGGCGATGGAAGGACCGGGCCCGTGACATACATATGTCACGGCGGGGCGATGGAAGGACCGGCCCGTGACATACATATGTCACGGCGGGGCGATGTAGGTGGATATCGCCCATGCATGGTGGTCTGAAATAGGGCGAATTTTAGGGCGAAAATTTTTTTTCGCTCTTTTTTCCCCGTTGACGATTCCCGCTGAAATCATCATCTGCTGCCAAGTACGTACACTCCTTGACCTTGGACCCTGAGAATCCCACCCCCCAACATCCAGCCCGGACCCTCTCCTTTCCCAACCCCCCTCGCCCAACAACGTCGAGGGGGGTTGGGAAAGGAGTTTCCAGTCTGGAGTTGGGGGAGTTTGAAAGGGTCCAAGGTCAAGGAGTGTGAGAAGTGAAGTGGTGGTAGGAGTAGGTAGGAGGTTCAGTGGTGGTGGATTTCAAAGTAAGTGAAGAAGATTGTGGATGGTTGGAGTGTGGTTGTGTGTATGTGTGTAAAAACTACAAACTACCGACAACTACCGCAAACAGCGTCTCGGGCACGACCGTCGACGCTTCGGCGGGCCGAAGACCGGTGGAGATTGCTGGGCGCTGAGGCGGCCCGGCCGGGCTCGCAGCGGAGGCCTGGTGGCGCCCGGTACTGCTGGGCGCACCAGACTCTCCACGCGGCCCGGCTGGCGCAGGTTCGGAGGTTGGGTGCCGCGCGGGCCAATGGGGGCTGGGGCAGAGCAGGGGCTGAGGTGGCCCGCGTCGGCCGTCCTCGGAGGCCTGGTGGCGCCCGGTACTGCTGGGCGCACCAGACTCTCCACGCGGCCCGGCTGGCGCAGGTTCGGAGGTTTGGTGCCGCGCGGGCCGATGGGGGTGGGGCAGGGCAGGGCAGGGCAGGGGCCGAGGTGGCCCGCGACGGCCGCCCTCGGAGGCCTGGTGGCGCCCGGTGCTGCTGGGCGCACCAGTCTCTCTGCGCGGCCCGGCTGGCGCAGGTTCGGAGGTTGGGTGCCGCGCGGGCCGATGGGGGTGGGGCAGGGCAGGGGCCGAGGTGGCCCGCGACGGCCGCCCTCGGAGGCCTGGTGGCGCCCGGTGCTGCTGGGCGCACCAGTCTCTCCGCGCGGCCTAGGGTCTTCTTCTTGGAGTGTCGAATGAGTGCAGGTGAGCCGGTGATTCCTTCGAGTCGGCGCGGCCGCGGGCGGCCTCGCCTTCGCCCTCATGTTCGAGCCCGACTCCAGGAGCGTGATAGGTATCTGCTGGCCGCCCTGGCCACGCTTCGCTACTTGGATGCGAGCCAGGTGGCTCGCCTCTTCTTCCCGGGGCGTAACCCTTCGCGCGCAACCGTTCGGCTATGGGAACTCGCAGGCGACGCATCCTTGCCGGATGCGCCCGCCTACGTTCGTCGCCTCGAAGCACGCTATCCAGATGGCCAGCCGCGCCAGGCCTGGACGCCGACAGAGCTCGGCTATCGCGTCGCAGCGGATGTCCTTGGCCAAGTGAAGGTCCCCATTAAAGACCCTGCGCCGCAGTTCTTCGCCCACGCCCTTTCGACTGCTGAGCTCTTCGTCGAGTTGCTCGCTTCAGAACTTCCCGTCGAAAAGGGTGGCAGAGGGGCTGCAGCGAAGGTTGCTCCATTCGCGCGGGTTGATGACCACCGCTTCCGATGGATTGCCTCGGATTCGGCCCACAAGCCGTGGAAGGAGTACAGCCAGTCCCGCTCCGTCTGGGAGAAGCGCGAAATGCGCCCCGACGCCATTCTGGAGGTTCCGTCAGCGAGGCGGCGACTCTTCATTGAGTGCGAGATGGGGTCTCAGGTGGTCTCCCCGGTGTCGGCTGATGCTCCCGGCGCCACTGTCAACAAGCTGGCGCGGTACGCCGCGTTCCTTCTGGATGGTGCTGCTGCTGACCCTGACTCTGCGGGGCGATCCTTCTACGCCCAGGCCTTCTCCGACGGCTTCAGTCCGGAGCTGCTCTTCTTGGTCCAGAGTGTCTCCCGTCAGCGGACTGTTGCTGCCGCGGTTGACGCTTGGCGCGCAAACTGGCGTTCCGCCAACCCAACGCTTCCTCACATTGCTGTTCGCGTCGATCTCACCTCTTCTGCGGTCCCGTACATCCACTCGCTGCTCGGGGCCCCGGTTAGTAGCAGCTCCGTTTCCGTGGCGACCTCACTAGCTCTTGACGCTACAGACGTCGGCCACCTTCGGGAGTTCTACAAGGCCACGAGGGAGCTGCTTCAAGCCCTTCGAGCAGACGCGAAGGCGCGAGACCTTCCGAAGCCGGCATCCCCAGCAGGCATGCAGGAGGTCCACGCAATCCTGGAGCGCCTCAAGCGACCGGGTTGAAACGGGGGCCGTCAGTTGGTCCGGTTGCCGAAACAGCAAAAGCATTTGGTTCCTGCCCCACCCCACCCCGCTCCCCGAGTGGGAGGGCCGGCCGCCAGGACTTCCGTCCTTGCACGGCGACCGCGGAGGACTCCCGTCCTCCGTGAAGGTAAGGCGCAAGCGCCTTGAGGTTGGAGAGGCACTGCCATTGACGACAGCAAAGCGAGGGCCTCCGGGCCAGTGCCTCGCACTCCCAACACGGCGGTCCTATTGGAACGAGCGGCGCCAGCTTCGTCAGCTGCGACGACGATGACCGCCCCGCATGTCGTCGAGCCCATGCCATCCAGCCCTCTGCAGACGTCTGTGCTGCGGTGGCCGGGAGAGGCTGTCGCAGTGCCCTCTCGCAGGTGTGCCTCCACGTACTGTTCTCCCCGTGGCCGCGTGCCGCCGTTGGCCTAACAACGCCAGTCGCCGCACGCGTTCGGTCGCGCCAGGTAACAGCCCCTGTCACGCCCTCCGCCAACAGCGCGTCGCCTGGCAACGGCCCCCGCCGCCTCGCTTGAGGGACCACAAGCGCCCCCCAACTGCCAGTGAGGGGGCGCATGAGGCGCCCTCACCACTGAGGAGAACATCATGTCGAACGTCACCACTCACGCGAAGGGCACTCGCTTCAACGTTTCAACCCCCGTCGAGCGCAACGGAAAGACGTATTGGTCGCGGGTTGGAGCCGCTTTCGCCAACGGAGACGGCTCCGTGTCGGTCGTCCTCGACTCCCTCCCGCTGAACGGGAAGCTTCACCTCGCCTTGCCGTCCCCGAAGGACGACTCCGCCAGCTGATGTCACGCGACGAGGCGTCTGGCACTCCAGTGCGCCTCGCTCTTCGCTGGTGTCGAGGCCGGGGCCAATGCCCCGGCTCAAGTTGTGCTGCGTCACGCTGCACGAACTCAGAGCCACGCACGTGCCACGCTGGACGCACCGAGCAGGCTGCGTGAGCATCACTGGCGATGTGGCTTGTGGGCCTCCGCGTGAGCCTCTCCCCCCCGCAACTCTGCAACGAGCGGTCCTCCGTGACAGCCGCCACATTCCCATGGCGCAGCGCCTGGTCACCTCTCGTCCTCGAACCGCCAGGCAGCACGCAGCGCAGTCCAAGGCCGAACCTCCCAGCATCAACGCTCAGCAGACGGGAGGCTGCAGGAGGCTCTGTGGCCCCGTGTCCTCTGTGAGTGGCCGCGTGCCGCCCCGGGCCTAAAAGCGCCCGCCTTTGGCGACTTGCGTTCGGTCGCGCCAGGCAAGAAGCCGCCTGTCACGCCCGACGCCGTCGCGTCGTCGGGCAACGGCCCGAGCCGTCCCGCTTGAGGGACCGCCACGCGCCCCCCCAAAGGCCTTCGAGGGGGGCGCATGGGGCGCCCTCACCACACGAGGACACTATGAAGGCCACTAAGAGCACCACCCAGCAACGCATCCCGACCGAAGCTGAGATTGACGCGAAGAGGCAGGAGGTTGAGGCCATGGAGGAGCGCGCGAAGAAGACGCTGCGCATGGCGGACCGGGCTGCGGCGGAGGGTGACGAGGTGCTCGCGGCCAAGGAAACGAAGCGCGCCGCTGACTACGAGAACGAGGCGAACGCCCTTTTCAACGAGATGCTGCGGATGAACCAGGCGTTCATCGTGAACGTGTTCCGCAACGCCAACCCGGCCGGGATGACCGTCATCGCTGACGTCCGGTAGCGCAGCACCGCGGGGCGCTCCGGCGCCCCGCAGCGTCATCACCTGCACCGCAGGCGCTGCAGGCCCTGTAGGGCCCGCAGCGCGCGGCGCAGACGTCTGCTTGCGAGGTGAGCACCGCAGGGCGGCGCTCACCTCGTGCGCTGGGGCAGGGCGGCGCCGCTGGCGCGGCGGCCCTGGGCGGAAGGCCTCGCGGGGACTCGGCCACGGTGGACCACCACCAGCTGGTGCTGGTGGCGGCGCCGCGAGCTCGGCAGGGGCCCCCGGTGGGGCCTGCCTCGCGCGGCGCAGGGAGGCTTCGACGGGGCGGGGGGCGCGAGGGTGCGCCGGCGTCGTCCAGCACGCCACTCGACCGGCTGCGCCGGTGCCCGGTGGCGCTTGGCGACGTCCAGGCGCCCCGGCTCGCGCAGCAGCTCGAAGGGCCGGGCCGGCGTCGTCCAGAGACTCTCTCGACCGGCTACGCCGGTGCCCGGAGAGTCTCGGCGACGTCCAGGCCCTGGAGTCACCACCAGGTGGAGTGCCACCAGGGCGGGCCGCCCTGGAGAGTGACGGTGGCTTGCGAGGTGAGCACCGCAGGGCGGCGCTCACCTCGCGCGCTGGGGCAGGGCGGCGCCGCTGGCGCGGCGGCCCAGGGTGGAGGGCCTCGTGGGGCTCGGCCGCGGTGGAGCACCACCAGCTGGTGCTGGTGGCGGCGCCGCGAGCTCGGCAGGGGCCCCCGGTGGGGCCTGCCTCGCGCGGCGCGTGCTCGCGATGGAGATCGCCGCTGGGAGCGGCGCTCACCTCGCGCGCGGGGCAGGGCTGCGCCGCTGACGCGGCGGCCCTGGGCGGAGGGCCTCGTGGGGCTCGGCCGCGGTGGAGCACCACCAGCTGGTGCTGGTGGCAGCGCCGCGAGCTCGGCAGGGGCCCCCGGTGGGGCCTGCCTCGCGCGGCGCGTGCTCGCGATGGAGATCGCCGCTGGGAGCGGCGCTCACCTCGCGCGCGGGGCAGGGCTGCGCCGCTGACGCGGCGGCCCTGGGCGGAGGGCCTCGTGGGGCTCGGCCGCGGTGGAGCACCACCAGCTGGTGCTGGTGGCAGCGCCGCGAGCTCGGCAGGGGCCGCTGGGGCGGCCTGCCTCGCGCGGCGCGTGCTCGCGATGGAGATCGCCGCTGGGAGCGGCGCTCACCTCGCGCGCGGAGGCCACGCCCAGCAGGGGCTGCGCGTGGGGCAGGGCGGCGCCGCTGGCGCGGCGGCCCAGGGTGGAGGGCCTCGCGGGGGCTCGGCCGCGGTGGAGCACCACCAGCTGGTGCTGGTGGCAGCGCCGCGGGCTCGGCAGGGGCCGCTGGGGCGGCCTGCCTCGCGCGGCGCAGGGAGGCTTCGACGGGGCGGGGGCGCGAGGGTGCGCCGGCGTCGTCCAGCACGCCACTCGACCGACCGGGGGCCGGTGCCCGGTGGCGCTTGGCGACGTCCAGGCGCCCCTGCTCGCGCAGCAGCTCGAGGGCCCGGGCCGGCGTCGTCCGGAGACTCTCTCGACCGGCTACGCCGGTGCCCGGAGAGTCTCGGCGACGTCCAGGCCCTGGGAGTCACCACCAGGTGGAGTGCCACCAGGGCGGGCCGCCCTGGAAAGTGAAGGCGGCTCGCGAGGGTGCGCACCGCGGGGCGGCGCTCGCCTCGCGCGCGGAGGCCACGCCCAGCAGGGGCTGCGCGTGGGGCAGGGCGGCGCCGCTGGCGCGGCGGCCCTGGGCGGAAGGCCTCGCGGGGACTCGGCCACGGTGGACCACCACCAGCTGGTGCTGGTGGCGGCGCCGCGAGCTCGGCAGGGGCCGCTGGGGCGGCCTGCCTCTCGCGGCGCAGGGAGGCTTCGACGGGGCGGGGGCGCGAGGGTGCGCCGGCGTCGTCCAGCACGCCACTCGACCGGCCGGGGGCCGGTGCCCGGTGGCGCTTGGCGACGTCCAGGCGCCCCTGCTCGCGCAGCAGCTCGAGGGCCCGGGCCGGCGTCGTCCGGAGACTCTCTCGACCGGCTGCGCCGGTGCCCGGAGAGTCTCGGCGACGTCCAGGCCCTGGAGTCACCACCAGGTGGAGTGCCACCAGGGCGGGCCGCCCTGGAGAGTGACGGTGGCTCGCGAGGGTGCGCGCCGCGGCGCTGCGCTCGCCTCGCTCGCTGCCCCGCTTTCTCCTACTGGCATAGTTGCACTATATGGTGCGTAGTCGCGCCAAATGGTGGTGAGGTCGCTATGTCGAACAAAGATGTCAAGGCCGAGGGTCCACCGGACTCCGTCAGTCCTCTTTCTCAGTTCCTGCTCCTTTCCCTCTGCCTCGTTGCCCTTCTGGAGCTGACTCTTCGCAACAATCCCGCCTCAACTCTCTCCCCAAACCCCATCGTCTCTCTTCCCTACCGTCTTCTCGCGCCCCTGCTCCCCGCCTATCTCTCCGTTCGTCAATGGTGCGTCGAACGCCCTTTTCTCGCGGGCGCCCTCTTCCTTGCCGCCTTGACGCTCTTCCTTGTCGCGTACCGCTACGGACTCATCGTCTGGTACAACCACCTGCTCCCGGCCGTGACCGGCCTGCAGCTCCTCCCCGAGTCCACTCAGTTCAAGCAGCTCCACTACGACCTCATCGCCGAAATCAAGAAGAGGCCTCCCGGCAGCAAGTTCGTCGGCCTCACCCCGGTTCGCGGTCGTTTCGGCCTCACGACGTGGACGCCGCTCTACATCACCGATGAAGAGCAGACGATGCATCGCCACGTCCTCGGCGAGACGGGTAGCGGGAAGACTGCCTCCGTCATCTGGCCGTCCGTCCTTCAGGACCTCCTGGATGGCAACGGCGTCCTCGTCATCAGCGCGAAGGGGAGCGACGAGGAAATCATCGAAATCAAAGCGCTCTGCGCTGTTTCATCCCGCGTTCCCCAACTCCGCGTCTTCGCTCTTCCTGCTTGGAACGACGACACCATCTGGAGCCATCGCTACAACATGGTCTGGGTGCGTCCTCGGCGCGTGGAGCTGACCGGCACGGGGGCTGTCTCCAAGGTGATTCACCCTGGCGATGACCCGGTTCCGGTCGCTCAGCGTGTCATCTCCGTTCTGACCCTCGGAGAGAACCAGTTCTACGACACCCAGGCCGAGATTATGTGGACGAACATGTGCCGGCTTCTCCACGGCATGGTCGACGCTCAGGGGAACGGCCTCATCTTCACCATGAGGGACCTGGCCGTGTGCCTCAAGGGCATCGGCAACACCGGTGCCTACCTCCAGGCCCTGAACCACTGCCTCTCCAAGTCCCTTGATAGAGAGGCTGCCCGTGAAATCGCCGCCCAAATCGCTAACTTGGGCAAGGACGTGCAGAAGTGCATGTCCGGCCTCATTGGTGCCGTCGACAAGTTCCGCTCTCCACTCGTCAATGCGTACAACCCCGACTTCACCTTCGAGGATCTGCTTGAGCGCGACCAGGTCCTCTACGCCCAGCTCCCCTCCAACCTCTACCCCATTCAGGCCCCGGCCCTCGGGAAGGTTCTGCTCATGGACCTTCAGCAACAGGCCTCGCTCCGCCAAGTCCACCGCACCACACGTAACCAGCGGTTCTTCGGAGCCCACGTGGACGAGTTCTACACGTTCGCGGAGATGCGCATCATCGACTCGTTGAACAAGCTCCGTGATGCCAACGTGCGGTTTCTCCTCGCTCACCAGTCAATCGCCGACCTTGAGCTCGTCTCCAAGGAGTTCGCGACGGGGGTCTGGGACAACACCTTGTGGAAGGACGTTCTCCGCCAGGGCAACCCAGCCCTGTGTGAACAGGTGGCGAAGAGCATCGGCACCCACCAGGTTCACCAGTCCACCGTTCGCCGGCAGCAGGGAGCTCTCTTCACCTCTCTCCTGACTGGCGACGCCTCCGTGAAGCTCGTCGAGACCTTCCGACTCCACCCCAACCAGATAAAGAACCTCGCTCGCCGCGGACAAGGCTGGTGCGTCACGAAACAGGGACCAGTCCCCGTCAACTACTCTCGCCTCCCGAAGCTCCCCGGCAGCTTCCCCCTCAGCCGAAACGTCCAGGCAGGTACACGAGGCCTTCGCCTTGAGGAGCGCTTCCTCAACGCCACTCCTTTCGATGCTGACGGCACGCCTTCAACGACGTCGCCCGCCAACAGCCTAGGGAAAAGCCGGACGGCTCCCCCGCCTGTAGTGAACCCGTAGCAACCCGAGGCCGTCCATTCGGACTGCAGTGCACTCCGCACGTGCCTTCCGCACCCGTCTCCGTCAAGGACCTGCGTCCGCTTCCGCGGCGAGCTTCGCTCGTCCTTGACGGGACCGCTGCTGCAGGCCTGGGCTTCCCGCCTTCCCCGCCTGCGGCAGGGAAGCATCTTCCCTTCCAGACTCGGCATTGCTCGGCAAACACTGTCGCTCGTGTATGTCAGAAGGCACTGCTACAACGATTCTCACGCCGGACGGGCTTGACGCCCCCGGCTCTCCGCCCGGGATGGCCCCGGGCGCGCACTCCCGGCGCGTAGCCGGCCTGAGGAAGCAGTGCCTACGATTCATCTCGACCTTGCCAGCGTGAGCATTGAGCGCCGTTGCCACGAAATCCCCCTCCCCGACGAGTGCCCGCGCTGCCAGCGGCAGCTATCGGGCCCCGAGGGCATCGGCGTCACCGTTCGCGGTTTCGTCTCGTGCTCAACCGACGCGGACCTTGAGACGGAGCCCGCCGCGCTTACGGGGGAGGGATACACCTACTACAACCACGAGTTCACTTATCCGACGTCGGTCGCATGTCAGGCATGCGGCCACTGCCTCTATGGCGGCGCCGTGGAGCTTGATGACAGCGCCCGCTGTGACGCTGACCAGGGCGAGGCCATCGCCAGTTTCTGAAGTTGCCGCCCCGCGTGGGCCGGGCGCCCGGCCCACGACTCCCCGCCGGGTGCCTCTTTCCTTCTGGGTGCCCGGCTATCCGGCCCCTTCCTGTCGCCGTGCTTCTCCGGCTGCATCAGGGGCCCTTCCGCGCAGTCGCTTCACCGCAGACGTCTGCGGGTTTGTCATACGGCAGCGCCAGTGTATGTCAGACCCCCCTGCTAGAACACTTCTCACGCTGGGCGCCAAGCCCAGCGCATCGCCCGGGACGGACCCGGGCCCTTGAGGTCACCATGCCCCGCACCTGTCCGCCCGAAACCCTCGCCCGCCTTCGCACCCAGGGGGTTTCCGCCCTCTCCGACTCCGAGTTGCTCGCCGTCGGCTTCGGGTTGCCCCTGCCTGCCGTCACCGAGGCGCTGTCAGCCCTCGGCGGTCTTCGGGCGCTGGCGACGGAGGCGCCGCACAACCTTCCGGGCCTCAACGAGTCCCAAGCCCAGCGGCTCGCCGTTCTTCGCGAGCTGGGCTTTCGCATGCAGGTGGCGCCTGAGACGCGCCCGGTCCTCAATACGCCCTCGAAAGTCGCGGACTATCTCACCCCGCGCCTCGCCCACCTGGACCGGGAGGTGTTCCACGTCCTGTGCCTCAACTCCCGTAACGTGCTTGTCAGCGACGTCCGCGTCGCTACGGGCACCCTGGCCAGTTGCGCGGTGGACCCCAAGCAGGTGTTCGCCGCTGCCATCAAACACAGCGCGGCGGGCATCATCCTCGCGCACAACCACCCCTCGGGTGATTCTGAGCCCAGCCGCCAGGACATCGAGTTGACGCGGCAGTTCCTGCGCGGCGCCGAACTTCTCAACGTGAAGCTTCTGGACCATGTCGTCATCGCGACTGGCGGCGCGACCTCTTTCGTGGAAAGCCGCCTGTCGCCCTTCTGACATACACGCACGTCAGTGCATGTCAGACCCCTCTGCTACAACGTTATCAGCGCTGGACGGACGGCCCTCCTTCCAGCGCATCGCCCGGGACGGACCCGGGCGGCATCACCGCTGGCGACGAGCCGGCTTGAGGTTGTAATGCCTGCTGCAATCGAAAAAATGGTGTACGCCGGGGACACCCCCTGGCACGGGTTGGGGACGGCCATTCCTCGGAATGGGACTTGGGAGGAGGTCCGCCACGCGGCGGGCTTTTACGACGTGGTGGAGGCGCAGTTGTCCCTCCCCGACGGCCGCATCATCCCCGACAGGAAAGCCCTGTGCCGTGGCGATGACGGCCGCTACCTCTCGACTGTGGGCAGCGACTACTGCCCGCTGCAGTTCGAGGCCCTTGCGCGGGCCGGAATCATCGCCGCGCACAACGTCGAAGCCATTTGGCACACAGCCGGGACGCTGGGGCCTGCTGGCGTGCGCGGGTGGATGCTCGCGGAGCTTCCGGGCGTTATCCGCGTCCGGCATGACCGCACCGAAATCCGAAAGTACGTGCTGCTTACGACAGCCCACGATGGGCTGTCCGCGGCCATCCTCGCCAACGTGGCGACGCGCGTCGTGTGCCGCAACACGCTCGGGGCCGCTCTCAAGGAGCGGGGCGGCTCCCGGTGGACCATCCGCCACACCGCCAACGCCGAAAAGCGCCTGGAGGAGGCCGGTCGCGCCTTCGCGTACATGACGGCCGAAATGGCCGACTTCGAGCAGCTCTGCAACGTCCTGGTGGGTGAGCGGTACAGCGAGGCGCAGCACCTCGCCGACATCGACGCAATCATCCCGCTCCCCAACGACGAGAAGCCGCACCCGAAGCTCAAGAAGGCTCGGGAGCGCGTCGCCGCGCTGTTCGACACTTTCCAGGGGGTGACTCCCGAGCTGCGCGGCACTGCCTACGGCGCATTCCAAGCGTGGACGGAGTACCTACGCGACAAGCATCTTGTGGATGCTGCCCCTGAGAATCCCCGCACACTCCGCCGGGCCATGGCGTCCACGGTGGGCGAGGGCGCCAACACCGCTTCAACGGCGCTGGGCCGCATCATCACCCAAACGCGCATCTACATGCGGCCCCCGGCTGTGCCTGTCGCTGCTTGACGTCTCCTTCTTTCTTCGGCCCGCCGTTCGTCGGCGGGCCGCCTCTTCCCCCATCATGACTACTCATTCTCACGAGGCCCTGGTTGCCCGGGCGAAACTCCTTCGCACCATTCGCGAGGCGGCCGCCTCTCGCGAATCTCTAATGGCCCTGGCTGGCATGGTGGTGCTGGCTGGCGGTCCGCATCTCGCAGGGAGGCGGGCAATCCTCGAAGACGTCGCCCAGCGTGCGATGAAGGGACTGCATCCGACAAAGGCACAGTCCATTGTGTTGGTGGAGCTGGACACCAAGCTGGTGCAGGAGCTCGGCGGCGACCCCCGTCGCGACACGCACCCACTCATGCCCTCTTGGGAGAGGGTGCCGCTGGGGTCCAGCGTGCGCCAGGCCCTCCTGGCAGGAGACTCCGACGCCTTCCTTGAACGGGTCCTCCACGCAGCCGCCAAGCGCGTACCGTGGAGCGCGCAGGAGGACGACGAGCCGCAGTCCAAGGAACGCTGACACGCCGAGCCCTGTCCTGGGTGCCAGCCCGCACGGGGCACCCAGGCGACAGAGCAGCCTCCAGTCGCCCATGTGCACTGCTACGCGACACGCACCGCACCACCTCTGCCCGTTCCACTCTCTCTGCCCAAGTGTCCTCCTGTCGTGGCCGCGCGCCGTCCCGGGCCTAAAGGCGCCCGCCTTTGGCGACTTGCGTTCGGTCGCGCCGGCAAGAAGCCGCCTGTCACGCCCGACGCCGTCGCGTCGTCGGGCAACGGCCCGGGCCGTCCCGCTTGAGGGACCGCCACGCGCCCCCCAAAGGCCTTCGAGGGGGCGCATGGGGCGCCCTCACCACAGGGAGGACACGATGGACGCATACGAGCGGTGGAAGCAGAAGATGGAGGGCAAGGTCCAAGTCGCCAAGAAGCGCAGGGACGCCCTGAATCCGAACGCGCCCGACTACCAGCTCGAGGCGGACCGTTGCTTCCGCCGCGTCAAGTTCCTCCGCCACACCGTAATCCTCGCTGAGTTCCGGACCCCCGCGAACGATGGCCCGCCCCCCTTCCAAATCCATTTCACTCCTCGCGAGGAATAGCTATCCCCGTTGGTGAGGCTCCTCCGGGAGCCTCACCTGTTGCATTCTGCGGGACGGGCCGCGGTGGAGCACCACCAGCTGGTGCTGGTGGCGGCTCCGCGAGCTCGGCAGAGGCCCCCGGTGGGGCCTGCCTCGCGCGGCTTGTGCTTGCGACGGAGATCGCCGCTGGGAGCGGCGCTCGCCTCGCGCGCGGGGCAGGGCAGCGCCGCTAGCGCGGCGGCCCTGGGCGGAGGGCCTCGCGGGGGCTCAGCCGCGGTGGAGCACCACCAGCTGGTGCTGGTGGCGGCGCCGCGAACTCGGCAGAGGCCCCCGGTGGGGCCTGCCTCGCGCGGCGCAGGGAGGCTTCGAGGGGGCGGGGGCGCGAGGGAGCGCCGGCGTCGTCCAGCACGCCACTCGACCGGCCGGGGGCCGGTGCCCGGTGGCGCTTGGCGACGTCCAGGCGCCCCAGCTCGCGCAGCAGCTCGAGGACGGGCCGGCGTCGTCCGGAGACTCTCTCGACCGGCTGCGCCGGTGCCCGGAGAGTCTCGGCGACGTCCAGGCCCTGGAGTCACCACCAGGTGGAGTGCCACCAGGGCGGGCCGCCCTGGAAAGTGAAGGCGGCTTGCGAGGGTGAGCACCGCGGGGCGGCGCTCACCTCGCGCGCGCGGAGGCCACGCCCAGCAGCAGCTGGGCGCGAGGGCAGGGCGGCGCCGCTGGCGCGGCGGCCCTGGGCCGCAGGCCTCGCGGGGGCTCGGCCACGGTGGAGCACCACCAGCTGGTGCTGGTGACAGCGCCGCGAGCTCGGCAGGGGCCGCTGGGGCGGCCTGCCTCGCGCGGCCCGTGCTTGCGAGGGAGATCTCCGCTGGGAGCGGCGCTCGCCTCGCGCGCGGGGCAGGGCAGCGCCGCTAGCGCGGCGGCCCTGGGCGGAGGGCCTCGCGGGGGCTCAGCCGCGGTGGAGCACCACCAGCTGGTGCTGGTGGCGGCGCCGCGAACTCGGCAGAGGCCCCCGGTGGGGCCTGCCTCGCGCGGCGCAGGGAGGCTTCGAGGGGGCGGGGGCGCGAGGGAGCGCCGGCGTCGTCCAGCACGCCACTCGACCGGCCGGGGGCCGGTGCCCGGTGGCGCTTGGCGACGTCCGGGCACCCCTGCTCGCGCAGCAGCTCGAGGACGGGCCGGCGTCGTCCGGAGACTCTCTCGACCGGCTGCGCCGGTGCCCGGAGAGTCTCGGCGACGTCCAGGCCCTGGAGTCACCACCAGGTGGAGTGCCACCAGGGCGGGCCGCCCTGGAAAGTGAAGGCGGCTTGCGAGGGTGAGCACCGCGGGGCGGCGCTCGCCTCGCGCGCGGGGCAGGGCAGCGCCGCTGGCGCGGCGGCCCTGGGCGGAGGGCCTCGCGGGGGCTCAGCCGCGGTGGAGCACCACCAGCTGGTGCTGGTGGCGGCGCCGCGAACTCGGCAGAGGCCCCCGGTGGGGCCTGCCTCGCGCGGCGCAGGGAGGCTTCGAGGGGGCGGGGGGCGCGAGGGAGCGCCGGCGTCGTCCAGCACGCCACTCGACCGGCCGGGGGCCGGTGCCCGGTGGCGCTTGGCGACGTCCAGGCGCCCCAGCTCGCGCAGCAGCTCGAGGACGGGCCGGCGTCGTCCGGAGACTCTCTCGACCGGCTGCGCCGGTGCCCGGAGAGTCTCGGCGACGTCCAGGCCCTGGAGTCACCACCAGGTGGAGTGCCACCAGGGCGGGCCGCCCTGGAAAGTGAAGGCGGCTTGCGAGGGTGAGCACCGCGGGGCGGCGCTCACCTCGCGCGCGCGGAGGCCACGCCCAGCAGCAGCTGGGCGCGAGGGCAGGGCGGCGCCGCTGGCGCGGCGGCCCTGGGCCGCAGGCCTCGCGGGGGCTCGGCCACGGTGGAGCACCACCAGCTGGTGCTGGTGACAGCGCCGCGAGCTCGGCAGGGGCCGCTGGGGCGGCCTGCCTCGCGCGGCCCGTGCTTGCGAGGGAGATCTCCGCTGGGAGCGGCGCTCGCCTCGCGCGCGCGGAGGCCACGCCCAGCAGGGGCTGGGCGCAGGGGCAGGGCGGCGCCGCTGGCGCGGCGGCCCTGGGCGGAAGGCCTCGCCGGGGCTCGGCCGCGGTGGAGCACCACCAGCTGGTGCTGGTGGCAGCGCCGCGAACTCGGCAGGAGCCGCGGGGCGGCCTGCCGCAATATCGTTCAGGTGGCAATCGAGAGGAGTGGGCGGGCTCATCCACCCGACGTGCCCCGCGTGGGCCGGGCGCCCGGCCCACGACTACGAGCGAAAGCGGCTGCGACGCACGTGGGTGCCCACGGGCCGGCCCCTCTCCCTCTCCCTGCCCCTCTCCACCCCTGCAGGGGCCCCATCACCGCTTCCTCTCCGCCGACGTCATGCCGTGACGAGAACTGCTGTCGAGTCGCCTCAAGCGGAGCCCTCAGCTCCCTGCCAGCCTTGAGTGAGGCACCTGCAGTGCCTCCAACTCGCTGACGACGACGACGGGCTTACCGGTGGAAGGTGGTGCGGCCTCTCGCACCAGGTGCCCCGCGTGGGCCGGGCGCCCGGCCCACGACTACGAGCGAAAGCGGCTTCGACGCACGTGGGTGCCCACAGGCCGGCCCCTCTCCTTCTCCCTGCCCCTCCCCACCCCTGCAGGGGCCCCGACACCTCTTCCTCTCCGCCGACCTCCCGCAGACGTCTGCGGGGGCATGCATTCTCACATACACTGACGCTTGTGTATGTGTGAGCTTGCTGATATGGGGAAGGTGCGTTGACGGCGACGAGCCGCACCGCCATGCCCCGGGGCGGACCCGGGGCTGCATCCGCCGGCGACAAGCCGGCTCGAGGTCCCAATGTCGCTCCTGCGCACCCTTCGCAGCTACTTCTGCCGCCCCTCGGCCCCGCAGGCGTCAACTGCCATGCTCGGTGCTGTGTCTGCCTCGCGCGACTTGCGAGTCGTTCCCGTTGACGCGGCCTTCGTCGACGCCCTTGACTCCCTTGGCTGGGAGTTCACTGGTTGGGTTGAGGACGGGGAAGGACGGACCACCTGCTTCGCAGAACGACGTAGCGCGGCACGAGAGCGGCATGGCCGCGCGCCCGCCGAAGACAGGCTGGCTGCCCCGACGCCCCTGGACCTTCTGCGTTGCGTCCAAGAACACGTTACGTCTGCGCTCGACGCCACCAGCAGTCACACCCGCATGCCTATCGCTACTGCGAAGATGTGGGCGTATCTCGATTCAGCGCCCCGCCCCGGCTTGGCATGGGACTGGGAACTCGGCAGTTGGTGGCTTCGGGAGGTGGAGCGCACTCGTGAGCCCAATCCCGCCACCCTCACCACGATTGAGCTGCAGCGGGGAACCGCAGCTGACCACACGAGCCTCTACAGCTTGCGGCGCCACCAGTACCAGTGGAACTCCTCCCTTACGACCTACGAGGAGCAGCCCACGCTGGTTGTCGACCTGCACCTGATGGACGACGACGTTCCTCCTCTCGTCTCTCGAATCCTGGAGGAAGCCCTTCCTCCGGCAACGACATAAATCCATACACCGCCGCTTGTGTATGTGTCTGTCTGATGGTATAGGTGGGGTGGGTTGACGGCGACGAGCCGCAACTCCCTCCCCGGGGCGAACCCGGGGTTGCATCCGTCGGCGCCGAGCCGACCAGAGGCACCCATGCTGGTTCCGGTCATCCTCTTCCCGAAGGGAAGCCGCCCCGTCCTTCAGTCGCCGCGCATGGGACGCGTGGTCAAGCGCGCAAGCCTCCCCCCCACTCCCCGCCCGCTCCCCCGCGTGCGTGTCATCAAGGCCGATGACCCGCGGGCAGCTCAGGCCCGCCTTCTCGTCCCGACCACGGAGAGCATCTTCGCTGCCCTCCGCCTGGAGCTCGGGCTGACAGCGTAGAGCAGTGTCTCGGCCCGGGCATTCCCCGGGCCGCTCTGGCGGCTTTCGTTATCCTTTCCACTTCCCCTGTTTTCCCAGGTTGCATCATTTGGTGTCGATTCCACATCATTTGATGCATAGTGACGCCCATGTTCTCTCCGCCTCCTGTGCTCCTGCAGTACAAGAGCCTCCGGCAGGTTCTCGCGCTGGCGCGTGCGGACCATGCATTCATCACACTCCGCTCTCCCGGGGCCCTCCGTGACATCGATGTGTGTCCCGTCGGGCAGCGCCTCCGCGCCGTTGGTGAGGCGCTCGTCGTCACCGCAGGCCTCGCCGCTTACAACCGGGAACCCCCCGAGCTGCGCCCGCAATACGTGAGTCCGCTCATTTGCACTGTGGCGCGCTCAACCCGCCTCCTGTCCTCGGTGAGGCGGGCTGACGACGCGCTTGCGCTCGTCCCTGACATCCTCACCGCGCTGAATGACGTCGGCGCCGGCATTCGTGTCGCTCTGCCCCAATTCCATCGCCCCGAAACGCAAGCGTCGCTCCTCTGTGCTCTTGGCTCGAGCGTCGATGCCGCTCGCGCTGTGCGGGAGATGCTCGTCCCGCTGCACCTCCGAGCGGTCCTCGAGCTGAGCCTTCGTCCACGGTCCCGCATGCTGTCGTGATGAGGTCGCAATGCTGGTCATGCCCTCCCTCTGGCAACTCCTGATGCCTCGCCGGCGACGCAGTGCGAGCCACGCCGCTGTAACGGCTCCTCGTCCGGCCCCCTCGCTGGCGGAGCTGCGGCGCAAGGCCGCGAGCTTCGCGGCGTGGTTCCGAACTGTCGAACCACTGTTGCCGATGGGCGGCGAGTACAGCCACCTCAGGCACGTAGGTGAGGAACTTCCCGCGTGGCTGCTCACCGACGCCTCTCCTGGCTTTCACGACCTTGAGACGCAATACATGCCCAATGACGAGGAGGTCCGCACGGAGCTCGCTCGCTCACCCACCATGAATTCCAAGGCCGCCCAGCGGCTTGCCTTGGGTGTCTCTATTGACTCAGGCGGCGCGGTCTTCGAGTGGGGCGAGGAGGCGGCGCAAGAGTACGTCGCCGCGTTGCTTCGGCAACCGTTCATCCTGGCCTTCAACGGGCTACGTTTCGACAACGTCGTCCTCAGTCGGTATGTCAACGACGCTACGGCTCGGCGTCTGCACCTGAATACGCTGGACCTGATGTTCTGGCTCCAGTGGCGCCTGGGGGAGGCCAAGCCCCGTTCGCTCAACACGTATGCCGCAATGCTCCTGCGGAAGAAGAAGCTCGAGCTGAACAAGTTCTGCGGCCCTCATGAGAGCATCCCGGCTTTGTGGCGCCGGGGACGCCCGGAGGACCTCGTAGCGCTCCGCATCTACTGCTGGCTGGATGCGGACCTGCTGCGCGACTTGTGGTCCGCAACCCACGGGAGCGCGATGGAGCGGCGTGCCTTCTACGCCTGGTGGCTTGAGGACCAGGCGTCACGAGTCCGCCGCGCGCTTGCAGCGACTCCCCCAGCCACCGCCCCCAGCCTCGCATTCGCAGTACCTGCCTAAAGGAGCAGCCCATGTCCCTTCCCACCGCGCTAGCGGCCCAGCTCAAAACGCTGTACCTCCAAGCGAGGGAGTACGTCTCCGCAGACGTCGCTGACGTCCACGCCGCGGCCGAATGGGCCGCGGCCGGGCGGCCCGAACACACCGCCCTTCACCGTAAGGCCCTCGACGCCCAGGACGAGAAGTTGACCGCGCGGCGCGAGCTCGCGGCGCTCGCGGTCTCCACGTTCCAGGACGACGCGCTCTGCAAGCTCTTGGGGCTCGAGCCTCTTCAGCCCCTCCCGAAGCGGCGGAAGGGGAAGAGGACGGGGAAGGGGAAGAAGGGGGGGCGTCATGCACAGCGATGAGTCCGCGCGCCGGGCCCTGCAGGCTCACGGATGGTACCTCGACTCTTCCGACAGCGCTGGCCTCCGAGCGGCCCGGCCCGGGTACGGCATCTGTGTAGCGGCGACTTGGCCGGAGCTGCTCGACGCAGTCTCACGGCGGGAAGGCGCCTATGATGACGCCGCTATCACCGCTGTCATCGCGCGGGCCCGCTTCGGAGGATGGGAGCCGGAGAGGGGATGGACCGCACTCTTCCCCGAAACCTCAACGGTCATCGTGTCCACGGACCTAGCTGAGTTCCAGCGCCGGTGTGCCGCCCACGTCGCGCAGACGTCTGCGGGAGGGGTGCAATGTCAACTGCTGCATGGATAGCTGTGGCGGGCGCAATCGCCGTCCTTCTGTTGGCGTGCTGGTGCTGGCAGGCATGGCGGAGGCACCGCTTGTTCTCTGCTCCCCCGGCCCTGCTCTCGGGAGCGCCGCGGATTGCGAAGAACCTGCCCGAACTTCCTCCAGTCACCCGGGCCGTCTATGTCGCTGTCCAGCTTGGGACAGCCCGCGGAGCGGATGTCGCTCGGCGAGTACGTGATGACAATCCGGAGTACGCCGACCTGCCGCCTGTTGCCGTGTACTGCCTCCTTACCAATCTCCGTCGGCGTGGGCTCATCGTCGCGGAGTACACGCATTGCGAGTCGGACAACCGTTGGGCCTGGGTCTACTCGCCTCTCAATGCCAATACCACTGCGGAGGTAGGCACGGCAGTCGCACGAAACGCTACTCAAGGAGGCTCGCATGGACTCTGAGGATTCCAAGCCCCAGCAGGGGGCGGCCGTGTGGTTCTGCAATGGGTGCGACTTTGGCACTCTCTCCGAATCTGCGGCGAACCGGCACCAGGTCGAGACTGGCCACACCTTGCGGTCCGCTCCAGTTGTGGGGGGCACCGGTACACCGAAGACGGACACCCTGCACTAGTGGCAGCGGAGGCGCTCATCAATGGTCCGCGTCATGATGACATCCAGCTGCCGGAACTGCGGCAGCGCGTTGAAGTCCCTCGAGGCCTTGGCGCAGGTGCTGTCGTCGGCACTCCTTGACGCGAAGGCTACCGCGACCGTCGAGGTGGCGTCCTTTCGCCGGCGCTATCCGGCCGCTCCGGACAGCCTGTATGCCAGCCTCAATCGCGCGGACTGGCGGACCATCATCCAGTCGGTGCTGGTGGCGCGAATCGACTCAGCCGCTGCTCGCATGAATGGCTTTTGCGGCAGGTACTGCCACCATGACTACGAGCGCAAGCACTGGCAGGACCAGTTCGCATGGCTCCTCTTCAATGAGCTCTTAGCGCACTATGACGCCAGCGGCAGGCCAGAGCTGGGCCACGATGAGCTGACTCGCTAGACTCGTCTGGGACTTCGGCAGGGTGGGGCGGACATTGCGCAGGATAGCAAGCCTTCTGAACGACCAGGACCTGCAGCCCCCCGAGGACGCCTCTGCGGCCTCGCTTGCTGCCCAAGTGCACACAGCGCTATCCGCACTGGCACCTCGCATCGCTGCGCTACCTGGCGCAGCTGGCGTCCACTACCTCCTTGCCCGCATCGCTGGGACCATCCGCCTGGCTGACGAGTGCCTGCGCAAGGGGAGGGCAGGCGAGCGTAGCGCCCTCGCCCGAGCAGAAATCCTCCTCAAGGGCGCCCTGCTCGAAGTAAGCGTTCTGGACGCAGAACTCGCTGCCGCTGCTGCTGCCGCGGGCAAGGAGACCGCAGCGGGAGCGCTTCGGCGTGCGGCGACCCAATGTCTTCTGGCCAGCAGACTCTCCTCCCTTGATGCCCTCTTGGAGGCAGTCGGGCCCTCCAGTCATGATGCCGTGCTGCAGGCCTTGGCCCAGCCAAGGGGGCGTTCTGACCTCGACACATGGTGGCACTCGCCCGTGCGCTCTCCAGGCGAGCGAATGCTGCGGGTTGATGCTGCAATCCATGCCCTGTGGCGCTCTGGACGCAAGGGGAGGGGTGGCTGATGGGGCGGTTGGCCCCGTCCTCCCCTGTCTGCAATCTTCCGCTTCGCCCAGCCCGGACTACCCTTAACCGCTGAACCCAGGACCATGGCCAACACCACCACAGCCGCATTTCTTGCTGCCGACGGGATGACCCGCCTTGCAGCTCAGCTGCCCACGCTTTGGGGCGTCCCCGGCACGGAGCCGTGGGATGCAGAGGCCCTGCTCCGGTGGTTGTGCGGCCCTGGGCCTAGCAGTGGCGGCGCCCACGCCGCACGCTTCGCTCTCGGTGTCTGGCGACCTGACGTGGACTGGCAGCAGGTTGCCCGCGGCTTTGGCTTCGACGGAGCTGCGGCCGCTCACCGGTTTGACCTAGTAGATGCCTGCGGAACATGGGACCGAGACCATGTCGAGTGCCTTCTGCGGTGGATGGAGTCCCCCCGCGAAGTCTTGCCGAACTTGGGCTACCTCCCCCTACGGACGGACGACGTGGCGGATGAGGGCGGGGACACCGTTGTCACCGTGCCCAACGACGACGGCGACTTGACGGGCCCACAAAAAGCCCTTCACCGCGCCTTGCGCGAGGTGCGCGCCGCGCAAGACCGACGGTCGCGCTGGCCCGATGACGGTCGCGAGGCGATGACGAAGTTGGCGCGTCTCTTCCCGTCCCTCGCCAAATGCCCCGGCATTACCCCTTGGGACCAGGAGGCGGTGCTTGGCTGGCTATGCGCTGAAGAGGCACCCACAGTGGCTGCTGCCACCGCAGCGACCTTCGTCCTCACGGTCTGGAACAGCTTCATCGATTGGCGGGAGCCTGCGCGCGAGATGCGCTTTGCCGTGCCGGACCGGGCGTCGCGTTTCGACATTCTGGCCGCGATGACCACGTGGACTCCCAACGACGTGACCGCTGCCCGCGCCTGGGTCGACGCCCCATTCTGGCCATGAGGGGCACCTTCGCTTCCGCTTCCTGAATGCCCTCGTCGCGCGAGGGCAGGGAAGCGCAATGCACGAGCTCCTCGTCCTCTCCGCGCTGTAACGGTCGACTTCCGCGGCTCGCTGGTGGCTATTTACATCATTTGGTGCATAATGCGCATCAAGTGGTGTTTGGGCCTCGGGCCGTCGGAGCCTGCAAATGAAGCGAGTCGCTTGGTGGGGATTGCTGTGCCTCGTCGCCGCGCTACAGGGCGTGGCGACTGTTGGAACCTTCGGAGTTGGTCTCGGAGTCGCCACGGTCGCTTATCACCTAGTGGGTGACGCGACTGGCTTCGCATTGCACAGCCTTTTTTCTGACTACTACCTTCACGGTGACCTCTCCGACGCTGCAGCTCATGGACTCTGCATCCTTTTTGCTGTCGCAGCTGCCGGCCTCTCACTGAGCCTCCTGGCGTTGGGCTGCCGTGGCTTCATCGTCGGACACGAAGCCATTGACGCGATTTGGCCGCACTGCAAGCTGGGCAGTCGGGAAGTCACCTACCGCGTCGAGAATGGTGGCTCGGTTGCGGCCGCGGCGATGGCCGTGCGCCGGTCTGCCGAAGAGTTCACTGAGAGGCCTTGAGAAAGCGCTGATGGCGCTGGCTCAGCGGCCGAGATAACGGATTTAGCTGCGTAAGTGGCTGAATTTTCTTTGTTCCGATAATACGGATTATGTTAACTTCATTGAAATCGCCATTCCTGCGCGCCGGTTGCGGCTTCTTCTTCCTCTCGGTGGGCTCCGCTTTCCTAATCAGCTCGCCTTCGCCGGTCGCAGCGGTCTATGGGGTACTGGCTGCGGCAGCATTGCAGACGGGCGTGCGATTGGTCCGTCCACGTGACGAACTCGTCGTCGGCTTCCCCAGCGCCACTATCGAGTTCCTCCCTCCGCCGGCGGCGCAGTTCTCCGCCGCCCCGGGCGCGGGAGAACTCGAGGATGCACTCGATGCGCTGGGTTGGGCCTACTGCGGCTGGGATGTCCGACGGGGCTTTGTCGCCGAGCGCCGCAGCTACCGACGTGAGGAGTTCCATCCACCGGAGCATGACCGGCTTGCCGCCCATAGCCCCAACGAGCTCCTCGACCTGGTCCGCGCTCGCGTCCGAGCTGTCCTCGCTGACCAGTCCGGAGTCCTCGTATGAGAATCAACTTCAAGACCGCGTTCCAGCGTCGCATTCATGTTCTTCACAGTCCCGCCAAACACCTTCACCCCCTCATGCCAGCCCCCATCGTCGACGAGCTGGGGCGCATAGCGCTTGCTGAGCTGACCAAGCGCCTCACCCATGAGTTTGCGCCCCTCCCGGTCTCCGTCACGCTCGCTCCCCGGAATTCGAGATACCACAACACCATCTCCAGCCGAACTCACCACGTTCAATGCAACGCCGAGGCATGCACCGAGGAAGAATGGGACGTTTGCTGCGTCGTTCATGAGGTCGTGCACACCGTCTACCCGCCCCGAGTACGGCACCACCTGCGCGCTTTTTCTGGTCCCTCATCGACTCTCAGCTTGGAGTGGCTGGCGCGCGACCTCGCGGCCTTAATTGAGTGGGTCCGTTCTACGCCCCTGCCCCCGGAAATGCTCGCCACTCTCGTTCATGTGGAGACGGTGGCGATCCGCAGCGCTTTTGTTGCTCACCGCGGGGACACCGGTCCTGCGCTCGCCGTCGACCGCGCCTTCACCACTCTCGACGGTGTCATCCCCCTGCAACCACCGTCACGCGCGGTCTCCTCATGACACTCCCTCAGCATCCGCAGGTTGCGGTTCATCCATACGCCTCACGCGAGACGGCAGATGCCATCGTCGATTGGCGCACCTCAACCCTCTCCCGCCCAGCAGTCGACAGTGCGACTTTCGGCGATGCGCTCACCTTCATCGGGGTTGAAGCTGGTGACTTCGGCTACGACGTCGGCCGCCTACTTACTCCTTGGCGTGGGCACTCCTCCGGCAGCCTCATCATCACCAATCGTCAAGCGCGCCCACCGCTGCATTCCCTCTCATGGATTGTTGAGGGGCCCACGTCGGTCTTGTGGCGCGGCGCTGTTTACTTCGACCTCTCTCACTACGATGCGCGCCATCGCTATCCGTCGTGGCTTCTCGTCTCTCCGCTCGGGCCGGTTCGCGTCGACGATCCCCACGAGTTTGGTTGCTGGACCTGGTACTCCGTTGATTCCCTTGTGACCCAGTACGGCTTGCCCGTCGAAATAGTCCGGCAGCTCCACGTTCTCCATCCCTCGAAGCGTCTCCAGCTCTACTTGAACCGCCGGGCCGCTGGCGCGTCACCGGAGGATGCTTCGCGGGATGGCGCTACCGCTGAGGAGCTGCGCATCGCAGCCGCTCAGCTCAACCCTCCCAGCACTCTCGGCGAGCGCATTCGTCGAGCAATCTCCAACGGCATCTTTCGCGCCGCCCTGCGTGTCCACTCCCTCGCTGACGCCGTCTGGCGTGACCCCAACTGGTGACCTAATGGCGCACCTTTCTCTCCCATCGCAATCCGGTCTCCTCGCTGCCGGCGCCGTCCTGTGCCTTGTCGCCGCAACCCTGGTTGTCCTCGCCATCCGCCGCATTCGTCGTAGAGCCCCCTTCAACGCCAGCGTCTGGGCCTCCGCGCTCTGGTTTTCAGCCCTTGGCCTCATCGCACTTGCCATGCTCGTGGATCTCACCGGCGGCCCAGCTGCAGCCTGTGTCCTTGGCGCGGGCGTTCTCCACGAAGCCTCTCGTAGGATTGAGTCCCGCTTTGCAGCATCGACCTGTGACTGCCGCTCAAAGCGTCCCCCCGACGCCTGAAGCACCAGGTGCCCCGTTTCGGCGTGGGCTGCTGTCGAGACGCCTCGAGCGAAGCCCTCAGCGCCCTGCCAGCCTTGAGTGAGGCACCTGCAGTGCCTCCACACCGCTGACGACGACGACGGGCTTACCGGGGGAAGGTGGGGCGTCCTCTCGCACCAGGTGCCCCGCGTGGGCCGGGCGCCCGGCCCACGACTACGAGCGAAGGAGGCTGCGACGCGCGTGGGTGCCCACGGGCCGGCCCCGCTCCCTCTCCCTGCCCCGCACCACCCCCTGCAGGGGCCACAACACCTCTCCCTCTCCGCAGACGTCTGCGCGCGCATGCACTTCGACATACACTGCCGCTTGTGTATGTCGGGGCTTGCTGCTATAGAGAAGGAGCGTTGACGGCGACGAGCCGCACCGCCATGCCCCGGGGCGGACCCGGGGCTGCATCCGCCGGCGACGAGCCGGCTTGAGGTCCCGATGGCTGCTCTCTGGGGTGCTCTCTGGGGTGTGGTGGAGTCTCGTGGAGACGTTGGGCCGTTTCTCTCCCTGCTGCGGCGTGACCTTGCGCGCCTCGTGGCAGCGCTTCCCATCAAGACATGGCACCTGGAGCGCGCGACCCTGGCGGCCCTCCTGGCCGTCGTGGCCTGGGTGCAGCATCACGAGGTCCTTCTTTCGCTGCCGAGTGGAGGCTCGCCTGCATTCCTGCAGGTGTGTCTCCTCGTGTTGGCCTTTGTTGGACTCCTGATGAATGCAGAGGACCAGAGCATCCAGGCCCGTGAGCGAGAGGAGGCGGAGGCATGCGGTGTTGAGCCGGTGGAGGTTGAGTGCTCCGCACAGCGGCGCCGGAATGCTGAGTTCCGCCGCTGGGCAAGCTTGGCGACCATCGCGGCGACAAGCGGCTGGGTCGCTCTCGTTGGCTGGGCCTGGGGGGTTGCCTACCCCCATTGGCGGGCCTACTACCGTGCTCGCTGGCCGGTGGGGCGGGTGCAGTGGCGTCCTGTCGTAGTCGACTCCGCAGTGGCCTGCCTGGAAATGTTGACCGGGCACGCCCAGTGGGCCATCGCGCTAACGTTGGACCGATGGGGTGGGCAGCGAGATGCCTTCGGCTTCTTGCTCTACCTGCAGACCGAAAAGCAGTCTGTCGAACTCACCCAGCGTCCGGGTTGGCCGGTCACGGCGACCGCGTTCCTAGAGCTGCCCGTGGGCCGCTGGGCGCTGTGGGACAACGGGCGCGTCCATTGTCCGGTCCACGGGGTGCTTCGGCGCGAGGAAGCTGTGAGCCTCTGGGCCGCGGAAGGGCTCGATGTCCTAGGGCACTACGTCGTCATTCCGCGGGTCGTTGTGCGTTACGACAAGGTTCCCGTGGGACTGACCGGTCCCGTGCTGGGAACTGGGTAACATCCCCTCGCCTAGCGCCCTGGTTACCCTGCTAGCGCGCCGCATTTAGCCGGCACCTGGCAGCCGCCAAATATCGGCTCGATGTCAATACCCTCCGGGAGGGGTTGCTGCTCCAACGTAGCAGGCAGTAGCGTCCATTTCGTGCCTAGTATCGGCACCCCTGGACTCGCCGTGACGCCGTTGGGCGTTGAGCAGTTGGTGTCAGCCCAGGTGAGGTTGAGGTTGTAGCTGCCTCCCGTTGCAGTGATGCCGCAAGGCGTTGGGTCGGGCCTCTTACGGGGCCCGGCCCTGCAGTTTCGCGCACTCTCCAGCGCACCTGCGAGGGGGCCGCCTTGTTGAAATGCAACCGGCAGCGGCACCTTGCCGCGCCTGGTTCGGGGGTTGCCATGGACACGCTATCGGTCGCAGACGGTGCACTGACGCTGGAGCTGGAGTTGCCCGAGCTGTCGGGCTCGCCGAAGCAGGTGGAGTGGGCCGCCCGCGAGCGTCGCGCGCTCATCCTGGACGTCCTTGAACGCCTCGCCGCGCGCCCAGGCCTGAAGCGCCCCGCGGCCCCTGCGTTGGCCTGCCTCCTGCTGTCCATCTGGCCATGACCCGTCACCAACGCGTCGACCTCGCGAACAGGCTTCTCGCCGCCGAGCTGGCCCTACGGGCTGCCATCCGCGGACTGGATGGTAGTCCAGCCTCCAGGACGCGCTACGCGGCCGCCTATGCCGAACACCGGGCGGCAGACCACATCGCGGTTCAGGTTCTGCTCGACTTGGACGTACCGCCCGAGTCACTCGAAGGCGCTGTCCGTCGTCCACTCGGCTGCCGGCACGAATCGAAGGCCTTCGACTGCCGGCGTGAGGGCGAGGATTTCCTCGACGACCTCACGGTGGAAGAGGTTCACCGAAGGTGATTCGGCGAGCGCAAACACCCTTCGCTCTTTCAGGGGAATCGCCGCGAGCACCTCCTCCATCAGCACGAGCCGCTCAATCGAGTGGATGAACCTTCTGCTCGGCGACCTGATGACCTCCGACTTCTCCTCATCAAGGCAGCGGACCTCGTTGAAGATGTGCACGAGCCAGTACACGTATACGTCGTTGCCAATCCACACCACGGCCTGGATTAGCTGCACGTCGTGCAGCTCGAACTTCCGTAGGACGTTTCGGATCCGCGTTGAGACGACTGGGTCTGGCAGAGCGTGGTGGTCCACCATCTTCGGTTCCGCCGGAGCCGGGTCGAGCAACTGCAGTTGTACAGCTTCCTGCCCGACTACCGCCCGCCCCTTGCGGAACTCGCCAGACTCCTGGCGCCACTTCAACAATGGTACGCTCGAATCACCCGCCCGCTCGAGCACAAAGTAATCCCCCTGCAGCGCCGCCATCACGCCCCCACCCTCAGCCCTCGCCGCACCAGCGGCTTCCCGGTAGCGCCGTGACGCACGTCGTGCTGGCGCTTCTCAGGACACTCCCGTTCCGGCTTCCGGGGGATTCTGCTGGCTCCTGCACAGCCACGGCCTCCCGCTCGGTAGTCACGCCCATCCCGGGTAATCGTCCATTTGAAGGACGCTACCTTCGATAGGATGAAAGCGCTCAGGGCATTCATCTCCGCTACCAGAGCGCCCGGGTTCGCACAGAACTCTCCCCGCATCAGGGCCGCCTCCACATCCTTCAGCTTTGCACGCACAGCTCTTGGATAGTTGACGTCCGGCTCCGGACCTTGTCCCGCCGTATGCGGTCCCCGGTGGACTGGGACCTCCAGCTGACACGCCACCTCCATGCTGGACGGCAGCATGACTCCATTCTCCGCGCAATCGACGTCGTAGCCGAAGCGGCGGCAGAACGTCCCCCACAGCTCCTCCTCCAGCGCCTCACCGGGAATGAGGTGGTGCGCCGCGACTGTCCACGGCCCCGTATACCACTCGTGCACCTTTGAGTCGGGCGAGCCGAGCATCGCCTCCCGCAGCCTGTTGGAATCGCTGATGTGCCGTCCCCACTCCTTCACAAAGGGGTGATCGGGCTTGCCGCAATACTCACACGGCGGACGCTCAATCGGCTTCGGCCCATCGCCAGGTCCTGAGGTTAGGAACCGCACCCGTGCGCCGCGGATAATGACAGGCATCCCCCAATTGAACTGCTCACCGAGCTTGCCTTCCAATGTCCCGCGGATGGACGAGCTCGTGCTGTGCCGAACATACCCCTCAAGCTCGCGTCACGCCCCGCTGCGGCGTGGGCTGCTGTCGAGACGCCTCGAGCGAAGCCCTCAGCGCCCTGCCAGCCTTGAGTGAGGCACCTGCAGTGCCTCCACACCGCTGACGACGACGACGGGCTTACCGGGGGAAGGTGGGGCGTCCTCTCGCACCAGGTGCCCCGCGTGGGCCGGGCGCCCGGCCCACGACTACGAGCGAAGGAGGCTGCGACGCGCGTGGGTGCCCACGGGCCGGCCCCGCTCCCTCTCCCTGCCCCGCACCACCCCCTGCAGGGGCCACAACACCTCTCCCTCTCCGCCCACCTCCCGCAGACGTGTGTGCGTCTGCTGTGGTCCATTTCGGATCTTGCCTGCTACCGGTGGACCGCATGCACTACGGCGGGGAGCTGGCATCCTCGGAGTCGTCTGCTTGGAGCGGACCTGAAGTAGTCGCCGTTCACTTGGCATGGACGAGGAGCGAATCAGCATGACAGCGAAGTTGCTGGAAGACGTTGTGCGCCCGCCGCTTTACCCGTGTACTGCGAAGTTCGTGAACGATCTTCCTGTTGCGTGGAACGTTCACATCGTTGGCGTAGGCGCCGTGTTTCACTACGACGACAACACGGACCTTAAAGTTGGCCCGACCGCCGTCGACCTTGCTGGGGGAGGAGCGAGTGTTGCGCTCATGAGCCCGGACCCGAAGAAGTGCACGGTCAAGGTGACAGGTGCGATGTCGGTCAAGGCGCCCGGTGAAGCCGCGCATCCTTTCGGGAAGGAGAACATTGGGACCCCAGGCACTTGCATGCTGCAGACCAACTTTGTTCTGTATCCGAAGCAGAACGTTGCGAAGGCAGCTTTCGAAAAGGGGCCGACAGCAGCGGATGTCGTGGAAGTCGTAGTGCGCTAACCCCTCTCTGGTGCGGGAACTGGGCCGCACCATCATCTGGGCCAGCATCGGCCATGCGATTGTGCGGCCTACGGGGTTCTTCGGCTTCTCGTTAGTTGCGGACATCTGGTGCTCCTGCCAGTGCATCTCTGGTGTCTGCGGGCCTGGGCAAAGTTTGATGGGGCGTCCTCTCGCACCAGGTGCCCCGCGTGGGCCGGGCGCCCTCTCTCTGCAGACGTCTGCGCGTCCGCGGTGGTGGACGTCCCGTCCACACGCTGAGCCTTGCAAGGGCCCGGCCGCATGAGGCTGCTCGTCTCTTTGTGCCCGGCCTGGTGACTGCCGCTACTTCTCGCAGGGCAACTTCCACACCTGCGGATTCTGATAGGTGGCTCTGCAGTCAGCATACGCTGTCGCCTGTGAATGTCAGACCCTCTAGGTAGAACGGATTGCCGCTTGCGAGGTCTCCCCTTGCAGCGTCCGCTCGGGATGGACCCGGGCGCAGTTACCTGGCGCCAAGCCGGGCCGTTCTATGTCTGTATCCTTCTTTGTCAGTGGCGACGCTGATGAGCTGAACGTCAGCAACAGCAACGCCCGCGACCTCTTGTCCTGGCTGGGCTACCACCAAGCTGCGGCCGGGGACCTCTATGGCGAGCTGCCTGCTCGCGACCTGGCGGCGCGGTGCCGCCGTCGCCTTTGGCCCGAGGTCCGCAACCTCGACCCCGCCATCGCACCCGTCGTGGAGCGCCTCCCGGGCGAACCTCTCTTCTTCCAGTGTGGTCGCCCCGAAGGCTACCTGCGCGACCGCACCGAGCAGTTGTTGGCCCTGGCGGAGCGCGCTGGGGATGGGGTGGTCCACTACTCCTAGGTCGCATCTGTTGATGTTATTTTGCATCATTTGGTGCTAATGGGTGCGCATGCTCGCCACCTTCCTGCTGCTGACGCTTCTCCTGGCCAGCCTCCTCTTGCTGCTGTTCCCGTCCCTGCGCGTTCGTCTGGCGCTGGCGCTCCTCACCTCGGAGCACACGGCTGTGGAGGCCCTGTCCTATGCGGCCCTCCGCCGTGCCCTGGTGCGCGACTGCACTCCCCCCAAAGCCATCGAGTACGAGATTGACGAGGTCGACCGGGTCCTCGCTGCGCATGGGCGCGAGCTCCAGCAAGCACGTGCGTGGGGCTGCGTCGCCGCGCTGATGCGGCATCGGGACCACCTTTCACGGCTCCTCGTAGAGTGGCGCTCGCTCGCCCGGTCGCGCTCCTAACCGACGACTGTAGTAAGGAGGCCTCGTGGCCCTCACCATTCCCTCCGAGACCATCACCGAGGTACTGCAGCGGACCGACCTCGTCGAGCTAATCTCTCGCCATGTGGTCCTGAAGCGCGCAGGGAAATCCTGGAAGGGCTTGTGCCCCTTCCATGAGGAGAAGTCGGCTTCCTTCACCGTCGATGGCGAGCGTTGGCGCTGCTTCGGCTGCAACGCGCACGGAGATGCGCTGGAGTGGCTGAAGCGCAAGGAGGGCTTGCCCTTCCTCGATGCGATTCGCCGCCTCGCCGCGGCTGCGGGGATTCCGCTTCCCAGCGTGACGACCCGGGAGCCCACCTCCGACCCGACGGCAAAGGTGCTGCAGCTGGCGAGCGACCATTTCACCGCCGCACTCGCGGCACCAGCTGGAGCCCCGGCGCGAGACTACCTGGCTTCCCGGGGCTTGTCGGCTGAGACGATTGCTGAACTTGGCATTGGGTGGGCGCCGGACGCTTGGACGACACTCACTGATAAGCTGGCACGCTTGGGCTTCCTCAGCGCTGCGAAGGCTCTTGGGTTGAGCGTCGCAAGGCAGGGCTCCGGCGGGCACTACGACCTGTTCCGAGGCCGCGTCATCTTCCCGATTCGCTCCCATTCGGGAGCGCTTCTCGCATTCTCCGGCCGCTATCTAGGAACGACCCCTGCCCCGAAGTACCTCAACTCTCCTGAGTCTGCGCGCTACAAGAAGGCCTCAACGTTGTACGGCTTGGACCTGGCCCGCCAGGACCTCCGCCGGACGCGCACGGCCATCCTGGTTGAGGGCAATTTTGACTTTGCCGCCCTGTGGCAAGCTGGCGTGAAGAATGTCGTCGCCCTGTGCTCGACAGCCCTTACTGGGGAGCATCTTGCCCTGCTGCGGCGCTGTGATGTGACGGAGCTTGTCCTCCTTCTGGATGGTGACAAGGCCGGCCAGGCCGCTATCACCCAGCACGCCCGTCTCATCCTCCCCTCGGGCTTCGCCACGCGGGTTGCTCACCTGCCTTTTGGCGATGACCCTGATACCTTTGCCCGCCGCGAAGGTCGCGCCGGCGTTGAAGCGCTCATTTCAGCCGCTACGCCATTCTCCGCAGTCTTCCTCGAGCGCCTCTTGCCCCGCGGCGCTCAGGCTCCATTCGAGCAGAAACTCCGTGGGCGGCAGGCTCTGGCCACCTTCCTTGAGCGCCTCGAGGGAGGCTTCTGGCGGAGTGCCTTCCTCGCTGAGGCGGCCCGGCACTTCGGCGTCCCTGCCGAAGACCTGCTTCCCACTCCACCGTCGTCCGGGCCTCGGCGCGCGTAGCGCCTCCTGGTGGTTGTGCGCCGCGATAGCACTCGCAGCGGCGCGTCAGGCGCATCGCAGCTTCACGCTCCCGCAGACGTCTGCGCACGTGGCATACACTAACGCGCTTGTATGTCGGCTCGAAGTAGGGTATGACCGGCATGCACTTCGTTCAGTGCCGTCGCGGGGCGGACCCGCGTCGCTACACGCCGGACCCATCCGGCAGGCAGGTTGACATGGCGAAGCCCGCTGTCCCTCAGACAAAGAAGACCACGATGAAGGGAGCCGAGCGGAGTGCGGCTCTGCAGAAAACCCTGCAGGTGGTCTCGGTGCCCATCAAGCAGATTGAGGCGGATGAGAACTACCGCGTCCGCTACGAGAATATCGAATCGCTTGCGCAGTCGGTCGAAACATATGGGCTCCTCCAGCCCATCTTCCTGCGCATCCTCGGTAAGGGCCGGTATCAGGTTGTGGCGGGCGAGCGCCGGCTCCGGGCGATGCGGCATCTCAAGCGGAGTCATGTGGACGCGCGCTGCGCGGAGATTGACGACAAGACGTTCTGGGAGCTGAAGCTCCTGGAGAACCTCCAGCGTGAGGATCCGCACCCGCTTGAGACTGCGGAGGGGTTCAAACGGTCGATGGATGCTGGCTCAACGGTGGAGGAGCTGGCGCACAGCACGGGGCGGTCCGTCAGCTCGATTCGTGCCTCCCTGAAGCTGCTCCGCCTCAGTGCGAAGGGACGACGGCTCTTTCTCGCGGGGAAGTTGCTGACGGAAAGCACTGCGCTCTACGTCGCCCGAATTCCGTCCACGACGGTCCAGGATGAGTTTCTCGCGAAGCTTGAGGAGGTGGCGGCTCGAGACGACGGGCAGCCTCCCTCTGCCCGGTGGGTGAACGAGGAGATTCATCGGAACTACTTCCTCGACCTTTCCAAGGCACCCTTTGACCCGAAGAGCCCGGACCTGGTGAAGAAGGCTGGCCCGTGCAGTGGCTGCCCCAAGCGTACTGGGAACGACCCTGCTTTTGCGGACGTGAAGAACCGCGACATCTGCACCGATGCTGCCTGCTGGAGGCAGAAGTCCGACGCATCATGGGAGCTGCAGAAGGCTCAAGCAGTGAGTCGGGGCCACTCTGTCTTGGCCGTCAAGGATGCCGCGAAGGTGTTCAACCCCTACGGTGACGGGACCCGTGGTGACTCTGAGTGGGTCTCGCTGACGGAGAAGTGCTATTCGGATCCGCAGACCCGTCGCTACCAGCAACTGCTGGGTAAGGTGCTGACCTCCCGTACTGACTTGGTTGCGTACGCCCGTCACCCCACGACAGGTGCTGTTGAGAAGCTTGTTCCCAAGAAAGCCGTCAAGAAGCTCCTGAAGGAGGCGGGGCACGATTTCCAGAAGGCGGGAGCGGAAGCTCTTCGTGCAGCGAATGAGGACTTCGAGGCGCGGCAGGCAGCGAATCCGGTAGTGCAAGCCACGAGATTGCGCCAAGAGGTGATGCGCGTGGTCCTTGCGCGTGTTGTGGAAAGCGCTCTGACGCGTTCCGTTGGGGATTTGGTCGCCTTCCTCCAGCGGACTTGGGACGTCGAGGAGTTGGAGTACGCCGACGACTTCTGGGCGCGGCCTGGGCAGATGCCGCTGGAAGAACTGAAAGGCGCCCTTCCATCGCTTCCTGCGAACGAGTTCCTCGTGCTGTTGGTCGCGACGCAGATCTATGGCGCTCCCGGTCGCTACGATTACGTCAGTGGCACGGATGACGCCTTCGTCCGAGGACTGGCGCAGGCTTTTGGCATGGACCTGGATGGCATCCAGCGGGAGGTAGCGGAGGGCCGCAATCGCTCGCCCCTGCCGGGCGCCCCCGCCGACGCGCCTTCCTCACAGGCCGCCGGCGTGGCCCCCTTGCGATGCCGGCCGAAGTTGATGCCTCCCATGGCCGGGTCGACATCATTCCGGGGGCCACTCTGCCACCTGCGGCCCCTTGGGCGGCGGGGGAGTACATGATTGCGGACGGCTGGTCTCTCGTGCTGCTGGACGAGGGGGAGTTCCCCCCTGGGGGCGTGCTCATCCGCGACAACGTCCAGGACCAGGTCGTCGGCACGTTCCGGTACGAGGCAGGCAACTTGGAGCCGGTGTCCGATGGCGCCCGCGATTGGGCGGAGACGCATGACGACGAACTCCGTGCCGCGCACGAGTTCATCGCTCAGGGCGGCGTCCCTCAGCTCCTGGTGCTGCCCTCCCCGCCGCCTGCTGAGCCGCCGCCTGCTGCGAAGACGAAGCGGAAGCGCTCCTGAGTAGTTCCCCCAGGGGGCGGTCGAATGCTAAGGCCGCCCTCCTTTCTTCCGGATTTGCCCAATGGCCGCTGTGAAATCGAAGGCGCCTCGCAGTCCTATCCCGGCCGCGGCAAAGGCCAAGGGCCCGACGCCCGCCGACCGCACCGGCCTCTGTACTGGCCCTGGCCCGGACGGCATCCCGAATGGCTGCCTCAACAAGTGGAATGCTCACGAGCTCTGCGTGAGTCATGGTCGGCAGGCTGCTGCGAAGAAGCCTCTTCGACCCCTCGTTCCACAGAAAAAGCACCCGCCTGGTGTGCACATTGCTTATGGGCTTCGATGGTCCTCCAAAGAAGTCGTCGAGCAGCTCGAGCGAGACGCGAAGGCGAAGGCGATGACGCCTACGGCCTGGATTGTCGAGCTTGTCGAGAGGCACTACCCGGAACCGGCTGCTGGAGCTCCAGCTCGCCGCCGCCGCCGCTGACTTCGTGGGGCGCACATGCATATTACTTCAAAGGTACTGAAGGCCCGGTTCAAGCGGCAGGCCGCAGCGAAACGGCGCCTCACGGCCTCCAAGCGCGTCAAGATTCGTTCGCGGCCTCCGCCAAAGGATGCCTCCGCCGGCGGGATGCGGATTACCGCGAAGGTGCTGATGGCCCGATTTCAGCAAGTGGCCGACCTTCGCGCAGCAGCTCCCTCTGACCCCCGACGTTCCAATCTATGTGCGGGACCTGCGCGAGATGGTACTCCGAAGGCCTGTCCCAACAGGCCGAACACCCGCGGGCTCTGCTCGGGCCATGCTCAGCAAAGGGCGTTGAAGCAGCCTCTCCGGCCTCTTCGCGCCAGACGTCCGAAGCGTACGACGTTCACGGCCTATGGCCGCTCGTGGTCATCTGAAGCGGTCATTGCGAGGATTGAACGCGACGCAACAGCCCATGGACTCTCCGTCTCTGCTTGGATCGTCCAGCTCTTCACCCCACCCAGCAAGAGGCGCCGGAAACCGGCCCCAGCAAGCTCCCTTGAGGCTTACGGCCTCCTGTGGCCCTCCACCGCAATCCTCTTGAAACTCCGACGAGACGCAGCTGCACGGAACTTGTCGCCGTCGGCTTGGATTATCGAATTTGTCGAGAAGCAGTACTCGAAGAAGGATGACGCTGATGGCCGCCCCTCGCCGTGACTCAACCCCCCATGGGCTCCTGAACGCGCTCGGCTCCCCGGCTGCTGCTCGGGACTTCCTGCGCCAGCTGGCCACGGCTGTGTGCGAGGACGCTCGTTCCCACGAGTCCTCCCGGAAAGCCGCTGACGCAGCGGCTGCCACGCTCCTCGCCGACCTGGTCGACCTAGTCGTTCCCGCTCTCCCCTACTGTGCGACGAAGGTCGCCATCGCCGGGACGCAAGTCCTCCGCGGTGATGATGGGGCCTCCGCCGACGAGCTCCGGACGTTCCTTCGGCGTGACGAGACGGACGTCCGAGCACTTCACGTCGCTGGAGACGCAGGCCCCGTCAAGCTGGCCCAGCCTGGGGCTTCGACGGGTTCCTTCTCCGGCACGGGCCTCTGGCTCGCCGACACGGGAGATTTCGTTGAGCTCCGCTTCTCCGGCCAGTGGAGCACCAGTCCGACGACTCGCGACTGGCATTCTACGGCCCGCTTCTTGACTGCGGCTGAGGCAGCCGCTGCTTGGAAGCCCGAGGAAATCGTCGAGAACCTCGGTGTCCAGCTCCACCGGCAACAGCGCGGCACGCCGATTGCGCACGTCACAAGGAGGACCGCCATCCTCCAGGCCGTCCACACCCTGCTTGCCGCGCACTAGCCAGCTTCCCCCCTACTGCTGTCGAGTCGCGTCGAGCGGAGCCCTCAGCTCCCTGCCAGCCTTGAGTGAGGCACCTGCAGTGCCTCCAACTCGCTGACGACGACGGGCTTACCGGTGGAAGGTGGTGAGGCCTCTCGCACCAGGTGCCCCGCGTGGGCCGGGTGCCCGGCCCACGACTACCAGCGTAGGTGCCTTCTCCGAGCGTGAGTGCCCACGGGCCGGCCCCGCTCCCTCTCCCTGCCCCTCGCCACCCCTGCAGGGGCCCCAACACCCCTTCCTCTCCGCAGACGTCTGCTACACCTCGTTACACCCAGGCTGTGCGATTCCCGCACCTTTAGGTGTGTCGGAGGGGTAGAACGCGGCGATGTCCCACCACGGTGGTGGGACGTATTCGCGGCACCCATGTCGCACCAAATGATGTGGCTAGCGCACTATTTGGTTGATTGCGCGCATCAAATGGTGTTTCGTGGGGCCCGCGTGGGGATGTTCCTCATGGCGAAGACGCCGAGTCAGGTTGAGGTAATGGGCAAGGTCAACGTCGAGCTGACGCCGGAGCAAATTCTATTTGCCTCCGAGCGAACGCCTGTCCTGGGGACGGTGCCAGCCGTCATCGTGGAGGCCGTCAGCGACTGCGCTTTCTACTTCGACCTCCCGGTAGACCAGCGCTCGGCGCTAGACGCAGCTCGGCGGAAGACAGGAGCTCTTCGTCGGGATTACCTCCGCTCGATTCTCTCTCGACACTACGCGGAACTTCAGACGAGTGGGCGAGTGTTTCCGAAGCCACTTCCGCCACCTGAGTTTCCTTCGGATTTCGATCCGCACGGGCCCACCAGGACAACGGTGTCCGTTCCGTTTCGACTGAGCAACTACATAGAGGAACGAGAAGTTGAGCGGCCCCTGGTGCGGCACGTGCTGGTGGAGGCCCTTGACGACATCGGCACCTACTTTTCCGCCCCCCCTGACCAGCGGCAGTTGCTGGAGAGGGAGAGAGCGGCGCTGTCGAAGACGTTGGGCGAGGTGCTCACTCACAGGGAGCACATCCGCATCATTCTTTCGGACACGGCTCGCTCATTGAGCGGTCAGTGACGCGGTACATGGTGGAGGCAGCATGCGTGGTCGTCTTTCGCTGAGGCAGTCCTCTGGGCAGTTCCCAGTGCTGCTTCACCTCTCGCTGCTGCCGCTGCCCGAGCGGTGCTTCTGCGCTCTCGTAGTGGCCTTGTCCGTTCTTGTTCCGGTGGGCTCTCTCTATGGCCGTTGGGTTGACCCGAATGCCGCCTCCCTCCTGGGGTGGTGGGCTCGTCACCCTGCGCTGCTGTGGGGATGCGCCGGCGCTGTCGCGATAGTTGCCCTCCTTGTGCTTGAGCCGCCCAGGCGCGCGTCGTTGCGCGCGTGGCTCGCACAACTGGGGGCGCGAGTTCGCAGGACAAAGGCAACCTACGACGCCGGCCTCCGGCGTCTTTCGCAGGAGCAGCACAATGAGCAAGAAGCAGCCGAGTAAGTGGAGTCAGTCGCAGGTGGCGTCGCTCGCCATTGCGGTTGTGCTGTACGCGAGTACGGCGCACGCGTACCTGGGGGAGAAGGCCCTTACCTGGGCCGTCAGTAACATCGTCCTCCCGCTGGGGGTGATTGCCATCGTTGGGGCGTTGGGCGCAGCGAAGTTCAACCCAAAGATGGCCAGTGGCGCCATGTTCGTGGCGATTATCTGCATCGTCATCGCCTTCATCAGCGGACAGGGCAACCAGCTCATCCAGGTGATGAAGCCGTAATAGGTCCGCAGCAATGCGCGCCCCCGTGTATCGGGACCTGGAGGCTCGGGAGACAATTCTCGGCCTCGCCTTCCCCTCGGAGTTTTCGATTGTCGCGGTCGTCGCGTACGCCGGGACAACCTTATTTGCGGATGGCCGCATCACCTTGGGACTGACGGCCTGTGTGTACGCCGGTCTCCGAGCTGCGACGCACGGAAAGATGCCTGGCCATGCAATGCACTGGCTGGGATGGCAGTGGCGACGATTTGTCGGCACCCGCCTGTGCGCTGCGTCTCGCGTGAAGCAGCCTCGTTTCCCCCACGCGAGCGCACGGCCACAGACGTCTGCTCGTAGGAGCTGACATGTCTTCACCTGGCCTCGCGGCCCGTGTCCCGCTCTGGTGCACCCTGCACCAGGACGGGGTGACGGCCATCATCACTCCTGCCCTCGACTATGTCGGGGGCATCGTTGTTGAACCCCGTGACATCATCTTCGAGTCGGCTGAGGCACTCCATTCGCTTGGAGAGGGACTCCGGAGCTTCTTGGCGTCTCTCGACGACGGAGTCACCCTTCATCTTCTCTACCGGGTGGATGACGCGGGAGAAGCCGGCGTGCGCGCCTACGCGGGGGTTGGCCGCAATGCCGCGTCGCCCGCATTGGAGGAGCATGTCCGGAGTCGTGTGAAGTGGCTCGAGGAGCTGCGCTGGCGGCGCGTCCGCCTCTTCGTGTTCTTCTCTCGGCCACGTGGCGCCAGCTTTGTCCGCGGCGAGCTTGGTTCAGCGCTGCCGTTCGCGAATGGTGCTCGCCTTGCCGAGTCGAAGCACCGGATGGAGCTCGAGCGGCTCGGCGGGCTGCGGGACAAGGTCGTCAGCAGACTCCAGCAGCTCGGCCTCAGCTCACGTGAGATGACCCGGGAGGAGGCCCGCCAGGTCCACTACGAGTTGCTGAATCCTCGCAGAGCTTGCCAGCACCTGAGCGCGCCCCGAGCGCCGGAGCAGCGGCTGTGGTCTGAAGAGGACATCGCTCGGCATGGGGAGCACCTCCGGGAGTACACGGAGGCGGAGCAACTGACGTGCGAGGACATCGACGAGCGATACGACCACTGGATTCAAGAGGGCCGAGTTCGGCGTGTGTGCAGCCTCAAGATCCTGCCGGAGAACGGGACGCTCCCCGTCATGGGGGAGCATCTGCTGTACCTGAAAGCAGCTGCGCGCGGCGGAGGAGAGCAGCTGTTCCCCTTCTGGCTTGGGCTGACCATCCACGTTGCCTCGCAGCGGGAGCGGAAGTCCGCTTTGAATCGGCGCTCGAGGTTCGTCGGCTTCACCCAGGGCCTGATGTCGCGCCTGGGCATGGCTGGCAACAGCGTCGCTCAAGACATCGAAGACGCCGCCGCTCAACAGAGCATCGTGGGTGCGCTTACGGAGTTGCAGCAGTCGAGCTCCAAAATTGTGGACGTTTCCATGACGCTGCTGCTGGAGGGGAGCAGCGTCGCGGAAGTTGACGCGCAGTTGGAGGGGGCCCGGGCGGCTTTCAACGCCCTGGGGAACTCAGAACTGTACCAGGAAGCGCCGCACAAGCTGCCCGTCTTCTTCGGCATGTTCCCGGGCGCAGTGAACTACCCGGTCCGGAGAAAGGCCTGCACGACCAGGAATGCCGCCGACCTCCTTCCTCTCTACGCCCCGTGGCGCGGAACGGCGCAACCGATGAGCCTGCTGCAGACGCCCGCAGGTGATGCTGTCGCGTTTGACTTCTTTGACCCGTCGGTCCCGGCCACTCACGGTATCTGCGCAGCGGCAACCGGCAGTGGCAAATCGTTTCAGATTGGCAGTCTTGTTCTTGATGCGCGGGCGAAGGGCTACGAAGCCATCTTGCTGGACAACGGCGCGTCGTGGCGCCGGATGACAACTGCTACTGGTGGGAGCTATCTGCCTGTCTCCCTTGATACGAGCCTCGCGCCGTTCGGCGACTACCGCTCGATGCTCGATGAAAAGGGCCAGCTCAGGCAGTCCGCTCTTTCAGAAGTCGTGCAGTTCCTGCAGGTCTGCGCGGCCGACGAGGTGCTGCCGCTGTTCGACAAGCTGTATGAGGGCGTGGCGTACCGGGCAGTGCAGGCTGCGTACATCGACCTTCGCCATCAGCCGAGTCGGCGTCCGGTCATGAGCGATTTCGTTCGTGCTCTCCGGGAACGCCGAGCCCCTGAAGATGCACGCATCGCCGAGGACATCGCTCAGCGTTTGTGGCTCTGCACGGAGGGGCCGTATGCGGGGATGCTGAATGTGCCGTGCACCCTGGACTTCTCGGCGCCTCTTATCACCTTCGACCTCGAGGCCCTGTCGAAGAATCCCACGATGAAGGCGCTGGCTCTCGCCACCATCACCCGCATCGTGGAGATGCGTGCTGAACGAGCGCTTGCCGAGCGCCGGGCTCTGACCCTCTTCGCCATCGATGAGGCGCACCAACTCCTGAAGACCCCCGCAACGGAGGCCTTCATCGAGTACGGCTACAGGACGTTCCGCAAGAAGGGCGTCGCGTGCTGGCTCATCTCCCAGCAGTTCAACGACTTCGTTGCTGCAAAGTCCGGAAAGACGCTCATCGAGAACAGCACCCTGAAGATGGTGCTGCGCCATCCTCAGGGCGGCTACGACCACCTCATCGAGCACTTCCACCTCACACCTCGAGCTGCCGCGGCCCTTGAGAGCCTCTCAACCGCTCCAGGCATCTACTCCGACTTCTACCTGATGTTTGGGGACAGGCAGACCGTCATCCGGAACCAGGTGAGCCCTTACGTCTACTGGCTCCTCACGACGGACCGGTACGACACGGACTTGCTGAGCCGGGCCAAGGAGAAGAACCCCGGGCTGTCCGAGCTTGAGCTGATTCGGCACCTCGCGCACGAGTTCCCCCGCGGCGCCCGGTCGCGTCGCTCTTCGACCCGGGCTGCGTAGCAGACGTCTGCGGTGTCGGGTCAGCCCATTTCCCGTCGTCCACCCTTCTCCTGAGGTTTTCATGCGTTCTCCCCTTGTGCAGTGTGTTTCAGCCGGGTTCGCAGGCCTTCTCGCGGCGTATCCGCTTCCGGCTCGTGCGGACTTGTTTGGTGCTGACGTGCCACTTCTGGTCCAGTTGGTCAGCAACAGCTTCGTCCAGGTCAACCAGGTCACCGAGAGTCTCCAGATGGCGCGCTCGGTGTACCAGGAGACGCAGCGGCTGACCTCCTACGCTGCAGAGGCCGCGGCTGAGTTCGACGAGTTCCAGCGCCTTGGTGCCCGTGCCTTCACTGGCGACGTTGGCGCGGCCCTCGATTCGGCGTTCCCTGACCTCGGGTACATCCGGCGTCAGGCTGCGTCCGACGGGGCGGGCATGTTCCGGAATGAGAGGAACTTGAGTCGGACTGTGCGCTTCTGCCTCTCCTCGGGAAACTGTGCGGAGGTGCAGGAGGTCCAGAGCCTTCGCGACGTGACTCGCTCCATCTCCGCCGCGTTCGGCACCTCGCCTGCTGGCGATGTCGAGACACGTGTCATGGACGAGCAGGCCGCGCTCGCCATTGTCTCTGCGGAGTCGCAGATGGCGAGGAACGAGGTTCTTCGTCTGCAGGCTGCAGAGTTGATGAAGCGCTGCACGGAGGCGAAGGACCTGTCGGCGTGCCAAGCTGCAGCGAGCGTCGCGGAGATTGCAGCCCTCGAGCAGTCGGCGGCGATTGCAGATCAACTGGCCCAGGCGAACACCCTCCAGGCCACGGAGCTCGCGCACCAGGCGGCGGAGCGCCGCCGGCAGGAGACCGCAGCTCAGCAGCGGGAGGAGTTCCTTCGCCACGCCGTGGAGTCCTTCACTCCGATGCCCCCGGCAATCCGCCTGGACGAGGGCTTCGATATGCAGAAGGAGGCGCGGTGATGAGCCGCGTACCACGCGCCGCAGTGTTGGCTTCCCTGCTTATTCCATGGGCCGCGGCTGCTAGCCCGGACCCACGGAACACAGCGTTGGGCTCACTGCTTCAGACGACGATGGGGATTGCCTGGGACTGGATTCCTAGCGCCATTATCATTGGGCTCATCGTGGCCTTCCTCAGGGCTGGCCCGACGCCGTCCTGGCACCTCTCTGGTTTCGTGTGGCGGGCGATGCTGTTCACCGCATTGCTGACGTACTACCCCACCATCTTCGGCACAGTCGTGAAGACGACGAGGAGCGTGGCGGACGCAATCGGCGCACAGCACGTCTACGACAACTATCAGTCCTCCATGAAGGCTCTCGTCGAGCGGATGCGAAGCGCCAATGCTCAGGTTGCCCGCGAGTTCCTCACGGACGATGCAGAGGCGGAAGCACCTGGCTGGGTAGCGTCCAAGGTCGGTGCAGTTACCGCGGAAATGGGTGGAATGGTGTTCAACGCCATCTTGACCCTCATCATCTTGCTCGGCGTGCTTGCCCACTGGGTGCTGGGGCAGCTCGCGTCCATTCTGATTGCTACGTTCCTTGTTATCGGTCCACTCGCCCTGGTCGTGGCCATTGCTGCAGGGGGCGGCATCGCGCTGCGATGGTTCACCAAGTTCGCGACCTACTGCACTTGGCCCATCGTCAGTACGGTCCTACTTGCCTTGGCGGGGGAGATGCTGACGACAACCCTGGACTCCTTGGTTCCGGTGACCGCTGGAGGAAATGGCTCGACTGCCGCGAACGCGACCGCTGCGCTTGAGGCGTTGAAAGGTGTGGGGACGTCGCTCGTGCTGATGGCCACGGCTCTCTCCACGCCGGCACTCTCGTCGGCCTTGGTGGCGATGGGCGCGCAGAACTTCGCAGGGCAGAGCTCGATGCAAGCCGGACGGGACGTCGGTGATGCGGCACAGGTTGCTAAGAAGGCGGTGGAGACGAAGGCTGCGGCGGCAACTGGTGGCGCTTCAGCCGCTGCTAAGGCCGCGGCTGATTCCATGGGGGAGAGGACCTCGGCTGCTGTCAATGCTGCGATGATCGGGCAGGCACCAGGCGCCAACGGTGGTGTTGCCGGCGCAGCAGCTGCGATGCTGCGCAGTGCTCCTCCGCCAGATGGGGCAACGGTTGCGGGCGGCAGCGCCCCGCCCCGCTTGCCTCCCGCCAACGTGCGGCCGGTTGGAGGGGCGCCGACGGTTGCTTCTCCAGGCCGGACGTCGAATGGCTCCACCACCATCGGACGACAGGCCTGGCAGGACGCACCGACTAACACCTCATACGACCAGGCAATGCATGAAGCTCGGACGAGGACCTCGGCCAGTCAGGCACTTCGGGATGAGGCTACGAAGGCCTCACCCAGCCAAGCCCACCGAGAGGGGCTCTCGGAGCATGCGCGGCTGGAAGCGGAGCTCCCGATGCCCAGCGGCTACGAGATGGGGGGGGCTGCATCCCCTGTGGTGACGCCTCTGGGCTCGCCGGACGGTGGCTCGACGCAAGTTGATGCTGACCAGACGCTGGCCCATGTCGCGCCTCTCTCTCCGTTGCCTGCGGGCCGGCCGGATGCCCCTACCGTCATGTCCTTCCAGGATGCGACTGGACTCGCTCCCCGCGACGGCATGGCCGGTGGCGCGCTTCCTGCTCAGAGCTCTGCGTCGTCTCCATCCGGTGACGGCGGAACCGTGAATCGCCGACCCAACCGAGGCAGCAAATGACCAAAGCAGCAAGAAGTCCCGCTACCCTCCCCTCTCCACCTGCTGTTTGGGTGGCCTTCACCAAGCAGGGCCAATGGAAGAACCTGGTGATGCTCGTGCAGCTCGCGGTCATCGCCATCTTCGCAGTCGCCAACGTGCATCTCGCAGATAGGCCGGCGGACGTTGTGCTCGTTGCGCCGGATGGCTCATCGACCTTCATGAACCGAGCTGTGGCGGGGGACGAACTCATCCACGCCATTCAGCGCACAAAGGGACAGCCCACGGACCTTGAGGTCGTACATGCCACCCGGCAGTTTCTGGGACTCTTCCTTGGGGTCAACAGCAGCACCATCGACAGCACTTGGCCCGCGGCGCTGGAGATGATGGACCCGGGCCTCGCTGCGAAACTGCAGCGGGAATACGCTGAGCAGAAGGTCCTCGAGACGTGGAAAGCCGCACAGCTCCGGACCTCACTGAGTGTGGAGTCTGTTGCACTCATGGAGCGGACGGATAGCCTCCTTCATGTACGCGCTACTGCGACGCGGACCCGCTCTGACTTGGTGACAGGGAAAAGCCCCACGACGGAGAACCTCAATGCTGATTTGGTTCTCGCCATTGGGGCACGAACCGTGCAAACGCCCTCTGGGCTGACGGTCCGTGACATCGCAGTCAAGGCCGGTCAAGAAACCGTTGCGATTGACGCCCAATCTGATGCGGGCACTCCCCACCACCCTTAGCCAACGATAGACTCTGACTGGAAATGTTCACTACTCGATTTTTTGTTTTGGCTTGTATTTTTGGTTTTTCGGCCTTCGCCCAGGCACCCAAGGAGTCCCCCGCGCAGACGTCTGCGGCGCGGCGCGAGTTCCGGAGTCGCCAGTTGGTGATTACCGACGACAACGCTGAGACCCTCCACGAGCTGCGCGTCGCTGCGGGTGTCGCAACGACCTTGGTGCTGTCGAACAACTCTCTTTCTGCGAGTGGGGGGGCAATTCTGGCGGCGCCGCCTGATGTCATGCCAGCCCCACACGTCCTCAATGAGAACCGGACGTTGATTCTCACGCCTCAGCGCGACCTCGCCAGAGGTGAAGCCGTGCCGCTGACGCTGACGTTCGCTGACAAGTCGGTGCAGTCCTTCCGGCTTGTCACCTCACCGGATGAGGTCGACGTGCAGGTGTCAATTGACCTCGCGCTTCGCAAACGAGCTACTGCTGTGAGCGCGGCGGCTCTGGACGAGAAGGCGAACAATCTCCAGGCGGCGCTAGACGAATGCCGGTCTACGGCAGCTGAGGCGGGCATTCGCCAGGTGGCTGCGCTCATCACGCGGCAGGATTTCGAGCGGCCGGTGGCATACACCGCTGAGCGCCTCAGTGTGCGGCATTTGGATAAGCAGTCCCGTCTGCACGTCCAGGTGCGCGCTTCCTACCGATTGTTCAACCAGTCCTATGTTGTGCTGACCGTCGAGAACCGGCATCCCGCCAAGCTCTGGCAGATTGAGCGCGCGGAGGTAGGCGTGGCAGGCGGCGGCGGTGCAGCAGAGGCGAAGGTTCATGCCGTCGAAAGCGAAATTCCCGAATTGCCTCCGGGGGAGACGACGAAGGTGACAATCGCCTTCAGCACGCCTGCCCAAACGAAGGGGCAGCGATACATCCTCCGGCTCTTCGAGCGAGGTGGCTCCCGCCATGTCGCTCTTGAAGACGTCGAGCTCTGACGTCAGGTGCCCTATGGACAAGCCGAACCCTCTGTACCTCCTGCCGGGAACCCTCGTCGGGTTCTACGCAATCAAGAAGCTCATCGACCATGGTGGGCAGGGCGCTACCTACCTGGCTGAACGAGGCGGCAAGGACTATGCCCTGAAGATTGCTGCTGGCTTCGACAAGTTGTCGCCGGAGGAGCGGCTCGCCGAAGTGGCTCGGATGCGACGTGAAGTGGCCGCTCTGGGTGGCCTGGAGCATCCGAACATCGTCAAGGTCCACGGCCACGACATCTGGCCCGACCCTGAGGACGGCTACCCATTCCTCATCATGGACTTCGTCGACGGAGCTCCGTTGCTGAAGTGGCGAGAGCAGCGGCAGCCCAGCTTGACCGTGCTACTGCGCGTCTTCCGGACTCTCGGCACAGCTCTCGATGAGATGCATCGGCTGCATATCTTCCACCGAGACATCAAGTCGGCGAACATCCTTGTCCGGACTGCCGATGATGAACCTGTCATCATCGACTTCGGCATCGCTCGGCCGTTGAGCACCCAGACGCTCACTCGAATCTACAGCATGGTTGGGACGGTCCCCTTCTGGTCTCCCGAGTACTGCGCGTATGCAGCCTCTCCGGAGATGGAGAGCGGAGTTCCGTTCGCAAACACTCCTAAGACGGACATCTGGGCGGTGGGCATTCTCCTGTACGAGGCCCTCACCGGGCGGTTCCCGTTTTCGTACTCCGAGAAGGTCTCGAACTTCGAGATGATGCGGATCATCAAGACTCAGGAGCCTGAGCGGCCCTCCGCCATCAATCCTGCGCTGCCGAGCGTCGTCGACGACCTGGTCGGGATGCTGCTGCAGAAGGACCCTCAAAAGCGTTGCCCGTCCGGTGGCGCGTTCGCGCAAGCCATCGACAACTGCCTGGCGGCGAACGCAACCGAAGCGGCTTGGCTGGAGGCCCTGTCCGTCCCTGCACGTGCCGCGCGGACCGGAACTCCAACTCCTCGGCTGACGGTTGACAGCATGCCGGCGCTTTCCGCCTCAGCGCCGTCCATCATCGTCCGGGATTCGGCCGTTGAGTCCGTGCTCCCGGACGCCGCAGATGTGGGGCCGCGGCCGAGCTCGGCGCGATTCGATGTTACTCCTCCAGTCGCACCACCTCCGGCCGCCCTCCCCATTTCGTCGACGAAAGCTCCGGCCGCACAGTGGGTGCCACCTGTGAGCGGGACCGTGCGGTATACTTCGCCGGAGGCGCCTGTTGCACAGACGTCTGCGGTCACCCTGCCGGAGGGCTACAGCAGCGAGGTTGTCCGCATCCGTGAGGAACTTTCGGCCGCCGCGCAGCCAGCTGCTCAGGCATCCAACCGCACCTGGTGGATGGCTGCTGCGGGTGGCGCACTGGCCGCCTTTCTCCTCGTCAACACCCTTCGCTCTTCATCCTCAGAGCAGCCTCAACCGCGAACGCTCCTGACGGCGTACCAGGATGGTGGCTCTACGCCGCTCTCAGCCGGCACAGTCGTCGACGTCCCGCCGTCACCACCAGCCGGTGAAACTGCTGCCGTGCCGAAGGCCACTGTCGCCAAGGCCCCGGCCGGGGCAGCTCCTGTCTCTGCGGCGCCGACTGGCGGAAGGGCGCCTCGTGGGAGTGAGGCGGCCCGAATCGATGCCGCATTGGCGCGCGAGTATGGTGCGCCAAGGGTGACGGAGACGGGGGAGGTCGTTACGAAGCCTTCGGACGACGGAAAGGTCTCCGCGGACTCGAAGGTGGCAGTGGCGCGGCCTAGGAACACTCCGACCTGGTTGCAGGTGACTGGAGCGGACGCGAGTGATGCGGGTACCGGTGCACCCTTGCGTCTTGGCGTTCCGCTAGGCGCGCACGTCAAGGTCCGGCTGAAGTCGAACCTGGACAGCCACGCGTGCAGTAACGGTCCCGTGGAGGCGGAGTTGGTGCGGGCGCACGTCGAGGGAGGAGCTGTCGTCATCCCTGCGAGAAGCCGCTTCTACGGGAGATGTACTACCACGTCAGGCCGCTTCCTCTTCACCTTCACGACGCTTCGACTTCCCAATTTTTCGACGTACGAGGTCAAAGGCTTAGCCCTAGACGTCGAGGAGCGGAAGACGGGCCTGCATCCCTCCCGCAGTGTAGCAGCAGCAGCTCCGTCAGCCGATGTTGGCGCGGACGTCGTCAAGGGAGCGGCGGGAACCGTTCTAAATACCGTAACGGGGGGGACGGCGGCCGACGTAGTCCGCGGTGCAGGGAACGCGCTCCTGAACCAGAGCGGCAACTCTGCAGCTTCACCGCAGGAGTTGCTGTTCCTCGACGCTGGCCGGGATTTTGAAGTGCTCGTAGAGGCCGAGTTCTAGGCAGGCCCGGACCACATTGGGTTGCATCGTTTTCCGCGCCTCCTACACCATTTGGTGCTAAGGGGGCGTTTGTCTTCTTGGAGGTCCTGCATGTTGCGTTCATCTGCATTTGCGTGTTTCGCCCGTTTTGGGGCGTTGCTGTTTCTCGGCGGTACACTGTCATGTGGTGGCGGGACGCCGGTTTCCATCGACGGCCTCAGTGAAGGCGAGCTGTCTGGCACCGTCATCAAGGGCCCCGTGGCCGACGCCTCCGTGACTGTCTTCAAATTGGACGGGCGTCTTTCCCGTGGGACGCGCCTTGGAGAGGCCAGGACGGACGAGGCCGGCGCGTTCACCATCCGGGTTGGCTCCTACAATGGACCACTGGCAATCGTCGCAACGTCCGGCCTCTACACCGACGAGGCCGGTGGGACTCCAGTGAGTCTGGGCGCGCGCGAGCTCGTGACAATCCTTCCCGCGTACCGCAGTGGCTCGAACGTTACGGGCATCCGAGTAACCCCGGTGTCGAGCATCGCGGCAGGGCTGGCCACTTTCCACGTTCAGCAGGGCGCTGGTGTGGAGGAGGCCGTCTCCGAGGCATTTCGCCACGTCAACACGCACTTTGGCGACGTGGATTGGCGTACCACTGCGGCTGCGGATTTGACGGTTGAGGGCGTGACCACCATGACGCCCGGGGCTCGGGCTGGTCTCGTTCTCGCCGCCCTCTCCCAGCAGGCGGCGGGAATTGCTGCAGAAGCTGGCGTCAGCGTTGCCCTCGTCAACGGAGCGAGCTTGGGCGCTGCCCTCGCTGCGGACGCCGCCGCAGACGGCGTTCTCGATGGAGCTGGTCCGTCGGGGACGCTTCGGCAGGGCTCGGTCGCCCTTGATGCCTGGACGGCGCGGGCTGGCCTTGCGCAAGCGCTGGCAACGTTCGTTTCCGGGCCTCGGAACCGCTCCACCCTTCGGCTCGGTGATGTTCGGACAATGGTCAATGCGATGTCCACCTCTGCGGATGCCTACCTGTTCGGCAACACTCCCGGTACTGTCATCGATGTTGACCCGCCGGAGGTGAGCTGGCTCAAGCCTGCTCCGGATTCGGGTGTCAGCGGCACTGCTCCGCTGGAAGTCCGTGCTACTGACGCGAGCGGCCTTCAGTCGTTTCGCTTCACTGCACCCGCCAGCCTTGTGGCGCTGCAACCCTCCATCGAGGGGACCTCCGCACTTCTGACGGGTACTCTCGACGTCTCAGCACTGCCTGATGGCCCCCTCGCCATCCAAGTGGTCGCCGAGGATAAGCGGGGGAACATCACCTCCTCGACTGCTAACGTCATTGTGTCGAACCGAGGGCCCTCTATCAGCGTCTCTGCGCCTAGCGACGGCACGACCGTTCGGGGCCAGGTTCTCCTGACGGCCACGGCTTCTGCGCAGCAGGGTGTCGTGCAGCGCCTCGAGCTCCGCGACCCGCCGCCGGGCGTCGGTGCTGACACGCTGGCGGCCGCGGATTCGTTCGCAGCGCAGTGGGACACCACAAAGGCTCGGGAGGGGAGCACGTCCTCGTGTTCCGCGCCGTGGACTCCTACGGCGCGACGACCGACGTTTCCGTGACCGTCCATGTGGACAATGTCCCCTTTGGGACTGTG